>NZ_UYZZ01000030.1 GCF_900626095.1 Clostridium rectalis
ACTCCCGAAGGAGCTTCATCGCTCGACTTGCATGTGTTAGGCACGCCGCCAGCGTTCGTCCTGAGCCAGGATCAAACTCTCAATTTAAAAGTTTAATCTTTTTTAGCTCATCGCTATTTTAACACTTTGTGTTAAGAATTAACTGGTTTCATTCTTCTCTGTTTAATTTTCAAAGATCAACCATCGCCCTTAAGCGACTTCTACATAATAACATCTGTTTTTCCATTTGTCAACATAATTTTATAATATTTTTTATACTGACAATTTATGTTAATTTTTATTTTGAGATAATAAAACACCTGTGTTTATACAGATGTTTTTAAATGGTGGAGATAAGGAGATTCGAACTCCTGACCCCCTGCTTGCAAGGCAGGTGCTCTCCCAACTGAGCTATACCCCCATATGGTGGACCTTCAGGGACTCGAACCCCGGACCTACCGGTTATGAGCCGGTTGCTCTAACCAACTGAGCTAAAGATCCATACTATACCTGGCGACGACCTACTCTTCCACAAAGCTTCCCTTGCAGTACCATCGGCGCTTTGAAGCTTAACCTTCGTGTTCGGTATGGAAACGGGTGTTACCTTCAAGCCATAATCACCAGATCTACAATTTACTCACCTTACATTTTAAAATTATAATCTGTTTCTATTTATTTGTCAATAACTTTTTTGTTGTTTTTTAAAAGAACTTATTCTTTCAAAATTGCACAAAGTAATATTTATTAGATCAAGCCCTCGACCTATTAGTATCAGTCAGCTGAATACATTGCTGTACTTACACCTCTGACCTATCAACCTTGTGTTCTTCAAGGGGTCTTACTAGCTTACGCTATGGGAAATCTCA
>NZ_UYZZ01000029.1 GCF_900626095.1 Clostridium rectalis
TACTATAAACCATGATTTAATGAACAAATCAATTTTACTTACAGAAAAATTCAAAGAAAAAAACATGTATGTTAATAATCTACTTGAGAATATAAATAAAATCTCTATTGAAAAATCTAATATTGAAAATGAATATAACTCTCTTAAAACACAGCTTGAGAACAAAATAAAGGAAAATAAGACCATAAAATTAAAATTAGAAGAAAATAATAATTTAAACAAAAATTTAAATAACATAATAGATAAATTACAGAATAATGCTATTACAACTATGCAAAACATAAAAATAGAGCATATTACAGAAATAAAAAATATAAAACAACAACTTGTGGAAAGTGAAAATAAAATTAAAAATTTATATGATATAAATAAAAATTTAGAACTTGAAAATAATAAAATAAAAGAAAGCCTAGAAAAATCCCAAAATCATATTTTTTCAAATTTAAGAAATAAATACGATACTGAAGTTTTAACTATAAAACAACAATTAGAAGAAAAAGAACAAAATTTTGAATATATAAAAAATTATTCAAAAAAATTAGAAGCTAGCTTAAGAGAGTTGGAAACTGAAAATTCCTCAATAAAGGAACAGTTAGAAAATTCTAAAAGCAAAGGTTTTTTTGACAAATTTTTCAATAAGTCTTATAAATAGTTTTTTATTTGAAATAATATATTACTATCGCACTAAATATTTTAGTGCGATAGTTTTTAATGTCTATTACAATACTATTTCTGTCCTATCCAAGTATAAATTTTTATGCCCCATTAAAATTTGTAATCTTACAGATTGAAAATGCTTCCGCAGTATTATTAACTGTATTTTGTCCTAATAATATTCCTAACCCAACATTTCTTACTGTTAAATTTTCAAAAACGGCATTATTCCCTTG
>NZ_UYZZ01000028.1 GCF_900626095.1 Clostridium rectalis
TACTATAAACCATGATTTAATGAACAAATCAATTTTACTTACAGAAAAATTCAAAGAAAAAAACATGTATGTTAATAATCTACTTGAGAATATAAATAAAATCTCTATTGAAAAATCTAATATTGAAGTTGAATATAAATCTTTACTTGAAACTAAACATATACTAGAAAATAAAAATCAATCTTTAAAAGAAACCTTAAATAAAGAATATGAAAAATATAAAATACTTAAAACACAGCTCGATAACAAAATAAACGAAAATGAAATTTTCAAATTAAAAATAGAAGAGAATAATATTTCAAACAAAAATTTAAATAACATAATAGATAAATTACAGAATAATGCTATTACAACTATGGAAAACATAAAAATAGAGCATATTACAGAAATAAAAAATATAAAAAAACAACTTGTAGAAAGTGAAAATAAAATTAAAAATTTATATGATATAAACAAAAATTTAGAACTTGAAAATAATAAAGTAAAAGAAAGTTTAGAAAAATCCCAAAATCATATTTTTTCAAATTTAAGAAATAAATATGATACTGAAGTTTTAACTATAAAACAGCAACTAGAAGAAAAACAACAAAATTTTGAATATATAAAAAATTATTCTAAAAAGTTAGAGGCTAGTTTAAGAGAATTAGAAACTGAAAATTCCTCAATAAAGGAGCAATTAGAAGGCTCTAAAAATAAGGGATTTTTTGAAAAATTTCTTAAATAAATATCATAAACAACCACTGAAATCTCATAGTTAAATCATTTTATAAAAAACTATCGCACTAATTTTATAGTGCGATAGCCCTTTAATGTTTATTACAATACTATTTCTGTCCTATCCAAGTATAAATTTTTATGCCGCATTAAAATTTGTAATCTTACAGATTGAAAATGCTTCCGCAGTATTATTAACTGTATTTTGTCCTAATAATATTCCTAACCCAACATTTCTTACTGTTAAATTTTCAAAAACGGCATTATTCCCTTG
>NZ_UYZZ01000026.1 GCF_900626095.1 Clostridium rectalis
CTTGGACAATTGCTTATGCATTAGATATAATGAAGAAAAGTAATTGGAGGTAACTTGTGAGAGGTAGAAGTTATACAAAAGAATTAAAAGAATCAATACTAAATGAGGTTAAAGAAGTAGGCAATGTTTCATTAGTTTCAAGAAAACATGGAATTTCACAATCAACAATAAGAACATGGATTAAAAATTCTAAAGAAAAAGATAACATAAAAATTAAACCAGGTAGAAAAGCTTTAATTGAGGGAGAAAATGACTTTAAAAAAGAAATAACAGAAATAACACAAGAAAATGATACTTTAAAAAAGATATTGGGAGAAAAAGACTTAGAAATAGCAATTCTTAAAGACTTAATAAAAAAAGCCAACCCTCAATTAAAGATAAAATAGTCGTTGCTAAAAAGTATATAGAACAAGGATATAATGCAGTTTTTGTCTTGAAAATAGTTAAGCTTTCCAGATCAACTTATTATTATAATTTAAGTGTAGAAGGCAAAGAAAAATATACGCCGATAGGCGGCAAACCAAAGGGATATTCTTTAATTCAAAAAGGTAAAAAAGTTTGTGATGAGGAAATTAAGGAATACATTCTACAAACTATAGATGGTGATGGTATAAACTATGGGTATAGAAAAATAATGCACTATTTAAGACGTGAGTATAAACTTATTATAAATCATAAAAAAGTATATAGGTTATGTAAAGAACTTAATGTATTAAAGGACCAAAGATCTATAAAGCCTAAAGTTAAGCGTAGCATTGCTATCAATAGAACTATAACAGGTTCAAATCAGTTATGGGAAATGGATATCAAGTATGGGTATATTGAAGGAGAAGATAAATTCTTCTATATGCTAAATATTATAGATATTTTTGACAGGAGTATCGTAGATTACCATATGGGCTTTCATTGTGAAGCTAAGGATGCTACCGCATTATTAAGACAAGCTTTAATTAGAAGAAATTTATTTGAAGAAGGTGTTAAAAGACCCGTTATAAGAACTGATAATGGGCCACAGTTTGTAAGTTATAAATTTAAGAATTGTTGTGAAGAACTTGAATTAGAACATGAAAGAATACCAGTAAAAACGCCGAATAAAAATGCTCATGTAGAATCTTTCCACAGAATACTTGAAGATGAATGTTTTAAAAGCAATGAATTTCAGAGGTATAAAGAGGCATATAAAATAGTAAACGATTTTATTGACTTTTATAATAATAGAAGATTGCATTCAAGTTTAAGATATATGACTCCTAATGAATTTTACCACCTCTATTCTGGAGAACAGCTAACTGATATTGAGGTAAGGGTGTAATTATAAGAAAAGGCGAGAATTAATTAGATATTGTCCAAAATAAAGGGGTTAATCCG
>NZ_UYZZ01000025.1 GCF_900626095.1 Clostridium rectalis
ACTCCCGAAGGAGCTTCATCGCTCGACTTGCATGTGTTAGGCACGCCGCCAGCGTTCGTCCTGAGCCAGGATCAAACTCTCAATTTAAAAGTTTAATCTTTTTTAGCTCATCGCTATTTTAACACTTTGTGTTAAGAATTAACTGGTTTCATTCTTCTCTGTTTAATTTTCAAAGATCAACTCATCGCCCTCAAGCGACTTTTATATATTAACATTTATTTAATCTCATGTCAACACTTTTAAAATTTAATTTACAAAGTTTTGACTAAATTGAATAACTGCTGTGCTATTAATAGTACCTTATTTTTCCCCCTATGTCAACCTATTTCAATAAAATATATCGAACAAAATTACTATTAGTTAAAAAATGTATTTTTTTGTTATATTTATATATAATTAATCAAAACAGGGTATCCAAAATTGGGATACCCTATAATTTAAAAACTTATTTTAATTCTACAGAATACTTATTTTTTAATTCATTAGTAAATCCTATATATTTTTCTTTTTGTCTCTGTTGTACCAATTGATATTTTATATTATCTTTTACTTCTTCTAAAGTTTTAACAGATTCTTGGTTCTTATTCTCTACTTTTATAATATGATAACCAAATTGAGTCTTAACTGGTTCACTTACAACTCCAACTTCTAATTCAAATGCTACTTTTTCAAATTCTGGAACCATCCTTCCTCTACCAAATTCACCTAAGTTACCACCTGCTTCTTTGGAAGGACATGTTGAATATTTTTTTGCTGCTTCTTCAAAATCTAATCCATTCTTTATTTCATTTACTATATTGTTTGCTTCCTCTACTGTATTAACTAAAATATGCTTTGCAGTAACCATCTCTTCATTTTTAAATAATTGCTTATTATTATTATAGAATTCTTCGATTTCTTCATTTGTAACATTTATTTTAGATAGTAATTTCCCAATAGTTACCTGTATTAATATTTCTCGCTTAAGTTTTTGTAATTGGTCTATATAATCCTTATCTTCTTCCATTCCATTTTCTTTAGCATAATTATATATTAATTCAAAACTTATTATCTCATCTAATAGCTGTTTCTTTCCTTCTTCTGTCTGTAAATATGATTGCCTTTCTGGAGGAAATTTCGCTATAGTTTCATGTAAATCCTTTTCTGTTATTTCTTTTCCATTCAAAATAGCTAACACTTTATCTTTCATTTTTTATTCTCCTTCTTGTTTAAATTTTGCTAAACACAAATTAATCTAATTATGACATACTTTCAAATACTTTTCTACCTAAAACAAAAAGTCCTATCAAAATGATAGGACTTTGGTGGCTGGACCAGGAATCGAACCAGGGACACGAGGATTTTCAGTCCTCTGCTCTACCGACTGAGCTATCCAGCCATAATTTTACCTGGCGACGACCTACTCTCCCACAAGGCCTCCCTTGCAGTACCATCGGCGCTTTGAAGCTTAACCTTCGTGTTCGGTATGGGAACGGGTGTTACCTTCAAGCCATAATCACCAGATACTGATT
>NZ_UYZZ01000023.1 GCF_900626095.1 Clostridium rectalis
TAATTGACCAGCTAATCCTATTTTTAGATTTTCTGCAATATCACTTTTGAGTTCTTCTGGTATTTCTTTTTTGGTTTGCATTGTTGTTTCGATATAAGCCTCACAATAGTCCTTCAATTCTTCATCCCAACCAACTTCGGCTTCTTTGGCTATTCTATAGCAAAATCTATTATTAAACATTTTATCTCCCCCATTATTTGTATTGTGTAGTAACTTTATTCCCAATAAGCACATGATTCCTCAATTTTTTCAACGTTATTTTCTAAAATTTCATCTGAAATGTAATTGTCAAATTCTATATTAAGTTCAAATTCACCAGTATAATATTGATGATGTAAATAGTAATCTTTTATACCGCCTTTATCCTCTAATTCTTTAATTATTTCACTTAACTTTTTACTCAAATTCCATTACCTCACTTCTGAAAAATCCACAAGTAACTATGAAGTTTCCTTGCATGTTGTTGCTTATATGTTGGCTTAGGATTTTTTTCATTTACCAGGATAAATAAATCTTTCGGGTACAATCCTAATTTTAAAGCTATATTAAATATCTCTATATGACTCCATCTTTGCTTTCCTCCACATATTTCATCCTGGCACTTACACAGAATATATCCCTTCTCTTTGGTTATTCTTATAAGCTCCTTTAAGCCATCTTCATAAAGTTTTATTATTTTTTCATGTGTTGTAAATCTTGTTGTATTGTAGCAGTCGACCATACCTTTTAAATTAGTTATTCTTGCATATGGTGGATCTATAACACTATGATTAAATGAATTATCTTTATAAGGTAATTTCCTAAAATCTGTACCTGTTTTCAAATCAGAACCAACTATTTCAAATTTAGATTTATCAACTTCTTTCCAAAATACACCCTTACCATAGGTTACATCTGCAATTTTATCTCCTTCCTTGAAGTATAGTTCGGATACTTTTTTAATTAATCCTGAATTTTTTCCTTGATGAACTGTATATATAGGGTTTTCTATATTTAATGCCTCCATATTTTTTACCTACCTTTACATATTAGTTTAATAATGGTAAAACACTAGTATTATGACTTATGGTTGTAATCCTTCTTCAATTAAAAATTCTCTTTCTTTTCCTTTTATTTTAAGTTCTTCACACAACTTTATTCTATTTTCTTCACCTATATATTCATGTAGTGCTTTATCAATAAGTTCAATATTTTTCTTACTCCCATTACAATATTTTGATATTATATTCCATGCTTCATATGAACCACCGGCGTTTACCCAACAAACTCCTTTTATTTTAATACACTATTAATATTATCATTTAATTCAATTAAACAATCTTCACATAATCTATGAATATAATTTCCTATTTCAAGCTTATAAACATAATCATAAGGATAACTTACTTTAACATCTTCACTTGAAAAATCATATTCTGCCCTATCACAAAATGCACAACCATCATCTTTTAAACTTACTTTTTCTATTTTCATTATATTACATCCTCCAATTTTTGAATTGTAACACTAACATAATCCTTTTAAAATGTGCGCTATCACATTAATTGTCCAACCATCACCCAACATGTTATATCTATTAGTATCAGATACACATGCTGTATACCTTTCTTTTACAGT
>NZ_UYZZ01000007.1 GCF_900626095.1 Clostridium rectalis
ACTCCCGAAGGAGCTTCATCGCTCGACTTGCATGTGTTAGGCACGCCGCCAGCGTTCGTCCTGAGCCAGGATCAAACTCTCAATTTAAAAGTTTAATCTTTTTTAGCTCATCGCTATTTTAACACTTTGTGTTAAGAATTAACTGGTTTCATTCTTCTCTGTTTAATTTTCAAAGACCAAATACTCATCTAAAAGACTTTTACATATTATCATTTACCAAATAATCTGTCAAGACTTTTTTTTCCTCAGTTATCATCGTTTCTCGCGACGACATGATTTATTTTAACACAATGTTTAATTTTCTCCCATATAATTTACCGAAAAATCTAATATTATGTGTTTTTTTCTCAATATATCTTTTTTTTTCTAAGTTTTATATATAAAGATACACCAGATACAGTTGAAAGAAATTATAACATAATACAGTATATTGCCTGTCTTTAATACAATATACTGTACTAAAAATTTCTATAACAGTTTTTATAACCTATTAACTATTTCTTTAAATCTGTTTCCCCTTACTTCGAAATTAGAAAACATATCAAAACTAGCACATGCTGGTGAAAGAGTAACAATGTCCCCCTTTTTTGCATACTTTTTAGAAACTTCAATAGCCTCTTCAAGAGAAGCTACTATATTTATAGGTATATATACATTACTTTCCTTCATAACCCTTTCAAACTCTTTTTGTATTTTTTCTTTCGTATCGCCTAATAGAATAAGTCTTTTTATGAAACTATATCCTTCCTCGGCCAAAATTTTAAAGGAAATCTTTTTATCATATCCTCCAGCAATTAAAATTACTTTTTCATTAAAAGCATTTAATCCTGCTAAAGTCCTTGTTGGACTAGAAGCTATTGAATCATTATAATATAGAGCCCCATTATACTCCCTTATAAATTCCATTCTATGCTCCACCCCAGTAAATGATGTGGCAACTTTCCTCATACTTTTTAAAGATACATCTCTACTAACACAACAAAATGCTGCTAATAAATTTTCTATGTTATGCATGCCCTTTAATTTTATTTCATTTATATCACAAACCATTTCTTCATTAATATATAATTTATCACTTTTAAAATAGGCACCCTTATCCAATTTATCTTTTATACTAAATTGAATTAATTCACCAACAGCTTCATCCGTCATAGAATTAGTAATACTATTATCTTTATTAAGTATTACTACATCATTATTCCTTTGCCATTTAAAAATATTTCTCTTTGCATCTATATATTCTTCCATATCCTTATGTATATCTAAGTGATTAGGTGATAAATTTGTTATAAGGGCCACCTCTACAGGTTCGGTAACAGTCATAAGTTGAAAACTAGATAGTTCTAATACTACTTTATCCTCTTTTTTTATATTTTCTATTTGTGAAAATAATGGTATCCCTATATTTCCACCAACCCATGTTTTATACCCTTCCTCTTTAAGCATATTACTTACCAAAGTAGTAGTTGTTGTTTTTCCATCACTTCCTGTTATCCCGAAAATCTTACTAGGACAATATCTTATAAATTCCTCTATTTCAGATGTAATATATGCTCCTTCATTTTTAGCTTTTAATAAAGCATTGCTATCTATCCTCATAGACGGTGTTTTAAATATGATATGAAACCCGGTAAGATAAGTTAAATAATTTGACCCTAATATAAGTTTAACATTCTTCCCCTCTAAATCTTTAACTATACTCCCTAATTGTTCTCTATCTTTTTTGTCAAATGCAGTAACTTCTCCTCCAAGTTTAATTAAAAAATTTATTAATGGTCTATTACTTATCCCTATTCCTACTACTGCTATCTTTTTACCTTTTATATTTTTCTTAAATTCACTAAAATCCTTATTCATAATTGACCTCCGAAAATTAAGTTATAACCTTTAAATTAAATTATATCATTTTTATAATATATGATTAATAGTTTGTAGAGTTTTTATTGCTCAAATATCTACAAATATCGTTAAAAAAATAAGTATAACTACGTCGAAATTGTGCGAAAATATTTAATTTAAAGACTTTATTATCATCTATTGCAAAATAATATCTATATGTGCTATACTTATAAATGTGCCGTAAGGAAACATTAATATAATTCCCCAAGTTTTAATTGAACATATAACATATCCCCATGATTAAACCCTATTTAGCCGGATGAGATTCATCCGGTATTTTTTTCTTTTTTGTTACTTAAGAATATTAAAAAATGTGACATCAATGTTAATGATGCCACATTTTTTATAAACTATTTTAAAAAATAATTTTTTCTTCAATAAATTTAACCAATTCATCCACACTTAATCTAATCTGTTTCATAGTATCTCTATCCCTTACTGTTACAGTATTGTCATCAAGAGTATCATAATCTACAGTAATACAGTATGGAGTACCTATTTCATCTTCTCTTCTATATCTTTTACCAATGCTTCCTGCTTCATCATAATCCACATTAAAGTATTTTGTTAATAAACTATATACCTCTGTAGCTTTATTAGAAAGTTTTTTAGTTAAAGGAAGTACCGCAGCCTTAAACGGAGCTATTGCTGGATGGAAATGTAATACATTTCTTATATCTCCACCTTCCAATTCCTCTTCATCATAAGCATCTACTAAAAATGCAAGAGTTACTCTGTCAGCACCTAAAGATGGTTCTATACAATATGGTATATACTTTTCGTTAGTAGTAGGATCTAAATATGTTAAATCCTGTCCTGAGTGCTCCATATGTTGTTTTAAATCATAATCTGTTCTATCAGCAACTCCCCATAATTCTCCCCAACCAAATGGGAATAAATATTCTATATCTGAAGTAGCATTACTATAAAAAGATAACTCCTCCTGTGAGTGATCTCTGTATCTTAAATTCTCTTTTTTTATTCCAAAATTTAACAAGAAGTTCCAGCAGTAATCTTTCCAATACTTAAACCACTCTAAATCTTTTCCAGGTTCACAGAAAAACTCTAGTTCCATTTGTTCAAATTCTCTTGTTCTAAATGTGAAATTACCTGGTGTTATTTCATTTCTAAAAGATTTTCCAATTTGTGCTATACCAAAAGGCATCTTTTTTCTAGAAGTTCTTAAAACATTTTTGAAATTAACAAATATTCCTTGGGCAGTTTCTGGTCTTAAATATATCTCTGATTTGGCATCCTCTGTAACTCCCTGATATGTTTTAAACATCAAATTGAATTTTCTTATATCAGTAAAATTATCCTTACCACACTTTGGACAAACTATCTTATTAGTTACAATATATTCTTTTAATTCTTCATTAGTCCAACCATCAGCACTTGCTATTTCTACTCCATTTGATGTCATATGATCTTCTATTATTTTATCTGCCCTAAATCTTGCCTTACACTCCTTACAATCCATTAAAGGATCGGAAAAACCTCCCACGTGTCCAGATGCTACCCAAACCTGACTATTCATAAGTATAGCACTATCAAGACCTACATTATACGGACTTTCCTGAACAAATTTTCTCCACCAAGCCTTTTTTACATTGTTTTTTAATTCAACTCCTATAGGGCCATAATCCCAAGAGTTAGCTAACCCTCCATATATATCTGACCCTGGAAACACAAATCCTCTATTTTTTGCTAAAGCTACTACTTTATCCATAGATTTTTTTAAAGCCATAATTTATTCCTCCTCTTATATTTAAATAATAAATTTAAATAAAAAAAAAGCCCTTACCTCAAGGGACGAAAAAATTTCCGCGGTTCCACCCTTTTTGGCAATAGCCCTACTTTACTAAACTCATACACTCAAAGGTTCCCTTCATAGTAAAATCTTAGCTATTTCCACCAACCTTAGCCTCTCTAAAAAAATTCTACTATTACTTTTCCTAATCATCGTGCTTTTATTCAGTTTAATATATATTTTATCAATTATTTTTAAAATGTCAATAATATTTTCAAAAAATAAAAATGGCTCCGTGGAAAGGATTTGAACCTTCAGCCCTTCGGTTAACAGCCGAATGCTCCACCATTGAGCTACCACGGAACGTTTATTACATTATTTATTATATCATATTTTTTTATAAATGCAAGCAATTCTCAAAAATAATTTTTAAGATTGTGTGTCTAATAGAAAAACACACAACCTTAATCACTTTACTATTGATTATTATTTGGTTTCATTGTTGGGAAATCCTGCCGAATAATTTACTACCTTTTACATCTCTTTATATCCCTATTTAATAATGCTCTTTTTTCATCTTCATTTTATAACTCTTCTTAATTCTTTATAAATAGTCGTAAGTTAGTCGTAAAGTAGTCGTAAGTTACACTTTGCCAGTTTGAACAACCTTTTGTACATTAAAGTAATCTTCAAAATTAATCAACTCAGCACGTTTTAAATCCTTTGTGGCTTCCGCGTAAATATTCATTGTTGTCTCTGCATCTGCATGACCGAGAATATCCTGCATTGCTTTAATATTAATACCTGCTTCACACATTCTTGTTGTAAATGTATGTCTCAATGAGTGATTACTGAATTTCGGCAAAAAAGTTACTTCTTTATCTCCTTGCTTATTATCCAATATATCGTAATTGCAATCTCTTATAATCCTTCTCAATGCCTTATTAAGAGTTCCCTGATGCTGAACTCCACCAAATCGATTGATAAAAATGAAATCAGTATATCCATCAACAACAGCAGTACATTTATTTCTCAATTCTTCTTGATTCTGCTTTTCCAATAGAAAGGCTTCTTTAACCTTTGGCAACATAGGTACCATTCTCTCCCCTGCTTTTGTTTTTGGTGTATTTACTGCAAAAGCACATCCATCATCTTTACCTCTGCTATAATAAACAAGCGTATGATTAATACTAATTGTTTCTTCCTCCCAATCTATATCACACCAACGCAAGCCTGTAATTTCTCCCACTCTTAAACCAGTCCATAACATAACTGTAAAAATAGGATACCATTTATTATATTGTGCCTTTTCCTTCAAGAATCCCTCAAATAATTCCTGTTCTGGAACTGTCAACGCTCTCCTTTTAACCGAATCATTGTTATGAGCCCTTTTAAGTTCTTTCAATGCATTATCAGAAGGATTGTATCTCAAATAGTCATCTTCAACACCAAGTTCAATAACCTGATGCAATACTGTATGAATGCAATCAATTGTTGATGTTTTTATGTGTTGCTCATCAGCAAGCCTATTATAAAAAGCTCTTACATCAGTTCTTTTTAAATCTGCAATTCTCATATTACCGAAATCAGGCTCTACAAACTGTGTGTACATATATTTATAATTTTGAAAAGTATTGTCCTTCAATCCTCTCTTAATTTGCACCCACAAATTATATAAATCATTGATAGTCAAATCTTTCTTATTCGCCCTGATTCCATCTAATGCATCTCTCAAAACATCTATTTCTTTTTCTCTAAGTTCATCAAGTGTTTTTGCGTAAATGGAATGACGTTTTCCAATTTTATCTCTCCACTTATATTCAAACGTACCATTAGCTCTTTGGTATTCGCCTTCCTTTAAAACTCTTTTCTTATTATCTTTGCGTCTCTCTACTGCCATGATAATTCTCCTTTCATAACGATAAAGAGAACACGCTCATATTTATTATAACCTAAGAATGTTCTCTTCGTCTACAGTAAAACACATCTTTTGTAAATTATATCGAGTACGTCTTTTCTAAATATTCATCAAACAATTTCCTTTTAATAAGACGTTTATTTCCACACCATATCACATATCTGCAATCTTTCGCATTGGTTAAATCTCTCAATTTATTAACCCCAATACCGAAATATGCAGAAGCCTCTTCTAACGTAAGATTTGATTTTTCCCATATAGGTATTTTTTTATTTATAGAGATTCCTCCTTTCTAATCAAAAGGGAATTTTACATTATCAACTTCCATAAAATCATTTTTTCTATCAAGATATTCTCTTACGGACATATACTCTTTTTTATCTCCTTTTGAATCATAAATAACCACTTTGTGTATTCTTCTTAAAAAAGCTTTCCATGATTCCTCATCTTCCCTTTGAGTCTCTAAATACTGTTTTTCAAGCGACCAATTCGATACAATATATACCTTATTATAGCAAGCAAATTTATTTGTATATCTACTTGGTAATTCAATAGGGTAAATATCACAGTACATAAGCATTTCTTTTAATTTGAGTGAAGAACGAAACTCATCAAAGCATATAACCGATTGACAATTGTATCCATCAAATGGATGCAAATAGTCAGTTACTCTATATACATTTGAATATCCGTTATCTTCTAACACGCCTCTTGTTTTACCAGTACCAGTTGCACCACTTATATATATAACTTGTAAATCAAGTCTAACGGTTTCTTTAAATCTTTCAGTTAATATTGTGGTACGAATTTTATCTAGCTTGTCAATTTGCAATATATAATCTTGATTAGTAGCCAATATTTCAGCATTTGTCATATTATCTAGTACCATTTGATATAAGTCAGACATATCACTTCTTTTGCCCCTACTGTCTGGCGGTTGTGTTCCATACTCTTCAAAAGTACCTTCAATCTTCTTTTCCTGCTTAGATTCGTCTAACTCCCATTTTCCTGACTTTTTAATATAGTTTACGTTGTCCGATACAGACCCTCTACATTTTTCAATATGAGCTTCTGGGAAGTATCTCTTTATCATACTGAATCTAACTCTTGAAGCAAATACCACATAAATATGTGTATGAAACTGTGAGCCTTCTTCATCAGCCATGCAAAAATATGATATAGTCTTAAAGTTGTTCCTTATAATTTCAGTAATATATTCATGCGTGAATCCTTTTTCAATAGGAGCATTAATTGTTAATTGGTACATATAGGATTGCGTATCTATAACTTTTCCCTCCTTCTGTGCAGTTTGTTTATTGATGTGAACAACTTGAAACTGTTGAATTTACAAGGTTTTAGACTGTTTGTGCACTGTTGGGTAATACTAACCAACAGTGTGCAAGGGCTTGTGGCTTCGCCACCGCCCTGCACCTAAGCATTATTTTGTTAGTGCATTAATGCAAATCTGTTGCATTTTTTCTACATCACGTATCAATGGTATTTTTATAAACTCTAATTGTGACCCCTGCAACAAAACAACACCTTCTCCTACCATAAATTCCCTTTCACCTATTCTATCAATATATTCTTTAGGTATAAGCATTTCATATATACTTCTAATAGGAGCACCAACAATGATTATTACTCCATAATTCAACCTGCTTCCAGATGGAAAAGCAGATGCATCTGGTCTCTGACACGATATTACTAATCTAACACCAAGTGAACGTCCTAGCATAAGAATTTCTGAAACTTTACGCATTATTTCATCCGCTTTCTTTTTATCTGTATTTTGAATAGATAAAATATTTGCCATATATTCATCCCAAATAAGGGTTATAGGATAACGTGATTTATCTTTCCTTGACTGTCTATTATGCAATATTTCATAAACTGTATTTAATGCCTCTATAGATTTATCATAAGGATAGTATCTAGGACAATTTCTTAAATGTGAAAACTGGTCATCCTGTTTAAAGTCAGCAAAATACACTTGTCCTTCTGAACCATTTTCAAGGCACAATCTTGCGAATAGTATATTTGTCAAAAAGCTCTTACCACTTCCTGACATACCACATACGAGTGTGTGACTATTGAATTTCTTCGATACATCTGTTGTAATAGCTTCTTTTGCTCCATAACCATACCATTTATCAAAATCATAACCAAGCAAGATATTAGAAGCTTTCATCATACATTACATCCCTTTGAATAGCCTTTCTGCCTTTAGCTGTCTTTAACACAATTCTATTTCCGTCATGATTACCACCATATTGAATCTCTTCAACAAAATGAACGTTCATTACATCTGCAATAGCATCCTTATATTCAAGCCACGTGTTATATGGAATATAAGTAAAAAACTCTCTTACAATTACATTAGTACCTTTAACCTTCTTCTTACTAATTAATATTGGATGCCCAGCTTTTAAAACCTTACTATGAAAAACTAATATTAAATTTGCTTCATCACGAATAGCAGTTTTTTCAGCTACTATTTCTATAAGATACCATGATAATAAAATAGGCAAAATTATTACTGCAAAATTCATAGCAAATTCAAATGCTGGAGCTAATATATGTGGTACATCAAGACCATTCATCAACTTATCTTTAAAAAATATTAATAATACTGCAAATACTGCTATTAGAATCCAGAATAAATTTAATAGAGGTTTGTTTATTAACTGAGATACTCCTAACTTAAATCTTAACATTTGTTTTTTTCTGTTACGCTGACGAGCCAAATATGCATCTTTATCCAATCGAAGTCCTCCTTTTAATTTTTATATAATTGCAGATGAAGTAGAGTTATTACTACTTCACCTGCTTAAATTACTCAGACATTTATTATGCCTTATTAATCATTTCAATTTTGCCTTTATGATTAAAGCAAATGTCAATTGTTTCATTTGACTTTATGTCTTTAGGAATATTTAGTCCGTCTTTCAGAAAGAACTTCTCTGTTCTCAAACCTTCTACATTCTCATCCTTAAAGGCAACAAAAATGTTCATTCCTTTGATTACTTCTCCACTATTGTTAGTGAAATTTAAATTTTGAACACCTACTATTTTAACTACCATAATCCTTTTCTCCTTTCCGCCTTTGATGATATCCTCATAAGCTTTATTCGGTTATACCTTCCGATAAACTTATAATATCATCATTAGTAGGTATTGTTGTCGGAAGTTTTTTGTGATATTCTGTTTTTAATACCTACCCAAAGGAGAGAGTACATGAATATTGATGTTATATTAGAATTTTTTTATTGTAGAGCTTCTAACCGCATTAAAGAAAAAGTAACTGAATCTAAACTTACACATCGTGAAATATATCTGCGTGATAGTAAACAAATTAGTTGGATTATTAACAACAATAGAACGAAAAATAACAGATTTTTGATTACTGATGCTGTCCTTGAAAATTGTGATGATTTTGGTGAACCTGATGGACTTTTAGCAAAACTGCCCTTTAAAAATAGAAAAGAAATCCTATGGGGAACAGATGATGAAATTGAATGCTATTTACCATTATTATTTGAGTTGCTATGGGATGAAGTGTCCTATCAATCCAACCCGAATAATATTGATAAAGAACTGTACCTTTGCGACTATATCCCGTATGCTAAGTACAGTACATATCGGAGTATCTTATTTTCTCCCAATAACAAATACCCTGCATTGTTATATGGAATATATGAAGATGATGTTATCAATAACATAGACTCGGCAAGAGATGAAGCACTTGCATTTCTTTATACAAAATGTAAATATAAATTTACAAATATTTTTATTAAATTTGCCTACTCCACAGACTCGTTCCATAAAATTAACAAGGTATTTCAGCATACTTTTATAGAACAATTATTCATTCCAATGCTCCTTCAATTTGCGCCTAATGAATCTTCTTTAGGATTACGTGTAAGAGACCTAATATTCTCTGATTTATCCAAATGTGGCGAACTATTAGTTGAAAGGAACAATATATACAACTCAAATAATTTTTTCTCTCAACTAATCAACGCTTCATCTACTTATATTGTATCATTAGAAAAAATACAATCAGCATACCTTGAGGAACTTAAAAGAGAGACTACCTAATTAAGGCAGTCTCTCTTTTAAAACTAATACACTTCTATTATTTATTCTATTCTACATAATCAAGATAACTCTGATATTTCTTTATCATTAAATTTTTTATATATTGTTCCATATAATTATAATCAGGTTCTCCAGATTCCGTTACAGGTAACATGATTCTTTCTTTTGCAAGTCGAGGGTCTGATATTTCATGGCTAAAACTATATTTTCCAGTTAATGCTTTAGTCATCACTGTAGCAAGAAAGAGATATTGATACTTGTTCAATTCTTTATTCCAACATTGAGTTACATGGTCTGCGGCAATAAAGGTATATGGATGATAAAAAGTCTTTCCTGCGGATGAACCTCCGTTTGCAATGCTAAGACAATCTGTAAACTTTTTTACCTTTTCTTCATTGCCAATAAAATTAGTTATGCCATTTTCTTGTCCGTAAGATGATACAAGAGGTGTATTTCCCACTATGTGATTCTTCTCTACAATACGTTTTCCCCTTTGTGGCTTATGAAATACATCATTAACAAGAAAATATCTCCATTGAACAGACTCTAAATCAGGTAAATACTTTTGTTGCATTTGGGTTAATTCAAATTTACAATAACAAATATATCTATCCTTTTTTTCTGCTTCAAGAGTAATCATATATTGTTCCATGTATTCCCAATTAGGTTCTTCGTTGTGATTTATTGGTAACATAATCTTTTTCTTTTTCACTCTTTCTGGAATCATACCATTTCCAAACGAAAAGCAACCTTCAACACAGGACTGTAATGAACATCTTAAAAATAGTCCTATATATTTGTTTATATATTCACTTTGAATATAATACATTTTATTGCCAGTTATATACTTATATGGTTGATAGAAAAAGCAGGCACTTTCAGCACCAAAGGATATAGTATTTGAAGGATTAAGTTTATATTCTCCATTTTTAACGCAACAATTAAAACTATTATTAAATTGTGTTCTTGTCAAATATGGTATACCTGTTTCACTATTCTCACATTCAGTGATATTTGCAGAGTGATATGCCTTAGAATTTATAATCTGCAAATTTATATCATCAAATTGAAATTCTTTCCACTTTATATTATCCATATTATTTATCCTCTTCTTTATTAAATAGATATTGTCTATTCTTCATTATCATAGAAAATTCAAAAGATAAATAATCTCCGATAGTCTTTTCAAATTCCTCAATAGTAGGAATTTCATCATTGAAGTAGTAATAACTATGCAACCATTCATCCTCCGCTTCAACGGTTGATGTAACACAGAATTTTGTTTCAGCTTCTATTCTGTTGAACCACACGTCAAGAAGATGTTGTTTCTTATCTTTTGCTAATTCTGTCTCAATCAAACCTATATGTGGAGCTACCTTGTATCCGTCGTTCTCAAAATTAATAAACTTACATTCCTTAGTTTTAGGATGTGGTTCTCCTGCTGTAAATATAGCTATACATGGCATAACTCCTACTCCATAAAATGTATCTTTATTGAGTGTAATTACACCCTCTAAAGTGTGATGCTTTAATATGTTAGTCTTAACAGCCTTCTCTTCCTTTGTTTTTCCAGTCATAGAAGATTGAGGAACAATCACAGCACATCTAGCACCAGAGACTAGAGAATCCAAAAGATGCTCCGTAAAGCTGATTTCATATAAATTCGGATTCCTCTTTGAACCCTGTGAATATGGCGGGTTCATCATTCCAACGTTAGAACCCTTTAACTGCAATTTATCTGGCTCTTGTGCTAGAAAATCGGCATTGATAATGTTGCTCTTACCATCGCCACGCAATATCATGTTTGTTGTTGCAATAGTAAACATATATGATTGTAATTCAAATCCATGAAGCTGATTCTTTCGGATGCTCTTTATATCTGGGTCTGATTCAATCTCTTCCTTTGTGTTCAACCCTTTACTTACAATGATTTGATTAAACATATTATGCATTGCAGCTATAAGAAAACCTGCTGTACCACAACACGGGTCAAGCACTATATCCGTAGCCTTTAGTTCTAACAAGTCGCAGAAAAGCTCTGTAATATGCTTAGGTGTAAGTACAATACCAAGTGTTTGTCCATCTCCACCGCTATAGCTCATAAACTCTCCATAAAATCGACCAAGATAATCTTCGGCTGACCTTGTATATTTGATGCATTTATAGATATGTTCATATAAAAACTCTGTGTAATACTTTAATGGAGTTTTGCCTAAAGTAACATTAACCTGATTCAATATAGTAGTATCTTTGATGATAGAGAACTGACTTAATACCTTATCTCTCTTAACATCTGGTGCGACCTGCGCTCTCTTTAGGTTCGCTTCAATAGCTTCATAAATTTTCTGTCCATCAGTCTTTAGATTGTCACCGTTAAGGCTCTCAACACTAAAATTCTTATGTTCCGATTCATTCAGTGCAAGCAGTATTCCAGATACCACTAAAGGCTTATCAATATCTTTTAAATTACCATAGTTACGCAAATCCTCATGTAAAGTAGCGGCATCTTTTAAAATTTCCGTAGTCTCTTTTTCAATATCAGTCTTTTCTTGTAATATCTCTTTGACATAGTATTCTTCTATATTCTTATCATTAAAGGATATGAACGATTCTACTTCTGGTAGCTCTCTATAATATTCTGTATCATCCACAAATATAGGACTTATCCTATGGCGTCTTTCACTTCCAGAAATACCAAAAGCAAGCACCTTTCGGTAACTTGTATTATTAATCAAATGCTTTGCATAGAACAAAGCACCATTCACAGCATAATTTTTGACCGCTTGTGTTTCTAGACTGATAATAGTTCCATTGAGTTTTACATGCTTATTAAGTTCGGCTTTATCTTCAATTACAATAATGAAATCTTTGACAATACCTATATATTCGGGAAATCCAACGTTCCCAGTGCCACTTTTGGAAGCTGTTTTAAGTGCTTCGTTTAATTCTTTTATTGAACTACCCTGTGGTTCTAAATCAATATTTGCTTCTTTTAATAGGTCTCTTACCCATAAGTCAGTTTTTATCTCTTTCTTTGCCATGATACACCTCTTTACCTTCTATACTATCTATATTTTTCCTAGAAAAAACGGTTAGACATTCGCCCAACCGTTATAATCCTATATTTCTGAACGTATTCTCTTATTTGTGTCGTAAATCGGTCGTAACTTTTGCATATAACCATTTACAATTATTGATTTTACTAACCTACTTATTTAGTTGGCTTCATTGTTGGAAATAATAATACATCTCTTATAGATGAGGAATCTGTTAAAAACATAACCAATCTATCTATTCCTATTCCCAAACCACCTGTTGGAGGCATACCTATCTCCAATGCATTTATAAAATCTTCGTCCATCATATATGCCTCATCATCGCCAAGTTCTCTTTCCTTTAGCTGTTGTACAAATCTTTCTTTTTGAACTATTGGATCATTTAACTCAGAGTATGCATTACATATCTCTCTTCCAAATATAAATCCTTCGAATCTTTCAGTATATTCTTCATTTCCTCTCTTCTTTTTAGTAAGAGGTGATATTTCTACTGGGTAGTCCATAACAAACGTAGGTTGAATTAATTCATGTTCACAAAATTCTTCAAAGAATGCATTTAATATATCACCTTTTGTACAATCTTTTAATTCTTTCTTTAATTCAATATGTTTTTCTTTTGCTATCTCCCTTGCTTCCTCATGGGTATTGATATTATCAAAATCTACATTACTATATTTCTTTACTGCATCTACCATAGTTATTCTGTTCCATGGTGGTGTAAAATCTATTTCTGTTCCTTCATAAGTTACTTTAGTTGTTCCTAAAACTTTTCCACAAATATATGCCACCATATTTTCTGTAATTTCCATCATATCATTATAGTCAGCAAAAGCCTCATATAATTCAATAGCTGTAAATTCGGGATTATGTCTTACGTCTATTCCTTCATTTCTAAAATTTCTTCCAATCTCGTATACTTTTTCAAATCCACCAACTATAAGTCTTTTTAAGTATAATTCTGTAGCTATTCTTAAATACATATCTATATTTAATGCATTATGATGAGTTATAAATGGTTTCGCTGCCGCTCCACCAGCTATAGGTGAAAGTATAGGTGTTTCAACTTCTACAAAGTCTCTTTCATCTAGGAACTCTCTCATTGCTTTTATAATAGCAGTTCTCTTAAAGAATGTATCTCTAACATCTTGGTTTATTATTAAATCTACATACCTTTGTCTATATCTTAAATCAGGATCCTTTAAACCATGCCACTTTTCTGGTAATGGTTTTAAAGATTTAGCTAATAATTTGAAATCAGTTATATGTACTGAAACCTCTCCTGTCCTTGTTTTAAACACTGTACCCGTAATAGCCACAAAATCACCAATATCAAATGATTTATATTCTTTTAACTTTTCTTCTCCAACATCATTAATCTTTATATATAACTGAATCTTACCATATCTATCATGTATATCTGAAAAACCAGCTTTTCCATGAACTCTTTTAGACATAAGTCTCCCTGCTACAGTTACCTCTTTACTCTCTAATTCTTCATAGTTTTCTTTTACCTCTTTAGATGTATGAGTTCTATTTATTTTATATACATCGAAAGGATCCTTACCCGCTTCTTGAAGATCAAACAACTTTTGTCTTCTTTCTTTAATCAACTGATTAAATTCTTGTTCTTCTTTTATAAGATTCTTTTCTTCATTTGACATTCTTGCATTCCTCCATTAATTTCTTCTAACAGATAGTATTTTATATCTATTTACTCCATCTGGAATTGTCACCTCAAATTCATCTCCTACTTCTTTCCCAATTAATGCCTTTCCAACTGGAGACTCATTAGATATTTTATTTTCCATAGGATCTGCTTCTGCAGAACCAACTATTGAAAATTCTACTTCCTCATTAAATTCATAGTCTAGAACCTTGGCAATTGTTCCAACCCCTACTGTATTTTCAGGAATTTCACTTTCATCTACTATAGTAGCATTTTTTAGCATCTTTTCAAGTTGAATTATTCTACCTTCAACGAACGCTTGCTCATTTTTAGCCTCATCATATTCAGCATTTTCACTTAAGTCTCCGAAAGACAGTGCAACCTTTATCTTTTCTGTTATTTCTTTTCTTTTAACTGTTTTAAGAAACTCCAATTCTTCCTCTAATTTCTTTACTCCCTCATAAGTCATCACATATTTTTTTGATTCACTCATTTTTTTCTCCCCTTTTAAATCTTTTTACTGAATTTACTTTTTATATATTATTATATTCTTTAGCTCTTTATGCATTAGTCTTCTTAATTAATACCCACGTAATCATTTAAGTTATTATAAATCAGCACTATTTTTATGTCAACTTATATACTATTTAAATGCTATAATACTTTCATTAAATTTTATCTTATCAATATATATATCATTAGACTTTAACAATGTTTCTATATTATTTTCTCCCATCTGACATAATAAAGCACCTAAAAGTGATATTGAAACATCTTTATTTAAAGGATATTGCCAAGGAGTTATATACGTTGCATTATTCAGTATGTTGCCTTTAATATCTACCGGGGTATACAAATTATCAAAATACCATATGGGCACCTTAGTGATTAAATTAATTTCCCTAGTAGTTAAAATAAAGTCACTATTTTTAAAAGCATATTCCTTATCCCTTGTAACTATTGGTGAAGTACCAAAGTTTGCTATAATATAATCAGAAATTAATTGAGACCTTTTAACATCCTCTGTTAAAAACACTAGGAAACCAGCTATTCTAGATATTTGTAAAATGGTATCAAAAATTTCATTATCCGCTGAATCATATACTACAATACAACTACTTTTAATACTTTTTCCTTGCATTCTTAACGCCAATTGAATACTTTTAGACACAGTATATCCATATAACTTTTTCTGGAAATCATTATAAATGTAATAATCAAACTTATTACATACATTAGGTGCCATATATAATTTACTACCTCTTACAAATTTTTTAGCAATATGCATATTTTTTTTATATGCTCGCTTATTTATATTTAAAGGAAAATTTACATTAGCTATATGAAGATTTAAATCACTTATAAAGTTATCCCCCATAAGAGTTATTTTAAATCTATCTCTTATGTTACTTATTAAATTAAACTTATTATACATATTTAAATCTCTATAGGCATTTATATATATGATAGGCTCCATTTAAAATTATCCTAATTAATAATATCTATAAATTATATGATCTTAGTTTAAAGGAAATTCAGCTAATTCCTTTTTATATAGTTCTAATATATTTAAAACTTTTTTATAGTCCTTCTCCACATTTATCTGTTCTTTAATTTTATTGCAATGTCTTAACCCCTTTATATACCATGCTATATGTTTTCTCATTTCTCTTACCGCTTTACTCTCCCCATGATAGTACAAAGCATTTTTATAATGTTTTATACATACTTCTATTACCTCTTGTGGATTAGGTGTAGAAATTAAATTTCCTTTTAATTTTTGTTCAATTTGCCTGAATATCCAAGGATTACCTAGTGATCCTCTGCCCAACATTATACCATCACATAAAGTTTCCCGGGTAATTTTAATAGCATCTTCTGGAGTAAAAATATCCCCATTCCCTATAACAGGTATATTTACTGCCTCTTTTACTCTTTTAATAATATTCCAGTCTGCCTTTCCCTCATACATCTGTTCCCTAGTTCTCCCATGTACAGTTAACGCATCTGCACCTGCATCTTCCAAAAATTTAGCAAATTCCACTGCATTCACACTATCATTACTAAAACCTTTTCTAAATTTCACAGTTACAGGTTTTTTACTAATTTTTTTTATACTTGTTACTATATCAGATGCCAATTTAGGATTTCTCATAAGAGCAGATCCATCCCCATTTTTAACTATTTTGGGAGCTGGGCATCCCATATTTATATCCACTAAACAAATATTGTTATCTTCATTAAAATAATTACACACCTCTGCCATTACATTAGGGTCACTTCCAAATATTTGAACAGCTATAGGGACTTCATCTGGGGAAGCTTTAAGCATATCTTTTGTTTTTTTACTATCATAATAAAGAGCCTTTGCACTAATCATTTCCGTATATACCAGACCACAACCCATATTTTTGCATAGACCCCTAAAAGCTATATCTGTAACCCCAGCTAATGGAGCTAAAAATACATTATTATTAAATTTTAAATCTCCTATCTCCATTTAAAATATTTGCTCCCTGTTTTTTTCATATATTAATCTTAATCCTTCTAAAGTTAGTGATGGATCAATAACATCTATTGATCTTGCTTCTTCACTTATAAGTTTTGCTAAACCACCTGTAGCAACCACATAGGGTTCATTTTCTCCTAAATCCATCATTTCTTTCTTCATATTTTTAACTATGCAATCTACTAAACCTGCATATCCATAAATCATACCAGCTTGCATACTTGACACAGTATTTTTACATATTACTGTATTAGGCTTTATTAATTCAAATCTTGGTAACTTAGCAGCTCTTTGAAATAGAGCTTCAGAAGATATTTTTATTCCTGGACAGATAGTTCCTCCTAAGTAATCTCCTGCCACAGTTACTGCACAAAATGTAGTTGCTGTGCCAAAGTCAATTATTATTAAAGGTTTTCTATAATTATCATGGGCAGCTACAGCATTTACTATTCTATCAGCTCCCACTTCTTTTGGATTATCATATTTAATATTTATACCAGTTTTAACTCCTGGTCCTACTATTATAGGTTTTATTTCAAAATATTTAATTATCATATGCTCTACTGAATACATTATATTAGGAACAACAGAAGATATTATTACTCCTTCTACATCAGATGGATCTAATTTACTCTGTAAAAATAGTTGTATTACTTGAATTCCGTATTCATCTGCAGTTCTTAATGGGTCTGTAGAAATTCTCCAATCAGCTATGAGTTCCTTATTCTTATATAATCCCAAAACTATATTAGTATTTCCTGCATCTAAAACTAAAATCACCCGTACCACCACTTTCATAAAAATTAAAGTAAGTTTATATTATGTATTTTATTATTATGTAAATAAATCTTTTTATTATTCATTAGCATATATACAAACAATTATAAGTTAAAAAAGAGTATCTGTAAATTATAATTTACAGATACTCTTAACTATTTATCCAAATAAAGTAAGTAAAACCCCCGCTGCTACAGCAGTCCCTATAACTCCAGATACATTCGGTCCCATGGCATGCATAAGTAAAAAGTTTCCTGGATCTTCCTGTTGTCCAACCACTTGGGATACTCTAGCAGCCATAGGTACAGCAGATACCCCTGCTGAACCTATAAGGGGATTAACTTTCCCTCCACTAACTTTATACATTATTTTGCCTATAATAACTCCTGCTGCTGTACTTATTCCAAAAGCCACCACCCCTAAAACTATTATTTTTATTGTCTGCATCTGTAAAAATATTTCCGCTTTGGCTGTAGCCCCAACAGTAACTCCTAAAAATATTGTGATAATATTTATTAAAGCATTTTGAGCAGTATCAGATAGTCTATCAACTACTAGTGACTCCCTAAATATGTTTCCTAACATTAGCATACTTATTAACGGTGCTATAGATGGCAATAATAATATAACTAAAATTGTAACAACTATAGGAAATACTATCTTCTCTACCTTTCTCACCTTTCTAAGTTGTCCCATTCTTACAGTTCTTTCTTCCTTAGTAGTAAGAGCTCTCATTATTGGTGGTTGAATCAATGGTACCAAAGCCATATATGAATATGCTGCCACCGCAATAGGTCCTAAAAGCTCTTTTGCTAGTTTAGTCGTCAAATATATAGCAGTAGGTCCATCTGCCCCGCCTATAATTCCTATAGCTGCAGCCTCTTGCTTAGTAAACCCTAGAAGTAGTGCAGCTATAAATGTAAAAAATACACCAAATTGTGCACCTGCTCCCATCAGTATACTAGATGGATTAGCAATTAACGGTCCAAAATCTGTCATAGCCCCTACTCCCAAAAATATTAATGGAGGATATATATCTAACTCCACACCCTTATATAAGTAATAAAATAATCCTCCCGCTTCTTTAGTTATAAGTTTTCCATTTATTAATTCATAAATAGGAGGTTTTTGTAATCCATTAAGGGGTAAATTAGTAATTAACATCCCAAAAGCTATAGGCAATAATAACAAAGGTTCAAATTCTTTTTTAATAGCCAAATAAACCAATAAACCTGATATGCCTATCATTATGATTTGCTTCCAAGTAATAATGGCAAATCCTGATGAAATCCATAAATCATAAAGAGGTTTAATTATATCCACTTAGAACACTCCCTTTTATAATGAATTTATTCTAAAACCATAAGTAAATCCCCTGTATCAACCTTAGCCCCTTTGTTTATATGAATATTTAATACTTTTCCATCACAAGGTGCCATTATTTCATTTTCCATTTTCATAGCCTCTAATATTAACAATACCTGTCCCTTTTTTATAGTTTCTCCCTCTGTTACATTTATCTTTAATATACTTCCCGGCATAGGACTTTCTATTTTTTTACCCTTTACATTCTTATTTTTATCCTTCTTGGATGTATTATTCTCTGCTTTTTTATTCATGTTTACTTTATTATTATCTTCTTTAATATTTTTTTCAACACTTACTGCGCCTTCATCATTTTGGTTGTTTAATAACTCTTCCACCTCAACCTCATATTTATTCCCATTTACCGTAACACAAAATTTTTTCATTAATATTCCCCCAACCTTTAAATATTTCTAAAATTAATAGCAGATTTTCTCCATTCTGAACTACCCTTAATCTTTTTTATACTTTTTATATTCACGTTTTCCAAATCAGTACCCATATACATAGTTAACGCTGCAGATATAGCCGCTACTATCTCCTTATCATTTAATTCATCATTTGTATAATCATTACTTTGTTTATCCTTTAGTTGTGCACTATTAATTTCATCCACATGTTTTACATCCTCAGGTTTTGCTAAGTAAAAATCGTGAAAGATCCTATTTTGAATTTTTATAACACACATCAATATAACTAGAACCAAAAATACTATAACCATAGAAAAAATAGTTACTTTTAACCCTTCAATAAATAAATTCAATTGCTCCCCCTCCCTTTGCCTTCATTCAAATTAGCACACTGCCGTGTTTCTTAGGATAATTTATCTCCCTTTTACTTTGCATCATGCTTAAAGAATTTATTATGATATCTTTAGTTGAAGGTGGTTCAATTATATTATCTACGTACCCCTTTTCAGCTGCCCTATAAATATCCGTTAATTCTTTAGTTTTCTCATCAAATATATCATTTTCCTTTCTCTTTGGAATGTCGCTTTCTAATATTTCATCCCTATAAAAAATACTTAATAGTTTTTTAGGCTCCATAATACATATTTCGCTTTCTGGCCATGCACACACTAAATCAAAAGTACTTTCTTTCCCTGAGAGTAATGTATATGCTCCCCCAAAAGCTTTCCCCACTATTATGGCTAACTTAGGTACAGTTGCCTGTGTAATAGTAGTAAATGTCTTAGCTAATTCCATAATAAAACCTTGTTTTTCCTCGTCTATACTTTCTAAAAACCCTTTACAGTCAACCAATGATACAATAGGTATATTGAAACAGTCGCATACCTTAACAAATCTTCCAATTTTATTAACATCCCTTATTGTTAGTTTAGCTCCTTCTCTGCTCTCTATTATACCTACCACAATTCCTCCAATTTTTCCTAAATTAGTATCTACCTGTGTATTCCATATATTATTTATATTAATTAAAGTTCCTGTATCACATATTTCTTCAGACAAATTTTCAATTTGGCAAATATTCTGTAAATTTTTTTTATTACTATCTTCATCTATATTATCATCTATAGGAAATTCCAAATTATTAGAAGGTAAATAACTTACTAATTTTCTTGCTAAGCTTATTGCCTGCTTTTCATTGTCACATAATATTTGCGCTGTACCATTATCCATTAAATTTAATGCGTTTCCATAACTCTTAGAATCTATATATTTACTTTCATGCACTATTACATCTTTTGGATCATTTAAATATACCTGTGAACTTTCATTGATAACTATATTAAAATCACTTATAGCAGAACCAACAGCCAATAACCCAGAACAAGCACTGTATACTATAGAAATTTGTGGTATAACTCCCGAAAATTTTGAACTTTTATCAATTAATTTTCCATAGGCTAGTAGTATATCTAGATTTTCTGATAAGTCACTTCCTATAGAATCGTACATCTTTACAATAGGTGCTCCCATTTTAGCCGCCATATCCATTATATTACAAATTTTTTCACTTGCTTTTTTAGTAAATACACCACCATTTAATTCATAGTCAAAGGCATATGCATATACTAATTTACCGGAAACTGTACCGTATCCGGTTATAACCCTAGTATTTTTCTCTCTAATATAGGATCCTATCTCAACAAAAGAATTTTCATCAAAAAGTAATTTTATCCTTTCTTCTACATTATACTTATTGCTTTTTTCATTAGTTAAATTTTTAGCATTCTTTTTTGTAGAATCGTTATCCATTATAAAACACCCCTTTCACCATAAAATACTTATTTCTATCATACCATAATATTGAAAAAATGTAATTAATAAAAATGAAGATATAGAGCAAATTTACTCTATATCTGTATACGTAAACGTTATTATTGTTAAATTTTATACTATTGCTTTACTTTATTCATAAACCCTTCTTTCTCTACTATGTATCTTTCATGAGTTCCTATACCAACATCTCCAACTTCATCCCAAGCTTTCACTTGAAAAAAAAGTTTTTTACCTTCAATTTTTGTTAACAAAGCCTCACATTTAACCTTCATCCCTAAAGGAGTTGCTTTTATATGTTTTACATCTACTGATATTCCTACGGTAGTATATCCTTCCTCTAAAAATGGTAAAACGCAATCTTTTGATACATTTTCCATTAATGCTATCATGGCTGGTGTTGCATATACTGATAAATCCCCAGAACCACATTCAATGGCTGTTAGTTTTTCTGTAACCTTTATTTCTTTTATATTTTTGATACCCTCTTTCACGTTAACCATAACTATCACCTCTTTTATTTTTATAATTTAATTATATCATTAAGTTAATAAATTTTAAAAATAAAAAACAGAGGAAATTTCCTCTGTTTTAACTATTTACAAATATTTCTTCAAATTCATCTGCTTCTAATTTTTCTTTTTCTAGTAGAGCCTTAGCAACTGCATGTAATTTATTAACATTTTCTCTAAGCAATGATTGGGCACTATTATATCCCATATCAACAATATTTTTAACTTCTTTATCTATTTTTGAAGCTACTTCTTCACTAAAATTTTTAGCTTTACCAAAATCTCTACCTAAGAATACTTCGTCATGGCCACTTCCAAAAGCTATTGGTCCAAGATTATCACTCATTCCGTAATCCATAACCATTTTTCTTGCTATTGTAGTAGCTCTGTCTATATCATTTTTGGCACCAGTACTGATATCACCTATTATTAATTTTTCTGCAACTCTTCCTCCAAGTAGTCCTACTATTTCATCCTCTAATTTAGATTTTGACATATAAGAACTGTCCTTTTCTGGTAAATGCATAGTATAACCGCCAGCCATACCTCTTGGAACTATACTTATCTGATGGACAGGATCTGCATGTGGTAGTAATTTCATCACTACTGCATGCCCTGCTTCATGATACGCTGTAAGTTTTCTATCTTCTTCATCTATTACCCTACTTTTCTTTTCCGGTCCTGCTATTACCCTAGTAACAGCTTCTTCTAATTCATCCATTCCTATCTCTTTTTTATCTTTTCTAACCGCAAGCAATGCAGACTCATTCATCAAATTTTCTAAATCTGCTCCAGTAAATCCCGGAGTTCTTTTGGCTAAAACATCTAACTTTACTTCTGATGACAGTGGTTTGTTTTTTGAATGAACAACTAATATTTCTTCTCTACCTTTAACGTCAGGAGCCCCTACTACTATTTGTCTATCAAATCTACCTGGTCTTAATAACGCTGGGTCTAATATGTCTGGTCTATTAGTTGCAGCTATCATTATAATGCCCTCATTAGCTCCAAAGCCATCCATTTCAACTAACAGCTGATTTAAAGTTTGTTCCCTCTCATCATGTCCTCCCCCAAGTCCAGCTCCTCTTTGTCTTCCCACAGCATCAATTTCATCTATAAAAACTATACAAGGGGCATTTTTCTTTGCTTGATCAAATAAGTCTCTAACTCTTGAAGCTCCAACACCTACAAACATCTCTACAAAGTCTGAACCAGATATACTAAAAAATGGTACACCAGCTTCTCCAGCTATAGCCTTTGCAAGTAATGTTTTTCCTGTACCAGGAGGTCCTACTAACAGCACTCCCTTAGGAATTCTTGCTCCCATTTCATTATATCTTTTAGGTTGCTTTAAAAAATCAACTATTTCAGCCAACTCTTCTTTTTCCTCTTCTGCTCCTGCCACATCCTTAAATGTTACTTTCTTCTTATCTGGAGTAGCCATTTTAGCCCTACTCTTTCCAAAATTCATAACATTTCTGTTGCCACCACCGCCTTGGGATTGTTGCATAAACATAAACCAAAATACTACAAACATTAATATTAATAATGCTGTAGGTAACCAATTTAACCACATAGGTGTTCTTGCTGGCAGTGCATATTTCTCGATTACCTCTCCATTTTTATCATGAGCACTTATAAATTGATTAAGTCTTTCAAATGGAACTATTGTTTCATACTGGCTTCCATTTTTTAAAGTACCTATTACTGTCATTTTATCATCTTTTACTTCAAAACTTTTTATTTCATTATTTATCCAATATTTTTGGAATTGGTTAAAATTAACAGTTGTTGCACTTTCATTAGTTCTTGCCAAATATAAAGCGGCAACAATAACTCCAATAAGTACTACAACCCAGGCCGTTGCACTTGAAAATTTCTTATTCATTACTGGCCCCCCTCTCTTTCTAGTTTATACTGTAAAATTGTATCATATCAAATATTCCTTTACAATAATATTTAGACTTAATTATTTGTAAATTTCCTCTTTTAATATACCAATATAAGGTAAATTCCTGTATTTTTCTGCAAAATCTAATCCATATCCCACTAAAAAGTGATCTGGGACCTGAAATCCAATATATTTGGCATCTATCTTTACCATTCTTCTATCCGGCTTATTTAATAAAGAAGCTATTTGAATACTATTAGGATTTCTACCTTTTAAATAGTCTACAAGATATCTTAAAGTTACTCCTGAATCTATAATATCTTCTACTATTAGTATATCCTTATTTTCTATTTCAAAATCTAAATCTTTTAATATTCTTACAACTCCTGAAGTTTTACTTGAATTCCCATAACTTGAAACAGCCATAAAATCCATAGTACATGGTATTTCTATCTCCTTCATAAGATCAGCCATAAAAGGTACTGATCCTTTTAATACACCTATAAGCATTAGATCTTTTCCTAAATAATCACTACTAATCCTTTTTCCTATTTCCTTTATTTTATTCCTTAACTGTTGTTCATCTAATAATATTTCTTTAATATCATCTTTCATTTTGCTCATCTTATTTCCTCACTTTCAACTGATATCTTCAAAATTTCTTTAGTAGATTTTTCAACTTTAAATTTTTCGCTAACCCTATACCCAACTATCCATGCTATTTCATTGTGGAAGCAAATAAGTGGTATATTATCTCTTTCATTTTTAGGTATCTTCAAATCCATAAATATATCTTTTACTTTTTTACTACCCTTCATCCCTAATGACGTAAATCTATCCCCATCCTTTCTATATCTTAACAATATATTACCATTAATTTTATTAAAATCAAAATATTTTGTATTTACAGCTTCATCAAAATTTATGCTTTCTTGACCATTGATTAAAGTGGCACAAACTTTTATATTATTATCTAATTTATTTTCCCCCAAATTTATAACATACTCTTCATTATTCTTCTTATATTCTATTTTACCTTTCTTATTTATAACAATATCACCATAGTTGTTTATTGCTACTATACTATTAGGTAACCTTATAAATTTCCCTGTTGTATTATTCTGTAGTTTTATAATACTGTCTATATGTATTTTTTCACAATTATATAAATTTCCATTTATATAATGTATGGCTAATCTCAGTATTCTACTTACTATAGCCATATGTTTATCAAAAACTTCCTTTCTTATTATAACCTTATCTTTACTAATTATAGAATATTTGTTAAATGTATCCATACTTATTTTTTCCATAAACTCATTATCTATAGCAATATTTGTTGATAATCTATTTACAGAATTAACTAAATCAGAATTAAAATTATTTTTCATATATGGAATAAGCTCTAATCTTATTTTATTTCTTGTATATATAGTCTCTAAATTAGTCTTATCTATTCTGGGATTTATATTAAACTCATCACAATACTCCTCTATATCTTCTCTATTAGAATTAATAAGCGGTCTAATATATAGATTATCTCTTACTGGCTTTATTCCTATAAGCCCCTGCATCCCTGTTCCTCTCATAATCCTCATAAGTATAGTTTCGCATTGATCGTTAGCATTATGTGCTAATGCTATTTTATTACCTTTTGTCTCCTTCAATACTTTGTTAAAAAAAGAATACCTTGCTTCCCTTCCTGCTGTCTCACAGGATATGTTTTTTTCTTGGCACATTTTATTTATGTCAACTCTTATAGCGTAAAACTCTATACTTTTAAATTTACAAAACTCTTTTACATAATCTTCATCTCTGTCAGATTCTTCCCCTCTTAGACAGTGATTTACGTGGGCAACTACCAATCTTATTTTATATCTATCCCTCAAAACATGTAGTACATGAAGTAAACACATAGAATCTGGTCCCCCAGATACCCCTACTATTATTTTATCCCCTAAACTTATCATACTATTATCTTCTATAGTTTTTACAACGTTATCTATCATAAAAATAACACTTCCCTAAAATTTCATAATCTTAATTATAACATAAATAAAATCTTAAAAACCAGAAATCATATAGCAATTGTATTTGATCTCTGGTTTTTTACTTTAATACAAAGCATATACCTTTGAAACAACTACTGTCATATCATCTTTTATCTTGCCATTGCTTAACTCTTTAACTTTATTCACAATGTCTTTACATAATTCCTCTGGCTTATTGAAATTAGTTTCTCTAAGATACTTTAATAACCAGTCTATTTTTCCAGCTTCATTAACATTATAATCTAAAACTCCATCGCTAAGCATTATAATTAAGTCTCCATTATGAACCTGTTTGTTTACTATATCCACATCTACCTTATCTAATACACCTATAGGTAGTGTCTTAGATTTTATTATATCTACCTTATCTTTAGATTTTATAAAACTGGCTACAGCACCAACCTTCATAAAATTAGCTTCACCAGAGTATAAATCCACACTATTTAAATCCACAGTTGAAAACTTCTCCTCCTCTGAAAATTTTATAGTCATAAGCGAATTTATAGTATTAATAGCTGTAAGTTTACTAAATCCAGCTTCAGCAAATTTTTTTATTAATTCTACTGCTGCACTACTTTCTTGTTCTGCTTGTGGACCCGATCCCATTCCATCACTTATTATTGTTATATATGTGCCATCCTTCAACTTATCATAAGCATAACTATCACCATTAAACTTTTCTCCATCTTTACATAATATACCCGCATAAGAAGCTATATGATACTTTGGTGTTTCCTCTAATGTTATAGCACAAGTTCTACTAGTGACATCTAAATTACAACATTCCTCACTTATGCTCATCATTTTACCCGTTACATTATTGATTAAAGGTAATATTTGTTTTACACACTTTTGTTTGCCACCACATGCATTCATAGATAACTTTATAATTAACCTATCTTTCTTATTATTATAACAAAATACGTCTCTGTATTTTATATTATTTTTATTTAGTATTCTTCTTATATCTTTTTCAATATATCTATTGAACTTTATACTTTCATTAAACTCTTCCCTCATCTCATTTACAGAAGCAGATATATTACCTATTTGAGTTGCCAAAAATCTTCTGCTTTCAGTTAATCTATGTTTCCATGTTTCATCTATTATATAGTTATTTACTATCTCCTCTGTGTTTCTTATGAGCGCAGCCCTTTTTATACATTTCCTATCTATTTCATCAGGAACTACTTTCTTTTTATTTTGATAATTTCTTATCATTTCTTCTAGAGCAGAATAAGTATAAAAATTCTCTCTTTTCCAACACATAGAATTCATATTACAATTGCCACAAACTCTATCTGCTAAGTTCTCTACCAAAGCGCTACTTTTAGTTTTCATTTCTAATTTTTCATTGTTGGATAAATTTTCCAGTATAACACTCATATCTAGAAGCACATCTGAAAATCCTGTTAATCTATCTAAAAATAAATCTTTTATATTATTTACATAATTCTCTTTTACATTTTCTTGTTTCATTTCCCAATCCAATTCCAATTCCATTTTTTTATATAATGTATTTGGAATAATACAATATATAAATAATGCAACTAAAGCCTCCTTAAATTGAAATTGCACCCCTATATCTGAGTATAACTTTAAAATGGCAAATATAACTACAAAAGATAATCCACTTATCCATTTTCCCATTGACTTAAATATACCTGATATTAAACCACAAACACCATATACCCCTACAAAAGTTACCATATTACTTGTAGATAGGCCTACAATTGTTCCCATTGCTATCCCACAAGCTCCACCAGCCGAACTACCTTTTATGTAACCAATCATTACAATAGACGTAAGGGCTAATATATTTCTTACAGAGACACCATATATACTTATTCCCCAAGTCCCTGCCACTATTAACGATAATGTTATTGCCATACTTATAATTTCTTCTCCAGTATATAAATGTTTAGTTTTTAATTGTTTAATGCATGTAATTGAATAATTAATAATATAATATATTGGAAAGATACACGCTATTTCAAAGATAGCATTTAAAAAAGCTATAGTTGTGCTAATGTGTAATATAAACCTATTGTATAAAAATAATTCAAGAAAAATAATACCATATAATATATATATCTTTTTGTTAGTTTTAATCTTATTAAATACATAACTTGAAAATACTACTGTACCTGTTATTACAAAATATATCCATATATTTCGTATATTATTATATAAGGATATATACCCTATAGTACATCCAATACCAGTTATCATAGTAAATTTATTATCCTCAGAAATAATTGCAGCTACTAAAAACGCAATTCCAAAAGGAGCCATCAAATTTACCATAATTACTCTACTTGTAAATAAAGCAGAAAAGAAATAAATAATTACGGTAACAATAGAACTCCAATTAATTTCTTTTCCTTTATGTCTATCCTTATTAGCCTTTTTTATTCTTTTATATGGAAATATCTCTGCACCATATTGCATTATAAACCCACCACCCTTGTAAATATTTCATTTTAAATTATAACAAAGGTTACTGGAAATAATTGTCATAAGGTGAGTGCTGATTAAATTTTTTTTAGGACATATATCTCTAGTATTTACGGGAAAAATTATTTTAAAGTAAAAGATTAATATTTTTTTAGAGCAAAAAACAAAAAAGAGATGATTATGTTGTAATTGGAAATATATGGTTGTGATTAGGCAAAAGAAGCTTTTTTTCTTTCTTTACACTAAAAAACCCGTAAGCTAACTTACGGGATCTATCTGGTAGCGGAAATAGGACTTGAACCTACGACACTTCGGGTATGAACCGAATGCTCTAGCCAGCTGAGCTATTCCGCCATATTTTCTTTTGGTAGCGGGGATAGGACTTGAACCTATGACCTTCGGGTTATGAGCCCGACGAGCTGCCAACTGCTCCACCCCGCGATATTATGGTGCCGAAGACCGGAATCGAACCGGTACGATGTTTTAAGCATCGCAGGATTTTAAGTCCTGTGCGTCTGCCAGTTCCGCCACTTCGGCATATAATCTATATGGTAGCGGAAATAGGACTTGAACCTACGACACTTCGGGTATGAACCGAATGCTCTAGCCAGCTGAGCTATTCCGCCATATTTTCTTTTGGTAGCGGGGATAGGACTTGAACCTATGACCTTCGGGTTATGAGCCCGACGAGCTGCCAACTGCTCCACCCCGCGATATTGTGGTGCCGAAGACCGGAATCGAACCGGTACGATGTTTTAAGCATCGCAGGATTTTAAGTCCTGTGCGTCTGCCAGTTCCGCCACTTCGGCACGTGAATTTTTTTTTCTGTATCTCACGACATGATTAATTATATATTAACAATTTATTTATGTCAACATTTTTTTTTATTAATTTATAAAAAGAGGCTAAAAAGCCTCTTAATTCCTAGTAATTTGAACTTTTTCTATAGCCCCTACTTTTTGAATCCTGATTTTTCTTCATATCTTGAAGTCTTTCTTCACTTTCCTTTAAGAACTTTGACATTATATCCTCAAAGTTTTTTGAAGGCTGTTTTTCTTTTTCCTTTTCCTTACTCCAATCAATCTCAATAGGTTTCATAGATTTTTTTTGCGGTGATGCTTGCTTTATTGATAAACTTATCTTGCCATTATCATCTACTGAAATAACTTTAACCTTTACTTTATCACTTTCCTTTAAATAACTTCTAATATCTTTTACATAACTATCTGATACCTCAGATATATGCACCAAACCTGTCTTGCCTTCAATTTCAACAAAAGCACCAAAGTTTGTAATGTTAACCACTGTACCTTCTAGTATGTTTCCTGCCTTTAAGGTCATATTAAAAAAATTCCTCCTTAAAAAATAAATGTATATTAATTTTTAAAATTAACCAATACTATTTGCTATTCACCACAGGGATCTCATTAGGTTTCACAAGCTTTAATCTTTCCCTTGCCAACCTTTCTATATAAGAATCATCTTTAGACATATTTACTTCATCCTGTAGTTTTTGATTTTTGTCCTGTAATTTTTGTAGCTCAATATTTTTTTCATTAATTTGTGTTTTTATATTTTTTATTGTAAATTGCTGATTTACAAATATATATCCAATATAAAACACAACCATAATTAAAAATAGACTTTTAAATTTAATCTTCTTAATCATTTAATAAAAATAATTCCCTTCATGAGCGTATTTTATCCTTTAACTATATTCTAATTGCAATTTGAATTTTCTTCAAGTGATTTTTAGAATTTTAACTTACTTTTTTCTTCTAAATTTATATATCATAACTTCTATAGGAAAAAATATCAAGTTTTTAGACATTCTTAAGGCTTTTCCTATACTTTTTAAAATATTATGCAGCACTTTTAAAAAAACCTTACTTACAAATTTTAGGTATAAATATATGCCTAATGCAATAAATAAATATACATAAAAACCGACATAAGCATAATTAGTATATAAAAGGAAAATAAAAACTAAAATACCCGATAAAATCCAAAATAAAGTATCTTCTATAAAAGTAACTATTTGTTTTGGATTCTCAAATCCTCTTATTATTCTATATATATCAAATAGTATACCAGTAATAATACCGGATGCTAAACTAAATATTAATAACTTTAATTGTTGATGTATTGAAATTATCATATTTACCTCTATTTAAATAATTTCTTAAATAGTTTTTCTTTTTCTTTTTTATTTTCTTTATTTACATATACACAGGAATTTATCATACCATTTATAATAACTTCCCCATTTTGCACATCCAGCTTATTCATCTTTAATCCCTCACCCTTTATATGTAAAGTTCCTAATTTTGTATTTAATATTATTTGATCCTCATTGAAACTTACAACTTCAACCACACCATTTAGAAATAATCTCTTTCTATTTTCTAAGGTCATACTACTTTTTTCTTCTATTTTTATTTCCTTTTTTTCCATATATAATACACCTCCAACCTATAGTAATTATATGACTGCCTAATATTTTATAGAACTTTAAAAAGAAAAAGACTAGAAGTATATTCAACTAGTCCTTTAAAAATATTTTATAAATTTTCTGTTCCAGCTATTATTTCATACATTTCCTTAGCATCTTCTTTTTTTACATGTTCAGCTATGTTTATAACTTTCGCTTTTATTGATCTATCAGCATACTTTATTTCTATAATATCATTTTCCTTTATTTCAGTGCTAGGCTTTACCACTTTATCATTTATAAGAACTCTTCCACTTTCACAAGCTTCTTTAGCTATAGTTCTTCTTTTTATTATCCTTGAAACTTTTAAGTATTTATCTAATCTCATTGATATCCCTCCTAAAAAAACAAAAAACCCAGATTCTCACCCAGGTTTTTTTAAAATATAGTAAAAACAATATTTTATTTATTAACTCTTTCTTTGAATTCTTTACCAGGTTTAAATACTGGAACTGTTGATTCTGGAATATTTATTTCTTCTTTAGTCTTTGGATTTCTGCCTATTCTTGCAGCTCTTTTTCTAGTTTCAAAAGTTCCAAATCCTACTAACTGTACCTTTTCTCCACATTCTAGTGCTTCCTCAACACTTTCTATAAATGATTTTAAAGCTAGTTCTACATCCTTCTTTGTTAGTTTTGATTTTTCTGCCATACTTGTGATTAATTCTGATTTGTTCACCTTTGTTACCTCCTTAAATTTGAATATGCTATAAAATAGCATATTCTGCACTTAATTTAAAATTCCTTTTTTTAATCGTAGAAATCACAAAGATTTCTTTTCTTTTTTCTTTGATTCTTCCCACAATTGATTCATTTGTTCTAATGTCATTTCATTTAGTTTGACATCCATATTAACCGCAGATTTTTCTATGTATTGAAATCGGCTAATAAATTTATCTATAGTATAATTTAATGCAAACTCAGGGTCAATGTCAAGGAATCTTGCTACATTTACTGTAGCAAATATTAAATCTCCAACTTCTTCTAATATTTTTTCCCTATTATTATTTTTATATACATCTTTTACCTCATAAAATTCTTCTAAGACTTTTTCCATAGCATCTTCAACTTTATCCCAATCAAATCCAACCTTTGCCGCCTTTTTTTGAACCTTATCAGCTCTTATAAGTGCTGGAAATGTTTTTCCTATATGTTTTAATTCTTCTGTATATGTAATAAATCCTTTTTCTTTCTTTTTTATTTTATCCCAATTATCTAAAACTTCTTCTGATGAATTAACTAGCATATTATTAAATACATGTGGATGTCTCGTTATCATTTTATCACATATTCCTTTTATTACATCATTTATATTAAAAAAACCTTCTTCTTTTCCTATCTGTGAATGAAATACTACTTGTAATAATACGTCTCCCAGTTCTTCTACAATACCATCATCATCATTATTATCTATAGCATCTATCACTTCATAACTTTCTTCTATTAAATATTTTTTCAAAGATTCATGGGTTTGATCTCTATCCCATGGACATCCATCCCCACTTCTTAGTTTCTCCATTATGTTAAGTAAATCGTAAAAATCATTATTATTGTTTTCATCTTTAGGAATAAAAATTGATGTTAAATAATCTATATCTAATTGCCTATCTAACTCATATATTGGAATTTTTCTTACACTTTGTAGTCCCTTCACTCCTGCAGCTCTTACAAAATATATTTCTGTTTCATCCTTATAATACTCTAGTAGAGTAAGCTTAACCTCGGAAGCTATAAATTTATTATACACTTGTGTTATTATGGTTCCTACTCTTTTATCTAATAATTGATTTTTTATATCAAAGGCGTCTATTATTTTTATTCCTTCTATAGGATCAAGTTTAAGAGCCTCCATCATAGAGTCTACAAAACTAACTGCTGGTAAAATATCTATATCTATATTCTCTTCCCTACATAATTTTAATAAATTAATTACAGATTTTTCAGCTACCAATGGATGACCTGGTACTGCATACACTATATCATGAAATTCTTCATAGTTTTTAATTATATCCTTTGCTATGGATTGGTATACCTCATCAAAACTATCCATCTGTTCATATTTATTATCAAATGTAGTAAATTCTATGCCAAAATCCTTTAGATATTCTACAGTAGGATGCTTATGTGTCCTCAAATATACATGCTTGCATTGCTTTAATACATCTATGGTCCCCAAGGTAAGAGCTTCTTTAGCTCCTGGTCCTAATCCCACTACTTTTATCATCTATTATCTCTCCTTTTGTATTTAAGAAATTTATGCTTAAAATAACTATAACTAAATATTCTCATTAACACAATTAGTATACTATATATTAATATACCAGAAAATACTGCTATTAAACATGCCAATGCGTTACTCCAAGTATAATCAAATGCCGTAATATATATATATATTACTCCAATTATCATAATTACAGAAGCATACATTGGTTTTATCATAATTTCATAATAATTAAGAGATATTTTAAGAGTTTGCTTTAAACATCTTATATTTAATATTGAGGAGATTAAATACCCCATTATACTGCCTACAACAGCTCCATAGATGTTCAAATCCGGAATAGGTACTAGTGTAACTGTTATAATAATTTTTACTATACATCCTATTACAAGGTTTAACACAGGTCTTAAATATCTACCCACCCCTTGTAGTATAGCTGTTGTTGTTTGAGTTATTATTATAAATGGTATAGAAATAGATAAATATTTAAGAATTTCATATCCTTGACTATGTCCAGGGAACAATAGTCTCATAACAGGAGCTGACAAAAAAAACAATCCTAGAAAAGATGGAAGGGCTATAACCATTGAAAATTTAATTGCTAAATTAACTTTCTCTACAAGTTCACCTTTTCTATTGAGTATATAAAATTCAGCTATTATAGGAACAATTGATGCACATAATGCTATAGATATAGTAAGAGGTACATTTACTAATACAAATGCCTTTCCTGTAAGCTGTCCATATAGTATGGTTGCTTGCTTGTAGCTATATCCAGCTTCCAAAAGTTTTTGAGGTACTAAAGCCGAGTCTATAAGACTCATTATACTTCCTACAGTGGCTCCTAAAGAAATAGGAATAGATATATATATAAGCTTTGTTAATATAAATAAATTATCCTTTACTTTATTTATATTAAGCTCTCTTTTTATAGACATATATCTAAAAAATAAATATATACCACCAAATATCCCCCCTGCTGTAGCACCAAATGCAGCCCCTCCTGCAGCATATTCTATACCTTTAGGTAACAATATGTATGCTAGTCCTATTCCAAAAAAAACTCTTCCTATCTGCTCTATTATTTGTGATACTGCAGTAGGGCTCATATTTTGTAACCCTTGAAAAAAACCTCTAAAGGCACTCATTATAGATATAAATATTGGTGCAGAGGCTATCCCTATAAGTGAATAGTAAGACTTAACATCCCATTTAAAGAACTGTATAAGTTGCTTAGAAAATATAAACAGAAATGCTGAAAATCCTCCTCCTATTATAATCATAAGAAGCATTGATTTCTTAAAAACTTGTATTATTCCCTCGTTATTACCAATTGCCTTTTCTTCAGACACCATTTTTGATATAGCCACAGGCACTCCAGAAGCTATTGCAATAAAAAACATATATAATGGGTATGACATTTGGTAATAGCCCACCCCTTCATCTCCTATTAACATTATGAGAGGCCATCTGAAAAACAACCCTAAAAATTTCGCAAGTATTCCCGCTATACCTAAAATAAATGTTCCTTTTATAAGAGACTGCTTTTTCATCAATTTATACCCCCTTATCCTTCTAAATATATTATTTAGCTTAAGGGAATATTATTACTTCATTTGAATATTTTTTATTTTTATAGTCAATAATCTAGAAAGAATTAAAAAACAATAAATGGCAGACATGCTGCCATGTTTGCCATTTATTGTTCCATTTGTTTACCTAAGAAGGATGATGCAGTTTCAGCTAATTTGATTTCTACATCACCAAATGTTTTCCCTTCTTCCTTAGATACAATGATTACAGCTCCTATTGCATCTCCTTCTGAAATTATAGGAGAAATAACTTGAGCTTTATATTTTCCTTCTACTTCTTCATCATCATATAATGATACAAATTGTGAGCCCTGATTAAAATGCACTGTCTTTCTATCATCTATTATCTTTTCCAACTCATTACTTATCTTTTTATCCAAATATTCTTTCTTCTGAGCTCCACTAATAGATATTATACTATCCTTATCACATATAAATACTATGTTGCCAATAGCTTGCTGTAATGCTTCAGCATATCCTTTAGAGAATTCACTTAACTCTCCTATAGGGGAATATTTTTTTAGTATTATTCCACCCTCTCTATCTGTAAAAATTTCTAAAGGATCTCCTTCTCTGATCCTTAATGTTCTTCTTATTTCTTTAGGAATTACTACTCTTCCTAGGTCGTCTATACGTCTTACAATTCCTGTTGCCTTCATAAAATTTTCCTCCCTTAACTAAAAATATTTATTTATTACGACTTGTATTAATATTATCTTTCTAAATATGAAATTTTATACACATTTGTAATTTAAAAAAACCCGAAATTTAAAATTTCGGGTTTTTTTTACTATAATATATTCTTTTCATACTTTTCTGTTTCAATTTTTGTATCCTTTTTCCATTGATTTACTTTTTCAGTAAACACTTTCTGCTGCTCTTCTGCTAATGTATCTTTCTTTATCTGTTCCTTTACAGTATCAAACTTTTTAAATGAAACAGGATCTTTATCTATTACTTTTATAATATGATATCCAAACTTACTGTTAACTGGATCTGATATTTCACCTTTATTTAACTTAACAACTGCATCTGAAAAAGGTTTTACAAATTGGCTATATTCAACAGAACCTAAATCACCACCACTTTCTTTTGATCCAGGATCAGTGGAAACTTCCTTCGCCACTTTAGCAAAATCTTCACCTTTGTTAAGTCTTTCTTTAACTTTTTTAGCTTCCTCCTCAGTTTTAACTAAAATATGCCATGCATGAAATTTACTTGGTTTTTCTGTGAAACTATATATGTTATCATTATAGTATTTCAAAGCCTTTGCATCATCAATTTTTACATCCTTTGTTACTGTCTTTTGAACCTCATTTGCTATTAATTGTGTTTTATAAAACTCTTTTAGTGTGTTTTCATCCACACCCATCTTTTTTATTTCTTCACTGTACTTTGCTTTATCTCCATTAAAATTTTGTTTTATAATGTTGTCAATAGTTTTTGTAAGCTCTTCGTTTATTTTAGATTCGTCAACCTTTAACTCTTTAGCCTTACTTAATAATATTTTTTCTGTTATCATTTGATCTAAAACTTGCTTTTTATACTGAAGTAACTGGTCTTTTACTTCAGTATTTTTATCATAATTTTCACCATATTGTTGCTTTATTTTTGATATCTGCTCTGTTAGCATTGGATTGGTATCCAATTCACCTCTTGTAATTTTTTCATTACCAACTTTGGCAACAACACTTTTATTTATTGCCTCAGGTGTTTTTTCTATCATACTACATCCTACCGCAGACATAGCAAGTATACTTATTAATGTAGATGCCACTAATTTTTTTATGTTTTTCAATTTTATTCCCCCACTCTTTCTATTTAATCTTTATTATTATTATAATCTTTAGTTTCCATTGCAAATAATTTGAATATTAATCTTTTTATATATAGTTATGAAAAATATTCATTTTAGCTTTTTATATTTAAAATCAGTTCTTTTAATTTACTTAATAATTCCTCCTTTTTTATATTTTTTAAATTATATCCTAAGGCTGGTTTATCACCAAACTTAAATATCACTTCTCTATTATAATTATTTTTTATATTTTTTCTAAGCTTCTCATTAAATCTTTCCTTATTATCAAATTTTATAATTATTTCATTACCTTTTTCTTTTATCTCTTCTATTCCTAAATCTTTAGAAATACATCTTATATAAGCAATATCTATTAAATTTTGAACAGATGGAGGAATTTCAGAGAACCTATCTTCTAGTTCCTCTTGAACATCCATCATATCTTCATATGATTCTATTGCTGCTATTTTCTTGTAAATCTCTATTTTTTGAATTTCATCACCTATATAATTTTCCGGTATAAACGCATCCACCTTAAGCTCTACCGTAGTTTCTATAGGTTCTCTATCAATTTCACCTTTAACTTTTTTTATTGTATCTTCTAACATTTTACAATACAGATCATAACCAACAGACGCCATATGTCCATGTTGTGAAGATCCCATCATATTTCCTGCACCCCTAATTTCTAAATCCTTAAGGGCAATCTTAAATCCTGATCCTAATTCCGTAAATTCTTTTATAGCTTTTAACCTTTTTTCTGCAACTTCTGTTAAAATTTTATCTCTTTTATATGTTAAATAACAGTATGCAATTCTATTACTTCTTCCAACTCTCCCTCTTAATTGATATAACTGTGACAATCCCATCTTATCAGAATCATATATTATCATAGTATTAACATTTTGTATGTCCATACCCGTTTCTATTATTGTAGTTGCAACAAGTACATCATACTGATTTTTCATAAATCCCATTATAACATTTTCTAATTCTCTTTCTTGCATCTGTCCATGTGCTATAGCAACTTTAGCTTCAGGTACAAGTTTAGAAACATAAGAGGCTATTTCCTTTATGTTTTCAACTCGATTATATACAAAATAAACCTGACCACCTCTATTTATTTCTCTTAATATAGAGTCCCTTATTAATTGATCATTGTATTCAACTACATAAGTTTGAATAGGGAATCTTTCCTCAGGAGGGGTTTCTATAACACTTATATCCCTAACTCCAACTAAAGACATATGTAACGTTCTAGGTATAGGTGTAGCACTTAGAGTAAGTACATCCACATTCTTTTTTAATGTCTTTATTTTCTCTTTATGTTTTACTCCAAATCTTTGCTCTTCATCTATAACAAGAAGTCCTAAATCTTTAAACAATACATCTTTTTGTAATATTCTATGGGTTCCAATTAAAATATCTATATTCCCTTCTTTAATTGATTTAATAGTAGATTTTTGTTGTGCAGGAGTTTTAAACCTACTTATCATATCTACTTTAATAGGAAAATCAGAGAATCTTTCCAAAAGATTATTGTAATGTTGTTGTGCTAATATAGTAGTAGGTACTAAAAAAGCTACTTGCTTTCCATCCATTACGGCTTTAAATGCTGCTCTTAAAGCAACTTCTGTCTTACCATAACCTACATCTCCACATAATAATCTATCCATGGCTTTATTTGACTGCATATCTGATTTTATTTCTTCTATAGCAGTAATTTGATCAGGAGTTTCTTCAAAAGGAAATTCCTCCTCAAATTGCTTTTGCCATACAGTGTCCTTAGAATATTTATATCCTTTAAGTGTAGAACGTACCGCATATAATTTTACTAAGTCCTCTGCTATTTCTTCTATAGATTTTTTTACCTTATTTTTAGCTTTTGTCCATTCAGAACTCCCTAATTTATTTACTTTAGGTGCATTTCCCTCACTACCTATATATTTTTGAACCATATCCAATTGCTCAACCGGTACATAAAGTTTATCATCCCCAAAATACATTAACTCTAAATAATCCTTCTTGTGACCGGCAATTTCTAGTTGTTTTATACCTTTATATACTCCTATACCGTGATTTACATGTACTACATAATCTCCTGGCTTTAACTCAGTAAAACTTTTAATTTTACTCAAACCTTTTTTGTTCTGTTTTTTAGCTAATTTTCTCTTAGCTTTTCCAAAAACTTCTTTATCTGATATAATACATAATTTTAATTGGGTATACTCATATCCTTTTAATTGACTACCAAAGGTTATTATAACCTCTCCAGGCATTATTTCATTTACCACATCTTTATAAACACTTTCTATGTCATTATCCCTTAATGTGTTTACTAGTCTTTCCCCTCTTGGCCTTGTACCTGATAATATTAAAATTCTATAACCTGCTGCTTTTTTCTCCTTTATATCATCTATAAGAATATCTAATTGACCTTGGTAATTACTCAAAGTTATTTGTGAAAAATTAACTATTTCTTTAGGTTCTAGAACTTTTACAGATTTAGGAATAGCACTTAATGTTACAATTTGACTATCTTTTAATGTATCCCATAGTTCATGTTTAGGAATTAAAAGTTCTGCTTGTTTAGGTAAAACATTTCCCCTACTTAAAAAATTTTTATAGTTGTCCTGAAATTCATAATATACACTTTCCAGTTTTCCTTCACATCTTTGAACATCATCTAGTACAATAAACCAATCTTTAAAATAATCTAAAAACCCATCTATTTTATCATAAAAATATGGCAAATAACTATCTATGGTCTCAAATGACCAATTTTCTTTTAAACTTTCTAAGTTCCTATTAACTATATTATCTAATTTTTCTATAGCTTCATTATTACCTTTTTCTTTTAAAATAGAAGTTACACTTTCAAGATCACTTTGAATATTTTTACAACCTATTTCTATATTGTTTCTATTTAAAATTATTTCTTTTGCAGGAAATAATTCTATAGAATCCGTCTTATCAATACTTCTTTGAGACTCTGCATTAAAACTTCTTATAGAATCAATTTCATCCCCAAAGAGTTCTACTCTATAAGGTTCAGCTGATGTTGGTGAGTATACATCAAGTATTCCCCCTCTAACAGAAAATTGCCCTTTACTGTCTACTAAGTCAACCTTTTCATATCCACACTGGATAAGCTTTTCACTTAAATCCTTATAATCCACAATATCCCCTATAGAAAATTTGAATATATATCTTTTATATAAATCCATAGAGATATATGATGCAGCTAAAGATTCAATAGATGCCACTATAATTTTCTTACCTGGTTCTAATATACTTTTTATAACCTTTAATCTTTCCCATCTTAAATCTCCTGAAATAGCATCAAGGTTATAAAAAACTACTTCTCTCGTTGGAAAATAATATACTTCGTTTATATATAAAGATAAATCTTCATATAAATCTCTTGCTTCCACGTCACTATGAGTTACTAGTAACAAGGGCTTGTCTATTTCATCATACATTCCATTTATAACATAACTCCTTGAAGACTCCGAAAGTCCAAATATGCTTAACGGATATTTACCTCTATCTATACTATTTTTAATAGTCTTAAATTCCTTACTACTTCTTAGAGGCTTAAAAATACCACTTAATCTCATTTTATTCACCTCATTATATTACTCCGCTTTAAAATTATTAAATTTATTCATTGCTTTTTCAGGAGTTTCCTTAATAATAATTTCTACTGACTTTCTAACTACCTCAAAACATTGATTTAATTTTTCTCTATCCTCTGGTATAAATTTACCTAATACATGAGAAACCATATCTCTTTCCGCTTTTCCTATTCCAATTCTAGCTCTTATAAATTCATCTGTTCCTAAGTTAGCTATTATACTCTTAATTCCATTATGCCCCCCTGAACTTCCTTTTGTTCTTATTCTTAATCGTCCCACCTCCAAATCCACATCATCATAAATAACTATTATGTCATTGGATGGTATTTTATAGAATTGAACTATTTCTCTTAAACTCTCTCCACTTAAATTCATATAAGTTTGTGGTTTTAATAAAATAACCTTTTCTCCATTTATATTTCCTTCTCCATAAACTCCCTTAAATTTTATCCTGTTTAATAAAATATTATACTTACCCGCTATTGAATCTATACAATCAAAGCCTACATTGTGCCTAGTTTTTTCATATTCTCTTCCTGGATTACCTAGTCCAACTAATAAAAACATATTATTGCCTCCGTTAAAATTTAGTATAATACTTATTATATTATACTAAAATATACAAATAATAAAGAGACGTGTACAGTCTCTTTATTATTATATCCAAGTAATTACTTTTTATATAACACTTAACTTTTAGAATCTTTCATTTCTGATAGTATTATATTTACATCTATATTAGAACCATTTCTCCATATAGTACATTTTACAGAATCTCCTATTTTATGTTTATCCAATACTTCTGACAAATCTTCATAACTCTTAACTTTAGTCTTATCTAATTCAATAATTACATCTGTAGGTTTAACCCCTGCTGCAGCTGCTCCTGATCCCTGAACTACCTCATTTACATAAAATCCTTGAATTTTACCATCCTTTGAGCTCACTGATTTGCCTAATACTCCTAATGCTGGCCTTTTAACTTTACCATAATTCATCAAGGAATTCACTATACCTTTAGCTTCATTTATCGCTATTGCAAACCCCATTCCCTCAGCATTTACATTTGCTCCAAGCTTTAAACTATTTATCCCGATTACTTCACCATTTTCATTGCATAATGCTCCTCCACTATTTCCTGGATTTATAGCAGCATCTGTCTGCAAAACTTTATACACCGCACCCTCATATTGCATTGTTCTATTTAATGCACTTACAATTCCTGATGTAACTGTCCCTGCAAATTCTTCTCCTAATGGATTTCCAATAGCTATAGCTAAATCTCCAACTTTAACTTGGGATGAATCCCCAAACTTAGCCGTTGGCAAATTATTAGCTTCTATTTTTATAACTGCTAAATCTGATCTTTTATCTGCCCCTATTAATTTAGCTTCAAGTACTTTACCATTAGATAATTTTACTGTAACTTTTGAAGCCCCTTCAATAACATGATTATTTGTAACAATATAACCATTGGGATCAAAAATTATCCCTGATCCTGAACTTTGGGTAGTTGACCCCCAAAAGGTTTCTCCTTTATTATTAATACCAACTACTGCAGGTCCTACAGCCTCTGCTACTTTATTGACAGCATTTTTAGGTGTTTCTGCGGTACTTTTATTGTTAGATAACTGATTTTTATAGAAATACTCATTTTTTCCTGAATACTTTTTATTAATAATATATGCACTAGTTGCAGCACCAGAAATAGCTGCTATAACTATTATAATTATTAGTTTCAAAAAATTTCTAAATCTATATCCCCGTTTGTTTTTTTTAAATTTTATATTACCATCTTCAGAACCTATACTTTGCCACTTTACATCCTTTACTTCATTAAATTTATAATCATCCATAATGATAACACCTCCAAAACCTATAGTAAAATTATATGCTACTTATTTTACATAACTATGAACAAACTGTAAGAAATTCATTATAGAATTTTTATATTTTTTTTAACGTAAAAGTAAATTCTACTCCATCATCTCTATTTTCAGCCCATATATCCTCTCCTAATTGAGTCAATATACTTCTTACAATCGATAGTCCTAATCCCGTACTAATCTTAGAAGATCTTGCTTTATCAGCTTTATAAAATCTAGACCATATATTTTTTAAATCCTCTTCCTTTATTTTTTTACCTGTATTAAAAACAGAAACATAAACTTTATTTCCTTTAACTTTAGTATTTATTTCTATCTTGCCACCATCTTCTCCATACTTTAATGCATTATCAATAAGATTAGTAACAACTTGGGTTAATCTATCTTTATCAGCTACTACATATAAGTCATCATCCTGTAAAGTTACTTCCACATTGATTTTATTATTTTTAATTTTAGTTTCAAACCTTATAACAGCCAATCTAATAATTTCATTTACATTTACTTCCTCAATATTTAATTTCAATTGTCCTGCTTCAATGGAAGATAAATCCAATAAATCATTTACTAATCTAGTAAGTCTTTGAATTTCATCATAGGCTAATGTTAAATAATAATTTACCTTCTCCTCTGGTATTACTCCATCTATTATTCCGCCTATAAACCCTTTTATAGAGGTAAGCGGTGAACGAATCTCATGAGATACATTAGAAATAAATTGTCTTCTATTAACCTCTATTTTTTCTAAAGATTCCGCCATTAAATTAAAAGAATTAGCAAGTTCTCCTATCTCATCTTCTGCCCTAATATGAACTCTTTTGTCCACCTCTCCTTTTGATATCTTATCTGCTACATAATTAATTTTACCTAAGGGTTTTATAATTATTCTCTGAGAAAAATAATATATGATAAAACAGGATCCTATAATAGCCAATATAGCTGATAACCAAATAATTTGATAAACTTTATTTAAAGGTCCTCTTATTTCATCAAGGGAAGTGTGCATTATAACTGCCCCTTTAAAAGTATCATTATGAAAAACTGGAATTATAAATGTATGAACTGGTGCTGTAAATATATTAGAATATGATCCTCTTTTCTCTATATCATTTCCAAATCTTAGCTCCTCTAATTCATCTGTCAAAACCTGTTTCCCTATTAAATTACTATACTTACTATTAGACACAGAATAAACTATTCCATAATTATCCGTCAACCAAATATTACTAGATAAATAATTTCCTATACTATATAAAAGTTCACCAATTCTCTCACTTGATAAATTTCCCTCTAAATATTTTACTGCTCCTACTCCTATATATTGTCCTTCACTAATTAATTGACTTTTTCTTTGTTCAAAATAATAGCTTTCGAACCAGTAGGATAAAAAAGTAGCAGTTACAACAAAACTTATTGCAATTATTGCTGTAAAAGTTGCTACCATTTTTGAAAATAATCCCTTTTTCATAAGTTATTTCACCTCAAATTTATAACCAACTCCCCATACAGTCTCTATCTGCCAGTTAACACCACCTGATAACTTCTCTCTCAATCTTTTTATATGAACATCAACGGTTCTTGAATCACCTGGATAATCATATCCCCACACCTCACAAAGTAATTGCTCCCTTGTAAATACCCTATTTTTATTATTGGCTAAATAATAAAGAAGCTCAAATTCCTTTGGTGGCATTTTTATTTCTTCATCTTTGTATATTACTGTATAAGAATTAATATCTATTACAAGATCTTCAAATTTTAAAACTTCTCTATCTTCCCCATCAGAATTATATCTTCTAAGTACCGCTTTAACCCTAGCTACTAATTCCTTTGGTTCAAAAGGTTTAACCATATAATCATCTGCTCCTAATTCCAATCCTAACACTTTATCAAAAGTTTCTCCCTTTGCAGTTAGCATTATAACTGGGCAATGTGAATCCTTTCTAATCCATTTTAATACATCTATACCATCCATATGTGGTAGCATTATGTCTAATAGCACTAAGTCAGGCTTATATTCCTCAAAAGCCTCCTGCGCTTCTTTACCATCATTACTCACTCTAGTATCATATCCAGCACTATCTAAATACATTTTTATTACTTCACATATATTTAGATCATCATCAACTATTAAAATTTTACCTATTTTCCCTTCCATCATTCCATCTTTCCTCCTAGTATTATTGTGAAACACTATACAATTTAAATTTATCATATAGCATTTATATATAATAGTATATTCTTAAAATGTTACAAAATATTTACTAGTTAAATAGTAAATATTTATATTAAAAAATTTATTTTATAATGAACTTTATTATACCTTTAAACTATGATTTAACTAAAAACTACTCTAAATAATATTTTGCTCAATAAATTATTTTTAAACCTAATTAATTTTAAAACCACACTATATTTAATTAATTTCATAACTATAAAGAAAAGCTATGTAAAACTTTCAAGTTTACATAGCTTTATTTATTAATCTTCAAATAATTTACTTACTGAAATTTCTTCATATATTCTTCTTATAGCTTCTGCAAATACAGGAGCCACTGATAACATTTTAAACTTTTCACTCTTCTTATTTTCTGGTAAATCTATAGTATTTAACATTATTAATTCTTTTATTACTGATTCATTTATTCTTTCAATTGCAGGACCTGATAATACAGCATGAGTACAACAAGCATAAACTTCTTTTGCTCCCATTTTCACCAATGCATTTGCTCCATTTGTTATTGTTCCAGCTGTGTCTATCATATCATCAACTAATATGCAAGTTTTATCCTTAATATCGCCTATTATATGCATTATCTCTGATACGTTTGGTCTTGGTCTTCTTTTATCTATTATAGCTATTGGTGCATGAATTCTATCTGCAAACTTTCTAGCCCTTGTAACACTTCCAAGGTCTGGAGAAACTACTACCACATCATCCCTTTGATCAAATCCATTCTGAGCAAAATACTTTCCTAAAATAGGAACTCCTAAAAGATGATCCACAGGGATATCAAAATATCCTTGAATCTGTGCTGCATGTAAATCCATAGTTAACACCCTATCTGCACCTGCGGCTGTTAAAAGATCTGCCACAAGTTTTGAAGTTATTGGATCTCTTGCTTTTGCTTTTCTATCCTGTCTTGCATATCCATAATATGGTATTACAGCTGTTATTCTTCCTGCTGATGCTCTTTTAAATGCATCAATCATTATAAGTAACTCCATTAAGTTATCATTTACTGGATCATTAGTAGATTGGATTATAAAAGCATCAATTCCTCTTACTGTTTCATTAATATCTACACATATTTCTCCATCACTAAATGTTCCTACTTTTGCATCTCCTAATGGAACACCTAATATATCTGCAATATCTTCTGCTAGTTTAGGGTGTGCATTCCCTGTGAAAATTTTTATACTCTTGCCATGGCTTATCATTAAATGAACCTCCCTTAGAATTATTTATTCAGTCCTTTTTTTGTAACCCAGCCTTCTTTGTTTATCTGCTTTGTTCTTGCAATCGCTAAAGCCTCTTCAGGAACCTCTTTAGTAATAGTTGATCCTGCAGCTATATATGAATTGTCATTTATTTTTATAGGCGAAACTAAGTTTGCATTGCAACCTATAAACACATTATCCCCTATAATTGTTTTATTTTTTGTCTTGCCATCATAATTAACAACTACAGTACCACAACCAAAGTTGCATTTTTCTCCTACTTCTGCATCCCCTATATATGTTAAATGTGATACCTTAGTATTATCTTTAATAGTAGATTTTTTAACTTCTACAAAATCTCCTATTCTAACATGTTTACCTATATTGCTCTCTGGTCTTATGTATGCAAAAGGGCCTACTGTTGTATTTTCACCTATATTACTTTCTAAAATAACAGAGTTTTGTACAATTACATTTTTGGCAATAATACTATCCTTTATCCTAGAGCTTGGATATAAAACACAGCCTTCCCCAATAACACTCTTCCCTTCAATTACATTATTAGGATATATTATGGTATCATTTCCTATAACAACATCTGAATCTATGTAAGTACTGTCAGGATCTATCAATGTTACTCCATTTTCCATATGTTTTAAATTTATTCTTTTTCTCATTATTTTCTCAACCTCTGCAAGTTGAACTCTAGAATTTATTCCCATAGTTTCTTCAAATTCTACTGGTATAGCTCCAATTTTTTTACCATCATTTTTTAATATCTCTATGACATCTGTTAAATAATACTCACCTTGACAATTATTGTTAGATAATTTTTCTAAAGCAACTAAAAGAGCTTCTACATCGAAACAGTACATACCTGCATTTAATTCTCTAACCTCTAATTCATCTTTTGAGCAATCTTTATGCTCTACAATTTTTTTTACTTCTCCATTACATTCTCTTATTATTCTGCCATATCCATAGGGATTTTCTACTATTGAAGTGAGAATAGTTGCAGTGAAATTATTATCTTCATGAAAAGCTATTAACTTTTTTACTATATCTGCTGTTATTAAAGGTGCATCTCCATTAAATATAGCAACTGTACCTTTTTTACTTTTTAAAAATTCTTTAGCACATTTAACTGCATGCCCTGTACCTAATTGTGTATCTTGAAGTGAGTAAGAAACATTTTTTGAGCTAGTATTTACCTTTACCTTTTCAGCTCCTGTTCCTATTATTATGTTTATATCTTCAACGCCGCCTTCTCTTAACGTGTCTATAACATGATTAACCATCTCTTTACCGCATACTTTGTGTAGTACCTTCGGTATAACAGATTTCATTCTTTTTCCTTTTCCTGCTGCCAATATTACAGCACAATTATACATTTAACCACCTCTTTATGGGTACATATTTACATAATTCTGCTTTTTGATTTAAAAATCATCCTATACTATTATATTTTATATATATTATATTTTCAACCTAAAGCCTAATTTTCAGAAAATTCATCACAATAAACTTTCTTTTATCCAAAGAAAAAACCCTCACATAAGTGAAGGATTTTTTAAAACTGTGAAGTATCCCTACTTCATTTTATTGCTCTGAAGTTTCATCTGTAACTACTTCATCTTTTACTTTTTCATATTCATCTAATATAGCCTTTTGTATCTTTTCCCTTGTTTGAGTATTAATAGGATGAGCTATGTCCTTAAATTCTCCATCAGGAGTTTTTCTACTTGGCATCGCTATAAAAAGACCATTTTGTCCTTCTATAACCTTTATATCATGAACAACAAATTCATTATCAAAGGTTACAGAAACAATGGCTTTCATCTTTCCTTCAGCGGCAATCTTTCTAACTCTTACATCTGTAATTTCCATATAAATCCACCTCCAAGATGCTTCTGTACATATTAATATTCTCTACGCTTTGTAATTTTCCTTCTAAACTTTTAAAAAAATCGTAAAATTTTTAGAAAATTTTATAATTTGAGTCTTTCAGAAGGATTTAAAATCGCATTGTTATTATCATCCAATCCATTAAACTCTACTATAGATACATAATCATTGACCAACTTCTTTTTAATTTCTGTGTTATCAACTAATACACCCATACCTACAAGTGTACTATTAAATTCCTTTAAAAGATCTATTATGCCAAAAGCAGTACCTCCAGCCTTCATAAAATCATCTATAAAAACACAATTACTACCACTTTTAATAGCTCTTTTTGGAAGAGTCATATTCTGTATTCTATTTGTAGAACCTGATACATAATTAATGCTAACTGTCGGACCCTCTGTAACCTTGCTTTCTCTTCTAACCACTACAAGTTGTACTCCAAGCATTCTAGCTACTTCATAAGCTAAAGGTATACCTTTAGTTTCAACTGTTATAACATAATCTACATGTACTTTATTAAAGGAAGATGCTAATATAGTTCCTGCTTTGTGTATTATATCCGGATTAAACATTAAATCCGTAACGTAGAGAAAGTTTCCTGGTATTATTCTTTCTCTATCTTTTAAAATAATACATAATTCTTCGGTAAATTTTATTCTTTCTTCGTTAGAAATACCACAAACGTATTTTATCCCACCTGCAGCTCCAGAAATAGTTTCAATTTTCCCCATAGATAATTTATTAAGCATATCCTTTATTGGAATTAAATCTTCACTTATGGTGGATTTAGCCGCATTGAATTTTTCTGTAAATCTATTAAGGTTTATAACCTTATTAGGATTTTCTATTAACATTTTTGTTATTGCTGATACTCTTTGATTTCTTGTAAACTTTTCCATTTCATCACCTATCTATATAAATTACGAATTATTTTATCAAAAAAACATCTTATTATTCATATTCTATTCTAAAACATTAATATAATCAATACTTAGTAGTATAAATATAATATAAATAATATTTTCTGTGTTTTTTTACCTGACTTTTGTATATAATTATTAAATGGAGCTAATTTATAAGGAGTTGATAATGTTGTTACTTGATTTTATAAAAGATAAAAATAAACCCATACATTTTATCGGTATTGGCGGAATAAGTATGAGTGGATTAGCTGAAATACTCTTAGAAAAAGGTTATAAAGTTAGTGGCTCAGATATGAATGAGTCTAATACCACTAATAAACTTACTAAAATGGGCGCTGAAATTTTTATAGGTCATAATAAAAATAACATAAAAGACCCATCATTGGTTGTTTATACTGCGGCTATATCAAAAGATAATCCTGAATTAATAAAAGCTTTAGACTCTAAAATACCTACCATGGATAGAGCAGAGTTTTTAGGTCAATTAATGAAAGGTCATAAATTTAATATTGCTATATCAGGAACTCACGGAAAGACAACTACTACATCAATGATGTCACATATAAGCATAAAATCAGACTTAGATCCTACAATATTAGTAGGAGGACAGCTAGATATTATAGATGGCAATGTTAGAACAGGTCAAAGTGAATATTTTATAACAGAGGCTTGTGAATATAAGGCTTCTTTTCTTAAATTTTTCCCTTATATTGGAGTTATATTAAATATAGATGCAGATCACTTAGACTACTATAAGGACATAGAAGATATACAAAACACATTTTCAAAATTTGTTCAGCTTATCCCAGAGCATGGTTATCTAGTTGCTAATCTTGATGATGAAAAAATGGGTAAAGTTATAGATTCAGCCAAATGTAATGTACTTACCTATGGAATAAATAAAGGAGATATTAAAGCTACCAATATAAAATTTAATGATAAAGGTTGTGCATCTTTTGATGTATTAAGAAATAGTAATAAGCTTTTCTCAGTAAACTTAAATGTTCCTGGGACACATAATATACTAAATTCTTTAGCTAGTATATGTACATCACTAATATTAAATGTAAGTTCTGAATTTATTATTGAGGGACTTGAAAGCTTTTATGGTACACATAGAAGATTTGAACTTAAAGGAGTAAAAAACGGTGTCACCGTTATAGATGATTATGCTCATCATCCAACTGAAATCGAAGCTACCTTAAATGCAGTTCAAAACTATCCACACAAAAAAATATTTTGTGTTTTTCAGCCCCATACTTATTCCAGAACTATTAGCCTTTTTAATGAATTTACTCAGTGCTTTCATGGTATAGATGAATTAATTTTAGCAGATATATATGCTGCCAGAGAAAAAGATACAGGCGTTGTTAGTTCAACTTCTTTAGGTGATAAAATAAGAAAATATAATATAAAGTGTTTAAATATCCATAGCTTTGAAGACATAGTTGATTATATAGAAGAAAATATGTCTAGCGGTGATGTTCTTCTTACAGTAGGCGCCGGAGATGTATATAAAATCGGGGAAATGTTTTTAAGAAAATAATTTTATAGTATTTGTGTAAAACACCTCTATTATGGTAACACTAAGTTATATAAATAGGAGGTGTTTTAACTTGAAGAACTTCTTAATATCATCACTAGCAAACTTAGTTTTAATATTTATATCATATTTTTTATTTAGAAACATAATAAGTGGTCCTACTCGTCACAAACTTTATGAAAAAATGTTTAGTTCAATGTCAAAATTTATAATATATGTATTTATAATTACAGTTGCTATTACTGGTCTTACAGCTCTTATATTATATAAAACTAGTTTAGTTCCTTATATAAACATAATAGCACCTGCCTTAGTTTCTATATTAGTTGGATTTATTATGTCCACTGTTCCAACTAGAGGTAAAGGCGATAAAGATAAAGCTTAATTTACTATTGCTTTTTCTACTAGGATAAATTATAATAATATTTGTCCTTCGGGGTGTGGCGCAGATGGGAGCGCGCGTGGTTTGGGACCATGAGGTCGCAGGTTCAATCCCTGTCACCCCGACCAAAACAATTTACTTATATAAGTAAATTGTTTTTTTATTGTATTTAAATTTATAAAAGCCATAACTCTTGTTATGACTTTTATAAAGGCAAAAACAATTTAATTTTTGCCTAATTCTTCTAAATATATATCCAATTCTTCTTCTATTAGTTTGTTATTAAAAGACTCCTCCACTTTATTTATCCTCTCTTTATTCACTACATCAACAGAATTATTAAGAATATAACCTAATGCAATTAAACATGTACTATAAAACAAATAAGGTGTTACCCCTGATAAATAATAATTAATAATGTCTAATATCTGTTTTTTTATTTCAAGTCCACCCTTTACTAGATTTGACACATATCTATATGACATATAAACATTAAATATAGCACAAATTATCATAACTGTTCCCATAAAATATGTTATAACTGTTAATTTTGAAATATTAATTATTTTGCTTTTCCTCATAATATCCTCCTCATAAATATAGCCTTTTTAATGCTATTTATTTTTTAAACTTACTTTTTAACCTTGCCTTTTGCTTTAAAGTACCTCCATTCAATTTTTTATACAAATATAATAACAAAAGTTATGTTAATCTACTGTTAAGCTAATATAAACTTTTTAGAAAATTTATTAATACTGCCTATACTTTTAAATGTATTCATGCACCAGTTAAATTTAATTACATATTATTCATATATTGTTTTTATATTGAAATAAATATATAATAACTATATCGGGGTGTAGCGCAGTTGGTAGCGCATATGGTTCGGGACCATAAGGCCGCAAGTTCAAATCTTGTCACCCCGACCAGAATAAATAATAATAAAGATTAACATACTATAAAGTGGGTATACATAATCCACTTTTATTTATTTTATACATTTTAAAAATTAATGGAGGTACAAAGCTATGAACAAAAAATATAGAGAGCTTTTTAAAAATTTAGTTAAATGGTATTATAATGATGACTTTGACTCTAAAATACATACTATGCTTCAAGATCCTAATATTAATAAAGAAGAATTGGCCCAAGTTATATCCAGTCTCTGCGGAGTTGAAGTTAACTTTAGTGATAATTACCTAAATGACCTAAAAACTGCTCTTGATAACTATAAATCTGCTAAAAAAATTATAACTAAATTGCATAACTGTTCAGCTAATTGTTCTACTAATTCAAAAGAAACCATCTGTCAAAAATCTTGTCCTTTTAATGCCTTAGTAAGAAATGATAACGATAATAAAATTTATATAAATGAAGAAATCTGTTTAGATTGTGGTACATGTATTGAAAGTTGCCCTAATGGCGGAATATTAGAAAAATCAGAATTTATCCCCCTTATTAATCTATTAAAAAGTAATAATACTATTATAGCTGCAGTTGCCCCTGCGATAATTGGTCAGTTTGGGGATCATGTCACTATTAATCAATTAAGAACAGCATTCAAAAAATTGGGATTTACCGATATGGTAGAAATAGCTTTTTTTGCTGATATGTTAACATTAAAAGAATCAGTTGAATATAATCATTTTGTAAATAACGAAAAAGATTTTATGATTACATCTTGTTGTTGCCCTATGTGGGTTGGAATGTTAAAAAGAGTCTATGATGATTTAGTAAAATATGTTTCCCCCTCTGTATCCCCTATGATAGCCGCAGGAAGAGTTTTAAAAGAACTAGATCCTAACTGTAAAGTAGTTTTTATTGGTCCTTGTGTTGCTAAAAAAGCAGAAGCTAAAGAAAAGGATTTAATAGGTGATATAGACTTTGTACTAACATTTACAGAAGTTAAAGATATATTCGATACATTTAGCATACATCCTAATGAATTAGAGGAAGACGTGGCCTCTGAATATGCATCTAGAGGCGGAAGACTATATGCCCGAACAGGTGGAGTATCTATAGCCGTAAGTGAGGCTATTGAAAAATTATTTCCAGACAAATTCAAACTTTTAAAAACTACACAAGCAAATGGAGTAAAAGAGTGTAAGGAACTACTTACAAATATCAAGGATGGTAAAATTTCAGCTAATTTTATAGAAGGAATGGGATGTGTTGGTGGATGTGTTGGTGGCCCTAAATCCCTCTTAGACAAAGACCTTGGTAAAAAGGCTGTTAATATATTTGCAGAAAACTCTAATATAAAAGTCTCTGTGGATAGCAACTGTATGAAAGAAATACTTCATAAAATTAATATAAACTCAATAGACGACTTTAATTCTAAAGAAAAGATAGATATATTTGAAAGAGAATTTTAAAATATAAACTTAGTATAACAAAAGCACTATGACTATAATAATATATCATAGTGCTTTGCTTATTTTTATTCAAAACCCTTATAAGCACTTATACTTACTTTTTAAGATAATATTCCATTATATTCTTAACTTTAGGGGTTACAAAATGACTCCCTCCCCTATCTTTCACATTTTCTATAATCATGGATAAGGCTATTTTGGAATTGTCTGTATTCACTCCTACAAACCAACCATTTTCAGTGCCCAATGTATCATCTTGAGTTTTCTTTATCTCTGCAGTACCAGTTTTACCTGCTATATTTATACCAGGTATTTTAATGTCTGACGCAGTTCCATCAGAATCATTTATAACAGATAAAAATCCATCTATTAATATATTTACATTCTCCTTTTTGATTGCTTTTTTCCATAACTTAGCCTCAGTATTCTCAGTTATATTTAATCTTGGCTTCATTATATTACCTTCATTACCTAGTGCACTATAAGCCAATGCTATATGAAGAGGTGATACAAGTATTTGACCCTGTCCATAACCAGTATCTGCTAAAAGTATACCCTCATCTATGTTACCTTTATTTGCTACCTGAGTTTGGTCTATTGGATATTCAAAATCCAATTTTTCTCCAATGCCAAAACCATTGACACCCTCTATAAATTTAGCACTACCTAAATCCAACGCTACCTTGGCAAAATATATATTGTCAGAGTATTTAATTGATTCCTTTAGCGTTATTGCCTTTCCATGATCCTTTACTCTAGTAACACTATATCCGCCCCAAGATGAATCCTTTTGCCAACTCTTACCCTTAATATCCACAGGGACTTTGGGATTTATTAAACCATTATTAAGTCCGATTGAAGCTGTAATTAACTTAATAGTAGACCCTGGAGAATAAACATCGTTAAATCTATTATTAAACTGTGAATTGTTACTTTGTTGAAAAATTTCTTTCTGTGTCCTTGATGTATATGTTACAAAAATATTAGGATCATAAGAAGGTGAACTTACCATAGCTAAAACCTCTCCAGTTTTAGGATTTACAGCAGTACTTGCTCCTTTTTCACTATCCATTTCACTATAAATTTTCTTTTGCAAATTTAAATCTATTGACAACTTAATGTTTTGCCCATTCACTGCATCTTTTTTACCTATATCAATTTTTTTATTTCCTCTTTCTATATATATATAACCACCGTCTTCACCTTTAAGCCTCTCTTCATAGACACTTTCTAACCCCATTTTCCCAATTAAACTATTTGAATTATATCCCTTATTTTTATTTTTTTCTAATTCTTCTTTTGTAATAGGTCCTATATAACCTATTAGACTACCTATCGCTTCCCCCCCATTATAAACTCTAGAGTTTTTATCATTTATAAGAATCCCCTTAATTTGTAGAAGCATGTTGATTTTCTCCCTGTCTGTATTAAGTAAATCAACAATAGGCACAAAGTGTTCTGGGTTTTTACTTCTTTTTAATTTATCTGTAATATATGATTCACTAATATCAAGTATTGAAGCAATCTTATTTACCTTAAGTTTTTCATCCTCTCCTTGAAACTTTGAAGGATAAATTCCAACTGTTTTTACTGTATCATTAGTAGCCAACGGTATTCCAAATCTATCTAATATATTACCCCTTTTAGCATAATATTTTTCAGCTCTTATGCTATCTTTATCATTCATTTCAGGAAAAATCAAAGATTCATCCCATTTTACCTTGTAATCCTTATTTTCTTTTACAAGCTTAACATTATAACCCTTTATATTTAGCTTCCCTGCAATGGTATTCATAGTAAGTGTAAAAGGTATCTCTAAAGATTTATCTGATTTTTCCTTATTATTAATTATGGATAAATCTTTTACTTCCATACCAGAGTATATGTTACTATACCTATTAACAAAATTTTGTTCACTTATATTATTTTTAGATTCCTCTGAAAGCATACTATACATAGACTTATAATCTTTCTTCACCCAAAAATTTTTATACTCGTCAAATGCTTTTTCAATTTTACTAGTTTTTGAACAAGAAGCTAAAAACAATAATATACTAATTAAACAAATACTAAACAGAAACCTTTTCTTCATATTGTACCCCCTATTATATATTAAAAGAATATTAAATCGAATATATAAAAAACTATTGAATATTTTATATAAATAATTTTATCATATATTATTACTACATTTGAAAGCAATTTTTGTAAATTAACCTTAAAAAATAATACTTTAAAATATTAATTTTAAATAATCTAAAATACATCCTAATATGATAATATATCTATATGTTATCGTTACATAATTTTAACTTATATTAGAAAGGAATGATTATTATGTTAGACGGAATAAAAGCTGCTATATTTGATATGGATGGTACACTAATAGATTCCATGTGGGTGTGGAATAAAGTAGATATAGAATTTTTAAAAAAGAGAAATATTATTGCTCCTTGTGATTTAAAAAAAGATATCGAATATTTAAATTTTACCGACACAGCAAAATATTTTAAAAAAAGATTTAATCTATCTGAAAGTATAAAAGATATAAAAAATGAATGGAATAGTATGGCCTTTAAAGAATATGCAAATAACGTTAAGTTAAAACCTGCTGTTAAGGAATTTTTAAATATACTTAAGGAAAGGAAAATAAAAATAGGACTTGCTACTAGCAATTGTGATTCTTTATTAGAAGTTACTCTAAAAAATACCGGTATATATAATTATTTTGACTGCATAACGACTGCGCAGGAAGTAACACGTGGCAAAAACTTCCCTGATATATACTTATTATGTGCTAAAAAGCTAAAAGTTTCTCCAGAGAATTGTATAGTCTTTGAAGATATTCTTCCTGCAGTATTAGGTGCAAAATCAGCGGGAATGAAGGTAGTTGGAGTACATGATTTATATTCCGATAATCAAAAGGATGATATTATGAAATTATCAGATTTTTACATTTTTAAATATGATGAAATTACAAATGCAGTTTAACATTTAACACATTGATAAAATATTTATCAATGTGTTAAATTTATGTATAGTTTTTTTATTTTTATGAATACAATAATAATAAACAACTATTTTGGAGGAGATTATCCTTGCTTGTATTTCTCTTTATACTTTTAATTTCTGTTTCTGTTTACATTTCTTATTATTTTAATAACAAAATAACCAATCAAAGAAGACAGTTTATCGTATTAAAACGTGAACTTAACACATTAAAAAACAGGTTGAATAATGAAAAAAGTACTTATAATTCTTTAAATATACAGTATAAATATACATCCCTTAAAAATGGTGTAACATTAAATGAATGTCCTTTATATTTATACCCATCAAATACTGCCATAGTTTTATCAACATTAAGAATAAACACATTTATAGAAATTAAAGATAGTGCACAAGTAAATAATGAGTTGTGGTATGAAATATCTGTACCTTCTCTTAATCAAATAAACTCTAAAGGTTGGATTAAAGCTATTTATGTAAAACCAAATACCAATATAGAAAGTTTCAATGAAACAACGCCTTAAAAAATTTAACCTCATGATTATCATGAGGTTATTATATTATTTAATATTTTACTTTATAATTCCATTTTTATATTCTGGAACTATATCTATAATATCCTTTGAACAACAATACTTTAAATCTTCCTCTAAATTCAGTTCTTTAATCCTTTTAAAATGGCTGGCATTTTCTATAAATTTCAAATCTTTATTTTCACTATATATATAATGTGCTGTTTTAGCTATATCCGTAAGATCTATTTGTTGTTTTTGCCTTAATATACAATCTATAATATATCCTGTACATATAAAATCATCTATAGAAAACTGCCCATAAGTCCCTGCATTTACTATTGATATATCATTATTTAAACTTAACAATTTTTGTGCTACAGCTTTAGCATTTATTAAAGCCCCTATAAGTATATTCCTAGCTCCTACACTCCCCCTTATAGCTCTTGTGCCATTACTAGTAGTCATAACTAAGGTTTTACCTTTAACAAGTTCACTTGTATACTCTATTGGAGAATTAGAAAAATCAAAACCTTCTATTTTTAAAGCTTTCCTTTCTCCGCCTAAAATACAATTACCCTTATCTTTATTTGCTATATTTAAAGCTTCCTCTATTTTAATAACTGGTATGACCCCTTTACATCCATTATTAACAGCAGTTACTATTACAGATGTTGCCCTTAACATATCTATAACAACTACAGATTTATCCAATACTTTTTCATTTCTAATATCATCTGCTGATATTATTACATCTATTTTCATAACTATTCCCCCATTTTTTAGGATTTTAGTTTAATTATTATTTTTAAATCTATTTTAACACTATAAAAAATTTCATACAAATCTTATATTAATCTAATGTATTTTTTGTAAAATTAAAATACATGCCTTGAAATATATCTTTATCCTTTAGATTTTTATCAATTGAGTTTAATATTTCCCATTTCTTTAAACTCCACATAGGTCCCACCAATAAATTTCTAGGTGCATCTCCTGTTAGTCTGTGAATTACTATATCAGGTGACATCATTCCTATAGATTCGCATATTATATTAACATACTGGTTTTGATCTAAAAACTCTAATTCACCATTTTCATACAAACTCATAAGAGGAGTTCCTTTAATTAAATGTAATAAATGAAATTTTATTCCTTGTATATCCTTAGTTGATAAATATTTAACTGTCCTTATCATGTCTTTCTTATCTTCTCCAGGTAACCCAAAAATACTATGAACTACTACATCAATATTTCTATTTCTTAAATCGCTTAATGCTTTCTCAAAAACCTTTAAGTCATATCCCCTATTTATAATTTTAGCTGTTTTATCATTCACTGTTTGTAATCCCAATTCTACCCATAAATAAGTCTTTTTATTTATATATTCTAATAAATCTAATACCTCCTCCCCTAGACAATCTGGTCTAGTAGCAATTGCTAAAGCAACCACGTCCTCTTGATTTATCGCTTCTTCATATTTTCTTTTTAGTATGGTAATAGGTGCATAAGTGTTAGTATATGCTTGAAAATATGCTATATATTTACCTTCCTTCCACTTTTTATTCATCATGGATTTTATATTATTAAATTGATTTTTAATAGAAAATTTACTATCTCCTGCAAAATCCCCTGATCCTCTTTCACTACAAAATATACATCCACCTTTACTTATAGTTCCATCTCTATTTGGACATGAAAAACCTGCGTCTAATGATATTTTAAATACCTTACATCCAAATTTGTTTCTTAAAAAATAATTTAAATTATAATATCTTTTATCTCCCCACTTTTTGTCCATAAATAAAACTCCATTTCTGCTATATAGTAAAATACCCATAAACATTATAGTCTACGGGCATTTTTCTTTCAACTTTTATACTTTTTTAACTTTAAACTCCTTTAAATCAATTTGCCATCTACCTATATATTTACCAATACTTTTATCCGATGCTTCTTTAGGGAGAACCTCAAAATTTAATATTTCTTTATCAAAAGATGAGAATACTATATCAACCTTATCTATAGGGTAGTTTTGTTCAAATACATATGGGATTATATTTCCACCCTCCGTATTATAAACTCTTATACATCTACTTTTATTATTCTTTTTATATTGAACTAAAATAAATTTTTCATCCTGGGAAAATGTCATATATTCTATTTTAGAATTTTTTATTAAATCAAGGCTTACAATCTCTTTACCTACTGGTTTTTCTTTTATATTCATTTCCCCTTGATCTTGACTTCCTCCTCCATCACTTGGTTGCTGTTGTTCATTTTGATCTTCCCCTTGTACTGCCATACTTTCATCAATTTTAACAATTCCAGCAAAAGCATCTTGATTATAAGTACTTATAGCTAGATTATATCCACTATATGAAAAAATCATAGCTCCAAACTCTTTTTTAGGTACAGGCAATTTATTTGTATTAGTTTTATCATCTTTTGAGAATATATAGCTAGGAATTCCATTAGTGTCTATAACTAAATTTGTATCCGCATTATTTTTAGACTTCATTCTTATTTGATTCTTTTTTGGGAATGCCTCCCTATCTACTACATTATTAACATCACTTAATTTGTAATCCACCCCTTCTTTTTCTACCTTAATTGAGTATTCATCTAAAGAAGTGAAGGATTGGTTCATATTAACTCTAGTCACCTTTATTTTAAACAAACCAGATCTCCCTACTTCATTTATTTCGCTTATATTAAAACCTTTTATTTTAAGTGGTTGTTCTTGTATCTTAGGAGAATTTTTTGATAATTTAGTAGAATATAATTTATTGGCATTTTCATAATCTTCTTGCATTAAATATTGCATATAACTTGTGATTACATTTTCCGCTGCCTTTATGTCAAATCCTTTTTCAATTTCATTTTCAGCGGTTAACTTTTGCTCTGATTTTTTACAACCAGTAAATGAAAAAACTAAAATTGCAATTAAAATATATAATAAAAAACTTTTTTTTCTTTTCAATATCTTCTCCTCCATTCTCTATTTATATTTATTTTGCCTCAAAATCAAAATTTTAATTTGTAAAATCATTATTTTATAAATTCTTTATATATTTATATAGAATAGACTTTTATTAAATAATAGGAGGAGAATAACTTTGATAAAAAAAATAAAATTTATATTACAAATTTCTGCTGTTTTTATAGGTACAATTGTAGGTGCTGGACTTGCCTCTGGTCAAGAAATTACCCAGTTTTTTTCTACATATGGCTACAACAGTTTTGGAGGGATACTAATATGCTGTGTTCTATATATACTTACAGCATATACTATAGTTTCTATAAGTATAAAATATAAATTAAATTCTTATAATGAATTAATAAGATTAGTTAGCCCCGGTTTTCTTGGCAAAGTAACAGATGTACTTACCAGCTTATTTCTCATAAGTGGTTCAGCTATTATACTAGCTGGTAGTGGAGCTTTAATTCATCAATATTTTAAAATCAATAAATGGTTTGGAATTTTAGCTATGGCCCTAATTTCTATTTTTGTATTATTAAGAGATACAAAAGGCTTAATAGAAATAAATTCTTTTATTGTTCCTACTCTTACTATAGTCATTTTAACGATATTTATACTGTATCTGTTTTTCTGTGAAAATATGAGTATTTCATATGTAAAAGCTGTACCCTATTATAAAAAGAATTGGTTGTTGTCTGGTATTTTATATGGAAGTTTCAATATTTTATGCTGTAGCGGTGTACTTGTGCCATTTAGCAATGAGGTAAAAGATAAAAAATCTATGGTTAGTGGTATAATAATTGGTGCAATAGTATTAACCATTTTATCTTCAATAATAAACCTATTACTAATTTTAAACATTCCATATATATTTGAATACGAAATTCCTCTTTTATATGTATCAAACAGATTTGGAACAATAATTCAAATAATGCTCTTAATAATAATATGGTGTGAAATGTTTTCTACAGAAGTATCCGATATATATAGTGTGAGTAAAACTTTTGAACAAATTTTTAAGATTTCTTATAATAAATGCTGTGTTATAATCCTTATTATTGCAATTCCAATATCTCAAATTGGTTTTGTAAACTTAATTACATTTTTATATCCAGCCTTTGGATTAATAAGTCTTATTTTTATAATACAATGCTTTATTTTTTATATAAAAGATAAAAAGTAAGGTAATCTACAAATGAGGTGTTATTTTGTTACAGACATTAAAAGAATGTACTCTATGTCCTAAAAATTGCAAAACTAATAGATTAAATAATAATTTAGGTGTATGCAAATCCGGTAATAATGTTAAAATATCCCTAGTATCACTACATCAATGGGAAGAACCTTGTATATCTGGTACTAAGGGGTCAGGAACCATTTTCTTCTCTAACTGTAATTTGTCTTGTGTATTTTGTCAGAATCATTTTATAAGTCAAGAATCTAATGGAAAAGAGATTTCTATTAAAAGATTAAGCCAAATCTTTATGGAACAGCAACAAAGGGAAGCTCATAATATAAACTTGGTTACACCAACACATTATGTACCTCAAATTATAGAAGCTTTAAAGTTAGCAAAACAAAATGGGTTAACTATCCCAATTGTATATAATACTAATAGTTATGAAAATATTGAAACTTTAAAATCACTAAGGGGTTATGTAGATATTTATTTACCAGACTTAAAGTATTTTAGTAATAAATATAGCGAAAAGTATTCAAATGCAAAAGATTATTTTAAATACGCATCTTTAGCAATAAAAGAAATGGTAGATCAAATTGGCCCTCCTGTGTTCGATAATGAAAGCGGACTTATGAAAAGAGGAGTTATAATTAGACATATGATGCTTCCAGGGCTTTTATTTGATTCAAAGAAAATAGTAGATTTTATATATAATACTTTTGGAAATTCAGTTTATTTAAGCATAATGAACCAATATACACCTTTAAATAAATCTAACTTGTTTCCTGAAATAAATATGCCTCTTAGCAAAAAACATTATGACTCTCTTATAAACTATTGTATATCTCTAGGTATAGAAAATGCCTTTATTCAGGAAGATGGTACCGTAAACGAAAGTTTTATTCCCAATTTTGATTTTAAAGGCGTATAAAAAGCTAACCCTATTAATAATTGGGTTAGCTTTTTATAAATATTATATTTTATATTTCCCCAAATCTCCTTTAAAATACTCCGTCATGTTTTTAAACTCATGTATATTGTTTACTAATTTTTTCAATTCATTAGTATAGTTTGTTACATTGGCACTTACTTCCTCAGATGAAGCAGAATTTTCCTCTGCTATGGCTGCCAGAGATTCTATATTCTCAAATATACTTGAAATAGAATCAGCCTCATTATTTAAATCATTTATAGTTTTTATCATAGAAGATGCAACAGATTGTACTGATGTTGTTGCTTCATAACTAATATCCCTAACATTTTCTAAATTCTTAGTTTCCCCTTCTAACACATTATACTGAGTATCTATTTTATCAGATAAAATCTTGGTTTCTTGTGCAAAAGTTACTAGATTTAAATTAATTTCTTCAACTGCACTTTTAGTTTGTTCTGCAAGTTTTCTAACTTCTTCTGCTACTACTGCAAAACCCTTTCCCTGCTCACCTGCACGTGCTGCTTCTATGGAAGCATTTAATGCAAGTAAATTGGTTTGTTCTGATATTTGAGAAACTATTGATACTATGTTAGTTATATCTTTAGCCTTATTTTGAAGATCCAAACCTTTATCCCTTACTTCTTGGAATTTTTCTAAAGTATTTACTATGTTTTTACTTGTACCATTAACATTTTCATAGCTATTATTGATTTTATTTAGAGCAGTTTCTAATTCTGACTTATTACTATTTTCACTATCCACTATATTTTTTAAGTTTTCTATATTATCATTTAAAACCGCTACAGCATGTTCAGTATTTTCAGCTTGATTAACAGCACAATTTGCCACTTGCTCAACAACACCAGATATGTCCTCAGAAGTATGACTCATCGAATTAGAAATGTTATTTATGTTATCAACAAAAGTATTCATTTCGTCTGTTATACCTTTAAATCCAACAAAATCAGTTCTAATATTACTCTTATATTTTTTTATCAACTTGAATAAATCTTCAAAAAAGTCATTGGTAACAATCTCACCATCCTCTAAATACTTATTATCTATTATTTTCTCTATCTCTGATTCTATAATACGTTTAGGCATCATAAGTAAGTGAGCTGATATATATGCCGCTACTGTAGGTAATATAGTACACACCGTAAGTTTAACTATACTGCCTGTCCCTATTGTAAATAAATTAGTTATTAAGGATACTAAAAATACTAATGATGTTATTTTTCCTCCAATGCCCTTAATAAACCCAAAAGATAATAATTTATTAAAGGTAAATACCTTTTTATAATATATTTCTTTTTCAAAAGTTAATTTCAACTTCAATGAATTATCCGTTCTTTCTAATTGGTCTACCTGTATATTTTCTTTAAAATGACTTATACTTCCCTCCGTTAAACCTAGAAAATAATCAAACATTCCTCTATCAGATTTATAATTAAAGATTGCTTCTTTACTAGATATGGGTTCAATTGTTAACAATGGTGGTTTTGCTCCTGGAAATTTTTTAGTCATAACAACATGTACGTCAAACATAGATTTATAAAATGAGTATAAATTCTCATGTTCGAAGAAAGCAGGGTAATCATTGAAAAATGTAATTATATTATCTTTACCTATTTCTTTCCATAAATCTTTAACATCAATGTTTTTTATTTTAGCAATATTGGCTACAACATTTTTAACCTCTTTATCATCTATATTTTCTATAGGAGTAAATATTTTATTACAATCCCACCCTATATCTTCCATAGCTTTGTCTACTACTTCATCATCATAAAGTTTTCTGCATGTTTTCATCCATGTAGAAACTACTGTTCCCTTCATATTTTATCCCCCTTTATTAGTATTGATTTTATTAAAACGTTAAGTTCATTCCACTTAAAATAAAATTGTTATTAATATATAAATTATACCTTATAAGAAATGTTTTTACAAAATATAAATGTTATAATTTACTTAAAATGTAAATATGTTTAAAGTAGTATTAGTTTTCCCTGGAGGTTATATATGAAAAAACATATCTTAATAATTAATATTCTTGTTTTAATTTTATTAAGTATTTTATTCCTTCCTAGAAGAGTAGAACATGCAGTAATATATGGCCATAATTCTAAATATACAAATATATATATTAAAGACAAAGCAGAACAAATTAAACTTCCTACAAAATGTAAAGTAGGCACCGTTATAAATTACAAATATAATTTTTTTAAGATATTAGATTTTAGTGAAGTAAAACCTATAAAAGAAAGAGTTCTCATAAAAAATAAAAATTTTTATGATTTAGAAAAAACGGGTAAAATATTATTGTCAAAATCACCTACTTATTATTATTTAAAAGATAATACTATTTCGGTATGTACTGCCAAAAACTTAATCCTTGGGAAATATAATGTTAAAAATTATTTAGATGAAAAAAATAATTTAAATACTTTTATTATTACTCCAGAAGATTATTCTTACATGAGAGTTGGAATATCAAATTCCAATTTTAAATCCATATATCATAATAAAATTCAACTTACCACCTTAGATGAGTGCTCTTTATATAGTTTAAAAGATAATTTTTACCTTAATATCCCTAAAAATTGTAAAATAGATATATTCAATACTACTACTTCGATAAATGTAAAAATAAATAATACCACAAAATCTTTTAAAAATCGTATTTATATAAAAGGCAACCGTATAAAAACAAATAGTATATCTAGAGGTAACCCAAAGTTCACTCCAATATATTCAGGAATTTTAGAACTATACCAAATGTCTAATGGTATTGTTTTGATAAATGAAGTAAGTTTAGAGGATTATATATCAAAAGTTGTTCCCTCTGAGATGCCTTCATTTGGAGGTGTAGAAGCTTTAAAATGTCAAGCCATAGCTGCTAGAACTTATGCCATTTCAGATATGTTGGCAAATAGATTTTCACATTTAGGTTTTTACGTAGATGATAGTACACAAAGTCAAGTTTATAATAATACGGAAACAAATTCCTTAAGTGAAGAAGCCGTAAACTCAACAAAAGGATTAATAATGACGTATAAGAACATACCTATAGATGCTAAATATTATTCCTCATCGGCTGGGACTGCTGCCTCCTATAAAGATATTTGGTTTAAAAGCGATGGTTCCAGTGATAATAAACCCTATTATTATAAAGGTAGTTATATAAAATCTTTAAATACATTACCAAATACAGAAAAAAGCTGGTTAGAGTTTTATAAAAACACTGATCTAGAAAGTATAGATAAAAGTTCACCCTATTTTAGATGGAATATTGAGTTTCCTAAAAATGTGCTAGAAAAAAGTTTAAAAAAATCTTTATATAATAATTATGAAAAAAGAAAGGACTTTATAAGTATATCCCATAATAAAAAAACAAATAGTATGCCTGAATTAAAAACTCTTAAAGATATACAAGTTAAAAAAAGAGGTGCCGCCGGGAATGTAATAGAAATATCTTTCATCTTTAGTAATGCTACAATTAATGTAAAAGGTGACTTAAATATTAGAAGTTCAATAATATGTAGTAAAGATTTTACTGGTGTAATAATACCTATATTAAGATACAAAAAGGAACCACTTATTAATAATAAATTTCTGCCATCTTCCTTTTTTTCTATAGAAAAAATCCATAATAAATTTAAAATTTGGGGTGGTGGATATGGTCATGGAGTAGGAATGAGTCAATTCGGCGCTATGGAGTTATCAAAACAAGGCATTAAATACACTGACATATTGAAAACTTTTTATAAAGACATAAAAATTAAAAATATTTACTAAAATAAATGGAGCATGTAGAATAATATACTACATGCCCTTTTATTTAAATTATAATATATCATCAATGTAATTAGTGGTAGGCATTGGTCCATCCCTTAGTATACTAGGAACAGGAGGGATAAAAACCTTATAATTTTCTTCATTATCATCTTCAAATGATCTTAATTCAGCAATTTGAGTTACTGCAACATAAATATCTGATATCCTATACCATGTAGCATAATCTATATTTCCCGTTTGAGGCAAGGAAAAAACTGACTGAAATACTTTTACTGATTTTTGAGTGTCCTCCCCATATATACCATCTACGGCCATCTTTGGTATTGCCGGATAATTTACAGATATTCTATTTAAGTATGTTTGAGCCGTTCTTACATCTGGTCCTCTACTTCCAACTGTTAATGTATATCCAGGATATGATTTTGGTATACCAGATACCTTTCTTGCAGTATTTAAACTTAAATCAGGGCCATAAAAATTTGTTAAAATTTCATAAGGAGTTTTGCCTTGATCACCCAAATATTTGCTTCCCCATTGAGTTAGCCAACCAGGACATTGGACCTTTACCCCATCACAATATTGAGTAAGTAGTGGTTGTTTTCTATCTGATCTTTTTACATATGTTGAAAAAATATCATCAACTATTCTACTTATATTATCATATATATTTCTTCCAAAAACAAAAGCATGATCGTAAGCAGTAGAGTTAGTTATATCAAAATTTTTACCCTTCCCTCTGTACCACTCTGTGTAGATCCTATTTAACGTAAATGATATTATACAAAACACATTTGCCCTTATAGTGGTTTCTGGCCATGTTGAAAATATCTCAGAGGAAGCAACATTTTTTACATAGTCTTTATATGGTATTGTGTAATTTGGTGCTGATGGATTATCTGGTAACCCCGTATGCACCACTATAAACTGAGGAACCACTGGTTCTGGCAATACTACAAGGCCACTTGGTATTGGAGGATCTTTCTTATTAGGGTCCTCAGGTATTTTGGGTGGAAAATTACCAACCAGTCTATTAGGTTTTATATCTATTACCTCTTCTGTCTGCCTTACGTTACTAAGATTTAAATTACACTGTTGAAGTGCCACCTGGTCAGGATATACCTGACATCCATTTACCTTTATGGGTGTATACCCTGGTGCTTCTATTAATAAATCATAAAGACTATATGGAAGTTTATCACTAGGCTGTTGAGAAATAGCTAACGATGGCGCACTTAATTCCACTTCTTTAGTTAATCCAGATGAATCCGTTGTTAATGTCCCACTAGATTGTCTAGTGCTTGTATCCTTGGAGGTTGATATAGTTACTTTGGCGTTTTCCACTGGTATATAAGAATTACCTTTAAATACTTGAACTTTTAATCTGCCTTCTGGCATATTAATTCTCCTTAATAATTTATTCATTATTATAAATATGATTATAAATTAAAATGGTTACTTTTATTTAGACTGTTTTTTCATATACTTAGGTAATCTTATATATAATCTACTATTTTCTAAATATCTGATATTTTCAAAAACACCCATTAAATTTAAAATACCATATCCCCACTCTCTATTAGGATAAGCATCACCTGGTCTCTTAGTTGCACCTCTAATTAGATAAGTTTTAATTTTAGGAGCATACAAAGTCTTATCATTTCCATCAACTATTCCCCATTGAAATAATAATGCCACGGCACCTGCTAATACAGCCGCTGCTGCACTACTTCCTGAGATTACTTGGGTGCCGCCACCTACTGCAGTTGTTAATACACTTACTCCTCCTGCAGCTATATCAGGCTTTATTCTTTCATCTCTAGTGTATCCTCTTCCCGATGCAGCTACTATCCTATTATTATTTTGGTCATAAAAAGCAGAAGATAATATTTGTCTTCCTGTTGAAGGTATCGTAAGAGTGGTATATTGATTTGGATTTAAAAATCTCGTTCCTTCTCTTATTAAAGCCCTTTGTGGTAACCAAGCATCATATCTACCATCTACCACTAAATCACCTATCAATTTAAATTGCCATATTCCCTCTCTAACATTATTAATCAATATATTTATTAATTCATCCCCAGTACTCTCTTCAGGAATAAAATACTGAATGGTTAAAAAACTACCTTCAAATACAAATTGGATTACTTCAACTTCCTTAAGTTTTGCAGATATTTTCTCAATTACTTCTCCAGAAGGTGATACTATACTTAAAGAAAACTTATCAGGCTTATTACCCCAAATTTGAAAACTAATATTTTTTTCATTCTCTGCTACCTTAAGCTCAATAGTTTTTTCGTCACCAGTCTTACCTAACCTACCAGATGTATGTGTATCACTATCACCCTCATTACCACAACCCGTAACTACACAAACTCCTCTAGTCTTTGAAATCTCATCAACATACCTTTCTAAAATAGAGTTGCCATCATGACTTCCCATATTAGTCCCTAAAGGTATTAATAAAACTAAAGGTCTTTTATTTTTCTTTGCTAAATTATATAAATACTTTATTCCAAGTATAACTTCCGTTATATTATAAGATGCACAACTAGAAGATGTTACTCCCTTTAGAGCTAATGTATTCTTCTTTGCCTCTTTTAATTTTACTATTCCGAATTCACAATCCGGAGCGGCCCCTACTATCTCAGGGTTTTTCCCCCTGGCTCCTACAATACCTGCCATAGCTGTGCCATGACCTATAGTATCTTTACTAGGAACTATAGAATAAGGATCACCTCCTGATTTTGATAATTGAATTGCTTTATTTATAACCTCTCGTGAATATTCTGTACCAAGTTCAAATTCCTCTGGACTTTTGCCAGTATTAACTGTTTGATCCCATATTGAAACTATTCTTGTTTTATCGTTCTCATATATAAACTCTGTATTTAGGTAATCTATACCACTATCAATTATACCTATAATCACCCCTTGACCTGTAAGATTAAGAAATTTATTCTGGTGAAATTGTGATATATTTGCAGCATCAATAGGAGATATATTACAATTAGTAAATAGTGTTGGCATTTCTACATAGACTATCTCTTTAGTATTTTTTAATAATTCATTTAATTTATCAGATCTTACTGTTATTATTGCATAATTATCATCTAGTATATTTATACATGCAAAATCTAACTTATCAATCACAGCCAATATATCCCCATTGTATTCAACAAGAATATTATAATAATTTTCATCTATATATTTTTCTTTACAATCATTTTGTCTATAATATCTTATATACTCCTCTATATCCTTAAAACTATTATTTCTCATATAAGAAATCTCAGCTATATCAATAGAGTTTCTCAAACATAACGTCCCATAACCCCAAGTATTATTGGGATACTGTATATTCTCCCTCCCCCTTTTCGCTCCTTTTAAAAGAAAATATTTCAACCTCTCACCATACATAAACCCATCTCTATAATATTTATATGCCCACTGAATCATTAATGCACAAGCACCGGCAACATGCGGTGCAGCCATAGATGTTCCAGTAAGTGCATCTATTATTCCTCCAGGTATAAATCCTTCTATTTGCTCTCCTGGAGCTACTATATTAGGCTTGTTAGAATCTTTGGCACCTCTTCCCGAAAAACTAGAAATAGAATTATTATTATAATTATAACTTCCAACAGATATAACATTATCAACTGTAGCTGGTATCCCCAATGTATTTGCAACATTAGGCTGTAAAAATTTTGTATCTCTACTTAATCCTTCTGATATTGGCATCCAAATATTATATCTTCCTGGTTCACTGCTTGAATTATATAAAGTGATTTTCCATTGACCAGATAATAAAAAATTTGCAGTAGGAATAAAAGCTATAACTATCTCTCCATTTATACTAATAGGCTTAGGCCCACTATTATATATATAATATTTATCCCTTCCTATATTCCCTTCCTTATATCCAGCTTCCAAATTAATTTTTCCAGTAGTAATTCCACTGGAATTTACTATTTCAATACTTATGTCACTTAATATATTCCTATATAATTGAAGAATTAATGATTTTTCTCCCCCTGCTATGTTAAAATTAATATTTTGTGTTGGTCTAAGTGGTCCTCCTACATGGTGGGCCATATCACCCTCGTTTCCTGATGCCACAACAAAAGTAATTTTTTCAAGATTACAAATAGTATAGATATACTGTTCTAATAAACTACTACCATCATGGGCGCCATCATTAGTACTGAAGCTTAAATTTATGACCAAAGGCATATTTAACTCCCTAGCCTTATCTACAATAAATTTTACTCCTCTCATAATCTGGGTACTTTTTGAAAAGTTTAGACCTCCTTCAGATGCTAATTTTACCATTATTATTCTACTTTCATAAGCTACCCCATAATATTGTTTATTTATATCCCCTCCTGCACAAGCTATTGATGCCACATGGGTACCATGACCTGCATTATCCATATGTGGCACTATATCATAAGGATTAGAAGATTTTAATGCTCTATTTATATCATTTTTATCCCACACTTTATTATTTATCCCTAATTCACATATATATTCTATTCGTGTTTCTCCATTTTCACTTATAAATGCTGGCACTTTATAGTCTATACCTGAATCTATAAACCCTACTAAAACCCCCTTTCCAGAAACTCCATATACATCCTGAGCTTCCTTTATGCATGCTGCCTTATTACTTTCTAAAGATGATAAATATACATCCTTAGGCAATTCTAGATACTGTATTCCCGTAATACTAGAAACCTGTTTAATTTTATCTATTGGTATAGTAACTATGCCAAATCCATATGATAAATCTTCAAAATTTCCTCCTAATTGTTCCACACCGCTTCTTACCTGCTTCACATTTTGACCACACAAAACTACTAGTTCAATTTTAGCTTGTTGCCCAATTTCTTCTTGAGCCAAAGAAATTACTTTGTACTTTACACTATCTGGTAAGTTTAATAATAGATTTATAGAAGTATCTAAATTGTCCAAAAAATCACCTCAAAAAAAACATCTCTGTTACATATATTATGCATCAGAGATGTTTTTGTACCCCTTATTTATAGCTTAATTTCTAATTTATCAAGTTTTGCTATAGCCTTTATATTTTTTATTTCTACTGTCTCAGTTAATAAGCTACCTGAATTACTCACAAGAAGTACTTTATTATTATCCAATTTTTTAATTTGTCTTATCTTTCTCTCACCTTTATATTCTATCAAACATATTGCATTATTTTCTATTTCATGGATTATATGCGCAAAAGCTAAATCTCCCTTACAAATTCTAAATCCTGTCATATCATCATTTTCTACTTCTATGTAAAAAACTTTATCTTGAGGATATCCCTCTATTTTATTTGAAACTATTGGTAACTGTTTATTTCCTATAGGTTTATTTAAATCGTATTTATAAATGCATATACTTTTTAATACAGAACCAAATGCCTCATTCCAAACATCATTTGTTTTTTGTTTTTTAGGTTCATAACTAAATTTTTGTTCTTCTTTATACACTTCTTCCTCAAATGACATCGTTAAATCATTTAAATCCTTACCTAAAATTTTAGATATCCTATCTATTAAATTTTGATTTATTATTTTTTTCCCAGTTTCTACTTCATTAATGAATGTTTCTGATACTCCTAACTTTTTCCCCAATTGTTTTTGAGAAAAACCAGCTTCATTTCTTAATTGTTTTAATTTAACCCCTATTCTACTCATTTCATCCACCTCTTAAGTACTTAGTTTTATTTCCCTTGATTTCTAAACCATTCTCTTTCTTCTATTAAGTGTTTTAGTAAATCTTTAAATATCCATTCAATTGATATATCCGTTACCACTGCTAATATTGGCATTGGCTTTATAAACATCTTTATTAAAGTTATAGCCTTATCTAACTCTTTATCTGGTAAATTATTGAATAAAATAACTTTTTCATTTATTACATCAGTATTTAATATAGGCAATTTAATACGATTTAAAATATCCTTTACTTTCATATTAACCATATCATTTTCTATAGTTAGATAATTAGGAAGATTATTCTGTTTTATTAAATTTTGTAATATCTTTTTTTCATCCCCATTGAAACCATATATCAATATTACTTTATCATTTTCCACTCTCAAAACACTCCCTTCCCTTTCATTTATTACCTTCAACTATATAATTATACATCATTCTTTATCAAAAATAAAAATTATTCCTCAGCTTCTCTTTTACTATTATTACTATTTAGCTTATCTATCTCCTGTACAAATTCATTAATCTCTAATTTCCCATTTCTATATTGATTTAATATATCTGATACCTCATTTGTGTTAAAGCTTATATTAAATTTCTTCTTAAAAAATGTCTGTAAAAGTGCTATAGCTATTATTTGCAATAAAGCTGAAATTTGCCCTGCAATTTTAGTAACTCTTCCAGATTCCTCACTTAAATCTGCAGTTTTTTCCACTAACAATGTCCATTGCCCAATATCTAATAAAAAGTAGCATCCATAAACATCTTTTCCCATATAATTTTTATAAGTATTGCTATTAGAATAATCTATACTTAATTTTATGTTTTTTAAATCTACAGCCTTATTTCCAACTGCATCCGGAATAAACTTAGATTCTGTTATAAATTTCCCTTCTTTATCTACCACATAACATTCAGTACCCTCATCTACTCTCATATTCTTCATCATATCATTTAATTTAGAAAGTAGTAGTCTAAAAGATATTATTCCTATTTGCTTGTTTGATTTATTTTTTATAGGACATGCTATATCTATATAATAACTATCCCCTATATTTATAGCCTCTGAAGTAGTCAACTGACCTGCAAAGGCCTCTTTTATATAACTCTTTTCCAAAAGAGCTTCTAAATTTTCTGAGAACCCATATATGATTTTTTTATTATTATCTAATACTAATACACTTGTATATCTATCCTTATATGCCCTAATAAAGCTTAACCGATCACTTATTCTGGTTTTATCCAAACTTACAACTTCTTCCATGGAACTGTATAATTTTATTTCATATTTTATATCCTCCAAAGCTTCTGATATACTATTTTTCTGTCTTTTCCCCAATACATACAGATTATCAAGTAAACTTCTATTATTATTTTTAAAATTAACACTATAAATAGTTATATAAGATGGTATCATTATTATCAACGATACCAACATTAATGCTATAGTATTAATGGTATGCACAGAATTAACCTTTTTCATAATTCCAACCTATCTATACTTAATTCTCTAATAATTTATTCATTATAAGTAAGAAAGGTGAATTAATTTAGATGTATAAATCCACTTGCTCCAAATCCCATGAATATCACAGCTATAAAATTATAAATTATATGTTGTATACTCCATATTGTTATATCCTCTGTCTTAATATAAATTATATATGGTATAGTGAACATGAAAGCTTGACATACTAAAAATGTCCAAGTATTTACAACAGGTGTTGGCATAAATTCACTCCAAAATAACATATGTATTAATCCAGTATAGATAAAGGATGCTATAAATCCATTAATCTTTATCTTGCTCCCTGCCAAATCAAATATATTTATCCAAACTAAATGTTCAAAAGTTCCATTAAGAATAGCAAATAAAAATATATTAATAGCCATATCCTTAAGGTTTGTATGTTGTGGTACTGAATTATTTACATATAAATATCCACATAATATAGTAGATAAAAATAAAATTATTGTCTCTTTTTTAACCTTTTTCCACTGTGGTTTAAAATATGGTAACTTTCCTCCAATAGTAAATCTTAATAGAATTCCACATACAATCCAATAGGCTAATGCTGCTAAGAATGGACTTTTAGTTAATTCCATTATTTCTCTAACTGCTAGTGGGAAAGTAAAAGTTATAAACCACCCTAAATATTGTTTTACCCTTACATTTTGTTTTACAGGATTAATTGGTTTATTCATTTCCATCACTCTCTAAATCTATTTTATTTAATTACTTCAAATAAATTATACCTTATTTTTAAAAAAATAATAGTATAAAATATATATTATATAAAAAACCCATATAATTTTATCTCATTTAAGTTCTATTTTTTATTGACAACAAAGTTTATTAATTATAAAATCAAGCATATATATTTTAAAAAATTTCTACATTCTAAATAGACATATTTTATATGTTCTATTATTATTTATAAGGAGGTTTAATATGGTAAAAGACTTAATTTACTCAATACCAACAAAACAGCATTCAGAAAATGCTATACATTCACTACTCCTCTCTCATCCAGAAATAAAATTTGTATCTTTTATCGGTGTAGATTTATCTGGAAATGATACAGATGAAAAAATACCAGTTTCACTTTTTATAGAAGATATATCTACCTTTCTAAAAGGTTCTGTACAAACAGACGGTTCTTCTGTGTACTTTCCTGGTATCGCAACATTAAATAATGCTAAGGTAGATATGATTGCGGATTTAGATTCTAACTGGTTCGTAGATTATAATTATGAACATATAGATTCTGAAACTAAAAAACCTATAGGAACTTTACGTATTCCTTGTTTTTTATATCATGAAAATAAACCTATTGACTCAAGACATATTTTAAAAAATTCCATTGACCACTTTAAATCCTCTCTTCACAAACTATTTAAATCCAATCCATCTTATTTGTCACATTTTAATTTAAATTATGATGATATATCCCATTTAGAAGTTACCTCTGCAACTGAATTAGAGTTCTGGGTAAAAACCCCAAATGATAAAGCGGAAATTGAGGAATTATCAACCTCTCAAGTTTTACATGAACAATATTGGACTAGAACTAAAGGTGTAGTTAGAACCTCTCTAGAACAATCTCTTTTAGTTTTAGAATATTATGGTCTTAAACCTGAGATGGGTCATAAAGAAGTTGGGGGAGTTAAAGCCAAATTAGATGATACAGGTAAATTAACTCATATAATGGAGCAGCTTGAAATAGATTGGAAATATTCAACTCCCCTTCAGGCCGCTGATAATGAACTACTTGCTAGAAACATTATAAAAGAAACTTTTAGAAGGAATGGGTTAGATGTTACATTTTTAGCAAAGCCCGTAGATGAAGTTGCAGGTAGTGGGAAACATATTCATATAGGTATTGCCGCAAAATTAAAAAACGGTGAAAAAGTTAATTTATTTTCTACAAATAAAAAACATTTTTTAAGTACATTAGGTTATGCTTCACTTATGGGTGTACTTAAAAATTATGAAGTTATAAATCCCTTTATAGCTTCTTCAAACGATTCTCTTAGAAGACTAAAGCCTGGATTTGAAGCTCCTGTTTGTATAGTAACATCAATCGGGCATTCAGTAGAAGTCCCATCTAGAAATAGGACTGTATTAGTTGGAGTAATAAGGGATTTACAAAATCCTTTAGGGACTAGATTTGAATTAAGATCTCCAAGTCCTCATACTAATACTTATTTAGCTATATCCACATTGTATCTAACTATGCTAGATGGTATAAAATATGCTATTTTAAATAATAAATCTGAGGATGATCTTCTTGCTGAATTATCTAAAAAACCTAATGAATCATATGATTATTTAGAAAAAAATAGAGCTTATAGAACAGAGGCAGATGTCTTTGAAGATTTCACAGAGAAAGAACGAGAATGTTTCTTTGGAAAAGCACCTGCAACAGTATATGAAAATATAATTGCATTTGATAAATATCCTGAAAAACTAAAAACATTACAAGATGGTAACATATTAACAGATAAAATTATTAATAGTTATAAACTTACTACAATAGATAGATGGGTTACAGAAATAACAACAAGACTATTAAATAATTATTCCGAAGAAATAAGAAGTTTTAAAATGCTTCATTCAATAGACAGAGCATTAGACTTAGATATATCAAATTGGATGTTAATAAACGATCTAAGACAATATATTATGAAAGATACTTATAATAGAAAAAGTTTATTTACTAAAATCAAGGAATCTGCAGATACAAAAAATTATTCTAAGTTATCTAATCTTCAATTAGAGTTAGATGAAAAAATGCAAAATCTAAGGAAACTTTATTCAACCTATAAAAAAAATCTTTTAGATATTTAAAATAAAGGGAACTGCTTTAGCAGTTCCCTTTATTTTTTCCTTTTTATAATAAATAAACTGGCAGAGCTTACTACCAGTTAAAAATCTCTTAATGGGAAACTCTTAACTACCATTTCCTTTTTATTATTAATAGGTTTCCAAAGTTCTATCGCCTTTATTGTTGCCATTCTATTTATACATTCTCTCTTCATCCATTGGCATGCAGCAACATATTCTCTATTACTCCATTCTCTAGCTGCATAATTGGTATTAGCTAAAGAAACATGTAAATCCCAATTCTCTATATTATCTCTTACTTTAAAACCTCTTGATTTTAAATTATCATTTATGTTTCTTGATAACCTTGTTATATATCCTTTATTTGATATTTTTAAATTAACAGACTTATATGGTGGATCAAAACAAATTGTTCCATCTAACATAACTTTAAATCTTTTATAAGGCTTTATGATGTCTGTAACAATTTTTGATAATTCATGTATATTAGGATCATCTATTACCTCTAAAGTTATATGTAACATAGGAAGATTTCTATATGTTCTATATCTTTTACAAATCTTCCTTTGTATATTTTCTATATAAGAATAAGATTTATCATCAAATAAAGCAACCAAATAATACTTCATTTCTATCCCCCAAATTCCTATTTACTTTTTTCAATAAAATTACTAGAATATATAAATTTATTTGTGGAAAAATAAAAATGTTCATAAACAAATATATATGATAAATTACAGGAGGGATTATTTATGAAACATAATAATAGTATAGCATGTACAGTTGATGAGTGCAAATATCATTGTAAAGAAGATAACTATTGTACCCTTGAAAAAATTCAAGTAGCAAAACATGAATCTGTAGCACATTCAGTAGAGTGTACAGATTGTAATAGCTTCGAAAAAGAAAATTAATTCCAAAAAATCCAAATGGGTGAAAAATTCCCTTTGGATTTTTTATTTATTTTTAACTCTACCTATTCACATTTTAAAATTTAATGTTAAAATAGTATGGAATTATGTTATAATAAGGTTTGTAAATATTCAGATTTAGAATTAATTCCAGAAAACAACAAATATTATATATATAAATCTATAGATAAGGATGGATGCGGGGAATGGATAAGTTAGTTATAAATGGTGGTAAATCCCTACATGGTAATGTAGATATCAGTGGAGCAAAAAATGCTGCTGTAGCTATACTTCCAGCAGCTTTAATGGCTAGTAAAGATGTTTGTATTATAGATAATATTCCTGACATAGAAGATGTTCATTGTCTTGAAAGAATAATCGAAAGTTTAGGATGTGAAATAAAAGTAAATAAAAATTCTGTTACTATTGATAGTTCAATATTAAATAGCCACGATGCTAATACAGAAGATGTTAGAAAAATGAGAGCTTCTTACTATCTTATTGGAGCACTATTAGGTAGATTTAAAAAAGCTAGAGTTGAAATGCCAGGTGGGTGTCCTATAGGGGTTAGACCCATAGATCAACATATAAAAGGCTTTGAAGCTTTAGGTGCAAAAGTAACTATTGAGCATGGTGTAGTTATTGTAGAAGCAGATAAGTTAATTGGAACTAGTATATTTTTTGATGTAGTGAGCGTTGGAGCTACTATTAATGTAATGCTTGCAGCAACATTCGCCGAAGGCACTACAACATTGGAAAACGTAGCAAAAGAACCTCACATAGTTGATGTTGCTAACTTTTTAAATTCCATGGGCGCTAATATTAAAGGCGCAGGAACAGATATAATAAGAGTTACAGGTGTTCAAGAACTAAAAGGTTGCTCTTATAGTGTAATTCCAGACCAAATCGAAGCGGGAACTTATATGATTGCCGCTGCTGCTTGTGGTGGAGAAGTTACTATAACTAATGTAATTCCAAAACACTTAGAATCTATTTCAGCAAAACTTATAGAAATGGGTGCTGAAATAATAGAAAATGGTGATTCTGTTACAGTAAAATCAAATAAGAATCTAAAAGGCGTAAATGTAAAAACTTTACCATATCCTGGGTTCCCTACTGATGTACAACAACCTATGAGTGCATTGTTATGTGCTTCTAAAGGAAGAAGTCTTATAAATGAAAGCATCTGGGAAAGTAGATTTAAGCATGTAGATGAATTAAAAAAAATGGGTGCCAATATAAAAGTTGAGGGTAGAACTGCCATAATAGATGGTGCAGACAGACTTACTGGTGCTACAGTAAAAGCTACTGACTTAAGAGCAGGAGCTGCTATGGTAATAGCAGGATTAATTGCAGAAGGTACTACTGAAGTATTAAATATAGAACATATTGATAGAGGATACCCTCATATTGAAAATAAATTTAATTCTCTAGGTGCGAACATAAAGAGAATTACAGTAAAATAAGGTGGAGAAACCATATGTTTTTTTATTCTTTATATAGTGGAAGTAGTGGTAATAGTGTATTAGTTTCCTCTGAAAAAACAAAAATTCTCATAGATGCTGGTCTTCCAGGTAAAAGTATCGAAAAGGCTCTACATACCATAGATCAAAAACCTACTGAAATAGATGCGATTTTTGTTACTCATGAACATACAGACCATATTAAAGGTGTAGGGGTTTTATCTAGAAAATATGATATTCCTATATATACAGATTCTCTTACATGGGAAGCTATGCTACCTAAAATAGGTAAATTAAAGGAACACAACATAAAAATTATAGAAAATAATTACAGTAATGTTAAAGACCTAGACATTATAAGTTATAATATACCCCATGATGCAGTTTCACCTCATGGTTATTCAATCTGTAATAATAAAAAGAAATTCTGTTTAGCTACAGATTTAGGATATTTCACAGAAGAAATTCAAAGTATACTAAAAGATGCCGATGCAATTTTATTAGAAAGTAATCACGATGAAGAAATGTTAAAATTTGGTCCCTATCCTTACGTACTAAAAAGACGCATATTAAGCGATATGGGACATCTATCTAATGAAGCCTGTGGTAAAGCTATACTTAGTATTTTAAATAGCTATAAAAAAAAGATAATGCTTGGACACCTTAGTAAGACAAATAATTATCCAGATCTAGCATATCAAACTGTATTAAGCTTACTAACAGAAAATGAAGTAAAACTTAATGAGGATATAGAACTTTTTATGGCAAATAGAAGTATCCCTAGTAAGATTGTAGAATTTTGAAGAAAGGTGAAAAAAATGAAAAAAAGTTTATGTGTATTTATGTGTTCACTCTTAGTTTTATCAACTACTACTTTTATTGGTTGCGAAAAAAAAGATAAATTGAGCTCACAAAATAAACAAAAAATTGAGAAGATTACTCTTCCAAATTCAGATATCGATTCTATAGATTTACAACTATATTTTGATTCATCTCAAGATAACAAAAAAAGTGATGTAGCTATAGAAGAAAGATTAATTAAAACAGATGAACTTCTTGGTGAACTCATAATGCATGAATTAATTAAAGGACCTTCGGTTAATAGTAAATTAAAACCAGTATTACCTAAGGAAACCAGGCTTTTAAGCTTTTCTACTAAAGACAAAATAGCATACATAAACCTTAGTAAAGATGTTTTTGTTAAAAATATGCCCTCAACAAAAGAAGAGGCATGTTTAAAAAGCATAATTTGGTCCTTAACTTCACTTCCTTCTATAGAAAAGGTGAAAATACTAGTGGAAAACAAAGACATTGATACACTGAACGGAAATTTTGACATTTCAAAACCATTAGGAAGGACAGATTTAGAAAATGCACGAAAAAAATAAATTTAGTTGTGAAGAACATATAGATATAGCTATAGATGACTTCTTAGTAGATTATGAAACTTTCCCTATATTAACTAACATTGATAATTCTACTAATAAAAGTTGTAATTATTGTGCTAAAAATGCCTTATATGAATTGAAAACTAATTTGTAAAAATATAAGATAACACGTAATTTCTTTTAGGTATTTTATTGAAGATACCTAAAAATTTTATTATAATTTATATATTAAAAAAATACTAAAGGAGAATTGATATGAGTTTATATAAAGCTTGGACAGATATGGTTGTTGATTATGTAAGAACAAAAGGAGAAGCTGCCTTTTGGAATGAATATGGTGCTGTTGAAAAAAGCATCTACAGTAAGATATTAGCAAAACATGGTACAGAAATAAAAGGTAACATTAATAGCTTATCCACAGAATTTGAAGTTTCTTCTATATTTTTTATGGGATTTCTTGATGGTGTAAATGAGAGTTTAGTTGAAACAATAGATTTAGAAAAAGTAGAAGAGGATACAGACATCAGTCTAAATATAGATTATGAGAAATTATATTTTAATATGTTAGATGCAAAAGCTGATTATCTTTATAATCTTCCTCAATGGGATGCTATATTCTCATTAGAAAAAAGAAAAGAAATACATACTAAATGGAAAGACTCAAAAACAGTTGTTAATACTAATAAAATTGGTAGAAATGAGCCCTGCCCATGTGGTAGTGGGAAAAAATATAAAAAGTGTTGTGGTAAAACCGCATAATCTTTTTTAGTTCTTTCTCATCTCAAAAATAAACCTTACATATAATATGTAAGGTTTATTTAGGTTATATATAAACTGAAAGGATGTGAAACTTAGTAAGAGCAATTTTTGCCTTCTTACTAAAACATTATATGAATATAAGCATAATTTGTGTAGGTAAATTAAAAGAAAAATACTTAAAACAAGCTATTGATGAATACTCTAAGAGATTATCTAGGTATTGCAAATTAGAAATTATAGAATTGCCAGATGAAAAAACCCCAGATAACGCTTCATATAAAGAAGAGTTACAAATAAAAGATAAAGAAGGAAATATGATACTTAATAAAATAAAAAATAATAGTTATGTTATTGCTATGGATTTATCGGGCAAAGAATTAAATTCAGAAGAATTTTCAGGATTCATTTCAAATCTAGGTATCATTGGAGAAAGCAACTTATTCTTCGTTATAGGAGGAAGTTTGGGTCTATCCCAACAAGTCATAAAAAGAGCAAATTACAAAATATGTTCTTCAAAAATGACATTTCCACACCAATTATTTAGAGTTATGCTTTTAGAGCAAATTTATAGAGCCTTTAAAATAATGAAAGGAGAACCATATCATAAGTAATAAAAATGGTGGTTAATCCACCTTTTTTTAAGTTTAACAATAAGCTTATAATCCTACAATTATACAGGATAAAAGTTTATTATAGTAGCACTTACAATTCCTATTCCACTATTAACATATGTATGTTCACCTTCTGCTAAAAAACTTACTGAATCATTAGGCATTAATTTATGGATGCCATTACTTATCTTTAATGTTAATTCCCCTTCTAAAACCATAATATATTCTTGTGATTTTTTAGAATGGCCAATAGATTTATATGAAAAACCTTCATCAATTTCTATTTGAAAAAACTCAAAATTACGAAAGGCTGTAGAAGTATAATAACAATACACTCTATAATGTCCCTCTTCATTATACTGAGTTTTTATTTCACTCTTTCTTATAACATGAGTATTATTTTCCTTTTCATCAAGTAATGATGTATAAGGAACCTTTAATCCCTTAGCTATTTTCCAAATAGTATTTATAGTTGGATTAGTCTCTCCCTTTTCAATTTGAGATAACATAACTTTACTTATGCCAGATAACTTTGAAAGATTGCCTAAACTTAAGTTCCTTTCATTCCTTAGGATTTTTAAATTCTCTGCTATAATAAAATTTATATCCATTTCAATAAACCTCCAAAAATATATTGACAATTATAATTTACGAATGTAAAATATAATTAACATAAAATATATTTTACATTCGTAAATTATTATATTATATTCATATGAAAGAAACAAGAAAGTTAATATTTAAAAATATTAACTTTCTCTTTATAAACAACTAATCTATACATAATATGATTTAATTTTAATTTAAGTTATATGATTTAAAAGGAGGATATTTTTATGATAACACGAGACTATGCCTGGAACTTACTTAATGAATACAACAAGGAACCTTTTCATATACAACATGCTTTAACAGTTGAAGGATCTATGAAATATTTTTCAAAAAAATTAGGTTACGAATATGAATCAGAATTCTGGTCTATAGTTGGTTTGCTTCATGATTTAGATTATGAAATGCATCCAGACCAACACTGTAGCAAAAGCCAAGAAATTTTGAACTCTCTAGGTGTAAATAAAAGGTTAATTAGGGCAGTAGCTAGTCATGGATACGGACTTTGTTTAAATGAACAACCAAAACCAGAACATAATATGGAAAAAATATTATTTGCTATAGACGAACTTACGGGTCTTATTGGTGCAGCATCAAAAATGCGCCCATCTAAAAGCGTTATGGATATGGAGCTTTCAAGCCTTAAGAAAAAATTCAAAGATAAAAAATTTGCAAAAGGATGCTCCCGTGATGTAATTAAGCAAGGTGCTGAAATGCTTGGGTGGGAATTAGATAAACTACTTAAAGAGACAATTTTAGCTATGCGCTCTTGTGAGTCTTATATTATAAACGAGATGAAAATATACAACAATTAAAATTTGGTGCTACTGAATATATTCAGTAGCACCATTTAAATTTAATAATAAATCAACTAGTACCTCCTATTAAAATTCTAGTTCAATTTTCTTTCGAAGTGGTATGACCAGTGCTTTTTTTATTGTTTTCTCTCATTTTCTTTAATATGCTCTTCTATTATATCCAAGTAGTAAATTGACCAATTCATTTTTAATATTTACTATATGTATATAATTAAATGTTTTGGTTAGACTCTACAAAAAAGTACTTAGAGGAGATATAGCAATGGAAAAACTATTTTTAAAAAAATTTCTAAAAAACATTTTTTCAGATACTTTTGAAGTTCAATTTTGGGATGGTACTACAGAAAAGTTTGGAGAAGGAGATATAAAATTTAAAATACTAATAAATAAACATTTATCCAAAAGTGATATAATAAAAGATCCTTTTTTAACCTTTGGAGAAGCATACATGAACAATATAATAGACTTTGAAGGAAATATCCAAGAAATAATAGAATCTGTTTATAAAAACAAAGATAGCTTTTTACATAAAGCTTCACTTTTTGAAAAATTATATAAAATAACCCCCCACTCCGTTAAAAATAGTAAAAAAGATATTCAATATCACTATGATCTTGGAAATGATTTTTATAAATTATGGTTAGATGAAACTATGATTTATTCTTGCGCCTATTTTAAAACCAGAAAAGATTCTCTGTATCAGGCTCAATTAAACAAAGTTGACCATATACTAAAAAAACTAAATCTACACCCAAATGAAACTTTATTGGATATAGGTTGTGGTTGGGGAGAACTTATAATAACAGCAGCAAAAAAATATGGAGTTAAAGCTCTTGGAATAACTCTAAGTAATGAACAATTCAATAAAGTAAATCAACGAATCAAAGAAAATAATTTAGAAAATCAAGTAAAAGTTAAATTAATGGACTATAGGGAATTGTTAAAAACAGGTGAAACATTTCATAGAGTTGTAAGTGTCGGTATGATAGAACACGTAGGTCAAAAAAATATTCCTATTTACATGAATACAGTAAGTAAATTACTTAAGCCTAATGGAATATCTCTACTACACTGTATAACTGCTCAAATAGAAAGTGAAGCAAACCAATGGATTAAAAGGTATATATTCCCTGGAGGATATATACCATCTATTAGAGAACTAGTTCATAATATGCCAGAAAACGATTTACACTTAATTGACGTAGAAAGTTTACGTCTACATTATTGTAAAACACTAGAATCTTGGGCTAAAAATTTTGAACAATGTTTGGACAATGTTAGAAAAATGGGTTTTGATGAAACTTTTATTAGAATGTGGCGGTTATACCTAAATTCTTGCGCTGCTTCATTTCATTATGGGGTCATAGATTTACATCAATTTATATTCACTAAGGGATTAAATAATGAATTTCCTATGACAAGGGATTATTTGTATAAATAAATTAGTTCCCCTATAATATTAAAATAATAATTATAAGTTATTATATTACTTTTAATATACCTATTTCCATAATAGTTTACACTAAAAATCAGAAGGATGTTCTCCTTCTGATTCCCCCTATATATTAAAACCTAATTTTCCCTTATTAAATCTCCCCTTGGGAATTTGCCCCCAAAAGAGCTACTACAGCAGTTCCAATAACATTTGTTGCAGTTCTAGCCATATTAAATATGGTACCGATTCCCAATAACATAGCTATACTTTCCATGGGCAATTCTATACTAGCAAGCAAAATTGTTGCCATAATAGATGCTGTTCCAATTGATGCTATAGTTGTAATTAATACTAACTTAAGTTTTCTGGTTCCTCTATTGATGTGATGCTAGATATAAGAGTTGATACTACTAAAGGAATTACTAACATCTTAATTAGATTTATATACATCTTTCCTATTAGTTCTATTATCTCCATATTTAAATAAGGTAGTGAACACATTTTAATACCTATAATCATTGAAATTAGTACCCGATTTTAAAACTAATATTTTTAATTTTTAGTATATATAACATCACTAAAATTATAATTAGTATAAAAATACTAATATCTTCCTTACCCAAAAATATAAAATACTATTACTATATTTTTAATATGAAAATAATCATAAATATACTCTCTATTAAAATAAAAATCAATAGTTTTTTCCATAATAAATAAAAAACTGCTGTCTTATTACAACAGACTATAAGTTATAGTTATTTATTTTATCTTCTAAATATTTTATAAGACTTACATATTTTCGTTGCAATTCATTTTTTGATGCCATGCTCTCTATTTTACAGCACTCAAAATTTAATCGTTTTTTATTTTCTGCTGATAGGGAAGCTTCTGAAAATTTATATATGGTATTATTTTCCTTATATATGTGCCTATTTAATAAGTTGGTATATGAAATAGAGTTAGCTATGATATCCAACTTTGCCTCTTGGTTACCTTTTTCCAATTCTTTTAATGCCTCTTCTAAATTATGAATATACATTCTTCCCATATCGTGTTCTATAAGCATACCTGTTAAAGGTCCATTTTTAAGCATATTATACTGTTCATCCATTATAGTAAATAGTATATTTTCCTCCTTACTATGATGATGTCTGTCGGCATAAAATCTTACAAAATCTATTATCTTATAAAAATCTTTATAATCCACATACTCATCTTTTAATATCTCATAACAATACTTCCTTATAATTTTAAGCATTCTTCTTATATTATCATGTTCTTTTATCATGGTTTCTATAGCATTCACACTATTTTCCCCTTTATCTAATATTTTTTATTCCTTATATCCCCATAATTAGTATCTCAAATAATCCAACAATTAATACTTTGTGTATATTTCTTTTTTATATTAACTATACTAAATTTTATTAAATATATAGGTAACATACGTTACCTATGTAATATTTACACTTAAACCATATTGGGATATAATGAATTTTAATATATTTAAAATTTAAAAGGGGGTTATCACTTGACTGATTTGATAAAAAAGAAGGGTCTAATAGCAGATTTATCATTATTAATTGTCACAATAATTTGGGGCAGCGGTTTTGTGGCTACTAAAAATGCATTAGATTCAGTCTTACCATTTTTTATTACTACATTAAGATTTTTTATAGCTTCTATATTTATAGGTATGATATTTTTTAAAAATATTAAAAAATTAAATATAAAAGATTTAAAAGCAGGATTTATTATAGGTTTTTTTCTATTTTTAGCATTTTCTACTCAAACAGTGGGACTTCAGTATACCACCGCTGGTAAACAAGCTTTTTTAACTGGAACAAATGTAATAATGGTTCCATTTATATACTGGCTTACATCAGGTGAAAAACCTGATATTTATAATATACTATCTACTTTTTTATCCTTTATAGGAATATCCTTATTAACCTTAAATAGTTCTTTGTACATAAATTTAGGTGATTTTCTTACATTACTTTGTGCTTTATTTTTTGCTTGTCATATTGTATCAATAAGTCATTTTACTAAAAACCACGACCCTATAATCCTTACATTTGTTCAGTTTTTAGTAGCAACAATTTTGTCTTTAATATGGATGTTTATTCTTGAAGGTACTCCTAAATCTATTCCTTTAAAAGGCCTTGTTCCCATAGCCTATTTAGCCATATTTAGTACTTTTATCGCATTTTTGATTCAAAACATTGCCCAAAAATATACTACAGCCACACACACAGCCGTAATATTAAGTTTAGAATCAGTATTTGGCAGTATCCTATCATGTATATTACTAGACGAGTTATTTACTTATAAAATGTGTATAGGATGTGTTATCATATTACTAGCAATAATAACAGCAGAAACTAAATGGAATTTTCTAAATAAAGATCATAAAAAATTCATTTCTTAAAATAAAAGCTTATAAATATTAACTTAAATAAATTTATCTTATTTATTATAAAAATAACCTTTCTTCTGGTTTATTAATATATATATTACAATACTTTAATAATAATAGAGTTATTATATATAGTAGCTTAAAGATTTATTTAAAATAATAATATGGAGGTATTTTATGAAATTACTTTTGACAAATGATGATGGAATAAACGCATTAGGACTGCATATACTAGCTAAAAAGCTTGAAAAAGAACATGATTTAATAATAGCTGCCCCAAGTCTTCAAAAAAGCGCTAGTAGTCATTCCATAACAATTTTAAATCCTATTTCAATTAAAGAAGTAAAATTACCGGGAATAAAATCCAAATCTTTTAGTATAGGGGGAACTCCTGCAGATTGTGTCAAAGTAGCAATAAATAAACTTTTGGATGATGAAATCGATATGGTTATTTCAGGTATAAACGCTGGGACAAATCTTGGTATGGATGTTTTGTATTCTGGTACAGTTTCTGCAGCTATAGAAGCTGCAATAAACAAAATTCCATCTATAGCTATGTCTTCAGAAATTAGAAATAATTTAGTTTATTATGAATCTGCAGCTGAATATGCTGCTATGATAATAAGTAAATCTAAACAAAATTTTACAAAAGAAGATTTGGTGTTAAACGTTAATGTACCTTGTGAAAACTTAGATTCCATAAAAGGGTTAAAAGTATGTCAATTAGGTGGAAGAATATATAATACTTATTTTGATGAAAAAATTAATGAAAACAATGAAACCTGTTTTTATTTAAATGGAAACCTATATAATAATCATAAAGAATCAACAGATGCATATTTACTGAGACAAGGATATGTTACCTTAACCCCTCTTCATTACGATTTAACTAATTTTAAAATATTAAATGATGTTTCAAATTGGTTTTAAGGGTACGTCTCAACTTTTGAGACGTACTTATTTTTTTAAATTTTTCTATTTTATATCTAATTTCTCCTTCATCATATTAAGATTCATAAGTCCCTGTACCCCATTATATACGTAACCCTGTTCATCTATAAATAAAGATGTGGGAAACCCTTGAATGCCATATAATTCCGTTATTTTACCATCAATATCTAAAATTGTTGTGAAATTATACCTTGATTCATCTAAATACTTTTTTACCGTTTTTTTATCCTCTCCAACATTTATAGCTAATATAACTATATTTTTATTCTTGTACTCATTATGAAGAGTTTGTATATCATCCAATTCCTCCTTGCAATATCCACACCAAGTTGCCCAAAAATTCAAATATACTTTTTTACCTTTTAAATTACTTAAAGTTATTTTATTTCCAAATACATCCTCCAGTGTAAAATCAATAGACTGAGTTTTTTTTACTTCGTCTTTATTTTTAATAGAAAAATTTTTATTATTTTGTTTGTATGTATACAATTTGGCTCCTCCTATGCCTATTATAAGAAGAGCTATTAAAACTATAAATAATACTTTTCTTTTCATACCATATCTCCCTCATCTGAATATATTATTTAAAATATAAGTTTTATTTGTAAAAGTCATTATTCCCATAATAATAAGTAAAATTCCGCTTACTATAGATGTTATATTAAAATACTTAGAAAATTTAAAAATATATTTAGATACTCCCTCTATTAAAAATGCTGATATTACAAATGGTATAGCCAAACCTAAAGAGTAAACTAATAATAGTAATATGCCCGCATTAATAGTTGCAAAGCTTCCTGTATATATTAAAATAGATGCCAATATAGGCCCTATACAAGGAGTCCAACCTATTGCAAATGCCATGCCCATAAAAATAGAACTAACCCCCGCTCTTATTTTACTTACATTAATTAACCTTTTTTCATAATAAAATAGTTTAATTTTTAAAAGCCCTGTGGTATGAATTCCAAATAAAATTATTAAACTACCCCCTATTTTCATAAATATACTCTTATAATTTATAAACAATTTACCTAATGATGTAATGGATACACCCATCATTATAAAAATCAATGAAAATCCTATAGTGAATCCTATAGATTTATAAATTACTGTAGTATTTTTGTATTTTAAATCCTCTATACAAGTTCCAGCAAGATAAGACAAATACATTGGAACAAGAGGCAAAACACAAGGTGAAAAAAACGAAAGAACCCCAGAAGAAAAAGCCAGTAGTATAGATATATTATTTTGCAAACTATAACCTCCTATAAAATTTATTAATTATCTATTATATTATAACTAACATTTATAAAGATATTATTAAAAAAATAAATATTGAAGTAAATTATACTTTAATATATAATTTATAAAAATTCAAACATTAAGATGGGGGTGTATATTATGATTAAAATATTTGAAGATTATTATAAATCTCCTATAGGATATATTAAAATAACTTCATCTGACAACACTATTTTAGCTGTTAATTTTATTGATTCTATAAACAAAAAATCATCTAATAACTCTATTACTTCTATGTGTATAAGTCAGCTAGATGAATATTTCAAAGGTATAAGAAAAATGTTTAATTTACCTATAAGTCCAAACGGAACAAATTTTCAAAATAGGGTTTGGAATGAACTTACAAATATTCCATACGGAACTACAGTATCATACAAAGACATTGGTGAAAAAATTGGTAATAAAAATTATTCTAGAGCAGTAGGTAATGCTAATAACAAAAATAAAATAGTAATAATTATACCTTGCCATAGGATTATAGGTTCTAATAAAAAGCTGGTTGGTTATGCTGGTGGACTATGGAGAAAACAATGGCTTATAGAACATGAAAAAATACATCTAACAAAATAATCTAATTTTTCTAAGGTTTATTTGAATATTTTACCTTTAATAATTTAATATACTTTAGTTAAAACTATAATAATAATATATACACAAACAATGAATATATTTCAAAATTAAATATTTTATTCTTGACATTAAATCTTTAAACTATTATAATATTTAGATAAAAGTATACAAAAATACTATGACGGGAAGAGTAGTTAAAGGTCGTAACCTAAGCGAATTGATGATGGTGTAAGATCAATGTGAAACCTTTATTGAAGAACATCCCAGAGTTTCTAACCGAAATTAGTATATAAGAGTAGGCTTAGAGGTAACCAAAACCTTATATTTGGTACATATAGATTTATTCTGTGTGGATAAAAGTGGCCAATTTTGGCAAGTTGGGTGGTACCGCGAATTCAGTCTTTCGTCCCTTTATTTAGAGGATGAAGGGCTTTTTTTATAGTAATTTAAAATTTAAGGAGGTCAAATTAGTAATGGAAAAGATATTTATTAAACAACTTTATAGAGAAACTGAAAAGTTTACAGATAAAGAAATCAGTATATCTGGTTGGATAAGAACAGAAAGAGTATCTAAAAACTTTGGTTTTATAGAACTAAACGACGGGAGTTTTTTTAAAAACGTACAGATAGTATTTGACGATAAGTTAGATAATTTTAAAGAAATCTCTAAACTTGCAATTAGTTCATCCTTAACTGTTCAGGGTAAGGTAGTAACCACCCCTAATGCAAAACAACCTTTTGAAATACATGCATCGAATATATTAATAGAGGGGCTTTCTTCTTCAGATTATCCTCTGCAGAAAAAAAGACATTCACTTGAGTATTTAAGAACTATCGCTCATTTGAGACCAAGAAGTAATACTTTTTCAGCAGTATTTAGAATACGTTCATTAGCTGCTTATGCTATACATAAATTTTTTCAAGATCAAAACTTTGTATATGTTCATACTCCAATAATTACAGGCAGCGATTGTGAAGGTGCAGGTGAAATGTTTAAGGTTACAACTTTAGATTTAAATAATGTTCCTAAAAATGAGGAAGGTAATATTGACTACTCTAAAGACTTTTTTAACAAGGAATCTAACCTTACTGTAAGCGGTCAGTTATCAGCTGAAACCTATGCTCTTGCTTTTAGAAATGTTTATACTTTCGGGCCTACATTTAGAGCAGAAAATTCTAATACTGCAAGACATGCTGCTGAATTCTGGATGATAGAACCTGAAATGGCTTTTGCAGAGTTAACTGATTATATGGATGTTGCAGAACAAATGGTTAAATATGTAATAAACTATATTATGGAGAATGCACCAGAAGAAATGCAATTTTTTAATAATTTCATTGATAAAGGATTATTTAATAGATTAAAAAATGTTACAGAATCTAGTTTTGCTAGAATAACATATACAGAAGCTGTAGATATATTAGTAAAATCAGGTGAAAAATTCCAATACCCTGTAAAGTGGGGTATAGACCTTCAAACTGAACATGAAAGATATTTAACAGAAAAAATATATAAAAAGCCTGTATTTGTCACTGATTATCCAAAGGATATAAAGGCATTTTACATGAGACTAAACCATGATGGCAAAACTGTTGCTGCCGCGGATTTACTAGTTCCTGGTATTGGAGAAATAATAGGTGGAAGCCAAAGAGAAGAAAGGCTATCTATTCTTGAATCTAGAATGAAGGAACTAAACTTAAATAAAGAAGATTATTGGTGGTACTTAGAATTAAGAAAATATGGTGAAACAAAGCATTCAGGATTTGGTTTAGGTTTCGAAAGAATATTAATGTATATTACAGGAATGTCAAATATAAGGGATGTTATACCATTCCCTAGAACAACAGGTTCTGCGGAATTTTAAAGCTAATAAATATACAAAAAAGCCTCAATATGAGGCTTTTTTAAGCTATATTAGATTTTTTAAATCTTCTATGTTGAAACTCTATTATTTTTTTATCTAAAACTTCTCCATCTCTTATAATTATAGAATCTGATAATACTTTATTGTCATCTTCTCTGCCGTCAATTAATATATCAATATATTTATATATTTGTTCACTAATAGATTCAGTTGCAGTTTTATAAAATAGTGAAGGAGTATGATCAACTACATAATGCATAACTCCATCTACATAATAAGTAGGGTTTTCTATTGTTGTAATTTTACTGGTTTCTACACCCTTATTAGCATCACAACTAACATCTATTATAATAGCATCCTTTTTCATTTTATTTAAATCTTCCCTATATATTAAATGATCTTTTCTAGTGGTATCCCATAATATAGCATTTACAATTACGTCATATTTTCCTATTTCCTTTCTCAATAGCTTTTCCATATTTCTACTATATACAGTTATATCTGCTCCTAATCCATTTAGTATTCTATAAGCACCTCTTGCAGTGTTCCCTCTTCCTAAAATAGCTACCTTAGCTTCATAAGGGAACTTACCATACTCACAAAATGCTTGCATTATAGCGGCTTCTCCTGCTATTTCATTATTTCTCCAAAAGACATGTCTTCCTCCTTCATACATATCTTCCCAAGCAATAGCAGTTAATCTCTTTTCTAATAATAAATCTGTAAGCTCTCTATTTTGAACTGCATGTACCCATCCAAAAATTATTTGTTCATCATCTAAGTCCTTAATGTAATCTCCATCTCCTATTTTAGGATCACAAACTATATCTTTTTTTAAAGCCTCTTCTCTACTAACAATATTCGCTCCTAATTTTATATATTCCTCATCATCTATTCCAAATTTTTCACCATACCCTGTTTCAAAAAATAACTGCTCTGGATAATTCAACTTTTTAATATATTTAGGAAGTAACGCCGTTCTCTTTTCATTTTCTTTTGGACTTAATATAAATCCAATAGTTCTCATTGAATACCATCTCCTTAAACTTCTTACAATCGCATTACGCATTACAAGTTGTTACTTTCCTTTTTAAAACTTTAATGCATATTATTATTATAGTACATTTTCTAAACAATCTACAACCTACAACTTATAGATTAAACTCAAGTTGTAGGCTGTAAAATCAATTTATTAACAATTACTCCACACTTTCTTATCCATCCTATGTAATTCTCATCATATCTAAAGAATATGTTTAATTGAAATTTGAATTATACCTTTCATTCCTTAATATAATTAAATTTATAGAGTTTAAATTATAAATATTATGAACTTATTTTGTTTTACATGAATTAAGTTCATATAAATCGTTTCCATCTCGTTATTTATAGGTTTTTCTAGTACATGTTAACTTTTTTTCATGTAACCGATTCCAAAATCTTTCAATATTTTTTAAATTTAGATAAAATATATATATAGTATTATAAAGAACTATGTCAAATTATTTGTTTTTATAAAAAAGTATACGGAAAGGCGGCTTTTCATATGAATCTTCAAAATCTTTTTGCAATGCAGGAGAAATTAGACCAACATATTATAGAACAACATGGTTTACATAACGAACCCTTATTGTCTGAAAAACTATTAGCACTCCAAGTTGAGATTGCTGAACTTGCCAATGAAACTCGTTGTTTTAAATTTTGGAGTAATAAAGGACCCTCATCTAAAGAAGTTATTTTAGAGGAGTATGTCGATTGTCTTCATTTTATACTAACAATAGGTATTGATGAAAAGTACACTGATTTTAATCCCAATATATCAAATGATATTATTAAATCTAATACTACTGATCAATTTTTAAATTTATATATAGATTTAAATGACTTTATAATATGTTCGTCAAAAGATCATTATGAAACCTTATTTGAAGATTTTTTGTCTTTAGGAATATCCCTTGGATTTTCTGAGGAAGATATTGAAAGAGGATATTATAAAAAAAATATGATAAATCATGAAAGACAAGTAAGTGGATATTAAATAAAAAGATAGGGAATTCTCTATCTTTTTTTATTTTTTTCATAAATATTTTTACTATGGAAATACTAATTCCGGGAAGGTGATTATATATGCTTGGAATTATTTTTTCAATTTTAGCAGGAATATGTATGAGTGTTCAAGGTGTATTTAATACTCGTGTAGGAGAGAAAATAGGAATCTGGGAAACCAATGTAATAGTTCAAGGTACAGCTTTTTTATTAACTTTTATAATAGTTTTATTTTTAGGTGATGGTAGTTTTAAAAATCTAAAACATACAAATAAATTGTATCTTTTAGGTGGAGCTTTAGGCGTTATAATAACTTTTACAGTAATGAAAGGAATATCATCACTAGGTCCTACATACTCTATTGCAACTATACTTATTGCACAACTTACTGCAGCAGCTTTAATCGATGCTTTTGGTTTATTTGGTTCCGAACAAATAAGCTTTGGTGCTACAAAAATATGTGGTGTAATAATTATGATAATAGGTATAGTAATTTTTAAATGGAAAAGCTAATAAGACATGTAATAAGCCCTTACATGTCTTATTATTTATTATATAAAATTTTTATTCATATGAGTATATGCCTTCCATGGTATAAAATTAAACATTCCATAAAAATCGTACAAATCTGTCCAGTCTATACACATTGCCTTAGTGCCTTTATCCTTTAATATCTCTAAAGATTTCCATAATAAAGTTATTCCTAGTCTTTTTTTTCTATATTCTTTATCTATACCTATAGGACCTAAGCCTCCATAATTTTTTCCTAAAAGCTTTCTCCAATATATAGGGGGACCTATTATAATACTTTCCTTATGATATATCCTACTAAAACCTATTATAGTATTTTTATTTAAATCCTTAAGTATTATAATTTCATTCCCATCTATACCCTTATTCAAATCATTAACTATATCCCCTAACCATCTACCTGGAAAATTTTTCTCAAAAAAAATTTCTAGCTTATTCCGTTCATTACTATTATAATATTCTATTTTAAACTCCTCATCTGAATTTAATTTTATTTTTTTTAATCTCTTTAACTCCGTAAAATCAACTTTACTTATATCATTTATAAGATCAGATGATATATTACTATCTTTATAACCATTATTATTAAAAAAATTTTTGCACTCTATAAACTCCATGGGCATTCCAGGGAAAAAATGAGATGAATCTCTTCCTAATTCTATACGTTTTACACCTCTTGCTAAAAGTATATTTTCTGCTATATACAAAAGTTTACTTCCAATACCTTGGTTCCTATATTTAAAGTCAACTACTATAGAGTTTATATTACCTTGAGTCTTATCCGGCTCTATAATACCATTCTTATATATCTGTTGCTTGAATATTATAAAACCCAGCAATTTATTCTCTACAAATGCTCCTATAATATCTTTTCTTAATAGATTTCTATCTTTAGTTATATTTTGATGAAATAAGCCATTATCCAATGGAAAAATATTTCCTATGTTATTATTCCATAACCTAACTATCTTAAATAGTTCTTGTGACTCTATCATTCTATAACATAGGCTCATCATATCACCCACTTTACATAAAAAATTTCATTTAACTTAATATTCTATAGTAACTGGGCATTTTCCTTTACATTTTATTTCTCCTGTAACAATTTTTATCAAACTTTTTATAGAATTAGGGGTATATTCATAAACAAGTATAGCACCTTTAACAAATTTAAATTCATCTATATCATAAGGATTCCTCATAACAATAGCCAAAATATTTTTGTTAACCTCATATATGCTTTTTATTAACTCTACTTGTTCCTTATTAAAACATGCATTATAAGTACATACTATTATTTTATCCTTCACTTTACTTTTGTTAGTTATATTTTTTATAAAGTTATCATTTGGTTTTAAGTCCATTATGTTTGTATCATAATTAGGATATTGTTTTTTAAAAGCATCTACTATATCAATATTTTTTATTTCATCATCAATTCCAACAAGTACTTCAGCTTTTGGCCCAACAACAAGATTATTATCTTGTGGATTAAGTGGTAAAAAATCCTTGCCATTTAATAAAGTTATGCTCTTTTCACTTAATGTCCTTGCAAATTTTTTATGAGCATCTTGATCTATAATTTTTTTAGCATCTTGAATAGAGGACTTCATAAATCTATTTACTTGTACCTTTTGTTTAAACTCCAATATTCTTTTTACTGAATCATTAATTCTCTCCTCTCCTATTTCCCCTTTACAAACTTTGTCTAGAATAATATTAAAAGCACCTATCTGCTTTTCGAAGGTATGTGATATGCAAACTAAATCTGCCCCTGCATTTAATGCCATATATGCAGCTTTTTCAGTACCAAAAAAATCATCTATAGCTTTCATCTCCATACAATCTGTTAAAATTAATCCTTTAAATCCTAAATTATTTCTTAATAATTTAGTTATAACCTGGTAGGATAATGTAGCTGGAAGTCTTGCTTTCTCATATGAAGGGAATAAAATATGAGCAGTGGTTATAGCCTTTATACCACCTTCTATAGCTTTTCTAAACGGATATAATTCAATCTGTTCTAATCTACCTAAATCATAGTTAACACTACTTAAGTCTATATGAGAGTCAATGGATGTATCACCATGTCCTGGAAAATGTTTTCCGGTAGCAATCACTCCACTCTCTTGGATTCCCTTTATATAAGCCCTTCCTAATTTAGCAACTCTACAAGGATCCTCACCATAACTTCTTACACCGATAACTGGATTATTCCTATTATTATTTACATCTAACACAGGAGCTAAATTAAAGTTAATTCCTAGTGCCATTAATTCTTCCCCTGAATATTTTCCACATAAATAGGCATCCTTTTCATCCCCACCTGCAGACAATGCCATATTTCCCGGGAAAAATGTAGCCCCTTTAGTTATCCGAGTTACCATTCCTCCCTCTTGATCTATTGCTATGAAAAGAGGATGTCCATTTTCACTTATGGATAAATTCTGTAACTCCTTATTTAGTCCATATAATTGTTCTATATTTTTAAAATTTCTTGTAAATAAAATTATATTTCCAATATTATATTCTTTTATTGCCCTCACTATATTAGTATTTAATTCATAGCCATCGAATCCTATCATAAGCATTTGACCTATCTTTTCACGTAAAGACATCTTATTTATTTCCATTAAATACACTCCTCAATATTAATATAGGTGATATTTTTCCTTTATAAGCTTAAATTTCTTACTTTCTTTCCTCCACTTAGATATAATTTCCTCTAAACTTAGAACCCCATCCCTTATATATTCACAACCTGTATTATAATCAACTAGTGATTTTTTGTTTACAGTAAAAGGCTTTATAAAGTAAAAATTTTCTTTGCTAAAATGTCTTATATAATAAAATAATGTTAATCCCGTTTCTAAGGAGTTAAATTTAATTCTATCTAATACATGTATCTGCACTCCCTTACATAATTCATTTTTATATTTTGAAAAAGTAGGAATAAAATGTGCTGGGGTAAATTTTACCCCAGGAAGATTTAAACTATTCATCTCTTCTGATAATTCAAATGAATTTAGAAAAGGAGCTCCTATAAGTTCAAAGGGCTTTGTAGTTCCCCTACCTTCTGATATATTTGTCCCCTCAAATATACATGTTCCAACATAAACTAAGGCTGTATCAATGGTTGGTATATTAGGTGATGGCATTACCCATGGTAGCATTGTATCCTCAAAATACATTTCTCTTTTCCATCCTTGCATTTTTGCCACAATTAAATTACAATCAATTTTAAATTCTTTATTAAAAAGCGTAGCAATTTCTCCAATAGTTAATGCATATCTTTGAGGTATTGGATATAATCCTATAAAGGATTTAAAATTAATATCTAAAATATTACCCTCTACTTTGACACCTCCAATTGGATTAGGTCTATCAAAAATGACAAATGTTTTATTATAATCCTTGCAGCTTTTCATTACATAAGCCATGGTATATAAATAAGTATAAAATCTCGCTCCCACGTCTTGAATATCAAAAGCTATTATATCTATATCTTTAATCATTTCATAAGTTGGCTTTTTATTTTTACCATAAAGGCTAAACACGTTTATCCCAGTTTTATCATCAATATAGTCTTTTATAACTTCTCCTGCCTGTATATCTCCTCTTATTCCATGCTCAGGGGAATATAGTGAAACCAAATTAGTGTTTTTATTTAAAATATCTATAGTACTTTCAAAGGCACTATCTATCCCTGTAGTATTAGTTACAAGTCCTACCCTTTTTCCCTGAAATTCGTTAATGTACTTATTTAAATTATCTATGCCCAACTTAACTTTATTCATAAACTTCCCTTCTATTAAATTTTATTTAATTCAGCAATAACTGAGTTATGAAATACTCTTCTAAACCTTATGATTTTATTATTTTCCCTTGAAAAGTGTACTCTATTAGTTAGTAGTATTATATATACTCCAAGCCTTCTATCTATCCATATGGAGGTACCGGTAAATCCAGTATGTCCAAATGCTCCCTCACTTATTAACTCTCCTCCCGAGCTATTTTCTCCATGGGCTTTTACACAAAATCCTAATCCTCTACTTTCCCCTAATGTTTTAGTATAATTATTAATCATACACTCTATAGTATTCTCACTAAAAAGATATTTTCCGTATTTATTATCATTATCCTTAAAATATAGTAAGCTATCACAGTATTTGCATAAATCCTGTATATTAGAAAATAATCCTGCATGCCCAGATATCCCATTTAAATATCTAGCATTCTCATCATGAACTATACCCTTTAAATAACTTTTAGACTCATTATCAAACTCCGTAGAAGCAATATTTTTATTATTTTTTGGATTAAAACTGGTGTCATTCATACCAAGAGGTTTAAAAATATATCTATAGCAACTCTTATCAAACCTATCTTGTAAAACTTTTTCTGTTATATATCTTAATATTATAAAATTACTATCACTATAAATTACCTTCTGTCCAATATCACATTGGAGCTTTGAATCAGCTATTACATGTAAAATGTCATTAGATGTTTTACATACTTTATATAATGGTATAAAAGGCATAAATCCCGTGGTGTGAGTTAAAAGATTTATTATTTTTAACTCATTATGTTTTTGAAATTGTGGTAAATAAAATCTTACATTATCATATAATGATATCTCTCCCATTTCTATTAATTTCATAATAAGGGGAGTGGTTGCTACAACTTTAGTAAGGGATGCTAAATCAAATAGTGTATTTATCATCATCTTTTGCCTTTTAGGATATATCTGACTATAACCACAAACAAACTTATCTACCACGCCAAATTTACTACCAATTAGAACCGCGGCACCTGGGAATACTTTATTGTCTATTCCTACATTAAGCATTTTAAAAGATTTTTTTAATATCATGATTTACTTCACTGGAAAATAATCAAATATTTGTTTTATGCCTAATGGTTCTATAGCAAAAGTCTCTGCTCTTTCTCTCCTACATTCTGCACCTCTAACTATACTTAATGCATTATAATAATCTAAATATTTAAAATAAGGACTATTACCTATAAATTCATAGCTTTTTAAAGCTTCAATCCATATATTATAAGTCTCAGAAACATCTATATATATATATGGTTTAAAATCTTCAGGATCCTCCCAATTCTCTGCAAAATATAATGCCCTTATACAGTGTGGAGATAAATCCCTTTGAAATGATTTTATTGATGCATAAAAAACTGCATCCTTAACTATTTTGTAAGTAGCTTCATGATCTTTGTGTATACTATTTTTCCAATGAGTTATTAAAATATCTGGCTTATATTGTCTTATTAAATCACATACATAAAATTTAACCTCTTCTGAATCCAAGAGTTCCCCATCCTTATAAGGTAGTATCATAGCCTGGGCCCCTATCTTTCCAGCAAACTCATTCGCCTCTTTATCCTTTTGTTTTTTATACACATCCCCACTTAGGATAGGGTGACCTTTCTCTCCAGAAGTCATATGCACTAATGTAACTTTATGCCCATTCATAGCATATTTAGTTAGTACAGCTCCACAGGTTAGTTCCATATCACCTGCATGAGCTCCTATTGCCATTACATGTATCTTCTTATTATCCATACCTATACCTCCTTTTCAAATAAAGCCCATTGCCTAACCTCTGTAAAACCTGCATAATCATATATATATTTCGCATTGCCATTTATTGACGTAAAAAGTGACATAAACTTTGCTCCTTCATTCTTAAAATTTTCACATAAATTAAAGAACAAAACTTTTCCTATACCATTTCCCATATAATCCTTTTTTACCCCTATTCCAGAAAACCTCCCTCTGCCGCTACGTTCTATATCAATAGGTCCTGCAAATCCACATACACTATTTCCATCTATTGCAACTAAAATTGGAGTAGAATTTTCCTTCTTTAAATGTTCCTTAATTTCTCTTCGCCAAAGCTCATTCCCTAAACTGTCAAATAATTCATCTAATCCACTATGTTTATCTGAATTATAAGCTTCAATAAATATATTCTTATTCTTTAATCTTTCCTGTTTCATTTTTATCTTTTCATTTATTTTGAAATTCCTTAGCACTCTATACATGGATACTTCCTTTGTTCTTTCTCTATACCCTATAGACTTAAAGAATTTATATCCATCTCCATTCACATCTACTCCTGGTGCATTAGGATGATCATGTATACTACTATTTGGTATATACCATGGTATATTTATAGGATTAAAGAAATCTATTCTTATAAACTTCTTACCTTGTCCTATAAAATAATTTTCTAAATTGTTCACTAGAGCTTTGCCATAACTCATCCTTCTAAAATTCTCTTTTACAATAATCATAGTTATATATCCTGTTTTTAAGTCATCTATTTTATCTAATAAAAATTCTTTTCTATTTACGCCGTTTATAAACCCTATAATCTGTTTATCACAAATACATACAAAAGTGCTGTCTAAACTAAAATATGGACTATCAATAAATATTTGTCTAAAAGTTCGTAAATCCATTGGTTTATAAATAAAATTTTCATTACAGCATTCATTCCATAATTTGATCACATCTTTAGTATACTCACATTTGAATTTATCAATAAAAACTTTTTTATTCTCCATGTATCTACATTTCCTCCGCTTCTTTATATTTTGAAAGTACATTTTTATATATATTTATAAGTAATACAGATAATACCCCAAAATATAATAAGGGTAAACTCACTACAGTTAATATAAGAAGTATTAGAATAGCTAATATCTGGATAAAAGTTCCTACAGTATATATAGGATTATCTAAAAATAACCTTATAGATGTTTTCATTGCCACTGAAAGTTTTATTCCCTCTGTCATTAGTATTGGAATAGTATAAAGTTGAGATAGAATAACCATTATAAAAAAGTAGGTCTGAAACATAGCTATAGTAAATGAACCTACTGTTTTTATCTTTAAATAATACCACCAAGATGATGATACTATAAAAATATTTATCCCTAATATTAGTCCATATAATAATCCTTTTAGGTAAAATTTTTTTATCCCTTTAAATACTGTAGTATATTTAAAGGGCTTTCTGTTTAATTTGATATTCATAGCATAATAAGCCCCCATAAAACAAGGCATAGCAACTAGAAGTAAATATAACATACCTACCGGTAAAAACATAAACAAGCAGGGCAATATAGGGATGGAAGTTAGTAAACTCACAACTACTATTTCTAATATATTTTCATAAATATCATGTCCACTTTTTTTTAATACATTACTTAAAGTATTCATAAACTCCTCCTAATTTATATAAAATTAAGCTTCAAAAATATAATATCTTTTTAGATATTAATTTTTGAAGCCACACTTATAATTTATAAAGCCATTTCCGTTTCTTTATCGAATATATGAATTTTATCTGCATCAAATACAAGAGTAGCTTTATCTTTATATTCTAACTTACTTTGTGGAGAAACTCTTGCAGTAATTGTGGTTCCCCATTTATCAAAATATAAAAGATTTTCTGATCCTAATTTTTCCACAACTTTTATATTTCCACATATCTCAACTTTACTTTTTACAGTTTCACAGTAATAGCTATCATGAATATCCTCTGGTCTTATACCTATAATTATATTTTTTTCATTATATTCAGAAATGATATTTTTATATCTTTCTGGTAATTGGATATTTAAATCCTCTGCTACAAGCTTATTTTCTTCAATCCTACACTCTATAAAATTCATAGAAGGTGCTCCAATAAATCCTGCTACAAACATATTTTTAGGACTATTATAAAGTTCATCAGGTGAAGCTATTTGTTGAATAACTCCATTATTCATAACAACTATTCTTTGTCCTAAAGTCATAGCCTCAACTTGATCATGAGTTACGTAAACTATTGTAGTCCTAAGTTTCTTATGAAGCTCAGAAATTTCTATCCTCATTTGTACCCTAAGCTTGGCATCTAAATTTGACAAAGGTTCATCAAATAAAAATACTTTAGGATTTCTAACTATTGCCCTTCCAACAGCAACTCTTTGTCTTTGTCCTCCTGAAAGTTCTCTTGGTCTCCTATCCAATAATTCCTCTATACCAAGTATTTGAGAAGCTCTTTTAACCTTTATTTTAATTTCTTCTTTAGGTACTTTTAAATTTTTCAATCCAAAAGATAAATTTTCATATATAGTCATATGTGGGTATAATGCATAGTCCTGAAAAACCATTGCTATATTTCTTTCTTTTGGATGTAAATCATTTACAAGCCTATCTCCAATATATATATTACCTTTAGTTTGCTTCTCAAGGCCTGCAATCATTCTTAAAGAAGTAGTCTTCCCACATCCAGACGGTCCTACAAACACCATGAATTCTTCATCTTCTATAGTAAAATTAGCATCATTTACCGCCAATACCTTGCCCCTTTTTTCATCCTTGAACTCCTTTGTAACATGTTCAAACATTATTTTTGCCATTTAAATTCCCCCTTAACCTTTAATAGCCCCTATAGTTATTCCTTGTAGAAAATACTTTTGTAATGAAAAAAACAATATAAACATTGGTATAGATGCAATTACTGATCCCGCCATCATTGGTCCATACATAGTAGAATCTACAAATCTAAAAGAACCTAGCCCAACTTGTATAGTCCTCATAGTACTCGATTCCGTAACAAGTAATGGCCAGAAAAAATCATTCCAATGGGCAACAAAAGTAAATATTCCCATAACAGCAAGTCCAGGTTTAGCTAAAGGTAATATAACTTTTCTATATATCCCAAATTCACTACAGGCATCTATTCTTGCTGCATCTATAAGTGTAGTTGGTATTGATGTCATATATTGTTTCATTAAAAATATATTGTATATAGAAACTAGGGACGGAATTATAAGGGCAAAGTAAGAATCTGCCATATTAAATATATTTTTTATTAATATATAAAGAGGTATTAAGGTTACTTGCCCTGGAATCATTATTACACACATTAGTGTCCAAAATATTGTATTTTTACCGGGGAATCTTAGTTTAGAAAATGCATATCCTGCCATTGATGCAAACAATAAATTAGATAGTGTTATTATTCCTGAAACAAGCAATGAGTTAAATAACCATCTTAATACATTTTTATTGAATGTAAAAAAATATTTATAAGAATTCAAAGTAAATTCAGTTGGTATTAAACTAAATTGCAAACTGGCAGATGTACTTGGGTCTGTAAAAGAAGTAATTACCATGAAATATAAAGGTAAAATTGTTAATATACACCATACTATTAAAATAGCGTATGTTACAATCCTTTTAATATAAAAACACTTATTTTTCTTCTCTATAATTACAGGTACTTTCCCATCCTGCAACTTTATTTCTGACATACTTCTCCCTCCCCTAATATTCAACATCAGATCCTAAATATTTGAATTGTAATACAGAAATAGTAACTATTATAATTGCTAAAATAAAAGACTCTGCAGCTGCCATTCCAAACTCAAAATATGAAAAAGCATGATCATATATTAATAAAGCTATAGTAGTTGTTGCATGGTCTGGTCCACCCCCTGTCATAAGATAGGCATTCATAAATACCTGAAAAGAACCAATTATTCCCGTAACAAACATATATAATGTAGTAGGTTTTAGTAGAGGCCAAGTTATATTTTTAAATTTTGACCATGTTCCCGCAGCGTCTATATCTGCTGCCTCATATATTGTTTTTGGTATTCCTCCCAAAGATGCTAAGTATAAAATAATTCCTCCACCATGCCCTCCTAAATAAGTCATAAACATTAATGAAAAAAGAGCTGTGCTTTTTTGACCTAACCAGTTCATATTAGAATATCCAAACCAACTTATAAATCTATTTATTAAGCCTTCTGGCATAGGATCATACATACATAACCATACAAGCGACATAGTTACACCAGAGGTTACAGCTGGTAAATAAAAAGCTGCTTTAAAAAAGGTTTGCGATTTTTTATTTAATTGAAATATAAGTAATGCTATAAATAAAGAAATTAATACGTTAATTGGAACAGTTCCGAATGTATATACTAATGTGTTTATTAGAGATTTTTTAAATAATTCACTTTTAAAAACTTGTCTATAATTATTCAATCCAACCCATATTGACTGTGATACATTATATTCCTGAAAGCTCATTATAAATGCCCTTATTAAAGGGTATAAAGTAAAACAAACAAATAATAATACTGGCAATGCTATAAATACATAGCACCAACCATAATCAGATAGGAATCTTTTAAAGTTTCCAGGTCTCTTTACTGTTTTTGTTATACTCTCCATATAATTAACACCCCTTAATTCTTAATATGGCTTAAGGAAATTAATCCTTAAGCCATTATATTTACTTCTCCTTAAATATCTCTAAAGCTTTTTCTTTTAAAGAATTATACATCTGTTCAGGTGTTATATCCCCTCCAAGAAGAGCAGAGTATTTTGGTATTATAACCTCATCCTTAATTTTACTAGCTTTCTTAGCTATTTCTGGACTAATTTGTGCTGGTAAAGGTACATTTTTAAATAATTCATCTACTAATAATTTATTTTCACTTTTCATTGTATATTTATCTTTCCACATAGCTTCTCCTGACTTTGTTACCTGTGGTAAACATAAAACTTGTGCAGATGCACCTGCTTTTCCAGACGTTAATGCAAGTAAAACCTTTGCAGTATTCTTTAAATGATCCTCCTGAGATATATCCCCTTTATAGCTCTTTTGCTTATACATTGTATAACCATCTACCCCACCTGAAGATACGGGCTTTTCTATCTTATTATGAGGTTCTGGAAGTAACACAAAGTCCACTTCTTTTTGTCCTTTTGGCGCAGTACCATTCTTAACTTTAAGATTATTATCCCCAATAGTTACTTCATAATATGGCATGGCTTTTCCTATAATCATAGCTTGTTCTGTATATAAATATTCCATTCTCTTTTGTGGAGTAATTTGATTAGATTCTTTTGGCATAACTCCTTCATCTATTAATGATTTTATAAACTTTATAGTTTCTAAAAACTTAGAGTTTAAATAAGTATACTCATTTTTATCATTAACGGCATCAACTAAACCATTATTTGCAAGCATGTGATCTAATAATTCTGCTGACATAGAGCTTCCTCCCGCTCCATGGAATACAAAACCATACTGCTTTTTTCCTTCAGAATTTATCTTTGTACCTTTTTTAGTTGCTTGTTTAAATTCATCCCAAGTCCAACCTTCCTTCTGAATTTTTTTCCAATTAACCCCTGATTCCTCTAGTAACTTTTTATTACCACCTATAGTATGAATCTTCATATATAATGGTAGACCATATAATTTATTATCCACCTTCATATACTCAAGGGTATTAGTATAATAATCCTCTAACTGTTTTTTGTCTAAATACTTTTCTATATTAACAACTAACCCTGTTTGTACATATTTAGCAGATGGAACTACAAACATTAAATCCGGTGGTGTACCTGCATTGATTGCAGTATCAAATTTTTTCATTCCTTCTTGCCAAGAAAGCTCTTCAACATCAATTTTTATATTTGGATTTTTATTTTCAAATTCTTTTTTTATATTATCAAAATTTTTCTTATAATTTTTTTCTACCGGGAATGTCCAAACCTTTACTATGTCTCTATTTTCACTAGTAGTTTTATTTGATCCACACCCTAAAAACATAGAAGTTGATATAATAACAGATAGCGCCATAATAAATATTCTTTTATTATTTTTCACTTATACCCCCTCCTTAGGATTATAAAAAGCTCATATTATTACCACTTTTTATATAAAAATTCCATTAAATAACATGATACATTAATTTAAATAAACTTTCAATATTTTTTTATTTTGGTAAATTTATTTCATTTCATTTGCTAAATATTTGTTTTTCCTTATCCAATAAAGCATTATACATCTCATCTGAGGTTATATCTCCTCCTAAAAGTCCAGAATATTTAGGAACCATAACTTCATCCTTTATCTTACTAGCTTTTTTAGCTGCAGCCGGATCACATTGCACCGGTGATATAAAATTCTTAAATAAAGTATCTACAACTATCTTATTTTCAGGTTTCATAGTATATTTGTCCTTCCACATAGCCTCTCCTGATTTTGTTACTTGTGGAACACATAATACTACAGCTGATGCTCCTGCTTTACCAGAAGTCAAAGATACTAAAAAATTACTAACATTTTTTAAATGATCTTCCTGTGAGACTTCTCCTTTATAGGTTTTCTGCTTAAACATAGAGTACCCATCAACCCCACCAGCTGTTACAGGTTTTTGTCCCTCTGCATGTGGTTCTGGTAATAATACAAAATCCACTTCTTTTTGCCATTTAGGAGCTTTATTAGCTCTAACTTTAGCATTATCATCTGCTATTGTTACTTCATAATAAGCCATTGCCTTTCCTATAATCATAGCTTGTTCTGATGACAAATATTCCATTCTTTTTTGAGGAGTTATCTGGTTTGACTCTTTCGGCATAATTCCTTCATCTATTAATGATCTTATAAAATTTAAGGTCTCTAAAAATTTAGCATCTTTATAAGTATAGTTATTTTTTTCATCTACAGGATATGGTAGTCCATTATTTTTTAACATATGTTCTAATAATTCCGAAGACATAGATGGCCCTCCTGCACCATGGAATACAAAACCATACTGTTGTTTTCCCTCTAAGTTTTTCTTTGTACCTTTTTTAGCTATACTTTTAAATTCATCCCAATTCCAACCATTTTGTTGGATGTTTTTCCAGTCAACTCCTGCCTCTTCTAATAGTTTTTTATTGCCACCTATAGTATGAGGTTCCATATACAAAGGTAAACCATAGAGCTTACCCCCAACCCTCATATAATCTAATATATTAGGATAATAATCCTTTAAAGTTTTCTTGTCTACGTAATCTTCAATAGGTACAGCCAAACCTGTCTGAACATACTTTGCAGATGGAGCTACAAACATTATATCTGGTGGTGTACCTGCATTTATAGCAGTATCAAACTTTTTCATACCTTCAGACCAAGATAGTTCTTCCACTTCAATAGTTATATCTTTATTTTTCTCTTCAAAACCCTTTTTTATGTCAGCAAACGTTTTCTTATATTCCTTTTCTACAGGAAAAGTCCAAACTTTTATAGTATCAGTTTTCCCTGTTTTCCCATTAGCTGCATTAGTAGCTTTAGACCCGCAACCTGCCATTAAAGATATTGACATTACACTTGTAAGAAGAACAGCACATATTCTTTTCACATTTAACATAATAAACCCTCCATCTTTTAACATTTAAATATTAAATATTACCTAAACTTTTATATTTTTTAAAATAAAGAAACTTAATAGGGTATAGGTGTTATCTCTCCCAATATAACCGTTTTTTTAGCTCCAGTAGCATTTTTTACATTGCTAGGGATATTATTTATAGTCTCATTTGCTAAAATTGCAAAAGCTATAGCCTCTTTTGCATCAGATGAATATCCAAGCTCCTCCTGTATTAAAACCCTATATTTAGGTAATAAATCTTTTATCATAAATATTAATGTTCGATTATAACTTCCTCCACCTCCTAATATTATTTCCTGTATATTTATATTAGGAAATATAAATTTTTCATAATTATAAGTAATGGACTTGGCTGTAAACATAGTTAACGTGCATATAAAATCATTATCACTTATAGAATTTTTAAATCCCATTAAATAATCAACAAACTGACATCCGAAAAGTTCTCTCCCTGTAGTTTTAGGAGGCTTATGTCTTATATAATCTATCTTCATAAGTTTTTGTAATAGATCATAATTAACATTACCCTTTGATGCAAAGTACCCATTTTCATCAAAGGATTTTCCTTTTAATCTAAATACCACTTCATCTATAATCATATTCCCAGGCCCTGTATCAAATGCATAAACATCATCTATAGTACAATTAGCAGGTATTACTGTAACGTTAGCTATTCCCCCTATATTTTGTAGTAATCTATTTTTATCACTTCTATAAATTAAATATTCTGTGTATGGAACCAGTGGTGCCCCTTGTCCGCCTGCTGCCATATCCATAGCTCTAAAATTTGATACTACCTTAATACCAGTCTCATAAGCAATTATGGCAGGTTCCCCTACTTGAAATGTAGACTTAACAACATTGTTATTCTCATATGGAATATGATAAATAGTTTGACCATGACTGCCTATAAAAGATATTTTATTTAAAGGTATGCTACCCATATGGCATACTTCTTTTACTGCTTCTGCAAATATATATCCTAATTTAAAATTTAAACTACATATCTTTTCAACACTAGATTTTTCTTTATTACAGCATTGATTTATTTCTTCTTTTACAACAGTTTCAAATTTCTTTTTTATATATTTTATTAATCTAACCTTTGTAGTATTACCACACCCTTCTATTTTAACTAATGCTGCATCTATACCATCCAAAGATGTTCCAGACATTAACCCCACTACGTACTTTTCCATGAAGTTCCCTCACTTATTAACATTTTTTCATTAAATTATGATAAACACAAAAAAAACTTTCAACCTTATTATACCAAACTTTCTCAAATAATACCAATTTTTATAATAATTAAAAATTCCTTAAGTTTCTTAATTTCCATCACATTTAATACCATAAATGCTTATAATATATAATGGAATAATTTATAAGGAGTACTCTATGTTTGGATTTAAAACTAGAATAAGTGCTGATTTGAAAAAAATAGTCCATAATAAATACTATAAACATATTAGAGTTTTAATTAGCTGTAAAATCTTACAAGAAAAAATCAAATCCAAAATTAAAGGAAATGGTGGAGAAGTCATTTATTGTATAGACTCTATAAGTTGTATATGCGCTATAGTATCCCCAAAAATTATAGAAAGACTATTAGAGTTGCCAAGTATAGATTATATAGAATTAGATGATTTTGCTTTTTTATGCAATGATAACACTGATGGAATGGGCGTACTTAGATCTAATAAAATTATGTATCAGGAAAGATATAAACTTACGGGAAAAGGTATAGGCATTGGAATAGTAGATAGCGGCGTTTACCCACATCCTGATTTAATCCATCCTCATAGCAAAATAAAAAAATTTTTAGATTTAATAAATGACTATAAATACCCTTATGATGATAACGGTCATGGAACTTTTATATGTGGTTTAATTTGTGGAAATGGCTACTGCTCAAAAGGAATATATAAAGGTATAGCAGAAAATGCCTCTATCTTTGCCATTAAAGCCTTCAATAACATTGGTAGAGGATTTATATCAGACATATTATTTGCTATTGATATTCTAACAAATGAACAAGAAGATTTTAACTTAAAGGTAATTTGCTTACCTTTTGAACTTACTACTAATAATAGTTTTATATTATCCTTATTTAATAAACTATTTTCCATAGCCATAAATAAAGGTATGGTTATTATTGTTCCTTCAGGCCATAATGGAAACAGTGAATGTTCCATGCAGGGCATTGCCACACTAAACACTTGTATTACTGTTGGTGGGTTAGATACCACTTCTTCTATTATAAAACCTTATCCTAACTCATCTTCTGGTCCAATAAATAAAGTGGAAAAACCAGATTTATCTGCAGCCTGCGTGAATATTTATTCATTAAACTCAAACACTAATTATATATCCCAAAAAAATGGCGTCAAACTATACCCTAGGCCTTTGAATACACCTTATACTTGTTATACTGGTACTTCCTGTGCTGCAGCCTATATATCAGGTGTGTGTTCTTTATTATATGAAAATAATCCTAATCTAACATTTACAGATATTCTATCTTTATTCAAAATATCTTGTGAAATGCTAGATATATCTAAATGGGTTCAAGGGCGTGGAATGATAGATTTAAATAAATTGCTCCCATAAGACAATGTAAATTATTAAATAATTTTAATTACTATTAGAAATTAATTATATTATACTAATGTATATAAACAAAAGAGAGTTAAATTTTATGTTAAGTAATAATTTAAATAGAGCTATGAATGATGAAATAAACTTTCAAATGTTTTCTGAAAATATATATTTAGCTATGCAAGCTTATTTTTCATCTATAATAAAAAAATTAGAACGAATAAAAGATAATTCCTCCGGTATATTCATGTTAGATTCAGAACTATCCAAAAGAACATTTACCCCTCCAATAAATAGATAAGTAGAAAAAGGTCATAAAAGTGACCTTTTTCTACTTATCTATTTCTTTTTTTGCAAAATCTATAAAAGTCGTAATGAGTTTGGATAAATATTTATCTCTATGATATATTAAACTAAACTCTCTTTTTATATTTATATCCTTTATTTTCACCACATTAATTTTTCCTAACTTTACTTCATCCTTTACACATCTATAAGAAATACATGATATTCCTAATCCTGCCTCCACAGCCTTTTTAATAGCCTCCGTATTTCCCAATTGAAATGCCATATTGTATTTTACATTATTAGTAATTAAAATATTTTCAAAAACTTCTCTTGTACCACTTCCATTTTCTCTCATTATAATTTTTTCTTTTCCTATTTCATGTATATCTATCATAGGATTTTTTGTCCATAAGTGGTCCATAGAAGTTATAATAACTAGTTCATCTTCACAAAAACTATTTATCTTTATATCCTGTTCATAGATAGGACCCTCCACTAATGCAAAATCTATTTCATTATTAACAATCATATCTGATATAATTTTAGTATTCTCTATGGCAATAGAAACATCTATATTTTTATAATTTTTAATAAATTTCCCTATAACTTCAGGTAATATATATATACCTATAGTAGTACTTGCTCCTATTTTCATTTTACCATTTTCAAGAGAGTTATTATCTCTTAGTGTATCTACTGCTTCATCATATATGTTTAATATCCTTCTTACATAGCCTAAAAATATATCTCCTTCATGAGTTAGAAACAATTTCCTTCCTATTCTGTCAAATAATTTTAAATTTAATTCTCTCTCCAGCTCTTGTATAGTCTGACTCACCGCCGGTTGACTTATATAAAGTTTTTGTGATACTTCCGTCATATTAAGTTTTGTTGCTACTTCATAAAATACTTTTAGTTTTCTATCATTCATTTCATCACCACTATAAATAAAAGTTAACAGATACTCCTGTTAACCTTCTATATATTTTCCTATTTCCCTATACTTATTATATCTTTTATTTAATAAATCATCCATATTTAACTTTAATAATTCATTAATAGAAGTAACTAAGTTACTTTTTATAATAGAGGACATAGTAATTTTATCTTTACTGGCATCTCCATAGGGCTCTTTTATTACCTTATCTATTATACTAAACTCTTTTAAATCCTCAGCAGTTATTTTCATTATGCTACAAGCTTCCTTTGCCTTTGTAGCATCTTTCCATAGTATACTAGCAAAACCCTCAGGTGATAAAATAGAGTAAACAGCATTTTCTAACATACATATTTCATCTGCTACAGTTAATGCCAATGCACCCCCGCTTCCTCCTTCTCCTATAACTATAGATACAATTGGAGTTTTTAAAGATGCCATAGAAATTAAATTTTTCGCAATAGCCTCCCCTTGTCCTCTCTCCTCAGCCCCTATTCCACAAAATGCACCCGGCGTATCTACAAAACAAACTATTGGTCTATTAAATTTTTCAGCTTGTTTCATAAGTCTTAAAGCTTTTCTATATCCTTCTGGATTTGGCATTCCAAAATTTCTATATATATTCTCTTTTAAATCCCTTCCCTTTTGTTGCCCAATTACAGTAACGGGCTTACCATTTAAAAACCCTACTCCACCCACTACACATTTATCATCTCCAAAATATCTATCCCCATGTAGCTGTATAAAGTTATCAAAAATACTATCTATATAATCTAAGGCTGTAGGTCTTTCTATCTTTCTAACCATATTTACTTTATCCCATGGTTCTAAAACTTTATGCTTAATGTGATTTAAACCTACACTATCTTTATTTTCAAATTTATTTAAACTTATATTAGGTGGTTTCCTCCTATGTATGGCTATTATATTCGCTAATATATGTTTCATATCTTTTCTAGGCACAATCTTGTCTATAAAACCATGATCTAACAAAAATTCTGCACTTTGAAATTCCTCAGGAAGTTTTTGCTTTATAGTTTGTTCTATAACTCTTTTTCCTGCAAAACCAACTAAAGCTCCCGGTTCAGATAATATTAAATCACCAAGCATAGCAAAACTAGCTGTTACTCCTCCTGTTGTTGGATCTGTAAGTACTGATATATATAAAAGTCCTCTTTCATTTAATTTGGAAAGTGCTGAACTAATTTTCGCCATTTGCATCAAGGAATACATTCCTTCCTGCATTCTTGCTCCACCAGACGCAGTAAATATTATTATAGGTAGTTCTTCTTCTGTAGCCTTTTCAATAGCTCTAGTTATTTTCTCTCCAACCACAGATCCCATACTTCCCATAAAAAAATTACTATCCATAACACATAATACTATTTTTTCTCCCTTAATCTCTCCAATACCAGTGACAACCGCCTCTTTTATCCCTGTTTTACATTCTAAGTCTTTAATCTTTTTTTCGTATCCTTTAAAACTTAATGGATTACCGGATATAATATCCTTATCTAATTCTATCCATGTATTATCATCAATTACCTGCTCAATCCTTTCCTTGGCAGACAATCTAAAGTGATGTTTACAAAAAACACAAACATGATTATTTTTTCTAAGGTCTTTAGTATATATTATCTGACTACATTTATCACATTTCACCCACATTCCATTTGGTATATTGGGCTTTTGAACTTCTTGTTTAGGTATATAAGTATTTAATTTTTCGGCACTTACCGTCATATACTTTGTCTTTTTAAAAAGTCCTCTAAACACCTAATCATCTCCTAATCATGATTTCTGCCAATAAAACCAGTATCATAAATTCCTTTTATAAATTCCTCATTATTTATTATAGTAAAATGATAATCTATATTTGTTTTTACACCTTCAATCAAAAACTCACCCAAAGCCCTATTCATTTTATTAATTGCTTCTTCTCTATTCTTTCCGTGAACTATTAATTTAGCTATCATTGAATCATAAGTAGGTGGTATTGTATAACCATCATAAAGTAAGCTATCTACCCTAACTCCTAACCCTCCAGGAATAAATAATTCACTAACAGTCCCTGGGCAAGGCATAAATCCCTTACTAGGATCTTCTGCATTTATCCTACATTCTATAGAATGCCCATTAATTTTTATGTTATCTTGTGTTAATGTCAATTTATCTCCTGCTGCTATTTTTATTTGCTCTTTTATTAAATCTATACCTGTAATAAATTCCGTAACAGGGTGTTCAACTTGAATCCTTGTATTCATCTCCATAAAATAAAAATTGTTGTGTTTATCCAATAAAAATTCTATAGTTCCTGCATTTCTATATTTTATATATTCAGCTGCTCTTATTGCAGCCTCCCCCATACTTTTTCTTAATTCATCCGTCATTATAGGACAAGGTGCCTCCTCTAATACTTTCTGATTTCTTCTCTGTATAGAACAGTCCCTTTCACCTAAATATACTACATTGCCATAATTATCAGATAATATTTGAAATTCAACATGTCTAGGATTTTCTAAATATTTTTCCATATACATTGTATCATCCCCAAAAGAAGCTTTAGCCTCTATTTTAGCAGTATGATATGCATCTAGAATTTCATCTTCATTTTTTACAATTCTTATTCCTCTACCACCGCCCCCAGCGGAAGCTTTAATCATAATAGGATACCCAATTTTTCTAGCCATATTTATAGTATTTTCATCATCTTGTAATGTTTCTTCGGAGCCAGGTATTACAGGCACCCCTGCTTCAATCATCATAGCTCTTGCATTTGATTTATTACCCATTTTATCAATAACGTTGGAACTAGGTCCAATGAATGTTATATTACATTCCTCGCACATTTGTGCAAATTTACTGTTTTCTGATAAAAAACCAAACCCTGGATGTATAGCTTCTGCACCAGTTAATACAGTGGCACTTAGTATGTTTTTTATATTTAAATAACTATCCCTAGGAGCCGAGGGTCCCACACATACAGATTCATCAGCCATCTGTACATGCAATGCATCCTTATCTATTGTAGAGTAAATAGCTACAGTTTCTATCCCCATCTCTCTACATGCTCTTATAATCCGAACTGCAATTTCTCCCCTATTTGCAACTAATATTTTTTTAAACATTTTATCACCCTATCATAAACATAATTTCTGCCTCTGCTGCCTTTTCTCCATTAACGGTAGCCACAGCACTTGCTATACCAGCTCTTCCTCTAGCTTTGATTAATTCTACATCTAATTTCAATGTATCCCCTGGTACAACTTTTCTTCTGAATTTTGCTTTATTTATTCCTCCAAAATAAGCAATTTTACCTTTAAATTCATCTAAGCTTAATATGGCTATCGCCCCAACCTGTGCCAATGCCTCTATTATAAGAACACCAGGCATAACAGGTTCTCCTGGAAAATGACCTTGAAAAAAATATTCATTTATTGTGATATTCTTATACCCAACTGCTTTTATCCCAGGTTCTAATTCTTCAACTTTATCTACTAATAAAAATGGGTATCTATGAGGTAATATATCCATTATTTCTTCAATATTTAAAGAACTCATCTTATTCACTCCTACTAATCTTTTATTATTTTAAATAATTCTTGACCATATTCAACCATCTCACCATCTTTAACTAATATCTCTACTATTTTTCCATCTAAATCGCATTTTATCTCATTCATAAGCTTCATAGCTTCTACTATACAAAGAGTATCCCCTTTTTTTACAAAGCTTCCAACTTGAACAAAATCATCTTTATCAGGAGCTGGAGCTGCGTAGAATGTTCCAACTATTGGTGATATTATGCTACCAATACATTCTTCCCCTTCTATATCCAACTTATCTTCTATATGTTCTTTATAAATCTCACCACCTTCTTCCAAACTATTGCTTATATTTTCTTTATCCCTTATAACGTAGTCTAATTCATTATCTATATTATTAGTCTTCCTAATACTTATCTTATCAATAGATTTTTCCATTTTGATAGAAATTCCATTTTCTTCAATTTCTAATTTGTTTATTTTTGACTCACTCATAACCCTTATTAATTCAGTAATTTCCTTAAAATCCATTAACATTCACTCCATTTTTTAAATAGAATAACCGCATTATGCCCGCCAAATCCTAAAGAGTTGGACATAACGTAATTTAATTCCTTTTCTCTACCTACGTTAGGAATATAATCTAAATCACATTCTTCATCTATTACAGTATATCCTATAGTAGGTGGCATAAATTTATTCTCTATAGCTTTTATTGATGCTACTGCTTCTATTGCCCCTGAAGCTCCTAAAAGATGACCTGTCATTGATTTAGTTGAACTTATAGGTACACTCTTGGCAAAATCTTTAAACACTGATTTTATAGCCTGAGTTTCAAATTTATCATTATACTCTGTACTCGTTCCGTGAGCATTAATATAAGAAATATCTTTAGGTTTTATTTTAGCTTCATCTAAAGCTATATTCATAGCTCTTGCTGCTCCTTCTCCATTCGGAGCTGGAGAGGTTATATGATAAGCATCACAGGTAGATCCATAGCCAACTATCTCTGCCTGAATTTTTGCATTCCTCCTTTTAGCATGTTCTAGTGATTCAAGTATTACTATGCCAGCCCCCTCTCCCATTACAAATCCATTTCTGTCTTTATCAAATGGGATAGATGCTCTTTTAGGATCCTTACTTTTACTTAAAGCTGTAAGAGAAATAAAACCCGCCATAGATAATGGAGTTATTGAAGCTTCAGCCCCTCCCGCTATAATAATATCTGCAATACCATTTTGTATCATTTTATATGCCTCACCTATACAATTAGTTCCCGTTGCACAAGCTGTAACTATATTCGTACACACTCCTTTAGCACCAAACTTTATAGCTATATTTCCAGATGCCATATTACTTATTATCATAGGTATAAACAAAGGATGAACTCTATTAGGACCTTTTTCAAGCAATACTTTATTTTGCTTTTCTATAGTTCCTATTCCACCTATTCCTGATCCTACTACTACTCCAAATTTTTCTTTATTAATCATGTCTAATTTTAAATCTGCATCTTTTACTGCCTCTGTAGCTGCTGCTATAGCAAATTGACAATATCTGTCCATTCTTTTTGCTTCTCTTTTTTCAATAATTTCTTCTGGATTAAAATCCTTTACCTCTGCAGCAAGTTTAGCTTTAAAATCTTCTGTATCAAAACATTTTATAAAATCTATCCCATGAATCCCATTTTTTAAACTATTCCAAAAACTTTCTACACTATTTCCTATTGGAGTTATAGATCCAAGTCCTGTAATAACAACTCTATTTTTCACCGTTAACACCTCTTTTTAATAAGTTATTTAGATAACCATTCCTCCATCAACATTTATAACCTGACCAGTTATATATTCTGAGCTATCTGAAGCTAAAAACCCTACTACTTCTGCTATATCCTTACCTTTTCCAAACTTTTTTAGTGGAATATTATTTAATGCTAACTGTCTAACTTTATCAGATAATACTTTAGTCATATCCGTCTCTATAAAACCAGGAGCTACAGCATTAACATTTATATTTCTTGAAGCTAATTCCTTTGCTGCGGATTTTGTAAGTCCAATAATACCAGCTTTTGCAGCAGCATAATTGGCTTGCCCTGCATTTCCAGTTATACCAACTACCGATGATATGTTAATTATTTTACCTTTCCTTTGCTTTACCATAATAGGGGCCACATGCCTTATGCAATTGAAAGCACCCTTTAAATTAACTTGTATAACTTTATCAAAATCTACTTCCTTCATTCTTATAAGCAGCCCATCCGCTGTTATCCCCGCGTTGTTAACTAATATATCAAGTGAATTAAATTTTTCAAATGTTTCCCTAACTAGATTTTCAGATTCCTTAAAATTACTAACATCTCCTTGTATAGCAACAGCCTCTACTCCAAAACTCTTTATTTCATCTATTACTTCTTCCACCGCAGAAACATTGCTTCTATAATTTAAGACTATATTAGCTCCCATTTCTGCAAGCTTTATAGCGATAGACTTACCTATGCCTCTACTCCCCCCTGTAACTAATGCTGTTTTGCCCTTTAATATATTTTTTCCCATACTAATTCTTCACTCCAACTTTTTAAATTTAAACTCCATTGTTACATAAAGCATATAATGTTTTATGTAAAGACTTTATATCCTCAATATTGTAAACTTCAACTTTTCTATTTATCTTTTTCACAAATCCACTTAAAACTTTTGAAGGTCCTATTTCAACAAAAGTATTTATGCCATCCCTAATCATACATCTTATAGTCTGCTCCCATTTTACAGATGTCATCACCTGTTTTTTTAATGTTTCTTTTATTATACTTTCATCTAAATAATCCCCTGTAACATTAGTTATAAGTTTAGTATTTCCTTTTTTAAAATCTATATTTATTAATTCTTTTCCTAATTTTTCTGAAGCATTTTTTAGCATAGAACTATGAAAAGGACCACTAACTTTTAACATCATAGCTTTTAACGCCCCATATGATTTTGCAATTTGGCAGGCATATTCTAATCCAGATATTTCTCCAGCTATAACTATTTGTCCAGGACAATTGTAGTTAGCTGGTTCAACTTTTCCTCTTTTAGAAGCCTCGTTACATAATTCATTTATTTTATTTTCTTTAAGACCTATTATAGCTGCCATTCCACCAATACCTTCAGGTACAGCATCTTGCATAAACTTTCCTCTTTTTTTAACTAACCTAACTGCCTGATGGAAGTCTAACATCCCACTACAAACCATTGCAGAATACTCTCCTAAACTTAATCCTGCTACCACTTTTGCTTTTATTCCTTTAGATAAAGTTAAGTTAAGCATAGCTATACTAGTAGTTAAAATAGCCGGTTGGGTAAACTCTGTTCTCAATAAATCTGATTCTGGTCCATTAAAACAAATATCTGAAATACGAAATCCTAAAACACTATTTGCCTTATGAAATACTTCCCTACATTCAGGAAAATTTTCATACATTTCTTTTCCCATACCAACATATTGTGCTCCTTGGCCTGGAAATAAAAATGCAATATTCCTTTTATTTTCCATAATGACTCTCCATTCTTTTAATTGTTTTTATATTAGTTCCGATAATTTCTCCTTAAGACCAATTAAATCAAACATTTCTTCTATTATTTCTTCACAGGTTTCTTCCTTAGAAATAAGACCTGCTATTTGACCTGCCATGACTGATCCATTATGGATATCTCCGTCTTTAACCGCTTTTACTAATGCACCCTTTCCAAGTTCCTCTAATTTTTCAATTGGCTCCTCTTGTTTTTCTAACAATTGAAATTGTCTAGAAAGTCTATTTCTTAAAACTCTTACAGGATGCCCTGTACTCTTTCCAGTAATTACAGTGTCTATATCTTTTGCTATTATAACCCTATTTTTATAATTTGGATGTACTGTACATTCCTTTGCAACTAAAAATCTAGTTCCAACTTGAACACCTTCTGCTCCTAACATAAATGCTGCAGCAACACCTCTTTTATCTCCTATTCCACCTGCTGCTATTACAGGAACATTTACAGCGTCAACAACTTGAGGTACTAATGCCATAGTAGTAAGTTCCCCTATATGTCCACCTGCTTCACAACCTTCAGCTATTACAGCATCTGCACCTGCTCTTTCCATCCTTTTAGCTAAAGCAACAGAGGCTACTACAGGTATAACTTTAACCCCGTGTTCCTTCCACATGTCAATATATTTACCTGGATTTCCTGCACCTGTAGTAACTACTTTTACTCCCTCATCACACACAAGCTTTGCAACTTCCTTGGCATTATCACTTAAAAGCATTATATTAACTCCAAAAGGTTTATCTGTTAATTTTTTTGCCCTTCTGATTTCATTTTTAACTATCTCTATCGGTGCATTTCCAGATGCAATTATTCCTAAGCCCCCTGCATTTGATACTGCAGCAGCTAATGAACTATCCGCAATCCACGCCATTGCTCCCTGAATTATAGGATAATCTATTCCTGCCATATTACAGAAAGAATTTTTTCTCATAAATTGCCTCCTTTATTAAGCAGTCTTAATCTCTACAAACTTAACTGCATCTCCTACGGTTTTTATTGTTTCAGCATCCTCTATCTGTATATCAAACTCTTCTTCAATTTCTATTACTATCTGAAATAAATCTAAAGAATCTACTCCTAAGTCCTCAAAAGAAGTATCAAGTGTTATAGTTCCCCCTTCTATACTAAGTTGTTCGGTTATAATTTTCTTTATTTTTTCAAAAATCATTTTATACCTCCTATATTATTAAATATTTTATTCAAATTACCATTTTACTATGGCTCCACCCCAAGTAAGTCCTCCTCCAAAACCAACCATAAGTATTCTATCTCCTTTTTTTAATAATCCCTTTCTACTCATTTCATTTAAAGCAATAGGAATACTAGCTGCAGATGTGTTACCATAGTCTTGTAAATTTACAAAAAATTTATTTTTATCTATATTAAGTTTTCTTGATACAAAATCTATAATTCTTAAATTTGCTTGGTGTGGAATTATATAGTCAATATCATCCATATTTAATTTAGACATTTCTAAAAGTTTTTTTATGCTTTCTTCTATAATCCTAACAGCAAATTTAAATATCTCCCTTCCTTCCATAGTCAAAAAGTTATTTTCCTCATATTTGTCTTTATTCAACATAATACTTAGACTATTATTATTGATGCCCAAAGAAGCCGCATTACACTTTAGTAGATTTTCACCACTACCATCTGACCCAGTATAAATTGCCATTATGCCACTTTTATCACTAGAACTTAATATAGCAGCACCAGCTCCATCTCCGAAAAGTACACAGGTACCTCTATCATTCCAATCTAATATTTTTGACAAAACCTCAGCACCTATTACTAAAGCTTTCTTTGCACTTCCAGTTTTAATAAATTCACATGCTATATTAACCGCATATATAAATCCAGAACATGCTGCTGATATATCAAAACATGTAGCATTTACTGCTCCTATATTTTTTTGAACAATGCAAGCGGTAGATGGGGTATAACAATCTGGAGTTGCTGTTCCTACTATAATAAGATCCAAATCTTCTACCTTTATATCTGACTTATATATGGCATCCATAGCTGCTTTTGTAGCTATATCAGAAGTATTTTCATTAATAGACACTCTTCTTTTAGAAATTCCTGTTCTACTTTTTATCCACTCATCATTTGTATCTATAACCTCTGAAAGCTTATCATTAGTCAAAATTTTTTCTGGTACATAACTTCCAGTAGCTACTATTTTAACCTCTCTCATGTTAATGTCTCCTTTTATTTATCTACTATGTCATAATTATTTTTGAAAAAGTCATTTAACTTTTCCATAGAACTTATAAGAATGTCCTCTTCCTCGTCAGATAATCCAGATATAGTTGCTTTTATCATATCTTTATGAAATTTGTCATGAATTCTATATGCCAATTTCCCTTTTTTAGTAAGTTTTATATAAACTATTCTTCTATCTTCTTCACATCTTACTCTTTCCACATATCCTTTTCTAACCAAATGATTTATTGCAGTGCTAAGTGTTCCCACTGTAATTTTAAGATCAGAGGCTACTTCAGTCATAGTTCTTTGAATATACATTCCTATAGCCTCGATAGTATGGATTTCTGTTACAGATAAATCCTTAAGTTCCCCTGACTGAAGGGCATTTTGTTCTATTGTTAAGATATCATTAAATATATCCACTAATAATTCATTTAAAACGTGTATAGATTTACTCATAGTTCCTCACTTCCTCAACAAGCTCATCTATAAGCTGTTTTACCGTAATAATTTTTTCCATTTTATATCCATTTCTTCCTGTAAAAATTAGTCCATCTTTAGTATTGCCATTAGCCGCATTAATTAAAGCTTTTGATATACAATATAAGGTTGAACTTGGATCACATTTTTTTAAACAATTAAAACATTTATTTACTTCTTCTTTTTCCTTAGATACACGCTGTACAAACTCATTATTTATAGCTCTTCCTGGGAGTCCAACTGGACTTTTTATTATTTTAATATTATTTTCATTACATTTTATAAATGCCTCTTTGTATTTTTTATCTGCATCACATTCCTCAGTGCATATAAATCTAGTACCTATTTGTACAGCTGATGCACCCAGTTTTATAAACTTTGCTATATCCTTACCGGTATAAATTCCACCTGCAGCTATTATAGGTATTCTTTTGTTATGTTTCTCTTCAAATATTTTAATAACACTTAAAACATCTTTAACTATGCTTTCAAGATTTATTTTTTTATCCTCCTGTAGATCATTCATTTTAAACCCCAAATGACCTCCAGCCTCTGGACCCTCTACAACTATAAAATCAGGTAAATAGGAAAATCTTCCTTCCCAAAGTTTACAAATAACTTTTGCAGCTTTCCCGGAAGAAACTATAGGTGCTATTTTAGTATTAGTTCCTTTCACAAATTTAGGTAAACTCGTAGGAAGGCCTGCCCCTGATATTATGATATCTGCTCCTGATTCTACCGCTGCTTTTACCATTTCATCATAATTATTTATGGCCACCATCAAATTTACACCTATAATACCAATAGGAGATAATTCCTTAGCCTTTTTCATTTCTTTCTTCAATGCTCTAATATTAGCCTCTTTGGTATTGGTTTCAAAATCTGGTTCTCTAAATCCTATTTGAACTCCTGATATTATGCCTATACCACCTTCATTGGCAACAGCAGAAGCTAAATTTGAAAGGGAAACTCCAACACCCATACCACCTTGAATAATAGGGATTGTCGCTTTTAAATCTCCAATTTGCAAAGGAGATATCTTCATATAATCTCCTCCTTATTTTTTGATTATCAAATATTTTGATAGTCAAAGTATATACTTAAAATTTTTCATTGTCAATATAGAATATTCACAATTTATATTTTATTAATAAATAAAATGTGAGTATATTATAAATTTAGCTATATACCCCCATTTTATCTATAATTAATTATTTTAAGTAACCTTCTGGGTTTTGTGGCACTCCATTTTTTCTTACCTCAAAATGAACATGTGGTCCTGTGCTTCTGCCTGTACTCCCTACTTCCGCAATTTTATTTCCTTTTTCTATAGTATGACCTTCCTTTACAAATAACTTGCTACAGTGACCATATATAGTTACAATATTATCTCCATTATCTATTTTAACCACATTTCCATATCCATTTTGCCATCCTGAAAAAATTACTTTACCAGATAAAACAGCATATATCGGTGTTCCCATTGGTGCCGCTAAATCTATTCCATTATGCATTCTTCCCCATCTCATACCAAATCCAGAAGACACCGCTCCTCTTGACACCACCGTTGCTTGTTCTTTATTAATATTACTATTATAAGAAAATTTAATACTCCATTTATCACCGCTGCCTCCTACTATATCACTTACATAATATTTTACTCCTTTAATTTTTTCAGCATATATCTTAGTTCTATAATAAGTAATCTTACTTTTAAGTTTTACTGAAGTATTATCACTTAATTCATTTAATTTAATATATTCTTGTTTTACACCATCTATAAGTTGTTTTATTTCACTCTCACTTTTAAGTATAGCTATATCTTTACCATCAGATTTTACTATAATTGCATCATATAAGTTTTTCTCATCATTTGTTAATTCTTTTATTTTATTATAAGTTTCTATATTAGCTTTATATTCATAAATTTTGTCTATACTAATAATTGTGAATCCTGTGGTAAAAATTATTATACTTAATAGAATAATGATTTTTATTTTTTTTACTTTCTTAAACATTATTATCTCCTCTTTTTAATTCTAGATTATACACGCAATACCTTATTTATTTTACCCAAATTTGGATAAATTATAATTTGAGAAAATACTTTATTGAGATAACAAATACACTTTGATATAATTAAGTGATATAAACTAAATTATAATATTTAAAGGGAGGGATTAGGTATGAGTACTTTTGTATTTAAAAATAATAATTTTAAATACACTCCTGTAAGTAATACCTTTATAGACAAATATATGCCTAAAGCCCGAGGTGAATTTGTAAAAGTATACCTACTTGGATTAAAATATTGTGTTTCTGGTGAATTAGGTGTTAACTCATCAATAATGGCTAGTACTTTACACCTATTAGAAACTGATGTAGTAAATGCATGGACTTATTGGGATAGTGAAGGCGTTATTAAAATGATTCCTGTTGATAAGATGGGCAATTTTACTATAGAATTTTTAGATTTATCCAATGATTACTCAGTTCAAGAAAATGAAGTTAATCTATTAGATGAATTAAACAATAATTCTACAAAAGATATGTTACAAGATATAGAGAAACTTATTGCAAGACCTTTATCTACAAAAGAAATGACTTTATATATTAGCTGGATTAAAGATTATGCATTTTTACCTGAAATAATTTTACTTTTAATTCAATATTGTGTTTCAAAAGGTAAAACAGACATTAGATACATTGAAACTATAGCTATTGCCTGGCATGATGCTAATATCAAAACTGTAGAAGATGCTCAAAGTTTTATAAAGAAACGAGAAGATAAATGGAGTAATATCAGAAAAATTTTGAACTATTTAGGACTAAAGGACGCAGAAGTTATGAAACCCCAAGAGGATATGCTAACTAAGTGGATATCAACTTATAATTTCCCAATAGAAGTTATTCAAAAGGCCTGTGACATATGTTTTCAAAGAATTAATAAAGCCGATTTTAGATACATTGATGGTATATTAAACAGCTGGAATAAAGATGGACTTAAATCATTAAAGGATATCGATAAAAAAGATAGTAAAAAAATATCCTTTAAAAAACCTGCTAATTCTTTCAAAACAAAGTTAGACAGCTTTAATAGCTATGAACAAAGAGACTATAATTTTGACGAATTAGAGAAAAAACTGTTAGGATGGGATAATAATGACTAAAAATTATCAACAAGAAGTTCTAAAAATATATAGTATGCTGCGAGATAAAGAAGAAAAAGCTCTTCAACTTAGGCGAGCAGAAATAGAAGAAAAAGTACCAGAAATAATCGGTATAGAAAATCAAATTGCTAAGCTTTCCTTAGACATGTCTTTAAATATAATAAAAAGAAAAGATAACTTAGAAAAATATATAAATAATACAAAAGAAAAAATTACAGATTTAAGAGTGAGAAAATCTGAATTATTAGTGTCATATGGGTATCCTTTAAACTACTTAGAGTTTAACTATAAGTGCACTAAATGTAAGGATACAGGATTTATAGGTACTAAAAAATGTAAGTGTTTTAAATATAATTTAAATAAAATACTATATAATAATTCTGAACTAGGTTGTGTATTAAAAAAAGATAATTTCTCTAATTTTAATTTTAATTTTTTCTCTCCACAAAAATCTCCTCAGGAACCAAAAAGTCCAAGAAAAAATATGGAGGAAATAGTATCAAAATGTTGGAGTTTTATAGATAACTTCCAATTCACAGAGGAAAATTTGTTATTTTACGGAAGCTCTGGTACTGGAAAGAGCTTTTTATCTAACTGTATAGCAAAAGAACTTTTAGATAAAGGATATATGGTTGTTTATAGAACTGCTGTAGACTTAATAACAGATTTGAAACAAATAAGATTTAATTCTGATATAGACTTAGAAGATTTACTTATAAATTGTGATCTTCTTATAATAGATGATTTAGGTACTGAACCTTTAAGTGAATTCTCTAAATCAGAATTTTTTAATTTATTGAATAGAAAACTACTTAAAAGAAAGAAAATGATAATTTCTACTAATTTCCGTATAGAAGAACTGTTAAAAACCTACTCTGAAAGGGTATCTTCGCGTTTATTTGGTAACTTTACATTACATAAATTCTTTGGAGATGACGTAAGAGTTAAATTAAATTTTAAAGGTTAAAAAGTAATAAATAAAAACATACATCATATGATGTATGTTTTTTTATCATTTGGCGACCCAGAAGGGGTTCGAACCCTCGACCTCCGGCGTGACAGGCCGGCACTCTAACCAACTGAGCCACTGGGCCAAATTATGGTGGGCACAACAGGGCTCGAACCTGTGACCCCCTGCTTGTAAGGCAGATGCTCTCCCAGCTGAGCTATGCGCCCATAATTATCTTGGTGACCCCTACGGGAATCGAACCCATGTTACCACCGTGAAAGGGTGGTGTCTTAACCGCTTGACCAAGGGGCCTTATTAAATTTTTAAATGGAGCTGGCAATAGGACTTGAACCTACAACCTGCTGATTACAAGTCAGCTGCTCTGCCAATTGAGCCATGCCAGCATTATTGGCGACCCAGAAGGGGTTCGAACCCTCGACCTCCGGCGTGACAGGCCGGCACTCTAACCAACTGAGCCACTGGGCCAAATTTGTGGTGGGCACAACAGGGCTCGAACCTGTGACCCCCTGCTTGTAAGGCAGATGCTCTCCCAGCTGAGCTATGCGCCCACAAATTTATATTGGTGACCCCTACGGGAATCGAACCCATGTTACCACCGTGAAAGGGTGGTGTCTTAACCGCTTGACCAAGGGGCCATGTTTTACATGCTATATGTTACCATACTTTTTTACAGTTTGCAACACTTTTTTTAAAAACTTTGTTGATTTTCAAATTACTATAAATTAAGTAATATTAATCTAATTTATGGTGGGCACAACAGGGCTCGAACCTGTGACCCCCTGCTTGTAAGGCAGATGCTCTCCCAGCTGAGCTATGCGCCCATAAATTATATTGGTGACCCCTACGGGAATCGAACCCATGTTACCACCGTGAAAGGGTGGTGTCTTAACCGCTTGACCAAGGGGCCATGTCTAAGACCACTTCAGTGACCTAACGAATTATATAATACAGGATATTTCATAAAGTGTCAACATATTTTTAAAAACTTTTTTTAAAATATGAAAAAAGTTTTATTTCGTACATCATTAGTTCTTATATATTTAATTTAATTTTAATGATCTTTAACACCATTATATCCTATAGACTTCATTATAAGTAAAGCTGTATCCTCTATAGCTCTTTTAGTAACATCAATTATTTTACATCTTAATCTTTTCATTACTTTATCAGCAAATTCTAACTCTTGTAATACTCTTTCTGCATTGGCATATTGTATTTCAGAGGATAACCTGTTAAATTTGTCCATTCTATGCCTTCTTATTTCTATTAATCTCATTGGATCTATAGTAAGTCCTATAATTTTCTTACTATCTATACTAAATAATTCTTCTGGAATAGGTACTTCAGGCATAAGTGGAATATTAAGAGCCTTTATTCCTTTATTTGCTAAATACATGCACAAAGGAGTCTTAGATGTCCTAGATAGTCCTATTAAAATAACATCTGCATGTCTAATTCCACCATAATCTTTGCTATCATCATACTGCATAGCAAACTCCATAGCTTCAATTTTTTTAAAATACTGCGAATCCATATTCCATACAGCACCTGGTTTATAATCAGGCATTTTATTTAGTATTCTAGAGGCTGTCCCGATACATGGACCCAGTACATTTATAATTCTAATTCCTCTTTCTATACATCTTTCTACTAAAAATTCCCTTATATCAACAAGAACAACTGTTGTTACTATCATTGATTCAAGTGGATACTCTATACCATTTATAAAATCATCTACATCTTCGAAACTTTTAATGTAGGGTATTCTTCTAACCTCAACCATTTCGGAAAATTGACAAGCTGTAGCCCTGGCTACTTGTTCAGCAGTTTCTCCTATTGAATCAGATACGGCATAAATAGTTAGCATGGTTATTTTACCTCTTCTTTCTTTTATAGTAGGAAAGTTCTACTAACACACATCCCTCTATAGCTATAATACCTTTTTCTTTACAAAAACTCAATAACTCTTCACTTTCCGCTCCTGGTTGTATTAATATTTTATTTATACTTAATAAATTAGCTTCTTGTATAATTTTTAGACCTTCTATAGGATTTATACAAAGATCTATAACATCTATCTTATAATTTATTTGTGTCAATGAATTATATATAACCCCACTATTAGGATTAACCCCTTCCACATTAAACCCACTCTGCTTTAGTGTGTTTAATATTCTATAAGCATATTTTTGTTCATTTAATACATCTCCTACAACTACCCAATTTCTATACTCCAATAATTCTTGCGCTTCCATAAAATATCCTCCTATTTTTATATTATATATTATATAATTACCTAATACGAATGATAATATTTATCCACAACTTATAAAAAATATTTATCCACATTTACACATTTAAAATGATTTTTTTTGTGTATAATAATTAAAGTAGGTAAAATACAATAAAGGAAAGTAAAATAAAGGGGAGATATTATTTGTATCACGATATTATTATAGTAGGAGCTGGTGCTTCCGGAATTATTGCTGCGGTAGCAGCTAAAGATAAAAATTTAGATGTAGGCCTTATAGAAGGCTGTGATAGAATTGGTAAAAAAATATTAACCACTGGTAATGGTCGATGCAATATAACTAATAAAAATATGGATTCTTCTAAATTTCATTCAAGTAACACTAATTTTTTTTCAACTATATTAAATAAATTTAAATTTGAAGATACCATAAACTTTTTTTCTTCTTTAGGATTACCATTGATAGAACTAGATGAAGGTAAAATGTATCCTATGTCATTACAAGCATCATCTGTATTAGATATACTTAAACTGGCTTTATATGAACGTGATATACCAGTATATTTAAATAATAAAATAAAGGACATAAAAATAGAAAATGATTCCTTTGTTCTTTTTTCTCAAACCGGTGAAATATTTAAATGTAAAAAATTAATTTTAAGTTGCGGAGGATGTTCTGCTCCAAAAACTGGTTCAGATGGATCAGGCTTTAACTTAGCTAAAAAACTAGGTCATGAAATAATAGACCCAGTACCAGGTCTTGTTCAATTAAAATTAAACCACAATCGTTTAAAAGCTTTATCTGGAATAAAATTTCAAGGAGCTATTTCAGCTTATAATAATAATTCTTTTGTAAAAGAATACTTAGGTGAAATTTTATTTACAGACTATGGAGTGTCTGGCCCTCCAGTATTACAAATTAGTAGCTTAATTTCTAGAGATATTAAAAAAAATAATTCCATAACTATAAATTTGGATTTAATGCCAAACATGTCTTACCATGATTTAAAAAATTTTTTAGAAAATCATTGGGGAATATTCAATTATCGAAGTGTACTGGAATCTTTAATAGGAGTAATTAATAAAAAATTAATTCCCATAATATTAAAAGAAGCAACTATCTCAGACATACATAAATCCTGTATATATTTAACTTGGGAAGAAAAAGAAAATCTTTTTAATCTTTTGAAACAGTGGAATTTTCAAGTTTGTGATACTAACTCTTTTTCAAATTCACAAATAACCTGTGGAGGTATAAATACACTAGAAGTAAATAGCAACTCCTTAGAATCAAAACTAGTAAAAAATTTATTCTTTACTGGTGAAATCTTAGATATAAATGGAGACTGCGGTGGATTTAATCTACAATGGGCTTGGAGTAGTGGTTACATAGTTGGAAATAACCTTTAACTTATATTATCCTTAATTAGTTTAAAACAAAAATAGAAATTTTATTTTTGTTTTAAACTAATTAAAATTATGCCCAAAATGTTTCAGCTATAGTAAGCTCCTGCCCCTCCTCATTTATAACCTTATGTTTACATACTACTTCATCTCGGCCTTCTTCAATATGAGCTTTAACTTTAACTATTTCACCATATTTAGTTTCTTTTTCATATACTACTATAATTCTCTGAAGACGATGATTAGTAACTATTTCTATTGGTACTGTTTCCATTATCCATGAGATATATTTTACATTATTAACATGTCCATTAGTGTCTATATCTTCATATCTTACATTAAATACTTTTTCATGATCTGTAACATCTGTAGGTATTAGTTTAGGTGTATCTAATATTTTATTATCCTTTTCAGTAAGCCCATACACTGTAAACATATTCTTAGGAATTCTTATAGGCTTTCTCTTTTCAGCATCAATTAAAAACCATATAGATATAGCATCTACCATTATGTTGTCATATCTATCTAAAATCTGAAATTTTCTATATGCATAAAATCTTCTAAAAGAATAGGGAATAGTTCTCACTCTTACTTTTTCTCCATAACAAGGAAACTTATTTATTGATATATCCCATTTATATAAAACCCAGGCTATATTATTATCTTTCATATAATCTAAACCATTGTTTCTTTGTTCTGATTGATATGTACTTATATCTCCGAAATAATTCATTATAGCCGTAATTAATGCATTTTTATTACAGTCTACTTCATAATAATGAACTTCATATTCCTTTTCTGTTATTATACTACCCAAAATATCACCTCATCTTTTATTTTTAATAAATAAACATACTCCATAGTTTTTACTATATATTTCCTCACTTTTTATTATATCATTTTTTTTTACTTTAAAAAGAAAATCTGCAAGATAATATCTTGCAGATTTTCTTTATTAATTACTTATTTAACGCTTCTAAAAGTGTATTTAAATCTATACCATGAACCATTGCAGCCTGCTCAATTGTTTCTGCTTGGGCTGATGGACAAAATACACATCCCATTCCAAATGTCTGAAGAGTTTCAGCTGTCTGTGGATTCTCCTTTATTACTTCTCCTATAGTCATATCTTTTGTAATTTTCATTTTATCTACCTCTCTTTTATATATTTTTAATACCAGTTAAAGTATATAAGTATAGTCGACTTTTATATTTATATTATAATTAACTACAATTAAAGTTTCAAGTACATACTTATTATATACATAGGTATGAAAAACATACTAGAAAACTATATTTCCGTTACTTTTATAGTTTGATTTCTTCGTGGTCCAACAGATATTATTGATACCTTTGTTTTTGTAAAATCTTCTATTTTATTTAAATATAATTTAGCATTTTCAGGTATTTCATCATAATTTCTTGCGTCAGCAATATTTTGATCCCAACCCTGAAATTCTTCATATATTGGTTCGCATTTTGCTAAATCTTCTAAACTAGCAGGTACATAATCTATCACTTTACCTTTAAGTCTATAACCTACACAAATTTTAATTTTTTCTAATCCTGCTAAAGTATCTATTTTTGTAACTGCAAAGCTAGTTAAACCTGATACTCTTGCTGCAGTTTTTAAAATAACAAGATCCAACCAACCACATCTTCTTGCTCTTCCTGTAGTAACTCCATATTCATGTCCTTTTTCTCTTATCCATTCCCCAGTACTATCATCTAATTCAGTTGGAAATGGTCCTTTCCCCACTCTTGTTGTATACGCTTTAGCTATACCTACTGCACTGTTCACCAACGTAGGTCCAATTCCTACACCCGTGCAAACACCTCCAGCAATAGTATTAGACGAAGTTACATATGGATAAGTCCCATAATCTATATCCAATAATGTGCCTTGAGCACCTTCAAACAAAACTTCCTTACCTGATTTTATATAATTATATACTAATACTGAAGTATCTTTTACAAAAGGTTTTATTTTCCTGGAAAAAATTATATATTCGTTATAAATCTCATCAAATTGTAACTTTTCTTCTCCATACACCTGATTTATTATATTATTTTTATCTTCAATATTGTACTTTAATTTTTCTTTAAATACTTGTTCATTTATAAAATCACAAATTCTTATACCACTTCTTTCCATCTTATCTGTGTAACAAGGTCCTATGCCCTTTTTTGTAGTTCCTATATCTTTATGACCTCTTGCTCTTTCTTTAATACCATCTAGAACTTTGTGATAAGGCATTATAAGTTGTGCTCTATCACTTATAATTAAATTTTGGGGAGAAATTTTTACTCCTAAGTCCTTTAAATAATCCATTTCCTCAAATAATGCTCTTGGATCTAATACAACTCCATTACCTATTACATTTATTTTATTTTTATATAGTATTCCTGAGGGTATTAGATGAAGTTTATATTGCTTCTCTCCCACCTCTACTGTATGCCCCGCATTATTTCCTCCCTGAAATCTAACAACTATATCTGCATCCTCTGCCAAATAATCTGTCATTTTCCCTTTCCCTTCATCTCCCCATTGAGCTCCTAATACAATATATGCTGACATAAAAATTCCTCCTTAAATTTAACATTGGCACTTGTAATACTAAAATTTACTAGATATATCCCTAGCCACTACTACTCCTGTAACAGATGCCTGCATAAGTCCTCTTGTAATTCCTGCTCCATCGCCTATAGTGTATAAATTTTTCACAGCTGTCTCAAATTTATTATTTGTCTCAAATTTACTAGAATAAAATTTAACCTCAACTCCATATAGTAATGTATTTTTGCTGTACATGCCTGGTGCTATATTATCAAAAGCCTTTAGTGCTTCTACAATTGCAGTTAAATGTCTTTGAGGAAGTACAAAACTTAAATCTCCTGGTACCGCTGATTTTAGCGTAGGTATAGTTGTTGATTTACATAATCTTGAATTATCAGTCCTTCTTCCATTTAAAAGATCTCCCAATCTTTGTACCATTATGCCACCACCAGTAAGCATATTACCAAGTTTAGCAATATATTTACCGTAATCTATAGGTTGATCAAATGGTTCAGTAAAAGTTGTTGAAACAAGTACTGCAAAATTTGTGTTATCTGTTCTCAATTCCTTTTCTGAATAACTATGCCCATTTACAACTGCTATATCCCCTTCATAATGTTCTTCTGAAACAACTCCCCCCGGATTCATACAAAAGGTTCTTACTTTATTTTCAAATGTATCCGAATAATAAACTAATTTGGCTTCATATAAATCCTTTGTCAAATGGTCCATTATGGAATTAGGAACTTCAACCCTCACTCCAATATCTACGGCATTATTTGTTGTTTTCAACTTATGTTTCTTTGCCTGATCTGAAAGCCATTCCGCACCACCTCTTCCTGGTGCTACAACTACATAATCTGCACTTATTTTCCCACTTTCTATAATAATTCCCTTTACTTCATTACTTTCTATAATAATATCTTTTACTTCTGTTAACTCCATAAAATCTGTATTAGTATTATCCATTAAATAATGATACATACCTTTTAAAACATCATATGCAAGTTCCGTACCTAAATGTCTTACAGGACACTCAATAAGTCTTATATTATACTTACTTGACTCATATTTTATTTTGTCTGTATTCTCATTATTCAAACCATAAACCATTTTGTTAGCACCAAAACTTAAATATATATCATCGCAATATTTTATTAAATCCTTTGCTTTCTCCTGTGAAAAATACTCTAGTATTCTTCCTCCTACTTCTGGACTTAATGAAAGTTTTCCGTCAGAAAAAGCTCCTGCACCTGACCACCCGAATGTTATACCACAAGGTTCACAATTAACACATTTTCCTGTAACCCTGGCAGGACACTTTCTTTTCTCTATACTTCTACCCTTATCTATTATTAGTACATTCATATCAGGTTTAAGTCTAGTAACCTCTAATGCTGTAAAAATCCCAGCTGGTCCAGCTCCAATTATAATTACATCATAACTATTTCTCATTGTATCCCCTCCTGTAATATGGTAACAAACACGAATTAATCAGTCAATATTTTCTACGAATATTATTTATTTATCTTAATATAAAATTCGTATTTTTTATATAACTTTTACATCTTTTAAAACATATGTTATGATTATTTATAATATTAACTTAATCATAATTAAGGGAGATATTTATGAATATTGCAAATATTTTAACTGTATTTAGAATATTTTTGATCCCCATATTTATATTATTGTTTTTCTCTAATTACAATAATAATTTATTATACTCAATCATTGTATTTTTTATATCAGGAATTACAGATGTTCTTGATGGCTATTTAGCACGAAAATATAACCTAATAACAAAATTAGGCATCGTTCTTGATCCTTTAGCAGATAAGCTAATGTTACTTACAGTATTAGGTTGTTTAAGTTTTAGTAATATAATCCCTCAGTGGATTCTAATTGTCGTAGCACTAAAAGAATTCATTATGATTATAGGCGGAGGAATTTTATATAATAAAAATTTTGTAATTCCATCAAATAAATTTGGAAAAATTTCCACTCTTATGTTTTACATATCTATACTCTTAATAGGAATTAATAAAAAATATGGTCATTATCTCTTATACATAGCAGTTATAAGTACAGTTATGGCTTTTATAAATTATTTACTATTATATCTAAATAATAGAGCTAATTCTGAGGCACAGTAAAACTGTGCCTTTCAGTTTTCCCATATATCTTTTACAAGCTTTTCTATAGCATCTTTTCTATTTTTAGTTTCAATAAAATCAACTGTTATTTTATCTTCTATTTTCAACACATCTCCTTCTTTAGCCTCCCTAGGGATTTTGCTTTTATGTATATTTATCATTTCCTTATTATCTAATTCTATAACAACATAATCTTCTTCAAATCTATCAATAGTACCTCTCATAAGATCACTCCTTATAATTAATCCATAGCAATAAGTTCTAATTTTATTACATGTTCCATACTTTTTATCTTTTCTAATAGATCATTGAGTTCAATATTTAAATTTGATATATCAAAGGTGATGTTTACATTAGCAGAATTATTAATAGGTATTTCTTGATTTATAGTTAGTATGTTTCCTTTATAATATGCTATTTTATCCAAAATTTTTGATAAAGTTCCTGGCTCATGATCCAAAGTCAATGATATTATTACTTTAAGATTATTCATTGTTTGAGAAACTACAAACACATAATCTTTGTACTTATAATAGGTACTTCTACTTATACCCACTACTTTTACAGCCTCTGTAATTTCTTTAATTTTACCTGTTTTCATCAGTTCTTTTACTTCTATTACCTTTTCAAAAACATCCGGTAAAACACTTGTGTGAATCATTAAAAATCTATTACTCATTTAAATCACCTCATATGTACATTATACATAAACATATGTATTTATAGCCTAATATTATCACAGCAAAAAAATATATACAACTGTAGTAAAAATATTATAAATCAATCTTTCTTTACAAGTTGACAACTAGAAAACCAGATGCTAAAATATGAAAGTGCATTTTAAAAAACATTTGTTTTTTATTTGCGGACAAGCACTATTGAGAGGTGATATTATATGAAAAAATTAGAATTATTTCCAAAACTTATTTTAGGTATACTATTTGGTGTTTTATTAGGGTCTATTTGCAAAAGTACAAATATATTATTCCCAGTAAGACTTCTTTCTACTTTTTCTTCTATATTTGGAAGTTTTTTAAATTTTATAATCCCATTCATAATAATTGCATTCATTGTTCCAGGTATAGCTGAATTAGGAAAGGGTTCAGGAAAACTACTAGGACTTACTGTATTACTTGCCTATATTTCAACTGTATTTTCTGGCATACTAGCCTTTGTCACAGGAATAAATATACTACCTAATGTATTAAATGTTGACCAATTGGCACCAAAATCTGATTTATATTTAGAAGCGTTTTTCACTATAGAAATTCCTCCAATTATGGGTGTAATGACTGCACTTGTAACCGCTTTTATGATTGGCATAGGTATATCCCATATAAAAGGGAAAAATTTAATTAATGTATTTGTTGACTTACAAGAATTAATTGAATTAGTAGTAAAAAATATTTTATTACCTTTAATCCCTATACATATAAGTGGTATTTTTTCTAAACTTACTGCCAGTGGAGAAATTTTTTCTACAATAAAAACATTTTCTTTAGTTTATATATCTTTTTTAATATTACAATTTATTTATTTAGCTATACAATATAGCATAGCCTGGGGACTTAGCAAAAAATCCCCTATAAAATTACTTAAAAATATGGTTCCAGCTTATTTCACAGCAATTGGAACTCAATCCTCAGCTGCTGCAATTCCTTTTACATTGAAATCTACTTTAAAAAATGGCGTATCAGAAGAAGTTGCAAATTTTGTTATACCACTGTGTGCTACCATTCATTTAGCTGGTGATACAATAACAATAACTTTATCTGCTATGGCAGTATTAATGATGTCTGGAACAGTTCCTACATTTGCAACTATGTTTCCTTTCATATTAATGTTAGGAATTACTATGGTAGCTGCTCCTGGTATCCCCGGAGGAGGAATATATGCATCCCTAGGATTATTAAAGGATATGTTTATGTTTACTCAACCTCAGCAAGGTATAATGATAGCTTTACACGTTTCCCAAGATAGTTTTGGCACAGCAACAAATATAACTGGTGATTGCGCACTATCCATAGTAGTAGACCAAATATATAAAAAATTAAATAAGAACACTTCGAAAAAAGAAATAGATAATTTTAACGAAATAGGAGCTTAAACATATAAAGAGCATATAAATTTTAATTATATGCTCTTTACATTTATTTTTGTATTCCAACTAAAGTATTTCTAGGAATATTATTGTACATCTATTTTATATCATCATCTTTAAGTTTATACAACCATGAGAAGCTTTCTTCCCTAATTTTTTATATTCTGCCTGTATTATAGAACCATCTAAATGATGCAAAACACTATGAAATAAATAGTTATTATTTATTCTTATATAGTTATAACATATATATCCATGTTATTGTCCAAAACTTGACCCTCTTCCCCCTATTAAATTTACCTGTACAATAGGATCGCCATTTTTAAGATATTCAAACTTTTTTACTATATAATCATCATATTTTACATCATATTGTCCTAATCTTACAGTTTTATTCCCCATAGAATTTGCTTCTTTACAAAACACAATAGCTTCATAGTTACCTAACTCTAATTTAGGTATAAAAGCTTGATATAATTCATTTCCCTTTCTATTAAGAGTATACCCAGAAGTTAAGTCTATCCACTGATTAACCTTTAATGAATGTAACAAAACTCTATAATTTACACTTTTATTTAAATTACCTTTAACTAAAATTTTAGAATATGTTGTTTCATAAACTTGGAATCTATCAAATTCTACAGATGCATCTTTTAATAAATCATTTTCTATTGGTTATTTACATTTTTAGCCATATTGATGTAATACCACTTCTATTTGATTAAAACAATAGTTTTATATTTATTAATATTCATAGAAATTATATACTTTATGTATTCAAGCATAGATTGTAATACTAAAGTATTTATACACAAATTTTGAAGTAAACGAATAGTATATATTATATTAAAAAATAAATACTTTTTTAAAATAAGGGAGGAACTTTTTTATGGACTGCAATAAATGTTTTGATATAACACCTCAACCAAATCAACCTTGTACAAATACAGGAGTAACAAAAGCAGGAACAAAAGTAGAATGTGAAAATTTTCCTGATAAATCCTGTGGTCATCCTGGGTATTTATTATCTAAAATTCCAGTAGTTCTATCAGAATTTACTGTTCAAATAGATGCTGAAGCTAATATTACTTTAGAAGAACCAGCAATAGATATTAAATTTATAGATAAAAATGCTTATTTAACTCAATGTCACCTAATCCCTGGCACTGATAAGTTATATATTGAAGGCTATATAAGAAAAAATATAGTTTACTCCTCTAAGGATTGTGCAGGTCAAAATGGAGTTTCTGGAAACTTAAAGCATTCAACCGTGAATGTTCCTTTTGATTGTGTAACTAAAGTAAGATTCTTTGATGGATTTAATTATAATAATATATTCCATCCAAACTGTGATACTGAAGAAATATCAATATTTGATCCAAAATGTTTAGGAAAAAAGAATACAGAATATAATTTTTCTAATTATGAGACTTTAAATGAAAAAGTATTTTGTGAAATAGAGAATATAGAAATATATGAAACTGATATAGAATTAGACCCTACTCCAATATGTAAAGCGCCTACTGAGCACAGCTTCCAGCACATTAAAGAAAAAATAGTAATCTACATTACTTTAAAATTATTGCAAAACAGACAGATTTATGTTAATGGAAAATTAAAACCAAGAAGAGACTAATATAAAGACTCAAGACTTTTATAGTCTTGAGTCTTTATAGTAAAAGGAGGGATATATTGAAAGACAAAAAAAGTATTTCTTTAATCGATGAATTAGAAAATAATAATTCATTAGTTGTTATACAAAATAATATAAAAGATATTCAAAATTCTATTCCTCAATATAACAAAAATGAATCTAAAGTTAAAAAATTAAAATCTAAAAATCATTATAATTATGAAAGTAAAAAAAATATTCTAGATAAAAAACTAGAAAATGATAACAATTTAAAAAATACATCTAATGGAGATATTAACTGCAAATGTAAATTGATTCAAGAAATATCCAACAAGTACATTATACCTACAGGTATAAATGGTCCCATTATAGTAAAATTGCCAGTACTTATATCTGAATTTGAAATAGAAGTTAACTGTGAATCCCATGTAAACTTATGTAAAGAACTATTTAAAATTAAAAACTCTAAAAATACTGTGTATATTAAGGAATGTACTCTTATTCCAAATTGCAATATACTGTTTTTATCTGGATACATAAGAAAAAGTATAGACTATTTATTGTGTACTAATAAGCATAATAAATATTTAGAAAATAAACTAAAGCATTTCACAACTAACGTTCCATATGAATGTTCAACTAATATAAAATATTTTACTAATCCCATCTTTAACAATAATGCTATTAAAGAAAAATTAATATTATCTAACAACAATAATATTAATGGAAATACTGATTATGAATATTTTAATGAACCAATATATTATAATTTAGTAAGTAGTGAAATACACGAGTTAACTTTAGAAAGGGAAACTATACGTAGCCAAGATGCAAAAAATAAAATAACTAATAGCTTTAACCAGAAAATGATTTTAAAGCTTCGTATAAGATTACTTCAAGATCAACTTGTAAATATATATTCACCCAATATTTAACTTTGACACAATAAAAAGGTCTATTAAAAATAGACCTTTTTATTTAGTTGGAGCTTCTGACAGGATTTGAACCTGCCACCTGCTGATTACGAATCAGCTGCACTACCTACTGTGCTACAGAAGCATATTTTATACATAAATTTTACTATATTAAATTTAAAATTTCAATATACTCTGTCTATATTACCAGGTTTTATTCTTGAAATTTATCATATAAGTTCAAATAAAAAAATTATTTTAAACTATACTACTAAAACTTAATACAAATGCATTAAACTTTATATTTTAGACTTTGACTTTCTTTGACTTTTAATGTATTATATAAATATAAAATACATTAATTTTAAAAGGAGGTTGTTTTTATGTTTGATTTGATTCCTTTTAGGAAAAGTGCTTATTTTCACCAGTTTATAAATAGCTTCTTTGATGAAAATTTTGTCAACTCTACAAATTTCTTAGGAAATAATTTTAATGTAGATTTAAAAGAAACTGATACTGAATATATTTTACAAGCAACTTTACCAGGTATTAAAAAAGAAGCTATTGAATTAACTTATAATAATAATTATTTAATTATATCTGCGCAAAAAAATGATATTGTGGAAAACAAAAATGACAACTTCATTAAACGTGAAAGAAAATACGGTAGACTTAGTAGGAGCTTTTATTTAGACAATGTAAATAAAGAAAATATTAAAGCTTCTTTTAATGATGGCGTTTTAACAATAAAATTACCCAAAGAAAATAAATCACTTTCAAATTTTGAAAAAATTTATATTGAATAATAGGAGGAATTAATTCCTCCTATTATTATTGATGTATTATATCTAATCTTCCAAATTTACTATATTGTCCAATCCAAGCCAACTTAACTGTACCTGTTGGACCATTTCTTTGTTTTGCAATTATACATTCAGCAACATTTTTATCCTCTGTTTCTTTATTATAGTATTCATCCCTATATAAAAACATAACTAAATCCGCATCCTGCTCTATAGAGCCAGACTCTCTTAAGTCTGATAGCATAGGCCTATGATCCGTCCTCTGCTCAGGTGCACGGGATAACTGAGATAGTGCGATAACTGGACATTCCATTTCTTTTGCCAATGCTTTTATAGATCTTGATATTTCAGACACTTCTTGTTGTCTACTCTCTGATCCTCTACTTCCAGACATAAGCTGAAGATAATCAATAACTATAAGATCTATTCCATGCTCTATTTTTAATCTTCTGCATTTAGATCTCATCTCCATTACAGATATACCTGCGGTATCATCTATATATATTTGTGCTCCAGAAAGTGGACCAGATGCCTTGGCAATATTTTCCCAATCTTTATCTTCTAAATTCCCTGTTCTTAATTTTAACATATCTACATTAGCTTCTGAACATAAAAGTTTATATGCTAATTGTTCTTTAGACATTTCTAGTGAAAAAACAGCTACACTTTTTCCCGCTCTTAATGCTGCATATTGAGCTAAATTTAAGGCAAATGTTGTTTTACCCATGGATGGTCTTGCAGCTATAAGCACCATATCACCTTTTTGGAAACCTGACGTCTTAGAATCTAGTTCAGGGAAACCTGATGGAACCCCTGTAACTCCACCTTTATTATTAAATAACCTTTCTATTTCAATAAAGCCTCTTTCTAAAACTGTACTCATAGGTTCAAAATCACTTGTAGTTCTATTGCTGGCAATATCAAATATCTTTTTCTCTGCTATATCTACTATACAAGCTACGTCATCTTGTTTATTATAACTATCTTCAATTATTTCAGTTGAGGCCCTTATAAGTCTTCTTAATGTTGACTTTTCTTTAACTATCTTTATATAAGAACTTAAATTAGCTGTAGAAATAACTGAGCTACAAACCTCACTTATATATGTAACTCCACCAGCAGATTCCAACTTTTCTTTTGATTGAAGATTTTCCGTTATTGTTACTAAATCAACTGCCACATCTTTTTGGTACAAATCTAATATGGCCTTAAATATTATTTTATGAGCATCTTTGTAAAAGTCCTCTATAGATAAAACCTCTAAAGCCTGTGCTATAGAAGTTTTATCAAGTATCATAGCTCCTAATACACATTGCTCAGCCTCTATATTATGAGGCATACTTTTAAGAGGTGCGTCCATGTTTATCTCTCTCCTTAAAGTTTAATCATCAAAAGTTAATGTCTAAAATACTATTTCCATTAATTCTTCTATATCTTTAACTGATTTTACATCAATATCAGAAAGTCCACTTGGGACCTCCTTAGAATTATCATTTGGCACTAACACAAGTTTAATACCTTTTCTTCTAGCTCCATATATTTTTTCAAAGATTCCACCTACAGGTTTTATCTTTCCTCTTAATGAAATTTCACCGGTTATAGCTATATCTTGTCTTATAGGCTTATTTAAAAGTGCACTTATAATACATATAGTTATAGCTGCACCGGCAGATGGACCATCTATACGTCCTCCACCTATAATATTTACATGGACGTCATAGTCACTTATATCTTTATCTGTAATTCTCCTTATAACAGATGCAGCATTAAATACAGAGTCTTTAGCCATACTTCCTGCAGTGTCGTTAAATCTAACTCGCCCTTTTCCCTTTTCTTTAGCTTTAAATATAGCCGTCTCTATTTCTATAGTAGAACCAATATAACCACTGACTCCAAGTCCATAGATATGTCCTACTTCATGTTTAATATCTTTAGCATTAACCGTCTCGTATGGTGTTAATCTATTAATAGCTATAACATTTTCTAAGTCCTCTAATTCTACAACTATACCTTTATCATTTTCCTTACTTTTATTGTATAAGATATATCCATACACCTCTGCCAGTATATTTACTGCTTTTCTTCCCTCAATTGTATACCTGCTTATAGTCTTTGCTATACCATCTTCAAGTTTTATCCCTAATTTATCTGCTGCCTTTTTAACTATTAATTCTATATCTGTAGGCGTTAAGGGTTGAAAATAAACCTCAGTACATCTAGATTTTAAAGCTGGGTTTATATCTTGAGGTTCCTTAGTGGTAGCTCCTACTAATATAAAATCTGCTGGAGCTCCCTTGTCAAATAAATATTTTATATATTTAGGGGTATTTTCATCATCTGGATCATAATAAGAAGATGAAAATTCTACTCTTTTATCCTCTAAAACCTTAAGTAATTTGTTTTGTAATATAGAATCTAGTTCACCTATTTCATCAATAAATAAAACTCCACCATGAGCTTCTGTAACTAAACCAGGTTTAGGCTCTGGAACCCCTATTTCTGCTAAATCTCTTTTACTGCCTTGATATATTGGATCATGAACTGAACCAAGTAGAGGATTTGTTATTTCCCTTGGGTCCCACCTTAATGTAGTTCCATCCACCTCCACAAATTTCGCTTCTTCTTGAAATGGAGTATTTCTAAGTCTTTTAGCCTCCTCTAATACAAGTCTAGCTGCAGTGGTCTTACCTACTCCCGGTGGTCCATATAAAATAATATGCTGAGGATATGGGGAAGCTAATTTTGAAAATAAAGATTTTATTGCTGTCTCCTGTCCCACTATTTCTGAAAAAGATTCCGGCCTTAAAAGTTCTTGAATACTTTTTGTTAATTTCCTAGAATCTAACTTTTCTAATTGTTCATACTTTTTTAAAGTCTTAGCATTTTCAGGTCCTTTCTGCTTTTTTATTATCCCCAATCTTACCTCATCCATATACTTATCTTGTTTCTCAATTAATAACTTTTCAACTTCTTTTTCTATATTATTTTCAACATATCTTTTTGCCAAAGTTTCTGATACCCACTTATTGGTATTACTTAAAGCTTCTTTTACATTTTTATCATTTGGTACAATATCAATACCTTTTCCATCACTTACTATTTTATTTATAGCATATAATTTTTCATAAATACTATTACTTTTAATGTAATCCTGCAATTTAAACTTTATAATCCTAGTTCTTATAATTTTATCATCTAACACTTTATTAACTATTTCATTTAATGTATTAATTTGAATATCTAATTGCAACCCATCGGATACTTCTTTTTCGAATTCTTCAACAAATTGTGATTTCACACTTATCCTCCTTATTGTTCTTCTACAATTACTTTAATTTTTGTAGAAATTTCAGGATATACTTTTACTTCTACCTCATAAGTACCAAGTTGTCTTATTGCTTCCATAACTATCTTTTTTTTGTCTATGTTCACTTTAAAGTTTCTTTTTATCTCATCTGATATATCTTTACCTGTTATAGATCCAAATAATCTTCCATTTTCTCCTGACTTAACTTTTATCTTTACACACTTTCCTTTTAAATTATTTGCAACTTTTTGAGCTTCTTCTATTTCAGCAAGCTTTTCTCTTCTTTCTGCTTCTTTTTTATTATTTAGAACATGCATATTTGAATCGGTTGCTTCTATAGCTAATTTTCTTGGAAATAAGAAATTTCTAGCATATCCATCTGATGCATTCACCACATCACCTTTTTTACCTACATTTTTTACATCTTTTAATAAAATGACTTTCATTAATCTTCACCTTCCCTCAAGTATTTATCTATAGCATTTTCTAGTTTTTCAACTGCTTCATCAATAGAAACAGATTTTAGCTTAGCACCAGCCATAGTCATATGTCCTCCACCTCCCAAATATTCCAAGAGCACCTGCACATTTATATCCCCAAGGGATCTACCACTAATAAATATTTCATCCCCTATCTTAACAAACACAAAGGATGCCTGAATACCTGTAATATTTAGTAATTCATCAGCGGCCTGTGCTGCTAATACTGTATCCTCAATATTAAGTGGACATTTAGCTATAGCTATTCCATTAATTATTTTTGCTGATTTAATTATTTCATATCTATTTAAATGAGTTTTAAAATCATCAGAAAACATTTTTTTTACATCTATAGTGTCAGCACCTAACTTCCTTAAAAAAGATGCAGCCTCAAAGGTTCTAACACCTGTTTTAAAATAAAAACTTTTAGTATCCACACATATTCCTGCCAATAATGCTTCTGCCTCTATTACTTTTAATTTAGGTTTATCTAACATATATTGTATCATTTCTGTTACCAATTCACAGGTAGATGATGCATAAGGTTCTATATAACTTAATATTGCCCCTTCTATATAGTTGGTTGCCTTCCTATGGTGATCTATTATAACAAGCTTTTTGTTTTTATCTACTACTTTTATATTATCCACATAACTTTTACTATGGACATCCACCAATACTAAAAGGCTTTCGTCATTCATAATGTCTACTGCTTTAAAACTATCTATAAAGGCATGCTCATATTCATTTTCTAATTTTAATCTATCCATCATAAGTTTTATACTATTATTAATACCATCCAGTATTATATAGCACTCTTTATTAAGAGATTTTACAGTGCTGTATAACCCTACTGCTGCACCTAAACAATCTATGTCAGGATTTTTATGTCCCATTATTAACACTTTATTACTTTCATTTACTAAACCTAAAAGAGCATGGGCTATTACCCTAGCTCTCACTTTTGTTCTTTTTTCTATTTCTTTCGTCTTACCTCCATAAAAATCCAATTTATCTCCAGTTTTTACTATAGCTTGATCTCCACCCCTACCAAGAGCTAATTCTTTAGCAGAGATAGCATAACTTTCATTCTCTAGAGGAGTATTTCCTCCTCTTCCAACTCCCATACTAAGAGTAACTGTAAGTTTATTGCCTATATTTACTTCTCTTATTGTATCTAAAATGTCGAATTTTTTATCCATTTCTTTTCTGATATATTTATCTTGAACAGACAGGATGTATTTGCTTGATGAATATTTTTTTGACATAGCCTGTATAGATTGGGCATAGCTATTTATGTTTTTTTCTATTTCAGCAATTAGTATAGGCCTTTTATCCTCATCGGTGGTCTTAATTACCTCGTCTAAATTATCTACTTCTATTAACATTACCACTTCTTTATTTTCATTTATACTATTTAATACAAAGTACATCTCTGTAACATCATATAAATATACAAGAACTATTTTGTCTTTTAATCCATTATTATCTCCATTTTCAACTATATTAGTGTATATATCGTAATAATGATCTTCTATTTTTACATGTTTAAGTGAATTTTTTTTACCATCTAGAATTTGCCTAATATTTAAATCCTTTATCACTTCATTTACATTCTTCTCTAATATATCCCTTCCTTGAACCACCGTTGAAAAATTTTGATTATACCATAAAATATTATTGTTTTCTCCTACGATAAGCATAGGGAACGGTAACTTTAATAAGGTATTTCTAGTAGCATTGTCTAGTTTGGATGAAAAATCTTCTATAAACTTTTTCCATTCATCTTTTTTAGCCTTATTTTTATTTACACTGTAAAAAAATAATATTAAATATAATGTTATTCCTGCTATTCCTATTGTAATATTATAATACATAATAATCATTATGAGAACTATTATTATTAACATATAACTCTTATTAGAGCCGTTAAAATAATCATATTTATTATCCATAATAAACCCCCATTATTTTCTTAATACATTCCTATTTGGGTCTATTTTTCTAAAATCTAAAATTATATCCGAAAGTCCTATCATAACATATATCATTGATATAGGTGAGAAAAATGTAATTAATATTATCAATATAATAAAACCTTTAGCGAGATGAAATTTATTTTTTAGATAGTAAACAGCAACAGCTATACCTTGTAGTACAAATATGTATTGTAATAAAGTTTGCGCAGACAGAGTTAAATACTCGCCTGATGGGACTTTTCTCCTTACAAGCACTACGCCCAAAAGTAGTAAAATAGCTATTATAGTCGTAAATTTTATGTCTATTCTAATTTGTGATATAGATGTCATTGGTTTTATTTCATAACCTAATTTTTTAATTATAGCCTTTGTTATAATATAGGTTAAGTAAGCAAACACAAATGAAGATATAACCAAAATAGCCGGTATTAATTTTAGCACATATTCAGTATTAAACATATTAATTAAATCATAAAATGGTTTTAACTGCTCTTTAGTTACACCCATACTAGTATATATATTGATAGTTAAATCAAATGATTCCCTCATCATTTTAACCATTTCATCTGTTAAAGCTCTAATACTAGAATTTGCTATAAGCTTTATATATACAATTAACTGTGTTACTGTACCAATAAATGATGCTATAGATAACAATAAAAGTGTAATTGAAATTTTTCTATCCTTCTTAATACAATACCCTAAAGTTATACCTGTAATACCAAACATAATTGCTGAAGTTAGTCCTGCAAAGGGACTATACACCATAGCTATTATTACACCACTAACAATTATAGATGTAATTGTCATTTTAATATTTTGCCTTAAATATAATACGGTAACAGGTATAGGTAATATAAATCTACCTAGAGTAGTAAATATTGGTACATAAATATTCATAAGTGCTAATACAACTAATATTGCTGTTATAAGCCCTGCTTCTACTAGTCCTTTTGTGTTATAAATTTTATTTTGCATATATACCTCCTTTATTGTCTTTCTTTTAAATGAGAATATAGTCTACTTAAATCTTTTCCTTCCTTCTCAATTTCATCTTCTTCTATAATACCGAGCTTTAATTTCTTCTTCATATGCTCATCTACTGCTGTATAGGAATATCCTAACCTCTCTGCTAATATATATAATACAGTTATTGCCCCGGAAATACAATCTAATATGGCATTTTGTGCAACATTACTTCCTCTAGTTAAAAGTTTAAAAAAATCAGCAATTAAGCATAAAAGTTCTGCTTTTAACTTCTCTATAATTTGAATATTATGCATTATATTAAGATTATCTTTTTTCATTAGAACATCTCCTTTTTACCATATTTACACTTTTAATTATTTCCAGATATTTATTCAAAATAATAATTTCTAAGTTATACAAGATATATATACTTTAATTATAGGGTTACTATCAATATTTTACAATATAAAGTTAAAAGGCCTATTCCCATTATAATTAAAGAATAGACCTTTATTTATGCATTAAGCTCTCATTAGCTTATGGTATGTACCTATGAAAAATATACTTATAATAACCAATACAATACACAATTTAATTTTAGTATAATCTAATTTATAATATATTCTCTTACCTTTCTCTATACCATCTATATTACTAACGTGTATATCTACATCCTCACCATTCTCCCTACATTTTGCATTAAATACTCCTGTAGCAGTCACCACATCCCCTTTGTTATTATAATTCCCATCTTCATTTTTTATCCATAATCCTATAGAATTGGATTTATCATTTATATTTATCTAGCAGTATGATCCTCTTTTCATTTTTTCTTCTATAGCTTAACATTTCAAATGGATATAACTTATAATATTACCGTTTTGAATTTCTATGGTCTCCATCATGTTATTTGAAGCATTGATACTTTTATAATTGTCTATCATAAGTCCTTCTACAGATGGTCTCAAACTACATAATATTATTACAGATGCTATACCAACTATGGCTATAATAACTGCTAAAAACAGATTAAAAAAGTAATTTTAATTTTTTACCATTTTTTTAAATTTATCCTTTAACTAATACTAGTATAATTATTATTAAAGTTTATATCAATGTTCTATATATGTTAAAATTAGTAAAGTTTAACCTTTTTTTTATAAATAAAAATATATTTCCAGTTAACTCTTTTTAATATATAAAAAAATATTTTTTTAAATGTTATTTTACCAATTTAGAGATTAACATATAAAAAAGGGAATATATTTAATACATTCCCTTTTTTTATATGTTAATCTCATTATTATTCTGTTGTAAATGGTAATAACGCTATATTTCTTGATCTCTTTATAGCTTCAGTAAGTTCTCTCTGATGCTTTGCACAGTTTCCAGAAATTCTTCTTGGAAGAATCTTTCCTCTTTCTGTGATATATTTTCTTAATTTATTTATATCTTTGTAATCAATAGCTTCAGCTTTGTCTACACAGAAAACACAAACTTTTCTCTTAGCTCTTCTCATTCTTCCGCCTCTTCTAGCGTTACCATCTCTTCCTGCTTCTCTACTCATCTTCTTACCTCCTTACTTAAAATGGTATCTCTCCGTCATCTACAGGAGTGATATCCTCATCAAAAGAATTATTATTAAATCCACTTGATGTATTAGACACATATTCAGAATCATACCCTTGAGGTGCAGCTGATTGCTGTTTATTTCCCCACTCTAGGAACTGAACTTCATCTGCAACTACCTCAGTAACATATCTTCTTGTTCCATCTTTAGCTTCATAATTTCTAGTCTGAATTCTACCACTAACTCCCATAAGCCTTCCTTTGCTCATATAGTTTGCTGTAGACTCAGCCTGTTTCCCCCAAACAACTATAGGAATAAAATCTGCTTCTTTATTTCCATCTTTGGAGAATCTTCTATCTACTGCTAATGTTAAAGTGGCTACAGCTGTACCATTTCCTGGAGTAAATCTTAACTCAGGATCTTTGGTTAATCTACCTATTAATACAACTCTATTCATAAAAACACCACCTATTTTTCTTCTTTAACAATGATATGTCTAATAACTGAATCGTTGATTCTGAATAATCTATCTAATTCTTTAGGTAATTCTGGTTCAGCAGTGAAGTTAATTAATGTATAATGACCTTCATTAACTTTCTTTATTTCATAAGCAAGTTTTCTCTTACCCCATAAATCAACGTTGTCTACTACTCCACCAGCGTTTTCTATTACGCCTTTAAACTTTTCAACGTTAGCTTTAACAGCTTCTTCGTCTAATGATGGATGTAATATAAATATAGTTTCATATTTTCTCATTAGATTCACCTCCTCCCCTTGGACTAACGGCTGTGATTTTCACAGCAGGGACTACCAAACAATTTTATCACTAACAATATTAAAAATCAACATATTTTTTAATTTTATTCTTTTTCATTTTTTAATATTTTTTTTACACTCTTTTCAAATTTACTTCTATCAAGCATAACTATTCTTGCACATCCACAACATTTAACTTTTATATCTGCACCTAACCTTATAATTTTCCATTCCTTACTTCCACATGGATGTACTTTTTTCATCTCTACTATATCTCCCAGATTATAAAATTTAGGCATTTTATTCCTCCTTCAAAATTTTCACCCTTGGATAAGGTCTTTTTATATTCTCTTTATCTAAAACATCTTTGATCTTTCTTCTAAGATCCATTTCTATATCCCATTGTGTCATAGACTTAGCTCTACCCACAACTCTAATAGTAACTATATTTTCTTTCATTGCAGTAATGCCCGTAACACTTGGTGTATTTACTATATTTTTATTTTGTTTTTCCTGTAAACAAACCTGATTTATTAAATTTATTACCTTATCTATATTTTCTTCAGAGGATATATCAACATCTACTAGTACCCTCATACTTCCTCTAGAGTGATTCGTAACATCATTTATAGACCCATTAGGGATTATGTGTAAATCTCCATTAAAATCTCTTATTTTAGTTATTCTTAATTCTATACTCTCTACTATACCACTTTTATTTTGTATACTTATATAATCTCCTACAGCATATTGATCTTCAAATAATATAAAAAAACCATTAATTATGTCTTTAATCAAATTTTGTGCTCCAAATCCTATAACAACTCCACCTATTCCTGCAAAAGTTAGAGCCTTTATGTTAAAAACTATATCAATTAAAATAAATATACCTACAAAGTAAACTGAATATTTTAATATGCTTTTAAGTATAGCTCCTAATGTTTTTGATTTCCTTTCATCTAAAGAAAATCTCATTTCACTTTGCTTTTCTACAAATCGATTTATTATTTTATTACCTATTTTTATAGTTAAACACATAAAAAAGATTACTAATAATATTTTAATGCACTTGCCTATAACAGTATATATATATTCTTGCTTAAAATTAGAAAATATCTCATTAAAAAAATTTTTAAAATATTTTATAGCATTTTCCATTATACCCTCCTCTACTATGTTTAAGCATAAGTTTAACAATTATTAAAACTATAACTTTATATCATATGTTCCTTTTATAATACTACGATTTAATTTACTACATTGTTTATATAAACCTTGTAATATATTTGAGAATGCTACTTTAAATAATATATTTTTCTTCTTAAAAACTATAATAATAAATTTATTAAAACTTGTCCACTTATATAATTAATACAATAGTTATTAAAAGTATATACCATATAATTTTATATTATAATAGTTACTGCTTCTACATGCCCATATGATATTTTTATAATTTTAACATTACTACTGTACTTATCGAAGTTTCATGCAGATTAAGTTAATAATCATAAACATATTATATTAAAACTTATAATTATTAAAATAAATTCATTAAATATATTTTTTGTTACTATTGGTACTAATATACATTTTATCACTTTTAATCTATAATATATAATGTAATATTATATACATGTAATAACAAAATGAAGTATAAGAGGATAATTTTATGTTGACATTTTTAAAAGCTATTATTTCAGGATTAAGTACAGGCCTGGTAATTTCCATACCACTTGGACCTGCTGGAATAGAATCTATTAAAAGAACTATAAATGAAAATTATAAAAAAGGCCTATTTGTATCCTTTGGGGCTATATGTGCTGATATAAGCTATTTATTTTTAATAAACTGTGGTCTATTTAATTATTTTAATAAAAACCAAAAATCCAAAGCTTTATTTTGGATTTTTTCTGGTATTACTTTATTAACTATCGAATATTTTTCTTTAACAAAGCATACTAAAAAATCTAAGTTGCTTAACAATAATAAAATAAATTCATCCCCATTTTTAAGTGGATTTTTAATAACATTTTCTAATCCAATGACCCCTTCACTTTGGATTACATTAAGCGGAACTATTATTAGAAAATGGCACTACATAGGAAAAACATCCTATTATATATTTATTTGTTCCATAATATCAGGCATGATACTTTGGTTTGTTACGCTTAATTACTTAGCATTAAAAGGTGTACATATATTAGGTGAAAAAGTGACTAAAAAAACTTCTAAAATTCTTAATTTAATTATACTTACAATAGGTATTATATTTATAGTTTTAGGCTTTATTAAATTATTTAATGAATCAACTATTGCTTATAGATCTTCTATCAAATATCTTTTATAATATGTTGTAAACCTATTAGTATAGTTTTATATTTTATAAAATATTGCATGATAATTGAAAGATATATAGAAAAATGAACCCTTTATAGTAAACAAAATTATTGAATTTATAATAAATATTTATATTAACATAGATAATATTTTAACTTATGGATATAATTAATTTAATATCTATATTTTAAAAGTATATCCTAAAAACTTTAGATCTTAACTAAAGTTATATTAAATAAAATTATAGAATAGATAACTTTAATATACTATTACATAAGTTAAGATAAAATATTTTCATTGAAATCAAAGTCTAATTTAATTATAATTTAAAATAATTGCTAAAAGGATGTGAATATTTTGGATGAAATTGTAGAAAAATTAGACAAGACCTTACTCTTTGTAGTAATCTATACCCTAAGTTTTTTTATTTTCTTCAAAACACTAGGGTACACCCTACCATTTGTCTTGGCATTTATATTCGCACTAATTTTAAAAAAGCCTACAGAACTTTTAATACAAAAATTTAAAGTGAAAAAATCTATTTCAGCCCTTATTACAACTTTACTATTCTTTACTATAATAATAAGTTTATTTTACTTTATAATAACTTCAATAAGTAAAGAGGCTATACAATTAGGTAAAAATACCCAATCATATGTATTAAATAATAGTGATAACATATCTAATTTTTTTAAAAATATAAAAGTTCATTATAAAAGTTTAGATCCTACAATAACAAGTTCTGTAAAAAATAGCTTAGAAAAATATATATCTAATATTTCTAATTTTGTCATGGTACTTACCAGTAAAATTATCCAAAGTATATTGTCCTTATTAGGATATATTCCCTATTTATTTATGGTTATATTATTTACCTTGCTCTCTACATATTTTTTTACTAAAGATCTAACTGAAGCTAAAAGTAAATTTTTAAATACTGTTCCTTTAAGAAATTCTAGAAAACTTATTTCAATTATTAATCAAGTCAAAAAAATGCTAATGAATTATTTTATGTCATATCTGTTTGTAATATTTCTTACTTTCCTAGAAACCCTTATAGGTTTTCTAATATTTAGAGTAAAATATGCAGTTATTTTAAGTATAATAGCAGCAATATTTGATATTCTTCCCATACTTGGAATTGGAGGTGTTTATATTCCATTATCCCTTGTATATTTTTTCGTACAAAAAAACTACTTTGTAGCTTTTGGTATTTTAATTTGGTATATTGCTGTAACAATTGCAAGACAAATATTAGAACCAAAAATCGTATCTTCCACTTTAGGAATACATCCAGTTTCAGTTTTAGCATCTATCTTTATTGGGCTTAAAATAGGTGGAGTTTCAGGAATGTTTTTTTGTATGTTCCTAGTAATATTTTATAAAGTATTAAAAAATGTAAATATAATATGATGAAATGTATAAAATACCTCCCTTTGGTTATAATTCCAAACGGGAGGTTGTTTACTATGAAAAAAAAGATTCTAATTGATGCTTCTGATTTTAATAGTACTATAACATTAAGAGATACATTAAATGAATATATTAATAATGCATTAGAATCCGGTAGAATAATTATTCTTTTATGTATAGGATCAGACAGATCTACTGGCGATAGCCTAGGGCCCTTAGTTGGTCATAAATTAAGATTTCTGTCAAGGGATAACTTCCATATATACGGAAGTTTAGAAAACCCTGTACATGCTAAAAATTTGCACTCAACATTAGAAAATATAAATAAAACATTTAAAAATCCATATATTATTGCAATAGACGCTTGTCTTGGTAGTGTACAAAATATAGGTAAGATATGTATAGAAGAAAAACCTTTATCTCCTGGATCTGCTATGAATAAAAATCTTCCACTAGTGGGTAATATAAGTATAACAGGAATAGTTAACGTATGTGGAGCTTTAGAATTTGTTATTCTACAAAATACAAGATTAAATACAGTTATGCAATTAGCTGAAACTATTTCTCAAGGGGTATATCATTCTATTGTTAAAAGTATAGGTAGAAAAAAAATTTACAATGACAGCTAAAAAACTAATAATTATAAGAGAACTCATTATATGTGTTCTCTTTACCTTTTTAAATTAAAGAATTATACATTTTATTATTTAATATATATTCAATATCATCCACGTTTTTACTACCAATATCAATAATTAACTTTCCATTTACCTTAAATGAACTTTGCTGATCAGTTAATTTTACTAATCCTCCATTTTTTAAATCGCATAATATAGCGTCACAGTTTTCATTATCCAATGAATTTATAAGCTTATATCCTCTGCTTAATAATTCACCTCTTATTTCCTCAAACTCTTCAGAAATGCATAATATCATAAAAAAACCTCCTTTAAGATAATTTTTACCTTAAAAGAGATTTTTTATTCAATTTATTCTAAACATTTATTCATGGCTTCATCAAGTACATGTTTTTCCTCATCCGAAAGATCATACCTTGAAATTCCCTTATCTATAGGTTTAGCATATGTGGTACTTTCATTCCTTCCATAAATACCAGTAAGTATAATTCCATTATTCTTATCATTTAATAAAGCTATTGAATAACTTAAATCACTACCTACATCCTCAAATGCTCTATACCTCATTATAGAAACTTTTTGAATACAGGACTGTAATTTTGAATCTAACATTTTATATAAATCTCGCATTTCTCCTGTTTCTTTAGTAGCTCTATCAACTCTATCTAAATAATTATTAATAAGCTCTTCAATATTTTTATTATCTACGCCTCTCATAAATTTTTTATATTTGCTCTCAAGTCTACTTATAGCTTTAGATTGGGCAATAACTAAAATAAATAATAAAATTATTATAACAATAAGCCCTATAATAATTAAGGGCTGAAAACTGTTAATAATGTTTAATACATCTTGCATTATTTTTCCCCTTTCTACTGTTTCACGTGAAACATAATTTAGTTTGTATTATTTAAAGTTTTAAAATATCCAATATTCTTTGTAAATCCTCTTCTGAATAATATTCAATTTGAATTTTTCCCTTATTTTTCTTATTATCTAGATATACTTTAGTTCCAAACAACTCTTCTAATTTTTCTTTTATATCATTATAATAAGGATTTTCTATACTTTTCATTTTATCATCATTTTTATGTATATTTACTTCTTCCTGATTTTTTAATAAAGATTTTACAAGTTTTTCTGTTTCTCTCACACTAAGTTCTTCATCTATTATAGTTTGTGATACTGTATATTGTAAATCTTCATTATCAATAGCCAAAATTGTTCTGCCATGACCTTCCGATATAACTCCATCTATAATATAATCCTGTACCCTCTTATCTAAGTTCAATAACCTCATACAATTTGATATAGCTGTTCTTGATTTACCTATCCTTTTACTAAGTTCCTCCTGTGTTAGCTTAAAATCATCTATTAACTTTTTATAAGCTTTAGCCTCTTCTATAGGATTTAAATCCTGTCTTTGAATATTTTCTATTAAAGATATTTCTAATACTTGTTTATCATCTATATCCATTGTAATAGCTGGGATTTTACTTAATCCTGCTAGTTTAGCAGCCCTAAAACGTCTTTCTCCAGCTATTATTATATATATATTCTTTTCTTTTTTCACTATTATAGGTTGAATCAACCCATGTTGTTTTATAGAGTCACTTAGCTGTATTATTTTTTCTTCATCAAAATTTTTTCTAGGTTGCTCTGAATTAGGTTTAATAAGATTCATTGCTATATCAGTAACATTATTTTTTTGTATATCTTCAGAGATATCATCTGGAATAAGCGCTCCTAAACCTTTCCCTAATCCAAACTTCTTATTCATGTATTTTCAACCCCTGTCTTTTTAAAAATTCTTCAGTTAGTTTTTCATAAGCCTCTGCTCCTTTACATTTACCATCATATAACATAATCGGTAGTCCAAAACTTGGTGCCTCTGCTAACCTTATATTTCTAGGAATTGAAGTATCATATACTTTACCTTTAAAATATTTTTTTACTTCTGATACAACTTCATTAGATAGATTAGTTCTTGCATCGTACATACTCATAATTACTCCTTCTATCTCTAACTCTGTATTAAGTGACTTTTTTACTAATTGTACTGTGTTAATAAGTTGTCCAACTCCCTCCAATGCATAAAATTCACATTGTATTGGTATTAAAACACTATGAGAGGCTACTAGCGCATTTATAGTTAAAAATCCTAAAGACGGAGGACAATCTATAAATACAAAATCAAATTCTTCCTCAATTTCCTTTAATTTAACTTTTAAAATATTTTCCCTTTTTTCTTTATTTATAAGTTCTACCTCTGCTCCCGCTAACTCCATAGTTGAAGGTACTACATAAAAATTATCAATAAATTCGCATTGCTTTACAGTATCTCTTATAGACATATCTGAAGTGAGAATATCATATATTGAATTTTCAAGTTTTCTTTTGTCAAATCCTAATCCACTAGTTGTATTACCTTGCGGATCTATATCAATCACTAATACTTTATAACCTTCCATACATAAATATGAACATAAGTTTATACTTGTAGTAGTTTTACCAACCCCACCCTTTTGATTAAAAATGGATATAACCTTCAAAACATTACACCACCTATCTTTTCTTATAAAGCAAATATTATACACCTTAATTATATCTTTATACTATCAATATTAAAAGTCCTTTATGTAAGTTTTACATAAATATTATAAAAAATGATTAAAAATAAGGATTCTAATTTTATAGAATCCTTAAAGAAATGTTTCACGTGAAACAAAATTTTTTATTTTTTAGGAATAGTTATGGTAATCTGTATTTTATCATCTAAATCTTTGGAAGAATACTTTGCGGTTACACCATACTTATCAAATACTTGTTTAACTGTATTAATATATACTTTTGAAGTAAATATACCTTTGATTCTCCTTTTACCATCCTTAGCTAAATCTTTATTATTAATTTTAAATAATTCCTTCTCTATAAGTTCCTCTGTCTTTTTTACATTTAGAGACTTTTTTATAACAATTTTTAATATTTTTTTCTGTAACTCTTCATCTTTTAGTTTAAGCAGAGCCCTTGCATGTCTCTCTGTTAAGTTGTTTTGTATTAATATAACTCTAATATTTTGTGAAAGCTTAAGTAATCTAATTTTATTAGCTATGGTAGACTGTTTTTTACCTATAATTTCTGCTAATTGCTCTTGAGTATAATTGTGTTCCTTTATTAAATTAAAATATGCTTCAGCTTCTTCCAAAAAATTCAAATCTTCTCTTTGAATATTTTCTAATAATGCTATAGCAGCAGATTCCTTATTGGTAATATCCACTATTATTACTGGAACCTTCTCCATGCCTATTTTTTTAGCTGCCCTTAACCTTCTTTCTCCTGCTACAAGTTCATACCTATTATCTTCAATCTTCCTAACTGATAAGGGTTGAATTATACCATAACTCTCTATAGACTTAGATAATTCTTCAATTGATTCCTCATTAAATACTTTTCTTGGTTGATATGCATTAGGAGAAATTAATTCTGTTTTTATATAACTTATATTCTCTTCCATAATAAACCATCCCTCTTATGCAATGCTATAATTAACAATTCTCCATTTACTTTTAAAATCCTTCTAATTTTGGATATTATTATATAATAATTATTATATATCCTACTTTAGAGGATTTTTAGTAACACTTCCTGCCTTTCGAGGATACTTTGATGGAGTTCTTTTTACTTTTTTAACAATGACTAAATTATGTTTAAGATTACTTTCCTCTATGTTTATTTCTATTACATCCTCTAATTTTCCACCTAAAAGATTTATAGCATTTTTTGAATTTTTTATTTCTTCTTCTACTGCTGGACCTTTCATAGCAATAAAATATCCATTTACTTTTACATAAGGTAAACAAAATTCGCTTAGCACTGCCATATTAGCAACCGCTCTTGATACTACAGCATCAAATTGTTCTCTATATTCTTCTTTTTTTGAAAAATCCTCTGCCCTTCCATGTAATGTATTTAATCTATCTAAACCTAAATCCTTAATTACCTCATTTAAAAATTTAATTCTTTTGTTTAGTGAGTCTAAAAGGAGAATAGTTTTATCTTCATCAACTATTTTCATAGGCACTCCCGGAAATCCTGCACCAGTTCCGATATCCATAATCTTTTTACATTCCTTTAGAGGGGCAAATTTATATATTTTTAGTGAATCTATAAAATGTTTTTTTATTATATTCTCATCTTCTGTTATAGCTGTTAGATTTATCTTATTATTCCATTCTTTAATTAATTCCTTATATCTTATAAACTTATTGTACTTATCTTCATTGAAACCTATTCCTACATCTTTACATGCGGAACCTAAAAGTTCAAAATAATCCATGTTAAACCTCCATGTATAAAATACTATTCAACTATATACCTAAGCCTAATTCTGACTCTTATTATATTTATGTTCTAGATATATTAATAATACAGATACATCTGCTGGTGAAACTCCTGATATTCTTGATGCCTGACCTATATTCATTGGCCTAATCTTCCCTAGCTTTTGAATGGCCTCTTTTCTCAAGCCATGTACATTATTATAATCTATGTTTTCTGGAATTATTTTTCTCTCAAATTTTTTAAACTGTTTAACTTGATCCAACTGTTTTTCTATATAGCCCTCATACTTAGCTATTGTATTTACCTCCTCTTGAACATCAAAGGATAGTTTAGGCCTTTCATTATCTAAATCTTTAACTTTAAAATAATCTAATTCAGGCCTTTTTATTAATTCATACAACGTTATAGGTTTTCTAAGCTCAACAGAATTTAAAGATAGTAAATACTCATTTATCTCTTTTTTGTTAGTTATTTTTACATTTTTTATTCTTTCTATTTCTTTTTCTATACTTTGTTTTCTATCTTGGAATTCACTGTATCTCTCTTTTGTTACACTTCCTACTTCATACCCCTTTTCAGTAAGTCTTAAATCCGCATTATCTTGTCTTAAAATTAATCTATATTCTGAACGAGAAGTCATCATTCTATATGGTTCATTTGTGCCCTTAGTTACTAGATCATCAATTAATACTCCAATATATGCATCTGATCTATTAAGTATTAAAGGTTCTTTTCCCTCTATCTTTAATACTGCATTTATTCCTGCCATTATTCCTTGAGCTGCAGCTTCTTCATAACCAGAACTTCCATTAAGTTGTCCTGCTCCAAATAGCCCATCTATATCCTTAAACTCTAATGAAAGGCTTAATTGAGTAGGATCTATACAATCATACTCTATTGCATACGCTGTTCTTAAAAATTCTACCTTTTCCATTCCTGGTACACTTCTATACATAGCTATCTGAACATCTTCTGGTAGTGAACTTGACATACCTCCAACATACATCTCCTCTGTATTTTCCCCTTCTGGTTCTAAAAACACCTGATGTTTTTCCTTATCAGGAAATCTCATAACTTTATCCTCTATCGAAGGGCAATATCTAGGACCAATACCCTCTATTGACCCATTATATAATGGAGATCTATTTATATTTTCTCTTATAATTTCATGAGTTTTACCATTTGTATAAGTTAAATAACAAGATATTTGTTCCTTTTTTAAATCTTTAGTCATGAATGAAAATGGAACTATTTTTTCATCTCCCGCTTGTTCTATCATTTTAGAAAAATCTATAGTTCTGCTATTTACTCTAGCAGGTGTTCCAGTCTTAAATCTTCTTAAACTAATACCAAGCTTTAAAAGGCTTTGAGATAAATCATTAGCAGGAAAAAGTCCATTAGGTCCACTACTGTAACTTATATCACCTATTATAATTTTTCCTTTTAAATAAGTTCCTGTAGCTAATATTATAGTTTTAGTTATATAATAAGCACCATTTTTAGTTAAAACACCTTTAACTTTTCCATTTTCTACATCAATACTAATAACTTCTATTTGTTTTAATGTTAAATTTTCTTGATTTTCTAAAATACTTTTCATTCTTTCAGAATATTTTCTTTTATCAGCCTGTGCTCTTAATGAATGTACTGCTGGCCCTTTAGATGTATTCAACATTCTGGATTGTATAAAAGTATCATCAATATTTTTTCCGATTTCTCCACCTAATGCATCTATTTCTCTTACTAAATGTCCCTTTGCAGTTCCTCCAATATTAGGATTACATGGCATTAAAGCTACACTATCAAGATTTATGGTACAAACCAAAACTTTACATCCCATCCTTGCTGCCACAAGTCCCGCTTCACAACCAGCATGACCTGCACCAACTACAACTACATCATATTCTCCTGCAAAATACTTCATATACTTTTCCCTACTTTCCTAAACAAAATTCTGAAAAAATTTTATCTATTATATCTTCCTCTATTGTATCTCCAGTTATTTCTCCAAGTTTTATCCATGCATTTCTTATATCTATAGATGCTAAATCTATTGCTAAAGTATTATTCAAAGTATTAAGTGCTGAATTACAGCTTTCCTTTGCCCTTATTAACGCTTCTTTATGTCTTGTATTGGTTATCATCAACTCTCCAGATTTTACTTCTCCATCAAAAAATAACTCTTTAATACAATTTTTCAACTTTTCAAGTCCTTTTCCTGTCTTAGCTGAAGTTTCTATAATATAATTAGAGTTTAATTCAGTTAAATTATCTAAATTCACTTCTTTATTTAAATCGTTCTTATTTAATAATACTACATATTTGTTATTTTTTATATAATTTATTATCTCATAATCCTCACTGTCAAGTTTTCTACTAGAATCTATCATGAATATTATTAAATCAGCTTCATTTATCTTTTCCCTAGATTTTTCTACACCAATTTTCTCAACAATATCCTTAGTTTCCCTAATACCCGCCGTATCAACTATCTTTATAGGTACCCCATCTAAATTAATATATTCCTCAATAACATCCCTAGTTGTACCAGGTATTTCTGTAACTATAGCTCTCTTTTCTTTAAGTAATGCATTTAGTAATGAAGATTTACCTACATTAGGTTTACCAACTATAACCACATTTAAACCTTCTCTAAGTATTTTCCCCTCTTCTGCAGTAACTAGCAACCTACTTATTTCTCCCATTATTTCAATTAAATCCTTATTAACTTGATTTGATGTAATTTCCTCAAGATCCTCTTCTGGAAAATCCACAGTTGCTTCAATATGAGCTATTGTTTGTAATAACTTATTTCTTAACAAATTTATTTCCTCAGAAATCTTTCCGCCAGATTGTAATACAGCAGATTTCATAGATAATTCAGTTTTTGATCTTATTATATCAATAACAGCTTCCGCTTGACTTAAATCAATTCTTCCATTTAAAAAAGCCCTTTTAGTAAATTCTCCTGGTTCTGCAACTCTTGCCCCTGATTTCACAACTTCATGTAAAATTTTCTTAGTAGGAGTAACACCACCATGACAATTAATCTCTATAGTATCCTCTGCAGTATAGCTTTTAGGACCTTTCATATAACTTATTAAAACTTCATCTAATATATCTCCTGTTTCTTTTTCTATTATATGTCCATATCGCATAGTATAAGGTTTCATATCTAATAATTCTTTTCCGTTTTTTCCCTTAAAAATATTGTTTGCTATTTTTAGACTATTGTCACCAGAAATTCTTATAATTGAGATTCCACCTTCACCTAGCACTGTTGAAACTGCAGCTATAGTATCAAATTCTTTCATTATCTTACACTCCTTATAATTACAGCATTCTTTATTTTTTACTTTAAAGTTAAAAAGAAAGCCATATCAGGCTTTCTTCAAGTCAACTACTACTCTTCTATAAGGTTCTTCACCTTCACTATAGGTCTCAACTTCTGGATTGTTTTGAAGAACTGAATGAATAATCCTTCTTTCATATGGGTTCATTGGTTCAAGTTTTACAACTTTACCCGTTTTCCTTGCTTTAGTAGCTATCTTCATAGCAAGTCTTTTTAATGTTTCTTCTCTTTTTTGTCTGTAATTTTCTGTATCCAGTACAACTCTTTTATATTCCTCATCATGATCCTTATTAATTACAAGACTTAACAAATATTGAATAGAATCCAAAGTTTCTCCTCTATAACCAATAAGTATTCCCATATCCGGTCCAGTCATGCATATTTTTAAAATATTATCTTCATCTTTTATACGAATTTCTGCCTTTATCCCCATACAATCTAATATTTTTTTTAAAAATGATTTTGCTTCATATATATAATCTTTTTTAACTGTAACTTTTATCTTAGCTGGTCTTGCTCCTATTATCTTAAATAAACCCCTACTACCTTCATCAATAACTTCCACATCTATTTTGTCCTCTGTAACATTAAGCTCTTTAAGAGCATTTTTTACAGCACCCTCAACTGTCTTTCCCATCATATATATTGTCTTCATACCGTAAACACCCCCTAGGCATCATTTTCGGTCATATGCTTCTCTTCTAACTTCTTTGTAAGAATAGTTTGACCCATCTGAATTATATTACTAGCTACCCAATATAATCCTAATGCTGCCTTTATTTTAAAAGTTATGTAAATCATAAATAAAGACATAAAGAAATTCATATTCTTTGCTTGCTTTGCCTGAGGACTATCTGAAGCTGGATTCATTAATAATCCAGAATAATACTGAGTTGCTCCAGCAAGAACTGCCAAAACTACATCAGGCTTAGCTAAATCCTTTATCCATAAAAAGCTTATTCCGCTTATTCCGTTAATATTATTAAACACATAGTAAAGTGCTATAAGTATTGGCCATTGTATAAGCATAGGCAAACATCCACCTAAAGGATTAACCCCATACTCTTTATAAAGTTTCATTAATTCTTGTTGAGCTCTTTGAGGATCATTTTTGTACTTTTCTTGTAACTTCTTTTGTTTAGGCTGAAGTTTTGTCATCCTAATACTTGACCTTATAGATTTTATATTAAGAGGTACAAGAATTATCTTTATAATTAATGTAACTAAAATGATAGCAACACCATAAGAATAGTTTTCATTAGTAATTACATTTGCTACAATTTTGTGTATAAAAATGAAAAATTCAACTAACGCATTATTTAAATGACTCATTATAAACCTCCAGATACATTATTTAACAGGGTCATATCCTCCCTCATTGAAAGGATTACATTTTAAAATTCTCTTAAACGCCATCCATCCCCCTTTAATTGCTCCATATTTTATAATAGCTTCCAAAGCATATTGTGAACAAGTGGGATAAAATCTGCAACATGGCCTTTTAAGAGGAGATATATACTGTCTATAGAATTTAATTAATATAATTAAAATTTTTTTCAACTATTATATAAACCTGCCTTTTTACACAAATTCAACATTGCATTTTCTATATTTTTAAAATCTTTATCATTAGCATTTACTCTAGCAATAAAAATAAGATCGTATCCTTGTTTTAGTTTATTATAGTTTAATCTGTAACTTTCTTTTATCAATCTTTTTACTCTGTTTCTAACTACACTTTTCCCTACTTTCTTACTTACCGAAATTCCTAGTCTGTTATCTTGAATTTTACTATTTTTATATACATATAGCACTAATAAAGAATTTGAAAAAGATTTTCCTCTTCTATACACTAACCTAAATTCCATATTTTTTCGCAATTTATGTTTATTCATAAATAATACTCCTAATACTACGTTTTTCTGCAATTGCAGAAAAAGGCCACAATACCGCGGCCTTATGCTGTCAATCTTTTTCTACCTTTTTGTCTTCTTCTTTTTATAACATTTCTTCCAGATAGAGATCTCATTCTCTTTCTAAATCCGTGTTCCTTTTTTCTCTGTCTCTTTTTTGGTTGGTATGTCATGAACATTTCATTCCACCCCCTTTTTACCTAAGTTTAATATATAGCAATTAACTTACTATCTTAATTTATAGTTTTACTATTAAATTATATATTTACTACAATCTAATGTCAAGAAAAACGGTTATTGTTAATATTTAAAAATAATTTTTGTGGATAACTTCTTGAATCACCTTATATGTTCTGTTATTATTAATATTAGATTGTTGATAACTAATTTTTAAAACAAAGTTATCAACAGCTGTTGATAACTTTGTGTATAACTTGTTATCTTTATTGTTATTTATTATATTTTTTACTATTTTATCTTGATTTTTTGCTGTTTTTACATGTATTAATAATGTTATTTAAAAAAAAACAAATTTGTTGATATTTAAGTTTTAAACGAATTATCAACAAAAAGTATTAACATGTGAATACTTTTAAAAGCAAATATTAAGTAGGATTTTAGTGTTGATAATTTTATTCACTTATTGTTAATTATTATAATTTATATAAAAACTTGAACTGGAGGATAAAAAATGGATACCCAATTGAAAGATATCTGGGATAAAACTTTAAACATTGTAAAAGGCGAACTTACTGAAGTTAGTTTTAACACATGGATTAAAAGTATAACGCCTATAAAGATAGAACAGGATTCTATTTTTTTGCGCGTACCTAATGACTTCACCAAAGGAATTTTAACTAGCAGATATAAGGATTTAATAATAAACGCCTTAAAACTCATCACTTCTAAAAAATATAATGTAGAATTTTTTATCGCTTCAGAAGAAGCCCCTGATTTAGAAACTAAAAAATCTAACTCAGAAATAAATTCAAACAAAAATAGTAAAGTAGTTGCTAGTGATGAAATGTCTGCCATGCTTAATCCAAAATATACTTTTGACTCTTTTGTTATAGGAAACAGTAATAGATTTGCACACGCAGCATCACTTGCTGTAGCAGAAGCCCCAGCTAAAGCATATAATCCTTTATTTATATACGGTGGTGTTGGTCTTGGAAAAACTCACTTAATGCATGCAATTGGTCATTACATATTAAAAAATAATCCTATTTCAAAAGTAGTATATGTTTCTTCAGAAAAATTTACAAATGAACTGATAAATTCAATTAAAGATGATAAAAATGAAGAATTTAGAAACAAATATAGAAATGTAGATATACTTTTAATTGATGATATTCAATTCATTGCAGGTAAAGAACGAACTCAAGAAGAATTTTTCCATACATTTAATGCTTTATATGAAGCGGACAAGCAGATTATACTATCTAGTGATAGACCTCCAAAAGAAATTCCAACATTAGAAGATAGGCTACGATCTAGGTTCGAATGGGGACTTATTGCTGATATACAAGCCCCTGATTTTGAAACTCGTATGGCTATATTAAAGAAAAAAGCTGATGTAGAGAATTTAAATATTCCAAATGAAGTTATGGTGTATATTGCTACCAAAATTAAATCTAATATTAGAGAGTTAGAAGGAGCTCTTATACGAATTGTGGCATTTTCTTCTCTAACTAATAAAGAAATAAGTGTAGATTTAGCTTCTGAAGCTCTAAAAGATATTATATCTAATAAACAATCTAAGCAGGTTACTATAGATTTAATTCAAGATATAGTATCTAGTTATTTTAATTTAAGAGTAGAAGATTTTAAATCAGCAAGAAGAACAAGAAATGTTGCATTCCCAAGACAAATAGCGATGTATCTATGTAGAAAACTCACAGACACATCTCTCCCTAAAATAGGTGAAGAATTTGGTGGTAGAGATCATACTACCGTAATACATGCTTATGAAAAAATATCTACAAATCTAAAGGAAGATGAATCTCTTCAGAATACTATAAATGAATTAAGCAAAAAAATAACTCAAAAATAGTTAACAAATGTGTATTATTTCTTTATAATATCATGTGGATAAGTAATTTTATATCTTTTATGTTCTAACAATGTGGATAAGGACATTAAATTTTGAATACTTATCCACAATTATTTTTCTCTGATTTCCTAGTTATATCAATGGTTTTAAGGGTTATTAACAAATCCACAACCCCTACTACTATTACTACTAAATATTTTAATTATCTTCTCTATCTAATATAATTAACTAACATGTGGATATATTTTAAGGAGGTTTTAAACACTATGAAAATAATATGTGAAAAAAATATATTACAAGAAGCTATATCTATAGTTCAAAAAGCCGTAACAGGAAAATCAACAATGCAAGTACTTCAAGGTATTTTAATAAATGCGTCAAAAGATTGTATAAAATTCACAGGTTCGGACATAGATTTAAGTATTGAGACTAAAATACATGCTGAAGTATTAGATGAAGGTTCAATAGTAGTAGATTCTAAAATATTTGGAGAGATTATAAGAAAGTTACCTAATGATAAAATAGAAATTAGTGCGAAAGAAGAAAATGTAATAGAAATAGTTTGCCAAAAATCAAAATTTGCTTTAGTTCATATGGATGCAAATGATTTTCCAGAATTACCTATTATCAATGAAAACTCAATGTTCTCAATACCTCAAAAAATATTAAAAAACATGATAAAAGGAACTATTTTTGCAACTGCTCAGGAAGAGACTAGACCTATATTAACAGGAATTTTATTTGAAATTCATGATAAAAAATTTAATTTGGTAGCCTTAGATGGTTATAGATTAGCATTGAAATCTGAGTACATAGATAGTGATAATAGTATAAGTGCTGTTATTCCAGGAAAAACATTAAACGAAGTTTCTAAAATTTTAGAAGATGAGGATAAAAATGTAAATATAACTTTTACCCCTAATCACATTTTATTTAGTATAGGTGAAACTAAGATTATATCCAGATTATTAGAAGGAGAATTCATAAAATATAGCTCTATAATTCCTGAAGAATATAATTTAAAAATTATTGCTAGAAAATCAGAACTACTAAATTGTATAGAAAGAGCATCCCTTATGGCTAAGGATGGTAATACAAGTTTGATAAAATTAAATATTGAAGATGACAATATGATTATAACGTCTAATTCTCAATTGGGAATGGTCAGGGAAGAAATAAATATAATTTTGCAAGGGCAATCTTTGCAAATTGCATTTAATTCAAAGTATTTAATAGATGTATTTAAAACTATGGAGGAAGAGGAAATAGTTATGGAACTGTCTAGTAGTGTTAGTCCGTGCGTTATAAGAAATAAAGAAAATAATAATTGCACATATTTAGTACTACCAGTTAGATTATTAAATAATTAAGGAGAAAGGTTTATGATAGAGGTAAAAATAAATACAGAAATAATAAAATTAGATGCCTTTTTAAAGTGGAGTGGAGCAGTTAGCTTAGGTTCAGAAGCAAAAATCTTTATACAAGATGGATTAGTTAAGGTTAACGGAAAAGTTGAAACAAGAAGAGGAAAAAAGTTAAGTAAAAATGATAAAATAGAATTTAATAATGAATGCTATTTAATAGTATAATATAGAAATAGCACAATGTATTTTTTATATAAATTTACATTGTGCATACTAATTTGTTGAATAATTATATTGTGATATAATTATATATAGGTGTTTTAGTTATGTATATTAAGTATTTACAACTTATGAATTTTAGAAACTATAATGAGTTAAGTATAGAATTGAGTAAAAATGTCAATGTTTTTATTGGAGACAATGCTCAAGGCAAAACTAATATTTTAGAGAGTATATATTACTCTGGTATAGGAAAATCTCACAGAACCAATAAGGATAAAGAGTTAATTAATTGGAATGCACAAAATTCTTATATACAGCTTTATGTTGTGAGAGAAAGATTGGATAAGAAAATACAGATAAAAATCTTTAAAGAAGGCAAAAAAGGTATAAATGTAAATTCTATAAAAATAAATAAAATTTCAGAGTTATTTGGCATATTAAATGTTGTAATGTTTTCTCCAGAAGATTTAAGTACAATAAAACAATCTCCATCTTTTAGGAGAAAATTTTTAGATATGGAGTTATGCAAATTAAGTGATAAATATTATTATAATTTAGTTCAATATAATAAAGTTTTAAACGAAAGAAATACCCTTTTAAAATCAAATGGAACAAAATTAGAATCAATTGTAGATATATATGATAATCAAATGTCAAAATTTGGAGCAAACATCCTAAGAGAAAGAAAAAAATATTTAAATCAAATAAATAAATGGGCTTTTAAAATACATAAGGATATTACTGCTGACAAAGAGAATATAAAATTTATATATTTAAGTTCTCCAAAAATTGATATAGACGAAAACTTACAGAATAATTTTTATAATGAGTTATGCAAAAATAGGAAAAAAGATTTTGAAAAGAGACTAACATCAATAGGACCACATAGGGATGACTTTTTAGTTAAAATCAATAATATTGATGTAAGAAGTTTTGGATCGCAGGGTCAACAAAGAACAGCAACTCTTACTCTTAAATTTGCTTCACTAGAGGTTATTAAAGAGATTACAAAAGAATATCCTGTTTTATTGTTAGATGATGTTTTATCAGAATTAGATTCCAAAAGACAAAAGTATATATTAAATTCAATTAATAATATTCAAACTATAATAACTTGTACAGGATTAGAACATATAAAAGAATATCTTAATAGTAATTCTAAAGTATTTAACGTTGTAAACGGAAATTGTTACACATAAAATTTATATTATATTTTAGAGTAGAACCAGGGGAGGAGTTTTTGTGTTTTTACATTTAGGAGAAAACGTAGTTGTTCCATTAAAAGACATAATTGGTATATTCGATATAGAAACATCAATGTATAGTTCCGATACTACTCAATTCTTAAGATTAGCAGAAGAGGATGGTTTTGTTGAAAGAATAACTAAAGAAAAACCAAAATCGTTCATAATAGCAGAAGTAGATAAAAAAAGTAAGATTTATCTATCGCCAATCTCATCTACAACGCTAACTAAAAGGTCACAGGCTATATATTATGAACCTTAGGATTAAGGAGGATATGTATGTTACAAGAAAAAAAACAAACATACGATGAAAATCAAATACAAGTACTAGAAGGATTAGAAGCTGTTAGAAAAAGACCTGGTATGTATATAGGAAGTACAAGTTTAAGAGGTCTTCATCATCTTGTTTATGAAATAGTTGATAATAGTATTGATGAGGCATTAGCAGGATTTTGTGATAAAATAGATGTTTTTATCCATAGTGATAATTCAATAACAGTAAAAGACAATGGAAGGGGTATGCCTGTAGGTATGCATCCTAAGATGAATAAGCCAACAGTAGAGGTAATAATGACTGTACTTCATGCTGGAGGTAAATTTGGTGGAGGTGGATACAAGGTATCAGGAGGACTTCATGGTGTTGGTGCTTCAGTTGTTAATGCTTTATCAGAGTTACTGGAAGTAGAGGTAGCAAGGGATGGTCAGTTATGGAAACAAGTGTATAAAAGAGGTAGAGTGGTTACAGGATTAGATAGTTTAGGAGAAAGTAACTACCATGGTACCAAAATATATTTTAAGCCGGATACAGAAATATTTGATACAGTAGAATTTGACTATGATACTTTAGCTCAAAGATTAAGAGAGTTAGCTTTCTTAAATAAAGGTATAAAAATTACATTAAATGATGAAAGAGCAGAAAAAATGGATGAATTCCATTACGAGGGCGGAATCAAATCATTTGTTTCATATCTAAATAGAAACAAGGTTGTACTACATCAAGACCCTATATATATTGAGGGGAATAAGGATGATTACATTGTAGAGATAGCACTTCAATATAATGATGGTTATACGGAAAATATATTTTCCTTTGCTAATAATATAGATACTATAGAAGGAGGAACTCATCTCTCAGGTTTTAAAACTGCTCTTACAAGAGTATTTAATGATTATTCTAAAAAATTTGGTCATATTAAAGAAAACGATAAGAATTTATCTGGAGATGATATTAGAGAGGGACTTACAGCTGTAATTTCAATAAAATTAACTGATCCTCAATTTGAAGGTCAAACTAAGACTAAACTTGGGAATAGTGAAGTAAGAGGTATTGTAGATACTATAGTTGGTCAAGGAGTAGGTAATTTCCTCGAAGAGAACCCACAGATTGCAAAATTAATAATAGATAAGTCTTTAATGGCGTCCAGGGCAAGGGAAGCTGCAAGGAAGGCCAGGGAATTAACACGTAGAAAATCAGTTTTAGAAAATACATCATTGCCAGGGAAATTGGCAGATTGTTCTTCTAAGGACCCTAAAGAATGCGAAATATATATAGTTGAGGGTGATTCTGCGGGCGGATCTGCAAAACAAGGTAGGAACAGGAAGTTTCAAGCAATACTACCACTGCGTGGAAAAATAATGAATGTAGAAAAGCAAAGATTAGATAAAATACTAAACTCAGATAGTATTAGATCAATGATAACTGCATTTGGAGCGGGAATAGGAAAAGATTTTGATATTGAAAAAATAAGATACGATAGAATAATAATAATGACAGATGCTGATGTTGATGGAGCACATATTAGAACTTTACTTCTTACATTCTTCTATAGATATATGAGAGAACTTGTTGAACAGGGACACGTTTATATTGCACAGCCGCCATTATATAAAGTAACAAAGGCTAAAAAAGAGTATTATGCATATACAGATTCAGAATTAGAAGAAATTCTAGTTGAAATTAATGGAAAAGATACTAATACGGATATTCAAAGATATAAGGGACTTGGAGAGATGAATGCAGAACAACTTTGGGACACAACAATGAACCCAGAGAAAAGAGTTCTAAAAAGAGCTACTGTAGAAGATGCTATGGCAGCAGATGAAATATTTACAATTCTTATGGGAGATAAAGTTGAACCTCGAAGAGAGTTTATACAAGAAAATGCTAAAAGAGTTATAAACCTTGATATATAAAGGCGGAAGGTGTGAAATAGATGAACAATGAAGGAAATGTTTTGGAAGTAGATATAAACCAAGAAATGAAAAAATGTTATATTGATTACGCCATGAGTGTTATAGTTGGTCGTGCACTTCCAGATGTAAGAGATGGTTTAAAACCTGTTCATAGAAGAATTTTATTTTCTATGTATGAATTAGGACTTAGTCCTGAAAAATCATATAGAAAATGCGCTAGAATAGTTGGAGATGTTCTAGGTAAATATCATCCTCATGGTGATTCTTCAGTTTATGATGCTTTAGTTAGAATGGCTCAAGATTTTTCTATAAGATATACTCTTGTTGATGGGCATGGTAATTTTGGATCTGTTGATGGTGATTCGGCTGCTGCTATGAGATATACAGAAGCTAAAATGAGTAAAATAGCTATAGAGATGTTAAGAGACATAAATAAAAATACAGTAGATTTTATACCTAACTTTGATGGTTCAGAAAAAGAACCATCAGTAATTCCATGTAGATTTCCTAATTTATTAGTAAATGGTTCATCGGGAATAGCAGTTGGTATGGCTACAAATATACCACCTCATAATTTAGGCGAAATTATTTCGGGAATTAATATGATAATAGAAAATCCAGATGTAACTGTTCTTGACTTAATGACAATAATAAAAGGACCAGATTTTCCTACAGCAGGTATAATATTAGGAATGAATGGAATAAGGGAAGCTTATGAAACTGGTAGAGGTAGAATAGTAGTAAGAGCTAAGGCAGAAATAGAGGAAGAAAAAGGTAGACACAAAATTATAGTTACAGAACTTCCATACCAAGTTAATAAAGCTAAACTCATAGAGAATATGGCGGACTTAGTAAAAGATAAGCGAATAGAAGGTATATCTGATATTAGAGATGAATCTGATAGAGATGGTATGAGAATGGTAATAGAATTAAAAAGAGATGCTAACGCAAATGTGGTTTTAAATCAACTGTATAAACATACTAAGATGCAAGACACATTTGGTGTAATAATGCTTGCGTTGGTTGATAATGAACCAAAGATTTTAAACTTAAAAGAAGTTTTAGTTCATTACCTAGATTTCCAGAAGGAAATAATAAGAAGAAGAACTCAGTTTGATCTAGATAAAGCTTTAGCACGTGCTCACATATTAGAAGGATTAAGAATTGCTCTTGATCATATTGACGAAGTAATTAATTTAATTAGATCTTCTAAAAATACTGAACAAGCAAGAAATGGTCTTATGAACAAGTTTTCTCTTTCAGAAAAACAAGCTCAAGCTATACTTGATATGAGATTACAAAGATTAACAGGATTAGAAAGAGAAAAAATAGAATCAGAGTATAATGAATTAATAAAAACAATACAACATTTAAAGGAAATACTAGCTAGTGAAGAATTAGTGTTAAATATAATAAAAGAAGAACTTGAAGAAATAAAAAATAAATATGGTGATGAAAGAAGAACAGAAATACAAAAGAGACATGATGAAATAAATATAGAGGATTTAATACAAGAAGAAGAAGTAGTAATTACTCTTACTCATTCTGGATATATAAAGAGAATTTCATCAGATGCATACTCGGCACAAAGAAGAGGTGGCAAGGGAATTCAAGCAATGACAACAAAGGAAGATGATTTTGTTGAAAGAGTATTTATTACCTCGACTCATAGTAATTTATTATTCTTTACAAATCAAGGTAGAGTATACAAACTTAAAGCTTATGAAATTCCAGATGCAGGAAGAACAGCCAAAGGAACCAATATAGTTAATTTATTGCCATTAGATGCTAATGAAAATGTAAAAGAAGTTATAGCAATAAGAGAAATGACTAAAGAAGGATATTTAATAATGGCAACTAAGGGTGGAGTTATCAAGAAAACTTCATTAAAAGAGTTTTCTTCAATTAGAAAAAATGGTTTAATTGCTATAAATTTAAAAGAAAATGATGAATTATTGAAGGTCAAAGTAACTAGAGGGGATGCACAAATTCTTATAGTTACTAAAAATGGGTATTCTATAAGGTTTAGTGAAAAAGATATAAGGCCTATGGGTAGAACAGCTACAGGAGTTAGAGCTATAACTTTAAGAGATGGAGATATAGCTGTAACTATGGATATAGTTGTTGATGATCAATATGTTCTAGTTGTTAGTGAAAATGGATTTGGTAAGAGAACTGCCGTAAGTGAGTATAATTTACAAAGAAGAGGTGGTAAAGGGATAATAACTTATAAATTATCAGATAAAACTGGAAGTATAGTAGCAGCTAGAGTAGTAAAAGATGAAGATGAATTAATGCTTATAAACAGTAGTAATATAGCTATAAGAATATGTGTATGCGATATAAGTATAACTAGCAGAAATGCTATGGGAGTAACTTTAATGAAAACAGATAAAGAAGAGAGAATATTAGCTGTGGCCAAAATTACTAATGATGAGCCTGAAGAAGACAAATTAGACAATGAAGAGTCCGGAGAAGAAATTTTATTTGATGAAAATAGTAACAATGAAGAATAATAAATTAAAAAACCTATGTAATATTACATAGGTTTTTTATTATTTAACACGTAAAATATAACAACTTTATCTGGCGTATCATCATAAGTAAGTCTTAAAAATAAAGAGATATTAAAAGATATATAAGAATATTTTAATATAATGAAATAATAATACAAAGCAGTGGTTAATAAATTTGATAAAATATCACTTGTCGCTGCAACAGAAGCGGTGTCTCGAAAAAATCATGTAACATTTAAATTTCAAACCATCGGCAAAAAAAATGTTGACAAATATGGATTTAAATGATAACATATAAGAGTCGCAGGAAGCGACAAGATCTTTGAAAATTAAACAGAGAAGAATGAAACCAGTTAATTCTTAACACGAAGTGTTAAAATAGCGATGAGCTAAAAAAGATTAAACTTTTAAATTGAGAGTTTGATCCTGGCTCAGGACGAACGCTGGCGGCGTGCCTAACACATGCAAGTCGAGCGATGAAGCTCCTTCGGGAGT
>NZ_UYZZ01000024.1 GCF_900626095.1 Clostridium rectalis
ACTCCCGAAGGAGCTTCATCGCTCGACTTGCATGTGTTAGGCACGCCGCCAGCGTTCGTCCTGAGCCAGGATCAAACTCTCAATTTAAAAGTTTAATCTTTTTTAGCTCATCGCTATTTTAACACTTTGTGTTAAGAATTAACTGGTTTCATTCTTCTCTGTTTAATTTTCAAAGATCAACCGCCACCGTTAAGCAGCTTCTATATATTATCACGGCAACTTTTCTTTGTCAACACTTTTTTAACTCATGTTATTTACTCACCGCTTCCCTTCTTCTTGGGAACGAGATTAATCTTACCACTTTCCCCTATATAACTTTCTAAACTTGTACACTAATATTTAAAATTATCCTTATAATTCTTGGTTTTTCTCCATATTATTTAATATTTCTTTTACTGATACGCCTGGAAAAGTATTTCATATATAATTCCATAAAACTTATATATAACCCATAAAAAGTATGTTAAATAATGCTTAAATTTTAAATTAATATAATTATTTTAACCTTCAATTATAAAATTTTTTTATATACTATATTTCACCACCATAAGTAATAGTTTTTACAGACATTATTATTTAAGCTTTTTATAAGTTAAAACTGTTATAATACATGTATAATATCAGTTATTTAAAATTTCATTTAGTATTCTTTCATTGAATATAAATCATTATTACTATTTTCCCTAATTACATGTCCCTCAGAATTTTCTATATCTCATCACATATTCCATAAAACCAGAATCTTCATTTTCCTTTTCCTCCTCCACAATAAACCCACAATGTTTATAAAAATTAACTGAAGATGTATTTTTAAGATAAACTGTTAACTCTAAATTATAATATAAATCTTGACAATACTTTAATAGCTTTCTCCCTACACCTTTTCTATGGTATTCATTTAAAACAAATAAAGCACCAATAAATAAGTTATCAATAACACTTATAAATCCTTTAATTATACCATCTTCCTTGTATATAAAGGTTTCAGAGATTTGAAGATATTCTTCTTTTACAATTTTATAATTTTTAATCCAATAATCCTTTTCTATAAAATTATGGGCTATTATATTAGTTTTTAGCCAGATAGTCATAACCTCTTCAACTTCAAAACATCCCATTTGTTTAATCATAATATCTATCCTTTCTTAAATATATAAAGTATTTAGAAATATATATTAAAATTTATCTATATAATATATAACACACCTATTATACAAACAAGATATATTTTTTTATAAAATAAAAAACACTAAGTATATACTTAGTGTTTTAATATTACCTGGCGACGACCTACTCTCCCACAAGGCCTCCCTTGCAGTACCATCGGCGCTTTGAAGCTTAACCTTCGTGTTCGGTATGGGAACGGGTGTTACCTTCAAGCCATAATCACCAGATACTGATTTACAGAAATCTTCGATTTCACTTTAAATCATTACTCCTCAGTTTCCTGAGTGAGTTATCTTTGAAAGAACTTATTCTTTCAAAATTGCACAAAGTAACATTTATTAGATCAAGCCCTCGACCTATTAGTATCAGTCAGCTGAATACATTGCTGTACTT
>NZ_UYZZ01000013.1 GCF_900626095.1 Clostridium rectalis
ATATGACTCCTAATGAATTTTACCACCTCTATTCTGGAGAACAGCTAACTGATATTGAGGTAAGGGTGTAATTATAAGAAAAGGCGAGAATTAATTAGATATTGTCCAAAATAAAGGGGTTAATCCGCTAAAGTAGCATATGCAGCTTTATTTGCACCTGCACTTAGTGTATATATAGTAACAGTTACAACCTTATTCGTTGCAGTATTATTAAATAATCTAGTTGTAAATCTGTCTGCCGATCCGTATAAAGCCACTGGTCCCGTTGTTTTATTTGGAGATAAACCTAAGGCAATTTCAATAGCAGCAATTTCAGATTTAATCTCTGCTAGACCAAAAGTTGGACTTAAAACAGTAGTTTCTATATTAGCTACTTCTGTTTTGATTTCAGCTAAACCAAAAGTAGGGCTTAACACAGCATTTCCTATATTTGCTAAGCCATTAGTTGAGTTTATTACAGCATTTTCAATAGCAAATACTTCAGATTTTATCTCAGCTAAACCAAATGTAGGACTTAACACAGCGCTTCCAATGTCAGCTAAGTTATTAGTTGAATTTAATACAGCATTTTCGATAGCAAATACTTCAGATTTTATCTCAGCTAAACCAAAAGTAGGGCTTAAAACAGCGCTTCCTATATTTGCTAAGCTATTAGTTGAGTTTATTACAGCATTTTCGATAGCAAATACTTCAGATTTTATCTCAGCTAACCCAAAAGTAGGACTTAACACAGCGTTTCCTATATTTGATAAGCTATTAGTTGAATTTAATACAGCATTTTCAATAGCAAATACTTCTGTTTTCATTTCAGCTAACCCAAAAGTAGGGCTTAATAGAGTATTTTCAATAGCAGCGACTTCGGATTTTATTTCGGCTAAACCAAATGTAGGACTTAATACAGCGTTTCCTATATTTGCTAAGCTATTAGTTGAGTTTATTACAGCATTTTCAATAGCAAATACTTCAGATTTTATTTCGGCTAACCCAAATGTAGGACTTAACACAGCGTTTCCTATATTTGATAAGTTATTAGTTGAATTTAATACAGCATTTTCAATAGCAAATACTTCTGTTTTCATTTCAGCTAACCCAAAAGTAGGGCTTAATAGAGTATTTTCAATAGCAGCGACTTCGGATTTTATTTCGGCTAAACCAAATGTAGGACTTAATACAGCGTTTCCTATATTTGCTAAGTTATTAGTTGAATTTAATACAGCATTTTCAATAGCGGCAACTTCAGATTTTATCTCAGCTAAACCAAATGTAGGACTTAACACAGCGCTTCCAATGTCAGCTAAGCTATTAGTTGAGTTTAATACGGCGTTTTCAATAGCAGATACTTCAGATTTTATTTCGGCTAACCCAAATGTAGGACTTAACACAGCGTTTCCTATGTCAGCTAAGCTATTAGTTGAGTTTAATACGGCGTTTTCAATAGCAGATACTTCAGATTTTATTTCGGCTAACCCAAATGTAGGACTTAACACAGCGTTTCCTATGTCAGCTAAGTTATTAGTTGAATTTATTACGGCGTTTTCAATAGCAGATACTTCAGATTTTATCTCGGCTAACCCAAATGTAGGACTTAACACAGCGTTTCCAATGTCCGCTAAGTTATTAGTTGAATTTAATACAGCATTTTCAATAGCAAATACTTCAGATTTAATTTCGGCTAAACCAAATGTAGGGCTTAACACAGCGTTTCCAATGTCAGCTAAGTTATTAGTTGAATTTATTACGGCGTTTTCAATAGCAGATACTTCGGATTTTATCTCGGCTAACCCAAATGTAGGACTTAACACAGCGTTTCCAATGTCCGCTAAGTTATTAGTTGAATTTAATACAGCATTTTCAATAGCAAATACTTCAGATTTAATTTCGGCTAAACCAAATGTAGGGCTTAACACAGCGTTTCCTATGTCAGATAAGTTATTAGTTGAGTTTATTACAGCATTTTCAATAGCGGCAACTTCGGATTTTATCTCAGCTAATCCAAATGTAGGGCTTAAAACAGCGCTTCCAATGTCAGCTAAGTTATTAGTTGAATTTAATACAGCATTTTCGATAGCAGCGACTTCGGATTTTATTTCGGCTAAACCAAATGTTGGACTTAACACAGCATTTCCAATGTCTGCTAAGCTATTAGTTGAGTTTAAAACAACGTTTTCAATAGCAGCGACTTCGGATTTGATCTCAGCTAACCCAAATGTAGGGCTTAAAACAGCGCTTCCAATGTCAGCTAAGTTATTAGTTGAATTTAATACAGCATTTTCAATAGCGGCAACTTCGGATTTGATCTCAGCTAACCCAAATGTAGGGCTTAAAACAGCGCTTCCAATGTCAGCTAAGTTATTAGTTGAATTTAATACAGCATTTTCGATAGCAGCGACTTCGGATTTTATTTCAGCTAAACCGCATGTAGGACTTAAAACAGCATTTCCAATGTCTGCTAAGTTATTAGTTGAATTTAATACAGCATTTTCAATAGCGGCAACTTCGGATTTTATCTCAGCTAAACCAAATGTAGGGCTTAAAACAGCATTTCCAATGTCTGCTAAGCTATTAGTTGAATTTATTACGGCGTTTTCAATAGCGGCGACTTCGGATTTTATTTCAGCTAACCCAAATGTAGGGCTTAAAACAGCATTTCCAATGTCTGCTAAGCTATTAGTTGAATTTATTACAGCATTTTCGATAGCAGCAACTTCAGTTTTAATTTCAGCTAACCCAAAAGTGGGATTATTTAAAATATATTTTAGAAGACACTGAATATATTGCAATTCTCTTAATAGTTTACATGGAAAGCAATTTTTATTACTATGGTTTAAGCAATCATTTTTTGTTGAGGAGTTTTTATCGTTATTTATCATTATATATCGCCAACTTTCATTAATTATAAATTTATTTATATACTCATAATATGTACCATGAATAAATTTGCCAGTATATTTATAAAAAAATTGCAAACAGCCAATATTTATTTAATAGTACAAAATATAATTTGCTATTACAATTTAACTATAATAAAGAAACAAAAATTTGATTGAAACATATAATGTTTTATGTATATGGTAAAAAACAAAGGACTTAAATATATTTTGTATAAAAATTGGGAGTTTTTATTGAAATACTATAACAGTAAAAAGAGTTTGAGACTTTACTAATATTAGATAAGTATTGGGGATGTGTTGAATTATTCAAGTTGTTACAAATAAGTCTTTGGTATCATAATATTATAAATTCTGAGGTGATAAAATGAAAGGTTTAGAACAATATAGATTAAAAACAAAAAAAAAAATAGAAGAACTTATTAATAGTAACGAATTGGATGAAGCAGAGAAGGTAATTTTAGAATATGAAGAAAGTATAGAAGAAGATGTTGATATAATTTCTATGAAGTCAATAATATTAATTATGAAAGGAGATTTAAATAAAGCTGAAAAATTGTTGATTAAATCTCTAAATAAATATGGTGAGACTTATTCTTTGTTATTTAATTTAGCTTATCTTTATGAGATGAAAGATAATTATCAAAAAGCATATTATTATTATGTTAAAGCAGATAAAAAATGTAACAACAAAGAGATACGAAATAATATTGAAAACAATTTAGATAAACTAAAATTTAATTATAATATTTGTGAATATATATGTCAAAGGCAAGTTTTAGTAATATCTCATATATTTCCGCCAATGAGTGGTTCAGGAGTTCAAAGAACATTAAAATTTGTGAAATATTTGAGGGATTTTAATTGGGAACCAGTTGTAGTTACTGTTGGTGATACAGTATACAATTATTTAAAAGATGCTACATTGGAAAATGAGATACCTAAAGATTTACAAATAGTAAAATTTGATGAAAAACTAAATTTTAATGGAAGAGAAGTAACTAACATAATTGAAAATTATACAAAATTAATTAAAAATGAAGATATAATATTACAATACAAAAGTATAATAAATAAATTTAGTGAAGAAAATGACTATGAAAACATATTTAAAACACTTCTATTACCAGACCACTTAAGCTTTTGGTCTATGGATGTTATTAATAAAATCGATGAATTTGTAGATTTTAATTCCATAGATATTATATATTCCACATCTGGACCATATTCAGACCATATTATAGCATATTTTCTAAAAGAAAAATATGATAAACCATGGGTTTGTGATTTCAGAGATGAGTGGACTAATAATCCATATGCTAACTTTGATAAAAATTATTTGGGTTATAAAATGATTTTACAAATGGAGAAGAGTATATTAGAAAAGTCAAACAAAATAATAACAAATAGCCCATTAGCTCGAAAAAACTATATAGAAATCTTAAATGTACCAAAGGAAAAAATAATTACTATAACCAATGGATATGATGAAGAGGATTTTAAAAATATACAACTAACTAAAGAAAAAAATAATAAGTTTACAATTACTCATAACGGAATGTTGTATATGGTGAGAACACCAGATACATTTTTGATGGCAGTAAAAAAATTAATTGATGAATCAAGAATTAATAAAGACAAAATTGAAATAATATTTTCTTATATAGAAAATAAAGATAGTTGGGTAAACTACTTAAAAGAAAATAATATGGACTCTATTGTTACTTTTAAGGATTATATGAGTCATAAAGATAGTATAAATTTGTCAATGAATTCAGATATGTTATTGTTAATAGTTGGATTAGATGAAGAAAATAAAAGAATCTATACTGGAAAAATTTTTGAATATTTGAGAATGAATAAACCTATACTTTCATTATCTCCCAAACATAGTGTAGTAGAAGAATTATTAAATGAGAATCAATGTGGTGAAAATTTTGAATTTAAAGATATCATTGGTATCAGTGAATATATTTTTAAAAAGTATAAAGAATGGGAAAATGGCATTGAAAGTAAAAATAATAATAATCAGCTAATAAAAAAATATGAAAGAAGAGAATTGACACAGCAATTATCCAGTGTATTTGAAGAAGTACTATTAAGTGAAAAGTACGATATAAATAAGGAGATTTCATTATTATATTCATCAAAAAAATATAAGGATATATTTGATTGGATAAATAGAAATTATACTAATAGTGAGATGTATTTAGAAGTTATTGAAGTGTGTAGATTTTGGATAAATAAAATAGATAATAAAACTGGATCTATATATTTTATAATGGGATATATATATAATAATTTGAAGGAATTTGACAAGGCAATTAAATATCATAAAATGTCATTAAAATTGGATAGTAAATTAGCAGATATAAAATATAATGAGTACCAGTACAAAATAAATTATGATGAAACATATACAAATTGTATTGGATGCAATTGTAAAGAGTACGAAATTATAAATGTGGTTAACCAGTCTTTATTGGAAACAAATTTAGGATTGATTAATCCTTTAAGAATATGGGTTAAGTGTAAAAAGTGTGGTTTGATTTATACAAACTTAATGCCAAGTGAAAAGAGTATGGACGAATTTTATTTTAAAGTATGGAAAGAAAGAAGGAGAGGTGGTAAATATACTAACGTTGAAAACTCTATAGAATTTTTAATTTCCATGTCAAACAAGAGATTAGAAAAATTAGAAAATATATATAAAAAAAGGGGACTATTTTAGATATTGGAACTGGTGTAGGAGTATTTACAGGTGTAGCTAAAGAAAGAGGATGGCAAGTAGAGGGATTAGAGTTTAATAAAAATGATTGTAAGTTTGCTAAGAAAAATTTTGGAATAACATTACTTCAGGAAAACTTTTATGATTTTTCTTATGATAGAAAATACGATGTTGTCACTATGTTTGAGGTAATAGAACATTTAAGGACTCCATTAAAGGACTTTAAAAAAATAGGAGAATTAGTTAAAAAAGATGGAATGTTTGTTATAGCAACACCAATTGTTGATTCATTACATGCCAAAAAACAGGGTTTAAATGCTGCTAACTGGTATGTAGTAGCACATCTTTCTTATTTCTCTTTTGATGTTTTAAAGAATTATCTTAACTTAGCAGGATTTAAGATAATTGAAATAAATTATTCACCAGAGGGGTTTGGAAGACTTGAGTTTTATTGTAGCAAATTGTATTAATTACTCTGATAATAAATACTATTATATTAAAATAAGTGCTTTTCTATTTAATAAAACATAATATAAAACAATTAGAAAACTAAATAAGAATTAACTTTATAGGGGACGTGTGTAAAAAGGGATAGTAGATTTATGCATTTTAAAAATTAAAAAAATGGTAAAAACTAAAAGGGAAAATTAACTCCTTATAGAAATATAAAATAGAGTGCAAAATAAATTAAGTTTTTATTCCACAGATGCATTAAAAAAATTAGAAATTATTTTTTATTCCATGACTATCATCCCTAAAACTTATGTATTTTATAGTGAAAGTAAGGAACGAATGATAAGAATTTTTAAATCTTTAGAGGGTGAGTCTTTGATAAAGTGTTAGAATTTTTTATAACCAAGCTTAGTCTTAGTTATATATTTAAAAGGTGAAGACATTTAAATAGTTAGTTATGGCATAGAAGCTGCAGAAAGAAAGGTGGTGAGATAAAAGTTTTAAACTAATGGTGAGTAAAGCTATTACTTATAAAAAATTTAGTGGAAAATTATTATAAAAATATGGGGGGAATAAATTGATTAAGAAAGTAATAGTGGTGATGTTATGTTCACTACTGTTAGTAGGAGGCACAATAAATGTTAAAGCGGGAAGTAGAATGTCAAATAGAAGCAAAAATACTACTCGTAAGGAATTGTCTATAAATAATATATGGTATGATGATATGAAATAAATAGTTATAGGGTTTACTAGTGGTAGTATTAATTTTTATTGGGTTAAATTAAAGACTACTATGAGTAAGTAAAAATACTATGGGTTAAATTAGAGACTACTATGGGTAAGTTAGAAATAACTATGGGTTAAACTAAAGACTATTATGAGATATAAGTTTATGAAATAAACTTAAAGCATTTTATAAATAGAAAGAAAATGAAAAATACATTTTGTAAAGCTTTTTATAAAATTATTATAAGAAAATAGGAATTATATGTATAGTTATTATAAAAGTACACTGTAATAAAATTTGAAGATAATAAAAGACAGTGTTATAAACCAACGTTTAATATATTATAATTATAGCTTCATTTTAATTAGATATTTTTATATGATTAATAGTTTAAAAAGTTAGAGGAACATTTGAGTACCTCTAACTTTTTTAGTTTAAGATAATGTTTTTGTGATTTTTTTGTATTATATTTCTATAATTTTATCTATAAAATCAATTCCCTCGGTAATATGAGAGATGATGATTAGTATTCCGTCAGTTTTTTTGTTTCTTAAGACATTTAGTATTATCTCTCGTGTTTCTGTATCCACATTTGATATAGGCTCATCTAAAATAATTACATCTTTATTTGAAACCATTGCTCTTATAAAGGATATTACTTGAGCTTGTCCACCTGAAACTCCTACGGTGTTTTGACTTATTTCTGTATCCAAGCCTTTAGGGAGTTTATTAATATATTCCGTTAATTTAAGGTCTTTTATAACCCTTTTTACATCTTCACGATTTTTATTTTCTTCACCGTATAATATATTTTCAAGCACTGTCCCTTTGAACAAAAATATATTTTGGGATACAATTCCTATTTTACTTCTTAAACTATGAGTATTAATCTTCATTATATCTAAATTATTATAAAATATATTACCTTCTGTGGGGTTATATAATCCAAGTAAGAGTTTTATAAAGGTTGATTTTCCAGAACCATTTTCCCCTTTAATAAGTAGTTTATTTCCTCTTTGTATTTTTAGGTTTAGATTTTTAAGTATAAGTTTTTCAGAGTTTTTGTAAGAGAATGTTAGGTTGTTTATAGTAATACCTTGAATTGTTTCATTTAAACAGATATTTTTACCGCCTTGTTCATCTTCCATGTTAAGTAGTTCGTATATTCTTTCAATGCTTAAACATACTGGCTTTATTGTAGTACCTAAAGTGGCTAAGGATTGAGTGCTAGAAAAGACTTTAGCTATGTATAGTGAAAAGGAAGTATATAGTCCTACAGTAAATTTTCCTTTTAAAATTAAAAGTCCTGATAAAAATAGTATTAGAAGAGTTCCGAAATTATTAATAATTGTAATGTTTTCTATAAACATTAATATAGATTTACTTTGTTTTGTACTATCTTTTATAAGATTATGTAATTTATTTTTAAATTTTGAAAGGGTAGTATTTTTCCCGTTAAGTATTTTTATATCTTCAATTCCATTTAGGATTTCAAAAGTATCCCCATTTAAAACTGCACTAGATTCTAAAAGTTTTTCTGTGTTTTTCATAAAGCCATCTGCGGATTTTTTTGATGCAATAAAGAAAATTGGAGTTAATAATAAAACTATTATAGATAACTTATAATTAATAATAAACATAGTTATTAAAGCTAAAATCGTATCAATTAAGCTTAAAAAAATGCCCACAATTTGTGGAGAAAATATGCTTCCTACAGAACTACATTCTGATATTCTAGCTTCAATATAGCCTTTTTGTGTAGTTGATAAATAATCCATTGGTAAATCCATTACTTTACTCATTACAGAATATCTCATTTCATTGACAACTAAATTGCTAATTTTAACAAACATGTACTGTGAAACAATAGAAATAATGTATCTTAATATATAAAGTATTGCAATTATAAAAATTAGTTTATAAAATTCATTATAACTTCCTTTAACTATAAGGACCTTGTCCATTATTCGTCCTATTATATAGGGTATTGGGGTAGATATAATTGAGCTAAAAATCATACCAATAATCCCTAAAGTGAAAATTGTAGAGTATTTTTTTATAAAAGGTATTAACTTTTTTAAACTGCTAAATTTGCCCATATCATTTCTCCTTACATTTATTTTCAAACTTATATTTTATTTATAATCTATTAAAATTAATGTTATCTAGGCTAAATTAAAACCTATGTATTTACTTTAATAAATTAAGTTATATGTAACATGGGATTATTTTACTAATGCTATCCTGTTTAATTATACTGTATATAAATTTATATGGCAAAAGTTAAAGTCAACCTTATTTTATGAAGAATAAATTTTTTTATATAAATGATGGTTTTATTATTTAAGTATTAAAGGCTGCTTTTACTGAATTTAAAAGCAGCCTTTAAAGTTATTATAATGAATTTTTCATTTAAGAAGTTTTAGATTTTTATTTAAGCTGAAATTCTTCTATAGTTCTATGGACTAATCTAGCAGAATCCTTTACTAAAAGATCTCCGCCCTTTGAAGTAAATACATTTTTAGCTATTATTTCATCCATTGCTTTATTTATTTCATCTATGTTTATTTCAGCTTTTACATTATTTAAAGTTAAATTTGTTTTTTTACCTTCCCCATTTAAAAATGACATTACTAAATTTCTAGACATAAAAACACCTCCAAATCATTAAATTAGTTACTAATAAAATAAAACATAGTTATTTTACAAGTAGGCTATCATCTTGTTTCTTAATACTAGTTATTCCAAATTCCATTAGGGGATTAAAAGCATCTGATATCTCGTATAGAGCTTCATCGGAGGCATCTAGTTTTAAGTTTGAAAACTTTTGTCTTTTTAAGATGTCCTTTCCTTCATTATCTACTCCTACTACATATTCAATAATCATACTAGTTTTAAGTTTATGTGATTGAACAGCCATATTTATCACTCCTTTCATTATGTATATATGCAGTTTTGAGAAAATGGAAAAAATATTGGTAAAAAACTGTGGAAATAGATTATAATATAAATGTTAATAGAAATTTAATAAAGGAGAGAAGGCATGGAGAACAAAAGAAAACTAAGCAAAAAAATGATTATTTTAATAGCTGTTTTAATAGTTATAATAAGTATAGGAGTTTATACTTATATAGGTGCTAAAAAAGGGGATATTAAACAGGTTAATGCATCAAAGGTTACTAAACAAAATCTTGTAGAAAGCGCTACAGCAAATGGAAATATAGAAGCAAATTATAGGAATGATATAGTATTAAATCCTGCTCAAAAGGTGGTTAAAGTACTTGTTAAGGAAGGCCAGCAGGTTAAAAAAGGTGATATATTGGTGCAGCTTGATGCTACAGATTATAAAAGTCAGTTAGATAAGCAAAATATAAATCTTCAAAATGCGAATACCACATTAAATCAACTTCAAGGAGCTTCAGTAGCAAACGAGAAGAGTAATGCTGAAAACGCTATCTCACAGGGACAAATTACTCTTGATAACGCAAAGAATAATTATCAGGATTCACTTAAAAAGTTTCAGCAGGCAAAGTCATTGTATGAGGGTGGATATATTTCAAAAAATGAATATGAGGCAGCACAAAAGGCAGTTAAGGATGCAGAAAATGCAGTAAAAGCAGCAGAACTTGCACTTAAAAATTCTAAAAATGCACTATCAAATATTGATACAACTACAGGGGATAAAGTTACAAATCAGAAAAACCAAATAGCTTTAATTAATGCGGATATTAAAAGTTTAAATGAAAAAATAGAACAGTGTAATATAAGAGCAGGAGTCAATGGTAAAGTAGTAAAAATAGATGCTAAAGGAGATCAATACCCTAAAACAGGAGATACTATTATAATAGATGATACTTCTAAATATAAATTAACTTTGGACGTTAATCAGTATGATGCAGTTAAAATAAAAAAAGGGCAAAAAGCTAATGTAAAGATAAAAGGAATAGATAAAAAATATACAGGAACAGTTTCAGAAATAGCAGAGGTGGCTCAGGCAAAAACAAATATGGCAGGGGGATCAGATCAAGAGTTTAAAGTAAATGTAAAGATAATTTTAGATAATTCAGATGGATTAATAAAAGGAGGATATGAGGCAGAAGGAGAAATTATTTTAAATGAAAAAGAGTCTGCTTTGGCCATTGGTTTTGATGCTATAAAGAATGAAAAAAGCACTAAGAGAAAATATGTATATATACTAGATGGAGAAAATAAAGTTAGAAAAAGATATATAACTGAAGGACTGGAAACAGAATATGATGTTGAAATTATAGATGGACTAAAAGAAGGGGAAAAATACATAATAAACCCTCCTGAAAATATTGCTGAAGGTGAAGTAGTAGAAGAAATCAAAAAGTAGGAGGGATTAAAGTTGATAATAAAACTTGAAAATCTTAGAAAAGTTTATGATACAGGCGCTATTAAACTGGAAGCTTTAAAGGGAATAAATCTTTCTATAGAGGAAAAGGAATATGTTGCCATAATGGGAGCCTCAGGATCAGGAAAATCAACGCTTATGAACATTTTAGGGTGTCTTGATGGACTTACCTCTGGGAAATATTATCTAGATGGAGTAGATGTATCTTCTCTTAAGGATGATAGTTTAGCGGAGATTAGAAATAAAAAAATAGGATTTGTATTTCAGGCATTTAATTTACTTCCAAAGCTTACTGCTATGGCAAATGTAGAGCTTCCTATGATGTATGCAGGAGTACCTAAGGGAGAAAGAGAGAAAAAGGCGAAGTTAGCTTTAGAAAGAGTAGGACTATCCCATAGAATTTATCATAAACCTAATGAACTTTCTGGTGGACAGAAACAAAGAGTTGCTATAGCTAGGGCACTGGTAAATGATCCTGCAATAATTCTTGCAGATGAACCTACAGGAAATCTTGATAGTTCTTCTAGCGAGGAGATTATGGCAATATTTCAAGATCTTAATTCTGAGGGGGTTACTATAGTTATGGTAACTCATGAAGAAGATATTGCAATGCATACTAAAAGGGCTATAGTATTTAAAGATGGAAATATAATTTCAGATAATTTAGTAAAGGATAGAACAATATTGGGAGGGCAGAAGTAGATGAATATTTTAGAGGGTTTTCAATCTGCCTTTCAGAGTGTAAAGGCTAATAAATTAAGATCATTTCTTACAATGCTTGGAATTATTATAGGCATAGCCTCTGTAATTACTATAGTTTCTATAGGAGACGGAGCAAAGGCGTACATAACGGGAGAATTTGAGGATATAGGTACAAATCTTATAAATATAAAGATAAATTCTTCCACAGGAGAAATAGAAAAAAGAGATTATTTTACCATGGATGATATAAAACTTTTAAAGGATAAGGTGGGAGAAGTAACCCATGTAATGCCTGAAGTAGGATCTATGGGAACCTTAAAAAATGAGAATAAGTTTAAACAGGTGAGAATAGGAGCTACCACTCCAGATTCTTCCAAAGTATATAATATTAAAATGATAAGTGGAAGGTACTTAAGTGAACATGATTTAGATACGAGAAAGAGTGTAGTAGTAATAGATGAATTTACTGCTTTAAAACTTTTCCGTGATACGGATGTAGTGGGAGAAAAGGTAAAACTTAATGTGGGAGACAAGTATATAGACTTAAGTGTAATTGGAGTGTGTAAAGATCCCAATGGAAATATCTCTGCTGCTTTTGGAGATAATATGCCAGGTCTTGTTTTAATGCCTATAACTATAGGAGATAGAGTACTTAGAAATACTGATATAGGAAGTCTTTCCGTTATACTTTCCAATATGGATAATGCAGAAGATGTAAGTAATAAGATGGTAAGACTTTTGGAAAATAAACATAAGAACAAGGATAAGTATTCTGCACAACAGGGATTTAAGGAGCTTGAAACAATAAATAATGTTTTAAGTATTTTAACTGCGGTTTTAGGAGCTATTGCAGCAATTTCTCTTTTAGTAGGTGGCATAGGAGTTATGAATATAATGCTTGTATCAGTTACTGAAAGGACCAGAGAAATAGGTATAAGAAAGGCTATAGGTGCTAAGACAAAGGATATTAAATTGCAGTTTTTAATGGAGTCTGTGATACTTTGTTTAATAGGTGGTACTATTGGAACAGTACTTGGAGTATCTTTTGGCAAAATAGCAAGTAGTATTATACAAATAAATTCACCTATTTCTTTAAAAGTAATATTAATATCATTTGGTTTTTCATCGGCAGTAGGTATATTCTTTGGTCTTTATCCTGCTAACAAAGCAGCAAAACTTGATCCTATAGAAGCATTAAGATACGAATAAACTTTGTTGGGGGGAATTCTTATGGCAAATGTATTAGTTGTTGATGATTCAGCTATAATGAGGGTGAATATAAGATCTATACTTAAATCTGGTGGACATAATGTAGTTGCAGAGGCAGAAAACGCTGATCAGGCATATTTTGAGTATAAAAAGTTTAGACCAGAGCTTATTACTATGGATGTTAATATGCCTGGAATGAATGGGATTGATGCAACTAAGAAAATCATAAAAAAGTTTCCAGAGGCTAAGGTGATTATTGTAAGCTCTTTAGAACAGAAAAATTTAGTGGTAGATGCATTAGAGGCAGGAGCAAAACACTATGTTTTAAAACCTATTACATCTGAAAAACTTTTGGAAAGAATCGATCAAGTTTTAAATGCTATGCCTGAGAGAGTAGAAAAAAAGTCCTTAGATGATGAACTTACAAGAATTAAAAAGGGAAAAAAATACTTTAAAATAAAAAACAATAAGGGTGTATTCGTAATAGAAATTAATTCTGATATGAATTTAAGTGGCTTAAAACTTATAGATGAAGCAATATATGGATTATTATTTGTAGAACCTTTAAATATAGTATTTGATTTTGGGGATATTGAAGCCATAGACATGACAACTTATAACGGAATAGTACAGCTTACTAAAAGGCTTTATGAGGCAAAGGCTGCAGTAAGAATTATAGTTAGAAATAAACAGCTTGCTAAGTTTATTATGCATAATACTATTAGTTCTTACGCGGAAATTTGTACGGATTTAGGAGAAGAGAAGGAGGAGGGGAATGAAGAAGATTAAGATTTTTTCTGTGTTATTAGTATTTTTTATTTGTATTTATCCTAAAGGTCTTGTATTTGCAAATGGTAACTCCTTAGATTTAGAAAAAATTATAAAAAATGCAGTGGAGAGTTCATATAGTGTTAAAGCTGTGGAAAGTGAACTTATAAAGGCAAGAAATAATTATAAAGATGAACTTAGTTTAAGCAACAACTTAGAAAAAAGGCTTAGGGATAATGATAGGTTTATTAGTCTTAAAAATAAAAGTCAGCGTACAAAAGAAGAAGAAGAAGAATATCTTTCATATGTAATGATTTATGGGGAACCTATGGATGATAGTGAGATTGTAGAAGCAAATAAAAGTGTGATAACAATACCTGTAAAAAATGAATATTACATATATCAGTGTAAAAATAAGCTGCAAGTTACTAAAAATAATGCTTTACAAAAAATATATGAAAAGTATTCATATATTTTAAAAGATAGGGACAACCTACAAATATATAAGGAAAAATTTAATTCAGCTGAAAATGACTTTAATAAGATAAAAATTCAAAGTGATTTAGGAATAATTTCAAAACTTGAAGAAAAGGAAAAGGAAAGTAATTTTTTAAGGGAAAAAGAAAATTATGAAAATGCTAAAAGAAAGTTTAATCTTTTAGTTATGGAGTTTAATAAAGTTATTGGAGCACCTATAGATACTGAATATACAAACTATTTAAAAGATTATTATATGGGGTATATTGTGGTAAAACCCTATGAAGACTACATATTAGATGCATTAAAAAATAGAGCGGAAGTACTAAATGGAAAAGAATATGTAGATACATTAAGATATGCTAATAGTGTGGCTGTTAATTTGTATCCGAAGTATCATAGAGAAAGGGATATAGCAGAATTTACCTTAGAAAATGCAGAGGATCTATTAGAACTTAAAAAACTAGATATAAAAATGGAAGTTAAAAAATTATATGATGATCTTAAAGTTAAGTGCAAAAGTTTAGAAAGTTATAGGGAAAGCTACAATGAAGCAAAGTCACAATTAGATGAGTTAAGTTTAAAGTATACTATTGGAAATGTTAGTAGAAATGATTTTGAGAATAAGAAAATAGAATATGAGGAAAAAATTTTAAAGTATAAAAATCTGCAAAGGGATATATGGCTTGCACAGCTTAAATTAGATAATGCATGTTCATTAGGCACGGATGCAGAAAAAACTATATATTAAGGGGGGACAGTCCTTGAAAAATATTAAAAGATTATCCATAGTATCTATGGCGATAATTATAGCCATAGCCTCTTCAAATAAGGTTTTTGCAAAGGAAGAAAAAGAACTTAAATTATCTCAACCTAAGGTACTTAGTTTAACTTTACAAGAGGCTTTTGACAAGGTTAAAAAAGATAATGTAGAGTTAAAAATGTTAGATGAAAAAATTACTATTTTAAACAGAATGTATGATAGAAAGCATGCAAAAGCTATAGAGGCGGATAACTCTGGAAGGTCAGATGTAGAAACCAAAAAAACTGCACTGCTTTATGCAAGTAGAGCAGCTGAAGATGTAGATAATGCAGAGAAGGATAAAGATAATAGAATAAAAGAACTGAAAAGAGAAGTGGAAAAAGAGTATCTTAATATAGTTAATTGTAATAAAGAAGTAGAAAATACAAAAAAGACTTTAAGAAATTTGCAAAGGGAAATTGAAAAAGTTAATGCTAATATAGATCAGGGAACAGCGGTGGAAAATGCACTAACACCATTGAAATTACAAAAGATGCAACTTGAAACTTCACTAAATCCCTTAAAGGCACAAAAAGAGGAATCGGAAGTTAGATTAAGACAGTATTTAAATGTGGATGAAAATACTACATTGAATTTTATTAATAATAAAAAAGAATTTATTAAATATGATGATAGTAAAATAAATCTGGTAATAAAAGAAGCTTTAGCGGGCAATTATGACTTGAAAAAGATGAATAAGGAATTGGAGTTTGCTAAGTTAGAAGTAGAAATTTACGAAAAATACGGAAGAAATGTTTTAGATGCAGAGTCAAGCCAAAAGATTAGAGTTAATGATTTAGAGAATTCACTTTGTAATTTAAGATCAAATGTGCAAGTAAATATGTGGAAGGTGTATTTTGATTTAAAGAATAAGGAAGCTTTAGTAGAAATAGAAAAACTAAATTTAGATAATTCAGCATCTAAATTAAAAGAAGCAGAAACTAAATATAAAAATGGTCTTATTGATGAATTACAGTTTGATTTAGCAAAGCTTTCCTTTGAGAAACAAAATATAGTATTTGAGAAAGCGGTTAATGATTACATGATAAATGTAGATGGCTTTAAAGATTTGTTAGAACTTGAAAGTATTAAAATTAAATAAACAATAGTGAGAGTAAAAGATGGAAAGTATTAGGAAAATCTTTAGAATTTTAATTAAAAAAACCTAAATTATAGGTGGATTTAAATTGAGATGAAAGGATTTCCTGAAAAGGGAATTCCACTTTTACTCTTTATTATTAACATTTTACTTTTGTAAGTTTTAGCTATTAATTGGTAATTTTGAACAAACCAAGTTAAAGTCTTGGCACTACGACAACGATGCTATGTCTGAATATTTTAAAAAAACTATGGTGTGGTTTTTTATTCTAATTTTACCATGATAATTATTGGGGTTAAATTTAAAAATTAACAATTTGTTTTCCAATAATATGTTGACATACTGCCAAAAAAGTTGTTTAATAAAACTGACCAGTCAGTATTAAAATTGTAAACCTTGATTAAGGGACTCTTAGTTTCAGATAGATTTATCTATTAAAGTATTCCCTTACTGAAACATAGATGAACTTATCTAGGAGGAAACTTGCTCTTAACTGTTGCTTAAAAATAGTGACAGTAATTGAGCAAGTAGTCTTAAGATAAAATTTAACAAAAAGAGGGAGAGGGCATGAAATTTCTAAAGGTACTATGGAGTGATATTCGAACTATTTGTAAAAGTAAGCTTATATTGGCCGCGCTAATTGCAGTATTAGTATTACCCCTTATGTATGGCGGTCTTTATCTTGCGTCCTCTTGGGATCCTTATGGAGCAACACAACATCTACCTGTTGCAGTAGTTAATCTCGATGAAGGTAGTGAGATTGATGATTCCTTTGTAAACTATGGTGATGATGTAGTTGACAACCTAAAAGAAAATGATGACTTAGGGTGGCAATTTGTAAAAACTGTAGAGGAGGCTAAAAAAGGTCTGGAGGGAGATAAATACTACGGAATGGTAGTAATTCCTAAAGACTTTTCAAAAAAAATTACAGACCTACAAGATGGGATGCTAGAGAAACCCAGATTTATATTTATGGGAAACAAAAAGAAAAACTACATAGTAGGATTGATATGCGATAAGGCAGCCACAGCTCTTGACGAAAGTCTATCCAGAAATGTAGCAAGTAATTTTGCAGATATAGTTATAGATAAAGTATACGATGTAAGGGATGGATTAGAAGACGCTGCTAATGGTACTGCCATAGCAAAAGATGGAGTTACAGAGCTTAAGGACAAGGTACCCGTACTTGAAAACGGAATTAGCAAACTATTTGATGGAGCTGATACACTTAATTCAAAACTTGATGATGCAAGAGATGGAAGTGAAACTCTTAAAGATGGTGTAGGAACCTTAAAGGGGAAAATGCCAGATTTAGTAGATGGAGTTAATAGACTTTTTACAGCTTCAGATAATATGACTAAAAGTATAGGTGATGCTTATGATGGTAGTGTTAAATTAAAAGGCGGTGCTTTAGAGTTAGAAAGCAAACTCCCAGATCTTACAGATGGTGTAGATCAACTAACAGATGGTTCTGAATCATTAAAAGAAGGTTTAGGACAAGTTAATGACAAAATGCCAGATCTTTTAGATGGAGTAGATAAACTAAAAGATGGTGCTGGGGACTTAAGAGATGGACTTAAAAAAGCAGTAAATAGTATAACAGATAAGCTTGGGGAAATAGAAGATAAAAAAGAGAAAGATAAAGAAAATAAAAAATCATTAAAGGTAAGCAAAGTTTTTAAAGAAGATAAGGAAGATAAAAGTTTAAAGGACCAGGCAGCTTTAAAAATTGCTAATGAATTAAAACCTATAATTCCTTCACTTATTAGTGAAGATAAATTACCTACTATGGTAAAAGGACTTATAGGTATGGAATCTGTATTAGCAGGAGTAGAAGATAAGGTTCCAAAAGATCAAAAATCTAGTATAAATTCTTTAAAATTAAGTATTATACAAGATAAAGAAGATATGACAAAGCTTACTAAAGCACTTAGAAACATTAATGATTCAAATAACATAAATGAAGCTGTAATGGATCTTTCAAGACTACTTGTTAGGAAGGATTTAGATAATAAATATTCAGTGCTGGAAAACACCATTAGAGACTCAAATAAATTTGGGGAAATAGTAAAGATTTATACTGGCTCAATGGGTATTAATATAGACAATGTGCCTATAGAAAAATTACCAGATGAATTAAAGCCTGTAAAGATAGTATATGATGGTTCTAAAAAGATTTCTACTATATTAACAGTAAAATTACAACAGGAAAAAGATACTATTAAAAAGTTAAAAGATGGACTTAATATGTATCAGTTAATGTATGTGGCAGATGAATATGATGAAAGTACAGTAAAAAATCTAGGTAGTATAGTAAGTGGATTAAATAAGCTTTATGAAGGATCAGAAAAACTTTATAAAGGATTAGATGAGCTTTATACTAGTTCAGAATCCTTGAGTAATGGACTCTCATTACTTCATACAGGTTCTAAGGATTTAGAAGATGGATTAGGTAAATTTTCTGATAATGTACCTGCACTATCAAATGGAGTTTCCATGCTTTCAGATGGTACTAGAGATTTAAGTGATGGACTTTTTAAGCTTAATAAGGGATCTGATACCTTTACAGAAAAGGTAGGGGAACTGAGAGAAAAGGCTCCAGACCTTGAAGAAGGTGTAAGTGAATTATATGATGGTACTTTTGATTTATCTGATGGACTTGTAAAACTTCATGATGGGTCAGGAAAACTTAGAGATGGACTAGAAACCCTTAAAGATAAAATGCCAGATTTAAGAGATGGAGTGGATAAACTTTATGAAGGTTTAGCACTGCTTAAAGATAAAATGGCAGAAGGAGCAGAAAAGGTTGCAGATAAGTTAGTTAACTCAAGTAAGGCAACTGGAGAATTTATAGGAGAACCAATAGACTTAGATGATACTCCACTATATGAAGTGGATAAGTATGGTGTAGGATTAGCTCCTTACTTTATATCACTTGCTTTATGGGTTGGAGCGTTATTAATGTTCTTCGTAGTTTCAGACAAAGTACCAAAGGGTATTGGCGCAAGACCAACTACTGTAGTACTTTCTAAGTACTTAGCTTATTGTGTTATGGGTGCAGTACAAGCCATATTAGTAAGTTTATTTGTTATGAAATTAGGACTTGTTCCCGTTCACACAACAATGTATTTTGTATTTAATGTGTTCTTGTCCTTTGTATTCGTAGCTGTAGCTCAAAACTTTGTATTTATATTTGGAGATGCAGGAAAGATGCTTGTAATAGTTGGACTTTTATTACAGTTAACATCTTCTGGTGGTACATTCCCAAAAGAATTATTACCACCATTTTTCCAAAAATTAAATCCTTATATGCCATTTACTCACTCTATTGCAGCAATGAAGGAAATAAATTCAGGAATGGATGTGGCAGAATTCAAGAAGGAAACTATGTTCTTAGTTAAAGTACTAGTAGCATTCTTAACTGCAACTATGTTATTTAAGCGTATATCAGATAAGATTAGAGGAGATGTTGAAATAGAAGGAGAAAGAGCAAGGGCTATAAGTGAAATAGAAGCGGAAATAGAAGCTGAAGCAGAAAAAGCTGTGGATGTAGATGATAATGGAAAAGGACTAGGAGTATAAGTAATAAAAATACCAGTTATAGTATAAAAATATGTGCTATAACTGGTATTATTACCAATTTAATAGAAATTTTAACTAAATTTTACAGGAGAGGTGAAATAAATGGATAAAAGAAAGTTAGCTTTAATAGTAGCTATTACTACTGTTACAATATCTACGGAACCATTATTTACAGCTAATGTATATGCCATGGAAGGGAATAATAAAATTTTAGCTACTAGCTATACTGATAGTAAAAATATTACCTTTGAAGATAAAAATTTAGAGAAAGTTATAAGAGAAGAGCTTGATAAACCGGTGGGAAAGCTTACAGATAATGATCTTTCACATATTATCAACTTAGAGATAAGAAATAAAAATATCAAAAGTCTTAAGGGAATAGAAAAATTAACTAGTATGCAGTCTATAGATGCAACGGGAAATAAAATTAAGGATATTTCTTATATAAAGGAATGTACAAATTTAAGAAAAGTTAATTTATCTTCAAATGACATAGAGGATATATCTGCACTTTCAAAGTTAACTATATTAGAAAAGCTTTATTTAAAAGATAATAAAATTAAAAATTTAGAAGCTTTAGAGGATTTAAAAGAACTAATTGAGCTGGATTTAAGTAAAAATGAGTTTAAAAATATTGAGTATATAATTCATTTAAGAAATCTTGAAACTTTAACTTTATCAGATAATGAACTTACAAGTAAGGATATTGATAAAATAGGATCACTTAGAGATAGTTTAAAGAATCTTACTTTAAGTAAAAATAAGATTACTGATTTGGAAGCTATAAGACTTTTAAATAATTTAACTAAGCTTTATATTGACGATAATGAAGTTACTGATGTGTATCCACTTAAAAATATGTCAAGCCTAGAAAGACTTAATATAGATAAAAATAAAATAAGCAATCTTTTTGAACTTGAGGATAATCATTATTTAGAATGGGTTAAGTATAGAGGAAAAGAAATAACAGACATAGGAAGTTTAGGCCATATAATAGAACAGGCTAATGTGGACGTTAATTTTCAAGATAAAAATCTTGAAAAAGAAATAAGAAAAAAGATAGAGAAACCTATAGGACAGTTAAAGCTTGCGGATGTTGAATTTATAAAAAACTTAAATTTATTTGGTAAGAATATAAAAAATCTTTCAGGTATGGAGTATTTAAGGGGACTTAAGTCATTAAACCTTGGTAAAAATAATATTAGGGATATTGAAAATCTTAGAGACTTAGAGGATTTAGAGAACTTATACCTTTATAAAACAAAAATTAATGATATTGAGCCTTTAAGGGATCTTGAAAATTTAAAAAATTTGCAAATAACTAATACAAAAATATCAGATATAGTAGCTTTAAAGGATTTAACAAATCTTATTAGTTTAGACTTAAGCGAAAATCAGATAACAGATGTGGAGGACTTAAAGGATTTAAGGAGTCTTCTAAGTCTTAACATAAGTAAAAATCATGTTAAGGATATTAGCATGTTAGTAGAACTTACGGATTTAACAAAGCTAGATGTAAGTGAAAATAATATATCTGATGTTAGTATTATTAAATATATGCCAGATTTAAAGAGATTTTCAGCGGATAAAAATAAAATTAAAACTATAGAAGATATTAAGTGTGCCAAGGATTTAGAATGGCTTTCAGTAAATGAGAATAATATTTCTAATTTATCTGGACTAGAGAATTTAATTGAGGTTAAAGAAATACATGCAGATAAAAATAAAATATCTAATATAAACTCACTTAAAAATCTTATAAATCTTGAAACTCTAAGCCTTATGGAAAATAAGGTAGAAAATATAAAAGCATTAGAAAATTTAAGTGATATTAAGAATCTATATTTATATGAAAATAAGATAAAGGACATTAGCCCAATTAAATCTATGGATGGAATGGTAAGGTTATTCTTAGATAAAAATGAGATAGTAGATGTATCTCCACTGGCAAAAATGGAGGGACTTAAGGTATTATCTATAGGTGAAAACAAAGTAAGGGATATTTCTGCCTTAAAAAATCTACAAGACCTTGAGACTTTAGATGTATCAGACAATGAATTAAGGGATATTACTGTGGTTAAATCTCTATCTTCATTAGAGAAATTTATGGTTAAGGATAACGATAATGTACCTAAGTATCAGATTAATTCTCTTCCAAGAGAAATTGACGTAACACACTAAGGGGGTAATTTTGTGAATAAGAAAAAGATTTCTCTTATTATAGCTGGCTTTTTAGTTTGCGTTTGTAGTGTTACTGTGCTAGCAAGTTCTAATATAAAAATATTTGGTAAAAATATTTCATTAAATACTGCACAGGCATCACATTCATTTAATTCAGATGATGTTAAGTTTCCGGATAAAAACTTTGATGAGGCTGTAAGAATAGCTATAAATAAGGTGGATCAAAAGATAAGTAAAAATGATTTATTACACGTAAATAAACTTACTTTAAGAAGTAAAAATATAAAGGATATTGCTGGACTAGAACTTTTTGAAAATCTACAAGTTTTAGATTTAAGTAACAATGATATATCAGATTTAACACCACTTTCAAATTTAAAATATTTAAAGCATTTAACAATGTATAAAAACAATATATCAAATGTTAGTCCTTTAAGTGGACTTGAAAGCCTTGAAAGGTTAAATTTAAAGGATAATAAAGTAAAGCTAATAGATGCATTAGGAGAACTTAAAAATCTTAAGGAATTAGATTTATCTAAAAATAAGGTATCCAATCCTAAGCCTTTAAATAAGCTAGAGAAATTAGCCGTTATAAATTTAGCAGATAATAAAATAAAGGAAGGGGAAGACTTAGAACAATTAAAGTGTGTAGATACTTTAATACTTAACAAAAATACCATAAGTGATGTAGAGCCATTAAGCAAAATAAAGACTTTACAAAAACTTTATTTAGATGAGAATTTAATAAAGAGAATAGAGCCTCTTAAAAATCTTCCAAAGCTTAAAAGGTTAAGTGTAAATAAAAATGAAATAAAGGATATGGCAGTGCTTAAAAATTTCAAAAGTATCCAATATGTTAAATATAGAAATACAGAATTATTTGATATGTCAGGGCTTAATGCACTAGTTTCTGATCCAAATAAAATAGTTAAATTTGCAGATAAGAATTTGGAAAGAGAAGTAAGAAAGAAAATTGAAAAACCTAAAGGAGATATAAAGAAAGCTGAACTTGATAGAGTTACAGAGCTTAATTTATGGGATAAGAATATAACTAATCTATCTGGTATAGAAAACTTTATGGATCTTAAAATCATAAATCTTGGCAAAAATAACATTACAGATTTAACTCCAATTGGAAAAGTTGAATCTCTTGAAAATTTATATTTAAATAAAACTAATATAAGTACTATAGAGCCTTTGAAAAATTTAAGTAATTTAAAGACTTTAGTTATAAATAATACTAAGGTTTCCAGTTTAAAACCTCTTAAAAATTTAGTTAACTTAAAGAGTGTAACTTTAGGAGAGAATAATATTTCATCTTTAGATGGTTTACAAAGTCTTTATAACTTAGAGTCACTTGATATTAATAAAAATAATATTAAAGGTTTAGGGGAGCTTAGAGAACTAACTGAATTAACGACTTTAAATGTTAATGAAAATGCTGTATCAGATTTAAGTGTTTTATCAAACCTTAAAAATCTTGAAAGAGTTTCATTTAACAAAAATAGTGTTTCATCTTTAGGATCACTTGCATCTTTAACAGAGCTAAAATGGATTACCGCTCGTGAAAATAATTTATCTAGTTTATCTGGTATAGAAAATCTTGTAAACTTAAAGGAAGTTATTGTAGATAGAAACCATATTACAGATATAAGTGCTGTATCAAAACTTGAAAATATAGAAACATTAAGCTTTAGAACTAATAATATTTCAGATGTAACTGCACTTAGTGGATTAACATCACTTAGAAATTTATACTTATATGAAAATAATGTTTCAAGTATTGCGCCACTTTCAAAATTAGATGGACTTGCTAGATTATATGCAGATAAAAATAATATAAGTGATATTACTCCTGTAGCTAATATGAAAAATCTTCAGATTCTATCTTTAGGTGATAATAATATATCAAACATTTCACCAGTTGCAGGATTAAATAGACTTGAAACACTTGATGTATCTGATAATAATATCACAGATATAAGCTCAGCTATAAACCTACCAAGTCTTACAGATTTAATACTTACAAATGACAATAAGATTCCTCAGGGGCAGCTGGATTCAATACCAGATTCAATAAGTGTAACTAAATAAAAAAATATTGAAATAATAAAGTATAAGGGATTATTTCTTTAAGAAATTAAAAATGCTATATACAGGTTTTAAAAAATATTTTTAAAACTTAAATTTAGGAGGGTATATTGTATTATAATTTTTAAAGGGACAGTCCCTTATTTTTATGCTACTTCTCTAATAATATTATATTTGTGAAAGTGGAAGTGAAAACTTATTATAATGCTAATAAATTTTTAAAATAGAGTTTTATTTAAAGCGTAATTATTTCCCAGGAAAGCTTTAATACCAAAGTTTATAAAAAAGATACAAATCCAACATGTATTTTATAATCTTAAAAGCTAGTTGGTTTTGTATCTTTCTATAATATAGTTATTATAAAAATTAAATTATTAGGATAATATGGCATTACATAACAAGTCTTTTAAGATAACTGTTTTATACAACTCGTTGAACCATTAAAATAGCTCCCGAACCTGTAACAGAAAAGAAAAATGTTGTAGGGTTATTAGATGACGACATCTGAATTGTTAGTTGATCACCAGTATCCAGCAAATAATAATTTGAAGGAACAAATGTGGTTGTGGTATCACCGGTTGATAGCAAAGCCTGATTTGTGTTTATCTGTGCTGATCCGTTAATGGCTAAGGAAGTAAATACGACGTCATCTGGAGAAGTACTACCTGCTACATGTACATCTACACGATATATGCCTCTTTCTACAATAGTTATGGTATTTGCTGTGGAGTAGTCCACATTATTGGATTCATTGCTTTGGATAGTTAAAGGTACAACAGTAGGTGTTGTAGTTAAAGCCATAGTACCAACTGCTATCATCAAACCACCAAAGGCACTTACAAATCCACCAGTTGGGCCGGTGGGACCAGTAATCCCTTGTAAACCGGTAGCTCCAGTAACCCCTCTTAAACCTGTGGGACCGGTAATTCCTCTTATGCCGGTAGGTCCAGTAGCTCCTCTCAAACCTGTGGGACCAGTAATTCCTTGTACACCAGTAGGCCCAGTTGCACCCCTAGGGCAGGTGCATTGACCACAAAATGGTATACATATTTTACATCCATTACTCAAATAAATCCACTCCTTATTTTAATGATATTATTGTATTTCGTTATAAATATTAGTTAGTATTACTATATAATATGATTGATTTTAATTTTGGGTATAGCATAATTAAATTACATATTTTAAATAAATATAAAAGAATGGATGTTAATGAATTCAGCCTTTTTAAAGGATGTTTGGCTACATAGGGCATATGCTATTGTTAGATTATATATTAATTGGGGCTCTTTATTTACAAGGTAGAGTTGAAGGGGTGATAGATTTTTATATAAAATATGGATATGATTTCCTTAAAGTATTTAGAAGAACTTTTAAAAGTGTACATAAAAAAGTGCATTTATGATTTTTAGATTTCTTTAATTATTATTACATAATTTACAAATAAATCCAAATTAAATTTAAATACAGATATAAAAAATCCCCCATGTAATTGCATGGGGGATTTTCTAATGTTGAACCTTATAAGGAAGTTTAGTTCTTTACTTTAAGTAAAGTGTTCCTTCAAAGGGGATAGCTTAATTTATATTTTATCCAATACCACCGTAAAATATACCAAGAATATAAACAATTATTGAAAGACCACAGAATACATATTTTGTCATAGGTTCAAACCAAGAACCTAATTTTTTCTGACAGCCTAATTCTACTTCAGATCTGGCAAACTCTGAACCGCAAACCCAGAAAAACATAACTGCTGCAAGGATTGCCCCAAGAGGAATAACATAAATAGACATAATGTCCATCCAAATGGCAAGTTTATTTGAATCTTCAAGTATTATTCCTGAAAAAAGCCCAATTATTGCAATTACAAGTACTGCAGCTTTTCTAGAAAATTTAAATCTTTCTTGAAGGGTTTCAATGGAAGCTTCAAATAAATTCATTAATGAAGTAACTCCAGCAAATAAAACAGCTATAAAGAAAATAATTGAAAATAAATTTCCAGCAGGCATTTGCTTAAATACACTAGGCATAATAATAAACATAAGAGGTGGTCCAGCAGCAGGATCCATTTTAAATGCAAAAACTGAGGGAATTATTACTAATCCTGCAAGTATGGCTGAAAGTGTACCAAATATAGCCACATATTTTGCGCTGTCAACTATATCTTCTGTTTTCTTTAAATAACTTCCATACACTACGGTACCGGAACCTGCTAAAGAAAGTGAAAAGAATGCTTGCCCTAAAGCAAATACCCAAGTTTTGGGGTTAGCTAAAAACTCCCATTTTGGAATAAGTAAATATTTATATCCCTCAATAGCTCCAGGAAGTGTGGCCACTCTAATAGCAAGAATAAGAAACAGTATAAAAAAAGCTGGCATCATAAATTTATTTACTTTTTCGATCCCTTTGGATACTCCTGCAATCATGATTACAAATGTAAGTATAAGGGATATAATATGCCAGGAAAGAGAGCCATATTTCCCGGAGATTGCTGCGAAATATGCACTACTATCGGGAGCATTTATCATTGAACCTGTAATAGAGCCAATAGTAAACCTAAATATCCAACCAACCACAACAGAATAACCAATAGCAGTACCTAAAGAGCCTATTATAGGAATAAGACCAATAATATCACCATGTTTTTTACCACGCATCCCCATAGCTTTTTTAAAAGCACCTAAGGGACCTGTTTGCATAGCACGACCAAAGGACATTTCTCCAATAACTCCTGTAAAACCAATAACTATTATAAATATAAAGTATGGTATCAAAAAGGCTGCACCACCAAATTGACCTACGCGATAGGGGAACATCCAAATACTACCCATGCCTACTGCAGAACCGATACAGGCTAAAATAAAACCGGTTTTAGAATTAAAAGTATCCCTATTGTCAAGGTTTGCGCAATCGTTTTCAGAGTTATTATTTTTCATACTACCACCACTCCTCAATTTATTAAATCTTAATACTTTTAGAACTAAATTTTCACTCTAAAAATATGGCCAGAAATTACCCTAAGATATACCTTATTTATTAATCTAATGTGTTTACTTAAGTTAATAAAATGATTTATCTTGGGATAAAAATTTCTAAGCTTATATAGTTGGTAATTAAGCTTAAAGACTTTATATTTTAAAGTTTTGCATTTTGTATTTAAGGTAAGATAAACTAAAACGTGAAACTTCTTTGGAGTCTAAGATTTTTATGGTGGAATTTTTATTGTAAATATATTTGTATAAAATATGATGAATTCAAAATCTGAATTGAAAAATTTACCTATTGTATAACTAAAAGGGGAAAGAGCTAAAAGTGTTTATTAACTCTTTTCCCCTTTGAAAACAAATTATATATATTTTAAATTTATTTAGGTGACTGTAGATATGACTATAAAGTATGTTATAATTATATTATAAGGTATATAAATTTATTAAAAATCTTTTTTATTTATATTAGCACTGGCAGTAATATTTATTTCTGCCAGTGATTTTTATTTATACTATTTTATTGGTTCTAAACTTGCTTGGAAGTGACGAAGTATTGGTGGTTCCCAAGTTATTTTATACCCTTTAACAGTATCTGCTTTTTCCTTTATTGAGATTAAAGCATCAGCCATAATATCAATATGAGCTTGAGTGTAAACTCTACGTGCAATAGCAAGTCTTGTAAATTCAAAATTTGCTTCAAGTTGTTTTCCAGTATCAGGATCATTACCTAACATAAATGAACCAATATCACAAGTACGTATACCAGCTTCTTTATAAAGTTCTATTGCTAGTGCGTGTCCTGGGAATTCATAGTATGGAATATGAGGTAACATGCTTTTAGCATCTACAAACACACCATGTCCGCCTACTGGTGCTTGATAAGCAACTCCAGCCTCATCAAGGCGTGCTGCAAGATATTCCATCTGTCCTGCCCTATATTTTAAGTAATCTTCATCTATTCCTTCATAAAGTCCTATAGCTAAACTTTCTAGGTCACGACCGGATAGTCCTCCGTAGGTAATAAACCCTTCAAAGGATATTGTACGACCTTTACAAAGTGAGAATAAGTTTTCATCTTCTTTAATTCCGATTAATCCACCCATATTTACAATAGCATCTTTTTTAGCACTCATAGTAAACATATCTGCATAACTAAATATTTCTTTAATTATTTCTTTTACAGACTTATTTTCATATCCGGGCTCACGTCTTTTTATAAAGTATGCGTTTTCTGCAAAACGTGCTGCATCTATACAAAGTTTAATATTATGTTTTTTACAAATTTCAGAGGTTTCTTTCATATTTGCAATTGATACAGGCTGGCCACCAGCAGAGTTATTAGTTATAGTCATAACTACAACACCGATTTTATCTGCTCCATATTTTTCTATTAATTTTTGTAGTCTTTCTGTATCCATATTTCCTTTAAAAGGTACTCTTAAGGATGGATCAGCAGCTTCTGGAACAACACAATCAATTGCTCTTGCACCACTTAACTCAACATGGGCTCTAGTGGTATCAAAGTGCATATTTGATATAGAATATTTTCCTTCTCCTAATAGTAGCTGAAAAAGAACTTTTTCTGCGGCACGTCCTTGATGTACAGGTTGGGCATATTTATATCCAAATATATCTTTTACTGCATCTAATAATTTATAGTAGCTTTTTCCACCAGCATAAGCTTCATCACCTTTTATTACACCAGCCCATTGATCTTCACTCATAGCATTTGTTCCACTGTCTGTTAATAAATCAATGTATACATCTTCTGCTCTAAGATTAAAAGGATTATATTTTGCTTCTGCAATTCTAGCTTCTCTTTCCTCTCTAGTTAGCATTTTAATAGGTTCAACCATCTTAATTCTAAATGGTTCAGCTACATATTTAACTTTCATAATAAAACCCCCCGTTTTTATATTTATTTAATTTTAAATGTTTTAAACAAAATAGGTAATTTAAAATTTGTGTGTAAGTTATTTGTGAATTTATTTTATAGAAAATATAGAAGCATTATTTGAATTGTAAATGTTTACCATGGTTTAACTATATCACTGTTATAATTTTTAGTCAATATGATAAAAAATTTTAATTGTAAATAAAAGCTAAATAAATAAAAAACGTTTACAAAGCTAAATTTACCTATATAAATGGGATTATACAGGTAAATATTAGAAAAACATGATAATTATAAAAATAATTTATTATCATATTAATAAGTTTTCCTTATATTGTAATAAACTTATTTTCATGATATTCTATGTTATATAGATAAAAAATAATAGATTATGTAAATAATACATGGGGTACAAAAAGGTGGTGTATATAATGCAGGAACACAAACTAAATAAATATATTAAACTGGTTGAGTTTTTAGGAAAAGTTTTAGGGCCAGATTATGAAGTGGTATTACATGATTTAAAAAATAAAACTTCATCTATTATAGCAATAGCAAATAACCACATCAGTGGTAGAAGTGTTGGTGAACCTTTAACGGATATTGAGTTTAATGCTATAGCAATGAGTAATTATAAAAATAGTGATTATCTAATAAATTTTGATGCTGCATCTAAAACAAAGAATGTTTTAAGATCCTCTACTATGTTTATAAAAGATGAAACAAAAGAGCTTATTGGCATGCTTTGTATAAATTTTGATGATAGTAGATATAGGACTTTAAGTGAAGAAGTTTTACAACTTTGCCATCCTAATGAGTTGATTATGGAAAATAGTATATACGAATCTGTTAATTCAATTTTAAATGATTCACAAGAAAATTTTTCTGAATCCATAGGAGAGGTTACAGAAAGTGTTTTATCTGAAACATTGCAGGGAAATATTCCAGTAGATAGATTAACACAAGAAGAGAGAATAAATATTGTGGATATTTTAAATCAAAAAGGAATATTTATGCTAAAGGGTGCAGTTAGTGAGGTGGCAAATAAACTAAAGTGCTCTGAGCCAACTATTTATCGTTATTTAAGTATGTTAAATAAGGACAAACATAATTAGTTTTATAAACAGGTTTTTTTACTTAAGATAAGCTTATGATGAGAATTGATAAGTTTTACTTTTAAGACGTGGCTATGATTTATAAGGGAATGTAGCCACTTTTTATTTAAATAAAGTTAAAGTAAAAATTATTTTAGGATTTTCTACTAAGAAAGTCCTTTTTAAATTTACAATAGAAAATAATAAAGTCTTTCAATAGTATTAGTACATTAAAAATTGTAAAAAAGGAGGAAAACAATGCATGTTAGCGGATCATTAATAAATGAATTTATAAGCACAGTAGTTAATATAGTAGCGTTTACAGTTATTCCACTGATATTTTATTTAGCAAAAGAAAAAACATTTATTGGGTTTATTCATTCATTGGGTATATATAAAGTTGAAAAAATAATTTAATGCATGTTATTAATATATTATAAAAATCACAATAGTATATGTTAAAATGACTATTTAAGTAAAGAATTTGAAAAATCACAAAATATTATGATACAATTAACAATATAGAGGTTTATATTAGGTTGAAATTTATAGGAGGGGTATGAGGATATGAATCTTAAAAAAATAGCTTTATGTACCATTATGACAATAGGTATAGGTTCAATTACAGTAATGGCAACGGCAGATAGTAAAGGAGATACTTTTAAACTAAACAAAACAACAGTTAAAGGGTATGAACAAATGGATAGTTCCGGTAAGGGTTATGCAAGCACTACAATTAAGAAATATTCAAAAGGATATGAAGAGGGTAAGCCAACTGTAGGAGCTAATCTTTACAATATATCAGGAAATGTTTTAGATTTTGCTTATAGCCAAGGAGTAGCAGGTAAAGGTAAAACAGTGTATACAAGATGGTTATCTGATCCAAGTAATGCTACCGGAATATCATCTAATCATTCTACTCATTATAAAATAGATACAACTAAATCATTGCCTTATTTAAGCAGACCTTAAATTAATATTTAAAAAACAGTTGAAAATACTTAAAGTGTTTTCAACTGTTTTATTAGGGGGATTTTATGTATAGGTTTCAGGAGATTTTATATAAACCATTTTCTACATTTATTATAGTATTAAGTTTTGTAGTTGGTATATGTTCTTTTCAGTTTTGTATACTGCTTTTTAACACAAATTATAATTATTATTCTAAGTCTAAAAATTTAATTAAAAATACAAATACAATGAGTATTAAAACCAATAATAAAACTGTAGATGAAATAATAGATTTTCTAGATAACTGTAATATGAATCTTGGATATATATTGGATGATAGTTATGAGTATCAAAATAATAGTCAGATGGTGAAAATATTAGGATTAAATAAGTATTATGATTTATATAAGATTATTTCTTTAGATGAAGGAAGAATGTTTTCTAATGATGATATAAATAATAATAGGAATGTAGCTATTATAGGAAATGAATTAAATCATATTACATATATGAAAAAAAACAAAAAATATTTGCAAATCCATAATAAAGAATTTGAAGTTATAGGAGTATTTGATAAAAAGAATATAACCTCATTTTGCTTTTCTGTATTTATTCCTGTTAAAGCAATACCGGATAATTTAAAGACTAAACCTGTAAATGAATGTAAAGTTTATTTTAATAAGAAACAAAATTTACATAGTTTGTATAAAGATCTTCAATTGAAGGATAAAAATTTTAAGCTAACTCAATATTATGATAAAGAATTATCTTTTAAAAATGTGTTGAAAAATTCGTATTATCAAAATAAAAATGAGTTTAAATATATAATTATTGCTCTTTTAATTAGCTTTATCAATTTAATTACCTTTTCATTTATATGGACAACAGATATAAAAAAAGATTTATTAATAAAAATTATATTTGGGGCAACAAAACAGCACATTATAAAATTAATAACATTTCAAATACTGATAATATCTTTTATAGGATGGGCTATAGCATCTTTAATAAGTTATTTTAGTATTGGATTTTTAGATAATTATTTTAATACAAAATTATTATTTAATACAATAAATTTTGTATTTAGTATAGGATTTACGACTTTAATGATATTGTTGTCTTTATCTATAGTATTAATAAATGTTTTTAATAGTAATTTAAGTGAAGGAATAAGGTAGGAGTTATATGGAATTATTAAATTTAAGTATCACTAATATAAAAAAAAGAAGAGCAATATATATTTTAATATTATTACAAATGACATTTTATATTTATACTGTTATGAGTTTTTTTAATTTATATGAATTTAGAAATGAATTTATTAAAAAGTTAGATACTAGCATAACCTCTGAGGGTAGATACTACTTCTTACCATATCAAAGTGAATTTTATGTTGATGAAGAACAGAGTAAAGAAGATAAATTAGAGTTATTGAACTTTATTAAAAGTGACCACAGAGTATTAGGCATTGGAAGTTTTAGAACGGTACTATTGCCTTCCTATAATATAAATAATTTTGATAAAATATTTGAAAGTTTTAAAGTTGAAAATTTCCAAAATAACAATGGAAATGTAATTTTACTTAAAATTGATTATGACTATTTTAAGCTTATGAATCTATCTTGTGTAAAGGGTAATATTTTTAAAAAAGAAGATTTTTATAATGATAATGTTATTTATCCCATTATAGTAGGGCATAATTTTAAGAAATATTATAACTTAGGTGATGAATTACATATTGATGAAAATTTAAAATACAAAATCATAGGATTTCTTCCCAAAGATTACACGGTATATCTAAGTTCTACAGTGATGAATATGGAGAATGCAAATTCTATAATTATATGTCCAGAGGATATACAATTAAAAGATAATGCAGGTATTTTGAAGGAAAAATTTTTTGGTGGAATACAGTTTGTATTTAGGAATAATGTTGATTATGAAAAATCAATTAATGACTTTTATAAAAAAAGTAATGAGCTTAATATAAAAATTAATTTTATAAAATTTAAGGATAATGTCCATCATTTTTATAATGCACTAGAACCAACAATAAAAATAGAATTATTTAAGGTTATAGTTTTTTTTATATTAACCTTAGTGGGAGTAATATCTTTACTACTTTATTTGTTAAACATAAGAAAAAAAGAATTTGGAGTGTTAATTTGCACTGGAATAAAATTGGGAAAGTTATTATTTTTAATTTTATGTGAATGGTTTATTTTAATATTAATTTCTTATTTTATATCATGTGTATTGTTTATAAATTTTGAAACCTCATTAAATGGATGGTTCAAATATACGTACGGAATGCATAATTTAGGAATTACTTTTATTGTAACAGTGTTAATATTTGCAATAGCATCTATTATACCTATCAGAAAAATATTAAAGGTACAACCTAGAGATCTTATAGGGGGAATTTAATAATGGGAGTATTAAAACTTAATAACGTAACAAAAATCTATGGGGAAAAGGATACAACTGTATATGGGTTAAATAATATAAATTTAGATATATTTGAAGGAGATATGGTTTCAATAATGGGACCTTCCGGTTGTGGCAAAAGTACCTTATTAAATATTCTAGGCTGCATAGATTCCCCAACTCATGGAGAATATCTAATTTATGACAAGAAAATATCCTTTAAAAACTTTAACAACCTTGCTAAAATTCGTAATGAAAAAATAGCTTGTATATTTCAAAATTTTGCTTTAATAAAAGAACTATCAGTAATTGATAATATTACAATACCACTTAATTTTCGTAAAATCTCTGCTAATATAAGAAAAGAAATAGCTTTAAAATATTTAAAAAAATTAGATATGGAACAATTTTATAACATAAAAGTAAAAAATCTTTCAGGTGGACAACAACAAAGAGTTGCTATTGCAAGAGCTTTAGCACAAGAAACCAATATTTTATTAGCAGATGAACCTACAGGGTCTTTAGATAGTAATAATGCAAAAAATATCATGGGGATTTTGAGAAAATTAAATTCAGAGGGAAAAACTATAATAATAGCTACTCATGACAATCTAGTTTCTTCTTTTTGCAATAAAAAATTAGTTATGAGGGATGGAAGGTTCATATTTTAAATTTTAAATAAAATGATTTATAAAGAGTAAGCTTTTTAAAATTCTATTTAAATAAAGTGAAAGTAAAAATTATTTTAGGATTTTCTACTAAGAAAGTCCTTTTTTAATTTACAATAGAAAATAATAAAGTCTTTCAATAGTATTAGTACATTAAAAATTGTAAAAAAGGAGGAAAACAATGCATGTTAGCGGATCATTAATAAATGAATTTATAAGCACAGTAGTTAATATAGTAGCGTTTACAGTTATTCCACTGATATTTTATTTAGCAAAAGAAAAAACATTTATTGGGTTTATTCATTCATTGGGTATATATAAAGTTGAAAAAATAAATTTTTTAAAGGTAGTGTTTATCATAACTTTGGTATATTTAATAACATTAGCAGCAAATTTAATTATCATATTAACAGGAAATAGTGGACGAAACTCTGTAGATATGCTTGAATATAAGCCTTTGGTGTTATTTTTATACCTTTTATTATACGGTATAAAAACTGGGGTAGCTGAGGAGATTTTTTTTAGAGGATTTATTGCAAAGAAGTTCATAAATAAATTGGGATTTTTTAAGGGGAATATTCTTCAGGCAATTGCTTTTGCAAGTCCTCATTTTGTTATAAGAGGTACTGCGTCTAAAGTGGATATAATCTTTAGAATCATAAATGCTTTTTTGTTAGGATATGTATTTGGATATATTACTTATAAAAAGTGTCAGGGAAGTATTATTCCCTGTATAATTTCTCATATTTTTATTAATATGCTTTCAAGTTTTATATTATTAATAGTTATATAAGATATAAATATAAGTATAATAGATAAAATATTTAGGTGGTTTTACCCGAGATTGTAATAAGCAATTGCTTGGAGAAAGTAAAGTACAAGCATTAAAAGGTATGGGATAGAGCATATAAACAGTAAAGAGTTTTTTAAACAAAATAATGAATCCTTTAAAAATGTGGTGATAGTTATTTATGCTTTCATTTAATTTTGTAATGAAAATAGTATACTTTTAGAGCTAAGTTATTGACTCTAGTATTAGGTGAGAGTTTAAAATCTAATTAATATAATGTGAAAGGAAGATTAATTATGAAGATTTTAAATTTGCCTCACAGAGTTGTTGATTATTTATGTCCTGTTAATGGTCTATGTGATATTTATCAGTGGAAAACTGGGAAAAGGATACCAGAGGAGCTCATACATTATTCTTCAACAGGGTTTATGTTAATGTCTGAAAAAAATATGAATCCACCGAAAAGGATATTCTTATCAAGTTGTGGTATTGGTAAGGCACAATATGATATTTGGAAGGATTTAATGGGGTATACCGTTATTGCAGATGAAGGAAAAGAGTTTAAAGGTACTATAGAAAAAGTAAAAGAGCTCATAGATAAAGACATTCCGGTAATTATATTTGGATTAGATATGTATTATTTAGAGTATTTAGAAAAATTTTATCATAAGATCCATATTCCAGGTCATGTAATTTTAATGGTTGGGTATGACGAAAATTATATTTATGTTTATGATAATTCAAGAATGGGTACTAACAAAGTATCCTATGAGAATTTAAAGTTAGCATGGGAGAAAGGTTATATTGGCATCAGCAAAAAAAATGCATACTTTGGAATCAATTTTACTAATATAAATTGGGATAGGAAAAATATTCTAAATACTGCTTTTGAAAATAATGCAAGTGGTTATCTTAATTCTAATGTGAGTTTTATGGGATTGGGTGGATTTGAAAAGTTTATTAAAGAATTTGAAACATGGAATACAGTATTTAATAAGGAAACATTAAGGAAAATATATATACACTTAATTACTTATACTGGCAGTATACTTCCGGGTCTTCCAAAAGAGTTAGATGAAAATAATGGTGAAATCGGAAATAATCCCCATAGGGCTAGTAGAGATAGATTTGCAAAAGCATTACTAGAAAATTGTGATGAGTTAGGGGATGAAAATTGGAAAGTTGCATCAAAATTATATGAGAAAAGTGGGATAATTATAGAGAAAATCATTAAAGGATTAACTGAGGATATTATTTTAAATTCTTATAATAATATAAATAAATATATAAAACTATTTACAAAACTAAAGTCTGTGGAAGAGAGAGCCCAGAGATGTTTTTTAAAATAAAAAGTTTAAATAAAGATATAACCCCTCTTAATAATGATTTTCTAATGGTTAATTAATTTTGTATTTTAAATTCTAATAATAATATTAAAAAAATAAAAGTTTTAAGTAGAAAACATACTATAGAATCTAATGTTTTATAGTATGTTTTTTTATTATTTTATGTAAAGAATTAAATTGCTATTTTTAGTGGAACATTTATAATATTATTTGCATAATATGCTTCTATATAGATGAATATATATATTTATAAATACAATATGGTATATTAAAAGGGAAACTATTGACTATATATAGATAATTGTCTATACTATACATAGAAAGTTATCTATATAGGAGGAAGAAAAATGGGCTTGAATTATGAAGAAAACGCGAGAATTATTAAAGGATTATCGGACCCAAATAGATTAAAAATAATTGATATATTGTCTTGTAAAGAAATGTGTGCTTGCGATATATTAGAGTATTTTGATTTTACACAACCAACACTTTCCCATCATATGAAAGTTTTAATGGAGTGCGGTGTTGTTAAGTCCAGAAAAGAAGGATTATGGACACATTATTCATTAAATATTACTAACTGTAATAAACTAGTTTTATTTTTTATGAATCTAATAACAGATACAGAGGATTGTATATGTAAAAATAAAAGCAAATGTGATTGCAAATAATAAAGGTGCTATTAAGTATTTTTAAAAATATAAGGAGTGATTGTTATGAAAAAAATGATAATTTTTGATCCAGCTATGTGCTGCTCAACAGGAGTTTGTGGACCATCTGTAAATCCTGAATTATTAAGAGTTTCAACAGTAATAAATAGACTTGAAATTAATGGGGTGTTAGTAAAAAGATATAATTTAACTAGTAATGTGCAAATGTTTGTTGATAGTAAGGAAATAAATAAATTATTAAATGAAAAGGGTGTAGAAGTTCTTCCAGTTACAATGGTAGATGGTGTTGTGGTAAAAACAAAGACTTATCCAACAAATAAAGAGTTTTGTGAGTTTTTAGATATACCACAGAATTATTTAAAAACTACTATAAAAAAACCATCTAAGGGGTGCAATTGTAAAGGTGGCTGCTGTTAAATAAATTATAAAGTTAATAGTTAGTTTTTATGATTCTAAAGGTGGCTAAATTTAAAAAAATTATTAATTTAATAGATTAGTTTTGTAATTCAAAAGGTGGCTGCTGTTAAATAAAATTATAAATTTAATAGTTTGTTTTTTAATTGTAAGGGCAGCTGCATTTAAAGAGAAAGAGGGATAAAATGTTTAAAAATTTTAATATAGATGATATATTCTTAACAAAATATTTGTTTTTTACAGGGAAAGGTGGAGTTGGTAAGACTTCAACAGCCTGTGCTGTAGCAGTAAATTTAGCGGATAAAGGTAAAAAAATAATGCTAGTTAGCACAGATCCAGCTTCAAATCTTCAAGATGTATTTAATAGAAAATTAAATAATAAGGGAGTAAAGATAAAAGAAGTTCCTAATCTTGTAGTAGCAAACTTTCAGCCTGAAAAGGCAGCTGAGGAATATAGGGAAAGTGTAATAAAGCCTTATAAAGGGAAACTTCCAGAAGCAGTTATAAAAAATATGGAGGAGCAGCTTTCAGGTTCATGCACTATTGAAATTGCTGCATTTAACGAATTTTCATCATTTATAACCGATGAAAAAACATCAAAAGAATATGACCATATTATATTTGATACAGCACCTACAGGGCATACCCTAAGGATGCTACAGCTTCCTTCAGCCTGGAGTAATTTTATTAGTGAAAGTACACATGGTGCCTCATGTTTAGGGCAGCTTTCAGGTCTTGAAGACAAAAAGGAAGTCTATAAAAATGCAGTAAATACTCTAGGGGACAAAGATAAAACTACACTTATACTTGTATCACGTCCAGAATTATCACCTTTAAAAGAAGCGGAAAGAGCATCTAAAGAGCTTCAAAATATAGGGGTAAATAATCAAGTGTTAGTTATAAACGGAGTACTAGAAGAACAGGAAGACTATCTATCTAATGCTATCTACAGTAAACAGCAAAAAGCATTAGAAAATATGCCAGAAGGACTAAAGGGTATTAAAACTTTTAAAATTCCTTTAAGACCATATAACGTAACAGGATTAGAGAATGTAAGGGCATTTTTAAAGGATAATATTATTAAGTATAGCCATGAAAAGTTAGAGACTTCTAATCTACCTAAATTAAATAAGGTAATAGAAGATTTATATAATACTAATAAAAAGGTTATATTTACCATGGGTAAAGGTGGTGTAGGTAAAACTAGTATAGCTGCTGCAATAGCTGTAGGATTAGCTAAAAAAGGGAAGAAAGTACATTTAACAACTACGGATCCCGCGGCTCATTTAAAGTTTGTATTAGATGAAGGATATGGAATTACCATAAGTCATATAGATGAAAAAAAGGAATTAGAAAAATATAAAAAAGAGGTATTAAGCAAAGTAGAAGATAGTATGAGCGAAGATGATATCGCTTATGTAAAAGAAGATTTAAGATCACCTTGCACTCAAGAAATTGCAGTATTTAGAGCCTTTGCAGAAGTGGTGGAAAGGTCAGAAAATCAGGTTGTAGTTATAGACACAGCACCAACAGGCCATACTCTACTCCTTTTAGATTCTACTGAAAGTTACCATAAAGAGATTCAGCGTTCGCAAGGAGATATTGAAGAATCAGTTAAAAAGCTTTTGCCTAAGCTTAGAGATGAGAAAGAAACAGAAGTAATCATAGTAACATTAGCTGAAACAACTCCAATTTATGAGGCTTTAAGACTTCAAGAAGATTTAAATAGAGCTGGGATATTTAGTAAATGGTGGGTTGTTAATTCTAGTATTTATGCAGCAGATACAAAAAATCCTATTTTAAAGGTAAAGGCAAATAATGAGGTAAAGTGGATTAATAAAGTAAATGAAATATCTAAAGGAAATTTTGCAGTTATAAAGTGGATTTTAAAAGAAGTTAAAGGAGAAACACTTAATGATTTAATGAACTAGGGATAACTCCACTTTAAAATCTAAAGATCAATTTTGAGTAAACTTATATATAAACATGATTATATATCAAATTTAGCGGAGGATAATTTTATGAAACCAAAGGTAGCATTTATATGTGTTCATAATTCTTGTAGATCTCAAATGGCAGAAGCATTAGGTAAAAAATTTGCAACAGATATTTTTGAATCCTATTCCGCCGGCACAGAAACCAAAGAGCAAATAAATCAAGATGCAGTAAAAGTTTTAAAAACTATGTATAAGGTAGATATGAATAAAGAATATAGACCTAAACTATTAAAGGATATACCAAAAGTTGATATTGTAATAAAAATGGGATGTAATGTTATATGCCCTTTCCTTCCTTGTAAGTATACAGAAGATTGGGGATTAGAGGATCCTACAGGCAAAAGCCATGAAGAATTTATTAAAAGTGCAAAAATTATCGAAGAAAAGATTAAAGATTTAAGAGAAAGAATAAAAAACAATGAAATTGATTTAATAGAATAATTTATGAATTTTAAACTATGAATTTTTATAGAGGAGGATAAATTATGCCCTTAAAAAGTAAAGAAAAAAATAAAGGATTAGGTATCTTTGAAAGATATCTTACTATATGGGTGGGACTCTGCATTATAATAGGAATACTTATAGGACAATTTATTCCTAAGGTACCTGAAACTTTAAATAAATTTGAATACTACAATGTATCAATACCAGTGGCTATTTTAATTTGGCTTATGATATATCCAATGATGTTAAAAATTGATTTTAATAGTATAGTAGGTGTAACTAAAAAACCTAAAGGGTTAATAGTTACCTGCGTTACTAATTGGCTTATAAAGCCTTTTACAATGTATTTAATATCCTCATTTTTCTTAAAGGTTGTGTTTAAAGCATTTATTCCAGGAAATCTTGCCACAGAATATTTAGCAGGAGCAGTACTTTTAGGAGCAGCACCCTGTACAGCTATGGTATTTGTATGGAGTTATCTTACTAAAGGAGATCCTGCCTATACCTTAGTTCAAGTGGCTATAAATGACCTTATAATATTAATAGCTTTTGCTCCAATTGTGGCATTTTTATTGGGAGTAAGTAATGTTACTGTTCCCTATGGCACATTAATTTTATCAACTATATTATTTGTAGTTATACCTCTTACAGCAGGATATTTAACAAGAAAATCTGTTATAAAAAATAAGGGAATAGAGTATTTTAATGATGTGTTTTTAAAAAAATTCGATAATATAACTATTATAGGATTGCTTTTAACTTTAGTTATTATTTTCTCATTCCAAGGAGAGATTATACTAAATAATCCACTGCATATTTTACTAATTGCGATACCCCTTACAATTCAGACATTTTTAATATTTATTATTGCTTATGGGTGGGCAAAACTATGGAAATTACCTCATAATATTGCTGCACCAGCAGGGATGATAGGAGCAAGCAATTTCTTTGAACTAGCAGTTGCTGTTGCAATATCATTATTTGGCTTAAAGTCAGGAGCAGCCCTTGCTACTGTGGTAGGGGTTTTAACTGAAGTGCCTATAATGTTAACTTTAGTTAAGATAGCAAATAATACAAGAGGTTGGTTTTCAAAAGAATCTTAAGAAAAATACTAAAAAAAGCAAACCAATATATAATACAGAAATTATCTACTGGCACTTAGTTTATGTGTAAAGAATAGGCATTAGAGTTCTATATTATATATAAGTAAAATTTTTAGGAAGAGTACTATCTTCAGAGGAAATAAAAAAATATCTTATATAAAAAATTGGATTTTATATAATATTGTATTATAAAGTTAAGGTGATAATAGGAATAAGTATTAGATAGTTAACCTTTTAAAATAATATGACACCTATAGATTAAACACATAAAAGTTAGTGTATAATCTATAGGTATTTTTCTACGATGAATTTTTAATAGAAAGGTATTGATATTAAAAATTAATTTCCAAATAAAATATGGAAAACTAAACTTATGTTAAATATATATATATAATCTGATATAATTTCTATATAGTAATAGATATCAAAATAAGATTATTATTGTATTCAAATCATCTTTATACATTAACGTAAAATTTATGTTAATGTATAAAAACAAATTAAAGTAAAATTAAATCTAATATAAATTTAAAAGAGGAAGCAGAAAAGATATTAGATAAAGGGAGTTTAGAGGAGGTAGAGAATATGGGTTTAGAAGAATTGCGTTTAGGGTGTGCTATTAAACAAAAGAAGGGCTTACATTTTATTTTAGCTTCAGTTGTTAGTTGGTGTGCTATACTAATTATTCATTTATCAAAATTACCTATTTCAACTAAGAATTTATTTACATTTTATGCTACGGCGCCAGTAGTGCCCTTGGCATTTTTTATATCTAAGATAATAAAAGTTGACTTTCAGAATAAAGAAAATCCTTTAAATAAATTGGGAGTGCTTTTTTCTGTAAACCAAATGTTATATTTACTCATTGCCATGTGGGTATATCCTAATATTCCCCAAAAAATGCTTATGGTTATAGCTATAATTTTTGGAGCACATTTACTGCCCTATAGTTGGCTTTATAAATCCAAATCCTACGGGGTATTATCTTTTATAATACCAATTTTATCCTTAGTAGTTGGAATAAATTTTAAGCCTTATATTATTGCACTAATGATGATTTTAATAGAAATTTTATTTAGTGTTAGCTTAATAATTGAAAATAAGAGTCTTTCTAAAGGATAAAATCTTATATGGATTTTTAATAAGGGAAAAATAAGTAGCGAAAATTTTAATAGAGTAATGCTAGGGTTTTTAAATAGTTTTTATATATTAACATGAAAAGGGGATATATCATGGCAATTGCAAATATAAAAGCCACTTTAAATGGAGACATAAAAACAGTTTATGAAATAGAGAAAAGATAGATACAATGAAAAAGGAAGTTTTTAATTTTAATTAAAAGCTTCCTTTTATTAAAAAATCAACTATTTACCACAATTCATTCCAGCTTATGGAACAATCAAGCTGAACATCATTGGAGGATGTGGCCTGTAGGGTTAAAGTTTCACCAGGAGCAAGAATAATATTTAATGAGTTTAAAAGTAGTTGAGTTCCTGAATTTGTTGGTGTTTCAAAAGTGAAAATCTGAATTCCGGAAGTTGCAGAAGTTTGTGTTGTAGAGTATTGTATAACACTAGTGTTTGAATTAATTGGGGTATAGGTTAAAGTAGTTCCAAAAGTAGCATTTCTAATTAATTTAAAAGTTACGGCTCTGTTTCCTGAACTACTAGTAGATATAAAATCTAATTGTATACGAGTTCTATTAACTTTGCCAGCAAAGGTTGAAGTGTTTAAAAGTGTAAGAACATTTCGATTTGTTGGTGAATTTAATGAAACAGAACTAGGAATAGAATTTTTAGTAACGATTGCTTGTGAGTACCCATCTCCTTCACAAAATGCCATTGCAGAGGGAGTTTTTAAAACTATATTAGAAGTATTACCACTATTTAAAACTTTAGCTACTAAAGGAAAACTAGGATTATAAACCGATGGCACTGTAGCTGTATTAGGATACTGAATTCTATGAACTAAAATAGGTTGACCAGTTATAGTAGAGGTAATATAAAAACTTATTACACCAAAACCAAGCCATTGATACTCAATAGAATATACATTACCTTTTGTGGGGTCAAGAGTCATTTGTGAGGGGCCACTTCCATCCATCTTGTCTATATTCCAATTGGTTTTTGAAATCCAATCTAATGTTCCATTTTGTATACGAAGAATTGAAAAACTTGTACCATTGTATCCAAAATAAAAACCATCTGTATCATCGCCTAAACCTATAATTTGTTGGCTATTTAAAACTCCTTCTGTAAATACTGCAGTAAAACGTGCTAATGCTCCTAATCCAGGTGAGTAGCGCAAAACCTTTCTTGTTTCTATTTTTGCAGAGCCATTGCTAGATGTAGTAGTACTTAATATAGCCATACTATCACCTTGTGTAATGGTTCCACTATTAGCGGTGGTAGATATTATATAATCAGAATTTATATTATAATTAAAAGTCCAACCAGCCATAGGAGTTAAATTTGTACTTCTTAAATCATTAAAGGCTGTTAAAGGAATATTATAAGGGTTATTTGTTCCATCCGTAGCTGATAATGTGGTGAGTAAATTACCATTAGAGTCAGTTTTAACAGCTTCAGATTGATTTCCATTAGAACCATATATTTGTGTTTGAAAGTTCTGGGGGTTTTCAGAAAAAACCACTGAATTAGACATATAATCAACTCCACATTTGTATTAATTGATTAATATTTTATATTATAGTATATTAGCATACTATTAAGTCTGCTACGAAATTAAGAATATAGTAATTTAAGAATTTAATAAATGGTATGTGGATTTAAAATTATTCAATGAAATAAGTTATTGTATGAAATATAAATAATAGGAAGCTTCAAATCTATAATGAAAGCTTCCTATAATTTAAAATTTATTAATTACCACATTTCCTCCCAACTGAAAGAACAATCAATTTGGTTGGTACCGGTTGATGTGGCTTGTAATGTTAAAGTTTCTCCAGGAGCAAGAAAAATGTTTAGAGAATTTAAGAATAACTGACTTCCTAAATTTACTGGACTTTCAAAACTAAAGATTTGGATGCCTCCAGTTGCGGTAGTTTGTGTTGTAGAGTATTGTATAACACTAGTATTTGAATTAATTGAGTTATAACTTAGGCCAGTTCCAAAAGTGGCATTTCTAATTAATTTAAATGTGACAGCTGCTAACCCTTGGATACTGGTGGAAACAAAATCTAGTCTTATACGAGTTCTATTAACCTTACCTACAAAGGTTGAGGTGTTTAACAAGGTTAATGCGTTTAGGTTTGATGGGACTAATGAGGAAATAGAATTAGAAATAGAATTTCTAGTAATTATAGCTTGAGAGTAACCATCACCTTCGCAAAAAGCCATCGCAGAGGGAGTTTTTAAAACTATATTTGAAGTATTACCACTATTTAAAACCTTGGCCGTTAAAGGAAAGCTAGGGTTATAAACTGATGGAACTGTGGCAGTATTAGGGTACTGAATTCTATGAACTAACATAGGTTGACCAGTTAAAGTAGATGTAATATAGAAATTAATTACACCAAAGCCAAGCCACTGATACTGGATAGAATATACATTACCCTTTGTAGGATCAAGAGTCATTTGTGAAGGACCACTGCCATCCATTTTATCTACATTCCAATCATCTTTTGAAATCCAATTTAATGTTCCGTTTTGTATACGAAGAATTGAGAAAGTTGTACCATTGTATCCAAAATATAAACCGTCAGTATCATCACCTAAACCTATAATTTGTTGACTGTTTAAAGCTCCAGCTGTAAACACTGCAGTAAAACGAGCTAATGCGCCTAATCCAGGAGAATAACGCAGAACTTTTCTAGTTGCTATTTTTGAAGAACCATTATTAGAAGTATTAGTGTTTAGTATAGCCATGCTATCACCTTGAGTTGCGGTTCCCCCATTAGCCGTAGTGGTTACTATATAATCAGAATTTATATTGTAATTAAAAGTCCAACCAGCCATAGGAGTTAAATTTATACTTCTTAAGTCATTAAAGGCTGTCAAAGGAATACTATAAGGATTATTTGTTCCATCAGCCTCTGATAATGTGGTGAGTAAGTTACCATTTGAATCAGTTTTAATAGCCACAGGCTGGTTTCCATTAGAACCATATATTTGGGTTTGAAATTGTTGTGGATTTCCAGAAAAAACCACTGAATTTCCCATAGAATCAACTCCACATTTGTATTTTGTAATTAATAATTTATAGTATAGTATATTAGCATCCTGTAAACTTTGCTACGATAATAATATATTATATAAATTAGATGTTTTTAAAATAATTTATTATATAAAATAGTTATCTAGAATAAAGAGTAAAAGTTTAATGGCTCTGTAAAGTAAGTTGAAGTGGGTATTAATGCATCATAGAGGAAAGGACTATATTTTAGATGCTATTTTAAAGATACCGCAAATTTTGTTATTAATGCATCATAGAGGAGAGGACTATAGTATAAGTAAAATTGTCTACGTTATGTTACTTATCTCTTTTATGATAAAATTAGTATATGAGAAGTGGAAGGATGTTTTATATGCTAAAAATCAAAGGTTTATATAAAGAGCAAAAAAATAATGTAATAAAAGATATAGACATTAATATAAAAAAGGGTAGCTCTATAAGTATAGAATGTAGTAATGAGATAAGTGATTTACTGGTAAACTTAATCTTAGGAAAAGATGTACCTGCAAAAGGTGAAATATACATAGAAGATATGAGAAATTTAGATTATATTAAGACAAGTGTTGGTAGTATAGGAGTTATTTCAAGGGAAGAGGCTTTTTACGATAGAATGACTATAGAGGAGTATATGGAGTTTTTTAATGATATTTTATTTTCAAAACTAGATGTTAAGGAAATAATGTTAAAACTTGCATTACTAGACATTGGTAATAAAAAAATAAAAAATTTAAATTATTCTCAAAAAAGAAGATTAAGTTTTGCAAGAGAGATATTAAAACAGCCTAAATTTTTAATATTCCAAGAGCCAATTCTTAATATGGATAGGGATGGAGCAAAGGTAATAATAGAAAATATAGAAAATTTAAAGGAAAAGGGAACTGCTGTACTAATTACTTCTGTGGCATTTAAAGATACACTTATACTTAGTGAAAAAGCATATAGATTAAACATTGATGGATTAGTAGAGTTAGATAACAGCATAGAAGAATCTAAGGACGATAAAGAAGAGATTGGGGATAAAAAACCAGTATACAAAATTGAAAAGATTCCCGCAAAAGTGGAAGAAAGAATTCTGCTATTTGATCCTACAGAGGTGGATTACATAGAAAGCCAACAGGGGGTTAGTAATTTAAATATTAGAGGGGACAAGTTTCCCTGTACAATGTCACTTTCAGACTTAGAAGAGAGATTAAGATATTTTGGATTTTTTAGATGTCACAGATCTTATCTTGTAAATTTACAAAGGGTTAGAGAAGTAGTTACTTGGACAAGAAATAGTTACACTTTAAATTTAGATGACAAAGTTAAAAGTTCTATTCCTTTGTCAAAAAGAAGATTAGATGAATTAAAGGATATATTAAATCTATAAAATTTATAGTATATTTAAAAGCTTAAAATTATAAAACTAAGACTATAAAGTTACAAGTTTAAAAGTTATGCATAAAAGATTCGTTCCACTTAGAGATAATTATGATCCATTTAACTTTATAAAGTCAGAATTTAGCCCTTAAAATACTCCATTTAGCCTTTTACAGATTCCTTTCTTATATATTTTATAGTTAATACATTCAATTTTTAGGATAATTAAACTATTAAGCAAAGAGAGGAGTCTTAATAGTGAAAAATATTATTTCTATGAAAAATGTAACAAAATATTTTAAAGATAATAGAGCCTTAAAAAATTTAACCTTTAGTATTGAAGAAGGTGAAATTTTTGGCTTTTTAGGTCCAAGTGGAGCAGGGAAAACCACTACTATTAAATTATTAACATCTCAGTTAATACCAAATAGTGGTGAGATTAGGGTGTTTGGAAAGGATGTGTACCTTAATAAGAAAGAAATAGTTAAAAATATTGGAATATTATCAGATACCAGTGGAATGTATGATAGATTATCTGTTTTAGATAATCTTATGCTTTTTGCAAATATAAATGATGTTCCAAAGGAAAATGTTTTAGAAATATTAGATAGGATAGGTATGAAAGATACTATAAAAAGGGAAGTAAGGAAGCTTTCAAAGGGTATGAAGCAAAGGCTTATGTTAGCCAGGGCAGTACTTCATAAACCTAAATTATTATTTCTAGATGAGCCTACTTCTTCATTAGATCCAGGAACTACTTTAGAAATTCATAAATTACTTAGAACACTTAATGAAGATGGAACTACAATATTTTTGACTACTCATAATATGTTTGAAGCTGAAAAACTATGTCACAAGGTGGCATTTTTAAATGAGGGTGAAATAGTGGATATAGGAAATCCACAAGCTTTAAAATTAAAATATATTAATGATGATATTAAGGTAATTTTAAAGGATGATAAAAGAGAAATTATAGTAAAAAACAATCAGGAAGGTGCTTTGAAAATTAGAAATTGGATGGAAAAGGGACAGTTAATTGCAATTCACTCTATGGAACCAAGCTTAGAAAGAATATTTTTGACTCTAACAGGGAGGGAATTATAATGAATTTTTCAATGAGAAGAGTAAATGCGTTACTTAAAAAAGAAATAAAAGATTTTATAAAGAATATAAATGTGTGGGTGATGTGCTTTTTACCAATAATGTTTAGTATTATAAACTCAAAATTATTGCCAAGTAATTCTACAAATCCTCTCATGAATAAAGCGAATATATTAATTTTATGTGTAGGCATGAATATTGCATTAATATCTAGTATGGTTATATCTATGCTCATCGCTGAAGAAAAAGAAAAGAATACATTAAGAACACTTATGCTTTCTTCTGTATCTCCATGGGAATTCTTAGCTGGAAAGGTTCTTATAACTTTCTTGGTTTCAGAAATTGTAAATATAGTGATATTTCTATTTATTGGTTGTGATATTCAATATCTAGGCAAATATATATTTATAACTACATTGGTACTTTTTAGTATGATAGAAATTGGATCTATAATCGGAATTTTATCTCCAAACCAAATGACTACAGGAGTATTTAGTATACCTGTTATAATGATTTTTTTTGTAATACCTATGTTTGCAGGAGCTAATAAAATTATGAAAATCATAGCAGATTTTTTACCTAACTATAATATGAATATTATGATAGTAAGGATATTTAAAGGAGAAAGCTTTGGAAGTGAATCTACCTACAACATAGCTATAATTTTAGTTTGGATAATAATTGCTGCCCTTGTTTTTGGTTTGGTATATAAAAAGAGAGGATTAGATGAATAAACAAAATAGCTTTTAAGTATGCAATTTAATAGCCAAATAATAAGTCATAAGGAGATATAAGTAGAATATGGGAAAGAAGAATTGAATAAATTTTACAGTTATATAGGATATACTTAAAAATTATGAAAGAAGGGCCACACTGCCACGTAAATCTTAAGATAAAAGGATTTATAGGTTATGTGGTCATTTTCTTTTAAAATAAAATAAAAAATTATCCATATGATAAAAACTTGAAATAGATGTTTGGAATCGTTTTTAAAAAAGGAATTATAGTAAAAAAGGTGAAGTAATATAAAATAATAGCTATTTAAACTCAGAATTTAAGGGACTATGCCATAGGAAGGGAGTAATAAAATTATGAACCAATTTAAAACAATTGAAATCAAAGAAAGTATTTATAAAAATAATGATATGGAAGCAGAAAAACTAAGAAATAAACTAAAAGTAAATAATAAGTTTTTATTGAATTTAATGAGTTCACCAGGCGCCGGAAAGACAACAACTCTTTTAAGAACTATAGAAAAATTAAAAAATTCAATAAAAATTGGAGTTATGGAAGCAGATATTGATTCAGACGTAGATGCAAAAACAATATCTAAAACTGGAGTGAAAACTATCCAATTGCATACAGGGGGTATGTGTCATTTGGATGCAAAAATGACTAGTGAGGGACTTGATAATTTAGGAATTTTAAATTTAGATCTTATCGTTTTAGAAAATGTGGGTAATTTAGTATGCCCAGCTGAATTTGATACTGGGGCAACTAAAAATGCCATGATTTTGTCTGTGCCTGAAGGGGATGATAAACCTCTTAAATATCCTCTTATGTTTAAAGTTTCTGATGTATTATTAATAAATAAAATTGATACATTAGAGTTTTTTGACTTTGATATGGAAGTTATTTATAAAAGAGCTAAAAAACTTAATCCAAATATTAAGATATTTCCTATTTCAGCCTGTAGCGGAGAAGGAATTGAAGCTTGGACAAATTGGCTAAAGACTGAAGTGTTAGAAATTAAAAGATAAATATAAAAATAACAGGGGGAAATTTAAAATGAGAGGGAAAATTATTAAGATGGCACAACATATAAGTGGCTTAAAAATAAACTTTACAGAAGATGATCCACGATACTATGTATTTGCTGATTTAGTAACGGACGAACAAGCGGATGTTGTTCTTGCTATGAAAAGAAGAAAACAAGAATCAGTAGAAGATATTGCATCTAGGGTAAATAAAGATTATGCTGAAACTTTTAATATTTGTATGCAACTTACTGATATGGGCATTATCGAAGTTAAGCCTCAAGGAGATGGAACAGATAAATTTGAACTTCCAATTTATGTCCCAGGAATCTATGAATTAATGATGCTTAATAGGGAACAGGCTAATGCACACCCAGAGATAGCTAGGGCATTTGAACAATATACAAGAGAAACTGTTGAACCTGTAACTACAATTATGCCAATGGGGAATGGCGCAATGCGTGTTATACCTGTAGAATCAGCTATTCAAGCAGAAACTAGAAAAGCACCTTATGAAGAAATATCCTATTGGTTAACTAAATATCAAAACCACATTGCTATTGCACCATGTCAATGTCGATTAGTTCGCACTCAAATGGATGAAGGTACTGGTAGTATAGCTGAAGAATTGTGTATTATACTTGGTGCTACTGCTGAATCCGCTATTATGACAGGAAAAGCAAGACCTATTACAAAAGAGGAAGCAAAAAAAGTTATTTTACAAGCTGAGAAAAAAGGTTATATGCATCAAGTTACAAATATGGATGGAACAAATAAAATTTGGGCAATTTGTAATTGTCAACGTGATGTTTGTTTAGCTTTACGAACTTCCCAATATTTTAATACTCCAAATATGTCTCGTTCTAATTATATAGCAAAAGTTGATACTGAAAAATGTGCAGCCTGTGGACAATGTGTAGAAACATGCCCTGCTAATGCTGTTAAGTTGGGAGAAAATTTATGTACTAAAAAGCCAATAAAATATCCATTTACCCCACTTCCAGATGATCATAATTGGGGACCAAAGCGTTATAACCCGGATTTCAGAGAAAACTTTGAAAATGTTTATGATTGTGGTACCTCACCTTGTAAAACAAAATGTCCAGCCCATATTTCAGTTCAAGCTTATATAAAATTAGCAGCACAAGGAAAATATATGGATGCTTTAGAATTAATCAAAAAAGAAAATCCATTCCCCGCAGTGTGTGGGCGTATTTGTCCACATAATTGTGAAAGTGAATGTACTAGAGGTAATATTGATGAACCTGTTGCAATTGATGAAATAAAAAAATTTATTGCAGATAAGGAATTAAAGGAAGAAACAAGATTTGTTCCAGAAAAATTACATGATTTTAGTCATATTAAAATTGCAGTAATTGGCTCTGGGCCAGCAGGTCTTTCTTGTGCATATTATTTAGCTTCAAAAAGTTATACAGTTACAGTTTTTGAAAAAGAAGAAAAATTTGGTGGAATGTTAACCTTAGGGATTCCTTCTTTTAGACTGGAAAAAGATGTTGTTGAAGCAGAAATCCATGTATTAAAGGAGCTGGGAGTTGAGTTAAAATGTGGGGTGGAAATAGGCAAAGATATTACAATAGACAAATTACGTGATGAAGGATATAAGGGTTTTTATATTGCCATTGGTGCTCAAGCTGATAGAAAACTAAATATTGAAGGGGAGGATAGTAAAGATGTTATAAATGGAGTAGATTTTTTAAAGGATGTGAATTTGGGTAAAGAAATTAAGACAGAAGGTAATATTATAGTAATAGGTGGGGGGAACGTAGCAATAGATGTTGCGAGAACCACTCTTAGAACAGGAGCTAATACAGTAAATATGTTTTGTTTAGAGGGTGATTATGAGATGCCTGCTGAATATGTTGAAGTTATGGAAGCTAAAAAGGAAGGAGTCATTGTGAACAATAGCTGGGGTCCAAAAAGAATTGTTATTGAAGATGGTAAATTGAAGGCTGTTGAGTTTAAACGCTGCATAAGTGTTTTTGATAAAGAGGGAAAATTTAATCCTGAATATGATGAATTGGATATTAAAACCGTAAAAGGGGATAAAGTATTGTTATCTATAGGGCAATCTATTTTATGGGGTGATCTTTTAAAAGGGAGCAAAGTTAAATTAAATCCTAATAACACAGTAAAGGCAGATGAATTAACTTTTCAAACAGGTGAATCAGATATTTTTGTTGGCGGTGATGTTTATACCGGCCCAAGATTTGCTATAGACGCTATTGCAGCAGGAAAAGAAGGAGCGGAATCATTACATCGCTACGTTCATCCAGGGCAAACATTAACACTTGGAAGAAACAGAAGAATGTTTAAAGCACTTCATAAGGATAATTTAAATTTACAGGGCTATGATAGGGCTAAACGTGAAAAGGTTTTTTATGACTCATCAAAGGAGAAATCTTTCTTAGATCCACGTCTAACATTTACAGAGGAGCAACTAGAAAATGAAACAAAGCGTTGCTTAAAATGCGGTATTGCCCATGTGGATGAAAATAAATGTATAGGCTGTGGTGAATGCAATACAAGATGTAAATTTGATGCAATCACATTATTTAAAAAGTTTCATGCCCATAGCTTTGGTTATGAAAATATTAAGCCCCATGCAATCAAAAGAGCAATTAGTATAAAATTTAAAAGAGCTTTAAATCCAAATAAAGATAGTGTAGATAAGTAGGTAAATATTATGCATGAAGTAACTATATTAGTAGAATTAATAAAAATGGTTGAGGATGCAGCAGTTGAAAATAAGATTAAAAAAATAGATACTATAGTTGTGCAAATAGGAGAAATGTCTTCAATTGTACCTAGATATATGATGGAATATTTCCCTAATGCAGCCTATAAAACTCTTCTAGAAAACTCTAAATTAAAAATTGAAATAATTAAAGCAAATGCTTTATGTCATCACTGTAATAAGGTTTTTAAAATTGTAAAAAACAAAGGAAAATGTCCTATCTGTCAAGGGCAGGATTGGGAAATGTTAAGTGGAATGGAATTTATTTTAAAAGAAATTATTATAAGAGAACCTTTAGCTATAAAATAGTGATTTTTAACTCTTAAAACCTGGTTACTTAAGGTTTAAGAGTTATTTTTTATCCTTATTTATAAATTAACTAAATAACATTGTTTAAGTCAATAATATGAGAGTAAAGTGATACTCTTAGTAATAGGCTAATAGATTTAGTTTTATAACTAAAAAGATGTTTTTTTATGTCAAATATAAAAAGAATTCATATTATATACTATTGGAATTTCTTAAAAAATATTTATAAATTAATATTAAAAATATTTTAATATGTAAAATAAAAGTGACATATATTTAAATTTTTAAGGTAGCTATAATAAGTTTCTTATTTCTGGACTTAAGATTATTTTATTAATTTTGGAAGGTGATAATTTTGAAAAAAACTCTAAGAAATTTATATTTGTACCTACATGTGGTAGATGTACTTGCCCACGTGGAGTAACAGGGCCGCAAGGTATGACCGGTTCAACAGGTCCCCAGGGTATAACTGGCCCAACAGGATTACAGGGAATAACAGGAGCACAAGGAATAACTGGTCCAACAGGACTACAGGGAATAACAGGTACAACAGGACCACGAGGTGTAACAGGTCCAATAGGTCTCAGGGGGGTAACAGGAATAACAGGAGCACAAGGAATAACTGGCCCAACAGGACTACAGGGAATAACAGGTCCAACAGGACCACAAGGTGTAACAGGTGCAATAGGTCTCAGGGGAGTAACAGGCCCAACAGGACCTCAGGGAGTAACAGGAACACAAGGTATAACCGGTCCGACAGGACCTACAGGACCTCAAGGTGTAGGTCTTCGGGGTGTAACAGGTCCAACAGGTCCAACGGGTTTACAGAATATTGCTCAAAGTTTTGCTAGAGCATTAGGTCCCACACCACAAACTGTTGCAAATAATGGGTTAGTTACATTTTCAACAGTTACAAGATCTTCAGATATTACAATAAATGGGGCAAATAATACTTTTACACTAGCAAGAGCTGGACTTTATTTAATACAATTTAGTGCAGGAATACCAGCTGATCAACCAACTCCAAATAGATTTGCCATTGTCACTAATGGTACAGTACAACAAGGTGTTACAAACTTTTATGATACTGGAATTTTAAGTGCTTTTTGGCAGGGAGTACTTCCAGCTAATGCTCAAATAACTGTAATTAATACTTCTGGGGGGTCAAGAGTTATACAAGGTATAAACACCACCTCATTAAACTTTGTAATTACTAGAATTGCAGATACTAGTTTTTAGTAAATTTAAATTTAGAAAAAACCAGGTTTTCCTGGTTTTTTCTATTTAAATATTTATTATCTTAGTTTACGATATTAATTTATAAAATTTTACAATATATATATAATATATTAGAATTAATATATATTACAAGAATTTTCTGTTTCAAATATTGTAAGTTAAATAGTGGAGTAAAGATATGTTAAGATTAGTTTTAAAGAAAATAAAAAGAAATTTTTCATATTATTTATTAATATTTATTGGTTATTTTTCTGCCTTATTAGTTATTTCAGTTGGTTTTGTATTCTTAAAGAGCAGTAAGGATATGACTATTGAGTACACATTTGGGAAAATTGAACACCAAAGATTGATTTCCATAAATGTTAGTAAACCTAATAGTACAAATTATGATACTTTAGTGAATGTTTTAAAAAAATATTCTAAAACAACTTCAATTAGAATTAATGGTCTAATTGAAAAAGTTTCTATGGATGAAAAAATCTTTGAAGTCCCTGTTCAGCCTATTGTATTTAGTAAAACTCCAGAGTGGATTCCAGAAATTTTAAGTGGTAGATATTTATATCCAAATGAGAGTAGTTCAAAAGCTAAAATTGCAGTTATTGGTAAAGGTGTAGAGAACAACAAATTAAGTAAAAATAATTATATAAATTTAGGGAAAGAAAAGTTTAAGGTTGTAGGCAAAGTAGGGGGGAGGAGTAAGTTTTCAAATTACCTAGGTTCTGTTTTTATACCCTTAGAATCTTTACCTGATAAAATGAAAGAGAATATTGAAGCAATTTCAGTATATCTATTAAAAAATAGCGACAATCCTGAAAAGGAAATGAATGAAATATTAGATGATTTAAATAAATTATCTAATATTAAGGCAAAGGAAGTAGAGATTAAAAATAATTTATCTGAATTTCATAACACACTACTTATGACTACATTAGTAAGCTGTTTAATCATATTAGTAGCAGTAGGCAATATAAGTATTTTAATATTTTACTTAATGTTAAAAAATAAAAAGAATATTTCAATTAGTATTGCATTAGGTGCAAATAGAAAAATGATTTGGAAACAAATATTTATGGAGTTAATGTTAGTTTCGGTTTGTGCTATTGTTTGTTCAATAGCAGCAATAAATCTTTTAACACCATTTGCAAAGGATAATTTAACAGATATTTTAAATATAAAAGATATAGAGTTTAGTTATTTAACTATATTAGTAGCATCTATAGTTACTATGTTAATGAGTTTTCTAATATCGATAATAAGTGTAAAAAAGTTTTTTAATTTAAACCTTACAATGGAATTAAAAGGAGAATAGTATGTGTAGATTAAAAGTATTGATTAAATCTATAGTAAAGCAAGGTTTAAAGTTTAAATTGGTTTTTTTTCAATTAGTTATAGTGTTTATATCATTGAACTTTGCGTTTGTATTAATAAATAAAAATAGAGATGTAAAGAGTAATATTAACAATTTAGTTAATAAAGATAAATCAATAATGTATAGAATTTTAGTAGGCTCGCAAAATAAAGATTCCATAAATCCAATTAATAAAGTATATAAAGAAATTTCTAATAATAAAATGGTGGATAAAATAGGAAGTTATGAGATAAGTAAATCTTTAATGGATGATTGTGAATTTAAAGCTATTTTCCTAAACAAAGACGCATCAAATCTGTATAATATGAACGTTTCTAGTGGTAGTAATAAAATTTTTCAATATCAAAAAGTTGGAGACGAAATACCGATTATTATAAGTAATAATTTATCAAGCAAATTAGATGTGGGCAGTATTGTTAGAATTAAACTTTACCAAAATAGTAGATTGAAAAATTTTAAAGTTATTGTAATAGGAATACTAAATAATAATGCTTATTTTTGGAATACACGAATAGGTGATAATTCGTCAATTGTATCTTTGAAAGATTCTATTATTATACCCTTTCATAAGGATTATTTTTATGATGAGGCACTTGATATTTCTATGAAATCAAGATATACAGTTGTTTCTATAAAAGAAGAATTTGATTTAAATGAATTTACAACATACTTATCAAATTTAAATTCTAAGAATATAATGATTGATTATATTAAAATCAACGATTTTATAACTCAGATATATAATATTAATAAACCCTGGATAATAATTACATTAATATTTTCACTATTATTATCTATCTTATCAGTAATAGGTTTTATAGGTATATTAATAAGTTATATTACTTTTAGAACCAAGGAATACGGCATTAGATTTGCATTGGGGTCATCTAGTAGGGAATTAACAAGGTTAATATGTGGAGAGATATCTTTGTCATTACTCTTAAGCCCCTAAAAACACTTGGACAATTGCTTATGCATTAGATATAATGAAGAAAAGTAATTGGAGGTAACTTGTGAGAGGTAGAAGTTATACAAAAGAATTAAAAGAATCAATACTAAATGAGGTTAAAGAAGTAGGCAATGT
>NZ_UYZZ01000020.1 GCF_900626095.1 Clostridium rectalis
AAGTGTTAAAATAGCGATGAGCTAAAAAAGATTAAACTTTTAAATTGAGAGTTTGATCCTGGCTCAGGACGAACGCTGGCGGCGTGCCTAACACATGCAAGTCGAGCGATGAAGCTCCTTCGGGAGTGGATTAGCGGCGGACGGGTGAGTAACACGTGGGTAACCTGCCTCAAAGTGGGGGATAGCCCTCCGAAAGGAGGATTAATACCGCATAACATTCAGACCTCGCATGAGGAATGAATCAAAGGAGTAATCCGCTTTGAGATGGGCCCGCGGTGCATTAGCTAGTTGGTAAGGTAAAAGCTTACCAAGGCGACGATGCATAGCCGACCTGAGAGGGTGATCGGCCACATTGGAACTGAGATACGGTCCAGACTCCTACGGGAGGCAGCAGTGGGGAATATTGCGCAATGGGGGAAACCCTGACGCAGCAACGCCGCGTGGGTGATGAAGGTCTTCGGATTGTAAAACCCTGTCTTCTGGGACGATAATGACGGTACCAGAGGAGGAAGCCACGGCTAACTACGTGCCAGCAGCCGCGGTAATACGTAGGTGGCGAGCGTTGTCCGGATTTACTGGGCGTAAAGGGTGCGTAGGCGGACTCTTAAGTGGGATGTGAAATACCCGGGCTTAACCCGGGGGCTGCATTCCAAACTGGGAGTCTAGAGTGCAGGAGAGGAGAATGGAATTCCTAGTGTAGCGGTGAAATGCGTAGAGATTAGGAAGAACACCAGTGGCGAAGGCGATTCTCTGGACTGTAACTGACGCTGAGGCACGAAAGCGTGGGTAGCAAACAGGATTAGATACCCTGGTAGTCCACGCCGTAAACTATGAATACTAGGTGTAGGAGGTATCGACCCCTTCTGTGCCGCAGTTAACACAATAAGTATTCCGCCTGGGGAGTACGGTCGCAAGATTAAAACTCAAAGGAATTGACGGGGGCCCGCACAAGCAGCGGAGCATGTGGTTTAATTCGAAGCAACGCGAAGAACCTTACCTAGACTTGACATCCCCTGAATTACTCGTAACGGAGGAAGCCCTTCGGGGCAGGGAGACAGGTGGTGCATGGTTGTCGTCAGCTCGTGTCGTGAGATGTTGGGTTAAGTCCCGCAACGAGCGCAACCCTTATCATTAGTTGCTACCATTAAGTTGAGCACTCTAGTGAGACTGCCCGGGTTAACCGGGAGGAAGGTGGGGATGACGTCAAATCATCATGCCCCTTATGTCTAGGGCTACACACGTGCTACAATGGTGAGTACAGAGAGATGCAATACCGCAAGGTGGAGCTAAACTCAAAAACTCATCCCAGTTCGGATTGTAGGCTGAAACTCGCCTACATGAAGCCGGAGTTGCTAGTAATCGCGAATCAGCATGTCGCGGTGAATACGTTCCCGGGCCTTGTACACACCGCCCGTCACACCATGAGAGTTGGCAACACCCGAAGTCCGTGAGGTAACCGTAAGGAGCCAGCGGCCGAAGGTGGGGTTGATGATTGGGGTGAAGTCGTAACAAGGTAGCCGTAGGAGAACCTGCGGCTGGATCACCTCCTTTCTAAGGAGTCGACAAGAAGGGTAATTCTTTCTTGAAGGTTTCATTCTCTGTTTAATTTTGAGAGACTAANCCCGGGCCTTGTACACACCGCCCGTCACACCATGAGAGTTGGCAACACCCGAAGTCCGTGAGGTAACCGTAAGGAGCCAGCGGCCGAAGGTGGGGTTGATGATTGGGGTGAAGTCGTAACAAGGTAGCCGTAGGAGAACCTGCGGCTGGATCACCTCCTTTCTAAGGAGTCGACAAGAAGGGTAATTCTTTCTTGAAGGTTTCATTCTCTGTTTAATTTTGAGAGATTAATCTCTCTATTGTTCTTTGAAAATTGCACAAAGTAAAAGTAAAGTAAAGAAAAAAGCAAAGGTTAACTAAAACCTTTTGTAGAATAAATCATAAAGATCAAGCTACAAAGGGCGCATGGTGAATGCCTTGGCACCAGAAGCCGATGAAGGACGTGATAAGCTGCGATAAGCTTCGAGTAGGCGCAAATAGCCTGTGATACGAAGATTTCCGAATGGGGAAACCCACATACCTAACGGTATGTACCATAAGCTGAATACATAGGTTTATGGAGGGAAACCCGGGGAACTGAAACATCTAAGTACCCGGAGGAAGAGAAAGAAATTCGATTTCCTAAGTAGCGGCGAGCGAACGGGAAAGAGCCCAAACCAGGAACTTGTTCCTGGGGTTGCGGATAGACCATAACGGAGATGAAATTTAATTGAAGAGAGCTGGAACGCTCCACCACAGAAGGTAATAGTCCTGTAAATGAAAAGTAGAGTCTTTAGGTCTACTCCAGAGTACCACGAGACACGTGAAACCTTGTGGGAAGCAGGGAGGACCACCTCCCAAGGCTAAATACTAACTGGTGACCGATAGTGAAGCAGTACCGTGAGGGAAAGGTGAAAAGAACCCCGGAAGGGGAGTGAAATAGAACCTGAAACCGTGTGCCTACAACCGGTCGTAGCACATTAACGTGTGACGACGTGCTTTTTGTAGAACGAGCCAGCGAGTTACGGTATGTAGCAAGGTTAAGCACTTAAGGTGTGGAGCCGAAGGGAAACCGAGTCTGAATAGGGCGACTAGTTGCATGCTGTAGACCCGAAACCGGGTGACCTATCCATGGACAGGTTGAAGCGGAAGTAAAATTCCGTGGAGGACCGAACCAAATTGGTGTTGAAAAACCATGGGATGAGCTGTGGATAGCGGAGAAATTCCAATCGAACTCGGAGATAGCTGGTTCTCCTCGAAATAGCTTTAGGGCTAGCGTCTGGAAATTGAGTAATGGAGGTAGAGCACTGAATGGGCTAGGGGCTGACAACAGTTACTGAACCCTATCAAACTCCGAATGCCATATACTTTTATCCAGGCAGTCAGACTGCGAATGATAAGATCCGTAGTCAAAAGGGAAACAGCCCAGATCATCAGCTAAGGTCCCTAAGTGTAAGTTAAGTGGAAAAGGATGTGGGATTTCTAAGACAACTAGGATGTTGGCTTAGAAGCAGCCACTCATTTAAAGAGTGCGTAATAGCTCACTAGTCAAGAGATCCTGCGCCGAAGATGTCCGGGGCTCAAACTTACCACCGAAGCTATGGGCTCGTAAGAGCGGTAGAGGAGCTTCCTGTATGGGTTGAAGTCGTACCGAAAGGAGCGGTGGACTATACAGGAGTGAGTATGCTGGCATAAGTAGCGAGAAATAAGTGAGAATCTTATTGGTCGAAAACCTAAGGTTTCCTGAGGAAGGTTCGTCCGCTCAGGGTTAGTCGGGACCTAAGCTGAGGCCGAAAGGCGTAGGCGATGGACAATTGGTTGATATTCCAATACCACCAATTTGCGTTTGACAGATGGGGTGACACAGTAGGATAAGGTGTGCGCACTATTGGATGTGCGTCTAAGCACTTAGACGTGCTTGATTGGCAAATCCGTCAAGCTTAGTTGAGGTGTTACAGGGAGCTTTTAAAGCGAAGTACCTGATTCCACACTGTCAAGAAAAGCCTCTATGAAGTAAATTGGTGCCCGTACCGCAAACCGACACAGGTAGGTGAGGAGAGAATCCTAAGACCATCGGAAGAATTGTTGTCAAGGAACTAGGCAAATTAGCCCCGTAACTTCGGGAGAAGGGGTGCCACACATTGTGTGGCCGCAGTGAATAGGCCCAAGCAACTGTTTAGCAAAAACACAGGTCTCTGCTAAAGCGAAAGCTGATGTATAGGGGCTGACGCCTGCCCGGTGCTGGAAGGTTAAGGGGATCCGTTAGCGTAAGCAAAGCGGTGAACTTAAGCCCCAGTAAACGGCGGCCGTAACTATAACGGTCCTAAGGTAGCGAAATTCCTTGTCGGGTAAGTTCCGACCCGCACGAATGGCGTAATGACTTGGGCACTGTCTCGACAACAAATCCGGCGAAATTGTAGTGCAAGTGAAGATGCTTGCTACCCGCGATTGGACGGAAAGACCCCGTAGAGCTTTACTGTAGCTTAGCATTGAGTTTCGGTATTGTCTGTACAGGATAGGTGGGAGACTTGGAAACTTGGGCGTCAGCCTGAGTGGAGTCATCCTTGGGATACCACCCTGATAGTACTGAGATTCTAACCGGCGGCCATGAATCTGGTCACGGGACATTGTTAGGTGGGCAGTTTGACTGGGGCGGTCGCCTCCTAAAAAGTAACGGAGGCGCCCAAAGGTTCCCTCAGCGCGGTCGGAAATCGCGCGTAGAGTGCAAAGGCAGAAGGGAGCCTGACTGCGACACATACAGGTGGAGCAGGGACGAAAGTCGGGCTTAGTGATCCGGTGGTTCCTCGTGGGAGGGCCATCGCTCAACGGATAAAAGCTACCTCGGGGATAACAGGCTGATCTCCCCCAAGAGTCCACATCGACGGGGAGGTTTGGCACCTCGATGTCGGCTCGTCGCATCCTGGGGCTGAAGTAGGTCCCAAGGGTTGGGCTGTTCGCCCATTAAAGCGGCACGCGAGCTGGGTTCAGAACGTCGTGAGACAGTTCGGTCCCTATCCGTCGCGGGCGTAGGAAATTTGAGAGGAGCTGTCCTTAGTACGAGAGGACCGGGATGGACTGACCTCTGGTGCACCAGTTGTTCCGCCAGGAGCACAGCTGGGTAGCTATGTCAGGACGGGATAAACGCTGAAAGCATCTAAGCGTGAAGCCCACCTCAAGATGAGATTTCCCATAGCGTAAGCTAGTAAGACCCCTTGAAGAACACAAGGTTGATAGGTCAGAGGTGTAAGTACAGCAATGTATTCAGCTGACTGATACTAATAGGTCGAGGGCTTGATCTAATAAAT
>NZ_UYZZ01000008.1 GCF_900626095.1 Clostridium rectalis
CTATATTTATTATACTATCAGTTATAGCTACTACTTGACTTACTAAAAAAGATTGAACTGCTCCTGTGTTTAGTGTTATCTGTATAGTATCGGTTGGTGCCAATAAAGTTATCAACTGGTTTAATAAATTTTCCATCGGATCTACACAACAATCGCATTTATTAATAGCAAAACATGAAGAATCACATAAACAAATGTCACAGTTATTACAATATAAATCTTCTAATTTTCTCTGCAATTTTCTCCTATCTTTATCACACAACATATACCTCAACATCCTTTTCATAAATTTGACTCTAAATTAAATACCATTTAGGTCAATATTATTATATGAATTACATTTAATTAATGTCATATATTTTAAAATACATCTATAAAAACATCCCCATATCTTAAAACTGTTTGATACCAATAGTTCATTGAAAAAAAACTATGAATGTAAAAACAATTTAAATATATTTAATAAAAATAATATTTATTGCTATAAGTTTTATCTATACTTTTATATCATAAAAAAAACTATTCATACTATATATTACCAATAAGTTTTAAAAATCATAACTTTTATTGTTTAAGTAAATTTGGAAGGTAATAATTTGAAAAATAACTGTAATAAAATTATATATTGTGGTAGATGTACTTGTCCTGGTGGAGTAACTGGACCTACTGGTGCTAGAGGTATTACTGGACCTACTGGAATTCAAGGAATAACTGGCGCTACAGGCATTACTGGACCAGGAGTTACTCCAGCATACTTTAATGCTGTAACTAATGGTGGATCTCAAGACGTTCCCCCTGGTGATGAAGTAATATTTACAATAGCTTTTCAATCTGGAGATTTTACTTTTGCGCCAAATAGTTCTACAATCACTGTAAATACAGGAGGAATTTATCGTATTGATTATACGGTTACTATTAGACCAAATAATTCTGTAATAAATGCTGCATTCGCAGTTACCATTAATGGATTTGAACATCCTCTCTCTTTTTTTGGAATACATTCAAATGAGATAAATGATCCAGACACAAAGAGAGCCGAATTAAATGGTATGTTTATAGCATCAATTCCTGATGGTGCAACCATTACATTAAAAAATAAATCAGCTACTGTAAATCTCTTGGCTGGCACAGGTATAGATAACCAAGCTGTAAATAGATCCTCTATTATTTTACAAAGAATAGACTAAGTTATAATATAAAAATCTATAACTTTAACTTCTTTTTATACTCTTTTATAAATATAGGGTATAGAACATGTCTATACCCTAAAATTAATTCATACCTACATAAATTTAATTACTTTCTTCAATTTTTTTTGGTAACATTAATGATAACACTGCACAAAGTACCGCCACAAAAATCAATGTTACAAACACCATATGCAAAGCTGAACCTAATGAAGCTGTTATCTGATCAGCAGATATTTCTAACCCTTTGCTATTTGTTGAATACAAATTATTAGGATCAACCCCATTAATACCTCTACTACTGAAATATTTAACTATATTTAAATTAAATATAGTCCCAAATACACTTACACCTACAGTTTGTCCTAGTGTCTTTAAAAGAGCATTGGTAGCTGTAGCTGCTCCTCTATTATTATAATCCACAGACATTTGTACCATTATGGTAAGTATAGTAAATGCTCCTCCAAAACCAAATCCCATTATGGAACCATAAATTATAATATTAATTAAGGATGAGGAAGTATTCAATGTTGATAACAGACTACTGCTTACTACTAAAATTATTATTGATATAAATGTTATGTTTCTTGCGCCATATTTTGAAATAATTTTTGATAATATAACTGCAGATAAAAGCCATGCTACAGACATCGGAGACATAGTTAGACCAGAAATAGTTGGTGGAAACCCTAAAACATTTTGTATAAATAGTGGCATATACACATCCATGGCTATTAATATCGCCGCACATAAAAATGTAATTGTATTTACTACAATATTAGTCTTGGTTAATATTTCAAAAGGTATAATAGGTTCTTCTGCCTTTTTTTCTACAAAATAAAATAAAACTAAAAATAATACTGTAAGTATTATACTTATTATTATAGATGGGGATAATCCACTACAACCTTTTTCCACTGAAAACACCACATATAAAAGACTTATAATAGCTAATGATAAAACTACAGTTCCTAAAAAATCTATTTTATGCTTTTTCTTTTCAAAATTTTCATTTAAGCTTTTATGTAAGAGTACTATAGATAATAAACCAAACGGTATATTAATAAAGAAAATCCAGTGCCATGAAAGACTTTCAAGTAAAAATCCTCCTAGGAATGGTCCGATTAAACTAGCCACTCCCCAAACCGTACTTAACCATCCTTGTACTTTAGCTTTCTCCTCTAAATTAAATTCATCCCCTACTATAGTATATGTTACAGTAAATATAGCACCTGCACCTAAACCCTGCAATGCTCTAAACGCTATAAGTTGGTACATATTTGATGATAATCCACAAAAAGAACTACCTATTAAAAATATTATTATACCTACGGACAAAGTACTTTTTCTACCATATAAATCTGCTAACTTACCATATATAGGTGTAGATATAGCAGAAGTAAGCAAATACATTGAAAATACAAAACTTATTAACTGAAAACCGTCTAAATCCTTTACTATAGTTGGTATAGCAGTAGTTACCACAGTACCTTCCACAGCCGCCAAAAACATAGCAACCATTATTGCAATAATTATATTAGTCTTTTTTAAATCCATGCTATATATCACTCCCCTTTTAATAAACGACCTTTATTATTTTAACATTAATTTGTAAACTACTCAATGATACATAAATATAATATTTTTTAAAAAAATTCTTCCTGTAAAACATGATTTTTTCACCATCATATAGAATAAAGATAATTATTTTTATTAATTTTCTTTTAGAATTAACATAGGAGACGATTTTATAATTATTTCTTCCCTTTCAATAATGGATTTAAAAATGAAATACTTATATCTTAAAAACCACTATAAATAAAAATAATCCATAGTGGTTTTTAACTATTTAAAATTAACGAATTGAACACCATTTAATATATGTTCTATAAACATCAAAGCACCTTTTATACCTAATATAGTTTTTGGTATAACATGAATATATCCAAGTGATGGCAAAGAGATTTCTACCCCTGTAAAGTTTTTATTACAAGATCTAAGTGAGAGTATGGTGTTACCATCACAAAATACTATATTACCCGTACATTCGTGTATATCTTTGTTTAGGGCATTATGATAGCCTAAATTTTGAAGAAAATTTTTTAATTTTGTAAAATATCTATTATCTTTATTAGGTAAAATTTCTATAGATGCTGGTATCATAGCTAAATACATACAAAGCCATTTGCACAGTGCATAAGCCATAGAGGCTTCAGCCTTAATAGAAAATGTTGCCCCTTTAGGCAATCCTATAAATGATGTAGTTCTAGATAAATAAACGTAACTTTGAGCTCTTGCTTTTTCTAACTCTTCTTTGAATAACTGTTCATGGCCATTTAATTTTTTACATATATCATCTATAAAACTTTCAGTAGCATCAAATCCTATACTCACCCCTTCTTCACATACTATATATGGTATATTATAGTTTTTTTTCATCCACTTAGCTAGTTGTAGCCCACACTCTGGATAAATAACTACATTATATTCTGCCTTTATTGCTTTTTTAATATTTTCTGTGCTCTCTCCACCACAAATATTTGATATTACATCTATTCCACATAACTTCAAAAGCCTTTTAAGTTCCTCTATATTCCCCTCAAAATACTTATCATAAATAGATATGCCTATAAGATTTACAGTCTTAGGTATTACCTCCTTTCTTTCTCCCCAAAGTAACGTAATCACTTTTTTCATTGAGTTGTAAAACCCCTGATTGAAGTCACCTGAAAATCCTGTGCTTTCCATAGAAAAATATGGAGTATCTCCTAATTCATTTTTCATTAATCTATTTAAATCATCACCAATTAAAGCTGCACCTGGTGAATTAACTACAGCTAAAAGATTATAATTTCTTTTTTTTACATCCTTTAAAAGTTTAGTCAGCTTATCTGAACATCCATATATATAATCATATCCATCTATGTATGTACAGGGAATTCTAGGTTGTCCAAAATAAAACTCCTCTGGATAGCTAAAAGGATCGTAATTAGCCTGTGAAGGCATTTGTCCCTCAGAAATAGCACTATGATAAAGTTTACATCCTGTAGGTCCATTTAATATTACTGCTGCATCTAAAACTCCCTCTATAGCAAAAAGAGCTCCTGTTAAACTATCTGGAGTAATATTTGCAAAACAATTTTTCATCCTTTCTCCACCCCTCTTTTAAATTTAGTTTAAAAAGGCCAGCCCACCTTTTAGCAAGATTTAATCCACTAAAGAATCCTGCATCAGGACACATAGGTATAGTATCTACCACTGCATTTTCATCCAAATTGGATGTAGCGTAGTTGGATATGATAATATCAGGCTTTAAGCTTTTAATATCCTGTAATCTTTTATCTTGATTATACTTAAGTTCTATATTTAACATATTTTCAAATCTACTTTTAAATAAATTGTCTCCACAAAAATTTAATACACAGACCTTTACTATATCCATTTGGAGATGAATTAAAGTCTCTAATATCCAGTCAAGCTGATGGTTATATGTAATTATCATAATTTTTTTACCAATTAAGTATGGCTTTATTTTTTCTATTTCCTTTTTATATTCCTCTTCATAACCTATTATCAAATCTTTTACTAATTCTTCTTTGTTAAAGTATTTTGATATTTCTTTTATCCACTGTTTAGTATCTGAAAACCCTATTGGAAAAGGAGTTTTAAAAAATTTAGCATTATATTCATCTTGAAAAAACTTTTTCATAAGTCTTCCCATATAGTCATCATGAGCCAAAATATTTAAATTAGCACTCATAAAATTTTCTATATCCTCTACCCTTGTCTTACATATAAACCTACAATTTATGGAAACACCAATAAATTCTAATATTTCTTTCATAGTATTGAAATTTTTCTCAGTATTTCTAGAAATAAATTTTTCTGATAATATATTTACTGTATTTTCTTTTTTAATAACATCCCTTTTAATAAGACCCTTAGCTATTTGTATATATGCTTTAATCATCCCCTGTAGGTAATCTCCTGTAATATTACCATCAGTTTTTATAGGAATAATAGGTTTATCTACTCTACTCATTTCTTTCACGGAGTCTACATCATCTCCTATAATACCAGCAGGACATGTGGTTATTACAAATAATGCCTTTCCTTTTTCCTCTACCCTCTTTATGGTTTTCTTTAATGCATCTGTACCACCAAAAACCATTACCCCTTCATTCATCTCTGAACTAACAAGTGAAGGGTTTATTTGCACCGGCATTAGCTCTCCTCTTTCAAAAAAACCTCTTCTTCCTACAGAAGTTATAGTTTGATATGAAATATGGGCGCAACTTCTAGGACCATGGGCAATAGTCACTGCATCCTCAATTTGAATTGCCACATTTACTCCTCCATTAAAAGCACATCCATGAAGTGGCTCCCTTAATAGTACATTCTTAGATAAAAATTCTTCTAATAAATCCTCTTCTTCTATTTCTTCCTTTTTAACTTTTTCTTCAATTTTGTTTTTATATAAAAAAGACTTCTCCTTTCTTTGTAAAACCACTTCTTCCAGTTTCTCATCTGTAAGAGGTAAAGCCTCATAAAGCATTGTATCTTCAATTATTTTATCTGCTAAATTTAAAAATCCATAAGATACCTTTGATTCTTCAATTTCTACTAAAGGTAATCCTATTTTCTCTGAATAAGTAAACTCATTACTTCTAGGAAAAACTTGACAAATAGGTAATTTAACAGCATCTGCAAATCTTTTTATTCTCTCTTCTTCTTTTTCTACTCCCCTTTTATTAAATATAAGTCCTCCAACTCTTTTCATGGTACCATCGTAATTTCTAAGTCCTCTCAATATATTGTTTGCAGCATATATAGACATAAACTCACCTGACGTCACTATGTAAACTTCATCTGCATATTCATGTCTTAAAGGTACTGCAAATCCACCACACACTACATCTCCAAGTACATCATATAAAACAATGTCATAATTTTTATTTTTAATATTAAATCTTTCCAATAAATCAAAAGTAGTTAAAATTCCTCTTCCTGCACACCCAACTCCAGGGTTAGGTCCTCCTGCCTCTACACAATGAATCCCATTGTATCCTCGCCACAAAATATCATTTAACCTATATTTATCAGGTGCAACCTCTCTTATATAATCTAATACAGTATTTATTTTTCTTCCCCCAAGTAAAAGTCTCGTGGAGTCATGTTTAGGATCACAACCAATTTGCAATACTCTTTTATCTTTTTTTGAAAAAGCTGCAGATAAATTAGAAGAAATAGTTGATTTTCCTATTCCGCCTTTTCCATATATTGCTATTTGTTTCAAAGTATTCACTTCCTCTTTTCCTAAATTTTAATTAAATATTTTTGTGAATTAAATTTATCATTGAAAAATATTGAATACGGAATAATTCCCTTAATGTTATTTTAACATAAGTATAATAAACACTATATATTTCAAAGTATCTCCTTTCAAAAATATAAATACTATTTAAACTTAAGTATAATAACATTTATCCTTTAAATATAATTATAAAAGAGGGGCTGTCACACTAATTTTCTTAGTTCCACAACCCCTTTTTACAATAACGCCTGTAAAAATACTTAATATTTATATTTTCAGAGTATCGGATATAAGTATCTGCTTAAAATAAGAGTTAGATACATGTTTATGCTTATCTATAGAAACCCACAATCCTTTTAAAACTTCATTGTTAATTGTTGGTTTAGATTCTAAATAAGCATCTATACTAACATCTTCTAAACTATTAAACATTATAATTGACTTATCCTTAACAAATGAGATTCCTAATTGAAAAGGCTCAAACTTATAATAACCTTTATCTAATTTTTTGAATATACATTTTTTACACTTTCAAAGGGCAAATTTTTTTATGGTTTTTTTTGTATTAATAATTTGCTTTAATCCTTTTTTATCCTCAGTACTATAGGTTATATTAGGTTTATTTTCTATATTTGATAATCTTGATATAAAATTTTTATTTTATACTTTAAAATTATATATTAAGAAAAATAGTAGTATAAATATGATAAAATATCCTAAGTTAAACTTTTCTTCCCCCTAACATTATCTTTAAATATAAATTTCATTTACATACAGTATATACCAATGTGTTTTACTAATCTATTATTCTTACTTCTACAATTTTACATATTAGAATAATATTTTTTTCTTTTAAAATACTATATATAAATAGTTTTAAAAGGGGTTGTATTATGAATAAAATTTTTAAAAAAATATATTATGTATTACCAATACTACTTTTATCCTTTATATTTGCTTTTTCTGTAAACGCAAAAAAAGTTCCTCAAAATACTAACACTGATATATTAACTATAATTGATTCCGATTCTGAATTAGGATTGCCCGATGGTTTTAGGATTATTAAAGACCTAAATATTTCTGGTAGTGCACAATTTACCCCACCTCAATTAAATAATATAAAAAATAAAATAAACTCGCAAGACCTTTATATAGTAGATTTAAGACAAGAATCCCATGGATTTATCAACAATATTGCTATTAGTTTTTATAGCCCTTATAAAACTCTAAATAAAGGCTTTAATAGTAACGAAACTTTTAAAAAAGAGACTTCCCAATTAAATAATATAAAAAAAGATTCCTTAATAAATTTATATAATAAAAAGGGAGATACCATAAAAAAAATTACTGTTACCAATGTACACTCTGAAGAAGATTTAACTAAAATCCTTAATTTAAAATATATAAGATTTGCTGTAGGTGATGGCCATGTCCCTACCCAAGAAGCGGTAGATGACTTTGTTGAATTTATACTAAATAATGCTGAAAATAGTTTTTTACACTTTCATTGTAAACATGGTAAAGGAAGAACTACAACTTTTATGGCTATGTATAACATAATGAATAATAAAGAAAATATTTCATTAGATAAAATATTAGAAAACCAATTCAATGCCGGTGGTATTAACCTTTCACAGAGCCAACGTCATTATAAGTTTTTACAAGGATTTTATAATTATATAAAAGATAATAAAAGTACCAATTATAAAACTTCATATTCTAAATGGATTAAGAGTATATCCAAATGATATACTCTTATTTTATATTCTATATTATAATTTTATCTAATTAATCTCTACAAAATAGTTACCATCCTCATTAGAGTATCTATATACATATAGATAGTACTTACCAGATTTTAAATTAATATTATTATAAAGTCTATTATTATCCCTATTCGCATAACAAATATAGTTATCTAAATCATCTTCCCTGTATAACATCCAATTCATTCCAATATCATTTAGTTTTGTCATTTCTATAAATATATTTTGATTTTTTGATACATAAAAACTAAATATGTCTACTGTATCATTTGAATCCAATTTAGCTAATACTTTACTTCCTATAAAAATTTCAAAAGCATTATTAAATGAATTATTATCTTCCTTTTCCTCTAATTGTTTTTTGGGTAATTTCTCTTTTAACAACAAATCATAAGTTCCTGCTTCCCCAGAAAATTTATAAACAACTATATAATATCTTCCTTTAGCCGCTTTAAAATTACAATGAAGTATTTGTCCCTCTTTATTAGGATAAGATATATATTGTTCCTTATTATTTTGATTATATATTAAGAAATTAATCCCTATATTATCTTTACTATTTACTGTTATATCTATTTCTTCTTCTTTATCTACGTCAAAATAATAATAATCACTAGTTTTATCTTTAAAATCCCCAAATAAAGTTTTATCACTTACTAAAGGTCCATTAGCAGTTTCAAAACTATTATTAGGCTCTACTTCTTTATAATCATTAGTTTCTGTCTCAATAGAATCACTTAACATTCCATGAAAAACTATATCACATTGTACTTCACCATAAGCATTCAATCTATAATTAGTAAAATAACAAGTCACTGTTTTATATCCTGTCCATCCCAATAAATCTAATTTATTTAAGTATTCATTGCATTTATTATTTAACTCTTTCCAATCTTTTATTCCCCCTTTAGTAAATCCTCCTTTATACTCTCCTCTCAAGGTAAACGTATTAAAGAATTGTGATTTTTCCTTCTGGACTTTTATATTATCTAATTTGGAAATATCTTTAATATTACTAAAAACTTGTGAGGCATTAATATTTTCATGACTATTTAAATAATCATCTGAAACTAAAGGAATGTTTAATGAATCATATTTGTTTATTAAATCCTCCATATGTTTTTGATATTCATTATTTATAATGTTATTTTCACTTAATTTTTTTATATATTCATCATATGCTAACACATCATTATTCTTTATATAATTTACTATATTATTAAAAATCTCTGGTTGCCTATTATACATATAATCAGAGAATGCAAAACCATAATAATAAAAATCCCATACCCCATATCTAGAATGAAATAATTTATCTGCACTATATCTATCTTTATACTCTCTTGATAAACCACTAACTTGTGATTTCCTTGGCACCACATTTTCCTTACGAGTAGCCCCTGCAAAAAACTCTGCTGAACCTTCTTCAAACCAAGTCAATCTACAATCACTACCTTTATAAAAATCTGACTTCCCCCATATACCTGGAACTAAATACCTTCCTTGAAGGTAGTGACAAAACTCATGACGAAAAAGCTCTTCTAAACTAAAAACACTCTGTTCTGTTGTTCTTTCATAAGTGAAAAAACTCCCTATTCCCTCAATATATATTCCTCCATTTTCTGTACTATATCCATATAAAATAGAGTTTAATTTGTACTCTTCAGGGGAATTATAAATAACCATCGTTAATACATCATCTGCATTCCCCTGTTCTAAAGGCCTATCATTTCCAACTACCCTATGAAATTGAGCCTTTACTTCCTTTGAAGCCCAATATAATCGTTTTATTTTATCTTCACTTACATTACTTCCTGATTTAATTATCATCTTTCCATCATCAAATGTAAAAGTATTTGGTAAATAATATTTTTTTCCCTGTTCTTTAATTTTTTCTATATCTACTCTATTACCATTAGATTGGATTCCATTAAAATCATAAGTTATACTTTCTATTGCTTTAAAATATTGTTCTCCAAGATAAGGATATATTTTTAAGGCATCCTCTATAATCTTTTGTAGATTAAAAGTATTACTATGAAACTTGGCTAATTTTCCAGTATAAAAAATCCCATTATTTATTAACCAACTATTCTCCTTATTAGCATTTCCAATTAAAACAAACTTAGAAACCTGATCTATAAACTCGTTTATATTACCATACCACTTTGTGTCCTTAGCCTCTGTATTATTATGATAACAATAAGACCTTAAACTATATTCTATTCCCTCCATTAGTGAGTGGATTGCATTGCCTTTGCTTATATTTAAAATATTATCATTAAAATTATTATTGTATTGTTTTAATATTGGTGTAGCTTTATTTATAATTTCAACATTAGAGGTAGTATTATTTATTAATAACCCCACCGCTTTAACAACTTCATTTTGACAATCATTACCTAGTCTAAAATTCTTATTACTTTCTATTGCTAATATAGCTGGAATACATTTTTCCCTATTTTCCATACTATAAAAACTTTTCATTCCATCATTATAATATGCTAGATAATATCCTCCCCTTAACACCTCTATAAGAGTTGGTATACCCTTATTGTCCCCCTTAGTGTATGTGTTTCCTTTTTCAATTACTGCCTGTATAAGTGCCTGTACACGTTTTTCATCAGCATAAAATTGTCTAGCATCTTCACTATATTGCATTAAGTCTTCTATATCATACCAATTTATACTTGATATAATATTTATAGTTTCCTTATAACTTAATTTGTTAAAATCAGCCATAGTATATTTTTTATTTTCATTATTATTAGTTGATAATCTCTGGTCTGTATTTTTCAATAACTTGATATTTTCTGTCTTTGCTTCATTTTCATCCTTTACATTCTCTACTTCATCATGAATTTTAGAACTTAAATTATTCTGATTTATAATTACTTTAGATGAAGTTTTTAAACTTTGGCTTTTAACTCTATATTCCTGATTTGCACATACATCTATATAAGAATTAATTGTGATTAAAAAAGTGGTGGTTAAAATACCAATAACTTTTAAAAAACTTTTTCTCATAACTTTCCCCCTATTTTTAAACTATTTGTTTTAAAATGAATTAAAGTAAAATTAATCCATGAACATAATTGATAATATACCATTTTTTATCAAAATTCAATAGTTTTGATAAAATTTTAATTTTTATTTTAATTATATTATACCGCTTATAATATAATTTTTTTATATTATATTGGGTTTATAACATAAAATAGGATTGTAATTACCTATATTACAATCCTATTTTTATCTAATGTTTATTGATTTTTTTTATAATTTTTAATGTTTTTTTAGAACCTCTTAAAATATCTTTTTCTAGCTTCCTCTCTTTATAATCTACAAACAAAGTATTTAAATCATAGTCAACAGGATATAAATCCTCTGCTTTCAATTCTAACTTTAACCTTTTTTCATTCACTTTTATTAACTGATTTTTATGAAATACTATTATATTATTAAATCTATCCTTAGTTTTGTATACAATAGCAAAATCTTCACAATCCATTAAAAATACTTTATCTCCTATTTTAAAATCATACCTTTTCTGATTAGTAAAATATTCAATATTAATTTTTTTACTCTTTACTTTTGACTTATCTACTAAAGCAAAGTTATACTTCTTATTTATCATATAACCTTTTGCTTTTTTCACTACCGATGCATTTATTCCCATCTTTTCAGATATCCAAAAAGCATTGCTCTCCCCAGATTCACCTATATTGATTTTATATAGTGGTTGTAAAGTGTCACTATTAAACTGCATTGCTGCATTCTGAAAATCCTCATGTTTTTGTGAATAATCCTTTATTTCCCCATAATGAGTAGTAGCAATAGTAATACATCCTTTATGATAAAATTCTTCTAATATGGCTATAGCTAGCGCTGCTCCTTCATTAGGTTCTGTTCCACTTCCTATTTCATCACATAAAATTAAAGTAGATTTATTACTATTATTAATTATCTGTGCTAAATTTTTTACATGGGATGAAAATGTACTTAATGCATTTTCTATACTCTGATTGTCTCCAATGTCCACAAATATTTTTTCAAATACAGAAATCTCTGTTCCCTCTTTACAAGGAATATGAAATCCAGATTGTGTTGCCAACATCATTATTCCTATGGTTTTTAATACCACTGTCTTTCCCCCAGCATTAGGTCCTGTTATTATCAAGGTTCTATAGTCTTTTCCAATATTAAAATTTAATGGTACTACATCCCCCTTTAATAATGGATGCCTACCTTCAACTATATTGATAAATCCATAATCATTTAATTTTGGTTTTATACCATTTATATCTTTACTATATTTAGCTTTTGCAAAAATCATATCATACTGTGAAATTACTTCAGCATTAATCTTAATTTCCCTTAAATTATTGAATATTAATTCTGTTAGATGAGATAATACCTTATACTCTTCCACTGCCTCCTCTGCTTTTAAGGATACTAATTGTATACAATTTTTAGATATAATACTTGGTTCTATAAATACAGTTGAACCCTTTGTTGAAGTTTCAACAATAGTTCCCTGTACAAAATTTTTATATGCACTTTTTATTGGAACAGTATATCTATCACCCCTTTTACTTATAAAAAATTCTTGTATATACCTTTTATTACTGTTGCTTTTTAAAAATTTATCTAGCTTTTCCTTTATTTTATCTTCATTATTTTCTATAAGCCTTCTTACTCTTTTTAATTCTTTACTAGCATTGGAATCCACACAACTACCTTTTATTGAATATTCAATTTCTTCCTCTATAAAATTAAACTCAGTAATTATTCTGGCATAAGCACTTAAAGCTTTAGCATAACTCTCTTTATCTATTATAAATTTTTTTATTTTTCTACATCCTCTTAAAAAGTTACACATTATAATTAAATCTTCTGCATTTAATACTAATCCCTTCTCAATACTTTCTAAAATATGATTAATATTAAATATACCCTCTAATGGTATATGGTTATTACAATCTAATAAAACCCTTCCTTCCATTGTTTCATTTAATCTTTCTTCAACAGTTTTTAGATTTGTTGATGGTTTAAGTTTGTCTATTAACTTTTTACCAAGGCCACTTACGCAATAGGATTTTACTATTTCTTTTAACTTATTATATTGTAATTTGTCAACGGTATTTGTATTCATTTCTTTTGCTCCTTACATAGAATTTTTATTCTATGAAGACACTAACTTATAAAATAAACTTTATAAATATAAATAAAAATTATTAATTGTTCTACAAAACAAAAAAAGTCGTGGACACATCCACAACTTAAAATACCAAACACTAACAATAAAAACTGCCCAACGTTAACAATTCTTATTATTTAATATAAACAGTAAAACAATAAATAATTTTACTTAAATTAAGTACTTTGTGGCTTTGTATCTTCATAGATTGTTTGAATAAATCCAAACCAAATAAAGGTATATAAAATACCCATTTTAAAGATTTATTCAGATATATATTTTTATCTATTTAGAAAATACCCCGCTCATAAAGCACTCCTTTTTAATATCATAAAGTTTATTTTATAATTTTTATTATACATTACTCAATATACCTAGTCAACTTAATAACTTCCTTATTAATACAAGTATTTATATAAACTATATAAATTAATTATAATATCTTTTTAAATATAATTTTTTCTTTAGTAACTTCTCCTTAAAGCTCTTTAATAGCAACTAATATTTTTTCTTTCATCTTAATTAAACTTCTAAATATATCATTAAAATCCACATGGAGAATCCTTTTATTTCTAACTATAATATTACCATTAACTATTACAGTATCCACATTAGATGGATTGGCTGAGTATACTATAGTTGAATAATAATCATATATTGGATTCATATTAATAGATTCCGTTTCTAAAATAACTAAATCTGCTTTTTTACCAATTTGGATACTTCCTACTAAATGGTCTAAATTAAGAACTTTAGCCCCTCCTATAGTTGCCATCTTTACAATATCTTTTGCAGGAAACACCCTCCTATCTTTATTAAAAAGCTTTTGTATTTTCCCAACTAAAGACATTTGAGTAATTATATCTAATGTATTACCACTCATGGGCCCATCTGTGCCAAGTCCTATGCTTATTTTCTTTTCACACATTTTTAAAATAGGCGCCACTCCTTTTGCCCCCTTCGAGTTTGCTCCAATATTATGTGAAACTCCTATTTGCCTTTTTTCTAGTATATCTATATCCTTATCATCTACTAACACCATATGAGCACCAATAAAGTTTTTATCTAAAATTTTTAGACTATCTAAATATTGTACAGGGGACATGTTATATTCATTTTTATACTTTTTATATTCATAATCCATTTCTGCCACATGCATTGTAAGTGGTATATTATACTTTTTTGAGAGCTTATAGGCTTTAATTAAATGTAAGTCATCATTAGTATAAGGTGCATGGGGAGCTATTGCTGGAGTAATTAACTCATCTCCCTGCCATTTTTTTATAAATTCTTCACAATACTTTAATCCACCAAAAGGTTCTTTTGAATCCGGGGAAGGAAAGTCCACAATTGTTTCACCTAAAACCCCTCTTATACCTAACCTTTTTGCTGCTTTGGCTACCTCAGATTCATAATAATACATATCACAAAATGTTGTAACCCCTGAAAGAAGCATTTCACATATTCCATATCTTGCACCAATATATACTAACTCTTTATCCACTACATTTTTCTCAAGAGGAAAAATGTATTTTTTTAATCTATCAGGCGCATCATCTGCAAGGCTTCTAAAAGCCACCATAGATACATGACTATGGCAATTAATCATCCCTGGCATAAGTATACCATTGTTACCATCTATAATATAAAACTTATCATATATGTCTTCTAATTCACTATTTCCTATATCTATTATTTCCCCATCTTTTATTACTACAACTCCATTTTCGATTATTTCACTTTTCTCATTCATAGTTATGATTGTGACATTTTTTATTAATATATTAAACATATCAATCTCCCTATTAATTAATTTTCACAAAACATGGATAATATTTCTTGGGTTTTTACTCTTATAAGTCCTTTATCCGTAATTTTAATACTAGGACTTACAGGCAATGACAATGTACTAAAAGACATAATTTCATTTTTGTGATTATATCCTAATTTTTTTATTGCATTTCTTAAATTCTTAAGTTTGTAACTTAAAACATCAATTCTTTCTTCAGATATAATTCCAGCAATAGGAAGTTTTATGGATGCTAATACTTTATTATCCTTTACAGCACAATATCCACCAGAATTTTTTATAATATTATTGGCTGCTATAACCATATCCTGTACATTTCTTCCCATGACCATTAAATTGTGATGATCGTGAGCCCATGTAGTGGCAATAGCTCCATCCTTTATTATATCTCCTTTAACTAACCCAAAAGCTTTACCATTATTTTTACCATATCTTTCAAAAACACCAATTAAACAACAAGAAGATTTTTCCCAATTTAAAATTCCATTGTTAACCTCTATTAAAACCTCTTTTTCTTCTGTAAAAGTAGTTTTATTTTTCACCTGTATTACCCTACATTTTACTTTTCCATTTCTTATAGGCGCTAATATTTTAAAATCCTCATTTATTAAATTATCTAGTTTTACACTATTATAAAAATTATTTGGAAAACTTTCCTTTTTATCTTTATATGATATATGTCCATCATATAAAACTTTCCCTTTTTTATATACTTTCTCAATTTTAAAATCAAACAAATCTGATAATATAATAAAATCTGCAATTTTACCAGGAGAAATTGCTCCCCTATCCTTAAATCCCATTTGTTTAGCTGGAGTATATGTAGCTGCATATATAGCGTTTTCAACTTTCATCCCCATTTTGATAGCCTTTTTAACTAACTTGTTTAAATGACCATTTAGTAACGTATCAGCCATCACATCATCTGTAACAAAGCAAAAATGCTCATATAAATTATTTTCCATTAAAAAATCTATATTTTCCTGTGTTAAAGATTTTTCTTGGATTTCTATAAACATTCCATTTTTTATTTTTTCCTTTAATGAATCTTTAGTCTGCTCCGTATGATCTCCATGTATTCCTCTATATATATACATAGCTAGATCTACACCTTGTATTTTAGGACAATGCCCTTCCAAAGGAATATATGGTCTTTTTACCTTTATCTCTTCTATTATACTATTTATATTTGAAGTCTCATCTTCAATTAAGTCCTTAAAATTCATCACTTCCCCTAAGCATTGAATTTTATCATAATTTAAAAGCTCAGTTGCTTCCTCTTTTCTTATAATACCACCTGTAGTTTCAAGTTTAGATGAAGTAGAGGGTACTGAGCTTGGAATTCCATAAAATATATCTAGACCTATTTCCTTATCACTATCCATAAAAGCCTTTATTCCATCAATTCCAAATACATTAGCAATTTCATGAGGATCAGCCACAATAGTGGTGACCCCCTGTGGAATAACTGCCTGAGAAAATTGAAATGGAGTAGTCATAGAACTTTCAATATGCATATGAATATCAATTAAACCGGGAATTAAATATTTTCCATTACCATCTATTATTTTTTTGGGTTTTAAAATGCCTTTATGAAAATTTCCCACATAAAAAAATCTTTCATTTAATACCGTTAAATCTTCCTTTATAAATTTTTTCATATAAACATTGTATACATTAATATTTTTAATAAGTAAATCTACTACCATTTATTCATCCCCTTTCCTTTTAAATCTTTCCTATTAAAAAGTACTTTTTATTAATTTAATATTCTATTCCATTTGTCAATCCAATCCTTCATTAATGAATTAACAAATTTATAATCTATAGTATTTGATTTCTCTATAATATCTCCATAAGTTAAATTTTTGCTTTCCTCTTTTGTAAGTTTTACATCTACATTAACAGGTGATTCCCCGAGTGATTTAGCTGTTTTACTTTGAACTTCTTCACTTAAAGCATAATTAATAAATTCTAATGCTAAATCTTTATTCTTTGAATTTTTAGATACATTTATTGTATTAAAATTTAAAAAAGCTCCTTCTTCTGGATTTATATATATTACTTCTGGTGCAACTTTACTTATATTTGCATACACAAAATCCGCTGTTACCGCTACTGCAATCTCTCCACTTGAAAACATATTAGTTAAATCTGAAGATTTACTATATGTCTTAACTATATTGGGCTTTAATGCTTCTAACTCTTTTAAGGCAGCTTGTCCCTTATCCTTCTTTATGTCGGATCCTGCCTTAATACCCCCTATATAAATCATAGCAGGTCCAAAAGTAGTTGTTATATCCGGTATTGCGATTTTCCCCTTTAATTCTGGTCTCCATAAATCCTTCCATGATTTTATAACAAATCCAGTTTTCTTTGGATTATATGCTATTGCTACCTTATTTAGTGTATAGTAAGGACCATATCCACTTTCAATTATAGATTTTGCTTTGAAATTTAACTTTTCTGAGTTTGAGATCTTACTATAATCTATCTTGTGAAACAATCCAGCCTCTATACCTTCCTGTGAGAAAGCTTCTGCAAGATACATAATATCTACTTCTGAATTGGTATTACTTTTCAGCTTAGTTAATCTTTCTGAATTATTGCCTGTCTCTAAAATTATTTTTACATTATGTTGTTCTTCAAAAGGTTTAAAAACATTTTCTTTAAGCTTATCCTCATTCAATCCCCATGTAGATATAACTAATCTTTTTTCTCCGCTTTTACCTTCTTCTTTATTCCCCGTTAATCTACAACCAGCAAAAGTTAACACCGTAGTTAAAACTAAAGATAGTGATATAATTCTTTTTTTCATAATTTAACCTCCTAAATTTAAACTAACACTATTTTATTTGGTGGCAGGTAAAGTTTTACTTTGTCCCCTTTTTTATAAACTTCATCATTAAAATCATTTATGATCAATGTTCCAAGGGATGTACTTATATTGTATTGATAAGATTTTCCCAAATAAGTTCTTATTTCAACAACACCATCTATTGCATTTTCTTTTTTATCATCCCTTATAATTTGAATATCCTCTGGTCTAATAGTTCCTTTTATATTCCCTTCTTTTTTTATTAATGTATCTACTTTAAATTTATTTTCACCTTTTCCTTCATATATGTTTTCTCCAATTAAAAATAAATCTATAAAATTTTCAAACCCTACAAATCTTGCAACAAACTCTGTACTAGGATTAGAATAAATATTTTCTGGAGTATCAAACTGTTCTATTAATCCTTTATTCATAACTGCTACCTTATCAGATATAGAAAAGCATTCCTCTTGATCATGGGTAACAAATAAAGTTGTTATTCCTAATTTCTGTTGTAATTTTCTTATTTCTACTCTCATTTGCAACCTTAATTTTGCATCAAGATTACTTAAAGGCTCATCTAAAAGTAATAATTTGGGTTGTACTATTAATGCTCTCCCTATAGCCACTCTTTGTCTTTGTCCTCCTGAAAGTTCCCTTGGATATCTTTTAGCAAAATTTTTCATGTCTACTATATCTAAAATTTTAAATACTTCTTCTTCAATTAATTTTTTATCTATTTTTCTCATCTTTAATCCAAAAGCCACATTATCAAAAACATTTAAATGAGGGAATAATGCATAGCTTTGAAATACTAATCCAAAATTTCTCTTATGTACAGGTATTTTAGTATAATCTTCATTGTCAAAAATAAATTTCCCCGATGTAGGCTCTATGAAACCAGCTACTACTCTAAGTGTGGTAGTCTTTCCACATCCACTAGGACCAAGAAGAGATACTAGTTCTCCTTCTTTAATTTTTAAATTCAACTTTTCTAAAATATTATTTTTACCATCATAAGATACTGTTATATCAGATAAATTAATTAACTCCATTTTCTACCTCCATATATTACTTTGAAAAATAACTTAATCCTAAAGTTTTTTCTACTATAAACATTACAATAACAGTCATAACCATTAATAGAACAGAAAGTGCAGATACTGTAGGATCATAATTGTATTCTACATAGCTCATCATACTTATTGGTAAGGTACTAATCCCTGGTCCTGTTAAAAATATTGATACTGGCACATTATTAAAAGAATTAATAAAAGCCAACATAAAAGCCGCTATAACTCCTGAAGTAATATTTGGAAATACTATCTTTAAAAAAGTTTCCACCCTGGAAGCTCCTAAGCTCATAGCAGCCTCTTCAATAGCATAATCAAAACCTTCAAGACTTGATGCAATAACCCTTATTATATATGGAATAATTACTATGGTATGCCCAATTAGTAAACTTATATATATAGGTAACTTTAGCTTTATTATCATAAATTGAAATAGGGAAAACCCCACCACTATGCCAGGTATAATAACTGGAGAAAAAAAGAAATTTTTCAAAATAATCTTTCCTCTAAAATTAAATCTACTTAATGAATAAGCAGCAGGCACTCCTATTACCAGTGCAAATATTGTAGCAATAAGGGATATTTCCATACTAGTTTTTAATGTCTCCATAAATGTTTGTGAATTAAATATATTAATAAACCACTTTAAACTGATATTTTTAGGCGGAAATGCTATGTAGCTTTCCCCTCCAAAAGCAGTAACCGCAATTATAATTAATGGTGCAAATAAAAATATGTAAACTAATATAGAAAATATAACTAAAAATTTATTTTTTTTCATATTACACACCTCTTTCGTTTAGTTTTGATGCCAATTTATTAATAGTTTCTATTACCAAAAGAGTAGTTATAATCATTACTGTTGCTACCACTGCTGCTCCACTCCAATCCCCAAGACTAATAGTCTTTTGATAGATTAAAGTAGATAAAACCATGTTTGAATTTCCACCTAAAAGTTGAGGTGTAGTATATGCAGTTAGTGATCCTGTGAATACAAGAACTGTTCCCACAATGAGACCTGGAATACTTAAAGGAAATACAACTTTGAAAAAAGCTTTTACTTTATTTGCACCAAGACTTTCTGCAGCTTCTAACAAATCATTATCTATATTTTCCATAACACCAACTAAGGATACAATCATTAAAGGTAAAAATAAATACACTGTTCCTATTAATATGGCCGATTCCGTATAAAGCAGTTTATAAGGCTCTTTTATTAAATTTAGTGACATTAATAACTTATTTATCAGTCCGTTTTTTCCCAATATATTCATCCAAGCAAATGCTCTTACTACAGAATTTGTTAACATTGGAAATACAGTACAAGCTATCAATAAACCTCTTAGTTTCTGAGAACTCCTTGAAATAAAATATGCAACAGGTACCCCAAAAATCATACAAAACAAAGAAGCTAGTAATGATATTTTGATAGTTCTATAAAAAATTTGCATAAAATATTCGTCTTTTAAAAAACTACTATATTGCAATAAGCCTATCTTGTCCCTTACTACGAAAGTAGGTAAAATACTATTTATTATAGGTAATACTAGAAAAAACAAAATAATTGAAAGCCCTGGAATAAGTAAAATATAACACCACTTTTTCTTCATTTAAATTCTCCTTATCTTTTGCATTTTATATTTTAAGTAATATTCGTCCTGGTTAGTATGTTGTTATAAAATATTTACACATTGTTCAGATTTGATTTTATCATCAAGATTTACCATTGTCAATATAAAAGTCTAATTTTGTAAATTAATAATATAAAAAAAAGACTGTTGACACATTTTATCAACAGTCTTTATATTTATTAGTCTCTTTTAACAAATTCTCCTTCTTTCATAATAAATTCCATATTATCAGTGGAAATATTATGAATATCATCTAAAGGGTTTGATGCTAAAACAAGTATGTCCGCAAATTTCCCATTTTCTAAAGTACCTGTAATATCGTCTATTCTAAGCATTTCTGCACCATTTTTAGTAGCAGCTAAAATAGTTTCCATTTCCGTTAATCCAGCCTTATTAAGTGTATACATCTCAGTAATAGCATATTTCCCATATGGTGTTAAACTACTACAAAATGAATCTGAACCCACTGTAATCCTAATTCCTTTTTTATTTGCATTTTGTAAATTGCCAACTATTCTATTAAGCTCTTTTTCCGCAGTATTATTGCCTGGGTAATTGTCTAAAATGGCCCTATATGGTGGTTCATATACAGTAAACCATTCATAAAAAAATTGTAATGTGGGACAAAATGTAATATCCTTTTCCTTCATTAATTCAAGACATTCTTCATTCAATTCTTGTCCATGAATAATTGCAGATACCCCAGCTTTACATGAATTAAGTGCTCCCTCGTACCCTTCTGCATGTGACCAAACCGGAAGTCCTACCATATTACATTCATCCACTACTGCCTGAATTTCTTCCATACAATAGTGGGAGTCTGCTTTAGCGTCGTGTCTCCAAATTCCACCGCCTGTAGACCAAATTTTTATTGCATCTGGATTTTCACGAATTCTTCTTCTAATAGCTTTTCTAAGTTCCCATGGTCCGTCTACCCTTTCAGCCCAAGGATGAGAATAATCATTATATTCTAAAGGTAATTTGTGGGAATCCCCATGTCCCCCAGTTCTACAAAATCCTAGACCAGATGTAACTACACGGGGTCCTTTAATTAACCCTTCCTCAATCATATCACGAATATATATACCTGAACGTGATATTTCACCAACAGATGTCAAACCGCTTTCTAATGCCTCTTGTGCTTGGGTCACCGCTACTATAGTCTTTTGTATCACCGGGTCTAATACCCACTCAGAATCATTATCTGTTCTATTTCCACTAAAATGAAGATGACTATCAATTAAACCAGGCATTATAGTTTTTCCCATTATATCTATAATCTCATAATCTTCTCCCACATTTATTTTCTCTCCTGCATATTCTATTTTTTTATCATGAACTAGTAGTACTGAATCTCCTATAGGATTTTTCCCTGTACCATCAATTAATAATCCTCCCACAAATGCAACTTTATTCATAACATTCCCCCCTTAATATTATAAATTTATATTATAAATACTTACCTAAACTTCTATCGGTAAATATTATTTATAATCTTTACTTTTTTTCCTCTAATAATCATAAATGTAAGTCCGATTAAGAACCATACAAATACAACAAGCCATTCAACTAAGTTCAAAGAAGCAGGACTTGTAGGGATAACTAATAAGCCTATAATTATAGAAGATGATATACACGCTAAAACTATTCCAATCTTCCCTCCAAAAACTTTGTACGGTCTTTTTATATTTGGTTCTGTTCTTCTCATACGTAAACAAGCTGCACTAACCATAAAACATGCAAAAATAAATGCAAGTGAACTTACATTGGTAAGAGGAACTAACATATTTTTACCCAAAAATGGTCCTATAAAAGTTAATATAGCCATTAAAATATTAGCAGCTTTTGGAGTCTTGTTCTTCTTATCTAGCTTTGTAAATTTTTCTGGTAATTGCCCTTTACGTCCCATAGCAAGTAAAATTCTAGTGGTTGCTCCAAAAAAAGAATTCATGGGTCCTAAAGGCCCTAATATAGCAATACACATCATAATTTTAGAAAAAACTCTAAGCCCAATTACAGATAAAATAGTTAATGCAGGTATATCATATTTAACAAATTCCTTCCATGAGACTATAGTACCAAAAGAATATATACAAATAACGTAAAATATACCCGCTGAAATTAATGCCAAACTAATAACCTTACCAAATTTATTCCAATCTAACCCTTCTGCTGCCTCTTCTGCTTGTTGTGGTATAGTATCAAATCCTGCATAAAAAAATGGTGTCATAACAAGTACAGGTAAAATACCCATCCAAATAGAGCCTGATGCTGTGGATTTAGGCTCGTATATAGGCTTCAAATTCTCAGGTCCTCCTTTTACTAATGAAATCACCATGGCTATTACCATTCCTGCAAGTAATAGCTTTGTAAGAAAGCCTTGTAATTTTGCAGCAGAAGAAGCCCCTTTGAAATTCAAACGGATAACATAAAGAGCAAATACAAGTGAAATAAGTAATGGAGGAAGATATACTGTAGCCCCCATAATTTCATATAATGGAATTATTTTAAGTGAAGGAATAAATTCTCCTACCAATGAGGATATAGCTATAGCCTCCCACGGACAAAGAATACCATTTCCCAAAGCAAGAAACCATCCAGTAAAATATGATGCATTATTACCAAAAGTACGATAAACATATTCCACTATACCTCCCGAAACTGGTATGGCGGAAGTAAGCTCTCCAAATACTGCCCCAATAGGCAATAAAAATATAGCTCCTATTAAAAATGCTATAATTGCGGCAGTGGGTCCTCCCCCTATAATCATCCAATCTCCTACTAATAAAACCCACCCTGTACCTATGATTGCTCCAAAACCTATAGTAAAAAAATTCCACAATGATAATGTTTTTTTCATTCCACTTCCCTGATTTGATGTACCTGTAGTCATTTCTATTACCTCCTCCCTTATACATGAAGCTATTAATTATAATATTTATCACCTTCTTCACTTCATTTTATTACTATAATACTTTAAATAAAATATACATGAAAAATTATAACTATAGTTTTCCTTAGTAAATCCTTAAAATTAGTTATTCTATTCTTATTTCATATTTCTTCACTAATTAGTATACTTAATAAATTAAAAAATCATGACAGCATTAAGTGTATGCATAATTTACCTTGCCATTAATAAAAGAAATTTTATTTTAATTACAACTGTTTTGCATAAACTTTTAATACAACACAGTAAATATGTTAACAAACTAATATTTAAAATAATACTTTTTTGTGCCTACTCCTAATTTAATTCAAATATAATATAAAAAGCAAGCATAATTATTTGTTAATTATGCTTGCTTTTTATTTAAAATTGATTAAAGTCCAGATTCCCTAAATTTATGATCCATAGCATGAGATAACTTATGAATTGGTCTTTTTAAAATTGTTAACAATAAAAATCCCACAGAAAAAATGCATAGTGTATATATATTTTTATTTACACTCTCCCATATAGGACCTGCAATAGCTTCTCTAAATCCATTTATTGCATAAGTAAATGGCCATAAAAATTGCATTTCCCCAAATATTTCTGGGTTAGTCTGTATAGGGTATATCCCACCTGCACCAGCAATTTGAAATACCATTATTATTACTGCTATAGCTTTTCCTACATTTCCAAACATTGAAACTAATGTGTAAATTATAATTGTAAAGGTAATAGCTGTCACCACAGATAAATATATCATAAGCCTAAAGTCTGCTGCCTTTACCCCTAGTATATACACATCCCCTAGTGTAACAATAATAGCCTGTATTATTACTATACCTAAAAATAATAACATCTTTCCAAAATGTTCATGCCATATATTTATCTTTTCTTTCATTTTAAACTCTTCTTCACATTCTACAGTTAATAATGCACAGGATAATAAAGCCCCTACCCAAATTGCAAGTACTGTATAAAATGGAGTTAATCCAACCCCAAAAATACCTGCATCATAAACCTCTTGTTCATTTAATTTTATAGGAGAAGATATAAAGGAAGCCATTTCATCTGGATTTTTTTCCATCATATTTAATATTCCATTTAAATTTTCTTCTGTTAAATCCTTTGTCTTATCAGTTAATTGGGCTAAATCATTTTGAAAAGTTGTAAGTTTTTCACTTAGTCTATTTCCTTCATCAGCAGCCATTGAGCTAGTTGCTACTCCAAATTTAGACAATGCATTCAACTTAGGAACTATAACTTTTATACTATCCAAAACTCCATCCGCATTAGTTAATCCCGTATTTAACCCATCTCCCATACTATTAAGAGTAGGTATAAGTGTTTTATAAAGTGTACTTGAAATATTAGTAACTTGCTTTGAAATTTCACTACTTATATCTGATAATCTATCTAGCATTTCATTTATACTTTTTTTATCTACAGTTTCATTTTTCTCAGAGGAACTTATATTACCTGCTGTATCTTTTGCATCCTTTATAGCCTTTTTTAAATTTCTTAATGCATCTATAAATTCCGAAATGCTACTACTAGATTTCAAGTCATTAAGGGCTTCTAATATTTTAATCCTTGAATCTATTATATTGTCCATCATACTAAGCAAATTCTCTATAGATTCTGCATCCTTTATTATTTGTGCTGAATCCCCTACACCTTCATTTAATTTTTTTAACTCTTTAATTAAATTTTGGACTTTTCTATTAGTTGTTTCAATTTCCATAATATCACTATTTATATTACCACCTAAAGAAGTTACTGTTTGCTCTGTTGACATAATAAGATTTTTACTTGCATAAGTTGCTTTTTGAAGAGTATTTATCTGCTCTGTAACTTTTGGCAAATCATTTTGAACTTTTTTAAGATAATCCTGTAAATTAACTGAATCATTATTAGCTGTATTTATATAATTTTTCACTTTATCTAACTGATTAATAGAGCTATTTAAAATATCATTTAATTGTAATATTTCGGGTTTATGAGTTTGTAACTCTTCCCCCATTGTATTTAATTTTTCAAAAGCCTTCTCATTTACTGCATCTACAAAATTAGTTTTTATTTCCCTTGCAACACTTTCCTTTGCCGCATTTGTTATTTTTGTAGCTATTGCATTAGCCTTTTCATTAGCTTTATAAATTATGTTTGGTTTTTGGGGATCTGTACTTGCTAAACTAACAAGTCCCTTTGAAAAATTAGAGGGTATTTCTATCATTGCATAGTACTTACCTTCATTTAATCCGTTATTTGCTTGCCACTCATCAATAAATTTCCATCCAATATTTTTATTTTTCTTAAGAGACTCTACAACCTCATTACCAACATTAATAGATTTACCATTAAATAGTGCACCCTCATCCTTATTAACTACAGCCACAGGCAAATTACCCGTATTTGAGTAAGGATCCCAACATGCTTTTATGTTAATCCATGCATACAATGAAGGAAGGATACATAATCCTGTTACTATAAATAATGCCACTGGATTTTTAATAATATTTTTTAAATCATGTGCCAAAACTTTTAAAATCTTTTTCATGCTATTACCTCCTTTACTCTGATATGCCTGATTCTTTAAACTTGGCTTCAAACTTACTTACCTTATGATGTAATGGTGATTTTAAGAAATATCCTATTAGTATGAATATAAAAGCCTGTACAATTAATACTACCAAGTCTAATACAACACTAGATATAAGTGGTCCTGCTATAGCCTCCCTAAACCCACCAATAGCATAGGTAAATGGAAAAAATGGCTGAAGTATTCTAAATATCATAGGATCAACTTGTATTGGATAAGTTCCGCCACTACCCGCAAGTTGTACTATCATTAGTACTATGGCTAAAGCTTTACCTACATTTCCTAATAATGCAACGCAACTATATATTATTATTGAAAAAGTAAATGCTGTTATTAGAGAAAATAGAATCATCAAAAAAGTATTTACCGTATATACTCCTAAAATAAGTTTATTACCTACAGCTACTACAAGTCCTTGTATCAATGCAAATGTAATGAACGTTAACATTTTTCCAAAATATTTTTGTCTTATAGTTATATTTTTACTTCCTTTAAAATCTACCACATCAGTCCTTAATACTGAGGTTAAAATTAGTCCTCCAACCCAAAGAGCAAGCACAGTATAAACAGGCGTCATGGCTGATCCATAATTAGGTATAGCATAAATAGGTTCTTCCTTTAAATTAAACGGACTTGATATAAAATCTCCCATAAATTGTGGATTGCTTTGAAGTATTGATATTATTTTTACCAAATCTTTATTATCCACCATTTTTAATCGTTCACTAATTTTTCCTATTACTTCTTTATATTCTGTTAATCTATCATATAATTTTTTAGATATATCTGAAGCTAATTCACTTCCTTCTGCCCCTGATGATAATAATTCATCTATTTGATTAACTAATCCTCCAGATAAATCTATAAGCTTAGAAGCATCATCTGTTGCTTTTATAAGATTATTTACTATATTATTTAGCTCAGGTCTAGCTTTTAAATTATAATTTTTAATTTCTGATTCCACATCCTTATGAATGTTAAATATATTACTACTAATAGTATTAATTAAATCCTTGTTAACCTCATTTGTACTTCCAACTTGCTGTTGTAATTTATCTAAGCTATCCTTTTCTTTATTTAGATTATCCATGATATTTTTTAAATTCACTATTATTTGAGAAACAGGTTTACTAGGATGAAGATCATTTATATTCTGAAAAAACACCACTAATCTATTAATACGAGTGTTAACAAAATCTATCTCTCTTTTTATTTTAGATAATGTACTATTTATATTTATACTAGAATTATCACTACCTGATATAGCTAAGTCTTTTAGTAAATTTTGTATTTTCTCTGTGGAACTTTCAATCTCTTTAAAATTAAAATCTGCATTTAAAAAGGCATTATTTAAGGTATCCTGAGTATTTATTAAAAAGCCTTTGCTATTCTTTTTATTATCACTAAGTGTATTAATACTCTTTATCATGTCTGGAATAGTAGATTTAAGTTCTAATAAATAATTAGATAAATTTTCGGAATTACTATTAACATTATTTAATGCAGCAAGTATAATATCCATATTTTCATCTGCTTTTATTATAGAATCTTTTACTTTAATTATTTTATCTTCCTTGTCCTGTAAATTTTCTCCCATTTCATTAAAAGAATCAAATACTGTTTCATTAACTGTGGATATAAAATTAGTTGTTATTTCATCAACTAATGTAGTCTTAGCTGCCCCTGCAATTTTAGTTGCCACAGGGTTAGTTTTAGTATCCACTTTATATAATATTTCTGGCTTTTTAGGCTTGTCTGATATTAAACTTGTTAAATCACAAGAAAAGTTTTCTGGAATTTCTATAGTAGCATAATATGTTCCGTCTATAACTCCAAGTTCAGCTTGTTTAGAATTAACAAACTTCCATCCAATATTATGATTGTCTTTTAATTTTTTTATAACATCATTACCTATATTTAACTCTTTATTATTAAAAGTTACTCCCTTATCATTATTTACAACTGCTATTGGGATAGTACTTGTATTTTCATATGGATCCCAGCATGCCTTTATATTAACCCATGCATAAAGGGAAGGAATAACACATATTCCTATAACCACTATTAAAGCCACAGGATTCTTTATCATACTTAACATATCCCTTTTAAATACTTTTAAAGTATTCTTCATTGGTTTTTTCCTCCTTATATAAAATGAAATTATAAAACTGACTGATTAGTACAAATCCTATTTTATTATAATATCAAAATAATAACGATTTATAAACATAATTTTTATTATATTTATAAACTTTTCACATTCCAATTTTTGTTATAATTAATTAGTAAATCTTTACATTTACTTTTATTCAAAATTATAGAAATTTATATGTAAAATATTCTATAAGTACAAATCTAAAAAGGTTGTCTTAAATTAGACAACCCTTCAAATCAATAATATTTATTTTTTTATTACTTCATTACTTACTTGCTGCTTCTATAAACTGAAATTTAGTTACATCAAAAAGTCCTTTGTCTGTTATTTTCAATTCAGGAATTACTGGTAAAGATAAAAAAGATAAAGTTAAAAAGGGGTTAAAATTAATATTGGGTGCTATTTCATTTACAGCTTTATGTAAAGAATTAAGATCCGTTATAATTTCCTTACAATCCCTTCTTGTTACAAGTCCTCCTATCTCAAGTTGAATTGAGGCAAGAACCTTTTTATTTTTAACAACTATTATTCCTCCACCAATATCTTTTAGCTTATTTGCTGCAAATATCATATCTTCGTCATTACATCCCGCTAAAATTATATTATGAGAATCATGCGCTATTGTAGTTCCAATGGCACCTTCTTTTATATTTAAACCATTAATAACTCCCAGTCCAATATTTGAAGTACCATTATGACGTTCTATTACCGCTATCTTAATTAAATCCTTTTCTAAATCCGCTACAAACTTTTCTTTATCTTTAAGATCACTAATACTAATTTTTAAATGCTTACTTTCTAACTTGTTTGGTATAATTTTTATAGCGTTTAAAATATTTTTATCCTTTAAGCTTATAAAAAGGCTATTCTCATCAAGCTTTGGAAGTATAATGCTATTTTTTATATACTGTTTAACATTTTTTTTATCTATATCACATAATAATTTATTTTCAGATACTACTAATTTTCCATTTTTATAAACTGAATTTATCTTAAAGTCTTCTAAATTATCAAGTATAATAAAATCTGCTATAAATCCTGGGGCAATAGCACCCTTGTGTTTTAATTTATAGCACTCTGAAGTATTAAGTGTACACATTTGTATAGCTGTTTCAGGTTTTAAACCATGCTTTATAGCCATTTTTATTGAATTATCTACGCTTCCATTTTTTATTAAGTCATCAATGTGCTTATCATCTGTACAAAAACAAATTCTTCTTGAATTTTTTATACTGGCAACCTTAATTAGTTCCTTAAGATTTTTAGCTACAGTTCCTTCTCTTATTAATACATACATGCCCCTTCTTAATCTTTCAATAACTTCCTGCCCATTATGACACTCATGGTCTGTAATAATATTAGCCGTAGCATATGTATTAATCATAGTCTCATCGAAACCAGCCCCATGTCCATCTATAACTAATCCCTTATCTTTTGCATCCCATATTTTATTTATCATGTCCTCATCACAATTAAATACTGCAGGGGCATTCATAATCTCTGCTAATCCTAATACTTTATCATTTTTATAAAAAGGTAATAAATCCTCACTTTTAAGTCTTGCTCCAGAACTTTCAAAATCTGTAGCAGGAACACAAGAGGACAACATAAAATAAAAATCCAAAGGAAGATTTTCACTTAAATTCATCATAAGCTCTATGCCATTAATACCTAAAACATTTGCTATTTCATGAGGATCTGTAATAATAGAAGTTATTCCATGTTTAAGAGCTGCTTTATAATACTCATCAGGAGTGGTTAAAGAGGATTCTATATGAGCATGAGCATCTATAAGACCTGGACATATATATTTCCCACTACCTTCTACATTGTTTTTTCCTTCGTAATTTCCAATGCCAACTATATAACCATCTTTTATAGCCACATCACTTATAAAACTATCATTTTGAAATACATCCACAATTGTTATATTTTTAATAACTAAATCACATAATTCATTTTTTGCTGCTGCTTTTATTTGTTTTGTAAAAATAAATTTATCCATTACTTAATCCGCCTTTTAAAAGTATTTAACCTTCCACTGGCTTAAGTTCTTCATAGTTATACTGTTTACGGTAGTATAGTAGAGACGCCCAAACCATATTTTTGGACTTATACGAAGGTTATTGTTACTTATTATATGAAAATTAAATAAACTTGTCAAAAGTTTATTTATTATTTTCAAATAAGTCTATTGCCTTCTCTAACTCCCTTCTAATTTGAATATGTTGAGGACAACTCTTTTCACATTTACCACACTTAATACAATTTGAAGCTTTTCCTTCTAAAAATTTATTATATTTATCCTTCATACCAGAAATATCTTCAAACATATAAGCATCATTATAAGTCTTAAATACATTCGGTATGTCCACATTATGATCACAAGGCATGCAATAATTGCACCCTGTACACCTTATTTTTATCTTAGATTCATATTCTTTTTTAACCTTTTCTATTAAGTTTAATTCTTCTTTATTCAAAGAGTTTGCCTTTGTTTTATTAGCAATATTAATATTCTCTTTTATATGGTCCATATTATTCATACCACTTAATACTACATGTATTTGTGGATAATTCCATAAAAATTTCAATGCCCAATATACTGGACTTTTTTTACCACCACTATACTCCTCCCAAATATCTTTAATATGCTTTGGGATATTTGTAGCAATGCTTCCCCCCCTTAATGGTTCCATAATAACTATACCTAAACCCTTTTGTGATGCATATTTTAAACCCTCTTCTCCAGCTTGATAATCCTTATCTAAATAATTATATTGTATTTGACAAAAACTCCAAGGATAATAGTCTACTATCTCTTTAAATATGTCTAACTCATCATGAAAAGAAAAACCAATATACTTTATTTTTCCGCTAGAAACGGCACTTTCTAAAAAATCAAACACATTATTCTTCTTTAAATTTTCAAAGTACTCTTTATTCAATGCGTGCAAAAGATAAAAATCTATATAATTTGTACTAAGTTTTTCTAATTGTTCATTTAAGCATTTATCCATATCCTCTCTACTTTTTATAAGCCAAGATGGCAGCTTATCTGCCAAATAAATCTTTTGTCTATATCCATCTTTTAAAGCTTTTCCTACTACACACTCACTTATACCCTCATTGTATATATAGGCAGTGTCTATATAATTAACCCCATTATCAATAGCATACCTAATTTGTTTTATAGCCTCTTTTTCGTCTACACTTTTGTTATTATTTGAAACACAAGGTAACCTCATACACCCATATCCTAAAATTGAAACCTTCTCTTTTGTTTTCCCAAATTCCCTATACAACATAATATATCCCCCCACATTATAAATCCTTGTTACATTATATATTTATCTTAAACCATTACTATTCCCTTTATATTCAATAAAATCATTTTTAATATAAAGACCACTATGATACTTCATAGTGGTCTTATTTATGAATTTTTTCTATACACCTGTATATATAATGTTTATTTTATTCGTTTTATTATTTTCCTCAATTATAGCATTAACATTAAAAACCTTTTTTAAAAGTTCTGATGTAAATACTTCCTTAGGAGTACCATACTTTACAATACTTCCTTTTTGCATAACATATATTTTATCACAATAAGTAGCTGCAAGGTTTAAATCGTGTATAGCAGAAAAAATTTCGACATTCAAATTTTTAACAATATCTAATAGACTAATTTGATAGTAAATATCAAGATGATTTGTAGGTTCGTCTAATACTAAAGCTTTGGGCTCACAACTTAGCGCTCTAGCAATTAATACTCTCTGTTTTTCTCCTCCTGAAAGAGAATTAAATTTTCTATTCATTAAATTATACATACCAACCATCTCTAGGGATTTATAAACTATTTCATAATCTTTTTCATCATCAGGTTCCATCATCTTTTTATGAGGAGTTCTTCCCATCATAACAACTTCTTGCACGGTAAAATCAAAGTTAAAACTACTAGCCTGTGTCATTACTCCGAGTTTTTTAGCAGATTCTTTTAATGGCATATTTTCAATTAAAGTATTATCTATTTTTATTGTTCCACAATAAGGTTTTAATGCACGATATATGGTTTTTAACAATGTAGATTTGCCACTTCCATTTGGCCCTATAATTCCTACAAACTCTCTATTTCCTACATCAATCCCTACATTCTCTACAATAGTTTTGTGGCCTATTTTAACATATAAATCTTTTACGGATATATTCACTTACTCACCTCCAAAACCATAACTTTTGGTGAGCATCATGTAAATAAAAAACGGTCCACCAATCATTCCCGTAACAATTCCTATTGGAATTTCACTGTTTTGTAAAAACATTCTAGAGAATACATCACACCAAATAAGAAAAATTCCACCTAATAAAATTGAAATTGGCATAACTCTTTTATGATTGGAACCTACTATCATTCTTACAATATGAGGAATAATAAGTCCCACAAATCCTATAGTTCCTGACGCAGCCACAACAATTCCAGTTACTGTTGCACTTAATATCAAGTATATTTTTCTATATTTAACAATATTTACTCCCATTGTTATAGCTGATTCTTCTCCAACTAGTAAAACATTTAAAACTCTGAATTGAGTAATGGCAATTATAGAAATTATAAGCACAACTATAGTAGGAATAGGTATAATATTCCAAGACGAGCTAGTAAGTCCACCCATTGTCCAAAATGTTATGGATCTAATTCCTTCAGTATTATTAGATGTATAAATTATAAAACTAGTAAAAGCAGAACACATAGCATTTATAGCCATACCCGCTAAAAGAAGTTTAATAGTATTTCCTTTACCTGTTCCTGAAAAAGCTATAAAAAAAACAAATGTTGAAGTTATAATCGCACCTATAAATGCTCCTATTGACACCCCATAACACCCAAGCCATGAAAATGTACCTAGCATTATTGCCATAGTTGCTCCAAGAGAAGCCCCTGAAGAGACTCCTAATATATAAGGATTAGCTAACGGATTCCTTACTATAGCTTGCATAAGTACGCCAGAAAGTGAAAGACCTGCTCCAACTACCGCTCCCATAAGTACTCTAGGAAATCTTATATTCCATATGATATCCGCCCTAGCACTTTGTAATAGTTCTATAGCATTATTAGTTCCCACATTAAAAATTTTATAATATAAAATTTCTGCTACATCTAATGATTTAATTGGCACGGCTCCAAAGGTAATTGAAACTATCATTGAAACAATTAATAATATAGTTAAAACAATTATTATTATAACTAATGGAAATTTCTTTTTTTTATTCATTTCAATTTCCCCTACTTTTTATGAATAATTTCATATAAATCTTCTATACTATCAATAGTTCTAAGGCTACCACAATAAAATGCTGTATGCTCAATAATTAAGAATTTATTATTTTTTACAGCGTTAACTTTTTGAAGACTAGGGTTCTTTTTCATAGCTTCTATTGTTTTATTTGCTGGACTATTATTCATATTAATAACTAAAATAACATCTGGATTTTTTTCAATCATTACTTCAAGACTTTGTTTCCCTGGTTTATCGTCCAAAGAAGTAGCACCAGATAATCTAATAATATCAGCAGTCAAATCAGAGGAGCTTCTAGCTGAAAACTCATTTTCATACATAAATTGAACTGTTAATACTTTAGGCTTGTCCTCTTCTTTTAAATTTTTTACATTATCCTCTATTTTATTTATTCTTCCTTTAATATCTTTAATAAGCTTCTTAGCCTTATCCTGAACATTAAAAATCTTTCCTAAATTTTCAATATCTTTTAAAACCCAATTTACATTTCTATTTCCCGAAATTGGAACAGTGTTTTGCATTACGTAAGTGTTTATACCTCTTTTATGCCAATCCAGTACACTGCCTAAAGCATCTCCCTGAAAAAGACTTCCCCAGCCCACAATTATATCCGGTTCTAATGAAAGTGCCACTTCTTTAGATGGATAGCTTTCTCCTAAAAATTTTATGCTATTATACTCCCTTTCAAAAGGTTTATAAATAGGACTTTTCCTATGAGCTGTTGCTATAATATCATCTTTTAATCCTAAAGCAATTAGTACCTCTGTAGTTGCCTGACAAACACTTAATATTCTCTTTGGTCTTTTTTTAAATGTTTGTTTTACTAATGCACCTTTATTTGATTCAATATAACCATCATAATTTTCTATAATCAATGGATACTTAGTACCTTGCTTATTCTCTGACTTTGAAACCTTTTTATCCGTTTCAATAGTGTTTTTATTACCACAGCCAAATATTGAGATAGATAAACATATTGTTAGTATAATTACTATATATTTTTTTAATCTTTTCATTTTTACCTCCAAATTTTAATATTTAATTGTAAATTAATCTAATTTGCAAATTTAAATAGTATTTTTCAAAAAAATAAAGCGTACCTCACCGGAAGTATGCTTACAGTTCTATTATATATTTTAATAACTTATGTAAAATACTATCAAACCTCCCTCCGAAGTTATTAGTTCCTAATTTTAGGCAGGTCTCCTGGCTTCCAATCATCCTAATATTCACCTTCCCATCCTAAGACAGTGGTATATGAATTTCGTCCTGTTAACAGTAGCGGGGGCTGCAAAGTCTTTATACTTTTTCCCTATTATCTCTTTCGAGCACCTTAAATTATTTTATTAAATTTTATATGTAAACGCTTAAAAATTATACCATCTAAACATAATTTTATCAATGTAAAAAATAGTATGTAATTCCCCATAAATTCAAAATATTATTTCCTAAATAAATTTTTTGATTAAAAAATTGTGAAACATAATAATCTAATTATATTTCACAATAATTTTAATGAAAAAATAGCTTTTTTATAGTAAAACAATTTATTTAATAGATACTATTTTTTCCAATTTGTTTATCTATTTTATTTTTAAGGTTACTATTATTTAATATCTCTTCTGATGTAGCATCTTTTCCTTTTCTTTCATTTAGTATTAAGGCATCCCGTACTTTTAATACATAATTACTTGGTAAATCCCCAAAATCTATTTCCCTGCTTTTACTTTTATTTTTCCCCAAACTACTCTCTCCTTTCTAAATTAACTTTCCTCAAAGCTAATTTTTTATTCTAATTTTAAAACTTAAAATATTATAAACTTTATATTTAGTTATAAAATTTAAGACATAAAGATAATAAATAAAGGTTATCCTTTTATAGATAACCTTTATTTTATATTTAACTAAATTTAGTAAATCACATTATTAAATTGTTAGCTTAATTTTTTTTGAAAATTTTACTCCAAGTATTCCCCCAAGTGTTAGTGAAGGTAAAAATACCCATCCTGATAAAGACATATTACAAATTCCTGAGTATAATGCTCCTACATTACATCCTAAAGCAATTCTTGCACCATATCCCATTAATAATCCACCTATAGCATAATACACAACATCTCTAAATTTAAAACTCTTCTTAAATGAAAAATGTCCAGCTAGTAATGGTGATAATAATGCACCCAAAATAATACCTGCATTTCTCATGGAACCTGGGTCATTGAAAAAACCTCCACGAATTCCATCCATTCTTCCTGCAAACCAGCTCCAAGTAGATACATCTAAAATTCCTAAAGATTGATAAAACCAAGCTGCCCAATCTGCAAATACAGCTGTTACTCCCCAGCTTGTCCCTGTGGTTACTAATATTGTAATGAACATAATCATAATACATACTGCACCGGTATAATAAGACCATCTTTTTACAAAAAATTTATGATAAGTATATTGGCTAAAAAACTTATATTCTTTACTTTCTGGCATATCTTTTTCCCAGTTTTCATACTTTTGTGATTGAAAACTATTTTCTATTTTTCTTTTACTTTCATATTTTTTGGCAATTATATATATTACTAAAAATCCTAATAATGAAACTATTATAGTTCCCATATATCCAAAAACATCTGGTAAATAAAGCTGTTTATGTACTTTGAAAAATATGCTTTCTTTCCACCAAGGCATATCATGAGCTCCCCATAAAGCACCTGTTGCAAAGAAAAATAAAACAATAAGTCCTCTTCCTTCTCCTTCTCCTGCATCTGTTAAAGTTCCTGAAGCACATCCTCCACCAAGCATCATTCCTATACCAAATAAAATACCACCTAGCACAGTTGCTAAGTTAGCTGGTTCTACAAAATCTGAACCAGGGATTATAGCCGCACCTGATTTAACTGCTCTATAATATACATCCGCACCATTAACATGTGCACCATAATGTATTGATGCCGTTGCTATAATTGTAATTGAAAATAAAAACATTAGTGCTTTTGTTAAGCTGCTATCTCCCGTTATATATAATTTTCTAATACCACCTGCAAACCCAAATCTTGATCTTTGCATAACATATCCAATTGTTAATCCAATAATTAAATGTAATGCAAGCCTATAATCTTTTGAAAATTGGAAAGAGGCAAATATAGCTAAAGCTATCAAAAGTGCAAATCCAATAAAAATCTGTTTTTTCTTCATAAATAAATTTCCCTTCTAAATATTTATTTTAATTCCCTAAAAATTATAAAATATGATAATAACATTTAAATATTGTTTATAAGGAGCATAGGAGTATGCTCCTTTTTAATTATAGGAAATTATAATCAGTTACTATTTTTTCTCTTCCTGTAGTTTCATCATTAAAATACTCATAAAAACAAATTCCCATAAATCCACCAGAAATATTATAAATATTTTCAAATCCTAAATGCTTTAATGCCATTGCAGCATTATAACTTCTTTGAGCGCTTCTGCAATGCAAATATACTGGTTTATCCTTAGGTATTTCATTTGTTCTATCCCTTAATTCACTAAGAGGTATATTCTTTGCTCCAATAATATGACTTAATTTGTATTCACTTTTTTCCCTTACATCTATTATGTATGCTCCGTTTTCTATAAGCTCTCTTACATCACTTTCACGCACCTGTTTAAAAACTCCATTTAACAAGTTAGAACCTACATATCCTGCATAATTAACCACATCTTTAGCTGTGCCAAAAGGTGGAGCGTAGCATAATTCTAAGTCTCTTAAATCATTTATTTTCGCTCCGAATTTAATTGCTGTTGCTATTACATCTATTCTTTTATCCACATTTCCTTTACCAATAGCTTGGGCTCCTAATATTCTTCCTGTTGGTATTTCAAATAAAAGTTTAAAATGAAGAGGCTCACATCCTGGCATTAAACCAACTTTATCACCTGGAATTACTTTAACTACTTCATATTTTATATCTAAGTTATATGCCTTTATCATTCCCTCATTTAATCCTGTAGAAGCTGCATTATAATCAAAGCATTTAATTACAGATGATCCTATGAAACCTGTATTTAAAACTAACATTCCAAAAATATGATCTGCTACTTCTCTAGCTTGTTTTTGAGCAGGTCCTGCCAATGGTAATTTAGTCATTTTACCTATTAATGGATTGTATACTTCAATGGCATCACCAACAGCATATATGTTTTCATCAGAAGTTTTATAGTTTTGGTCTACTTTTATTGCTCCTGTTTCACCAATTTCAAGTCCTGCCTTAACTGCTAATTCAGTTTCTGGCACTACTCCTATTGCCATAACAACAGCTTCTGTTTCTACTTTTTTTCCTGATTCTAAAACAACTGTATCTTTTTCAAATGCACTTACTTTATCTGAAATTATTAATCTTATTCCATGATCATATAATTCTTTGTGTAATATTTGAATCATGTCATAATCAAATGGTTTCATGATCTGTGACATTGCTTCTATTAGTGTAACATTGTATCCAGCTTCTCTTAAGTTTTCTGCAACTTCAACTCCAATAAATCCGCCACCAATTACTGATACATTTTTACTTTTTAAGCCTTTTACGAACTTATTTAATTTATCTATATCTACAACATTTCTTACTGTAAAAGTGTTTACCTTTTCTATACCATTTATAGGTGGTACTATTGGTTTTGCACCTGGAGATAATATTAATTTGTCATATGCTTCAACATATTCTTCTCCTGTTGCTAAATTTTTAACTATAACTTCTTTTTTATGTCTATCAATTGATACTACTTCATTATTTACTCTAGCTTCTATATTATATTGTGATAAAAATTTATTTGGATTCATTAAAACAAGGCTTTCTGCATCTTCCACCACACCACTTAAATGATATGGTAAACAACAATTTGAAAATGATACATGAGGGCCTCTTTCAAACATTATAATTTCATCTTCTTCACTAAGTCTTCTTAATCTAGCCGCTGTAGATGCTCCACCTGCAACTCCACCAACTATTAAAAATTTTTTACTCACTTTTACATACCTCCACTAATTTATTTTGAAACTCTTTATGTCCTTATTTATAAATATAAAAATTGCTGACATATTTATAGATGCAACTATAAACATTAGTAAATCTGCTGCATCAAATATTACATCAAAATTTGAGATACTAAGTAGTCCAGATAAAGATATTAAAACTATATAAAAAGCAATTCTTCTATTCTCACTTATGCTAATAGTTGTGTTAAGAAAATGAAAAGATCCTAAAACTGTTGTTAAACCTGAAAGTATAAAGAACATAATTATTATTCCTTCCCCTAAGTACCCCGTTACAGAAATTACACTATACAAATAAGAAGAAATCCTTTCAAATCCATTACCAGTAAGTGAAATATTATCTAAGTTATACCTTCCATAAGTAAATATATATGAAGTAATTATTACTGCTATAAATGTAGTTATTATGGTAGATATAGTCTGAAGTAGAGCCTCTCGTCTGGGAGAGTTTTTACTATCTGAACTAGCCAAAGCACTGGTTCCAAGCCCTGTTTCACTTATTTGAATAATTCTTTGTAACCCAATTATAAATCCAATAGGCATTCCTATTGAAACTGATTTAATGTTTATAAAGTCTTTCCAAATATAATCTATATACTGAAAAATAAAATCTTTAGTTAAAATTAAAAAGCTTATAAAAAGCAAGCCATATGCTAAAACTATTAAAGCTACTAAAGAACCTAATGTGTTTATAAAAAGCTTATAGTTTTTAGTTATAACTATAATTGTAACAATTATAATTATAGGCAAAACAATAAAAAATAGTCTGTTGTTTTGAGTAAACTCATACCCAAAATTTTGTTTAGAAAATATATTTATTACACTTTGAATACCTGTCATTTGAAATCCCACAAACCCAAAAGAATATAAAACTACAAGAGAAACAGCATATATAGCCCCCATGGTTTTATTTATATAATGATCTATAAATTTTCTAGGATTTTTTTTTGTAATTTGGGAAAACAATACCTCAGAATAAGTAACAGGTACTAAAAAACACATACCAATAATTACCCATAAAACTATACTTTCTCCTCCTATACCATTTTGGGATGTTTTCCACATAGCAGCTAAAACTCCTATAATGGCTCCAGTTCCAATTTTAGAAGACAAAGAAATAGATAAAGAAGCTTTTATATTTAAAAGATTCCATTTATCCTTATCTTTTTTACTAATTACATTAAAAAATTTCCTGGTTTTTATATTTATAAAAATTGCAATAAATATAATAAAAGGTAAAAATATATACCATAAACTACTACTAATGTAACTTACTATATCTCCAAATAATTTAAGTATTAATATCCTCTCCTATTCTCTATATTAATATAACCAATTCTTACATAGTAAAATTTTAGATTGTTAACTTTTTCTCAATTAAATTATAATCTATTGCGTAAACTTTGAATAATAAAGAAGTTTTATACACTATAAAAGTTACTTATATATAAATAATATATGAAAATTTTATTAAGCTTAAATGGACTAAATATATATTGGTTTATGATATAATAGTATAATAAATTAACTTTTTATTACTTTTATAAATTTGAGGATGTGAAATTATGAACCTTGAATATTTACAATCATTTTACATAACAGTAAAATGTAACAGTATATCCAAAGCAGCTAAACGTCTTCATCTTACCCAACCTGGCTTAAGTATACAGCTCCAGAACCTAGAAAATGAACTGGGGGTAAGTCTATTAACAAGAAGCAATAGAGGTGTTAAATTAACAGATGAAGGTAAAATAATATTTGATTACGCTCATACCCTTTTATCTATTCAGGGAAATATGGAAAGGGATTTAAAAAATATACAAGAAGAGTCCCCTCAACTAATGATAGGTTCTTGTAAAAGTATTGGAGAATACGCATTACCTTGTAGCATTTATACATTTAAAAAGCTTCATAGTGAGGTAGATATTAATATAGAATTAGATAATTCCACTAAAATAATTGAAAAATTATGTGATCACACAATTAATATAGGAATAATCCAATATAATCCGGAAATAAATACTTTAGATACTAAAATCATAACGACAGATGAATTACTATTAGTAGGGAATTGTGATAATACACCTGAGAAAATTTCTATAGATGAACTAAAGGAAATTCCATTAATACTTCGTGAAAATAATTCTGGTACCAGAATTATTATTGAAAAAGCTTTAGGGGATAAAGATATATATTTAGAGGATTTAAACATAATATATGATATGAATTCTCCTGAGGCTATAAAATCTTCTATAATAGCTGGAAATGGTTTTTCTTTTTTACCAAAACTATCAATGCAAAAAGAACTATCAAAAGATATTATTAAGCAAATCAAAATAAATGATTTATTCGTTCCTTTTTATTATTATGTTGCTTTTAGAAAGAACTATGAGTTTACTAAATATGAAGAGATGTTTATAGATTTTATCACCTCTACAAAAAAAGGCTTTTGTTAAAATAGTGTGTATAAAAAGGAGTTATTCTCCTTTTTATATAAATACTTTTAATACTATTTTCCATGCTACCCAAGCTCCCAAAATAACAAAAATTTCAAATACCCATGCATGTAAAGAAAAAGAAGGAATTCCACTAAAAAAAGCACCTATATTACACCCAAAAGCAAGTCTTGTGCCATATCCCATTAAAATACCACCTATTAGTGCCATAAAACATTGCTTTTTATTTTTAATATTTTTTAGTTTAAATTGGGAAGCTAATAATGTAGCTATTAAAGATCCCAATATAACCCCTATATTTAAAATTGTATATTGATTAAAAAATATATGTTGCTTCTCTATTATAGGGTTATAATAATAATTAAAATACTTGAAATATTGCCATTTTAGAGGTTGTACTCCAATCCATTCTAAAATTCCAACTCCCCATAATAAAAATCCACTAGTAATTTGCCAGGTTATTCCACTGACTGCTAATAAAATTACATTTATAAATCCTAATAAAATTCCTCCTACCCAATAAGGCCAGGGTCTTTTCAACCAATTAGAAATATTTTTCATAGTATCTCTCCTATTTTTTCTTTGGCTTCTCTATATAAATTTCCCATTCTCCATTATAGATTTCAACTATCCTTACTGCATATTTTTTTTCCTTTGCCCATTCCTCTATACTAATCCCCACACAACTATGATCAGAATGTACTACTAAAACATCCCCAGCTTTCATTGTCTTTAATTCCTTCATTGCCTTTAGCAGTGGAATTGGACATTCTTCATATAAACAATCTAATTCTCTAACTTCCATTTTTACTGCCTCCATTACTAAATTCATAATTAATACTTCACTTTTTTCTTTTCTCATATTTTAATGCCAATATATATAGTATTATCAATACAATCAATTGTAGTACTACTACAATATTAAAATTTATGTATTCAGGAAAATAAACGGTGTTTGCCTGAGCAATAATATGCTTATACCAAAAGGGGTAATCTTTAGCTCCAAGGACAGTTCCAATTAAAAATCCCAAAAGAATTATCCATTGGAGTAGATGTCCTTCTCCCATTCTCATAAGTACACCTGAAGCACATCCCCCTGCTATAACCATTCCTATGCCAAACATAAATGCTCCTATCATTATATGTAAACCAACGGGACTCACTGTTCCAGGTATAAACTCATATCTTATAGGATGGGTCTTTAAATAATTGTTTTGAATTACAAAAAAACCAATAGTACTTACTATCATTGCCATAAGTACACCTCTTAATAACTTAGTGTTTCCTCCAGTAAATGGATCTCTTACTGCACCAACAAAACAAAATCTAGAATATCTTAAGACTAATCCTATAGCTGTACCTATTATTAAACTTACAGCATAATTATAGTCTAAATTTAATAATTTATAGGCTAATATTATTAATAAAACTATTAAAACAATTGCATAAGGAATTTGATTTTTCTTTTTTTTATTATTATTTCTACGTTCTTTAATCAATTTATCTAATTCCTCTGACATATTTGACCATCCCTTTTAATTATCTTTTCTTTATTACTTTAAATAAGTATATACTACGCTATATAGTAAATCAATAATCATAAATCCTTTATGTAAATCATATTAATATATAATAAAGAGGCTAAAGCTCAAAACAATTTTAATTCTTCCCTTTAGCCCCTTTAAATTAATAAAATAACTTTTAAATTCCTAAATAATATTTTATAGAAAATCCTTTCACATTTTCTATTATATTTAATAATTAATTTAAACTAACTATATTTCCTTGGTTACCTAATTTTTTACTAAAATTAGCTTTTATCTATCTAATGATATTCCCTCTAATAGATAGTTCCAAGCCTCATTGTCTCCTTCCCATTTCCCCTTAGTATTAGGTACTTCAGCATAGCAAACATTTTTTAGATTCCAATCTTTTTCTCTGACCTTTTTGTTATGTGGCAAAATTATTTTATCATTTAAATAATTTAATGCCAGTATATTATATTCCCCTTCTACATATTTATTTAATATACTTGTTAACTCTTTTATACCCTTATACTCAACTCCCAATCTAATAAATAAAATAGAGCTGCTATTTTGTATATGATAGAAAAAATTATCGATTCTTGTTTTAAATCTTTTACTAAATTGATCATACATACTATACCAATCTTTATCATAATCATTTATAGGAAAGTCGTGAACTGAAAGACAATTATAATATATATCTCTAACTGTATAATATCCATTTTTTTTAGCTTCAATCTTTAAATTATTAATTCTCATAAGATCGCTAAAACCATTTTTTAGTGTCCTATTAAGATTATAAATGTTTTCTAATACTAACCAATCTATTGGTCCTGTAAACTTCCTTAAATTGTATCTATCTAATTGATGTGCAACTTCATAATAAGATCCTAGGCTTATCACCGTTTCATAAGGTTTTTTTATTTCTTCTAACTTCATATTAATTTAGCTCCTTTCATAATTGATATAGTTTATATTATGAAGTTACACCATAAAATTGATTATTTATTTTAATAATAAATATTATTTTAAATATAAAATATTTAAAATTTACTTTTAACAAAGAAAAAGCTAGGACATATGTCCTAACTTTTTAAGATGCTTTACTTGTAAATTGACTGTTATAAAGATCTGCATAAAATCCGCCTTTTTTAAGAAGCTCTTCATGATTTCCCTGTTCTATAACTTTTCCTTGATTCATAACAAGTATTAAATCTGCATCCTTAATAGTGGATAATCTATGAGCGATAACAAAACTTGTTCTACCCTTCATTAAGTTACTCATTGCCTTTTGTATATAAACCTCTGTTCTTGTATCTATACTACTTGTAGCTTCATCTAAAATAAGAATTGATGGATCTGCAAGTATTGCCCTCGCAATAGTTAGAAGCTGCTTCTGACCTTGTGATATATTAGAGGCTTCTTCGTTAAGTATTGTGTCATATCCATCTGGAAGAGTTCTTATAAAATGATCTGCATGAGCAGTTTTAGCTGCCATTATTATTTCTTCTTCTGTAGCTCCTTCTCTTCCATATCCTATATTTTCTTTTATAGTTCCATTAAATGACCAAGTATCCTGAAGTACCATTCCAAACATATTTCGTAGATTTTCTCTTTTCAAATTCCTTATATCTACGCCATCAATAGTTATCCTACCATTGTTAATTTCATAAAATCTCATTAAAAGATTTACTATAGTAGTTTTACCAGCTCCTGTAGGTCCTACAATAGCAATAGTTTGACCTTTTTTAACATCAATGTTCATATCTTCTATAAGATTTGTTCCTTCTTTATATCCAAAATTAACATTTTCAAACTTAACTTCTCCCAATGGCTTTTCTATAACCTTAGCATCTTTATCGTCAGGTATTATTTCCTCTTCATCCAAAACTTCAAATACACGCTCCGCTGAGGCAACGGTTGATTGTATAATATTTGCAATATTTGCAGTCTGATTTATAGGTTGTGAAAACTGTCTCATATATTGAATAAATGCTTGAATATCTCCTACTTTAATACTTCCTTTTGTAGCTAAATACCCACCTGTAACACATACAGCCACATATCCTATATTATTTATAAAACTCATAAGTGGCATTATTAATCCAGAAATAAACTGTGCCTTCCATCCTGAATTATAAAGATCATTATTTACTTTTTTAAATCTATTGATAGATTTTTCTTCATATCCAAATGCTTTTACAACATTATGTCCTGTATACATTTCTTCAATATGACCATTTAAGGTTCCCAAATATTTTTGTTGATCTGAAAAATATGTTTGAGATTTCTTTAAAATAGGTCTTATAACAAACATAGCAACAGGTAATACTACAAGAGCAATAAGAGTCATTAATGGACTTATTGTAAGCATCATAATAAGTATACCTATAATAGTTACAATAGATGTTATTAATTGTGTTAAACTTTGCTGCAAAGTTGTGCTTATATTATCCATATCATTTGTAAATCTACTTAACGTGTCTCCGTGTGGATTTGAATCAAAATATTTAAGTGGCATACGTGAAAGTTTATTTTCTAATTCCTTACGCATATCATATACTGTTCTTTGAGAAACTCCTGCCATTACATATTGTTGTATATAGCTAAAAGCAGCACTTACAATGTATAATACTATTAAAATTAAAACTATTTTACCTATATAATCAAAATCTATACTAGCTCCTGGAACACCTTTAAACTTCATTACTAATCCTTCAAAAATCTTTGAAACAGCATTACCCATTATCTTAGGACTTGCAATACTAAAAGCTGTACTCAAAATAGCTGTAACTAAAACTATAAAAAGTTGTGATTTATATGGTGATATATATTTTAACAATCTTTTAAATGACCCTTTAAAATCTTTTGCTTTACTTCCAGGCATTGCTCCCGCTCCTGGACCTCTGTGTCCTCCACTCATGCTATCTCCTCCTCTGAAAGCTGTGATGAAACTATCTCCTTATACACCTTTGAACATTGTAAAAGTTCTTTATGAGTTCCAATACCAGCTATTTTTCCTTCGTCTAAAACTATTATTCTATCTGCATCCATTACTGTACTTACTCTTTGAGCTACTATAATAACAGTAGATTCTTTAGTTTCATCTTTTAATGCGGCCCTTAGCTTAGCATCGGTTTTAAAATCAAGAGCAGAAAAACTATCATCAAAAATATACACTTCTGGCTTTTTAACTATTGCTCTAGCAATGGATAAACGTTGTTTTTGTCCTCCTGATACATTATTTCCTCCCTGAGCTATTACAGAATCATAACCATTTTTCATTTTAGAAATAAACTCATGAGCTTGTGCTATTTTTGCTGCATGTACTACTTCCTCATCTGTAGCCCCTTCTTTTCCATATCTTATGTTTTCTGCTACAGTTCCAGAGAAAAGTACTGCCTTTTGTGGAACTAAACTTATCTTTTTTCTTAAATCTTCTTGACTTAATTCTCTTATATCCACTCCATTTATAAGAATATTTCCCTTTTCTATATCATAAAAACGCGGTATAAGATTTATTAATGCAGATTTTCCAGCACCAGTACTTCCTATAATTGCAGTTGTTTCTCCTGGCCTAGTAACAAAGGAAATATCACTTAATACTGGCTCTTCTGCTCCTGGATATCTAAAGTTAACATTTTTAAATTCTAAATATCCTTTCTTATCATTTGCTTTCTTAGTATTTTTTTCATCATTTATTACAGGTTGTGTTTCTAAAACTTCATTTATTCTTTCTGCTGAAGCTGATGCACGAGGTATCAAAATAAATATAACTGAAACCATAACTACAGACATCATTACCTGTATAGCATATTGTAAAAATGCCATTAAGTCTCCAACTTCCATAGCATTCAAGTCTATCCTCTTAGCTCCAAACCATATTATTCCAACAGACATAAAATTAAAAATAAGCATAATAATTGGCATAAGTGTAGCCATTAATTTATTAACCTTTATAGATGTCTCCATTAAATCTTTACTTGATTCATCAAAACGTTGTTCTTCATACTTTGTACGATTGAAAGCACGAACTACCCTAATTCCTGTAAGTCCTTCTCTAACTACTCTATTTAATTTATCTATCTTAATTTGTATACTTTTAAATAGTGGAAGGGCTTTAAATCCTACGATACTAATAATTATTAGCAATACGGGAATAGTTATTAAAAAGGCTGAAGATAAAGGCACATCCTTTGATAATGCCATAAACAAGCCTCCAATACACATAATTGGTGCAACTACAGCTATTCTAAAAATCATAACCATTACCTGCTGAACCTGATTAATATCATTAGTAGTTCTTGTAATAAGAGACGCTGTTCCAAGTTTATCAAATTCATTAAGAGAAAAGCCCTCTACGTGAGTAAACACTTTTTCACGCAAGTCCTTTGAAAACCCTACTGCAACTTTAGAGGACACTAAACTTAATAATATAGCACAAATACTACCTGCTAGTGCTACAAGTAACATATATCCCCCTATTTTTAAAATATAATTTACATCTCCTTTTATAATTCCTGTATCAACTATTCTTGACATCAAATTAGGCAAATACAAATCTGCCATAACTTGCCCAAAAGCTAATAAAGCTATAACAACTAGTAATGTGGAATATTTTTTTAAATGCTTGAACAACTTAATCATATTTTCAACTCCATTCCTTTTAAATTATATTACTTTGTCTCTTTACAATCACTAGAATCTTTCAATAGATTATCTTTTATTTGCATAAAAAATCTACGAAGAAGAAGCTTCTCCTCTAAGGTAAAATTATTAAAACAAACATTATCAATATTTTCTATAACCTTTTTAACTTCTTTGATAGTTTCCCTTCCTTTATCCGTAATATACACTCTTATTACACGTTGATCTTGTTCATCCTGTATTCTCTTTATAAAACCTGATTTTTCCATTCTCTTCAACATTACTGTAGCAGTGGCAGGCTTTATATTCATTTTAGTTGCCAATTCTTTTTGACTCTGCCCATCTTTTTTATTTAATATAAATAATACAGGTGGTTGCCCTGGATAAAGTCCTAACTTATCAAGTAGTTTTTGAATACTATGATAATGTAGTCTTATTACATCCCCAAATACAAAATATAATGAATCACGTTCACAACAGCTCATCTCTTCCCTCCATTGATTAGTTGACTAAGTATTTTTATATTACCACTAAGTTTTTTTTCGGTCAATATACTTTTCAAAATGTTAATAATTTAATTTTTAACATTGATTTTACAGGATTTTACTAGTTTTTAATTATACGTTTACAATTTGAAAATTTAAAATTATGTTTATATCATATTGAATATAATTAGTAGGCTAACTTTATTTTTTATAAAAATTATACATTATTTCTATAATATATAAAATTCAAATTAAAATGGCTATAAGATTTATTATTAACAAGAAAGTTTTAGATACGTACCTTTACTTTAAAATTTCACCTGTAATAAAAAGATATTTTTCATCAATTTAAAAACAATATAAATAAAACATGAGAAGAAAGTATTATCTTTCTTCTCATGTTGCTTCTATTTATCTATTCCATTTAATATATTTTCTCTTCCATCGGGACAAACTTCCTTTCCCCCTACATAATACACTTTTAAAACATCCTTATATGTATCTTTATATACCTTTTCTATTTCAGAGGCATCCTCATATCCAGCCTTTCTCATATCTCTATTAACAAATACTATAGGTATAGATTTCTTAGCTGCTAATGCAGACACAGATAAACTATCAGCAAAAGTGTCTCCATTTACAATAACACAGCTTTTTTCTTTATTATAAACTTCATTTTTATTTGAACCTACAATAATATCCTTAATTTCTCTGTTAACTATACCATTAACTTTATAAGGATCTTTTTCACCATAACCGTTTGACAATGGTTTTACTTTACCATTTAAAGTTTTCTCTAATAGATTTATACCTTCAATACCTCGGTTATTTTTTACTCTATTAATAAAAAATTTATCTAAATAAACAGAATATGAATCCTGTCCCTTACTTTCCCAAAACTTACGTGATTCACTTAACTTATCAGAAATGTCTTCAAAAGTGGAATTAGTTGCATAATCTGAATCCACTAAAAACATAGGATTTACATATTCATTATCACCCAATGGATTTTTACCTGTAGAGTCATATACTATAGTATCTACTGCACAAGCTAATGCTTGATTATAATCATTACCATTAACTATCTTAGGTCTATACCCGTACTTTTCTTTAGGTATATACTCCATTATTTTTCTATTGGTCTCATATCTGTCTTTACCACCAATACGAGTAACTTTATATCGCAAATCCTGTATTTTATACTCTAAACTAGGTGATATTATTCCACCCCCTCCAACTATTATTATATGTTTGAGGTCTTTCATTTCTTTTAGTCTTGCCTTTGTTCTCCAATCAAATTTCATTGCATCTAAAAGTAAAATTGGGGCATTTTTATATGCAGCCAAAGGTGCTGCAGCCATAGCATCCGCCCAAGCTCTATTTGAGCATAATAGTACAGTTTCCACTTTATTGTCTTTTTCAAATTCTTTAGAAACCTCTATTGCAGTTTCAACTCTATCTCTTCCTCCAAGTCTTACCCTTTCTTGTATATTAGCTGCAGATACAGTTGCTACATTAGTTACTAAAATTACTCCAACTATAATTGTTTTAATCAGTGATTTCTTCATATTCTTTACCTTCCTAATCTTATTTTGTTATTTTTTATACATTTTTACTTATACTTTTACATTATAACATATTTTATAACAAAATTTATTATAATTAGCAAATAATTCAATGGAAATTTTAAAAAATATGTGTTAGCTCACTATAATAAACTTATTTCATTAATATTTTAAAATTGCTCTTAAATATAAAAAAATATATGCTAAACTATTAATATAAATACTTATTATACTTATGTATAATTTTATAAACAACTACAAAAGAGCTGCCTTAAATAACTTTTAAATTATTTTTAGGCAGCCCCTTTTAAATCTAATTAATTTTATTTGTCAAACAATCCACCTGTTTTTTTATTACTTCTATTAGCCTTTCTGCACCCGCCTATAGATTTTATGGCTCTTTTATTAGACCCTTGTTGCGAACTTTTCATCTTTTTTTGCTCTATAATTTTCTTCATCATTTCAATATTTTTGTCTAACATGTTTTAATACTCCATTTCATTTACTTTCTAATCAATCTTGTTCCCTCGTCATCTTGCTTTATTAATCCCTTTTTCATCAGTCCACCTAAAGCTCTTTTAAAATAATTCTTACTTTCATGAAAAACTTCTTTAATATCCTCAGGAGAGGATTTATCATTAAATGGCATAAAATCATTGTTTGTATTTAAATATTTTAAAATTTCATCTTGAAGTTTACTTCTTTCTTCTGATGCTTTGGCTCTTGGTGTAAGTCCTAGTGTACCATCTTCATATATTTTTTTTACATTTAATTTTAAAATATCACCTATATTAACTTGTGTAAAATATTCATTTTTAAGCATTATAGCTTTATATTTACCATCTACAGCTAAAGCTACATTTTCGCTTCTATAAAAATCATATACAATGGCATTTACTTCATCTGAAACCTTATATTCTTCACTGATTTCAAGTTCAGGTTCTATATTAGTAGTTGCAGCTAGCCTATTAGTTTTATCTACATACACATAAAATAAGTATTTTGCTCCTTCCACAAGAGTATATCTTTGCTCTTTTAGTGGAACAAATAAATCTCTTTCAAGCCCAATATCTAAAAAAGCTCCTATTCTAGTATTAGACAATACTTTTAAATAAGCTATATCAGAAACTTTAGCTAAAGGCTCTTTTAACGTAGCAATAAGTCTATCCTTTGAGTCTCTATATATAAATGCATTTACAATTTGACCTTCTTCTAGTTCTTTATCTAAGCAATTCCCATATGGAAGCAATATGTCATCGCTAGTATTTCCTGTTTGTACATCTAAAAAGTATCCTGGAGCACCCTTTCTAGCTATTTTTAGTTCATTAAAATCTCCTAATTTAATCAATTAATTTTCCCTCCGTATTTTAGTTCTTTTATAAAAAGTTAATACTTTCAAATTTACTTTATTAAAGCTTTCTTTATATTAATATTTTTATTTATACTATGAAAATATATAACCACAAATAATAATGAAAGTAAACTTAGCAAACCGCATAATATAAAACTATATTTTAAAGATATAGTAGCAGTTTTTCCCACTATAGCATATGTCATTGAAGATATTATATCTGTTATCATAGCATACATAGATAAAATAGTAGCTCTATCCTTTGTGAAAATGGATTTATTTTGTACATCCAAACTTAAAGGTTGACAAATAGCAAAAGAAGCTTCAATTAAAACAATTAAAAATATACATATGATCTTAGACGTAACATAAGCTAATAAAAAACAACTAACAGTTATGCTAACTATTAGAATAATAAAGCTTCTTTTCTTTCCTAATTTTTCACTTATAACATATGCTCTTACAGATATTAAGCATATTATTTGCATTAAAGCAGTCAAAAATCCGAAATTTTTTATATTTATGCCTACCATTAATTTAAAAATATACATATAGAATGTGTAGCCTCACTTATTAATGCCATGGACACAATAAAAGGAACTATATTCTTATTGCTTATCAATGTGTAAAAACTATTTCTTATACTAACATCTTTTTTATCATAATCTACATCTTCTATAAAAAAGACTAATACTAGTGCTAATGTATAAGATAGTATTGTATAAAAAATTGTAGCATCTAAAGATATTCTTATGATATAAGTTGATAATAAAGAAGCAATAAAGAAGCCTGCCACATTGGAAGCATTATATTTACTAAACGCTTTTTCTGAGTATTTATCCCCTATAGATAAATATATTAGTGCAGAATCACGCCCAGATATTCCAGCTAAAGCCATAGAAGATATTATTGCCTCAAGTAAAAATAAATAAAACCCATAAGCCTTATAAAAAATTATTTTCGATAATAGAAATAAAATATATGATGTAATTAAAGTTTTCTTATATCCAAATTTATCTGCAAAATATCCCCAAGGAATTTCAAATAATAGCATTGCTATAGTAAAAATTGATTCCAATATAAAAATCTCATATATACTTAAGCCCCTATGCTGCCTAATAATAGTAGCTATGGAACCATAAAAAATAAGTCCTGTTAAAAATGTTATACCACACATTATAGTTAGATTTTTTCTATAAATATTCAATTTAGTACACCTCCAAAATTTAAATATCACAAAAAACCTTATTTAAAAGGCTTTTTTAAATAGGTATACTAAATATCTGCCATGAAAACTCCTCCTATTTTAATGTTGATATAAAATAATAATATCATAGTTTCTAAACAAAAATCTACTTAATTTATTTATAGGTTGAAACCTCTCTTATTTATATAGTAAAATATTTTTAAATATATAAAAATTTACATATTTAAATTTGTTATAAAAATATTAAGATATATTTAATTTTTTTAAATTCAGTATGATTTTAAGGAGTGATTTTTTTTTGGATAGATATGTTATAGTTTGTTTGCTTAAAGGTGAAATACTTAAATTCCATAACAGTTTAGTGGAAGACATTTGTCTTAATTTTAAAGTTAAAAGACAGAAACTTCCTGCTCACTTTACCATAAAAGCTCCTTTTGAAACTGACAAAATAAACCAAATAGAATTAATATTAGAAAAATTTATGTTAGATAAATATAAAGAAAAAATCTTAGTAAATGGTTTTAATCACTTTAGATCAGATGTAGTTTTTATGAAGGTATCTTTATGTGATAAAGCTTTAGATATTCATGATAGCTTTATTAAAGAACTTAAAAAAATATCTTGGTTAACTTGGAAAAATCATGAAGGTGAAAGTAATAATAAGATATTTCATTGTACTTTAGTAAGTGGTTTAAAAGATAATAAATTTTATCCAATATGGGAGTATGTTAACAACTATACTGCAAATTTTCATAGTTATTTTGATAATATATCTATATTAAAATGGGAAGATAGAAAATGGGTAACCTATAAACAATTTTATTTTAAATAATATAAGTAAATTTTTATTAAGTAAACTTAAGACATCTTTATAAAAAATGAATATTACTATAATAGCCTTATTTTTTTACTATTAATCTATTTTAAGTGTAAAAAAGATATTATAAAAAGTCTATTTGTTTTTAAAGTGAAAAACTTGCAAGATAAAAGAGATAACAATAAGTCTTCTCTTCTGTTTATCTGGTTTTATAGTTAGCCAATTATAAAATTTATCAGATACTAAAAAAGTTTTTAAGGGCAATAACCTATTTAAGTTATTGTTCTTTTTTTATTTTAATATTATATCTTTTAAAATCTTTAGATTCATTTTTTTATCTTTTAAACAAAAATATTAAGTATTATTTTTAATGAACCAAACAAGTAAAATCTATATCTATATAAGTGAACAAAGAAATTAGGGAGGTTTAATATGGACATATTAGAAGAAATTAAACATGCTAAAATGGGTGATAAAAACTCGTTTATAAAAGTAATACGTAATTACGAAAAATACTTTTATAAAGTATCAAAATCCATTTTAGATAAAGATGAAGATTGTGCAGATGCTATACAAGATACTATTTTAAACTGCTATAAAAATATATCTTCACTAAAAAAAGCTGAATATTTTAAAGCTTGGTTTACTAAAAGTCTTATAAATAATTCTTATAAGATATTAAAAAATAACAAAAAAATTCTACCACTAAGCGTAGTAAATGAACCATCTTCAACTTGTAAAGATTATGAAATTATTGAACTAAAAGAAGCAATAAATTTTCTAGATGAAAGTTTAAGATATATAATACATCTTTATTATTTTGATGATTTTTCTATTAAAAAAATTAGTAAACTTTTGAAAATTCCCGAGGGCACAGTTAAGTCTAGATTATCTAGAGCTAGACTTAAAATTTTAAGTAGATTAAAAATAAACAAGGAGGATACATATTATGAAAAAAGACTTAGTAGATAATATATTGAAAAATGAATTCCACAAATATACTGATGATGCTATAAAAGTCCCTCTGGTATTTCATAATAGCATAGAAGATACTTTAGCTTCTTTACCAGAAAAGTCAGCTATAAAGAAAAAGACTATAAAAAAATATATAACTGCAGCATGTATTGTATTAAGTTTAATAACAATTACAGCCTTTTCTATACCTACTTTAGCAAAAAATATCCCTATTATTAATAATATATTAAATGGAAAATCTATATTCCAGTTTAGAAATGATTGGGATTATGATTTTGGGGTAAATAGTAAGGATTTAAAAAACTATTCAAATCAGGTTAATAAATCAATTAAGGTAAATGGTATAACTATTACTTTAAAGGAAGTTGCTTGTGATGGTTATAAAATATATGTTGGCTATTTAATTGAAGGAAATACTCCTCTCCCTTTAGATAGTATGGGTAAAGGTCCTGACGTATTAAATGGACATAGATGGATGATTAATGATAGCCCATCTTGGAATAGTTCAAGTAATAGTTTTGTTAAAATTAATGATAAATCCTATATTTTAAAAGAAGAAATTAATTTAGATCCTCCACGTTCTATTCCTAAAAAATTTAGATTTTCATCAATTTTTTCTCAGATAGGATCATTAAAGTTAAATTTTAAATTTGACATTATTGTAAATCAAAATAATTTTAAAGATAATTGTAAAGATATATTTATAAATAATAGTCAGAAAATAAATGATGATAAATTTACTGTAAAAAATCTTTACCTAACCCCTATAAGCTCAACACTTAATATGGAAGTCAAAAAAACTGGATTTAAAAATATTTTTACTAACAAAAAAGAGGATAATACTTTCTTTAATTATTATAATTTTTTAATTACAAATGAAAATGGTACCTTGTTAAAAACCGTTGAACAAAAATTTAGTTCTAAAGGAAAAAAATCTTTTGCACATACTGAATTTATTCCTGAAGAAATTAACACATGTAAATATATTGATATAAAGTTATTTAAAAAACATACAGAAACTTTTCTGTATCCAAAAGATTATAAGACAAGATATTCTGTCCCAATAAAGGATATAAAAACTCCTATAAAAATAACCACAAAGAAATTGGGAAGTATTATTATTACTAAATTTTCAGTAAAAGGTGATAAACTTGAATTTAGCTTTAAAACAGAAGGAAGCTATTCCCCTATTTTAATAAATAAAATATGCATTTTAGATAAAAATGAATCCTTAAATGATTTTATATGGAATTTAAATATATTTTCACTTACATTTAAAAATGGAGAATATACCTTTAGTAGAAAAGTAAGCCCTACAATTTCTGAAGGAAAATTACTAATCTGTGATCCTAGTGAATACTATGAGCCTTTAGAAACATACACTACCAGGGTAAAAATAAATAATTAATCTTTAATAATTTAAATAATAAATAAAATAGAACAGAGATCTGACTTTCTCTGTTCTATTTCTCTATAGTTAACCTATAAATACTTACTTATTATTCACATATATGTTTCATCCTTAAAATAAATAAGCTTCTTAACTTTTTCATAATCAATTAACCCTTATTTTAAAGTATTTTAATTGGTTTTCCTTCTTTAAGTGATTTAGTTGCTGCCTTAGCAATTAATACTGATTGAAGCCCATCTAAACCATCCACTGGAACTTTGCCGTCATTTGAAACAGCATTAAAAAAATCCTCCAATTCTTTAATAAATGAGTCTTTATATCTTTCTAAGAAAAAAAACTTTGGTTTTTCTGATATAACACCATTTTTATTACTAATAATAGCTGAGCTGTCTGTATCGTTTGAAACTTGTACAGAACCTTCAGACCCAAAAACCTCTACTCTTTGATCATATCCATAGACCGCTTTTCTACTATTGTCAATAACAGCTATAGACCCATCTTTTAATTTTAAGGTTACTATAGCAGTATCTATATCTCCTACCTTTCCAATGTCTTCATTAACAAGTACAGCTCCAGTTGTGTAAACTTCTTCTACATCACTTCCTGATAAGTATCTTACCATATCAAAATCATGTATTGTCATATCAAACAACATCCCACCAGAGACTTTTATATATTCTATTGGTGGTTCCTCTGGATCTCTTGAAGTAACTTTTATTATATGTGGTTGTCCTACTGCACCTTCTTCTATAATATTACGTACTTTACTAAAATTATGGTCAAATCTTCTATTAAATCCGATTTGTAGCTTAACTCCTGTTTCTTTTACCACTTTCAATGCTTTAGTTATTTCTTCTATATCGTATCCTATAGGTTTTTCACAGAAAATATTTTTTTTAGCTCTGGCAGACTCTATTATTAGTTGAGTATGGGTATTAGTAGATGAACATATTAAAACTGAATCTATTTCTTTATCATTAAGTATTTTTTGGTAATCCTCATATACATTATTAATACCTAAATTATTTGCCCATTCTTTTGCGTTTTCTATACACACATCTGATACCGCTTTAACTTCTACATTTTTAAAATTTCTAATAATATTTTCAGTATGCAGTTTACCAATTCTCCCCATACCCACAACACCAATTTTAATTTTTTTATCCATTTTCATATCCCCCCACCTATCATTTAATTAAACGTTTTAGTAATTTTAAACAGAATAATTTTCAAAACTTTTATTTTATTATAGTACTAACTAAATTTAAAAGCAACATTACATAAACGTATAAACTCTTTGTATATCTTCATATTACTTTGTTTTACTAATATTTACTTAATTTTTCTAAAACTCAATATTTGTATAATAATTCTATTTTTAAATTATAAAATAAACTAATATCAAATACTTTATTATGAAAATTCTAATTAATACTCTATTTTCACTTAATCGTTATAGTAAATATGCAATCTAAAAATATATATTAATTCTTAGATAAACTAAAGGAAGCCTTAGGAAATGATACTCCCTAGCTTCCCTTTATTTTAATTAAGAAATATATAAATTTAGCGAAATCTGTTTTCAATTTAACTTATAATCTTCAATTTATTTATCTCACTATTTATTTCTCCTACGATAGCTTCCCTAAAATGATCTAAATCTTCTTGTTTTAAATTAGGTATCCTTTGTAATAGCATACTATCAAATACCTTTCTTTTTTCTAAAGCTGATTCAGGAATAAATTTAAACTGTTGTTCTACTGTAAAATAAATATCCTTGGCTATATTGTAAGTTAAATTATATTTTTCCATATCTACTTTTTCTATAATAATTTGTGTTTTATTGTTCATATAATCTATCCCCTTAGCTACTAAATAAGTTATAGTTAATGTTAGTATTGAAAATACTGCCTTTATAATAATTTCCATTATTTCATTTAACCATACATTAGTCATTAATATTCACCTCTTAAATTAAATCCTTCCACCCTTTTGTTCTTGTGTATAATCTTATATGATTTCCTTCTTTTTCATGATCTTGTAAGGATATATAATTATATTTATCCAAATGAATTATAACTCTTCCTTTCTGTGGAATACTTTCTAAATATCCCAAGCCATTAGAGGATTGCCATACAACGTAAGAATTGTTTTCAATACTATGATTTATAGAAGGAATATCTATATTCTGCTTAGTATTATCCTCTTGTAAATCAACACTTTCCCCTGTGACTCCCTTTATAATTGCATCTGCAAGCTTATACTTGTTATATTTTTCACAATCCCTTTTGTTATCACAAAAAAAACTTTCTATAAGTATTGCGGGCATATTAGTATTTTTTAGTACATATAAATTCGGTCTATATTTGCTTCCTCTATTTTTATAGCCTAATTTGCTTATTTCATCACAAATTTTATTTGCATACTCCTTACCTTTATCACTTATATATTCTACCTCGCAACCATATGCTTTTCCATTAAATGCATTTAAATGTAAGGATACAAATAAATCCACCTTATAGTAATTTGCCATACTTACTCTATATGCCAAACTTTGAATTAAAGACATTCCATTTTGCATAGGAGTTACATTATATACCAAATGTCCTAGCTTTTTTAATCCTTTTACTACCAAAGAGCCATATTCTCTGACCGTTAACTCCTCATTTTTATACCCATTAGCCCCTCTATCCTCTCCAGTTCCATGACCAAAATCTATAGCAATTTTCATTTAATCACCTTCTACTTAAAAGTTATAAGTGCTCCAATCGCACCTAAAATAATAGCTCCAGCGATAGTACGCCAGAGCCACTTTAAATTATCTTTCATTTCCGCTATATCTTTTTCATTTTCATAGGCTTTTGTATAAGCCATATCTGCTTTTTCTCTTGTGCTATTATATCCATCTATTTTAGTTTCAATTCTTACTATCCTCTCTAAAATTTCCTGCTGTATATCTATGTCCATACATTCCCTCCGATACTTTTACATGCTCTAAAATATAATTAATAGACTCTTTTATAAATACATATTTAATCTAATCATATCAACACATTCTATTCCATTTTCTATTATTTTATTTTTATAATGTGTTTTAAAAAAATCCCTCTCAATACTTGAAAAACGAAATCCACACCTTTGATAAAAACCCAATTGATCTATACTAGAATTACCTGTACCCACCTCTAAAATTTTAGCCCCTTCTTTTATTGCCGTATCCACCACAGCAAATAATAGATTTTTACCTATTCCCTTACCTTGATATAGCTCATCAATTGCAATATTTGCAATTTCAAAAGTTAGTGGACGAGTCTTTATTAAAACACAAATCCCTACAATAGAATTATTAACATAGGCAGCATGAAGAATACCCCTACTAATATAATCCTTAATGGAGTCAATGGATGGATCAGCTAATAAAAGCAATTCATAAGGGACATTATTTTTAGAACTTAATCTTTTTATTACAATATCAATCATTTACTTTCCTCCACACTTAAATTCTATATAACAAATTGTACTACATAATTATGAATATAAAATAAAGCATAGGTAAAAAAGATAAAATAAAAAGACTATACCTATAGCCTTGATTTGTGTTATAAAAATTATTTAGTTATGTCGTATTATATTTCTATTATGGATTTATACCTTTTAATTTTTCATACTCCTCTTGATTTATGAATACATCTAAGTACAAATCAAGCATTTCATTTGTAACCTTTCCAGTTTGTCTCATGTCTTTTAAAAATTGAAACATATTATTTACCTCCTACTTGTTTTTCTAATTGTGCTATTTTTGTCATTAAAGTTAATACTGTTTCTTGTAAAATTGGATCTGTATTTTTTGGTTCTTCTTGAACTGTTTGTCTCTCTGAATTAAATTGTTTAATTAACTCATCATATTCTTCTTTAGTTATTTCTACTGTATTTTGATTTAATTCAGATAATACTCCATTATAATTACATACACATAAAGTTTCATCTTTATTTAAAATAAAGCTACCTAAGTTTGTATCTAAATTATCATAAATATAATTAGTTATATTTCCTTCTACCACTTTAATATTATCTATTATTTTTATATACATTTTCGAACCTCCTAAAATCCTCGTACACATACTGGTTGTATGCCATCGTCATCATAAACGTCCCCGTCGATATTTATTCCAATTATTATATCTTGATTATCATCGATATAAAATGTATTAGTTTTAAATATAAAATCTGTTTTACCTTCACCAATTTTATTCATATTCATATCATATCTTATTATTGATGCTCTACCACAATCCTCTAAGTTTAAGTTATAGAAATTATAATTAGTAAAAAACCAACTACCTTTGATATGGTTGTTTGGAACTTTATTATTTATATCTATAGTTTTTAATAACAATCCATTAATATCATAAATAGCTATAGAGGCACCGTTGTCGTCATTGTTAGAATATTCTTTCCCCCATATTGTATAAATTTTATTATTATATAAAAAAACTTGAACTAAACGTTGTCCTCTAACTGGATAGGGCATTTTCATTATTTTTATATTATTTCCATTAAAGTCATCAATCCATATTTCACTATTTAGGTGCATGTAATATTTTTTATTGTAATAATCTATTTTTATACAATCCTCTGCATCAACCGCTTTTATTTCCTTAAGATAATAGTAACAATCACCTTTTCTTTTGTATAAAGTACAATACTTGTTGGAATTATTTGTGTGTATTAATAAATCTCCATTATTTACAAACCAAATCACCCCATATTTAAAATTGTTATTAAATCCATATTTTATCGTTCTAAACGGTATAGCTACACTAATTCTATTCACTTTTTCAACTAAACTATTTAAACCTTCTGTTCCATTAGCACTTACTTGTTTACTACTTAAATTACTAGCAAAAGTATTTTTAAGTCCCTGTATTTTAGATTTAACTTGCTTTGCTGTATCTGTAGCTAAAACAGGACTGCCGACAACATTAGCTACAGATTTCTTGTAGTTATCGGCAAATGTAAAAAGTTCCTCCATACCTTCTTTTACAGTTTTACTTTTTAAATTTGAACTATTTAAATTTACCTTCTCTGCACTTAAGTCAATGTTTTCTACATCAGACTTAATATGCTCCAATTGCGACATAGAATAGTCTAAAACTTGCTGTATACTACCGCTGCCACTTGTTCTAATATCATTAGCATTTAATGCAACAGCACCAGTTTTTCCATTTACAGATTTTACTGGTACCTCTATATTAGAAGCTTTACTTTCTATTTCTTTTAATTTCTTGTCCACTATGTCCGTATTATAATTAAGATCCTCAATGTTAACCACATCATTTCCATCAGGTTTTTTAAACCCAAAATTACTTGTAGTTTTCATTATAATCACCTCTATTCATATATTTTAAAATCATTCCAAGAACTGTTGTTATCCCATTTCACTCCTTTTTCAGTTAAGAAATCCCAAATGGTATAAGTATACTTAAAATCATATGCAAGATGTGCTGGTTTAATAGTATCAATCATATCTTTAAAAGCTGCTAAATTTTTGGGAATACCTTTTACTCCTATAAATTTCACTATAAAACAATAGCTTTTAAACTCTTCTATAACCTCTACCTGTCCACCGCTAAAAGCTTCTGCAGTCTCTTTTATCAAATTCCTGGTTACAGTACCATGTCCACGTTTTTTAGCTTTAAGAACTTCTCTTCTTTCTTCATAAGACTTATTTATATCAGTTTTCACAGCATATTCTTTTTCCCATAAAGTAAGACCCCATGTAGCAGTATCTATAAAACACTGCTTAACTAAATCTTCTATTTGTAAACTTAATAAAGCTAATTCATCTCCCAATACTTTATCTAACACCTTAAATTCTTTTGTATCTCTTAAAAACTGAGGTAAATAAGTTAATAAATCAGGTCTATATAATTCTACTTCTTTTTTAGTTAATAATTTTTTACCATACTTTTCCCTGCCATATTTTATAGAACCATACACTTATTACACCCCCTTTAAATTATTCCAAGTAAGGGGAGCTTTTTTAATATAACTTATATCATGATTGTGTACACTAGGTGGAAATGAATTTGGTTTCCCTATTATTCCATCCCAAGGTACTTTATCAGCTAACTCAGCCATATCAATTTTTCCATTATTGTTAGTATCATAAACAGTTTTTAACATATCTCCAAAGGATTTATTTGCTGCTAATAATATATTCCCTCCTTTAGACCCTATATATAACTTTTTACTATCTTCACAATAACCAAGCTCCCCAACGGCTAAAGTTACTATATCCTTCTCTAGTCCTCTTCTAATTTGTATTAATACTTTCCTGCTCATGTTATCACCACCTAAAAGGTTCCCCCGTCTACTTCAGATACAGTAAGTTTATCCCCATCGGAACTATCAAAAATAATACTTTTAGAATCTATATTTGCTTTAATACCTGTTAAATCAATTTCTATACCTTTTGACGCTCTGGCCTCTATAGCTGAAGAGGTAACTTTTATTCCATTACCCTGCCCTATTTCCAGGGTAATTTCATCTGCTCTTCCTCCTCCCAAAAGTCCGTTACCTGCCTTTACATTCTGATTAGCTTCTCCACTGCGTACCCACGTACTTCCATTAAATACATAATTCTTTTTTTCGTTATCTACATATAGACTCCATCCTGTGTCTGGTGCATAATATTCCCATGCAACTCCATTATAATGTGCTATTTTATTTTCTTTATCCCCCCATATTCCTTCGCATGAAGTAGGAATTAAATATCTCTCACCTTTAACTGGTGCATTAGGGGGACAATTTAGAATCTTTGATTTTACACTATCTTGCCACTCCAAACCTCTTATAGCATTATATATTTCTGCATTAATCTTTTGGGATGACCATAAATTTATATTAGATACTTTCTCATCTTCAATAACTCTGTGTTCACTTAAATCATTTATATGATCTCTAATTTCTGATGCCGTTGTTGTTTTAGATCCATCTGAGATTTTATTTACCTGACCATTGGTTATATCTGATTTTTTTACTTTAGCAAAAGTTGATCCATCCTTTATATTATCAATACTTCCTCTTAAATCACTAAGTGCCAATGAATTAACTTTATTCCATGTAATTCCTGTATCTATATATAAATAACCTAAATTTTCACCTGAAGTTACATAAAAAAATCGGCCCTTTACCTGAGCATTAGGACGACTTAAATAGGGACCTGACATAACCTTCCCTACAAAAATATTATTTTCCCCATCTCCAATATAAACTTCCTTTGTATCTAAACAAAACCCCATTTCACCTTGTTTTAAAACACCATTATTAAGTTGAGATTTATTGCCTCTTTTTATTTTTATAGTTTGAGCCATTTTATCACCTCCAAATTATTTAAAAGTACCTCCATCAATAATACCGTCACTTTTATAACTTTCTAATTCTATTTGAGTGTTAACTACACTATCTTGTAATTCATTTATATCCTCTGCCTTTACTGTATCTCCTATGGTTTCATAGGTAATATATAACACTTGTTTATTACTAAAAACTTTTATTATTTTTTTCCAAGGAATTTTTGAAGGAGTGGATATAATAAAATTTTCAACTTTTTCACCTGTAAGTTTAGTTCCTGTATATACCCTTATACTTGAGCTACTTATATTGTCATGTTTTAGCTCTCCTTCGTAAAACCCATTATCAAGACTTACTGTTTCCTCAATGACATAAGTATTACCATCTAAATTATTAAGTTTAGTTGTAAACCTATCTATATTTTGTGGGTACAAACTTTACACCCCCAAGTCTACACTTTCTAATAATGGTATTTCTTCTTTTTTTAATCCTATATTAATTACATCCTTATTTATAGTTAATGAACTGTAATCTATAACACCTGGAGTATTTAAAAGTATATTACCTATTTTTGCTATACTTATATAAGATAATTGAAAAGCTACATCCTTAAAGTACTTATCTACAAGTTTTATGAATTCATTATTAACTTTTGCTATACTAAATCCACCTGCCAATTTAATTTTTGCAGATATATTCAGTTTCTTTTCTAAAGCACCTTCTACTTTTACTTCAGATCCTATAGGTCTTTTTTCCTCTATATATTTATTAACTTTTTCCTTTAATATTTCTGTAGGTTTTCTTTTATTTCTATCTACAATCACAATTTTCACTGTTCCTAATCCATTCCAAAGTGGAAATACTTTTGCATCGCCAACTCCATCTACTTCTAATGCCCACTGTTTATAATGGTTAGCATTACCTGATGTAATTGGTTTTTGTATTTTATCCAAATATCTATTACACAAGTTTTCATTGTTCTCTATGTCCATTCCACCCTCTGTTGCTTCTTTGTTTATAACTTCAAGTACACCTGTAATTAAAGAAGGCAACTCACGTATAACTCCTCCAGGCACTATATATCTTGCCCCTATTTCTATTGCTTTTATAGGAATATCTATACTATTTCCCACTATAGTCTTATCTTCTAAAGTTTCAAATTGCAATCCTGACTCTGTTTGCACTAAGGTTCCCTTTGGAATGAAAGTATTTTCTATACCCTTAAAAGTTACCTTTCCTGTGGCATACGTCCCGTTTTTTCTGTATACTCCACTTTCTAACGCTCTAAGCTCTATTTCTTTATCATATTCATTTTCCACAGCTGTTTTAATAAATACTCTATTTAATATTTCATCTAATTGAAGCTTGATTTCAGCTATTTCTTGACTAACTGGTGAAAGAATATCATAAAAAAAAGATCCCTCTGATTTATCTAAATCATTTGGTACCTTTTCAAGCATTCTATCTCTTATTTCTATATCTGATTCTTTATACAATAAACATTTCACCTCCTATTTTAAATTTAAACTACAATTCTATATTTATTTCATCATAAACTGTATTTACTGTAACTATCATATCAACCCTTAAACCATCTAAAGTAACTTCTAATTCAGGTACATCTATTATATAAGGATTTATGAGTAGACATTCTTTTAAATACCTTTTAGCTTCACTTTTCAAGGCCTCTTTAGACAGACCTTTACCTATTAGATTATCAAACTCATGCCCATACTGAAAAGAATAAGCTAAATACCTATATCTTGGAGTGCTTAAAGCCTTATAAATCCATACCTTTAAAGCTTCTTTTCCTTCTAATACTTTAATTTTTCCATCTATATATATAAACTTATTCTCTTTAAAGTCCCAAGCAAATTCTTTAAATAATGGCAATTTACTTTCCTGCATATTCTCATATATGCCTTTCATATCCACATTTATTTCTGGCAATACACCCATTATAGTGACACCACCTTTGCAAGTATAATATAAGTCTGTCTATCTTCTGTAGGAATTATTGCTATTTTATCATTCTTTTCTAAACTATTTTTAAAAATAATTTCTCCATCTTTTATGCCAATTTCACTAATAGAATATTTTTCTGCTTTTCCTTCTCCTATGCATAGTGGAATATTTATTTTTCTTTTGTAATTTTTTATTAAATGTTCAGCTATAATAAAATTATCTTTAGTAAGTTGTAATTTACCCACTTCTACTACTAAAGGTTTATCCGATAAAACTTTACCAATTTGAATAGAGGGAGGGTTGTAAGCCGCTCCCTTTACCTTCATAAGATTAACTAACTCAACAAATGGATCTTGCATAGCTTATCACTCCTCCCTAATATCCATTTTATTTTCATAATTTAAAGTAAGCTGCATAGTATATTTTCCTGTAGCAACCTCAAAAGTATGTGTATCAGAGTCTATATAAAGTATATTGTTTTGTAAATTATTTAAATAAAAAACCTTAGTGTTAACTGCATAACCAGTTCTGCAATTCCAATTTCCTAAACACTGTACAGTTAAATTTCTATCTACTCCATGAAGCATAGTTTTAGCAGCACTATAAGGGTTAGTATTCTCTTCCTTTTGATAAGTTCGTTGCATTATGCCGTAATAAGGAAATAAATTTGAATCTTCAACTTTACCTACAAATTTTCCATTTTCATCATATATCAATACCCTGTTTACCATTTCACTCATACTATCTGAAAAATCTAATGACAAAACATTGTTTGTAACTGGGTTATTAGTCGTACTTTGAATTACGAAATCTGTTACAACGGATCCCTTTTCTATTATACTTACTTTAGTATCCTCAGCTACAGGAATATACATTTTACCATTCCTTTTATAAATCTGTGTATATATCTCCATAATAGCTTCGTAAGCACTTTTATCTGTTATGAGCCTTGTTATAGGAATATTAACTTTAGGAATCTTATTGCATTTGATACCTAAGTCTGTAATAACTTTTTCCACAGCTCTAAAAGATGGCATTTTATTAAAATTATAAGTAACAGTATTTTGAAGTAGATAAATAAGGTAATCATAGGCAGTAAATTGTATTTCCTGACCAGTAGAGCTTAAACTTCTATCAAATACAATTCCAGAAAAAATATTCATACCATTTAAAAATACCCAGACCTTTGTACCTGGATTTATTTGAGTTTTAACATGATTTTTATCAAAAATGCTGTAAAGTATATTTATCTGTAAAGTTCTAGCACATTGATCTCTATCCCCTGAAATGGATATAGATTTACAAAATGGGGTTATATCTGTAATATTTTTTTTATTATATTCAGTATAAATTTTAATCATAAATAAAGCATTGTTCCTATTTTTATAGCTTTGGGATTTTTTATGCCATTTTTTTTTGCTAAGTAATCCGCCTTATTTCCATCTCCATACCACCATTTTGCAATCTTTCTTAAACTATCTCCTGACTTTACAATATACACCTTTGGTACACTCTTAGTTCCACTTCTTTTAGCCCCTTTACAACTTCCATTTACTGCTTGTACTGTTGAATTTATTTTTTTAAATTCTCTAAACTCTATAGTGTAATATACATCTCCAGTACCATCTTTTTCTCCATAGGTAAAGTTTTCTATATAAAATAAATTATTTATTTCTGTATCCGTTATAATAAGCCTTATTTGCCCTTTTTTCATTATTTCTTTAACTATTTTTATACACTCATAGGGCTTTGGAAAATTATGATGCTGACAGAAATCATAATCTTGATTTGGGAAAAAACTTCTTAAACTAATTGAGTCAAGTTTTTGTTTTCCTAAAATATTTATTTCTCCCATGCTTTCTACCACAACAGTGGTATTTAAATTTCCAGTGGAAACTTCAAAACTTTCAGGAGGGACCGGAAGTTGAAAGTTAATGCTATCTTGTTTTAACCAAAATTCCATAAAATACACCTCCCATTAAGCCATATTTAAACCAGTATTTTTCAATTTTCTAGCTAAAGTATTAGCTATTTTGTCAATGTCTGCATCTTCCCTTACAACTATTGTATCTGCTAATTTAGGAATGCTTATATTTGATCCTGTCATATTTTTAGATGTTCTATTGTCAAAGACCTGGGATCCACTAGGAAGATCTATTAGTTCTGGACCATTTTCTCCAACCCAAGTAAGTCCACCTCCCCAAAAACTAGTTCCAAGAGCATTTTTACCTGCTTTACCTATGCCTGTAAATTTAGCAATAAAATCAAAAGTTCCTTTTATAGGATTTTCAAAAAATCCTGTTATTTTATTCCAAACATCCATTATAGTGCTAGCAAACTTGCTAACTATATCAATTATCTTTTCAATTATAGGACTTATACTTCCTATGGCTTTCTTTATTGGTTCTACAATTGGTTCAATCTTTGATTTTATTCCTCCCCAGTTTTCCGTCCAAGCTTTATACAATAATACTACTACTGCTATAATAACAGCAATAGCAGCCCCTATAGGATTAGTTAATATCATAGAAAATACCTGTCCTATAGATTTCATAATCCCCCCAGAAGCTAATTTAGATATTTTAAGAATATCTTTAAAACCTTTTATTACATTACCACTGAATTTTTTTAAAATTCCACCACTTTTCTTAATTTGACCAGTTCCTTTACTTGCCTTAAAAACTTTTCCTATATCAACTTTTGTCTTTTTAATCGTATTAAGTGGATTTTTCATTGCTGCATTTTTACCTGCCTTTTTAGAAGCCCCTTTATATTTTTCACCTATTGTACCTATGATTTCACTGGTTGCTCCAGTAGGGTTTTTTTGTGATTTTCTCTTATTTTTTCCCTTACTATTATTCTTTCTTTTACCTTTACCCTTAAGTTCCTTTTTATCAAGACCTAAGTTTTTAAATTGCTTTGTATAATCCCCAGACTTTCCTGAATTTATTTCAATTATACTCTCTATAACTTCCTCAAAATTTGTACCTGTGGCTGCTGAAGTATCCTGTGCTGTTGATATTAACTTTTTATAATCCAATCCATGTTCCCTGGCTTTTGCAATTCCCTTTATAATCTCCTCATCATTTACTGAAGAGTTCTGACTTTTAATCCATTCAAGTGCATTTTTAGCGCTACCCTTATCCCCTAAGATATCAGTTAATGTATCTGTATTATCCTCATCTACGGAAGACATAATACTTTTATAAATATTTTTCATGTTTTCTATTCCATCTAAATTTCCAAAAATATTTTTTGAATCCTCCCCATTACTTTTGACTTCTAAAGCAATGGAACTATTCTCTTCTAATTCTTTTAATGTGTCTACTATTTCTTTAATGCTTTTAAGACTTTCTTCTGTATTAACTTTAATTTCTGTTTCTACCTTAGTTGAAGATAAAATCTCTAACTTGTCTTTTACTTTATCTATTTCATTTCTAAATTCATATGTTCTACTTATAATTTGTTGTAAAGATTCTATATATTCACTGTTATCCAGGGTCATTTTTACACTTAATTCTCTGTCCATAATTTCACCTCCCTTTTAAGGGATAAATATATTTTTATAGTATACTTACAGGTAATATTGGAACTTCCCTCTCTTGCAACTCTTTTATATCCTTGTATCTTTCCTCTTGCTCTTTCATAATAAAAGATTTAAGTATCAATTTATTACCTATACTCATATTCCAATAATCTGATGGGTTACATATTCTTTTTGTTTTCCAAAGATAATACATAATCCTTATTTCCCCATCAGATTCTATGAGTTTTTTATTTCTTCAATAACCCCTTTGCCAAATCCACTTAACTCATTTATTTCTTTATACAATGCTGCAATTTCTCCCGGTTTATCATTAAACATAGTCTCCAATAATTCTATAGGTGTATGGGTTTTAAAATGCTCTATAAGTTCCTTTGATTTTAAATCTGGTTCCTTTATTCCCTCTAAAACAGTCAATAATTGAATTTTATTAGTATCTATATTATTTATTTCGTCATCCTCTAAAGATACACAACTTTCCTGAATAGAATTATATATAGACATTGGCACTGCCTGTAATGTAAAAATTATATCCTCTCCTAGTGCCTCACTTAAACTCTTTATTTTAACCTTCCTTGTAGGTCTTTTTATTTTACTCACATCCGATTTTAATAATAAATCAATAGCATTTTTATTCATATAAATCCTCCTAATTTTTAGTTTATAAATTATATTATAACTATTTAATTTTTCTATTAATTAAACCTATAAAAATAGAACCAGATTACATCTCTGGCTCTATCCAATCGTATATCTCATAATCTGAAAAAGTAAAAGGCATACTATCCTCTATTATTTTTTTGGCTTCCCATCCAGCTAATTTAACTTCATCAAAAATAGCATCCTTTATTACTATTCTCTCTGCTCCTAAACTATCTGGATCTGATAATTTTGACATTATTGTACAAACTACCATTCTTCCTTCTTTTATTGAATCCGCTAATTTTTTGATCATTCTTGAATTTACTTTATGCATTTTTAAAGTTCCCTTACCCTCAAAACCTGTAATCTTATATTTTTTACCCATAGATTTACACATCTTAACTTCTTCTTTTGTTAAAGTAACCTTTGCCTCTAGTGCTGTTACTTCTCCTATATACTCTCCATCTATCCAGCATTCTCCATGAGTTCCTGATATAGTTTTTTGTGCATCATAAGCCATATTATATTACCTCCTTAAATTGAAACATTTATATTAAAGTCTTCCATAGCATCTGTCCATTTCAAATTTGTTGCTATAAAAACTTTATCTTTAGTATTAGCTTCTTTTATTTCCTGTTCTCTCATCTCACTTACATCAAAACCTATAGATCTTAAAAAAGCCTTTTGAGCATATACATCTACAAAAACTTTATTATAATTTATAGAGGAATCATCAAGTAGTCTTTCCAATGCCAATTCATCATTATAAGCTTGTATAGCTGTAATAAGTAAAATTTTATTATCGTAACTATTAGAATACTTTCCTAGATAATTGTCTTCTACTGTTCTTTTTACATCATCATGCCACATATCATTTTTATCTACTATTAATATTTTTTTAAAATCTGCACCCTTTTCCTGAGTTATAGTAACTAAACTATTTATAGCTCTTCCAATTTTTATTTTTTCACCATCATTAATTAATATAAGTTGTCCTTCATCAATATTTTTATCAAATTCCTCCTTAGTTAAATGTGGTACTTCATAAACTTCTGGTAATGGAAGGTACGTAGCACTCATAGTCAGTGGTGTGCCAGCTAAAGCTCCTGCAATTCTTCCACAATACTCACTAGAGTTATAAACCTTTTCCTTTACCTTTATATCATCTGTAGAAAAATTAATTATCCCCTCATAATCTGCTGCAGTATGAGGTAATACCGCTTTTACCTTTTTATCTTTTTTATCTCTAAGGGTTTTTATCCAAGTAACTATATTACTACAGTCTTCTTTAGATATATCTGGTATTGCTAAATAGTCCCATTTAATGTTTTCCAAATAATTTTGAGCTTCTTTATAATCCACTGCTTCAGTTGGTAAAATATATACTATAACTTTTTTAGGTGCTTTAACTCCTCCTAAAAAAGCTAACTCTATTTGTTCTTTGTTTTTCTTAGATAGTTCTGATGGAATATCTTTAACATCTGTTATTGTAATGTAGCTTTTTTCAAAATTTAAAGTATCTTTAATTATTAATGCTACAACTCCTCTTTCTCCTCGCTTCACAACACTTGAAGCTTTTGTTTTAAAAACTATGTTTATATTAGGTAATCCCATTAAACTCCACTCTCCCTTATGTTAACTTTTTTCATCACCTGGATATCCTTATGTTGCCTATACCATTTTTCCTTTTCAAATCCAATTTTATTTAAGGTAATCTGCATAAATATATCTTTATCCTGTGTATAATCTACAGTAATGTCCTTTATACTTATTTTTTCATCTTCAACTTTTATGAATAAATTTAAAAATAATTTTTTTAATCTTTCCATAACCTCTATTTGTTCTAATCTTTTATATAGAGCTTTAGGATCTACAAAATACATTATTTGTATTGTTGTATTTTCCTCATACGTCCATTTGCTTCTTTCTTCTTGTTTATTACTTATAATGTAAATAAAAAAAGAAGGAGCTTTTATGCCTTCTTTCATCTCTTCAATATAAGTTGGATATTCAAATTCCCCATTTATCTTTTCACATATTTTCATAAGCAATTTTTTCATAAATTCACCTACTATTTAAGCTTATCTAATAAACCATTCATATAACTACTTAATTCTTTCAAAATCAAAAATTTAGAGTTTTTAATTCCTTTTTCAATGAAGTGATTTCCTGGTATAAATACATCCCTGTTATTTAAAACATCATGAATTACATAACCATTATTAATTTTTCTAGCATCTTCTACATCTATTGATATTTCAATGGAATTTTCATTTAAAAAATCTAATTTAAAATTAGCATTTTTAATTTCACTTGGCATAAGCTTTTTAACGCTATCTTCTATTATTCTTGCTGATTTTTTTAACTCTAATATTTTTCCCTTTGATTTAACTTGATCTAAATGTTTTTCTAAATCTCTTTCAAATGATTTATATTCATCTACTTTAAAACACTCAACCATAAATTTAACTCCTTTTAATTTTTATAAGTTAAATTTTATAACTACATTCAATTTAACCACCTCCTATAATTTTAAAGCTTAAGATAATTTTTATAAAAACAAATACCCTTAGCTGTCTTTTCTCCTAATTAACTCAATAATTTAATTACTAAAAAAGACATTCATAAAATCAATAAAAAATAAAAGCACATACCTAAAATAAATATTTTCTCTATAGTTATAGTTTTATTATCTGAACTGTTTACTAAAAAGAAACATATTTTAAAGATAGTGCTTTTGTTTTTTTATAATCTTTGACAATACTATAGTAACACAGATTCTTTAGTGATTTGTCTTATGTTAATCTCACTTTTGTCTTACTCTTTATTTTTTATTCCTATTAACTCCCCCATATAACATATTAAACTATCCTTCTTTCTATATGCCGTAGCTCTTGACATATTAAAAATCATAGATATTTGATCTATAGATTTATTTTCTCCATACTTATATCTTAAAAATTTTCTATCATCTTCTTCTAATAGGTTTATATTATAATTAATATCCTCCACTTGTTCCTCTAATTCTCTTATCCTAGTATGTAGTTTTAATATCTTTTGTTTTTTATATACTAATTCTCTTTCCAATTTTTCTATAGCTCTTATAGCTTCCTTCTCTGCATAACTTGTATTATCATAAGAAATTTGAACCTTTTCTCCATAATATATGCTTCTACTTTCCTCTCCTAAAGTGATATTAGTATGACATATATCCTTTTCTATTTCTTCCTTTTGTTTCCATAATATTAATACCTTACTTTTTAATCTTTCTATATTCTTCAAATAATAATAGTATCTATATACCAACTTTTCTGTCTTCTTTAAAATTTCTTTATTCATAACCTTTCCCCCATTATACATTAGTAAACATTTAGTTTACCTAAATTACAAAAAAATTTCTTCTATAGTTAAATTGAATTCATTTGCTATAATTTTTGCCTCCTCTAAAGAAAAAGGAATTTTCCCATTCTCTCTTCTATTATAAGAACTTCTAGATAACTCTATTATCTCGCCCATCTCCTTTTGAGTAAGTCCATTTAAAATTCTATATGCTTTTAACATCTCATATTTTTTCATATTAATCCCTCCTAATCTTTGTAAACTTTACGTTGACTTTATTATAGTAAACATATTGTTTACTGTCAACAGTTTTTATAATTAAAGTTATGAATAATATTCATTAAGTTGACAATAATTTTAAAAGGTAAACATTTAGTTTATAATATAACTATGTAGGTGGTGATATTATGTGTGAATTAAAAGATAGAATTAAACAGGAAAGATTAAAAAGAGAATTGAGTCAACGAGAGCTAGCAAAAATAATGAATGTATCTAAACAAACCATATCAAATTGGGAAAATGGTAACAGGGTACCTGATGTGTTAACATTAAAAAAATTAGCGGATTATTTTAATGTTTCTACAGATTATCTTCTCTGTAGAACAGACCATCCCCAGGGAATGATACAAAATACCACTATAGATGGAAATAATATTGAACTTGAACTTGATAGAACAATTTTTCCTAATGGATTAACTTACGAAGAAGTGATGGAAAAATTAAAAGCCCTTGAAAAATTAGAAAAAGCCGGATTTAAATTCAATCCTAATATATACAATGATAAGTGATCTAATGGTACTGGGTAAAACTATCTCAGTACCTCTTTAATTTTCTACTCTATTTCCAATTTATTCTATATACTTAAAAAACCTTTTCCATTTTCCCAATTATTATGGTATAATTTAATCAAACTTAGAACATATGTTCGATTATTATTTAAAAGGGGATGTCTAAATGGACTTAAACGGAATATTTGCTATAAAAATAAATGGTGAAGTTGTATATAAGAATAATTTTTTAAAAACAAATACTAAAAAAGATGCCATTTCAAAATACCCTACAAATTATAAAACTATAACATCTAATAATAAATAAATTTATATATGTAGTGAAGAGTACGATAACTTACAACTAATTTTTAACACCTTCCCTCTTCACTTTTAGCTCTTTTTCTAACTGTACTTCTTATAGCTAATTTAGGTTGCAAAGTAACATTTTCACAAAACTTATCATTATTTTCTATTTTTCTAAGTATCATATCTGCAGCTAATGTACCCATATTATATTTAGGTTGTATAACAGAAGTTAAAGATATCTCTTCAAGTTTAGCAAAGGAAATATCATCAAATCCAACTATGCCAACTTCATCTGGTATTTTAAATCCAAGTTCTCTTAATGCCTGCATTGCTCCTAAGGCTATTAAATCATTTACTGCAAAAATTCCGTCTATATCCTTATAGTTTGTAAAAATTTCTTTTGTTATTTCATAACCGGATTCTCTTGTAAAACTTCCTCCTACTATTAATTCATCTTTTATTTCTATATTAAATTCGTTTAAGGCCTTTTTATATCCATTTAACCTTTCCTTAGTAGATTTAATATTATTTTTATCCCCAATATATAATATATTCTTATATCCATTAGCAAGTAAATGTTTTGTAGCTATATATCCCCCTTGAAAATCATCTATTCCTATAAAATTTTCATTTTCATATCCACTTTTTATACATAATGTTACTAGAGGAATCTCTATATTATTAATTAGTTCTGTGTTTTCTCCACCTACTGGAGCCCATATAATACCATCAACCTTTTTACTTATAAGAAGTCTCATATATTCCTCTTCTCTTTTTACTTTCCCATTTGAGTTACATAAAAAAACATTGTAGCCTTTTTTGCTTACAGTATCCTCTATTCCAAGTTCTATTTCTGGATAAAAAGGATTTGTTATATCTGGAATAATAATGCCTATGGTATTAGTTTTATTTGTTACTAAACCTCTAGCTATAGCATTAGGTGTATAATTCATAGCTTTTGCTGTTTCACATACTAACCTTTTTGTTTTCTCACTAATATCACTACTATTATTTAAGGCCTTTGATACAGCTGCTACAGATATATTAAGTTTTTCTGCAATATGTTTTAAAGTAGTTGCCATAATTTTTCTTCCTTTTCTTTTTTATTTTAAATAATATTATTTCTTTTATAATATCATATGAAAACAAAATTTCCCATAATAAAAAGAAGGTATTGACACATAAGTTCAATACCTTATCTTTATATAAATGAACTAATCCTCGCTTTTTAGTTATATTTCATAAACTGCAAAGGTTTCTGTTGTCATAACTGGGTCTTCTAATACATTAACAGCCGAGTTCTGAGTTGCTACCTTTGCATTTTCTGCTATTTTAAATGCTCTTGACTGTATTTTTAATTTATTGCCACAAACTCCTGTAATCCTACCAACTACTTCTATAAAATCTCCCGAATAAGTAGGAGCTGTAAAACTTATTTTATCATATTTTTTACATTCTCCACCATTGCCAGCATACATTGCACATAAATTAGTTGCCACATCTCCCATATATTCTATTGTTTTTGAACCATTAACTAATTCTCCTGCATAGTGCGCATCTCCTGCTGATATACGTACACGTATCATAGCTTCATAGTTTTTATCTGGCTTAACAAATATTTCTGCCATTTAAAGCACCCCCAATATTTTTTTACATTAAATTTTTTAATTACTCCCATTTATTCTTAACTATTCCGTCTGGTTGAACACCTCTTTGAAGAGGTTTTTTAACTACTAATGTTCCCGTTGCTTTTGCAACAAGTACTGGAGGATCTAGTATATCGATTTCATTTGCCCCAGCCTCTGGTTTTCCATTAAGTTTTGCTGGAGTAGCTACTTTATAAGTTTCAAATTCACAAGTACGTGAGCTATTGCCTAATTTAACAATACGTCCTCTACATTCTATATAATCACCTTCATAAACAGGAGCTAAAAATTCTACATCTTTATATCCTAAAAATAATGATTCATCTCCATCTTGTAATACACAAAGTTCAGTTCCAACATCTCCATAAATGTCTAGATGCTTATTAGGTTGTACAACTCCTCCTAAATAATGTGCATCCTCTGGATTCATTCTATACCTTAGTACAGATTCTCTTACCATAAAAGGCACCTCCCAATTTTTTAACTTATTGTAGGACTTCTTTGCCTCCCTACACTAGTAATTATATGTTCTACTTTAGGAAATATTTGTAAGATATTAATAATACAGAAAAATTTTTATCCCCATTTTTTTACACTAATTACCTGATTATTATGGAATATTTTCCTTTAAACTTATGTTAATTGATTATTATCTTTATTCTTATAGTATTTTGTAACAATTTAATTTTATTATCATATTATAATTAAGTATTCTAAATTTTCTTAAATTTTACTTTGATTAATATTCCACTTATAATATGTTATAAGTAAATTTATTACTTGTATTTATAGAAATAGAGTATGCTATTTAAATAAAGTATAGCTTATTTCTATATTATTATAAATATATGTGGATTTTATATTATTTTTGCTATATAATATATATTGTGTTCTTTAGGAATATGGAAGGAGAATGTGCTATACCCATGACGTTGTATGATGAAAATAACCTTAATATTATTAAAGAGGATCTAAGATACTTAAAACTTTTAGCTACTAAATATCCTACAATATCCTCTGCTAGTACAGAAATTATAAATTTGCAAGCAATATTAAATCTCCCAAAGGGAACAGAACACTTTATAAGTGACATACATGGGGAGTATGAATCATTTACCCATATGCTGAAAAATGCATCTGGTGTAATAAAGCGTAAATTGGATGATATATTTGGTACTGCTCTTATGGAAAATGAAAAAGCAAGTTTAGCAACTTTAATTTATTATCCAGAAGAAAAACTAGAGCTTTTAAAAGAGAGAGGCCAAAATTTAGAAGAATGGTATAAAGTTACGTTATACAGGTTAATTCAAGTATGTAAATCAGTTTCTTCAAAATACACCCGCTCTAAAGTAAGAAAAGCTTTACCTAAAGATTTTGCATATATAATAGAAGAACTTTTAAACGAACAGGCTGATAGGGTTAATAAACAAGAATACTATACAGGAATTATTAATACTATAATCGATATTGGATGTGCAAATTCTTTTATAGTTGCACTATCTAAAGTAATTCAAAGACTTGTAGTGGACAGACTTCATATTATAGGGGATATTTATGATAGAGGTCCTGGCGCAGAAATAATTATGGATGCACTTATAAAACACCATTCATTAGATATACAATGGGGAAATCACGATATTTTATGGATGGGAGCTGGTTCTGGTTCAAAGGCTTGTATAGCAAATGTTTTAAGAATAAGTTTAAGATACGCTAATTTATCTACTATAGAAGATGGATACGGAATAAATCTTTTACCTTTAGCAACCTTTGCAATGGATGTTTATGGGAAAGATCCTTGCAAAAGTTTTATTCCTAGAACTTTAGACAAAAACTTAAGTTATAATGAAGTAGCCTTATTTTCAAAAATGCATAAAGCTATTTCCATTATTCAATTTAAACTAGAGGGCCAAAAGGTTAAAAGAAGACCTGAATTCAAAATGGATTATATGCTATTATTAGATAAAATTAATATAGAAGACGGTACTGTAGGTGTGGGAGGTAAAAAGTATAAGTTAAACGATTTAAACTTTCCTACTGTAAATCCAAATGATCCTTATAACTTAACTAAGGAAGAGGAAACATTGATAGAAAAACTAAGAGTTTCCTTTGTAAATAGTGAAAAACTCCAAAGACACATACGATTTATGTATAGTAAAGGAAGTTTATATTCTTTATATAATTCAAATTTACTTTTCCATGGTTGTATTCCTTTAAATAAGGATGGTTCATTTAAAGAATTATCTATTGAAGGAAATGTTTATAGCGGTAAAAGCCTCCTAGATGCTTTAGATCGTTATGCAAGAGAAGCTTATTTTTATAAAAATGATATTACTGTAAAAAATTACGCTATGGATGTTATGTGGTATTTATGGTGTGGACCAATTTCCTCTTTCTTTGGTAAAGATAAAATAACTACATTTGAAAGATATTTTATTGATGACAAAGAAACTCATAAAGAAGAAAAAAATTACTACTATAAATATAGAGATGATGAAGAATTATGCAATAGAATATTTGAGGAGTTTAATCTAGATCCAAAAACGTCACATATAATAAATGGGCATATACCTGTTAAAACCAAGGATGGAGAAAGCCCTATAAAGGCTAATGGTAAACTTTTAGTTATAGATGGGGGATTTTGTAGAGCTTACCAGCCTGAAACAGGTATAGCAGGATATACTTTAATATACAACTCCTACGGTTTCCTTTTAACCTCCCATGAACCTTTTGAATCCATAAAAAAGGCCATAGAGGAAGAAAAGGATATTATATCCTCGACGATTATACTTGAAAATTCAGTTACTAGAAAAAGAGTAGCTGATACGGATATAGGTAAAGAAATTTCTAAACAAATAAAAGACTTAGAAAAATTACTTGTAGCTTATAGAAAAGGTTTAATCGAAGAATGAGGACGCGAAACGTTAATTAAGGCTAAATAGGGTAAAGGGTCTATGTAAAAATAATTTTAAAAGTTGTTTTCACATAGACCCTTTTTTATACTTTAGTTTTTAATAATTTCATATCTTTATATAAAAATACCCCTGTTAGTGTTGCAGATAGAACATCAGATATAGGTCCTGCCATCCATACACCATCTAATTTTAATATAGGTGGCAATATTAAAAGAATTGGAATTAATACTATAACCTGTCTTGAAAGACTTAATACTATAGCTATTTTAGCCTTTCCAATAGCTTGAAAATAATTTGAACTTATTATTTGGAACCCTATTATTGGTAAAGCTATCATATCTATTCTTATACCATGAACACTTATTGCTATAAGCTCTGCATCCTCTTTATTAAAAATACTTATTAATGCTTTAGGGAATAATTGTATTATTATAAATCCAAAGGTAGCTATACAAACCCCTGCAATTATAGCAAGCTTTAAAGCTTTTTTTACCCTTTTATATTGTTTTGCACCATAATTATATCCTATTATAGGTTGAGCTCCTTGGTTTATTCCAAATATAGGCATGAAGAATAGCATTATTATACTATTTATTATTCCCATAGCACCTACTGCTAAATCCCCACCATACTTAATTAAACTAGTATTGTACAAAGTAGTAACTATGCTTGAAGCTAATTGCATAAAAAATGGGGACATACCTATAGAAAATATGGTTTTTACAGTATGTATATTTAGTCTTAAATTTTCCTTTTTAAATTTTAATATACTTCTCTTACTAAGGAAATAATAAATAACCCAAACAGAAGATATTCCTTGAGAAATAATAGTGGCTATAGCAGCTCCCCTTACTCCCATATTAAACCCAAAGATTAATATAGGATCTAAAATGGTATTCATTATAGCACCTATTATCATAGTTATCATGGCAATTTTAGGACTTCCTTCCGCCCTTATTATATTATTCATACCAAAACCTATATTTTGAAGTAATGCTCCACCTATTATATATTTCATATAATTTCTAGCATAAGGAAGTGTAACATTACTAGCACCAAAAACTTTTAAAATACTATCTAAAAAAGCAAGTCCCACAATACTTATAATTAAAGATATCATTACATCCAGCACAATAGCATTTCCTAATATTTTTTCTGCCTCTTCTTTTTTCTTTTCTCCAAGCTTTATAGATACCATAGTAGATGATCCTATACCTATAAGCATAGCAAAAGCCATATTTATTATAGAAAGTGGAAATCCTACTGCTATACCCGATATAGCAATTGACCCTACATTTGGTATATGACCTATAAATATTCTATCTACCATATTATAAAGTGCATTTACTAACATCCCCACTATAGCTGGCACTGAAAATCGCAAGAGTAATTTCCCTATGCTTTCTTCTCCTAATTGCTTAGACCGATCAATATTCTCTTCTCTTAGTTCCTTTACTTCGTCCATATTTTAACCCCCTTTATTTAAATATATAGCTGCATAAAAACTTTGTATTTTTTTGGATTTTAAGTACTTTTGGATTTGCTTAATTATTTCATTATATACATAATTTATTTTATTTTCAATAATTACAAAAATATGTAGCAATTCTTATATTGCTACATATTCCTTACCACTGAAATATTTAACTTATTTTTCTAGATTAGGTGATTTAAAATTTAATCCTTCTACTATTTTATCTTTATTTTTATCTTCGGAAAAAATTATTGTAATTAATACATCTTTTTCTTCTTTGTCATAGACAGATTTGTAAATCACTGTGGTATATGTTTTGTTATTTTTTTTACTATCACTTGCGGATACAAAAGTTTTCTCCTTATACTTTCCTATTTTAGAATTCAACAATGTAACCAATTCTTCAAATTTCTCTTTCGAAATAGCCTTTTTCATTTCTTCACTAAAGTTTTGAGAAAATTTTTCATAGTTTTTCTCCTCTAAACTTTTTATAATATTATCTAGCACTATAGGGGCATAAGATACATTCTTTTCCTCCATTTTCTTACCACACCCACTAAATAAAACTCCCCCTATAACTAATACCCCTATTACCACAATGGCTTTTTTAATGAATTTATTATTCATATAAAATCCCCTCTTTATCAATACTTTTTTTTATCTTTAATAAAATTAACATGGCTATTGCCGCCATTATTAATACATAACTTTCTATTAGAATTAAACTTACATTAGCCTTCTGAAAAATACCTATTGGAGCGTCTACAAATGTATGAAATCCTATGGCATAAAATAAATACTTTTTATTATTATATTTTACACTATAAAGCACTAACATTGTCATACCAATATGAATTATCATAGCTCCAATTCTTTCTATAATACCTAAAGCTAATGTAGATGGATTTAAAGTATAAAAATTTAAAATACAACTAATACCTAAAAATAAAAATGCTTCTATCCCACCATAACCTAGTCCAAATATAACTCCATCTTGCCATTTTAAATTATTTTTCAATAATAATTTAAAAGCTATATACCTACCTACCTCCTCAAAAATTCCCGCTGTTATTCCTAACAAAATTGAATACAATATAAAGTTTGTAACTATAAAAGAATAAAACCAAGGTTTAAATTGTAAATATTTTAAAATAGGTATTCTTAATAAAGGTTGGGTAATAAAAAATACACAAGCCCCTATGGCAAATACCTTCCAACTACTTCCATATTTTTTTATTAAAATAGCCGAAATCATTACGGGAAGTATAGAAGTTATAAGTATTCCTATTATTGATACGAAAACTGATATATTCATAATTCCCTATCCCCTCTGAAATAATTATATTTGTTATATATATATTATAACAGATATAATATTATTTTACTATCCATACTATTTATATAATAAATTGGTGATAAAAATTACTTTAAAGTAATTTTCATCACCATATATCCATAAAAATTTAATTTATACTAGCGCTGCTAAAATCAATAACTCTTCATTATCATTATATATTTTATTAAACTGAGATATGGGAAGAGGGTTTTTCCCAAGACCTACTTCTATAGTATATCCAGGTCTTCTAAAGTCTTGTATAAACCAATCTTTATATCCTGCATAGGAAGCTATTCCATAAGTTTCTGCTAAAGTATATCCGCTTACTCTTGAAAAATTTTCTCCTATTTGTTTTGATTCTGGAGGAGTTAAGTCTTTATACTGCCAATATATTACTTGACCTTGACTATGATAAGCCAATACCAATCTAAAATTATGTGTTCTTGTAAACTTCACTACAGTTTTTGTTTCTGGTTCAGATTCAGGATAAGGTCCAGAATATCTGGTAGGCCCTGGCCCAAAAACACCATACTCTTTTTCCGCATCCTTTGAAAGTTGCCAAGAGGCATTATAATTATGGTTCAAATCTACACCCTTATTATTAGCTTGCCAATCTTTAGAAAAATCTGTACTTCCCTTATTCCATTTAATTAGATCATCATAATATGGGTTAGTTTTCTTTAAACCATTTAATACTAATTCTATTCCATCTGGATTAACCATAGGCATAATATAAATGCTACTTCTCTTCCATACATCCGCTATATTGTAATTTCTAATACTTTTTCCCAATGCATATGCATCTAAAAAATTCTCCGCAAATTTCATTAATAAGGGTGAAGTTATCCATTCTAATGAGTGATGTGCCCCGTTATAAAACACCTCATTAGGTCCAGTACCTAATTTCAAATAGTATAAATTTCTCCCTAAAACACTTTCCCCTGCTATACCTACTGTTAAAAATGGATATCTAATCTTTAAAGCTTCTATATTTCTTTTTAATATGTCATAGGTGTAATTCACATCTGTAGGAACTATGCTCATACCATATGGAACTTTTATTTTTTCTCCTGGTGTTAGATTATAAGGATCAAGCCCAGGATTAGCTATTAATATTTTATACACCTCAGTGTAATACTTATTAGCTATATTTACTAATTTATCCCCAGGTTTAATAATATAAGTATCATATCCCATAAGTAACTTACTAATTAATTTATCAGTCTTCTCATCTATTATACCAGTTTCTGTTAGACCATTTGCCCTTTGAAATTTCTTAACTGCGTTTTCAGTATTTTTTCCAAATATTCCATCAATTTTACCAGGATTAAACCCCACCTTTTTTAATATAGATTGTATTTCCATAACCTCCGTCCCTGTAGATCCTAACTTTAATTCTCTCATAAATTCCTCATTTTTAAAATTATTATCAATACTAGTGTATGGAAAAACTCAGGGAGGGTTAACATCTTTTTCAGTAATTATACTTAAAGATTTATCAATCCTCCCTATAAATTAATTAATTTTCCTCTAATTTTTGGGTAGCATCATTTTTACAGTTTGCTCTTTTCATTTGTCCATGATATGCAAATTTAACTCCAATTAAGTATACTAATACTCCAACTATAATAAAATAAGTAGCGATATATATAGGTGTTAAGAGTGATTCTTTTAAAACGCCATAAAGTGTTAGGGTACCAAATATCATAAATATAATTCCTGCCACCCATTTTATATATACTTCAGGAATGTGTTTACACATCCATGCTCCCCCTATAATTCCAATACCATCAGCTACCATCATACCTACTGTTGTGCCCATTAATATATGTATAGGTTGTTGATACTGTGCTGAAATAGCTATGGTCATAAGTTGAGTTTTATCCCCCATTTCTGCTATAAAAAAGGCAATGGCTACTGTAATAATAGGTCCAAATTTTGTTTTCTTTTCATCTTCCTTATCAACTTTATCCCCTCTAACTGTCCAAAGTCCAAAAATAAGAAAAGATATTGCAGCTGCAATTTTTATATAATCCATAGGAATTAATGCACTTAAATAATTACCAACCCAAACTGCTAAAGCATGATTTAAAATTGTAGCAATAAATACTCCCCAAAGTACATCCTTTACCATATACTTACTTGCAAGAGCCATAGCTAAAAGTTGAGTTTTATCCCCCATTTCAGCTACAACTACAAACAATAATGCTTTAATAAAAGCTGTCATAAATTAATCCTCCTTTTTATTTTGTAACCTTATTAAAAACTATAATTATTATTAGGTTACTTTCTTAAACTATAGTTTTGTAATATATAGATTTTTATCTATTTTGCTATAATTATCGCTACTTTTAGCAAAATAAAAAAGACTTTTAACACAATGAAAACATTGTGTTAAAAGTCTCACTCAGCAAAATTACTGCAATAAAGCCAGACCTTTTGGTCAGTATGTTGACTTTATTAAACCTTTTATTAAGGCCAGTTACTCCCTTTTAACATAAGAGAACATATTCAATATAATTATATAATACTATAAAGTTTTAAATTTATCAACAAAAATATTTTTATGGCTATTAAACTCAATTTGTTTTATATACCATAAGCATATTCATCCCCATTATGGTAATTTAAATAATTTTACTTATTTCTTATTAATCACTTTATTTTTTGTAAAAACTAAAAATTAATATTAAATCCTCAGTATGAAATAAACTATTTAACCCCATATGAAATTGTAAACCATAAACTTTTTTAACCAAAATTAAATTAAATCGATACTGTTTTGTAACCAATTAAAAACTCAATATATTATAATTTCTATAGATTGAATTTTATGGATTGATTCTGGGGGTATAGTAATGAATAGCAAAATCAAAAGAGAAAAACGTATTAAATTTAAACCAAAAAAATTTCTTTTTTCATCTACTATTTTAATTTTAATTATACTAGTTATATGTAACAGTACTGAAAAATTATTTTATAAAAAAGTTACACCTAATAATTCTACAGCATATGCTGTTTCAAAAAATACTAATAGCACTGGTTTTTCACAAAAAAGCAGAGAGACTCTTTCTAAAAATAATAATAAATTAGAAAATCCTCCAAGCAAAGAAAATACACAATTAAATGATGGTTTAAATACTTTTACCAAAGATGAACATAACAAAACGAATATGGATATTCCATTGAACAAAAATTTATTTAAAACAAGTTTATTTATAGGAGATTCAATGACTGAAGGGCTCTACTTTTATGAATTATTAAACGAAGAAAATGTATCAGGTTTTAAAGGATATACAGTGGCAAAAGCAAAAAAGAATATAGATAAAATTTTGAAAATCAATGCTAAAAATATTTTCATATTGTTAGGAAGTAATGATATTGAATATGAAATGAGCAGCAGTAAATTTTGTAAAGATTATGGAAATTTAATAGATATGATAAAAAATAGATTACCTAATGCTAAAATTTATATTCAATCTATTACACCGGTTACAGAAAAAGCAGTAAAAAAACAGCCTTTATTTTCAAAAGATAATATTAATAAGTTTAATACTTCCTTAAAAAATCTAGCCACAGAAAAAAATGTAACTTATTTAAATATCACCTCCATTTTAGTAAATAACCAAGACAACTTATATGAACCTGATGGAATTCACTTAACAGCTAAATTCCATAATTTATGGCTAAAATTTTTACAAAAATATGTGAAATAATACAAAGAATCTATAGCACATAAAGCTATTAGATAAAATACAATAAACAAAAGGAGATCTATTATAATGACTAAAAATTTTAAAACATTAACTAAAACCACTCTTTTAACATCCCTTTTAGTACTTTTTTCTTTAGGTATTTTTATAGGTTGTTCTTCTAAAAAATCATTGCCTAAAAAACCTTCCTTAAAGGATATAACTAGTAAAATAATTGAAAACAGTAATATGTCAAATTTAAAAGAAGCAGATAAAAGTAAAATTAAAAAATTTTATGATATTGATTCTGAAAGTTTAGAAGAATTTTCTGTGTATCTCCCTTCATCTAATATACTTGCAAATGAATTAGCAGTTTTAAAAGTTAAGGAGTTAAGTAACGTAGACAAGATAAAAGGAAAATTAGAAAAAAGATTAGAAAAACAATCCACAAGCTTTAAAGATTATCTTCCTGATGAATATTATTTAATCCAAAAACATGTACTAAAAACAAAAGATAATTATATTCTTTTTGTTATATCAAAGGATGTTGAAAAAATAGAAGAAATATTTGATAAATCTTTTAAATAGAATTAATTGACTTGAGGGTGTGATAAATTTTGGTTTTTAGTAGTTTATTATTTATATTTATATTTTTACCATTAACAGTTTTTATCTATTATATATCCCCTAAAACTCTAAGAAATTTTATACTTGTAATAGCTAGTTTAATATTTTATGCCTGGGGAGAACCTTTGTACATATTTATCATGATTTTTTCCACAATATTTGATTATTTCAACGGGGTTCTTATTGTTAAATACAGAAATAGAAAAATTGTCTCTTTTATAATCTTTTTAAATTCAATAATAATTAATTTAGGTATTCTTGGCTTTTTTAAATACTATAATTTTTTAGTAGATAATATTAATAGCATTTTAAATTTAAATATAACTGCATCACACCTTCCCCTTCCTGTGGGAATATCTTTTTATACATTTCAAACTATGTCTTATGTGATTGATGTGTATTTAAACAAAGTAAGTGTGCAAAAAAATATTATCTCCTTTGCTACCTATGTAACTATGTTTCCTCAACTAGTAGCTGGACCAATTGTTAAATATGCTGATATTTCAAAACAACTGGATAATAGAAAAGAATCTTTATTTAAATTTGGCTCAGGTGTGGAATTATTTATAACTGGTCTTGGGAAAAAAGTATTACTTGCAAACAACATAGGATTACTTTGGAATAGTATAAAATCTACCCCTACAAAAGAACTATCTGTAATTTCTGCATGGCTTGGAATAATAGGTTTTACCTTTCAAATATATTTTGACTTTAGTGGTTATTCTGATATGGCTATAGGACTTGGTAAAATGTTTGGTTTTGATTTAATGAAAAACTTTAACTACCCTTATATCTCAAAAAGTGTAACTGAATTTTGGCGTAGATGGCACATCTCTTTAGGGGCCTGGTTTAAAGAATACGTGTACATACCTTTAGGTGGAAATAAAAAAGGGCACCGAAAGCAGTATATAAATCTATTTATAGTATGGTTTTTAACGGGCTTTTGGCATGGTGCAAGTTGGAACTTTATATTATGGGGTTTGTACTTTGGAGTATTTATAATTTTAGAAAAAATTTTTCTTTTAAATTGGGTAAAACAAAAAACTATTATATCACATATATACACATTTTTAACTGTAGTAATTGGTTGGGTATTATTTGAATTCGAAAATATGGGCGAATGTATAAGTTTTTTTAAAAGTATGTTTGGATTCAATAATTTATCCTTTATAGATAGCAATGCTTTATATTATTTAAAAACTAATTTTTTGTTATTTATTCTTCTTATTATATGTTCTACTCCAATTATGGCTAATATTTTGAACTTCTTAAAGAAAAAATTTAAACTTAAAGCTGCTATAGTTATCCCTATAGCCTATATACTTATTATATTTCTTTCAACCTCTTATTTAGTAAATGAAAGTTATAATCCCTTTTTATATTTTAAGTTTTAATTGTAACAATACTCTTACCTTCTTAAGAAAGAGGTGTTTATTTGAAAAGATATAAAAATATTTTCACAGTTATGATGTCACTGCTTTTAATAATTTTTATAGGTACTATAATGTTGTTAAATATAATTACCCCCAATAAAAAGTTTTCCAAGTGGGAAAATAGAATATTAGAACAAAAACCTAAGTTTTCTTTTAAGAAGTTAACTACAGGTAAGTTTACTTCAAATTATGAAAAATATATTTCGGATCAATTTCCCTTAAGAGATTTTTGGATAGGTGTTAAATCTACTACTGAAAAGTTCCTAGGCAAAAAAGAAAATAATGGAGTATATCTATGTAGGGATGGATTTTTGATGGAAAATTTTAAAAAACCTTCTGAGGATAATCTTAAGAAAGTAATAAATTCCATTAATTCATTCGGAAAGTTATTTCCTAAAGTTAATAAATACTTTATGCTAATTCCTAATTCCACAAAAATTTTAGAAGAAAAGCTCCCCGCTAATGCTCCTGTAGATGATGAACTTATTTATTATAATAAGTTTAAAGATTCTCTGGATAAAAATATTAATTTTATAGATATATATGATACTTTACAGGCTAGAAAAAATGAATATATTTATTTTAAAACAGACCATCATTGGACAAGCAAGGGCGCTTTTTATTCCTATAAAGAATTAATCTCTTCTATGGGAATAACTCCCCATGAGTCTAGTTACTTTAATATAAATAGGGTTACAGATGAATTTTATGGTTCCTTATATTCTAAAAGTGGTTATAAAAATATATTACCAGATAGTATTGAGTTATATATTCCTAAGACAAAATCAAATTATAAAGTGTGGTATAAAGACACAGAAAAAACATCAAACTCTCTTTATAATATGGAAAATTTAAATAAAAAAGATAAGTATACTATTTTTTTAAATGGAAATCATTCCCTTATAAAAATAAATACAAATACAAAAAACCATAAAAAATTACTAATTTTAAAGGACTCTTATGCAAATTCTCTTATTCCATTCTTAGCAGGGCATTATAAAGAAATCTATGTGGTAGATCTTAGATATTATACAGATAATTTATATAATTTAATAAATGATAATCATATAAAAGATATGATTTTTGTGTATAATGAAATTTCATTTTTTAAAGACAAATCTGTTCTTACTTTAGGGACGATTACTAAGTAATCGTCCTATTTTTTAACTACACTTTAACCTTATTAATAAAAAATATATGCTATTTGATAACATAAAAGCCTTAATCTATAACCTTACTAATAAAAATATAAATAATACATTTAATTATACTACAGTAATATACTATTATAATTTTTGAAGTGAATATAAAGTTTACACAGGGTAATATTTGTATTAATTCAAAAGTACAAAGATTACAGTATTAATTTAAATAACCACTTATTTTATATTTTTTTATTTACTTATAGTATTTATAACTTTATTTATAAACTCTTGTGCTATAGGTGATACATTATAATTTTTTCTTTTAATCCAACCAATTTCAAAATTAAATCCTGGAGACTTAATAGGTATAGCACGTATTTTTTCATATGCTTCTTTATCCTTATAGGCTAATTCATTATTAGAGCAGATACTAAATGCATTAGTTTTATATAGAAAATCATACAAAGATGCCCTATTTGAAACATATATTTTACTACTGCATGCTAATTGAGTAATATCCCTTATTTTAGACATTTCATTAGAAGAACTATAAAAAATATCACCATAGGACGCAATAAATGGGTATGATGAAATCTCTTTAAGTAAAATACTATGGAGATCTTTATAAAAAAAAGGATTTAGCTTGCTTACAATTACATAAGGCGGTTCCACCGAAAGAGCATTATACTCTAGTTGTTTAACCTTTAAAATTCTTTTCATAGACTTGAGATTTAACGATGTATTTATAACTATGCCTATTTCGGATTTTTGATTAAATACGTCCTCAATAACTTCCATTGTACTTCCTTCATTATGAGAAAAATAAATATTTTCTTTCTCATATTTTATATATATATCAATAAAAATATTATAAACAAATTTTAACGTTACCGTAGAAAGAGAAAAAATTCTTCTTTCTTCATTAACAACATTTTTACAAATGTCTTCTAACTGCAAAAATTGATTATAAACAGGTTTGGAATAAGTTAAAAACTGTTGTCCAAATTCAGTAAGTTCAATCCCTTTTGTAGTTCTAAAAAATAAAGTAGCCCCTAACTCCATCTCAAGATTCTTAATAGATAAACTTAAATTTGGCTGAGAAATATAAAGATTTTTTGCCGCCTTACTTATAGAAGCTGTTTTTGCAATTTCAATTACCTGCTGGATCTGTTTAAACTCCATGTAATCACTCCTTTAATTAGAGATCTTAATTTAAACATAATACTTTAAATATTAATACTTGTAAAAAATATATATAAATAGTTTAAATAACCAATATATAATTTATATACATATCCATATAAACTATATATTATCACCTATAATATATAAAATGATATACTGAAGCTAAAAAATAGCACAAAATATTTTTAATTTAGGAGGATATATGAAACCAATTATATTAATTTCTTCTGTTTTAAACTTAAAAGATAGTAAAAATAACTATCTTCTAAATAAAAACTATGTAGATGCAATTCGCAGTGCCGGTGGTATTCCCATACTAGCACCAGTTACAAATGATTTAAATGACATTAAATTATATGTCTCTATGTGTGACGGACTTCTATTACCTGGTGGAGAAGATGTTTCCCCCATTATATTAGAAGAAGAACCTCTCAGAGGTATTGGTTATATTAACATTGAAAGGGATAAGTTTGAATTTGAACTTTTTAATGAATTTAGAAAACATAAAAAACCTATACTTGGAATTTGTAAGGGATGTCAAATTATCGCTTTATCTACTGGCGGTAAAATTTATCAAGATATCTTTATTCAACACGGAAACACTATAGAACATAGTCAGCCTGAGGAACAATTAGATGAATTATTTCATAGCGTTTCCATAGATGAAAATAGCAAGTTATACGAGTTATTTAATAGCAGCAAAATAAGAGTAAACTCTTGGCATCATCAAGCAATAAGTTCCATAGGCAAAAACATGAAAGTTACTGCTAAATCTATTGATGGGATAATAGAGGCAGTAGAATCTTTAGATGGTTTAATAATGGGTATACAATGGCATCCAGAACTTTTATTTAAAAAGCATAGAAAACAACTATCCATATATAAATATTTAATTAATCAATGTATAAAAATAAAAAAAACTTAAATATTAAATAAAGCTTTAAATAAAAAGTTAAAATAATTTTTATAAATATATAAAAAAATAATATGAATAAGGGACGGCTATATATTAACCCTCCCTTATTTTTCAATAGCTACTCTTTCAATTTCTAGACTTTTAAAAAGCCCAGAAAATATCACTAATTATTTCTAATAAAATCTATAATCTATTTACTGCTTAATGCTAGTTTAATGCCTATAAATGCAAATATACTTGCCTTTACTACACTTATATATTTAAATACCTTTGAATTGTTTAATAATTTACTACCAAAATTTCCTGCAAAAATAGATACTACAGTAAAGATACTTACGGCTTGTATCATAAAAATTATTCCTAAAATAATCATCTGTATAGGTACAATAATAATTGCCTGTGTATCAACAAATTGAGGTAGTAAAGCTAAAAAAAATAGTGCAACCTTTGGATTTAAAATATTCATAAACACTCCTCTTTTATAAAGTGTTAATAAATTTTCCTTATTATTACTCTTACTTAACATAAACTCTTCTTTCTCTTTTAAAGCTTTCCATGCAAGAAATAATAAGTATAAAGCTCCTAAATATTTTAATATTTGAAATGCAATAGCGGATTTATGTAAAATTGCCGATACCCCTAATGCTGCAGCGGTAGTATGAACTATTATTCCACTTCCTAATCCAAATGCCGTTGCTATTCCAGCTTTCTTCCCCTGAGAAATGCTTTGAGTAATTACAAATATTATATCTGGACCTGGAATAATTGTAAGAAGCATTGCAGTAGTTATAAAATAAAACAAACTTGACCCGTCCATAAAATCCCCCTTTCCTATACTTTAATTATATAAATTATTAGCTAAAGTTAAAGCTCTTTTATTAATATTATTAGATTTTATTCTAAAATCATATAATATTTAATAATATGTTGAGTTTATTTAGAAAATAATGGTATAATATTATTTAAGTAATTATTATGCATATTTGTAATATTTATTACATATAATTAAATTTTTTGGGGGTGTATTTATGAATACAAAATTTGTATCTATTATTATGGCAATAGGATTATCTTTAAATATTGCCACTCCAGTTTTAGCTAAACCTTCATCTAAAAATACACAATCTAATATACAAAACATTGAAGAAGATAAAAGATCTTTAAAGGAAATTAAAAGGAAAAAAGAGTCCCTAGAGTTGAATATAGAAAAAATGGACAACCATATAGAAAAAATACTTAAAAATATTGATGATAATAACAAGAGAATATGCCAAACAAAAAATGATATTAAAATATCAGAAGAAAATATTAAAAAAATAGAGAAAGATATAGAAAAAGATCATGAGCTATTTAATAAGAGAATTAGAGCTATGTATGTACATGGTTTTGAAAGTTATTTTGATATAATATTAGAATCCCATAGCATAGGTGATTTAATATCAAGAGTACAGACAATAAAAAAAATCATAGAAACAGATAAAAAAAATACCTCTTATCTCAATACCCAAAAACAAAATATTAAAAATAAAAAAGAACTTTTCAGTAAAGATCAGAATAAATTATTAACTTTAAAATCCCATAATGAAAAAAAATTAAGTGATCTTAATGCAAAAAAGCAACTACAGGAAGATTTAATTAAAGAACTTAATACTCACCAATGTACCTATGCTTCGGAAATTAGTGTATCTAATCCTTATACTGAGATAGCAATATCTGAAATACAAAACATAAAAAATACTGTACCTCAGTCCGTACCTTCAAGAGGGGCTTCAAACATATATTCAAATAGTATTGTTGCATATGCATCAAATTATATAGGAACACCATACAAATGGGGTGGAAATGGTCCTAATAACTTTGACTGCTCAGGATTTGTTAAATATGTTTATAATCACTTTGGGGTTAATCTACCAAGAACATCATCACAGCAACAATGTGTGGGTAGTGCTGTATCTAAAGAAAATCTTAAAGCAGGTGATTTAGTTTTCTTTGGTTCCCCTGCCTATCATGTAGGTATATACGTTGGTAACAACTGTTATATACATGCACCAAGAACTGGAGATTTTGTTAAAGTATCTCCATTAACAAGAAGTGATTTTAGTGGTGGACGTAGTATAAAATAATTCTTTAATTGAAAAATTGGTGAAATTAAACTTATCACCAATTTTTTTATGCCTATTTTGCCTTTAAATTTAAAACAGCTCTCTTAGATATTAATAACTAAAAGAAATATTTTATAAACTAGATATATTATTAAATTTATAATTTATCAACTTATATATATATATTTCATAGTATATATAAGGGAGTGATGATTAATGGATACCAATAATGAAAATAAATCACTTAATTGTACAAGCCCTTCTACTCTATTACAAGAAACTTCTAACCCACTATATAAAGTTCCCATATTTTTAAGCTACTCTCGACCTTTTAATGATTTACAAACAAGATTTTTAGATTCTATAATTAGTCAAACAAAGTGTAATTTATTATTTCCACGAACACTAGGCCGTTCTGATCAATATACCGAAACACCATTAACATCAATAAGAAAAATGGTAATAAGTAGTTATGGGCTTTTAGCAGTTTCATTTCGCAGGATATTGGTAAAATATGCTGTAGCAAGACCTAATACCCCTGACGAACTAGAATTTGAAAACTTTTGGCTTACCAGTCCGTATTTACAATTGGAGCCCTCTATGGCACATCAGCAAGGCTTGCCCCTTATGCTATTAGTAGAAGATGGAGTAAATACTACTAGCAACTTCGGTGGTGCTTTAAAACAAGGTGTTGCCCCATTTAATATTGTAAGATTTAATTTAAAAGATGACGAATCTATTGAAAGTTTCTTTAATGGAGTTTTCTGGAGAGAAACCTTTGCAGATTGGGTTGGCCAAGTTAGAAGTTGTTATAATAAAGAAACACAGCCTGAATTTAAATGTAGTTGTAATTGTTAAACAGCCTATTTTAATATAATTTTATTTATATAAATGTTTAAACTTTATAAAATGGATTGTTTTTAAGTTATAGGGAGGATGAAAGATTATTTATTAATCCTCCCTTAAAATTAAATATAGCTATTATTAAAAAACTAGCTTAAAATGAAAACATCTTATTACTAAGCTAGTTTATTTTTTATTTAATCCTTTATGCTATTTCTTTTTTGGGCATTGAATTTAAATTTTTACATTCGCCTTTTATCTTCATATATAAATAAAAGGGCACACCTGAAAGCATTAGTAAAAATCCATAAAACACAGCTTCCTCACCAGCACCATATATTGCCCACAAAGCATATATAAATCCTAAAAGAGGAATTAATGCACCCTTTAAAAATTTACTTACTGTAAAATCTTTCTCTCTTTTAGTTAATATAAGTATCTCTGCAGCTGAAGTTAGAGCATATACTGGCAAATATGATAATGTGGCAAGTAAAATCATAAAATTAAAAGCTGATAGTAGTGACTCACTATAGTTCATATAAAGCAATATATTAGTGAGTATTGCATTTATTATTAAAGAAACATATGGTGTATTATACTTAGGATGAACTTTTTTAAATACACCTGGAAAAATCCCATCTCTAGCCACAGCATATGACATACGTGCTGTAGTTAATATCCACCCAATTATAGTACCTAATACACTTATTATAGACCCTATTAGTAAAAATTTAATTACACCTTTACCTAAATACTGGGCCATTATATCCACAATTGGAGAAGTTTTTTGTGCTAAATCTCCCTGAGACATAGCTCCCATAGAAAAGAAACTTATAAGCATGTAGGCAATTATGGCAATAGAAATTCCAAGTATAGTACTTAATCCTACATTTCTTTTAGGATTTTTTATTTCTTCTGCATTCACGCTTGAACTTTCAAAACCTGTGAAAGCCCACAGAGTAGAAACTGCCGCTGCTGGTATCGTAGATACACCTTTTCCTTCTGGAAATATAGGTGTTATAAAATCTGAATTAAAATGATAAGCTGCCACTATTATAAATATTAAAAATAGTAAAAGTTTAAATATTGTTAAAACCGTCTGAATTATTCCTGCTTTTTTTGTACCTAAAATATTTATAATAGTAAATAACCATAGTAATGCACTTGTATATAAAAATGCAATAACTCCGCTATTCTTTATGGCAGGTATTAAACTACCTGAATAACTAGCTACTGCTGTTATTATAGCAGCATTGCCAATCCAAGATGCTGTCCAATAAAGCCAAGCATTTAAAAAACCTACGAAATCTCCAAATGCTACCTTAGAGTATTCATAAGGACCACCGGACTTAGGTATTTTTGATCCTAATTTAGCAAAGGATAGTGCTAAAAATATAGATCCTATGCCTGTAACAAACCATGCTATCATTGTAGCTCCCGGTCCTGATTTTAAAGCAAGAGTTGATGGAAGCATAAATACACCTGAACCAATCATATTACCTGCAACTAATGCAGTGGCAACAAAAAGTCCCAATTCTTTCTTTAAATTAGTTTCTTTTTCCATGCTATAGTTATCTCCTCCAATATACTTTTTTAATATTACCGGATAACTTTAACATAGGACAAGATACCTGTCAATCATTTTTTAATTCTTCAAAATTAATTTTTTCAAGCTCCTGTATAAGAAGTTTTTGGACATTATCTAAACGCTTATGAACAGTGCATTTAAAGCTCTTGTTAACATTACAAAAAGTATCACTTTTTAAACACCTATTTATGGCTATAGGTCCATCTACAGCTTCTATAACTTCTCTTAAATTTATGTCCTTACTTTTTTTTAAAAGTACATAGCCTCCATTTACTCCTCTAAAAGATTTAATTATTCCATCTTTTATAAGTTTTCTTAATAACTTTAACAAAAATCTTAATGGTATGCATCCTCTTTCTGCAATAGTTTTTGCATCTAACTTAGCGCCCTCTCCTTCTTTTGCGAGAATTAATACCGCTCTTATTGCATAATCAGCCTCCTGGGTTATATTCATATTTTCATCACCTTAATCAATATTTTTTATTATAGTATACGTATTCAATCCTCTTTATCTTATTATCTATATAATTAAATGTCAAGTTTAATACTTTAAGTATTTATTTATTATTATTATGCAAAGAATATAAATGATAATAATAGATTTTCATATATATTTTATGTATTTCAAATTTATTTTTTTAAAATTTGTGTGATTTTTTTTATCTCTTAGTATATACTATATATTGTGTATGTATTTTTCATATACCACTATATATCCTAAAAATCAACTCTTTTATATTTACTGAAAATATTGTATACTAGAAAGGTATTGTTTTGTACAAGGAGGATTTAATATGGACTTTTTAAAAAATATAACTTCTATACATAATTTAATTAAAAGATACTATACAAAAGAATTAGAAAAAAATAAAAACCTAACAGTTTATGATTTATTTAAATGGAAAAAGGTTGATGTATTTTTAAAAGATCATAAAACTGGGAAAGTTCTAGTGGATATGAAGGATTTAGAATTTCCAGATAATTATTCTCAAAACGCCTGTGATATTATAGCTTCCAAATATTTTAGAAAAACAGGAATTCCAAATGAGTATGGTTATGAAAATAGCATGAAAATGGTTGCCCATAGAATGGTAAATTTTTGGACTCAGGCCTTATTAGATGAAAAAATAATAAAATCCGAGGAGGAAAAACAAGTATTTTATGATGAAATGGTTTTTGCCCTGCTTTCTCAAATGTACGCTCCAAACTCCCCTCAGTGGTTTAATACAGGCCTTGCCCTTTCGTATAATATAAAGGGGAATAAACAGGGAAATTACTATTTCGATGAATCCTTAAATAAAGTAGTAGAAAGTATAGATAACTATTCAAAAACTCAAGCTTCAGCTTGTTTCATATTATCAATTGAAGATAAACTTTTAGGACCTCACTCCATATCTGAGCACTATGTTACTGAAACAAAACTATTTAAAGGAGGTTCTGGCACTGGTACTAATTTTTCTTCTATAAGGGCTATAGGCGAAAAACTATCTGGAGGAGGAGTTTCTTCTGGACTTATGAGTTTTCTAAAGGGGCTTGATAGAAATGCAGGGGCTATAAAATCAGGTGGTACAACAAGACGTGCTGCTAAAATGGTTTGTCTTGATGTAGACCACCCTGAAATAATGGATTTTATAACTTGGAAAGCTAAAGAAGAATCTAAGGTTAGAGCTTTAGGTAAAATGGGATATGATACAGATATTGATGGGGAAGCATATGAAACAGTGTCCGGTCAAAACAGTAATAATTCAATAAGGTTTTCAAATGATTTTATGAAAAAGGTTGAAAATTTATCTAATGATCCTAATGCCACAATAAATCTTTTAGGTCGTGTAGATAAAAACCTAAATAAAAAAATTAAAGTAAAAACTTTATGGGATACTTTTAATAATTCCGCTTGGCAATGTGCTGATCCAGCTCCACAGTTTTCGGATACTTTTAATGCATGGCACACTTGTCCTGTTGGCGAAGATGGACTATTAAATAATAAATATAATAAAATAAATTCTACAAATCCTTGTGGTGAATATGCCTTTTTAGATAATACATCTTGTAACCTTGCTTCTATAAATATATATAAATTCTACAACCACAAAGAAAAAAATATAGATCTTTTGGGATATACTCATGTTGTAGGTCTTGTACAATTAATTTTAGAATCTTCCATACATTGGGGGCAATTTCCTACTAAAGATATTGCAAGAAGAACCTATTTATTTAGAACCACCGGTCTTGGAATAAGTAATTTAGCTTCACTGCTGATGGTTATTGGATATCCATATGATTCTAAAGAAGCTAGAAATCTATCTGCTGCTTTAATAGGAATACTTACGGGTTATTCTTACTATGTATCATCTTTAATGGCAAAAGAAATCGGAACTTTCCCAAAATACAATATTAATAAAAAACATATGCTAAAAGTTATAAGAAATCATTGCAAAGTGGCTGGAACTTTAACTGATTCACCTTATGAAGATTTAGATTATAAACCAGTGGAAGTTGATCATTGTATATTAGATAAAATAGAGTTTAAAGACATAAGTAACCTGCTTAAAGAATGCTGGCATAAAGCTTTAGAAAGCGGAGAAAAATTTGGATATAGAAATGCCCAAGTTTCCGTAATAGCTCCTACAGGTACTATATCATTTGCTATGGACTGTGGCTCTACCTCTATAGAACCATTTTTTAGTCATATAGCTTATAAAAAGCTGTCTGGCGGCGGTATGATGACGGTTATAAATCCAATTATAAAAATTGCTTTAAAGAATCTTGGTTATACCAAAAATCAAATTCTAGATATATTAGAATATGTACTACAAAAAGAAACTGTAGAAAGCAATGGTTTTAAATATGAAAAAGTAATAGATGGCAAATTAGAAGGGGCCCCACATATAAAAGATGAACATTTAGCTATATTTGATACCGCCAATAAATGTGGCAGCGGTAAAAGATATATAGAACCACTTGGTCATGTTTATATGGTTGCAGCTATAACCCCTTTAATATCCGGAGCTATATCTAAAACAGTAAATCTTCCAAAAACTGCCTCAGTTAAAGACTTTGAAGATGTTATTAAAACCTCTTGGAAGTTAGGAATAAAGGGGATCACATTATATAGAGATGGCTCTAAAGCAAGTCAACCTTTAAATACAACTTTAAGCTCAGAAAAAGATTTAAAATTAGAGGATTTAACTTATAGTCAGCTTTTAGATAAAACCAAAGAACTTCAAAAAGGTATTACTTATTCAAAACGTGAAAAACCAATTGGAATCAGAAGAGGAACTACTCACCCTGCTCAAATTAGTGATGTTAAAATTTATACTACAGTAAATAGAAGAGAAAATGGAGAAATATCAGAAATATATATAACCACAGATAGAGAAGGTACTATAATAATGGGACTTTTAAATTCTCTTTCAAAATCTATTTCAGTTATGCTCCAATATCATGTACCACCACAGGATATTTCAAGAATGCTGAGAGGTCAAAAATACGAGCCTTATGGATTTGTACAAAAACATCCGTATATAAAATATGTAACATCTATCTCAGATTTAATAAGTAAAGTAATTGATATTGAACTTGGTGATTTTTTAAGATGCCAAGTTAAACCAGAAAATTATGATAGATTTACAAATAAACAAAGTATATTATATACATCTGATATCTTAAAAGATCAAATAGTTACAGATAAATTAGAGGAAGTAGAAAATTCAAATGAAGAAATTCATGAAAGTTTCCGCGGTGAAAAAATAATAGGACATAGAGTTTATGAAACCTGTTGTCCTAATTGTTCAAGTACAAGAATGGTTCAAAACGGAACTTGTATGGTTTGTTTAGATTGCGGTTCAACTACAGGATGCAGCTAAACCTTAATAAAAGTTAATCATTTATAATTTTTTAAGAGTTTAAAACTCCCTATTTAATATAGTAATTATAAAAAGTGTGTGTATTAATAAAGAATACACACATTTTTTGGATTTAACTTAAAAAATCTTCTTTATATTATCTTTCCCTAATAAAGCTTAATAATAGAACAATACCAAATATTGTTTGTTGACATCATTTCTTCTTTGCAATAAAATAATTTGCATGGAAACTAATTGTTAATTAAAAAAGTAATTTGGAGGATAATAATATGAAATATAATTCTTTTGAAATAGCCATGCTCATAAAAGAAATATATGCAAGTACTATGCAAATAGTTAGTAATAATTTGAAAAATAGTGGTTTCACTCACCAACAAATTATGGTAATTAAATTAATTGCACATAATAGACAAGTTAATATATCTCAACTATGCAATGAAATGTCATTAGCTAAAGGAACTGTATCTGGTATAGTAAAAAGATTAGAACATTCTGGCTATGTAACAAAAATAAAAGATACAAATGATAAACGAAATACCTATGTCACTTTTTCAGATAAAGGGTTAATATTTGCAAAAGAATTTAGAGAGGAAATTAATAAAAGTTTTGATAAGATTTTTAGTAACTTTACTGATGAAGAAATTATAGATCTTAAAAACAACTTATTAAAAACAAGAGATAAAATAAAAGGAGAAGATTAATATGAGTGAAGATTTAATTTTAGCAATAGTTTTAATAACCTTAGCTCTAGTGTTTTATACTATAGGAGTATGGTCCGAAAGAAGATCTAATACATTAAAAATTTGGCATACTGTAACTTTCTGGGTAGGATTAATTTTTGATACCACAGGCACATTGACTATGGAAAAAATAGCAAACTCAAATAGTGTGACAATTTCCCATGCTCAACTTGCCATACATGGACTAACTGGAACCTTAGCTATTATTTTAATGCTTTTTCATGCATTATGGGCAACTTGGGTATTGTATAAAAAAGATGAGAATAAAAAAGCTACTTTCCATAAATTTAGTATAACAGTGTGGTTTATTTGGTTAATACCTTACCTTGTTGGAATGATTATAGGAATGTCTTAATCTATTTAATAAGATATTGGATATGTTTATCTGTAAACATATCCAATATCTTACTAAACTTCTAATAAAAGTAGTAGTAAAAATTTCTTAAACTTCTTTCTTATTTCATCTGGGTTTGTTATTTCACTTTCAGAATAAATAGCCATTATATCGTCTACATAAATACTACCTTTCGTCATTGGGCCCTTATCTCCTGAGTTTACTGATAGTATTCGTATTCCTTGATTTTTATCAATGCTTAACTCATTTATTGCGCTAGATGGTATTTCAACCTTTACATATTTCCACCCTATCCAATCTATACCATTTTCATTTGTTATATTCATGTTTTTAGTGTTTCCCCTACTATCTACTACAGCCATCCTTAGCCAATACCCTTTTGACTCATTTGTACCATAAATCCACATTCCTATATTTTTAGGCATCCCTTGAAGATTTAAAACTTCACCTGGTGCAGCATATACCCCTAATGTAGACTTTTTATTACCCTTAGTAAAATCAAAATTTATCTTTAATGAACGGTCTCCAGATTTCACAGGCTCTTTTCCCTTTAAAGCTATGCTAAGGGAACCTTTCTCTCCCCTTGATGCAGTGTTTATATACCATTTGCCTATACCCTTTTCAAAATCTTCTACAATCACATCTCCTTGTCCTACATTTATATTTATACTGGCTGATATATTATTATTTTTAATTTTTGCCACAATTTTGTCATTAACATTATTATTTACCACATATAAAACTCCATCCTCATCTACGCACCCTATTCTTTCAGGGACATTAAAAATAATATCTCCCTTTTTCCATATAACATCTCTACCATCATAACGCACTATAGGGCTCAATTTTTTTTTAGATTTCTTTTTTATACTTAATGTACTACTTTCAAAATATATTTCGTTAGGAGTAGTAATCTCAACATATGTACTTCCCACCTCTACTCCATTATAAATTAATTTAACAGTAAATTGACCTTCTTTTCCACTAGAAATAAATATTCCTTTTTCATCAATAGTTCCAAAGGAATTATCAGATATTAACCATTTCAACCCTTCCTGTGGAATAGGTACTATATCTCCTGATAAATCCTTCCCTTTTACAGAAAAATTTATCTTAGAATTTGGAGTAAAACTTTTATCATAGGGCTCTATATAAGCAGATTTAAATTTGCCATCAGACTTCACTTTTGATTCAATAAGCCATGAATTGGCCACTGCCCTTTCACTACCATCTGAAGGTTTATTCTTCACTTGTAAATTATTATTTCCCGGGACTTTTGATACAAAAGTAGATGATCCTCCCCCATCTAAATTTAATGCATCTACAACCCCTAATCCTATCATAAACTCTGCTAAATCATTCATGGATATGCCTGCTGAATAAGGTTCCTGTCTTCCATCAATAGTAACGAATATAACCTTACCATCTCTTTTTATTCCCACTGCAGTTCTAGGTTCCTTATTTCCTCCGGTTTTAGGTGTTTCATTAACTTTACCATTCTTTACTAAAATAGCATTTCCACCTAAAGCTTCCATTAAATTTCCCTTAACACTATTATAATTAGAAATATCTCCTATTATAGGAGTGTTATCTTTACATATACCAAAAAATCTTGTATATGTCTTATCCTTTATTTTTTTAATTACCTTACCATCTTTATAAACTATGCCAATAGGCTGTCCAGTACTCATATCATAAAAATCCGCATTAACACCTGCAACTATCTTCTTATTAGAAACTATATATGCCTTTGCTTGATTTTTAACTGTTTGCTTTCCCCATACTTGTCCATCCCCGGAAGTACCAGCTTTTATACTAACTTTAGGATATTTAGTGTCCACCTCAAGTAAAAAACTTTCCACCCTTTTCCCTTCATTATCCTCAAAGGTATATCTTTTTTCAATTACTCCTGGTGCTACCTGTACTTTATACTCATTTATTGGTTTTGATATAATTTTTGATTTTATATCAAATTCTCCTAGGGCATGCGCCTTTTCACAATTTAAAAAGCTTGAAACTAAAATTCCGAAGATAATACTTATTATAATCTTTTTCTTATCATGCCTCATTAACTCCACTCCTCCACAAACTATTAAACTTTATACCCATATAGTAGCATATATTATAATTTATGTTAATAAAAACTTAAATAAAAATAATTGATATTATCTCCTTAAAATAAGACAATATCAATTATTTATCTTAACATTACTCTTTATAAATGCTTTACTCTATGTTATCCGGTAATAATAAAAAGTTTAAATTCTTTAATGCATTTTTACAAGAAATATCCCTTGCAATATCCTTTGCTTCACTTAAGTCTCTAGCTTTAAATGTAAAATGTCCACCTTCTTTATTATAAAATCCTCCCCCAATTAGATACTTTGAAGTGATTTCATTTAAATTTTTCCCTTCTGCATTATAATATATCTTTATAAACAATTTATTATCCATAAAATTGCCTCCCAACTTATTAACATTAGTACATTAATAAATATACTAAGCTTGTACTTAATATATGACTAAAATTATGTGGGAAATTATAAAATTTTATCCATTTATTTTAATTAAGTATGCTAATAAAAAATAGGTAGTTTTTATCACTACCTAATTTTATATATAATTACTTAATATTTAGTTACTTAAATACTTTATTATCTCTCTCATAAATGCTGGTAAATCCTTCGGAGTTCTAGAAGTAATTAAATTTCTATCTACTACAACCTCTTTATCAACATACTCTGCTCCTGCATTTTTAATATCATCTATAATGGCATTTACACAGGTCATTCTAAACCCTTTTAAAATACCCGCGGAAATAAATACCCAACCACCGTGACATATAGTTGCAATGAGTTTACCCTGAGCCATAAAATCCCTAACTAATCTTTTTACACTTTCATATCTTCTAAGCTTATCTGGTGCCCAACCTCCTGGTACTAAAAGCACATCAAATTCTTTAGCTGAAATTTCATCTACGTTTTTATCTATATTCACTGTAGTTTTATACTTTCCTGTATATAATTTACTTGATCCACTGCCTACAATTACAACCTCACAACCATCTTCTCTAAGCCTTAACACTGGATACCAAAGTTCTAAATCATCATAGTTCTCCTCTGCAAGCATTATTGCCCTTTTTCCCTTAAGTTTCATATAGCACATTCACCCTTTCAATAATGTTTTTCCATTGTTTATTTACTTAAATATATTGATTATATTCATTTTTAAACATTATTTTGAAAAATATCTATTTAGCTTAGAAATCCTAGAATAAGCCTTTTCTAAAAACTCTTTTGGATTTTTAAACTTATCTTGTTCACCTTTTACAACTTCTAAACATAAACTTTCTTTAAATGACCTTAGCGGAAAAGTATCTTTTATTTCTTTCCATTCTATAATCCCATCAAAAGGAACCCAATGTCTATCATTATCCCCATCATTGTCAGATATATGTGTTGCAAATAATTTATTTGGATATAATTTTAATAAATTAGTATACTCATTAAACCATGATTTGCATATATTGAAATGGGATGTATCAAAACACAACCCTAGATTATCAGAGTGTATATTTGATAAAATATAATTGACTATAAAACTACTATCAGTATTTTCAATAGCCAACTTTATATTATTTTTCTCAGCAGCTTTTACTATTTTTTCAACGCACTCTAAACCAGAATCATTTGGCTTTTTTATTTTACAAAGTTCAGTTACATGCATAACCATAGTATCAATATTATACTTTTTACAATCTTCAATCCATCTTATATTATTTTCTACAAACTTCTTTTTTGCATCTTTATCCTTTCCCCAAATATCATTACATCCACAAAAAGGAGCATGTATATTTTCAAATTTCAACCCAAAATCTTCTACCATCTTAGGCATATCTTCCTTTTTAATAACTTTATCTCCTAGCTCATCTTCCCACCATATAATAACTGAATCAAACCCCACCTCTTTTATTAACTTTAATCTTTCTGGAAGTGGCATCATATACCCAAACCATGAAAATATTCCTACGTCAAAAACACCATCCCTATTACTCATTTTTATTAACCATCCTTCTATAATTTTATTCTCTAAATACTACTTTAAACAATTATTTTTTATATTTTTAATTTTACATTTATATCTTTCCTAATAAATTATTTATTTTTAACTTATTTTAAAGTATCTTTAATTACTCTTTCTGCATTTTTATTTAATATTTTTTCTATTTCACCCTGAGAAAAACTGTTTTTTTCCAAAGAAATAACTAATTTATCCATTTCTCCAAAATCCTTTATTTCTACTTCATTACCTATTCCATCGAAATCTGTACCAATAGCTATACAATCAATTCCTCCCACATTTTTAATATGTTTTATATGAGTAATCATATCCTCTATTTTACTTACTTTACTATTACCTAAAAAGTTACTTGAAAAGTTTATCCCCATAACTCCACCACTTTCTGATAATATTTTTATCATATGATCTGTTAAATTCCTCGGATGATTTTTAATAAATCTAGCATCTGAATGAGATGCTACAAAAGGTTTGTTTGAATACTTGGCTACATCATAAAATCCTTCATCTGAAAGATGTGAAACATCTATTATCATGCCAAGTTTATTCATTTTTTCAACTACTTCTATCCCAAATTCAGTTAATCCATTTTTCATATAATTCTCTTGAGTATTTGGATATCCTATTTCATTGGGGTAATTCCAAGTTAAAGTTATAAGTCTCACCCCTAAATCATAGAATTTTTCTAAGTTTTCTATATTTCCTTCTAGTGCAGCACCTTCTTCTATAGTTAAAAATGCCGATATCTTATCTTGCAAAAAATTTTCATTCATTTCATTATAGTTTTTAGCCAAAGAAATATAATCTTTATTTTTATGAATTTCAATTAAAAATTTATCTACCATACTATAAAATCTTTTTAATACATTACTATGTTCTGATTTATCAATGAACATTGCAAAAAACTGTGCTTTAGAATTTGCTTTCTTTAATTTTTTTAAATCTATAGATATATTATTTTCCCTTAAGCCAATACTCTCATCTGCCATTAATTTATAAATAGTGTCACAATGCATATCTATTATACTCATAAAAACCTTTAATGAGATTATTCCCCTTTTAAAACTAATCTCATTAAAATTCACCCCCTTTTTATATCTTTATATTATTTAACAAATAATGTTATTTTCCTGCTTTTTTACTTTAATATCTTAATTAAAAACAAAATTTATTTTTTGCTATAAGAGCATTTGTTTTTATAATATAAATTATTTTTATCTGTACTTTAAATTTAAAAATTTTAATTTTGAATCCTTATTTTATTTAAGTATAAAATAATTTATAAAACAACATTTATCCCCAAATTTAAAGTCTATTTTAAAAATTATGTCCTTATATACAACTATATCATAAATATACTTATTATCTATAATCTAAATTCCACAATTTTGTTGATTTATGAAATTTTTTTTATTTAAAAAATTCATAAAACCCCTCCTAAATTTATAGGGAGGGGTTTTATATTATTATTTTAACTGAAAACTTCATTATTAATACTTTTTAAATATCATTTAAAATTATTTCTTATAAAAAAATTTAATTTCTCTATATTACACTCGTAAGCTTTTAGATTATGTTTTTCAAATACTTTTGTGTATTTAAGTCCACTGCCTGTGACAACACATGCTACACTATCTGTTTCTTTTAAAAATCCCTGCTTTTTTAATTTTTTAATTGATGCTAATGGTACTGCTGACTCTGGTTGTCCAAATATTCCTTCCTGTGCCAATTCCTTTTGTGCGTTAATAATTTCTTCATCTGTTACAGAAATACATATTCCTCCATTTTTCCTTAATTTTCTAAGAACTTGATTACCGCTTGGTGGAAATGGATTCTCTATTCCATGGGCTATTGTCTCATGTTCTATAACCCTTTTAACGGTATCAGTATTTTTTATAAAAGCATTGTATATAGGACTACATCCTGCTGCCTGAGCACATATCATCTTAGGTATTTTATTTATAATTCCTACCTGTTTAAACTCTTCAAAACCTTTTAATATCCCTCTTATATTTCCACCTGCACTAGTAGGAACTATAACATATTCTGGTACATCATATTTTAATTGCTCACATATCTCAAAGGCTATTGTCTTTGACCCTTCCACTCTATAAGTAACATCTGAATTTATAAAATATATTCCTTGTTTTTCTCCTATTTTTAAACTTTCATAATATAGATTTCCATAATCTCCATCTACCTTTATTAAATTAGCCCCATATATGGCTACTGGATTTAACTTTTCTTCTGGAATAGTTTTACTTACCAAAATAAATGTTTCAAAACCTGCTCTCTTTCCATAAGCTGCCACTGATACTGCCATGTTACCTGTAGAAACTGCTCCAACCTTCTTATATCCTAAACTATAGGCATGTTGAATTCCCAAAAGAGTTCCTCTATCTTTAAATGACCATGTAGGATTTTCACTTTCATTTTTAAAATATATATTTTTAATTCCAATCTTACTTGCAAGTTTTTTTGAAGATACTAAAGAAGTAAAACCTTCATTTAAAGATAAATCATTATTTATATCATTGAAAGGAAAAAAATCTGAATACCTTTCCAATATAGTCTGAGTTAAAGGATTTCCTTCTTTTATTTTCCCCTGGGATACACTTTGAACTTCTAATGGTTCATTACATAGCATACATCTTGGATGGACATGCTGTATAGGATATTCTCTTTTACAGTTAGTACAATACATCTTCAAATTTTTCATTATAGCTCCTCCTTGGATTTATATATTATAGTAAGTAATCATATATAATAGTATAATCTTGATAATATTTGTCCTTACCTTATAAATTTTTCAAATTCACTAATTACTTAGTGATTATATATTATTAAAATAGACTCCTTTTAATAGTATTATTTGATAAATATATAATTTAACTTCTACTTAATAATAATGCTTGGACATTAATTTTATTTTCTTAACTTTTATAATTTACTTAATATTCATTCTATAATTAATTTTATATTTCCGCAACAAAAAAAGAAGATTTTTTAATCCTCTTTTTTTTCTTTTTCTATAAACATGTCTTTATCTTCATTGTTTTTTTTATCTTCATTATCCTCTTTTTCTTCAGGTTTACTAATTAAATAACTAAAGTCTGTTGGTTCTTTAACTTTTCCTCTAAAACTATTTCTACGTCCCAAAACATCACCTCTTTGTTATAGTATATCATTAAATAATAAACCTATGTTATTATTTAAAAAAATATATTTAAACTATAAATAAAAAACATGTAGCATATATTACACTACATGTTTTTCACATACTTTAGTATGTACTTTTCTAATTCTTTTTCCCTTTGTTTTTTACCCTATTTGGCTTTGCCTTAGGTCTAATCTTTACTTCATTTTTAGAATTTTTGATTTTAATTCTATCTGCATTAAATAAGTCTATAAACCATAAAAACAATATAACAAACACACCAGATACAACATATCCTAAAGGAGTTTGATTAAATCCTGGTTTAATCATAGATGGTGTAGTTAAAATTGCTATAGCTAACGCAAATATTATCCACTTATTTGGTCTAAACTTTTCAAGTAAATAAATTTTTAAAACATTATAGACTATAATTACTACAAAGGAAAAAGCTAATAACTTTAATCCGTATATCACCCAACTTGGCATTCTATATTCCCCCCTTTAACAATTAGGTCTACTCTATATATTATTCTATATTTTTAAAAATATATCAACAAGTATTTAAAGAATTTTGTATAATAATAAGTAGGATTAGGTGTAATACTTTAAAATAGAGGTGATATTATGGACTTAAATAAAAACCAAGACCTAGATACTTTAGACCTTCAAATACTTAGTATACTTATTGAAGACTCTCGAACTCCATATTTAGAAATAGCAAGAAGATGCCATGTAAGCGGTGGTACTATACATGTACGAATAAAAAAAATGGAAGAGATGAATCTAATTAAAGGTTCAAAACTTCTAATAGATGAGGCTAAATTAGGTTATGATATATGCTCTTTTGTTGGAATTAATCTAGAAAAAGCTTCATTTCTAAGTTATGTTGCAGAAAAATTAAAAGAAGTGCCTGAAGTAGTAGAATTATACTATACAACTGGAGACTATTCTATATTTTTAAAAGTAATCTGTAAAAATATTTCTCATCTCCAAAAATTATTAGCAGATAAACTTCAAGTAATAGAAGGTGTACAAAGTACTTCTACAATGATTTGTTTACTTCAACCTGTAGATAGAAATATAAGATTATAATAAATTTATATTTTAAAAATAAAATATTCTTATATAAAAATTTACATTAAAATATTGTAAAAATAACATTTTATTTATTATATTTACCTATAATATAAAATTATTGCCTTTTTTATTTAATATGAGTTATATTTTTTAATTAGTTGGTAAAAATATAAGTATATTAACATATTAAATAATAAAAGGAGATGTAACATATGAGAGGTTTAGATATTACCGCACTTGTATTAGTTGTTATAGGAGCTATCAATTGGGGACTTATAGGATTCTTTAATTTTGATTTAGTAGCGGCTTTATTTGGAACTATGTCAACTTTTTCAAGAATAGTATACTCTTTAGTTGGTATAGCAGGAGTTTATGCAATTTCCTTCTTTGGAAGAGATAGGGACGTTAGAGACAATAGAGATGTTGAATAATTTTTAAAATAATACCCACCTAATTATTAGGTGGGTATTATTTCTTATTTACATAGCTTTTTTAGAAACTAAACTTCCTGATTCCGATGAATCTATAGGCTTTCCTACTATATATAGTAAAGCAACAATTGCCATTATTGATACTGGTAATACTATATACACAGGTACACCTAAACCCGCTGGAATGTATCCAAAAATCACTGTGATAATCGCTGTGGATATTGCATACCATATCTGAGTTTTAACATGTTCTAAATGATCACAAGCTGCCCCCATAGATGAAAGTATTGTTGTGTCTGATATTGGAGAACAGTGATCTCCAAATATAGCTCCTGTAAGCACTGCACTTGCACTAACTATCATATACTGTGAGTCTCCTGCTCCCAAACTAAAAGCTAATGGAATTGTAAGAGGCATAAGAATTCCCATGGTTCCATATGCTGTACCTGTAGCAAAGGAAATTATTGAACCCATTATAAATATAATAGATGGTAAAATAAACTTTGGTAATGAATTTGAAAGTATTGTTACCAAAAATTTAGCAGTTCCTAATTCCTTTATAACTGAACTTAATGACCAAGCTAAAAGAAGTATTACTCCTGTTATTACTAAAGATTTCATTCCTTCAACCCATGTATCTATAGCTTCCCCAATAGTAAATATTTTTTGCCAAAGTCCCATTGCAATAGCTACAATACTAGCAAGTAGAGCAGCCTGGAATAAAACAATACTAGCATCTGAAGCACCAAATGCCTCCCTTATTGCTAAAAATGAAGCTGGGCTGTTTGTAAGTAATTCCTGAAGAGCCGTATCTTTTCCTGCCATTATAGCCACATATCCATTATAATAAAACCCTGCAAATGCACCTATAAGTAAAACAGTTATAGGAACTATAGCATTCCAAATATTAAGTTTTATTCCCTCTCTAGGTTCTAAATTAGTAGTTTCTGATGAAACCATTGGCTTCGCACCATCTCCTAATACCTTACCTGTAGTCCTTGCTCTTCTTTCTGCTTTTAGCATTGGTCCAAACTCTCTTAATGTTAAAGCAGAAATAACTATAAATGCTAATATTAATATGTTATAAAATCTATAAGGTATTGTTTCTATAAATAATCCATAGGCATTAACATTTTGACCTATTCCTGTATATGCATCTTTTATTAAACTTACTTCATAACCTACCCAAGTAGATATAAGTGCTATCCCAGAAATAGGAGCAGCTGTTGAATCTACTATAAAAGATAATTTTTCTCTTGATATTTTCATTTTATCTGTAACTGGTCTCATTATAGGTCCTACTATAAGTGAGTTGGCATAATCATCAAAGAAAACAAATAAACCTAAAATCCATGTAATTATTTGAGCACTTATAGGGCTTTTAGCTTTTTTTGCAAGGCTCTCAGCCACAGCTCTAGCTCCACCCATTTTTGAAATAAGTGCTATAAGACCACCAATAGTCATACACTGAAGTATTATTCCAGCATTCCATGGATCTGCCAAAGACCCCCTTATCTTATCTATTATAGATAAAAATCCTTGGAAAAATGCATTAAAAAAATTATTACCTGAAAGGCAAATTAAAAATGTTCCTGAAAAAACACCTAGAAATAGTGAAAGTACCACATTTTTTGTAATGAATGCCAATACTATTGCTACTAAAGGTGGCAATATAGTTAGCACCCCAAATCTATCAGCATTTAATTGAGCTGCATCTACTTCCGCTGCTAATACTGTAGAACTTAATAAAAATATAAACATAATTGCTGATGTAATTATAAAACTTGTCCTTTTCTTCACTAAAATCTCCTCCTCTTTCTATTTTACTAATAGTTACTTTAACTAATCAGTGAATATATTATAGGGAGAAGAGTCCATCACAACAAAAAAGCCCTCAAGCTCTTCACTCAAGGACTTTTATACACTTATATATGTATTATCGTTGAATGATAGCTCTCCACAAAATAATTTGTGACAGTCTTACTCATTTTTTGAGTAAAACCAGATATACAATCTTAAAGCGTCAATTGTACACTTCGGCGATATTTCCTTTCCCAACACTTCATCCTGCTTACATCCATGTAAGTACTGATAAACACCGCGCCTCTATCTTTTCATATTCACTTACGTATAAGTATAGCACATATATATAGCTTTATCAATATTCTTTTAGTTTTACTTAATTATTTACTTTTAATTTATTTTATAATTACTTTATCATACGCTAAAGTAATTATAAAATAAATTAATGCCCATATGCTAAAATCAATAATTAACTTAAAACTTATAATTCCATGCTGCTTTATACTATAATCAAAGCCAATTAAATAGCACATAAGTGGTTTTAAAAAACAAGTTACTCCAATAATTATAATATAGTGATTTTTACTAACAGAATCTATACATTGCCTCCCTTATATACTAAAATATATAAAATAATTATAACACATTGAAAAAGTTGATAAATTCTGTTTAACCCCTTCATTTTTCTCATAATAAGACATAAAGTAAGTTTTAATTTAGTATTAATTTTTCTTCATTAAGGAATAAAACCATTATTTATTATTTGCTAAAAGAAAAACCTGTAATAAATAATAAAATTAAATATCACAGGTTTCTATATAATATATGGTAAAAGGTTTAGCAAATATAGTCTCCTCTCTTAGTCTATATTTGCCTGGATAATAAGTATTTTTTACCCTCTCTAATAAAAAATACTTACTATCTTTAAAACTTACTCACTTAATTAAAATATACTTAAATTTAATTCTTTGGATAAATCAGCAAGAACTTTTATTCCCGCTATACTGTTACCCTTGCTATCTAATGCTGGTCCAAACACACCTATACCCATATTACTTGGAACAGAGGCCATTATTCCACCTCCAACTCCAGATTTAGCAGGTATTCCTATGTTTACTGCAAATTCTCCTGAAGCATCATACATACCACAAGTCACCATTATTGTTTTCACAACTCTTGCAATATCTTCTGGTATAACTCTCTCTTTTGTCCAAGGTATAACTCCATTATTAGCAAGTACTGCTCCTATTCGTGAAATATCTTTACAAGTTACTTCCATAGAACACTGTCTAAAATATACATCTAATACATTTTCTACGTCCTTAGTTATAATTCCTGTACTCTTCATAAAATATGCTAATGATCTATTTCTATCTCCTGTTTCTTTTTCACATCTATATACATTCTCGTTTATATGAATATCTTCGTTGCCTGCTAATTTTCTAGTAAAGTTTAATATTTTATTAAATATTTCATCAGAGTTCTCACCATCAATTAACGAAACAGTTGCTATTGCACCTGCATTGATCATTGGATTTAATGGCTTATTAGGATTCTTCGCTTCAAGATTTATTATTGAATTAAAAGCATCAGTTGTAGGTTCTACCCCTACCTTTGAAAATGTTTTTTCTTTACCATTGTCCATAAGTGCTATTATAAGAGTTATTACTTTGGATATACTTTGTATAGTAAACTTGGTATTGCAGTCGCCAGCACAAATTTCTTCTCCTTTAAGAGTAGTTACACATATACCTAATGCATTTTTATTAGCCTTTGTTAACTCAGGTATATAAGATGCTACCTCTCCAAATTCAGTATAATTTCTGTTATTTTCTATTACTTTTTCTAGCAACTTTTTCATTTTGACATTCTCCTCTGCTTGAAATCTTTAATTATAAAATATTAGCTTGCTTTATCTTCCGTTCCTTTAACTTCATCACTATTGAAATATCTTTCTGTTTCATATACAACATCTTTTCTAAGTTTTAAAAGCACTATAAGGTTAACTAACACTTCAAAAGCCATGAAGAAATCAAATAGTCCCCATATAACTTGAAGTCCACCAACTGCCCCTACTATTAATCCTAAACAGTATAAAACTCTAAATGGTATTAAGAATTTAGTAGTTTTTATTGTGTAAATAAGACCTGTTTCTGAATAATATCCATCAACTAATACTGTAGTGAAGGCAAATAACACTATACAAACAGCTACAATTATATCTCCACTAAAGCCCAATGAATTTCTAAAAGCTAATGCTGTTAAAGCGGCTCCACCTTTTCCTGTTTGTAACACTCCGCTTGTAAGTATTACAAGTGCAGTCATTGTACAGATTATAACTGATGACATAAACACTTCAAATATTCCCCATATACCCTGTTTTGCTGGATATGAAGTTGTAGCTGATGAATGAGCAACTGGTGCTGTACCCATACCTGACTCATTTGAATAAATACCTCTTGCAAAACCATTTCTCATTGCAGCAATAATTGTTGCCCCAGCAAAACCACCTACTGCAGCACTACCTGTAAATGCATCATAGAAAATGCTTTTAAACGCTGGAAGAATTCCTCTTGCATTCATAACTATAATAATTATACTTGCTCCTACATATAAAATTGCCATAACTGGAATAACTTTTTCTGCAAATTTTCCTATAGTTTTTATACCACCGATAATAACTATACCTGATATTATTGCTAATATAATACCAACTGTCATTTTATTTATTTTAAAACTTTCATGTACAACTTCTGCCATAGAATTTGATTGTACAAATCCACCTATAAACATCATAAATGTAAATATAACTGACCATAATATTGAAACCCAATTAAACTTTTTACCTAGTCCATTTTTTATATAGTACATAGGTCCACCTTGAAATTCACCATTTTCTGGATTCTTTTCACGATACTTAACTGCTAAAGTGATTTCTGCATATTTAGTGATCATTGCTATAAATGCAACTGCCCACATCCAGAACACAGCTCCTGGTCCACCAATAGCAACTGCCACACCAACACCTGCTATACTACCAACACCCAATGTTGCAGCTAAAGCTGTGGAAACCGCCTGAAATGGTGTTACTGTTCCTTCACCTGATGTACTTTTTTCAAAGATTTTACCAAAAGTATTTTTCATGATAAAACCAAATTTTCTAAATTGAAGAAATTTAAGTTCAAAACTGTAAACTAATGATACTCCGAATATTAATACTATTAACGGCCATCCCCAAAGGAAGTCTGTTATTGATTGTAGCACACCCATTTATTATTCCTCCTAGACTTTTAATATAAATTTTGTATTTTATGACTGTAAAGATTTTATTATTGAGAATATTGCAAGAAACGCTTCATTTCTTTCAATTGTGCGCACATATTTGTTATTTATATTATATTTATATAGATAAATTTGTTCAATTTTTTTTAACTACCAATATATTAAATAATTATCTTATAGGTTAATATTTTGTTAATTATTATTATATTTTTTTAATAATCCAATACTATTATTACGTTTTCATTAGTTATTTTATATATTTTTTTAATTTTAAACATTTTTTTCGTAATATATGTAATTTTTATGTATTTTTATAATACTATAAAATATTTTTTATTACTATTTACATATTATACTAACTATTTTTACAATTTAAGTATTACTTTCAAATAAATATTATATATTTTTGCATATTTTTAGTATTTTATTATATATATTGTAAAAATTTTATATAAAAATAATGTACTATAATTTTTGCATAAATAAATAGTACATTATTCTTTGTTGTATCATATTTAGAATTATTTTAATTTTTAGATTGCTTTTCAGAGTATAAGGTAGATAATTTTCACTTTCTTATATTTATATATTTTATGGATTTTGCATTTTTTGAACATCAATTCTGCATTAGTTATAATTTATATGTTTATAGAAGTTTTTTTACTATTCATATTTTTAACCTCTAAACTATTAAAATATTTTTCAGTTTCATCCACCACATCTTTTCTAAGTTTTAAAATCACTATAAGATTAATAATTACTTCAAAGGCCATAAAGAAATCAAATAACCCCCATATAGCTTGTAATCCTCCAACTGCACCTAAAATCATTCCTAAACAGTACAAAATCCTAAATGGTTTGGCAAATTTAGTAGTTTTAGTTGAATAAATAAAACCTGTTTCAGAATAATATCCATCAACTAAAGCTGTGGTAAAAGCAAATAAAATAATACATATAGCTACAACCACATCCCCACTTCTTCCTAAAGAAGCTCTAAATGCAGATGCGGTTAGTGCAGCTCCTTCTTTTCCATTTTCTAATACCCCGCTTGTAAGTATTACAAGTGCAGACATAGTACAAATTATAATAGTGTCCACAAACACCTCAAATAATCCCCATAACCCTTGTTTAGCAGCATATGAGGTTGTAGCAGATGAATGAGCTACCGGAGCAGTTCCCATACCAGATTCATTAGAGTATACACCACGTGCAAACCCATTTCTCATTGCCATAATCAAACTTGACCCTGCAAAACCTCCTAAGGCAGCACTTCCATTAAAAGCATCATGAAATATGCTTTTAAAAGCTGGCAATACATTTTGTCCATTGATAACTATTACTACCATACTTGCAATCACATATATTATAGCCATAAGTGGAATTACTTTTTCTGCAAATTTCCCTATAGTTTTTATTCCCCCAACAATTACAGCCCCAGTTAATATTGCTAATATAATCCCTACAACTACCTTCTTAACATTAAAACTTTCATACAAAACTTCTGCCATAGAATTTGCTTGTACAAATCCTCCTATAAACATCATAAATGTAAATATAATTGACCATAATATGGATAGCCATGCAAAATTCTTTCCTAATCCATTCTTTATATAATACATAGGACCACCATGAAATTCTCCATTTTCAGCATTTTTTTCACGGTATTTTACAGCTAAAGTAATTTCTGCGTACTTAGCTATCATAGCAATAAAGGCCACCGCCCACATCCAAAACACAGCTCCTGGTCCTCCAGCAGCAATTGCAACTCCTACTCCCGCTATGTTTCCTACACCAACTGTAGCTGCCAAAGCTGTGGATACTGCCTGAAAAGGTGTTACAGTCCCTTCCCCCGAAGTATTTTTTTCAAACATTTTACCAAATGTATTCTTCATAATAAAGCCAAATTTTCTAAACTGTAAAAACTTAAGTTGAAAGCTAAATACTAATGACACACTCACTATTAATATTATTAGTGGCCAACCCCATAAAAAATCCGTAATAGCCTTTATAATACTCATCAATATCCCCCCAATTTAAAAAAGTGAAAACTAACCAACCTTTTAATAAAAATTTACTCTCTAAGATTATTATAATACTTTCTCTAATTTTATTCAATTTTACAATTTATTTACATATATTATGATAGAATCATTATGTTATAAATATTAATCTACAATACTTTGTAAAAACTTCTCTTCTTTTATCCCTCTATAGAAAGACTCTTTAAGTTTTTTCATATAATCATATTTTGATATTCCTTCTTTAGAGATTTCTATTAAATTTATAGATTCCTTATTAGACATAGTATTTATGTTATTTTCATAACTATTAAGCTTAATAATTAAATTTTCACTTGATTTTTTTCCATAATTTAAATATTTTATATAATACGTATAAAAAGTAGAGCACATAACTCTACTTTTTCTCTTTATTTTTTTATATCTTTTTTAATTCCCCTATTTAATGTATTTTCATAATCTATAAAAATATATACATCTTCCCCAAATAAATCACTAAATCTTCTAAGTTCTTCTAAACTTAATTCCTCTATAGCCTTATTATTTTCTTCCCCATAAAGTACAATCTCCCCTATAACTTTATGGGCATCTCTAAATGCCATTCCTTTACATACAAGATAGTCCGCAGCCTCTGTGGCATTTAAAAAACCTTTTTTAACGGCTTTAATTGTATTTTCTTCCTTTACTCTCAAAGTAGAAAGCATTCCATTCATAACTTTAATACATGCAAGTACTGTGTCTAGTGCATCAAAATAATTTTCCTTATCCTCTTGCATATCCTTATTATATGCAAGGGGTATACCCTTCATTGTAGTTAATATAGCCATTAAATCTCCATAGACTCTTCCTGTTTTACCTCTAATGAGCTCAGCTGCATCTGGATTTTTCTTTTGAGGCATTATAGAACTGCCAGTTGAAAACTCCTCACTTATTTCTATAAAATCAAACTCCTTACTGCTCCAAAGTATAAGCTCTTCACTCAATCTACTTAAATGCATCATTATTATAGAAAAATCAGATATTAATTCTATGACAAAGTCTCTATCACTTACACCATCCATAAAATTATTTACAGGACTCTTAAACCCTAACTTAATTGCAGTATAATCTCTATCCGTATTATACGTAGTACCAGCTAATGCACAACATCCTAGTGGACTTTCATTCATTATATCTATAGAGTTTTTAATTCTTTTTATATCCCTTTCTAACATGTAGTAATAAGCCATAATATGATATTTAAAAGTTACAACTTGAGCTCTTTGAAGGTGCGTATAACCTGGCATTATAATATTATTTTCTTCCCCTAGCTTCTCTATAGTACTTTGAAGGTTTTTTAACTCCCTTATTACAAATTCAGCTTTTTCTTTTACATACAATTTAAAATCCACTGCCACCTGATCATTTCTGCTTCTTGCTGTATGAAGTTTTTTACCTACTTTCCCTATACGGCTTATTAAATTCATCTCTATAAAGCTATGAATATCTTCATAATCTCCTTTTATATGAAGTTTTCCTTTTTCTATATCTTCTAAAATAGAAATAAGTCCCTCTGTTATCTTTACAAACTCATCTTCCTTCAATATATTACATTTTAAAAGCATCTCTACATGAACAAGACTTCCCTTTATATCTTGACTATAAAGCCTTTTATCAAAACTTAAAGAACTATTAAAATGCTCCATAAGCTTACTTTCTTTATCAATAAATCTTCCACCCCAAAGTTTCATAAAATATATCCTCTTTTCTATAGTAAAAAGTTATTGCTTATTTTTAAGAGATTTAATCTTATATGGTAATTCAAATAGTTTTATAAACCCTTCTGCATCTTTATGACTATATAATTTGCTTTCCCCAAAGGAAGATATAGTTTCATCATAAAGTGCATTTTCAGTAAATACACCTGCATTTAAAATATTACCTTTATAAAGTTTTAATTTTACTTTACCTGTAACATTTTCTTGAGTTTTATCTATAAAGGCATCTATTGATTCCCTAAGAGTAGTAAACCATAATCCATCATACACAATTTCTCCATATTTATATGCTATCATGCTCTTATAATGGGATGTAAGTTTATCTAATGTAAGTCTTTCAAGCTCTTTATGTGCCTCATAAAGTATGGTACCTGCAGGGGTTTCATATACCCCTCTGGACTTCATTCCCACAAGTCGATTTTCAACTATATCTATTACACCTATGCCATTTTCTCCCCCAATTTTATTTAATGTATTTATAAGATCTACAGGAGAAATATCACTTCCATTTAATCTTGTGGGAATTCCCTTTTCAAAATATATAGTTACATAGCTTGCTTCATCCTTCGCCTTTTCAAGTGGTGTAACCATAGAGTACATATCTTCATTATGCTGGTTTTTAGGATCTTCTAATTCCCCACCCTCGTGACTTACATGCCAGATATTTTTATCTACTGAGTATATTTTTTTCTTAGTTACAGGTACTTCTACTCCTTTTTCCATAGCATAGTCTATAGCATCTTCTCTTGATTTAATATTCCAAATCCTCCATGGTGCTATAATCTTCATAGATGGGTCAAAAGAAGCTATTGCCACTTCAAATCTCACTTGATCATTTCCTTTTCCTGTGCATCCATGACAGATATAAGTTGCTCCTTCTTTTTTAGCAATCTCCACAAGTTTTTTGGCCATAAGTGGTCTTGCAAGTGAAGTTCCAAGCATATATTTATCTTCATAAACTGCTCCAGCTTTTATAGCTTTAAATATATATTCACTTACAAATTCCTCTTTAACATCCTCTACATATATTTTAGACGCCCCTGTCTTTATAGCCTTTTCCTTAACTTCTTTCATGTTATCATCCTGTCCTACGTCTATACAAACAGCTATAACATCTAAATCGTAATTTTCCTTAAGCCAAGGAATTATTATGGACGTGTCCAATCCCCCTGAGTATGCTAATACAACTTTTTCTTTATTCATTATTAAAGCCCCCTCTTTTAGTTTAAGATACTAAAATATGCACTGTATATTTTATAAGGAAACTGTAAAATAATATTAACTTTACATTTTCTAATTATAAAATTTTACCCAAAATAAATTTATAATATATAGAAATTTTTGCCCCACAAATTTTTCTATATAATTTAAGTAGAAATTTTTTTAAAGATAATCTCTACTAATAATCCTTACCAGCTTAAATTACTTTTTTCAAAAATTCTTTAGTTCTTATCTCTTTTGGATTTGTAAATATACAATCAGGTGTGGCTTCTTCCACTATTTTTCCACCATCCATAAATATAACTCTATCTGCTACATCCCTTGCAAAACTCATTTCATGAGTTACCACAAGCATAGTCATACCTTCCTTAGCTAAATCTTTCATTACATTTAATACTTCACCTACAAGTTCTGGATCTAAAGCAGATGTAGGCTCATCAAATAACATAATATCTGGTTCCATTGCAAGTGCCCTTGCTATAGCCACCCTTTGTTTTTGTCCTCCTGAAAGCTTTGAAGGATAATGGTTCATTTTTTCCCCTAATCCAACTTTATTTAATAGCATTTCTGCCCTTTTTTTAACCTGTTCTTTATTTTCTTTTTTAACAGTAATCGGCCCTTCCATTACGTTTTCCAACGCTGTCATGTGTGGAAACAAATTAAAGTTTTGAAATACCATTCCCATTTTTGTTCTAAGGTTTCTTAAAACTTTTTTATCTTTAGGATTCAATTTTTCACCTTCAACTGTTATTTCTCCACCATCTATAGTTTCAAGATTATTTAAACATCTTAAAAATGTACTTTTACCTGATCCGGAAGGTCCTATAACTACAAGAACTTCTCCTTTTTTAACTCCTATATTTAAATCTTCAAATACTGTTAAATCATTAAACTTTTTAGTTATGTTATCCGCCTCAATTATATACATAAAATTGTCCTCCTAAACTAATATTTTGATAATTTCTTCTCCCACAATGCAAAAGCTGCGGTGAATATTGTTGTTAAAGCTAAATATATACAAGCCGCAATAAAAAATGGTTCCATAGGTCTAAAGTTAGCTGAATATATTTGTTGTGCTGATCTCATTAGTTCTACCATAGCTATTGTTGAAACCAATGATGTATCCTTTAGCATAGTTATAAATTCATTACCAACTGGTGGTATCACCACTTTAATTGTTTGAGGAAGTATTACCCTAGTCATAGTTTGACTATAAGAGAACCCAAGAGCTTTACAAGCTTCAAACTGTCCTTTATCTACAGCTAAAATTCCACCCCTTATAATTTCTGCCATATAAGCGCCTGAATTTAAGCTTAATCCTATAATTGCTGCTGTCATAGGTTTTAATTCTAATCCTAAAAAAGGTAATCCATAGTAGAAGAAAAATAATTGAAGAAGCATTGGTGTTCCTCTTATAATCCATGTATAAAATGAAGCTATTGCCCAAATCACCTTGTTCTTAGATAGTTTTAATAATGCAATTATTATTCCTATTAAACTTCCTAGTACAACAGATATTACCGTTAATTCTATTGTTATTCCTGATGCTTTTAATAATATTGGAAATATATCCTTTAATAATTGTCCATCCAAAGCTTTAGTCCCCCTTTTTATAAATACCTTTCTTTCTAATCTTATTTTTTATAAATATCTTCACCAAACCATTTTACTGATAATTTTGACATAGTCTTATCCTTCTTTAATTCATCTATAATTTTTTGAACTTCATCTTTTAATTCTTTATCATCTTTCTTAAAAATTGCTGCTATTGGTTCTTGTTCCAAAGTTGCTGCTATTTTAAATTTTCCCATTTGTTTTGATAAATAATATCTACCAACAAATTCATCCACAACTACTGCATTTAATCTTCCTATTTCTAAATCATGAAATGGTTCTGTTGCTTTATCATAAGTTTTTAAATCCTTTATTCCTTTAGCTTTCTTAGCTGCTTTTTCTCCTGTGGTTCCAAGCTGGCATCCTACAGTTTTTCCTGATAGATCTTCTAATTTTTTTATATCCTTGTTATCATTTTTAACTACTATAACCTGACCACCTTTTGCATATGGCTCTGAAAATTGAACTTCTTTAGCTCTATCCTTATCCACACTTATTGCGGAAATACCTATATCAAATTTTTTAGCATTTAAAGCCATAGTAAGTCCACCAAATTCTGTTATTACAAACTCTACCTCTACTCCTAATTTTTTAGCTACCTCTTTTGAAAGGTCTATATCAAAACCCACCAGTTCATTTTTTGAATCTCTAAATTCCATTGGAGGGTAAGTATCTTCAAGTCCTATTTTTAATGTCTTTGTATTTTTCACTCTAATTAATCCATTGGCTGCTTTTTCATCTTTCTTATTTCCACAACCAGCAAATAATGTGCACACAATTACTCCAGTTAAAACTAACGATAGAATTTTATTCATTTTCATAATCCACACTCTCCCTTAAAATAGTTAATATATAAACAATTTACAATCTTTTTTTGGTGTGCCCCTATGTCTTTATCCATAAGGGCACTCTATATGAATATTTATAAAAAGGGTAACAAATTAAAATTATTTATATATATCATATCCAAACCATTTTTCTGATAGTTTAGATAGAGTACCTTCTTCTTTTAACTCATCTAAAGCTTTTTGTACTTCTTCTTTTAGTTCTTTATCATCTTTTCTAAAACCTATTCCAACTGGTTCCTTTGTAAGTTTAGCATCTAGTAATACTAAATCTTCTCCCCTTTTCTTTAAATAATATCCTGCAACTTGACCATCTGCTATAACTGCATTAATTCTTCCTACAGCTAAATCATTAAAAGCTTCTGTAACCCCATCATATTTTTTCACTTCTTTGATTCCTTCTATTTTACTTGCAGATATTTCTCCAGTTGAACCTAATTGACATCCTACAACTTTATTAAACAAGTCCTTTTCATCTTTTATATTATCAGTTCCTTTTTTAACTACAATTCTTTGTCCTCCAACAATATACGGATTTGAAAAATCTATTACTTTTTTTCTCTCATCTGTTATACTCATAGTGGATAATATCATATCGTATTTATTTGCTTTAAGAGAAAGTATTATTCCCTTCCATTCATTTGTCTTTATTTCACATTTAACTCCTAATTTCTTAGCTATTTCTTCTCCTAAATCAATATCAAATCCAACCAACTTTTGCGATTCATCTCTGAATTCCATTGGAGGATATGTATCATTTAATCCTATAGTAAGTACTCCAGATTTTTTCACTTTCTCTAAAGTGTTTAATCCATCTTCATTTTTTTGAGTAGCATTTTTACAACCTATAAAAACGCTAGCTATTAAAATAGTCCCCATAATAATTGCAAGAATTTTTTTCATAGCCCTTCCCCCTTACATTTATTTCCCCATTCGTTATTATGATTATACATACTATTTTATATTTATGCAACTATTTTTTTAAATTTTTCTAAACTTTTTTTTAACTACCTGTAATTATATATACAGTCTAAACCAAACGAACTAGCGAAATCCTTTGTAATTAAAGCTTTATGGGTAATTGATTTTATTTTCTAAATATTTAAATATAATTATGTATATTTATACATTCGTGTATAAATAAAAATACCCTATTAATTTCCAAAATCTAAATATTTTTCTTCATATTAACTAAGTATAAAATCATAAAGGCAAAGGCTGTTATAAAATCTCTTTTATAACAGCCTTAATTTATAATATGTTAAGTTCTTCCATAGCTTTATAAACATGTCCATTATGTTTTATTAATATGTCTTCACAAAGTTTTTTATTTTTCTTAGATTTTATCATTAAAATACTTAGTTTTACATTATAATTAGTTTCTTTTAGCACATTCTCTGCCTGATATAAATCTACTCCTGTAGCTAACATCAAAATTCTTTTAGCTCTTGCTATTAGTTTTTCATTATTGGGTTGTAAATCTACCATTAAGTTCCCATAAACTTTTCCTAATTTTATCATTGTTCCTGTAGTTAGCATATTAAGTACCATCTTCTGAGCAGTACCTGATTTCATCCTAGTAGAACCCATAATTACCTCTGGTCCTACAAGTACAGATATAGATATATCTGCAATCTTTGCCATTTCACTATCCTTATTCATAGTTACGCAAAGAACTTTACCACCCACATTTTTTCCATACCTCATAGCCCCTATAACAAATGGCGTTCTTCCTGATGCAGCTATACCACATACTACATCTTTATCTGTAAAACTTATTTTTTTTAAAGCTTCCTCTCCTAAATTTTCACTATCTTCTGCTCCTTCCACAGCCTTAAACATAGCGGATTCACCGCCTGCTATTATTCCTTGTACTAATTCATGATCCACTCCAAAAGTAGGTGGACATTCTGAAGCATCTAAGACACCAATCCTTCCACTTGTTCCTGCTCCAACATAAATAAGCCTCCCCCCTTGACATAACTTATTTGATATAACATCTACAGCTTTTGCTATATCACTTTTCACATTTTCTACTGCTAAAGCTACTTTTTTATCCTCTTCATTTATTAAAGTTATCATATCATAGGTAGCAACTCTATCTATTCCTAATGTTTTATCGTTTATACCTTCTGTAACTAGATTCAATAAACTTTCAATTTCCATATACTAACCCCCATACCTTATGATTTTTAATCATATTCCTTAAATCCCATTTATACCCACAACTATATATTAATATATTTTTTCATATTATACAATTATTTCTAAAACTTTCTTTCATAGTTCTAAATAAAAACGCAAGTACCTTTTAACGATACTTGCTATAATAAATTCTTATTCACTTAAACATTTTTGCTACTTCTAAAGCATTTAGTAAACTTTTTTCCTTGGCACTTCCTTTTCCTGCAATATCAAAGGCAGTTCCATGATCCACAGAAGTCCTTACTATTGGTAGACCTACGGTTACATTTACTCCTAAATCAAAAGCTAACAATTTAATAGGTATATGACCTTGATCATGATACATTGCTACTACTATATCATACTCTCCTTTAAACGCCTTTAAAAACACTGTATCTGGAGGCACTGGACCATCTACATCTATATTACTTTTTTTAGCCTCCTGTATGGCAGGATATATTTTTTTTATTTCTTCATCACCAAAAATTCCAGCCTCTCCTGAGTGAGGATTTAGTCCTGCAACTGCTATTTTAGGATTATTAATGCCCATATCTTTTAAATTTTCATCTGCCAGTTTTATTACTTCTATTATTCTTTCTTTATTTAATTTTTCACATGCTTCTTTTAAAGAAATATGGGTTGATACATGTATAACTTTTAAAGGTTCACTCCAAAGCATCATAGCATACCTTTTTGTATTTGTTAAAGTAGCAAAAATTTCAGTATGACCTTGAAAATTATGTCCCCCTAAATGCAAAGCTTCTTTATTTAATGGCGCAGTTACTACTGATTTTATTTTATTTTGCAATGCCCAATTTATAGAATTTTTTATATACTCATAGGCAGCATGTCCACATATTTTAGAAACTTTTCCTATTTTAAAATCCTCCATAGAAATATCAAACGTATTTACTATATTAATATCCTCTTCACGAAATTCCTCTATAGAAGTAATAATATTTAATTTACACTTTATATTTAACAATTTTTTGTAGTAATCAAGTACCTTTTTACTACCAAAAACTATAGAGTTTTTTCTATACTCTTCTTTTTTATTTAATGCTTTTAATATTATTTCTGGTCCTACTCCGGCAGGATCTCCCATTGTTATACCAATAAACTCCATTATAGATCCTCCTTTATTTTCTTCATACAATAACTTATAGCATTTTTTTCTCCAAAGGCACCAGCTTTAGTTATAATCTTTAATCCATGATATTTGCCACCCTTTAACTTCATAAGTGGTATACCTGGCATTATTTCCTCTATAATATTAGAACATATAGATCCTGTTTTATTTATAAAACTTATAGCTGTATCTCCTCCTGTTAAAAATACTCCTGACACTTCTGATTTTTCCATAATTTTATCTAAAATATTTCCCAAAATACTTTCAGTATACTGACTGACTTCCTCTGATGTCATTTTCATATCCTTCCCTACTATTATAGCCTTTTCATAATCATTTCTATCATATGTAGAGGTGATTATTAAATCCTTATCTTTTGATAATAAATTCACTGCATAATCTATATAATAATCTTCCTTTTCCCCAATTAAAACCTTATCTATGGGTAACTTTAAAATATTTATTCCACTATTTTCAGCATATCTTAACTGTTTTATAGAAACATCACTTATACTCCCTACAACAGCTATAGATGGCTTAAGTGGATTTTTTATTTTTAATATAGTATCTGCCATCCCTGCAGAACCTACCCATAATGTCTTTTTCCCCGTAACCAATACATTACTTACTATTCTAATCATATCATCACTGTTTTCCACATCAAAACTATATATTCTACCATTATTAAAGTTCATTTTCTCTTCTCTTATGTCAGATATATTATAATGAATGACCTTTTCACTAAAAAACTTTTTAATTAAGTTACTTATATTATCTTCTATCACTGGTTTTTTTGGATCTTTTGATAATTCCGTTTCTATAATCCTTATACCATTTAATCTATGAATTCCATTCAAGGTAGTTCTACCTATTTCAGGAAATGCCGGTGAAAAAATAATTATATCAGGTTCATATTCCTCGTCAATAGCCTTTACCTCTGCAGATATATTTCCCCTTAATGTAGAATCTACCTTCTTATATATAAACTGAAATTCGTAGGAATTTAAATTTTTTATAGAATCTTTTACCTTATCATATGCCTCATGTTCCGTAAGTCCTCTACTTTCGGTATCAATTACATAAGAGTTATTAGGATTTCTCATTTTATCTATATTAAATATTACTTCCGTAGTTATCCCTCTTTTTTTTAATTGCACCCCTGTATCATTTGCTCCTGTAAAATCATCTGCAATTATAAGATACCTTCCCATAACAATTCCCCTTTCAATTGATTTTTAGGCACTTACTTCAACTTTTTCTCTTTTTCTATCCAATTTATCCAGATAAGATACTAATAACGGACATAAAATAGCAGTTACAATAACTGCCGCTGCAACCTGAGCTGTTGCTGAAGCCACATAAGTATTTAAAGAAGGATCTGCCAATGCAATTGCTGCGGGAGTTCCCACTGCATTTCCCGCAGTAGTCCCAACTGCAGCACCTACAGCCTTTCTCTTTCCGAAGAAAGTTGTAGAAAAATACCCGCCAAGCCCTGTTATAAAAACTACAATAACTCCTAATAAAAGACCAGGTAATCCTGCTTTTAAAATTGTTCTAAAATCTAAAGCGGCCCCTAAAGGAAAAGCAAAAAACGGGATAAGTAATGTTTGTCCATTTGCTAAAAATTTTCTCATATCTTCATCAAGATTTCCCAAAATAAATCCAATTAAAATAGGAATTAAAACTGCTATTAGAGCTATAAATGGTATATTAGCAAGCCCTGAAATTCCAAAAGCTAACATCGTAAAAAAAGGTCCATCATTTAGTGATAATATGGAAATAGCTCCTACATCTGTAGAATCCCCATACTGACCTGCTAAAGCTGCATATAACCCACCGTTAGAATTGGTTATAGCTGCTACTAAAGCTAAAGGAGTTAGACCCAATAATCCAGCGTGTCCAAAGGTTTTTCCTACAAACCATCCTATAAAAGCTCCTATGATAAATTTTGTAAAAGTTAAAACTGCCCCTTTATAAAGTGGTTTTCCTGCTTGCCTTATATCTATTTGGGCTCCATTACAAAGTACAAACAAAGCTATTAATGCTGTAGCACTTTGCTTAAATAATGCTGTTGTAAATCCACCTATATTTAGAGCCTCTGGAAACAAAGTATTAATAGTTGCACCCATTAATAACGGGATAACCATAAGACCTCCTGGTACCTTTTCCACAGTTTTTAATATTTTCATATATTTACCCCCACATTCTAAAACTCATTTACTCCAATAGATTAAAAAATCTATTGGAGTTTAATTTAAAAAGTTGATATAAGCTTATATATACCAAACTCCCTATGATTTAATGCTTCTGACTTTGTAAATTTACCATTTATCACTTCACACATTTCCTTAAAAATCTCTTCCCCTACATCCTGTATAGTTTTAATTCCCTCTATTACTGTACCTGCATTTATATCCATATTATCTTTCATCATTTTAAATGTATCTGGATTTCCTGTGATTTTTATTACTGGAGTTATTGGTGAACCTGTTGGAGTTCCTCTTCCAGTTGTGAATAAAACTATCTGAGCTCCTCCTGCAGTCATCCCTGTAATAGATTCTATATCTTGTCCAGGAGTATCCATAATGTAAAGTCCCTTACCATCTGGAGCCTTTGCATATTCTAAAACTCCTTGAATAGGTCTAGTTCCACCTTTATATATACACCCTAAGGATTTTTCTTCTATAGTAGTAAGACCTCCTTGAATATTCCCTGGAGTAGGTTGTCCCCCCCTCATATCAACTCCCATAGTCATAGCCTTCTTTTCACAATCTGAAACTATCTTTAATATTTTATCCCCAACTTCCTTTGTTACTGCCCTTTTAGCTAAAATATGTTCTGCCCCTATAAATTCTGTTGTTTCCGAAAAAATAGATGTACCTTTACAATCAACTAATTTATCTGATGCATATCCTACAGATGGATTTGAAGCTAACCCTGAAGTAGTGTCTGATCCTCCACATTCTATTGCAATAGTAATTTCTGATAAATCTATTTCTTCTTTTTTCAATTTACCTATTTCATCACACATTTCCCTTAAAATTTTTATTCCCTTAGCTTCTGTGTTTAAAGTTCCACCATTTTCTTGAATTATTATATACTCTGACTTCTTGCCTGTTTTACCTATTTCCTTTGCTACTTTTTTTGCTGATACTCCTTCACATCCTAATCCTACAACTAAAACTGCCGCCACATTAGGGTTTTTTCCAAGTCCAATTAATATATCACTTGTTAATTCTAAGTCCGGTCCTACTTGACAACATCCATGTTGATTAGGTATAGATATTGCTCCATTTATATGATTTGCTATTCTAAATGCCACCTCACTTGCACAGACCGATGCAGGAATAACCAATATATGATTTCTTATACCAACAGCTCCATTTTCTCTTCTATATCCATAAAGTTTCATTACTTTAACACCTCCAAATCTCCTCTTCCTCTTTCACTTATAACATTATGAACATGAACATAATCACCTTTACAAATATCACTGGTTGCTTGTCCTATCTCTTCCCCATACTTTATTATTTCCTCTCCCTTTTTAATATCCTTTATAGCAAACTTATGTCCAAAAGGTATATGCTCATTAAGTCTTACTCTTTGTTCATCCCCAAAAATATCAATTAATATTTCTTGTTGTTTTTTTAAATATTTTACTGTAGTTGCAACATTATCATTTTCATTAGCTACTACCGCAAGTTTTAACATAATATATCCCTCCTAATATTTTTTAGACTTTATATGAAATATTAAAGCAAAATTCGTGCCAAATCCCTTCTATATTGAAATATTTTATTTATAATATAATATGCCTTTTTATCATTACAGTACAATAATGTAATCTAAGTGAGTAAATAAGCATTTTTTAGGCTATATTAGAAAAAATTACCTTAACATCATATAAATTTTTTATAGAATGCCTTAAGGAAAATAATATTATAAATATTTTAATTATTTAATTTTATGATGTATTATGCAACATAAATCTGTTTTATAATAAAAAAAATGATGCATATAGCATCATTTTTTATCTATCGTTTTATTTTTCTCCATATAGTACTTCTATCAATTTTTAAAACTTCACAGGTCTTATTAACAGATCCGTTATATTTATCCAGTACAAATTTTATATACTCCTTTTTAACTTCCTCTAAACTTTTATCATTGTAAACCACATATAATGAATTAGGATTTACAGATACAGACCTTTCATTATTATCGCCAATACACTCACAAAAACTACTATCCTCTACGATTATATCTTCCACTTGTAACTTAGTATCTTCTGATAATATTACAGCTCTTTCTAATATCCCTTCAAGCTCCCTTACGTTACCTCTATAATCATAATTTAAAAGTAATTCCACTGCTTTTTTAGATATTCCACATATATTTTTATTATATTTATTAGAATATTTTTTTATAAAAAAATCTCCTATTTGAAGTATATCTTCTTTTCTATTGTTTAAAGGCGGTATATTTAAAAACAATATATTTATTCTAAAATAAAGATCTTCTCTGAAAATATTTTTTTCTACCATAACCCTTAAGTTTTTATTTGTGGCACTTATTATTCTTACATCTATAGGAATTAACTTATCGTCCCCTATCCTCATTACCTGTTTTTCTTGTATTACCCTTAATAATCTTCCCTGTAAATTCAGTGGAATTTCCCCTATCTCATCTAAAAAAATTGTACCACCATGGGCAAGTTCAAATAACCCAGCTTTACCACCCTTACAAGCTCCTGTAAAAGCACCTTCTGCATATCCAAAAAGTTCACTTTCAATTAAATTAGGTGGCAATGCTGCACAATTTATAGCAACAAAAGGGCCCTTACTTCTTTCACTATAATTATGTATGCTTTGGCTAAATAATTCTTTTCCCACTCCTGAAGGTCCGGTTATCAGCACAGGTGAATCAAAGCTACTGTATTTTTTGGCTTTGATTATACAATCTTTTATAATCTTTGATTTATATATTATATCTTTAAAAGTATATTTAGCTAAAAAGCCCTTTTTACTTAAATTAATTCTTAACTTTTTCTCCAACTCTTGAATTTCAGTTATATCCTTAAAAGTAGCTACTGCTCCAACTATTTGTTTATCAACAACTATAGGGATTCTATTAGTAGCTATTTTAGACTTTTTAACTTCCTGTATTTCTCCAAATTCAGGTTCACCGCTTTTAACTACATTAATCAGCTTATTATTACTTATTATTAAATTTATATTTTTACCTATTACCTCCTTTTCTTCCATATCAAATATCTTTTGTGCCATATAATTGAAAACATATATTTTTTCTTCACTATCTATAGCAACTATTCCATTATCCACAAAATCTATTATAGTTTTAAAGCTTTGGGATTTTTCCTTTTCCATTTTAGTTATTTTAAATAATCTTCTTGCTTCTTCTATAGCATTAGTTATAGATTCTTTTCCGGATTTTATAATATAGCTTACACAATGTGATTTTTTTGTTACTCTATTCCCTATAGTATCCCCTACAAAAACCTTTATTCCATTATTTATATAAGGCATAATTTTGTATTGTGCATCCTCTTGGTTATCTATTTGAATTTTTACTACATCCATATGAAGCACTTCTTTTATTACCTCTGCCCCATCTATAATATTTTTGTATCCTACTACCCCTATCTTTCCTTTATAATTAATTATGTTTTTAAAACCTCTTAGTATATCAAAAGATGTCATTTTTATTTCTACCACTGGAACATCTACCGAATTTTTTATCATAGTATACGTTCCACCTCTAGAAATTATTACACTAGCTCCGTGTTTTACTGCTTTTTTTGCTTGAGTTACCCCCTTACTTAAATCTCCTAAAACTACTTCTATATTTTTATATCCCTTTTCTTTAATAATTTTATTACTAAGCTTATATAAATCAATAAAAGGAGCTATTAATACTATTTCCTTCATAAAATCATAATTCCCCCATTATAAAACACATTATCTATCCTTAACTCTAAATTGAATCTTTATATATTTTCCTTCAATTCTAGTTACTACAATACTATAGTTTTTATTTTTAATAATTTTTTCTAACTCTTTAGACTCTTCTTTATTAAATATTTTAATTACTTCATTATTTTTAGAACAAATAACCATTGTTTCTTTTCTTTTAATTAGGTATAAGTTGTCCCATTCCTTTATTTTATATCCTTTATTTAAAATATCTATAATTATGCCTCTATCCAAAATAAGTTCTATAATTCGTAAATACTTTTCCGTAAGAATTTCATTTTCAAGTTTTAGATGTTGTAATTTTTTAGTCTTCTCCTCTTTACTAAACTGCAAAACTTTAATTTGATTCTTACATTGTTCAATTCTTCTATCTAAATCTTCTAATTTATTTCCCTTTATTTTTGCATAAAACTTATTAAACATAAACTTCTCCATCCTTGTTTATATAAAATTATGGTGTAAAATATTATATATAGAAAAAATGAGGTGTTACTTTGAATATGCAAGATAAGCTACTCATAATTATATCAAATATAAAGAAAAAATTAAAATATTTGTATTTATCCTTATGTAAAAAAATAAAAATTTTTTACCATAAACACAAATATATAGAGGCACTTTATAACCCTTTACTAAAGGAAAAAATTGAAAATAAAAATACATTAACTAAAAATATTTCATTATTAAACCATTCAATTAAAAGTATAGATAACCAATGTAAGGATTTTAAAAACGAAAACTTAAGGTTAAAAAATAGTATATCAACGTTACAAAACCTACTAATATATAAAAATAATAGAGCTTAGAAGTTTTTTCGAAGCATCTAAGCTCTATTTTTACAATATTAATTCTATGTAATTATATAAATAAATTATAATATTTTTTATTAATACTTTAATATATTATTTAATATGCCCTTTATATCCTCCGCTAAATTACCTTTCTGCTCTTTAGTAAGATTCTCTACATATATAGGCTTAGCTATAGTAATTTTCACATTAGCACTCTTTAATTTATTTCCTTCATTAGCCTCCCTAGCTTTATATGTGCCATCAATAGCTATAGGTACAATAGGTACTCCACCTTTAATAGCTAATTTCATACTTCCCTTTTTAAATTCATTAAGCTTAGGTCCTTTGCTTCTTGTACCCTCTGGAAATATAACCATAGAATATCCTTTTTTTATGTTATCTATGCCCTCATTTATAGACTTTACGGCTTCTCTTATATTATTTCTATCCATAAATACACAGTGTATTTCTCTCATCCATGAACTTAATACTTTAATATTTTCCATTTCCTTTTTAGCTATAAATCCCATAGGCTTTTTTGTTGCTGCAAGTAACACTGGAATATCAAATAAACTTTGATGATTTGCCACATATACACAGTTTCCTTTTGGAATATTTGAAATACCTTCCACTTCTATGTTAATTCCTACTTTTTTCACTAAAAATTCTGCCCAACCTAATACCTTTTCATAGGCAAGTTTATCAGCCTCTTTAATTTTCCCCTGTTTTCTAAGAGAATTAATTCTAGGTTTTTTAAAAAGAGTTCCTACCATATAAATACCAAACTGTAAATATAACCATAAGTTTTTCATTTAAATTTTCTCCCTTGTAATCGCTAATTTTAATCTAATTATATCATATAGCCAAATTCTAGTGAAGTTTTACAAGAATTAATATTACTATATATGTCAATAATTAAGAAGAAAAATATTTTAAAGGAGTAAAAATGTTTAATTCTAAAAAATATATTTTCCTAATCGTTTCCATATTAATGTTATTTTCAAGTTGCAACTTGAAAAATAGATTTTATGATGACATTAATGAAAATATTTTAAAAATTCATTTCATAAATGTTGGTCAAGGTGACAGCACTCTTTTACAATTCAATAATAAAAATTTACTAATAGATTCTGGTCCTTTAAACAGCTTTGAAAACACTATAAAATACTTAAAAAAATTAAAAGTTAAGCAATTGGATTATGTAATAGCTACTCACCCCCATGAGGATCATATAGGTGCCATGAGTGAAATAATTAAAACCTTTGAAGTTAAAAAATTTTATGCTCCAAAAGTAACTTCAAATACAGACTATTTTTATAACATGATTAAGGAATTAAAGAAAAGTAATATAAAAATAAATATAGCTAAAGACCAAATAAAACTTCCCTTTGATGCTAAAATAAAATGTGTATTTCTTTCTCCAAATAGCAGTAATTATACTAATTTAAATAACTACTCTGCGGTTTTAAAAATTACCTATGGAAGATGTAACTTTCTTTTTACTGGAGACGCTGAATCTTTAGTAGAACAAGAAATATTAGATAAAAGATATAATATAAGCTGCCAAGTGCTTAAATTGGGGCATCATGGCAGCAGTACTTCAACCTGTGATCAATTTTTAGAAAAGACCTCTCCAAATGTTGCAATTGCAAGTTGCGGTAAAAATAATATATTTAATCACCCTAATAAAAAAACACTGCAAAAGTTAGCTGAAAAAGGAGTTAAATTATATAGAACTGATATTGATGGTACTATAGTTTTAGTATGCAACGGTTCTAACATTAAAAAATCAAACTGAAATTCTCCCTGTAGCTGCTAATATTATCATTATTATAGATACTATTAGTAAGATAGTGATGTAAAGCTTTTCTTTATTAGTAATACTTTCATTTTTCTCCCTTTTACCTTTAACATATATAACTATACCAGTTGAATACATAATAAATGCTAAACCTAAATATGCAATGCCCACAGCATATATAACATATATTGAATATAAAACGGCTATTAATGCTATTAGTTTTTCCTTTAAACACCCCTGCTCCCCTTTGTACACTTTAAATGCAAACATTGATGATATTAAATAAGGTAATAATATATTAGTAGTAGCTACATGGGTAGCTATATAATATCCTTTTTGTAATGCCGGTGAAAGTAGCGCAAATAAGAATATTTGTATTGCTCCTATTGTAAATAGCAATGCATTTATTGGTACATTCTTCTGATTTGTCTTTTTAAACCATTGAGGCATTAAATCATCTTGTACTGCGGGAACATATAATATTTCAGTTGTTAAAAGATTCCAACATAGTAGTGCTCCAATATTTGATATTATAATACCTAATTTTATTATTACAGCTCCAGCTTTCCCAAGAGAAGTTGCTAATAAAACATCTGCTAATGGAGTTGTAGACCCAACTAAAACTTTTGCTGGTACAACACCCATTGATAAGATCGATATTGATACATAAAGGGTAGCCGTAGCTAAAAGTGAAATTACAGTAGCTCTTCCCACTAACTGTTGAGTCTCTGCTCTTTCTGATAAAACTACTAAAGCTTCAACGCCTACAAAACACCATAAAACTGTTCCCATGGCTCCACTTACTTGTTTTCCAATGGTAGTAGCTTCCCCCGTTGAAGCTAATATATTTTTCCAATCTGCAATAAAAAATACTTCACCTTTAAATGCTAATGCCCCAAATATAATCACAAGAATTAGAGGTACAATTTTTGCAATTGTAATTACTACATTCAGCACTCCTGCCTCTTTTATACCCCTCCTTATTATAAAATAGTAACTCCATAAAAGAACTGACCCCAATACAAAAATTACAACTGGAGGCATTTTATATTGTGATCCAATTAGGCTATTAATAGTTTTAAAAATTAATATTATAAATGAAACATTTCCTAAAAATGAACTCATCCAATATCCCCATGCACAATTAAACCCTATAAATGGACCATATCCTGCCCTAGCATAGGAGTATATACCACCCTTAAGTTCAGGTCTTTTATTTGAAAGTATATTAAATACTAGGGCTAGCATTATTACTCCAAACACACCTATACACCAAGCTATAAGCACAGCCTGAGGATTAGAAGTGCTAATTAAATCTGTTGGGCTATTAAAAATTCCTGAGGCAATCATAGATCCTATACCCAAAGCTATTAATAAACCTAAACCTAGCTTCTTTTCATTATTTTCCCCCATTTTAATACCTCACATTCTCAAAATTTTTACACTTCTTATTTTTAAAATGGCTACTTTTTTAAAACAACAATCTTATAAAAAATAGCCATTTATTGCAGGAATATTATCTATCTTCCACCAAATCCCTAACATCACCTATTATTGCCCTTGGAACTGGCAAATCAAGCATGGTTTTTAATCCTGGAGTTGAATTCATTACAAGAGGAATCATATTTACACATATTGCTACAGTAGCTATACCCCCTGGTATTTCAGGCTTTATTTGAAGATCAATTTTAGGAGAACCTTTAATTGAAATATAGTCCCCAGTATCTACATTTTCTAGTTCTGGTCTTATCTGCTGTGGATGCTCCATTACTACAAACTTTTTCTCCCCTAAATTTGCATATCCAAGTTGTCTACATCCGGCAACATCCCCTGGGTCAACAGAAACAATATCAGTACTACGAGATACATTTGTAACTATTGCTTCCTTTTCCTGTTTTATATTGTCAAACTTAACATTAAAGGCTTCTTCAAACATTCCAAAAGATTGTAAAAATCCTACATGCCCTGCTACTTTATCTGTCTTTACCCCCTCTATAAATTCCTCAGGTTTAAGTCCAATTCCTTGTTCAACCATAACAGCTTTGCCAAAACATGCAAGATCATTCACTCTAGTAACTGTTATATCCTCTACATTATCACAAACTCCTGTAAGAGCAATTACCATTAAATCCATAATGAATCCTGGATTTACCCCTGTTCCTAAAATAGAAACTTTATTTTCCTTAGCTATTTTATCCATTTCCTCTGATAGTTCTGGATCTAAGGCCTTTGGATATGACATTTCTTCAGCTGTAGTTACAATATCCATACCAGCCTCTGCCGCCATTTTAATTAATGGAAATACAACCTTTGTAAAGGAAGCCGTAGCTAAAATACAAACATCTGCAAAACCTTTTTTTATAACCTGCTCTGGCCTATCTGTAATTATGCAATCATTATCCTCATTTTTTTCTATTTTTAATGTTTCATATAGTTTTTTACCTGCTTTTTTAGGATCTAAATCTATAGCCCCTACTATTATAAAACCCTTTTTTCCTAAAATCATGTTACAAATACCACTTCCCATTGAACCTAAACCCCAGACTACAACCTTTATTTTTCTTTTCATAATTAACCCCTCCATAAATCCATTTTATTTATAAATAGCCCTTAGCAATTTACCAAAGCATATTCTGGTTGTCTTTCATAATATTTTTTTACATAGTTTGAAGTCATGGCTGCTAGTATACAACCATAGTCCATTTTAAATTCAATAATATCACCAACTTTAAGTATGTTAATGCTATCTGTAACATCTAAAATTAAATGATCACTGCTTGCTCCAAATATACTTATATTTTTATCTAGTGGGAATAATCCATCTACTTTTATATCTTGCCTTCCAACAGCTACAATTGCTCTTTTTCTAATACCTTTATCTTGAAACCTAGGAGTATTTCCAAAGGCATCCATTCCAATTTTACCTGTTGGTACTGTTGGCTTATCTTTTATCTCCACTATTTCCCCTTTCAAAACAAAAGCATCATCATAACAATTTGGTATAGCATATCCAAAAGAAGTTTCTCTCCCAAGCACAATTCCCTCTCCAATTCTTAGTTGATTAACCTCCTTGGGAATAGTGTTATTCATAACTAAATATAAACTACTAGAATTTCCCCCTGAAATAATAGGCAAATTTAAATTATAAATATTCTTAATATCATTTCTTAAACTTACAAGCTTGTTTAAATTATTTTTATCAGGAATTACCCCTCCATAACAGGTTACATTTGTTCCAATTCCTATTAAATTGATGTTATCTAATTTTATTATCTCTTTAACAATATCCAAAGCATCCTCTATTAAAACCCCTTCTCTTAAATCTCCAATATCAACCATTAAAATAATATTATGCTGTAATTTAAATTGTTTAGCTTTTTTAGACAATACCTTTATGGTTTCTAATTCTGAATTTAAACTAACATCACTATATTTAACTACCTTTTCTGCCTCACTTTCCATAGAAATTCTAAGTAACATTTTATGGCAATCTAGTTTTTTCATCCTTTTTAAATTTTGAATTCTAGAATCACCAACACAATTAATTCCTCCTTTAAGTAAGGCTTCTACTATAGGAATCTGAGCACAAAATACCTTTGTTACACCAATAACATTTATATTTCTATTTTTACACATGGATAGAATTTGCCTTGCATTATGAGTTATTTTTGAAAGATTAACTTCTACACATGGGTATTGTTTTCTCATAGCGAGACTCTCCTTTTATCTTTATTCCTCTAAAAATTCCATGTCTTTTGTTATATTGAGACTTTGAGTAAGTAAGGCCTTACAAGCCTCCTTATTTTCTCTACTTAAAACCCCTGCGCATGCCATAATATAGTGTGTATCTAATAATGCTTTAGCACCTTTTCTAGGCGACATTGTAACATCATCTTTCATATACCTTATATTTAAGAGAGCATCCTCTCCCATAGGCAGTCTTGTTAATGCTCCTCCTGTACCAACAATATATTTTACTTGTGATAAATCCTTACCATAAGCTATAAACCCACTTTCACCACCATATTTTCTTTTTATGGTTCCCACGTGTCTACTTATAGCTACATCTACAGCTTTTTTTGTTAATATATAGCTTGCATTTATATCCTCATTTTCTGTTGGAATTGGTTTTATATGTGATAACATATACTCCTTATCTAAATTACCTAAATCTTTAATATCCAGTAATTCTATAACATTTTTACTATTTACAAATACCCCAATATCTCCTTCTACAGTTCTTTTAGCCTTTGGTTCAGGATTTACAAGCATATCTAAAACTATAGAGCTTCCTTCTGTAACCGAATGTACATCTGTGGTAGCACCACCTACATCCAAAACCACTAAATCCCCTATTAATTCATAAAGAATTTTTGCACTTTCCATTACTGCTCCTGGAGTAGGCATTATACTTCCATCTACCATTTCTTTTATTTTATTCATTCCGGGTGCTTTAACAATATTTTTTTCAAAAGCATCTTGAATTACCTTTCTTGCAGGCTCAACATTTAACTCATCTATACTAGGGTAAACATTATCAATTATATATAACTGCTGATCTTTAAATATCTCTATAATTTCCTCTCTGTTTTCTATATTTCCACAATATACTATAGGCTTATTAAATCTTTCATTACTAATAAGTTGTGCATTATAAAGAGCTGTTTCTCTTTCTCCGTAATCTGTTCCACCTGCAATCATTATTAAATTAGGATCTATTTTCCTAATATTTTTTATATCAATCATCCTCATTTTTCCTGATGTAACCATTTTTATAATTCCACCAGCTCCTAATGCTGCTTCCTTTGCTGCCTTAACAGTCATTCTTTCCATAAGTCCATGCACTGTTATTTTAAGACCACCTGCCGCGCTACTTGTAGCAAGCATTTTTCCCCATGTCATTCCCTCTCCTATTTTATTTTCTATTTCTTTTATGGCGTTTTTAAGGCCTATTGTTACATCTCCATCTAATACAGTAGTACAACTTTTACCTTGATATTCTGATTCTACATATATGTTCCCATCTTCTAAGTTTTTAATATTAAAGGCTGTTACAACCGTTGTAGTACTACCTATTTCTGCTATTAAGTAATCAACTTTCATAAAATACCCCCTATAAAAGTTATATTTATTTATCTAAAAGGTTATATATTTTTATATAGCCAGCAGTGAATTATGTAATTCTGCTAGCTATATATTTTTATTCTTCTTTTTCCGTATCAATTCCCATTAGTTTTTTTATAATAAAGGAGGCAACATCTGTACCATTAGAACCTCTTCCGAATCCAACATCCATTCCATTTTCTCTTGCTATTTCGTCTGTAACCTGAGTACCACCAGATACAAGTATCAATTTTTCCCTAACACCCTTTTCAACACATAAATCATTAAGCTTTTGCATATTTTTCGTATGAACATCATTATGAGTAATAATTGTACTACATAATATCGCCTGAGCCTTTGCTTCTATAGCTGCATCCACAAGTTTTTCTACTGGACAAGAAGTTCCAAGATATACTGCTTCTATTCCAAATTTTTCTACACCACCATGTTTAATATCAATAATTTCTCTAAGACCAACAGAATGTTCATCTTCTCCTACTGTTGCTGCAACTACTTTTATAGGGGTATCTTTTACAAAGTCTCTCATTTTAGAATCACTTAAGACCTTTCTCCTCTTTGGCAGTAGCAAAGTATCACGTTTTATAGGAGTAAAATTACACACTCCTTTAATCTCAACTAATGTTCCCTCCGCTCTTTGTAAAACTTGTTTATGAATAATTTCTACATCTTTTAAATTCATCCTCTTTCCTATTTCTAGTGCTGCCGCTTCACTTATTTGTTCATTTTCTGGTAGACACAATGTGACTTTTACATAACCATCCTTAGACCATTGAACCTCTGGTACTACTGTACCATCTTCTTTAACCTGCTCCATTCTTTTAAATACATTATCATTCTCATCAAGTTCATCTATATACTTAATTTTAAAGTGATTGCATAAAGTACATTTATTAATAGCATCACATGCTCCTTTGTATTCTTTTGGAATATTATTATATCCAAAATGTCCACAAACTGGAGCAAAATAATTTTCTTCTCTTTTTACTATTGTATCTACAGCATCTCCTCCATCCATCTTTCTTGCAATACCATCACCATTTCTTTCTGGATATAAGCCTGAATCTACAAAAAATCCTTCATCTACTGCCTTAAAATATCCTCCTACTTCTATCATTTCTTCTAGAAATAAAATTGACCTCTCTTTTAATTCTCTTACCTTTTCTGGTAAGTATCCTGATTTTTTAAGCTCTATCATATCCATTAACCCATCCATACTAACAAATGCTTGTTTTGCTGTATTTATTGCATGTATATTATTATAATGCCATGGAACATTTCTTCCCTCATCTGGCGTTATAGTACTTTGAATATCTGCTGAAGTTAATTCTGATATCAATAAGTTTAATGTATGACCAACTGTAGCTTCTCTTTCACAGGATTCTATATATTTAGTATTCATTTGTGCCCTCATTTTATATTTATCAAATAAATCTCTTAAAGCTACTGCATATGGAAGGTCATATCTCATACAAGGAGCTGGGGCTGATGTAGGGGGCACTGTTGACAATGCAATATTTTCTGGTTTCATTCCCACCATTTCTGAGAATTTAGAGTTTATAGCATGTTGTACCATAAGTTCTGGCATTACATTATAGCCTTTCATAGCTGTTGCATTGGCATTATGAGCTCCATCTATTTGAAGCATTCCAACAGATGCCATTACTCCCTTTGCAACTGCCGCATCTACAAAAGACCTAAACATATTAACATTTCTATAAAGTACATTATATTGAGGATCTTGGTGGGCGCCATTTACCCCTTCTTCTGCAAACATAACTGCTATGTCAGGTCCTGCAACACCTGAAACATATGAATGAAAATTAATTTTTCTTCCCACTTCTTTTTCAATTAAATCTATAGCTTTTCTAGTTGCTCTTACCTGTTTTCTAGTTATAGGAACTCCTCCTACTCCCTCTGGAGTACCTTCTATTAATCCATCAAAATGACTTTGACCTGCTGTTCTAATTACCATTAAATGATCAGCACCATGCCAAGCAGCCATTCTCATTCTTCTTAAATCATCTTCAAATCTTCCCGACGCTATTTCCGTGGTAATAACTGGTAGAGGTTGAGGGTCTATATTATTAAAACTTCTGGCAGCTGGTAATGGTTGACTATTTTTTAAAGGCTTAGATATTTCTTTAAAATAAAATTCTCCAATTTTACCTTCTTTATATGGTTCTCTCCAATGCCATCCTCTCCATTTAGGTTCATATTTATCTAAATCTTTTAAAATTTCATCTATATCTAGTTTTTTATTGCTATTTAACTTTTCAATCACTATTTGTCACCACCCTTCATATTTTCAATAACAAGGTCCCAACCTTTTCCCTTGCATAAATCTTCTCCTGCCTCTAAATAATTCTTATTAATTAGTTTCCCATAGGTTAAAACTACATTTCCCACACCCATCCCAAGTAAATTGTATTTTGTAGCATAATCTACTATAGGGTGAGCCTGTAAACTTGAAAATCCCATTCTTAAAAGTACTGAACGTTCTATTGCCGGTGATGTATGTGTATATGCTAAATCTACTAACGGCTTTATAATTTCTTCTGTAAGGGACCAAAATTTTTCATAAAGTTCACTATCATTTAACCCTTTTAAATGTCCTCTTCTTTTTTCATAATCATCTTGTCTTTTCATAAAATCCCCCTCCTACTCTATCTGAATATTATTTTCCTTTAATATTTTCATAACGTCCTTCCTACTTAACTTTGTTTCATCTACTAAGAAATCAAAATCAATATCTTGAATTTTATTATCTGCTACTTTTTTAAGTGAATTTTTAATATAAGAATTTCTTAAATGATCCATATCCATATCTTTTACAGATACTAGTTCTGGATGGGAAGGTAATATTATATTTTTACCTGGTATCTGATCCATTGGATTTCCTACAAAAATTTCTATTCCATTTTTCTTTGCAAAATTTAATTGAGGTATTAAATGTTTACCAGCTCCCGTATATTCGGTTTCCTGAACTACTAATATTTCCTCATTATCATATTCCTGTGCAATAGCAAAAGCTGCTGCCAAAGATGTATTACCAGCTGGTCCTCTCTCCAACCCTTCTAATTGTGCCAAAAGTTCTGTCATCCAAAATACTTCACCCTGACTTATAGTTACATATCTATCTAAATATCTTAAAGGTCTTGCTGCACTTCTTGGTACATCGGATCTATCCGGATTTGTCATAAATGGTATCCCAAATCCTGTATGACCAGTTGTAAAGGATTTCTTATTAAAATCTATATCAGAGGCCATATGTAACCCTGAAAGGTCTACAGATGCACCTATAATTTTAGTATCCTTTGCTCCTGTCTTTATAACACCTCTAGCTGTACCAGTAGTATTACCACCACCTGCATGAGTTACAATTATAGAAGCAGGTTCCTTTCCTAATGCCTCTCTACACTCTTTAACAATCTCCTTACCTAAAGTCTCTATACCTGCTATACCATAGGTTGAATATAATGACGCATTATAATATCCTGTTTCCTCAAGTATTTTTAAAAATGTATAAAATAACTCTGGTCCCACAGTAAGCCTTAATACCTCTGAGCCATATCCTTCGCACTTTCTGCCCTTCTCTAATATCTCTGGTTGCCCTATTTTCTTAGAATCATAACATTCATTGGCTATTATGCATCTAAGGCCTCTTATATTCGCTTGTGATGCTACTGCTGCTCCATAATTTCCGGATGTTGCCGCTGCAACTCCTTTATATCCTCTTTTCATAGCATCATATACAGAAACACTAGCCCTTCTATCTTTAAAACTCCCTGATGGATTACAACTTTCATCTTTAACAAATATTCTAGCAGCCTTACCGGTTTTAGATACCTTTCTTGCTAGTTTTGTAATATTTCTAAGTTCTAATAATGGTGTATTGCCTACTCCCGCTTCTTTTTGAATGCTCTCTATTTCCTCCAGTGAATAGCCTATGTCTTCCATAAGTTTTTCATAATTGAATGAAAGCTTTCCATCTTCATATTTATCATAATCTATCCCAACGGATTTTAGCATTATCTCATTTTTTCTAGCCATAAGCTCTTCATATTTATTCATAACTTATTACCTCCCTTTTAAAATAAAACAGTGAATTAACCTATTCTTTTAAAATTTTCCTTGATTGTTTACATATATATTCCATTTCTTTTATATATTTACCAAATGAGTGATAATATCCCGGTTCCACCTCTACAACTTTTCCCCTTACCACTCTTCCTACTATTGTTTCTACTTGGACTTCACTACCAATTTCACAATCACTTAAGCAATTTCCCCTTACCCAACATTTTAAAGGTGTACTTTTAGTTTCTTCTGGTATATTTTTTGCTCTATGCTCTGGGGTCAAAACTACCTCTTCAATTTCCACCCAAGTTCCCTTTTTTATCATAAATTTTCACCTACCATAAATATTTTTATTTAGCCTTATTAAACCTTTACAATCTTAGTATAGCAATTTATATGCCACAAAAAAAAGCCTTGGGTTTATGCACTTTAGCATAAACTTAAGACTTTTAACTGCAAAATATTTTGCGTATTTTTTTAATTTTTATTAGTATTCTTCAGTATGTTTCAATAAATTTCATATTGTAGACCTATGCAAAATATTTTGCTATATAGGTGAAATATTTTTGCACTTATCTAAATTATTTTTATTTTCTAAATATTTATAATGTGATTTCTACTTTTTTATACCATATTTTTTTAGTTTATACTGCAAATTTTGTCTTGAAATGTTAAGCTTTTTAGAAGCCTTACTAATATTATAATTACTTTCTATAAATGCTTTTTCTATTATTTTTATTTCAATATCTTTTATATAATCTTCCAACGAAAAATTCTCATAAATATTTAAACTATCTATATTTAAATTCATTTTATTGTATAGATTATTAAATACTCTACACTCAAAATGTTTTTGACTTAGAAAGGATTCGTAACTTGTCATATTCATAGCAGACTCAATTGTATTTCTTAACTCCCTTATATTTCCCGGCCAATCATATTGTAAAAACTTTTCCATAACATCTTTATCTATACTTTTTATTTCTTTTCCCAACAGTTGATTGTAATATTTAATAAAATTTTCAACCATTGGTTTTATATCCTCCTTTCTTTCTCTTAAAGGAGGTATAGTAATACTAATTACACTTAATCTATAATAAAAATCCTTTCTTAACTTTCCACTTTCTATAAGCTTTTCAGGTTCTTCATTTAATGTAGCTATAATTCTTACATCCACATCTATGGTTTTATTACTACCTATAGGTCTTACACATCCATCTTGAAGCACTCTTAAAAGTTTTGATTGTAGATAAGGTTCCATAGAGTTAACTTCATCTAACAATATAGTCCCTTTATTGGCTTGTTCAAATAATCCTTTCTTATTTTCTGCCCCAGTAAAACTTCCTTTTTCCGTACCAAATAACATTCCTTCTAATAATGCAGCAGGAATGGCTGCACAATTTATAGGTATAAAAGGTTTATCCCTTCTTATTCCATCATAGTGAATACTTTGAGCAAAAACTTCCTTACCACATCCTGTTTCAGCATAAATCAAAATAGGAGAATTTGATATGCTAGCTCTTTTAGCTTTTCTTATAATTTTTTTCATCTCTTCTCCATTAGCATATATATCATTAAAGGTATAATGTTTCTTCATTTCCTTATGGGAGCACTGTAATTTATAAATACATTCTGTAAGTTCTTTTAGTTGTGTCATATCCTTAGCAATTTCAATTGCTGCTATACTTTCCTCATCTTCGATTACCGGGACTGTAGTATTTATAGTAATGACTTTTTTATTAAATTCATTACTATATTTTTGTATTGAATCTTCAATTTTTTCTTTAGTTTTCAAAGCCTTCATAAGGGTAGATGAATTCTCCTTTACATCTTCTAGGTACTCATTAACTCTCTTCCCCAACACATCTTTAGGCTCAATCCCCTCTACTTTTCCCATGCTTTTATTATAATAAATTGTTCTACCACTAGAGTCAACAACATGAATTCCCTCCTCTAAATTCTCTAATAAACATTGAAGAATTTTTTCTGCATAGGACAAATTATTAATCATAATATCCCCCTTATTCTTTAGCATTTCCCTATATATTATTTATACATATAAATTATATGACTAATTCCTTTTATTATCAATAATTCAATCGTTTACAGGGATATGAAAATCTATAAAAATTAAATTATTAACTTATACATCCTTTCATTTATAAAATTAATTAAAAAGTCTCAAATAATCTCAAAAATACTCATTTACTAAACTCTAAAGCTTCTAATTTAAAAACTTATCAGATAATTATTACATATAGGATATTAGTAACACTTTACTAAAGTTTATTTGTACCTTTTTATTCAATAGCATAAATTTATGCTATAAAAAAAGCCCTCTACAATTGAAGGCTTTTAAAACTTAATAATAATTTGTATTTTAATACACAGTTTGTTGATAAACATAATAATTTAACCAATTTGAGAATAATAAATTTGCATGTGATCTCCACTTTACAATAATATCTTTACTTGGGTCATCATCTAAAAAATAGTTTTTAGGAACATCTATTTTAAGTCCCATTAAAATATCTCTTTCGTATTCATTTTTTAAAGTTAATGGATCATATTCTGAATGACCTGTAACAAATATTTGTTTCCCACTTTTAGACGCCACTATATAAACTCCAGCCTCTTTTGATTCTGCTAAAATTTTAAGTTCTTTAACCTTTTTTATATCACTTTTTAATACTTCACTATATCGTGAATGTGGTGCATAAAATTTATCATCAAATCCTCTTAAAAGTTTAACTTTTTTATGCAAAACTCTATGAGGAAAGACTCCAAAAATTTTATTTTTCAAGTAGTGTTTTGAAATTCCATAATGATGATAAAGTCCTGCCTGTGCAGCCCAACATATATGGATTGTTGATGTTACATGTTCTTTTGTAAAATCCATAATCTCCTTTAATTCATTAAAATAGTCCACTTCTTCAAAGTCTAAATGTTCAATAGGTGCCCCTGTTATTATCATTCCATCAAATTTTTCCTTCTTAACATCCTTAAAGGAATAATAAAATTTTTCTAAGTGCTTTTCCGAAGTATTTTTTGATTTATGAGAATCTATTCTTATAAGTTTTATATCCACTTGAAGAGGGGTATTTCCTAATAATCTTAAAATTTGCGTTTCCGTTTGAATTTTTGTAGGCATCAAATTTAAAATTCCTATTTTAAGAGGTCTAATGTCTTGGTGCAATGCTCTACTTTCATGCATCACAAATACATTTTCTTTCTCTAAAATTTTTGATGCAGGAAGATTTTCTGGTATTATAATTGGCATATTTTTCTCACCCTTAATCAAGCTTTTCTAAAGCCTGTTTAAAATCATTTATTATATCTTTAATATCTTCAATCCCCACAGAAACTCTTATTAAATCCTTTGTAACCCCTGAAGCTAGTTGTTCCTCTGAATTAAGCTGTCTATGAGTTGTACTGGCTGGATGAAGAACAGAAGTCCTTGCATCTCCTAAATGAACAACCAATGCAGCTAACTTTAAATTTCTAATAAACTGCTTCCCAGCCTCTACTCCTCCTTTTATACCAAAGGTTAATATACCACTAGCTCCCTTTGGTAAATATTTATTTGCTAGATTGTAACTTTTGTGACTTTTTAAAAGAGGGTAACTAACCCAATTAACTTTTTCATGGCCTTCTAAAAATTCTGCTAATTTTAAAGCATTATAACTATGTCTGTCCATTCTTAAATGCAGTGTTTCAAGACCTAAATTGAATAAAAACGCATTAAAAGGACTTGAACAGGCTCCTAAATCTCTTAATAATTGAACGCGTGCCTTTACAATATAAGCGGCATTTTTAAAAGTTTTAACATATTGGATGCCATGATAACTAGGATCTGGATTTGTAAATTCAGGATACTTTCCATTTTCCCAATTAAAATTTCCTCCATCTACTATTATTCCCCCTATACTAGTAGCATGCCCATCAATATATTTTGTTGTAGAATGTATAACAATATTTGCTCCATAACATAGTGGGTTGCATAAATATGGTGTAGCTATAGTATTATCTACAATAAATGGTACAGATTTTTTCTTTGCAATTTTAGAAAATTTCTCAAAATCTAATATATTTAATCCCGGATTTCCTATAGTTTCTCCAAAAATAGCCTTAGTGCTTTCTTTAAAGCAATTAAGTATTTCCTCTTCTTTAGAATCTGGATGAACAAAGGTTACATCTATTCCAAATTTTTTTAGTGTAGTGGATAGTAAAGAAAATGTTCCTCCATAAAGGGTAGAGGCTGCTATAATATGTTCTCCATTTTTACATATATTTAAAATAGCTAGTGCTGTTGCTGCTTGACCTGCTGATACTGCAACAGCTCCAATCCCTCCTTCTAACTCCCTAACTTTTTCCTCAAAAGCCTGGATAGTTGGATTACTTATCCTTGAATACATATGTCCTTCTGATTTTAAATCAAATAAGTCTGCCACCTCATCTGGATCATCATATTTATATGTGGTACTTTGATATATGGGTAAAATCCTTGGTTCCCCTGATTTTGGCTTATAGCCCCCTTGTACACATATTGTACCCTTATTAAATTCTAATGTTTTTCCCATTATTACTTCCCCCTTAAATTTATTTTTCTCTGTTTTCTTACAATATATCATCTAATTTTAAAATACTTTTTACAGAAATAATTTCTCTGAAATCCTCTAATTCTTTAATTTTTACATTTAACTTATTCTCATTTTCACTTTGAACAAATATTACTACATCTTCACTATTTATATTTCCTTTATTTAATTTATAATGCTTTTTAAATATATTATTAATTATAACCAAAGCTTTAGATTTATCTGAACTCTTTATTCTAAGCATCCAGCTATTTTTATGTGCCCATTGTACTGTTATTTTACCCTTTGTTAAACAATTTGATCTTGTATTTTTATTTTTACTTTGTATAACATCTATAATATCTCCTAGAACAGCACTTGCCGTTGGTAACTTTCCTGCACCTTTTCCATAAAAGAAAACTTCCCCTACAGCATCCCCATTAATCATAATTCCATTATATTCATCCTCTATTTTTCCAAATTGACTTTCACTCTTTACAAGAACAGGTCTTACTGACGCATAAATTTCTTCTCCATTTTTTTCACTTACAGCTATTAATTTAATTTTACATCCAACTTCCTTTGCAATATTTATGTCCACCTGATCTATTTCATTTATTCCTACAGTCTTAATTTTTTCCCAATCTATTCTCTTGTTATATGCTGTAGTTGAAAGTATTGCAAGCTTTCTAGCTGCGTCGTATCCCAATACATCCGACTCTGGATTCGACTCTGCAAAACCTAATTTTTGAGCTATACTAAGGGCCCCATGGTAACTTATATTATCCTCATACATCTTTGATAATATAAAATTTGTTGTACCATTTAAAATTCCTTTAATACTTTTAATTTCATTTCCTAAAAGACATTCATTTATTGGTTTTATTATAGGAATCCCTCCACCTACACTTGCTTCAAAATATAGCTTTACTTTATTTTCTTTAGCTATATTTAGTAACTCCTCTCCATGTTTAGATATTAAATCTTTATTGGCAGTTACTATATGTCTTTTTAACTTTAATAATTTTTTTACATAATCATAAGTAGGATCTATTCCCCCCATAACCTCTACAACTATATCTAAATCTTCATTAAAAATTTCTTCTATATTATCAGTGAAAAGATCTGTTTTTAGTTTTCTTAAATTTTTAAACATGTCTCTAACAAGAACTTTCTTTACACTTACCACTTCTCCAGTTGTCTCTTTTATTTTTTTTATATTTTTCTCTATAAGTTCTAAAACCCCTGATCCTACGGTACCATTTCCCAATATACCTATATTTATCATAAAATACCTCCTTTAATTTAAATAATTCTAAGTGGTAGGGGGTTACTATATTTTAAAAAATAAAAAAACCCCTTCAATCTTTCGATAAGAAGCGGTTACTCTGCAGTAAACTATTAATTATAATAGTCTTGTCACTTCTTATCTCTCAGGATATTACCTGCAGGAATTAGCACATTTCTAGTTTAAAATTAAACTAGCTGTTGCCGGGTTTCATCGGGCCAGTCCCTCAACCACTCTTGATAAGATTAATCTTATATTTAATTTTAAATTCAATTTTACACATATATTTCTAATATGTCAAGTAATATTTTCTAATTATTTTTACACTTTTTATCAATATAAATAGCAATAATAAAAAATATATTTACTACACTCACACAGTTATTATTATAACCGTGTATATAATATATATTATTAAATTACAATACCATATAATTTAATTTTTTTATAATTATAATCAATAAATTTAATTATAACAATTATAATTTTTTAAATAACTATATAAAAATAACAAAATTATAGATATGAAACTATAGTATTACATTTTATTTTTACGATATTTAAATAAATAGTACGATTGATATGTTAAAATATGTTTGTTATACTATAAGTAATAGCTGATTTTCATAATATTGAAATATATTTAGGAGGCAGATTGTATGTTCAAAGAAGTTTGGAACGAATATAAAATTAGTTTCAAATTTTTATTACCATTCATTTTACTATTATCAGTATTTAATAGTATTGGTCTTACCACAAATTTTGATAATAGCGATTTTTTTACTAGGGGTGGATCTTTAACAAAAAACTTCTCAGTATTTAAAGAAATAATGACAACTAACTATTTAACTATTTTATTTGATTTATTTATAGGTTCCTTATTGATTTTAACTATTCTTGTAATTATAAACTCTATCTATAGTAAAAATCATGTGCGTTATTATGAAATTTTTAAAGAAAGTAAAGGCCTTTATTTAAAATATCTAGTATTAGATATAATTACCAATAGTATTTTTGTAGTAGTAAGCATTTTAGGCTTTTGGTCAGTAATGGCTCCAGTTACCATTTTACTTTTAATATGCTTAAGTGTTCTCTTAATTCCTTGTGAAGCCTATTTAGTATGTTACAATACAACTCCATTAGAAGCCTTAAAAAAAGGCTTTAAGGTAGGTAAAAAATATTCAGGTGAAATATTAATATTATGTATTACACTAGGTATTCTTACTGGCTTAGTCTCTTTAATACCAACAGTAAAAACTAGTATGATAGTTTTATTATTAGCAAACATTATTAAAACTAGTATATATTCTTATTTATATGCCTACTCTATAAATATTTGTAGAAAAGAAAGTAAATATAATAAAAATAGTAAATTGATTAATAATTTAACTTAATTAAAAAGACCTTCATTAAAAATGGAGGTCTTTTTAATACAATACAACTAATTATTCGTAATAAAAAACTTAGTTAATAAATTTTATTATATCATAATTAATAAATAAATCTAAACATTAAAAAAAGACTTTCTATAAAAGAAAATCCATATGCTACTTTAGTATAAAAAAATGGCTCCGTGGAAAGGATTTGAACCTTCAGCCCTTCGGTTAACAGCCGAATGCTCCACCATTGAGCTACCACGGAACATTTTGACCTGGCGACGACCTACTCTCCCACAAGGCCTCCCTTGCAGTACCATCGGCGCTTTGAAGCTTAACCTTCGTGTTCGGTATGGGAACGGGTGTTACCTTCAAGCCATAATCACCAGATACTGATTTACAGAAATCTTCGATTTCACTTTAAATCA
>NZ_UYZZ01000005.1 GCF_900626095.1 Clostridium rectalis
ATATATATCAAAAGAAAATTGCTAAAAGAGCAAACTGGATTTCCTTGGAGTGCTTGTAAAGGGATAGCTAAATATAGAGCACTATATGATTTTATTAGAATATGTGGTTAACGTCACAATTCAACTATAAGATTACATTTTGAAATTTTTGCGAAGGTAAAAAGAAGGTGAAGTTATGCCAAAAATAAAATTTTCAGAAGATATATTTATAACTAATTCTGAGTGTATAGAAAAAGATACTATTATGAATTTAAAAGAAAATAAAGACCATTTTGCAATTTATTCAAATAGTGGATATATTGCTGGCACGTATGATTATAGTTTAAAAAATGATATTTATAAATATTTTGAGATAATGGATTAGCATTACAATCCAAATATTGGAGGAATAAAAATGATGGTATGTGACTTTTGTGGAAAAAACGAGAATGAGGTTTATAGATTAGTAGCTAATAAAAACAATGCTATATGTAATAAATGTATAATGTTATGTTCAGAAATACTTTTATCAGAATTAGGAGAATTTAAAAAACTTAATATAAATGACTACAATGAAGAATAAGGAGTTTGAATATGAGAGAGATTAAATTTAGAGCATGGAATGAATGCGAAAAAATAATGGAATGTAATATTCAAGATGAGTACGACGGCGACCTATGTTGCTTCGGATGTTATCTAAATAATGAATTTTGGAAAGTTATGCAATATACCGGACTAAAAGATAAAAAAGGTGTTGATATCTATGAAGGAGATATACTTACATTTGCTTTTGAGGAACTAGATGGTACGAAGAAAAAAGGGTTTCTGATTATAGACGATATAACTGATTATGAAACAATGAATATTCTTAATATTGCTAATTTTACTGAAATAATAGGAAATATATATGAAAATTTACAAATTAATTTTTAAATATTATAGATTAGTTTAATGTTTTACATGGAGTTTAGGGGGAGTGAAAAATAATGAATCCATTTAGAATAAGTAAAAGTAATATCAAAGCGTTTATAGATAATTGCAATTATGAATTGACAGGATTACTAGAGACAGGTGAAATAACCATAGCAATTGTATCAGACCTTGAACGGGATACATTAAAAAAGGTAATGGAATCTTCAAATATAAATAAAGAACAAATTATAAAAGAACTAAATAATTTGACTGATAACCATACTAATGAAATTTTAGAGATTTATAAACAACTATCAGCCAATGATACATTAAATATTTGTAAGAAAAATGGTTTAAGGATTAAGGTGTAATTTATTTAAAATAAATAATTGAAAATAAAAAATATTTTGAAATATGCTTGACTTGTAGTACATTATGTACTACAATGATAGCAGATAGAGAGATAATAAATATATAATTAACTCAACATTAGTTATATGGAAAAAATTATGGATTGAATGTAGGAGGTGGTATAGTTTACAATTGTGTTAAGAATAATACACAGTTGGAGGAATTTAGATGCTAGATATAAAAAAGACAAAAGATAAGGCAATTCCTCGTGTGCGTATAACAGCACAAGAGGAAATTGAAATACTAAAAAGAATAAAAGAATTAGGAATAAACAATATATCTAACTATGTAAGGTATTGTATTAATAAAGACCTTAGAGAATCAGAAAAGACTAGGTAAAAACTTAGTCTTTTTTTAAAAAAACTATTGACTTACTTCAAGAAGTACGTTATAATATAATTAAAGGAAAGGGGATATAAAAATGGAAATAAAACTAAATACTAATTTAAAATATAAATTTATAGAGGGAAAAAAAGAGTTATAAAAGAAAAATACTATAGCATTAAAAAAATAAAAAATTTAGGAGTGGTTAATATGAAGATATTAGAAATGATAGATTTAATAGAAAAACATGATATGGCTAAAATAAAAATAGATAAAATAAGAATAAATAAAAAAATAACTAATGAAAACCTGTTAAACGAATGTTTACTTAACAAAAAATACTTTTTAATGTTGCTAGAAGTTAAGCATAGATTTGATTACTTAAAGGATATACTAAAAGCACACAGTAAAGAAGTTTCTGACAAGCAAATCTTATACGCTGTGTATTTAAGTGAAAGTGACCCTTATTTAAAAGATATGACAAGAAATTTTGATACAATAACACAAAAAGAAATGCAAGAACTAATAAGAGATTTTAGAAACTCAGCCGACTTAATTAAATAAAATTTTAATTTACAATTGAGGGAGGTATATAAATGGCATGGTATTATGGAGTTTTTAGTTGTGGACATGAAGGAAGGGTAAATATTATAGGTCCACATAAGAACAGAGAGTTTAAGAGAGAAAATGAGTTTAGAAAAATGTGTCCAGAATGTTACGAAAATTATATACAAGAGATTAAAGAAAGAAAAAATAAAGAAGCTGCAAAAAAGTCAAAAGAAATGGAATTACCATCTTTAGAAGGAACTGAAAAGCAAGTAATATGGGCCAATACATTGAGACAAGAATTTATTGAAAAATCAGAAAAATTAAATAAGGATGAACTAAAAAGATACCAAATGTGGGGCGGTGAGTTAGAAGGGTTAAAAGAAAGTGAAATTAAAGATATAGTAGATTACATTTTAATAAATAGAGATAATGCTAAATACTGGATAGATAACAGAGATAAGATAATTAGAACAATAGTACAAGAAAGAAAAAACTCTATTAAAACAGAGGAAGAAATAATAACCGAGAAACTAGAAGAAGAAGTTAAGTTAGAAAGCACCATTTTTCCAGAAAATAAAATTACAAATGTAGCAGTTGAAATAAATTATAGTAATGAAAAAATAACTCCTAAATTTGAAAAAAATTACGATTTTATAAATTTAGTTAAAGAATTAGGGTATAAATGGGATGGTAAGGAGTGGTCAAGAGAAATATATTATAAAACTGGAGATATAAAAGATAGAGTTGCAGAATTGGGTAATAAACTATTAAACAAAGGGTTTCCCGTTATTATTCTAGATGAAAAAGTTAGAGAAAAAGCTATAAATGGAGTATATGAGCAGGAATGCACTAGATGGATAAGTAAGAGGTTAAAAGGAGATAACAAAGACAAATTATCTATTAATTGGAATGGTATTAACGATAATTTATACAACGTTGCTAGAAAGCTACCAGGAAGTAAATGGGATAAAGGAGTTATAGTAAGAGTAGAATACTATAAAGAAGTTGAAGAATTTGCTAGATTGTATAATTTTAAATTTAGTCCTGGTGCCATGGATATTATTAAAAAATATAAAGAAAAAACTAACAACGTTGAAAAAGTTATACCACTTGAGGTTGAAGAACTTGAAAATAAAGACGGATTGAAAGAAATATTAAATTCTAACTCTGATATATTAGATGACTTAATAGATGATTGAGAAGGTGGATTATGTGCGGTTAAAAACAGATTTATTTAAACATCAAAAGAGGGCGGTTGAAAAATTAGCTAAAATAAAAGTTGGTGCATTATATATGGAAATGGGAACAGGCAAAACTAGAACAGCCTTGGAACTTATAAAAACAAGATTGGAAAATTGCAGGGTAAACCATATAATTTGGTTATGCCCTTGCTCGGTAAAAGAGAGTTTGAAAAGAGATATAAAAAAACACTCTACTGGTGATTTATCTATGTTTACTATTTGTGGTATAGAAACACTTTCTTCTAGTATTAGAGCCAATTCTATATTGTTAAAATTAGTTTTAAGAAAAAATTGCTATCTAATAGTAGATGAAAGTAATTTAGTTAAAAACCATAGAGCAAAAAGAACTGAAAATATAATGCGATTAGCTGAACATTGTAAATATAAATTAATTTTAAATGGCACTCCTATAAGCCGAAACGAAAAGGACTTATTTTCTCAGTGGTATATACTAGATTGGAGAATATTGGGATATCAAGGTTTTTGGTCATTTGCAGCTAATCATTTGGAATATGACAAAGATATACCTGGAAAAATAACTAGATGTCTTAATACAGATTACTTAGTTAGAAAAATATTACCATATACGTATCAAGTTAAAAAAGATGTTTGTTTAGATTTACCACAAAAGACATATGATACTAAATACTATTATTTAACAGATGAGCAGAATAAAAATTATAGATATGTAGCAGACGAATTGATGTTTTTAGTAGACGAAATGGAGCCACATACAATATACAGGCTATTTACAGGATTACAAAATGTTATTTGTGGATTTAAGTTAAAAATAACTAAAGATTTAAAGTTTATAAAAGAACCAATGTTTGAAAATCCATTAGATAATCCTAGAATACAAATGCTGTTAGACATATTAAAAATCTATGAAAAAACTATTATATTTTGTAAATACACAAAAGAAGTTAAAGATATAACAGTTGTATTAAACAAAAAATACGGGGAGGGTTCGGCTGTATCGTTTTATGGAGAATTAAATCAAAAAGAAAGACAAAAAAATTTAGAGTTATTTAAAAATAAAGCACAATTTTTTGTAGCAAATAAAACCTGTGCTGGATATGGATTAAATCTTCAATTTTGTAGTTATATTATTTATTATAGTAATGACTGGGACTATGCTACAAGGGCACAAAGTGAAGACAGGATACACCGAATAGGACAAAGTAAAACTGTGCATATAGTTGATATATGTGCGGCTTATACATTAGATGAAAGAATACTAAATTGCCTATTGAGAAAAGAAAACTTAGTAGACAGCTTTAAAAAAAGAATAGAAATACAAAAAGATGATAACTTTAAGTATATACATAATTTTATATATAAAAGAAATTATAATGGAAATAGATATATAAAACAAATTAATAATTTAGACAAAAGTGATTTAATGGAGGTTTTATAATGCCAAAAATCTACACTGATAAAAACGTTCTAGATGCTTCGCTTGAGCGTTTTGAAATAATGTTTAATGAAACAGATAATATGTATTTAAGCGTTAGTGGAGGAAAAGATAGTTCTATAATGTTGCAGTTGTGTGCAAAAGTTGCTAGGAAATTAAATAAAAAATTTAGTGTACTTTATATAGACTTAGAAGCACAATATAGACATACTATAGAACACGTAGAAGAACTAATGGAGTGTACTAAAGATGTAGTAGAGAAATTCTATTGGTGTTGTTTGCCTTTATCTTTAAGAAATGCAGTATCGGTTATTCAGCCAAAATGGATATGTTGGGATAAAAACGATATGCATAAATGGGTAAGGAAAATGCCAAATTACAAGTGTGTTATAAACGAAAATAATTATCCAAAAGAATGGACTTGGTTTGAGTGTGGAATGGAGTTTGAAGACTTTATTTTACATTTTGCTGAATGGTTTAATCAAACACACAGTGGCATAACATCAACAGGAGTAGGAATAAGAAGCAACGAAAGTCTTAATAGGTTTAGAACTATTATAAGTAAAACAAAGACTAAGTACAAAAATTATAATTGGACTACGCAAATTAAACTTGGTGCTAAATTTTTGAATGTATACAATTTTTATCCTCTTTATGATTGGGAAACTGGCGACGATTGGGGAGCAGTATCTAAATTAAACTTAAAATACAATTACATATATGAACTTATGTATAAAAATGGCGTAAGTATACATCAACAAAGACTTTGTCAGCCATATGGTGACGACCAAAGAAACGGACTAGACCAATTTAGAGCATTAGAACCAGAAACGTGGGAAAAAGTGCTTAATAGAGTTCATGGGGTTAACTTCGGAAATATATATTGTAGAACTTCCTTGTTAGGAAACATTAAATCAGAAAAGCCATTTAATATGACTTGGCAACAATATGCGGTGTTTCTGCTAGAAAGTTTAGGGTTATATGCTCCCGAACTAAGAGACCATTATGTAAAAAAAATAAAAACTTTTATTAAGTGGTATGAAGATAAGGAAGGAATATCACTTGATAAAATACCAGATACAGCAGATAAGAAACTTGAAAGCAGCAAAAAGATAGCTAGTTGGAGAAGGATAGCAAGAGCGATAGAAAAAAATGATTTTTGGATGGGTAGACTCAGCTTTGGACAAACGAAATCAGATGTTGAAAAAATGTTTGAGTTAAAAAAGAAATATAAAAACTTAATATATGGAAAAGATACGGATAGTAAACCACTTAAAAGAATTGCTGAAGAACTTAATAGGAGGTAATTAAAGTGTTGGAAAATTTAATTTGTGAATTAAAAAAAGAAATAAATAAATTAGAAAACATAGAAGATAAAGTTAATGCTTTAAATAGTGTCAGAGAAGCATTAAGGGAAGTAAGTCCATTTAAAGAGCCTGTAGACTGCATAAGATGGATTAAAACAGATTGTATACAGGCAAATGAGTACAATCCTAATAAAGTTGCTTCACCAGAAATGAAACTACTTCATACGTCAATTAAACTAGATGGGTATACACAACCCATAGTGGCATATAAGATTGACAATAATCATTACGAAGTGGTTGATGGTTATCATAGAAACAGAATAGGTAAAGAATATAAAGATATAAATAAAAGAATACATGGTTATTTACCATGCTCTATAATCGACAAGCCTTTAGACGAGCGAATAGGAAGCACAATAAGGCACAATAGAGCAAGGGGAACTCATCAAATAAGAAGCATGTCTGATATAGTAATAGACTTGGTAAAGCAAAAATGGGAAGATGAAGACATATGCAAAAAGCTTGGCATGGAATTAGACGAGGTAATAAGATTAAAACAAATAAGTGGATTAAAGGAAGCTTTTCAAAATCACTCATTTAGTAAATCGTGGGAAGAGTTTGAAAATAAATATTATAAAAATCAACAGAGGTGAAGAAATGGCTAAAATTACATTTAATAAAAGTGGTGGTGGAAGTGTAACCGGAAGATTAAATATACCAATGGTTTTATTGAAATCAATCGGTATAAATTTAATGGAACGTGACGTTGAACTATATGTTAAAGATAATAAAATAATAATAGAAAAGAAGTAATTTAAGTTGGACACATGTCCAACTTATTTTTGTTATAATAAAAATAATCGGAGGTGAAAAAATTTTTTCTATGATTAGTATACAAAGTAAAATATTTAAAATAATAAAAGCGTTAGAGGTAAAGGGGTATATTTATTTAATTAACAACGAACAAGTTTTTAGTTTTAAGAGTAATAAAACATTTAATTTAATAAAGCTATTTTATCTAATGCCAGTCGAGCAATACAACAAACTTTATCCAGAAAATAAGAAAGATGCTAATAAAAAATTGGTAAAAGTTGAGATAATTAAGTCTTTTAAAAAACAAGATATATTATTTAAGTTGATAGATATATATAGACAGGTAGGTGAATAAAATGAGTGAAAGTGCTAAGATTCCTAAATTGACACCCAGACAAAAAGCTTTTTGTGATTACTATATACAAACGGGAATTGGTTCAGAAGCGGCTAGAAGGGCGGGTTATAAGGGAAATAATTTAGATGTAATAGCTGCTCAAAACTTAACTAAACTTAGTATAGTGCGTTATTTAGAAGATAAAATGAAGGAAATAGATAATAATAGGATAGCAGATGCACAGGAAATATTAGAATTTTTAACAAGGATTATTAGAAACGAAGAAAAGGACCAGTTGGGTTTAGATGCAAGTTTACAAGATAGAATAGAAGCTGCAAAGGCACTATCAAAACGTTATCCGGAATTAGATTATAATTACATAATCAAAATAGGAAAACTTAAGCTTGAAGAAAGAAAAGTATCATTGTCAGAAAGACAGGTAGATAATCTGTGTGATGACATAGAATATGTCGTTGAGGATGACGATAATGAAGAAGATAATTAGGCTTAAAAGACCATATATAAATCCTAAATATAAATTTATGTTTGAAAAGGGGTATATACCATACAAATATAATATTTTGTATGGTGGAACAGGTTCATCTAAATCTTTTTCTTTAATAGAAAAGCTTGTAGATATGTGTATTAGATATTCTACTTTTGATATATTAGTAGTTCGTAAATACGCAACTACATTAAAAGATACTGTAGAAATGCCTTGGTTGGATATGATAAGCAAAAGATACATTAATAAAATGTCCGGAATTGGATTAGTAGAAGGTAGGGACTACACTTACAATAGGACACTAAAACACATTAAATTTAGCAGTGGAAGTATTGTAAGATTTAAAGGATATGATAACCCAGAAAAATTAAAAGGTATTGATAATGTAAACACTTTATGGCTAGAAGAAGCAACAGATTTCACACAGTCAGATTTAGAAGATATTCAAGATAGACTTAGAGCAACTCCACCAAACAATCACCCATGGGGAACAGAATTAAAAATATTCTTATCTTTTAATCCTATCTTTAAAACCCATTGGATTAGGACATATTTTTTCAAAGATGCAATAGATATGTCTGACGAAATTCATAAGGATACTGTAAATAATATAGTTACTACATTCGCCTTAAAAACTACCTGGAGAGATAATCATTACTATAATGGTCAATACAAAGATGAAAACCTAAGAAAAAAAATGCAGGAAATTAACCCGAGAAAATATGGCGTTCAGTGCAATGGTAATTGGGGTGTATTGGGTAAGCTTATATACGAGAACTGGGAAGTTATTAACTGTAATAAAGATTTATCCACTTATGATGGCATTAGTTATGGACTAGACTTTGGTTTTGAACATAGCACTGCGTTTCATGAGATAGCAATAAAAGATGGTGACATATATGTGTTAAGAGAATTATATAAGCCTAAATTAACAGCTAATGACATTATGAAAGAAATTAAGCGAATGTATCCCAATGGTTATAGCAATCTAAGGATATACGCTGATAATGCTAGACCAGAAGTTATAGAAGAAATGAAACGTAGCGGATTTAGTGGTATAAGGCCCTGTACTAAAGGAGCAAACAGTGTTCTAGAAGGTATTGAATGGTTACAAGATAGATGTATTTATATAGATGAAAGTTGTGTGGGGGCCCGTAATGAAATAGAAAGCTATCAATGGGAAAAAGATAAAAAGACAGGTGTTAGATTGCCTAAGCCTGTTAAGGTAAACGACGATGCAATGGATAGTATTAGGTATGGAACAGAAGGATTTAAAAACAATACTAATGTACGTATAATGTTTTGTTAGTTTCGATAAACGTAAATTTAGCGAAGTTGGAAATTGCTTGTTTTGTTTTTATTAATTTGCTGTCTTTTAAGTTAACTATAGATTAACCTTTACATTTGCTTGCATTATATAATTTAGTTTGCAATAATTAGATTTCAACCTGCTCAATTTTGAGCGGGTTCAATGTATTTAAAATGTGGTATAATTTACTAAAGAGGATAGTTTTGTTAAATATACAAAACAACACAGGTGCACTCCGAGCCTGTTTCCTCTTTAAATCGGAGAAAATTAAATAAAAATATCGGAGTCACATTAAGTGGCTCTTTTTTTGTGGAGGTGTTTTAATTGGCAAATTTAAGTTTAAACAAAATAGTAATAAGTGGTAATAAGACGATTAATCTTACGAAAAATACAGAACTAACTGTTAGATTTTACAAAAGTATACAGTCTGTTTCTGTAGTTAATCTAAGTAATAACGTTATATTTTTTAGAATTGACGGAGAATTAGCAACTATAGATAATTATAATTGCATTAAATTAGACGCAAATTTCAGAGGTTTTGACCTATATTCAAGCACGTTTTTTAATGAAATGTCTTTTATAAGTTCCTCAGATTCTCAATTTCAACTATTAAACATAAGGTAGGTGGATAATGTGGGATTGTATTTTTCTAACACTCCAGACTTAACAAAAGTTAAAGAAAATGAGTTAATGTATAAAGATACAAACGGAGATTTAAAAGGTACTGGAATATTTATTAAGGATAATATAATTGTATCAACTAAGGACTTAGAACTACCTCCGAACACATTGCATCTAGGTGACAATATAGAAATTCACGAAAATGGTGGGTTTATAGAAAACACTACAAATACACTAAACAAACGATATTTACTATTAGATTACCAAAATAGTAATGTGGGAACATCTAAACCAATTTATTACAAAAGAGAATTTCTAGAAATCAATGTAACAATCCAAGAAGATAACAGCACAATAATGAACAATATAACAGAAATAAATATTACACCAACACAGGATGAAGAAGTAAGCAAAGTATATTTCAGCTTAGTTGAACCAGTTACAAACTTTAAAACTAAGCTAGAGGTTAACGGAAAAGATGTAGCCTATTACCCAAGTAAGAACTCATGGAACGACAATACAATACAGGGATATAATTTAAGCAATGGAATAGTGGGTATAGATTTAAAACCACACTTTTCATTTTTAACAGATTATAATATAAAAATCTACATCAAAGCTGACAACAATATAAATCTAAATGGGAACGGTACAATACCTTATCTTGCAGTAGATAGACAAAAAATAAGTAAATTAGAAGTTGTAACAGAGAATCAGCAATTACTTTCCAATACTCACTATGTCAATCAAAATAAAAACGATATACAAGATGCTATAAATGAAGCATCGTATAGAGACATAATATACGTTGCACAAGGCTTATACGACGGACTAGATATAAACATAAATAATAAAAATGAATTAGCAATAGTATGTCCTTTGGTAGCCGGTTCACCTTCAACACAAATAAACAATAGGGCATTAAATATAACTAATTCTTTAAGAATAAAAATGGGTAACTTAAGAGTAGAGAAGCTAACTACTATTAGAGGGGGAACTGGTAGACACTATTTTAATAACATGAACTTTTTGGGAGGATTAACAATTGGGAATGAAAGTAATTTTATAATATTGCAAGGGTGTGAGTTTTCTGGAACTGTTACAATAAATTCAGATTTTGCAGGAGTGTTATACTGCATAAATTGTAATTTTCAAGATACAAACATAATAAACAACTCAACTCTACAACATGTTATAATTACCCAATGTACCAATTTGCCACCTGCACTTAACAATGTATATTTAGCGGGTTTAAATTCTTTTTCTAATATGTCTAGTAGATTAGATGTAACAAGTATTTACATAAATGGAGTTAATATAAATAATATATTTCAACCTAAACAATAGGGTGCTATCAAGCACTCTATTGCTGTATAATTATACAATTATAAATATTAAATTTGATTATATAACTAAAAACTATTAACTTTGTTACAATAAAATTAAAAGGAGTGATAACGTGAATTTGAAAGATTTATTCAAGATAAGAAAAAATAAATTTACACAAGTAATTAACGCAATTGATATACACTTGCAAACAAGGTATAAAAATAAAAAAATATGCTATTTACATAACTTTAAAGATGTTGTTATGCAAAATAGACTACCAGAAAGTGTACTGAGGTGATATAACAGATGATATTTTTAGCTTGGATAATAGTATATGTGCTACTTCTTATGGGATTTGAGAAGGATGTAATGTTTTTAACATTTTTACTTTACATAGGTATAAGCATGGAAAGTATTTTAAACAAATATAACAAATAACCAACTTCGTTAAAGGTAGATTTAGTGAAGTTGGAGTATAAAATCTAAAAGTGAACAGCAGGTTAATCTGTAATTAACTTTTATCACACACAAAATGCTCTGTATTTAGTTTAAATCTAGTTTAGGTGTAATGGCATATGTTTAGATTTAATCTTCTTAAAAATGATTTAAGGAAGATTTGAAGGGATAGTCATGATTTGTAAAATAAAGTGCATGTGTTGCAAACAAAAATGTAATATGTTAAAAGTAAAAAAGTTAAATTGATAAAAATGTAATTTCTTATATCAACAATATTTTGTTTTAAGTATTAATTTTTTTTAACGCTTAAATAACTAATATATATATTCTTTTTATATATTCTTTTTAAGATGTGTCTTTTTCAGTGTTTGTTTCAGTGTCTGATATAACACTAAAACTATTGATATTGCTACGTTATTCAGTGTCTTTGTCAGTGTCTTTCTCAGTGTCGATTTTGGAGGTGAATAAATGATTTATTTAACAATATTTTTATTTTATATTTATGTATTAACTGGTATTTTCATAAGTATAAAGTTATTTAAAAATACCATTGGTAAAATACTAGGTGGAATTTATTTTGGATTGTTTTGGTTGCCAATATTGGTTGCGGAGCGGATAAGAAATAGAATAGAGTGGTGATTATATGATAAGTTTAGAAAATGTTAAAACTGAACCATATGTAAAAATGGATCAATTAGGGTTTATAGATATTTCTATGGGATTAATAGAAAACAATACAAAACAATTATTCAAAATGATGAAAACTTTTATAGTTATTGATATAAGAGAGAATGTTTATGGCGTTTTAACTTATAAATGTTTGTGCAAAAGGTTTAGAAGTATTGCAGCAGGCGAACAAATACCTAAATATAACGTAATTTACGACACTATTAAAGATTTATGTACTGTTGAAGAAATTAAAGAATAATGGAGGTGGTTAAATGAAATTATCTAATATATTTGAATTAAAAGCTAGAGATAATAATAAAAATATCTACACTAAGATTATGAAAACACAAGGCAATAGCCCTCGTTATAGTGATGTAAATTACACTACTATAGCTAAAGAAGGTTACATGCGTAACTGGATTATATTTAGATGTATGCAAGAGATTATAAAAGGTGCGATACAGTTAAACTGGAAAGTCAAAAGAAAAAATGCCAATGGAGAAGACGAAGAAATATTAAATCATCCAGCTTTAAAAGTGTTGGAAAATCCTAATCCTTTGTACGGACAATCAGAATTAATAAAAAGAGCAATAGTATTTTATTATATACAAGGTGAGTCTCCTTTTTATAAAATACAAACATCGCTTGGAATAAAAGAATTGTATGTATATAGACCAGACAGAGTAAGTTTTACATCGAACGGGGATGTTCAAACACCTTATACAAATATCAAATATAACAAGGAGACTATAAAACCAGAAAATTTCATGTTGTGGAAAAATTTTAACCCAATGGATTCTTGGGATGGTATTGGCCATGGTATGAGTATGCTAGAACCTATACTTAAAAACGGAGACTTGCTAAATGAATTAGTTAATTGGAACATAAGTTTGTTACAGAACGGTGGTAATCTTAGCGGAGTAATTGCTTTAAACGAAAATGTTACTTACGACCAATTTGATAGAGCAGAAGAAAGTTTAAAGAACAAACATCAAGGTGTAGATAACGTGGGTAAATATATGTTATTGCAGGGTGTATCTAATTACATTAATACTGGTACTAATCCTAAAGACATGGATTGGTCACAAGGGAAAAAAGACACAATGATTGATATTTGTATAGGTATGGGAGTTGACCCTATACTTATCGGATTAAATGAAAATAGCAGCTACAACAATAAAAATGAAGCGGAGAAAGGATTATATACCAAAACAGTAATACCCCTCATGAGAGAATTATCCGACCAATTATCATTATTTTTAAACTTAGATACAGAAAAAGGAGAATATATCGACATAGATTATAGCCATATCCCAATTTTACAGGAAGATATTAAAGAAATGTATGATAGATTAAGTAAAGCTAAAGACATGACTATTAACGAGAAAAGAAAAGCTAAAGGAATGGACCCGATAGACGGTGGAGATATAATAGTGCCAGAGGGAATTTTTGCTATAGTAGATGGCAAAGTGTATTTACCTATGAACTTAATTGAGTTAGGGAATGAAAATATACAACTACAAGAAGAAAACAAGTCTTTTCTATACTAGAAAGAAAGGGGGTTGGTAAGGAAGAATTTATTAACAAAAAATTATTACATCAATATGACAGAATAATATTGCCTTTAGAAAAAAGATTTAACAGTAAAATAACAATAGTATTAAACAGGCAAGCAGATGAAATAAGCAAAGCATTTAAAAAGTATATGAATGAACGTAAATCTGATGATATAGATGAAAAAGAGGCAGAACGAGAAGCAGAAGAAATAAGTAACAATATATATAAGACGGATGAAGGTGTACAGACGATAACGAAATCATTATTACCACTTTATATTAATGCTGCCGAATTAGGAAATGAGTTCTTTAACAACATACACTTTACAAACGAAGGTGAAGGTACTCTATTTGCAATAATTAGAGAAGATTATTTACAATGGCTAAATGAGTATGGGGCAGAACAAGTAGTTAATATAAATACTACTACTAAAGAATTAACAAGGAGAATAATTAAAGATGGATTACTTAAGGGTGATAGTATAGATAGCATATCAAAAGAATTAAGCAGTAAAATAAAACAATATTCAAAAGCTAGAGCTGTTAATATTTCCCAAACAGAAATACATAATTCTTTCATGAAAGCTAATTTTTTAACAGCAAATAAAAGCGGGTTTAAATATAAGCGATGGCTAAGTGCGAGAGACGAATCCGTAAGACTTGACCATAAAGCTTATGATTCACTGGGTTGGGTTGAGTTTGGGTATATGTATGCTCCAGGACTGGAATATCCAGGTGATTCTAGGGCAAATGTTAGCCAGGTTGCAAGATGCAGGTGTGTGCTTAGATATGCAGTTGAACGAGAGGGATAGAGTTCCTTCTCGTTTTTGTTAATTTGTAATTAACTTAAAGTTAATTACATCTTGACAAAATTAATCATTAGACGTATAATAAGTATAATAAATAATTTATAGTAATTTTAAAAAAATATTTGGAGGGTAAGGATTATGAATAAGGTACAAAGACATATTGGTATATGTGAGAAACTTAAAGAAACTTATCAATCTAAGAATCATGACTACGGAGACAGTTTCTCCGAAACTTATAAGAAGTTAGGTATAATTTCAGCTATTACAAGGATAACAGATAAGGTTAATAGGTTACAAAGTTTATGTACTAAAGAGCAACTCGTTAGTGATGAATCTATAGAAGATACATTAATGGATTTAGCAAACTATAGCATAATGACTTTGATAGAAATAAAAGAACAATAAAAGAGATTAAATTCATTTCTATCCTATAAATTTAAAAAGGAGACTAATAGAAATGTTGAGTATATTGACTAATTTTGGATGTCATTGGAGTTGTAGATATTGTGTATATAGAGAAAATGGAATAAACATTAAAATAACAGATTATAGAACTTTTGGGTGGAAGGAATTAGAAGAAGAACTAAAACAACATAAAGGAGAACTTGTTAGTATATCTGGCGGTGGAGACCCTTTGTATGATTATAATAAAGATACACACAGAAGTAAAATGTTTTACAATAAATTATTTTTATTATTGGAAAAATATAATTGTATCTTAGAATTACATACATCTATATTAATAGAAGAGTTCCCATATGATAAATGTGAAAGAGTTGTATTTCATTTAACCACACCTACACAAATAGGTCTAATAAATAATAGATTGTTTGAATTACCTAAATTAGTAAGAGTAGTTTTTGTGGTTCAAGATTATTATACAAATAAATTAATACTACAAATAGTAAGATATGTAAATGATAATAATAATGCAGTTAATGAATTATCTTTTAGACAAATGATAGGAAGCAATGGAGAGACAAAATATTATTGCCATGAATTCTTAAAACAAGGGCATATGAAACTTTGGTATTACATAGAGCAATGTGATTATAATGAATATTTTGTAGATGACCATATAGAAAGAGAATATTTAAAAATAAAATAACTATTTTATAACAACTTAAAGTAATTTAAAATAGATTAAAAGGAGATGATTTTATGAAAGGCAAAGATATGATAAAACTAATAAAAGAACGTGATTTAGAAGATATGAATTTGGAATTTGTTATATCAGAAGTTAATGAACGTGGTATACATGTTAAAACATTTGGAATTGATAAATTGTGTGATATAGGCTATTCAGAAAATGCAGTTTCATTTGATGGGGATGAAAAGTAAAATAAAAATTAAAGGAGGAATAAAATATGGATTTAACTTATATAGAAAACTTTAGGAAACAACAAAAAATAACTACAAGAAAGTTTGCTGAAATGTGTAAAATGGAACCTTCACGATATTGTGATTTGAAATTTAATAGAGAAAAGCCTACAGTGCAAGAGGGAAGCAATATAATTAAGGCAGTTGTAAATATAAGAATGAAAGATAGTCCATGTAATACTTGCTGTGAATATAAGGATAGAGAATGTACAAGAGTAGGTATTAATGGAGAAATCGGCGTGTGTTGGATGGAAAAATCGGAGAGTGAATATTAAATTATGTTATCTTTAATGGATATCAAAGAAACTTTAGATTTTTTTAAAAAGTTGCCAAATAGAGTTAAACTTAAATGTTTAACAGATAATTTCATACAAGATTATGATAAAGCATTCAAAACAATAAAAGAATCACTTAAAAAACAAATTAAACTTGAAGTAGAAGAAGGTACAGAAGGTGGATTTGACTTCTATTGCCAGTGCGGAAATTATCTATGTGATGTAAAAAACAAAACTATTAATTATTGTCCAAAATGTGGACAAAAACTTGATTGGGATTAATACACAGCTTGATTACATTCCTAAGGAGGAAAGGTAAAAATGAGAAAATTTAAAGTTGAAGTTATTACTACTAAAGAATATGAAATTAAAATAGATGAAACTAAAATAGATAAGGAGGTTTTAGATAATTTTGAAAGATATTTTTATGACTTAGATGTTGAAGAAGATAGAATAAAATCAATGGCAAATGATTATTGCAGATTAAGGGCAACAGGGTTTGATGGTTCTATTGAGGGGTATGGATTTGTATTAGAAGATGGAAAAGTTCCATTCAGTGCAAGATTTAGTGGTTTAGAAGAAAAAGACATAACAAATGGCATAGATTTTAAAGTGATAGATGATGGTACACAAGGTCTTGAGATAGAAGTTGAAGAAATAATTTAATGTGTATTACAAATAGCAACTACAGTAGCTGAAATTATTGTGAGGGAGGAAATGAAAATAAAACAATGTTCAAAGTGTGGCGGAGAAGGAATTTTAAAAACAACTTACGATACAGAGTGGGTTGAATGTAAAAATTGTGGAATCCGAACTGAAAAAGAAGTCGGCGACTATTACGATGAAGGTTTCATGGATGGAAGTTACGCAATACCAAAATGGAATAAAGGAATAGTAATATAGAAGCTTTAAAAGCTTTTATAATTATTGCTATTGAAAATCAAATTGAAATAGATAGAGATAAAAATAATAATTTGTAATATGAAATCATTATGAGGGAGTGGTATTTATGAAGATTGACTTAACAGAAGAATATAAAGATGGAAATTGTTTAACTATACCTAACAATGCAATATGTTGCTATGCATGTCTAAACTATAAGTTTGATACAGATTATGAATGTGAAAAACATGGACATATAAACAGTTTAGTATCAAGTAGATGTGATGAATATGAAACCATACTTTTAGAAGATGATTAATTTACAATCAAAATAGTAGAAACAGGAATGGAATAATTATGATTTATCTACATCTAGACTTAAAGGAGGGGACAATAATATTCAGTACAACACAAATAATTAATTATTTACTTAATAAACCACATAAAGGGGACAAAGTATTTACAGATACTATAGATCAAATTTTAAGTTATATGTGTTGGAGAGATACAAAAGGAGCTATACTTATATTTAATAGAAATAAAAATTTAAGTAATATAATAAAAAAAATACCTGATTTATCACAAAAACACCCTAATTATAAAAAAGAAATTAATATTCAGCAAGAAACATGGTTTAGATATATTTTTACTCAACCCAATGATAATAATAGAGAAATCTTGTTAACTATAATGGTATTTGATATTCCTGTTGAAAAAAAAGTAATTGAAATAAATGTAAAATTTTACAATAATTAATAAAAAGGCGAGGTTTTCATTAATGAAAGGTATATGCGAATATAAAAATAAAGTAATACAAAATGTAAAATATAAATCAGAAAATAGATGGTTTATATGTGAAAGAAATGGAGAAAGAACTTCAATAAATGGTAGGGAAATATATCCACAAGGAACATTAAAAGAAGCCAAAGAAATTGTAGATAGATTAGATAATAAAAATCATGAATAATAGAGGTGAAAAATATGAAAATATTGCGAAGGAGTGAATTAAAATTGAAAAAGTATGAACTTGTAATTGAAAATCCTACAGATGCTTTTATTTTAGACAAAGAAGAAAATAAAATAGTTGCTTTATGTAATACTAAAAGACCTGACTTAGAATTTAATAAGTTAGAAACTTTAATAGAAAAAGCAAATAAAAATATAAAACAATTATTTCAATTAGGTGATATTGCCTATATGATAGACGAAGATTATAGGTTCTTTGAAAGTGAAGTTTATAGGATAGAATTAGATAATGGTAAGTATTACTATACTGCTGATGATTGCGACTTTGAAGATGGAGATATTGGCAACTGGGTATTTAAATCTGAAATAGAAAGAGAATTACATTTAGAAGCATTAATGTAGTACACAATTCAAAGAGTAGATCCAGGAATGAAATTATTGTGAAGGAGGTAAAGCAATGTTTGAATATATTATAGAAGATGAATTAGAAACATTAAAAGAAATGATTAAAAATAATCAACTATCAAATGATAAAAGCAATAATTTTGTAGTTGATTATGAATTAGAGGACGAACTCTCACATGATACAATATGGGAAATTCAATGCGAATTTATAGAACAGGCTAAAGAATATTTAGAGGAGAATTGTCCTAATAAATATGTAATCTACTGTGATTGGTGTGTTCATATTTGCAGTATAGACTTTGCAAAAGAAAGATTGAAAAATACAAGATACGAAATATGTTAATTCGCAATCCAAAGATATTATAAAGAGGTGATAATTTGTTAAAATACATGGTTGCATTAGCGTTAATAACTTGTTTTTTGGTTATAGAGTTATATAAAATTAATTAGGAGGATAAAAATGAATAAATGTGTTATTACTGGACGTCTTACTAAAGACCCAGAATTAAAGTTTGTTCCAGGTAGTGGGAAAGCAGTAGCAAATTTTACACTTGCGGTTGATAGAAAATTTAAACAAGAAGGACAACAGAGTGCAGATTTTATTCCGGTAGTTGTTTGGGGTAAGCAGGCTGAGTCTACAGCTAACTATATGAGAAAAGGAAGTCAATTGTCTGTGGCAGGTAAAATTCAAACTAGAAACTATGAATCTAAAGATGGAACAAGAATATATGTTACTGAGGTAGTTGCAGATGAAGTTCAGTTCCTAGAGTGGGGAAATAAACAGCAGTCAACTACACCTCAAGGGTATGATTCTAAATATGTGTCTAATACATCGGGTGGATTTAACAACAATTCTTTTGATGAGGATATCACTCCTGTAGATGACGAAATTCCATTTTAAGGGGGTTTAAATGTGAATAGAATAGAAATAATTCCCTACAACAACTTAGACGAAAGGTGGGAATTGTGTAGGGAATTAGAAAAAGAATATAAAAATAAAAGATTTAAAAATTATAAAGATTTAGGAAACTGTTTTATAGTTAAACATTATAACACAAAGCACAACATAAGGATGTAATATATATGGAAAGTACAGATATATATGAATTGGATGAAATATATTATACAGACATAGAAGCAATGCAAGTTGTAACAGAAATTAGAACAAGCTTACAACTCAATATGTTAAATCCAACAATAACAAAAAAAGATTTAATTGATTGGTTTGCTAATATACAAATTAAGAAAAAAGATATTAATTTTTGCAAAAACGTAACCTGTATAGACTTAATTGAAATAGCAAGAGAGTGCGGGCTAAAGATTATTCAATAGAAATAAGATAACTATAAATATAATATAGTTTTATAAAAGGGTAGATTTTTCTGCTCTTTTGTTAATTATAGATTTACTATAAGTTAATTACAAGTTAAAATTATGTTATAATAAGTATATTAAAAGGCGGTGAGTTATATGGAATATAAAAACATTGTGTTAGAAATTAAAGAAATAAACAATAAGGGCATATTCAGTGGAGTCGCCAGTCCTTATAACAATGTAGACTTGGGAGGTGATAGAGTTCTTCCAAGCGTAGCTGATAAAAATAGAAATAAAACTATACCGTATTTATGGCAACATAAGACTACAGAACCAATTGGACAAGTAAAGTTATTTTCTACATCGCAAGGTTTGGAGTTTGAAGGTAAATTATACTTAGATACAAACGAGCAAGGAATACCACTTATACCTAATGCACACAAGGCATATCTTCTTATGAAAAATAAGCAATTAAAAAACAGCATTGGATATAAGACTTTAGATTATGAATATGTAACAGAGGGCAAGAAAACTATAAGAAACTTAAAAGATATTGAAATTATGGAAGTTTCAGCAGTAACTTTTCCCATGAATCCCAAGGCTACTATTACTGATGTAAAGGGGGAAGGAGGTAATGAAAATATGGAATTAAAAGAAAAAGTAGAAAGTTTAGAACAACAAATAATCTCTATAACAGAAATGTTAAAACCTTTGCAAGAGGAAAAAACATTTTCTGATAAAATAGAAGAATTTAAAAGTTTTTTAGAATTAGAAAGAAAGGCAGGTCAAACATTAAGTAAAAGAAACATAGAAAAAATAAATAGCGTACTTAAAGTTTTAAAAGAATTAACAGGAGAGGAAATAGACGAAAATGACAAGGCGTGTGGAATAGCTAAAAAACCTAAAAAACAAGACAATGTACAACTAAAGTCTGATGAAATAGAAGCTTTAAAAGACTTGTTTAACACTGTAAATAAAAAGGAGGAAGATAATTAATGGAAATAAAAGATATGGTAAAGGAAATTAAAAATGCGATTGACCAGAAAGCAGATAGTAGACAGATAGAAGATATAAAAAAAAATATTGAAGAATTAGAACTTAAATTACAAAGACCTACAATATATCCTACTTCACAGGAAATGAAACATAAGTATTTTGATGGACAAAAAGCAGCTAGGTTATGGAAATGTCAAATTTACGCACAGAAAGAAAAAAAGAGTGTTATAGATGCAGCAAATGAAATCTATAATCTCGATGAAGATTTTGTAAATGAAGTTAAAACATTAATGGCAGGTGGAAATGCGGGCCAGTTAATAGAAACACAATATTATTCAGAAATATTGCCATTACTTTATAATAAAACTATCTTTGACAAGATGGGCGTTAGAAGGTTGCCGATGCCAAAGGGAAATTTGACAATTAGAAAAATGATAAGCGGTACAACAGCGGCTTATATTGGAGAAACTAAGGCACCAAAACCAAGTTTTGCAAGGTTTGCAAGTCTTAAATTATCAAGTAAAAAATTATCAATAAAAACTATTCTTTCAAATGATTTAATTAGAGACGCTTCACCAGAAGCTGATAGAATCGTAAGAGACGATATGGTAATGCAAATGAGAATTTCAATGGACTATAACGTATTATATGGACTAGGAACAGAATTTACTCCTACTGGTATAGCTAATGCAGAAGGTGTAACAAAAGTAACTAAATCAGAAGTTATTGACGGTGATAAGTTATACTCTTATATGGTTACACCGTTAAAAAAGGCTAATATACCCATGACAAATTTAGGATGGGTATTTAATCCAGATGTATTTACAATACTTTATAACGAAACTTTCCCTAATGGAAATTATAAATATAGAGATGAATTAAAAAACGGTAGATTACATGGTATCCCATTTGTTGAAACTAATCAGATAGCTACTGGAACAGATGCAAAAGGAAAAGTAGATATATTCTTAGGGGATTTTGACCAATTTATGATTGGAGAACAAATGGCATTAGAAGTTAAAACAAGTGAAGATGCGTCATACTATGATGAAGAAGGAAATTTACAAAGTGCATTTGATAATGATGAAACAGTTATCAAGGGATTAATGATACACGATTTTGGAGTTGCATATGGAAAGGCGTTTACAATTGGTAATTTCCAAACTATAGCCTAGGAGGTATAAAAAATGAAAAAAACAATTATAAATGGTGATATGAAATTAGTACCAGCTACAAAGCCTAGTGATAATTCAGCGATAGTGATTAATAGAAAAAATTATTTAAGTGGTATTTTGTTATTATCCGCTGGAAACGCTACAAGTTCAAACACTGTAAAAGTTAAAATACAGCATGGAAGTAAATCAGATGGCTCAGATATGGTTGATTTTGGAGTTGAAACTACCAAATTGACTGCAACTGATACTTCTACTAATTTATTAATAGACTTAACTGGTGCAAAGCAATATATAAGGATTGCAGCAGTTACAGAGGGAACCGCTCCAACTTATTCTGCACAAATATTGCTAGCTGATGCACAATATGGGGATGAGTTTAATGTATAAAATATTTTGTAGTATATGTTGTAAAGATTTAAAAAATTGCATTTGTAAAAAAGAAGTTGCTAAAGAAACAAAAATAATAGAGCCAGAAGAAATTAAAAATAAAACTAAAAAAAGTAAAAAATAAAAGAAGCGGTCTTTATGACCGCTTTGTTAATCTGTAATTAATTATTAGTTAATTGTAAATTGACAATGCTCACTATAAGTGTTATACTTATCACAGGAGGTGAAATGTTTGAAAAAAAGTAAGCTTCAAAGGAAATACTGGAATACTACTTTTTGTCCCTCTTTAAGAAAGAGAGTAAATGTTACTGCTGCGGAACTAAATACTACTTCTAATATATTGTTAGAAGTAGCATATATTTATATGTTAAAAAATTGGAAGGAGGAAGATATAAAAAAAATATTAAATGAAAGACAATAAAAAATAAAATATATTGTATAGCACACATTGTCAAGAGGTAAAATACCTCTTGTTTTTTTTGTGATAAAATTTAGTTGGGAGGTGTCAATAATGGACTTAGTTACATTAGAAGAACTAAAAGAATGGCTAGGAATTAGTAAAGATGATACAAGTAAGGACACAATACTTAATATATATATAAAAGGTGTTAGTAATACAATTATAAGTTTAATAGGTAGAGATATTTTTCAACAAGATTATTTAGAAAAATACGAAGGCACTAATAGTAATACCTTGGTATTAAAAAATTTTCCTATTAATTTTATAGATAAAATAGAATATGTAAACAATGGAGTTGTTTATAAGACTTTGAGTGAAGATGAATATGATATTAATAAAAAAAGCGGAATATTATATAGGGATTTAGCATGGTGGAAAACAGGTGGAAGTAATCTTATGTCAAGAAACATTAATTTCCCACGAAGGCATATTAAAATACAATATAACGCAGGGTATACAGAAGTACCATATGACTTAAAGTTTATGGCATTAGAATTTATAGGGGATAAATATACAATTGCAAATTCGGAAGGAAATAAAGAATCGTTAAAATCATATAGTATAAGTGATGTTAAAAAAGAATGGAAAGACAGTGTAACGCTAGATAAAGAACAAATTAAAATAATAAACAAATATAGGGGAACAAGTATATGAAAATTAAAAAAACATATAAAACTGATAATGTTAAAAAACTAAATACAATTATAAAAGAACTAAAAAACAAAAATATAAAAATTGGTATTTTTGGCTCTGATGATTCAAAAATATTATTAATAGCAAAGGTAAATGAGTATGGATTAGACATAAATGTTACTCCTAAAATGCGTGCTTGGTTTCATTATAAGGGTTTACATTTAAAAGACAGCACCACAAACATTCACATTCCAGAACGTAGTTTTATACGAAAAACATACGACGAAAAAAGAGGAGAAATAGAAAAAATAGTGAAAAACGGATTAGAAGAACTGTTTTCATTTAAAATAGACATTAATACATTTTTCAATAGAGTTGGTACATATTTAGTAGGTATAACACAAGAAACATTAACAAATGTAACTATTCCTAAAAATCATCCCTTTACACTACAACAGAAGTCTCCCAAAACTAATCCTCTTATAAATACAGGTCATTTAAGAGAAAGTATAACTTTTAAAATAGAATAATAAAGGAGAACAATAAAATTGGATATGATATTGAACTCTTACAAAAAAAAATTTTCATATGATATTTTGACAGAAGGAACATATTTAGATAATGGAGATTATGTACCAGGAAGTAAGACTACAAAGATGCTTGAAGGTGCATTGTTGCCTTTGAATGAAAAAGATATTACGTTTTTACCCGGTGGTGTTTATAGTAGTAAGTATGTTAAATTATATACGGATGTATTACTTAAAGAAAATACAAAAATATTAGATGTGGAAACATCAGAAGTATATACTATATATGCGTACAGAGATTATAATATAATAGACACTTATTTTAAAAGATATTACATGAAAAAAGAAGGTAAAATAAATGGTTAATATAGTTGGTATTTGGAATAAAATTAATAGCATCCTTAATGTTAATCTAAGAGAAATAAATCCTAGCTATAAGTTTATTAAATCAAACAATATAGCTAACTTACCCACATACCCATACTGTGTAACAAACATTATAACAGCATATATTCAAGACAAAGACGATATAAAAGGTACAATAATAGAACACCCTATGGAAAACTCTGTTAAATTACAAAGAATAGAAGAACCGCAAATGACGATTTCTCTTAATTTTTATTCAAATAATAGAGAAGAGTGTTTAACCTTTTTAGATAGTACTGTTAGTTCTTTAAAAACAAACACAAAATGGGGTTTAACGGAAAATGATATAATAATTATAGCGATAACAGGTTTTACAGATAGAACTTTTGTAATGGAAACAGACTACGTGTATCAATATGGAGTAGATATGCGTATAAGAGTATTAGACATTACAGAAATGCAAGTAGAGCAAATTGAAAAAATAAGTTTAGTAGACAAAAATTCAGATAACACAATAATAATCTAAAGGAGGAAAATAAGAATGTCAGATATTGTTGTAAACATGACAGACCAAACTCAAGTTACTAGCCAGGAGGGATTTGGGAAAACACTAGTTATAAGCACAACAAAAGACTTGCAATATAAAGAATATAATATATCAGATAATTTAAGTACGGTACAACAAGATTTTCCAACGGATAGTGAAATGTATAAAATTATAAATACTTTCGCAAGTCAAAAGGAACGTCCTAGCAAAATTTATGTTTTTGGAAAAGACCTAACCGCTTCACAGAATAAAAGTTCTGACTTAATTACTGCTCTTAATACATTAATAACAGAACACAACAACTGGTACAGACTTTTATTAGAGGATAGTACAGAAACAATTATTTCGGCAGTATCAACTTGGTGTGACACAAACTCAAAACAGTTTTATACACAGTTTGATGAAACGGGTTTTTCAACAGATTTTACAGCTAAAAAAAGAACTATATTAGGATATAAAGAACAAGAAGAAAGATTAGATGCTGCAATGGCTGGATATGCATCTACAAGAGTTCCGGGTTCTTTTAACTATAAACATACACCGTTACAATCTATAACACCAGACTCTTTAACACCAGAGGAACTATCTACAATATTATCTAAAAACATGAACCCATATATAAAAGGATATGAAGTTATAGACATTGGAGATAGCTACTTAGGGGCAGGTGTTATGTCTAACGGTAAATATATAGACCATATGGAAAGTATGGACTGGGTAGAATATAGAATTAAACAAGAAATAGCAAAATTGTTTATAACAAGTCAAAAAATTCCATATACAAATTCGGGAATACAACAGGTTGTTACATCTGTTATCGTTGCATTACAAGATGCATATAATAATGAAATAATAGGAGAAAACGAGGATAACACTCCTGCATTTACAGTAGATTTTAAAACTCTTAAAGATATATCTTTAATTGATAGAAGTCAAAGAAAATTAACGGGCATAACATTCAAATATGTAGAAGCGGGAGCAATTGAAAGCACTATAATTAATGGCTCAGTAGTGCTTGAATTATAGGAGGTGTGTAAATGACTACAACATATGATTTTAATTTAGTAAATTTAATAATAAGTTATAGTGCGGGAACGCATTATGTAAGAGGATTTTCGAATGGCTCTCAAATAACAACTGCTCGTAATACAGATAAATACATAGCACATTCTGGGGCAAAAGGGGATACTTCTTTTGCAAAAACAAATGACAACAGTGGAACTATAGTGTTTACATTAAAACATGATAGCCCTTCTAACAAAGTGTTATCTTTATTAGCCAAAAGCGACGAGGAGTTCTCTGTTCAAATGGTAGATGGAAACGACAGCAGTAGGGCAAAGACTGGTGGAAATAGATGTGTAATAATGAAACCGGCAGACATGATTAGAGGGGCAGAAATAAGCGAAAGAGAATGGACAATTGCTGTTCCAAACTTAGAAATAGCAGACGAATAAAAAATTTAAATCGGAGGTAATAATATGGTAAATGCAAATTTTAAATTAAAATTAATTAAAGATGGTAAAGAAAAATACATAGATGTAATTTTACAAGAGGTGTCACCTTTTGTAGCAGGTGATATATTCTCTAGTGCAATAGACATAAAAACTGGTAATTATAAAATGGGAACAGTTGCAGAAAGAGGAATAGAAGAATTGGTTGTAAGTCCTAAAAATCTAAAAGAACAAATATTAGAAGCTGAAAATCCTTTTGAAATAATTGCAAAGCTATTTTCTGAGTTTCAAAAATTTTGCCAAAAACCCAAGCAATACGCATTACTACAAACAGAAAGCCAAACAAAACATAAGAATTTGGAGCATAGTGATTCCTAATTTGACTCTGACAGAAATAAAAAAAATGAGTAGGGATGAGTATTATACAATGTTAGAAGCGGTAGATATAATAGAAAAACATAACGATGATAGGCTTAAAAGAAGGTAGATTATCTACCTTCTTTTTTATACTCATCTTAATTATAATGTTTAAATATGTTATAATTAAATAAAATTGCAAATGGGGGATGTTCGGTAAAATGGGTGAAAAAAAAATTAGGAAAAATTTTATGTTAAATTTAGAAAAAGAAAATAAAATAACACAAACTAAAGTTAAATATTGGGGTGGACATCCAGATGTAATCAGTAATAACGTTGTTTGTGGTGATTTAATAATAAACAATAAATATTTATGTTTTGTAAATCAAAAATTAATTTTCGGGTATCAAATGAAATCATTTAAAATTTTCTTAAATGATTTAGTAAACGTTGAATATAAAAATGAAAAAGATATACAAAAAGATGTTACTTTAACAAGAATGGCCTTTATGGGAATATACGCCTTTGCTGCTAAAAAGAAAAGAGTAACTAGAAATAATTATTTAATTATAACATACAATCAATCTGGAATAGAAAACAAAATATTGTTTGAAACCGAATATATTAATCCATCTATGCTAGTTGGAATAATTTTAAAAGCTAAAAGGGGAGATTATGATATATGTGATAGTAAATACGACAGTAAAATCAACAGTGATGAAAATAATATAAAAAAAGATAAATGTAATTTAATTGAAAAAGATTGGTTTATGTGGTTGCTTATTGTTTTTATGTTTCCTGTCGGGTTATATATTTTATGGAAAAGAGATAGATATGATAGAAACACCAGAATTATAATAACCACTTTAATAATATTTTTGGCAGTAATATCTGTTATAATTCCTAAATAAAACTAGGGTTTAAACCTTAGTTTTTTTAGTTATGTCATTAAATAGTGTTATTATTAGTTTTAAAGGGTGTTAATTTCAATTAATATAATTGCACCTATGCATAATAAAACGTGCAATGTACATCAAATAAATGCTATTTAAAATGGTGTAATCGCATAAAGTTAATTTGTAATTAACTTTTAGTAAATTAACAGTTGAATTTTATTTTTGATAGAGTAAAAAACATTACTATATATTCTTTTTATATATTCTTTTTATATATTCTTTTTAAGATGTGTCTTTTTCAGTGTTTGCTTCAGTGTCTAATGTAATGTTAAAGCTTCTGATTTTTCTAGATTATTCAGTGTCTTTGTCAGTGTCTTTCTCAGTGTCGATTTTATATGTTGAATATTGATATGTATTATGTTAACATATAAGTGTCCAATAAAGTCCATTAATATATTGACAAATACAATAAAGTAATGTACAATTCCTATTGTGGGGTAATCCAGGGAGGTTTTAACTATGGAATTTTTAACAAAAAAAGAAATAGCTGAATTGCTTAAATGTAGTGAAAAGACAATAGATAGATTAAGAAAAGAAGGTTTACCAAGCTATAACTTATCAGAAAATAAAGGTAAGGTTTTATTTCTAAAAGATGAAGTAATCAAATGGATAATGAATAATAAAAAAGAATAAAACAAAACCCCCAAAGGTTACCCTATAGGGAGTTATGTAATAATTATACTCGCAATATGATTATATCATCACTCCTATAAAAAAACAATAGGAGGTATATAATGGAAAAAATGGTTAGGTTATTTAATAACGATATTTTTGAAGTGGCCGTAAAATTAGATAATGAAGAATGGATTTTTGATGCTAAAAAGATTGCTAAATGTTTGGGTATTACTGAAACAAAAAATAGCAAAGAATATGTTATGTGGAGAAGAATAAATCAATATTTAAAACCTTTCGGCACAACTGCCGAAAATAAAGACATACCAGAAATTAAAAAAGGTGATTTTATTCCAGAGTCAGCAGTTTATAAATTAGCGTTTAAAGCTAATAATGAAGTAGCTGAAAAATTTCAAGATTGGCTGGCTATAGATGTGTTACCAGTTTTAAGAACAGAAGGAGCATATATTTCGGATAAATATAACCACAAGATATTAAGAAGCAAAATTGAAAGTACACAGGAAATAACAGAAGCCTTAAATTTAGTATTGCCTTTGTTGGAAAAAGCTTCGGTTAGTCCGGAAAGTATAGCATTAACAGCAAAAGCATTTTATAAAAAGGCAGGAATAGAAATGCCTTTTGAGATTGAATCAGACGATACTTATCTTACAGTAACAGAAATAGCTAAATATTGTGGTATATATAGTTGGCAAGGTAAACCAGCTGCACAAGCTGTATCATGGATAATTAAACAGATAAACATATCTAATTCAGATAAAAAAGTATTGTGGGAACAACGAGGAGGTTGGCAAGGAAATACGATTAAATATAAGAGAAAAATAATTAATTCAATTTCGGAATGGTTAAGAAAAAATAACCATCCTTATGAAAAACAAACTGGTAAAAGTATTATATATGGTAATAAAAGATATAAAATACAACTTAAAAATATAGATTGTAGTATATAAAACAGGGTTAAATCCTGTTTTTTTATTTGTGCTAACATAAAAATAAAAGGTGTAAGGTGGTGATAGTTTTGGATGATTTAAGAAATTTAACTTATAAAATAGAATTTGATACGGACATAAAAAGTTTAAAAGATGCAACAAAATACGAAAACGATATCGATAAAGGCTTAAAAAAAGCAGCACAAAGTGCTGAAAATATGGGAAGTGGATTTAAAAATGCTGCTAAGAAAGCAAAAGACACAGCAAAAAATACAGATAGTATTGGAACAAGTGCAAAGACAAGTGAAGGTAGTGTTAAAAGCTTAGGAAAAGCTATAGCTGGAGCATATGTTACAAAAAAAATTGTTGATTTTGGGAAAAACGCCCTAAAAACATTTACGGACTTTGAGCAGAGCATGGCGGGAGTACACGCTACAATGGGCAATATATCAAAACAAGATTTTGAATCTTTGAAAAATGCAGCAAGAAGTGCAGGTGCAACAACCATATTTAGTGCAAAAGAATCAGCTGATGCATTAAATTATCTAGCCTTAGCAGGGTATGATACTAAAACGTCAATTAAAGCACTTCCGGGAGTTTTAAACTTAGCAATAGCAGGTAACATGGATTTAGCACGAGCAACAGACTTGGCTACGGATGGATTGGCGGCGTTTGGATTAGGAGTTGAAAATATTAATAAATTTAATGACGAAATAGCAAAAACAGCTCAAAAATCTAATACTAGTGTTCAGCAACAAGCAGAAGCAATTTTGCAAGTAGCCGGTACAGCAAAAGGTGCAGGATTTTCGTTAGAGGAAATGAATACACAATTAGGTATACTTGCAAATAGAGGTAAAAAAGGTTCGGAAGCAGGAGTTGCATTAAGAAATGTTATATTAAACTTATTGTCTCCACAGAATGCGGAAATTTTAAAGGATTTACAAGGATATGGTTTTAGTGGTGTAGCAGACAAGTCAACTGGTAAAATTAAAAACTTTAACAGTATAGTTACAAGTTTAAACAAAACGTTAAATAAGTTTAACCCAATTCAGAGGGAAGCAATCAAGTCTCAAATAGCAGGAAAAGAAAACATACAGGCTTTAAATAGTTTATTAGAAGGAAATACAAAAGTATTAGATGGCAACACTACAGAATATAAAAAATTATTTGATGCAATTAATAACGCAGATGGAACAGCACAAGAATTTGCAGATACACAAAGTAAAACAGTAAAAGGAGCCATGAAGGAGTTAAATTCTGCATTTGAAGAAATGCAAATATCCTTATTTGATACAGAAGGTGCAAGTCAAGGAATACAAGATTTTTTAAGATGGTTAGCGTCAAAACTTCCTAAAATAGGAAATGAAATTCAATATGTTTCAAAGATAATTATGAAAATAATTATTTTTATAGAAGAGCATAAAGACGGAATTATAGCAGCAATTGCAGGAATAGGAACTGCGTTGGTTACATATAAAATATTAGACACAATAAAGTCAATTAAAAAATCTATGGCAAGTTTAACCGGAACAATGTCTTTATTTTCTAATCCAGTGTTTCTGGCAATAGCAGCAATTGCCCTCTTAGTAGGTGGGTTTATATATTTTTACGAAACATCAGAACCATTTAGAAAAAAAGTAAATGAAATGACAGATGCAATAGCAGAATTAGCAGAAGAGTTTAGAGAAAATATTACACCTGCTATAGACTTTTTGTCTATAAAAATTTCAGACTTGTGGCAGTGGTTAGAAAAAATATGGAGTTCAATTATGGAGTTTGTAAATGATATTTCTCCAAACGTTATGAGTATAATTGAAAACTTAGGAATATTAATACAAGACTTCAACGAAGATGTGATAAAACCACTCGCAGCAATATTTTTAACAGTTGTATGGCCAGCAATAAAAAATGTGGCAACATGGATAGGAGATACATTCGGAAACACATTTGAATTAATAGGGGAAGTAATAGGTGGAATAATAGAGTTTCTAGATGGTCTAATTGAATTTATAACAGGGGTTTTTACAAATGATTGGGGTAAGGCTTGGGAAGGTGTTAAAAAAATGTTCGGTGGAATTTGGGATGGCATTAAAGGCATCGCAAGAGGGGTTATTAATTCTATGATAGATGGAATTAATTTCTTCATTAGAGGAATAAATGATTTAGCTAATATTAAAATGCCAGATTGGTTGGGCGGAAAGCAATTAGAATTATTCACAATACCAGAAATAGGACATTTAGAAAAATTCGCACGAGGTACATTAAATGCTCCTGGTGGACTTTCACTTGTTGGTGAAAATGGTCCAGAATTAATGAATGTACCAAGCGGTAGCGAAGTTATTCCGAGTAATACTACAAGTAGAATACTTAATTCAAGTCCGAGTTCAACTATTGTAAATAAATTTAATTTTAATATTACTGGTACAGGAAACGCTAGAGAGACAGCACAAATAATAAAAAATTCAGTAAGAAAAGAAATAGAAGATATATTTGAAATGGCAAATATACAGCTTGGATATGTAGATATAGAATCCTCTTAACAGAGGGTTCTATATATTTTTAGTATAATATTTGTAGGAGGTGTTTATATGCCTAATCTATGCAAACTAGGAAAAGTATTTCTTACAGTAGTAGAAGAAGAAGAATATAATTATTCTAATGATATTACGGAAAGAGCAGTAGAAGACGGAACAAACATTTCAGATAATGCGAAGTCTAATTTAACAACAATCAGAATTAGTGGAATTATAACTGGTAAAGACTCATATCCAGAGGAAACACTTACTTTATTAAAAGTATATTGTAAATTAAGAACTGTTTTAACATACACAGGAATACAAAACTTTAGCAATGTAATAATAGAAAGTTTTAATAGTAATCATAACAAAGAATTAGCAAACGGTACGTTCTTCGATATAAATTTAAAACAAATAAAGGTTGTTAGAAAAGTTAGCCTTGCAATAAATACGTCTAAATTAAATGTTCCAGATATAGAAAAAATAAAAAAACAATTAGAAGACCAAAAACAAGCGGAAAAAGATGCTAAAAAATCAGCCAAAGCTAAAGTTAAAACACAAACTAAAGCTAAAACAAAAGTAAAAAGCAAAACTACTAAGGGAAGACAACCAAAAAAAAAGAAACAGAAGCAATCTGCATTAGACAAAGTGCTAACTAAATATTAAGAAAGGAGCAACGTATGGGAACTATAGAAATAGACACAAATTTAATACCGTATTCGTTTGAAGTTGAACTTAGTCAAAAAATTTATACAATTAGTGTAAATTATAACTATATATATGATTTTTTTACAATAGATTTAATGTTAAATGGGGAAATGTTAATACAAGGTGAAAAAATGGTATTAAACGAAATATTGTTTAGAGACGCCTATGAGGATAAAGAACATAATTTGAATTATAAGTTTCCAAATGAACTATTAATACCTATAGCTGTGAACGACAGCATTACAAGAATAACATTTGAAAATTTAGGAAGCGACATAGAATTGTATTATTTTGAAAGAAGTGAAATAGATGAGTGATATGTTTTTTAGAAGCGTAAAGGTAATTATAGGAAATAGGATATGGGACAATGACCCTTTAGATATAGATTTCAATGTGAAGTTTGATACAGACCAAATTCCAGATGAGTCGGAAATAACTATATATAATCTTTCTAGAGATAGCATTAACTATATAAAAGTTGGCATGAACATAACTGTCAATGCTGGATATGACATAGACAGAGGAACAATTTTAAATGGAGTTGTTGCAAAAATAGAAACCACAAGGGATGGAGTAGATAAAAAGACTACGATTAAAGCGTTAAATGTTACAACACAGTATTTAAACAAAAAAATAAACAAGGTATATAAAGGTGGAGTTTCTGCGGAATTTATAATAAGGGATTTGTTAGAAAGTGTTGGAATAAGACCAAACTTATTAAAATTACAAGATAAAATAATATATCAAAGAGGATATAATGCAAATGGAAAGCTAAAAGATGTTATTAATACAATTGTTAGGCAATGTAAAAGTAGATTAATAATAAGAAATTCAGCAATTATTATAACGACAAAGGATACATGGATAGACGAAGGATTTTTACTAAACAAAGATACAGGACTAATATCTATAGAAAAACTAGATAAAGCAGATGGAATTTCTACACATAAAATAGAAATGTTATTAAATCATTCCGTTAATCCATACACGCTATTACGTGTAGAAAGTAGTGTCTTGAATGGATTAGTCTTAGTTGTACAAGGAGAACACAATAGTAACTTTACAACAAGTGTGGAGGTGAGGGTGTTGTGAACAATATTGTATCTGTATTTCAAAATGCTATGTCTAATCTAGGAAATAACTTAAATTGTGTTTTGATAGGAAAAATAATAGAATATCAATCATTACATAATACTGCGACAATAGAACTTCTACACAATGTACCAACTCAGAACATACCATATCAACCACTTATAAATATTCCTATAGGTTTTTTTAGTATTGGAGGGTACTCTATAAAAGTTAGGCCGAATATCAATGATGTCGTTGTCTTAATAGTAAGCGACTACGACATAGATAATCTGCTTATAGATGGTAAAACAAAGAAGTCTAACACAGACAGAGTACACGCATTAGAGGATGCTATAGTATTACCGCTAAGTATTAATTTTTTAAATAATTCTTTTAATGCAACAGAAGACTTAACCATACAAAAAAACGGGACGGAAAGCTATGTAAAAATAAAAAACAACGGTGAAATAGTATTAAATGCGAATAATATAAAGCTAGGAGAAAATGCAAATAAAAAAGTTTTAATTGAAAATGGGAATACATATAGTACATCTAGTAAAGTTTATGCAGAATAGGAGGGGAAATATGAAAAGTATTAAAATAGAAAACGGAGACATTGTAATTACGTCTAAGCGTTTAGAATTAGTAGAAGATACACAACAAAAGATACAAAAAACAAAAGGTATATTATTAACTTCTAAAGGAGAACTATTTTATAATACTACAATAGGTCTGGAGAGAAGTGAAATATTGGAGATAAAAGAAAAAAATATAAGTAAGTCTAGAAACAGAATTGCAATAATGGAAGCTTTGATGCAGGATGAAAATGTAGAAAAAGTTGAAATAATAGACATAAATAATAATAAAGCAAATAGAAATAAAATAATAAATTTAAAATTAAAATATAAGGAAGAAGAAACTATAACCGATTTAGGAGGGATTGAGATTGTCTGAGTACGGTATTGTAGAGTATGGATTTAATAGAAAAACATACAATGTGTTATTAGAACAATATGAAAGTGAACTAAAAAGCCAGAATAATTTTGGTAACGAAATAGATTTTAGCGAGCAAGACCCACTTTACCAAATAACTGTACCATATATTTATATGATATCTGAACTTTGGGAAGTAGCTGAATATATATTTTATGCAACAAGTCCTAAATTTGCGGAAGGTGTTCCACTTTCCAACACAGGTAAATTTATTGGAATATCTCGTAAACAAGCAACAAAGGCAATAGGTAGTGTTATATTTACTGGTTCTCCTGGAACAAATATTCAGCAAGGATTTTTAATATCAACAGAAAGCGGAATAGTATTTCAAACAACCCAAAATGTAACAATTTCGAGCGAGGGAAATGTAACAGTAAATATAGAAGCACAAGAAGCAGGTGAAGAAGGTAATGTACCAGGGGGTACTATAGTAGAAATAATAAATCCAACTATAGGAATTAGTTCCGTTACGAATGTAACAGAAACTACAAAGGGACAAAATATAGAAACAGATACTAATTTTAGGGATAGGTATGAACAAACTACAACATCTGGCCAGGGTTCTACCGCTAACGCTATAAGAAATAATATTTTAACTGTTACAGGTGTTAGAAGTGCAACAGTAAAAGAAAATGATACAAGTGAAACTATTAATAATATACCTGGACACTCTATATATGTTTTGGTACAGGGTGGAGATAATACAGAAGTTGCCAATGCTATTTTTGCTAAAAAACCAGTAGGAATAGGAACATATGGAACAATAAGTATAAATATTGTAGATACACAAGGAATATCACATATTATTAGTTTTTCTAGACCTGTTAATAAAAATGTATGGATAAAAGTTACAATAACAAAAACAGAAAACTATCCAATTGAAGCAGACGAATTAATTAAAGATACAATAATAAAATATATAAATTCACTTAGTATAAGCGAAGATGTTATAGTTTATAAAATTATAAACTTAATAGCACAGCTTGGAATACAAGGCGTAGAAGATATACAAATACAATTAAGTTTAGATGGAACAACATATCAAAATAATAATATTATTATAGAAAATGAAGAAACTGCAATAACGGACAATTCTAAGGTGGTGATTACAGATGGAAACTAAAGATAGGATGATTAATCTTCTACCGTATTATATCCAAAACGGAAAAAATATAAACAAATACTTTGGTGTTCTAGCAAAAATGTATAATGAACTTATAGATATTTTTACTAATATACTTAATAGTAGAAATTTAGATAGTTCGACTCTGTACGGATTAGATATTATAGGAGATATTATAGGAGAAAAAAGATTAGGAAGAAATGATAAAGATTATAGAAGTGCACTTAAAACGAAAATTATAGCAAATAGAAGCACAGGTGACATAGAAACTATAAACAATTACATGAAATCGTTAATGGGTAGTTTTTATATAGGGATTATAGAAGGTAATAATACAAATATTACCCTTAGATATTCATATCCTTCTATAGACAATCCAGTTGCTTATTTAAAAAAAGCTACAGCAGCGGGTGTAAGTATAGATACACAAATACAAACATATGTACCAGTAGTTGGTCAGATGTTAGGTACATTACAATTAAATAAACGACCAACAATTATTTAGATAGGAGGTAAAAAATTGAAAAAACTTGTATTTAAAGATAAAGAATTTTGGGCAGAAAAGATTATTAAAACAAAAACATCTATTATTTTTTATGTTGGAAATGAGGAAGTTAATAGATTACAACCAATAGGTAAGGATGTAAGTCAATATAGAATTTATAACGAAGATGGAAGTTTAGGACAGTTTGACACCATGTCTTTTAATAAAAATGTAGTCACAACAGGAACAGACTTAATGCGACTGCTGTATGCTGTGCTGAAGGAAAATACTTATCTAAAAAAAGAACTACAAAAAATAAAGGGGGGAATTAAATGAGTTTAAGGGATATGTTTGACGAATTAATAAATGAAGGCAAAACAGATAAAAATACATTACTAGACATGTTGGAAGAAATTAAAAAAAGAAATGAAATCACATTAGTTATAACAGATGAGGAATATAATAACATTAAATCTAGAATAGAATCTTTGCCAAACTAGGAGGTGTGTAGATGGCTACAAGAGTAATTTTTCAAGACCCGATTTATCAATTTCCTAACAGATATAGGCTAACGGATTTAGGAAGCGGATTATACGAAATACAATCAGAACCCGGAACTATAACGCAAGAAGGTACTTTACTAAGTGCAAACAATTTAAACGCTACATCAGAAGAAGTTGTGTTTCATGTTGTTGACACTGGAACAACTGCAAATGAATTTATAACTAGTATCAATAATTTAACGGATTATTTTATAGGGTTAAGAATAATATTAAAATCTAATACAACAAATACAGGGGCTTGCACTATAAACATATCGGATTTAGGTAGTAAAAACATTAAAAAAATTAATTTAGATGGTAATAAAATAGATTTGCAAAAAGATGATATTATTAAAAATAAATATGAACTACTTGTATTTGATGGTACAGATTTTATTATATCTAATCCCGCAGCCGACTTATCTACAGTTATAACAGACTTAGAAGAATTAATAATTAAAGTAAATACTATAGAAAAAGATTTAAACACACTAAAAAATAAAATAGTATTTTTTGGAACAACTAGTGGTAGTAATAATAATTACACTATAAATTTAAGTGGAATAACTTCACTATATGCGGGTTTGCAAATTAATTTATTACCAAACTTTAATAATACTGGCAATAGCACAATAACTATAAATAATTTAGGTGCAAAATTAATAAAATTTAATGGAAGCAATCTAGTTGGAGGAGAAATAAAGCTTAACAATATAATAAAAATAATATATGATGGGGTTAATTTTCAATTGCAACCAACCTCCACACAAGTTGCAGATAACAAGAAAAACATAACAGAAACAACTAATAAATTAAACAATGAGTTAGATATAACACAATTAGTTAAAACAAATATATCGACAGGATTCAATACATTAGAAAATATAAGTGGCGGAATTTCGAATATATTAGAAGTAAAAGGAAATACGATTAAAAATTTATTGGGATATACAGGAACTCAAGGGCATACAATAACGAAATCTAATTTTGCAACTTTTAATATAAGTTTAGATGTTGGAAAAACATATACTTTAAACTTAGAAGCTATTACAAACACATCTAGTGGCGAGTATGGTATATTGGGTACAATAAAATATGCAGACGATACGTTTGATTTTTTAACTTTTGGAGATAACAAAGGAAAAAATACAGGAATGCTAATAGATAAGCTATTAATAAATAAGGAAGTTAAATCAATTGCATTGTCACTACACGAAGGAAATCTTGACACAGATAGTGCTACCATAAAGAATATAAATTTATTAGAAGGAGATTACACAAACTATAATATAAGTTATTTCGAAGGATTAAAAAATGTAGATAAATGTTATGTTAAGAGTGTGGGAAAGAACTTATTTAATTGTAATAAAGTAGCTAAAGGAAGATTGTCTAATATTATAGGTGGAGATTTTAAAATAAATGATATGCCTGGATATTGTACTTCTGAATTAATAAAAATTAAAGAGAATACAGATTTAAGAATTTTTGGAAATGTAATTTGGATAGTTTTATATTCTATAGATAAAAAGGTTGTAAGGGTTGTAGATAAAGTAAATTTTACAAATACTTTAAGTGGAGAAAGCTATATAGGATTTTATAGCACAGGTGATGAACAGAATTTGTCAGATGTACAACTAGAATATGGTACAACAGCAACAGCTTACGAACCGTATAAAGAATCATATTGTAATATACGAGGCATAGAGGGAGATAATAGTTTAAAAAGATTAGCTAACGGTGTTCATGATAGCATGGATAATAAGGGGGTTATCACTAGACGAATTGGTAAAATTGTGTTAGATGGTAGTTTGGTATATAGAGACTTCAAAACATATACCAACACTGTAAGAGTATGCTATCGTAATGGTAATATAAAAAATAGTAATGAAGCAATTGTAAATTGTATCTCTGATAAGCTGGATGGAGTGGCAAAGTTGTACCAGACAGACGTAGAAGGTGTTATGGTAGGAAATGCCTTAAATAACATTTGGCTGAGAGTCAACAAAGACAAATTAGAAACACCAGACTTAGAAGGTCTGAAAAAATGGCTACAAGTAAATCCAATCACAGTTTACTACGAACTAGCAGAATATACAACAGAAAATACTAATCAAGTGCTAAGTTTAAATAGCTTCAAGGATGGGTCTGTATATGTAGATACAGACATACCGACAACATTAGATGTTCAATATCCTAAAAATATTGTTAGCAGATTGGCTACAATAGAAACAGATGTAAATAATCTTTCTAATGTTATTAGAGATAACTATATAACAGGTACATATTCAGAGTTTAAGAACTTAAAAGATAATAATTTATTAATATCTGGAAGTAAATATCTACTAACAGATTATAGAACTAAATATATACAACCAACTACAAATACATTAAAGGAAATGAATATAGAAGAACTAATATTAACTGCGAGTTCCCCGAATACATTTGAGCCTATAGTATATAGTCTAAGATATCCAAACGACACAATTTGGTATGATTTTAATAATAATGTCTGTGAAGATAATACAACTAGTAGAAACGGATTTATCGTTAGGCGACTCGATACAATAAATAGTTTAGACACACCGAATGATTTTAGAACTATTACATGGGCAAGATGGACGTTAGATGCAGACAACTATTATATAAAAGACAATGATAATTATAACGTAACTGCTTATTCAGTTTGGACTAGTGGTACAGCTGATTTAAATAAATTATACAAAGCTAATAATGCTATATATTATGTTATTTCAGATACAACAACGCCATCAAGTGCGACAGATAGCAGTGTATTTCAAAAAATCGTAGATTTAAATAGAGCTATACTATATGATGACAAAATAAAATTATTTGGGAATATTTATTTTAAAACAGGCAATTTAGTAGATACTAAAACGTTCGGAGGAGATTGTATAAATATAGAAATTAAAAATAAAAATAATTTTCTAAACAATATAACTATAGATAATGGTTCTAAGAATATAGAATTTGGATTTAATTGTAGCAGTATGTCAATAGGTCAAGACAGTTGGAATAATGTATTCGGAGAAGCGTGTTACAATAATATTATGTTAAATAATTGCGATAATAATAGTTTTGGTAATGGTTGTTATAAAAATAGCTTTGGCAATGATTGTGATAAAAATAGCTTTGGTAATGGTTGTTATGGGAACAGTTTTAGTAATAGTTGTTTTTCTAATAGCTTTGGTAATGCTTGCGTTGATAATAGTTTTGGTAAAGGTTGTTATTCTAATAGTTTTGGTAATAGTTGTGGTTATAATAGTTTTGGTAATAGTTGTGATTATAATAGTTTTGGTAATAGTTGTAGTAAAAATAGCTTTGGTAATAATTGTGATTTCAATAGTTTTGGTAATAGTTGTGATTATAATAGCCTTGGTAATAGTTGTGATTATAATAGTTTGGGTAATTATTGTTTTTCTAATAGTTTTGGTGCGGGAACTTGTTATTTGCTTGTAAAAGATTTAAGGAATAAAAACTTAACTAATTTAACGGATTTAATAGCAAAATCATATTCTATCACTATAGAATATGCCGAAAATGGAGATTTTGTTTATTGGTATATAAACAGAAGTAGAAATATAGTAATAAATCAAATACCATAAAGGAGGTAAAAATGAAAATAATAAAATACTTTTCTAAAGATATAATAGATTGGGAAAATAAAAAAATTAAAGATGATTATACAGGAGAAATAAGAGAAGAAAAAGAAGCTGTTTATGATATAGTTGCTAAAGAGTACAAAACGAATGATAAAGAATTTAATTACTGGCTAGATATTATAGAAAAAACATATGGTAGATATGGAAAAGTAGCTATAGAAGATATTCAAGATGAATTAACACAAGAAGAAATTGTTTCTAAAGTTTTAAACAGTGTTATTATAGATAATAAAAAGAAAGATTTACTTATAGAATGCTTAGCAAGAGAAATTAATTCAATAAATATAAAAATGAAAGGAGAATAATATGTTTGAATTTTATAATCTGTTTTTTAAAGAAGGATATCTTAAAATTGAGGATTTAGAACAGGCATGTAAATATAAAGTAATATCAGAAAGACAGTTTAAAAATATAACTAATAAGGAATACAAACAAGGGGCATAACGCCCCTTTTCTTGTTAAACTATAATTTTGTTATAATATAATAAAGGTAGTCGGAGGTGGAAAATGAAAATTGATAATGCCGCAAAAAAAGAACGTCTATTATTTGTAACAATTATAATTATGTCATTATTATTAGGCGTTTTCATAGGAATTTTTTATAATAAAAACCCAACAACAACACAAACACAGACTGTTAACATTAATTCACAAGGAGAAGAAGAAAAAATAAATTTAAACACCGCTTCTGAAAAAGTATTATCGAGTTTACCCAATATCGGAGATATAAAAGCTAAGGAAATAATTAAGTACAGAAATAAAAATGGAAATTTTAAAAATATTGATGAACTATTAAACGTTGAAGGCATTGGGAAAAACACATTAGAAAATATAAAAGGAAAGGCGGTGGTTAAATAATGCCTTACGAAGTTTTAGCTAAAGTTGGACTCCCAACAGGTATATTGATAATAATGTCGTTTTTAATTTGGGAATGGATAAAATCCAATAAAAATATTCACGAAGACCATAAGCACTTCGTGAATGAAGTAATAAAAAAATGTGATGATAGAGAATGTAAATTAATGCAACATATAGAAAAGCAAGACGATAACATGGGAAGAATAACAGACACATTAGAAAAAGTTGAGGAAAGGCTAACAAGCGTAGACACAAGGCTTAGTAATGTTGAAGTAAATATTAAGCATAGGGGGTAAGATAATAAGAATGAAAATAGGAATAGATTGTGGTCATACAATGTCTGGTGCTGACTATGGAGCAGTAGGAATAAAATCAGAATCAAACTTGACTAGAGAAGTAGGAACAAAAGTAATAAGTAAATTACAAGCGTTAGGACATACAGTTATTAAGTGTTATAAAGATACTTGTAGTAGTTTGAACGATAGTTTAAGTTATAGAACTAATACAGCTAATAATAACAATGTAGATTTATATGTATCTATTCATTTTAACGCTTTTAATAGTAAAGCACATGGAACGGAAATATGGACATATGGAGGTAAAACTTTTAAAGAAGTTAATAATATATTAAACAATATTTGTGATTTGGGATATACAAACAGAGGAATAAAAAATGGAAGTAATCTTTATGTATTAAAGCATACAAAAGCTAAAGCTATGCTTGTTGAATGTTGCTTCATAGATTCTAAAGAAGACATGAGTAAATACAATGCAGAAAACATAGCTAATGCTATAGTAAAGGGATTAGTAGGAGAAACAATAAAAATAAATGATAAAGAGGTGTTTAAAATTAAAAGCATAGTATGTTATAACAATCAAGTAGATAAAAGAGCAGCAGAATATTTGGCGGATTATTTAAATTGTGGAACAATAGATATAACAGCTAGAACAATAGACACAAACGATTATGATAAAATTTATGTAGTAGGTGGAGGAACCAGTCCTACAGAAAACGTCATTAGAATAGGAAGCAACACAGATAGGTGGGGAGTTATAAAGGAAGTATTAAAATTTTCAAAAAAGTTTTAGGAGGAACTTATGGAAATTAATGAATTTTTTAGCGTAGATTATATCTCTACATTCATGGGAACAGTAGTTGTTACTATGCTAATGGTACAATTTTTAAAAGAGTTACCAGGAATAAAGAAGATACCAACCAGATATTTTGCATTTATTATTGCATTTTTAAATATTTTAATCTGTAGTATTCTAACAAATACATTTAATTTTAATAATTTATATTTAATGTTTATAAATGCAATGTTAATTACATTTACTACTACTGGAGGATATGATTTTTCTATAAACACTATTAAATATGAAAATAACATAAAATAAAAAGTGTTGTCTTTAAGTGCAACATGCTGTACCTTCAATAACTGTTTTCAAAAAATATTTACATAGCAAATCTAAAGGAGATAGAATTATTTATTATAATTTTAGGGATAAAGAAAAGGGATGGCTACATTCAGATGTTAAATTAATTACAGAAAATGGAATTAATTATCAATGTGAAAAAACAAAAGATTCATTTTTTAATGGTTTTATATGTGATTTATATTTAAATAATAGTTGTTATGATTGTAAATTCTCGAGTATACCTAGAGTAGGAGATATTACCATAGGGGATTTTTGGAAGTGTCCAGATAGTATACTAGATGAAAAAGGAGTATCTATTATATTATCTAATAATAAAAAAGGAGATGAAATTTTAAATTCTTCAGTAAAAAGAAAGAAAGTTAAAGTTTATAAAAGTTCTATAAAAGAGTGCTTGAAAGGAAATCCAAGAATAACTAACGGCAAACTTAAAATTAGAAGGGAAAGAGAAAATTTTTTAAAAGAGTTAAATAACAGTGATTTTAATTATTTAGAAAAAAAATATATTAATAAATTAAAAAGAAATGTATATGATGAAGATTAAAAACATAAAAGGGGTGCTTAATAAATGGAAGAAAGACTTCAAAAATATATGGCAGCTTGTGGTGTTGCGTCAAGGAGAAAATGTGAGGAAATAATACTTAGTGGTAGAGTAAAAGTTAATGGTATTACAATAAATGAACTGGGTACAAAAATTAATGGCGATATAGATGAAATAACAGTAGATAATAAAAATATTTTTATAGAGGAAAGAAAAGTTTATATTGCACTAAATAAACCAGAGGGTTATATATCTACAGTGAAAGATGAAAGAGGAAGGAAGACTTTGTTGGATTTAGTTAAAGTTAAAGAGAGGATATATCCTATTGGCAGATTAGATTATGATACATCAGGCTTAATACTTTTAACTAATGATGGAAGTATATATAATAAAATAATACATCCACGAGAAGAAAAACAAAAAAAATATATTGCAATATTAAAAGGAATTCCCAGGGAAAAAGAATTAGTAATGTTTAAAAGTGGTATTAATATAGGTGGTTACGTAACGGCTCCAGCAAATATAAATATACTTTCAATAAAAAATGGCAATTCCAAAGTTAGTATTTTTATTCATGAAGGAAAGAATAGGCAAATAAGAAGAATGTGTGATAAAATAAATCATCCAGTTATAGAACTTAAAAGGACTGCTATTGGTAAAATTACATTATCAAATCTTAAAAAAGGGCAGTGGCGTTATTTAAATGAAAATGAAATTAATTATCTATACTCTCTTTAGAGTATTGTGCTGGAAATAAAAAACAAAGTGTTAATTTTCGAAATATTTCTTAAGATTATCATATAAAATTATAGCTAAGAGTTTTAGTCACATAAAGTTATATGAAAATATGTTTTTTATAATCCCGTTCCTTAAACAAATTTAATTACAGGTTTACAAGATAATATGGAATACATTTTAATAATATATAATATAAAAAGATTTATAGCTAAAAATTGAATGAAATATTGATAATATGTTCAATAGATGGTAAAATGAAATAAATATTGCATTACTTTAGGGGATATGGAGAAAGGATTGAATCTAGTATGGAAGATGTAAAGCAAGACTTAATGCGTACAATTCAAACGAAATTTCCTAGACTTAGTAAGGGTCAAAAATTAATAGCAGAATATATATTAAAACATTATGATAAAGCTGCTTTTATGACTGCTGCTAAACTTGGTATAAGCGTTGGTGTAAGTGAATCTACAGTAGTTAGATTTGCAAATGAATTAGGATTTAGTGGCTACCCAAAGCTTCAAAAAGCTTTGCAAGAGTTGATTAAAAATAAATTAACAACTGTACAAAGAATTGAGCTTTCAAATGATTTCATAAGTCAGGAGACTGCACTTAAAAGTGTTTTAAAGTCAGATATGGAGAATATACGTTCAACTTTAGAAAAGATTAATCATAAAACTTTTGAGGATGTTGTAAATAGTATATTTGAGGCAAAAAGAATTTATCTAGTTGGTCTTAGGAGTTCTACTGCTATAGCTGAATTTTTAGGTTTTTACTTAAACTTGATTTTAGATAATGTAAAGGTTATTGGTTACGGTGTAAGTGATATATTTGAGCAAATGCTAAATGTTAGTGATGAAGATTTAGTTATTGGGATAGGATTTCCAAGATATGCTGCAAGAACTATTGAAGCACTTGATTATGCTCAAAGAAGAGGAGCTAATGTTGTTGCTATAACAGATAGTTTATTATCACCTCTTGCGGCAAGGGCAGATCATACGTTAATAGCACAAAGTAATATGGCATCTTTTGTAGATTCTCTTGTAGCACCGTTAAGTGTTATAAATGCTTTAATTATTGCTGTTGGACTTAGAGAAAAGGAAAAAATTTCTTCTACATTTTCTAAACTTGAAAAGATATGGGAAGATTATGAGGTTTATTCTTATAAAGAAAAAAGCAATGATTAATGAAATAAGCGAACCTAAAAGTAGGTTCGCTTTCTTTTTGAAGGAGGAATATAAAGTATATGGCTAAAGTAATTGTAATAGGTGGTGGCCCGGCAGGCATGATGGCTGCTATTGCTGCTGCTGAAAAGCATGAAGTAATTTTAATAGAGAAAAATGAGAAACTGGGTAAAAAACTTTTTATAACTGGAAAGGGTAGATGTAATGTTACTAATGCTAAAGACATAGGAGAGTTTTTTGATTTTATTCCAGGAAATCCAGAATTTTTATACAGTTCTTTGTATGGTTATACTAATGAGGATGTTATAGATTTTTTTAACAATTTAAAAGTACCATTAAAAATAGAACGTGGGGATAGGGTTTTTCCTAAATCCGATAAATCTTCGGATATAATAAATGCATTAGAAAAAGAACTTTTTAAAAAAAATGTTCGTATTGTTTTATATACACAAGTTAAGGATATGGTACTAGTTAATAATAAAATAATTTCTATTAAAACTATAGATAATAAGGAATTAAAAGGAGATTATTTTATAATAGCTACAGGTGGATTGTCTTATCCACAAACAGGATCAACAGGTGATGGATTTAAATTGGCAAAAAAGGTTGGACATAAAGTTACTTTACTGAAGCCTTCATTGGTACCTATTGAAACTAATGAACAATGGGTGAAAGATCTGCAAGGTTTAGCACTAAAAAATGTAGAATTAACTATTAAAAATAATAAGAAAAAAAATATATATAAAGAATTTGGTGAAATGATATTTACCCATTTTGGAATATCTGGTCCTATAGTGTTAAGTGCTAGTAGATTTATTAAAGATAATGAAAAATTCTATGCTGTCATAAATTTAAAACCGGCTCTTTTACCAGAAGAGCTTGATAAAAGAATTCAAAAAGATTTTTCAAAGTACATTAATAAGGATTTTAAAAATTCATTAGAAGAACTTTTACCTAAAAAACTTATAAATATTATAATAAAACTATCTGGTATACCTGAAACTAAAAAGGTCAATTCTATAACAAAAGAGGAAAGGAAAGCTCTTTGTTATTTACTTCAAAATCTAACATTAGAAGTAAAAGGATTAAGACCTTTAAAGGAGGCTATTGTTACTGCTGGTGGAATAAATGTAAAAGAGATTGATCCCTCTAGCATGAAATCAAAAATTATAGAAAATCTTTATTTTGCAGGAGAAGTTATTGATGTAGACGCATACACAGGAGGTTATAATATTCAAATAGCATTTTCAACTGGCTATTTAGCTGGAAAGATGGTAGGTGAAAAATAATGATTGCTATAAGAGGTGCCATTACAATAGAAAAAAATTGTAAGGAAGATATAAAGAAGGCTTCTATTAAATTATTTAGTGAAATTTTAGAAAAAAATAATTTAGATATATCAGAAATTATATCTATAATATTTTCTTGTACAGACGATATCACTAAAGCTTATCCAGGGAAATTTATAAGAGAAGAGTTTAATTTAGATAAAGTAGCATTAATGCATTTTAATGAAATGAAAGTTGAAAATGCACTGAAAATGTGTATAAGGATTTTAATTTTAACAAAGAACCATAAGGAAAATATAAATTATGTATATTTGGGGAAATCACAAAATTTACGTAAAGATTTGTTTAAATAAAGGATTTTATATTTTATTATAGAATATATTAAGTTATATATATTGTGTAATAAAGCTATATGGAAAGGAAGTTTAAAATTGAGGATAGCTGTTGCAATTGATGGACCTGCTGGAGCAGGAAAAAGCACTATAGCAAAGTTGATAGGGGAAAAATTTAATTTAATGTATATAGATACAGGAGCCATGTATAGAGCAGTAGCCTTAATGGCGAAAAGAAATGGAATTTCTGAAAAAGAAGTAGAAAAATTATCTTCTCTAGTAAAGTCTTTAAATATGAAATTTATAAATAATAAATTATTTGTTAACGGTGAGGACGTAAGTAAAAAAATAAGGGAAGTAAAAATAAGTAACATTGTATCTTTATATGCTACTGTTTCAGAAGTGAGAAGTTTGTTAGTATCTCTCCAACAAAGTATGTCTCAAAAATATAATGTAATAATGGATGGAAGGGATATTGGTACGGTAGTTTTAATTGATGCTCCTTTTAAATTTTATTTAGTTGCTTCTCCAGAGGTAAGAGCGAGAAGAAGATTTAATGAATTAAAAAATAAAGATATTGAAGTTAGTTACGAAAGTATACTTAAGGATATAAAAAAAAGAGACTATATAGATTCTACAAGAGAGGTTACACCATTAAGAAAAGCTGAGGATGCTATTGAAATTAATACCTCTAACTTAACTATAGAAGAAGTAGTTAATGAGATTTCTAATCATATATATAAAAAAGTTAATTAATTGTAGGTGGATATATGAATATAGTACTTGCTAAAAATTCTGGTTTTTGCTACGGAGTAAAAAGAGCTGTGGATATGGCATTAAGAACACAAAAAGATTATAAAAGAAATATATATACTCTTGGTCCATTAATCCATAATAAAGATGTTGTTGATTTTTTAAAGCATAATAATGTTTTCCCAATAGAATTAAAGGAAATAGATAGATTAAATAAGGGAGATGTTATTATAATACGTTCTCATGGAATATCTTTAGAAACTTTAAATATATTAAAAAGGAAAAAATTTAATATAATAGATGCTACATGTACATACGTATCTAGCATTCAAAAAAAAGTAAAGGAATATTATGATTTAGGATATTCTATTTTAATAATAGGAGATAAAACTCATCCTGAAGTTATAGGGATTAATGGATGGTGTGAAAATGATGCTATTATTTCTAAAGATGGCGAAAATATAGAAAAACTTCCTCCAAAAATTTGTGTAGTCTCTCAAACTACAGAAAAAGAAGAACATTGGAATAAGGTTTTGAATATTGTGATAAAGCAATGCAAAGAAATAGTTGCATTTAATACTATATGTAGTGCTACTAGTATTAGACAAAAAGCTGCTGAAAGTTTATCTAAAGAAGTGCAAGCAATGGTAATATTAGGGGGTAAAAATAGTTCCAATACTACAAAACTTTATGAAATATGTAAGAAAAATTGTCAAAATACTATTCATGTAGAAAATGCAGGTGAATTACCTGAATATATATATACAAATAAAATATCTAGTATAGGTGTTACAGCAGGCGCATCTACACCTGATTGGATTGTAAGGGAGGCAATTTATAAAATGAGTAATAATGAAAAAAGTGAGCTAAGTGAACAATTAGAATTTATGAACAATAATGATATACAGATTTCAATAGGACAAATAATTGAAGGTGAAGTTACTGCTATAAATAGTAATGAGAAAGAGGCCTTTATAAATATTGGGTACAAATCTGATGCGGTACTTCCTGTAAGTGAAATTACAAAAGAAGAAAATGCTAATATATCAGATTATATTAAAAATGGTGATAAAGTAAGGGGGAAAATAATTAGTATAGGATCAGAGAACTCAGCACCTATACTATCTGTAATAGAATTAATAAGAGAAAGCTCATATGAAGAACTAAAAGAGGCATTTAATAATAAAAAAGTTATAACTGTAAGAATAAAAGAAGCAGTAAATGGTGGGTTATTAGCAACTTATAATAATATATTGAGAGTATTTATCCCTGCATCTCATATAGAATTATACCATGTAGATAATTTGCAAACATATGTAAATCAAATTGTGGAAGTTAATATAATTGAATTTAGTATTTCACGTAATAATACTAAAATAGTAGCATCAAGAAGAGAACTTTTAAAAGAAGAACAACTAAAAATGGAAGAAAAGGCTTGGGAATCTATAAGTAAGGATACAATAGTTACTGGAGAAATTAAAAGATTAACGGATTTTGGAGCATTTATTGATGTAAACGGGATAGATGGTCTATTACATGTATCAGAAATATCTTGGGGTAGAGTGAACAAACCCTCTGATGTTTTAAAAATAGGAGACAAAATTAAAGTTTATATTATTAATGTGGATAAAGAAAATAAAAAATTATCATTAAGTATAAAGAAATTAACAGAAGACCCTTGGGTAGATGTAGATGTAAAATATCCTATGGGGACCATTGTCCTAGGTAAAGTAGTTAGATTTGCTTCATTTGGAGCGTTTATACAATTAGAGCCAGGAATAGATGGACTAGTTCACATATCACAAATAAGTCATAAAAGAATTGAACGAGTGGAAGAGGTATTAGCTATAGGAGAAACTATAAAAGCTAAAATATTAGAAGTGGATAAAGAGAATAAAAAAATTGCTTTAAGTATAAAAGAAGTAAATGATATTTAAGATATAATATAAAAAAATGCGTGTGTTAAAACATACACGTATTTTTTTATTTATATTTATTTTTCTCATATATAATATTAAAAAATGTATACAATGCCCTTATAAAACATTAGCTTTTTTCTTATATCAGTAATATTTTATTCTTTAATTAATATAATTTATTAGATACTTGTAGGAGGTATTTTATGGGGGATAGAAAATTAGTACAGAATATAGATGAGCTTACTGACAAAGAAAAAAAAATGTTAGGAAGAGTTTTAGAAAATTATGATTTCTCTGTTTTTGATATTTCAAAGGTGCGTAGTGCCTATAGAATAGATACTAACTTAGGCCCCATATGCTTAAAAAAAATTAGACATAGTAAAACTAAAGCTGTAAATGGAAATACTTTAGTACAAGATTTACAAAAACATAACTTTCCATATACCGCTAAATTTCTTAAAACAAGAGATGAATATCTTTTTGTAAAGTATAAAAAAGTTTTTTTTTATGCAACTGAATGGATAGATGGAGAAGAATGTGATTTAGATGACATAGAGGAGGCGTGTAATTGTGTGAAATTATTGGCTAAATTTCATATAGCAACTAGTGAAATCAACACTAGAAAGTTGAAAGTTAAGAATAATTTAAAAAACTGGCCAAGGATATTTAATAGTAATTTATTAGATATGCAAAAATTTAAAAGAATAATTGAAAAAAGAAAAATTAAAAATGAATTTGATTTAACATATAAGGAGTATATAGATAGATTTTATAATAGGGGGTTAGCTGCCTTACATTTATTAAATGCATCTGATTATTACAGACTATCAAAAGATGCTAGCAATAAAAAAACTCTTTGTCACGACAGTTTTTATTATCAGAATATAATAAAAAAAGATAATGTATATTATCTTATAGATTTAGATAGTATACTTATAGATCTTCATATTAATGATTTAGGTAAACTTATAAGGAGATTAATGTTTAAAAAGGAGTATCAGTGGAATTTTGAAAAGGCTAGAAAACTAATAGAGGCTTATAATGAAGTTAATAAATTAAGTAAAAGTGAGATTGAGGCTATGTTATCGCTAATAACTTTTCCTCATAAATTTTGGAAATTAGGTAAAAAAAGATATATAAAGCATAAAAATTGGAGTGAATCTAAGTATATGAATAAACTTACAAAGCTTATAAAATATGATGAAGATGAACAGAAATTTTTAGAAGACTACGTTCAATATGTTAATAATTATGATTAGTATATTATTGACTAAAAAATATAAAAGTCTTATACTAATTTATGAATACAAAACTTATACTAACGAGGCAAATTATGTGTAAATGTGTTAAATTGAGTAAAAACAATATTGAAAGATTCTCAATATTGAATAAAAATAGATTAAACTTTAATTATTTAAATTCGGATTATTTTCAAGAATATAATAATAGTGGTTTTCTTAAGAAAATATTTTTAAGAAATGAAGTTGCTATTTTACAAAAGAATAAGGAGTTTTGTGGATATATTTGGGCTTCTATTAAAAATCAAAATAATTATACAATAAACTCATTAAGCGTGGATTTATGCAGAGAGAGTGAAAGTTTTCTTTATTATATATTGAGTAGCTTAAAAAAGGGTTATACTTTTTCTTATATGTGTGAAAATAATGGTTTTAATATAGAATTGTTACAAAAGGTAGGTTTTTATAAAAGTGGTGGCACTGTGGAAATGTTGCTCAATGTATCTTATAATTCTTATTTTAATATTTCAAAAGATATCCAATTTGAAGTATTTAAAAGGGGGAAAGAAGATATTAGGTGTTATATACAAAATGAAGTATTTAAACATGCGTCAAGAATACCTATTACAGTAAAGGATATACTTTTGGATAAATCACAAGAATATTATTTTTCACCTGGTGCTATATTTGTTAAAAAGAATGATAAATATATAGGGTATGGTCAAATAATAATCGAAGATGAAATACCTATAATAGTTAACGTAGGCATATTAAACGAGTACAGACACAAGGGATATGGTAAAGCGTTAATAAATTATTTATTAAACATAATTAAAAATTATAATTTTAAAAATGTGCTTATAAATGTTGATTATGATAATGATATTGCTTTGAATTTATATAGAAATTGTGGTTTTAAAAAAATTAGTGAAAATTTTACATTGAAAATAAAAACATAGAATAGATTACATAACCTACTCTATGTTTTATTGCTATTTATTTAATTTGTTGTAAACTTCAAGTCCTTTATTTAAAAGTTTAATGGATTCTTTTAAGTCTTCGCAATTAATACAATAGGATAGCCTAACCTCATCTACTCCAAGATTAGCTGAACTATAAAAACCCTTTGCAGGAGTTATCATGACAGTTTTATTTTCATAATTAAAATTTGTTAGCATCCACTTAGCAAAATCATTAGAATTTTTTATGGGAAGTTGTGCTATTATATAGAAAGCTCCTTCAGGCTTTTTACAATTTACTCCATTTATATTTATTAACCCATCGTATAATATATTTCTTCTTTTTTCATATTCTATATTAACTTCTTTAAAATATTCTTTTTGTACATTTATTAAATTGGCAGCCCCAATTTGATCTATTGTGGAGACACTTAATCTAGACTGACACAATTTAAGTAGCTGTTTAGATATATCTTTATTTTTTGTAGCTACCATTCCTATTCTGGCACCACATGCGCTATATCTTTTAGATATGCTATCTATTAATATAATTCTATCTAAGATATCCTTCATGTACATAAAAGACACAAAGTTTAATTTATCATAAATAAATTCTCTATATACTTCATCTGCAATTATAAATAAATTATGTTCTTTAGCTATATCTGCAAGCATTCTTATTTCTTCTTTTGTATATACAACTCCAGTAGGATTACCAGGGTTTGAAATTAACATAGCTTTTGTTTTATTACTTATTTTATTTACTATTTCTTCTTTGTTTTTTAAATGAAAACCGTCTTTTCTTAATGTGTTAAATGATACTATATTAACTCCTGCGATTTTAGCTATATTATTATAATTAGTATAATAAGGTTCTGGAACTAATATCTCGTCATCATAGTCACATATAGTCATAAGTGTATGTTGTATACCCTCGCTGGCTCCATTTGTAATATATATTTCATCTTTATTAAAGTCTATATTAATTCCTTTATAATATTTCATAAAACTTTCTATAAGTATTGACATCCCTTGGGAGTTTTCGTATTTTAAAGTTTTGCCCTTATATTTATTAATAGCCTGAAAAAATTCTTCAGGTGTTTTTATATCTGGCTGCCCAATATTTAAGTGATATACTTTAACCCCTTTTTTCTTAGCTTCCTCTGCAAATGGAATAAGTTTTCTTATCTCTGAAAACTGCATTTGTAAAATTCTTTTTGAAATTTCCATAATCCATCCCCCTTAATGTTGAAATTTTCAAAATTGTATATTAGCTTATTATACTATAATAAGATTATATGTGGGTTAATAAAATATATTAATTATATGAATTTATTTTAAATATATTTTATTATTAACACATATTTTAAAAAAGACCCACTGTATTATTAAAAAAAGACCATAGTGGTTTTAAAGTAAGTAAAACTTAGGTAACAAATAATTAATATATGTGCTAAGATAATATTATAGGATATAATATGTGATAGCCACAGCAGGGACAAAGTGGTTACAGTTGGGGAGGGAAACCTCCCTTTATTGGTTTAAATAAGAGGTATTTTACTATTTAGCATAGAAACTTATATAAAATTCAGAGTATAAGTAGTGTAAGAGAATAATGAAGTAAGTATAATTTTGTGCTTATTTGGTTCTTTAATATTATATAGGATATAAAAATTCATTAATGATATATTAATAATGAAATGGAAGTGCATTATTTATGAGTGATAAGAAAATAAAAATCTCAAGACCTAAAATTTGTAATAATTTAGGGATTATTATTTTATCTAAAGATAATATAGTGGATGAATGTGAATTCTCATTTGGAGAAATTACTGATTGTTGCTTAAGAGATTATAAAGCAAATAAAGTTACTTTTAATCAGATAATATTTAAAAATGTTATTTTCAATAAAATTATTTTTAATCATATAGAAATGCTAGATGTAAGATTTGAAAACTGTGATTTGTCAAATACAGATTTTAGTGAGGCCTTGTTGCATAGAGTGGAGTTTATAAATTGTAAAATTATTGGAATAAATTTAAGCGAAGCTACCTTAAGGAATGTAGTTTTCCAAAATTGTAATGCTCAGTATGCGCTTTTTACATACTCTAATTGTAAACAGGTTGAATTTTTACAATGTTATTTACCATCTTCAGACTTTCAAAGTTCAGTATTTTTAAAAGTAATATTTAATGAATCTAATTTACTTAAGAGTCAGATGAACTATACAAGTCTTAAAGGGTTAGATTTTACTAGTTGTAATATCGAAGGTTTAGGAATTAATATTGAGGATGTTTCTGGTGCAATAGTTACTCCAATTCAAGCAGTTTCTTTCTCTACTATGCTAGGTCTTATTGTAAAATAGATTTAGTCTTAAAAATAAACAAAAATCTAGGAGTTTGTTTATTTTTAGCTATTTATTGTGTTATAATACTATAGAATTTAGCACAATTATATTTTGGAGGTAGCAGGATAATATGAATGAAAATACATTGTCAAATATAAAAAATAATAAAGCAGATAAACACTTTTTAATTTATACCTGGGGTTGTCAAATGAATGAAGAGGATTCAGAAAAACTATCAGGAATGTTACAAACTATAGGTTACAATAAAACAGAAGATAAAGAAAAGGCAGATATTATAATTTTTAATACTTGTTGTGTTAGAGAAAATGCGGAATTAAAAGTTTATGGAAATTTGGGAATGTTAAAGGGACTTAAAGAAAAAAATCCTGAACTTGTAATAGCAGTTTGTGGTTGTATGATGCAGCAGGATGGCATGGGGCAGGCTATACTTAAAAGATATCCTTTTGTAGACATTATATTTGGAACACACAATGCTCATAAATTCCCAGAATATTTAAATAGGGTTAAACAGGAAGGAAGATCTATATTAGAAATATGGGATAAAGAAGAGGGGATAGTAGAAGGTATTCCTATAGATAGGAAAAGTGACATGAAAGCTTTTGTAACAATAATGTATGGCTGTAATAATTTTTGCACTTATTGTATAGTTCCTTATGTAAGAGGTAGAGAAAGAAGTAGAGATGTAAAAGATATATTAGAAGAAATAAAATCATTAGTGTCTAAAGGATATAAAGAAATAACACTACTTGGTCAGAATGTTAACTCTTATGGTAAAGATTTAAACCCTAAAATTAGTTTTGCTAAGCTTTTAAAAGAGGTTAATGGTATTGAGGGAGTTGAAAGAATAAGATTTATGACTTCACATCCTAAGGATTTAACAGATGAAGTTATAGATGTTATAGCTAGTTGTAACAAAATTTGTAACCATATCCACCTACCTGTACAATCAGGTTCTTCAAGAATACTTAAGAAAATGAATAGGCATTATGATAGAGAATACTATTTAAATCTGGTAAAAAAAATAAAAACTAAAATACCTAATGTAGCATTGACAACTGATATAATTGTAGGCTTCCCAGGAGAAACAGAAGAAGATTTTAATGATACATTAACTCTTGTTAAAGAGGTAGAATATGATTCTTGTTTTACGTTTATATATTCAAAGAGAAAAGGTACTCCAGCAGATGAAATGCTAGATCAAATAGATGATAAAATTAAGCATGAAAGATTTAATAGATTAATTGATACAGTAAACTGTATTTGTGCTAAAAAAAATAAAGAATATGTTGGTAAAAATGTAGAAGTTCTTGTTGAAGGTATAAGTAAAAATGATGAATCTAAAGTTTCTGGTAGAACAACTACTGGTAAATTAGTTAATTTTATAGGGGATGAGTACCTTATAGGACATTTAGTAAATGTAAAAATAACTAAATCACAATCATTTTCTTTAACTGGAAAACAGATATAAAAAAAGCTCTTTACTAGAGCTTTTTTTATAGAGTTATTAAAGGAGGGTAAATAAAGTGGGTCTTACACCAATGATGCAACAATATTTACAAATAAAAGAAAAATGTAAAGATTGTATATTATTCTTTAGATTAGGTGATTTTTATGAAATGTTTTTTGAAGATGCACAAACCGCTTCAAAGGAATTAGAATTAGTTTTAACAGGTAGAGATTGTGGACTAGAGAAAAGAGCACCTATGTGTGGAATACCATATCATTCAGCTAATTCTTACATAAGTAGGCTTATAGGTAAAGGGTATAAAATTGCTATTTGTGAGCAATTAGAAGATCCTTCTATTGCTAAAGGAATAGTAAAAAGAGATATAATAAAGATAATAACTCCTGGTACATATACAGATTCTAGTTTTATTCAAGAGAATAAAAACAATTATATTATGAGTATGTATTTAGATGAATTTAATGATTTTGGAATTTGTTTTTGTGATATTTCCACAGGAGAATTTTATGTAACATATACACAATTTAATTATTCACTAATTATAGATGAAATCTCTAAATTTAATCCTACTGAAATACTTATACCAGATAATATAGATAAAATTTTAGAAAAAGAAATTTATGAAAGATTTACTACATCTTTTACTACACTACCTTTTGAATATTTTTCATTAGAAGAAGATTTATTAAAGGGGCAATTTATAGATTATAAGGAAAAAGAATATAATAAGTCGATTATAAGAAGTAGTAATGGGCTTTTAAAATATATTGTAGAAACACAAAAAACTTCTTTATCTCATATAGATAAATTCGAGTATTATAATATAGTTGATTATTTATCTTTAGATATAAACTCAAGAAGAAATTTGGAACTTACAGAAACCTTAAGAGACAAAAGCAAAAAAGGATCTCTTTTATGGGTTATGGATAAAACTAATACAGCTATGGGTGCTAGACATCTAAGAAAATGGGTAGAACAGCCATTAATTAATAAAAATATGATAAAATTGAGACTAAATGCGGTAGAAGAGTTAATAAATAATATATCAATTCATGAAGATTTAAAGGAAGCTTTAAAGGAGATTTATGATATAGAAAGAATAGTAGGAAAAATATCTTCAAAAGGTGTGAATGCTAAGGAACTTATATCTCTTAAAAAATCTATAGAGAAAATCCCCATGATTAAGGTTATTCTTCGAAGTTTTGATAGTGATTTATTAAAAATAATGTATAATGATTTAGATGAATTGAAAGATATTTATGCGTTACTTGAAAGGTCCTTAATGGAGAATCCATCTTTATCTGTAAAGGAAGGAAATATTATAAAAGACGGATACCATGAAACTATTGATGAACTAAGAAAAGCTAAATCTCACGGAAAAGAGTGGATAGCTAATTTAGAAAATAGTGAAAGAGAAATAACCAATATAAAATCTTTAAAAGTTGGTTACAATAAAGTTTTTGGGTATTATATAGAAATTACTAAGTCTAATTTATCATCTGTACCAGAGGGTAGATACATAAGAAAACAGACTTTGGCCAATGCAGAAAGATACATAACTCCTGAACTTAAGGAAATGGAAAATAAAATACTAGGGGCAGAAGAAAAACTTATAAATTTAGAATATGAAGTTTTCATAAATATAAGAAACCGTATAGAAGAGCATGTTGAAAGAATGAAAATCTCTGCAAATATTATAGCTGATCTAGATTGTTTAAGTTCCCTTGCTTTTATAGCTCTTGAAAATAATTATTGTAAACCTGAAATATCAGAAGATGATGAAATAATAATTATGGAGGGAAGACACCCTGTAGTAGAGAAGGTAATTCCTACAGGAAACTTTGTAGCTAATGAAACTAAATTAGATGTGATAGATGATCAGCTACTTTTAATAACGGGACCCAATATGGCAGGGAAATCCACTTATATGAGACAGGTTGCTTTAATAGTAATAATGGCACAAATAGGTAGTTTTGTTCCGGCCAACAGTGCTAAAATATCTATATGTGATAAAATATTTACTAGGATAGGTGCTTCAGATGATTTAGCTGCGGGTAAAAGCACTTTTATGGTAGAAATGTGGGAAGTGTCAAATATATTGAAGAATGCTACTAATAAAAGTTTAATACTATTAGATGAAGTTGGTAGGGGGACAAGTACCTTTGATGGTTTAAGTATTGCATGGTCTGTAATTGAATATATATCTAATAATAATAAGCTTAGATGTAAAACTCTTTTTGCCACACACTATCATGAATTAACTCAATTAGAGGGGATAATACATGGAGTAAAAAATTATTCTGTATCTGTTAAGGAAATGGATAATGATATTGTTTTTTTAAGAAAAATTATACCAGGAGGTGCAGACCAATCTTATGGTATAGAAGTAGCTAAACTTGCAGGTTTACCGGAAGAAGTAATTATTAGGGCTAAAGAAATTTTATATTCACTAGAAGGCAATGAAAATAAAGATACTCATATAGAAAAAATATCAGAAAAAAATTGTAAAAATAAAAATGAAATATCCGAAGTTGCTGTGGATAAAAGTGATAATAAATTGGTTGCAGAAAGCATAGATAATACTTTGCAGATTGGATTCTCAGATGTTGAAAAGAATAATTTAGTACGTGAAATAGCTGGCTTAGATATTATGAATATTACACCTATTGAAGGTTTTAATAAGCTTTATGAACTTATTAAAAAAGCTAAATCTATAAACTAAAAGGGTGAGGGTATTTTGAGTAGAATAAATTTATTAAATAAGGATACGTTTAATAAGATTGCTGCAGGTGAGGTAGTAGAACGTCCTTTTTCTGTAGTTAAGGAATTATTAGAAAATAGTATAGATGCAAATTCTAAAAATATAATTGTAGAAATAGAAGAAGGGGGACAAAAGTTTATTAAAATAACTGATGATGGTGATGGAATACATCCAGAAGATATAGAAAAGGCTTTTCTCCCTCATGCTACAAGTAAAATATCTAAAATAGAAGATTTGTTTTTATTAAATACAATGGGATTTAGAGGCGAAGCTTTGGCAAGTATAGCATCTGTATCTAAAGTGCTTTTAAAAAGTAAAATAGACGGATTACAATTTGGAAGTGAAGTATATATAGAAGGTGGCAACATACAACAAATTAAAGAAATTGGTTTAAATACGGGAACTATAATTGAGGTAAGAGATTTATTTTATAATGTTCCTGCTAGACTTAAATTTTTAAAATCTTCTTCAAGAGAAGCATCATTAATTTCTGATATAGTTCACAGATTATCTTTAGCTCACAGTAATATATCATTTAGACTAATTAATAATGGCAAAGTGGTTCTAAATACTTTTGGTAGTAATAAATTAGAGGATACTATAAGAACTGTATATGGTAAGCAAATAGCAAATAATATAATAAATTTTGAAATATATAAAGACATAATTTCTGTTTATGGGTATGTAGGGAATGCCGAAATAGCAAGAGGAAGTAGAAACAACCAAAGTATATTTGTAAATAAAAGATATATTAAAAACAAATCTATTACAGTGGCAGTTGAGAACGCTTTTAAATCATTTTTAACTATTAATAAGTTCCCTTTTTTTATTGTGTTTATTGATATATTTCCTGAATATGTGGATGTGAATGTACATCCTACTAAAACAGAAATAAAATTTAGGGATGATAGACTTATTTTTAGTACTGTATTTAATGCAGTGCATGGAGCTATAAGAAATAGTTTAATAAATTCTTTTAGTATTGAGGAAACATCTTTTAATAAAGAAAACAGTAAATTTAACCAATTAGAAAAACTTAAGGTTGAAAAGGTTCAATTCCCCATAGATTTGAAATGCTCTAGTGAATCTTATAAAAAAGAAGAAAATGATTATAAAAAAAATATTTTGGTAAATAATACTACATGTAATGAAATAAAAGAAGACAGTATAATTTCTTATACCAATAATTCTTCTGTTGTTAAAGGGGAAAATTACTATAACATAGAGGGGAAATTACCAAAAGAGTTAAACGATGGGGAGTTGAAGACTAAAGAACCTTCAATAGAATTACAGCCTAAATTCCCTACATTAAATATTATTGGACAATTTAATAATACATATATATTAAGTGAATGCTTAAATGAGTTGTATATAATAGATCAACATGCAGCTCATGAAAAAGTACTATTTGAAAAATATATGAATGATATAAAAAATCAGGAAGTAATATCCCAAATATTATTAAGTCCTGTGATTATTGAATTATTCCCTGAAGATTTTATTTATTATGTTGAGAATAAAGAAATCTTCAAAAATGCAGGTTTTACCATAGAAGTTTTTGGGGACAATACTATAAGTATAAGGGAAGTTCCATTTTTAATGGGGAAACCAGAAATTAATAATTTACTTTTAGATTTAATAGACAATATAAAAAATATGGGAAGTGGGAAGACATCTGAAATAAAATATGATTCTATTGCTAAAATTGCATGTAAGTCCGCTGTAAAAGCACATGATAAATTATCTTTAAATGAAATGGAAACCTTAATTAAAAAATTAAGGTATATAAATGATCCTTTTACCTGTCCTCATGGAAGACCTACTATAATTAAAATCACATTAAATGAGTTAGAGAAAAGATTTAAAAGAATACAGTAAAAGGAGAGATTTTTTTAATGAAAGACTTATTTATTCTGGCGGGGCCTACAGCTATAGGAAAGACTTCAATATCTATAGATATTGCTAAAAGACTAAATGGAGAAATAATATCTGCAGATTCTATGCAAATATATAAATATATGAATGTAGGATCAGCTAAAGTTACAGAGGAAGAGATGGAAAATGTAAAACACTATCTTATTGATTTTGTTGGTCCCAAAGAAAAGTTTAGTGCTTCAGAATTTAAAGATTATGCAAAAGATGCTATAGATAATATATGGAATAAAAATAAATTACCTATGTTAGTTGGGGGAACAGGACTGTATATAAATTCCCTTATATATAATTATAATTTTACAGAGGCAAATGAGGATAAGGAATTTAGACATTATTTAGAACAATTAGCAAAGGAAAAAGGCAAAGGATACGTCCATAATTTATTAAAGGAAGTTGATATAGAATCTTATAATAACATTCATTTAAATAACTTAAAAAGAGTAATTAGAGCTTTAGAGGTATATCATTTAACAGGTAAAAAGATGAGTGAATATAAAAGTAGTGAAGATATTTATAATATTCCTTATAACCTTAAGTATTTTGTTCTTAATATGGATAGACAAAAACTATATGATAGAATAGACAAAAGAGTGGATATTATGATGGAAAAGGGACTAGTAAAAGAGGTTATAAAATTGAGGGATATGGGTTGCACAGAAGAAATGCAGTCTATGAAAGGGATAGGATATAAAGAGATACTTTATTATCTTCAAGGTAAAATTAGTTTAGATGAAGCTGTGTACTTGATAAAAAAGGGAAGTAGGAATTATGCTAAGAGACAGTTAACTTGGTTTAGAAAAGATAATAGGGTTACATGGGTTGATAAAGATAAATTTAATTCCGATGATGAAGTGGTAAATTTTATATTAAAACAATGTAGTAACATGAAAAAATAAAGGAGTTTATAATAAATTTATAGAATAATAATATAAAGACTTAATGGAGGGTGAATTATATGAGTAAAACAATAAATAATTTACAGGATATATTTTTAAATGGAGCAAGAAAAAATAAGACTGATGTTACTATATATTTAACTAATGGATTCCAAATTAAAGGTAATGTTAAGGGATTTGATAGTTTTACAGTTATATTAGATTGTGCTGGAAAACAAATGCTTGTGTATAAGCATGCAATATCAACTATAACTCCTAGTAGACCAATATTATTTACTGCACCACAAGATAATACAGAAGGATAGGCAAAAATTTTGCCTATTCTTTTTTTATATGGTAATATAAAATAACGTAATAAATAAAGTGGAGGGTTCTTTAAGATGATTGACTTAACTAAACAACAATTGAAAAAAAATTATAATATTAGTGATAATGTATTAGAAATTTATGAAAAGGCATTAAAAGATGTGGAAATAGAATTTAAAAGGTATGACGATATAAGAGAATTTAACCAACTAAAAGTACTAAGTGCATTACAGCAAGAAAGAATAAGTGATTCACATTTTACCAATAGTACTGGATATGGTTATGGTGATATAGGAAGAGAGGCGTTAGATAGAGTATATGCTAAGGTTTTTAATACAGAAAGTGCATTAGTAAGACCTCACTTTGTAAATGGTACTCACGCTTTAGGAGCAGCTTTATTTGGCAATTTAAGACCAAAGGATACCATGCTTTCTGTTGTAGGAGAGCCTTATGATACTTTACATAGTATAATAGGTATTAGCGAAGAAGAAAATATAGGTTCTCTTAAAGAATATGGAGTAAAATATAAGCAAGTAGATTTAAAAAATGGGAAGGTAGATTTAGATAAAGTTGAAGAAATTTTAAAAGAAGATAGATCCATAAAACTTGTACATATTCAAAGGTCTACAGGTTATGGTTGGAGAAATGCTTTATTAGTTTCTGAAATAAAAGAAATTATATCATTTGTCAAAAATATAAAGTCAGATGTAATTTGTTTTGTTGATAACTGTTATGGAGAATTTATAGATACCATAGAACCTACAGATGTAGGAGCGGATTTAATGGCAGGCTCATTAATTAAAAATATTGGAGGAGGTATAGCACCTACTGGTGGGTATATAGTTGGTAAAGAAGAGTACGTAACTCAATCAGCATATAGACTTACCATTCCTGGAATAGGAGGGGAGTGTGGCTCAACTTTTGGGGTAATGAGACTGTTTTTTCAAGGACTGTTTTTAGCTCCACATATTGCAATGGAAGCTGTAAAAGGTGCCATTTTGTGTTCTAGAATGCTTGAGTTAGCAGGATTTGAAGTGTTACCTAAATATACAGATAAAAGAAGTGATATAATACAGGCAATAAAATTTAATGATAAAGATAAGCTTATAAACTTTTGTAAGGGTATTCAGTCAGGATCTCCAGTAGATTCATTTGTGCAATGTGAACCATGGGATATGCCAGGGTATGAGGACCAGGTTATTATGGCGGCAGGAGCCTTTGTTCAAGGTTCTTCTATAGAATTATCAGCAGATGCACCTATAAGAGAACCTTATATCGCTTATTTACAAGGAGGTCTTACTTATGATCATGCTAAAATAGGAATATTAATAGCTCTTAATAAGACATTAAATTAATATAATTAAAACAGGGTAGCTTAATTTAAGCTATCCTAATATTTTCTATATAAACCAACTATCCTTCCAATTATTTTACATTCTTTTACTAATATAGGTTCCATGTTTTTGTTTTCTGGTTGGAGTCTTATATGATTTTTCTCTTTGAAAAATCTTTTAATAGTAGCCTCATTTTCTAATAATACAACAACTATATCACCATTTTCTGCTATATTAGTTTTTTCTAGTATGGCTAAATCATCATTAAAAATGCCAGCATCTATCATACTTTTTCCGTGCACTTTTAATACAAAAAGTTCTTTATTGCTTTTTATAAAATTTATAGGCAAAGCAAAGTTATCTTCTATATTTTCTACTGCCAAAACAGGTTCTCCTGCAGTTACATTTCCTATTATCGGTATGTTTATTATCTCTTCTTTATGTAATGAATTATCAGTAATTTCGATAGCTCTAGGTTTAGTAGGATCTCTTTTTATAAGTCCTTTTTTTTCAAGTCTTTGCAAATGACCGTGAACTGTTGATGTAGAGCTTAATCCTACAGCAGCACAAATTTCACGTACAGAAGGAGGATATCCTTTTATTTTTATTTGCTGTTTGATAAATTCTAAAATTTGCTTTTGCTTATCCTGCCTTGCCATAAAAAACACCTCGCACTTTAATCTTAGTAGCATTATATCATAAAAAAATGGAAATATCAAACTTATGTTCCCACTGTTGAATAAAAACATCTATTTTGTTATAATAGCTTAGCGTAAGATATTATAAGTTTAAATAAAGAGAGGAGCTAAATATGGCAAAATACGAAAAATGTATTTTAAATATAAGTAAAGCATGTGATAATTGCGGTAAATGTGATGAATGTGACTTAAATCCATTAAAAGTCTGTAATAATTGCGGCAAATGTTTAAATGCAGAAGGGGTAGACCTTAGTAGTATTAAAATAGATAGTATACTAGAGGAAAGTGAAGAATTAGATAAAGAAAACAATATAGAATTTGTAGGGGATGAATATACTAAAACACAGGTGGATGATTATTTGAATGAAGATAAAGAGGAGGATATGGATCTTATAGATGACATAGAGGGTCTTAGAGAACTTTTAGAGGATGAAAAAAAATCTAAAGAATTTGTATTTGAGGAATTTCCAGGTCTTATAAGATTAAAAAAGAAATAATATATAAAAGTGCTAAAAAAACCGCATCCAGAACATATGTTCTGGATGCGGTTTTTTTAGCACTTTTACTTACTTTCATCACTTAAAGGATTTGATTTAACTGCTTCCCTTAATTTCTCATCATCTACATGAGTGTATATTTGAGTAGTAGAAACATTTTCATGGCCTAATATCTGTTGAAGACTTCTAATATCTACATTACCGTACTTATACATAAGTGTAGCAGCCGTATGTCTTAATTTATGAGGAGTATATTTATCTTGGCTTAAATTTGCTTTTTTAATATATTTTTTTACTAATAACTCCACTGTTCTTTTATTAATTCTTGTATTATTTCTACTAATAAATAAAGCATCTTTATCTTTGATTTTATCAGCATTTGTATTTCTTATTTTTAAATAATCTTCTAAAGCTTTTATACATGCATTATTTAAATAAATAGTTCTTTCTTTATTACCTTTTCCTACAACTGTTAAAGTATCTCCTTTAATTTTAGATATATTAATACTACATAGCTCTGATAATCTTAAACCACAATTTAAAAATAATGTAACTATGCAGTAATCTCTTTCTTTATTCCTTCCATCTATGACGTTTAAAAGCTGTTTACTTTCGTTTAATGTTAGATACACTGGGTTTCTTTTATTAATTTTAGGTGATTCCAACTCTAGGGCGGGGTTTTCATCTATTGTTTTAGTTTTACCTTGTAAAAACTTAAAGAATGATTTTAAGGTAGCGACTTTTCTAGATCTGGCATAGTTCCCATTATCCCTATAATTTTCAACAAAAGCTATAAATGCGTATAAATCAGCTAATTTAATAGATTTTATCATACTATCATCTATATCATCTATTTTTATATTTTCAAATTCCACATTATCCCTTGTCATACCTTTATATAATTTAAAAAATCTAAAGAACATGGTTAAATCAATTTTATATCCTTTCACAGTATTAACAGATTTTCCTTTAATAGTACCTAAATAGTTTAAAAAATCGTTAACCAAATAGGGTAAGTTAGGGTCATATATATTATTTAATTTGTACTTCATAAAAACCTCCTAAAAATATCTTTAATTTCGCTAAATATACATTTAGCGAATATAGTATTCTATAAAAGGGGCTAGAAATCCTTCTTTTTGTTGATTTTTATAAAATTTATTGAAAATTATTTTTGTATATTATAAAAATATCACTAAAACTACTAACTTGTAGAATAATATTAATAAAGATTTATAATAGTATTATTTGTAGAATATATCCTCTTGTTATTTCAATTGAGAATATTATCAATTACAGAAAAATAGAAAAGTGCATTTACAGTTTGTGGAATAAAAGTGGACTATTGATAAATTATTACCTTTCCACAAACTGGTGATAAAATTGTTAACGCATTTTTTTTGATATTATAATTACTTTGTAATACATACAGGATAATTTATTTTAAATGTCACCTTAAATCGATTTGTTTATAAAAATAGAAAAAAATAGATTAATAGCCCTGCTTTTATACAATGAAAAATTTTTTAAATTTATTTATCGGTAGAAATTTAATTCATATTTTTTCATATTGTATACATAATATTTATAATGTTACTTTATTTTATAAAACAATAAAAAAACCAACTTAAATATTTAAGTTGGTTTTAAAAATACTATTAACAATATGGTTTTATATTAGCTACATGCCTTTGTTCTTCCTTTATTAATTCTGATAGTATTTTCAGAGAGTTCACTATACAAAACATTCATTTGTATTTCTATATCTATAAGTTTATCCATTATGTCTTCTACTGTATACAATATGTCCACCTCTATCTTCTATAATATATAATCATATTTTATTTATATATTTAATAGTTAAAGCATATGTAATAATATGATTTGGTTTACTTTTTATTTTTAATACATAATAAATATTATGACTACCTAAATTTAGAAAAAATAAAATAACGTGGTAAAATACCACGTCTTAATTATACATTTATTTGAACATCTATTCCTAATAATTTTTTGTTTTTTTGTAAAATTGGATTCACACATTCCTGAATAAAATCATCTACCTGCCCAGATGCCCTTCCTGTAAATTTAATAGGATCTATTAATGATAATATTTCTTCATTGCTCATATTAAAACTACTATCTCTTATTATTCTATCTATTAAATCATTATTTAACCCCTCTTGTTTTATACGTTTAGCAGCTTCCATGGAGTAATTTCTTATTTTTTCATGTAATTCTTGGCGATCGCCGCCCCTTTTAACCGCTTCCATTAATATGTTTTCAGTAGCCATAAATGGTAATTCATTAAAAACATGAGAGGTGATAACTTTTTCATATACAACCATATTACTGCTTATATTTATATATAAATTAAGAACTCCATCCAATGCTAAAAATGCTTCTGATACCGAAATTCTTTTATTAGCAGAGTCATCTAATGTTCTTTCAAACCATTGAGTAGAAGCTGTTATGGCTGGATTTAATGAGTTTATTATAATATATCTTGCTAAAGCACTTATTCTTTCACTTCTCATAGGATTTCTTTTATAAGCCATAGCTGAAGATCCAACCTGTTTTTTTTCAAAAGGTTCCTCGATTTCTTTTATGCTTTGAAGTATTCTTAAATCATTACTAAATTTATATGCGCTTTGTGCAATTTCTGATAATGTATTTAAAATTATTGAATCTATTTTTCTAGGATAAGTTTGCCCAGTAACCATATATTCATTCTCAAATCCCATTTTTATTGAGACCATTTTATCTAACAACTTTACCTTTTCTTCATCACCATCAAATAACTCCATAAAACTAGCCTGTGTTCCTGTAGTTCCCTTAACTCCTCTAAATCTTAATCTTTCAATTATAAAATCTAAATTTTCTAAATCTAATATTAAATCTTGTATCCAAAGAGTGGCCCTTTTCCCAACAGTGGTTAATTGAGCAGGTTGAAGATGAGTAAATCCTAGTGTAGGTAATTCTTTATATTTGATTGCAAATTTTGATAGTTCATTTATGACATTTAAAAGTTTTTTCTTTACAACTTTTAACGCTTCTCTCATTATTATTAGATCTGTATTATCACCTACATAACAACTTGTAGCTCCTAAATGAATTATTCCTTTTGCTCCAGGACATTGTACACCATACGCATACACATGACTCATTACATCATGGCGTATTTCTCTTTCTTTGTCTTCAGCAACTTCATAGTTTATATTATAAATATTACTCTTTAATTCTTCTAGTTGTTTTTTTGTTATGTTCAGACCTAATTCTTTTTCACACTCCGCTAATGCAACCCATAATTTTCTCCAAGTTCTAAATTTCATCTCCTCTGAAAATAAATAACTCATTTCCTTAGAAGAATATCTTTTATTTAAAGGTGTACTATAACTACTTTTCATTTTAAGTTACCTCCGTACGTATATAGTTTGTTAAATTTTATTTTTCATTCTCATTATAACATATATTTAACGAGTTTTAAATTAAAAAGTTCGTTTATAAAAACTGTTCTATTTTTATTTATAAATAATATAATTTATTAGGATGTAAATTATATTATTAGGAGGCAATCATTATGTATAAATTTAATTTATTTGACAAAATAGCATTTATATTAGTAATAATCGGTGCCATTAATTGGGGGCTTTTAGGTTTATTTAATTTTAACCTAATAGGATCTATCTTTGGAGAACCAGCTAATTTTTTATCAAGATTAATCTATATATTAGTAGGTGTTGCTGGTGTATATTTAATATTATTAGTATTAAAGATGAAAAAATACTCCAAGGCATAAATAAAAGGCTCCCCTTTGAGCCTTTTATTTTCTTATTCCATTGAAGATATTAATTTACTTACCTCTTCGATAGCTAAAACTTCGTCATCTCCAGATGCTGATAATATTATGTTGGCACCACTTGTAACTGCTAATGATAAAACACCTATTAAACTTTTTATATTAGCCTTTTTACCATTGAATTCCATATAAATGTCTGATTTAAAAGAAGACGCTTTTTTTACTAATAAAGTAGCCGGTCTTGCATGTAATCCAGTAGAACTATTTACTATTACTTCTTTTGATATCATGTATATCACCTCTAAAAATCATTTGTTGTCATATGTCATTATATCATCATTTACTTAGTTGGACAAATTTTTCTATTCTATCTAAACCTTCCCTTATATTTTCCATAGAAGTAGCATATGAAAGCCTTATGAAATTTTCCTCACCAAATGCACTTCCTGGTACTACAGCAACTTTCACTGTTTTTAAAAGTTTATCACAAAAATCTAGCGAATTTTTTATAATCTCTCCATGGATAGTTTTATTAATTAAGTTACTTATATTTATAAATAGATAAAATGCACCTTTAGGTTCTATAAAGTTTAGACCATTTATTTTTAATACTCTACTAATCATATAATCTCTTCTAGATTTAAATTCTTTAATCATAGTATTAAGAGAAAGCTGTTCCCCCTGCAACGCTTCTAGTGCTGCATATTGTGATATGGAATTAGGATTAGACGTAGTATGACTTTGAATATTTGTCATAAGTTTGATAATTTTTTCGTTAGCTGCCGCATACCCTATTCTCCAACCAGTCATAGCATAGGATTTAGATACTCCATTTATTACTATAGTTCTTTCATAAGCGTCTTCATTAATGCTTGCTATACTTATATGCTTTTCATTGTTATCATATACAAGTTTTTCATATATTTCATCTGATATTATTATTAATTCATGTTTTTTTGCAAAATCAGCAATCTTTATTAACTCTTCTTTTGTATATACACTACCCGAAGGATTGTTAGGACTATTAATAACTATAGCTTTGGTCTTTTTAGTTATTGCCTCCTCTAAATTTTTTATTGAATATTTGAAACTATTTTTATTATCTCCCTTAATTAGTACTGGTATTCCATCAGATAGTTTAACAAGTTCAGGATAACTCACCCAGTATGGTGTACATATAAGCACCTCATCTCCTGGATTTAATATAGCCATAAAAACATCTGAAAGACATTGTTTAGCTCCAGTAGATACTATAATCTGTGAATTAGAATACTTTAAATGATTATCCTTTTCAAATTTATTAAGTATAGCTTTCTTTAATTCATTTATTCCTGATGTAGGCGTATATTTAGTATATCCTTTTCTCATAGCTTCTATTGCTGCATTTTGAATATTAGAAGGAGTATTAAAGTCAGGCTCCCCTGCACCAAAACCAATTACATCTATCCCATTTTCCTTCATTGCTTTTGCCTTTGCCGTAATAGCTAAAGTTATAGAAGGAGAAATTTTTTCTGCCTTTTTAGATAATATCATAAGTACACCCCCGGTTATTAAAATTATATAATAATATGATACATAATTTTCTCATATAATGCAATTTAAATATATATTTTTTTCAATTTTTAAAATAATATATTGAAAAAACACTAAAATAAGCTATAATTCTTACATGCATATCTGAAAATTGAATTATAGCTTACTTAAAAATTTATATATTAACTTTTTGAAACAAGTATTACCCCTACTATAATAAATAGTACTCCCATAATTCTTAAAAAATTAATATTTTCTTTAAAAAAGAAATAGGAAAATATCATAACTATTATATAGCCTAAACTCACCATAGGATATGCATAACTTAATTCTACTTTACTTAAAACTTTAATCCATAATAAAAAACTAATTCCATAAGATATTATTCCAGACATTACAGGTAAATTTTTTATTATACTTAAAATACTTTGAAATATATGGGCAGTTGTAAAATCTAAATTAAGGTTGACTGCACCAATTTTTACCAATATTTGTCCTAGTGCTCCTAAAAATACAGATGTTAAAATTAAACCTACCATATAAATATCTCCTTAATTTTTGCAAAAAAGCACACTGTACAATTTATCATAAAAAATATTAACGGGAAAGAATACCTTGCCTGTCCCTCTGTTATAAAATATATGCAAGTAAACATATAAAACATAATACAACAGTATAATAAAAATTTATCTGTATTTTCTTGATTTCTTCTTATTAGACTATATAATACATATAGACTATATAATAACACAAATAGAATTCCAGGATAAAAAGCTACTATTTTAGCTACAGTTGCTATAGTAGTTAAAATATGATTCTTACTATTGTTTAATCCAGATTCAAAAGTTGTATAATAAGTATCTCCTGCTGCAGCATAAGTATTTTTTAGTCTTAAAAATCCTAACTTTATAAATTGTTTTGGGTTTTCTTTTATCCAACTCTTTGCTGCTTTAGATAACATTTTATTTTTCTTAGTCATATTAGCATTTATGTACTCATCAGTTTTTACTATAGAATTTTCTACATCTTCAGCAGGCATCCATAAGCCTGTATTGTTTTGAGAATTATTATTTATATATAAAACTATACCCCCGTTATTAGATACAAAGGTAGGCTGTCCTATTAATTTAGTGTTTCTATAACACCAAGGTGTTATAACTAGAATTGATACTATAAATATTATTAAACTATTTTTAAGTGAATGAAAAAACTTTTTAGAACTAATAGAATCAACTATAAAAATAGCAAGCGACATACAAATAAAAGTTGGTTTCACAATTGTATTTAATCCAACCAAAACTCCTAAAATTAAGTATTTATATTTAATTTCACTTAAATATATATTAGTTACCAGAAGTATTATAGATGTAAAAAATATTTCAGTGGCAACTAGGCTATTATAATAAATATTTAAAGGAAATAATACAAAAAAGGCATATATAACTTTTTTACTTTTTTCCCCTATATCTAGTTTATTTAATATAAGATAAACTAATAAATAGCTTATTATTGTAAGTAAAATGTTGAAAATTTTAGCTACTATAAGACTAGTACCAAATATTTTAAATATAAATCCTAAAACTATACAATATCCTACAGAAGTATATGTATCTCCCCAAGGTTTCCCATTTGCTATATTAGATGATAAATTATAATAATATTCAAAATCCGAAAAAGGCGTAGTTTTTACTAAAGTAATCCATATTATACTTAGAAGTACTCCTATTAATCCTAAAATTAAATAATATTTTTTATTAGTTTCATCATATTTTTTATGACTAATGCTATTCAACATAAATTCAGTCCTCCATATTATAGTTTAAAGTATATAATTACAATTATACTAATAATCCACAAAACTATGTTTACTAAAAAAGGAATATCTTTTGTAAATATATCTTCAGGCTTTCCACCTATATTTTGTTTAATCATAAGATATTGATATCTGAATATACCATATAAAACAAAAGGAATAGTAAACATCATTGTGTTACTTTGAATAGAACTAAAAGTATATAAACAATATGCAATTAGTATTGATGGTGTTACTATTGTAAGCATATTATCTAAAAGTTCTATAGAATATTCCTCTAGAATTTTTCTATGTTTACCACTTTTAGAATTCAAAGTTATAAGTTCACTTTTTCTCTTATTTAAAGCTAAAAATAAGGATAATAATGTGGTACATAAAATTAACCAAGGTGAGATTGTTATTCCTATAGCGATACTACCTGATTGCACCCTTAAAATAAAACCAAATGTTATTATCATAACATCTACAATAACTACATTTTTCAATTTGAAAGAATATGCAATGTTTACAATTATATAGGTCATAAAAATTGCAAATAACTTCATGTTTCCAATAGAAAAATATATTACTGATATAAGCAAAATAATATCTAATACTATAGCAGTACTCTTTGATACCTTACCACTTGGTAATGGTCTATTTTTCTTTTCTGGATGTAACTTGTCCTTCTCTATATCAACTAAGTCATTTAGTATATAAATAGTAGAGGAGGTAAGACAAAATAAAATAAAGGTTTTTATAGCAATAAGTAATAGCGAAGTTTCTACAAATTTACCTGAGAAAACTATTGCAGCAAAAACAAAACCGTTTTTTATCCATTGTTTGGGTCTCATAAGTTGAATTGTTGATTTTAAGTCCAAATTTAATTCCTCCTAAAAATATAATTTTTATTAATTATTAGCTTATAAAGTTACTTCAAATTATAATTTAACATATTTTTATCATTAATTAAAGGACTTGAATAAATTCAAGCCCTTTAAAATTTAAATTATATTCATATTATCTTGGCTGAACAATTAATTTTATAGCAGTTCGTTCTTCGCCATCAATCTCTATATCAGTAAAAGCTGGTATACAAACTAAGTCAATACCACTTGGTGCTACAAACCCTCTTGCAATTGCAACTGATTTAATTGCTTGATTTAATGCTCCTGCTCCTATAGCTTGAATTTCAGCCCCTCCTTTTTCTCTTAAAACTCCTGCTAGTGCTCCTGCAACTTTATTTGGACTTGATTTTGCTGAAACTTTTAATACTTCCATAATAAACCTCCTATATTTTAAACTTAATTTGATATTGTTGTTGCTATTTATAATATTCTACATAAAATGAAAAAATCCTTTTAATCTAGCAAAATTTCTAAATTTTTCTAGACTAAAAGGATTTTTTTACTATTTTATGAGTTATTTAGCGTATTCTATTGCTCGAGTCTCACGTATCACATTCACTTTAATCTGGCCAGGATATTCCAATTCACCTTCTACTGTTTTTACAATATTCCTTGCCATCTCAACTGACCCAGCATCATCTATTTCTTCTGGTTTAACTATTATTCTTATCTCTCTACCCGCTTGAATGGCATATGACTTTTCTACGCCTTCATATGAATTTGCTATTTCTTCAAGTTTTTCTAATCTCTTTATATAAGCTTCTAAAGTTTCTCTTCTTGCCCCAGGTCTTGCTGCTGAAATAGCGTCAGCTGCTTGAACCAATATTCCCTCAAGAGATTGAGATTCTACATCGCCGTGATGAGCTGCTATGGCATTAACTATTATAGGTGATTCATGATATTTTTTTGCTACTTCAGCACCTATAACAGCATGTGGTCCTTCAACTTCATGATCTACTGCTTTACCTATGTCGTGAAGTAACCCAGCTCTTTTAGCTAACGTAGGATCAATGCCAAGTTCTGAAGCCATTAAACCAGCTAAGTAAGCTACTTCTATAGAATGTTTTAAAATATTCTGACCGTAGCTAGTTCTATACTTCAATCTACCTAACAATCTAATTAACTCTGAATGAAGACCATGCACACCAGTTTCAAATGTAGCCTGTTCTCCCTCTTCTCTAATATCACTTTCCACTTCTTTCTTAGCTTTTTCTACCATTTCTTCAATTCTAGCTGGATGAATACGTCCATCTACTATTAATTTTTCCAAGGCTATCCTTGCTATTTCTCTTCTTATTGGATCAAAGCCAGAAAGAATTACTGCTTCTGGTGTATCATCAATAATTAAATCTACACCTGTAAGGGTCTCAAGAGTTCTTATATTTCTTCCTTCTCTACCTATTATACGCCCTTTCATTTCATCATTTGGAAGATTTACTACATATACAGTTGTCTCTGCAACATGATCTGCAGCACATCTTTGAATAGCGTATGTAATTACTTCTCTAGCTCTTTTGTCAGCCTCTTCTTTTGCTTTTGTCTCAACATCCTTTATCATCATAGCAGTTTCGTGTTTAATTTCTTTACTAACTTCTTCTAACAAAATTTCTTTTGCTTGGTCTGAAGTTAGCCCTGATAATTTTTCTAATTCTTCTCTTTGTTTACTATAAAGTTCCTCAATACTTGCTTCTAGGTCATCTAGTTCTTGTTGTTTTTTATTTAAACTTTCTTCCCTTTTTTCAAGCATGTCACTTTTTTTATCTATTGATTCTTCTCTTTGAATCAATCTTCGTTCTAAGCGCTGAACTTCATTTCTTCTATCCCTACACTCTTTTTCAATATCGTTTCTTAACCTATGCGCTTCTTCTTTCGCTTCGAGAATAGCTTCTTTTTTCTTGGATTCTGCTTCCCTTTCAGCATCACCCAATATTTTTTTTGATGTTTCTTCTGCATTAGAAATTTTAGCCGCTGATACATTTTTCCTTATATAAAAATCAATGTATATAGCAATAGCAGCTATTATTACAGTTATTGCTATAATGTACATCGGTTTCATATGAACACCTCCTTTGCTCTTTTGTAATTTTTAATCTATTTTTTCTAAATATAAAGCATAGAAAGGTGTCATATTTATTCAAATGGATGTTTTCGCTAAACCAGATTTTGTATTTATTTTATATTAATTTTATCATTATGTCAAGTTGTATATATTCTTATTTATTTACTTACTGCCCTTTTAGTTTCTTGTTTCTCCCCAGGCTTTTCAGAAGATTTTTTACCGTTTTTAGAGGTATTTTCAGCCAAAGGTAATTCATATTTTTCCCTTATTAAGTTCTCAATTTCTAATAAAATATCACCATTTTCCTTTAAAAATTGTTTAGCATTTTCTCTTCCTTGACCAAGTCTTGTATCCTTATAGGAAAACCAAGCCCCACTTTTTTGAACAATTTCTTCCTTTACTCCTATATCTAAAATATTACCTGTTCTTGATATACCTTCATTATACATAATATCAAATTCCGCTGTTTTAAATGGTGGTGCTACCTTATTTTTAGTCATTTTAACTCTAGCCCTATTACCTAAAAATTCATCACCTTGTTTTATTGAATCTATTCTACGAATATCCATCCTTACGCTGGAATAGAATTTTAAAGCTCTTCCTCCTGGTGTAGTTTCAGGATTTCCAAACATAATACCTACTTTTTCTCTTAGTTGGTTTATAAAAATAGCTACACATTTAGATTTATTTATAGATCCCGCTAATTTTCTTAAAGCTTGTGACATAAGTCTTGCTTGTAATCCAACATGGCTATCTCCCATTTCACCTTCTATCTCTGCTCTTGGTACTAATGCAGCTACTGAGTCCACAACTATAACATCTATAGCATTTGACCTTACAAGAGCTTCTGCAATTTCTAGTGCCTGCTCAGCTGTATCTGGTTGAGAAACTATGAGATTTTCTGTATCCACTCCTAATCTTTTGGCATATGTAGGATCTAATGCGTGTTCGGCATCTATAAATGCAGCAGCGCCACCTTTTTTTTGTGCTTCTGCAATTATATGTAATGCTACTGTAGTCTTACCTGAGGATTCTGGACCATAAACTTCTATAATCCTTCCACGTGGCACACCACCTATTCCAAGAGCAATATCCATACCTAAGCATCCTGTAGATATTGCATCTATATTTAACACATTGTGTTCACCTAATTTCATTATAGAACCTTTACCAAACTGCTTTTCTATTTGTCCCATTGCAGCTTCAATAGCTTTTACTTTATCATTATTCATATTTTCCCCTAAAAGGGCTCACCTTCCTTTCATAATTCGAACATCTGTTCTTTATAATTATATAATACTTTTTCAATAAGGTCAACATATGAATAAAGTCCCTAGATTTCTAGGAACTCTTCATTATTAAAGATTATATACAAAATATATTTTTTTAAACACATAAATAACTTACTTATCAGTTTTTATGGCATCTTTATTTTTAACAAAATAGTCTATTCCAGAAATTATTGTAATTATTATAGCTGCCGCCATAGAAATCTTTGATATTACAACAATATAGTTTGAAGATAAAATATTAGAAATGAAAGAAGTTTTCATAACGCTATCTAAGCTAAGCAATGCAGCCACTATAGCTATTATTTGAGTTACAGTTTTAGCCTTACCCCAAGGACTTGCTGCTATTACTATACCTTCGGAAGCCGCTACAGCTCTAAGACCTGTTACAGCAAATTCTCTTGCAATTATAATCATAGCCGCCCAAGCCGGCAAAACCTGTAATTCAACCAATGAAACTAGTGCAGCTGTAACTAAAAGTTTATCTGCTAAGGGATCCATAAATTTTCCAAACTTTGTTACTTGATTCCTACTTCTTGCTATGTATCCATCTAATTTATCTGTTAATGCTGCCAATATAAAAATAAACGTAGCTATTTCCTTCCCATAGGGAATTCCTTTAATAGCTATAAAAATCAAAAAAATAGGTACTAAAAAGATTCTTATTACAGTAAGTTTATTTGCTAGATTCATAATATACAACTCCTATTAAATCATATTCTAGGCTTTCCTCTATCTTTACTTTTATAATATCACCTACATTTAATATTTTATCATATTTAAAATAAATTGCACCATCAATTTCAGGAGTCATTTCAAAATTTCTTCCAATATAATATTCACCATTATGCTCATCTATCATTACATCATAGACTTTGCCAATTTTATCTCTATTAATATCTCTGGAAATACCTTGTTGCAGAATCATAAGTTCTTTTTCTCTCTTTTCTTTTATATCCTCTGATATTTGATTATTCATATTAGATGCGGGAGTATTTTCTTCTTGTGAGTATTTAAATACTCCAACTTTATCTAGCTTATTATTTATAATAAATTCTTTTAACTCTTTAAAATCTTCTAAAGTTTCACCAGGAAATCCTACTATTATTGAAGTTCTAAGTACTATGTTAGGTATTTTATTTCTTAATTTATTTATAGTATTAATTATTTCTTCTTTTTTACTTCTTCTCCCCATAGTTTTTAAGATATTATTACTTATATGCTGAAGAGGTATATCTAAATATTTACATACCTTTTCATTAACACGTAGTTCTTCTATTAATTCATCTGTCATTTCTTCCGGATAACAGTACAATACTCTTATCCATTTTATTTCATCTATTTGTGATATTTTTTTTATTAATTCCGGCAACATTTTTTTATTGTAAATATCTATTCCATATCTAGTGGTATCTTGAGCTACTAATATTATTTCTCTAACCTCATTTTCAGCTAATGATGATACTTCTTCTAAAATATTTTCTATTTTTCTGCTTCTATATTTACCTCTTATTTTAGGAATTATACAATACGTACAAAAATTATCACAACCCTCAGCAATTCGTACATATGCATAATGTTTAGGAGTTGTTAAAATCCTTTCACCTTCATTTATTGTATTATCACTATAATTACAGCATAGTATTTTTTCTTTTTTCTTTTCTAATACACTGTCAATTGATTCTTCTAATTTATCATAATCATTAACTCCAAGTATCACATCTACTTCTGGTAAAAGACTTTGAAGTTCTTTACCGTATCTTTGACTTAAACATCCAGTTACAACCAATGCTTTACAATTACTTTTTTTATATTGGGACATCTCCAATATAGTATCTATAGATTCCTGCTTAGATGATTCTATAAATCCACAGGTATTAACTATAATAACATCTGCTTCTTTAGCATTATTTGTTAATATCCCACGCTTTGACATTCTATCTATTAGTATTTCAGAATCTATCCTATTTTTATCACAACCTAAACTTATTACTCCAAATTTTACTTTGTCCATTATACTCCTCCTAATTTATATCTTCTTTATTTATAAGCACTTGTCTTGGTTTACTTCCGTCTTTTCCAGAAATAATACCTCTGTCTTCCAATTGCTCTATAATTCTTGCAGCTCTATTATAACCTATTCTTAATTTTCTTTGTAGAAGAGATGTAGATGCTTGATCCATATCTAATACTATTTTTATGGCTTCATCCAAAAGCTCATCTTTATCTTCATTATTGACTTCTGTTGCAGTATTTATTTCTTCTATTATATCATGTTCGTAGTTGGCTTCTCCTTGCTGATTTTTAATATAATTAACAACCTTTTCCACTTCCTCTTCTGAAATAAAAGCCCCTTGTATTCTTAGGGGTTTAGCTTCTCCAGTAGGATAAAAAAGCATATCTCCTTTTCCTAAAAGTTTTTCTGCTCCAGACATATCTAAAATTGTTCTAGAATCTATTTGACTGGATACAGCAAAAGATATTCTAGAAGGTATATTGGCTTTAATTACCCCAGTAATTACATCTACAGATGGTCTTTGTGTAGCAATAACTAAATGCATACCAGCTGCCCTTGCCATTTGCGCCAATCTTCCTATGTAATCTTCTACGTCATTTGGACAAACCATCATTAAATCAGCTAATTCATCTATTATTATTACTATCAAAGGTAATTTGTCTTCTATTTTTCCTTTTTCGGTTAATTCATTATAACTTTCTAAGTTTCTAACATTATTTTCTGCAAATAATTTATATCTTCTAGTCATCTCATTAACTGCCCAGTTTAGAGCACCCGCTGCTTTTTTAGGTTCTGTTACTACAGGAATTAATAGATGGGGAATTCCATTATATATATTTAACTCTACTACCTTTGGATCTATCATAAGTAACTTTACATTTTCAGGAGAATATTTATATAAAAGACTCATAATCAATGTATTTATACAAACACTTTTTCCTGAACCTGTAGCACCGGCAATAAGTAAATGGGGCATTTTGGCCAAATCAGATATTACACAATTACCCCCTATATCTTTCCCTAACGCAAATGCTAAATTTTTATTAAAACCTATAAATTCTTCAGACTCTAAAACTTCTCTTAAATATACCGCCGTAAGTTCTTTATTAGGTACTTCTATTCCTACTGCAGACTTACCAGGTATAGGTGCTTCTATTCTTACTCCAGATGATGCAAGGCTTAGTGCTATATCATCAGATAAATTAACAATTTTACTTACTTTAACACCTGCATGGGGTTGGAGCTCAAATCTAGTTACAGATGGTCCTTTAGTAACTTGTATAATTTTTGCATCTACTCCAAAACTTGCCAAAGTTTCTTCTAATTTATCAGCATTATTTATAAGTTCTTTTTTATCCTCTCTATTTAATTTTGAAGTTTTATTATTGTTTAATAGATTAGTGGATGGGAAAGTATATACTATACTTTGTTTACTATCATCATTTATCTTATAATCTAATTCCTTATTTAAATTTTCCACTTCTTCCTCTATACTTTTCTCATGAGATTTAAATGAATTATCGTTACTAAATTTTATATCTATAGTTCTTTGTTTTTCATCTAATGAAGTATTTTTAATGAAGTCAATGATTTTCCTTTTATTCTTTTGGTTTTTTCCCTCTTTATCTTCTTCTTTGTCAGAAGCAACTAAATCTTCTTTAGTGATTTCCTTATTACGTTTAATATGTTCCTTGTTATTTTTTATATTAGCTCTTACATTTTCTATAACATTGTATAACGAAATTTGACTTATTAATATTATAGAGATTATATACATGGCAGTAAAAATAATAAAGGAGCCTAATTTACCAAATAATTTGTATAAAGGTATATCTATAAGATAACATAAAACTCCCCCATGAAAAACAGAATTAGAGTTATAAATGTTTTCAATTCCTGTAAAAATATTATCTTTATCTATATCAACACCTATGCTTGCCATTTGAATGCATAAAAGTGTGTTAAACAAAAAAAGTATTATACCATAAAATTTTCTATTAAAATTTATTTTCCCTTTTTTCAATATAATACATATTCCTATAAATATAATTAACATGGGAAATATAAATGCCCCTAATCCAAATATAGTAATAAGCATTTTTTTTATTATTTTACCTATAATACCAGAATTAGAATTTGAAAAAACACTTATTAGCATCAATACTCCTACAGTACTTAATATTATACCCTTTATTTCATTTTCAGCATTGTACAAAGTCTTTTTCTTAGCCATATAAATTATCACCCCCTTAAATTTATTTCTATATATTATTTTAATTATCCTTTAACAGCTTGTCTATATAAAAATTAACCATAGGATATACCCATGGCTTTATTTCTTATTAACATCCTTATTTTCCATTAATTCATTTAATTTATCTAATGCGTTTTTTATACCACCCACTTCATTTATAATTCCACATTCTACAGCCTCTTTTCCTATTAAGATAGTACCCATGTCATTTAATAAGTTATCAGTTTTAATCATTAATTTTTCTAAATTTCCTTTTTTTATATTAGATGTTCTTATTATAAATTCATTTATTCTTTTTTGCATCTTATCAAAATATTCAAAGGTTTGTGGCACTCCTATTATAAGTCCATTCATTCTTATAGGATGAACAATCATAGTTGCTGTAGGAGATATAAATGAATAGTCAGAGGATGTGGCTAATGGTACGCCTATAGAGTGTCCTCCGCCTATAACTAAAGAAACTGTTGGTTTACTTACACTATTAATCATTTCAGCAATGGCTAATCCTGCTTCTACATCCCCACCTACAGTGTTTAAAATTACTAATATCCCTTTTATGTTATCATTCATTTCTATGTTTACAAGTTGAGGAATCACATGTTCATATTTAGTACTTTTATTTTGTGGTGGCACTGCAGAATGACCTTCTATTTGTCCTATTATAGGAAGTACATATACTCTTTCATCAGTTTTGGGAAGGTTTAAAATTCCTAATTCTTTTACATTATTTAATTCAGTTTTATTTGCCTCATTCTTATTTTTTTCATCACACATATTATTCCCTCCTAGCATAAACTTATTTTATGCTAGGAGGGAAATAATATACTAATGTTTTTTTGTATTATAAATTTTTTCCTAAATTAAATTCTTCATGAAGAGCATTTATAGATTTTTCCGTAAAACTACCTTCTACTAAACACCATATAGTAGTATGAGAATCCGCTGTTTGTATAACTTTAATATTTTGGTTAGTAAGGCATTTTAATATTTTTGCCATTACTCCAGGAATTCCTCTCATTCTACTTCCTATTATAGCTATTTTACTACAATTATCTATATGAGAATATATTAAATTTAAATTTTTCATTATTTTATTAAACTTCTCAAAGTCTTTACCATCTATAGTAAAAATAAGCTCTTCTGGAAATACATTAATTAAATCTATACTAATAAAATTATCTGCTAATATATTTAGTAAATTAGAATAATTAGAATCATTCTCAGTTTTTTGTAAAGAAGATACTTTTATTTGAACTCTATTCCCCATATGAGTTATACCTGTTATTATATTATCTAGATTTATATCCCCTGTATTGTTTATTATTGTTCCCTGGCAATCACTTAATGTATTCTTTATAACTAACGGTATATTATGCTTCATAGCTATTTCTACAGCTCTTGGATGAATAACTTTTGCTCCCTGATCTGCAAATTGAAATACTTCATTATAACTTATTTCCTTAATTAAATGTGCATCCTTTACTATCCTTGGATCCGCTGTCATAATCCCATCTACATCTGTATATATTTCCACTTTTTCTGCATTTAAAGATAATCCTAAAAGTGCTGCAGTTACATCACTTCCACCTCTACCTAATGTAGTTATAAATCCACTATCATTTATTCCTTGAAAACCTGCTATTATAGGTATTTTATTTTCTTTTAGGGCTTCTATAATATTTTTCCCATCTAAATTTAACACTGTAGCATTGTTATAATTATCATCTGTAAAAATACCAGCTTGACCACCAGTCATAGGAACTGCTTGTATTCCTTTTGTCATCAATTCATCTGTCATTACAACAGTGCTTAGAACCTCACCACAGCTCATAAGCAAATCTATAGCTAAGGTATTTTGTTTTTTTAAGTCTTCGCTAACAAGAGACAACAGTGTATCTGTTGCATAAGGCTCACCTTTTCTACCCATAGCGGATACAACCACTACTGGACAATATCCCGATTTTTTGGCCTTTATTATTTTATCAATTACTCTGGCTCTTCTTTCATGGGTGGAAACAGAAGTACCACCAAATTTTTGGACTAATATTTTCATGTTATACCTCCATTATTATATACGGGTTTTTTTTAATAACCTTTCATCTACATCTATGATTATTGTTCTTGAGCCTATTTTTTTTATATACTCCCAAGGTACCTCTATAAATTCATTCTTACCAAATAAACCAAATTTTAAATTAGCATCATTTAATATTAGTAATTTAAAATTTCCATCTTCGTCAATTATAATATCATTATTAGCTAAATAATTATATTTATCTCCGTCGTTAATATTAATTATTTCATATTTTTCCATTTCACTATACAATTTAATATCTACTTCCATTACACATATAACCTCCTTAATATATTTCATAGAATAATATGAAATATATTAAGGTTTTATTACTATTATATTAATGTAGTCTTACTATTTTTAAATGGTATAGTATCATCTTCTATTATAATTTTTATTGTATTTAAGTCAATATTTTTTCCTACATATGCTGAATTTATTATCCCCTTTTTAAAAGTGTTATTTAAAACTCTATGTATCTTATTAGTATCTATATTATCAATTTTATTAATTATATCTAAAGGCTTATTAATTTTATTTGAAAAAAGCACAGATTTTCCATTATTAAACATTCTACTACTAGTACTTTCTAAGCCTAATATATAACTTCCTTTTAATTGTTCTTTTCCTTTTTTTAATTTAGCTTCTGAAAATTTGGTGTTAGAAAAATACTTAATCTCATCTTTTATAAGATTTACCACTTCTAAAGAATATTTAGGATTAAGTCCAGTATAAATACTTACTATACCTGTATTTTCAAAAGAACTTAAATAAGAATATATAGAATAGCATCTTCCCTTTTCTTCTCTTATTTTTTGAAATAATATAGAGGAAGTACCGCCACCTAGAATATTATTCAAAAGTAATAGAGAATAGATATCATCACTACCCAATTCAGCTCCATATAAACCTAAACTTATATGAAGTTGTTCTATATTCTTTTTTTTAAATAAGTGCTCTTTAATAATATTTGGCTTTTCATAGGTAGTTATTTGTTTATTACTAGATTCCCAATGTCCAAAATATTTTTCTATTAATTTATGTATAGAATTTATGTTAAATTTTCCTGCAATAGATAATACACAGTTTTCAGGTATATAGTGAGAAGATACATAATCTATAATTTTATTTCTATAAAATGAATTAATTGTATCAATAGTTCCAAGTATAGGTAATGCTATAGAATTTTTTCCCCAAATAGCCTCACTATGAAGATCCATTAAAACATCTTCCGGAGAATCTTCTGTCATGTTTATCTCTTCTATAACTACTCCTTTTTCTTTCTCTATGTCTTCTTGTGAAAATTTGCTTTGAAATAGCATATCAGAAATGACATCTAAGGCCAGTTCTAGATGATTATCCAGTATTTTGATATAATAACAAGTAGCTTCTTTTCCAGTAAACGCGTTAAGTTGACCTCCTAAATCTTCTACACTCTCAGCTATATCTTTACTACTTCTATTATAAGTACCTTTAAATAGCATATGTTCTATAAAATGCGATATGCCATTATTATACTCATCCTCGTTTCTTGAACCATTTTTAACCCATAATCCTACACTTACAGAATTGACATAATCTATTTCTTCCAATACTACTCTTAATCCATTATTAAGTCTAATTATATTATACATTATGTTCCTCCCATAAATTTAAAAAATAAAAAGGCTCAAAGCCCTTCTATTTCTGTTATTTTGTTTCTTCCTTTTTTGTTTCTTCCTTTTCTTCTTCTCTCTTTATTGCATCTTTTCTTGATAAATTAATTCTACCCTGATCATCAATATCCGTAACTTTTACAAGTATTTCATCGCCTACAGATACTATATCTTCTACTTTATTAACTCTAGCAAAATCAAGCTTTGATATATGAACTAATCCTTCTTTTCCAGGTAGTATCTCAACAAAAGCTCCAAAATTAGTAGTTCTTGTTACCTTACCAAGATATATTTCTCCTACTTCTACATCCTTAGTTAAATCATTTATTATTTTTAATGCTCTATCTGCACCTACACTGTCATTTGACATAATATATATTTTCCCATCTTCTTTTATATCAATTTTTACTCCAGTTTCGGCTATAATTTTATTTATAGTTTTACCCCCTGCACCAATAACATCTCTTATTTTATCTGGATGTATACTCATAGTATAAACTCTAGGTGCATATGGTGAAAGTTCTTTTCTAGCTTCTGGAATACATTTTTTTATTTTTTCTAGTATAAATTCACGGGCTATTTTAGCTTCATTTAAAGTTTTCTTTACACATGCATCAGACAAACCATGTATCTTTGTATCCACTTGAATAGCAGTTATTCCATTTTCAGTTCCTGCTACTTTAAAGTCCATATCTCCAAAGAAATCTTCTATCCCTTGAATATCTGTAAGTACTTCTTCTTCGGATAAATCTTCACTAGTAACAAGTCCCATTGCAATTCCTGCAGCTGGGCTTTTAATTGGAACCCCTGCATCAAGTAAAGCCAATGTACTTCCACATACACTTGCTTGTGAAGTTGATCCGTTAGAACTTAACACCTCTGATACAAGTCTAACTGTATAAGGAAATTCTTCTTCTGAAGGAATAAGTGGTTCTAAAGCTTTCTCAGCTAAAGCTCCGTGTCCAATTTCTCTTCTTCCTGGTCCTCTAAGAGGTCTAACTTCTCCAACACTATAAGATGGGAAATTATAATGATGCATATATCTTTTAAATTCTTCATCACCAATTCCATCCAATATTTGTACATCTCCTAATGGCCCAATGGTAGCTACAGTCATTACTTGAGTTAATCCTCTCGTAAATAAACCTGTTCCATGTGTTCTTGGCAAAAATCCTACATCGCAACTTATAGGTCTTATTTCATTAAATTGTCTACCATCTGGTCTTCTCTTTTCATTTAGAATCATATTCCTAACTATATCTTTTTGCATTTTATATAGTACTTCTGATATATCTGCAGTGTTTTCTGAATATTCTTCCTCAAAATGTTCAAAAACCTTTTCTTTTACAATATCTATAGACGCATTTCTTTCATCTTTATCTGTAATATACATAGCTTCTTTTATCATGTCAAAAGAAAAGTCCTTTACTTGTTTTTCTAATTCTTCATCTACCTTGTATATAACAGGTACAACTTTCTCTTTTCCAAACTTCTTCATAACTTCTTCTTGAAATTTAATTATATTTTGACATTCTTTAAATCCAAAATTTATTGCATTATACATTACATCTTCATTAACTTCATGTGCTCCAGCTTCAATCATCATGATTCTTTCTTTTGTGGCACAAACTGTTAAAGTTAATTCAGTAGTTTCTCTTTCTTGTTGTGTCGGATTTATTATGAATTTTCCATCAACTAATCCTACAGAAACGGTAGCAACTGGAATATTAAATGGTATACTTGATACGCATAAAGCAAGTGATGCTGCATTCATAGCTAAAATATCTGGTAAATTATCCTGGTCCACAGATAAAACTGTACAAACTATTTGAACATCATTCCTATAGCCTTTTGGGAATAATGGTCTTAATGGTCTGTCAATAGCTCTTGCATGTAATATAGCCTTTTCAGAAGGTCTTCCCTCTCTTTTTATAAACCCACCAGGTATCTTACCTACAGCATATAGCCTTTCTTCGTATTCAACACTTAAAGGGAAAAAGTCTATACCCTCCCTTGGTTCTTTTGACGCATTTACATTTACTAATACTACTGTATCTCCATAACTTACGAACATGGCACAATCTGAGAGCATTCCTACTTTCCCATATTCCACCTTTAATGTTCTTCCAGCTACAGTAGTTTCAAGTATATGATTCATAATTTACCTCCCTTCAAATTGTTCACTATTATTATCCTATTTTATCATTTTTTTATACAATATAGTTCAAAATAATAGAGCGGTCAAAGCCGCTCTAATACTTTATACTACTTTCTTAAACCTAATTCCTTAATAATAGCACGATATCTTTCAATATCTTTCTTTTCTAAGTAATTTAAAAGACCTCTTCTTTTACCAACCATCATCAAAAGACCTCTTCTTGAGTGGAAGTCTTTTTTATGAACTTTTAGATGTTCATTTAAATGATTAATTCTTTCTGTTAAAAGTGCAATCTGCACTTCTGGAGAACCAGTATCTCCCTCATGTCTTGCGTGTTTTGTTAATATTTCGTTCTTTAATACCTTATCCATTTATATACACCTCCGATTGTTATATCCCCTTAATCCAAGAATACCGCCGGCAACCAGTAATCATAGATTAAGGTTCACGAAACTAATTATAACAAATAACCTTTCTGTTGTAAATTATTTTTTACTATTAATTCTAAGTTTTGTTTTTCAACATATTTTTTATCTTCATTAATCCTAATTTTTAATTCATCTAAAGAGTTAAATTTTTTTTCATCTCTTATTCTATCTATAAAATATATCCTTATTTCTTCATTATATACACTTTTATGAAAATTAAGTATATGAGTTTCCAAACTTAACTTGTTGTTTTTTACAGTTGGATTATAACCTATATTAGTTACTCCTTTATAAAAATCATTTTTATATTGTACAATAGTAAAATATACTCCACCTCTTGGTATTATAAAATTTTTGCTATAATCTAAATTCACAGTAGGAAATCCAATAGTCCTACCTATTTGTCTACCTTCTACTACGTTACCTGAAATAGAAAAAGGTCGCGTAAGCATTCTATTCACTTTATTCATTTCACCAGATTCTGAAATTATACGTCTAATATTAGAGCTTGACACAAGTTCATTATTGTATTTTACAGGTTCAATAACATATAAATGAAAATTATATTTGCGGCTTAATTCATTTAATAAAGTTACATCACCTAAATTTTTATATCCAAATCTATAATTAAATCCCACTATTATTCCTTTAGCATTGTAATTATTTATTAAGTTTAATACAAACCCATCTGGTGACACCTTCATAAAATTTTTATCAAAAGTTATAAAGTTTAAAATATCTACCCCTAATTCATCTAAAACTTTTATTTTAGTGTCATTATCCATTAAAAGTTTAGGTGTCATATCTTTATTTATAACCCCACGTGGATGATTTTTAAAAGTATAAACCATGCTTTTAGCATTATTTTCTCTTGAGAGCTTTATAGTTTTTTCTATTAATTGCATATGTCCTGCATGTAAACCATCAAAGCTCCCTAAAGCTATATAAGTATTTGAATTAATATTATATTTATTTCCATCCTCTATTATTTGCATAATTATTACCCCTAAACAAGTAATTTTACAATTTTAAAACCTTTTTCAGTTTTCATTCCAAGTCCTATAAACCTATTGTCTAAATATACTTTTAATAAAATATCATTTTTTATATCTCTTATAATATACTTATTAGTAAGAGTAACTCCATTTAAAAGTAATTTTGAATATTTATTATCTATGAACACATTTTCATAACAATATAAAGCTTTATCTATAGCAATTATAGAGTCTTTTACATTACTGTGATTTAAAGAATTTATATTTATTGCATCATCTATATGAAAAATTCCGGTTTGAAGTCTTTCTAAACCCCACATAGTTCCGCCAACTTTTAATTTATTACCTATATCATAACATAAACTTCGTATATATGTTCCTTTTGAACATTTTACTTTAAATTCAACAAATGGAGTATCTATAGAAATTATATCTATAGAATAAATTTGTACTTCTCTACTTTTTCTTTCAATTTCTATACCCTGCCTAGCTAATTCATAAAGCTTTTTCCCATTTACTTTTAATGCAGAAAACATAGGTGGAACCTGATTTATTTTCCCTTTAAATGATTCTATTGTGTTTATTATTTCTTGTTTTGAAAGATTTATATCTTTTTGTGATAAAATCTTTCCTTCTCTATCATAAGTATCCGTTACTACACCAAGTTTTAAGATTGCTTTATATTCTTTAAAATCATTCATTATGTAATTAACTATTTTAGTAGCATTACCTATACATATTGGCAATACTCCTGAAGCAAGTGGATCTAACGTACCGGTATGACCTACTTTTTTTATATTAGTTATTTTTCTTACTTTTCTAACCACATCAAAAGAAGTCATACCTTCTGGTTTCAAAATATTCAATACACCATTCATTTCATCAACTCTTTTTTTATTAATTTAATTACTATATTTTTCACTTCTTCTAAAGATTTATTATGGACTTTAGCTCCTGCGGCTCTTATGTGGCCACCACCACCAATAGTTTCTGCAATTTTTCTTACATCTACTTTTGATTTTGATCTTAAACTAATTTTTATATCTTTATCCTTTTCTTTGAAAAGCACAGTTACTTCAACAGTTGCAATTTGATTCCCAAATGAAACAATATCTGAAGTATCTGTTTCAGAATCTATTTTTAAATTTTGAAACATTTCATTAGTTAATTCCATAACACATATATTTTGGTTAATTAATTGCATTTTTTCAAATACTAAAGCATATAATTTAAATCTATAAAAATCTTTACTATCAAAAACTTTTCTATGGATTTCACTAAATTCAATGCCAGTATTTATTAGATCACCTGCAATACTATGTGTTCTAGATGTAGTATTTGAATGTCTAAAGGAGCCAGTATCAGTTAATATAGAGGTATATAAGCATTCTGCAATATTTTTATCTATTAAAATATTTAAAGAACTTAACATTTTATACACTATTTCTCCCATGCAAGCAGAATTAGTATCAACAAAGTTTAGATCTCCATAAAATTCATTAGACATATGATGATCTATATTAATCAATGTATAATTTTTTTTTTCTAAATTTAATTCCGCATTGACTCTTTCCAAATTACCACAGTCTAAAACGATAACACACTCAGTATTATCTAAAACCTTTCCTGTGTCGTTGTGAATACAATTACTAAATGACAAAAATTTAAAATTATCTGGAAGTTTTTCTTTTGACAATATATACACATCTTTATTTAACTTCTTCAATCCTTGTAAAAGTCCAAGAGAACTGCCCAGAGAATCACCATCAGGAGAAGTATGGAAAGTAATACCTATTTTATTACTTTCCATTATTATATTTAAAATTTTATTCATTGTCATGAGAGTCCTTCTCCTTTAAATCAGCTAATAACTTATCAATATGCATACCATGTTCTATAGTATCATCTAGTTTTATTATAATCTCTGGAGTATACCTTAAATTAATTCTATGGCCGATTTCTCTTCTAATAAATCCTGCGGAATGTTTTAACGCAGATAATGTGTTTATTTTTGTTTCCTCATCACCAAATATACTAACATAGATTTTAGCATATCTAAGATCTTTTGTTACATCAACTTTTGTTACACTAACCATTGCTCCCATTCTAGGATCTCTTATATCATATTGAATTATATTTGAGACCTCTTTTTTTACCTCTTCATTTATTCGTCCTGCTCTATACTTAGCCATGAAATATCACCTCGATTATAGCTTATCTTTTTTTATTTCTTCCATTACGTAAGCCTCAACAATATCTCCCTCTTTTATATCATTGAACTTTTCTACCATCAAGCCACATTCATATCCTGAAGCAACTTCCTTTACATCGTCTTTGAATCTTTTTAAAGAATCTAATATAGACTCAAATACTACTATACCTTCTCTAACTATTCTTACACTTGAATTTCTTGTTATTTTACCATCCAAAACATAACAACCAGCAACAGTTCCAATATTAGATATCTTATATGTTTTTCTAACCTCTACTCTCCCTAGAACAACTTCCTTATATTCAGGCTCAAGCATACCTATCATAGCCGCCTTTATGTCCTCTATTGCAGTATAAATAACTCTATATGTTTTTATATCTACATTTTCCTTTTCTGAAGCTGATATAGCATTAGAATCTGGTCTAACATTAAATCCTATAATTATTGCATTAGATGCATTAGCCAGAATAACATCTGTTTCAGTTATAGCACCTACTCCACCATGTATAACTCTTACCTTTACTTCATCAGTTGAAAGTTTTTCGAAAGATTGTCTAACCGCCTCTACAGATCCTTGAACATCCGCTTTAACTATTATATTTAATTCTTTAATTTTTCCTTCTTTAATTTGACTATATAAATCTTCAAGAGAGACTTTATGAGTTGATTTTAAATATTCATTTCTACTCTTCTCTTTTCTTTTTTCTGCCATTTCTCTTGCAGTCTTTTCATCTTTAACAACATTAAATCTATCACCTGCAGCTGGAACTTCTGATAATCCTAGTATTTCCACTGGTATAGATGGTCCTGCAGATTTTATTTTTTTACCTTTGTCATCAAACATAGCTCTTATTCTACCATATGTAGTACCAACTATAATTGAATCTCCAACATGTAAAGTACCATTTTGTACAAGTAGTGATGCCACTGAACCCCTACCCTTATCAAGTTTCGCTTCTATAACAGTACCTTTAGCTTTTCTTTGAGAATTAGCTTTGAGTTCTTGCATTTCTGCTGTTAAAACTATCATTTCAAGTAAAGAATCTATTCCTTCTTTTGTATGTGCAGATACAGGTACAGTAATAACATCTCCACCCCAATCTTCAGCCAAGAGTCCTTTTTCTGATAACTGTTGTTTAACTCTATCAGGATTAGCTCCTGGTCTATCCATTTTATTTATAGCTACTATTATTGGTACATTAGCTGCCTTACAATGGTTTATAGCTTCTGCTGTCTGTGGCATTATTCCATCATCCGCTGCTACTACCAATATAACTATATCTGTAATTTGAGCTCCTCTAGCTCTCATAGATGTAAAAGCTTCATGACCAGGTGTATCTAAAAATGTTATTTTTTCATCATTTACATTTACTGTATAAGCGCCTATATGTTGTGTTATTCCTCCTGCTTCTGTGGATGCAACCTTTGCCTTTCTAATAGCATCTAATAGTGAAGTTTTACCATGATCAACATGACCCATTACAGTAACTACCGCAGGTCTCTTTTCACTTTTTTCATCTTCGTCATATAGATCTTCTTGTTCTGCTTCTAAGGATGCATCTTCTTCTTTTTTAACTACTAATGCTTCAAATTTTTCTCCTAATTTTTCAGCAGTTTCAAAATCTATTTCCTGATTTATTCCTGCCATAACTCCCATAAATATAAGTTGTTTAATTACCTCTGCATAAGGTTTATTTAGTTTATCAGAAAACTCCTTAACAGTTATAGTAGTATCCATTTCTATAACTATTTCCTCTTCATTTAGTTCTTCACTATTTTCATTTTTATCCGTTGAACTATTTTTTATTTTACTTTTTTTATTCTTCTTCTTTAATTCTTCCTCTTGTAATTCTCCGTACTTCTCTTCAACATGATCTTCTAAATCATTACCTTCATTTTTTCCTCCACCCAAATATAACTCTTTTATTAACTGGGCATCTTCATCTTCTATAACACTCATATGGTTCTTTACTTCTATATCAAATTCATTTTTTAAAAGGTTTATTAAACTCTTACTTGACATTTTTAATTCTTTTGCTAATTCATATATTCTTATTTTTGACAATACGTTCACCCCCGAAATTAATCTTTCCATAATTCTAATAATCTTTTTCCCATAATTTCATCTGAAATTCCAAGAATATTTATTTCATTTCTACCTAAAGTATTAGATAATACTAACTTACTAAAATCAATAATTATAGGTATATTTCTATCTATACACAATTTACTAAATTTATCTTTTGTATTTTGTGAAGTATCCACGGAAACAACAATAAGATTACATATATTCTTTTTTATGGCTTCTTCACATTTATTATATCCCTCTATACACTTTCCTGCTTTTTTTGTAATTCCTAAAAATCCAAGAAATTTATTATTCATCTTTCATCTGTTCCTTTAATGTATTATATATTTTTTCATCAATACTAGTTTCTAAGTTTTTTTCTAACTTTTTGCTTTTAAAGGCTTTCTGGAGGCAATCTACACTTTTACAAATATAAGCCCCTCTTCCATTTTTCTTTCCTGTTAAGTCTACAGAAACTTCCCCCTCTTTACTTTTTACTACCCTAATAAGTTCTTTTTTGGGCTTCATTTCTAAACATCCAGTACACATTCTTTGTGGAATTTTTTTAATTTTCATTAAAACCACCATCCTTCATTAAGCCTAATTTCATTCAGAAACTTGAGATGAACTTTTTATATCTATTTTCCATCCAGTAAGTTTGGCAGCAAGTCTTACATTTTGCCCCTCTTTTCCTATAGCTAAAGATAACTGATTATCACCTACAACAACCCTGGCAGATTTATTATCTTCATCAACAGTTACATCTAATACTTTAGCTGGACTTAAAGCATTTGCTATGTATTCATCCGGTAATTTACTCCATTTTATTATATCAATTTTTTCATTTCTAAGTTCATCTACTATATTCTGTACTCTTACTCCTTTTGGACCAACGCATGCTCCCATAGGATCTACGTCTTCATCATTTGAATATACAGCTATTTTTGTTCTTGATCCAGCTTCCCTTGATATACTCTTTATTTCTACAATACCATTATATATTTCTGGCACTTCTAATTCAAATAATCTCTTTACTAACCCTGGATGAGTTCTAGATACTATAACCTGAGCACCTTTAGTTGTATTTTTTACTTCAACTATATATAATTTTAATCTTTCATTAAAATTATACTCTTCTCCCTGCATTTGCTCGTTTGGTCCTAATACTGCTTCTATTTTACCTAAATCAACAAAAACATTTGATTTATCTTTTCTTATGATAGTACCTGTTATTATATCACATTCTTTTTCTATGAATTCATTATAAACTAGTCTTCTCTCTTCTTCCTTAATTCTTTGAATTACAACCTGTTTTGCAGCTTGTGCGGCTACTCTTCCAAATTTCTTAGGTGTTACTTCAATATTAACTACTTCACCTAATTCATATCTTGGATCTATTTCCTTAGCATCCTCTAGTGAAATTTCATTTAATTCATCTATAACTTCATCTACTACTGTCTTTCTTGAATATACTTGAATTTCACCAGTCTCCCTACTCATATTAACTACTACATTTTGAGTAGTAGCTCCTTGTTTAGCATAATTTTTTTTATAAGCTGCTACTAATGCATCTTCTATTGTATTAAATATTAAATCTTCAGAAATTCCCTTTTCTTTTACTATCTCCCTTAACGCTTGTATGAATTCTTCATTCATTTTAATTGCCCTCCTTTTAAAAATCCCCTCTTAAATTCACTTTATTAATTTTCTCTTTTGGAATAGAAATTTCTTTTTCGTTAACTTCTATAGTAATAGTACCTTCATCAAAACTTTTTAATTTCCCTTCAAAATTCTTACTGCCATTTAATAATGATGATAATTTTATCAAAACGTTATTGCCTATATATTTTTTTAGATGTTGGTCATTAAATAACTCTCTTTCAATTCCTGGAGAAGATACTTCTAAATAGTAACTATCCGGTATAGGGTCAACTTCATCTAACATTTCGCTTACAGCTCTGCTTACTTTTTCACAATCTTCTAGCTCTATTTCCCCTTGTTTATCTATATACACTCTTAAATAATTTTCTCTATTTTCCTTCACAAAATCTAAATTATATAAATCATAGTTCATATTTTCTACTATAGGTTTTATTAAATCCATAAGTTCTTCAATTAATGCATCCTTTTTCACAATAATACCTCCTTTAAATATATTTTGTTATAAAACATAAAATTAAATACTAAAAAACTAATTAATTTAAAAACGCAACATATGTTGCGTTTCCTAAAAAATACAAATAGAAAGAGCGGGCTTTATACCCACTCTTCTCCGTCAAAATTTATCAGTAAACTTACTAGTTCTCATTGTATCATATCAAATAAGTTATTTCAAGGGAAAGTTAACATTCTATATTTAAAGTTACATATCATAAATTAAATAAAGAAATTTGATTTGTTTCTTGCATTCCTTTAAGACAACCATGTTTTTCCAAAGCCTCAATTACCGTTTTAGTAGCTTTTGATCTTAATCTTAAATCTTCTTTTGATATAAATTCCCCTTTTACTCTTGCTTCTAGAATATTTTTAGCGGCATTTTTCCCAACTCCTTGTAAAGCACTTAGTGGAATTCTTATACCATTTTCCTCTATTAAAAACTTTATGGAATCTGATTTATATAAATCTGCTCTAAGAAATTTTATACCTCTTTTAAACATCTCATGACATATTTCCAATATGGTAAGCAAACCTTTATCTTTTTGGGTGGCATTATTACCCATGGCAATAATTTCATCAATTTTTCGCAGTACTGCTTCATCACCATTTAATATTACATCTGCATCAAAATCATCTGCTCTAACAGAGAAATAAGTAGCATAATATGCCTGAGGATAATAAACCTTATAATAAGCTATTCTAACTGCCATCATTACATAAGCAACAGCATGACCTTTAGGGAACATATATTTTATTTTTTTACAAGATTCAATATACCAGTCAGGAACTTTATTGTCTTTCATTATCTTTTCATGTTCCTCTGAAAGACCTTTTCCCTTTCTAACCTTTTCCATTATATTAAAGGCTATTTTAGGTGGTAATCCCTTAAATATTAAATAGGTCATTATATCATCTCTTGTTGCAATACAATCTTTAAGTGTAGTAAAACCTTCCTTAATATAATACTGGGCATTATTAATCCAAACATCTGTACCATGGGAAAGCCCAGAGATTCTTACTAAATCTGCAAAAGTTTTAGGCTGAGTATCTATAAGCATCTGTCTTACAAATTTAGTTCCGAATTCAGGCAACCCATAGGTTCCAACTTCACACCCTAGTTCCTCTTTAGTAACTCCTAATGCATCTGGTGATGTAAATAAACTCATGACTTTACTATCGCCTAAGGGTATTTTTTTAGGATCTACTTTTGTTAAATCTTGTAGCATTCTAAGTACAGTAGGGTCATCATGTCCTAATATATCAAGTTTAAGTAATCTACCACTAATTGAATGATAATCAAAATGTGTAGTTATTATATCTGTGTCATTATCATCTGCGGGATGTTGTATAGGACAAAAGTTAAAAATTTCATTATCACTAGGCACAACCATAACTCCCCCTGGATGTTGCCCTGTGGTTCTTTTAACCCCGGTACATCCCATTGTAAGTCTCTCTACTTCTGCTTGAGTTACTTGAATATTTTTTTCAGTTATATATTTTTTTACAAATCCATAGGCAGTCTTTTCTGCTACAGTACCAATAGTTCCAGCTTTAAAAACATGCCCTTTTCCAAAAATAACTTCTGTATATTTATGAACTACAGACTGATATTCTCCTGAAAAGTTTAAGTCTATATCTGGTTCCTTGTCCCCCTCAAAGCCTAAGAAAGTCTCAAAAGGGATATCATGACCATCTTTATTTAAATCTTTACCGCATTTAGGACATGCTCTATCAGGTAAATCAGCTCCTGAACTTATAGACCCATCAGTTATAAACTCACTATATTTACATACAGGACAAACATAATGGGGAGGTAATCCATTTACTTCAGTAATATCAGACATAGTAGCTACGAAGGACGAACCAACTGATCCTCTCGATCCTACTAGATATCCATCCTGAATTGATTTTGCCACTAATTTTTGAGCTATTAAATAAAGTACAGCATATCCATTATTAATTATAGAATTTAGTTCTTTATTTAATCTTTTTTCTACTATATCTGGCAAAGCTTCTCCATATATATTATGAGCTTTTTCAACAGTCATTTTTCTTATTTCTTCTTCTGCTCCATCTATTTTAGGTGGAAAAGTTTCATCTGGTATAGGTTTTACTGTGTCTACTATATCAGCAATCTTTACGGTATTTTTTATTACCACTTCGTCAGCTTTTTCCTCTCCTAAATATTCAAATTCTTTTAGCATTTCTTCAGTTGTTCTTAAATATAATGGTGGCTGGTTATCAGCATCACTAAATCCTTGCCCTGCCATTAATATCTTTCTAAAAACCTCATCCTCTGGATCCAAAAAATGCACATCGCAAGTCGCTACAACAGGCTTATTGTTTTCTTCACCAATATCACATATTCTTTTATTTATTTTTTTAAGCTCTTCTTTATCTTTCACTATGCCGTTTCGTATCATAAAGTCATTATTAGCCAGTGGTTGAATTTCTAAATAATCATAGAAACTTAAAATATTTTGTAATTCTTCCTGTGATTTTCCACTTAAAACTTCTTTGTACACTTGTCCTGCTTCACAAGCAGATCCAATTATAAGTCCTTCTCTATATTGTTTTATAAGGCTTTTGGGCATCCTAGGCCTTTTATAAAAATAATCTAAGTGAGATTTTGAAATAAGCTTATATAAATTTTTTAATCCAGTTTGATTTTTTACTAATACTATTAAATGATATGTAGGAAGTTTTTTCATATCCTGATTTTTTAGGTACTCCTTATTTAACATATCTAATTTAAAAATTTCTTTTTTCTTTAATTCTTCAAAGCATCTAAGTAAAATATCTGCAGTAGCTCTAGCATCATCTATGGCCCTATGATGATTTTGTAGCGATATTCCTAAATGTTTAGCTACTACGTTTAATTTATATCTTTTTAATTCTGGAAAAATAAATTTAGCTAAAGGTATTGTATCTATAATAGGATTATTAAAATTCATATTTAACTCTCTACAATTTTTCTTTATAAAAGATACATCAAAATTAGCATTATGTGCAACAACAATAGAATCATTTATAAAGTCTATAAACTTAGGTAGTACAATAGATATATCTTCTGAATTATCTACCATACTATTATCTATGCCTGTTAATTCTGTTATTTTTAAAGGTATATTTACTTTAGGGTTAACAAAAGAGCTAAAGTTATCTACTACTTCTCCATTTTTTATTTTTACTGCTCCTATTTCAATTATTTTATCATTTTCATTTGAAAATCCAGTGGTTTCTATGTCGAACACCACAAAGCTATCAAATATATCCCTTCCATCTTCTCCGAGAACTATAGGTACCTCATCATCTACAAGATATGCTTCTACTCCGTATATGATTTTTATACCATATTTTTTAGCAGCATCCATAGCTTCAGGGTAGGCCTGAACAACTCCATGATCCGTAATTGCTATAGCTTTATGTCCCCATTTAGCTGCCCTTTTTATAATATCTTCTGCAGAAGTCATTCCATCCATAGCACTCATTTTAGTATGTACATGGAGTTCTACTCTTTTATCTTCACTATTGTCCATTTTTTCAATTTTATTTACCTTTAAAATATCTTTAGCCATTATAACTAATTCTTTAGCATATTGATCATTAATTACCTCTCCTCTTATCTTACAATAAAGTCCCTCTTTTATTTCATCAATTATTCTATCTGCTTCTTTCGGTTTAGGGAAAAATTTCACAGTTATTGAACTAGTATAATCAGTAATATAAAGGCTTACAATTTTTCTTCCTGTTTTAGTCTCAATTATTTCCTTTTTGAAAATTTCACCAAATACTGCTACAGTACCTATGGCATCTTTTATTGTATCTATATTTATTACATCCTCTTTAATATTTTTACCTAATATTATACTACTATCATTTTCATCAATTTTTACTGATTTAACTTCACTTTTATTATTTTGTTTATTTACAAATGATATATTCTCATTTTGATTTGTTTTAATTTGAGATAAAGTGTTTTTAATAATTAAAGTTTCTTCTTTATCTTTTAAATCGAAATAATTTTCTTTTTTCAATGATGAATCATATTCTAAAACTACTTTGCACTTTATACCAAACATATCTTTCAAAACGCTGGAAATAGTTTTCTCTATTTTCTTATTTTTTAAAATGTTATATAAAAAATTATTTCCATATGATAAAAACAAAATATTGTCTTCAATTTTTCTAATTGAAGACAATAAGCACTCCTTACTTAACGGGATATAGTTGATAACCCCGTGAACAAGTTCAAACCAATATTTTTCACAAACATCTTCCAAAGATATATTAGAGATATCTTTATAACAAATAATTTCAACATCTGTAAAAGATATCAATCTTTTAAGTAATAAGGTTTTTATTTTTTCCTCTGTATCCTTTTTTATAGGTTTAAAAGCCTTTATTACTATTTTTAATTTATTACTTTTTTTTAAGTATTGAATTCTAAGTATTTTTATTCCTTGGAACAATTCACTGGCCTCTGCACAGTCATTTTTTAGCACTTTGGCAAGATCTATGCTCATATTATTCACCTACATATTTTCTATTTCTTTCAATAATTCATCCACAAGTTTTTCCTCTTGGACTCTTTTTACAATTTCTCCTTTTTTGAAAATAAGACCTTCTCCTTTTCCACCAGCTATTCCTATATCTGCTTCTCTAGCCTCTCCAGGTCCATTTACTACACACCCCATTACAGCTACTTTTAAATTTTTAGGAACATTAGACAACCTATTTTCCACTTCTTCTGCTATTCTTATTAAATTTATTTCTGTCCTCCCACAGGTGGGGCATGAAATAAAATCAATTCCTCCTTTATAAAGCCCTAGGGATTTTAAAATCTCTTTTCCTGTCTTAATCTCATCTATAGGATTGGAAGTAAGAGATACTCTTATTGTATCTCCTATTCCTTCTGATAATAATGCTCCAATACCAATACTTGATTTTATAGTTCCTCTCCAAGGTGTTCCTGCTTCTGTAACTCCTAAATGAAGAGGATAATTAACCTTCTGGCAAATTAATTTATAGCTTTCAATCATATCTATAACATTAGATGATTTTATAGATATAACTATATCATAAAAATTAACTTTTTGAAGTATTTCTATATGTTTTAACGCACTTTCCACAAGAGCTTCTGGGCAAACTTCTCCATATTTTTTTAATAATTCTTTATCTAACGATCCTGAATTAACCCCTATTCTAATAGGAATATTTTTCTCTTTAGCACTTTTAGCAACCTTTTCTACCCTTTCAATACTTCCTATATTGCCCGGATTGATTCTAAGGGCAGAAACACCATTTTCTATTGATTTTAAGGCTAATCTATAATCAAAATGAATATCAGCTACTAATGGAATATCTATCTTAGGTATTATGCTTTTTAAAGCCCTACAAGCCTCTTCATCAGGTACTGCGCATCTTACAATATCACAACCTGCTTCTTGTAGCATTTTTATTTGTTTTAAAGTAGCTTCTACATTTCTTGTGTCTGTATTAGTCATAGACTGCACCGTTATAGGTGCATCTCCTCCTATATATAGATTACCTACTTTAATTTTTTTAGTCTTTATTCGTTGCATTATCTCATCTCCTAGAATTTAATAGGATATAGTATATCTTTTATTGTAACTAGTATCATAAGAGTCATTAAAATAGCAAAACCTATATAATTTATTATGCCTACTTTATTACTATCAACTTTCTTTCTAGTTATAATTTCAAATAGGAATAAAATAATCCATCCTCCATCTAATGCTGGAAATGGTATTATATTAAATATAGCAAGCTGTATACTTAAATAACCTGCAAATGATAACAATGTTAAAATACCTGCTTTAGCTGCTTCTCCAGATACTTTTATTATTGTTAAAGGCCCTCCAAAATCATTAATAGATGCTTTTCCTCCAAATAAAGTTTTAAAGAAACTAAATGTTTGATTAATCAAGGAGTTAGTTTCTATAAATCCATATGATATTGATTGGCCAATACTAGGGTTATCAATATGCTTAGGATAAATTCCAACTATATATGCTTTACCATCTTTGTCTTTAACAGGAGTTACTGAAATTGTATCAAGTTTACCTTCTCTTTCATAAGTTATATCAATAGATTTACCGCCACTCATATATATTTCAGTATAAAAATCTTCCCAAGTAGTTATTTTTTTTTGGTTAACTTTTATTATTTTATCATCTTTTTGCATCTGTACTACTTCAGCAGGACCTCCTTTTATAAGTTCCCCTACTATAGGTGCAAAATATCCTCTAATACCAGCTACCAATGCAAACAAAAATATAGCTAATACTAAATTCATAAAAGGTCCAGCTGCAACTATACTCAATTTTTGCCAAGAAGATTTATTAGAAAAAGCCCTTTTATCTTTGGTGTCTTCTCCATCTTCTCCAAGCATTTTAACATACCCACCAATAGGTAACGCCTTAACTGTATATTCTGTTTCCCCTTTCTTTATTCCAAATAACTTTGGTCCCATACCTAAAGAAAATTCTTCTACTTTTACATCATTTAATTTAGCTAATGCAAAATGTCCAAATTCATGTATTATTACCAATAAACTAAAGGCAAGTAATGCTCCTATAATATATATTATACTCAATTTCGTTTCCTCCTTAAATTTTATAATTTGTAGTTATCATTTACAAATTTTTTTACTTTATCATCTAAAAAAATTAAATCCTCTATTTCATATTTATACTTTACATCAAATTTTATCATACACTCTTCTAATATATTCCCTATCTTCAAAAAACTTATATGTTGTTTTAAAAATAAAGCTACTGCTGCCTCATTAGCGGCATTTAATACTGTAGGCATTGTTCCACCTATTTTTCCTGCGCTATATGCAAGTTTTAGAGGTTTGAAGGTATCTATATCGGGTTTTTCAAAAGTCAATTTATTAATAGAATAAAAATCCAATTTATCTATTACACTTTCTTTTCTCATAGGATAGTTTAATGCATACTGAATAGGTAGTTTCATATCTGTAGTTGCTAATTGTGCTATAACACTACCATCTATATATTCCACCATGGAATGTATTATGCTTTCTTTATGTATAACTGTTTGAATGTTATCATAGTCTACATCAAATAAAAAATGCGCTTCTATAACCTCTAATCCTTTATTCATAAGAGTAGCTGAATCTATTGAAATTTTTTTACCCATACTCCATTTAGGATGATTTAATGCATCCTTTACTGTAACATTTTTAAGTTCATTAGCATTCTTGCCTCTGAATGGGCCTCCAGACGCTGTAAGTAGTATTTTACTAACAGTCTTATCATTATTTCCCCTAAGACATTGAAATATTGCTCCATGTTCTGAATCAACAGGAATAATATTCACCTTGTTTTTTAATGCTTCTCTTTTTATTATCTCTCCTCCCACTACTAATGTCTCTTTATTAGCTAATGCTATATCTTTTCCAGATTTTATAGCACTTAATGTAGGTTTTAATCCAATCATACCTACCACAGAAGTTAAAACTATATCTACCTCTGGTAATTTTGATATAGCAATCAACCCATCCATCCCTTGAAGTATCTCTGTATTTAAATCATTGTCATTACAATAATCTTTTACTTTATCACAAGCATTCTTATTCATTAGAACTGCAAATTTTGGTTCAAATTCTTTTATTATATTAATAATAGCTTCCCAATTATTATTAGCAGAAATTCCTATAAGAGAAAAATCTTCTTTTTCTTTTCTTAGTACATCTAAAGCTTGAGTGCCTATAGAACCTGTTGCTCCAAGTATACATATATTTTTCTTCAAGTTAACATCCCCTTTATGATAATTAGTCTAGTCAATTATTATCCAATATACTCTTACAGATTATAACATACAGTGGTGCAAGTAGCATACCAACTAAACCAAAAGTTTTTAATCCAATGTATATGGACAATATAGTTGGCAATGGATGTAGTTTAAATTTTCGACTAATAAATTTAGTTTCCATTATTTGCCTATTAACTAATAATAATATATATAAACAAAAAATACCAAATGCAATTATGTAGTTTTTAATAGAAATATAATATATTATTAATGGTGCAAATATTAATATAGTTCCTACATAAGGCAAAATATCTAATATTCCACTTAAAATACCTAAAACTAGGTAATTATCTATATTTAAAGCCATAAGACCTAATATAGTTTGAATTGTTGTTAGTATAACTAATACTATTTCAATTTTTAATATATTTTTTGCATCTTGTACTTTTTCTTTTATCATATATATTTTAGTGTTTGGAATGAAAGTTTTAATCCAATTTAATATAACATATTTATCTACCAAAATAAAGTAAGTCATTATATTACCAATAAAATAATTCACTATACTATCGGTAGTATATAAAGCTCCTTTTCTTATAAAATTGCTATTTAATATCATACTATAATATTTTTCTAATTCTTTATTTATTGAAGGTACATTAAAAAAATTACTTAATCCTTCTATAGTTCCTATAAACTTTAAAACTTTTTCTATTAAAATATCTTTTATACTAAATATCCAATTACCAATATAAAATAATAAAGCTATTATAAAAAAATTCACCAGTAATATACTTACTGCTCCCCAAACCCTTTTATTTAAAATGTTAAAATCCGATAAAAAATTATATATAGGAGTAGATAAAAATAACATTAATATTATAACAAAAAATGGTTTGAAATATTTTTTAATTGTAAACGTAAAAAGTATAAATGCTACTAAGGCTATTAAACAATAAATTAATTTATTATATTTAGATGTTTTATAAATCAATTTAATTACCTTTCAATCTAAATTATTATACAATATGTATATTCAAAAAACTGCATTATATTAATATATAAAAGAGGGTTAAATTAATTAACCCTCTTTTATATTCCGATTATAAAGTTTAAATAATAGTAAACTGCTACAGTTGAAAACAGTATGCTATCAAATCTATCTAATATTCCACCGTGTCCAGGTATTAAATTGCTATAATCTTTCACTCCTGCATATCTCTTTATAGAAGACGCTACCAAATCTCCTAACTGGGATAATATTCCTGAAAGAACTCCTAATATAATAAAATGTATTAATAAAATATTTACACCTTTATTTATAATAAAAAAACCAAATATTCCACATCCTATAGCGCTACCTAACAAACCACCTATAGAACCTTCTATAGTTTTCTTAGGACTTACTTTAGGACAAAGCTTATTATTCCCAAAATATTTTCCAGTATAATAAGCAGAAGTGTCTCCTACCCAAGAAGCTATAAATATTAACCATACAAAATAATTACCATTCATTTTATTATTTACAGCTACTATAAAACTAAAAAACACTGGTACATATATACATCCTAATATGGTGGCTGCTGAATCAATAAAATTATATTTAACATCTATAACTGGTATAATTAAAGATATAATTGTAGCTAGTACAATTATATAAAAAATAAACTCTGTATTTATATTTTCACCCATATATATATAATAAATTATACAAAATATGTATCCAATTATACTAAATGAGTTAATTTCCTTTTCCTTTATTACTTTATAAAACTCATATAAGCCCATTAAAGATAAAATAAATACTAAATACTTTAAATAAATTCCTCCTATAAATAAAAATACTAGAAGAGGCGACAAAATAAGTGCACCTATATACCTATTATTCACTAGATCATCTCCTATTTTATTTATGTTTAACTCCACCAAAACGTCTATCTCTATTTTGATAATCATAGATAGCTTTATGTAAATGCTCTTTTTTAAAATCCGGCCATTTTATATCTGAATACCAAAATTCAGCATATGCCGATTGCCATAATAAAAAATTACTAATTCTTTGTTCCCCACTAGGTCTTATTATTAAATCCACATCTGGCATATTTGCAGTATAAAGATAAGTTGAAAAAACTTCATCATCTATATTATCAATAATTATTTTTCCTTCTTGAAGATCTTTATACATTGATTTTATGGCTCTTAAAATTTCATCCCTTCCACCATAATTCAATGCTAGATTTAAAACAAGACCTGAATTATTTTTAGTTTTTTCAAATGCATCTTTTAACTCTTTTTGACAAACAGAGGGTAATTTTTTTATATTCCCTATAGTGTTGATTATAACGTTATTATTATGTAATTCATCTAATTCTTTTTTTAAATATTCTACCAATAAATTCATAAGAGCATTAACCTCTTGAGAAGGCCTTTTCCAATTCTCAGTTGAAAATGCATATAAAGTTAAATACTTAACGCCTAAAGTACTGCATTCCTTTACAATATCTCTTATGGTTTCAACCCCTGCTTTATGTCCCATAGTTCTTGGTAAATTTTTTTCCTTGGCCCATCTACCATTACCATCCATTATTATTCCAATATGTTTAGGTATATTATTCATATTTACAGATATAATACTTGTATCATTTATATTTTCTTTATTGCGAAAAAATTTCCACATATATTTTCTCTCCATTTCGAAATATTAAATTCATTATTAATAAAACCTGCGTTTTCGCAGGTTTTAACAATCATTATACAGCCATAATTTCCTTTTCTTTTTGTTCTATAACATTGTCTACTTCTTTTATAAATTTATCAGTTTTCTTTTGAATATCTTCCTCTGCTTTTTTTATTTCATCTTCTGAAACATCCGCTTCTTTTTTTAATCCTTTTATTTTTTCATTACAATCTCTTCGCACAGCTCTTATAGCTATTTTGGCTTCTTCTCCGGTTTTTTTTACATTTTTAACTATGTTTTTTCTTGTCTCTTCTGTAAGCTCAGGAATCATTAATCTTATAACATTTCCATCATTTGATGGATTTAATCCTAAATCTGATTTTAATATGGCCTTTTCAATATCCTTAATAGCGTTTTTATCCCATGGTTGTATTTGTAATATTCTTGGTTCTGGAACAGAAATATTTCCTACCTGATTCATTGGTGTCATAGTTCCATAATATTCAACTTCTACTCTGTCTAACATTGCTGGATTAGCCCTTCCAGCCTTCATTGATCCTAAATCCTTTTTTAAAACAGAAATAGTCTTTGTCATTTTTTCATCTGCTACATTTAATATGTCCTTTATCATTTATATATCTCCCCCTTATCCTTTACATACTATAGTTCCTATGGCTTCTCCAGTAACTGCTCTCTTTATATTTTCAGGAGAGTCCAATCCAAACACTAGTATAGGAATATTATTGTCCATACATAATGATGTGGCTGTGGAATCCATAACTTGTAATCCTTTATCTAAAACATCTAAATATGTTAATTTATCAAATTTTTTAGCATCACTATATTTATGCGGATCTTTATCGTAAACTCCATCTACTTTTTTTGCAAGTAATATAGCATCTGCTTCAATTTCAGCTGCTCTAAGTGCTGCAGTAGTATCAGTTGAGAAATATGGATTACCTGTTCCTGCTGCAAATATAACAACTCTTCCTTTTTCTAAATGTCTCATAGCACGTCTTCTTATAAATGGTTCTGCAACTTCTCTCATTTCTATAGCTGTTTGTACCCTAGTATTTACTCCTAATTGTTCTAAAGAATCTTGAAGTGCTAAAGCATTTATACAAGTAGCCAGCATACCCATATAGTCTGCAGTTGTTCTATCCATTTCTTCGCCATTTCTTCCTCTCCAAATGTTTCCTCCACCAACTACAGCTCCAATTTCTATACCCATATCTACAAGTTCTTTAATTTCCTTTGCTATACTCTGAGCTACTTCAAAGTCTATACCATAACCCTTTTCTCCTGCCAATGCTTCTCCAGAAAGTTTTAACATTATCCTTTTATATTTAACATTCTTCATATACATTATACCTCCAAATTGTTAAGAATTACATAGTAATTTCAAATTATTGGATTTTTATTTTAAAAAAAGAGAACACGCAGTGTTCTCTTTTTTAATTATTTTCCTTGCTGCATTTGTTTCTTTACTTCTTCTGCAAAGTCTTCTTCCTTCTTTTCGATTCCTTCTCCTCTTTCGTATCTGACAAATCCGGCAATTTTAATTTCTGCTCCAACTTCTTTTGATTTTTCTTGAAGATATTTTGTAATAGTATAATCAGGATTTTTTACCCAAACTTGTTCAACTAAGCAGTTTTCTTTATAATATTTATGAATTCTACCTTCAACCATTTTATCAACAATTTTTTCTGGTTTTCCTTCATTTAATGCCTGTACTCTGTAAATTTCTTTTTCCTTTTCTAATGTTTCATTATCAACCATTGTTCTATCTAAGAATAGTGGATTTATAGCTGCAACTTGCATAGCAACATCTTTAGCAACTTCACTTAATATATCACTTTCTTTTTCACATTCAAGTTTAACTAAAACACCTATTCTTCCTCCAGCATGTATGTAACTTTCTATTACACCACTCTCTACTGAGAAATCATTAAATCTTCTAACAGACATATTTTCTCCAAGTTTAGCAATTAAAGCCACAACAGCATCTTTTATAGTTAAATTTTCATCTGCTATGTATTTTTCTGCAACAAATTCTTCCACAGTAGTGGCCTTTGTAACCATAGCCTGTTTAGCTATATTATTGGATAATACCTTAAAATCATCATTTGCAGCTACGAAATCAGTTTCACAATTTACTTCAACAATAGCTCCTGATTTCTTATCATCTGAAATGCTAGTTACAACTAATCCTTCTGCAGCTACTCTTCCGGACTTTTTAGCTGCTGCTGATAAGCCTTTTTCTCTTAATATTTCCACAGCTTTATCTATATCTCCATTAACTTCTGATAAAGCCTTTTTACAATCCATCATTCCTGCTCCAGTTAATTCTCTTAAATCCTTTACCATCTTAGCAGTTATCATAATTTACACCCTCCTAATTTTAAAGATTTTTTAAAAGGTAAATGAAATTTATATTCATCTACCTTTATAATAATTACTCAGCTAATTGTTCTCCCTGTCTTGCTTCTATAATAGCATCCGCCATTTTTGCTGTTATTAATTTTACAGCTCTTATAGCATCATCATTTCCTGGGATTACATAATCTACTTCATCTGGATCACAGTTAGTATCCACAATAGCTACAACTGGAATACCTAAAATCTTAGCTTCTGATATAGCATTTTTTTCTTTTCTTGGATCTACTACAAATAACGCACCTACATTATTTGCATTCATTTTCTTTATTCCACCTAAGTTCTTTTCTAATTTTTCTTCTTCTAACTTAAGTTTTATAACTTCTTTCTTTGGAAGAACTTCAAATGTACCATCTTGTTCCATTACTTCTAAATCTTCTAAAGTTTTTATTCTTCCTTTTATTGTTGAGAAGTTTGTTAACATACCACCTAACCATCTATTGTTAACAAAATGCATATCACATCTTATAGCTTCTTCTTTTATAGCTTCTTGAGCCTGCTTCTTAGTTCCAACAAATAGAACTTCTTTTCCTTCTGCTGCAACTTCTTTTATAAAGTTGTAAGCCTCTTCTACCTTCTTTACAGTTTTTTGTAAATCTATGATATAGATTCCGTTTCTTTCTGTAAAGATATATGGAGCCATCTTAGGGTTCCATCTTCTTGTTTGATGTCCAAAATGAACACCTGCTTCTAATAATTGTTTCATTGAAATAACTGACATTTAATTATACCTCCTTGGTTTTTACCTCCATTACCATCATATTTACAAATTACCTTGTATAAAAGGCACCATTCATAAATTAGGTAATGTGTGTATTTTTTTCTCACCTAATGTAGTATATCATATGAATTTATTGTGTTCAACAATTATTTCAAATTTTTCTATAATCATAGATAAAAAAACTTTTTTTATCTATATTTATAATATATTTATATTTTAAGCTTTATAAAATTTTTTATACAATAAAAAAAGCAGGATTTTATCCTGCTTTTAATTATTTTATTTTCTTTAACTCATCTAATAATTTATCATTTAAAATTCTTATATGAGTTCCCTTCATTCCTAAAGATCTTGACTCAATAACACCAGCACTTTCGAACTTTCTTAAAGCATTTACTATTACTGATCTTGTTATACCTACCTTATCCGCTATTTTAGAAGCCACTAGTAAGCCCTCACTACCATCTAACTCATTAAATATATGTTCTACAGCTTCTAACTCTGAATAAGAAAGAGTTCCTATAGCTAACTGAACCACTGCTTTCTTTCTTGCTTCTTCTTCTATTTCATCATGTTTTGATCTTAATACTTCAAGTCCAATTATAGTAGCACTATATTCAGCAAGTACTAAATCATCATCTGTAAAAGGATCATCGAATCTAGCAAGTAAAAGAGTTCCTAATCTTTCTCTATTGCCATTTATAGGTACTATTGTAGTAAGTTTATTTTGTACTCCACAAGATGTTCCTTCTTCAAAAACACATTTACCATTATTGGTTAAATTAGCTAAAGTTTCATGTATATTTAATAACTTATTGTTATAAAATTCAGGGAATCTATTTTCAGGCACAATTTTTTCTTTTACTATTTCACACTCGAAACCTGTAGAAAAATCATATCCTAATATTTTACCTTTTTTACTTAATATATAAACGTTACATGTTAAAACTTCACTTAGTAACTTACATATATCTTCAAATACAACTGGCTCCGTTCCTGACTTTTGAAGTATCTTGTTTAATTTTCTTGTTTTATTTAATAATGATGACATGTATATTCCTCCTCTAAAATTCTTACCATCATACTTATTAAAACTATAATCATATATCATATGATTACTGCAAAATTACATATTAAATATATTATATCATTAAATAATATGCTTTATTACATAGTTTGTTAAATTATTATGATTTTTTTTAATTTTTTGAATTGTTTCCTTGCCACGATTATAATAACATACTATATTCTAAATTTCAACTATATTAGAAGAAAAAAAATGTTATTTCTTATATTTCGACAAGTTTTTCTATTAAGTTCTACAATTTGTGTAAGTAACTTGTTAAAATATGTGAAGTTTTATTCACTTTTTTCAGTATTATACACCCTATTTTTACATTCACTATTAGAACATTCTAAATAATTTCCTTTAGCTTTACTATATTTTTTAACCATGTAATTTCCACATATACCACATTTATCATTTACTGGCTCAAACCAACTAACAAAATCACAATTTGGATAATTACTACACCCATAAAATTTTCTGCCTTTTTTACTTTTCTTAACTAGGATATCTCCATTACACTTAGGACACTTAACATCTAATTTTTGTATTATAGGTTTAGTATTTTTACATTCTGGATAACCAGGACAAGCTAAAAAGTCACCAAATCGTCCATGTTTTATAACCATGTTCCTTCCACATTTCTCACATTTTACATCTGTTACTTTATCTTCAATTGTAATCTTAGATATTTCTTTTTCTGCCTTATCTATCAATTCCTTAAGTGGACTGAAAAATTCATCTACAACCTGACGCCAGTTTTCATTACCTACTTCTACACTATCCAATTTATTTTCCATATCCGCAGTAAATTCTACATCTACTATTGGTTTAAAATATTCTGAAAGAATATCATTTACTATAAATCCTAATTCTGAACCTTTTAATGTTTTCTTTTCTCTTTCAATATATTTTCGTTCTAAAAGAGTTGATATTATAGGAGCATAAGTACTAGGTCTTCCTATCCCATTTTCTTCAAGAGTTTTAACTAAAGACGCTTCAGAAAATCTAGCTGGTGGTTGAGTGAAATGTTGCTTGCCATCTATTGATTTTTCAATCAATATTTCACCATTGTCTAAATTGGGTAATTTTGTGTCCTCATTATCATCTTCTGTAGCATATTCATAAACTTTTATAAATCCATCAAAATGAATAGTAGATCCACTGGCTTTAAATAAATAGTCACCATTTACAATTTGAACAGATGTAACGCTAAGTATACAAGAAGCCATTTGACTTGCTACATATCTATTCCATATTAATGTATATAGTTTGTATTGTTCCTCCGTTAGACTTTCTTTAGCATTTTCAGGAGTTATTTCTATATTAGTAGGTCTAATTGCCTCATGGGCGTCCTGTATATTTTTCTTTCCCTTAAATTGTCTCGGTTCTTCAGTTAAATACTCTTTTCCATACTTATTAGTAATAAAATTACGAGCTATGTCTTGTGCCTCTTTAGAAACCCTAACAGAGTCTGTTCTCATATAAGTTATTAAACCTATAGTACCATGACCTTTTATATCTATACCCTCATAGAGTTGTTGGGATATTGCCATAGTTCGTTTAGTTGAAAAATTTAACTTTTTATAGGCATCCTGCTGCATAGTACTTGTAGTAAATGGAGGTAATGGATTTTTGTTTTTCTGTGTATTTTTTACACTTTTAACTATATAATCCTTACCATCTAATTCAGATATTATTAGATCACTTTCATCTTTACTTGTAATTTCAATTTTTTTATTATTTTTTGAAGCTAATTTCACTAAAAAATTACGTCTTTCCTTGTCTTTATGTAGCATGCATTCTATAGACCAATACTCCTTTGGAATAAAATTTTCAATTTCTCTTTCTCTATCGCATATCATTTTTAAAGCAACTGATTGTACTCTTCCTGCACTAAGCCCCCATTTTACCTTTTTCCATAGTATAGGGCTTATTTCATAACCAACTAATCTATCTAATACTCTTCTTGCCTGTTGAGCATTAACTAAATCCAAGTTTATTTCTCTTGGAGTTTTAATCGCACTCTTAATTGCAGTTTTAGTAATTTCATGAAATTCAATTCTACATTTTTTATCTTCGTCTATTTTCAAAGCATTTAAAAGATGCCATGATATAGCCTCACCTTCTCTATCAGGGTCAGTTGCTAAATAAATTTCATCACTTTTTTTAGCCTGTTTTCTTAATTTGTCTAATAATTCACCTTTTCCTCTTATAGTTATATATTTAGGATTGTAATTATTATCTATATCAACACCTAATTGACTTTTTGGTAAATCTCTAACGTGTCCCATAGAGGCTTCAACTACATAATTTTTACCAAGATATTTTCCTATAGTTTTTGCTTTGGCTGGTGATTCAACAATAACAAGTTTTTGTCCCATCTTATTCTCTGATTTATATCAGAGTCTACACCCCCTATACAGTAATCTAAATTTATATTTATTTATAAATATAAAATATACTATGTTATTAATATATTAAAATACTTATATTTATAATACATCAAACACTATTTGCAATTCTAACATAATAATTACCTGAAAGGCAAGTAATTTGATTTTTAAGTTGCAATTCAAATAATACCCCATATAGTTGTTTTATGTCAATATTGCATATTCTTAATATATCGTTAATATGCACAGGATTACTCCCAATTATGCTATAAATGTTCTTTTCTAAGTTATTTGAAAAAGAAATTTTTTCTTCATTTTTATAAATATATTCAATTTTTAATATATTAAACACATCTTCTATAGTTGTCAATGGGTATGCACCATCTTTTATCAAATTATTTGTTCCTATGCTTCTATTAGAAAGTATAGACCCAGGTACTGCCATTACTTCTTTTCCCTGCTGTAATGCATATGATGCAGTTATAAGTGAACCGCTTTTTTTATTGGCCTCTACAATAATAACTAAATCTCCTAAGGCGCTTATTATTCTATTTCTCAAAGGAAAATTATATGCATATGGTTTTGTAGTTGGAATAAATTCAGATAAAACACATCCACTATTACATATTCTATTATACAAATTTTTATTCGCTTTAGGATAGATTACATCAACTCCACAGCCTAGTACAGCACAGGTAAAACCCGAATTATTAATACAGCTATTATGAGCAATAGAATCAATCCCTTTTGCCATACCACTTATAATAGATATTCCCCTTTCAGACAATTCTTTACCTAAAATATTGGTTACATTTTCTCCATAAAAACTCGAATTCCTAGAACCAACTATAGATACAGTTTTAGTAGAATTCAATTTTTCAATATTTCCCCTATAAAAGAGTATACATGGTGAATCTTCGTACACTTTTAATCTAGAAGGATATAGGACGTCGAAATAATTTACTATCTTTATACTATTTATTTTAATAATTCGTTCATAATATTTTATTTTTTCTTCATTCCAATATTTGATTAAAGTATCCTTTAATGGTTTTTCATCTTCTAATTCATTAAATGCTTTTTCTTTACTCATACAATATTTCCATATTGCTTCACTATGTTTAAACTTTTTAAATATTTTTAGTTTTATTTTTGTAGATAGCCTTACAGAAGAAAACCATATATCATATTTACTCATTAGATCCTCTCCTTTAAATTATTTTATCTATAAATTTTCTATATTGCATTGCCTCTATTAAATCACTTTCTTTTATATTTTCTCTTTCTTCAATATCTGCAATTGTTCTTGACACTTTTAGTATCCTAGTATACACACGAGTGCTAAATTTGAATTTATTATACATTTTCTCTAATAAGTTTTCACAGTTTAAATCTAGAACACAAAACTTTTTTAACATACTACCATTCATTTGTGCATTAGTATTTATATTATAATTTTTAAATCTATTTTCCTGTAATTTCCTTGCTTTAATAACTTTTTGTTTAATCTGTTTTGAGCTATATCCTTTTTTAGTATTTTTTAAATCCTTATATTCTATCTCAGCTACTTGAGAAAATATATCTATTCTATCTAATAAGGCACTAGATAATCTAGAAATATATCTCTTCCTTTCATAATCTGAACAGATACATTCACGAATACTACCATAATTCCCACAAGGACATGGATTTAAGGCTCCAATCATCATGAAGTTGCAAGGATATTCTACAGTACCCGAAGCCTTTGATATTTTAACTGTTCTATTTTCTAAGGGTTGCCTTAAAGAATCTAAAACATTTTTATTAAATTCTAATATCTCATCTAAAAATAAAACTCCATTATGTGCTAAGGAAACTTCTCCAGGCATTAAATTAATTCCTCCCCCAATTAAAGAAATTTTAGTTGATGTATGATGAGGATTTCTAAAGGGCCTATTACTAAATATGCCATAGTTTTCATCTAACATATTAGAAACACTATAAATTTGTGTACATTCTAAAGCTTCTTTATAATTTAAATTTGGTAATACACTAGGAACCCTTTCTGCTAGCATTGTCTTTCCAGTTCCCGGTGGTCCATAAAGTATAATGTTATGATTACCAGCAGCAGCTATTTGTATTGCCCTTTTAGTACTTTCTTGACTTATCACATCCTCAAAATCTAAATATTTTGCATCACTACTATTACTTAGTTCACATTTATATGGTTGTAAATCTTTGAATGTTAAATAATGTACAACTTCTTTAAGATTTGTTAATGGAAATATATCAACGTCTTTTAACATTCCACATTCCCATCTATTTTTAAAAGGTATTATGAATTTATAAATATTATTTTTAATCCCACTTATTACTGTAGGTAATGCTCCTCTTATTCTTCTTAAATCTCCATTAAGGGATAGTTCGCCCATGAATATATATTCCTCTAAGATTTCATCACTTATTTGATTTGTAGCAGCTAATATTCCGATTGCTATAGGTAAATCAAATAAGGTCCCCTCTTTTTTAATATCTGCTGGTGCTAAGTTTATGGTGACTCTTGCTATAGGAAATTGAAAACCTGAATTTATTATGGCTGCTCTAACTCTTTCTTTAGATTCTTTAACAGCAGTATCCCCCATTCCAACTATATTAAAGGTAGGAAGTCCTCTACCTATGTCTACTTCTACTGATATCATATTCCCTTGTATACCCGAAAAAGTTGCTGTATTAATCTTTATAGACAATTTAATCACCTCATCTAAGATTGTTGACCAAAAATTTATTTTTATAATAAAACAGCCATATATTACTATAAATATCAAGTAATATATGGCTGTTTTATGTTAAATAATGGATAAATGTATTTTTTTATAGTATAATGCTATTTATAATAGGAAGGAGACTGGTCATGTATTCATACAATAAAAATATAGGTAATCTAGGAGAAAGCCTAGCAGAGGATTTTTTACTAAAAAACAATTATAAAATTATTATAAAAAATTTCAAATGCAAATTAGGCGAAATAGACATTATAAGTAAAAAGAATAATTATATATGTTTTATAGAGGTAAAAGCACGCCTTCAATATTTTTATGGTGCCCCAAGAGAAGCTGTAAACTATAGAAAACAACAAAAAATTCGTAAAGTGGCTCAAGTATATATTTTAAAAAATCAATTTCATAAGTTTAACTATAGGTTTGATGTGATAGAAATAATATTTAATAGAGACTTAATGGATTTTACCATTAATCATATAAAAAATGCATTTTAATTATAATATATTTCCTAAAAAACTTCTTCTGTGAATATTACAGGGACCAAACTTTTTGAGACCATCTATATGTTTTGATGTACCATATCCAAAATTATGCTGAAAATCATAATAAGAATACTCTTTTGAATATTTCTCCATAAGTTTATCCCTATATACTTTAGCTATTATAGATGCACATGCTATGCTAGCGCTTTTGGCATCTCCTTTTATTATAAATTTATTTTTTATCCCAATATTCCTAATTGCATAACCGTCTGATATAACAAAGTTGGGCTTTATTTTTAAATTTAAAGAAGCATTCTTTAAAACTTCATTGTTACACCAAGATATGCCACTTGAATCTATTCCCTTATTATCTATAGCCCAGAGATTATAGCATATAGCTTTCTTTTTTATTATTTCTGCTAACTCTTGTCTATTCTTTGCCGAAAGTTTTTTTGAATCCTTTATTCCAAATATTAAATCTTTATCTGTTAATTTATCCAAATCTAAAATAACAGCAGCAGCTACTATTGGACCTGCTAATGGTCCTCTACCAACTTCATCAACACCTGCTATATATTTAAACTCACCAAAACTTTTATCGAACGCATACATAGTTTTAACTCTTTTATATTCTTTTTCATATTTGTCTAAAAACTTTATAATACTTTCTGATAAACCTTTTACATTTTTTCTTTTGTCTTTATTTAGGTAATGTGCTATATCTAATAAAGTATTTTTATTTTCATTATTATAATGTTTCTTTATCATATCTGTTTTAGATTTTAATTCAGCATAGGTCATTTTATCCTTTAATTGAAAACATTGGTTAATATCCATAAATACACCTCTCTTTTAAAGTTATATTATGGTCTTTCCAGGGAAATATTTCCAATCTTACCACCTCTAAATTCATCTAATAACATAATGGCGACTCTATTATAATCTATTTCTCCTCTTGCTATAACCGCCCCTCTTTTCCTACCTATATTTTCCATGTTAACAAGAGGGTTTTCATCTAAATCATTTAATTTATATCTTTGCATTAAGTTTTCTGGATAATCATTTTGTAACTTTTCTACAAGTTTTAATGCTAATGTTTCTATATCCATTATTTCATCTTTTATAGCTCCTGTAAAAGCTAAATTTAAACCAACTAAATCATCTTCAAATTTGGGCCAAAGTATTCCTGGAGTATCCATTAATTCTATACCTATTTTAGTTTTTATCCAACGTTTACTTTTAGTAACTCCTGGCTTATCCCCAGTTTTAGCTATATTATTTTTAGCCATTTTATTTATAAAAGATGACTTACCTACATTAGGAATTCCAACTACCATAACCCTATCTGTAATTTTAACTAATCCCTTTGCTTTTAATCTAGAATGTTTCTCTAATAGTAAATCATCAATTGCAGGTTTTATATTTTTTATTCCTTCCCCTGTGACACAATTTACGGATAAGACTTTTGTTTTATCATTAGAAAGTTCTTTTATCCATTTATTAGTTATGTTTTTTTCACTTAAATCACTTTTATTTAGTAAAATAATTCTAGGCTTTAATCCACATATTTCTTCCACGTCTGGGTTAGCACTGGATTTTGAAATTCTAGCATCTCTTATTTCTATTACTACGTCAACTAATTTAAGATTTTCCTTTATTTCTCTCCTAGTTTTTGCCATATGACCTGGAAACCAATTTATTGCCATACTATCTTCCTTTCTTAATTTGCCTTTAAACTAATTTTTCCTGCATCCTTAAAAGGATATACTCTAAGTGTAGCTCTTCCTACCACCATATTATAATTAACAAATCCAACTTTTTCACTGTCTCTACTATCAAGACTATTATTTCTATTATCACCCATTACAAATATAGTGTTATCTGGTATCGTTACTTCATTAAAGTCTTCCATTCTGTGTTCAAATATATAATTTTCTGTTAATTCTTTACCATTTAAATAAAGCTTGTTATTTTCTATTTTAATTCTATCTCCTGGAGTTCCTATAACCCTTTTAATAAATTTTTCCTTTGGATTAGCAGGATATTTTATTACAACTATATCTCCATAAGTAGGTTTTCTAAAATAATAAGAAACTTTTTCTACTATAAGTTTGTCATTATTGTGTAGAGTTGGATACATTGATAGTCCATCTACATTTACTGTTTCAAAAACAAAAGTTATAATTAAAAATGCTGCAACCATAGCTATAATTATCGATTTTCCAAGTTCTATTAATTCCTTTACCATAATATCACCCACCCTAAATATATAATAAAAAAGGGACTTTTAAAGCCCCATTTTTTATCTCATTAATTCTTTAACTTTTGCAGCTTTACCTACTCTATCTCTTAAATAGAATAATTTAGCTCTTCTTACTTTACCTTTTCTTACAACTTCAATTTTTTCGATTGTTGGAACATTAACTGGGAATGTTCTTTCAACACCTACTCCTGAAGCAACTCTTCTTACTGTAAATGTTTCTCTTAATCCACCATTTTGTCTTTTTAAAACTGTTCCTTCAAACATCTGAACTCTTTCTCTTGAACCTTCTTTGATTCTTACATAAACTTTTACAGTATCACCTACATTGAATTCTGGTAAATCTGTTCTAATTTGTTCTGCTTCTATTGCTTTTATTATATCTAACATTGTGCATTCCCTCCTTAAGAATATTTGACGTTCTTGTCTTCAAGATTTATATGTACAAGACAGAGGAGCGCCCGTACTAGCACGAAGTTTATTCTACCATATGTGTGTATTTTTTTCAATATAAAACTATTTTTTTTTATTTATATCAGATAAATTTTTTTTATCTTCCTCTGTTAAATTATATTTTTCAAATAAATCCAATCTTTTTTCTCTAGTAATAATTAAAGATTGAGTTTTTCTCCACTTTTCTATATTCTTGTGGTGTCCTGATAAAAGTATTTTAGGAACTTTCCTCCCTCTAAAATCTTCCGGTCTTGTATATTGAGGATACTCTAATAGTCCATCATAAAAAGATTCTTCCATAAAACTTTCACTTCTACCTAATACTCCTGGAATAAGCCTACATATACTATCTATTATAGGAATACATGCCATTTCTCCTCCTGTCAATATAAAGTCACCTAAAGAAATTTCCATATCTATATAATTATAAACTCTTTCATCTATACCTTCATAATGACCACATACAAAAATTAATTCTTTTTCCTTTGAAAGTTTTTTAGCTATTTCTTGATTAAATGTTTTTCCTCTTGGCCCTAGAAAAATTACTTTTCCCTTATTATATTTTTGTACATTAGTTATAGTATCTACTATAGGTTGAGCTGCCATTACCATGCCTGCTCCTCCACCATATGGATAATCATCAACTTTTTTATGTTTATTTAAAGTGAAATCCCTTATATTAACAGTGTTAAGCTCTATTATATTATTGTTAATAGCTCTACCTATAATACTGTGGTTGAATATTTTAAACATTTCAGGGAAAAGCGTTAATATTTCTATTCTTCTAGCCATTGCTTCACTGGTTTTATTATTATTTTTTCTTTATTAATATTAATTTCAACCACAATACTCTTTAATACAGGAATCATGAGTTCTTTCTCTCCTTTTACCCAATACACATCATTATTTTTAGTTTGTATTACATCTACTACTTTCCCAAGATATAGTTCATTTTCATCAAATACATTACATCCTATTATATCTGATATAAAATATCTACCTTCTGGTAATTTAATAGCATTTTCTCTTGGTACTTTTATAAACTTATTTTTATATTTTGTAGCTTCTTCTATAGTATCTATTCCTTCTATTTTTAATATTACTCTATCTTTTTGAAATTTACATCCTAATATAGTTACTTCGTTACCATCTATATAAACTTTATGCAAGTCATTAAATCTTTCAACGTTATCTGTTAATGAATAAACTTTAACTTCCCCTTTAAGACCATGGGTATTTACAATTTTTCCTACATTTAAATACTTTTCTTTCATATTTAATACTCCTTTTCAAAAAAAGAGTTAGGCGCACCTAACTCTTTTTAGATTAAATTATTTCTACAACAACTCTTTTGTTTTCTTTAATCGCTGCTGCCTTTACAACAGTTCTAATAGCTTTAGCTATTCTTCCCTGTTTTCCTATTACTTTGCCCATGTCTTCTGGTGCAACTTTTAATTCAAGTATAACAGATTGTTCTCCAACAATTTCATTAACTTGAACCATTTCAGGGTTATCTACTAGTGACTTAGCTATAATCTCCACTAACTCTTTCATGTACTACACCCCCGTATTACTTAGCAAGCTTTTCATTTAATCCAGTTTTTTCGAAAAGCTTTTTAACTCTATCTGTAGGCTGAGCACCATTCTTTACCCAATTTACAGCTTTTTCTTCATCTATTTTAACTGTAGCTGGTTCAGTTGTTGGATTATAATATCCTATCTCTTCAATAAATCTTCCATCTCTTGGAGATCTTGAATCTGCAACAACAACTCTGTAAAAAGGAGCTTTTTTAGCACCCATTCTTTTTAGTCTTATCTTAACTGCCATGTATTTCACCTCCTTCAAAAAGTATGTGTTTATCTAAAATGGTAATTTACCAAATAAACCTTTTTTCTTAGAAAAACTTTTTTGCATTCCCTTCATTTGTTTCATCATCTTTTTCATATTTTCATAATCTTTTAAAACTTTATTCACTTGTTGTATAGTCGTACCTGATCCATTAGCAACTCTTTTTTTCCTAGAAGGAGAGCCACTTAAAACTGAAGGGTTTTTTCTTTCCTTTACAGTCATTGAATTTATGATTGACTCTATTTTTTTTAATTCTTTTTCTCCTTGATTTAAATCTACTCCTTTAAGTTCTTTTGAACTTACACCTGGAAGCATTTCAATAATTTTATTTAATGGTCCTAATTTTTTCATTTGCTGCATGGCTGCTAAAAAGTCCTCAAAATTAAACTCTTGATTTATTAATCTTTTACTGATTTTTTCAGCTTCTTTTTCATCAATAGCTTGTTGAGCCTTTTCTATAAGAGTTAAAACATCTCCCATTCCTAATATTCTAGAAGCCATTCTATCAGGATGGAAAACTTCTAAATCACTCATTTTTTCACCAATACCAGCATATTTTATTGGCTTAGAGGTCATAGCTTTTATTGACAGAGCAGCTCCACCCCTCGTGTCACCATCTAACTTAGTCAAAACAACTCCTGTAATATCAAGTTGTGAATTAAAACTTTCTGCTACATTTACTGCATCCTGACCAGTCATAGAATCAACTACTAATAAAATTTCATTTGGTGATGCAACTTCTTTTACATCTTTAAGTTCATTCATAAGTTCCTCATCTATATGTAATCTTCCAGCTGTATCTACTATAACTACATTATGTCCCTCTTCTTTAGCATGTTTAATAGCAGCTTTAGTTATATCCACTGGCTTAACCTTATCCCCAAGACTAAACACAGGTATTTCTATTTGTTTACCTACCACTTGTAATTGTTTTATAGCTGCTGGTCTATATACATCACACGCAACTAGCAACGGTTTTTTATTGTTTTTTCTCAATTGTAATGCTAATTTTCCTGCCATAGTTGTCTTACCTGCACCTTGAAGACCAACTAACATTATTACTGTAATACCATTTTGAGTAAAATTAATGGTACTTTCCTCATTTCCCATAAGTTGTATAAGCTCATCATTAACTATTTTGATAACTTGTTGAGCTGGAGTAAGACTTTCTAAAACTTCTTTTCCCATACACTTTTCACTAACACTTTTTATAAAATCTTTAACTATTCTATAGTTAACATCAGCTTCTAAAAGTGCCAATTTTACTTCTCTCATAGCTTCTTTTATATCTTTTTCCGTAAGTTTCCCCTTACCTTTAAGTTTCTTAAGGGTATCTTGAAGCTTAGAGGTTAATCCTTCAAAAGCCATATTAATCCTCCTAAATATTATTGATAAGTTCATCCCTTATTTTTTCTATACTTTCAATACAATTTTTATCTTTACAATTTTTTTCTATATTATTTAATTCATGTATCATCTGCTTCTTAAACTTTTGTGTATTCTTACTTTTCTGCATAAGTTTTAATTTTTCTTCATATTCTAGCAAAAGTTTATCACATCTTTTTATTGAATCATAGATTGCTTGTCTGCTAGTATTAGTATGTTCTGATATTTCTGCTAATGAAAAATCTTCATTATAATACAAATTCATAACATATCTTTGCTTTTCTGTTAAAAGCACATTATAATAATCAAGCAATAATGACATTTTTATTCTTTTATCCATAGGGCTACAGAACCAAATATCTGTTAACTCACCCCTTTTTTCTTTTTATCTAACGAAATATATAATACCAAACTAAAAAAAGGCTGTCAAGTATTTTTACTTAACAGCTTAACTTTTTTTAAAATAATGCTTCAACAAATTCTTTAGGATTAAATTCTTGAAGATCTTCTATGCCTTCACCAACCCCTATAAGTTTTACTGGAATATTTAATTGATTTTTTATAGAAATAACTATTCCACCTTTTGCAGTACCATCAAGCTTGGTTAATATTATACCATCTATACTACACACTTCCATAAATTGTTTAGCTTGTTCTACCCCATTTTGTCCTGTAGTAGCATCTAAAACTAAATAAGTATGTTTTATTGCATAAGTAAATTCTCTTTCTATAACTCTATTTATTTTCCCTAATTCATCCATTAAATTTTTCTTGTTATGAAGCCTTCCAGCAGTATCGCATACAAGCACATCAATATTTCTAGCCTTTGCTGCTTGAATAGCATCAAATATCACAGCTGCAGGGTCAGATCCTTCTTGATGCTTTACTATGTCTACTTCAGCCCTATTGCTCCATACTTCTAATTGATCTATTGCCGCTGCTCTAAAAGTGTCTGCTGCTGCCATAAGTACTTTATATCCCTTATTTTTTAAATTAGCACTAACTTTACCTATAGATGTAGTCTTACCTACTCCATTTACCCCAACTATTAACATAATCTCCGGAGTTTTTTCTGGTTCAATAGTACTCTTTTTCTCTCCAAGCATTTCTATTAATACCTCTTTTAAACATGGTTTAACCTGTGTTGGATCTTTTATTTTCTCTTCTTTTATTTTCTCTTTAAGCTTATCAATAATATCAAGTGAAGTTTCTACTCCAATATCAGAGGTTATTAAAATCTCTTCTAACTCTTCATATAGTTCTTCATCAATTGTTACATAAAGTTTTAACATATCACTTATTTTATCTGTAAAATTATCCTTTGTCTTAGTAAGCCCCTGTTTTAACTTATCAAAAAAATTTCCAAACATCTAAATTCACTCCTTATTTAGTCAAATCTACTGAAACTATTTTAGATACTCCCTTTTCTTCCATAGTTACTCCATATAATACATTACTTGCTTCCATAGTGCCCTTCCTATGGGTTATTACGATAAACTGTATATTCGTAGAGAATTTTTTTAAAAACTCAGCATATCTAGAAACATTAGCATCATCCAATGCTGCTTCAATTTCATCCAATATACAAAATGGAGTAGGTTTCATTTTTAATATTGAAAATAGTAATGCTATTGCAGATAAAACCTTCTCTCCTCCAGACATAAGATTTATATTCTGAAGTTTTTTACCTGCTGGCTGAACTGCTATATCAATATTTCCACTTAATTCATCACCTGAAGACAATCTTAAATCTGCGTTTCCTCCCTTAAAAAGCTCTTTAAAAGTTTCATTAAATAACTGCCTTAACTTATTGAAATTTTCTTTAAAAACAACCTTCATTTTATCAGTCATTTCCCATATTACATTTGAAAGCTCATCTTTTGCTTTAATTAAATCCTCCTTTTGTCCATTCATAAAATTAAATTTTTCTTTTACTTCTTTATATTCTTCGATAGCTGCTACATTTACTAATCCTAAGGAAGATATATTGTTTTTTAAAATTTCAATAGATTTTTTATATGTATCAATATTGCTTATAGGCTCTTTATAGTCTATGGCTTGAGCATAATTTAATTCATTTTCATCATTTAATTTATCATAAAGTCCCTTTTGTTGTTCTTCTAATTTAGCCAAGTTAATTTCATATCTATGTAGTTCATTTTCTTGTTTATTTTTAACTATAGATATTTCTTCTAATTTATCCTTATTTATATTTATTTGATCCTTTATTTTTATAATTTCAATTTCATTTTCTTTAAAATTTTCTTCTAGTTTCTTTAAAAATTCAGTAATTCCATCATTATTATTTTTGTTTTCCAAAATATTTTGTAAACTACTTTTTTTCTTAACGTCCCAATCTTTTATACTTTTCCCCATCTCTACAATTTTGTTGTCAAGTTCTTCTATATCTTTATTTAATCTATCTAAATCTTTTAATCTACTTACAACAACTTCGTCTATTTGAGCTTCTTTTATTTTATATTTTGTAAGATGATCCCTTATTGATTGTATATTATTTTTACCACTTTCTAATGATTTTTCTAAATTATTTATATCATTTTCATTTTGCTTTTGAAAACATTGCAACTTTTCTAAACTTTTATCCCTTTCTTCTATTTCTTTTAAACTTATATCTATATCATTTTGTACTATCTTTATTTCATTATTAGATATATAAAGCTTATTTTTTAATTTAAAACTATCCTCACCTATAGCCGAGAGTTTTTCTGTAAGCTTAGTTATTTCGATGTTCTCAGAATAAACTTCATCTTTTAAATTTAAACATTCCTCATCTAAAAGTTTAATATTTGTCTTATGGGCATAAATTCTTTTATTAATACTATCTATTTGAGATTTAATATCTGATATTTTATATTTTAACTCTTCTATTTCTCTTTTTCTACCTATAATACTTGTATTTTTACTATGAAATATACTTCCTCCAGTTAAAGAACCCCCTACATTTATAACTTCTCCTTTAATTGTAACTATTTTATAACTATAGTTAAGTAATTTGGCTATAATTAAAGCGCTATCCATATCATTAGAAATTATAGTCCTACCTAGTGTATATTCTATAGCTGCAGCGAATTTAGGATTATATTGTATTAGTTCACTTGCAATACCTATATATCCGTGAGTATTTTTTGCTTTTTCGTTAATAAAACTTTTCTTCCCTCTTATTATATTTAGAGGAAGAAAAGTTGCTCTCCCCATATTTCTATCTTTTAAGTATTTTATCAACAGTTTTGCAATTATTTCATTTTCTGTTATTATATCAGAAATTGCTCCCCCTAACGCAATTTCTATAGAAGTCTCTAATTCTTTTTTAACAGTTATAATTTCACCTAATACAAAGGCATTATTATAAACTTTTTCTATTTTTTTATTATCTATATCTTGCATAAGATTTTTTACTGATTTATTATAACCTTCATATTTCTTTTCTAGACTCATAATAAAATTCAAGTTTGCTTCTGATTTATTATATATAGTATTTAATTCTTTTAAGTTTTTTTCATCCCTTTCTAATAGGGAAGTTATACTCAAGATTTGTTTTTTATCATCTCTAATCTTATTTTCATAAACTTGAATTTTTTCTCTTAGTTTTCTAATTTCATTTTTTAATATTTCAGAAGTACTAGAATTGATTTTTAAAGAATTTGCATAACTTTCGCAAGAAGATTTAACATCCTTTAATTTGATTTTCAATGTGTTTATATTGTTATTAAGTATAGATATTTCATTATTAGTATTTGAAATACTACTTAAATAATCTATTTGATTATCTTTTAGCTTCTTAATCTTATTTAATTTTTCTTCCATGGAATTATTAAATAAGATAACCTTATTTTCCTGTTCAGCAATAAATCCATTAATTTCTTTTAATTGTTCTTTGTATACTAGTAATTCTTTTTCCTGTGAAAGTTTGTTTGCTTTCAATGTAGTCAATTTAACTTTTATTTCATCTAAATCTTTTGAAGTTTTAAATATATACTCTTCGAAATTTTTTATCCTTTCTGAAAATATATTTATATTACTAATTATTTGGTTTTGCTTCTCTTTTTTATTGTAGTAGTCTTTTCTTTCAGTAGATATTTTATTTTCTAAAGTGGTTAATTTTTCATTTAAAAAATCTAATTCTTCTTCCATTTTGATTTTATTTTCATTTAAACAATAGTTTTTATTATTTAATTTCTTTATTTGGATTTCTACATTATTAATATTGTTTTGAATATTTTCTATTAAATGTACAGCTATATTAATCTCCTTTTTCTTAAGTTCATCGCTGTATTTTAAAAATTGTTTTGCTTTTATGCTTTCTTCTCTTAAAGGGTCAAGTCTTTCTTCATAGGTAGTTAATATATCATTTATTCTAACAAGATTTTCTTCTGTATTGTGTAATTTTTTCTCTGCCTCTTCTTTTCGAGTTTTAAATTTTACTATTCCAGCTGCTTCCTCTAATAGACTTCTTCTTTCTTCAGGTTTTCCACTTAAAATAGCATCTATTTTCCCTTGTCCTATTATGGAATATCCTTCCTTGCCTATACCAGTATCCATAAATAACTCGTGGATATCTTTAAGTCTACATTTAGTATTATTTATAAAGTATTCACTTTCACCAGACCTATATATTCTTCTAGATATAGTAATATCAGAATACTCAATGGGTAAATCTCCTTTAGTATTATCTAGGGTCAATGAAACTTGAGCTAAACTTACAGGTTTTCTAAATTGAGTTCCTGAAAATATAACATCTTCCATCTTTCCCCCTCTTAGACTTTTTATACTCTGTTCTCCCAATACCCACCTTATAGCATCAGAAATATTGCTTTTGCCACTACCATTAGGACCAACTATAGCAGTTACACCTCTTTTAAATACTAACTCTGTTTTATTTGCGAAAGATTTGAATCCCCTTATTTCAATAGTTTTTAAGTACATATGCTACAACTCTCCCTATCTACCAAATAACATAGGCAACAATCCAATTATAAAAACTATTAATATAAAATATACTAATAACTTTTGCATTTTTTCTCTTTGTTGTTTTCTCATAATAAACACCTCAATGCTAATTATAAATTTTCGTTAACAATATAATAGTTTATATTATATTAAAAAAAATATCAATGTAAAAATAAAAGCCATGTAGTAACATGGCTTTTATTTTATATAATTATTTCAAATTACCTTGGTTCTACTATAAATTTAATAGCAGTTCTTTCTTCCCCCTCTATACTTACTTCAGAAAAAGCTGGAACTACTACTAAGTCAATTCCATTTGGTGCTACAAAACCTCTGGTAATTGCAATAGCTTTCACTGCTTGATTAACTGCTCCTGCACCTACAGCTTGTACTTCTGCACTACACTTCTCTTTTATGGCAGCAGCTAATGCCCCTGCTACAGATTTTGGTTCTGATTGAGCTGATACCTTTAATATTTCCATAAATAACTCCTCCCCATAACTTCATAAAATATAATTTTTATTATTATATTTTTGTATATTGTATATTAAATGTTGTTTATTATATGTTATATGATTCAATATATCTATTCTATAAAAGGTTAAAATATCCTTCTTTGTATTTATTTAAAATATACTGACTTATCGAGATTTTTTTGCATTTTTTATCTGTCTTTATTATTATATCACCTGAATTAATGCTTCTATTTTGTATTACATTGACTCTTGATGTATTTAATTTAGATATAGTGTCACTAAAAAATCTCTTTTTATCTGAATATAACTTAGAAATATCCTTACTGTTTATTTCAATAGTTATATATTTATTCTCCTCATTTACTAATTGTTCAAATAAAATATCATTTAATATACTACTATCTACTAATTCTCTAAATGCTGCATGGAAAGGTCCAGCCACAACTTCCTTCCCTAAATTAATCTCTTCTGTAGGCTGTAATCCTACTCGTATAACTTTTATATTATTAGCTAAGAGCATACCATATACTATTTTAGTTATTTTTACCGCTTCCTCTAAAGAGTATGGCTTATACTTCTTAGATAAAAACATATTCTCCATGGGAGTGTTTTTAACTACTAGGGAAGGATAAATTCTACAAATTTCAGGGGCCATTTTAATAATCTTTTCTGTAGTTTCTATATCTTTTTTAAAATTATCTCCAGGTAGTCCAAGCATTATTTGATGACCTAATAAAAAACCATAATCTTTTATTAGTTGAGATGCCCTTTTTACATCTTCAGCCCTATGTCCTCTACCAGATTTAATTAAAACTTCTTCATCCAAGGATTGTATACCTAATTCTATTATATCCACTGAATATTTTTTTAGATTCATAAGTATATCATGGTTAATGTAATCCGGTCTAGTAGACAACCTTATATAATTAATTCTCCCATTCTTTTTATATTCCTTTGCTACACTTAATAATTCATTTTGTTTTTCCATTGGAATAGCTGTAAATGTACCGCCAAAAAAAGAAACCTCTATGGTAGTATCCCTAACTATCTTTATAGTTTTTAAATAATTCTCTATTATACCTTTAGTATATTTGTAATTAACTATATTTTTACTACCAGTTATAGCATTTTGATTGCAAAACACACAATTGTGTGGGCAACCCTCATGAGGTACAAAAATAGGTATTATATAATGTGATTTACTCATTTTTACCCTCCAATTTTCTTACAGCTTCTTTAGCAGCATTTTGTTCTGCTTCTTTTTTACTATATCCCATTCCTTCACCAAGAACTTCATCATTAATATTAACTTCAGTATAAAATTTTCTTCTATGAGGAGGTCCTTCATATTTTAATAAATCATAAGTTATATTTACTTCTCCATGTATCTGAAGCTTTTCTTGGAGTTTGGTTTTATAATCCATTACTATCTCATTTCTCATAGCTTTAAAAATTATGTCTTCAAAGTTATGTAATATGAATGTTTTAGCACATTTAAAACCTCTGTCTAAATATATGGCGGCTATTATAGCTTCTACACAATCAGAAAGTATAGACATTCTATATCTTCCCCCTGTTAACTCTTCACCTTTGCTCATGTTTATATATTGTCCAAGATCCCATTTTTTAGATACCTCAAACAAAGAACTTTCACATACAATTAATGCTCTTTTTTTTGAAAGCTCCCCTTCACTTTTATTTTTATAATTTTTAAATAAGTACTCTGTAATCACAAGTTGTAATACAGAGTCTCCTAAAAACTCTAATCTTTCATTATATTTTATATTTTTCTTTTCGTTTGCATAAGAACTATGAGTAATTGCTGTAGATATTAAATCCATATTTTTAAATTCTATGCCTAATTTATTTTCTAACTCTGAAATATTATACTTATTTTCCATATATTCTAAACTCCTTCTAAAAGTTTATTCTTCAGTTTGCTAAAACTAGTAAATTCAAGAATAAACTTAATAAATATAAAGTCCCGTATTTATAACGGGACTTTTGAAACTATTCTTCAGTATGAGATTTTATGTATTCTACTACATCTCCTACTGTGGATATCTTTTCAGCATCTTCATCTGGTATTTCTAAATCAAATTCAGTTTCCAACGCCATTATTAATTCAACAATGTCAAGAGAATCTGCTCCTAAATCATCTATAAATGAAGATTCCATTGATATTTCTTCTGGGTCTAAGCCTAACTGTTCTGAAATTATATCTTTAACTTTATTAAATGCCATAATTTTCACCTCCACAAAAATCTTATACTTAGATAATATTATATAATATTCATAGCGTCAATATTATTAATTATCATTTATTTTTATTAGTTCCTCTTTAATATTATTAATAATATTGCCATTATGAAAATTTATACACTGCCTTATTGCATTTCTAAATGCTTTTTTATCAGAACTCCCATGAGCTTTAACGCATATTCCTTCTACGCCTAAAAAAGCTGCCCCTCCATATTCTTTATAATCAAATTTTTTCTTTATATTTTTAAAAGTAGGTTTTAAAAGTACCCCTCCTAATTTTCCCAAAAATGAACTCATTATTTCACCTTTTATTATATCAAATAAATTAAAAGCAGTACCTTCATACATTTTTAATACTGTATTACCTGTAAAACCATCACAAACTAAAACATTTACATTCCCAGCTGGTATTTCCCTTGGTTCTACATTCCCAACAAAATTTAAATTGGCTTCTTTTAAAAGATGGTATGTATTTTTAGTAAGTTCATTTCCCTTTTCTTCTTCAGTTCCAATATTTATAAGACCTACTGATGGATTATGTATATTCAATATTTTTTCGAAATATACCTTTCCCATAAGCGCAAATTGAACTAAATTTTTGGGTTTACACTCAGCATTTGCTCCTACATCTACAACCATAAATGGTGAATTTTTACCGGGCATAATAGGTGCTAAAGCCGGCCTGTCAATTCCCTTGATTCTTCCTATAATAAATAAAGCTCCTGCCATAAAAGCTCCTGTACTTCCTCCAGAAATTACTGCATCTGCCTCTTTATTTTTAACTAACATTAAAGCTTTACTTAAACTAGAATCTTTTTTTCTTCTTATTGCCATAACCGGTGGGTCATTTGGAGATATAATATCCTCTGCATTTATTATGGATATTTTTCTCTTATCATATGTATATTTGCTTAACTCATTATTTATTAATTTTTCTTTGCCTGTAATAATAATAAATAAATCACTAAATTCTTGTATTGCCTCTACGCATCCAGCTACAACTTCTACTGGAGCTAAGTCTCCTCCCATTCCATCCACTGCAATTATCAATGTAGTTCACTTCCTTCCTAAAATAGAAGATTAAATACTTTTTCCTACACTATTTTTTAATAATCTTCAATTGATTATTAAAAAAAGAAAGTCAAAAGACTTTCTTATTTTTCAGATGCTACAACTTCTTTACCCTTATAAGCTCCACAGTTTTTACAAACTCTATGAGCAAGTTTCATTTCATGACACTGAGGACATTCTACCATTCCTGGTAAGCTTAATTTGAAAGTTTGAGCTCTTCTTGAATCTCTTCTAGCCTTTGAAGACTTTCTTGCTGGATTTCCCACAGTCAACACCTCCTTAGTTAGATGTAAACAAATCTTTAAGCTTTGCTAATCTTGGATCTATATGTTCTTTTTTACAATCACAAGTTGAATTATTAAGGTTAATACCACATTGAGAGCATAAACCCGAACAATCTTCCTTGCAAAGCCTTTTAATCGGTAACATTTCAATAAGGTTATATTCTATAACCTCTGTGATGTTTATTTCATCACTATTTATAAAGATGCAATCATCATCTTTATTAACTACATTATTTGAGAATTTTTCATAAATGTCAAGTTCTACATTTGTAGAAAATTTCTCTAAACATCTTGAACAAACAAGTTCAACTGTTAAAATGGCAGTCCCTTCAAGGTGTAGTATATCATCTATTAATCTTAATTTTCCATTAAATTTAATAGGTCCTATAAAATTAATGTATTCTATACCATCATAAAATCCATCTTCTTTTAAATTTACATCTAGATTTTTTTTAAATATTTTCTTCTTCAATATATCTGACACATCAATTTTCATATTAATCACCTCAACGCATTAGCCACAATTTATTATATAAAGATGATGATTAAAAGTCAAGTTTTATTTATATTTTGTTAAAACATGAAAAATTTATTATCTATTTTCTGTAATTTCTTTTGTATCCCTTGCTATCATAAGTTCTTCATCTGTTGGTATTACAAATACTTTAACATTAGAATCATCAGTACTAATAACTTTTGCAAATCCTCTGCCCTCATTATTCTTCTTTTCATCTATATTAATTCCTAAGAATTCTAACCCTTTGCATATTTCTGTTCTGCTATCTGCTGCATTTTCTCCAAGGCCAGCTGTAAATACAACACAATCCACTCCACCCATAGCTGCAGCATAAGAACCTATACATCTTTTTACTTTATAATGGAATATTTCTAACGCAAGTTCAGATCTATGTTGTCCTTTTTCAGCTGCATTTTCAATATCTCTAAAATCACTGCTAACTCCTGATATTCCATATACACCTGATTTTTTATTTAATAAATTATTGATTTCATCGATATTTAGATTTAATTCTTTCATTAAGAAAGTAATTATAGCAGGATCAATATTTCCTGATCTTGTTCCCATCGCAATACCTTCAAGTGGAGTAAATCCCATACTGGTTTCTACTGATTTTCCACCATCTACAGCACATATACTAGCGCCATTTCCTAAATGACAAGTAATTATTTTTAAATCTTTTACATTCTTACCCATCATATTTGCAGCCACCTGAGACACATATCTATGTGATGTTCCATGGAAACCATATTTTCTTATTCCGTAATTTTTATAAAGTTCATATGGTAATGGGTAAATATATGCATACTCTGGTATAGTCTGATGAAATGCAGTGTCAAATACAGCTACCATTGGAGTATTAGGCATTAAAGCCTTACATGCATTTATACCTATAATATTTGGTGGGTTATGTAATGGAGCTAGCTTTATACAATCTTCTAATGATTTCATTACTTCATCGTCTATTAGAACAGACTGTGCATATTTTTCTCCACCATGTACAACTCTATGTCCAACTGCTGATATTTCTGACATATCAGTTATAACACCATGTTTATCATCCTTTAATGCTTCTAACACTAATTTTATAGCATCTTTATGATCTTTCATTGGTTGTTCAATAACATATTTTTCTTCATTGGCTTTCTGAGTAAGTATTGATCCCTCTATTCCTATTCTTTCAACTAATCCTTTCGCTAATGCGTTTTCATTTCCCATATCTATTAATTGATATTTTAATGATGAACTTCCACAATTTATTACAAGTATTTTCATTTATATTCTCCCTTCCAAAACATATGTATATTAATAATTCAATAGAATATAGTAAAAAAATATTTTTCAATTTTTTCTTACTATATTCCCGTGTATTTATATTTTAATTTGATTGAGCTTGAACTGCTGTTACAGCTACAACATTAACTATATCTTCAGGACTACACCCTCTTGACAAATCATTTATTGGTTTTGCAAATCCTTGAGTTATAGGTCCTATAGCTTCAGCATTAGCAAATCTTTGAACTAATTTATATCCTATATTTCCAGCTTGTAAATCTGGGAATATTAAAACATTGGCTTTCCCTGCTACGTTACTATTAGGAGCTTTTAAATTAGCAACCTTTTCTACAATAGCAGCATCTAATTGTAATTCTCCATCTATATCTAAATCTGCTCTCATTTCCTTTGCCAGTTTTGTTGCTGTAGTAACCTTTTCTACTAATTCATGACTTGCGCTTCCCATTGTTGAAAAAGATAGCATAGCCACTTTTGGATCCAAATTACATAATCCCTTTGCTGTTTCAGCAGTAGATATTGCTATTGAGGCTAACTGTTCTGAAGTTGGATTTGGATTTACTGCACAATCTGAGAATAATAATAATCCATCTTCTCCATAGCTTGATTCTGGTACTAACATAATAAAGAAACTTGATACAACTGATGCTCCAGGGGCAGTTTTTACTATTTGAAGTCCTGGTCTTAAAAGGTCCCCTGTAGTATGTATTGCACCAGAAACCATTCCATCTGCATCATTTTCTTTCACCATCATAGTTCCAAAATATAGCTCATCTCTAATTACCTTTTCTGCCTTTTCAAGTGTCATTCCCTTGTTTTTTCTTAATTCATAAAGCTTTTCTGCATAAGAAGCAGTCTTATCTGATGTTTGTGGATCAATAATTTCTGCTCCTTCTAATGAAACTTTTAAAGATTTAGCCTTATTAAGAATGCTCTCCTTATTTCCTACAAGTATTATATCTGCAAGCCCATTTCTTAAAATCATTTCACAGGCCTTTATATTTCTTTCCTCTTCACCTTCAGCAAGTACAATTCTTTTTTTATTTGATTTTGCCTTTTCCCAAATTTGTTCCATTAATTTCATGTTAAATTCTCCCTTCGGTTATTTTGTTGCTACACACATATATAATATAAGACTTTTTATACATGATTTTCAAGTGTATTCTTAAAAAAATTTATCAATATTTAATTCTCATATACATATTATTGACAGAAATTTTTAAAAAAAGTATAATATTTTTAAAATTATGTGTTAAATTATTGTCAATGTTTATATATAATATACTTTAGTTTATAATAGATATACTTAAATATCCATTACATTAAGGAGGTAATATTTTGAAAGTTACAGGTATAATTGCAGAATACAATCCATTTCATAAAGGTCATCTATATCATGTTACAAACACAAAAAAAATATGTGCTTCTGAAGCAGTTATAGTAATTATGAGTGGTAACTTTGCACAAAGAGGAATACCTACATTAGTAGATAAATGGACTAGAGCCCAAATGGCTCTTTTAAACGGTGTGGATTTAGTAATAGAGCTGCCTACCGTGTATAGCTTATCTTCTGCTGAATTTTTTGCATTTGGAGCTATTAGTTTATTAAACAATTTAGGAATAGTAGACAATATATGTTTTGGAAGTGAGTCTGGTGATATAAATGAGCTAAATGAAATAGCAAAAATATTAATAGAAGAACCAATGGAGTATAAAGAATCACTAAAAAAATATTTAAAGGAGGGATACACTTATCCTTCTGCAAGATCTGCTGCTTTGAAAGAATATTCTTTAAATAAAACGAAATATTGTCTGCACTTTAACAACGTTTTATGTCAATCTAACAATATTTTAGGTATAGAATATATAAAAAATTTATTTAAATTAAATAGTAAAATTAAAAGTTTCACCATAAAAAGATGTGGAAGCTCTTACAATTCGAAGAGCTTAGAGGAAGAATTTTCAAGCGCAACCTCTATTAGGCATTCACTAAAAACGGATTCTTCTATAAAGAAAATAGAAAAATATATCCCAGAAAATATTTTAAATATGTTATTAAATCTTAAAAATAATAATTATAAATTTGTTTTTCAAGATAACATGTTTAAATATATAAAATATAAATATTTATCGGGAATCAAAACCATAGAAAATCTTCCAGATGTATCAGAAGGGCTTCATAACAGAATATATAAAAACCTTCTATATTGTAACTCTCTAGATGAGCTAACAAAGGCTATAAAAACTAAGAGATATACATATACACGCATAAGCAGGTTATTATGCCAATACTTTTTGAATTTTGATATTTATGATACTTTTACTTTAAGACAAATGCCATGTCCTTATGCACGAATATTAGGTTTTAATAAAAAGGGAAGTAATTTACTTAAAGAGATGAAAAAAAAATCTTCTATTCCTATTTACACCAAACTTCCTAAAGATGTAAGCTCCACTTTAAATTTAGATATACAAAGCACAAAATGTTATAGTTTACTAAATAAAAGTATAGACCCACTTTCTGACTTTAAACAAAAACCTATAATATTAAAGTAATAAATTCCCCTTACTAAAATATACATATATTAAATTATTTTTTAAGGAGTACTTTAATTGAATATATTTCTATGTGTTATAATATTAATTCTTATATTATTTCTTCTATACATTTTTAAAAATAAATACTTAATTATAACATTTATTTGTTCCTTAATAATATTAAATTTTGTATTTAATCCCTCCATATGCATAAATGGAAGTATTTCCGGGGCTACATTATTTTTTAATAAAGTTTTTCCCGCTCTATTTCCATTTCTTATAATATGCAATATGATGCTATATTTTAACGGTGTATATATTTACTCTAAAATATTTGGTAAAACATTATGTAGACCTTTAGGAATACCTATTGAATGTAGTTTTGTTATAATTATTAGTATGTTATGTGGCTATCCATTAGGTGCTAAATATTCTTGTGATCTTTATGAAAACAAAATTATAGATTATAATACTTGTGAACGACTTTTAAACATTGCATCTAGTGCTAGTCCACTATTTATAATTGCTACCATAGGTACTTCAATGTTCCAAAGTACATTAATTGGATATATTATTCTTATATCCAACTATTTATCTTGTTTTTTTATTAGTCTGATTTTACCCAATAGAAAACACAAATTTTCAATTGTATGTTCAGCTAAAAATATAATACCTGAAAAAATAAATTTTGGTACTGCTTTAAAAAACTCCATAGAAAATTCTATTAATACGTGTTTATCTGTTGGTGGTTTTATAACTTTATTTTCCGTAATAAATAATATAATAAAAAATAGTATTTTATTCAATACTATTTTAGATAAAATATGTGTCATATTTAAAATCCCCAAAGCATCTGTTGAAGGAACATTTTTAGGCTTAGTAGAAATGACCAATGGATGTAATATTATATCTTCCTCAAATATATCTATAGATATTAAAATCATAGTTATAAGCTTTTTATTGTCTTTTAGTGGTCTATGTATAATATGGCAATGTAGCTCGTTTATAAACAAACATAACTTTTCATTATTTAGATATATAAAATTTAAATTTATTCAAGGATTAATTTGTTCTTTTATATCCTATATTTTATATAAAGTTTTATTTAATAAAATTACTACAACTACTATAAGCTATTCTATGATTTCTAATAATATAAATATAAATATTTTATTCTTAATATTATGGCTAGTATTATTAATACCTATTATACTATATAATATTTTTTTATCTATTCATTTTTCTTAATTCATTTATATTTTCTTTTATAGTATTGGTAGCGGAATTTACCTCTGAATCAATAGAGCTTAAATAGCTTTCCATTTCTTTATGTAAATTGGTTAGCATTTCTTGGCTCTTTTCTTTTATTTCTATTTCTAATTGAGATAATATTTCATCTGCATATTCTCTAGCACCACGTCTAATTAATTTTGCATCTTTTTTAGCTAAAATTAATATTTCTTCTGCTTTATTAGTAGCCTCTTTCGTTATATCATGGCTTTCTATTTGCCTTTTAAGTAAGGATAAATTTTCCTTCTTTACTACCTCAGCCTCTTTAACCGCTTCTTCTATTATCCTATCTTTCTCCTCAAAAACCCATTGAGCTTTTTTAAACTCTGGCGGTAAATAGTTTATTATTTTATCAATAACTTCTAAAACTTCTTTTCTATCTATCATTACTTTCCCTGTCATAGGAACTTTAGAAGATGTTTCGATAATATCTTGTAAATATTCCAATAGTTTCATTACATCCATTGATACATCCTCCTATTTATTATGTATTTTATTAGTTACATCAGAGATTATATCATCCGGTATAAGACCCTTTATACACCCTTTGAACATAGCAACCTGTTTTACAGATGAAGAGCTTAAATAAGAATATTCTGCCGCTGTCATCATAAAAACTGTCTCTACTTCTGGATTCAATTTTTTATTCATAAGCGACATTTGAAATTCATACTCAAAATCAGATACAGCCCTTAAACCTTTAATTATAACTTTTATATTTCTTTCCTTCATAAAATCTACTAAAAGTCCACTAAAGCTCTCAACTTTTACATTGGGAATGTCTCTTGTAACTCTTTTAATTAATTCTACTCTTTCCTCTATATTAAACAAACCTTTTTTATCAGGATTCATTGAAACTATAACTATAATTTTATCAAATGTCTTTGAAGCCCTTTTTATAATGTCTAAATGTCCATTGGTAATTGGATCGAAGCTTCCTGGATAAATTGCTGTAATCATTTTAGTCCTCCTTATGTTTATAAAAACATATAGTTGTATTGCCATATTTTCTATCCTGGGTTAATGTTAATTTTTCTGTCCCTTGAAATATTTTTTCTGAAGAATCAATTTTACTTACTATTATACCATCTTTATTTAACATATTATTTTCTTCTATAATTTTTGCAGCTAATGGAATCATATCCTTAAGATATGGGGGATCTAAAAATATAATATCAAATTTTTTACCTTGTTTACCAAACATTTTTAACGCTTCATATGAATCCATGTTGTGACATACACACTTGTCTTCAAAATTAAAATTTTTAACATTTTGTTCTAAATATTTAAAGGTAGTTGCTCCTTTATCTATAAGATGGCATTCTTTTGCTCCTCTACTTACTGCCTCTAATCCTAAACTTCCTGTGCCCGCAAATACATCTATGGCCACGGAATCATATATATAATTTTGAATAATATTAAATATATTTTCTTTTACTCTGTCTAAAGTAGGTCTTGTTCCCATACCTTCTGGCGACAAAAGTTTTCTTCCTCTGGCAAGACCTGCAATTATTCTCATAGATTTTTCCTCCTTTTATAGAACCCTTTTTCAAATAATTCTATAATATTGTAGCATATTTATTTATTTAACACAAAACTATTTTACCATTACTATACAAATAAATCTTTTAAATATAAATAATTTTTTAATAAATAAATAAAAAAATAATATTTAAATAAAATACTAATTAAAACATATATATTTAGTAGTATTATCTAACTTTTTCATTATGTATTTAATTATTTCTTTATCTTCCACACAATCGCTTTTTAATAATTCATCAGCATCTATACTGCATTGTTTTAATATATTTATATCTTCAATTAGGTCACATAATATCAGTCCTTCTTCCCCATGTTGCCTTACCCCAAAAATTTCACCACTACCTCTTATTTTTAAATCTTGTTCTGCAATATAAAATCCATCGTTACTATTTACCATTGTTTTCATTCTTTTTTTAGTTATCTCATTTTTCACCTCTGCAATTAACACGCAATAAGATTTTTCACTTCCTCTACCAACCCTTCCTCTTAGCTGATGAAGCTGTGCCAGTCCAAATCTTTCAGCATTTTCTATTATTATTAAAGTAGCATTAGGTACATTTATACCAACTTCGATAACAGTAGTGGATATTAAAACCTTAATATGATTATTTTTGAATTTTTCCATGATTTCATTTTTATCTTTATTATTCATCTTGCCATGTAATATAGCTATATTTACATTAGAAAAATACTTGCTTTTTAACTTTTCATATAAATTTTCAACAGAACTCAATTGCAAATCAGTATTTTCTTCTACTAAAGGACAAACAATATATACTTGTCTTCCTTCATCTATTTGTTTTAATGCAAAATTATATACTCTATTTTCTTCTTTTTTATTAATATAATAAGTATTAACTTTCTTTCTTCCTGGTGGAAGTTCATCAATTACAGAAACATTTAAGTCCCCATATAAATATAGTGATAATGTTCTTGGAATAGGAGTAGCTGTCATTACAAGAACATCTACATTTTCACCTTTATTAAACAGCTTATTTCTTTGCATAACACCAAATCTGTGTTGCTCATCTGTTATTATAAATCCTAACTTTTTAAATTTAACATTGTCCTCAATTAATGCATGGGTACCTATTATAATATCAATTTCTCCTTTTTCTAAAGCTATTTTAATTTTTTCTTTTTCTTTTAGAGAAGTACTTCCACTTAATAATTTTATATTTAAATCAAAATGCTTTAGTATATTGTACACCTCATTATAATGTTGTTTTGCTAAAATCTCTGTTGGAACCATAAAAGCAGCTTGATAACCATTCTTAACAACATTAAATAGTGCTATTATTCCAACTATAGTTTTACCACTACCTACATCTCCTTGTACTAGTCTATTCATAGCTACAGGTTTTTTTTGATCAATTAGTATTTCTCTAATGACTTTGTTTTGAGCATTGGTTAGACAATATGGTAGCCTTGACTTTAATTCATTAAGTTCTTTGCTTATATTAAAAGATATCCCTTTATTATTTGCCTCTTTATATTTTTTAAGCATTAAAATTTTTAATGAATATGTAAATAGTTCCTGATATTTTAAACGCCTTTTAGCGTTATAAAGCATTTCAATGTTTAAAGGATTATGTATATTCCTTATGGCCATATCCAAAGAACAAAATTTGTTTTGTTTAACTATTCTAGTGGGTAAATTTTCTTCTATTTTAATAGAATTTAAAACTTCGTTGATTAATTTCATTAGAGTTGTAGTTTTTATTTTACCTCTTAATGGGTACACCGGCATAACTTTTTCCTTGGAATTTTCTGATATAAAATCAGTATTTTTTATAATTTTAGGATTTATAAGCATCCTTTCTCCATTAAAATAATCAATTTTACCCTTTAATGTATATTCATTATTTATTTTAAAATAGTTTTTAATATAAGGTTGATTAAACCACTTACATTTAAAATAAGTCCCTTTGTTAATAAACTTAACTTGAGAAAGCACCTTTCCTCTTTTAGTTCTTATATCTTTACCTATATTAACAACTTTTCCCTGAAGAATTACCTCTTGTTTATTTTTAATTTCACCTATTTCATTACATATAGATATTTTTTTATAATCTCTAGGGAAATATAATAATAAGTCTAGCAAAGTAAATATACCACACTTATTTAATTCTTCTAATGTTTTAGGACCAACTCCTTTAATAGAGCCTACCCCACTATACAAATTCATATAACCACTCCATAAAAAATCTATTTATATAATATAAAAAAAGCCTTAAGGCTTTTTTTATTCAACAGAAAATATGAAATAATATAACGGCTGTTCACCACTATAACATTGAATATCTAATTCATCATACTGATCTTCTAATTCAGATATAAAATTTTCAACTTCTTTTTCTTCACAATCTTTTCCATAAAATATTGTGATAAGTTCACTGTCCTCATTTACCATATTGGAAAGTAAAGATTTACAAACATCAAAAACATTTTTGCCAACCTCTGCTATCTTTCCATCTTTAAGACCCATTATGTCCCCTTCTTTAATTTCCTTACCATCTATTTCAGTTTCTCTTACTGCATATGTAACTGAACCTGTAACTACATTAGTAATTGATTCACTCATAAAATTAATATTATCTTCTACTTCTCCATTTGGATTAAAAGACGTAATTGCAGTTATTCCTTGAGGAATTGTTTTTGTGGGTATAACATATAGGTTTTTATCAGACAGCTCAGCAGCTTGGCTTGCCGCCATTATTATATTTTTATTATTAGGTAGAATAAATATGTTTTCTGCATTTATATTTTTAACAGCATTTAATATATCCTCCGTACTAGGATTCATAGTTTGACCGCCCTCAATTACATAATCTACTCCTAAATCCTTAAATATGTTTTTTATTCCCTCTCCTAAAGACACAGAAACAAATCCATATTTTTTAACTTCTTCTTCTCTATCTAAATTTTGTTTTAATTCTTCTTTATTTGAAAACTCATCCTCTAATATGTGTCTATGTTGTTCTCTCATATTATCTATTTTAACTTTAGAAAGTTGCCCTAATCTAACTGCTTTTGATAAGATAAAACCTGGATCATTAGTATGAATATGCACTTTAACTAAATCATCTGAACCAACAACTATCATTGAATCACCAAGTGGTTCTAACTCAAATTTGAATTTTTCAATATCAACATCTCCTGATAAAATGAAAAATTCAGTACAATATCCAAATTTTATATCTTGTGATCCTATATTTTTAGCAACTGAATTTACAGTAGACTCTCCCACATTGTCACATATTTCAACTGATTTAATCCCTCTTTCTAAAACTTCATACATTCCTTGTAATATTATAAGAAGACCTGCACCTCCCGCATCTACAACCTTAGCCTGCTTTAATACCGGTAACATTTCTGGTGTCTTTTGAAGCATATAATCACTATAATTACATATTTCTTCCATCAGTTTTCTAATATCTCTAGCATCACTCTTAACTGCAGCTTCACCAGCAGACTTGATAATTGTCAAAATAGTACCCTCTGTTGGTCTCATAACAGCTTTATATGCAGCCTTTGCACCTTCTAATATACTATTTGCAAATTCTTTAGATTCTACAATTTCTTTATTTTCAAACCCCTTTGATATTCCTCTAAGAATTTGTGATAATATAACACCAGAATTCCCTCTTGCGCCCATTAATGCTCCTTTGGCAAGACTTTTTGCAATAACTCCTACGCCTTCTCCTTTTAAATTTTTTATTTCTGTAACAGCTGACTTAAATGTCATAGACATATTAGTTCCTGTATCTCCATCTGGAACTGGAAATACATTTAATGCATTAACATATTCCTTTTGATCTTCTAATCTATTGCTAGCATTAACTACCATATTATAAAATTGCTGCCCATCTATATTTAAGTATTCCATCTATAGTTACCTCCTTAAACTCTGACACCTTGAACATTTACAGTTATACTTGAAATCTTTAACCCTGTATAATTTTCTACATTGTATCTTATCTTTTGAATTATATTACTAGCAATTACTGAAATCTTAGTTCCATATTCAACAATTATATATAATTCTATTGATAACTTATTATCTTTAGAATGAATTTTTACTCCCTTACTTAGGTTCTCTCCTTTTATTAGTTCCCAAAAACCATCGGTAGCATTCTTTGATGCCATTCCAACAACTCCATAACATTCCATTGTAGATACACCTACAATATTTCCGATCACTTCTTCAGAATAATTAATATATCCATACTCATTAGAAATATTTCCTATCATATAATAACCCTCCTTATGCAATAATGCCTTATAACATATTTTATATTATATGAGATATTTATTCAAGGAAATATATAATTTAATATAATAAGATTGCTATACAAAATGCATATAATACTTGCAAAATTTATATGTTATATGATAAAATGATATAGGTCTGAATTGAGAAGTTTTTACTCTTTTCGGTAGAAAAGGAGGTGTTTTCGATGTCAAGAAGATGTGAAATATGTGGAAAAGGCGTTGTAGCTGGTGTTCAATACAGTCACTCACACCGTCAGTCTAAAAGAACTTGGGCTCCAAACTTAAAGAAAGTTAAAGCAGTAGTTGAAGGAACACCTAAAACTATCCATGCTTGTACAAGATGCTTACGTTCTGGTAAAGTACAACGTGCTATATAAGATAGAAGATGCAATTGGACATCAATTGCATTTTTTATTTCTTATGTAATATTAAAATTACATAATTAAAAGGCATGTATGCATAAAATGTATACATGCCTTTTTTCTATGTTATAACCTTATTTTCTAAATATGAACTTTATTATTGAAGATATGAATTTAGGTAATTTAATTGCAACTATTTTCATTGAATCTCTCCTTAAAAATTATTTGCAATTTTGCATTAAACACCATCCTAAATAAATAAGGCCTCCTCCAACGGCTATTATCCATCCCCATATAGGGATAATAAAAGTTATTACTATACCAATTCCTATAGAACCTATAATTATTCCCAGTTTATTCTTAATTTTTTTACACTTTCTTGACACATTTATTATCCCTTCATCCATTACTTTATATAATATTATATGTAGGGAATATAAAATAGTGATTGTTTCTTTTAATCCTTGCTTTGAATTATTAATAACAGTCCATCATCAAATTCTATTTTTATTTCATCTTTCTTAAATTCATTGGATATACCTATACTATCTCCCAGTTTTAAATCATATTCATGTAAAGGATACTTTGCTCCTTTAATAGTCAATTTTTTTACTTCTTTACCATAACTTAAAAGTGAAATATATGGAAAATGTCTTGATTTTATTACAGTTGGTTTATTCACAAGTTCAATATTACTATTATTATCTTTTATAGTACATCTTATATTCAATTGCAAGCACTTGTAAAGTATGCCTACATTACCTATAACATGATCAAGTCTATTACCTGTACACCCTAAAAGCACTATTTCATCTACTCCAAAATTTATAGCCCTATTCACAGCAATTAGTGTATCGGTATAATCTTTTTCCGGGGGGAATTTTTCCACATTAAAATTTTCCTTATCTAATTTTTTGAATATTTTTTTATCTATTGAATCAAAATCTCCTACAACTAGATTAGGGCTTATATTATGTTTTAAAAGCATTTCTATACCTTTATCCGCTGCTATTAATAATTTACAATTTTGCAATTCTTCTTTTAATAAATTGTAACTAGGACAATCCCCTCCAGAAATTATTACTGCCTTCATCTTATTGCCTCTTTTAGATCTTCAATATTTCTTTTAATTTTTTCTTCCTTAAAAATTGCTGATCCTGCCACTATTAATTCTGCACCACAATTATATAAATGTTTTATATTTGATATATCTACTCCTCCATCCACTTCTATAATTAACTCTGGATTATAGTCATCTTTTAAAGCTTTAACCTCCAATATTTTATCTGAGGCATATGATATAAGCCTTTGACCTCCAAACCCTGGATTCACAGACATTATAAGTACCATATCTAAATTGGGGATTAAATCCTTAATCAGACTTACAGGGGTTCCTGGATTTAAAGCAATAGCAGCTTTAATATTAAAACTTTTTATGTAATTAATAGTTCTATCAATATGTTTATCAGATTCATAGTGTACTGTAATAATATCTGCTCCAGCATCGACAAATTCCTTTATATATCTTGAAGGTTCTTCAATCATTAAATGTACGTCAAAAGGTAATTTAGTAATTGATCTTATACTTTTTATAATAGGTACCCCAAAGGAGATATTAGGCACAAACATTCCATCCATAACATCTATATGGATAACATCTGCTCCATGTTGCTCTAATAATTTTATTTCTTCCCCTAATTTTGAAAAATTTGCTGATAATATAGATGGCGCTAACTTCATCATTTATTACTTCTCCCCCTTATTTTTTCTTCAAGTATTTTTATATAAAAATCATATCTCTTTTTATTAATTTTTCCTTCATTCAACGCATTTTTTATCATACAAGCTGGTTCTTTATAATGCATACATCCAGTAAATTTACAACCATTTATATATTCTAAAAATTCCGGTATACAAAACTGTATCTCATTTTTAGATATAAAATCAGTGTTTAAAGATGAAAAACCTGGAGTATCCACTAAAAATCCTCCTTCTATTTCAATAAGTTCACTATGTCTTGTTGTATGTTTACCTCTCTTTAATTTCTCACTGATATCTCCAGTCACCATTATATTCTTTCTTGCTAACCTATTTAAAATAGTAGACTTGCCAACTCCAGATGGGCCGCATAGTACCGTAACATTTTTTTTAAGCCTCTCTCTTATTTTATCAATTCCAATTCCCTCTTTAGCTTTTAAAAATAATATTTCATATCCTGCATCTTTTATCATTTTTACTGCATCTATTTTATTTGGTTCTTTGATTAAATCACTTTTATTAAAACATACCACAATTTTTAAATTATTATGCTCACATAACATTAAAAATTTATTTAATAAATTTTCACTTATATCTGGGTTAGTTAAGGAAAATACAACCAATGCTTGAGTAACATTAGCCACTGCTGGTCTTATTAACATGTTATGTCTTTCATAGATATTATCAATAGATCCTTTATTAGTATCAGATATAAAGCTTATATCTACTTTATCACCTACCATAGGGGTAAGTTCATTGTGTCTGAACTTACCCCTTGCCTTACACTCTATGACATTATCATTTACTTTTACATAATAAAATCCGCCTATACCTTTGATAATAGTTCCTTGCATAATGCCTCCTATTAATTATAAATATTAATTATAAATATTATTTATTTTTACTTCCACTATTACTATTGCCATTATTATTGTCGTTGCCCTCATTGTTATTCCCACCATCTTCTGTATTATTTCCTTCTCCACTTTCATCTTCTCCATCCGTTGGTGGTTTTTCTGGATTTTCTTTTTTGTAAACATAATAGGTTACATTCACATAACTACCTTCTGAAACTTTACTATATGCTTCTAAACTTTGTTCAAAAATTTTTCCATTTAAACTTTTATCTGAAGTTTCTACAGTTTTTTGATCTCCTAAGTTTAAATTTGCACCAGCCAATATATTTCTAGCCTCTTCTATAGTTTTACCATTTAAACTTGGAACAGTTGAATATTTTATTTCAGGTCCTTTACTTATAACTAAATCTACATTAGAATTAACATCTACTTGTTCGTCCTTAGATGGACTCTGACTTATTACACAGTTTTTAGGTACATTATCATCATATGCTTCTTTCACGTCTCCAAGTTTTAAATTATTTTTATTTAATATATCTTTAGCTACTTCTAAATCCAATTCTCTTAGATTAGGCACAAGTGTCTTTCCTAATCCTTCACTAATAACTACTTTTATTGTCTCATTAGACTTTACTGTACTTCCAACCTCAGGATTACAACTTAAAATTGTTCCTTCCGGTTTATCACTTTTTTCAGTTGAACTTACTTCAAGTTTTAAATTTTTATCTTCTAATAATTTCTGCGCCTGATCTTTTGTAAGTCCAATTATATTAGGAATTATAACTTTTTTAGATGCTGCTCCTTGCTGTGGATTTATAAATTTATTGTATATTACATATCCTGAGGCAAATCCTACTACTAAAATAAATATAACAGCTGTAACAATAAGTATCATATTTTTTTTCTTTTTATCTAAGCCTTTTCTACTTTCTCTTCCACTATCTTTGGAATCTTCATAATCATAAAAACCATCTTCTTCATCATCTAAATCATCTATATTTGCCTTAGAAGCTTTAGTAGTATTATTAACATAATCTTCCACTTTAACAGCATCCATTACTCTAGTTCTATCATCATCTAAGTCAGAAAATCTTACATTAAAATCTTGATTTTGCTGCAATTTATTCAAATCTAACAATAGTTCTTTTACAGTTTGATACCTTTTCACAGGTTCTTTTTCAATAGCTTTCAAAATTACATTATTTAAGTTTACTGGGACAGATGGATTAATATTTCTAGGTGGCACAACTGGCTCTTGAATATGTTTTAATGCAACAGAGACAGGACTTTCCCCATCATATGGAACCTTTCCTGTAACCATTTCATACATTACTATTCCCAAGGAGTATATATCTGTACGACAATCTACAAAACTCCCCTTGGCCTGTTCTGGTGAAAAATAATGGGCTGATCCCATTACTTTAGAAGTATTAGTTATAGTTACAGAATTTGTGGCTTTAGCTATTCCAAAATCTGTAACCTTTACATTTCCATCATCTGTTACTAAAATATTATGAGGTTTTATATCTCTATGTATTATATTATTTCTATGGGCACATTCTAATGCTTTTGCTATCTTAGTAGCAAATTCAATAGCTTCATAGGTATTTAATGTTCGCTTATCTCTTATTACATCTTTTAATGTTTTCCCATTCACATATTCCATAACTATATAATTTATTCCCTCTTGGGAACCAACATCATATATATTTACTATATTGTTATCAGAAATACTGGCTGCTGCCGTAGCTTCCCTTTTAAACTTATCTACAAATTGCATATCTTTTGCAAATTCTTCTTTTAATATCTTTACTGCCACATATCTATTTAGCAAATGGCATTTAGCTTTGTATACTACTGCCATTCCACCTTCTCCAATTTTTTCTAAGAGTTCATACCTATTTCCCAGTAAAGTTCCTATCATCTTTACACTCTCCTTCAACTACAATAACTGATATGTTGTCTCTTCCACCTTTTATTTTACTTAATTCTACTAACAACTTACATGACTCTTTATTATCATTGTTTATTATTATATCACACATTTCCTTAGGAGTAACATCGTTTGTTAATCCATCAGTACAAAGTATTATTTTTAAAATCATACTTCTATCTAAGATAAACGTATCTACTTTTACGGATTTGTTTGTCCCAAGTGCTCTTGTTATAATATTCTTGTTTGGATGTGAAATTGCTTCCTGCTCAGTTATACTTCCATTATCAATAAGTTGTTGCACTAAAGAATGATCCTTTGTAATTTTAATTATATTTTTCTTGTTATCTATAATATAGCAACTACTATCTCCAACATTTGCAATAATAACATCATTATTTTCTATTACACAAACCGTTACAGTTGTTCCCATACCCTCTAAATTTCTATCTTTTTGACCCATTATATATATATTGTTATTTGCTTCTTCTATAGCTTTTATAACCTCTTGTTCTAAATTAGATTTTTCATTTGATTTTTTTATATATTCAATTATTGTATCTACCGCAAGTTTACTTGCAACCTCTCCTGCATTATGCCCTCCCATTCCGTCAGCTATTACATATACTCTTCTATTAATGCCTTCATAGTATCCAACAGAATCTTCATTTATTCTTCTAAAGTTTCCTATATCTGATAGCATACCAACCATAAACTTACACCTCTTTAATATTATTTTTTCCTTCTATATAACTTCTCCTTAGTTGACCGCAAGCAGCATTTATATCTGCTCCCATTTCCCTTCTTATAGTAGTCTCTATGCCATTCTTAATTAATATATTACTAAACTTTTTTATACTTTCTAAACTAGATTTCTTAAAATTATTTTCCTTTATTTCATTTACCGGTATTAAATTAACATGACAAAGTATCCCTTTAAGCATGCTAGAAAGTTCTTCTGCATTTTTATCACTATCATTTACTCCTTTTACTAACGCATATTCGAAAGTGATTCTTCTGTTGGTATTATTTATATAATATTTACACCCATCTATAAGCTCATTTATATTATATTTATGAGCCACAGGCATGATTTCTTTTCTCATAACATCATTGGATGCGTGCAATGAAATAGCTAAAGTTATTTGCAATCCTTTATCCGCCAACTCAACTATCTTAGGGACAATACCACACGTAGACAAAGTTATGTGCCTTTGCCCAATATTTAGTCCTTCTTTTGCATTTATTAGTTTTATAAATTTAACTACATTGTAGAAATTATCTAAAGGTTCTCCACTGCCCATTAGTACAACATTAGAAATTTTTTCACCAATTTCATCTTGAGCCTTTAATATTTGACCAAGTATTTCCCCACAAGTAAGATTTCTCACAATTCCATCTAATGTAGATGCACAAAATTTACATCCCATTTTGCAACCTATTTGTGTAGAGACACATATAGAGTTACCATGTTTATACTTCATTACTACAGATTCTATAATATTGCCATCTTTATATTTAAAAAGGAATTTATATGTATCATCTTTTTGAGATTTCAACTTTCTTAGTACCTGTGGGATACTAAAATAAAAGTTTTTATTTAATTTATCAGTGGTATTCTTAGGTATATTCTTCATATCATTAAAATTGTAAATTCCTTTATATATCCAATCAAATATTTGCTTCCCTCTAAAAGCACTTTCCCCATTTTCTTTCATCCATAATTTAAGTTCAAATAAATTCAAATCTAAAATATTCAACATTTAAAACACCTACCATTGCTTCTTTAATTTTGCTATAAAGAATCCATCCATACTTTTATCAGGCAATATAGTAACAGTTCCCATATTATCATACTTTATATTTTCTAAATTCCCATAAAATATAGGCTCTATTTTAAATTCAGGATGTTCTTTAATAAACCATTTAATATTTTCTTCATTTTCCTCTTTATTTAAAGTACAAGTTGAATATAATATTATACCATTATTTTTCACATATTTTGATGCATTTAATAGTATTTTTCTTTGAACCTGTATTATAGATTTTAAATCATTTTTATTTTTTGTATATTTTATTTCAGGTTTTTTTCTTATAATCCCCAGACCAGAGCAGGGTACATCTATTAAAATTCTATCTGCGAATTCTTTATATTTTTCTTTATATATACAAGCATCCATTACATTTAAATGAATATTCTTTATGCCCAATCTAGAAGCATTATCTTTAACTAGTGATAATTTATTTTTATGTATATCAAAAGCAAAAATACTACCTGTATTATCTAATAGTTCTGCTATATGAGTTGTTTTCCCTCCTGGTGCACTACATAAATCTAATACATATATATTATCTTCAATCTCCATAGTTGAGGCTACTAACATAGCACTTTCATCTTGTACAGTAATTAGCCCTTCTTTAAAAATAGGATTGTTTTCTATATTTTTTCCTCTAACTATTTTTATTGCCTCTGGACATACACTTCCCTGTTCTATATTATATCCATTCTCAATTAGTTTTCTCCAGATATCTTCATAATCTCCCTTTAAGTTATTTACTCGTACAGTAACTGTTGGTACTTGATTTAATCCATAAAGTATTTTAATCGCATCGTCTATGCCATACTGTTTTATAAATAATTGGGTAAGCCATTTTGGAAATGAGTACTCAAAACAAACTTTATCTAATTCAGTATTTTTATAGTATATTTTATTTTTATTTCTTAAAAAATTTCTCAAAACACCATTTACTAATTTGGAACCGCCTTTAGATCTCTCTTTTGCAAGCTCTACACACTCATTTACAGCTGCAAATTCAGGTATTTTATCCAAATAATTTAATTGATAAATTCCAATTCTTAAAATATTTAATATGTATTCATCTAATTTTTTTATGCCATTTTTTAAATAACAATCTAGCATTTTATCTATAGAATACATATATTTTAGAGTTCCATAAACTATTTCAGTAGTTAGTCCTTTATCTATATCAAATAGATTACTATTATTTAATTTATTATTAAGCACTATATTAGAATAGGCATTTTTATTTATTACATCATTTAATATTTCAACTGCAATTTTTCTAGAATTATCCATATATATACCTCAACTTTTTATTTCTTTATATAAGAAAGTTGTATGGCTATATTACCATACAATTTTCTTATTTTAATCATCTCTTCTACCATTACTTAATATTATTAATCTTACTAATTGTAAAATTGTCGTGAGAGCGGCTGCCACATATGTCATAGCTGCAGCATTTAAAACCTCTCTAGCTTCTCCTACCTCATCTTCATATAATACATTATTATCATATAATAATTTTAATGCTCTACTAGATGCATTAAATTCTACAGGTAAAGTTATAAGTTGAAAAATAACTACCCCTGAAAATAATATTATTCCTATAGTCAATAATTTAGGTTGACCTAAAAATAATCCTATAACAAAAATTACCCATGATAAATTAGATCCAAAATTCACTATAGGTACTATAGAATTTCTTATTATTAAAGGAGAGTATTTTTCTTGATGTTGAAAAGCGTGCCCTGTTTCATGTGCTGCTACTCCAATTGCCGCAACTGATGTACTATAATATACTTCTTCTGATAATCTCATAACTCTATTTATTGGATCATAATGATCCGTAAGCTTACCTGCTACTATTTCTACGGGAACATCTGATAAACCATGACTATCTAAGAGTCTTCTAGCTACTTGTGCTCCCGTAAACCCATTAATACTTCTAACTTTAGAATATTTTTGAAAAGTATGAGATATCCTAAATTGTGCCCAAGCAGAAACAATAAGGGCTGGTATAAGTATTATAAAACTACTATCGTAGATCATATAATCCCTCCAACATTAATTATTCTAATTTCACGTCTTTATCTATAGAATGTCCTTTAATATATTCTTCCACATTAAGTGGCTTTTTAGACGGAAATTGTATTTTTTTAATTAATACACACCCATCTCCTGTGACTACTTTTATTCCATCTTTTGATACCTCTAATATAGATCCTGGTTCCAAATTACTTCTCTCATTTAAAACATTCATTTCATAAATTTTCATAGCTTTATCCTTATAATTTGTATATGCTATAGGCCATGGATTTAATCCTCTCACCAAGTTATTTATCACTTTACTTTCTAGTTTCCAATCAATTTTTCCCATTTTTTTGTGTAGCATTGACGCATAGCAGGAATCACTATCATTTTGTTTTACTCTTTTTATTTCATTTTTGCTTAAGCCTTTTACTGTTTTCACTAAAAGATTCGCTCCATCTTCCATTAAGATATCATGTAAATCTCCTGCAGTCATATTTTCTGTAATTAAAACTTTGCTTTTTAAAAGCATATCTCCCGTATCTAAACCTTCATTCATAAGCATAGTAGTATTCCCACTTTCCATTTCCCCTTTTATTATTGCCCAATTTATTGGAGCTGCACCTCTATATTTAGGCAATAATGATGCATGAAGATTTATACAAGCATATTTAGGTATATTTAATATTTCTTTAGAAAGTATTTGTCCATAAGCTACTACAATTATAAAATCTGGTTGAATATTTTTTAAGTATTCTATAGTTTTTAAATCATCTTTTAAAACTTCAGGTTGAAGTACAGGAATATTATATTCTAAAGCTTTTTCTTTTACAAAAGACATTGAAAGTTTTTTTCCTCTACCTTTTGGCCTATCAGGTTGGGTAAGAACAGCAACTACTTCAAATTCTTTTATTAATCTATCTAAAGACGGCACTGCAAACTCTGGGGTGCCCATGAATACTATTTTCATGTTTACTACACTTCCTCACTTTCTATAATTTTGTCTACAAATAATATTCCATTTAAATGGTCAATTTCATGACAAAATGCCCTTGCAAGAAGTTCTTCTCCTTCTAAAATAACTTCTTCTCCTTTTCTATTTAATGCTTTTACCTTTACTTTATAAGGTCTTTCCACAGCCCCTTGTTCTCCTGGTATACTCAAACATCCTTCTTCATCAATATAAGCTCCATGAGTTTCTACAATTTCAGGATTTATTAAAAATATTGGTCCCTGACCTATATCAATCACAACTAGTCTTTTTAAAATTCCAACTTGTGGGCCTGCAAGACCTACTCCGTTATTTTCATACATTGTTTCTAGCATATCATCAAGTAAAGTTAAAATTCTTTCATCTATTTTTTCTACCTTCCTACTTTTCTTTCTTAATAATTCATCTCCATATTTTCTTACATTTCTTATAGCCATATATATTTACCTCCATTTTTTTATACTAAACTTATAGGATTACTATCAATGCTTATTCTAACATCATTATATACATCTTTTATAAGTTTATAAATAAAGTTTTTAATTTTAATTTTCAAGTTAGAATCCAAGTTCCCTTTTATAATTATTTGCCATCTATAATTATTTTTTATTTTAGAAATCTCACAAGGACAAGGTCCTAACACTTCTATTTTATCATTACTTTTTAAAAAATCTTTTAAATTTATACCAACATTTTGTATACTTTTTATTAAAATTTGTTCGTTTTCACTACTCATATTTATAAGCATTAATTCAACAAAAGGTGGGTAATTCATAATATGTCTTAACTGAATTTCTTCACTATAAAACTTAAAATAATTATTATTAGCTGCATAAACTATGCTATAATTATCTGGGTTATATGTCTGAACTATTACCTTTCCCATTTTTTCTCCTCTACCTGCCCTACCAGAAACTTGAGTTATTAGTTGAAAGGTTCTTTCTGTAGCTTTAAAATCCGGTATATTTAACGAAGTATCTGCAGCTATTACACCAACAAGTGTTACATTTTTAAAATCCAATCCCTTTGCAATCATTTGTGTACCAACTAAAATATCTGCCCTGCCATTTTTAAATTCATTATAAATATTTTCATAAGCATTTTTCCTTCTAGTTGTGTCAAAATCCATTCTTAATGTTCTAGCTTTAGGAAAATATTTTTTTATTTCTTCTTCCACTTTTTCTGTTCCCACTCCAAAATATTTCACATACTTACTGCCACATTTAGGACACACTTTAGTAATCTTATTTTTATTTCCACAATAATGACAAACCATATTATTTTCATAACTATGATATGTTAATGCAATATCACAATTCTTACATTTAAATACGAATCCGCATTTTCTACATGATACAAAAGTTGAAAATCCCCTTCTATTTAAAAATAAAATGATTTGTTCATTCTTATCTAAACGTAATTTTATCTCCTTAAACAAAGATCTACTAAATATAGATTTATTATTATTTAAAAGTTCATCTCTCATGTCCACTATATTTATCTCTGGCAAAACTGCACCATCTGCTCTTTTGTTTATAGTAATGAGTTTAATTTCATTTTTGATGCATCTATAGTATGTATCAATAGCTGGTGTAGCTGACCCTAATACTAATTTACACCCATTTATTTCAGTCTTAAATTCTCCAATTTCTTTTGCTATATATTTAGGATTACTCTCAGATTTGTAACTAGTTTCATGCTCTTCATCTATAACTATTAAACCTAAATTTTCAAAAGGTAAAAATATTGCTGATCTTGCACCAATTGCCAATTTAACTTTTTTCTCTTTTACCCTTAACCACTCATCATATCTTTCACCATCTGATAATTTACTATGAAATATTGCTATATCTTTTCCAAATCTTCCTTTGAACCTTTCTACCATTTGAGGAGTTAATGATATTTCTGGAATAAGAATTATAGACTCCTTTCCATCTTTCATCATTTCATTTACCAAATGCATATATATCTCAGTTTTCCCACTACCCGTAATACCGTGTATTAAAAACATACTCTCTTCAGAATTCATTACAGAATCTACTGCTATTTTCTGTTCATAATTTAAATGTTTCCATTCATAATAATTATATTTTCTTTGATCAAATCTATTTACTATTTTTGTTGATTGATAAAGATAATTGTGTTTTAGCATAGTGTTAATGGAAGATAACGATAGTTTAAATTTTTTACTTAAACTAGTTTTATTATACTTACCATTGTTATCATTTACAATATGATATATGGATTTATATGGCTCTTTATCATATCTACCCTTAAGTTTTTCTCCTATAAAAATAAAATTTTCAACTCTATTTTTAGTCCCTTTAAAAAATATAGAAGGAATTATAGTTTTTATACACTCCATATATGTACAAAGATATTTCACCCTCATTTTTTCTATAAGAGATAAATCGTTATCCGTAAGGTTAGGGAATTTATCATATACATTTAATATCTTTTTTGTTCTTTTTAAATCTTCAACGTTAGAATATAATTCTATTACAAAACCATCAATTTTTTTATTTCCCATGCCAAAAGGAATTAAAACCCTATTTCCTCTTTGTACCCTTCCTATTAGTTCTTCCGGTATTTCATAAGTAAATAGTTTATCTAATTGTATGGAAGTGCTATTAACAATAATACCAGCATACTTATACACCTAATCACCCTTTTATGTATGAATAAAATATATTTATACTAAATAAAAGAGGCTTTTTCGCAAAAAATATGCGATACATGCCCCTTTTAATATATTAATCTCTTAATTCCAAATTTATAAGATTAAATAATTCCTTTGCAACATCCCTTTTAGACATCTTATTCATTGGTATCTTTTTACCTTTTTTAGTCAATATAGTTACCTTATTATCATCTGTTGCAAACCCTGTATCCTGGGATGTTATATCATTTGCAACTATGTAATCTAAATTCTTTTTTTCTAATTTTTTTTCAGCATTTGATATTAAATCATTACTTTCAGCAGCAAACCCTACTAAAATCTGATTGTTTTTTTTGTCACCTAATGTTTTTAATATATCTTTATCTTTTAGAAGCTCTAGATTAAGTGTATCATCAGATTTTTTTATTTTATTGTTTGAATAAGTTTTAGGTTTATAATCTGCTACTGCAGCAGCCTTAATAATTATATGCTGATCATCAAAGTTTTCTAACACTTTATTTAACATTTCCTCATTTGTTTTTACATCTATAAACCTTACTCCAAAAGGTTTTGGCAAAAAAGTAGGACCGGATATCAAGGTCACTTCTGCCCCTCTATCTCTTGCTTCCTCTGCTATAGCATAACCCATCTTTCCTGATGATTTATTGGTTATATATCTAACAGGATCTATAGGTGCTATAGTAGGACCTGCAGTAACTAGAACCTTTTTTTTCCGCAAATCCTTAACTGGATGAAGCATACTAATTATTATTTCACATATGATTTGTGTATCTCTTAACTTACCTTTTCCTATATCTCCACAAGCCAATCTTCCTGAATCAGGTTGTATAAACTTATATCCATATTCCTTTAATTTACAAATGTTATTTTGAACTATTGGATTCATAAACATATTTGTATTCATTGCTGGGGCAAAAATAACAGGAGCTTTTGTTGCCATAATGGTTGTAGAGAGCATATCATCTGCTATTCCATTTGCAATTTTGCCTATTATATTTGCGGTGGCAGGTGCTATAAGCATCAAATCAGCTTTTTGGGCTAATGATATGTGCTGAATTTCCCATTGTTTTGGTTCAGTAAACATATCATTCACTACCATATTTTGGCTTAGGCTTTGAAAGCTTAATGGATTCACAAACTCACACGCTGAGTTTGTCATAATAACATGCACGTCTATATTCTTCTTCTTTAATCTGCTTACTATGTCTAGAGCTTTATAGACAGCTATACCTCCCGTTACACCTAACACAACTGTTTTTTTCTTATCCATATTATTTTATACCTTCTCTTATAGTTTCATAAGTAATAACCCCTGAATCAATTTCCTTTATAGCCATAGTCACAGGCTTAGATAAATCTGTATCTATTAATAATGGCTCTCCATCTATTAGTTGTCTTGCCCTTTTAGATGTTACTACTACTAAAGAATATCTGTTATCTACCTTTTCTAATAAATCTACTATTGATGGATTAATCATAGAGTTGTTCATGTATTAAACCCTCCTTAGAATCAAATATTGTATCTTTTATTCTATCAACTCTGCACTTTTCTGCTAAAATAATCGCCTCTATTTTTTTCACAGCCTCATCTACTTTGTCATTAACTACTGCATAATTATACTTTGACAAATAATTAATTTCTTTGTAAGCGGACTTAAATCTAGTCATAAGGGATTCTTTTGTTTCAGTTCCTCTATTTGTAATTCTTTTTTTAAGTTCTTCCATTGATGGTGGAAGTATAAATACAAATATGCCATCAGAATAAGTTTCTTTTACTTTTAAGGCCCCTTGTATATCTATTTCTAATATTACATCTTTTCCACTTTCTAAAGCCTCTACTACCTTTGATCTAGGTGTTCCATAGTAATTTCCATATACTTCAGCATACTCTAATAAATCTTTATTATTTATTTTATTTATAAATTCTTCCTTAGTTAGAAAGTAATAGTTAACACCATCTTTTTCTCCTTTTCTTGGGTATCTTGTAGTAGCTGAAACTGACATGTAAAAATCATTCTTTTCTAGTAACGCTTTACAAACAGTTCCTTTACCTGCACCAGATGGGCCTGAAATAACAATAAGCACACCTTTTTCATTCATTATTCTTCTCCCTCTTCTAGTTCTTCTTCTTTTGAGGATAATCTATGTGCCACTGTTTCTGGTTGTACTGCAGATAAAATCACATGATCACTATCTGTTATAATAACAGCTCTAGTTCTTCTACCATATGTAGCATCTATAAGCATTCCTCTATCTCTAGCCTCTTGTATTATTCTTTTTATAGGTGCTGATTCTGGACTTACTATAGCTACAAGTCTATTAGCTGAAACAATGTTCCCAAACCCTATATTTATTAACTTAATACTCATTGATTGCCTCCTATTATTATCTTATAATTTTATTATTCAACATTTTGAATTTGTTCCCTTATTTTTTCTATTTCATTTTTAATATTGATAACTAAATTAGAAATTTCTAAATTATTAGCTTTAGATGCTATTGTATTAGCTTCTCTATTCATTTCCTGCACAATGAAATCTAATTTCCTTCCTACAGGTTCGTTTAATTCAAGAGTTTCCCTCATTTGTATTAAATGACTATTAAGTCTTACTATCTCTTCATCTATGCAAGACCTATCAGCAAATACTGCCACTTCCATAGCTATCTTATTTTCATCAACTTGTGCCTCTCCAAGCAGTTCCTTTAATCTATTAGTAAGTTTATCTTTATAAGCTATAGGTACATTAGGTGCCTTTTTTTCTATTTTATCTACTACAAATTTTATGTATTTACATTTAGATAATATGTTTTCCTGAAGTTTTAATCCCTCTTTCTTTCTCATTTCTATGAGAAAACTTAAAGCTTCCATTAAAGGCTTAGAAAGACTTATCCAAAGATTATCCATATCTTCCTCTTGTTGTTCTAATGTAACAACTTCAGGGAATCTAGCTATTAAAGACACTGTTATATCATTTTTAACATCATAATCATTTTTTATTTCAGTTAAACATTCAAAATAACTATCTGCTAAGGTTTTATTTAAAACAGTTCTTACATCCTTTTTATCATGTGTATTAAGAGTTATAAATACATCTATTTTCCCTCTGTTTACTTCTTTTTGTATAAGATTTCTTATCTTGTCTTCTAGAGATATCAAGCTTTTAGGCATTTTAACATTTATATCACAGTATCTATGATTTACGCTTTTTATCTCTACAATAAAATTCCTGCTGCTGTCTTCTGCTGTTGCCCTTCCAAAGCCAGTCATACTCTTAATCATAAATTATTCATCCTTCCATCTGCACTTGCTTAACATATTAATTATACATATATATATATAATAAACTCAAGCATATTTTGCAACATTACAAAATATGCTTAAAGCATTAATACATATTGAATTATATCATAAAAATGAAAATATAAACATACTTGTCATCATTTTATTTATATATTTGTAAATTATCAAAAGCCTTCTCTATTAACTTAATGTCTTTTGTAACAGCTATTCTGAAATGGCCATAAGACAGATTTCCAAATACATAACCAGGAGTAACTATTATACCATAATTTTTTAGTAATTCTATGCAAAATTCATCTGTAGTATACCCTTCAGGTACATTACACCATATGTAAAATGTACCTTCACTTTTACTAAAACCTATATTGTGTTTCTGTAATAAGTTTTGAGTAATCTCTATTCTATTATCATATATATTTCTAATTTTATTAATATAACCTCTACTTAAATTTAAAGCCTTAATTCCAGCCCTTTGTATTGGAATAAATTGACTAGAATCCATATTCATTTTTATCTTTAAAATAGAATCTAATACATCACTATTTCCTACAACGTATCCTAGCCTAAATCCTGTCATATTATATATTTTTGAAAATGTACCAAATTCAACACAATTCTTTTTTTTATCTAATTGCATTAAACTTAATGGATATTTTGTTCCTCTTAATATCTCATTATAAGCTCCATCATTACACACTACAATATTATTCTTATAAGAAAACTCAACTATTTCTTTATAGAAGTCTTCATTTGCAAGGGCACCTGTTGGATTATTAGGATAATTAATTATAAACAATTTACTTTTGTATACAATCTCTTTAGGTATCTCTCCTATATTAGGCAAATAATTATTTTTAATTTTCAACGGTATTTTATATGGTATAGTTCCCCATAACCTACTTGTCAATTCATATATAGGATAAGATGGTTTAGGAATAATTACATAATCTCCCACATCACAAACTGCGGGAATAATATTACTTAATCCCTCTTTAGATCCTATAAGGATAAGTACCTGATTTTCTTTTAAATTTACTTCAAAAGTTTTTTTATAATAATTAATTACTTCTTTTTTTAATTCTTTTATGCCTTCATAAGGTGAATAATTATTAAATCTTGGAATTTGGCAGGAATCTATTAATTCTTTTATTATACTGTCTTCAACAGCTAAATCTGGATCTCCTATGCCTAAGTCCAATATTCTTTTATTATCTTTAATCATATGATTTTTTATACTATCTAATTTATTTAATTCATATTCTGGTATAGTGCTCAATCTATTGTTTGTTTTCACAGCTATTCCTCCAAATAACTTTTTTATTATATTATTCATATCAAATTTAGATTGTGACAGTTAACATTTATTTTATTTACATAATTATATTTATGTAAACTATTATTCATGGATAAAAAACATCCCTTATCAAACTTAAAATATTGATAGGGGATGTTTTTTATTATCTAATATACTTAATAATCTCCACAGATGGTTTTGCTAGTGACCAAGCATAACCATCTTTTAAATAAGTAAAAATATTTCTACTATTAGGATTCTCTATCCATTCTTTAAACTGTTTAAACTGATAATCATTTAATGAATGTATTTGACATCCATATTTCGTTGTGATTTCTAACTTCATATAAAACACCTCCAGTAAATGTATATTAAAATTTATATATATTTATTCTCACTACCATATAAAATTAAATTGTTTTTTCTAATTTTATTAAAAGTTGTTTGAAAATTTGTAAATGTAATAATTCATCATCCACTATTCTCATCAAAAGTTTATTTATTGACTGATTTTTTATAATTTTTATATGTTTTTCATACTGATTTATTGCCTCATTTTCTGCTTTTATTGCCAACTGTAAATTTTCTTTAACTGACCTTCCATAGGGTACAAAGTTGCTTTTCCAGTTTTTTTTACTTCCATCTCTAAATTTAGGATTACCCCCTAATTTTAAAATTAAATCACCTAGAATGTCTAAATGAAACATTTCCACTATAGCTATACCTAAAAAAGCTTGAGCAATCTCTTTTATAATAGAATTACCCATATAATTCTCTGATATGAAATGAGCGTAAATATACTGAGATACCGCTGTGTATTCACTTACTTTACTAGAATAATCCTGAAAAATTAAATGAAGCCATTTTTTATCTTCTTTATTAACACATACAGCTTCATATTCACCTGGAAGTTGATATTTTCTCATATTTATACCTGTATTTTTCATATGATTTAAAAAATTTTTTTCTTTACTACATTCCATTAATTTTACTCCTTAATATTTCTTTATATTTATATATACTATCTTAAGTTTATAAATATAATGGAGTATGCAAATGCACACTCCATCTAAAAAAATTAGTACATTTAGTTTATTTTCCTATAAACTTTAAAACTTCTTTAATAGTAGTGTATCTATCTGAACCACTAATTAAAATACATTTACTATTCGGCTTCCAATTTCCTCCTATTATATAGATTTTCTCTGAAAAATCTAGAACATCTTGACTTAAGTTTTCCTTTGAAACCATTGGACATTTTAAATAATCTGCCAAATATTCTGCCGCCCTTTTATCTGCACCCTCTCCATATACAACTATATTTTTCATTTTATTTCTCTCTCCTTCTTGCTCCTTTATTTCAGAGCCTGTTAAACCTTTTACAATAGCATTTGAAATTTTTTCAATTCCAATTGAGTTATATAAATCAACATCAGACTTAGTATCTACAAAACATATTTCTATTAATATAGCTACGGGCTTACTTCTTCTTAAAACATATAAACTACGTCCATCCTTCACTCCCCTATTAATAAAACCTAAATTTACAATTTCATTTAATACATTTCCTGCAACTTTTTTTCCTGCATCTGACACGGCAAATATTTCCGTTCCTTTTCCTCCTCCAGCATTTAAATGAATTGAAACAAAATAATCTGCACTTTCCCCACTATTACATCTTTTTTGCAGAGAATCAGTAACACTACCTGCAGTACTTGGTCTTACATTCCAAGCCTCATGCCCCAAGCTTTTTAATTTATTTATAACTATCGTAGCAATATTAAGAGCACAATTTTGTTCAATTAAATACCCTACTGCTCCACCATCTCCCCCTAAACTTCCATGCACATCTCCATGTCCAGGATCTATTGCAAACTTACTCATTTAATCAACCTCCCCCATAATATTATTTATGCATATTCTTATTTATTGTTTCATTAAACAGATTCTATTTAAAAAATATTTCTAAAGAATATTTATGAATAAACTGGAAATAATAAACCATTGAGGTGATATCTATTGGGAACATTTTTAATCTTAATCCTTATTTTATTAACAATGAATATATACAGTAAAATACTTGATAAATTTATTAAAAAAGCCAATGATAATTTTTATAATAAGTGGTTAAAATATGGATTACTATCTTGGAAAAAATTATCAGAATTAGACATAGATAAATTTGATGATTGGTGCTGTGAGTTTTTAATAAATATAAATTGTAAAAGTGTATCTACAATATATAAATCATATGAAAATAATTTAATTATAATAAGTTGTATTAAAAATCATGAACCATACCATGTTTTATGCAAACTTTCACAAAATAAATCCGATTCTTTTGAAAAATTTGATACACTTTCATTAAATGAAGCTTATATGTTTGTAGGAGATATGCTTGAAAATAATATAACAAAGGGTTTAATATTAAGTACCGGAGAATACACTAATGAAATTTTACAATATATAAATTTAATATCTGATAAATACTTAATAGACTTATTAGATGGTGTTACATTGACTAATGAACATAGAAAAATAAGGAATAAAAAAATTTCCTTATTTTTGCAAAGCCAAAGTTATTTATAGGAGATGAACTTATGAATTTTTTTTATAATATAAACACAATTTTTGTTTTGGCATTAATTATATATGCCATGAGTTTATGTGTTAAAACTTATTATTATATTAAAGATAAAATAAATTTCAATTATACAATAGATAGACTAAAACGAGGTATTTTACACATTGATGATCTACGTACACTCTCTGATATTGAATTTATTTATTGGTGCAGTGAATTCATAGAAAAAATGGGTTTTTCAAATATAAATATTACTTCTGATAAATGGCCCATTATTAAGGCCTCTAACGGCACCTCAAAATATATTATATATTGTAAAAATAACAATACCATCTCTCAAATCACTGAAAATGAAGTAAAAACTCTAATTGGATATATACTTCCTAAAAAAATATATAATATTATGATTATAACAACGGAAACTTTTTCACCTTCTGCTATTAAATTCTTTAAAAAATTACCCTCGAATTATAACATAAGACTAATTGATGGTAGCGATATCATACAACATAATGAACTTAATTATAATTTTAATTTACCAAGTAATATAAAAAATCGTACTTAGTACAATAATAAGCTGTTATTATTAACAGCTTATTATTAGTAATTTATCTATTTTCTTTATGTATTTCATGACTTTGAAGAATTACTTTCCTCTTGAGCTGCTATGGTTAAAATTAAACTTCCAACTGCAACTATTAAGTTCCCCAATACATTTAGCTCATCTGCTGTTTTATCCTTTGATAATATTAATGCAATTGCATTGGCAGCAACAGCAATTTCTCTAGAATTGCATTTCATATGCCCACCTACTTTCTTTCCCTATTATATATAAGTTTGTATAAAGCTTTATATTATTATATTTATAAATCTAATAGTTTGTTCTTAAATATTTGTCAATCACTTTTAAAAAACATGCTCATACTATAATATAAAGAATATTTTATTATTAAACAATTTAACATAAAAAAGTATAGATTAAAATATTAACCTAACTTAAGTTAATATTTAAACCTATACTGTGTAACGTAGGAGGTAATTATGTTGTATTGTACCTTAATTTGTGATATAAAATCTTCAAGAAAACTAAAAAATAGAGAAGAACTGCAATATAAAATCATAGATATGTTAAAAAAAACCAATATTGAATTCAAGGATACTATTATTTCTCCATTTCTAATAACTACTGGTGATGAATGGCAAGGACTCTTAAAATACCCTTGTGATTACAAAACTATACTTAAATTCTTTAAAAATTCTATAAACAACATAGAATTTTATACAGGAATAGGTATAGGAACTGTATATGTTCATAATTTTGAACTAACTGTAAATCAATTAGATGGTCCCTCATTTTATAGAGCTAGAGATGCAATAAAATACGCTAAAAGAAATAATCTTCCTTTAGTTATATTATTTGATGATTGGAATAACGTTTAAAGATTTAATTATTATCCCTCCAATTATAGCCATTATAAAACTTAAAAACGTACCCATAATAAAATATTCTGCAAAACTACTATCATCTAATTTTTTAAATCTAGCTATGGATTTTGCTGTAAGGACAAAGCCTATCATTTGGGGTTGTCCAATACACATAACAATCAAAATAAATATTCTTTCTAATATACCAATTATAAATCCTCCATTTTTTGTGCCTAAATAAACACATCCTGTTTTTTTTATTATAATAAACCTGTTATCTATAAGCCCTTTATAATGTTTTAAGTTTAAGTTTTCAATATACTTGTGTATAAAAATTCCAGTAACCCAAGTTGAACAAATAAAAACAATTAAAATTATAATATATTTATCAAATATATTTATGCTACTAGGATATTCTTTTATTATATAAGTTATATCCTCTTGTAAACTAGAGTTATGATATTTTAATATACTTAAAACTATCACTAAAAAATGCAATAGTTGATCAATTAAAAATAATATTGCACTATTCCCTAATGAAGGTTTAGTAATAACAATTATTGTTTTCATTTCATCAAATACCAAATGAAAAAATGCTATAACCAAACAACAATGATTATAATATAAAATAGATGGATCATAAATATAGTATATACTTAAAATAAAAAACATATTAATTAAGTGTATTAAACTATGAACTACATTCCCCACTATATTAATTTTAAAAATTTTACTTGCCCTTAATTCTAAAATCTTTTCCCCTTGAAAAATAAAATCACAGATAAAATGACTTAATATAAAAAGTAACATAATCCTAATATACATCTTTAATTATACCTTCTAAAATTCAAGTATAAATTTAGCAGTAATTCTATAATTAAATTATTATTATTTATTACAAAATAATTAGAAGCATTTAATTTTTGGCTTATATCTGCTTTAGAAGTATCTTTATTATTTTTTACTATATTATTATAAGATCCAAGCCTTTCATAAAGTTGAATTATTTCCAATTGTTTATTAGTTACCCTACTTTTTATCACTTCATTATTTTCAATAAATGAATTTATAATTTTATTTACAGATAATTGTTTTTCCATGGATAAATCAGAGGTTACAGCAACTTCAGGTAAAATAAAACTTTCTTTTGTCTCATTTACAAATCCAATTTCCTTAGCATTAAAATATATATTATTTTTTGTACTATTTAATTTTTTATTATAGAATCTATTTTTATTTTTAGTTGTATTTAAAGCTTCTCTTGCTTTTATAAAACATTCTCCATCCATCAATCTTGAATCATTGTAGACCTCTGTGCTAATACTTCCTACCCCTATACCTGCATATATATGTATATTATATTTATACAAAAAATTTTGAAATATCCTTATTACACGGTAACTCTTAGATATATCCTTTAAAACAATCTGCCATTCATCCCCTAGAGTCATAGTTATTGGACATAATAATATATCTTTTAATTCAATATTTAATTTATTTATATAATTTCTCAATTCATTTTGTATAAACTTCCTATTGGTTAAATTTCTAGAATCCATTATATCAATATTTATAACTCCAAATATTTTCACTTTATCACCACACTTAGATATAATATTTAATTTAGATTATATCATAGCAAATCTAAAAAATGTATTTAAATTTAATTTTTATTAAATTTTGTATTTTTTTTAACTAAATCTATTAATTTGTCTTTTTGATTTAAACTTGGATCATCTAAAACTTTTATAAAAACATCTTTTAATATTTTCCCTATATCCTTTCCCTGTCTGAATCCCAATTTTATTAAATCATCCCCATTAATACTTAAATCTTTAATGTTTATACATTGATGTTCTTTTAAAATTTTTTCTAAGTTTAAATTAATATTTTGGCAGTTTTTATAGTGTTTTTTAATATTAAAATTATTATTTTTTAATATATCATGTTCCTTAATTTTTAATAAATCTAAAGTCAATTCTTCACCTAGTATACTTAATAATTTTCTGATAGATTTGTTATTTTCTATAGAAAAATTATAAAATTTAATTATATTAGCTACATTATATATGGTATTTTTATCATATTTAATTCTTTTTAAAATTTCTTGTGACTCCTTTGCTAATTGGTCATAATCATAAAATATATTTTTATTATTAATATACTTTAATTTTAAAATATATTTTAAAATCATAGCTAGTCTTACATGTATAGATTTTGGTATACACGATACGTTATTTATTAAATAATTTTTTAATTTTAAACTAGTTTCATAATTATTATTAATAGCCTGAACATATTCTGGTAAAAAATACTTTATTAATCCATAGTCATATAGGCAATGAATTCTACTAATATTATCTGATAGAAGTATTTTATTAAATTCCTCTCTAATACGCTCAATAGATACACACTTAATATTTTTATTTAAACATTTTATTCCTTTCTCAGTATTACCTTCAATATCAAAACCAAGTTGTGCTGAAAATCTTACGGCCCTTATCATTCTTAATGCATCTTCTGAAAATCTCTTAATTGGATTCCCTACACAATTTATTGTTTTATTTTTCAAATCGTTAATGCCACTGAAATAATCTATTAATCCTTCTTTATAATTATATGCCATAGCATTTATAGTAAAATCTCTTCGTTTTAAATCCTCTCTTAGAATACCTGTAAACTCTACCTTATCAGGATGTCTTCCATCAGAATATTTCCCATCTATTCTATAAGTAGTAACTTCATAAGATGTATTATTAATTAAAATTGTAACTGTTCCATGTTTAATACCAGTATCTATAACTTTACAGCCTAATTGTTTAAATACAGCCTTTACCTTTTCTACCTTAGCACTGGTAGTAATATCCCAATCCTTTGGTTTCTTATTTAATAAAGTATCCCTTACACACCCCCCCACAATATAAGCCTCATATGTATTTTTTTCTAGTGTATTTAAAATAAATTCTACCTCTTTAGGAATGTTTATCTTAAAATTTTTATCTTTCATTTCTATACCTCTACTAAAATATTATCTGTATTATATTATATAATAAATAATCTTATTTACCTTAAATTATAATTTTAATTCTATGTAATACATACTTAATAAGATTATTATCTAGTAACTGAAACAATGATCTCATTAATAATTAGGATTACCATTTGCTTTTATTTTTTTATTTATAAATAAAAAAGAGTTGTATTATAACAACCCTTTTAAAAAATGGTCTGGGTAACAAGACTTGAACTTGCGACTTCATGGACCCCATCCATGCGCGCTACCACCTGCGCTATACCCAGTTAAAATAACAACTATATGTTATATAATACCACATTGTTTTGTAAAATCAATATTTTGCACTTAAAAGCAGTAAACATATTTACATACTGCTTTTAAGTGTAGTGTTTTACAATATAATACAGATGAGACCTCCATTACCTTCATTTATAATTTTTTGTAATGTCTTTTGAATTTTAATTTGTACATCTTCTGGCATCTTATATAATTTGTTTTGAAGCCCATCCTTTACTAAAACTTCTAAAGATCTTCCAAAGATATTACTTTGCCATATCTTTGATGGGTCACTTTCAAATTGTTCTAATAAGGATCTAACTAATTCCTCACTCTCTCTTTCAGTTCCAACTATAGGAGAAATTTCTGTTTCAATATCCGCACGTATGAAATGTAATGATGGAGCACTAGCCTTTAATTTAACTCCAAATCTATTACCTTGTTTAACCATCTCAGGTTCCTCTAATTTCATTTCACTAAGTTGTGGTGCTACTAATCCATATCCAGTCTCTTCTACATCCCTTAAAGCGGAAGCTACCTTATCATATTCTACTTTGGCCTTGTACATTTCTTGCATTATAGTCATCAAATCATTTTCACCCTTGATTTCATCATTACATATTTCACCTAATATTTTATAGAACAATCCTGATTTAGGACTTAAATTAACCCTAGCAATTCCTTCTCCCATATTAACTTCATTTAAGTTTGATGCTCCTAAAAACTCAAATTCTTTAAAACTATCTAAAGTTTTTCCCACATCTCTTACCTTATATACTTGTTTAGACATATCTTTTACTAGATTTATAAAATCTGTTTTTAACCAATGTTCGCTAGACAATTCTTCTATCCAAGTAGGCATATCTATGTTTATTTCTTTTACTGGGAATTCTTTAAGTACTCTACCAAAAACATTTGTTATGTCATCTTCCTTCATATTTAAAACATCCATTATTTGCACGGGAACATCATATTTTTCTTCTAAATCTTTTTTTAATTCAATAGTTTCAGGATCATATACATGACTTGAATTTAAAACTATTATAAAAGGTTTATTTATGGCTTTTAATTCTTTTACTACCCTTTCTTCTGTTTCCAAATAATCATCCCTAGGAATATCTGTAATAGATCCGTCTGTGGTGATTAATAAACCTATAGTTGAATGCTCATTTATAACCTTTTTAGTCCCAAGTTCTGCAGCTTCTTCAAAAGGTATTTCATAATCATACCAAGGCGTTGTAACCATTTTTGCATTTTCTCCATCCATGTATCCTGATGCATTTTTTACAATATAACCTACGCAATCTACCATTCTAACTTTAAATTTTGTGCCATCCTTTAATTTTACCTCCACCGCCTCATTTGGAACAAATTTAGGCTCTGTTGTGTGAATACTTTTTCCTGAAGAACTTTGTGGTAATTCATCTTGTGCCCTTTTTTTCTTATACTCATTTTCGATATTAGGCAGTACCATACTCTCCATAAACTTTTTTATAAAGGTCGACTTACCTGTTCTAACGGGTCCTACTACACCAACATAAATATCTCCTTGGGTTCTTTCAGCTATATCTTTGTATATATCAAAATTTTCCAAGATAATATACCCTCCCATTATCTAATATTAACAGTATATATATATTTTTTAATACTTGAAAATATTACTTACTTATAAAAATATTATAAGTAATATAAAAAAAAACTGCTGATATTATAATATCAACAGTTTTTTTTTAATATGTTTCACATTTCTTATCTCTTGTCATTAACTCATATACACCATATTTAACATCCTTATTTTCAAATAAAACTTTATAAAGCATATCAGTAATGGGCATAGATATATTAAGTTTTTCTTTTATTTTATAAAAAGCTCTACATGCTTTTATTCCTTCTACAACCATACCTACATTATTAACTGCTTCCTCCATACTCATACCTTTACCTATAAGTATACCTGCTCTTCTATTTCTACTATGCATGCTGGTGCAAGTAACAATCATATCTCCTATTCCTGTTAATCCTGAAAAAGTCTCCCCTTTTCCTCCAAGTCTTTTACCTATCCTTATAATTTCATTCATTCCTCTAGTCATTAAAGCTGCTTTTGCATTGTCTCCATACCCTATACCATCACAAATCCCTGATGCTAAAGCTATTATATTTTTAACAGCCCCACCTATTTCAACTCCTACAATATCATCATTAGTATAAACCCTAAACTTATTTGACATAAATAGTTCCTGAACCTTTTGGGCAGATTTAATTGATAGCGAACTTGCTACAACAGCTGTAGGAATATCTAAAGCAACCTCCTCTGCATGGCTAGGTCCTGAAAGAATTACAACATTATTATCTATAATTTCCTCATTTATTACAACGGAAAGTCTTTTCCCTGTTTCCTCTTCTATACCTTTTGCTATGCTTATTATAATTGTATTTTTGTTAGTAAAAGGTTTTATATCCTTTGAAATTTTTCTTACCACATGAGATGGTATTGCGATTATAATATACTCTTTATCTATTACAGCCCTTTCTAAATCTTTAAAAGCTTTTACATTAGATGGTATAATAACATTAGGTAAATACCTAATATTTTCTTTCTTTATATTTATATCTTCCACAACTGAATCATTTCTATCCCATATAGAAACATCTAAGCCCTTTTTCGCTAGCATAATAGCAAGAGCTGTTCCAAAGCTTCCTCCCCCGATAAAAGCAACATTCCCCACGATTTTACTCCTTCCTTTCTCTAAACTCCATTTTTATTCCTGTACCTGAAAAATCAAAACTATCTCTAAGCTGATTTTCAATATATCTTTCATAAGAAAAATGTAGTGATTTAGGATTATTTACAAAAAATACAAATGTGGGCGGCTTAACTCCTGTTTGAGTCGCATAATATATTTTTAATCTTGTAAGTCCTACTACAGGAGGTTCCTTCATCATTACTGCTTTACTTATTACATCATTTAACACCCCTGTTTTTATTCTCTTATTATAGTTATCATAGCAATTTCTAGCCATTTCTAACACTTTATGTACCCTTTGACCAGTTTTAGCTGATATAAACAGAAAAGATGCATAAGGCATAAACGCTAACTCTACTTGTAATTTCTTTTTAAAATTATTCATTGTATTATTATCTTTTTCTATTAAATCCCATTTGTTAACTAATACCAATATAGCTTTGCTCATTTCATGAGCATATCCTATTATCTTTTGATCTTGCTCACTTATACCCTGTTCTGCATCTATAATTAAAATACATATATCAGCTCTTTCTATAGCTGCATAAGTTCTTACTACGCTATATCTCTCAATCTCATTTTTTATCTTACTCTTTCTTCTTATTCCCGCTGTATCTACTAATATAAATTTACCTTCTTCTGTTTCTAAATAACTGTCTATTGCATCCCTTGTAGTACCTGGAATATTACTTACTATATTTCTATCTTCGCCTAACAACTTGTTAACTAGGGATGATTTACCTACATTGGGTTTTCCAACAAATGCAATCCTTATATATTCATCCTCTTCCTCATCTAACAAATTATCATCAAAATTTTCAACTATTCTATCAAGCATATCCCCAAGTCCTAAAGCTTGTGATGATGATATTGCAATAGGTTCCCCAATACCCAAATTATAAAACTCATATACATTTTCTTCTTCTTTTAATCTATCAATTTTATTTACAACTAGAACCACAGGTTTCTTACTCTTTCTAATCATTTGAGCTACTTCTTCATCTGCTGGTGTTATACCTTCTTTTCCACTTACTAAAAATAATATAACATCTGCGGTTTCAATGGCTATTTGTGCCTGTCTCCTCATTTGAGATATTATTACATCTTCACTTTCAGGTTCTATACCACCTGTATCTATAATTGTAAAATTATACTTTAACCATTCAGCTTCTGCATATATTCTATCCCTTGTAACCCCTGGTGTATCCTCTACTATTGATATTCTTTTACCTGCTAGTTTATTAAATAAAGTAGACTTACCTACATTTGGTCTTCCTACTATAGCAACTATTGGTTTTCCCATTATTTTTCCTCCTCGCTGTAACTATTTATTATTTCTATTAAATCTTCTCCTGAATATTCACAGGTTAATATTTTTTTATTAAAATATTCTTCTAATTGTTGTATCGTAATATCATCCAAAAATATATTTTCTCCTGTTCTTAACATATTTTTTGAAATTATTATATAATCTCCTAGCATATTTTTATCTACCTGATTTTTTATATCTTCTCCGGTTATAAGTCCAGCTACTGTTATATCTTCTCCAAAAAATTTGTTAAGAATTTTAAATACATTAATATTTATGTTAGGATTAACACTTTTCACTTTATTGCATGCACTACTTACTTCTTTAAATGCAGATTTTCCTGTTATTATACTAAAACTTCCCTTTTTATTATTATTAATATTATTTAATTTCCTATCTATATTATCTCTAAACATTCTAATCATTCCAACACCATCTTCTATTTGATCAAACTCTTCATAAAATTCACTGCCTGGTATATCTTTACCGGCAATCAAATAAAATTCATCTGATAATCTAACAAAAGGTGTACCTATTTCACTTATATATTTGTTTTGTAATTTACTTATATTATATAATTGTTTCAAAGCACTTTCTTTATTAAATAACTTTAAATTGCATAACCCTTCTCTATATTTTGTAATCCCCACAGGAACAACTGCTATATTCTTAACTAGTGGATAAAGTTTATACAAATCTTCTACTGTTTTTATTAGTTCTTCTCCATCGTTAATCTCTGGGCACAATACTATTTGACAATTAATAGTTATGCCACCATGAGTAAGTTTTTTTAGTCTTTCGTATACATTTCCTGCAAACCTATTATTAAGCATTTTTTTTCTTAATTCTGGATTAGTGGTATGCACAGAAACATTTATAGGGCTTATCTTATATTTTATTATTCTTTCTAAATCTTCATCTTTTAGATTAGTTAATGTAACAAAATTACCTTGTAAAAACGATAGTCTAGAATCATCATCTTTGAAATATAAAGACTCTCTCATTCCTTTAGGAAGTTGATCTATAAAACAAAAAATACATTTATTATGACAGCTTTTTGCCTCATCCATAATAGATTTTTTGAATTCTACTCCTAAATCTTCATCATATTCTTTTTCTATTTCAATTTCCCATATCTCCTCATTATTTTTTTCTATTTCTAATATTATAACCTCATCTGAAATTAAAAACTTATAATCCAATATATCTTTTACTTCTTGTTCATTAATAGATATAAGTTTATCACCTGCTTCTATTCCTACTTCCTCTGCAATACTATTGGGTAGTACCTTTGCTACTACATTTTCCATTTTTGTTCCACCTCTACCTTTACTTCCCTATTTTAGAGTTAAATACTTCAACAACTATCTTTAGTTATATTACATTAATCTTCTTATTTAGTCAATTACAATACTTAATGTAACTGATTATATAAAAAAGCCGTTGATATTATATTTAAAATGTATCCTATGGAGTAGACGATTTAAAAAAAATCTATTCCATAGGATTTTTTATGTATAATAAAATAAATAGAAAATTAAATGTGAGGTTATTATCAATGAGCGATAAATTATTCACTAAAGAAGAAATTAATATATTATCTAAAAACAAGTATGTGAAAAAAGTAACTTCAAAAGGAATTGCTTATACTGATGAATTCAAAAAAAATTTTATAACCGAAAATAAAACTGGCAAACTTCCTAGACAAATATTCGAAGAATGTTGTTTTGATATAGAAATTTTAGGTATAAAAAGAGTAAGCTCATCTGGTAAAAGATGGCGTACCATGTATAAAAGTGGCGGAGCCATTAGGTTACAAGATACTAGAAAGTTTAATTGTGGTAGACCAAGTGAAAAAGAACTATCTATAGAAGAAAAATATGCTCGTCTTCAAGTTCAAAACAAACTATTAAAAGCTGAAAATGAATTACTAAAAAAGCTAGGAATGTTAGAAAGGAAGGTGTTAAAGAAGAAATAATTATACAATCTAAAAATATATTCAATATTATTAGGAATGTTCTTAAAAAATATAAACTTAACCGAATGCTATCGCATTTATGTAAGTTAGCTAATAAAGATGAGGTAGATATTAAAAAGTGTAATACACTTGAGGAAGTAAAATCAGCAATAGATAGCTATATAGGATATTATAACAATTATAGATACCAATGGAATAATCTAAACAAGATGACTCCTGCACAATACAGAGATCATCTTGTTTAGAGTTAGTCTTTTTTTAATATGTCCTTGACAAAGGGTACATTTTATTAAATTAAAAGATAGTTCTTTTATTCTTTCAAATATATAAAAATTAAGCTTCTACTAAAAATGCATAATAGCCTCTCATAGTTTCATATATATCTGCTTTACTAGCTACTTCCCATGGCGCATGCATGTTATGCAAAGCTACTCCACAGTCTATTACTTCCATTCCATAATTAGCTAAAATATATGCTATGGTTCCTCCTCCACCTTGATCCACTTTCCCAAGCTCAGATGTTTGCCAAGAAACATTATGTTTATCCATTATATTTCTTATTTCTGCTATAAACTCAGGGTTAGCATCATTACATCCAGATTTTCCTCTAGCACCAGTATATTTATTAAATACTATTCCTTTACCAAAGTAAGCTGCATTTTTCTTTTCCATAACAGAAGGATAATTAGGATCAAAAGCAGCACTTACATCTGATGAGAGCATTCTAGAGTTAGCTAAAGCTCTTTTTAATTTTAACTCATTATAATCTTCATAAAGATTCATAACTTCAGCTACTGAATTTTCAAAAAATCTTGATTGCATTCCAGTAGCTCCTACACTACCTATTTCTTCTTTGTCTACTAAAAGAGTTACACATGTTTTATCCATTTCATTAAGTTGCATCATAGCTTTAAAAGAAGTATAGGAACAAACTCTGTCATCATGACCATATGCCATTATCATACTTCTATCAAGACCATAATCTCTAGCTTTTCCTGCTGGCACAATCTCAAGTTCGGCAGAAACAAAATCCTCTTCTGTAATATTGTATTTTTCATTTAATAATTTTAGTATATTTAATTTTACCCTACTCTTGGCATCCTTATCTTTTACAGGTATACTTCCAACTAATATATTTAAATCTTCCCCTTCTATAGCTTTAGATAGCTTTTTATTCATTTGGTCGCCAGATAAATGTACTAGCAAATCTGATATACCAATTACTGGATCGCTATCATCATCTCCAATCACAATATTTAAAATACTACCATCTTTTTTAACAACAACTCCATGGATAGCAAGAGGCAAAGTTACCCATTGATACTTCTTTATTCCTCCATAGTAATGGGTTTTCATAAGAGCTAAATCTGTATCCTCATACAATGGATTTTGTTTTAAATCCAATCTTGGCGAATCCACATGGGCCCCTAAAATCTTCATGCCTTTTTCAAGAGGTTCATCCCCCATTAAAAATAAAGCAAGAGTTTTCCCCATATTATTAGCGTACACCTTATCCCCGGCCTTTAATTTTTTTCCTGATGCAATTAACTCTTTGATATCTTTATATCCCTTTTGTTTAGCTAACTTTATAAATTCACAAATACATTCTCTTTCTGTTTTACATTTTGACATAAATTGTCTATATTCTTCTCCTAATTGAAAAACTTTTTCTAAATCTTCCTCAGAATATTTATCCCAAGCATATTCATACTTCTTTGTTAATTTTTCTTCCATATTCCTATTGCTTTACTATTATATTATTATATTCTAGTAGAGCAATTTTCACCTCCACTTACTGTAAATTTTATATGTATGTATATTTTATCACAATATATAATCTTTTCCACAAAATTTAAAATATTATAACCATTTTCTTCTTTTAAATATCCATATAAGCAATATAGAAACTGTTACCATTATGCCTAAAACATAATAATATCCATTATTTAAGTGTATAAAAGGCATTCCATGTACATTCATACCATACATACTTGTAATTAAATTTAAAGGTAAAAATATAGTAGCAATTATAGTAAAAATTTTCATAAGTTCATTAGTCTTATTAGCTATCTCTGACTCGAAAGCCTCTCTAACCAAAGCTAAATCTTGAACAAGACTCTCCAAAGCCATCATAAGTTTATCTATTTTATTATTTAAGCTTATAAAATATTCTATATGTTTTTGATTTATTATAGAATTATCATTACTAATTAAACTATCCCCTATATACCTTAAAGGATTTAAATATTTTCTAATCTTATAAACTTGCCTTCTAAGCATTATTAAACTATCTAATTGTTCATGCCTAGGTCTTTTTAATATACTAATTTCTATTTTATCTGCTTCTGCTTCCAATTGTGATATCACTTGATAATTTTTAACAATAATTCTATCAAGTATACTGTATAGTAAGATAGCTGGATAAGAGTTATTTTTTAATATAAAACAATTCCTATTTTCATCAATATCTAACATAAGATTTTCTATCAATTCTAGGTCTTCTTTAAACGAAGTAATTATATAATGCTTTCCTAAAAAAATATATAACTCACGTGAATGAACTCCTTTACTATAGTATTGTAATATATTAAAAGTTACAAAAATATGACTATTAAGGAACTCAATTTTTGTAGCTTTCTCAAAATCTTGACAATCCTTTATATTATCCTCATTTAAATCAAACTTGTTTTTTAAATCATCTAATTCATGAACATAACAACATATCCAGTAAATTCCTTTATTCATATCCATTTTTTCATAACATATTTCATTAAAATTATTATTAATATCATAAAGTTTCATTTAACAAAATCACCCATTAGTTATTATGCCATCAATTCTTATATCTAATTCATCCATAGGCACCTTTTTAACAACTTGAATTTTATATGCTAATCCTATTTTAGAAACGGATGGTTTTACATTTACTAAAAATCTATCATAAAACCCTCCACCGTATCCTATTCTTCCACCATTACCATCAAAAACTGCTCCTGGTAATAAAACCAAATCTATTTCTTTAGGATTTACTAAATTATTGCATATTTTTGGTTCTAAAATCCCATATGTACTAACTAATAATTCACTAAAATCTTTTATTTTTACCGCTACCATACCTTTCTCTTTAGATATAACTTTAGGAACACATACAGTTTTTCCATCTTGAAGAGCTTTTTTTATTATTAAGTGAGTATCCACCTCTGTTTTATAACTAACAAAAACAAAAATACAGTTAGAATTTTTATAAAAATTACTCTGTATTAACTTATTAAATATTTCCTTGTCTAGATATCCTCTCTCCTTATATGTTAACGCATCCCTTTTTTCCAAAACCTGTTTTCTTAAGGATTTTTTATCTAACATCCTTTTCCCTCCTCAAACTTTCCTCATCCATCCTCCTATTTATGGTATCAACAGGTGTAATGTCAGAATTTAGACTATATCTGTAATTAACCGCAGCAGCTTCTATAATTACTGCAATATTTCTACCAGGTCTTATAGGTAACGTAATCTTTTTTATTGGTCTATTAAGTATATTCATTGTTTCTCCGTCTATTCCAAGCCTATCATAATCTTGTTCTTGTTTCCATTGCTCTAAATGAATTATAATTCCTATAGTTTTAATATCTAACACTGAACTCAATCCATATAATGCAGGTACATCTATAATCCCCATACCTCTAACTTCCATCATGCCTGAAGTTATATAAGGTGATCTGCCTATTAATTTCCCATCAATTTCTTTTATATCTACCGCATCATCTGCTACCAATCTATGGCCCCTTTTGATTAATTCTAATGCCGTTTCACTTTTACCTATACCACTTTCACCTGTAATAAGAATCCCTATTCCATATACATCTACTAACACTCCATGAAGCCTAGTTTCTGGTGCTAACCTCTCGTCTAAGTAATTCATAAGTTTACTTATAAATCTAGTTGATATGCTTCCTGTTCTCAAAACCCATCTATTATACTCCCTAGCATTTTCCATAAATTCCTCATGGGGTTCTAAATCTCTGGTAATTATTATACACGGAGTTTCGAATTGGAAAAACTTTTTTAGTCTCTTTTTTCTAAGTTCAGAATTCATTACATCTAAAAAACTCCATTCAGCCTTTCCTATAAGCTGAACCCTTTCGTTTGCAAAATAGTTGTAAAATCCTGAAAACTGAAGTCCTGGTCTATTTATATCACTTACATCTATTTCTATATTTTCTTTTCCATTGTTTATAACTTCTAATTTTAAATCCCTTATTAATTCCTCAACAGTTACTGCCATCTTAATACACCTCTTCTCAACTATAACTTTTACTATATTAAAGAATAATATTTACATAAAGTTATTTTTATATATTTTTGGAGTAAATTTTAGACTCATATTATTTTGTTTACTAGAAACAGTTTATATGAGCCTAACAAATTTAACAATATTATTTTATTATTTTCCTAAACATTGTAGTATACCATTAGCAATTGCTTTGGCATATTTATCTAAATAAGTATTATTAGTTAATTTCTGAGCATCGCCAGGATTAGTCAAAAACCCCAACTCTGTTAACACAGCTGTTGCCTTTGTATTATTTACAACATATAACCAGTTTCCATCCTTTAAACCTCTATCAGTTGTACCAACCTCTTTTATTATGTTACTTTGTATAGCATTAGCTAATCTTTTACTTTCCTGGCTATCTGTAAAATATAAAGTTTCAGTTCCATATGCCCCTGAACTTTCGAAAGAATTACAATGTATACTAACAAAATATTTTGCATTGGCATTATTTGATGTATCACAACGTCTTTGTAAACTTTCCGTTACACTTAAAGGATTAAATCTTTCATCCTTTGTTCTTGTATATACAACTTTTACACCGTTACTTTCTAATATTTTCCCTACTTTAAGTCCTACATTCAAGGTAACATCATCCTCATGAAGACCTCCAACACCAGTAGCACCAATGTCCCTGCCAATACCATGTCCAGGATCTATACAAATTACATTACTTCCCCCTGAACCTCCTATAACATTTAAAGTTAATATAACTTCTTTTGCATATCCAGCTACCTTTCCTTTAAATGTATAAGTACCTCCTATAGACGTATTAGCAGATTTTACATTCCAAATAACTCCTACATTTTTTGTACTACCATCACTCATATTTGCCTGTAAATTAGTAGGCAATGAATATGGTTGTCCAACTGTAATACTATTATTAATATTTGATATGGAATTAATAGTTATATTTTTACTTTTATCTATTAAGTTTAAGGATTTCAATATGCCTTCCGCTATGCCTTCTGCACTATTTTGCTGAAAATTACTACTATCCATAATACTTCCCTCTAAAGGATTAGATATAAATCCTAACTCAACCATAATTGCATGAGCTGTAGTTCCTCTTAATATTTCATGATTTGAAAGGGCACTTTTTATTCCTCTATCATTCCTTAAAGTTTTACTAACTATCTTATTTTGAACTTCTTTAGCTATCTTTTGAGAAGTAGTATCCCAATCAGAGTAATAAGTTTCTATTCCATTCACATTAGTATCTGTATACGTATTACAATGCAAACTTACAAAATAATCTGCCTTTGCATTATTTGAAATGTCAAAACGCCCTTGTAATTCATTATTTTTATTCCAAGAAACTGAATCACTTGTTCTTGTATATACTACATTTACTCCATTATCCTTTAAAATTTTTCCCGTTTTCAAGGCTATAGCTAAGTTAATATCTTTTTCTTTAGAACCAGCTGCAGATACATTCCCATCATCAAACCCGCCATGGCCAGCATCTATACAAACAGTATATTGACTATTTACTTCTTCTTCACTTTTTATAGTAAAATTCATTTTAGCAGATTTCTTCAAATTATTTCCCCATATAGTTTTAACAGCATCTTTTATTATTAAACTATATGTTTTACCAGTTGCATAATAAGAGTTTGGAGTTACCACAATTGATTTTTTATCATTTCCTAAAGTAACCTTTACAGATACTTTATTAGATTTTTCATCTAATACTACTACATTTTCAGTATTAACTGTAGATTCATCTAACTCCATATTAAATTTTATTGTCCAATTTTTATTGCAATCAATATTTGTTTTCGTACCCTTGTCATCATATATATCTGCTGCTTTTATATGCACAAAACCAACAAAAAAATTAAATATAAACACCAAAATTACAAATACACTAGTCCATCTTTTGTTTTTCACAAAAACACCTCCATAACCAATTATAGTATTACATAAAATTAGACTATATAACATATATTATACTTTAAGTCTATTATAATATAAAAACTAAGATTTTTACATTTAAATTTAAAAATTTCTACATTTAATATTTGTAAAACTATTAAAAGACTATATGAAAATATATTTTCATATAGTCTTTTATCTATACAATTAAACTATTAAATTACTTCTTAAAAGCTGATGATCCGCTGTTACAAATCTTATAGTACCAGTTTTAGACCTCATTACTACAGAATTAGTAGTTGCCCAGTTATTTTTTGAATAAACTACTCCCTTTAACAAATCACAATCAGTAATAGCCGTTGCTGCAAAATAAACATCTTCACTTTTTACTAAATCACTTATATATAATACTTTATTTACATCATCAATACCCATAAATTTACATCTTTCAATCTCTTCTTGATTTTGAGGGATTAATTGTGCCTGCATATCGCCACCCATACACTTTATTGCTGCCGCCGCTATAACTCCTTCTGGCGCTCCTCCTGTTCCTATCATTAAATCTATTCCTGTATTTTCAAATCCACAGGCAAGTACAGCTGCTATATCTCCTTCTGAAAAAAGTTTTACCCTAGCACCCACATCTCTAGCATCCTTTATTATACACTTATGTCTTTCTCTCTCCTGGACCATAACAGTAAGTTCTGTTACGTCCTTATTTAATGCCATAGCAACATTAATTATATTTTCCTTATTTGAATTTTTAATGTTTATAGCCCCTTTAGCACCTGACCCAACTGCTATTTTTTTCATATACATATCAGGAGCATGTAATAAACTTCCTTTAGGTCCCATAGCTACTACTGCTATTGCATTGGGAAGTCCTTTAGCTATAAGTACTGTACCATCTACTGGATCCACAGCTATGTCCATTTCCTTCATCTCATCTTTACCTATACCTAATTTTTGTCCTATATAAAGCATAGGCGCATTATCCATTTCTCCCTCTCCAATTACAACGGTTCCCCTTATTGGTAACATAGAAAATGCACCTTCCATTCCATCAACTGCTGCTTGGTCCGCCCCTATCTTATCCCCTCTTCCCATATATTTAGCTGAACAAAGAGCTGCAGCTTCTGTTACTCTAACTAATCCCATAGCTACATCTTGATTTATCATTTAACATACCTCCTTGGAATATTCTATATCAATTATAATTTAAACGTTAAATAGTGTATCACATTTCCTTTTTTCAAAAAAATTCTCTCATATTATATGTAATTTACGTAAATATTATATCATATTTCAGTATTAGTACAAGTATTATTACACTTATATGTGATAAATATATTTTTTCAACACATAGTTTATACTAATTATGATATATATAATTAATTTAATACAAATAAATTTAAATTTATTAATTCTTCACTTATTTTATTTCCAAACATCTGTTTATATTTGTACTAATTTGTATATTTCTGTTTTACGATTTTTCTTCACTAAATGAGAAAATTTGTTAAAATATAATAGTATGTTCTAAAATTAAGTAATAAGGTGGTAAATAACATTGAATTCTAGTAATTTATTATTTAAAATTGAATCATTAAGATCTTATTTACATTCTCTTGTTGCCCATAATAATCTTACAGATTTAAAAGTTGTAGATTGTAGCCAAAAACTAGACAAGCTTTTAACAGAATATGAAAAAATTAAAGGGTAATTTTAAAAATAAAACCAGAAGTTTATCTTCTGGTTTAAAGATTGTTTTTCTTAAATTCTTGTGAAATTTTTATAGCCAATTTGTATGCATCCTGTAATACTTTATGATTTTTTTCTACAGGTATTTCATCTGTATCTACTGCATATATTTTTTCTATTTTTTTTGCGTCCATTGCAGCAAATGCTTGATTTAATACTGACTCCAATGGATTAAACATATTATTCCAACTAATTCCTGAAGTACCTAATATTATGCCCTTTTTTATTTTTATGAAATTTCTATCATTTCTTATGTACTTCTTACTCCAATAAACCTGAAGTCTGTCTATAAGGGCTTTCATAGGTGCTGGGACACTAGAAAAATACATTGGTGTTGCAACAACTATTAAATCACTATTACTTATTTTATTATAAACATCTATCATATCATCTTTTATTGAACATTGCTCTTTAGAATAGCAAAATTTACAATCAACACAAGGAGATATTTTCTTTTCATATACTTCTATTATATCTATTTTCCCATCTATACCCTCTAAAAACCTTTTCATTAACGTATATGTATTACCTTTGGTATTTGGCGAAGCAAAAAATACTAAAGTATTCATTTTTATCATCCCCCTTTTTACTTTACAAATGTAAATATTTTAAAATCTGTTGTATATTAATTTCATTATAATATTTATTAAAAACTATTAAAAACTTACTAAACTCCATATTTTCCTCATCCATACATAAAAAAACAAGTTTCCATTTTAATTGTAACTTTTCTTCTATTTCCTCAATTAATTCTTCTACAGTATCTATAGCTAGCTCTTTTAAATAAGAAATTATATATTTCTTTCTCCAAATGTCTATATCCTTTTCCTCACATTCATCATCAGCATAAGCCTTAGCTGCATCAATTTCATCTTCATCAAATTCATATAAACATTTAAATAATAGAAATTTTTCATCTTTATAATCTAATTTTTCCACTTCACTTAATCCGTTACAAACTAAAAATTCTTCTATACTCTCTTTATTCATAATATCACTTACTTTCAAATTATTAAATAGGGATATAGAATATCCTACACCCCTGTTCTAAAATTATACTATAATAATTCTATAAACTCTTTTACAAATTTATCTGCTTTTTTGAAATCCTCTTCACTAGGTACAAATTTAAATTTTAATCCTTCTTTTAAAGTATTTAATTTTAAAGATTTTAACCTTTCCATCATCATAGGAACACCTTCACCGCTCCAACCATAAGATCCAAAAGCAGCAGCAGCTTTCCCTCTATTAATTATAGGAGAAACTTCTGACAAAAGATCCCACGCAGGCTTTACCGCATCTTGATTTATAGTTGGTGACCCTATAATAAAACCATCCGCCTCTTCTATAGCACTTAGTGACTTTTTAATACCAAATTCTGTTATTTCATGAATAGAAGTATCTATACCATTTTCTATAAGTATATTTTTTATATATTTTGCAACACTTTCTGTGTTACCATATGCAGATATATAAAATATCTCTACCTTTTTATTATTTTTCTCCAGCTTTCCTTTTGCCATTTCTTTATAAACATTTAAATATTTTTCTATATTATTTCCTGTATGAACAGGTCCATGGCTAGTTGCAATTAAATCTATCTTTAAATCTTTTATTTTATCTAAAGCAGCCAATACAAATTTTTTAAATGGATACATTATAACATTAAAATAATAACGTACTTGATCGTCATACTCCTCACTTTGTGCCATGATTACATCCTGTTTAGGTGAATAATGACACCCTAAAAAATCGCAACTAAATAAAGCATTACTTTCTTTTATATATGTAAACATAGTATCTGGCCAATGAAGATTAGGTGCTTGAATAAATCGAAGTGTAGTGTTCCCAAGATTAATATCTTCTGTTGCCAATTGTATTTCTATATCCTCATTTAATATATCTTTAAGATATATTGATGCAGCTCTTGAAGCCACTATTTTAGCATTTGGGTAATCCTTTATGAGCTTTATCAAAGACCCTGTATGATCTAATTCAGTATGTTGTACAACTATATAATCTATCTCCTTACTTCCTATTACTTCCCTTATGTTATTTAAAAATTCATCATAAAATCCATCTTTTACTGTATCTATTATTGCCACTTTATCATCATTTACTAAATATGAATTATACGTAGTTCCCATTTTAGTTTCCATAATAATATCAAAAACTCTTAACTCAGGATTTTTTACCCCTATCCAGTATATATTATCCTTTATATTAATCTTTGCCATACTATACCTCCTTATTTTTTTTATATGCTTTAATACTATTTTAATACATTTTATTAAAAAGAAACATTATTTTCAAGTTTATTTTATTAGTTCAGATATTTCCTCAAAATAAAATATAAATTCATAATGCAATGCCCTAGTTAAAACTGTATAAAGAATTTTTTTGTTTAATTCACTGTTTTTATAATTAGTATTACTACAATCATATATAATACTACAATCGAATTCTAATCCCTTCGTCATATATGATGGAATTATTATATTATTCTTTTCAATATATTTATCTGGATTTTTTACTAATTGCCACTGATTTTCACTATATTTCCTTAGATATTTATGTATCTTTTTGCATTCATCTAAAGTTTTTCCTATTATGGCTATATTATTCCTCCCATTATTTAATACCTTAGAAACTATTTCATCTACCCTTTCACAAAAATCCTTGTAAGTTTTTATCTGTTGTACCTTTACAGTATCCCCATGTCGCAAAACAGCTTTAGATGGTTTTATATTAATATTTTGCTTTTCTAAAACTCTACTGGCAAAATCTATTATTTCTATTGTAGATCTATAACTTTTTTCTAAATTAATATAATTAGCAGCACCATCAAATTCTCTTTTTATAACGCTCTCCCAATTTTCTATTCCTTTATAATAATAAATACCCTGTGCCAAGTCTCCAACAATAGTCATAGAATTATTTTGAACCAGTTTTTTTATAGTCCATAATTCTAATTCATTATAATCTTGAGCCTCATCTACAACTATATGTTTAAATAAATATTTATTTTCCAGCCCCTGTACCTTAAACTTTAAATATAACCTAGGAGCCAAATCCTCACTATCAACTACCCCTATTTCTTTATTCTCTTTAACTGTCTTTATTATTCTATCTATAATTACATTATTAATATTATTATCTTGAAGTTTAATATAATTTAAAAAATCAATATATAAGTTACCACTATCTACTTCTTTCCAAACATCAAAATAATTATTAAACTCCTTTTTACACTCTATTTTTATTTCCTTTTTTCTTAAATCTCTTTCATCATATATATTAATTAATTTTTTTCTTCTCTCAATAGAATCCTCCATGACTTTTTTTACTCTAGCCACTTTATATTCATAATAAAAATTTATTTTTTCAATTATATTTGCAATTTTTTCATCTATTTTTAAATTTAGATACCTTTTAATCTCATCTTTTCTTTGGTTCAAAGACATATTAATAAGATCTTTAGTAAATAATCTTTCAATTTCTTTTTTTTCAAATAATAAATAATTCCCTGCCTTTATATCTTTAATCCTTTTACAGTCTTCTTTTTCTAAATAATTTATATATTTATCAATTAGTTCTTTAAAAAACCAACTTCCTTTAATCTTGCTTATAGATTCCACTTCATGTATATTGTCTAATTTCCCCTCTAAAATTTCCGCTAATTTACTATCCTTTGTAAGTATCTTACCTTTTATATTTAATATCTTACATACTATTTCCTCATAGGTAACTTGATTTATATGATCCACCCCTAAATTAGGTAATACCTGTGATATAAATTCTAAAAATATTTTATTAGGAGCAATAATTAAAATTTCTTTTGCTTTAAGAGATTCTTTATACTTATATACTAAATACGCAATTCTATGTAATGCCACAGTAGTTTTTCCGGAACCTGCCGATCCTTGAACAATCAGTGGTTCATTTTTTTCACATCTTATAATAAAATTTTGTTCCTTTTGTATAGTTGCTACTACATCTTTTAATTTATTGCTTACACTCTCCTCCAAATTAATTTTTAAAAATTCATCTGAAAGTACATTTTCTTCACCTGTGGTACCTTTTAAGATAATTTCATTAATCCCTTCATCAAAAGCATCTATAATAACTTTATCTTTAATAATAAATTTTCTTTTTAGATTTAAATTACCACTTATAACTCCTATAGGTGCTTTATAATATGTTTCTCCAAAAGTTCCACTATAATATAAATCTGCTATAGGAGATCTCCAATCTATTACTTTTTCATCTCCAGTAGTAATATCTCCTAATCCAAACTTTCCTATATAAAAACTCTCCTCTTCCCTTTTATATTCCTTAAAATCTATACGAGCAAAATATGGAGCTTTTATTGACTCACAGTACTTATTAAAATTTCTACTAGTTATTTTATACAATTTTTCACATGTTTCTAACTCTTGATTATATTTTCCCTTTGCTTGTTTTCTTAGCTGTTCAATTTTTTCTTTTAATTTATCATTATCATTTTTAGACTTTTTCATTTCATTTTCTATCCATATTAAGGTATCTTGCAAGTATTTTTCTTCATACATCATATTTTGTTTATTTATGGACAAACTAATCACCTCCACTGAGTTCATAAAATTATATTTTATCTTTAGGAAGTGATACTGTCAACTATATAAAAGGTATACATTACCCCTCTATCAATGTATACCTTTATTTATTATATATTGATTACTTGTTATTTCTCATTTACTAAATTTAAAAATACTGTCTTTAATAATATTTTTATTACATATAAAGCTATAAATCCATCTATTGTATGGTGTAATAATGATCCGATTCCTACAGTTATAAGTATCTTATCTAATGATATGCCAAAAGGAATAACTGCTAAAGCCTCTAATACACCATGTATAGGAGCTGTTATAAATACAACTTTTTTGTATTTAATACCATTTTTTAGCATATATCCACCTATAGCCCCAACAAAGGTATGCATAAAAGCTCTAGCTGCTATATAAGAACCCTTAGTCATTAAAAACCCAACACAAGAACCTACTCCTACTATTGCTGAAGCCTCGGGACCTAAAAACATAGATATAAATAAAGGAACATGAGCTGCAAGTGTAGCTGAAAAAGGTCCTATTTGAATAGCTAAAAAACCAAATGCCATAGGAATTACTATTGACAGTGAAATAAGCAACGAAGTAAATACTATTTTTTTTATATTACTCATATATTTCCCTCCTGTATAGATATGTATAGATATGTATATACATTAGTATACACTAGTTATATTCACTTGTAAATATAAAACAATTTAAAAAAAATAGAAACATTCATTCCGAACATTTCTATTTCTAAATTATTTTAACTATATTTTTATCTTTATTTCTGTTAACACTTTGCATATTGTGGAATTCCAACCTGGAAAAATTCCCATTTACCATTTAACTTTTCATAACCTTTACAATATATACAACCGGTTTCAAAATCATACCCAACTTTGTTAAGTTCTTCACGGTTTTCCTTAATATTTCTAACATCATTTAAATCTTCCACATTTATATCTAATATATTACCTTTATTTGTTTCTACCTTAGCAACAAATTTAGGTAAAGCTAAATCCTCGTTCATAATATATATTAAATCTATTATCTTCAATGATAAACACTCTTCTAAAGAAAGCCTATCCCTGTATAAAGACCATCCTTGAGCAAGTGATGTGTAATCTCCTATTTTAAAAATACTATCCCCTATCATACATGATCTTACACTATTTTTTATTACCATAAAAACCCCTCCATACAAATAATTAATTGCTGCATATCTTTTGTTTAGCTTGTCTTAATTATATCACCCTTGTTAAATATTTGTCAATATAATTTATGAAAATTTCTGAATTTTTAAGACTTTAAAACTAATTATTCAATTTTGATAAATATGAAGTATTAAATTTACTTTTTCTTCTATAATAATAATAATAATAATAATAAAGAAACCGAAGACTAATCCCTCGGTTTCTTTTTTATAAATTCTCCTTTTCTTTCATCATACTCTTTACTTTCATAAGCCTTGTAAGATTTCCTCTTTCATTCTCATCTAATTTCATGACTATATACTTTATAGTTTCCTCTAACTGAGGTATGGTCATATATTCTAATGCATTTACTCTCCTTCTAGTTTTTTCAATTTCATCTGCCATAAGCTGGCAAGATTTTTCAATCTGTGCCAATTCTAATAGTTTTGGTAATATATCATACAACTTTTCTATAGCTCCATCTAATTCCCCAGAAGTATTTACAAAACCATATGGAAATATACTTCCTTCATCCTCTGCCATCTTTCTTTTAAAATTCATAACAGGAACATTAACACTCATTATATTCTTTTGTTCTATATCTAAAGTAATACTCTCTTTAGGATAAATTATGGCCTCCTCAAGAAACTGTGAGGACATTACTGCTCTTGCCATTACAAAATCTTCAAAAGACTTTTGTAACATTTCTTCAACACTTTTTCTTAATTCATTATTGTATTTTATTAAATCAATAAACCTTCTCATTAATTCATCTTGTTTATCTTTTAATAGCTTATGACCCCTTGTAGCCGTTGATAGCCTCTTTTTTAACTTAGTGAGCTCCATTCTCGTAGGATTAACATTTAATTTCATAATTCTTCATCCCTTTAACTATTTATCTTTATTATTGTCTTGGGGTAAGTATTTATCTAAATATTCATCTCTTATTCTCTTGAGCTCAGTCCTAGGCAAAATAGAAAGTAGCTTCCACCCTAAATTTATAGTTTCTTCTATTGTTCTATTAGTTTCAAAGCCTTGTGATACATATTCTTTTTCAAAGGCATCCCCAAACTTAGCATACAGCTTATCTGTATCTGATAAGGCAGATTCACCCAAAATTACAGCCAATTCCTTCGCTTGTTTACCCTGTGCATACCCTGCAAATAACTGGTTCATAGTATCTGCATGATCCTCTCTTGTTTTATCATTTCCAATACCTTTATCCTTTAATCTTGAAAGAGAAGGTAAAACATCAATTGGAGGCATAATACCTTTTCTATAAAGTTCTCTACTTAATATTATCTGTCCTTCAGTAATATATCCAGTAAGATCCGGAATAGGATGAGTTTTATCATCTTCCGGCATAGTTAGTATTGGTATTTGAGTTATAGATCCCTCTCTTCCTTTTATTCTCCCTGCCCTTTCATATATAGTAGATAAATCAGTATATAAATATCCTGGATATCCACGTCTTCCAGGAACTTCTTTTCGTGCAGCTGATATCTCACGTAAAGCCTCACAGTAGTTAGTTAAATCTGTAAGAATTACAAGTACATGCATACCTTTAGTAAAAGCTAAATATTCTGCTGTAGTAAGTGCCATTCTTGGTGTAGCTATTCTTTCAATGGCAGGATCATTTGCTAAATTTACAAATAAAACTGATCTATCAATAGCCCCTGTCTTTGTAAAATCATCTATAAAAAATTGTGCTTCCTCAAATGTTATTCCAATAGCTGCAAACACAACAGCAAATTTAGAATCTGAATTTAAAACTTTCGCTTGTCTTGCTATTTGAGCAGCAAGTTGAGCATGTGGTAATCCAGACCCTGAAAATACAGGTAGTTTTTGTCCTCTAACTAAAGTATTTAAGCCATCTATAGCTGAAATTCCCGTTTGAATAAACTCTGATGGATAATTTCTTGCCACAGGGTTAATTGGGATTCCATTTATATCAAGACGTTTATCTGGAATAATTTTAGGTCCATCATCTTTAGGTCTTCCCAAACCATCAAAGACTCTTCCAAGCATATCTTCTGATACTGCTATTTCAAGAGGTTTTCCCAAAAATTTAACTTTACTTCCTTTCAAATTAATTCCAGATGATCCCTCAAAAAGTTGCACTAATGCCTTATCCTCATTTATTTCAAGTACTCTACCTCTTCTAATTTCACCAGTTTGTATCTGAATTTCAACTAGCTCATCAAATTTTACATTTTCAACACCTTCTACAAGCATCAAAGGGCCAACTACTTCTTTTACTGTTCTATATTCTTTAAGCACCTATAATTCCCCCTTTGCTAATTAGATCATCCATTTCATCTGTAAGATTACTCCATATATCATCTATATCATTCATATTTGATTCATCTATATACTTAGACCTAGCTATCTTATCTCTAATTTCTAATGATAAAATATCTTTTAGATACACTCCTGCTTTTAACGCTTTCTCTGCCTCTTCTCCGAATTTTAATACAAGTTTTAACATCTTATATTGTTTAATTAATGAAGCATAAGTATCTACATCATTGAAAGCATTCTGTTGTAAATAGTCCTCTCTTAAAGATTTAGCAACCTCAAGTTTCAATCTATCGGATTCTGATAGAGCATCTATACCTACAAGTCTAACTATTTCCTCTAAATTTGCTTCTTCCTGTAAAAGAGCCATAGCTTTAATCCTAAGTTCTGTCCAATCCTCAGAAACATTTTCATCCATCCATTTTCCTATTCTATCTACATATAATGAATAAGAATTTAACCAATTTATGGAAGGAAAGTGTCTTTTATATGCAAGTTGAGAATCTAGTCCCCAAAAAACTTTTACTATTCTTAAAGTCGCCTGAGTTACAGGTTCAGATAAATCACCTCCTGGAGGTGATACTGCCCCTATAGCTGTAAGAGCCCCTTCTCTTTCATCATCGCCTAAACATACTACTTTTCCAGCTCTTTCGTAGAAATCTGCAAGTCTAGATCCAAGATAAGCAGGATATCCTTCCTCTCCAGGCATTTCTTCAAGTCTTCCTGACATTTCTCTTAAAGCCTCTGCCCATCTTGAGGTAGAATCAGCCATTAATGCTACAGAGTAACCCATATCTCTAAAATACTCTGCGATAGTTATACCCGTGTATATAGATGCTTCTCTGGCTGCAACAGGCATATTTGAAGTGTTTGCTATAAGCACAGTTCTTTTCATTAAAGGCTCCCCTGTTTTAGGGTCTTTAAGTTCTGGAAATTCATTTAAAACATCTGTCATTTCATTTCCACGTTCACCACAACCTATGTAAACTACTATTTGAGCATCCGCCCATTTAGCAAGCTGATGTTGAACAACTGTTTTCCCACTACCAAAAGGGCCCGGTACACATGCAGTCCCCCCCTTAGTTACAGGAAAAAATGTATCTATAACCCTCTGTCCTGTAACCATTGGTTCGATTGGATTTAGCTTTCTCTTATAAGGCCTTCCTCTTCTAACTGGCCATTTTTGCATAAGAGTTAATTTTTCTTTTCCTTTTTCCGTCTCTACTTCTCCTATTACATCTAATACAGTATAATCACCCTCTTGCAAAGAAAGTAATTTCCCTTTTATTCCATAAGGAATCATTATCTTTTGTTCTATAATAGAAGTTTCCTTTACCACTCCTATTACATCCCCCGGATTTACTTCTTCTCCTATTTGTAATGTAGGAGTAAAATGCCATTTTCTATTTCTATCTAAAGAAGGAACATCTATTCCCCTGGTTATAAAATCTCCAGCCTCTTTCTCTATTGCATCTAATGGTCTTTGTATTCCATCAAACATAGACTCTATAAGTCCTGGGCCAAGTTCTACACTAAGAGGTGCTCCTGTGGAAATTACTGGTGCACCTGGGCCAAGCCCTGATGTTTCTTCATAAACTTGGATAGAAGCTTTATCCTCTCTCATCTCTATAATTTCTCCTATAAGACGCTGTTCTCCAACTCTTACAACATCAAATAGATTAGCTTCATCCATACTTTCAGCTATTACCAAAGGTCCCGAAACCTTAACAACTCTACCAGTCTTCAAGTCCACCTACCTACCTTCCTATAAAATATTCACTCCAACTGCTTTTTCTACATTATCACTAATCTTTTTCATTCCAATATTAAGTGAGCCCTGATTATTTGGAATGAGTATAATTGCAGGAAGCATTTCTCTACTATACCTTTCGATTGTTTCCTGTATATCTTTTGCTATCTGTTCTGTTACAAATATAACTCCATAATTATTTGCTGCCATTTTATCTACTATTTTCCTTCCATCTTCTTCATTTAAGACTGGAAACACATCTATTCCTATTGCTTTAAATGCTAAGATTGAATCCTTATCACCTACTACTCCTATTTTATACATAGACATCACGCAGCCTTTCCCTAATTATTTGTGGGTCTATATTATTTAATTTGCCAACCATAATTATTCTTATTATTTTTATTTCAGTTTCTTTAGCAAATATATACCCTATTAAAGGCTCAACTCCAAAACTAATATATTTTCCTTTTTTTACTTTATCCATAATATAATCTTCTGAAAGTTTTTCAAAATAACTTATATTTCCTGTCTTATTATATTCATCAAAACCCATTTTTACAATTTTTTCATATGGGGTATAGGATAGTTTATTACTTATGTTATCGATTGATTCTAATTGATAATTTAAAAATTCCTTTATATCTATACTTCCACCGTCTATTAATACATCTTCTAAAAATTTTCTAGACTTATTTTGCTTTTTAACCCTTAATAAAGTTTTAATGTTGGTTAAATCTATACTACTTTTAAAATACTCCCTTAAAAACTCTTCATCTATTATATTAGATTTATATATCATCTCTTTATACATAAAAGCATCTACTATAATATCTATTTTTTGAGGATCCTTTTCCTCTTCATACATCTTATTAGCCTCTTTAATAGATTCAAACATAAACTCATTTAATTCCTTATAATTATCTTCCTTAAACATTTTCTTAAGATTATTAATATCTATGGTCCCTACAGGTATCATTAAATACGATAAATCTTTATTAAGCTTTTCATCCTTTAGTAAAACCTTAATGTTATGATAATCATATCTAACCGCCATAATATCTATTAATGATTTTTCAGGACTTATACTATACATTAATTTATATAATCTTTTTAATTCATCACCTAATAAAATCTCATAATCCTCTGCTCTTTTAATATTAGACATGTAATTAGAGTATTCAGTTTCTCCAAGAATTTTTAATGCTTCCTCTGCTGAAGAACTATCAATCATCCTTTCAATCTTAGATCTATCAAGGAGTTTAGTTTCAAGTACCCTAAGTCTAGAAATAGCATGGGTAAACTGCAAATGATCCATATAACTAACCTCCTAACTGAATATACAATTTATTATATTTTGTTCTAAATCATCCTTTAGAGAACCCAGCAAGGCTTCAAAGGTGTTATTAATCTCTATACCATCTTTATACAATATAAATCCACCTTCAAACTCTCTTCTGTCTTCGCTAATTACTAAGTTCCCTTTTTTACCCTTATTAATTAATTTATAATTTATACTATTAAGTATATCTTCATTTATTATTTTCTCTTTATTTGATAAAATAACTTCTTCGTCCCCATTAATATTCATTGACAAAATACTATTTTCTATAAAAGCTATATATTCATCCTTTGGTAATGTAGACAACTTATCTAAAGCAGTAACATATACTTTATCAATTATCTGTTGTTTTACCTGAAGCTTTCTATTTCTTACATATAAATGAGCATTAGATATTATTCTTTCCTTTTTATATTGGGCCTCTATATGTGATTTTTCTATTGCTACGTCCTTTTTTAAATTGCCCTCTTTTATTTTCTCATTTATTATTTTCTTTTCTTCATCTCTCGCTTCCTGTAATATTGTTTTCTTTTTATTTTCAGCGTCATTTATAATTTTTGCTGTCAATTTATCTAAGTTAGTCATAATTTTCACTCCCTCACTCAATACTTGCTTTAGGGACTATCGTAACATCAATACTGACATAACAAATCCTAAAAGTGCGTAAGTTTCTACCATTACTGTTAAAACTATACCCTTTGTATTGTGTTCAGGTTTTTTAGCAAGAATAGCTATTGCTGAGGCTGCAGTTTTGGCCTGAACTATAGCTGATTTCCATCCAACAAAAGCAACTGGTAAACATGCAAGGAATATACTAAATCCTGTTCCTATATCTAATCCAGTTTTAATATTTCCAAGTGCCATAAAAGCTATAACGAATCCATATAATCCCTGAGTGCCTGGAAGTAGTTCTAATATAAGAGCTTTACCAAACTTTTCAGGTTCTTCTGTTAACAAACCAGACGCTGCCTCTCCAACCATACCTACGCCCCTTGCTGATCCAACTCCTGGCAATATAGTTGCCAATACAACTCCTAAAGCTGCAAAAATAAGTCCCCCATTTTCTAAAAAGAAACTAAAAAAAGTATTCATTCTAAAATTCCTCCCTATTCTGTCTTTATTTTTATAAATTTATTTGTATATTTAAAAGGAGTAAATGGTTTCCCTCCCCCTTCATAAAACTTACCAAAATACTCTACATACTGTAATCTACAAGTGTGAACATATGCTCCTAAGGCATTTATAAATAAATTAAATACGTGACCTATTATAAAAATTAGTGGTCCAAATATCCAAGCTTTAACTCCATTCCCTAAAAAACTTATTATTAAATTTAAAGCTCCACCTATAAAACCGGTAGCAAGACCTAACGCCATAAGTCTTGAATAGGATACTAAATCTCCTATATAGCCAGTAATTCCATATAATCCATATAATCCTGATCCAAGTTTTGCTCCAATTCCTTTGTTACTTCTTCCTTGAGTTAGCACAAGTCCTATCATTCCAGCAAACATGATATATTTTATTATACTTAAATTTTCCTTTATAGTAGCTATATTCCCAAAACTACCTGCTAAATATAAAATTACAGTTGTTAAAGTTATATACCAAAGCCCTACATCAAAAAAGGCATCTGCATATTTCCCTTCTCTTGCAAGTAAATACGCTTTTATTCCAAGACCAACATATATATGAATTAATCCAAATCCCATAGACACAATTAATATAAGATTTGCATTCTCTTCAGGTTTAATCCATACAGGCGGTATGTTAATAGCTCCTGTAAAATAACTTCCATACATAATACCCCAAAACATTGTAGGAATGCTTAAATAAAAAAATAATTTCACCATATTTTTGCTTTCTTTTTCAAGAGGTATAAATTTTAATACCATTAAAGTAGCAATAAACATGACTAATCCATATCCAGCATCTGAAAGCATCATTCCAAAAAACAAGAGATAAAATGGTACTAATAATGGTGTAGGATCTATTTCATTATATTTTGGCAAACTATACATAGAGGTAATTGATTCAAAAGGCTTTGATAAATTATTATTGTCTAATAGTATAGGCACATCGTCCTTTTCATTAGGTTCATTAAACTGAATACAATAATAATCCTTCGGAACACTTTCAACAACTTTATTTAAGTCATTTTGTTCATCCTCTGGTATCCACCCATTAATAACCACTACTTTCTCAGTCTTTAAAAAGTTTTCAGTTACATTATTTTTAACTATTTCATTTTGGAAATATTCATAAACCTCATTTAAATACTCTAAATATTTTTTATATTCTTTCATTTCTGTTGAAATTTTAACTCTATCTTCTTTTATAATTTTAATCCTTGCTTCAGACTTAGATATTACCTTTAAAGGAGATTCATCATAATTTAAATTAATTTTACTAAAACTATACTTTTTAAGAATATTTTCTGCACTGCTCTTCTTATCCTTATGAAATACTATTAGCAAACTTATATCTTCTCCAGTAGCACTGATTTCTTCTATATAAGACTCTGGTATATCACTGTCAAACTCCTCTCTAAATCTTCCTTTAAAACTTTTACCTATACTCCCCACATAAGCAGTACATGTTTTCATACTCTTTAAGTCTTTTATAGAAACATCTAGTTTTTTCCAAGAAATTAAACTTTCTACATCTGCCTCAAGCCTAGTTATTTCATTTTCAAGAGAATTTAGCTTTTCTTCTTTATGCTTCAGTTCTTTATAAAGTTTTTGCCAAGTGGTATCCTCAGCCAATTTTTTAAGTTCACAATAAGATAAAGATTTTTTTTCTTTAAAAATATCTTTAAAACTTTTATTTAATTCTCCATATTTACTTATGATGCCAATAGCAAATCCTACTTTAGCCTGTTTATTTTCTAAATCGGAAGTAGCCTTCGCATTAGAATCTTTATTTAATAAATTTTTAAATTCCTCATTTTCCTCGAAATTATCCTGGAGATTTATAAATTGAACTTTAGAAAACTTTTGGAGATTTTCTAATAATTCATTCTTTTTGGATTCAAGTACAAGAAGAGAGAATTTTTTCATCTTAACTATTGCCATTATTACTCACTATCCTCTCAATTACTAAATTAACAGCTTTATTAAATTTTTCTTCCGGTATATTTCGTAATTCACTAATGGAATTTTTACCTGATTCTTTTATTGCATCTGCTTCTTTATTACCTTCTTGAACATAGCTATCAAAAATTTCTTTACTATATACTGCAGCTTCTTCAAGTATGCATTTATATTTATTATTAGCATTTATTTTAGCATTCTTAACTATTTCCTTACCTTCAATCATTGCTTCTCTTAACATATTTTCAGATTTTTTTTCAGCTTCTTTAATACTTTTTATAGCTTCCATTGCCAAATTTACCACCTCCTTACAATAAATATTATTACATAATATTTATTTGTTTCTATAATTATACTACTACTTAGATAAGATTATCAAGAAGTAATTAGTATTTTTTTTGTACTTATCTGAAAATTTTTCATATACTTTCTATAATATTGTCAATTATAGAAAGCTTTTGTATCTTTTTATACTATGCCTTTCAAACTTTTAGGCATATTTTTACTATTTTCATTATATAACACGTAAAAATCACCATACTCTAATGTATGTTCATTTGTATATTTTATTATATCTATATTGAACTTTTCCAAATGATAGTTACTAGTAAATTTATCTTCTTTAATAACACCCTTAACTATTTTATCCTTTATTTTCTTTTCTAATTCCTTATTTCTTTCTCTATCTAAAAAGTTAGGAATCCATTTTTTCTTATTGAACATTAAATAATCAAATTTTATAACTTCTTTTAAAATAAAACTATCCTCATTCAAAAATTCCTCATTAAATTCTATAAATATTTTATAATAATCTGCTGATGAAATATTTCTTGCTAAATATCCTTTGTCATAAAAAAACTCTCCTAATCCATAATATAAGTCAAAAGGGCTGTGAAATTTTTTTATAAAATACTCTAATATATTAGTAAATTTACCAGAATTATAATATTTATCAAGAACCATTTCTACCCTTTTTAATTTAACTAACTCATTGTACGTTATATGTGATGTCTTTAGTATTTCATAAGGAGGATATGGTGAATACACAATGTCCCATTTTTTAGACTCCTGTCTCATAAGAGATCCCTTTAGCAACTTTAAAAATCCAAGTTGTATTTCCTCAGGGTGTATGGTATAAAGTTCATTAAATGAATTCTTAAAAGAATTAAAATCCTCTCCTGGAAGTCCTGCTATTAAATCTAAGTGTTGTTTTATATTTTTTATCTGAAGTAATTCAGTAATTTTTTCCTTGATATCTTTAAAATTAGCTGTTCTGTTAATATTTTTCAACACAGTATCATTTGTTGTTTGCACCCCTACTTCAAATTGAAATCTTCCTTTAGATGCTTTCTTTAATAAATTTATTTGATCATTTGTTAAAATATCTGCAGATATTTCAAAATGAAAAGTAGTTTCTGTATTTTTCTCTATTAAAAACTTCCAAATGTCATATGCAAATGTAGGATTACAATTAAAAGTTCTATCAATAAATTTTACCAGTTTAACCTTTTTATCTATAAAGAACTTTAGTTCCTTTTTTACTCTCTCTAAATTCAAAAATCTTACTCCATGGGTGGTGGAAGATAAGCAATATTTGCAATTAAATGGGCATCCCCTAGAAGCTTCATAATAAACTATTTTATTATCTAGATTGTCGTCTTCTTTATAGGGAAACTTTATATTATTTATATCCATTAATTTTCTGATTCCATTATATTTTACTATTTCGTTATCTAGATAGTATAATCCCTTTATTTGACTTATACTTATATTTTTTTTTATTTTGCATTCGATAAATTCTCTATAACTCTCTTCTCCTTCCCCCTCTAAAATATAATCACAAATTTTAGGCTTCATATATGATACCGCATCATAGGAAACCTCTGGACCTCCTAAAAATATTTTTATATTACTATCTATCAGCTTAATTAATCTTGAAATTTGTATTACATAATCTATATTCCATATATAACATGAAAATCCGATTATATTAGGTTTTTCACTTATAAGTTCCTCTACTATTCTTTCTATTCTATCATTTATAGTAAATTCTTTCATAATACATTGGTAACTTAAATCCTCTGTATATGCTTTTAAATATCTTATAGCTAAATTACTATGAATAAACTTTGAATTTACTGCCGTTAATACTACTTTCATGCTATTCTTCCTTTCGATTTAAAGTTCTATTTTTTTCTTTTTAGCCTTTATATAATATACACCATCATTTTCTTTCATATCTTCTATGATAAAATAATCCTTAAGTATATTACATGTTGAATTTTTAGAATTATCCTTTAATATATTAATATCCCTTAAATACATTTCTCTTATTTTTTTATGGGGCAAATTTATTTTTATATTGTAATCTACAATTTTTCTATATCCTTTATCAATATCCCATATATATATATATCCATCTTCATTTAGATAATTAAAAATGTTATATATTAATTTTTTTTTACTTAGTTTCAACCAAATACTACTTAAAGTAAAAAACAGCATACAATTATCATAAAACCCCTTTGCTATCTTTTCCTCCTCACCTTTATCAGATATATATTCAACCTCTATATCTTTATTAAAATTTTTTAATATATTATAAATAACTCCTGTATTATTTATTCCTATATCTAATGTATTGCCTCTAAATTCTTCATTTTCCAAATTAAGCAGCAACTCTTTCTTCAAGTATCCTTCCCCTCCTTTACCAATACATTATATATTTAAGTTCTTCAAAAAACAAAAAAATCCTCTGCATTAGAGGATTTAAAATTTAAATATGGTAGTTATCAATTTAATTTACTTTTCATATTTCTATAGTAATCAATCATAAAACCTGCGGTGGTCCTCTGTGCCTCCTTTAATATTTTAGAAGCTACAATATTATATCTTTCCTCTTTATCTAATATACTTACACTATTAAGATAAGTATTATTTGCAAAAAAAGCATTATTAGCTATATAATCCTCTAGATTTTTATATCTAACTACTCCTTTTATTTCCATAAAAGAAAAATCATTCAAAAGTTTACTTATTATCCATAGTTCAAATTTTCTATGACTTTTTAACAATTTATTGTTTACATGTTGTGGCACTGTAGCATCTTGTAATAAATGACATGATGCACCAAAATAGAACATGGCTTTTTCAACGTTTCCACTATTCATATATTCTAAAGATCTATTATAATACTTTTTACACTCAATAAGGGCATTTGAAAATCCAAACAAACCTCTTCCCTTACTAAAATGATAAAAATGATTAGAACTTTTAAAATCCTGATCCGCCCAAGATACCCCATCATTTATATAACATATATAATTCTTAAAAAAATTATATTCTTCTTCATATCCATCATTTTTTAAAATTTCTAATGCTTGAATAGAAATAAATTTATGCACAGTGCAATAGGTTTTTAAAAATTTCTTTTTTAAAGGATTAACCGCATGGAATATTCCCTTAAGTGCGCTGCCATATGTTTTTTCTAATTTTTCTTTCATTTAAGCCATATCTCCTTTAAATTAATATTTAATACCATATACTTAATCTAACCTTTCCCCTTTTATATTATTATAAAATTATTAAGTATTATAACCTACATTGCATTTATAGTTAATTCTATATGTTCTTTCTCAACATTTGATAAAACAATAAATATTTCCTTTATTTTATCATCGCATATATCATTATAATATTTTTCATAATACTTTACTGCATGCCTTTCCCTTTCATTAGCCATCTCAACAAACGATATATCCTTTTTATACTTTCTATAGTCCATATCCTTTAACTTTGGCAAATATTTTTCTCCTATTAAATTTTTATGTATTTTAGCATGCATTAATTCTACACTAGATAATTGATAAAACATTTCTTTAAGCTCCATACTACTTACTAAATTTGAAGCCTTTTTGTAAAAATCTCCATTAAAAACTTCTAACTTCATTGCATGATCTAATATTAACTTTGTTTTTTCATCTAAGTAAATATTCCCCTTATTTAAGATACCCATATAATCTTCCTTTATATTATATATATATTTACTATTTACTCCGCAAAACGGACATTGTATTATACTATCTTTAGAATTTTTATGAATAAATGTTTTTTCATTATAATTATAATTATTATCATTTATTATTATTTTGCATATTTTACAAATATATTTATCCATATACATACCTCCAAACTATATTATTTATATATTTTATAATAAATATTAAATTGTTACTAGTAATTTTACATGAAAGTTTTTAACACTTTATAACATATTCCTTTAAAATTATTTTGTAAGCTTAGGAACACTAATAATTTTTGAAATATTTTTAGATTTGGTATTTACTTTATAAAAAAGAAAGAAAAGATTTCTCAGTTAAAATATTTAATACTATAACAAATTCATTGACTTTTATAATTATGAAAGTTATGTATATATATCCAATAAGAGTTTTGGCTCTTATCACAGATACTACAGGAACTTTTGGATATGAATTAATAGAAAGACTACTTGTTTTTATAATAGGTTCCATAGGAGTTTTAGTTTTTCATAACTTCGCAGTTTATTTATTAGCTATAAAAGCTTTCTTAAAAAAAATTGTGCAAAAATATATATATCAGAATCTGTAGCCTTGTCCATAGGGCAGCTAAACCGTCTAATATAGAAACCTATAAAAATAACTTTGGTGTTTCAAAAAAATCTGCCTTTTGTTCTCCCTCTAGTCGCTACTATAAACATGCAACTAATGCAATATATTATGCATTAGTTGCATGTTTTTTCTAAAATGTTTGGAATTGAATTGGGACTATCTTAATATTTATCTATAATTTTTGCTACAATCATTAGTTCCATAGGTCAGGCTGGAGTTCCTAGTCTAACTTTACTTGTAATATCCACATTAATAACAGCTAAGATTTCTGTAGTTGGTCTTCCAATATTATTTGGTGCAGATAAATTATTTGATATGCTTAAAACTGCTATAAATGTACCAAGCACTGCTTCTTGCGCTATTGTTTTAGACAACCTTAATTAAAAATATACTTCTAAAGACTTTTCAATATTCATACAGAGAGAAGTCTTTTTGTAATATTAAATTTAATTTCCGAATAAATATTAATGTTAATAATTTTTAGGAGTTATTTTTTAATGAAAAAAGATACCTTTTTTAGGGATTCATTTATGCTTATATTATCTAATTCCATTACTGGTATTTTAGGATTTATTTTTTCAATAATACTTTCACATAAATTAGGGGCTGAAGGCATGGGATTATATGGATTAATTATGCCTATATACAATCTATTTATATGTTTAATTTCAGGTGGCATGATTACAGCCATGTCTAAAGTATCTGCTGTATATTTTCAAAAAAGAGACATAAAAAATCTAAACAATGCTATACATATATCCATAATATTTGATATAGTATGGTCTATAATTATAGTGACTATTGTTTTTCTCAATGCAAGTTTTTTCAGCACATATATTATAAAAGATTCAAGATCATTAAACTCTTTAAAAGTAATATGTCCTGCTATGATTTTTATTGCTATTTCTTCTATATTAAAAGGATATTTTTATGGAATATCAAAAGTAAAAATTCCGGCTTTTATAGATATATTTGAAAAGTCTTTAAGAATTCTTATAATAATATCCGTAACTACCTATTTTTCTTTTAATAAAATAAGTGATACTGTAACTTGCGCATATATGGCATTAACCATCGGAGAATTTATAAGCACTTTTCTTTTATATATATTTTATAGAGTTTACAAAAATAAATTTAAAGATAATATATACTCCACAGAGGGTAGAGCTCAATTATTATTTAACGTTCTTATAGTGTCACTACCATTATGCTTAAATGGATTTTTATCTACCGCTTTATCTGCTACTTCAACTTTAATTGTACCTAGAAGATTAATTGCATGTGGTATAGAATATGGAGCAGCTTTATCCATGCTAGGTAAATTTACAGGTATGAGTCTTAATATAATTTTTTTCCCTATTTTAGTAATTAATTCTATATCCACTATACTAATCCCTGACTTATCACAAACTATAAATAGCAAAGATTATTGGGCAATGGAGCAAAGAGTGAAACAAGTTCTTAGAATAAGTCTTTTACTAGGTCTATCCACAACAATTATATGTTTAACTATTCCAGACAATCTAGGAGTATTATTCTATAATAGAACAGATCTATCAGGATATATTGCCTTTGCCTCTATAGCGTGCCCTATATTCTATATGTCTGCCTCTACATATGGAATACTAAATGGATTAGGTAAGCAAGGAGTTCTCCTTAGAAACTCTCTTATTGTTTCCTTAGAAGAATTAATTTTACTTTATGTCTTAGTTGGAATTCCATATATAAACATCTATGGATATGGTATAAGTTTAATACTAACTTCTATAACAACTTTAATACTTAATATTCATGAAATAAATAAATATTGCTATATAAGCATAAACAAAAACAACTTTACTATAGTAATTTTAAATACCATACTTATATATCTTGTTTTAAATATTTGTAAAAACTTGATACCTGAAAATATATTTAAATTAAAAACTTTGTTAATACTATTAATAGGTTTTTCATTAATATTTATATCTAATTCTATAATAAAGAAAAGTGAACAATAGCTTGTTCACTTTTTATTTTAATTTATTTACAATAAACTTAGGTATAAACCTAATTATTTTAGATGGGATAACATTAAAATCATCTCTAGTTATCCCCCCTAATACCACAAGACTTAAAAGATATGTATACATACCAATTATTATACTAACAATGCAAGCTACTAAATTTGAAAGATAATTTCCTGATACAATTCTTAATAAAGAATTCAATATTCCATATGCAATAAATACAGTAATATTCATAGTTACTGAAGCTAAAATAGGTTTAATTGAAGATGCTAAAAATTTAAATTTAACTCCTAGAGTTCTTCTTAAAGTTCTATGATTAAGAATTATTGGTATTGTATAACCTATTATAGTACCATAAATAGCTCCCATTATATTTATTTCCGGTACAGATATTAAGAAATAGTTAACTAATATTTTAAATACAATACCTATTATGGAATAAACAGTAGCAGTATATAATCTACCTATGCTCTGTAATATGGCTGTTTGGATTTGCATAACTGACATAAGTACAAGTACTATAGCTCCTGTACTCATAAGATATGCCCCATCTCCAAATTTAAGCAAAGAATATACAGGATCACTTAATATAGCCAAGCCAAAAGCAGAAGGGATAGCTATTAGAAAACATAATCTAAAAGCATATCTCACTTTATTCTTTATCTGTTTTCTATCATTAATTGCAACTGCACTTGATATTGCAGGTAAAATAGCAGTAGCTAATGAGGTTATTATAGCGATGGGAACATTAATAAGTTGTTGGTATTTTAAAAGTTGTCCATATAGTATGTTTGCCTCATTTTCAGCTATTCCTCCTACAATGAGTCTTGCTTTAGTGTTTCCTACATCTATAAGATTTCCAGCATAAGTCATTCCCACACATATAGTTATTGGTAAGCCATAATCAATAATTTTTTTTAATATTTGTTTTGAAGTATACCGTTTAGTGGAAACTTCGCCATAACCCTTTGGCACCCGTATCCTTTTGTTCTTTTCATAAAAAAATATTAAATAGCTTGCAGAAAAAAATGCTCCTAAAGAAGTTCCTATAGTTCCCCCTGCACATCCTGCCTCCATTCCATATCTCATAAGCAACGCAGCAAAAGCCAATGTAAATATAGTATTTATTACTTGTTCTATTACTTGAGAAATTGCAGTTGGAGCCATGTTACCCCACCCTTGAAAATATCCCCTATATGCAGAAGCAATAGAAGTAAATAATATAGCTGGTGCTAAAGCCAATATAGCTAAATAAGATTGTTTAAATTTTATAGCACTAGATAACGGCCTTGCAAAAATAATCATAAAAAGACTCATAACTATTCCTAAAATTAAAAGAATAAATCTTGCCATTTTAAAACTTCTTATAGCATCTTTATAATTTTTAACTGCAGTTAGTTCAGACACAAGTTTAGATATGGCTATAGGTATACCTGAATTAGTTAAAACATAAATAAATACATATACACTATTTGCTGCTCCATATATTCCATATCCCTCTTGAGTTATAATATGCTGTAAAAACGGTATATATAGCAATGACAATACCTTAACTATCATACCCGCTGCAGATAATATAGCAAAGCCTTTAGTAGTAGATTGTTCTTTCATGTTAAAACTCTCCATTCTTTTAGCATAAAAAATTAAAACTTAAATACATCATTTTTAATTTTCTTCAAAACAGGAGGTAAAGTTTCCGCTATAGTCTTATTTTCAAGATATTTAAATTTATCAGGGCAATTTCTAAAAATTAGCTTATATGCGTATAAATACTGATATGCCATACCATATTTATTATAAAAGAAACTATTAAGCTTACTTTCCCCATATTTTAGGTCCCCAATTATTGGATGCCCTAATGTACTTAAATGAGCTCTTAATTGATGACTTCTTCCCGTTAACAATTCTATCTCCAGTAAAGAATAGCTTCCACAGGTTTCTAAAGTTCTAACATCCATAGAAATTTTTTTACTATTAGATACAGGTTTTTCAAATACTTTAGATAAATTAGACTCCCTATCCTTTACTATGTAGCCTTCATACAGTTTATCAGCTAATTTTCCAACTACTAAAGCCTGATAATATTTTTTTATTTTCCTTTCCCTAATCATTTCATTAAGTAGTTTTAATGCTTCGTAATTTTTTCCAAATATTACTATGCCAGGAGTATTCCTATCAAGCCTATTACATGGGGCTGGAGTAAATGTAATTTCTTTTTCTGGTAAATAATCTCCCTTATCGTATAGATATGATAAAACATAATCTGTTAAAGTTGCCTCTTTGTTTTTACTATCCGAATGTACTAAAATACCAGGCCACTTCTCTACTAAAACCATGTTTTCATCTTCATAAGTTATCTTTAATTTATCATTATCATCAATTCTGTTGAATTTTACTCTGTTTTTATTTTCAGTAGATATTTCCCTAGTTTCTATAATATCCCCTAAAGTTAATGAATATTTTTCTTTAGATTTTTTACCATTAACCTTTACATCACCCTTACGTATACTTCTATATATAGCACTCAAAGGAACATCCTTCATCCATTTCCTTAAAAATTTATCTAATCTTTGTCCCGCTTCATTTGGTCCTATCTCAATTCTCATTCCAACACTCCTTATAAAATTTATTTTATTAATATTTCTATGAATCTTTCAAAAAATCATAGACCAACTGGCTTTGTATTGCTACTCCTATAGGTAAACTGTCCTCATCAATATCAAATAAACTTCCATGAGCCGGATTTACTATTCCTTTCTCTTCATTTCTAACCCCTAAATAATAAAAAACTGATGGCCTTTTTAAAGAAAAATATGCAAAGCTTTCTACTCCCATACTTGGTTTTTCTAATTCAATTATATTATCCTTTCCTATTATTTTAGAAGCACTATTTGATAATATATCTATCATTTTATCATCATTATACAAACAAGGATAGCTTTCTTCTATATTTATATCACATTTTCCTCTTAAAGATTCTGTAATACCTATAACTATTTCTTTTAATCTTCTTATTACATACTCTCTATGATTACTTTTCATAGTTCTTATAATCCCTGATATAATAACCTCTTCTGGAATTATATTTTGTGCTGTTCCTCCATTTATAGTTCCTATTGTTAAAACTGCTGGATCAGTAGGGGGAAGCTCTCTACTTATTATAGATTGCAAATTTACAACAATACTACTTGCTATAAAAACAGGATCTATAGTAGTATCTGGATGAGCACCATGCCCCCCTATACCTTTTATTGTTACTGTAAATGGATTTGATGCAGCATTTACTACACCTTTTTTTATACCTATTTTACCACACTTTATATTTTCATCTACATGAAGTCCTATTATTGCATCCACATAAGGATTCTCTAATGCATTTTCCTCTATCATAACTTTAGCTCCTCCAGTAGTTTCCTCTGCTGGTTCAAATAATAATTTAACATTACCATTTAATTTGTCTTTAATATTATTTAATAATAATGTAGTACCCATAAGTATAGTAGTATGAGCATCGTGTCCACAAGCATGCATTTTCCCTAAAATATTTGAAGCGTAATCACACTTTTTATTATCCTTAAGAGGAAGGGCATCCATATCTGCCCTTATTGCTATAGTTCTTTTACCATTTCCTTTTATCAAAGCACATATCCCAGTCTTAGCCATATCTATGTACTCTATGTTATTATGTTTTAAAAACTTTTTTATTATTTGAGATGTTCTTATCTCCTCATAACCTAATTCGGGGTTCATATGAAAGTCTCTTCTACAATTAACTAACTGTGATTTTATTTCTATAGCTTTTTTATAAAAATCTATATTATTCATACTACTTCTCCCACCTTGCTTCTATTTTATCTCCCTCTTTAAGTTTGTCATTATATGAAGCTTTTTTACCGTTTAATTTTAAAATAAGATTTCCATGAACTTTTGTTAAATCAAAATGTATATAATTAAATATGTCTACAAATACATAGGATTTTTTACCCTTTAATACTATTTCATTCCCATTTACAATTATATTCATACTCTCTTTTTTAGTATTTTCTATTATCTGATTATCAATATTATCACTTAATAATTCTTTTTCTTTTATTTTATAAATCCTATCCCCTTCTCTTATTGTATATGTTTCATCTAACACTTTACCATCTAAATAGTAAATATATCCCCTGTCTTCACCAAAATACTTTATATATTCCCCTAAGGTTTGTACGTCTATTATGTCAACAGTGTCATCTTGTTTTATTTCATTTTCAATACTAACTATTTGATTATTTATTAATGCTACTGGTTCTAAGTTATGTATTATATCATTTAAATAAAAACTAATTGAATACAAATTTTTCACATAATCCATAATTTTAGGACATGCGTCCTTTCCATCCTTAGCAAAAGTAATCTCAATACTTTGTCCTTCTTTAACTTCTTTATCTATATTTACTTCTTTATTATCCAATAATATCTTTGCATTAGTCGCTAAAGAGCCAAAAGACACTCTTTTAATGCTATTTAATGTAAATTTAACATTTTTCCCATTTCTTGCAATTAACAATTTAGGATTAATCGCCCCTGAAAGCATAACATCCATAATTGTATGCTTATTGGAATTAAATAAGCTTATTACATTTCCATTTAAAAAAACATCAATAAAATCATGTCCTACTTTCTTTATTGATACAAGAGCAATACCTAAAACAGTTACACCTATGCTTCCAAGTGAGTTATTTTTACACACACAATTCACCACAGACTCTCTACCTTTTATAGCAATCTTCTGTTTAGGTATATTAAGTTTGTCTGCAATACAATCCTTTAATTCAGGTGTGTGTGCTCCACCACCAACTAAAAACACAGCATTAGGTGCCTTTCCTCCATTTAGTTCCATAACTTTATCTACTATTTCTTGGGAAATTTTTTCTATTATAGGTCTAATCATTTTTTTTATTTCCTCTGAAGTTATTTGATTTTCTATACCTAATACATCTACATATTTTATATTTTTTTCAGCAGGATACATTCTTTTAATAGATTCAGCAGTAGTAAAATCTACCAAACAATTTTGAGCTATATTCTCTGTAATTTCATCTCCGGCCTTTGAAACCATACCATATGCACTTATAGTATCTTTACTACTTATAGCTATATCCGATGTACCAGCTCCTATATCAACTAAAGCTAAATTAAGCAATCTTAAATTCTGTGGTATTGCAGCTTCCATTGCAGCTATGGGTTCTAATGTTAAACTTACAACCTTCAAAGCCACTTTTCCCATTACAGAGTAAATACTATCTACCACAGATCTAGGTAAAAATGTAGCAATAACCTCTGCAGAAATATTTTCACCTTTATGGGATATTAAATTACTAATAACATACCCATTTAAATAATAATTTATTACGCTATATCCTACACAATAAAGTTTTCCACCAGTTTCTTTATTAACTTTTTCCTCTGCAATTTTTACTGCAGTAAGTTCCAAACTTCTAACTAAATCTTTATCTATTTCATTATTATAATCAATGTTAATTTCAGATTTAGTTGAAATTGTCTTTAAAAATCTACCCGCAGCTGCTATAGAAACTTCTGTTAAAATAATATTTAAAGATTTCTCTAACTTTTCCTTAACTTTACTTACAGCACTAGCTACTAAATTTATATCATGTATTTGACCATCTACCATAGCTCTCTGCTCATGTTCAACATATACCTCTTCTATAACATAAAATTTTTTATCTTTTACAATTCCTACTGCTCCTATAATAGATCTAGTTCCTATATCTAATGCAAATATTATATCTTTAGGATTAATATTTGTGTTCTTCATGCTTCTACCTCTTTTTTATACAATTTAAAAGCTCATATTCTAAGAATATGAGCTTAATAAAATTATATAACATTATTTTCAAACATTCAACAAACTACTCCAATAACTTTAAAGTTCCGCAACTTTCATTCATATAAGGAAGGTTTTTTACTACCGCATATACATACTTAAACTTATTCTCTTCTTTTTCAGAAAACTTTTCTGTGGAAACCTCATTAAAATACAATATATTGCACCAAAAATCTACAAAGTCATCCTTACAAAGAAAGCAACTATTTTCCTTGTCTTTAATTAAAAACCCCTCTGTATGTTTTTCTAGTATCTCTATATCCCTCAATTCATCATTTTTAACAATATCTGAAACATCATCCCACATTTTTTTAAAAGATATCATATACTTCCCCTCCTAATTTAGTTATAAACATTATACTAAAACAAATATAGTATATCATAAATTGGTTTTGTGTCAATAAAACAAATAATTTTCTATTAATGTGCTATATTTTATATAGTATATGATGCTTAATTACTATTTTATTTATGTATAAGTTGATTTATTGTATTTTCCTTATCAAATTGTTGTTTTGCATTTTATCTATAGAAAATTCCCTTTTTATATTATCTTTGAATAATATAGTTATATATTCTTTGTCTATACTATTAACTACACCTTCACCAAAACATTCATAAAATATATTATCTCCAATATTAAAAGAGTTATTATATAAAGTTTTGTTTAAATTAGATTCAAGTAAAAATCTAGAAACCTTTCTTTGTGTTCCATCAACATATTTAGGAATAAAAATATTTAAATTTTCTATAGCTCTTGTAACAGCCACATAAAATAGTCTTCTTTCCTCTTCTAAAAATTTATTATTATCTGTGTATGGTATATTACCTTCATTACAATTAATAATAAATACCGTTTTAAACTCCATTCCTTTTACCCCATGCATAGTACTTAATATTAAAGAATCTTTTTTATTTTGTTTTTTCCTATGTTTAATTTTCTCTACATAATCTAAAAACTCCTCTATAGTTTTAAAATTTTTAATGCTCCTTTTCATCATCAAAATTATAGTTTCTATCTCTTCTTTATCTATTTTATATTTTGAAATATAAAACTTTATATAATCTACATAATTCAAATCATATAATATATAATCTATAATATTTTCAATCTTAATCTTATTTGCTCTCTTTAATTTTTTTTCCATGACTTTTAAATTTTTAAATTGTAATAATGACAAATTTTTATTATAGATAATTTGAAAGCAACTTTCTTTTATTGGATAATTTATTAATTCGTTAATATAATGTCTATTTATAAATCTAAAGGGTTTATTAACAATATGATAAAAACTCCTTCTATCTTTATTATTCAGAGATAATTTTAAATAGCATAATATATCTTTACATACAAAATGTTCATATATATTAAATTCTTTTTCCATAATTTTAAAAGGAATTTTATTTTTTAATAAGTTATTTATAATTTTAACTTTCTCACTATTTCTTCTGTATAATATGGCTATATCACTATACTTACCTTTATTGCTATTTATCCATGAATTTATAAAATAACATATTTTATCCCCTTGTTCCTTCTCATCATTAGTAAATACAACTTTTATTTCCCCGGTAAAATTATTATTAGCCAGAATGGTTTTCTCATTTCTCAATTTGTTATTTTTTATAATTTTTTTAGCCATATTAACTATATTATTACTACTTCTATAATTAATGCATAAAAAAAGTTTTTTCCCATTTTTAAAATAATTATGAAAGTTTAACATGCATTTTGGATCAGATCCTCTAAATGAATAAATACACTGATCCTCATCCCCTACAGCAAATAAAGACCCTCCACTATTAAGCATTCTCACTACTTCTATTTGTGTTTTATCACAATCTTGAAATTCGTCTATTAGTATATATTTAATTTTATTTCTATACATATTAAGTATATTCTTATTTTGGGCAAAGAGTTCTTTACACTTAATTTGCAAATCATCAAAATCTAAAAGTCCATTATTATTTTTGTAATTTTCATAGTTTAAATAACACTCAAGTAATATCCTTTCACTGATTTTGACGTTTTCTAAAGAACTATTATTTTTATAAAATGAAATTTTACATAAAATGTCCTTTATATTGTCCTCTGATATATCCTCAATATATTTTTCAAGAGTATTCTTTACAACATTATAGCTCTCTTTATAACTAATTATATTTATATCTTTATTAGCTTTTCTTAAGATATTATAAAAGAAACTGTGGAAAGTACCAAAAAAAGGGGGCTCTTCTTTCGGCATAGCTTTAATAAATCTCTTCTTCATATTATCTGCTGCAGCCTTTGTATATGTAATTACTACAACATTATGTTTATTTATCTTCTTATTTTTAATAAGATAAATTAGTCTACTAATTATAATATGAGTTTTACCACTCCCTGGAGGCGCTATTATTAAAACATTATTATAATTTGTAGTAACTGCCTTCTTCTGATAAGAATCTAATTCCATATAAACATCTCCTTGCTTTATCCATTAAAGGTTTATATAATTTTATACATCGTAAACTGTAATGTATAAACTTGTAATAACTTAAACAAAGGTTTAAAATAGTTATAACTATTTTAATTATTAACAAAATTTATATATAAAAACATATAAGGAGAATTTAATATGGAATACATTAAGAATTTCGATGTAAGAAATAAAAGAAATCTTACTATGTTAGTTGATTTTTATGAACTAACCATGGGGAATGGTTACCTTCAAAATGATTTAGGAGATAGAATAGCTTATTTTGACATGTTTTTTAGAAGAGTTCCTGATGGAGGTGGATACTGCATAATGGCAGGTATTCAACAATTAATTGAATACCTTACATCCTTAGCATTCACTAAAGATGATGTGGAGTATTTAAGAAGTAAAAATATATTCTCTGAAGAATTTTTAAATTACTTAGAAAATTTTGAGTTCACCTGTGATGTTTGGGCTGTACCGGAAGGAAACCCTGTTTTCCCAAATGAACCCCTAGTAACTGTTAGAGGTCCAATTATTCAGGCTCAATTTATAGAAACTATGATCTTGCTTTCCATAAATCATCAAACTCTAATTGCAACTAAAGCAAACAGAATATGTAGAGCAGCCGATGGTCGTCCTGTTATGGAGTTTGGTTCAAGACGTGCCCAGGGTTACGATGGAGCCATTTATGGTGCCCGTGCCGCCATGATAGGTGGATGTAATTCAACTGCCTGCACAATAGCTGAGCAAATGTTTGGAGTACCTTCTGGTGGAACTATGGCCCATAGTTGGGTTCAGTTATTTTCTTCAGAATATGAGGCTTTTAAATCTTGGGCAAAAGTATATCCAGACAATTGTGTGCTTTTAATAGATACATATAATGTTTTAAAATCAGGTTTACCTAATGCAATAAAAACTTTTGATGAAATTTTAAAACCCATGGGACATAAGCCTAAAGCTATTAGAATAGATAGCGGTGATATCACTTATCTTTCAAGAAAATGTAGAGAAATTTTAGACGACGCAGGATACTCAGATGTTGATATTATTGTATCCAATTCATTAGATGAGTACATAATAAGATCTGTATTACGTCAAGGAGCAAAAATTGATAGTTTTGGAGTAGGTGAAAGATTAATAACTGCACGTTCTGAACCAGTTTTCGGTGGTGTATATAAATTAGTTGCAATAGAACATCATAACGAAATAATACCCAAAATAAAAATAAGTGAAAATGAAGAGAAAATTACAAACCCTGGGTTTAAAAAAGTTTATAGAATCTTTGATAAAAAAACTAACAATGCCATAGCAGACCTATTAACTTTAAATAATGAAATTGTAGACGAAAATAAACCACTAGTACTTTTTGATCCTATTTTTACATGGAAAAAGAAAAAAATTAAAAATTTTTATGCTAAAGAACTAATGGTTAAAATATTCAATAAGGGAAATTTAATATATGATTGTCCTGATATAAATGAAATACGTGAAATAGTTGTAAAAGAAACTAATAAACTGTGGCATGAAGTCTTAAGATTTGAGAATCCTCATAACTATTATATAGACTTGTCAACAAAGCTATGGTCTTTAAAGCAAAACTTAATTACTAAATTCTCAAATATTTATGAAGAAAATGATTAATGTTTTAAATACAAGCCACGCATATATTTGTGTGGCTTGTCTAGTTACTATTTAAAGGTACTCTTTTTTCATCTCTAAATAATAGTTTTTTATAAAATTTAAATCTTTATACTCAGTATCAAACTCATCAAATTCTTCCATTCTCTCCAACTTCTGTTCTTGTAGTGTTTTAAAAGGACAAACTCCCTCATTTTCTTTAAAGTTATATAGTGCACAATCCGTAAAACATTCTACTTTCTTATCTCCACAAGATAAAAAAGGACAATCACACATAATTATCGCACCCTTTCCCAAGTTTTATTGACTATAATTATACATCAATCTTAATAAAAAATGAATACGTTTCGGGCAAATTAAATAAATATTCATAATATTTATTTAACACTATTCTATATAATATATTTAATAATTTTGGAAATACTATATATTACATATAATGGTGAGGTGATATAAATGTATATAACAAGTACTTCTTTATCTTATTTATTTTTAGCTGTAGGAATATTAAGCTTATTCTTCTTCATTTATTTTAAATTTATAATAGCAAAATCTGATAATCAAAAAATAGTTGGGACTATGAAAAATCCTGAAGTATGGAAAAATAGAAATTCAAAAATGATTTATATTTCTTTATTTTGGACTATCGTTTCCATAGGGATTTTTATATATTTAAAATTTTTCTATAACTTAGGCCTTATTTCAATAGTATTTTTAATTTCTTATATTGTGTTGTTATTAGCCTCCATTATTTTATTTTTTCCTAAAAATAAAGATTCTGAAAAAGGTAAGATTTAAATTATATCTTACCTTTAATTATCCCTATAAATGATTTAATTATAAAAGCAGTAATTCCCCATATAACATAGCCTTTGTACTGATAAAAATATTGATTTAATTTTCCACTGCTAAAATTATAATCCTTTCCACCTATTATCAAATGATACGGAAAGCTCTCCGGAAGCTCTTGCTTTAATTTCACTTCATAGCACTCTGGTTCATTAGTAATAAAAAATTCAAGTGGAACCTTAAATATATGATTTACTTCATCTTTATTAGGTATTATTTCTATTGATTTTAACTTACTTATAAAGGGGTATATAATTTTATTGTATGGTGTTACTAAATAATCCATCTCACCTATTACTTTTATATCACTTCTATCTAAATTTAATTCTTCCATACACTCCCTTATAGCACAATCTAAAGTACTTTCATTCTCTTCTATTCTACCTCCTGGTAAAGATATATCGCCTGGTTGATGGGATAAAGTAAGAGCTCTAACTTCGAATATAATAAATAGTTCCCCTTTTTCTCTAAGAAGAAAAATCATAACAGCACTTTTTTCATATTCTCCAATAAAATTTACCTTTCTTTCTTTAAATATTTTTTCTATATTATCTAACATAAATACACCACCATTTTAAACTAATAATATATATAATATTATTCTATTATATGATAATATTTATTAATGTTATATAGTATTTTTTAGTTTGTAAAAAACTTAAGTCCATGTTATACTTTATTAGGTAATTTAACTTATAAATCTACAAAAAACTATAGAAAATGGAGAGATGAAAATTGAAAAAGAAAAGCATTTCTTTAATCTTAAGCCTATTTATGAGTTTTTCTTTATGCAGTACTGTTCTCGCTTCTAATAGCAAGCAGCCTAGTATATATGGTAAGTCAGCGGTTACTATGGATATGGAAACTGGAGAACTTATTTACACTAAAGCTATAGACCAAAAATCTTATCCTGCAAGTACTACTAAGTTATTAACGGCCCTTATACTTGCTGAAAACAAAGGTAAAGATGATGATCTTAAATACACAAAAGATGCAAAAAACCAGCCTGAGTATTCCCTTAATAAAAATCTACATCCTATCCAAATTGGAGAAACCATGACCGGTGAAGATGTTATGGATGGATTGCTTTTATACTCTGGTAATGATATTGCCTATGTAATTGCAGATAATATTGCTGGAAACGCAACCAATTTTGCAAAGATAATGAATGATAAGCTATCAAAATTAGGGTTGAAAAATTCAAACTTTGTTACACCTAATGGTCTGCATAATCCTAATCATTATACAACGGCTTATGATTTAACAGTAATTGGACGAGCAGCCTTTCAAAATCCATGGGTAAAAGAATCTATGGAAAAACAAACAAGTACAATAAAAACTTCAAATGGAACCACTATGATAATTGAAAACAGAAATCAACTTTTAGGTAAAGATGGCTGTATAGGTGGAAAGACAGGTTATACCGCTAGTGCTGGTAGATGTCTGGTTGCCATGTTCGAAAGAAATGGTAGAAAAATGATTGGAGTAGTTATGAACTCAGTTTATGATAGAGATGATTCTTTTGTCTTTAACGATATGAAAAAAATAATAGACTGGAGTTATGATGCAGAAAAAAAACTACTTTATAAAAAAGATTCTGTAATTAAAACTGAACGCTTATCATATAAACCACTAGTATTTTTTGGACCTGAAAAAACTATAGAGGTTCCATTAGTCGTTAAAGAGGATGTTACATATTATGATAATGATGTAAATAAATCTAATACTAAAAAAGATTTTAAATTAGATAAACTTAATATATGGAAGTTAAACAATGATAAAAGCATAGGAACTTTAACATTAAAAGAAAAAGAAGCAAAAAAAGAATTCAAAATATATACAACTGTTTCTAAAGGAACTATATTAAAAAGTAATCTTCTATTATATATTGGTTCTCTAGTAATATTAATTGTTATTATATCTGCAATTATAATAATAATTAAAGCCATAATATCAAGAAAAAATAGAAATAAACGCTCTAAATATATATAAAAAGCTTTGGCTATGCCAAAGCTTTTTCATTTAATCCAAATTATATTATTTTAATATGTGTTCTTTAAACTTTCCGTTTTCGTAGAACAACTCACCATCTGCATAAATCTTCCCATTTTGTCGCATATCACATAGCATATCCCAATGAAGAGATGATTTATTTTTTCCTCCTGCTTCAGGCATAGAATCCCCTAAAGCCATATGAATAGTTCCACCTATTTTCTCATCAAATAACATATTTTTAGTAAACTTTTTTATTCCATAATTTGTTCCAATAGCCACTTCACCAAAAAAACAAGAACCTTCATCTGTAGAAATCAATGATTTTAGTAAATCTTCCCCCTTTTTAGCCGTAGCTTCTATGACTTTTCCATTTTTTATTATAAGTTTAATTCCTTCTATTTCTTTTCCTACATATATACCTGGAAAACTAAAAGTTATTACTCCATTTATCCCATCTTCTACTGGTGATGTAAATATTTCACCATCAGGGAAATTTACTTTACCATCACAATTTATCCATTTTCTTCCTTTAATATTAACCTTTATATCAGTTTCTTTAGATATTATATGCAATTCATTTTTATTATCTAAATATTTTATCCATTTTTCCTGTTCCTGACTTATTTTTTTCCATTCTTCTATAGGATTTTCTTTATCTAAAAGACCCGCTGAATAAACAAACTCCTCATACTCTGATAAGCTCATATTTGCTTCTTGAGCATCTGCATATGTAGGAAATTGAGTTCCACACCATCTTAATGTACCATTCCCCATCTTTTCAGAATACACCTTTCTCCACGCAGTGGCTCCTTTAAATGAAGCTTTAATTTTATCAGAATCTATATTAGCATTAGTTCTAGTATTTTTAGTGCCCCAAGCAGTTAACCATACATCTGCTTTTTCTAAAGCCTTTTTTTGAATATATAAATCATTTTCTAACTGCTGTTTAGATGAATATTTTAATCTAATATGTTCTACTTCATGAGAATCTATTAGAAACTCTACATGTGCTCCATTATTAACTGCTTCCTTAACAACCTCTTCCATCCATGGAATTGCTACATCTTCACTTTGTACTAAAACAAAATCCCCACATTTTATTTTAGTAGAATAATTTACTAAAAGTTTTGCTAATTTATTTAACCTTATATCTGGCATAATCCACCCCTCCGTTAATAGTTTAATATGAATATATTATACAACTTCATCACATTTATTTAAACTGAATTTTCCAGTAAAGCTTACTATAGATACTCCTAATATTATTATAAGACTTCCAACTACCTGAATAAACATAATTTTCTCATTCAAAAATAATTTTGCACTTAATAAACTAATAATAGGCTGAAGATTAATATATGTTGTTATACTAGTTGCTCCTAAGCTTTCTAAACAATAAATATAGAGAGCATAGGCTATACAAGAACAAATCAATGACAGATAAAGTATATTAATTATAGCCTTTGTTGATGGTATAGTTACTTTTAAAAATATTACTGAAGGAAATAAAAATATGCTTCCCCATATAGATTGATACGTAGTTATAGTTATACTCTTATAATTTCCTTTAAAACTAGTTGTTATAATCGTATAAATTACCCAACATAACGCAGCTCCTAAAGCCATTAAATCTCCTTTTGTTCCAGTAGAAAAAAGACTTAATTTCCCCTTAGATATAATTATTATAACTATACCTACCATACTTAAAATTGTCCCTGCTACTTTATATATAGTTAGTTTTTCCTTAAATAAAATCCTTTGAGTTATTAATGTAAATATTGGTATACTTGATATTAAAACTGCTACATTAGATGCAGATGTAAAATATACAGAATAATTTTCAAATAAAAAATATAATGCAACTCCTGTTAAACCACTTAGTGCAACCTTTATCTTATCCTCCTTTATTAACTTTTCTTCTGGGAATTTTCTTTTTAGTATAATAAATAATATTATAGAAGCTAAAAAGAACCTATAAAATGCAGCTTGTATAGGATTTACTTCATCTACTACCACCTTAATGCTTAAATAAGATATTCCCCATATAAACATCAATATTATAGCCAAAATATGAGGTTTTCTTTTGTTATTCATATAAAATACTCCTCTTTTAGTATAATTATCTATATTTGATATATTTTCTCCACTTTCCTTTATTATTTTAACATAAAAAGGAACATATATATACATAAATAATAAAAAGCCCCTTAAATTCCTAAGCTTTAAGAGGCTACTAATTTCACTTAATTGTACAAAATAAAAATATTTAATATACTCGCATGCTGTCATGACAAATAATTACTCAGTTCCCTTCTATTACTTAATATAAATTTTCCATTGTCTACCTTCCAATATTGTACATTACAACTTTCACAATGCATAAGTTCTACTAATTCCCCATGGCAAGTAAAAATAAAAATTTGATTTCTTTTAGACAATTCCTTAATTATATTTATAGTAGCTTTTAAATGCATTATATCAAAATTTACTAGTGAATCATCTAGTACAATAGGTAGAGGTTTAATATCTTTTATTCTACTTAATCTTACCGCTAAAAATAATTGCTCCTTTGTAGCAGTACTTAAAGTAATAGAACTTTCATTAATAGTTCCATTACTAAGCAAAGTTTTAAAGTCCATTTCCCTTAAATCATTGCTAGGTAATATCTTACTATATTCACCATTAGTTATATAAGAAAAAATTTCACTTGAACTTTGTAAAATAGTATTTTGAGCTCTGTTTATAAAGTCTTCATAAACATTTTCTAAAATAAATGCAGCGACTTTAGATACTGCATACCTTTCTGCCAGAGGTTTTAAATCTTTTCTATTTTCTATTATATCTTTTTGGATAGTTTCTAATCTTTTAGAATTTTCCATAGTATTTAATTTATATTTTATTTCTTGACTCCTTTCTTCTAAAAATTTTAATTTTTCTTCTGAGGTATCTAATCTATATTTTAGATTTTCATATTCAGAATTAATTTCAGATATATCAGTATATCTACTAAATATTTTTTCTATCTCAGTATAGGTATCCTTACCCTTTATGCTTTCTCTCCCAATTTCACTTTTAAAATTATTTTTTAAACTATATGATAGTTTTTCTTTATTTAACCTTATTTCATTTAAATTAGTATAAATTTGTATATTATCTATATATTCATATATAGTTTTTATATCCACTGTATGCTCTAAATATAAATACTCTTTTATAACCTTTTCAATTTTCTCCTTTTTAAATAAACATGAATTATATTTTTCTGCTATCTTTGAATAAACTGTTAACTTCTCTAGTTCATTAAATAATTTATCATAAGAAAGGCTTTTTATAAAATTTTTATTTTTATATATTTTATCTAACACACTCCCTATCTGATTTATTACAATATCTAAATCAGATTTTATATCATTTTCTCTACTAATGTTATAATTAAAAGTAGTTATACTTTTTTGCACTCCCTGTACAGATTCTAAATATCTTATTATTCCTTCCTTAGTAAAATTTTTATCCAATTTTAAATTTTCTTTATAAACAGAAAAAATTTTTTCTATTTTATTTTTTTTATTATTAATCTTTGAAAATTCAGTCTCCTTTTCTCTTATGGACCTATCTATATTATTTATAGTCTTCACTATATTAGATGTTTTTAACTTTAAATTACTAATTATAAAATAACAAATATATCCCATAATAAATAAAGTAAAAATCATATATATATATTTAAATTTCCCACCAAATTTATAGGTATTTATCAATGTTAAACATAACCAAATAAATAAAATAAGTAGAAATAATATTTTATCCATGTTATTTAATTCTATGTTATGATTCCCATTTTTATATAATAATAATTGTTTTTCATATTTTAGATTATTAATTTCTTTAGTTAAATTATTATAAGTAGTCTCTAAGGTTATAGATTCATCTATATTTGCTGCTAATTTATTTATACTCAAAAAATTACAATTTATAGACATTATTCCTTCTATATTTCCCTTTAAATTTGGATTCAAATTATTAATTTCTGCTATTATACTATTTTTTTCCTTACTATTGCTGCTCTTAATTAAAATATAATTTGTATATTTTTCTCTTAGTCCAGAAAGCTCTTTAAAATAATACTTAATAAATTTTATATTTTTAATTAGACTCTTCTTATCTATCGACTCCTCAATACTTTTAAAAGTGTCATTTATTTTTTCATATTCCTCTGTAATACTTATATAATCATTCTTTAAACTTTCCACTCTGTCTAAAGAATATTTTTTGTATTTATTAATAATAAAAACATTCTCTTCATTATTTAATATATTATTTAATTCTTTAAATTTTATATAATCTTCGTAAGTATTTTTAATCAATGATATTACCTTTATATCTCTTTTCAATAATTTTATAATACTTTTTTTTTCTAAAATATTAGAAGAAACCTCTGTTAACTTACTTTTAAGTTTTAAAAACTCCTGCCTTTCTTTCAATATATTATCTCTTAATAAAGCTAATTCTTTTATATTTTTACTATATGCTTTAAACATTTTAGTATCTGGATTACCCTGTTTACCTCCTACCTTTTCTGCATCCTTTCTTAATTCGCTTATTATAGCAGGTAATTTTACCACATCATTCAATCCAGCCCCTAATAACACAGACTGTAATTTTTCATCTTCTCCTAAAATTTGATTTAGTTCCTTTAAACTTATACAAAACAGTTGTTGATATGTATACCTATCTATTCCATATAAACTATCAGTTTTTGTATTTTCTTCTATATAAGGATTTTTATATCCCTCTACTTTAATATTATAAATATCAAGTTTATCTTTAATTGCAGCCTCTACATAATACTTAAACTTAGCATCTGGAAGATTGTCCCCCTTTAGAAAACCATAGGAAATATTTTTTAAAACATTAAACAATGTTGTTTTTCCTGCTCTATTTTTACCACCTATTATTACTATTTCTGGTGATAAATTATCTAATAAAGCATCGTTAAATATCCCAAAATCTCTAATATATAGTCTATCTATATACATTTAATCACTACCCTCTAAAAATTTACCTTCAATTGATTTAAAAGCTTTTTCTAGAATTAGTTTATAATCTTCTTCTGTTAATAAAAACCTATTTTCATGTACCATACCTAAGTTTTCTTGTGACCATATTTTCCCTAAACTCCTTTTTATTTCTTTTTTTAATTTCTCATTATAATGGCATAGGTTAAAAAAATATTCTATTTTCTTATAAATATTATGTTCTTTAAATTCTTTATACCTCTTCTTATTGCAACCTATTATGCATATATCCTCTATATATGCTTTTATATTCTTATTAAATAAATTATCATTTAAATTATCTTTAATGTATTTTTCAATATCCTCCTCCTTATCATTTAAAAATTCATTATCTATCCCATAAACTATTATTTTTAATATATAAATTTTGCTTATTTCATTTATAACCTTTATACCTTTTAACTCCCTATATTTTATACTATCTATATACATTTCAATTTTTATTAATAGTAGATTTTCAATATCAAATATATTCTCTATATTTTCATCCCATAAATTCAAGTTAAGTTTATTCCATATAACAGATGAAGTACACAAAAACTTTACTTTTGCTTTTAAATTCTCATCTACTTCTATTACATTTACTCCTTTTATCCCCTGATCTTTAAAATCAAATCCCTGAGGTGTACCACAATAAGAGATAACTCTTTCTTCATCCATTAATATATTAAACTTATGTATATGACCTAATGCCCAATAATTCACAGATTTTATTTTCTTTAAATCTGTTATAGAACAAGGAACATAGTTACTTTTAGATTCCTCCATTTGAGTATGTAACATGGATATATTGTATACACCATCTATTACTGCAAACTTTTCATACTCTTTAAATATTTTTCTATTTTCCATTACCCTTTCATAAGATTGTCCTATAATTCTACATACTAGCTTTGAATCTTTATAAAACTCTTTACATTCTGTTTTATCTGAACTAAATATATATAAATTTTCAGGATGAGAAAATAGATTCATCTTATGTTGAAAAGGATCATGGTTTCCACATACTATATATACTTTTATTGGATAAATACTTTTACAAACATCATAGAAGTATTTATCTACTAACACAGATCTACCATTACTATGAAAAACATCTCCTGAAATCAAAATAAAATCTATTTGATTTTTTATTGCATAACTAAATATATATTTTAAAGTATTATAAGGAGCTTTATTAAACTCTTCTTTATAATAACTTCCACAGGTGTGTAATACATTTCCTAAATGAATATCTGATGTATGTATAAACTTAAATTTTATCCCCATAAATCCTCCCGAATCATGTAAATAGTCCTTCCAAATAAATTATACCATATTTACTTAATATTTTTTATTAATTCTATTTTCTGCATACTAATGTATTTTTCTATGCTTATAGTGTTATAATCTAAATATATTAGATTTATATGGAGGGATATTCTATGCAAATTGAATTTTATGGAGCTGCTGGTTGCGTTACTGGTTCATGCCATTTACTAAAAATAAAAGGGAAAAATATATTATTAGATTGCGGATTATATCAAGGTAAAGATGAAAAAGAACGAGGAAATGAAACATTTAATTTTAACCCTAAAAATATACACTATGTAATACTATCACATGCTCACATAGATCACTGTGGTAGAATTCCATTACTATACAAACAAGGTTTTAAAGGAGATATTATTTGTACAGAAGGCACTAAAGATCTTTCTAATATAATGCTAAAAGACAGTGGTCATATCCAAGAAATGGATATAGAATGGAAAAACAGAAAAAGAATGCGCCTGGGTCAAAGTCCTTTGGAACCATTATATACCTCAAAACTCGCAGAACTTTCTACATATCTTTTTAAAGGATATCCTTATGATCAATGGATAGAGATTTTTGATGGATTTAAAATTAGATTTAGAGATGCGGGACATTTACTTGGATCTGCTATTGTAGAAATGGAAATAAAGGAATTTAAAGAAATAACCACATTAGTTTACTCTGGAGATCTTGGCAATAAAGGAGTACCATTATTAAAAGATCCTACCCCTATTAAAAAGGCAGATTATGTAATCATAGAAACCACTTATAGTAACAAATCTCATAAAAATCTAAATAATGATTTAGAAGAACTTGTTAATATAATAAAATCAACATTTAAAAAAGGTGGAAATGTAATAATACCTTCCTTTGCCGTAGGACGAACTCAAGAAGTATTATATGCTCTAAACCATTATGTAGAAAATGATATATTGAAAAACATAAAAGTATATGTAGATAGCCCCTTGGCCTCTGAATCAACAGAGATTTTTAAAAAATATAATAAATACTTTGACGAAGAAGCCTCTAAACTTATCCAAAATGGAGATAATCCATTACAATTTGACGGATTAATATTCACTAAGTCGCCAGAGGAATCTTCTAGAATTAATAAAATACAACAAGGTGCTATTGTATTATCAGCTAGTGGTATGTGCGAGGCTGGAAGGATTAAACACCATTTAAAACATAATCTTTGGCGAAAAGAGAGTTCAATAGTATTTGTAGGATATCAAGCTGAAGGTACACTTGGCCGCAAAATATTAGATGGTGATAAAAAAGTTAAATTATTCGGTGAAGAGATTGCAGTAAATGCTAAAATATTTAACCTTCAAGGTCTTTCTGGTCATGCAGATAAAGATGGCCTAATAAACTTTATAAAACAAATTGAAAATAAACCTAAAGCTATATTTCTTGTTCATGGAGAAAAAGAGAGTCAAGAAAATTTTAAAAAAATTTTAGATAGTGAAGGCTTTACATCCTTTATAATGAACTCTGGAGATAGTTTTACACCAGGTGAGGAAAATATCCATAAGAGTATTGTAAAAAATAAAATTTTTACTTTGTTAAATTCTATAGAAGATATAGACTCTTTAGATAAAGATATATTATTAAATAAAATAAAAGAAATACTATGAATAATATGTATACATCTGTATCCTATGGAAATTATATTATATAAATATATTTATACAATAATTTAACTTTTTTTATGGTTATTAAAAAAAATTTTACATAAACTTGACAGACAAAACACAGTATTATATCATAGAATTAACTTAGCCATGCCACCTTTCGTCCCTACAAGTGGATGAGAGGTTTTTATTTTATAGACTATAAAATCCATTTAGGATTAAAATAAATATATTTAGGAGTTGAATATTTATGAATGAAAAAACAATACGAACAAGATTTGCTCCAAGCCCAACTGGTTATATGCACGTTGGTAACTTGAGAACAGCACTCTATGCTTATTTAATTGCAAAACATGATAATGGAGATTTTATCTTAAGAATTGAAGACACAGATCAGGAAAGGCAAGTAGATGGGGCACTTGATGTAATATATAATACTATGAAGATAACTGGTCTTCAACACGACGAAGGTCCAGATGTAGGCGGAAATGTAGGTCCTTATATCCAAAGTCAAAGAAAAAATATATACTTAGATTATGCTAAAAAACTTATAGATAATGGTGAAGCATACTACTGTTTTTGTACAAAAGATAGACTAGATATGATAAGAAAAAATTCTGAAGCTTTAGGAAGACCTCATAAATATGACAAACACTGTTTTCATCTTTCAAAAGAAGAAATAGAAGAAAAAATAGCCTCAGGCATTCCATATGTTATAAGACAAAATAATCCTTCAACGGGTACTACCACTTTTGAAGATGAAATTTTCGGTAAAATAACTGTAGATAATTCAGAATTAGATGATATGGTACTTATAAAATCAGATGGATTCCCAACATATAACTTTGCTAATGTAGTAGACGACCATCTTATGGGTATAACCCATGTAGTTAGAGGTAGTGAATACTTATCCTCCTCTCCAAAATATAATAGACTATATGATGCTTTTGGATGGGATGTTCCAAAATACATACACTGTCCACCAATTATGAAGGACGCCCACCATAAATTAAGTAAGCGAAATGGAGATGCTTCTTTCGAGGACCTAATGGAAAAAGGATTTTTAAAAGAAGCTATTTTAAATTATATAGCATTATTAGGATGGAATCCTGGTTCTACTCAAGAAATATTCTCTCTTGAAGAACTTATAAAAAATTTCGATTATAAAAATATAAATAAAGCACCAGCTATTTTTGATATTACAAAATTAAAATGGATGAATGGCGAATATATAAGAATGCTTCCTATAGAAAAGTTTCATGAATTAGCATTACCATATTACAAAGAAACTTTAACAAAAAATATAGATTTAACAAAATTAAGTGAACTAATGCATACAAGAACAGAAATATTAAATGAAATACCTGAACAAATAGATTTTCTTGAAGCCTTACCAGAGTATTCTTCTGATATGTATATTCATAAAAAAATGAAAACTAACTATGAAAATTCATTAAAAAGCTTAGAAAAATCTCTTCCTATATTAGAGAATATATCTAACTGGTCCTTTGATACGGTTCATGACTCAATGATGGATCTTGCTAAAGAAATGGAAGTTAAAAATGGTATTGTGCTATGGCCACTTAGAACAGCTCTTTCAGGTAAACAATTCACTCCTGGTGGAGCATTCGAAATAGCAGATATATTAGGAAAAGAAGAATCTTTAAAAAGAGTTAAAATAGGTATTGATAAATTAAAACAAGTTCAATAAATAAAAAGTTGCTATATTTATTATATAGCAACTTTTTATTTTAAATCTTATACATAAAATAAGATATTTTATCCTTTGTTGAAGTTTGAAAATCTATATTCCTTTGATGATAAGCATTTCCGTATTCATTTCCTTGATTATCACATATATATGCATAATTATAGTCCTCTTCGTTAACCCAATTCATAAAAGTATATGCATGTGTTGGTCCGTACCCATAGGATATAGTAAAACAAATATCTCCAGGTGCCAGTTCAGATAAATCTGTTGAAGTACTCCATCCTCTGTTTTTTAACTCCTTAGTTAATGTTACTGTATTACATACTTGTTCGTCTAAGTCTTTAAGACCTGCACGTCTCAATGCTTCACTAGCAAAATAAACACATGTATTACTTGGATCACCACCATGCAACTCTATTGCTCTTTTCATTGTAAATTGTCTATTATTATTATCCATAAGATAATTACATAAGTTTTTTTGTAGTTTTGAGTGAGGCGTAGTATTTTGTTTTTTTAATTCCTTTATATTCAAATTTAAAACCACATCTTTTTTGTAGCCATTTACTAAACCAGTGTAAACATGTTTGCCTGGTACATCCGTAGTTTGTACACTTTCCTTCCAAAATACATCCAAATTTTTTATTTTACCATCAGACATAACTGCCTTAACTGTGTAAGGTAATATAAAACTCTCGTATTGATTAATATTCACGTTTATATCTTCAATATACTTAATATATAAATCTTTATTTTCCTCTGCTTCTTTTGAATTGCTATCTAATTCTTCTTTTTTATTCAATACAACATTAAAATTTAATTGAATAGACCTTTTTAAATGTTTTCCTACTTTTGATGTAACATCACTATTAACAATAAGACAATATGTACCATCCTTTAAATTTTTAGGTTTAATAATAGTTACTGTATCATTTTCCTCTAAAAATATATCTAATACCATATCTTTTTTACTCTCTGTATCAATAATTTTAATATTATTTTTTAGTGATTCCATTTCCATAGACTGATTAAATCTTATTTTCCAAACCTTATCAGCTTGTACATCTTTTCCATATTCTCTTTCATCAATGTTTACACTTACTGCATTTCCTAATGAAGCCATTTTTTCACTGGCTAAAACCATTTCACACTTGCTTCCTAATAAACTAAAAAAAACAAATAAAAATACAACCAATTTTTTAATCCAATTTTTCATTATATATTAATACCTCCATTTTATTTTTTATCAAATATATTTGTAAACTATTTACTTTCAATTAAAATACATAAAAAACATCCCAAAAGTTATTTTAACACTTTTGGGATAAATTTCAATGTTTATTCACATACTTTTCCTGGATTTAATATATTCTTAGTATCAAAGGCTAATTTTATATTTTTCATCAACTCTTTTTGTTCTTCACCTATTGATTCAAACAAATATTCTTTTTTAGCATATCCAATACCATGTTCACCAGAAACTTTTCCATCTAATTCTCTTGCTCTATCATACATACATTTAAATACTGCTTGCAATTTATGACTCCATTCATCTTCTGATAATTCATCTTTTAAAATATAAATGTGTAAATTTCCGTCTCCAGCATGACCAAAGTTTTTAATTCTAATATTAAATTCTTTTTGAAGTTGATAAGTATATTTTATAAATTCAGCTACTTTATTACGTGGTACACATACGTCACATTCATCCATTTCTGATGTAGACGCTTTAATAGCTTCTAAAAATGCTCCCCTTGCAGACCAAATTGATTCTTTTCTTTCATCTGTATCTGCTATCAAAACATCTATAGCACTATTCTCAAGACATATTTTTGCTACATTTTCGTAATCTTTTTCTATTTCCTCTTTACTATTTCCATCAAAGGTCAATAATAAATATGCGTCTGCAGAGTTATCTGGAAACTTTTTACCTAAGAACTCTTCTGATGCTAATATAACATCCCTTTCCATAAACTCTATGGACGTAGGAATAGACTTTGACTTTACTATTTTAGGCACTGTTTCTATTGCCTTATCCAAGTCTTCAAAAGGAATTAGTAGACTTATAGACTTTTTAGGTAAAGGTAGAAGTTTTAATATAGCTTTGGTAATTATGGCTAATGTTCCTTCTGAACCACATATTAAATCTTTAATACTATAACCTGAACTATTCTTTACAACTTTTCCTCCAACTTCCATAACCTTTCCATTAGGCAAAACTACTTCTAATCCTCTAACGTAGTCCCTAGTTACTCCATATTTAACAGCTCTCATACCACCTGCATTTGTATTTATGTTTCCACCTATAGTTGCTGATTTTTCACCTGGATCTGGTGGATAAAAAAGATCATGTTCCTCTACAAACTTACTAATTTCCATTAATAATACTCCAGGCTCTACAGTTAAAGTCAAATTCTCTTCATCTATTTCTAAAATTTTATTCATAGTTGAAAGATTAATCATTATTCCACCATGTATTGGTACAGAAGCTCCAACTAATCCTGTTCCTGATCCTCTTGCCACTACTGGTATATTATTATCATAAGCATATTTCATAATTTTAGAAACTTCCTCTGTATTTATAACCTCTATTAATACATCTGGCATTTTTTTTATTCCACCTAGTTCGTCGTGGCTAAAATCCTCATTTATTTCTTCTCCTGTAAATAGTCTTTCCTTACCTACAACAGATAATAAAAATTCTATATCTTTTCCATCCATTTTTTTATACTTAGTACAACACTCCATAATCCTATCCCTCCTAAAATATGCTTTTATACTAACGCAATATTGTTTTTTATATTATTAATAAGTTTTGGTATAACTTCATATAAATCTCCTACTATTCCATAGTGTGCTACATTAAAAATAGAGGCATTAGGATCCTTATTTATAGCAAATATATGATCTGAATTATTCATACCTGCTACAAATTGAACAGATCCTGATAATCCACAGGTTATTATAAGTTTTGGTTTGACGGTCCTACCACTGAGTCCAATTTGTCTCTTAGCATCCACCCAACCCATCTCTATAAGTGGTCTTGTGCCAGCGACTTGTGCTCCTAAAAGATCTGCAAGTTCATTAATCATTGCCATATCTTTTTCTGTTTTTATTCCTCTTCCTGCTACAATTATTACATCAGCTTCTGATATACTTACCTCTTTTTCCTTTTCAGTAACATCTAAAACTTCTATATTAGATTTTAAATCTTCTTTATTAACCTCACATAACGTAATTTTGCCCTTAACTTCTTCTGTTCTTTCAGGTGCATTCATTATTTTATATCTTACGGTACAAAATTGTGGTCTTCTATTTGGAGTTATAATTTGAGCCATTATATTTCCTCCAAAAGCAGGCCTTATCTGAACTAAATCTGTATTTTCTTTCATATCCAAAACCGTACAATCCGCTGTAAGTCCTGTTCTAAATCTTGCCGCTACTCTTGGAGCTAAAGATCTTCCTATAGTTGTGGCTCCAACCAATACAGAACATGGCTTAACCTTATTTATAAAATCTTCAAAAGCTTTAGTGTAAGGTTCTATTCTAAAGTCCTTTAGTTCTTCATTATCATATACAAATACCTGATCTACTCCATAATGCAATAGTTCTTTTGCACTTTCTTTTATATTATTTCCTATAAAAATTGCATATATAGGATGATTTATCTTACTTGCTAGCTCTCTAGCCTTGCCTATAAGTTCTAAAGTTACAGGATGTATGTTGCCACATACGTGATCTACATACACAGCTATTCCTCTCCATTTACTTTTATCTATACTTTTTACCTGCTCTTCAACGTACTCAACAACTCCCTTAGGTCCTTTTTTTACACATAACTTACACATCTTACACCCAGCATTTATTTCAAGTTTTCCGTCACTTTCTTCCAGTGCTTTAAATGGGCATATATCTATAAGTTCCTTTATAACTTTATCATTTAATTTGTTTTGATTAATTAATAATTTTCCCATGTAATATTCCCCCTAGCTTATATAAATTTCATATCTTTTAAAGATTTAAACATTCTGTTGGCTAACTCATCGGAATTTCCTTCCCACATTTCTTTATGGTCATTTACTGCAGGTGGAAAAATTCTTTCAACTTGTGTAGGTGAACCATTTAGTCCATATTTATTTTCTTCTTTATCCTCAAAATCATTTAGACATAAGAATTTAACTTCTCTTTCTTCAGTATCTTTCTTTTTTCTATATGATGGAAGTCTAGGTTCAAAAATATCTTTTTCAACAGTTATTAAACAAGGATATTCTATCTTTGCCACCTCTAAAGTATTAGGCATATCCATTTTTACAGTTATAGAACCCTGGCCAACATTTTCTATACTCAAAACATTTGCAATATGAGGTATATCTAAATATTCAGCTATTTCAGGGCCTACTTGTGCAGTATCTCCATCTGTAGTCTGTTTCCCACATATTATAATATCTACATCCCCCATTTTCTTAATTCCTTGGGATAAAGTATAAGATGTAGCTAAAACATCTGCTCCTGCAAATTTTCTATCTGATAGAATAACTCCATAATCAGCGCCCATAGAATAGGCCTCTTTTATAACTTCCTCTGCTTGAGGTGGTCCCATAGTTATTACTTTAACCTCTCCACCATGTTTTTCCTTTAACCTTAATGCAGTTTCCAACGCAAATAAATCATACGGATTCATCTTTGAATCTACACCATCTCTTTTTAATACTCCTGTAATTGGATCTACTTCTACTTTAGAAGTACCAGGAACTTGCTTAATACATACTAATATATTCATATTATTACCCCCAATATTAAAAATTTATATTTTATCTAACTATTACTGCTACACCATCAGGAATAACTGCAACTTTAGCACCTTTACCCTTTATCTTAAAAGCCATATACATTGCCTCTTCTATAGAAAAAGCATGTTTCATATGCATACTAGTTATAAGTTTTGGGTCACACATATCAGTAACCATTATTACAGTGAATTTATTTAAAATTCTAGCTAATATTTGAAATTCCCATTGATCAGGTGCAGTTTTATTTCTCGGTATTTTAATAACTTTATCTAATACTTCTTTAGGAGAATTAGCTCTTGCCAAATTTTCATAGAATGACTCTCCTCCATGACCATCGTCACAAGCTGCTACCATTATAATTACTCCTCCCTCATTACAGGTAGCTTCTGCTGCTGTCATTCCTTTTACCGCTTGATAAACATTTTGGTCTAATGGATTCCCTCCATTACTTGAAATAACAATATCAGCATCAACCTTATCCACCATTGAAAGTTTTGATACAAATTCACAACCTTTGTCATGTGCATATTTACTATGACCTGACACTGCATAAATTATTTTTTTATTACTATCTAAAACTACATTTAAAATAAATGCAAGATTAGCCTTTTTAGCTGCATAAAGCATATCTTCATGTATTGGATTATTATTTAAAATTCCCGTTCTTGCATTTGGACTTGCAATAAATTCTGAACAATGATTTGCCATAATAGTTTCAGCTGCAGCTATACCTGGCAATATACTTTTCCTTCCTCCTGAAAATCCTGCAAAGAAATGTGATTCAATAAACCCCTCCGCAATTAAAAGCTCTGCTTCCATTGCTACCTTGTTTAAAAACAAATCCCCTCCTGAAGGAAGTGTTCCAACTTTTACTAAGCTACTTTTATCTGTAGATATGTGCATGACTATTTCCTCATTGTCTACAATCTCTTGTCCAAATTTACTTACAAGTTCTTCTCTTGTAGAAGGTCTATGAAATCCTGTAGCTATTAATATTTTTATACTTATATTGGGATTAACCTTTCTAATTCTTCTAAGTAATATTGGCATTGTAACTTTACTTGGTACAGGTCTTGTATGGTCACTAGTTATAATTACCATATTACTTTTATCTTTTACTAATTGTTCCAGAGTATTAGCTTCTATAGGATTATCTAAAGCTTCGTTAACTATTTCCTCTTCTGTTTTAGAAACTTTATAGTCCTCAACTTTAGACTCTAATATATTTACCAAATTCTCATCTGGTATATCTGCTACTAAAAATTTTTTCCAATAGGGAATTTTTACTTTTGCCACAATATCACCCCTCTTAACTTTATCAATTTATATCCAGCTAAAAATTGATGCTCCAAAATAAGCAATTAACCCCATAAGCACTACATATAATATACAGAATTTCAATGTGGTATTTAAAATTTTACCCTCTGATCCCAAAATTCCTGTCGCGGCCGTTGCCACTGCTATACTTTGCGGTGAAATCATCTTACCAGCTGTAGCACCACCTGTATTAGCTGCTGCTAGCCAATATGGACTTAAATTTAAACTTTTTGCTACCTCAACTTGTAATCCTCCAAATAATACATTAGAGGATGTATCACTACCTGTTACAAAAGTTCCTAAAGCTCCTATTACAGGTGCAATTAATGGATAAAATCTTCCTGTAATTTTAACAAGTATCACCGCAATAGACTTTATCATTCCACTATAGCCCATAACCTTTGCTAAGGCTACAATAGATAATATAGTCACAAAGGAATTACTCATTTGTTTAAACGTTTTTATAAGAATTAAAAATATATCCTTTAACTTTGCTCCCTGTATTAATCCACCAACGAAAGTTGCAATAATTATTAAAGTGCCTGGTGTTATTAACCATAGAAATGTAAATGGTTTAGCATCAACTCCAGTATAAATATACGCTGTGGTTTTAATAGATGACAATGCTTCATTTACTTTTGGAAATAAAGGACTAGTAAAAATAATAAATAGGAATACTAAGATAAATGGTAACCATGCTAGGACACCTTGTTTAATCGTTATCTTTTCATTACTTTCTGACTTCTTGTCTTTATAAAATAATTTTGCTATTAAAATTGTAGAAAGCATGGAACATATACTTCCAATAATAGCCGGAAGTTCTGCCCCTAAATACTTTGCTATAAGTATTTGAGGTACAGCAAAAGTTATACCGGATATAATCGCTATACCAAATACACCTTTAATACCTTTTATGCTTTTTTCTGTTAACATTACTAAAATTATTGGAACTATTATAATAAGCGGGCTTAATTGAATTGAAACTGCATAACTTAATGAATTTACGTCTATTCCTGTAATCTTTGCTAGTGTGGTTACAGGAATACCTATGGCTCCAAAAGCTGTAGGTGTTGTATTGGCAACTAAACATATAATGGCTGCAAATACTGGCTCGAAACCTAATGCTGCCATTATACTAGCTGGTATAGCCACTGCTGTGCCAAAACCAGCTATAGCCTCCAAAAATCCTCCAAACCCCCAAGCCAAAATTAATACTAATATTCTCTTATCTTTGGATATACTAATCATCATTTTCTTTATCAAATCCATACTTTTAGTATGAACAGATAAATTATAGGTAAATACTGCTGCTATAATAACAAGCATTATAGGCCATATTCCTAATGCTACTCCTTCTAGTACTGCAGTTGAAGCATCTACTATAGTCATTTTCCAGAAAACTATAGATAATATTAAAGTAACTGCCAAAGTAAAGAGACAAGTTTTATGTGCTGGCATTTTTAATACCCCAAGTGATATCATAAGCCAAACTATAGGTGTCAGTGCAAGAAAAAACAATACATATCCATTCATTTTTTACACCCCTTTTGGTACTATGGTATGACCACCTTCTATGATTTTATATTATCACAATTTTATAAATTTTTCTACGTTAGTTAATTTATTAACATTATAGTTCTAAATTCATATTATTGAAATTCAAGGACTAAAGGGGATTTTATTCTACAAAATTTTTTATGAATTTTCAAACTTTTCGATATATTTAAAGAACATTGTTAATAATGTAACAATATTCTTCTTATTAGTATTTATTTTTCCATATATTTATTTATAAGCTCTAAATGTGCATTCATAGCTTCTAATGCCTGTTGAGGATTTTTATTGCATAAAGACATATATATATTTTCATGTTGAATCAAAAGAATTTCTTTATTTTTATCATCTATTAATATATTTTTTCTTGCATCCTTTATAAATGATTCCATAAGAGAGGATATCGCATTTAAAATACTAAGTATAAGAAAATTTTTAGATGCCTGTGCTATCTTATAATGAAATTCTCTATCAATTCTTACTAGTTCATCTTCTTTATCACAACTTCTAAATTTGTCTATTAACTCACCTAAATATTCTAATTCATCTTCACATATTCTAGTGGCAGCTAAAGCTGCTGTTTCTTTTTCTACTATTTTTCTTAATTCTAATATTTCTAGTGGATTACTCTTTTGTAACATAAACATAATAGATAAAGGTTCAAAAAGACTATTTTCAAAACTACTTCTTACAAAATTTCCTTCTCCTTGTCTTGATTCTATAAGACCTATTATCTCTAAGGACCTTAAAGCTTCTCTAATAGAAGTTCTGCTAACATGTAACTTTTCTACAAGCTCTCTTTCTGAAGGTAATTTGTCTCCTTTTTTTAATATCCCTTTATTTATCATATTTTTTATTTGTTCTATAACTTGTTCATAAACTTTTGTATTCTTTATTGGAGTAAACATAATATTCTTCCTTTCTTTAAATTACATATATTAAATACATAATAATACATAATTAAATGTTTTAAAAGCATTTTGTAAAATTTTCTTGAATTTTTATTTAAATAATATTATAATAATGTGAACATAGTTCGTGAAAGGTGGTTCACTATGCCTAAAATAATAGAAAATATTAATGAAAAAATACTACAAGAAGGTAGAAAAATATTATTAAGTAAAAATTATAGAGAGCTTAATATACGTGATATTGTTAAAAATTGCAACATTGGTATAGGCACTTTTTATAATTATTTCTCAAGTAAAGAAGAACTTGTAATAAACATCTTTAAGGAAGATTGGGAAAATAGTTTGCTTTTAATTAATAAATTAAAATTTTCATTTACTCCATTAAAAGATAAACTATATAAAATATACCTATGTCTTGAAGAATTTTTAGATAAATATATATCTATATTTTACGAAATCGCTATGTTAAACGGCTATAGTCATAATTCGTCTCATAATTTTAACGACATAAACAAAGAAGTAAGTGAGCTTATAGATTTTGAAAGAAAAAGAGGAAATATATCTTCCAGTCTTTCCTCCATAAAAATTGCCAATTTAATAGTATCAAATTTTGTTTATTTAAGCAAAAATAAATATATGACCTTTGATGAACTCTATGGTTGCCTTAAATTATAATAAGCTATGTAATATTTCACATAGCTTATTATATTACCTTAAACCAGTTAGTATATATATAAAATAAACTTACTACATCTTGTTGGTTATAAAGTAATATTTTCTTCTTTTTTTCCTCTGGCATTCTGTTTATATAATCATCATCCTTCATAACTTTACTAAATGTTTTAGCTAAATTTTGTCCACTTATAAGTTCACTTTCTCTAGAAATACTAAAATCTTTTTCCAATGCTTTAAGACCTATACTATTCCCTTTAGCTTTTTCGTATTCTCTTTGTAAATCTATATGTTTAAAACTATCTTCTATAGAAAACTCTATATTATTCTTTTTTAGTAGATAATTAATAACTGTAAAATCATTATTACCTGAGAATGTAACAATATATTTTTTATTCTTATTATTCATTAAATCTTGAAAATAATTCTTAGCTAAGTTTAAAATTTCTAAGGAGTCTCTCTTATTTTCAATCATATATTGGGTTAAATTTATCTCATTATTATCATTATCATAATATCCACTGCCAAATACACCTATACATATAGGCTTCTTATAAACATAGTGCTCTAAATCAAAAAAAATTGCATCTTTATATAAATCATTTTTATTATTTATTTGTAAAGAATACTCATCCTCCTTTTTTTCTACTTTTATAATTTCTTCTCTAAATATCAATACTACCACTCTTTTCCAATATTTATACTTCTATGATTTCTAAATATTCTGGTCTAATATTATAAATAACATCCTTTCTTTCAACTACAATTCTAATTTTATCTCTAACTTCATTACTGCTCACTACCTTTTTTAACAGTTCTTTAGTAGGGTTTATGCATATAGGATAGTTTATCATTTGGAACATAGAAAAGTCACCTGTAGTATCACCATAGGCATAACTTTTAGATAAATCTATATTATATTTTTTTACAAGTTCATTTATAGCACTCATTTTACTTCCACTATCCCACATAGGAATTACTTCTCCAGTATAAATTCCCTCATTATTCATTTTATAAATAGTTCCCTTATAATCATTAAAACCATGCCTTATGCTCATTTCTTTTACTAACTCTATAGGACTCCCAGAAACAGTTATTATCATATGATTCTGTTTCTTATGCCACTTTATTCTATCTCTTGTATAAGTATATACTCTATCCCCCTTTTGTTGTATTACATTTTTTGCAATAAACTCCACCTGATATTTATGAAGTCCTTTTACTGCTTCCACATATATTTTCGCCATTTTCAATAAATAATTATCATAGTCACCTTGTCTTTTATCCCATTTTTCATATTCTGGTCTTACTTCATTATACCACCTTTCAGGATGTATTATTTCATATTTTATTAATTTTTTAAATACCTCTGTTATAAGCCCTTCTCTATACAATGTGCCATCTATATCAAAAAAAGCCGCTACATTTTTCATACTAAATCCCTCCTCATATATTTATTTATATTCTATTTTACTATTTAAAAATAATAAGTACCACTACTTATTATTTTTAACATACTCTTTTATAATATTAATTTGTCCCATAGTTAAAGAAAAAAACTCACATCCTAATAAATAATAAGAATTACTTTCACTTACCCATTTTACTTCTGCCATACACCAAAATGATGGTCTATCTCCTATTTTCATAGAAAAAGATATAAAATCCCCAACCTTTGCAAAAGCTTTACTCAAAAGAAGTATCCCTGTAGAAGATATATTAATTCCTTTCATTATAGGATCACTTGATTTATATACCTTGTAAATACTTTTATCATTAATACGAGGATAGTATATATCTAAATCAAATTTAGCTCTCTTCCCATATCTTTTTTCTATAACCTTATATACATATTGTCCATTTTTATATATATTTGAAGTCAATATTCTCCCTCCAAAAAAACATATCTATTAATATAAACTTAATTATATCATAAATATAAATTAATCATTTCCTTTATATAACCATTATATTCCTCCTATTCTGTATTGACATAAATTTATAGACATGCTATATTTAAAATATAAAATGATAATAGTTATCAATATCAGTATGAGGTGTAATTATGAGTATATGCGACTTAAATCCTGGAGATAAAGCTTTTATAAAAGATATATGTGGTAATGAAAAATTGGTTAAACGACTTTTAGCTTTAGGGTGTATAAAAGGAACTGAAATAAGCTTTAAAAAATCTGCCCCTTTTGGTGATCCTATAATAATAAATTTTAGAGGTTTTGATTTAGCTATACGAAAAAATGATGCAAAGAATATATTTATCGAATAAATACAGTAAGATTGGAGGCAACATATGATAATAACTGCTCTATTAGGTAATCCTAATGTAGGTAAAACTTCTCTCTTTAATGCACTGACAGGTTCAAACCAATATGTTGGAAATTGGGCTGGAGTAACAGTGGAAAAAAAAGAGGGTCTTTTAGGTGAATCTATTAAAATAGTAGATCTTCCAGGAATCTATGCCATGGATACCTATTCAAATGAGGAAAAAGTATCAAAAGAATTTTTAATTAACGGAAATGTGGATGTAATATTAAATATTGTAGATGCCTCAAACCTTCAAAGGAATTTGTACTTAACTCTTCAACTTAAAGAATTTGATAAACCAATTATATTACTATTAAATATGGTAGATATTGCAGAAGAAAAAGGAATTAACATTAATTATAATTTACTTTCACAAAAATTAGGAGTGTGTATTCTTCCTATATCCGCATCAAAGGGTATAGGGATAGACAAAATAGAAGAAAAATTATTAGATGGTGAGTATTCTAATGATTTTTCTACTCCAAATTATAAATTTAATAATGAAGAGGAAACTTATTCTTTTATAGAAACCATTTTAAAAGAGTGTGTTACCTATACTTCAGATGTAAAAGATACACTTAGCGATAAAATAGATAATATAGTTCTTAATAAATTTTTAGCTTATCCCATATTTTTAGTCATATTATTTTTGATATTTGAATTTACTTTTAGTTGGGTTGGTACCCCTATGGCTGATTATTTAAGCAATATTCTAAATAATAAAACAATCCCATATTTAGAAAATTACTTAGTTAATGCTAGTCCTTGGTTTAAATCACTATTAATTGAAGGAATAATTAAAGGCGTAGGATCCGTATTAGTATTTTTACCTGTAATACTAACTTTATTTTTAGGAATATCTTTTTTAGAAGACAGTGGTTATATGTCAAGAGCTGCTTTCATTATGGATAAAATAATGAGAAAAATGGGTCTTTCTGGTAAAGCGTTTATTCCACTTGTAGTGGGTTTTGGATGTTCTGTACCTGGAATAATGACTGCTAGAACCTTAGAAAGTGAAAAAGACAGAAAACTAACAGCTCTTTTAGTTCCTCTTATGTCATGTAATGCTAGGCTTCCTGTATATGCATTATTTGCATCAGTATTTTTTCCTGGGAATCAAACCATTGTGGTTTTTTCTCTTTATCTATTAGGAATTTTACTAGCATTTGTAATAGGATTAATATTTAAAAACACCTTATTTAAAAAAGATGAAGAGCCTTTTATAATCGAACTGTCAGAATATAAAATGCCAGAATTTAAAAACCTACTTTTACACACTTGGGATAAAGGTAAAGGATTCTTAAAGAAGGCAGGTACTATAATATTCTCTATTTCCGTAATTGTTTGGTTTTTATCTAACTTCAATTTCTCAGGGTTAACAGATATAAATAGTAGTATATTAGCCTCTATAGGTAAATTCATGAGTCCTATATTCAAACCTCTTGGATTTAGCTCTTGGCAAAATTCTGTATCCCTTTTAACAGGATTAATGGCTAAAGAAGTAATTTTGAGTTCCATGGGGGTTATATATGGAGGAACTTTAACCCAAGTTCTTCCTGAGCATTTTACAACACTTTCTTCTTATAGCTTTTTAGTGTTTGTTCTATTATATACTCCATGTGTATCAGTAATAGCTACAATGAAGAAAGAATACGGAAGAAAAATGGCTATATTCTCTGTGGCTTATCAACTATGTCTAGCCTGGTTTGTCTCTTTTACTGTATACAATATTGGGATTTTAATACTCAATTAAGAAGGTGATAAATTATGCTCCAAGTAATAATTACAACAATAATTGTTATAGCTGCGATATACATTTTATATAATAATATAAAAAGAAAGATTTCAGGAAAATGTGACTGTAGTTCTTGCTCATCACATTGTAATAAAAATAATAAATAATGGCAAATAAGCTATATTAAAATAATTACTTTATTTTAATATAGCTTATTTGGTTTAAATATATTATAATTAATATTTTTTTATAAAATAATCAACAATATCTTCTATTGTGACTATCCCATCCACTTTATTATTATCATCTACAATAGGTATAGCAATTATATTTTTTTCTCTAATTCTTTTGGCTATATCTATTAACTCCTCATACTTATGTCCTATTATAACACTCTTTGTCATCACCCATTCCACTGGACAAGTATCGTAATGTCCCTCCTCCATTAAAAATCTATATATATCAGCTTTAACTATCATTCCTAATAATTTATTATTAGAATCTACAACTGGTGCCCCATTCACCTTATTGTTGTTCATAACCTCTAAAGCTTTATTAATACTGTCATGACTTTTTAAAGTAACAAAATTTATTTCCATTAAATCCTTTACCACATCAATCCACCCCCTAATATTTATTATATCATCCCCCATAATAGCTGTGTAAAAAATTATAATCTAATAACTATTTTTCATTATATTATGTAACTCTTCTACATCTTTGTTCCCTTTCAAAATTGAATCTATCATTCTAGAAGCTGCTCTTTTAGATATTCTTTCTACTTCATTATTTAATACTATTTTGTTTTTCTTTAAAAGATAATTTAAAAACCTTACTTGTTTTTCTGTTACAGCATCTTCTCTTATAATACTTTTATCATTATCTATCTTATTTAGAATATTAAATATCTTTGGCAGATTAAGCACATCTTCGTAATTATGTAAAAGTATTTTTTTCTTTATTTTTTCATCTCTTGTTTTAATATATTCATTATATAATTCAATACTCAATCCACCGTCTATTTTATCTTTTCTCTCTATTCCCACATATTTTTCAACGCTTTTTAAATTGCATCTATTTATTCCAAGTTGTTTATAATAAGGTCTTATATGCCTGTATAAATCTATATGGTTACTTGGTAATTTAGTCCATATTTTATTTCTAGTCAATCTCTCTCTTATAAAAGGTTCATCAAAAGCTATACCATTATATGAACACCATATTTTCATATTATTTAGATCATCACAAAACCTAGATAAGATCTGTTCCTCTTGTAACGCTGTTTCATTAAAATACTGCTTAACAATAAATTTACCATTTTCTAAAAAATGTCCTAAAGATATAAGTATTATTTTATCATTTTCTTTATCAAACCCAGTAGTTTCTATATCAAAATATGCTATATCCTGCATATTATATTTACTAAATATGTCTATAGATAAATATACCTCTTCTTCACTTTCCTTAAAAAACATTCCATATCCTCCAAAATATATACTAACTAGTACTATAATTATACAATAATAATAAAAACAATAAAAATTACATATTATATAAAAAATATATTCTGTAATTTTTATAAAAAAACAGACAGTATCAGTAACTGCCTGCTTTTTAAAAGACTACATCTCCTCAACTACTTCTATTCCTAATATTTTTAATGCATTCTTAATTACTTGGCAAGTAGCCTTAACCAATCTAAGTCTAGCCTTTTTAGTCTCTTTATCCTCAGCATTCATTATATTACAATGATTATAGAACTTATTAAAAGATTTTGCTACGTCTATAACATATCTTGTTACTATTGAAGGCTCTAATTTATCAATTGAATTCATAATAGCCTTATTAAACCCGTCTAAAGTTTTTACAAGTTCAAATTCTTCCTTTGTATTTAGTTTACTATAATCAACCTCCCCTGATATTTCACCTAATTTCCTTAATACACTTTTTCCTCTAGCATAACTGTATTGCACATATGGACCTGTCTCACCATCAAAACTTAACATTTCATTCCAATTAAACACTATATCTCTTTCTCTATTATTTTTGAGATAAGTAAAAATAACCGCTCCTATACCAACTTTTTTAGCAACCTCTTCCTTATCGATTAAATCAGGATTCTTACTATTTATTACTTCCATAGTTTTTTCTACAGATTCCTTTAATAAATCTTCTAGAAATATTACCTCTCCTTTTCTTGTAGATAGCTTTCTATCTGAAAATCTAACAAGCCCAAATCCTACATGTTTACAATCCTTTGACCAATCATGTCCCATAAGCTTTAATGTAGTAAATACCTGTTTAAAATGTAATGATTGCTCAAGTCCTACCACATATATGCTCTTATAAAAATCATATTTCTTCTTTCTATACATTGCCGCAGCTAAATCACGGGTAGCATATATAGTTGCCCCATCAGATTTTTTTATTATACATGGTGGCATATTATATTCATCAAGCATTACTACTTTTGCTCCATTGCTTTCAGTAAGCAATCCTTTTTCTTCTATCTCCTTTATTACATCATTCATCTTATCTCCATAGAAGCTTTCTCCTGCGTAAGAATCAAAACTTACATTTAGCATATCATATACCTTTTGGAATTCTTTTAGACTTAAATCTCTAAATCTCTTCCAAAGTCTAACTTCTTCCTCACAACCATCTTCTAATCTCTTAAAATGCATTCTTCCTTCTTCCTCTAGAGATGGATCCTTTTCTGCTTCATCATGAAATTTAACATAAATTCTTAAAAGTTCTTTAATAGGTTCCTTTTCTAATGATTCTTCATTAACCCATCTTTTATACGCAGATATTAGTTTACCAAACTGTGTTCCCCAATCACCTAGATGATTTACCCTTTCACAATTATACCCTTGAAAACACATTATCTTATATAAAGAATTTCCTATAGATGTACTAAATAAATGCCCTACATGAAAAGGCTTTGCTATATTAGGAGAAGAATATTCTATAACTACATTTTTCCCTTTTCCTATTTGTGAAGAACCGTATTTATCACCTTCATTTAATACCTTTTCAAGAGTATTTTTACTAAATATAGACTTATCTACAAAAAAGTTTAAATAAGGTCCCAAATTTTCTATTTTTTCAAACCCCTGGTTACTTAATTTATCTTTTAATTCCTCTGCTATCATATTAGGTGATTTTTTTAAAATCTTTGCAAGCTGAAAACATGGGAAAGCAAAGTCACCCATATCAGGCCTAGGTGGAATTTCTATTAATACCTGAATATTTTCTAACGGCATATCAACATGCTCATGTATTCTCTCTGTAATTATTTTTTTATAGTTCATATTAAAACCTCCTATTTTAATTAACAATTATCTTAATATAATAAATTACTTATACAAATTAACGTAAAAAAACCCATCTATATATAATTATAGAGACGGGTATTAATTCCGCGGTACCACTCTTTTTGACAAAAGTCCACTTAAAGCATTAACGCTGCCAAACGTCTTAAACTACTTTAAAAATTTCGAATAAGCATCTCCAAGGCTCTTTTCCTTTTTAAATTTTTACAGGCTTTCACCATATCCTGTTCGCTAAAAAAAATATTAAAAAGTACTCTCCTCTTCTTCAAATTTAAATATCATTTTATACAACTAATCTTAATTATATTATCAACGTTTAAAATTTGTCAATAAGAATTATAATTTTCCTTATACATAACCCTACTTAATAAAAACATAAGTCCTACAGCTACAATCATACACATACATATTAATATCCAACTTTTTTGTATTCCATACATACTAGAGAATTTCCCCATACTAACTGGCCCTAATGCCCAACCTGATCCATATATAGTAGGTAACACCGCATTTATTCTTCCCCTGTGTGAACGTGGACTATTAATAGAAATAAAAGTTGGAGTATTAGTTGAAACTATAATTTCCCCTATGGTCATTATAGCAATAGATATAAAGAAAAATATTAAACTACTTGTAATAGCAAAAATAAAAAATGACATAGTATATAATATTCCTCCTAAAGATATTATTTTTAAGTGATTTATCCCTTTTGTATTCTCCACAATTGTAGACGTAAAAATAATAATTATAATACCATTTACTGCTGCCATAGTTCCAAAATATCTAGCTCCATTTTCACCAAAGATCTTTCCTAACTGCAAAGGTAATAAAAAACCCCACTGTGAATATGCAAACTGGTAAATGAATGATATAAGAGAAAAATATATTAAACTTGGTCTCTTCTTAAGTATAGAAATTACTGACCCCTTTTCTTCTTTTTCTAATATATTTATATCATTTTGCTTTAAATTCTTTTTATAATTCATTGTTTCTTCAACATAAAATATCACTAATACTAATGATAATAAAGTAGTAACTGCATCTCCTATAAAAACTAAAGGTAAATGGTTTTTATATAAAAACCCAGCTATTAATGGTCCAATTGCAAACCCTAAATTATGTCCCATATATAATAGTGAAAAAGCTTCTTTTCTATTCTTATATGTAGTTAAATCAGCAACTACTGCATCTTGTGCAGGCATACAAAAGGATGTAAATATCGGAGCTAGAATTAAAACATATGCCATAGACATAGAAGGCTTTAATCTACTACAAATAATAAAAACTGTGGCTGCTGAACTTTGAAATATAATTATTACTTTTTTTCTTCCTATAGTATCTATTAATTTCCCTCCAAGCATCATTCCTGGTGCAGATAATAACGCCGCCATTGTCATAAACATACCTGCTTTTCTTGTATTGATACCAATTTTTTGTACAAGTATTAAAGTAAGTAACGGATATACAAAATTACCCAAACTATTTATAATTCTTGCTATAAACATTATATATATCTGCATAGGAAGTCCTCTGTATGGTTCTATAAATCTTCTAAATAAGTTTTTCATATGCTGCCTCCTTTTTCTGAATTCACACTATTTATTATATATTCCCCCAATACTAACTTGTTTAAAGATTTTAACTTTAATTTTCCTATGGTATTTATAATAAAAAAGTAATACAATAAATACTAGTTGTTTAAACTCAATATTTAGAAAAGAGGTGTTACCTTGAGATTATTAAGACAGTTAGGAATAATTTTATTAATCTGCTTATTAGGGGAAGCAATACATGATTTTTTTAAATTACCTATTCCAGGGAATGTTATAGGAATGGTATTATTATTTCTATGCTTAACCTCAGGAATAATAAAATTAACTAAAATAAATTACATAAGTAAATTCTTACTTGATCATCTGGCATTCTTCTTCGTTCCAGCAGGTGTAGGTATTTTATCCTGTATTCCTATACTTAAAGGAAAATGGTTAGCATTCTTAGGAGTATGCTTAATAACCACAGTTATTATAATAGCTGTTACGGGTTGGACTATTCAGTTGTACATAAAATTACAAACAAGGAGGCATAATTAATGATTCAAGATATTTTAAATTCTCCTATTTTTGGAATACTATTATCTATAATAGGTTTTGAAATAGGTCTTCATATATATAAAAAAACAGGAGTACCTTTATTTAATCCTCTGCTTATATGTATAGCCTTAATAGTATGTATACTACTATGCTTTGATATTAATTTAGATTATTTTGATAAAGGTGGAAAACTAATATCTTTTTTCTTAGGACCTGCTACTGTTGCACTTGCCGTACCTTTATATAAAAAAATCAATGTAATTAAAAAATACGCTATACCTATATTGCTAGGAGTAACTGTAGGATCCATCACCGCTATTATAAGTATATTTTATATTTCTAAAGCATTTGGTCTGACCAGTGAATTATCCTATTCATTAGTCCCAAAATCTATAACAACTCCTATCGGAATTGAGGTGTCAAAAGTAATCGGTGGAATTCCTTCTATTACTGTGGCTGCTATAATTATAACAGGTATAATGGGCGCAGTAATAGCTCCTATGGTTTGCAAAATATTTAAAATAAAAAATAATATAGCAATCGGTATATCTATCGGCACATCCTCCCATGCCATAGGAACTACAAAAGCTATAGAAATGGGAGAAACTGAAGGAGCTATGAGTAGTCTGGCCATAGGTATCGCTGGTTTAATCACCTCTTTTTTAGCTCCAATAATAATTAAATTTTTATATTAATTAATACTATTTCCCTACCTATATAAAGGTGGGGATTATTATTTTTCTATAATTTTTATAAAATCTTTTAAATTAAAAACCGGCTTACTGCAACTAAAATTTTTACACACATGCACATAGGTGTTATCTTCGTTACTTTCCTTTAAAATAACTGTATTAAATGGCAAAAAAATTTTATTTATCTCTGATAGTATTTCCTTGGTAATATTATCCTTAACACCCCTGCATATAACCGTTTGTTCGTTGCCGAAAACATTATACATATATGCTGTTAGTAAAAAACTGTGTGCCTCTAAAGTATTCTTCACATTATGTGCAAAACACTTAAATAATTTATCTGCTTTTTCCCTAAATAGTTGATTTTCTGTTATATTATACAGTCTAATCATATTAAATGCTGCTACAGAATTTCCTGAAGGAATTGCAAAATCATAACTATCTTTTGGTCTCAAAATAAGTTTTTCACCATCATTACCATATATATAAAACCCCCCTAAATCCTTATCCCAAAATAAATTAATCATTTCTTCAGTTAACATTACAGCCTTTTCTAAATATTCTTCGCAGAAAGTACTTTCATAAATTTCTATTAAAGACCACACTACAAATGCGTAATCCTCTAAATATGCTAAATGAGCTCTTTCTCCATCTCTATACCTTGCAAATAATCTATTGTCCTCCCTCATAATATTATTAAATATAAAATCTATTCCACTCTTAGCATAGTCTATATAATCTTTGTTTTCATATACTCTCCCTGCATATGCTAAGCTAGCTATAGCTAAGCCATTCCATGCAGTCAATATTTTATCATCTTTATAGGGTTGTATTCTTTTCTTCCTATATTGAAATAATTTCTCTTTTATTTTTAATAACTTATTTTTTAAATCCTTATCTATATTCTCTATATCATACCGTATTAAATTAGGTATATTTTTTTGTTTGAAATTACCTCTTTTTGTTATATCATATATATCACAAAATAAATCTCCATCTGATTTTCCTAAGATATCTATTATTTCATTTTTAGTCCATAAATAAAATTTTCCTTCTTCTCCCTCTGAATCTGCATCTTCAGCAGAATAAAATCCTCCTCTTTCATCTTTCATCTCTCTTAAAATATATCTAATTATCATCTCCGCTATTTCTTTATACACTTCTTTTCCTGTAATTTGATAAACTTCTGTATATACCATAATTAAAAGCGCATTATCATATAACATTTTTTCAAAGTGTGGAATTAACCATTTTCTATCTGTTGAATATCTTGCAAAACCATACCCAATATGATCAAATATTCCACCTTTATACATTTGCTTTAATGTACTTTCTACCATATAAAGGGCTTCTTCATCTTTATATACATACCAATATCTTAAAAGAAACATTAATTTATGTGGTGTAGGGAATTTAGGTTCCAAATAAAATCCTCCATACGATGAATCAAAGCCCTCTTTAAAATACTTGAAAGTTAATTTTATATCATCCTCATTTAAATCACTTTCTTCATAAAAATTATGTACATTCTTTATTTTTTCAGTGATTTCTTTTGAAAAATTTGTTAATACATCTCTTTCATACCTCCATTTATCTTTAAACTCATCTATTAATTCAATTAATCCTATTCTTCCATATTTATTTTCCTTAGGAAAATAAGTTCCAACAAAAAAAGGCTTTTTATCTGCTGTCAGCATAACATTTAATGGCCAACCTCCACTACCAGTTGTTGCTTGACAAAATGTCATATAAATACTATCTATATCGGGTCTTTCCTCTCTATCAACCTTAATGCATATAAAATTTTCATTTAACTTTTTTGCTACTTCTTCATCCTCAAAAGACTCTCTCTCCATAACATGACACCAATGACATGTAGAATAACCAATACTTAAAAATATAGGTTTATCCTGTATTTTTGCACTTTTAAAGGCCTCTTCACTCCATGGATACCAGTTTACTGGATTGTATGCATGTTGGAGTAAATATGGACTTTTTTCATTAATAAGTCTATTACTTTTTGGATTTTCTTTATACATTAAATCACCTTACTTTTTGTTTTATAAATTAGGTTTTGCTTTAATGAGCATCCCTATACATCATTTCATACTAAAGTTAATAATAATTTTATAAAAATATTAAGACTCCAGATTCTTCTACCGAAACTGAAGTCCTAATATAAAAAATAATCATGTATATTTGTTCTCTCCATGATGACTCACCTAATAACTGTCCTATAAATATCCATTTTACAATTATATATTTATTAATTCCTAGGTATATTATTATTTGGCGCCATATCTCTGTAAATTATATTATTGTCATCGACTCTTTCACAATGATTTTCATCACAATCATCAAATAAATTCTCCATTTGTTGTGGTGGATAAAGTGTTGGTATTTCTCTTTCCATAAATTCTTTACATGGATCATGTGAACAATCACATTCTTCTGGTACTGGGCAATATCCATAAG
>NZ_UYZZ01000017.1 GCF_900626095.1 Clostridium rectalis
ACATTGCCTACTTCTTTAACCTCATTTAGTATTGATTCTTTTAATTCTTTTGTATAACTTCTACCTCTCACAAGTTACCTCCAATTACTTTTCTTCATTATATCTAATGCATAAGCAATTGTCCAAGTGTTTTTAGGGGCTTAAGAGAAAGTAATTCCTAACTCTGTATAAGTAAGCCCTTTATTTAAATTTACATATCACATAGTTAATATAAAAGTCATAATTCCCCTTTGCGATACCTTCTTCTATAATTATTTACATATCACATAGTTAATATAAAAGTAACCAATCCAAAATGAGCATGTTCTGTTAAGAAAATATTTACATATCACATAGTTAATATAAAAGAATATTAGGAATTACAGGAAGAGAAGAAGTACCATGATTTACATATCACATAGTTAATATAAAAGACATAGAGTCAAATGGTTAGAATTTTTTACTCAACACATTTACATATCACATAGTTAATATAAAAGTTGAAAGAAACTATCTATAGTTTCATTCTGTTTGGTTATTTACATATCACATAGTTAATATAAAAGCTCCTAATGTTCGTTTAGAAATTCCAGTTGAAGTTCATTTACATATCACATAGTTAATATAAAAGCGGACTACAATGGGGTCTGTTCGTCGGTCTTTTGACTATTTACATATCACATAGTTAATATAAAAGTTAAAAATAAAGAAATTAAACAAAACGATATGATTAAATTTACATATCACATAGTTAATATAAAAGTTTTGTTAATTTTACTAAGTTGTCTGTTACTTTCCCATTTACATATCACATAGTTAATATAAAAGTTTTAAAACGAGTATCAAACGAAAACCTCAAATTTAAATTTACATATCACATAGTTAATATAAAAGAAGACAAATTCACACAAAAAGAATTGCTACTATTTAAATTTACATATCACATAGTTAATATAAAAGTGAAGTTAAACTAGATTAATACTTATAACCAAACTCAATTTACATATCACATAGTTAATATAAAAGCATATGGGCAGTAGTATAACCTATTATTTCAACTTCATTTACATATCACATAGTTAATATAAAAGATGAAGAAGCTAGATATGAATGGTGTAAGTTCATTATATTTACATATCACATAGTTAATATAAAAGTCTTATCTATCTCATCACCTTTTAGTTTTATACTATAATTTACATATCACATAGTTAATATAAAAGTCTCACCTCCTTTCAGCAATAAATCAATTCTATCTATATTTACATATCACATAGTTAATATAAAAGGTTATAAAGTTAGTGGGCAAGCTATCTATGGAATTTAATTTACATATCACATAGTTAATATAAAAGGATAAAGGCACCACATCTCCAGAGTTTCCAATTAAAATTTACATATCACATAGTTAATATAAAAGTTATTAAATTTCTTACATTTTCAGCTATTGCAAACTTATTTACATATCACATAGTTAATATAAAAGTATTAAACAAAATGCAAAAACAGATATGCCCAGTATGATTTACATATCACATAGTTAATATAAAAGGTTGCAATTGTTAAAAAGTTAAATGAAGGTTCTAAAAATTTACATATCACATAGTTAATATAAAAGTGATAGAAAACAAAGAAATTAATTCTTGCACAATAGTATTTACATATCACATAGTTAATATAAAAGGTTGTATAAGCATGGAAACTGTACAAAACGAAATGCAATTTACATATCACATAGTTAATATAAAAGTTTAAATGAATAAAAGATTTAAGTTAAAACAATTTAAATTTACATATCACATAGTTAATATAAAAGTTTTGAGTCACAGTACGATACACGTGACTGTGAAACATTTACATATCACATAGTTAATATAAAAGAAAGAATCAATACCCTGCTTTATGCCCACCAGAACAAATTTACATATCACATAGTTAATATAAAAGCCTAAAATTTCAAAAGTCTGTAAGCACTGATATTACTGGATTTATATCAATGCTTAGTTTATAATATCTTCCACATTTTGCAGTAAACCTTCAGTAGCGTTTTTAATATTTATTTTTTATTGTGGATAAACCTAGTAATTTCAATAGTTTAACCTTAATTAATTTAAATTTAGGTTTAATGCAAAAATAATTATAAAAATAATTCATTAAAACTCTTTTCTATTCCAACTACATCCTTTTTTATATTTTTACAATTTTTTACTCTATAAACATATACTGAATCAAACTTCTTATCAATTAATTTATTAACATCAGAAAGGCATTTATGTAGCTTTCCTTCTGTTATTTCTCCCTCAAAAACAGAATTTTGAGTCCAAACTAAATATTTTTTAAGTACTTTTCTAACTCTATTAATTCTCTTTTCTTCTATATCATATGTCAATATAACAAACATAAATTATCACCACCAAGCCTTTAATGGTTTATATATATCATCTCCTATAAGATGCTTAATAAGCTTATAACATTCAAGCCTTATAAAGGTTTTATACGAAACTTTTCTATTTAATTTTCTATGTTTTATTGTTGTTCCCATTCTCTTTTCAAACTGCTTTATAAATTTAGCTTTTCCTTCATTATTTAATAAACAAATTTCTTCTTCAATATTAAAATGTTCTAATTTTATCATTCTATTATTTATCATACTAAATATAATAGGATCTATTATAAGAGGTTTAAATATTTCTGCCAAATCAAGACTTAAAGAAAATCTTTTAGTTGAAGGTTCATGTAAATAGCTTATGGTAGGATTTAATTGTGTTTTGTATATTTCACCCAAAACTGTTGTATACATTAAACTATTACCAAATGATATCAAAGCATTAACAGGATCCTTAGGGGGTCTTTTTTCTCTCTTTTCAAATTCAAATCCATTCTTTAATATTAAATTAAAAGCTTCATAATAAATTTTTCTTGCTCTACCCTCCGCTCCCATAAGTTCATCTATAGCATTTGAACTTAATACTTTATTTCTTTCTATTTCAATATTCTCTATAAAAATTTCAGTATTATCATATTTTCTTAAATTTCTTAAAATATGATGTATTCCACTATCTATAAAAGATTTTGCTAGATACATTCTTTTATCATAATAATGATAATGTAATGCTTGATTAACTAATAAAAATCCTGATACATTCTTTTTTCTTGGATAGTAACTTCCAGAATAATACCCATAGTAATTATAAAAATTAAGTATAAGCCCATATTGAGTTAAATAATTTAAAAGTTTTGTATTTAAATCTACTTCACCATATATATGAATTGCATCCACCTGTTCAATTGGGAGTGATCTTTTTACTTCATCACTATTTATAAAATATATAGTATTCTCTTTACGCTTTAGCCTTCCATTACTAAAAATATAATAATCTCTTCCCACTACTCTTCCTCCTTTACGTAACAAAATTCATAATATGAACATTTTTTACAATATGGTAACTTTATTAACTTAGGAGGAACATTAGATTTTTCTATAGTTTTTATATCAATTAATGTATTTTTTATTTCTTCTTCAATTTCTTCTGTTAACTCTATTTTTTCTACCCTTTTTTCTTTAACATAATTAATTTTACCTTTTTTATTAATCCCCATCTGTTTTAAATAAAAAATATAATATAACAACTGCATTTTATCTGGTAATGGCATCTTACTAGTTATTTTTACTTCACTTACATATTCCTTATCTATGATATCTAATTTCAATATATCATCTATTAACATCTCTTTATTTTTACTTCTTTTATATGAATCTTCATGAATAATTTTACCGCTTAAAACTCTATCACTAGTATCTTCCATTGTAATTCCTTTAGAAAATAGCCATAACTTTCTTTTACAAACATAGTAATAATTAATTTTAACTCCCTGTGTTTTAAACTTTTCTAATTCAAATCCCATAATATCACCTTATAATTATAATATTTGTAGATTTTCATCAAAATCATCTATATTTTTAGGTCTTGTTAATCCCCTTTCAAAACTATAATCATATGCTACCACTGCAATCTCATTAAATTTATCTATCTTAACCTGATTTATAACTCTACTTGATTTTTGCGCTCTTTCAAATTCATAGGTAGGTATATCTACTATTAAATTTTTTATTTTATCCTTTTCCAATTGAATTTTAGCTTTTAAACTACTTATATTATGTCTTTTACATTCTATTTCTTTTTTTATAGTTTTAATATTTATTAAAGCTCCTTCTACAAATTCCTTATTATCCTCATAAACACTTTGAGGAATAATTGATTCGTTAAATATATTTCTAAGTCTTGCCTCATTTTTTTCAAGTTCATATTCCTTTATATCTTTAACCCATTTTATAGTTTCATCTATTTTTTTATAATAATTGGCCTTCTGTAAATTTTCTTTAGTATAGACACTCTCTATAATATTCATCTTTTCTTCTTCATCTAATTCTTTATCTTTAAAATTCTTTATAGCACTTTTGGATAGTTTAAATATTTCAATATCAATTATAGAATGTTCACCTGAACCAACCCCTGAAGTTGGCTTGTCTCCTCCTAGATATACAAATACATTACTATCTTTAATATCTAATATTCTACTCCTATATGTTCTTCCCATTCTTTGAAAAAGTCCAGAAACATCTGACAACTCTGTGTATAAAACATCAAAATCTATATCTAAACTTGCCTCGACTACTTGAGTAGTTATCCATATTCCCGTATCCTTACAATTTTTATCTCCAAAGTTTAAAATATCATTTTCTTTTTCTGTTCTATGCTTTTTAATAAATCTACTATGGAATAAATTTATATTTACTTTTGAATCTTCTAATTCACAATTTAGATTATCATAAATCTCTTGAGCTTTCTTTACAGTATTCACTATAATCAAAACTTTTTTATTTTTATAATTTTTTAATATATGTTTTTTATTTATTTGTTCATCAAAACAAGTTACTCTGTGACGAAGTTGAATTTTATTATCTACTTTTTTACAATAGGTAACAGGAGGATTAAATTCTATTTCTTCCTTTTTCATAAAATCTATTATAATCTGTGGCATAGTGGCAGTTACTATACTAAATTTTCCGCCCATATCTGTTATATATTTTAGAGCCATTATAAGATAAGCTATCATATCAGGAGAATACATTTGAATTTCATCTATAATTAACTTTGAATAAGCTAATGTGGCAAGTTTAATTTCATAGCCTTCGTATTTAAAAATAAAATCTATAAGTTGATCTAACGTACATATAGTGAGAGGCATAGAAAATTGCTTAGTTTTATCATAAAAGTCAGTTTCCATATTAATATTACGTTTTAAATATTCTGAATAGCTATCACTATGAAGAAGTGCTACATTTTTAAATCCTATATTATCTTTTACTCTATCATATATTGCATTTATTGAAACTCTAAGGGGTAGTGTGAAAAAACCTTTATTATTGCCTATCCAAAATAAAGAAGCTTCTGTCTTTCCTATGCCTGTAGATGCTATTATAATATTATTTTTATCTTGATTGTGGATCATATACTGTTGAAGTTCGTTAGGTTTAAAACCACCTTTATGTAAATAGTTATATGTTTTATCAAATAAATCTTTATTTTCAACTTCAACATCAATATGACCACTAGCTGCATAATCAAGTTTATTCAAAAGTCCCTTTGTTATAATATAATTTGGATAAACTTTGTCACCACTATCTATTCTTTCCGATAAATATCTTTTATAAGAAGGATATAATTTTTCTGATTTATCCATTTTGTCATACTCAAAATCTTCCCAATATTTTATTAGATCTTCCTTTACTACTAATTTTATAGGATCAAAATTGTCTAATTTTTCTCTATTATGATGATAATAAATACTTTGATATAAAACTCTTAATATATCATCTTCATATTTTTCTTTAAGCTGCTTTTTAGGTAAAAATGCAGGACTTAAGTATCCATGAGGAATTTCCTTTTCATATTCTAAACCATCTTTTAATTTTGCTTCTCCTAATTTTTCATATAATTTATTTTGAAATTTGGTATTTATTTTTCCTGTATCATGATAAATACAGGCAATCTCTAAAATATGCCAATCTAAAAATTTTATATTAGGATATATTTTTTTTATTCTATCTAATCCTTTTAAAAGTAAGTTTGTATGTTCAATAACTGTTTCTCTCGGATTAGTTTTTGCTAGAAATAAATTGCTCAACTTTTAAAACCTCCCCATTTATTTTATCCTATGACTAACAGCTCTAATACTGCATCTTCTTCAAAGTGATAGTAAAGAGCAGGTCACCCCTAGATAGCAATTTCTAAAAAAAGATAGGTCTTTCCCTATCTTTTTAAGCAAAGAAAACTGGATAATTATTTTCATCTTGTAATAACTTTACTTCCTCATTTATTTCATCTCTATTCATAACCCCATGCAAAACTTTTACTTTCTTCCACTGTCTTATACAAACATCTTTTTTTACCTTAACCTTTTCATAACATTTATTTAAATTATAAATCGTAGATTTAGAAACGAATTCACTATTATTAAACATATCTACTGGAATATAAGCGTCATATTCTAGTTTTTTACTCTCATCTTCTGTATCCATTTTTTCAATATCCACTATTTTAACCTCATCAATTCTTGCAATATCTTCTCTCCTACCTAAAGATATATATTCTTTTGGATTTTTTAATCCTTTATATATGATATTTAATAAACTTTCATCTTTAGGTCTTATATGAATTAAAAGATCTACATCTACTAAAAGCTCTGCTGTAGATACTCCCCTTATTGCTCCATAGTACTTTTCTTTTAGTTCTCCTGTTTTCTTATCTATTTCATAAGATTTTAACTTTATATTATGTCTCCCCTTTTCAAAAGAAGCTCCTGCAAATTCATATCTTGTACATAAATCATTAACTTTAGAATAATAATTTCCTTGAATACTTATATCCATATCTTTATAATCTTTAAATCCACAAATAGAATGTATCATACCACTAACTGTAGAATAGGGTGGCAATGGATAGCTTTCTTTAAGTTGAAAGCTAGTAGGCTTTTTATAATTAACTAGATTTTGATATATTTTTAATCTTATAGCTTTCATACTATCACCTACTTAGTTTCATCTTTATAATATCTATTAACTTCTTCTTTTAAAACATTAAAGAACTCGCCCATGTCAATGCATTTCAATTGTGTTTTTATCTCTTCATCATTATTAAAAATTCCCTCTATTAAGCCTGATACTGTGTTTTTCTCTATACTCTCATCTAATTTTAAAACTCCCTTTATAGTATCAACTAATATTCTATTATTTTTAACCTTTAGTTTATTTTCGAAGAAAGGATTTTTAATATCATATACTCCTCCTATAGAAAATATGGGACTTAAATTTTCTCTTCTTCCTTTTATATCTCTATATAAAAACTTTATAGTATCCAATAAAGACTTTATTCTTTGTGATTTTGCTTCATTAGAGATCTCCAAAATATTTCCTTCATCATCTTTTTCATTTTCATCAATTCCAACCTTATCTAAGTCTACAGTAATCGTATAAGCATAATATGATTTGTGAATTTCACTTTGAGCAATATTTCCACCATCTTTAACTTTTTCTCCTTGAGAGTTGTATCTATCCAAAAGTCCCTTGTTTGTTAAAAAATCTAAATCTGCATTAAAGCCTTCAAGAGATACTGCATTAGACAGTCTAACCACTGCTGAACGAGTTTTAGTTGGTTTTTTAGTTTTCATATATCCAAATAAATCTATTTCTCCATAATCCTTAATTGTAGCATCTGGCGCAAACTGCAAAACTGTACCATCCAAGTCTAGTGGAGTCTTGTCTTCTCCCATTTGGTTTATAATATTATATCTAATAGCTTGCCTTGATATGTAAGAGAAACTATCTCCATTTCCTCTTGATATCTTTTTTAAAGATGTAACATTTCCTACCCCTTCTCCATAATTAGCACTTTCTGCTTCAAATATAAAGCTTGCAGTTAATCCTTTTTTATTCATTATTTACAGCCCCCTCTTCATTACTTTCTAATTTAAAATTATCTCCTTGTAATCCTAATAAAAATGCATATCCAATGGTTTGTAACTTAGCTTCATCCTTTAATCCTTCTATAAACTCTGTTGGTATTGGCTTTCTAATATACATATAAGCATTTAATAAAGTATCCATAAATCTATTAGAATTTTTAGTTTTTAGTGCATTTAATAGTCTATAGGTTATTCCATTTATTTTATTATCTGCTTTTTTGTTCTCATAATCTTTTCTTAGGCAAAATCCTAATTTCTGGATCTCATCTATTTTTTTATAATAAACCTTTTTTCCCATAATTCCTCCTAAAAAACTATTATTTATTTTTATTATATTTTTTAAATATGATAATCCTTTAAACTTGTCACCTAATTTCAAGTAGAAAAGTTCACTAATTAAATCAAATGAATTTTTATTATTATATAATCTTTTTATAACTTCTGAATAAAGATTTATATAGCTTCCATCTCCTATTTTTGCATTTTTAGATATCAATAACCTTAAATTTTTCCTATTATTATAGATAATTTTCAATTTGTTTTTAGATATTACATTAAAACTGTAAGGTCTTCTCTCATTATTAGAATCTAATTTAACAATTTGAATGTTATCTATTTCTTTATTTGATCTTTCAAATTCACTTTGTTTCATATTATCCGCAATAGTAAAATATGATTTTTCTTCTAATTCTTGAAAACTAGTATTATTATCTATAGCCGTATTATTAACCTTAACCAAAATATCAATATCAGAATTTTCATTTATGAATATTCCTTTATCCTTTAATATAGTAAATCCAGCTGGTATACACGAATATATAAGATTACAAATAGGACATATAAATGTGTCTCCATAAAAATTCCAAAAGTGCGATGATTTTCTAGACATATCTACACCCATTTTATTAATCCAAGTTAAATCATATGATGCTGGTTTTGATAACTTAGCTATTTTATTTTCACAACTAAAACATGTATGTTTAAACTTTTCTTTATCTTCATGTATATAATTAATACAATCATCAAGAAAATAATTTTTATATTCTTTATACATACTTTTTTTATTATTGCTGCTATTTAAGAAACTTACATCTGACCAAAACTTCGCTATAACATCATAAATTATATTTTTAGCCATAATAATTCTTTTAACTTCTTCTTTTTTTAAATATTGTATAATTCCTTGTAAAAGTTCATTCTGTTCTTCTATCATTGGAACTATGTCCTCTATTGATTGTTTTTTAGTCTTTTTAATCTTTTTTAAATTTTGTTCTTCTTTTAATAAATCTATTTCTTTATTTTCAATGACTTCATATCCGCTTTTATAGCTAGCACTTTTAAGTTTTGTCTTTACATATTCTATTTGTTTATTAAACTTGTCCATATATTTTTCATCTACAGCATCTTTGTTAAAGTTTACTATTTTATCTTCAATACTTACTATCTTGTACCACGAAGTAAATTTTTCATATTTATTTATAAAATAATTAAAATACTTTTCTTCAAAATCTTCTAATAAACTTTCATCGAACTCTATATAATTTGAGTCTTTTTTATAATAGTCATCATTTGCCTCAAATATTTTACATATTCCAACTATACCTGCATTATAAAGCCAATCTGAAAGCTCTAATTTTATATTAGCTATTTTTCTCACCCCCTAATCCATAACTTCTATCATCCCAAATCCTTTACTTCTATGAAAGCCTAACCCTAACATATAAATGTATTTTAAATCCTTTACATTACCCTCTAATTTAAATGTTCCAGCATAGCTATTTACATAATAATATTGTCTTTTTGTATTTTCTCTAAATGAAGTTATATCTTCCTTTACTACTTTTTTTCTCATTTTTATTGGATAAAACTTCAATTCCTCTAAAAGTCCATACCCTCTAAAATTCTCAAGATTTTTATTAACTATGTAATTTAATTCTTTATTAAAATTACTATCTTCTATATTTAAATATTTATTTTCTTTATCTTTTACGCAAATTGGTGATAATGTATTAAATACTTGTTGTCTATTTTGTATTTCTTTATCATTTACTAAATTAATTTTTACTCTATTTATAAAAAATTCCTTATATTTAAAGTTATTAATATTTAGAAGCCCATTATATAGCTTTATCATAAATTCATAGTTTGGAGAACTTATATTAAAAATAACTTTGTCTTTTATAATAAATATATCTTCTTCTTTACTAAAATCTTTTAAATATACAGAAAAGCAAAAGTCCTTTGATTTTTTATTTTTCTTTGTATCTTCATACATATACAAACTTCTAAAATATTCTTCATCGCTTTTCTTTAAAGCTTCTTTTATTAAACTTACAAACATCATGCTATAAGCTATAGGAATTTTCTCTGTTTTATATTCACAACTTAATTTCAATGTTTTCACCTCTCTTTATATATCATAATATCTTATAACCTAAGTTAAAAAATTTGAATAAAATCCGTATATAGGATGTCTTTATAATCTATTATACCTTATAACCCGGACGTATTTTGGTGACAACTACTTTTTTTATAAATTTTTGTCATTTTTTCTATTTCATCCTCTATATTTTCTCTTAAACTTCTAGGTTGTAACACCTCAACACTTTGTCCCATACTTAATATCCAGCTTTTTATCTCCGTAATTCCTTTTAACTTTGCCTTGAAAATTATACCTTTATCTTCTATATCCATTATCTTTTGATTATCTACCCAAATCTTTTCTTTTACAATTTGGGACATGGGATGATTTATCTTAAGTTTTAATTTTATTTCCTCATCCTTAAATATTCCAAAACAATCCCCCATATATTCTTTAAAATTAAAATTATAAGTTTTCTCAAATTTTTCATCTAAAATCTCATAACTTTTTATTCTAGAAATTTTAAACTCCCTAATACTTTGCCTCAGTTCACAATGGCCAACAAAATACATAGCGCCCTTATATTGAAATACAGCATAAGGTCTAATAATTCTTTCTTTTACACCTGTATTTAGTGAATTATATTTTATTTTAATTTTGTTTCTAGTTATGATGGCTGCATTTATATCTGTCCATATTTTTTTCTCTTTTTCATAATTAGAATTAGTTTTTATACTTTTTACAAAATATTTTACATCCGTTATTGATTTATTATTATCTGTTTCATTTAATACTTTAATTTTATCTATAATTAATTCAAAATCTTTATATCCTATAAAGTTATCATATTTCAATTGCTCAAGTGCCATAAGTAGAATTAAGTTTTCTTCTTCTGTAAAATTTAATTCTAATAAATAGTCTTTCTCAACATATTCATATCCACCATATTTGCCTGAGGTATATTTTATGTATATACCCGCTTGTTCTAAATCATTTCTATATCTTCTTACTTGTCTCTCGCTAACTTCTAATTCTCTTGCTATATCATTTATTTTCATTCTGCCTCTACTCTTTAACAAAATTAACATTTTAAACACATTTCCAACTTTACTCATAACCCCACCCCTCTAAATACAAAACTAAAATGATTTATTATATAATTAAAATCATATATATATTAACATAATAACCTATATTATTACTTATTTTACACTATATATTATAAATATAAAAATATGTATACGATAACTATTAAATACATATTTTAAGCTTAAAGATTTATTTAAGGGGGCTATAAAAATGAATTCAATTAAAAAAGTTTAGGAGGGTATTATCAATATTATTAATTCCACTACAAATACTATTTACTACTAATCCACATGCTCAAAAAAGAAATATTAAGGTAGCTAAAGAAATGGAGGATGTTTTAAAATCATTATCTTAACTTGTAAACCTTGGAATTAAAATCAATCTCACTTTTGTCTGTTCATTACTACATTATGTAGACAATTCCTGTGGAGATGATAAGTGGTCCTACGGTGAAGAAGTATCTGGATTTTATCATAGTCTTTATTAATCTATGAAAAATAGAACTGAAAATACAAAATGAGAACCTATCCTAAGCCTTGTATTTCAATAGCTAGGATAGGTTTATAATCTAAATTCACTTAGAAAATATACTTATGGAAATCATAAAGAAATGATTATGGATAAATGAAACTCCTTCTCCTCACTTCAAAGTATTATAAGGCTACCTTTCTTATTCTATTATTAGAATAATCTTTTTCAAGTCGCTACAATATTTAGCAAGCAGTGAGATCTTTAAATTTATTTAGGGTACAATAATCTAAATCTATATATAAATAATCTAAATCTATATATAAATAATCTAATTTTCTTATAATAGTATGATTATACTATATTCTAAAACATAAAAACCAGGTTTAATATAACCTTGTTAATTTTATAAATGTTATAAATCATTTAATGTATTTATAACATTTATTTTATTAACTTTTCTTAAAGGTATAATACTTGATAATAGGGATATTATTATAATAAATAATTCTAGTATACAAAATATAATTATTGAAAATCCTGGTTTCATATTAGGTATAAATTTATATAATAATATGCATACTATACCTGATGTAAATATACCAAATATAGAACTTAAAATACCATAAAATAGTCCCTCAAACATAATAAGCTTTCTTATATGATTTTTATTAAAACCAATTGCCTTAATTGTAGCAAATTCACTCATTCTTAGAACTATATTAGTATTAATAGTATTTATTATATTTAATAGTCCTATAAGAACTATACATGCAATAAAACTATAAGTTAAAATCTTAATAAACTTTATTGAGTCCTTTATATACTTAATTTCTTTATGATAGGATAATAATTTACTATATTTAATTTCCTTTGTTAGGTTTTCTAACTCATTATTTATAAAATCCATATTAAAATTCTCATATACACTAATATCTAAAGTTCTGTAACCATTTATTTTTGTGAAATTTTTAAAATCATCCTGTCCTAGTAATACACTAATTCCAATCATACTAGATTGATATGGTGCTTTATTTAAAATCTCTTTTATTTTAAATTCTTTATCTTCATATTTTACTCTTTGTTCAATATTATCTTTATAAAATCTTCTAAGAGTTATAAAATCTTCTGCTTTTAAATTTGTATTATTCTTAGCATATATATCATTTATTAATATAACTTCATCTTTACCTATTTTTGTTTTTAAATCCTTAGCTATTTCCTTATTATAGCCAATAACATTACAAGGTACTCTATATTCGCCATTATCTATAGTAAGATTATTTTCTGATGGATTTTCTTTTAAATTACTTTTTATAGAATTTTCATTTAATACCGCAGTTTCAGTTGCTGATTGGATTTTTGTAATATGTTTAATACCATGCATGTTATTTATTTTAGATATAAAATTATTATCATAATAATAAGTATTATCAAGTCTATTATCAAAAGTTAACTTAAATTGTCCATTCTTAAAATTTTCAGAAGGATCTTCAATTGCTATGTGATTAAAACAATATATAAATACTGTAAATATCGTTATACTAATACCTAAGGAAAATACTATTAAATATGTTCTTTTTCTCATTCTCCAAATATTTTTATATGCTAACATTCCTTCATTTTTTAATATCTTTTCTATAATAAGGTGCCATTTTCTATGCTTTATTTTATGGTTTCTAGAATATACAAATAAATTTTTAATAGCCCCTATTGGAGATACATTATATGCATATATTGCAGGCATAAATGCAGATACACTAACTGTTACTAATGTTATAATAAATACTAGTAAAATAACATCAATAGGCAATATTAAAGACTTTAAGGTATTATTAAGTATCTTTCCTATGGAAAAATATATAGCCTTTGATAAAAAACATCCTATTAAAATTCCTATAGGAATGGATATTATACAAAGTATTAGACTTTCTTTTAATACTATTGACATTATTTTTTTCTTTCTAAATCCTAAACATCTTAATATACCATAGTCTTTTGTTCTATCTAATATTGACATATTAAATATATTATATATGGTTAATGCTGATGCTATTATAATAACAATTCCAAATACTATACTTAAAATTTTACTATCATTAGAATGTTTTATAACTTGTATCAACCCTTTATTTATGAATATATCATCTTCATTTATATTAAATTTAGTTTGAATATTTCCAATACTTTTTGTAATTTCTTCTACTTTTTTGTGAGAAAATGTTTTTATTAAAATATGATAATCAATAAACTCCTTTGGAAGATCGTCTATATTTTTAATTGATACTATGCCACAGGAAACTCCTTTGAATTTTATACCTGGATTAGTTTTTAATATTCCTACTAACTTAAATTTTTTTGTAAACTTATATTCTTTATATCCATCTGTTTTTAAATTTTTAGGTGAATTAATTAAATCCAATGTTAGATATTGATCCAATTTTTTGGTGATATTCATGTTCTGAAAAAATGATTCATCAACGCATATTTCATTTTTATTTTTAGGAAATCTACCCTTTAGCATTTCTAAACCTATTGACTTTAAAAATGTTTCATCTGACATTTCAACATTTAAAGAAGTTTTCATGTCTTTTGAGGTAAATATACCATATGGTATATGAACAGTTTTATCTTTTAGGTAATTATAACCCTTTAAAGTTTCAGTTTTATCTTTACTTTTAGTGTTTAAATCAGCATAATAATCACCGTATAATTTTTTCCCATTATCTATAGTATTAATTTTTAAATTATAATTTACAAGGCCTATAATAGTTAATAAAATTGAAGTTATTACAATACTCTTAAGCCCCTAAAAACACTTGGACAATTGCTTATGCATTAGATATAATGAAGAAAAGTAATTGGAGGTAACTTGTGAGAGGTAGAAGTTATACAAAAGAATTAAAAGAATCAATACTAAATGAGGTTAAAGAAGTAGGCAATGT
>NZ_UYZZ01000004.1 GCF_900626095.1 Clostridium rectalis
GTATGCAGGATTCTGATTACATAGTAGCTGTAAATAAAGATGAAAGTGCTCCAATCATGCAGATTGCTGATTTAGGAATAGTAGGGGATTACAAAAAAGTTATTCCTGAAATCATAGCTCAGATAAAAGTATTAGATAAATAATAATTAATCCATAGTCTTTATAAAATAACTCAGATCTATTAAGATTTGGGTTATTTTTATATTTAGAATATTGTGATAAAATATAAGTATAAATGACAAAAAATTAAGATTTTTCGGTACAGTAATACGCAAGGGGGAATAGTATGAAAGTAATATATTATGATTGTTTTTCTGGAATTAGTGGGGATATGAATTTAGGAGCTATGATAGACTTAGGGGTTAAAAAAGAGTATTTAATAAATGAGCTATCAAAATTAAATCTTCAAGATGAATTTAGTATTAAGGTAAATAGGGGGGGAATAAAAGGGATAACTGGAACAAAGGTAAATGTAATATTACATAATAATAGTGAAAACAAGCATTGTCACAGAAATTTAAATGATATAAGAGATATTATATATAATAGTGATTTAAATGAGGATGTAAAAAAGTTAAGCATGGATATATTTATGAAGGTAGCTAGGGCAGAGTCAAAGGTTCATGGAAAAGAATTAAAGGAGGTACATTTTCATGAAGTGGGGGCTATAGATTCTATAATAGATATAGTAGGGGCTGCTATATGTGCTAATTTTCTAAAAGTAGACAAAGTTTTATTTTCACCTTTAGAACTAGGTAAGGGGTTTATAAAATGTGCTCATGGTACATTGCCTGTTCCTGCACCAGCTACATGGGAAATTTTAAAAGATATTCCTGTTAAGTTAGGCAATATACCTTTTGAGGCAACTACTCCTACAGGTGCAGCTATAGCTGTAACTTTAGCAGATGAATTTCAGGATAAATGTGAATTTGTTGTAAAGAAAATAGGATATGGAATAGGCAGTAATAATAAAGGAGATATCCCAAATGTTTTAAGAGTAGTATTAGGTTGTATAGATATAAAAAAAGAACTTTATATTATGGAGTGTAATATAGATGATATGAGCTCTGAAATGTATCCATATGTAATGGATGTATTATTTGAAAAGGGAGCTATAGATGTTTATTTAACTTCTATATTTATGAAAAAAGGAAGACCAGGCATAATGATATCTATTTTATATGAACACGAGTTTGAAGATGAAATAAAGAATACATTATTTAAAGAAACATCTACCATTGGTATTAGAAAATATAAAATAGATAGATTTTGTTTGAATAGAGAGACTATAAACCTTAAAACAACCTATGGCAATATAAATGTAAAAAAATCATATTTAAATGATGGAAATGTAAAATATAAGCCAGAGTATGAGGATATGAAGAGAGTATCTAAAAGTGAGGGAATACCTTTGATTCAGTTATATGACTATATAACTAAATTACTAAAAAATGTATAGAACTGAGGAAAATATTATGATAAAAAAGTATAAATATGACAAATTGGTTGAAAATATAAGGAGCTTAGAAAAAGTATTAGTGGCTTTTTCAGGAGGTGTAGATAGTACATTTTTATTAAAGGTTTGTAAAGATACTTTGAAAGATAAGGTTATGGCTATAACAATAAAGTCACCATATATTTCTAAAAGAGAGTTAGATGAGGCTTCTCAAATTGTGAGAGATTTAGGTGTTAGACATTTATTTTTAGATATTCCAATAGTAAATGAGATAAAAAATAACCCTAATAATAGATGTTATATATGTAAAAAAAATATATTTACTAATATGATAAAGGTAGCAAGGGAGAATAACATTAAATTTGTTTTGGATGGAACAAACGCTGATGATATTAAAGAATATAGACCTGGGATTGATGCTTTAAAAGAATTAAATATTACAAGTCCTTTGAAGGAAGCTGGTCTTACCAAAAAAGAAATAAGGCAATTTTCTAAAAAATTAAATTTGAGTACCTGGGATAAGCCAGCCTATGCATGCTTATTAACTAGGATACCTTATTTTAGAGAGATAAAAATTAACGATTTGGTAAGGATTGAGCAGTGTGAAAAATATTTAGAAAGCATTGGATTTAAAGGGGCTAGAGTTAGAGATTATAAAGATATGGCTAGGATTGAAATACCTAAAGAAAAATTTAAAAGTGTTATTGATGAAAACATAAGAAATAAGATAGTAAATGAATTTAAAATTTTAGGGTATAACTTTATAACCATAGATTTAGAAGGGTATAGGGTTGGGAGTATGGACCAAAATTAAAAGGAGGAATAAAAATGAATGAAAAAGAAATAAAAAAATTATTAGAAGGAATAAAAAATAATGAAGTCTCCGTGGAACAGGGATTAAAAGAGTTAAAAGATTTACCATTTAAGGATTTAGAGTTTGTAAAAATTGATAACCATAGGGAGTTAAGAGTAGGATATCCAGAGGTTATATATTGCGGTGGTAAGACCACAAAGCAGGTTGTGGATATAATAGAATCTATGATGGAAAAGAAAAATAATATATTGGCTACAAGGGCTAATGAAGAAATGTATTTTGGAATAAAAAAGATATATGAAAAAGCAGAGTATTTTAAACAAGCTAATATCGTTAGAATAATGAATAAAAAAGTTGAGGAGAGTGAAAGTTATATAGCTGTAGTTACTGGGGGAACATCAGATATACCAGTGGCAGAAGAAGCAGCTATTACAGCAGAAACCTTTGGTAATAAGGTTTGCAGAATTTACGATGTAGGTGTTTCAGGCATACACAGGTTATTTAATAGATTAGAAAAAATAAGAAAAGCTAAAGTTGTTATTGTAGTTGCGGGAATGGAAGGTGCCCTAGCTAGTGTGATTGGAGGTTTAGTGGATAAGCCTGTTATAGCAGTACCTACTAGTATTGGATATGGTGCTAATTTTAATGGACTATCTGCATTATTATCTATGTTAAATAGTTGTTCTAGTGGAGTAAGTGTGGTAAATATAGATAACGGTTTTGGTGCTGGATATAATGCTAGTATTATAAATAGAATATAAAACTTTTTAAATAAACCTAGGATAATAGTAGAATATTGTTATCTTAGGTTTATCTTTTATGGAGAATATTTGTGTACTATTATCATATAATATATAAAACAATAAGGGTGTTTTATGCAATTTTTGAGATTTTTTTATGTTAAATAAAATAATCAAATTCCAGATTTAATATTATTAATAAACTAAATATTTGAATAAAATTTATAATGGGTTAAAACAAAAATTATATTATTAATAGTTTGTTAACTATGATTTAAATTTATTGACTTGGAAATTTTAAGCAATATAATAGTATTAACTATGGAATGTAAGATTTAATTTAAGTAACACTCCTTTTACTAATAACATATCTGATATCGGGGGGAATAAAAATGAAAGTAATAAATTCTATGGAAAAAGGCGTAAAGGACATGCTTGTAAAAAAAGGCGTAGAATTACTCAGCAAAGACCCGGAAAAAAATATGGATAAGATATTTGACTTGTTAAGGAGGACTATAAGGGATAAAGAAAGTCTAAAGATGGTAGACGAAGTTGAAAGTTATTACAATGATATACCATCAATACATGAGTATATACAAAACATATTAAAAACCACAGATAAAAAATGTATAGAAAAGTTATTTACAAATTTTTTTGCTAACGCAGCATGGTATGGTATGCCTAAAAGAGCAAAACTTTTAGAGGAAAAGGGTATAAAAACCCCTTTTACAATATTACTTAGTCCATCTATGAGATGTAATTTAAGATGCAAAGGATGCTATGCGGCAAATTATAGTAAAGAAGATGATATACCTTATGAAGAGGTAGACAGAATTGTAAAAGAAGCTAGAGAAATAGGAATATATTATTTTGTTATATTAGGTGGGGAGCCATTTTTTAATGAATATATGTTAGACATATATGAAAAATATAATGATGTAATCTTTACTCCGTTTACTAATGGAACATTGTTTGATGAGAAGTTAGCAGACAAAATAAGAGACTTAGGAAATGTAATACCCATGTTTTCATTGGAAGGGTTTGAAGAAGAGACAGACGCTAGAAGAGGCAAAGGAATATTTAATAAGGTTATGCATGGAATGGATCTTTTAAGAGAAAGAGGAGTATTATTTGGAGTATCCTCTGCTACAGGAAGGCACAATGTTGATACAGTAAGTTCACAAGAATTCATTGATATGTTAATTAAAAAAGGGTCAAAAATGAGTTGGTATTTTATATATATGCCCGTAGGAGATGATCCAGATTTTGATTCAATGTTAACGCCGGAGCAAAGACTTATGCTTGGTGAGAGGGTAAGAAAAATTAGAAATACTAAACCATATTTTGCTATAGACTTTTTTAATGATGCTCCATATGTTGGTGGATGCATTGCAGGAAAGTTTTATTGTCATATAAATTCTAAGGAAGATGTAGAGCCTTGTATATTCGCACATTTTGCTACAGATAATTTAAAAGGAAAGCCATTAATAGATGTTTTTAAAGGGTCTTTCTTTAAAGAACTAAGGAACAGACAACCATATAATGATAATTTATTATTACCTTGTATGATGATAGATAATCCAGAGGTAGTAAGAGAAGTGGTAGATAAGGTGGGGGCTAAACCTACAGATAAAGGTGCGGAAATGATGATAAAAAATGAGGAATTCAAACATAATTTAGATAAACTGGCTAAGGATTTTAAACCTTATGCGGAAAAGGCTTGGAAGGAGCAGTTTAATTCTACGGGAAATTATGATATGTCAAAAGGTTAAGAAAAGGGGTGCTTAGGTATCCCTTTTTAAGTTTATATATAAAATTTTGTGATTTAATACAGCTTATTTTTGACAATTTTTTAGTTGTAGATTATCATTAAAAATAAGTATAAATGAAAATATAGGTGGTATATTATGAGAAAATTTATTATATCCATAATCATATTTATTATATCTATAACTTATATAGGCTGTGGAAACTTTAGTAAAGAGACTGAAGATGATTTGAAAGGAAGTTTAACATTAGTTATTGATAAGAAATATAATAGTTATATTGGCAATATTATAACTGATTTTAATGTATTATACCCTGAGGTAAAAATAGAAGTAAAAAATTCTACTAATATTGAAGAGGTTGTTGAAAATACAAATAATAAAAATAAAGCTGATATAATTATGGTAAAAGATGAGGACACCCAGTACATATTAAATAAGTATAAAAGTAAATTTTTAGATATTTCAGATAAAGTATCCTCTTATAAGAACAATTTTAATAAATATAGGATTTTAAATGGAACGTTTAATGGTAAGGTTTATACTATACCATTTGATAGCAGTGAATATATTATATTATATAGAAAAGATATATTTAGCAAAATAAATGTAGATGACATAAAAATATGGAATGATTATTTAGAAATTTGTAAAGGTATAAATAAGAGCTATAATAAAAAATTTTATTTTATGTGTGAAAATTCTAAGGTAGGATTATATAAAATATTTTTAAAAGAATTAGGAATGGATTATGTTGATAATAAGGGCAAGTTGACAATAGAATCTTCCCAATCAGTTAAAACGGTAGAATTATTAAAATCTTTTGAAAATGAAAAATTAATATTAACTATAAATTCTAAGGAAGAATTTTTAAAAAATTTAGAAAATAATAGAATTGCTAGTAGTATATGTAGTATAAAGGATTTAAATGAAATAATGAAAAAGTTTCCAGAGATGAAAGGTAAGTTTGGAGTAATTAAATTACCTGCATTCGAACATGGAGGGAATAGGGATGTATCCTTTGGAGAAAATAATTTTATTATTAATAAGGATACTGAAAATAAGAATTTAGCTGTAAAATTTTTAGAATTCACTGTTCAAAATGAGAAAGCTCAAGTAAAGGGACTTTATAATTATGGATTTTTTCCTAGTAATTTTGGTGTATACAAAAGTGAGGATTTCTTTAAAGAAGTAGAGTATTTTAATAATATTAAATTATGGTTATTAGCTAGCAACATAGAAATGCAAAGTGAAGGCACTGTATATACAAAAAATTATAGTAAGATAACTGACATTTTAAGTAAAAATTTTAGTAAACTATATAAGGGTAATGGTGATATACAAAAAAATTTAAAGGATATATCTGAAGAAATACAAAAAAGTATAAAATAAAAGGAACTAACTGCACCCAGATTAACTGTGTGCAGTTTTTTTATTATTAAATAATATTTTGTTATATGCTTCTAAAGTTAATTGTGCAGTTTTATTCCAAGAAAATAAGGATGCCCTTTTTAATGCCTTTTCTTTTAGAGAGGAACTTATTTTATCATCATTTAATACCTTTTCTATAGAATCAGAAATAGAATTAGTATCATATGGATTAATAAGAAGACCACCATCTCCTACAACTTCTGGTATAGAAGTTAAATTTGAAGAAATTACACAACTTCCACAACTCATAGCTTCTAATGGAGGAAGACCAAATCCCTCGTAGGTAGAAGGATATACAAATACATCACATCCATTGTATAATAATGGCAAATGAACTTCTGGAACGAATCCAGTAAATATGATATTTTTAGATATATCTAAGTTGGTACTTATACTATCTAGGTATGAAGCACTATCCTTTTTTGCACCAACTATTACTAAATTATAATCTTTATTTAGCTTTCTATATACCTTTGAAAAGGCAATTATTAAAGATTTAACATTTTTTCGTGGACTAAACCCGCCTACATACAATATAAAAGGTTTATCTATATTGTATTGTTTTTTTAATATAAAATTACATTTTTCTTTATCTAATGGTTGATATTTTGCATCAGCAGCCAAAGGAGTAACAAAGATTTTATCTGGGTCCATAGGAAAAAATTTAAGGATATCTTTTTTAGACCACTGTGAAACAGTTAGTATTCCATCAGAAATTTCTGTTAGCTTTGGCATATCTGATAAAAACTTATTTAGATAACTTTTACCAACAGTCTCTGGCATAGTATAAGGAATTAAATCATGAACTGTTATAATTTTTTTACAAGGTATATTTGTATTTATTCCTATACCATTTTGCGGGACATGATATAAATCTATATTTTCCTTTATTAAGTTATTTGGGAAATAGTATTGTTCAAAAAAACTTTTGTGTTTTTTTGAACTTAATATTATTTTAGAATTATTTTTTAAGAATTCTTTAGAATTTTTTCCCCACCAATATATGTGATAATAGTTTTTTTTATCTATGTCAAGTAGGCATTTTAGCATATTTTCTGTATATGTTCCAATACCAGTGCCTCTATACCAATTAATTCCTCTGGCGTCAATTGCAATTTTCATGAAATCCTCCCCCTATTAGTGATAAGAAAAAAACAACTATACTCTTATATATTAATAATATTAAGTTTATATGAAAAATGTGTCATTTAGCACATACAAAGCTAGTAATACATATAATACAATTATGAGTAAGGCCAGCAGGAGGAAGTAGTCTTGCAAATCGATGGTGTAAAGGCATTAGTGGAAGAAAAATATGATTTAAACATACAATCTATAGAAAAGATAAAGAATGTATATAAAATATATACAAATGAAGATAATTATTGTCTTAAAGTAATTAATTATAATTTCCCTCACTTTTTATTTATCCTTTCAGCAATAAAACATTTACAGAATAATGGGTTTGAAAAGATACCTGAAATAATTAAAAATAAGAAAAAAGAAGACTATATATCCATAGAGAAAAGTTATGCATATTTAACTCCTTGGATAAATTGTAGAGAGTGTAATTATGATAATCCATTAGATTTAAAATTAGCTACAATTAAATTGGCTCAGCTTCATAATAAAAGCCTAGGGTTTAATGTAACAGATAATATGAATCCAAGAATAGGCTGGAAACAATGGGAGAAAAGTTTTAAAAATAAGAAACAAGAAATAATTAAGTTTAGAAATATTATTATTAAAAAATGGCGAACAACGGAGTTTGACAATGCATATTTAAAGTCAATGTCAGAAGAAATTAGAAGGATAGATGAAGGCTTAAAGAATTTACAAAAAACTAATTATTTTAATAAGATGAGAGAAGAAATGGAGAAAAAGGGATTTTGTCATCATGATTATGCCCACCATAATATACTAATAGAGGATAATAAAAAGGTAAACTTAATTGATTTTGATTATTGTATATTAGATACCCATTTACATGATTTATGTAGTTTGATAATAAGGGTTATGAAAAACGGGAAGTGGGATATTAAAAATGCTATAAATATTTTAGACTGTTATAGTAATATATATCCCATAAAACAAGATGATATACCTATAATGGCAGCTTTTATTGAGTTCCCTCAAGCCTATTGGCAATTGGGAATACAATATTATTTTGAAAAGCAACCCTGGGGAGAAGAATTTTTTATAAATAAATTAGCTAAAATCTGTGAAGATAAGGATGAAAGACAGGGGTTTGTTAATGAGTTTAGAATTTTAAAATATGGCTAAAGTGGAGGTAGGTATATGATTTATAAAAATACTTTTAAGGATTATATATTAGCTAAGGGTATACAGGTGGTAGATAAATTTTCTAGTTATGATACTAATAAAACTGTAAATGAGCATTTATTAGAGGAACAGTTATTATTAATAAGTAGTTTCCATAAAATTGTAAAAGGAGATACAGGACCTATAAAAGATAGATTAGATAGTTCTATAGGAAGAGTAGTAGAAAACTATAAGGTTGGAACTAAGAAACTTGCAAGGGATATGAAAAGATTAAAAAGTGACAATAAATATGGTCAGGATTTAAATGAGTTTGAGAAAATAATCCTATCCATGGGAAATTACTATATAGAAAGAGGAGAAAAGGTTATAAAGCATGTGTATGATAATAAGTACTATGATTTAATAACTAGAAGTATGCAAAATAGAGAAATATGTTTAGGAAGTGTAGATTTTAAAAATATAGTTTTATTGGATAACATAATGGTAAAGAGAATTGATAAGTGCTCATATAACATGGTGGAAATGGATTGCTTTAATTTACTATATAAATATAAAAAAAAGGGATATAAATTTGATTATAAAAAACTGGTATCTAAATTTTGTGAGTTTGAAAAATTAAATAAAAATAGTTATGAATATATAATAGCTTTATTATCATATCCTTACGAAGTTATAAGGCAATGCAATAGATACAGACAAGAGAAAAAGGGCTGGACGGAAGAGGAGTATGTTTTAAGGCTTAAAAAGGCTATGGAGGTGGATAAGGAGAGCTTAATATAAGGGGGGATTATATGAATGAAATATTCAATGATAAATTATACTTGGCTGAATATGATTTAGATTCTAGTTTATTTGAAAAATTTAATATTGAACCATATGATTTATATCCATTAAGAAGTATATTTGTGGTAAATACGGACAAAGGAATGAAGATTTTAAAAAAGATACAATATAATGAAAAAGAATTATTGTTTATTTATAAGGCTTTAAATTATATAAGAAGTAAATTTGATAAGGTTATGAGTTTTACTCATACTTATGATAAGAAAATATATACTAATTGGGAAAACAATATGTATTGTATGATTGATTTAGTTGATGGTAGAGAAAGCGATTATAATAACCCTATCGATATTAAAATAGCATCAAAGGGTTTATCGAAATTGCATAGTGCATCTATAGGGTTTAAAACAGATTTAAACCACAGAAATTATAGTGGTAAATTATTAGATAACTTTAAGGAAAGTATAGAGGAAATGAAGGTGTTTAAAAATATAGCTTCACTTCATAAAAATAAAGATGAGTTTGATAGTATATTTTTAGATAATATAGATTACTATATTGATGAAATAAAAAAGAGTATAAATATTTTAGAAGATTCTAGTTATTATGAATTGTGTAATGAAAATGGAAAAATAGCTATATGTCATCATGATTTAGCTCATCATAACATAATTATTAATGATGAAAAGGAAGAGGCATATTTTATAGACTTTGATTATTCTATTGTAGATTTAAGAGTACATGATATGTGTAATTTTATATCTAAAGCCACTAAAAACTTTGCGTATGACATAGAAAAGGCTAAACTTATATTAGATGAGTATAATAGTGAAAATAGCTTAGATAAAAGAGAGATAGAAGTGCTTTATGGTATGCTTACTTTTCCTCAAGATTTTTATTCCATTTCAAGAGATTATTATACTAAAAGAAAGGGATGGGAAGAGGATATATTTGTTGACAAGATTAAGAAAAAGACTGAATGTGAAGAATTTAGGATAGCATTTTTAGATAAGTTTGAAGAATTAATATAAAATTAAGCCATGTGATTAACACATGGCTTAATTATTTATGACCTTATTATATGCGATAATTGTGTTTTTAGCTGTATTATTCCAAGTAAGTTCGGAACTTCTAACCAAGCCTTTTAAGGAAAGTGATTTTCTTAAATCTCTATTACTAAGGGCTTCATACATAGAATTATATAAATCATCTATATCATGAGGATTTATAAGTATTGCAGCATCGGAAACAACTTCGGGAATAGAGGTTGCTTTTGATGCTATAACAGGTACTCCACAAGCCATAGCTTCTACAGGGGGAAGTCCGAAACCTTCATAGAATGAAGGATAAACAAATAATTTACATGCATTATATACATAAGGCAAATGATTAAGTGGAATAAAACCTGGGAACAGTACTTTATTATCTACATTAAGTTCTTCACAACGTTTTTTATATATACTGTATGATTTCCCTTTGGTACCTGCTATTACTAGTTTAATATCCTTTTTATATTTTTCTGTAAGTTTACTAAAGGCATCTATAAGTCCTAATATATTTTTCCTAGGACTAAAACCTCCTACATATAAAATGTAATCAGTATCTATAGAATAATAGTTTTTCACTAAGTTTTTACTTATAATTTTATCTAATGGTTTGTATATATCCTCGCTAGCCAAATGAGTTACGAAAACTTTTTCTTTTGGGAAATTAAAAGCTTTAATTATATCTTTTTTAGAGTATTCAGATACTGTTATTATTCCATCACATGAATCTATAATTTGAGGTAACTTTTCGTGAAAAAGTTTTAAATATTGTTCACTAACTGTTTCTGGCATTTTATATGGTATTATATCATGTAGTGTAATAATAAAAGAACATTTTTTGGTTTTAGGCATTCCAATGCCGTTTTGAGGAACATGGTATATGTCTATATCTTTTCCCTTTAATATATTTGGGATATTAACTTCATCCCAAAAATTGTTCTTGCAATTTTCGGTTATATTATTAATAGAAATATTATTATTAAAAGAAATATTTTTTTTTACATTAGGTGGGATAAAAATTGTATAGTTATTAATAAGATCAATTTCATTAATGTGTTTTATAAGTTGATAAGTATAAGTTCCTATTCCAGTACCTCTATACCAATTAGCAGCTCTACCGTCTATGCCTATTTTCATAAAAGAACCCTTTCTTAAATTTGTTATATTTCATTATATTACAATAGAGGTGAAAATGTTAATAAATTAACTTTATTGTAAGTTATCTTCTAAAATATATGTGCTGTACATATAAATTATAAGGAGGTGATTGCTATGATGAGAGAATTTGAAATTGAAAGACAATTCGATGTTAAAATTGAAAGCCTAAAACCTAATAGAGGTGTTTATTTATTAAAAACAAATGAAGGGGCAAGATGTTTAAAGAAAATTAACTATGGAATTCAAAAACTGTTATTTGTATATGGAGCTAAAGAACATTTAATAGCTAATGGTTTTCCAAGAGTAGATAGATATTATATGAATGTTGAAGGTAATCCATATGCACTTGTAAATGAAGATATATATACTCTTTCAGAGTGGCTTAATGGCAGAGAGGCTGATTTTAGAAATACAGAGGATTTAATTATAGCGGCTAAGAATTTGGCATGTATGCATATAGCTTCAAAGGGGTATGAACCACCTGAAAATAGCAAATTAAAAACAGATTTAGGAAGATGGCCTCATTTAATGGAAAAGAGGGTTAGATCTTTTGACAAAATGAGAGATATGGCTAGAAAAAGAAGTAATAAGAATAACTTTGAAATGAATTATATAAAAACAGTTGATTTTTATAAATCTCTAGGCAGAAGGGCCATGAAAGTATTAAATGAATCTGACTATATGGAAATATGTAAACTTACAGAAGAGGAAAAAAGTTTTTGCCATCATGATTACACATATCATAATATTATAATAGACGATAATAGTGATGTTAATGTAATTGATTTTGATTACTGCAAAAGGGAAGTTAGAGTGTATGATGTATCTTCCTTTATGATTAAAGTATTGAAAAGAGTAGATTGGAATATAGAATATGCCAATTTGATAATAGACTCTTATAATAGCGTTTACCCTATTAAGGAGAACGAATATAAGGTTTTATTTGCCTTCTTATTATTCCCTCAAAGGTTTTGGAGATTATCTAATAGATATTATTATAATGAGGTGAATTGGCCTCAAAATACTTTTAACAATAAAATGGAGGAGTTAATAGCTGAGCAAGAAAAGTACACTAAATTTATTGAAGATTTCAAAAGAATATATAATCAGAATGAGTAATTTTAAATGGCATGTATTATCTTTTATAAGTAGTACATGCCAATATTTTTTGCACTTAAATTAATAGTTTATCATATTATATAGCATAAGTTTTGTAATATGGAGAGGATACGATGAAGGTAGGAGATGTAGTTGTTAGAAAATCATATGGAAAAGATATAACTTTTAAAATAATAGATGTAAAAGAAACGGAAGAAGGGAGGATGTATACTTTAAAAGGAATAAATCTAAGATTAATTGCGGATTCTTTTATAGATGACCTAGAGCTTTTAAAGGATGAGGAAGATTCAGATTATGAAGAGGTTTTTACCAGAAAGGTAAACTCTTCTATAAAAAAGATTTTAGTGAATAGAAAAGATATAAAAAAGTACATGAGATCATATAAGACAAGGGAGAAAAAAGATTTATCTTTCGGAAGACCTGGTAAAATATTGCATATAGATGGTGATGCAGAATATTTAGATGTATGTTTAAAGGTATATAAGCAACTTTCTCTTGATGTTATAGGGAAGGTTATATCAGAAAAAGAACAACCAAAACAAATATTAGAGATAGTAAAGGCTGTAAAACCAGATATAGTAATAATAACAGGGCATGATGCTATGGCTAAAAATATTAGTGACTATATAGATTTAAATAATTATAGAAATTCTAAGTACTTTGTTCAGACTGTAAATGAATTAAGAAACTATGAGCCGGGGTATGATAATTTAGTTATTTTTGCAGGTGCTTGTCAGTCTAATTATGAAGCTATTTTAGATGCAGGAGCTAATTTTGCTAGTTCACCTAATAGAATACTTTTACACTGCTTAGACCCGGTGTTTTTGTGTGAGAAGATAGCTTATACAAATATAGAAAAAGTTGTGCCTATAAAAGAAGCATTAGAAAATACTATAAGTGGATCAGAGGGAATAGGTGGCCTTCAAACAAGAGGTAAATATAGGGAAGGGTTTCCTAAATCACAGTATTCTTAAATAATATGCTACCATTAACTTATATGGTAGCATATTTCAATGTTTAAATATTTTGAATATATATGAAATTAATAGGGAATAATAGATTAGGGCTTAATACTTAGAGAAAATTACTGTATACGTTTAAAAAACTGCATACTTCAGGTTAAATATATATTGACAAACCATTAAAATAAAGTTAAAATATAAAGTTTGGTTGACATTTTATATGTTATGATATATAATATAGGATGTGGAAAGAGGGTGTTTATTGTGGAAAGAGGCAATGTATTGGCTTCAATAAAAAAAGACATCGAGAGCCATGTAGGTGAAAGTGTAACACTCAAGGCAAATGGGGGAAGAAGAAAGACCTTCGTAAATAAAGGAGTGATTGAAAAGGCTTATCCTAGTATTTTTGTAATCAGATTAGAAAATGACACCCAAAGGACGGTCACATATAGTTATTCAGATGTGTTAACAAAGACAGTACAATTAGTTTATGCTTAAATAAGTCAGCATCGTAAGATGCTGATTCTTTTTTATGAATTTAAATAGATAATAAAGGGGAATTATTATACTTTATTAAAATACAGTAAATAAAAAAAGAAAGATGGTGGGTTCCATCTTTCAACTATGGTATAAAAGGGTATTGAGAATTTATGAGAGGTTATATGGTCAACAACCAAGTTTATAATACGCCAAAATAGCTTATATGTCAACAAGAATAAGTATAATATATAAGAAATATAAGGAATTATCTAAGAAAAATGATGAATTTTGTTACAGAATTGTAGTTTTTCTAAGTTAAATTAATTTATAAATAAATAGTTTATTTAATCATATTTTACATATTTAAATTATATAAATAGATAGTAGGTTTATATAGGGAGGGAATATGATTATGGCTATAGAGTTAGTTAAAGAGAATATAGAATGTGAACAGCTTTTAGGAGAAAATTCATCTGACACAGTTGTTAAGGCAGAATATGTAATACCCGATACTCACCCAGACGTATTTAAGGTTTTAAGTGTGGATGCAAAGCCATATATTATTAATAAGGAGATTATTCAAGATAAAGTTTATCTTGAAGGTCAAGTGGAATATAACATAATATATATGGCAAAGGAGGAGGAGGAAGCATTAGGAGTATATAATACCACGTATACAGGAAATTTCTCTAACTATGTGGAGGTACGTGGTGCAGAACATAATATGGATTGCGAAGCTGAATGCTATGTAGAACATATGGAATGTAATATTGCAAATGAAAGAAAGATAGCAGTAGAGGGAGTAATAAATTCTAAGGCTGAAGTTTATAAAAAATATGATTTTGAAATGGTAAGGGATATTGAGAGTTCAGATGATATACAAATGCTTAAAAATCCAATGGAAATAGATAAAATTATTGGTTCTATTGATGCGGATATGACAGCTCGGGGAACTATGGAGGTTTCATCAGATAAACCTGAGATAGGTAATATATTAAAGTGTGATATAAATATTCACAAAAAAGATGTTAATATTATGGAAGATAAAGTTGATATTCAGGCTGCAGTTTTAATTGATGTATTATATAGGGGTAAGGATTCTAATGAGGTGGTTTCCTTACAAGGGGATGTTGCTATTAATAAAGAAGTAGAATTTCAAGGGGTTAATCCTGAAATGGAAGGATATACAGATTTTAGAGTAGCTTCATCTGAATTTAATATTAAACAAGATGACTTAGGAGAGAACAGAATAATAGATGTAGATGCATTAATAAAGGCTAATACAAAAGTTATGCATAAGGAAGAAATGGATATTATTGAAGATGCGTATTCACCATCAGTATTTATGGATATGAAAAAGCAGAATTATGAATTGAATGTTATACATGGTCAAGCTAAGTGTGAAACTGTGGTAAAAGGTGATATAGAGTTAGATAATGGTTTACCTAAGGCAACAGAGGTTATTTTCTGTTCAGGTAAAGTATGTATAACTGATAGAAGAATTGTGGAAGACAAGGTATTAGTAGATGCAGTTTTAGGTGTAGATGTTATGTACAGAACTAAGGATCAGGAAAATTATATAGGGAGTGTAAATGAGGAAATCCCATTTAGCTGTACGGTAGAAATGCCAGGATGCAAAATTGATATGCAAAGTATAGCTAAGGCATTTTTAGAAAGTTTGGATGCAACTGTAGAAGCAGAGGATATTGCAATAAAAGCAGTTGTGGATGTTTATTCTAGAGTAAACTATATAACCAATAAAGAGTTTTTAGTCAATATGGAGCCTGTGGAAGGAGAACTTCCTGAAAAAAAAGCAAGTATAATAATATATGTGGTACAAAATGGTGATACTCTCTGGAAGATTGCAAAGAAGTATAATACTACTATAGATAAACTTGTGAAAATAAATAATATAGAAAATCCAGATAGTATAAAACCAGGGGAAAAATTAATAATACCTGGAAGAGCTTGTTTGTAAAAATGAAGCCTGCAGTTTAGAAAGCTGCAGGTTTTTATTTTTTTTTGAATAATACGTATAGAAATGGAGAAAATATAAAATACTTGCAAAGAGAGGTGTTTTATTTGGAAGAAAAGACCTGTGGTGATTTAATAATAATAGGAGGAGCAGAAGATAAAAAGGGCGATAAAGTTATATTAAAGGAAATATGTAATAGAATTGATAAAGATAAAGATGAGGTTGTAATAGCAACTGTAGCATCAGGTATACCTGATGAGTTAGGAAGGGAATATAGAGAAATTTTTACAAACTTAGGAGTAAAAAATATATCTATATTAAATGTTGTAGAAAGGAAGGATGCCTTTGAAAAGGCTAATGTGAATTTAATCAATAAAGCATCAGTAGTGTTTTTTACAGGGGGAGACCAACTTAGAATTACAAGCTTGTTAGGGGGTACTAGTTTATATAAAATTATGAGGGAAAGTTATGAAAAGGGTTGTATATATGTTGGTACCTCCGCTGGAGCTTCTGTAATGAGCGACACTATGATTGTTACTGGGCCTGAGGATGATTCACCTAGAAAATGTACTTTAAAAATGGCACCAGGATTAGGATTAATTAAAGATGTAATTATAGACCAACATTTTGCCCAGAGGGGAAGAATAGGGAGACTTTTGGTTGGTATAGCAGAGAATCCCCAGATTATAGGAATTGGCATAGATGAAGATACAGCTATAGTTGTAAATAATAAGGCCCAATTTAAAGTTATAGGTTCTGGGGCTGTTTATGTAATAGATGGTAGTGAAATAAGCAAAACTAATGTTTCAGAACAAAATCAGGATGAAATTTTATCAATATTTAATATTAAAATGCATGTTCTAAGAAGAGATGATAAATTTGATTTAAATAGGAGGACACCTTAAAAAATGAAAATTTTAGACTTTAGGTATTTTCATGGAAGAAATATATATAGCCATAAGCCATGTATGAGAATGGATGTAAATTTGGAAGGATTTAGTGAAAGACCAAGCAATAGTATAAATAATTTTAATGATAATCTTATAAATTTAGTACCAGAATTGATGAAGCATAGATGTGGTATAGATGAAGAACATGGTTTTGTGAAAAGATTAAAAGAGGGAACATATCTTGCTCATATCTGTGAGCATATAATAATAGCTTTACAAAATATGATTAAGATTGATGTATCATATGGTAAAGCAAGAGAATTATCTGGAGAAAATTATTATATTATATATGAATGTAAGTATAAAAATGTAGGGATAGAAGTTGGTAAAACAGCAGTAAATATAATTAATTCTCTTATAAATAATGAAAAATTTAATATGAATCAAGCTATGGAAAAAATAAAAGAGCAATTAATTAAAGAAGAGTTTGGACCAAGTACTTTGTCTATTATAAAAGAAAGCGAAACTAGAGGAATACCTGTTATTAGGGTGGGAGATGGAAGTATAGTACAATTAGGATACGGAAGTACTTCAAGGATGATAGAAGCCACCATAGGTGAAAATACCAGTGGAATTGGTATAGATTTGGCATGCGATAAATTATTAACTAAAGACATATTATACAATCAATGTATTCCTGTAGCAGAAGGAGGGGAAGTTTTAAGTCTTTCTCATGCTATTTCTACCGCTGAAGAAATTGGATATCCTGTGGTTTTGAAGCCTATGAATGGCAATCAAGGAAAATGTGTATTTATTAATTTAAGAAATAGAGAAGAAATAGAACATGCTTATGAGCTTATAGTCAAAAAATATAATAAAATATTATTAGAAAAATATATGGTAGGAAGAGATTATAGAGTATGTGTTGTAGATTATAAGGTTGTGGCAGTGTCAGAGAGAATTCCACCTTATGTAATAGGGGATGGATTTAGCAATATATTGCAGCTTATTATTAAGTTGAATAGTGACTCACGTAGAGGTGAGGGACATGAAAAGCCGTTAACTAAAATAAAAATAGATGATGGATTGATAAGTTATATATATAAAAATTCCTATTCTATTAATTCAGTTCCTAAAAAAGGAGAAAAAATACTATTAAGGGAAAATGCTAATTTATCCACAGGGGGTATAGCAATTGATTGCACAGACTTAATATGTGAGGAGAACATTAAGATTTGTGAGAGAACTGCTAAAGCCTTAGGACTAGATATATGTGGCATAGATATATGCTGTAGTGATATAAGTAAAATTATAGATGGTGGAATAATTGAGGTAAATGCTGCACCAGGAATAAGAATGCATGAATTTCCATATAGTGGTAAAAATAGGAATGTTGGTAAAGCTATATTTGATATGATGTTTAAAAATAATTTAAAACAAATTCCTATAGTATCTGTTACTGGAACTAATGGAAAAACTACAACTACTAGATTAATTTCTTATACTTTGTCTGTAGCTGGATATAAGACTGGCATGACAACTACAGGAGGAATTTATATAGATGACGAGTGTATAGAGTATGGAGATACCACAGGATATGATAGTGCAATGACCATACTTAGAAATAGAGAAGTAGAAGCGGCGGTTTTAGAAACAGCAAGAGGGGGGATGATAAGAAAAGGTTTAGCTTATGATTTGGCAGACGTAGGCATAATTACAAACATAACATCAGATCATTTAGGTGTAGATGGGATAGATCATATTGAAGAATTAGCTTTTGTTAAATCATTAGTAATAGAGTCTGTAAAAAATGATGGATATGCAGTACTTAATGCAGATGATGAAGCAAGTATGCAAATTATAGACAGAGTTAAATCTAAACTTATTTTGTTTTCTAAAGAAAAGAATAAAGAAGTTTTAAGAGAAAATATAAAAAAAGGTGGTATTTCTGTATATACTTATGAAGGTTATATATATGTAGAAAATAGTGAGGGAGCATATCCTATTATAAAAATAAAGGATATAAAAATAACATTGAGTGGAAAGTTAGAATATAATATTGAAAATGCTATGGCAGCCTGTGCTGCATTAGTAGCTTTAAATATTAAATATTCAACTATTAGAAAGGGCATGAAAAATTTTTATTTAGATGAAGAACATAATCCTGGTAGGTTTAATATGTATAATGTTAATGGAGCTACTATTATTCTAGACTATGGACACAATGTAGAGGGATATAAGGCGGTTTTGGATGGAGTAAAAAAATTGAAACATAAGAGACTTGTTGGAATTGTTGGAGTTCCTGGAGATAGACAAAATAGTAGTATGGAACAAATAGGTAAAATATCAGGGGAGAGTTTCGATTATATTTATATAAAAGAGGATTTAGATAAAAGAGGTAGAGAAGAAGGAGAGGTTGCTAATATACTAAAAGATGGGGTACTAGAAAGTGGATTTACTGAAGATAATATAAAAGTGATTTTAGATGAAAAAGAAGCGTTAAAGGTAGCTATAAATAACTCAAAAAAAGGGGATTTAATTATTATATTCTTCGAAAAATATGAACCTTTATTAAAGATTGTAAAAGAAGAAATTAATAGGTATACTAGAACTAAAGAGGCATTAGCGTAGAAATATTTCAAATTAAAGCTATATTTTTTATAGCTTTAATTTTTTTTATATATTATACTATTTTATAAGACACTATTTTATATTCGTTGTTATATTAGGAGGAATGTTATGGAGTTTAAAGCTTATGCAAAAATAAACTTAGCTCTAGATGTAATTGGGAAAAGGGAAGATGGCTATCATATATTAAAAATGATTATGCAAACTATAGATCTTTATGATATTGTAAGAGTTAGTAAAAAATCTTCCAGTGGTATAAAGCTAGAAAGTAATACAGATAAAATACCTTTAGACAATACTAATATAGCCTATAAGGCAGCTGAACTTTTCATAAAAACCTATGATATAAATTCTGGAGTAAATATATATATAGAAAAAAATATTCCTGTAGAAGCAGGTTTAGCTGGAGGCAGTACGGATGCAGCAACAGTACTTAAGGCTATGAGAAATATTTTTAAACCTGATTTAACAGATAAAAAATTGGCCCAAATAGGTGTAAAAATAGGAGCAGATGTTCCTTATTGTATTTTTGGGAAAACTGCTTTGTGTGAAGGGATAGGTGAAAAAGTTACACCAATAAAACATCTAAAGGGTAATATATTAGTACTAGTTAAACCAAATTTTGGAGTGTCAAGTAGAGAGGTTTATGAAGAAATTGATAAAAGTAAGTTAAAGAATCATCCAAATACAGACATAGTATTGAAATCTATAAGAAATGAAGATTTTAAATTATTATATAGTAATTTGGGAAATATATTAGAAAGTGTTGTATTAGATAAGCATCCTGTTGTTTCTCAGATAAAAAAGGAAATTTTAAATTTTAAAGGATTATGTTCTTTAATGAGTGGCAGTGGACCTACTGTATTTGGTATTTTTGAGGATATGTTATCTGCACAAAAATGTTATGATTATATGAAGACTAAATATGATGAAGTCTTCATTACTAGAACCATATAAAAGTATAGAATATTAAAATAAAAGCATGTGTTTATATAAACACATGCTTTTATTTTATGAATAATTAATATGTATATGTTAAAAATATATTAGAAGTAAGAAAAGTAGGGTGATACATATGAATATAATAGCTTTATTTGATAATTATTTTTTAATACTTATGATTATTCAAGGATTAGTTAGCTTAATTATAGATACTAGGAATTTTAAAAATGCAGGAATGTATAAATCTTATAAGCAATCAAGAGTTATTGGAATTTTAAGTATTTTTATTTCAGTTATAATCTATTCTTTAGTAAGGATATTTGCGTGAAATTCTATAGATAGGAAGTGAGAAAATGAAGGAACGTATAAGTGATGTTATATATAAAGATTTAGATAACAATTATAAATATTTGAAGGAACTTTTACAGGATTGTTCAGATGTAATCTTTAGGGAATTTTATATAGGAGAAATTAAAGCGTTAATTATATATATAGATGGTATGGGGGATAAGATTTTATTAGATGATTATGTGCTTCAAAGCTTAATGCTAAGTAAAAAAAAGATTACTAATGCTAAAGAAATAAAAGATAGAATATTAACAGTTTCAGATGTTACGGAAATAGAGAAGCTTAGTGAAGGCATAAATGCGGTGCTATCTGGGGATACATTAATGATTATAGATGGATTGAGTACTGGATATATTATAGCTACTCGTCTTTGGCCTGTAAGAGGGGTTTCAGAACCATCCTCAGAAACTGTGATGAGGGGATCAAGGGATGGATTTACAGAAACTATAAGATTTAATACTGCTTTAGTTAGAAGAAGAATAAGAGATACAAGACTTAAAATAATATCAAATTCTATAGGTGTAAGATCTAAAACTGATGTAGCTATTATGTATATAGAGGATATTGCGGAAAGCTCTATAGTAGAAGAAGTTGAAAGTAGATTAAAGAAAATAAATATTGATTGTATTTTGGATAGTGGCTATGTAGAGCAATTAATAGAAGATAACAAGTATTCTCCATTTCCACAAACACAGAGTACAGAAAGACCAGATGTGGTAGCTGCAGCATTATATGAGGGGAGAGTAGCCATTTTAGTAGATAATTCTCCTTTTGCAATAGTTGTTCCTACCACACTACCTAATTTATTTCAATCACCAGATGACTATTATCAAAGATGGATATATGGATCGGTATTAAGACTTATAAGATTTATTTCTATAATTATTTCATTAGTTCTTCCAGCATTATATGTGGCGATAACTTCATTTCATAGCAATATAATACCTACTAAATTTGCATATTTTATAGCGGCCTCTAGGGAGGGAGTGCCTTTCCCTGCATTTATAGAAGCTATAATAATGGAAGTAAGCTTAGCTCTACTTATGGAATGTATAGTAAGACTTCCTAAACCAATAGGAGCTACAATTGGTATAGTTGGTGGATTGATAATTGGTCAGGCAGCAGTAAGTGCTGGTATTGTAAGTCCAATTATGATAATAATAGTAGCTTTAACTACTATAACAAGTTTTACTACTCCTAGTTATGGTGTAACTTCAGCTTTTAGAATAATAAGATTTTTACTAATCATTATATCAGCAATAGTAGGAATATATGGGATTATGATTGGTTTAATAGTTACATTAGTACATTTAATGAGATTAAAAAGTTTTGGTAAACCTTATTTGGCACCACTTGTAAATGCTGATGCTAATGACTTTAAGGATGTATATATAAGAGTGCCACTTAAAAATTTAAAAAGTAGACCTAAGTATATGGATACAAAAGATAAAATTAGGCAGAAGTAGTTATTGACAGATGGGAGGAAAATTTTATGGATGATAAAAATTTTATATCTTCGTATGCATTATTTGCTACCATAATTGTAACTACAGTAGGAGTGAATGTATTTTCCTATCCACGAGAACTTACTGAGGTAGTAAATGGTGATGGATGGATTGTTATTATATTAGCAACTATTTTAGCCTTTATTTTTATGAGTTTAATTTATCAAACTATGAAAAATAATAAATATATTCACTTTTATGATTTGATAGAAAAAAATACAGGAAGGTTTATTGGAAAATTAATAGGGTTAAGTTTTATTATCTATAGTATAATTGTTATTTCTGTTGGACTTAGAGTTTTTACAGAGGAGATAAAGGTATATCTTCTTCAAAGGACACCTACAGAGTTTATATTTATATTTACTATACTTACAGGAGTGTATCTTGTAAGGGGAGAGATAGATACTTTAATAAAATTTAATGAAGTTGCTTTTTGGCTAATGTTCATTCCTGTATTTTTAGTACTTTTGTTTTCCATATATGACTCAGATTTTTCAAATATATTGCCATTATTAAATAATAAACCTATGAATTATATTCATGGTATTACTATGAGTATGTATAGATATAGTGGATTCCCTATATTGTTTTTAATATTACCTTTTGTAAAAGAAAAGAAAAAGATAAACAAAGTTATATTGAAGAGCTTAATATTTATTGGGTTATTTTATGTGATAACTTTTATATTAGTTATAGGCATGTTTGGAAAAGAACAGACCAAAATTTTGCTTTGGCCAGTAATAACTTTAATAAGGACTATTGATATACCAGGAACTTTTGTAGAAAGATGGGAAGGCATAATAATGGCTATATGGGTGATATTTTACTATACTACATTTACTAATTTATTTTATTTTGCAGCGGATATGTTAAAAAAGATGTGTAAATTTAATGATGTAAAACTATCTGTGCCTATAATAGTTCCTTTTATATATCTAATTGCATTATATCCTCAAAATGTGGTTCAGGTTGCTCAGATATCTAGTAAGTATGTTCCAATGTTAGGAGTAATAAATTTTGTTATTCTCCCTATTATCTTATTAATTATTACAAAAGTAAGGAAGGGAGGGAGAAAAAATCCTGTATAGAAGTATATCAGGACAATTATTATGAGAATAAAAAAGATAGTAATTATTATATGTTGTTGTTTTTTAACCACAGGATGTTGGGACAGAGTGGAAATAGATAGGAAAAGCTTTATTTCTACCATAGGTGTTGATGTGGGGGAAGATATAGATAAAGAGGAGGAAGTAAAAAAACTAAAGCCAGATGAACCATTTACTGATAATAATTTAAAGAGAATCAATGTGACATATTCATTTCCAGATATAAGTCAGTTAGGACCTGAAAAGGGAGGGGTGGCAGAAGAAAAATCTATAAATACAGAGGCTTATTCCATGGAAGACTCTATAGCAAAAGCTACAGCTAAAAGCAGTAGAGCTATAAGTTTTGGACATACAAAATTATTAATTATAAGTAGTGATCTTTTTGCATACACCCAGGTTATAAAAGAAGTAATGGACTATTTTCAAAGAGAAGCCTCTTTAAATAGAAATATGTTAGTTGTAATGGCAGATGGAGATATAGAAGATTTCATTAACTATAAGCCTAATATGGAAAAAAATATTCAAAGCTATATAGCTGGATTAATTGAAAATAAAGCTAGTGGAGTGATACCTGTAACTTTAAATGATTTTTTGATCAACTTGGATGAAAATGGTAATGCCATATTGCCATGGCTTGTAATGGAAAAGGATAAAAATGAATTAAAATTATCAGGAACCGGAGTTATAAAGGATTTTACTTTTAAGGATGTACTGTCTTCTACAGAAACTATAGATATACAAATATTAAGAGGAGATTTAAAGGGAGGCAAAAAGGTAACGTATAAAGACGGTCACCCTGTTGATTTTCAAATAGAAGGAATAGAGAGAAAAATCAAATTAAATAATAGCAATGGGAAATTATCTTTTTTAATAGATTTGAGTATTGAGGGGCAAATAAAAGGTTATTATTTTGATAAAAATGTGTTTTCTAAAGCTGTTTTAGATGAAATAGAAAAAGATTTAAATAAATCATTAAAAGAGGAAATGGAACAGGTTATAAAAACAATACAAACTAAATATGCTGTAGATTTAATTGGAATAAGAGAGTATACACAAAAATATCACCCTACTGTTTGGAAACAAGTTAAAAATAATTGGGATGAAATTTACAAAAATATTATTATAAGTGTTAATGTAGATACTCATATAAGAAGAATAGGCACTGTAAAATAAATATATAAAAAATAAAATAAGTGAATAATAAAAAACAAAATGGTAATAATTACTATTGTAAATGAAAATATCGGGGGGATATTAAAATGAGAAAAAAAATAGTAATTATTACTTTAATTTTAATATGTGGTATTGGGTCTATTATAAAATTTAAGACAAGCATTTATAGGGAGGATATATCATCTAAACTTATAAGATTTCATGTGATAGCTAATAGTGATTTAGTAATGGATCAAAATTTAAAACTAAAAGTTAGAGATGAAGTGTTAAGCTATATGTCACCTAAACTTAAACAATGTAATAATATAAATGAATCAAGACGGGTTATATTAGAAAATAATAAGGAAATAAAGAATATAGCAGAAAAGATAATAAAGCAGAATGGTTATGATTATAGTGTGGAAACAAAGTTATCTCAGGAGAATTTTCCAGTTAAAACTTATGGAAATATAACTTTGCCTCAGGGGAAATATGAAGCATATAGAATTATAATAGGAAAAGGTGAAGGGCAAAACTGGTGGTGTGTAATGTTCCCTCCATTATGTTTTGTGGATATTACTAAAGGAGAAGTATCATATAAGGAAACTGAAAAAGAAATGAAGCAAGTATTAAATGATAAAGAATATGAAACTATAGATAATACTTCTAATGGGAATATAAAAATAAAATTTAAGATTGCTGAGGTTATAAAAAAAGCACTAAATTAATTAAATAAAAGGGGTTAGATATCATCTAATCCCTTTTGCTACATAGAAAATAGTTTTTCTGCTGTTTTTAGAAACTGTTTTTGGATAGATTTGAAAAAGCCTTTATTATTAGAATCTTTTTTTTTATAATCATCATCTTTATAATCAGGAGTATAGTTGTTTTTATTTATTAATCTAGTTATTAGGTTAAAGAGATCTCTGCCAACGTAAGGCTTTGAAAATTTATCACAGCTTAGTTTTATTTCTCTCATTCTATCAGTATTAAATAGCAAATCTACAACCTGGGCATTGGCAGTTTCTTTTTTACTTAAATTTATAGCTAGATTATGTTTCAATAAAAATTCTGCATTTTTTTCTTCTTGCCCTGGAATAGGTGAAAATATACCTATAGGGATTTTGCATATAAGTGCTTCTGTTATAGTTAATCCACCTGGTTTAGTTAGGAGGAGATCGCTAGCTTGCATATATTTATTAACATTATCTGTAAAACCTATTATGTAAGTTTTCTTACAGGTATAATATGAGTTTTGATATTTCATAAGTTCATAATAAAGTTTCTTGTTGTTACCCGTTATAACTAGTATTTGAAAATCATCGTCAGAAAATAGTAGTTCTTCATAAATAGTTTCAATCTTACCCATTCCAAGGCTACCACCCATTATAAGTACGGTTGGTTTAGTAGTAGAAAAATTTATTTCTGTAAGTGTTTTATTTCTATCATATTGTTTTAGAAATTCCGGACATACAGGTATACCTATATCGTAAATAGTATTTTTAGGGATTCCTTTTGACACCATTTCTGGTATCATGTCTGCATTAGAAACAACATAGGCGTCAATACAAGGATGAAGCCAAAAACTATGAGGAGCATAGTCTGTAAGTATTGATACTGTAGGTATTTCTATTTTATGCTTAATTTTCAAGATAGATAGCATTTCTGTCGGAAAAGGGTGGGTAGCTATTAATATATCTGGATCAAATTCATTTATTAAGGGCAATAATCTATAAGTCATAATTTCATTAAATTTAGAGCTGATAGTTGCTAATCCATAATCGGTCTCAGAATAATCATATAACTTCCCAAATAAGGATGGAGTTATTTTGATAGTTTTTAAATAACTTCCTATTATAACTTTATCTATTATTGGGTTTATATATTTTAAAGTATCTATAATTTTTACGCAAGATCCAGGGCTATATATATCTATATAATCTTTTACAGCTTCAGCTGCACGGCCATGGCCCCCACCGGCAGAAACAGAAAATATTAATGCTTTCATGAATTATTGTTTCCCCTTTCATATTGAGGATAGTAGTAGGTTAAGTAGGAAAACTTATTTAGTATTTATTTTACACTATTTCTTTTAAAAATATAAGTCTTTAAATTTTTAGTATAACTATTAATAATATTATACCCATATTTAATCGTTAAAGACATTATATCATAATAAAATAAATTTTATGATTATAAATATTTTAGTATTTATGAATAAGCAGCTAAATAAATACAGATACTAATTAAAGAAATATATGGGAGGAATGGATATGAAATTTACTAGAAAAAGAATGATTTATACTGCAATTGTAACTTTAATAGTTGTATTTTCAGCCACTTTCGCTATACTTATGACCCTTGAGAGAACAGATTATAGAAATTATCTACAAGCAGAATATAGTAAGAATATGTATGGATTAATGGATTCAGTTCAAAATATAAGAGTTAATCTTGGCAAGGCTTCTATTGTAGGATCCAAGGAGCAAGGAATAGTAGTTTTTGAAGAAATATTTAGACATTCATCTATGGCAAATGATAAGCTTCATTCACTGCCTATATCACAGCAAACTATAGAAAATACAAGTAAATTTTTATCTCAGGTAGGAGATTTTTGCTATACCTTAGGTCAAGCTGCTTCCGAAGGTAAAGATTTACAGGAAAAAGACTACCAAAACATAGAGGATCTAAAGAATAGATCATTTGAACTAGAAGCTAATTTAAATAATGTGTCTAATGATATAAGTCAAGGTAAAATAAAATGGGGTGAAATAAGAAAAAAAGCTAGTGGTGTTTTTGCACAAAGTGGAGAGAATTTAGTAAATGAAAAATTTAAGACAATACAAAAACAGGTATCCCAATATCCAGCGCTTATATACGATGGACCTTTTTCAGATAATGTGCTAGAAATAAAACCAAAAGTATTATCTGAAAAAAAGGTATCACAAGGGGAAGCAGAAAAAGTAGTAAAAAAAGTTGTAGGAGAAAATAAAATTAATAATATTACCTTAAATAAATCAGAAAGTAATACTAAAATACCTACATATTCTTTCCATGTATCAATAAAGGGAAGAAATGAGAAAGATAATAATATTGTATGTGAGGTAAGTAAAAATGGTGGTAAAGTAGTATATTTATTAGATAATAAAAATATAGAAAAGGCAAAAATATCTATGGAAAAGGCTATAAAATACGGTAGTAATTACTTAAAAGGAATAGGTTATAGTGACATGGTGCCTATGTATTCTTTAAATTATAATAATATAGCAGTAATTAGTTATGTGTATAAACAAAATAATATTTTAGTGTATCCAGACCAAATTAAATTAAAGGTAGCTTTAGATGATGGATCTATAATGGGAATAGAATCTGAGAAATATTTGGTAGCTCATAGTAAAGATAGAAAGATACCTTCCCCTAAAATAACTGCAGATGAGGCTAAAAAGAGAGTAGGAAAAAAACTCAATATAAATAGTATAAGGCTTGCAGTTGTCCCAGATGAGACCAATAAAGAAGTATTGTGTTATGAATTCTCAGGAAGGTATAATAACGACAATTTTATTGTTTATATAAATGCGGAAACTGGGTATGAACAAAGAATATTACAAATAATTAATACTCCAAATGGACAGTTAACTATGTAAAAAAAATAAATTTTATAGTAAAATTATAAAATAGCTTGTAAAAAATTTAAACTTTTATTAAGATATAACTTTAGTATGATATTATAATTAGTAGTATATGATTTATAAATTTAATTGTTGTGTTTTCACAACAATTAAATTTATATGATTTTAAGAGGAGAGATAAAATATGAAGAAAAAAATAGCAATACTTTTTGGTGGACAATCTACAGAACATGAAGTTTCAAGGGTTTCTGCATCATCAGTGTTAAGAAATATAAATAGAGATAAGTTCGAAGTTCGTGCTATTGGTATTACTAAAGATGGAAAATGGTTTGAATATAAGGGAGAAATAGACAATATAGAAAAGGGTAGCTGGGAAAGTGATGACAACAATAAAATAAATAATGGACAAAATATATTATTTAATAAAGAAGTAGAGGCGGTATTTCCTGTATTACATGGTTTGTATGGAGAAGATGGTACAATCCAGGGGCTATGTAAATTATTAGAGATACCATTTGTAGGTCCAGGTGTATTATCTTCAGCACTTTGTATGGATAAAGTTTATACAAAATATGTTTTAGAGAATTTTGGAGTTAAACAAGCAGATTACGTAGTTGTTCATAGGGATAAATATAAAAAAAATAAAGAAAAATTATTGGATGTAATAGAAAATAAATTAAATTATGACTTATTTATAAAACCATCTAATAGTGGTTCATCTGTTGGAATAACAAAAGCTCATAATAGAGAGGAACTAGAGATGGGGTTGGAAAAAGCCTTAAAATATGATAGAAAAATATTAGTTGAGAAATCTATAAATGCTAGAGAAGTTGAAGTTGCTGTATTGGGTAACGAAAGTCCTTTAGCTGCAGTACCTGGAGAAATTGTTCCGGCAAAAGAATTTTACGATTATGAAGCTAAATATGAAAATGAAGCATCAAAATTATTGATACCAGCAAATTTAACCAAGGAAGAACAAGAGTATATTAAGAATTTGGCAGTAAATATATATAAAATGTTAGATTGTGAGGGGCTATCAAGGGTAGATTTTTTAATAGATAAAGATACAAATGAAGTTTATTTAAATGAAATTAATACTATCCCTGGCTTTACTAAAATAAGTATGTATCCTAAATTGTGGGAATCATCTGGGAAATGTTACAAGGAATTAATAGACGAGCTTATAGAATTAGCTATTAATAGGGAAAATAGATAGTAAACTATTTAAAAAAGGATGTGTTTAAATGACAAAAGCATTGGCGATGGTATCTGGTGGATTAGATAGTATATTGGCTGCTAAGTTAGTAAAAGATCAGGGAATAGACGTAATAGCAATATGTTTTAAATCGTATTTTTTTGATGAAAGTAATGCATTGAGAATGACAAGACAAATAGATATACCTTTACATGTGGTAGATTTTTCAGAGAAGCATTTTGAAATGCTAAAAAATCCTAAACACGGATATGGTAAAAATATGAATCCATGTATTGATTGTCATGCTATGATGCTTAATTATACGGGAAAACTGCTTGATGAATTAAATGCAGATTTTATAGTTACAGGTGAGGTTTTGAACCAAAGACCTATGTCACAAACAAAAACCTCTTTAGATATAGTAAAGAATGAATCTGGATATAGTGATAAAATTTTAAGACCATTATGTGCTAAAAATTTACCACAAACAGAAATGGAGTTAAATGGACTTATTGATAGAGAAAAACTTTTAGATATATCTGGAAGAAGTAGGAAGGTTCAGATGGAATTGGCTAAAAAGTGGGATATAAAGGACTATCCTTCTCCTGCTGGAGGGTGTAAACTGACAGAGCCTAATTACTCAATTAGATTAAAGGACCTTTTAAATCATTCTCAAAATGTAGAAGCCAGAGAATTAGAATTATTAAAATATGGAAGACACTTTAGGGTTTCCCAGGGAGCTAAAATTATATCTACTAGAACTTTTGATGAATCCCAACAAATAAGACCTTTCTTAAGTGAAAAAGATTTAATATTTTTTGCAGAAGATTTTAACGGTTCAATGGTAATATTAATAGGTAACCCTGATGAAGATGATATAGCTTTTGCGGCTATGGTGACAGGAAGGTATAGTAAAGGAAAAGATGAAAAGCTACTTAAAATTAAGTATGGAAATTTTTTAGGAGAATTAAATATGCGTTTAGCTATAAAACCTGCTTCCGAAGAAGAAATTAGTAAGTATATTATATAGTATTAAAAGAGCTCTTTATGAGCCTTGGAGGTGAGGATAAATGAAAAAAAATGCTCTTGTTAGTGTTAGTGGTGTGCAATCAAAAAAAGATGATAATATAGAAGTGGTTACACCAGGGAAATTTTATAAAAAAGAGGGGCAATTTTATGTAGTTTATGATGAAACTGAAATATCAGGTATGGAAGGGACTACTACTACTTTTAAGATAAATTCTAAGGAAGGTAAGATGTCACTCATAAGAATGGGCAGTACTAGTACAAAAATGGAGTTTGAGAATGATATGGATAATATAGTATTATATAATACGCCTTATGGTACCTTAGAATTAAATATTCATACTAAAAAGATAAATATTGATGTTAATGAACAGGGTGGAGATATTTTTATTAATTATGATATGAATATATCAGGACAAAAACCACAAAATACAACACTAAAAATAAATATAAAGGCGCAATAGTTAAAGACTGTTGCGTTTTTTATGATTAAAAAGAAAATATATGGAAATAATTTTAAATACATAACTATGAAAGGAGAGAGAACTAAGAAAAAGAGTTCTAAATATATTTATGACATATTTTAATAGGGAATTTAATTATAAAATAATAGTTAAATTATTATGTGAGTATAAAGGTTTAAATGAAAGGGATTCTATAAAAATATTAGAAGATGAAGATTGTAAACACTTATTATTTTTATTACTAAAAAAATATAATTGTATAGATATTGACGAATTAAATAAAGATTTTAGTATAGATAGCAAGAAAAAGATAGATAGAAGGTTGAAAGCAGCTGAAAAGAAGTTGCTTTATAATAAAAGAATTAGAGAAATGTATTTTGAAGCGGAGAACTTAATTCAAAAAATACAGTAATAAAATAAAAAAACAGTAGAAATGTATAATAACTTATGTTATTATATTGTTTATGTATTTAAACATAACTATCCCATTTTATAGATTAGGGTAATATCTATTATAGAGTTAAATTGGATAGTTGTCAATACATTTTATATAAAAATAAAAAATATAGGGGGTGAACTATAGCTCTATATAATCTTTTTGAATAAATGATATCAAACATTTATATAAAGAAAGATTAAGAGTAGTTATTACTCGTAGTAAATAATAGCTATAAGTTAAAGTATTATAGGGCGAAATTATATGAATACTAAATATGTATTTGTTACAGGAGGAGTTGTATCCTCTTTAGGAAAAGGAATAACAGCAGCATCACTTGGTAGACTATTGAAAAATAGAGGGGTAAATGTATCTATTCAAAAGTTTGATCCATACATTAATATAGATCCTGGTACTATGAGCCCTTATCAACATGGAGAGGTGTTTGTAACAGATGATGGTGCAGAAACTGATTTGGATTTAGGCCATTATGAAAGATTTATAGATGAGAGCTTAACTAAAAATAATAATGTAACTACAGGCAAAATTTATTGGTCAGTAATAAGTAAGGAAAGAAAAGGCGACTATTTAGGAGGAACTGTTCAGGTAATACCTCATATAACTAATGAAATAAAGGAAAGAGTTTACAGGGTATCTAAGGAGAAAAATGTAGATGTTGTTATAACTGAAATAGGTGGTACTGTTGGAGATATAGAGTCCCTTCCTTTTTTAGAAGCAATAAGACAAATAAAGTATGATGTAGGTAATGAAAATGTTTGTTTTATACATGTAACTTTAGTTCCATATTTAGGTAAATCAGGAGAACTTAAAACAAAACCTACTCAACATTCGGTAAAGGAACTAAGAGGTATAGGAATACAACCAGATATTATAGTTTGTCGTTCAGAAAAATCATTATCTGAGGAATTAAAAAATAAAATTGCATTGTTTTGTAATGTTCAGAGGGGTTGTGTTATACAAAATTTAGATGCAGAAAATTTATATGAGGTACCTTTAATGCTTCATAATGAGGGATTAGATAATATAGTTTGTGAAAGACTTAATCTAGGATGTAGTAATATCAATAATAGTGAGTGGAAAAGTATGGTTGATAATATAAGAAATTTATCATACCAGGTTAATATAGCTTTAGTAGGTAAATATATAGAATTACATGATGCATATATTTCTGTAGTTGAGGCTTTAAATCATGGTGGTTATGTTAATGATACAAAGGTTAATATAAAATGGATAAATGCAGCTAATATCAATAAAGAAAACGTAGATAGTATTTTATGTGGAGTAGATGGAGTGTTGGTACCGGGGGGATTTGGAGATAGAGGAGTGGAAGGAAAAATAGAAGCTATTGCTTGGGCAAGACAAAATAATATTCCTCTATTTGGAATATGCTTAGGTATGCAGTGTTTAGTAATAGAGTTTGCTAGGAACGTATTAGGGTATATTGGTGCCCATAGTTCGGAATTTAATCCAAATACTAACTATCCGGTAATAGATCTTATGCCAGAGCAAAAGGATGTTGATGAAAAAGGTGGCACTATGAGACTTGGATTATACCCATGTAAGATCGAAAAGGGTACAAAAGCATTTGAAGCTTATGGTGAAGAAATCGTTTATGAAAGACATAGGCACAGATATGAGTATAATAATGAATTTAGAAAAGATTTTTTAAATTCAGGATTGATAATATCAGGGACTAGCCCTGATAATAGATTAGTTGAAATTGTAGAATTGAGTAATCATCCATGGTTTGTAGCTGCTCAATTTCATCCTGAGCTAAAATCTAGACCTAATAGACCACATCCGTTATTTAAAGAATTTATAAAAGCTTCCTTAAATAAATAAAAACATATAAATAGCGATATATACCGATAGTAAATGGCATATATCGCTTTATTTTACATTTGAATAATTTGCAACATATAACAATAAAACCTATATTTTTTAAATAAATTTACATTATTTATGAAGGAATTCATAAATATATATAGAATAATTTATGTTAGAAAACATAGTTTTAAATTTATTATGGAGGTGGGGATAAGGTGATTATATGTACTAATATAAGTTTAGCTCTAAAAAATATAAGGGGAGAGTATGATTTAAAAGACGTATCTTTATTTGAAATAAAAAATAAAATAAGCACCTCATTTAAAAATATAAAAGTAGTTGACAAATATATAGAGTTTAGAGTATATTGTCCTTTGTGTGAAGGATATCATAACTATAAATATAAATTGAAAGATATATTTAAAAATAATCTTATAGTAGGTGGATGTGAAGAATTAGGATTACCACTATTTTATATAGGTAGTCATGATAGGATAAATAAAAAAATTGCGGAGTATAATAATATTAACAATACTATATATGCAATGTTATAATGGGTGGAGGTAGAATTTTATTTTACCTTCTGAATTTGTTTCCTTCTATTGTATTTCTAAAATTTTATTATATATAAATAAATCTGGATAAAAATATTAAAATAGGTTATAATGTAATACGCAGTATATCCTTTCAAGTTTCCTCTTATTTAGATGATTCCCTAAAGGTTATTATAAATTCAACATTAAAATTTAATACGTATAGGTATTGGAGGTGTATTTTTTGGTTGGCAAAGAATTACATAATATGACTGTCAATGAGCTTAAAGAAATTGCAAAAGGTTTAGGAATTAAAGGACTATCAAAATTCAAAAAAGCTGAATTGATAGAAGAAATTAAGAAGGTATCACCTGTATACATTGAAAAAGATGGCATTATTTTAAGAGAAAAGATAAGTCCGAAAGAAAAAAATAATATGGAGCAAGTGAATACCGTAAAAGTACAGGCAGAAAATGTTTTAAGCAAAAGAGTTATAGAAAATCATAGTTCAGAGAAGCAAGATACAGCTGATACTGAAAGATGTGCTAATGAAAACAAAAGAGAAAAACTTAAGGAAATGATAAATGAGTCAGATACAGCAAAGGGTGTACTAGAAATAATTGAAAACAATAATTATGGATTTCTAAGAGGAAAAAATTATTTAACAGGGCCAGATGATATATATGTATCACCATCTCAAATAAGGAGATTTAACTTAAAAACAGGTGATGAGGTTTCAGGAAAGGTTAGAACTCCAAAAGAAGGGGAAAAGTTTAAGGCACTTTTATATGTACAAAAAGTTAATGGAGAAAATCCTGAAAGAGCAGTGGGAAGAAAACCTTTCGAAAGATTGATACCAATTTACCCTGAACAGAGAATTAAATTAGAAACTATTAAAACGGATTTATCAACAAGACTTATGGATATTATATGTCCTATTGGAAAAGGACAAAGAGGAATTATAGTTGCTCCTCCTAAAGCAGGAAAGACTACACTTCTGAAAAAAATCGCCCAGAGTATTTCAAATAATCATCCAGAAATTAAACTTATAGTGTTGCTTATAGATGAAAGACCGGAAGAAGTAACAGATATGCAAAGATCTATAAATGGTGAGGTTATATACTCAACTTTTGATGAGGAACCAGAACACCATACTAAAGTAGCATACATGGTGCTTGAAAGAGCTAAAAGAATGGTAGAACAAGGCCAAGATGTAGTTATATTATTAGACAGTATAACTAGGTTGTCTAGAGCTTATAATTTAACTATTAATCCTACAGGAAGAACCTTATCTGGTGGTCTTGATCCAGGTGCTTTAATAATGCCTAAAAAATTCTTTGGGGCAGCTAGAAATATAGAAGAGGGTGGAAGCTTAACCATACTTGCTACAGCACTTGTTGAAACAGGCAGTAGAATGGATGATATGATATTTGAAGAGTTTAAGGGAACTGGAAATATGGAGGTTCATTTAGATAGAAAACTTCAAGAAAGAAGAATATTCCCTGCAATAGATATATATAAGTCAGGAACTAGAAAAGAAGATTTGCTTCTTGAGGAAAAGGAATATGAAGCAGCTTTCAACATAAGAAAAGTATTATATGATGAAAATAATACACAAAATATTACAGAACAACTTATTAATATGTTATTTAAGACTAGAAACAACAGAGAATTTGTTGAGTTAATAAGTAAATTAGATTTAGGAAGAGAAAAAGGGAATAAATGAGCAAGTTTTTAATTTGCTCATTTTTTTTTGAAATTTTGTATTTATAGAAGCATTTTGAATTGTTATACTCACCAAATTTTGGTAGAATAGATGCATAGTATATTTTCCATTTAGAGAAATAATAATAATCAATTGTATGGTGGGGGATGGTATGTGTGTATAGTAAAAAAATTTCTCTATATCTTTCCATTGTAGTTATCATAGGAAATATTTTATTTTGTTTGCTTGGGGGCTGTAATTTCATAAAATTTTTTCTATTAACTATAATAAATGTTCCTTTGGTATGCATAGTTGTATTTATATACAATAAAAAAAATGACTATGCAACTAAGGAGGATTTAGAATCTACTGTTACTAAAGAAAAGGACAAGTACTATGAGGAATTATTTAAGGCCTGGGAAACTATTGGTTTTGATATTCAACAATTATTATGGCTAAATAAGGATAGTATGGATATGCTGTTTAGGGTAATAAACGTATCTGGTGAAATTCAAAACTTTAGTCAACAAAATAATGCTAGTGTCCAAGAAATAAGTGCTGCAGTTAATGAGTTTGTCCATATATCTGAAAAACTTAATGAAGATGTATCAGAGATTGAAAAAAATTCAGAAAAGTCTTTTAATTTACTTGATAATAACAAGGATACTATTGAAAGTATAGGAAGGTATCTTATAGAATTAAATAAGAGTATACAAAACTTATATGATGGAAATATAAAATTTGAACAATCTTCTAAAAAAATAAATAGCTTTGTAAATTATATAAAACAGATATCTACTCAGACAAATTTATTGGCATTAAATGCATCGATAGAAGCAGCTAGAGCTGGAGAAGCTGGTAAAGGTTTTTCCGTAGTTGCTCAAGAAATAAGAAAGCTATCTGAAAAAACCGATGAGGTTGTATTGGAAATTGAAAGTATAGTAAAAGAGATTTTAAAGGATTTTAAAGAATCTAATTCTTATATGAATACATGTGTAAATAGAATAGAAAGTGCTAATGTTATTGTAGATGAGTCATCTAATCTTGTAAAGGAAATAGGAGACATTGTTAAAGAAATAACATTTGCAATAAAAGGATTAAAAACTGTTGCTACAGATCAAATGAATACTTCTAATAGCATAGAGATAGCTATAGATGATATAACCGCTGCAGTAGAAAAGACTCATATGGTTACCATGGAATCTAAAGAAATGCTTCAGATGCAGGAAAATAAAAATAAGGAAATTGTAACATTTTGTGATAAATTAAGTGATACAGCAGACTATGTACAACAAATTGCATCAAAATTAAAAAAAGAAAATGAGGTTATATTTGGAATAAATCCATTTACATCTCCACAGAATATAAAGAATTCCTATGTACCTATATTGGAAAGAGTATGTGAAAAGGTTAAATATAAAGCAAAGGTAATTATAGTTAAAGACTATGACTCTTTAGGTAAGGGTATTGAAAATAACAGTATAGATATTGGATGGTTTTCTCCTTTTGCATATGTAGAGTCCCATAAAAAATATGGAGTTATACCTATGGTAACTCCAAAAGTAAATGGTAAAACATTTTATAATGGATATATAATATGTAGAAGGAATAATGGTATAAGTACTATAGAGGATTTAAAAAATAGGCATTTTGGATATGTGGATGTGGAAAGTGCATCAGGTTATTTATATGCTAGAAATTTATTAAAGAGTAATGGGATAAATCCAGATAAAGATTTTGGTAAAGTATCATTTATGGGAAGTCATGATAACGTAATAAAATCAGTTTTAAATGGGGAAATAGATGCGGGTGCTACCTATAGTGAATCTATTAGTAGTGCCAAGAAAAAGGGAGTAAATATAGATGACTTAGTTATAATAAGTAAAACAGAGGATATACCCAAAGATGCTATTGCGGCTAATCCTAGATTAAATGAAGAGATTATAGGGAAGTTAGAACTGGCTTTTACTGAGTTTAATGACTTTACTGATATCGATTGTATAGTTAATGGTTTTGTGAATTGTGTGGATAATAATTATGATATTATAAGAAATATAAAAAAATAATACTCAACATAAACCCGAATATATATTGTATTCGGGTTTATGTTTGAATATCATTAAAGTTAAGAACTTAAATTATTCTTCGTTAGTTAAGTTGAATTTTTTCATAAATCTTTCAACTCTTCCACCAGCGTCTACTATATTCTGCTTACCAGTGAAGAATGGATGGCATTTTGAGCATATTTCTACTTTTAGTTCTTTATTTGTAGAACCTGTTGTAAAAGTATTTCCACATGCACACTTAACTACCGCATCATGGTGGTATTCTGGATGTATGCCGTTTCTCATGTTTTTCACCTCTCTTAAGTTGTGGATATGTTATCCGAATTTTTAACTACTAAATTATAACACAGCTTTTCATAAATAGTCAACAAAATTTAAATATATGGCTTTTATATACCCTATATGTTTGATAAAATATATTTGTTTATAATAATTGAGGAGGAATTTTAATTATGTACGGACCTAAAAATCATGGTTGGATTGAAGCTATTGTTGGACCAATGTATAGTGGAAAGTCTGAGGAACTTATTCGTAGAGTTAGAAGAACTAAAATTGCAAAACAAAAAATACAAGTTTTTAAACCTAAGATTGACAATAGATTTAGTAAAATGGATGTGGTATCACATCAAGGAGAAAAGGAAGAAGCTATAGTAGTTGAAAATGCAGAGGAAATATTAAGGTTTATAGAAAATGATGTACAGGTAGTAGCTATAGATGAGGCACAATTTTTTGATGAAAATATTATTAAAGTTATAAATTATTTAGCTGATAATGAGAAAAGAGTTATATGTGCAGGACTTGACACAGATTTTAAGGGGGAACCTTTTGGGTACATGCCTAATATTATGGCCATTGCTGAGTTTGTTGATAAATTCCAGGCTATATGTATGGTATGTGGGAATCCAGCTACTAGAACTCAAAGGCTTATAGATGGAAAACCTGCTAATTACTACGAACCTGTAGTTCTTGTTGGAGCACAGGAGTCTTACGAGGCTAGATGTAGAAAATGCCATACAGTTCCTAAAAATAATGGGGTGAGATAATGAAAAAGAACTGTTCAGTTGGAGGGCAAGCAGTAATAGAAGGAGTAATGATGAGGGGAAGTAAAGGAATAGCTACTGCTGTAAGAAAGACATCAGGTGAAATAGTTGTAGAATTGGAGAGATTTACTCCTTACTCTAAAAGAAATATTTTTTTGGGTATACCTATAGTACGAGGATTTATAGCTTTAGTTGAGTCTTTGGTAATAGGAATAAAGACATTAAATTATTCTGCATCTTTCTTTGAAGAAGAAGAGGAAAAGGAATCTAAGTTTGACATATGGTTAAAGAATACCTTTAAAGACAAATTGGATACTGTAATAACAATAATTACTTTAATAGTTTCCTTTCTTTTTTCTATATTTTTATTTGTAGCAATTCCTACTATAACTGCTAACTTTTTTGTAAAAATTGGAATAGAAAACTCTATAGTGTTAAACATAATAGAGGGTTTAATAAGAGTAATTTTATTTTTAACATACATATATTTAATTGCTAAGATGGAGGATATAAATAGAGTGTTTCAATACCACGGTGCAGAGCATAAAACCATATTTTGTTACGAAAATCAGGAGGAGTTAATACCAGAAAAGGCTCAAAAATACTCTAGATTTCATCCTAGATGTGGGACTAATTTTTTATTCCTTGTAATGATAGTTAGTATAATATTATATTCATTAACAGGTTGGGATTCGCTTTTTCAAAGGCTTATGTATAGAATTTTGCTTTTACCAGTAGTATCGGGGGTTACTTATGAGTTAATAAAGTGGATTGGAAAAAGTAATAGTAAAATATCTAAAATAATTTCATATCCAGGGTTGATGCTTCAAAAGCTTACTACTAGAGAGCCTGATTTACAAGAATTGGAAGTGGCTATAAAGGCACTAAAGTCCGCGGAGGGTATTGAGGACAAAATTGTTAAAAATGAGGAATGATTATATGAAGAATTGTAGAAATTATACAATAGGGAAACTTTTAGAAGAGGGGATAATTGCCCTAAAGAGTGTGGGAATTGAAAGTTATATTTTAGATTGTCGTTTGTTATTAGGAAAAGTTATAGATAAAGATAATTTATTTATAATGCTTAATAGAGATTTTTTAGTTGAAGAAAAACAGGCAAAAGAGTATTTTAAATTTATTGAAATTAGAAAAGAAAAAATGCCTATAAAATATATACTAGGTAAATGTGAGTTTATGGGATTAGATTTTGAAGTTAAACAAGGGGTCTTAATTCCGAGGCCAGATACTGAAATTTTAGTTGAGGAAGCTATAAGTATTATAAAAGAAAAAAATTATAAAAATGTATGTGATGTATGTTGTGGCAGTGGTATAATAGGAATATCTATAGGGAAATTTGTGAATAATACAAAGATAGATTGCTTTGATATTTCTGACATAGCAGTAGAAACCACAGGTGTTAATTTAAAGTTACACAATTTAAATGATAGAGTTAACGTATTTAAAAGTGATTTATTAAATTATGCTATAGATAATCAAAAGAAATACGATATTATAGTATCTAACCCACCATATATAAGAGAAGAAGTAATACCAACCCTTATGGAAGATGTGAAAAAGTATGAACCATTTGAAGCATTAAGTGGAGGAAAAGATGGACTGTATTTTTATAAAAAAATATTAGAACAAAGTAAAAAAGTACTTAATAAAGATGGAAGAGTTATATTTGAAATAGGACATGATCAAAAAGAAGATGTGACAAAGTTATTACTAGAAAATGGATTTAAAAATATAATAAGCCTAAAAGATTTAGCAGGTTGGGATAGAGTGGTTGGAGCAATGTATAAGTAGATTTTTTAAATTATTAACATTGATTTATAAGAAAATCTTATGTTATAATTAATATTTGTTAAAATATATTAACGGAGTGAGAAATTTATGTTAGAAAGACTTAATTTTATAGAAAATAAATATGAAGAATTATCAATAAAAATTAGTGACCCTACAATTATGGCTAATCAAAAAGAATGGCAAAAACTATGTAAAGAACATTCAGATATGGAAGAAATGGTAAATAAGTTTAGAGAATTTAAAAAAGCTGAAGAAGATTTAGAAGCTGATAAGGAAATGCTTAAAGATGATTTAGAAAGAGAACTAAAGGAAATGGTTCAAGAAGAAATAAAAGAACTTTCAGTGAAGAGAGAAGAACTTGAACAAGAATTAAAGATATTACTTTTACCTAAAGATCCTAATGATGAAAAGAATGTATTTATTGAAATAAGAGCTGGTGCTGGTGGAGATGAAGCAGCATTATTTGCAGCTAATTTACTTAGAATGTATACTAGATATGCAGAAAGACATAATTGGAAAGTGGAGTCAGTAAGCGCTAATGAAACAGATATAGGCGGGTTTAAAGAAGTTGTATTCATGGTTAGAGGAGATAAAGTTTATAGTAAGTTAAAGTATGAAAGTGGAGTACACAGAGTACAAAGAGTACCGGATACAGAATCTAGTGGTAGAATACATACATCAACTGCCACGGTAGCAGTTTTACCAGAGGTTGAAGATGTTGATGTAGAGATTAATTCTAATGACTTAAGAATAGATGTTTTTAGAGCATCAGGACACGGTGGACAATGCGTAAATACAACAGATTCTGCTGTAAGAATAACTCATTTACCTACAGGACTTGTGGTAAGTTGCCAAGATGAGAAGTCTCAGTTAAAAAATAAAGAGAAAGCTATGAAGGTTTTAAAATCAAGATTATACGATAGATTGCAGGCTGAAAGAAGTGCTAATATAGCAGAGGATAGAAAAAGTCAGGTTGGAACTGGAGATAGAAGCGAAAGAATAAGAACTTATAATTATCCTCAGGGAAGAGTTACTGAACATAGAATAGGATTAACGCTATATAGATTAGAAGCATTCCTTGATGGGGATATTGATGAGGTCCTAGATGCATTAATAACTGCAGAACAAGCAGAAAAGATGAAAAATTTAGGATCAGAGTTATAATTTTATAATCTAATTGTATAGGAGAAGATGAAAAGTATGAATATAAATAAAGCCATTAAGAAGCAAAAAAAATCTTATAAAAGATTTATGCTATTAATGAGCTTTATTTTTTTCATACTGCCAATAATTTTAATAATTTCCAACAATATTAATATATTTTATATTTTATACCTTATTATTATAGAGTGTTTAGTTATAATAGCAATAATGGTTAAGAAAAATAACGAAGCATTAAATTTTCAATGTGACAATTATAAACTAAAAATTACATCAGGGCTTAAGAAAGATAAATTAAATATAATATGTAGTAAAGTTGAATTCGTTCATGTAGAAAATATAATAAGAAAATCTGATAAAGAAAAAGATTTTATAATAATACTTATAGCTTGTTCAACCTTTAGAAGTAAAAGAATGATACCTATGAATTATAAATTTTTAAAGAATCATCCATATGTGGCTTTTCATTATAATAAGATGAAGATATTAAATCCAGAAAATAAATATGCATTTTCTATAATTAAAAAAGGGAAAAATTATAAGTATGAACTTTTAGATTGTATATATAAAAGCTGTGTATACGCTACTTTTACAGAAGAGGCTATAGAAAAAATAAAAGATTATAGAGCATGTTTAATAAGAGAATAAGAATATTTATATATTTATAAAAATATTATCTATAGAGAGTAAAAAAAATAGGTGATAATTTGAATAATTTAATTTTCATGATTTTAATAGGTAGTGTAGTATCCCTTTCGGGAACAACATTAGGAGCTTTATTAGGATTAATAGTGAAGAATCCAACAAATAAAATTCTTGGAAGCTTAATAGGTTTTTCAGGGGGACTAATGCTTTCTATAGTGGTTTTTGATCTTATACCAGAGGCAATAAATACTTGGGGGGCTATTTATACAATTTTATTTTCTATACTAGGTATCTTTTTAGTTGCTTTAGTAGACAATAACATGAAAGACAATAAGGTGAATAAACATATAAAAATTGCATTAATAACAGCTATGGGACTTATGATACACAATTTCCCTGAGGGAATAATTATGGGATGTGGATTTGCTGCAGGTAGTAAACTAGGAATAAAAATGAGTATTCTTATTGCAATTCATGATGTGCCTGAGGGCATAGCTGTAGCAGCTCCTCTTATGGCATCAAAAATGAAGCCTTTGAAAATACTTTTATATACTGTGGCAACAGCATTGCCTACGGTATTAGGTACATTAATTGGAGGATATATTGGTAATTTATCCAATAATGCATTGGGAATAAGCCTATCCTTTGCATCAGGTATAATGCTTTATGTGGTATGCGGAGAAATGATACCAGAATCATCAAAACTCTGGGATGGTATATGTAGTACAATAGGAGTACTAGCAGGAGTTATGTGTGGTTTAATATTAATACAACTCATATAAACATATATGTAAGGGAGATGTAAATTTGAATACAAAAGTTGCTATTTTAGATGAACATAATTTGGATAAAAATGTATTAGAAGAATGTGGATATATATTAAGAGACGGAGGACTTGTAGCTTTTCCTACAGAGACTGTTTATGGTTTAGGGGCCAACGCTTTAGATGGGCAAGCTGTAATAAAAATATTTGAAGCGAAGGGGAGACCACAGGATAACCCATTAATAGTTCATATATCTCAAATAGAAGAAATTGAGAAATTAGTTATAAATATACCAGATATAGCTAAAAAATTAATGGATAAGTTTTGGCCAGGACCTATGACTATAATTTTACCTAAAAAAGATATTATACCTGATGAAACTAGTGCAGGATTAGATAGTGTTGGAATAAGAATGCCATCTAATGTGATAGCAAGAGAGCTTATAAAAGAAGCAGGAGTTCCCTTAGCGGCGCCATCTGCCAATATATCAGGAAGACCTAGTCCTACAGATATAGAAAGATGTATAGAAGATTTATTTGGCAAAATTGATTATATAATAGGGGGAGAAAAATGTAATGTTGGGGTAGAATCTACAGTAATTGATTGTACAGTTTATCCACCATGTATATTGAGACCAGGTGGAATAACTTTAGAAATGTTAAAAAATGTGGATGCTAATATATATATAGATCCTGCTATTATGCAAAAGCCCAATAAAGATATTTTGCCTAAGGCCCCTGGTATGAAATACAGACATTATGCTCCAAAAGCTTCTGTAAAGATTATACAAGGGGATGTAGATAGAGTAGCAGAGAAAATAAATAGTATGATAGATGAGTATAAAAACTTTGGTAAAAAAGTAGGAGTAATGGCTACGGATGAAACAATAAATAGATATAAAAATGCATTAACTATGTCTTTAGGAAGTAGAAATAGTATTGAAACAGTTGCCCAAAATTTATTTGAAACTCTAAGGAGTTTAGATGATAAAGGGGTGGATGTAATAATTTCAGAAGCTTTTGAGGAAAAAGGGATAGGTATTGCCATTATGAATAGACTAAAAAAATCAGCTGGTTTTAATATATTAAAGGTGTAACTTTATTAAATTATAGTTGACATATAATATTTAGTAAGTTAGAATATTTTACTGATAGTTAGTAAATATTTTATGGAGGTGGCTATGAATATATTATTTGTTTGTACAGGAAATACTTGTAGAAGTTGTATGGCAGAATCTATATTTAATCTGTTATCAAAAGATGATACTTTTTTTGCAAAGTCTGCAGGCATAGCCATTGTAGAAGGAAGTACAACCTCTATAAATTCAAGTAAAGTTTTAAATGAAAAATTGAATTTAGATATTAGCAAAAGAAAAGCTGTTCAATTAAATAGACAATTAACCCATGATAGTGATTTAATTATTACTATGACAGCTTATATTAGGGATGTTTTAGTTGAAAATTTTCCAGAAAGTAAAAGAAAAATACATTCTTTAAATGACTACGTCGGCATTAAAGGGGAGATTATAGACCCTTATGGCGGCACAGTTTCTGTTTATGAAGATACATTTAAACAATTAAAAAGTGGTATTTTATTATTATTAAATAAATTAAGAGAAGATAAAAGTGTTCAATAAGAATACTCATATCTTCTTTTTTTGCAAACAAATTAAGGTAAATATTTATATGTATTCTCTATTTTAAAATATAAATAAAAGAAAGAGAAATAAGGGAATACTAATATAATTAAAATATGGGAAAGTTTTTTGGAGGTGTATTATATTGAAGATTGCATTAGGTAGTGATCATGCAGGATTACCATTAAAAGAGGAGATAATTAAACACCTGGGGGATAAGGGTATACAGCTTGAAGACTTTGGTACTTTTACTAAGGAGTCTTGTGATTATCCTGATTATGCTATGAAGGTAGCAGAAAAGGTAGCTTTAAAGGAATTTGACTTTGGAATTTTAGTTTGTGGAACAGGAATAGGCATAAGTATTGCAGCAAACAAGGTTAAGGGAATAAGAGCAGCACTTTGTAGTGATACATTTAGTGCCCATGCTTGTAGAGAACATAATAATGCTAATATACTTGCATTAGGTCAGAGAGTTGTTGGGGCAGGTTTAGCATTAGATATAGTAGATACATTTTTAAATGCTAAGTTTGAAGGTGGAAGACATCAAGGAAGAATAGATAAAATTGCTACGATAGAAGGAAACTATTCTAAATAAAAGTGTTTAATTTTTATAATAAATAATTTATATAAAACTATTAAATTTATTTCATATTTTGGGAGGAAGTTTATAATGAGTAGAGTAACACAAATAGCACATCCATTAATATTACACAAATTAGCATTAATAAGAGACAAAAATACAGGTTCAAAAGATTTTAGAGAATTAGTTGAAGAAGTAGCTATGCTTATGGCTTATGAAGTTACTAGAGACTTACAATTGCAAGAGGTTGAAATTGAAACTCCTATATGTAAGGCTAAATGCAAAATGTTAGCTGGTAAAAAGGTCGCTATAGTACCTATTTTAAGAGCTGGTCTTGGAATGGTTGATGGAATGTTAAAGCTTATACCTGCAGCAAAGGTAGGACACATAGGGTTATATAGGGATGAAAAAACTTTAAAACCAGTTGAATATTTTTGCAAACTTCCACAAGATATTGGGGAAAGAGATGTAATAGTAACAGATCCAATGCTTGCAACTGGAGGATCAGCTGCAGATGCCATAACACTACTTAAGAATAAGGGAGCAAAACATATAAGGCTTATGTGTCTTATATCTGCACCAGAGGGAATAAAAGCTGTTATGGATGCCCATCCAGACGTGGATATATATGTTGGATCTATAGATGAAAAATTAAGTGAAGACGGATATATTTTACCAGGTCTTGGTGATGCAGGAGATAGACTATACGGTACTAAGTAAGATAAAAACAGTCGACTACTTTAAGTCGACTGTTTTTAAACTTTTATACTTATACTTTTAATTATCCGTTTTTTAGTATAGAATATACATAGTTATATGAAAAGGTTATTATATGATTTGGAGGAAGTATGAGTAGAATAGATAAAGAAAATTATTATTTAGACATTTGTGAAACCATATTAGAAAGAGGTACTTGTTTAAGAAGAAATTTTGCGGCAATAATAGTAAAAAATGACGAGATAATATCAACTGGATATTCAGGCTCACCTAGGGGAAGAAAAAATTGTTGTGACATAGGTAAATGTAGAAGAGAAGAATTAAATGTTCCAAGAGGTACTAGGTATGAGTTATGTAGGTCTGTTCATGCAGAGCAAAATGCTATTATTTCTGCAAGAAGACAGGATATGATAGGGGCGACATTATATTTAGTAGGTAAAGAGCAGAATACTTTACAATTTGTTAAGAATGCAGCACCATGTTCTTTATGTAAAAGATTTATTATTAATTCAGGAATAGATAAAGTAGTAATAAGAGATACAAAAGAAAAATATAGAGAAATACCTGTTAGTGAATGGATAGAAAATGATGATTCACTTTCTGGTGATGGATCATATTAATGGAGAGATGGTTATGAACAATTTATTTTTGGTAGTTGTTTTTTCTACAATTCTTTCGTTTTTACTTACTCCACTGGTAAAAAAATTAGCAGTTAAAATAGGTGCCATTGATGTACCTAAGGATAAACGAAGAGTACATAAAAAACCTATACCTTTATTAGGTGGGTTATCTATATATATTGCATTTATAGTAACTGTTATATGTAAAAGTGGCCCCTTAATGAATTCCGAAAAGGGAATTATAATTGGTGCTACTATAATTGTAATAGGCGGTTTTTTAGATGATAAATATGAACTAAGTCCTTTAGTAAAATTAATGTTTCAGGTAGGTTCTGCAGTAGTACTAATATTTTTTGGGGTAACAATAAAAAATATTACAAATCCATTACCAGATGCAGCCCAATGGCTAAGTATAGGTGGATTTTCCATACCATTGACTATAATATGGGTAGTTGGTATAACAAATGCTATAAATCTAATAGACGGTTTAGATGGACTTGCAGCTGGAATAGCACTTATATCATCGGTGACAATTCTTATAATTGCTTTATTAAAAATTGATACTAGGCTTGAGGCTGCTTTTTTAACCTGTGCATTAAGTGGAGCTATTTTGGGCTTTTTACCTTATAATTTTAATCCTGCATCTATATTTATGGGAGATACAGGGGCTCAACTACTAGGTTTTTTATTAGCAGCTATATCTATAGAGGGAACTATAAAGTCTGCAGCGGCAGTGGCAATTTCTGTACCCATTTTGGCATTAGGATTACCTATTTATGACACACTTTTTGCTATGATCAGGAGAAAAATAAATGGTAAACCTATAATGCAAGCAGATAGAGGACATCTGCATCATAGATTATTAGATATGGGTTTAACCCAAAAACAAGCAGTTATAATTATGTATCTTATAAGTGCAGTATTAGGCAGTTTAGCTATACTTGCAATGCAGGTAAGTAGCCAGAGTTCTTATTTTTTACTGGCCATAGTTATGATTATACTTGTGCTTGGCGCTTGGAAATGTGGTTTTTTTAAGCACAGAGATTAGCTATTATTAATTTGGAGGGAAAAGAATGGATAAATTAAAGGTTATAACCATATTTGGGACTAGGCCTGAGGCTATAAAAATGGCTCCTTTGGTTAAAGAATTAGAAAGAAGAGAGGAAATAGAAAGTAAGGTTTGTGTAACAGCACAGCATAGACAAATGTTAGATCAAGTTTTAGAACTTTTCAATATTACTCCAGACTTTGATTTAAATATTATGAAAGATAAACAAAGTCTAACTGGCATAACTACTAAGGTATTAACAGGATTAAAGGAGATTTTTGAAGGAGAAAAACCAAACCTTATTTTAGTACATGGAGACACAACAACAACTTTTGCAGGAGCGTTAGCGGGATTTTATCAACAAACTAAAGTAGGACATGTAGAGGCTGGGCTTAGAACATTTGATAAATATTTTCCATTCCCAGAAGAAATGAATAGAAGGCTTACAGGGGCAATTGCTGATTTGCATTTTGCTCCTACAATAGGATCTAAAGAAAATTTATTAAAAGAGGGCATAAATGAGGAAGATATATTTATTACAGGAAATACTGTAATAGATGCAATGAATGTTACTGTGGATGAAGATTATAAATTTGAAAATGAAAAGTTGAATTCTATAGATTATAAAAATAAAAAAGTAATAATGGTAACAGCTCACAGAAGAGAAAATTGGGGAGAAGGAATAGAAAATATTTGTAAAGCTTTAAAAGAAATAGTGGAAAAAAATCAAGAAGTAGAATTGGTATATTTAGTACACCTAAATCCTGTTGTAAAAGATGTGGTACATAAATATTTAGAGGGTATAGATAGAGTACATTTATTATCGCCATTAGACACAAAAGAGACTCATAATTTAATGGATAAATGCTTTATGGTTATGACAGATTCAGGTGGACTTCAGGAAGAGGCCCCTCATCTTGGAAAACCTGTACTTGTATTAAGGAATGTTACGGAAAGACCAGAAGCTGTAAAATATGGAACTGTAAAGCTTGTGGGAACTGATATTTCAAAAATTGTAAGTTCTGCTAATGAATTAATTAACAATAAAAATGAATATGAAAAGATGAGTAAAGCTATTAACCCTTATGGCGATGGAATGGCTTCTAAGAGAGTAGTTCAGGCTATACTTTACTACTATAAACGATTAAATAATAGACCAGAAGAATTTAAAATTATATAAAGTTTGTGTTTTTTTTAACAAAATCTATTGATAAATAGTTAAAATATGAGTATAATTAAATTGTTGACAGAAAATTTTTAAATTGTATATAAAAAACGCAAAATATAAAATATTAGGAGGGTTTATAAAAATGAGAGAAGTTGTTATTGCAAGCGCAGTTAGAACTGCAGTAGGTTCATTTGGTGGAGTATTAAAGGATGTACCTGCCGTTGATTTAGGTGCTACTGTTATAAAAGAGGCTATAAACAGAGCAGGAATAAAACCAGAACAGGTACAAGAAGTTATATTAGGAAATGTTCTTCAAGCAGGACTTGGACAAAACCCAGCTAGACAAGCTGTTATAAAAGCAGGACTTCCACAGGAAGTACCAGCATTTACAATAAATAAAGTTTGTGGTTCAGGTTTAAGAGCTGTAAGTTTAGCATGTCAAATGATAAAAGCAGGAGATGCTGATGTAATTATAGCAGGTGGTATGGAAAACATGTCAAGAGCTCCATATGTATTAAATAATGCTAGATGGGGACAGAGAATGGGAAATGGTCAGATGGTTGATGAAATGATAACAGATGGTCTATGGGATGCATTTAATCAGTACCATATGGGAATAACTGCAGAAAACATAGCAGAAAGATGGGGAATAACTAGAGAAATGCAAGATGAGTTCTCAGCATCATCACAAAACAAGGCTGAAGAAGCTGTTAAATCCGGAAGATTTAAGGATGAAATAGTTCCAGTTGTTATTCCACAGAGAAAAGGAGATCCAAAAGTAGTTGATACTGATGAATTCCCAAGATTTGGAACAACTAAGGAAAAATTAGCTAAGTTGAGACCAGCTTTCAAAAAAGATGGTACAGTTACAGCTGGTAATGCTTCAGGTATCAATGATGGTGCTGCAGCATTAGTTATAATGAGTGCTGAAAAAGCTGAAGAATTAGGAATAAAGCCGTTAGTAAAAATTGTGTCTTATGGTTCAGCAGGATTAGATCCAGCTATCATGGGATATGGTCCATTCCACGCAACAAAAGTTGCTTTAGAAAAAGTAAACTTAAAAGTAGAAGATTTAGATTTAATTGAAGCTAACGAAGCTTTTGCAGCTCAGAGTTTAGCAGTTGCTAAAGACCTTAACTTTGATATGTCAAAAGTTAATGTTAACGGAGGAGCTATAGCTTTAGGTCACCCAATTGGTGCTTCAGGAGCTAGAATATTAGTATCTCTTTTACATGAAATGGAAAAGAGAGATGCTAAAAAAGGTTTAGCTACACTTTGTATAGGTGGCGGAATGGGAACTGCTCTTGTAGTTGAAAGATAATAAATATAGATTATATATAAAAAAGTAGGAAGTTAATTTCCTACTTTTTTTTGTTGTAAGTACAAAATAATACAATTGTTAACATTTCTTAAATTTACACACCCAATTCATATTAAAGGTTGTATCATTATAAATTTCATATTACCACAATATAAGTTTATTTCCATAATATAAAATATAAATTTTTAGGCTAGTAGGTATAATAAGATAAAATATGTAAAACCTATTTATAAATGCAGAGTAACTCTTAATAAAAAACAGAAAAAGGTTAAGCGTATAATTAAATATCAAATTTTTTTCAAAAAAAGTTGCAATATATAAAAAAATAAAATTCATTTTTCTAAAAAAATATTTTGGTGTTATCGATTTCTAAAATTGAATTAAGATTTATAACGAGTATTTGTGATTGTAGTGATTATATAAACATAAGTAATTTATTAAATAATTGAGAAGATTCTCTAAAAATTATTTAATTGACCAAAGAATTTTATTATATTCATGAAATGAGAAAAGCAAATAAATACTAAGATATCTAGAAAAAAGTAGGTATAATTTAAATTAAATAAAGAAAAATAGTATTAAACAAATATATTTACCTGTTTTTTAAAGTTTGAATATAAATTTTTCAAATATATAATTTATACATATTTAAATTATAAATTTTATGGAGTGACAAATTTGGCAGATGAACTTTTAACTATGTTAAAAAAGGTATTATTTTATGATGCACTTATTGCTCTCATAGTTGGTGCAATTACTTATTTTCTCTTGTATGATTATTATTTGTATATATTAGTTGGAATAATAACTGCTATTTTAAGTTTTTTCTTAAATGGTATAATTACTAACTATGTATTTAATAATAAAAAGGGTAATCACAAAATTATTATGACACTTAGCTCTTTATTTAGAGTTATCATAGTTTGTGCAATAGCTCTATTAATGTTTAACTATAACAAAATTAGTATATTCCCATTTTTATTAGGGTATAGTTTGCATTTTATTGGGATAATTTTATACTCATTTAAAATTAAAAATTAGTGTAGAAAGGGGGAATACGGTGGAAGCGTTAAAACCTATATTTACATTAAACTTATTTGGATATAGTTTTGGAGTAACTATTAATATTATAATTCAGTGGGCAATAATTGTCATAGTAGGATTATTATCATTTATTTTAACTAGAAATTTAAAAGTTATTCCAGATAAAAAGCAAAATATATTAGAAATATTTGTAGAAACTGTAAATAAACTTGTTAGAGAAAATATGGGAGAAAGTTACTTAGGGTTTGTTCCTTTTATTGGAACACTTATGTTGTACTTATTATTTATGAATTTAACTGGATTTATTGGTGTAGCACCACCAACATCAGACTATAGTATAAATTTAGGTATGGCGGCAATAACATTTGTTGTAGTACAGGCATTTGCTATTAGGAAAATAGGTATAGGGCATTACTTTGGAGGTTATTTTAAACCTTATGCTTTTATTTTTCCACTAAATATTATTGAAAGAATTATGTTACCAGTATCATTAAGTTTAAGATTATTTGGTAATATGACAGCAGCAGTTGTTATAATGGATCTTGTTTATAGTGCATTAGCAGGAATAAGTTGGATAGCGCAACTGGTAATACCAGTTCCACTTCATATGTATTTTGATCTTTTTGATGGAACTATACAAATGGTTATATTTGTTATGTTAACAATGATTAATATTAAAATAACAGCAGAACATTAAATAATTTTGAAATTTAAGGAGGAATTTAATTATGAATGGTATTGATCCAAAAGCTTTTATAGCCGGTATGGCAGCAATAGGTGCAGGACTTGCGGCAATAGGATGTATAGGAGCAGGTATAGGAACAGGTAATGCTACAGGAAAAGCTGTGGAAGGAATTTCAAGACAGCCAGAGGCTAATGGAAAAATTATGAGTGCATTGATTATTGGTAGTGCCTTTTCAGAAGCAACTGCTATATATGCAGCATTAATAGGATTGTTATTAATATTTAAGGTAATTTTATAAAAGTTATATTTGGTAAAATAAGCCTGAAGGGAGGCTTTGTGCTTAAATGATAGATATTTCTGAATCAATAGCTACTATAATTAATTTTATAATTATGTTAGTTGTAGCTACATACTTTTTATTTAAACCAGTACAAAAAATATTAAATACTAGAGAAAATGGTATAAAAGATAGGTTAAATAATGCAAAAGAGAATGAAGAAAAAGCTAATATTTTCAAGATGGAAAATGAAAAACTCTTAAAGAACTCAAAGAAACAAGGAAAGAGTATTGTAGAAGATTATAAAGTAAAGGCCGAAGAATTATATGATGAAATAGTAAAAGGTGCACATGAGGAAGCCTCAGTTATTATAGATAGAGCTAAAACTGAAGCTAATAGAGAAAGAGAAAAGGCTCAAGATGAAATGACAAAAGATGTGGTGGATTTATCTGTTTTAATGTGCAGTAAAGCGCTTGAAGAATCTATAGATGAGGAAAAACATAGAAGACTTATTAAGGACTTTATTACTAAGGTAGGTATTTAGTTATGTATGAATATTTGGATAGAAGATATGCTTTAGCATTGTATAAAGTAGCAGAGGAAAAAGGAAAAATTGAAGAATATAGAAGAGATCTTTTTGAAATAGTAAATATAATATATAACAATGAGGAATTACTTCAACTTATAAAACATCCTCAGATAAGTACTTCTAAAAAGAAAAAAATATTTATTGATATTTTTAAGGGGAAAATAGATGAAGAATTATTATCTTTTTTACTTATTTTAATAGAGAAAGACAGAATTTTGTACATTAAGGAAAAACAAAAAGAATTAGAAAAGATATATAGAGAAAAACACAATATGTTATTAGCTCATGTTAAGACAGTAATACCTTTAGACGAAGAAGATAAGAGTTTGCTTATAGGAAAGCTTGAAAAAAAATATCATAAAGATATTATACTTAAAGAAGAAATTGACAAAAGTATAATTGGTGGAGTGTATGTAAGAGTTGGAGATGATGTTATAGATGGTACTATAAAATCTAAAATTCATGATATGAAAAAATTAATGCTTAAAAGAGAATAGAGGTGATATCATGCATGTAAGACCTGAAGAAATTACATCAATAATAAAAAAAGAAATAGAGAGATATGAAAAGAAAATTCAAACAGAGGATTCAGGTACTATAATACAAATAGGAGATGGAATTGCTAGAGTATACGGATTAGATGATTGTATGGCAGGAGAATTATTAGAATTCCCTAATGATGTATATGGTATGGCACTTAACTTAGAACAGGATAATGTAGGATGTGTATTATTTGGTTCAGAGGAGGGTATTAAAGAAGGAGATGTTGTAAAAAGAACAGGTGAAGTTGTGGAGGTACCTGTGGGAGAGGAGCTTATAGGAAGAGTTGTAAATTCCTTAGGTAGACCTATAGATGATAAAGGGCCTATAAAAACAACTGAAAAAAGACCTGTAGAAATTCAGGCTCCAGGAGTTATAGAAAGAAAATCAGTAAATGAGCCTTTACAAACTGGAATTAAGGCCATAGATTCAATGATACCAATAGGTAAAGGACAAAGAGAGCTGATTATAGGAGACAGACAAACAGGTAAAACCGCATTAGCTATAGACACAATATTAAATCAAAAAGGAAAAGATGTTGTTTGTATATATGTAGCTATAGGACAAAAGCAGTCAACAGTTGCTCATATAGTTAATGATTTAAGTAAAATGGGAGCTATGGATTATACTATAATAGTATCATCTACTGCATCTGATTCAGCACCATTACAGTTTTTATCTCCTTATGCTGGATGTAGTATGGGTGAATATTTTATGAATAAGGGTAAAGATGTACTAATAATATATGATGATTTATCTAAACATGCAGTTGCGTATAGAACAATGTCTTTACTTTTAAGAAGACCACCAGGAAGAGAGGCTTATCCAGGAGATGTTTTTTATTTGCATTCAAGACTTCTTGAGAGAGCAGCTAGACTTTCTGATAAATTAGGGGGAGGTTCAATTACAGCTATTCCTATAATTGAAACTTTAGCGGGAGATGTAACAGCATATATACCAACAAATGTTATATCTATAACAGATGGACAGATATTTCTTGAATCAGATTTATTCTATTCAGGTGTAAGACCAGCTGTTAATGCAGGTATATCTGTATCTAGAGTTGGAGGGAATGCACAAATAAAAGCTATGAAACAGGTTTCTGGAACTTTAAGACTTGAGCTTGCACAATATAGAGAACTGGCTGCATTTTCCCAATTTGGTTCTGATCTTGACAAAGAGTCTAAAAGAAGATTGGAAAAGGGTAAAAGGTTAGTAGAATTATTAAAGCAGGATCAGTATAGACCCATGGAAGTAGAAGATCAGATAATGATTTTATATGCAGGTGTTAATAATCATCTAATGGATGTACCTATTGATAAAATAAAGAAATTTGAAAAAGAGTTTTTGGAATATGTAAATATTCATCAAAAAGAGCTTAGTAAAGAAATAATAGAACAAAAACGATTAACAGATGATATAAAACATAAGCTTGAAAGTGTTATTGAAGAATTTAAGAAGTCGTTTTTAGCAAAGGAATAACCCTTTGCAGGAGGTGAAACATGGCAGCTACAGGACTCATTGGAATAAAAAGAAGAATAAAATCTGTAACTAATACTCAAAAAATAACAAGAGCCATGGGGCTTGTTGCCACAGCTAAATTAAGAAAATGCAGAGAAAGATTAGATGAAAATTCTAAATACCATGCTTATTTTGAAGAAATTAAGGATAATGTAGTAGCATCAATGCAAAATAAAAGTATATATATAGATGATAGTAAAAACGGTAAAAATGTATATTTAACGATAACTTCTAATTTAGGTCTTTGTGGAGGATATAATATAAATGTAGTTAGTGAAACTATTAATCAGATACAAGATAAAAATAATTCCATTGTATTAGTAGTAGGTAAAAAGGGTAAGAGTTATTTTAATAAGTTTAAAATTAATGTGGATAAAGAGTTTTTAAGTGTATCTGAATTACCTGATTTACAAGATGTTAAAGATATAAGTAATGAATTATTACAAATGTTTCAAAAAGAGGATATCGCATCTGTAAATGTTGTGTATACAAAATTTATATCCACAATAAAACAGAAGGTAGAAGTTGAAAGATTATATCCTATGAAACTTTCTAAGGAAGTTAAATATAACAATTTTGAATTTGAAATAAGTACAGATGAACTACTAGAACAAATGGTTCAAACTTATACAAATGAAAAAATTTTATACTTTTTATTAAATTCTAAAGTTGCAGAACAGGCATCAAGAATGACAGCAATGGATGGTGCTACTAAGAATGCAGGGGATTTACTTGATAAGTTAAATACCCAATATAATAGGATAAGACAAAGTGCTATTACTGAAGAAATATCTGAAATTATTGGTGGTGCTGAGGCACAGAAATAACACCAATGATTTTTTAAGGAGGTGCAACATGGCAGGTAATGTAGGAAAAGTAGTTCAGGTAATTGGTGCTGTAGTGGATATTAAATTTGATTCAGAACATCTGCCTAATATATACAATGCCATAGAAATAGATTTAGGGGATAAAAAACTTATTACAGAAGTTGAACAGCATGTAGGTGATGATATTGTTAGAACCATTGCTATGGAAGCGACAGATGGAGTTAAAAGAGGATTAGAAGCGGTGGACACAGGTAAACCTATATCAGTACCAGTAGGAGAAAATGTATTAGGAAGATTATTTAATGTATTAGGTAACCCTATTGATGAATGCGGTAAAGTGGAAAATAGTGAGGTTTATCCAATACATAGAACAGCTCCAACGTTTGCTGAACAATCAGTAGAACCTGAAATGTTTGAGACCGGAATAAAGGTTATAGATTTATTAGCACCATATCAAAAGGGTGGGAAAATAGGTTTATTTGGTGGTGCAGGAGTTGGAAAGACTGTTCTTATTCAGGAGCTTATAAATAACATTGCAAGACAGCATGGCGGACTATCTGTATTCACAGGTGTTGGAGAAAGAACTAGAGAAGGTAATGATCTTTATAATGAAATGAAAGAATCAGGAGTTATAAATAAAACCGCATTAGTTTTTGGACAAATGAATGAACCACCTGGAGCAAGAATGAGAGTTGCTTTAACAGGGCTTACCATGGCAGAATATTTTAGAGACAAAGGTCAGGACGTACTTTTATTTATAGATAATATATTTAGATTTACGCAAGCAGGGTCTGAGGTTTCAGCTTTACTTGGTAGAATACCTAGTGCAGTTGGATATCAGCCAACATTAGCAACAGAGATGGGTGCTTTACAAGAAAGAATTACATCTACTACTCATGGTTCTATAACATCAGTTCAGGCTGTATATGTTCCAGCTGATGACTTAACAGATCCTGCTCCAGCAACAACGTTTGCCCATTTGGATGCCACAACGGTTTTATCAAGATCTATAGTTGAACTTGGTATATATCCAGCAGTAGATCCACTTGAGTCTTCATCAAGAATATTAGATCCTAGGGTAGTTGGTAAAGAACACTATGAAGTAGCAACAGAGGTAAAACATATATTAGAAAGATATAAGGAATTGCAGGATATAATAGCTATTTTAGGAGTAGATGAACTTTCAGAAGAAGATAAAGCAGCAGTTGCAAGGGCAAGGAGAATACAAAGATTTTTATCGCAACCTTTTACTGTAGCAGAACAATTTACAGGTATGGAAGGTAAGTATGTTCCTGTTAAAGAAACAGTTAGAGGATTTAAAGAGATTTTGGAAGGTAAGTATGATAATATTCCAGAATCAGCATTTTTATTTGCAGGAACAATAGATGAGGTTGTTGAAAAGTCTAAGACAATGATTGATGATTAAGGAGAAAAATTATGAATAATAATATGAAACTTAAGTTATGTACTCCTTATAAAGAATATTTTAATACAGATATAAAAAAGATAATTACAGAAAGTATTGGTGGGAAAATAGAAATTTTACCTAGTCATTCTAATTTTATTACAGTATTAAAACCCACTAATACAAAGGTTGAGGATATTAAGGGTAAAGAATATAACTTTTCTAATTCAGCAGGTATTATGCAGGTTGAAAATGGAGAAATAAAGATTGTATTTGAAGAAATTCATATGGATAATAATAATGCTTAACACATAATATTTGAATAGATAGATGAAGATATTGTACCACATCCAGAAAAACACACTATATTGGTTTATATAGTGTGTTTTTCTATTTTTTAAACTATTCAAAAACATTATAAAACCATGGTTTTTTGTAACATTTTCTTGTTTTTTTTATATATTATTAATATATTTAGTGAATAACTTTAATAGGAGATGTCCATAATTTAATTGTGAAAGGTAATTTATGGATTAGTACTTTTTATTAAATTATGGGGGGGAAGCTATTTTATAGCAGAATTATGAGAAAGAGAAATTATTTATTATTAGTACTATTATTTATCATATCTTTATTATATTTTACTTTAAATAAACCTGATACAGAAGTTAGTTACAATTTGTTTAACAATATTTTAAAAAAAACTGAGAGTAAGGTTGTAGAATATGGTATAATTGCAAGCTCTAAAGATTTTTCAGAGGGGGAAGTTACTTGTAATAACCTATTTAACCAATTGCATATTTCTAATAAATATAAGAAAATATCAAAAAATGATAAAATATATTGTTTGGATTTTGAAAGTGATAAGATTAATGGATATATTAAGAGCACAAAATATGAAGGATACAATATTATAACACTTAAAATTATAGAAAAAAATAATGAAAATAAGTTAGAAGAGTTGGAATTAAAAACCCAAGAAGTACTTAAAAACAAGGATTTAAAAATTTCTAAATATTTAAAATCTGAAATTAAAGATAATAATTTAGAAAAAACTAATAAAAAAATAGTAAAAATTTTAGAAAATAATAGTGTAGCAAATATTGACACTGTAAAAATAAATAATGGATATAGTACTACAGCATATACAGGAAAATTCCACTCATTTGGTAGTAAAAATAAGTTAATAGATTTTAATTTTGCAGTATGTAGTTATAGTTCAGGAAGTTATATTTTAATGGGAACACCGGAGATATTCATTTCCTATTAGCAATTTTTATATGGAGGATTAAAAATGGATAAAATTGTGGTAAAAGGCGGGAACACTTTAAGTGGAGAAGTGAAAATTAGTTCAGCCAAAAATTCAGTTCTTCCTATTATTGCTGCTAGTTTGTTAAGTTCAGATAAATGTATTATAAATAATGCTCCTATGTTAGAGGATGTATTTGTGATTAGTGATGTTTTAAGGTCTGTTTCAGCAGATATAGATATAGACAATACTAGAAATAAAATTGTTATAGATACTTCTTCAATTTGTGATTGTGAACCCTGTGGTGAGTTAGTTAGAAAACTTAGGGCTTCATTTTTGATTATGGGACCTATGATATCACGATATGGTAAGTTTAAAATTTCTTTGCCTGGTGGGTGTAATATAGGTACTAGACCAATAGACCTTCATTTAAAAGGTTTTAATGCATTGGGAGCAGATATAAGTGTTGGACATGGATATGTAGAAGCAAAAGCTAAGAAATTGGTAGGCAATAATATTTATTTGGATTTCCCTTCTGTAGGTGCCACTGAGAATATTATGATGGCAGCGGTAATGGCGGAAGGAGAAACAACTATAGAAAATTGTGCAGAAGAACCTGAAATAGTAGATTTATCTAATTTTTTAAATTCTATGGGAGCTAATATTATTGGCGCTGGAAGCGATACTATAAGAATAATAGGAGTAAAAGAACTAAAAGGTACTAATCATATACCTATATATGACAGAATTGAAGCTGGAACTTTTATGATAGCTGCAGCAATTACAAAAAGTAGATTTAAAATTAATGGAGTAAATGAACAGCATTTAAAACCTATCATTGCTAAGCTTACAGAAATGGGAGTAGAAATAAAGGTTCATGGAGAAAGTATGATAGTTGATGGCACAGGTGACCTTATTCCTATTGATATTAAGACTATGCCATATCCTGGTTTCCCAACGGATATGCAAGCACAAATGATGGGACTACTTTGTTCAATAAAAGGTACTAGTGTAATAACTGAAACTATATTTGAAAATAGATTTATGCATGCAGTTGAAATGAAAAGAATGGGTGCAAATATAAAAATTGATGGAAGGAGTGCAGTAGTAGAAGGAGTAAAAAGATTGACGGGTTGTCAAGTAAAGTCTACAGATCTAAGGGCAGGAGCTGCATTGGTGTTATGTGGATTAGTTGCAGATGGAGTTACAGAAGTTACTGATGTATACCATATAGATAGAGGATATGTAAACATAGAAGAAAAATTAAAGAATTTAGGGGCAAATATATACAGAGTATGCGGATAAAAAATTAAGTAATAAGGAGGTAAAAGTTCTCATATAGTTAATATATATACTATAATACCTTGGATTAAAAAAGGAGATAACTATATGAGAAAAGATGATTTTTGGTTATATATAAGGAGATTTTTTATAAGTACTGTAATAAGTATACTATTTATTACAGCACTTTCATTTTTACTTATAAGAGGAGACAACTCTAATGGGTTAAAAGGTATAAAACAAATTGGGTTTAAGGCAAAAGATATTAAAAGTAAGAAGGAAGATAGGGTATATAAGATAAAGTTATATAGAACTAAGGAAAAAAAAATAGAGAAAATAGATTTAGAGGAGTATATAAAAGGAGTTGTATCTGGTGAAATGCCAGCTGAATTTCATATAGAAGCACTGAAAGCTCAAGCAGTGGCTGCGAGAACTTACGCTCTAAGTCATGTAAATGCTTATGGTGGAAGGAATTGTAGTGCTTCAAACGGAGCAGATTTATGTGATTCTACTCATTGCCAAGTATATATGAATAAAGATGTTAGATTATCTGGCTGGCCAACTAGTAAAGGAAAAGATTATTGGAATAAAATAGAACAAGCTGTTAATGAAACAAAAGGACAAGTAATAAAGTTTAATGGGAAAATAATAAGTCAACCATTTTACTTTTCAACCAGCAGTGGCAAAACAGAGGAAGCTTCAGAGGTTTTTTCATCAGCAGAACCTTATTTAAAAAGTGTAAAAAGTATAGGTGATGAAGCATCACCTAAGTTTAAAACATCATTTAAGTACTCTTACAAAAGCTTTTCTAATATAATAAATGGTTATTATCCTAAGTCAATAGCTTCTAATAATAGTTTAAAAAATAATATTAAAATAAAAAATAGAACAAAGGGTGGAAGTGTTAAAGAATTACGATTAGGGAAGACTACAATATCAGGTGTAAAGTTTAGAAGCATGTTGGGACTTAATTCCGCTAATTTTACGTTTAAATTTAATAAAAAAGATATAGAGATTATATGTGTAGGCTATGGACATGGGGTGGGTATGAGTCAGTGGGGAGCTAATGCCCTTGGAAAGTCTGGTAAAAAATTCAATGAAATATTAACCTATTATTATAATGGGGTATCAATAGAAGAGTTTTAAACTGTGAGATATTTTTCACAGTTTTTTTCTTTATATAGGATAATATTTTGAGTGTTTTTTAGTTTCAATAAAGGATTTTTAAACTTGTTTTAAGAGGTCATTGGTATTTAAAAATACTAATGGCCTAATTATTTTTAAAGTTTTAAGGTGTATTTTAAATTGGGACATTGAATTTAAATATTAAATAGAAGTTTTTGTCAAAAAATGATGGAATAAAATAGAAAAAATATATTTAATTTATGTATTATTTACTAATCTCTGGACAAACTACAAAAAGGAGGTGTTGATATGGATAAAAAATATTCTAACAAATTTTCAAATTTTTTTAAGAAGGAGGTTTTCTATGTAGCATTATTCTTTTGCTTATGTATTTTAGCAGCTGTAGCTATTGTTACAACAAAATATTCAAAACAGGCTAAAAAACTTCCATCTCAGCAACCAAGTGTTGTTCAGAATCAATCGGAAAAGGAAACAGCTAAAAATACGGAGCAGCCATACAAGGATTATGATAATGCTCTACAAGTAAAGGAAAAGGCAAAGGCAAAGTCAAGTACTGCTAAGAAAAATAATGATAAGACTGCAGCAGTATCAAAAACTACAGATACAAAATTTGCAAAGCCTGTAGAGGGGATTTTAGCAAGGGCATATTCAGAGGAACCTGTATTTTGGAAGTCTACTAACAGTTATAGACCTAACTTTGGTATGGATATTAAATGTGAAGTAGGAAAACCAGTTTTTTGTGTATTAGATGGAAAAATAGAAAATGTTCAAAGTGATAGTTCTGATGGAGTTAAAGTTACAGTAAATCATCAGAATGGCTTAAAAACAGTGTATTCAAATCTTGATCCAAAGGTAATTGTTAAAAAGGACCAAGTAGTTAAAAAGGGAGACAAAATAGGTGCAGTAGGTAAAACTACAGTAAGAGCTTTATATGAAACATATGGAGATCATTTACATTTTTCAGTATTAAAAAATGGTGACTTTATAAATCCATCAAAATATATAAAGTACTAGAGGTTAGCCATTTTCCGTATTTTTTATCGGAAAATGGCTAGCTAGATGTAATTTAAGTGTGAGTTACTGCATATTTATAAATAATAGAAGGGTTAAGGAGGTAGCGCTTTGAAAGACTACATCGAAGAAAGAGTTTTAGAGGTTGCAAATTATATTATAAGTTCAAAAGCCACAATTAGAAAAACAGCCAAGGTATTTGGAGTTAGTAAAAGTACAATACACAAAGACATGACAGAAAGGTTACCTAAAATAAATCCTCAAATTGCCAGAGAAGCCAAGATTATAATGGATTATAATAAATCGGAAAGACATATAAGAGGTGGAAAAGCAACAAAAATGAAGTATAAAGCTATTGAAGGTTAATCACATTCCTATTATAATAAATATATGTTATAGTAAGAAAATATTTCAAATTTTTTTCTGTAATATAAAATATCAAAAGAGTGGGTGTGAGAGATAGTCATGTTTTTCAGTGTAGGAACAGATATGGGCATAGATTTAGGTACAGCTACCGTTTTAGTATATGTAAAAGGTAAAGGGGTAATGTTACAAGAGCCTTCAGTAGTAGCTATAGATAAAAATAATAATAGGGTTTTGGCAGTAGGAGAAGAAGCTAGACAAATGATAGGTAGGACTCCGGGTAATATTGTAGCTTTACGTCCATTAAAAGATGGGGTAATTTCAGACTATGATTTAACGGAGAAAATGTTAAAATATTTTATAAGTGGTGTTTGTGGCAAGAGAAAAATGGTTTCACCAAGGGTGGTTGTGTGTATACCATGTGAGGCTACTGAGGTTGAAAAGAGAGCTGTAATAGATGCAGCTAAAAATGCAGGAGCTAAAAAAGTATTTTTAATAGAGGAACCTTTAGCAGCAGCCATTGGAGCCGGGTTAGATATAACTAAGGCTAGTGGATCTATGGTAATAGATATAGGAGGAGGTACAACAGATATAGCCTTAATCTCATTAGGCGGAATTGTTGTTAGATCTTCTATTAAAGTTGCTGGAGATACCTTTGATGAAGCCATTATAAGGTATGTTAGAAAAAAACATAAATTAATGATAGGTGAAAGAACGGCAGAGAATTTAAAAATTAATATAGGATCTGCGTACAAGCATGAAGAAGAAACAACTATGGAAATAAGAGGAAGGGACCTGATTACAGGACTTCCCAAAAATATAGCAGTATCCTCAGAGGAAATGAGGCAAGCATTAAGAGAGACTGTAAACGCTATTGCTGAATGTACTCATTCTGTTTTAGAAAAGACTCCACCAGAATTAGCAGCTGATATAGCTGATAAGGGTATAATTATGACAGGAGGAGGAGCTCTTTTAAATGGACTTGGTAAATTAATAGAGGAGGTTACTATGGTGCCTGTTTCTGTTGCTGAGGAACCTGTGTCTTGTGTAGCTATTGGTACAGGTAAAATGTTAGACTTTCTAGATAAAATGGATACAACTTTTAGTGGAGAGGATATAACATTGATTGATTAAATAAAAGCAAAGGGATAACCTTTGCTCTTATTTTATTTAAAAGTAAATCTTTGTGCTTGATACAATGTATTTATAAAATTTTAAAAGGTGTATTTACATACTATTAAATAGATACAGTAGTTATTTTATAATTGAGATTTTAATTAGTAATTGAAATAACACTTATCTGAATAATAAAGGTAATGGGCATGTAACATTGCATCTGTGATTGCCTTTGCCATATTAAGAATTAAATTTAATCTTATAGTATTGTTATTAAATATATTTCCTTCAGATGCATCTACGATTCCAATTATAGAGGCATCCCCCACATTAGGAAGTGATTTACCTACACCTTTACCTGGATGTACGGGGTAATCCCTTGATTGTATTTCACCTATGTTATCTGTATCACCTAAGCAGGCGTCAATTCCAATTATATTTCTATCTGGATAGGTTTTTTTTATTCCATTTAATTTTTCTTCAAGATTTAAGGCATGTATTGGATCTTCAACAGTTCCAAACACTGGTAAAGGAAAATGTCTTTCTTTTAATAAGGTGCCCACTAAAGGACCTAGACAATCACCAATACATCTATCTGTACCTATACATACAATTACGGTTTTATCATTAATATAATCTTTAATGAAGTAAGCAATTTTATAATAGCATAAAGGGTCATTGAAATGTGCTTTGGCTTTATTCAATAGTTACACCTCCTATAATTAATTTATATGAAGGTTAACTACCTAATATTAAAATTTATTTTTATCCCAAATACTTAATTGCGTAGTGTTAGTTAAAGAAGTTAGTAAATGGTTCTTTAAGCCAGGGATATCTTTTTCTAATGAATATAGTAAATCTTTTATATATTGTCTTTTGGTGAAGCCGTTAGCTGGACAAGGATTTTCAATTATAGGGAAATTATTTTTTTTAGCATTGCTCTTTATATCTAATTCATCTATGTATACCATAGGCCTAATCACGGTAATATCCTTTCGGTCTAAATATGTTTTAGGAGAAAAACTATTTATTCTCCCTTCATAAAACATTGACATGATTAAAGTTTCAATTGCATCATTTTTATGATGGCCTAAAGAGACTTTATTACATCCAAGTGTTTTAGCAGTATCATTTAAAATTCCCCTTCTTAAATTTGCACAAAGTGAACAAGGATTCTTTTCTTTTCTAATATCAAACACTATTTCTTTTATATCGGATTTTATTAAATGAAATTCAACATTTAAATCATTACATAACTTTTCCATAGGTGAAAAGTCTGCACCAGTTCCTGGATCTATGGTTATAGCTATTAGTTCAAACTTTTCTGGAGAAAATATTTTGTAGGTGCTCATAAGTTTAAGTAATGTTATACTGTCTTTACCACCAGAGAGACCCACGGCTATTTTATCATCGTTTTCTATTAATTTAAAATCATTAATGGCTTTTCTAAATTTGCTTAATAGTTTTTGCATTTTAATCTCCTTATCTAAAATAAAAGTATAAACATAATTATAATATAACCATTTTTATAAATAAAGATATATTAATTTGGTAAAAATATATTTATTAAAGCGTGATATGTTATCAGTAAATAAGCTTATATATGAACCAAAGATATTAGGAATATTTTAGGACAAATATTTAACAAACAAATGATATGTATATCTAAAAAGGAGAAAAATACAATAAAATTAAGAAATAATGAGAAGAATTGCTGTAAAAGCCTATAAATGAATTTGAATTTTAAATAGGATGACGGTATACTATTTCTTGTCGAAAGGATGCAATACGTCCTAAAAAACAAAATAATATGCTGACATGGCTCAATTGGCAGAGCAGCTGACTTGTAATCAGCAGGTTGTAGGTTCGATTCCTATTGTCAGCTCCATATGTGGAGGAATTCCCGAGCGGCCAAAGGGGGCAGACTGTAAATCTGTTGGCTTTCGCCTTCGATGGTTCGAATCCATCTTCCTCCACCACATTTTAAAATTTAATATGCTGGCATGGCTCAATTGGCAGAGCAGCTGACTTGTAATCAGCAGGTTGTAGGTTCAATTCCTATTGCCAGCTCCATTTATGGAGGAATTCCCGAGCGGCCAAAGGGGGCAGACTGTAAATCTGTTGGCTTTCGCCTTCGATGGTTCGAATCCATCTTCCTCCACCAAAGGTACTTTTAAGTACCTTTTTTATTTTACTGTTAATGGTATAATAAATGCAAATATATCATAGAATATTGTAAAACGGTTTATTAATTTACATAACTTTTCAATTGACACTTTGATTCTATTATGCTACTATTACTTAGTAATAAAATTATATAAAAAGCTCTTATCAAGAGAGGTGGAGGGAAAGGGCCCTATGAAACCCGGCAACCAGTATTTTAGTACTACGGTGCCAATTCCAGCAGAATTTTTCTGCAAGATAAGAGGATTGAGAAATCAAATACCTCTTCTTGTTGAAGGGGTTTTTTATTTTATATGAGGACAAAGGAGGCAAAAATTATGAGAAAATTATTTACATCAGAGTCTGTTACTGAGGGCCATCCTGATAAAATTTGTGATCAAATTTCAGATGCGGTATTAGATGCTATACTTGAAAATGATTCACATGGAAGAGTTGCTTGCGAAACAACAGTGACGACAGGGATGGTTTTAGTTGTAGGAGAGATAACAACTAATTGTTATGTTGATATTACTAAAATTGTAAGAAACACTTTAGAGGAAATTGGTTATACTAGAGCAAAATATGGATTTGATAGTAGTACTTGCGCTGTATTAACATCTATAAATGAGCAATCACCTGATATAGCTATGGGGGTCAATGAAGCATTAGAATCAAAACAGGGAGAGATGAATAAGGATGAAGCAATAGGAGCAGGAGACCAAGGAATGATGTTTGGCTTTGCTACTAATGAAACTGCTGAATATATGCCTATGCCAATAGCATTGGCTCATAAGTTATCGAGAAGATTATCAGAGGTTAGAAAAAATGGTACATTAGATTACTTAAGACCAGATGGTAAAACCCAGGTTACAATAGAATATGAAAATGATAAGCCTGTAAGAGTAGATACTATAGTTATATCCACTCAGCATAGCCCAGATGTTACAAAGGGACAAATAGAAAAGGATTTAATGGAAAATGTAATTAAGGTTGTTATACCAGCTGAATTATTAGATGAAGGTACTAAATACTACATAAATCCAACAGGTAGATTTGTTGTGGGAGGACCTCAAGGGGATGCTGGTCTTACAGGAAGAAAAATAATAGTTGATACTTATGGTGGATATGGCAGACATGGTGGTGGAGCATTCTCAGGAAAAGATCCAACTAAAGTTGATAGATCTGCTGCTTATGCGGCTAGATGGGTTGCTAAAAACTTAGTAGCTGCTGGTGTGGCTGATAAATTGGAAATACAAGTTGCATATGCGATAGGAGTTGCTAAGCCAGTGTCAATATTGGTAGATACATTTGATACTGGAAGAGTATCAAATGATAAAATTGTAGAAATAGTAAATAAAGTATTTGATTTAAGACCTTCTGCTATTATTAAGGAGTTGGATTTGAGAAGACCTATATATAAACAGGTTGCAGCTTACGGGCATTTTGGAAGAACAGATTTAGATCTTCCATGGGAAAAGTTAGATAAGGTTAAAGATATAAAAAAATACTTATAAAATATAGATAAAACCAGTAGCATTAAGCTACTGGTTTTATTTTAGTACAAACTTATAGTTTTATTGAGAAAAATGTATGTAAAGCTTGTATACATGGGATAATTATAATGTGATATGCTATAATATATAAAAAAGAATTAGGGGAGATTTTATGGAAGAGATACAGGGAATTGTAGACTCCATAATATTTAAAAATGAGGAAAATAGTTATGTAGTTGCAAAAATAAAAGAAGAAAATAATATAATAACAGTTGTAGGATGCATGCCTTATATAACAGAGGGACAAAATTTAAGGATAGAGGGACAGTGGGTTATGCATCCACAATTTGGACAACAATTTAAAATTGAAACTTATGAAGAGATTGTTCCTAATACTGAAAAGGGCATAGAAAGATATTTAGCTTCAGGGGTTATATCTGGGATAGGGCCTGTAACTGCAAAAAAAATAGTAGAAAAATTCGGCCAAAAGGCATTGGATATATTAGAAACCGATGTGGAGAAGTTAAAGGAAATAGAAGGAATAGGAAATAAAAGAATAGCATTAATCTATGAGTCATTTAGTAAACAAAAAGAGCTAAAAAATATTATGATTTTTTTTCAAAATTATGGTGTAACTATTAACCAGTGTATAAAGATTTATAAAAGATTTAAAGAAAATTCTATAAACATAGTGAAGGATAATCCATATATACTTACAGAGGAAATATCAGGGATAGGGTTTAAAACAGCGGATAAAATAGCTAGAAGTATAGGAATAGAACCTAATTCCCCCTTTAGAATAGAAAGTGGTATAAAATATGTAATTAATCAATTTTGCGGTTTAGGAAATACTTATATGCCCATGGAAATACTAATAAAAAAATGTTTAGATGTTTTATTAGTTTCAAAAGAGGATATAGAAAAAAATATAATACAAAATGCTTTTGAGGGAAAAATTAAGATTGAAAATGTAGAAGGCAAACAATGTGTATTTACAATACCATATTATTATTGTGAGTTAGGAGTTACTAAAAAAATTATAACTTTATCATTGTGTAAATATGATGAATTAGAAATAAATATGGATGAGGAGATACAAGAGTTTGAAGCTAATAATAAAATTGAATTTGCATCTTCACAAAAAGAGGCTATAAAAGGGGCTTTGTGTAATGGAATTGAGATAATTACAGGGGGACCAGGTACAGGAAAGACAACTATAATAAACTGTATAACTGATATTTTTGAGAAACATGGATTTAAAGTTTTTATGGGTGCTCCTACTGGTAGAGCTGCTAAGAGAATGTCAGAAGCCACAGGAAGGGAAGCTAAAACTATACATAGGCTTTTAGAAATGGGGGCAGGTGAAGAAGAGGGAAATATGTTTTCAAAGTCAGAAGATACTCCTTTAGAGTGCGATGTAGTTATAATAGATGAGGCTTCAATGATTGATATACTACTTATGCATAATCTACTTAAAGCTATTTCTATGGGTACTAGAGTTATAATAGTTGGAGATGTAGATCAACTCCCATCCGTAGGGCCAGGAAATGTATTAAGAGATTTAATTGAAAGCGGTTGTGTCAAAGTAGTAAGATTAAAAGACATATTCAGACAATCTTCTAAGAGTATGATTACAATTAATGCACATAAAATAAATAATGGAGAAATGCCAAAACTTAATGAAAAAGATAAAGATTTTTATTTTATAAACTGCCAAGATAATAATAATATATTAGATATAATAATTGGGCTTATAGCCAAAAGACTCCCAAATTATAATAAGGATTGGAAGGCTTCAAAAGATATACAAATTCTTTCTCCTATGAGAAAAGGGGTTTTGGGTATAGAAAATTTAAATAAAAGGTTGCAAGAGGTGCTCAATCCACCCCATAAAAATAAAAAAGAAAAGGTAATTAGAAATAGTATATTTAGAGTTGGGGATAAAATAATGCAGACTAAAAATAATTATACTATTAAGTGGAAAAGGGTTTATGGAACGGGTGAAAATGAAGGGGTAGGTGTATTTAATGGAGATATTGGGTATATAAAAGATATAGACGAAGAAAATGATAGGGTTACTATTGTATTTGATGAGGAAAAAAAAGTTATTTATGAGGATACATATTTAGATGAAATAGAACTAGCTTATGCTATAACAATACATAAAAGCCAGGGAAGTGAATTTCCAGTAGTAATTATGCCTACATATATGGGGCCACCGTTACTCATGAATAGGAATCTTTTATATACGGGAATAACTAGAGCAAAAAAGTTAGTTGTAATAGTAGGAGTTATGAATGCTATGAAATTTATGATCGAAAATAATAAAAGCTTTGATAGATATTCTCTTCTTAAATGGAGAATAGTGGATGTATTAAACAGTGATGCCATAGAAAAATAGATTTTTAAATTTTATTTATAGAGAAATAAGTAATAGATAAATTGGAGTGTATTATTATGTTTGCTTATGAAAATTTTAAATATAATCTAAACACCAATAAAGTTGAAGTTACAATAGATAAATGGATTAAAGGTAAGGATAAATTTTTAAATATAGTTACTGTACCTTATAATACATCAGAAATATTTATAAAAGGCATTATAAATTATACAAATTTAGGTAAAAAAATATTGTATATTACTAATGAAAAAGATGGATGTATAGAATTATTAAATGAAATTAAAAGGAACACTTTATTTAGAAAGTATTCCTATGTTAGAAGTGGTTCTATGAGTTTTCATACTAATTTAATAGTGTGCAATTTTAAAGTGGCACTAAATATTAGAGAAAAATTTGATTTAGTTATATATGATGATATAAGAAGTATATCCAAATATGAAAGCTGTGATATTGCTAAATTAATTGTTACACTTGGAAGTGATGAGACTAAATTTATTGCGTACTCCACAGATAAAATATTTAATAGAGGCAAAGAATTACTATTGCCAGTAAATAAAGATAAAAATCCAATCATTGAACCAAGAATAATACTTACAAAGATAGATTTAAATAAGGATATTCCTTATTTAGTATATGAATATATTAAATGGTGTAGTCAGTGTGAAAGAAAAGCTGTAATTTATGTACCAGATAAAGATAAATTAGATAATGTGTTTAATTATTTAAATATTTATTGCAAAAGACTAAGAAATAGTTTAATATATTTTTCTTTGGAAGATACTGATTTGAAGATTTTAAATAATTACATGAAAATGAAAAATAGTATTATTATAACAGATGACTTAGAAGAAAGGTTATTTGAAATAAAAAATGTGGATGTAATGGTGTTTTTTGCAGACAATAGAGCGTTTAATTATAAAAATTTAGTATACTTTTGTGGTAAGGCTGGCGGAAAAGATAAAAGTGGGAAAGGAGAAGTAATTTTCTTAGCTAATGAAAATACATATCATATGGATAAAGCTAAGGAAGTTACAAGGCGTTTTAATAAAGAAGCGTGGGATTTAGGATTATTAAATATGTAAATTATATTAAAGATTGTCTTTGCTCTATTGTATATGATAATGATTTGAAGTGTGCACTATGTAGAGATATTACAAAGGATTCTTATTTATGCAATTTATGTAAGAAGAGGTTAAAATTTTGCAATGAAGAATTCACAATAGAAAGTTATAACTATAAATTTATATGTAATAGTGTATGTTATTATTCTTACAGTATGCTTGAGTTGATTTTAGCATTAAAATATAAAAGTGACTTTAAGGCAGGAGAAGAAATAGCAAATCTTATGATAGTTAAAATAAAGGAAAAGGATATACCTGTAGATGTAATTACTTATGTTCCTTCATCCCATAAAGCTTTGAAAAGTAGAGGATATAATCAGAGCAGATTTTTGGCAAAGAATATAGGAGATAAAATTAATAAGCCTGTATGTAGTTGTTTAAAAAAGTCAAAGGGTACAAAGGATCAAATAGGTTTAAGTGGAAAAGATAGATGGAATAATATAAAAGATTCCTTTTATCTAAAGGGTATAAATAAAATTAAAAATAAAAATGTTTTACTAGTTGACGATGTTATAACCACTGGAGCTACAGCTTTTTATTGTGCGAAGACTTTATCTGATAGTGGTGCAAAGGAAATATTTATCTTGACTGCAGCCAAAAGTGATGTATAATTTTTAGTGTATTAAGTTAGGTCTGTGGTTGAAAGTCGAAGCCAGTCGCAGGCAAAACGATCCACGTAAGTTAAATAAAATGTTTAATGATCATGGTGCGGCTTAGAAGTAAGTCCTGCCGTTTTATGCGAGAGGGTAAGTAGTGAGGGGTTAATTCCTAGTAGCAAAAGCTCCAGCAGGCGAGTGTGGGGTCAAAGATCAGGTCAGCTGACTTAATAGTTTGAAGTCTTTGTTGTAAAACAAAGGCTTTAATTTTTAGTAAAATTAATTAAATGTAAAATAGTTAGAAAATTAAAATAAATGAAAGTTTAATTTATTTAATATTTTGTAAATTTAGAATAATTAATCTTGTTATTTAAGCTATTAAGTATTAGAATATAAGTAACAAAACAAACATTACTCTATATAGAGTAAAGAGAGGGGCTGAAGATATGAGAATAACTGTTACAGGAAAAAATATTGAAATTACAAAAGCATTAAGAGGCGTTGTGGAGAAAAAAATAGAAAAGCTAGAAAAGTATTTTAGTCCTGATGTAGAGGCCCATGCTACATTAAGTGTTCAAAAGGCTAGACAAATAATAGAGGTTACAATCCCTTTCAATGGAGTAATATTAAGAGGAGAAGAATCTACTGAAGATATGTATGCTTCTATAGATTTAGTAGTTGATAAATTAGAAAGACAAATAAGAAAACAAAAAACTAAGTTACAAAGGAGATACCATGAGGGCGCTTTAAAGTTCCAATTTATACCTGATATAATACAAGAAGAAGGGGCAGAAGAGCCTAGTATAGTAAGGACTAAAAAATTTGCCATTAAACCTATGTCAGCAGAAGAAGCTGTTTTACAAATGGAACTTTTAGGACATAACTTTTTTGTATATGAGAGTGCAGATGACGGAGAGGTTAATGTTGTATATAAAAGAAAAGATGGAAACTATGGTCTTATAGAGCCAGAATTTTAAATAAAAGGGAGGTTATACCTCTCTTTTTTATTATTATATTTATGAAAAATTTACAAATTAACTAAGTATTTGTTTTCAGATAAGTTGAATAGCATTTAATTAGATGTTATAATCTATAAGGTATACTATATTATAGAATTTTATAATAGCGAGGATGAAAAGAATGGGAATATTGCAAAAAATTTTTGGTACATATAGCGACAGAGAAGTTAAAAGAATCATTCCAATAGTAGATAAAATAGAGACCCTAGATTCATCAGTGCAAGCTATGACTGATGAGCAGTTAAGAGCTAAAACAGATGAGTTTAAAGAGAGATTAAAAAACGGTGAAACATTAGATGACATATTAGTAGAAGCATTTGCTGTAGTAAGAGAAGCAGCCTATAGAACTATAGAATTAAAACACTATAGAGAGCAGTTAATAGGAGGGGTTGTCCTTCATCAGGGAAGAATAGCGGAAATGAAAACAGGTGAAGGAAAAACATTAGTAGCTACAGCTCCTGCGTATTTAAATGCTTTAGCTGGAAATGGCGTTCATATAGTAACTGTAAATGATTATCTAGCAAAAAGAGATAGGGATTTAATGTCACCAGTATATGAGTTTTTAGGTCTTACTGCTGGAGTAATACTACATGATTTAGATCAAACACAAAGACAGGAAGCATACAACTGTGATATAACTTATGGAACAAACAGTGAATTTGGTTTTGATTATTTAAGAGATAATATGGTTGTTTATAAAGAAGAGAGAGTTCAAAGAGGATTAAGCTTTGCAATAGTTGATGAGGTAGACTCTATATTAATAGACGAAGCCAGAACACCTCTTATTATATCAGGTCAAGGAGAAAAGTCCACTGAATTTTATAAAGTGGCAGATTATTTTGCCAAATCATTAATAAAGGAAACGGATTTTACTGTAGATGAAAAGGCTAATTCTGTAATACTTACCGATGAAGGAGTTAAAAAGGCGGAAGCATATTTTAAAGTGGAAAATTATGCTGATTCAGATAATATGGAAATACAGCATCATGTGGTTCAGGCATTAAAAGCTAACTATATGATGAAGATGGATAAGGATTACATAGTAAGAGACGGAGAAGTAATGATAGTTGATGAATTCACTGGTAGAGTTATGGAAGGAAGAAGATACAGTGATGGATTACATCAAGCTATAGAAGCTAAAGAAGGGGTTAAAGTTGAAAGAGAGTCCAAAACTTTAGCTACTATAACTTATCAGAATTATTTTAGAATGTTTAAAAAATTATCAGGTATGACAGGTACAGCGCAAACAGAAGAAGGAGAGTTTAGAGAGATATATGGACTTGATGTAATAGTAGTTCCAACTCATAAACCTGTTATAAGAATTGATCAACCTGATTTAGTTTATAAAACTGCCAAGGGAAAATTTATGGCTATTGTTGATGAAATAGTTGAAACACATAAAAAAGGTCAGCCTTCACTTGTAGGTACCGTAAGTATAGAAAAATCAGAGCTTATATCTGAAATGTTAAAGAAAAAGGGTATTAAACATCAGGTTCTTAATGCTAAATACCATGAAAAGGAAGCTGAAATAATATCTCATGCTGGTGAATACGGTATGGTTACTATAGCTACGAATATGGCAGGCCGTGGTACAGATATTAAACTTGGAGAAGGTGTAGTAGAAGCTGGTGGATTAAAAATAATAGGAACAGAAAGACATGAATCAAGAAGAATTGATAATCAGCTAAGAGGACGTTCAGGACGTCAAGGTGACCCAGGTGAATCAAGATTTTATGTATCATTGGAAGATGATTTAATGAGAATATTTGGGTCAGAGAAATTAAAAGGTGTTGTAGAAAAATTAGGTCTTGGCGATGATGAAGCTATAGAAAGTAAAATGGTAAGTAATGCTATAGAAAATGCACAGAAAAAGGTAGAAGGAAATAACTTTGATATAAGAAAAACTTTAATTCAATACGATGATGTTATAAACAAACAAAGAGAAATAATATATAAACAAAGATCCCAGGTTCTTGAAGGGGAAGACCTAAAAGAACAAGTGGAAGAAATGATAAAAGGATTAATTTATTCTGCAGTTGATTCACATATATCTGGGGTTGAGGAAGAATATGAAAGAGAACTTGGAAATCTCATAGGATACTTAGAAGATATTTATTTACCAAAAGACTATATTAAGGTGGAAGATTTAAGCAAATTATCTAATGACGAAATTAAAGAAAAACTTTATAGTATAGCATTCAATATGTATAAAGAAAAAGAAGAAGAATTTTCTTCAGAACAAATGAGAGAAATAGAAAGAGTTATTCTTTTAAGAGTTGTTGATACAAAATGGATGGATCATTTGGATGATATGGAGCATTTAAAGCAGGGAATAGGCCTTAGAGCTTATAAGCAACAAGATCCTGTTCAAGCATACCAGTTTGAAGGTAGCGAAATGTTTGAAGAGATGATTTATAACATAAAGGGTGAAACTATTAAGTATTTATTCCATGTTCAGATACAAAGGGCTCCAGAAAGAGAAAGAGTAGCTAAAGAAACATCAACAAATTATGATGGTTCAGATGGAACAAAGAAACAGCCAGTGAGAAAAGAAAATAAAGTGGGAAGAAATGACCCATGTCCATGTGGTAGTGGAAAGAAGTATAAAAATTGTTGTGGTAGAGAAGCTTAATATAGGATAATAAGAATGGAGAATTTAAAGTTATAATTTATAAAAACTTAGTTCTCCATTTTATTTATGAAACAATAAGGAGTTGATTAAATGATTTTAGAATTAGAAGAAGCTACAGTTATTCTTACTAATCTTGAAAATATTTTGCAAGAGATAGGTGGTTCACTTTGACCTGCCTTATATTAAACTTAAAGTAGAAGAATTGCAAAATAAAATGCAGGAATCGAATTTTTGGGAAGATATAAAAAATGCACAAAAAATTACTCAAAAAGAAAAATTCCTAAAAGGTAGAGTAGAAAAATATAATGAATTTTTGTCTAGAATAGAGGATAATAAAACTTTTATAGAATTAATGTCTGAAGAAGAAGATAAAGATTCCGTAGAAGAGATTATTAGGGAAGTTAATAACCTACAAGAAGAAGTTGAAAGTTTTAGAGTTGAAGTCCTTTTATCTGGAGAATATGATAGAAATAACGCCATAATAACTCTACATGCAGGAGTAGGGGGAACGGATGCACAGGATTGGACAGAAATGCTTCTTAGGATGTATACAAGATGGTCAGAAAAAAAAGGATTTAAAGTAGATAGTTTAGATTTTTTACCTGGAGACGAGGCAGGAATAAAAAGTGTAACTTTAAAAATAAGTGGAGATTTTGCTTATGGATATTTAAAAGCAGAAAAAGGAATACATAGACTCGTTAGGATTTCTCCTTTTAATGCTAATGGTAAAAGACAAACTTCCTTTGCATCCTTAGAGGTGCTACCGGAACTTACCGAAAGTCAAGATATAGAAATAATAGCAGATGATTTAAGAATAGATACTTACCGTTCTGGTGGAGCAGGAGGGCAACATGTAAATAAAACGGAGTCAGCCATAAGAATAACTCATATACCTACAGGCATAGTAGTTCAGTGCCAAAATGAAAGAAGCCAACATTCAAATAAAGAAACAGCTTTAAAGATGTTAAAGGGGAAGCTTATAGAATTAAAAGAAGCTGCACATAAGGAAAGAATAGAGGATTTAGCAGGAGAATTGAAAGATATGGGATGGGGAAGTCAGATTAGATCATATGTATTTCACCCATATAATTTAGTTAAAGATCATAGAACAGGTGCGGAGACTAGCAATCTATCTTTAGTAATGGATGGAGGAATAGACTTGTTTATAACTGAATATTTAAAGCAAAATAGTAAATAAAGGTGCTATATAGCACCTTTATTCCATATCTTTGCATTCTAAAATGAATAATATAATTATAAACATTAAAGAAGCTAATGTTAATTCGTTATTGTAAAGTATAAAAGGATCGTTATCAAAGGCATTTTTAATTATTTCCTTTGAGGCTACTTTGAAACATCTATCTATAGATTTACTGCTTATGAATGTAGCTTTATCATTAGGTGTGTGAATTCTAGTTACATCATTATCTATAAAAGTTATAGCGTCTATCCCTAATTTTCTAAAGGAGTAATGATCACTTGAATCATCAAAGAGATAATTAAAATAAATTTTTTCTTTTGAACAAGTATCAGAAACAGATTTTATAATTGGTGAGCATACAGAATCTTTTTTACCACCCATTATACAAAGAGGGGCAGAATTATTTGTACCAACCATATCAAAATTAAATATTTTACTGTTTTTTAATAAAGAATAATATTTTTTTGCAAATTCTGTAGAGCCTATCAATCCGAATTCCTCTGCATTGAAGGATAAAAATAAAATATTCCTCTTAGGTTTACCTAAAGAATTTATATATTTACTCATTTCAATTACAAAAGCAGTACCAGATGCATTATCTAATGCACCAGGATAGGTTATATTAGATAAATCTGTTCCTACATGATCAAAATGTGATGATACTACTATAGGAGATTTATCGGAGTTTACACCATTTATCATTGCAGTAATATTGTATAGATTAGTTTTGGATATTTTATAAGGAATAAAACATTCTATTGTAAAGTCTGAGTCAATGAATTTTTTTAATTCATCACGTGTAGATTTAGTAACCATAACATACATATCCATTTTTGCATTATACATAAAAGAGCTTCTAAAAGAAAGATTATCTTTTTCTGGTGTGAAAAATAGCACTTCATCTTTACCTTGAGAAATAGTGAAGAAATCATTTTTAAAAACTAAATTTGCGGTTCTATTAAATCTTATTTTATTATTTCTAAAATTTATTAAATCTTCTTTAAAATCTTTACCGTATGTATAATTGCGTATTAATTCACCATCAACATTAAAAACTTTTAAGTATGGGTCACCTTCTATTCTCTCGGGATAATAATATTGAAAGCTTTGGTAATAATTATTATTAAAGGGACTAAGTTTATTTTCTATGAATTTATCTTTTACGTATTGGGCGGCCTGTATATTTTCAATTGTTCCAGGCAACCTACCTCTTAGCTCTTGAGAGGATAAATATTCAATATTTTTTATCACATTGTTGCTACTAAAGGGTTTTATTGTTATAAATAGATTAAAATTAAAATAAAAGGTTATTAAACATAGGGTAATTAAAAAGTTATGAACTTTTCTATACATTAATATCTCCTTTAAAACTACTGTCATTTAAAATATATTACATTGCAAAACAGTATATAACTGTTGTACAATAATTTTAATAAAAAGAATTGTGGATTAAAATGGAAGTGTGGAGGGTGAAATGAAAAGTATACAAGAAAAATTATCACAGGAATTAAATATAAGGACAAAACAGGTGGATAATGTTATTGAATTATTAGATGGAGGAAATACTATTCCTTTCATTGCTAGATATAGAAAAGAAGTAACAGGTGGACTTACAGATGTGGTTCTTAGAAATTTATTTGAAAGACTTACATACTTAAGAAATCTTGAAGGAAGAAAAGAGGATGTTATAAGAATAATAGATGAACAAGGAAAATTAACAGGGGAGTTAAAAGATAGCATTTTAAAGTGTAATACATTAACAGAGGTAGAAGATTTATATAGACCTTTTAAACCTAAAAAGAGAACAAGGGCAACTATAGCTGTTGAGAAAGGATTAAAACCCTTAGCAGAAGTTATGATAAATGGAGAATTTAAAGGAGATCTAGAGAAGTTTGCAAGTGAATTTTTAAATGAGGATAAAGGTGTAAATTCAACAGAAGAAGCTCTTTTGGGCGCCGAAGACATTATAAGTGAAATTATTTCTGATGAAGCAGAATACAGAAAGTGGATAAGAAATTTAATAAACAGGGAAGGCTTAATAGAAACTTCAGGTGAAAGTAAAGAACCCACTCCATATGAAATGTATTATAAGTATACTGAGGCAGTAAAGAGTATCCCATCTCATAGAATACTTGCAATAAATAGAGGAGAAAAAGAAAAAATACTATCGGTTAAGATAACTGTTGATAACGATAAAATAATAGAATATTTAAAGTCTAAAATATTAAAGGGAAATAATATTACAGATGTACATTTAGAGAAAAGTGTAAGTGATTCATTGAAAAGATTGATATATCCTTCTATAGAGAGAGAAATAAGATCAGAACTTACTAACAGAGCAGAAGAAGGGGCTATTGAAATTTTTAAAGCAAATTTAAAATCATTACTTATGCAAGCGCCTATAAAAGGTAAAGTAGTTTTAGGATATGATCCAGGTTTTAGAACTGGCTGTAAGATTGCCATATTAGATGATACAGGAAAGCTTTTAGACATATCTACAATTTATGCTACTGCACCTCAAAATGACGTAGAAGGATCAATAAGGAAGCTAAAGGAATTGGTTTATAATTATAATATAGACGTTATTTCATTAGGAAATGGTACTGCCAGTAGAGAATCAGAAGAGGTTATAGCAAGACTTATAAAAGAAGTAAAAGCAGAAAAAGGAATGGAACTTTATTATGTTATAGTTTCAGAGGCGGGAGCATCTGTTTACTCTGCTTCAGAACTTGCAGCAAAAGAGTATCCAGATATAGATGTTTCAATAAGGGGTGCTATATCTATAGGAAGAAGATTACAAGATCCATTAGCTGAACTTGTAAAGATAGATCCTAAGTCTATAGGAGTTGGACAGTATCAACATGACGTTGCTACTAAAAAATTGGATGAGTCTTTAACAGGTGTAGTTGAGGACTGTGTAAATAATGTGGGAGTAGACTTAAATATTGCTACCCCATCACTACTTTCATATGTGTCTGGGATTAATTCAGGTATAGCTCAAAATATTGTAGCCTTTAGAGAAGAATTTGGTAAATTTAAAAATAGGAAGCAACTTTTAAAAGTAAAAAGATTGGGAGCAAAAGCTTTTCAGCAATGTGCAGGATTTTTAAGAGTTATGGAAAGTGAGGAACCCCTTGATAATACTTCAGTACATCCGGAATCCTATGATGGAGCAAAAAAATTATTAACTATATTGAATTATTCTATAGAAGATTTAAAAAATAATAAGTTATTGGATATAGAACATAGAGTTAATAATATAGGAATAAATGATTTAGCTGATAAATTGGGAATAGGAGTTTTAACTTTAAAAGATATAATTAAAGAATTGAAAAAACCAGGAAGAGACCCAAGAGAGGAATTACCAAAACCTATATTTAAAACAGGAGTTACAGATATAGCTTCATTAAAGCCAGGTATGTTACTTATGGGTACTGTAAGAAACGTAGCAGATTTTGGTGCTTTTATAGATATAGGAGTACATCAAGATGGGTTAGTTCATATAAGTCAGCTATCAAATAGTTTTGTTAAGCATCCTTTAGATGTAGTTAAAGTAGGAGATATAGTTCAGGTTAGAGTATTGGAAATAGATGAAAAGAGAAAAAGAATAGCCTTGAGTATGAAAGAAGAGTAGAAATTAACCAATATTTACTTTTAGTTTTATATTGAATTTTTAATAAAAATAGAATATAATAAATTATAGTAAAATAGTTTAATAACTATCTTCAGGGCGGGGTGTGATTCCCCACCGGCGGTTATAGCCCGCGAGCCGAAAGGCAGATCTGGTTAAATTCCAGAGCCGACAGTATAGTCTGGATGGGAGAAGGTATAATATTGTTGTTTTTATGCCCTGATATATTTTTATCAGGGCTTTTTATATTATGCCACTATCCTAAAAGTTAAGAATTAGGAGGGTGTAATTATGAGAAATGAAAAATTAGGCAGATTAATTAAGGTATCATTATTGATTGTTATCGGTTTTTTACTTATGTATATTGAACTACCTGTGCCTTTGTTTCCAGAATTTTTAAAGATAGACATAAGTGACTTGCCAGCATTACTTGGAGCGTTTGCATTAGGACCTGTAGAAGGAGTAATAATTCAGTTATTTAAAAACATACTTCATGGAATATTTGCTACCAAAACTGCCTTTGTAGGAGAACTAGCTAACTTTTTAGTTGGATCTGTAATGGTTCTAGTAGCTGGTTATGTATATAAAAAGAATAAGAGTAGAAGGTCAGCTTTTATTGGACTAGCTTTAGGAACTATATTTATGTCAATAGCAGCAGGGGTATTAAATATATATTTACTATTACCTTTATATCAGAAAGTACTTCATATTCCAATAGAAGACTTTGTTTCAATGGCACATAAGGTTAATCCATCCATTACAAATATAAATGGCTTTATTCTTTGGTCTATAGTTCCTTTTAACATAATTAAGGGAATATTTGTATCTTGTATAACTATGGGTACCTATAAAAAAATATCACCAATTCTTCATAAGGATGAAAATGAAAAAGGTTTTGTAAATTAAAAAAATATATATATAAATATAATAAAGGTTGTTGGTATTATGCCAACAACCTTTATTATACTTAGTATTATTATTAAGTAGACGATAATAAATTGGAGGTGTTTTTCATGGCAGGAATTTGGAATGTTAATAGTTTATATAATAGTGTAGATGCTAAAAAATTGATAAGTAAACTTTCTTTTGAAATAGGAGAGGTTTTTTTAGCAAGAGTTATTAATTTAGATGAGGGGAATAGTGAAGTATTATTAAGAATGATGGAAGGATGGCAATTCCCTGCCAAGTTAAAAATACCACTTGATTATCAACCTTCTGGTAATATAAGGTTTAAAGTTAATGGGTTTGAGGAAGGGAAAATATTATTAGAAATTTTAAATAATAGGCAGTCAGATGAAAATTTAAGTGAAGATTCTATAGAATATATATTAAAACAACAAAATATAAAGATAAACAAAGAGGACTATCCCCTATTACAAAAAATGATAAAGTATAATATGCCTCTTACAAAAGATAATATTATAAAAGTAAAAACGATTACAGATTTTATAAATAGAATAAATAAGGACCCCTCTTATGAAGAACAATTTATAGACAAATATTTAGATAACAGGGGATATGATATAAATTCTCAAGAATATAAAAATACAAAGCAAATACTAAAAGGTTTTTTTGGAGAATTAAAAAATATAACAGAGGATGATTTATTAACTTTTTTTGAAAATGATGTGGAATTATCCGAAGAAAATATAAAAAGTTTCAATAAAGTATTTAAAGGATCTAAGGTTGTATTTAATAGCTTAGATAAATTAAAAAGGCTTATGGAAAATGAAAGTAGTAATAATATGTTAAATAATACTGAGGTTTTAGAAGGCGAGGGTAATGAAGTTTTAAATACCTTAGAAAAAATAAGTGATAAAAATAAAATCAAAGATAATAATATACTAATAAAAAGAGAAGAAAGAATAATTAATTTAAAGGATAATTTGGGAGAAGAGACTTTAAAGTTAAAATTAGAAACTACTAAAGGAAATAGCCAGGTGGGACAAGATTATGAAAAGTTAAGTGTAAATATTAAAGAATTGGACAAAGATACAGATAAGATAGTTTTAAATTCTAAAAAAAATTATTTTGAGGATATAAGTACCTCCGTAAAAAAAGAGATCAGTTGTAAAAATGAGGATATGAAAAATACTATAAAGGAATTTTTACAGAAAAAAGAGGAGTTTATTCCTGAGATATTTGACAGATTGATACAGGTTATAAAAAAGGATATAAGTAATTTTAAAATATTTAATACCGTGTCAAATCAATATTATTATTTAGATGTTCCTATTGATATAAAGGATTCTATGTATGATTGCAAACTTATAATAAAGGATGAAAGAAGAAAAGGTAAAAAAATAGATAGTAAAAACGCTAAAATAGCTACTTCTATAAAAACTTTAAATATGGGAGTAGTTGATGGTTTTATAAGTGTAAACAATATGAAAATGGATATAAAGATAAAATGTGATAGAAGATGGATGAAAATTTTAGATTATGGCAAGGATAATATATTGAACAGTCTAGATGATACAGGGTATAATATATCTATTAGTATTGAAGAGAGGGAAGAGGAAGTAAGTCTAACTGGTTGTAGGGATTTTTTCCAAGATAATGATATTACCACATTGAATGTTATGGTATAAGTATCTCCTGAATCTAAGGAGGAATGGGTATGAAAAGTAAAAAAGCAGCAGCTTTAAAGTTTGATGGATATGATGCTCCAGTAGTTACTGCTGCTGGTATGGGGTATGTGGCAGATAAGATAATAGAGAGGGCAGAGGAAAATAGTGTGCCTATAGTTTATGACGAGGAACTATCTAATTTACTTACTAGTGTGGATATTGATAGTGCGATACCTTATGAATTATATGATGCTGTAGCTAAAGTTATAGCTTATGTAATGGATGTAGACCAACAAATAGACAGAGGGTGAATATATTGGCAATGTATGCAATAGCAGATTTTCATTTGGCATTTACTACAGATAAACCTATGGATATATTTGGGGAAAAATGGTGTAATCATGAGGAAAAAATAAAGAAAAATTGGTTAGAACTCATAACAAATAGGGATACAGTTTTAATAGCAGGAGATATATCTTGGTCTATGAAAATGAAAGAAGGTATGATGGATCTTCAGTGGATTCATAATTTGCCAGGAAGAAAAATATTGGTTAGAGGGAACCATGATTATTGGTGGACTAGTATAACTAAGTTAAACAATTTGTATGGTGATATGAATTTTATACAAAATAATTATTTTACATATAATGATTATGCTATATGTGGTACTAGAGGGTGGGTATGTCCTGGAGGAGATAAGTTTACTAAACATGATGAAAAGATATATAATAGGGAAATTTTAAGATTAAAGTTATCTTTAGATAAGGCAGTACAAGATGGTTATAAAAAAATAATTGTAATGCTTCATTATCCACCAACTAATGATAAAATAAAAGAATCAGAAGTTATAGATATATTTAAAGAATATAATGTTTCTAAGGTAATATATGGCCATCTTCATGGAGTTTCTAAGGAAAGAGTCTTTGAAGGGAATATAGATAATATAGAATACATACTAACGTCCTGTGATTATTTAGATTTTAAACCTACAAGGATTTTATAAGCTTTGTAAATTTTATATTCACAGCTATTGCTATATTCTTTTTATAAAATAAAATTATAAAATGATTATAGAATGAAGAAAGTAAAATATAATAAATAATCCACGAAACTATTAAATCAAATAATAAAAAAGTGGGGATATTGTGGAGTAAAAAGTAGATATTTGTGGATTAAATTTTTTAGTACTATTTGTAGGAACTGAACTTTTAGATATATTAAAGAAAAAAATAGTTTTTAAAGCATGTAGTATTAAAACTATTGCTACATGCTTTACTTTCTGTTAAATAATTTTGAAAGAAAACCTTTTTTCTTAGTGGGGATTTTATCTGGATTCTCTTTTATTGGATTAGGGTTGTTTTCAGAAGTTTGTTTTTCTTTTATAATATCCTTTTGATCCCTGGCTAAATCTTTAATTTTAGAAGAGGCTAGATTAGATGTTATAACGTTACCAAACCATATTAAAGCAGTATCCTCTTTACCAATTCTTCTGTTTAATTCACCTATTAAGTACATCGTAGTAAATTTATTCATACCGTAAATAGGAAAATCTTCATTATAATAAGCATCGTTAAAGCCATTTAATGCTTCTTTTAAAAATAAAAGCTCATTTTCTATATTTTCTTTTAATCTATACATCCATGCTATTTTTAAACATGTCATAGCCTTTTTACTAGATTTTGCATCTATAATGATATAATTTAAAAGTGCTAATTTATATCTTTCTATAGCAATATCTACATTATAGACATCAGGATAAGATTTTCCGTGCCATAAACATTGAATTTTTTCTTTAACTAAACTTTTTTGAAAGTCTCTAATTTTTTCAAAGTCTCTTTTTAAAGCAGCATAGCCACAATTATTGCATACCCATACATCATAAAAGTATGGATTTACGGAAGAATATCTTATAAAGAAATCAGAATCCTTTTTAAGCATTCTATAGAATGAAGATTTTACTGCTTTTGCTTGAAAAGTATTATTGCAAACAGGACAAATAATTTCTTTATTATAAAGAGGAGATAATGTATTTTTTTTAGGTTCATTACTTTCCATGATTTTATCACCACTAGAATTTTTGTATATTTCTAGATTTTTAATATTATTAAATCCTAGATTCTCAAGTTCTGAAAAAATATTTTTACTCATTGCACCACCTGTGAAGTTATAATTATTTTAGCAAATTTTGTATAGTGTTATTATATCAAAGATTAGGATGAAAATGTATTATTAATTCAATCTTATTGTATTATAATTATATTAAAAGTATGAATAGTTGCTTATTATTAGCCAAAAATAACATTAAAGGGGTGAAAAGTATGGCAATGAGAGAATGGAAGACATTTTTGATCCCATACAAACAAGCAGTAGAAGAATTAAAGGTGAAGTTTAGAAGCATAAGAACGGAATATAGAAGAAAAAATGAATATTCACCTATAGAATTTGTAACAGGAAGAGTAAAAGAAATATCAAGTATGTTAGAAAAGGCAAATAAATTTGATATACCTTTAGATAGAATTGAGTATGAAATGGAGGACATTGCTGGTATAAGGATAATGTGTCAATTTGTTGATGACATACAGAAGGTTGTTGAACTTATAAGACAAAGAAATGATATGGAAATAATGTATGAAAAAGATTATATAGCAAATGTAAAAGTTAGTGGATATAGAAGTTACCATGTGGTTATAAAATATCCTGTTAACATGGCACAGGGTAGGGTGGATATACTTGCAGAATTCCAAATAAGAACTTTAGCTATGAATTTTTGGGCTACAATTGAACATTCCTTAAATTATAAATATAAGCATGATATACCAGAAGCTATAAAATACAAGCTAAAGGGAGCAGCAGATTCGGCATTTCAATTAGACCAACAAATGCTTGAAATAAAGGATGAAATAAAGGATGCCCAAAAATTATTTGAAGTAAAATCTAACATAGTATCGGATATTATGAATAACATACTTATATTATCATCCATAGGAAAATCAATAGAATCAGTAAGATATCAAAGTCAGCTTAATAAACTTATTGAGGAAGGGGAAGTATTTGAACTTAATAATTTACTAAGTGCCACTGAAAAAACTATAGAAATGTTTAAATAAAAAATAGCCTGTGTATAGATTAGCATACACAGGCTATTTTTATTTAACAACTATATTAACAAGTCGTCCTTTTATAACTATAACTTTTATTATATTTTTACCATTGGTGTGTTTTTTTACGTCTTCTGAATGTAAAGCTGCCTCTTTAATGGCTTCTTCAGATAATCCAGAAGCTATATTAATTCTAGATTTAACTTTACCATTAATTTGAATAGCTATTTCAATTTCATCTTTAATTAATGCTTTAGGATCAAATATTGGCCATTTTTCATTAAACACTGAAGTTTTTATACCTGAAAGTGACCATTGTTCTTCACTAAAGTGAGGTGCAAAAGAAGCTAATAGTCTAATAAAATCAAGTATACATTCATTTAAGAAAGCGGCATTTTTCTTTTCTTCAGTGATATATTTAGATAGTGCATTTGTAAACTCCATTAGTCTTGCTATGCAAGTATTAAATTGCATTTTGTCTATATCATCTGTTATTAGTTTTATTGAGAAATGTCTTACGTAGTTTAATTCTTTTTCAGCTTTATCTAATGTTTTTTTGTCATTATTAGGATTATTTATATATTCTCTGCAACCTGCCAATATTCTCTCTACTCTATCTATATATCTTCCTATAGATTTTATTCCGTCGTCGCTCCAAGCTCCACCTTCTGTGTAATCAAAACCAAACATTAAATACATTCTAAATACATCTGAACCGAATTCATTTATATATTCATCTGGAGAAATAGTATTTCCTTTTGATTTACTCATTTTTTGTCCATCAGGTCCAAGAATTAATCCCTGGTGAGTAAGAGAAGTAAATGGTTCATCAAAATTTAAGTATCCCATATCTCTTAATGCCTTTGTTATAAATCTCGCATATAAAAGATGCATGCAAGCATGTTCAGGCCCTCCTACGTATTTATCCACTGGTAACATTTCATTTATTAATTCAGTGTCAAAAGCTTTTTTGCTATTGTTATTATCAGGGTATCTTAAATAATACCAAGATGAACACATAAATGTATCTAATGTATCAGCTTCTCTTTTTGCATGGTCACCGCAAACAGGACAAGTTGTATTTATAAATGACTCTGACTTTGCTAGTGGTGATTTACCATCTGGATCAAATTCTACATCATATGGTAATTCTACTGGTAGTTTGGATTCAGGAACTGGTACAATACCACATTTATCGCAATATACAATGGGAATTGGAGATCCCCAATATCTTTGTCTTGAAATCAACCAGTCTCTTAATCTATAATTTATTTTTTCACATCCTAGATTATATTTTTCAAGTTTTTGAATTATAGCTTTTCTAGCATCTTCTGAGATCATACCATCGAATTCATTACTATTTAATAATTTACCTGATTCTGTATATGGTAAACTTTCACCACCATCTATAACTCTTATTATTGGAAGATTGTATTTTGAAGCAAAAGCAAAATCTCTTTCATCATGAGCAGGAACTGCCATAACTGCACCTGTTCCATAAGTGTTTAGTACATAATCAGCAACCCATATAGGTACTTTTTTGCCATTAACAGGATTTATAGCATAGCTACCTGTGAAAACACCTGTTTTCTCTCTTGTGATGGATTGTCTTTCAATTTCAGATTGTTTACTAGCTTTATCCTTATATTCTTTAACTAAAGCTAAATTATCTTTTGTAGTTAGTTTATCAACTAATTGGTTTTCAGGTGCCAAAACTACATAAGTAACACCAAATAATGTATCAGCTCTTGTAGTAAATACGCTAAATTCAACATCAGAATTATCTACCTTAAAAGTAACTTCTGCACCTGTAGATTTGCCTATCCAATGTCTTTGCATAGATTTAGTTTTTTCAGGCCAATCCAAATCCTCTAGTTTTTCTAATAATTCTTCTGCATAGTCTGTTATTTTTAAGAACCACTGTGTTAAATCTTTCTTAATTACCTCTGTATTACATCTTTCGCAGACTCCATCAATAACTTGTTCATTTGCAAGTACAGTGTTACAACTTGGGCACCAGTTTACTGGGGCTTTTTTTCTATATGCTAAACCTTTTTCATAGAGTTTTAAAAAGACCCATTGTGTCCATTTGTAATAATCTGGTTCACAAGTTATAACTTCATTTTCCCAGTTAAACATAGCTCCCATAGCTCTTAATTGATCTTTCATAGAAGCTATATTTTTTATAGTTGAGTCTTTAGGATGGATGCCAGTTTTTATTGCGTAGTTTTCAGCTGGAAGTCCAAAGGCATCAAAACCCATAGGTTGAAATACATTATATCCTTGCATTCTTTTAGCCCTTGCCCAAGAGTCTACAGGTCCATAATTAAACCAGTGACCTGCATGGAGTTTACTAGCTGATGGATAAGAAAACATTTCAAGGACATATAGTTTTTTACCGTCTTTGTTTTTATCAAATTTATATAAATTTGAATCTTGCCATATTTTTTGCCACTTTTTATCGATAGAAGTTCCATACTTAGCCATTGTTATCGCTCCTTTATATTCATTTAAATTTGTTCATAAAAAAAATCCTTACATCTCAATTTAAGAGACGAAGGATAGAATCTCCGCGGTACCACTCTAATTAAAGTCTAAATGCTTAGACCTTCACTTGTTTATTATAACGGAATAACCGTACCTGTTTTAACAGGTAAACTCCCAGGCGAGTTCATATATATCACTACTGTTTTGCACCACCCAACAGTTCTCTAAAAGTGATAGGGAAATTACTACTCCTGTTCAATGTATTTTTAAGTATAAATTTATATAAAATTCTATAACATTAGTTTAATATTGTCAAGAAGCATTTATTTGTATTGTTAATTTTAAAAATTTAATTTGTATTATTTTGTAATGTTTGTTTCATGATTTCTATTATTTAATAATGTATATAGCTTTTCTATTGGCAGTAAAGAAATAATTAATAGGCATATAAGTCCATCTGGTCCCACTACACTTGTGTTTACAGTAAGGGAATATATAAGTGGTGATGTCCCTTTTGGGGCATATGATCCAAAGAATATAACTCCGGATATTACATGACATATATATCTTGAGAATATTGCCACACCACAACCCAATAATTTATTTTTCTTAAAATATCCTGCTATACCTAAAGATAAGAAAGGTAGAGGATAGTCAAATAAAACTTGTGCTGGGTGGAGAATATATGGATCCATAATTAAAGTAATGATTCCGAACAAGCCACCAGTTAAAAATCCTATTTCAGGACCATAGAGAAGTGACATCAATAGGATAGGAACCATACTACCTATAGTTACACTTCCACCCTGTGGGAAATGATATATTCTACATAGTTTAAGCACTGTAGCCAGAGCAAGCATTATACCTATTTCACATATAATTTTAGTATTTAATTTTATCTTTTTAACCTTAATTATTACCAATATAATTAAAATTAAACCTATTATGGTCAGTATACTTGTTGGTTTTGAGATAATTTCCTGAATATTTTTTACAATGTTAATAGATGTAAAGTTGTTAATTATGTCTGTAAAAGTTTGCATAATAATAGTAACCTCCTTGTATTTTTTAAGGAAGCTAGTATTAGTCAAAAAAATAATCATACTCCTGTTGGAATATGATTTAATAACCAATAGAAGCTTTCCTACGCTGGCATTACCCAGTTCAGGTATAAGGGTTATAAATAATACTATTATTTAATTCTCAGCCTTTAAAGGCACCCCTAGCATATATTTTTTAATATTATATACACATCTAATTTTATATTAAAATTTAAAATTATTCAAGTTCTATGTAAAATTAATATGAGAATAAAAAAGAACTCTTACTATATAAGAGTTCTTTGGCTGCCCATGCTGGATTCGAACCAACACAGTGCCTGCTCCAGAGGCAGGTGCCTTACCGTTTGGCTAATGGGCATTATTAATATAATAAATCATCGATTTTCAATTTCATTACCGACATTTATTATTATAGCAAATTATTTAAAACTGTCAACAGTTTTTTTATGTTTTTTCATATATATATGAAAAAAATGATATAAATAGACAATTTGTGAATATAATTATAATTTTTCATATTGAAAACCTTATATATGTTTTAACTTTTTATTTATAGTAGCTATAAATAATGTAATAGCATAATCATATACAAGAAATATTATTTGACATATTATTAAAAATATTGGAATAGCTTTGTTTGAATCTATAGGAAATTTATTAATATTTATATTGATAAAAAGAGTTTTATATAGAAAATAGGTGATAAATAAACAAATATTAAGAAAACTAAGTTTTAAAATTATTTCTAAATACATTTTCCTTAATTTTTCAATTAATAGCTTTACTATTCCGTATAATCCGAAAAATATAATATATAAAAATACTTGTCCCTTGAACCCAATAAGTAAAATATTAAGTAAACTAGTAGTTATATATACAATAAAACCTGTTTTTGAATTTGTTAATAGTATTGTTAGGGGAATTAAACAGGAGGCTAATATTAAGACAAACATCTTATTTGTAGGTAATATAGTACTTAAATAAGTAAGTATAAAACCTAGTCCTGATAAAAGCCCACCTTTAGTTAGTGAAGAAGTTTTCAAGATAATCATCTCCCAAATTAAACTAACAACAACTTATAAAATCACCGCCACAGCATTCACAGCAACAATCCATACAGTATAAAGTAGTACATATACTGCACAAATCTCTATCGGATCCATTTCTGTTATTATAATAAGGTTGCCTATAAGAATTATTCATACGATTTATTTGATTAAAGGCCTCTCTATATTCTAGATTATTCGGTTCCATACTACAAGCTGTTCTTATATAATTATATGCAGCATCATACCAACCTTTTTTTAAATTAACAAGACCCATTAGATAATTCCATTCTGCGTTTTTAATGGAGATTCCATTTAATTTTGCTTCTGCTTGAGAAAAGTTACCGCTATGTATATCCATTCTTATGGACTGATAATTAGTATAATTATTATTAGAATAATTATTATCAGAACCTCTATAAGAATTTGAACTATAATTATTATCAGAATTTTTCATAAGTAAATCATATGCTTCATTTAGCTCTCTCATTTTATCTTCAGCTAATTCTCTTAAAGGATTGTTTCCATATTGGTCTGGATGATATTTTTTTGCAAGTTCTCTATAAGCCCTTTTAATTTCTTCTTTTGATGCACCTTCTTTTAATCCAAGTATTTCATAGGGATTTGTCATGATGTATTTCACTCCTTTTAAAAACTTTGTCCATTTTTTCCATTAAACCGTATTGTAGTATATTATATAAAAGTTCTTTATTCTTCTTAATATCTAACTTTTGTAAATATAATAGACAATGTCTAGCACAATTAGTTAATGTAAAATTTATTCTCATGTATATTTTTTCATATAATTCATTATAAGATAAATTATTTTCATTAAATAGTACATTTAAGGGATTAAACTTTTTATTTTTCAAGTCCTTTTCTAAATCATCAAAAGCATCTATTATATATATCCATTTACCCAAATTATAGCCTAAATTATATAAATCTTTTTTTAATGAAGCATCTTTTTTTATATAAGAAGAGATTATATAACCTGTAAGATCAGCAAAAGGATCGCTTATAGAATCAAGGCTTATACAATGATTATTATTTTCTAAATTATACAATTCAGTAAGTTTTTTTTCTATATATTCAGCATGAACTTTAAAGTTCAACATGGATTTATTTATATATTTACCTAATAGTATAGAAAAAAGTTTACTTTTAATTGAATTATCGTCATTAACATTATCTAATAATTTATAATAAGATAATGTAGTATTACAAAAGGCAGCATACTTTAGTGAAGAATTTTCTAGTAATATAACTTTTTTTCTCATAGGATGAACTAAACAATGTTGTTTTTCATAACAGCATTTATGGTTGTTTAATGAATCTAATAGAATGGCTAAAAAAGTCATATCATAATTTAAAGTAGCTCTGGGAATATTTCCATAGTTTATTTTTATGGATTTGCATAAACCACAATAATATGCCTTAAATTTTTCATAATCTTTAATTTTCAATTCCATCTTACAAGGAGTAACATATCCAAACATAGATTAATATCCTTTACCTTTAAAAATTTCTATAAGTTCATATATATTTTTGGAAGTAGTATCTTTCATAGAGAATCCAAGTAATAATACTAACTCTTCTAATTGATTTTCGTTAGGAGACTCTATTTCTATATAAGGGAAAGGACAAAATGATTTTTCATTTATATCAATTTCGATTAAGGAATTTTTATATTGATAACTCTCCCTATATTTTTTTATACTTTGGATTAGATTTAATCCAAGAGAGTTAAATATATTTTCTCCTTCTACTGCATCAGAAATTTCTATTTCATTTTCATCCATTATTTTGAACTTATTTTGACTTAATATTCTTTTTGTAGTCATGAAATATTTCTTTTTATTATTTAATAAATCTTCTACTATTCTTATCCTAGCATATCCTTGCATTTTCAATAAATCTTTAGTTGGAAAATCAAATATGTTATTGATTTGATTCTCTTTTTTAACATTTTTACAACCTAGTTCTAAGGCTTTTTTTCTTATATAATCTACATCTATATCTAAAATTTTTACTTCTAACTCTTCCAAAATTCTCACTCCTTATTATATTGTGATTATAGCATAATTAATATGCAAATGCATATTGCAATACATATTTTTATAATTGTTAATAAAAAATTATAAAAATGTTAATTAAATAAAATAAACAATAAATTACCTTGCACATTAATAAATATTAAATGCTGCTTCGGGAACAATAATAACGTCATTAATATTATAAAGATTTAAGGGAGGTTTAATCTATGAATAGTGGAAATAAACAGATAGAAGCTAATAATTTAAAGGTAATATCAGACCAACTAAATTATGAGGCTTTAATGAATAAAAAGTTTAGTTTATATGGTCAATATTGTACAGATCAGCAGCTAAAAGATTTATGCAATCAGTCAGCCGGTATTCATAAACAGAATTTTAATGAATTAAAAACTTATCTTGAAAGTCATCAGTAAAAATTATAAGTAGGAGGGATTTGTTATGCAAACTTCACCAAATTTAAGTGAAAAGGATTTAATGAATGATTTATTAGCTACAGAAAAACAGGTTATATCTGCATACAGTACAGGAATAACAGAAACATCATGTCCTAACCTTAGAAATGTTTTGTTAAATAATTTTAGAAATGCAGAAGATACTCAATATAAAGTTTTTGATGCCATGAGACAAAAAGGATGGTATCCAACTAAGGATGCTCCAGATAACGAAGTACAGCAAATTAAATCTCAAAGTACACAAATGCAACAAGAGTTAAAATAATAAATATTAAATTAGAAATTTTAAATAGTTTAGGCTGCTGGTAAATACATACCAGTAGCCTTTTAATTGCATTTAGTATAATAGATGAATAAAAAAATTATTCATCTAGCACTAAAAAATTGTGGTTTTTAAATTTTTTGTACATTAGAAGCTTGAGGTCCTTTTTCACTATCTACAATGTCTAAAGTAACCTGCTGCCCTTCATTTAAGCTTTTTCTAGGGCCATCTTCTTTTATTGCAGAATAATGAACAAATACATCATTTCCATCATCTGTAGTAATAAAACCATAACCCTTATCATTATCAAACCACTTTACAATACCTGTTACCATAAATAATGCCTCCATAAATGTTTTTATAATTATATATTTCCATATTCATCAAAAAATATACTAAATAAAAAAATATTTTTTGAAATAAAATTTATATTTGATAAACTAAATATGAAAAGTTTAAATTTTTATAAGGGGTGTAAGTATTTTGGAATACATAAAAGAAGTTAATATCAATGAAGCCGTTATTCATATTTTGGATAATAATTCAGATGAACCTATATTAAATGAATATAAATTAAAATTGGATGAAGAAACTTATAATTTTTTATTAAAACACTTAGAAAGATGCTTAAAAGATGAAGAGTTAAAATATGCGGTGTTTAATAATGAAAGAAATATAGTAAAAGAACTAAGTCAAGAGTATTTAAATGGACAAAATGATTTAGTAGAAGTTTCTAAGGAAATGGGTAGACAATTATTTATATTAATGCAATCTAATGGAAATATACCATCCTGTGATTTAATAGTGGTCTCTATATCAACTGAATATGGACCTATGATAGTTATAATGAAAATGGACTATGTAAAAAACTATACTCATAGTGTGAACTTTGTAGAAGATAAGGTAGGAATAAATATAGTACCTGAATTAACAGGATTACCTATAAGTTCACAAAAGATACAAAAATGTGCTTTTATAAAACCTGTAAGAGAAGATAATGAATTTGACTTAATGATTATAGATAAGCAAAAGAAGAGTAAGGATGAAGATTATGGTGCCAATTATTTTATTAATAAGTATTTAGGATGTAAAATAATTGAAAATGAAAGGGACATGACTAAAACCTTTGTTAGAGCAACAGAACAGTGGACAAGGGCCAACCTTAAAGAAAATGCTGATGAGGCAGAAAAATTAAGAAGTAAGATAAAAAAGACATTAAAAGAAGAGGATAATGTTTCAATATATAAAGTTTCAGAAGATATTTTTGGTGATAATAAAGATGCTAAAGCAAATTTTGTTGAATATGTGTCTTCAGAAGGTGTAGGGGACTGTGTAGCTATAGATAAAAATTGGGTAGAGAAAAAATTTAAGAGAATAAGATTAAAGATAGATAGGGATATAGACTTATATATAAATGAGGAAGCTTATAATGATATAAATAGGTTTCAAATTCATAGACATGGTGATGGATCTATAGATATAGTTATTAAAAATGTCATAAATTATATAGAAAAATAAAAAAGAGCATCTCCTAGGAGATGCTCTTTAAATAAACCATTAAAGTGTATTAGAGGAACCTAAAACATTTTTGATTTTATTTTCTACTAAATTTTCAATTGCTTCCCTAGCTGTACCAAGATATTTTCTAGGATCAATTTCTTTTGGATTTTCTGCCATGAATTTTCTTACAGATGCAGTCATCGCAAGTCTTAAGTCTGTATCCATATTTATTTTACAAACGGACATTGATGCTGCTTTTCTTAACATTTCATTAGGTACACCCTTGGCACCACCAATTTCACCACCGAATTCATTACACATTGCTACAAATGTTGGCTCCACTGATGAAGCACCGTGTAAAACTATTGGGAAGTTTTTAAAGCCATCTGCTTCTAATTTTTCTGTAATTAGGGATAATCTATCAAAGTCTAGCTTTGCTTCTCCTTTAAACTTATAAGCTCCATGACTAGTTCCTATTGCAATAGCTAGTGAATCCACACCAGTTCTTTTTACAAAGTCTACAGCTTGGTCTGGATCAGTATATGTAGCGTCATGACTTGAGACCTTAACCTCATCTTCAACACCGGCTAGTTTTCCAAGTTCAGCTTCAACTACTACTCCTTTACTATGAGCATATTCCACAATTTCCTTAGTTAATTTAACATTTTCTTCATATTCATGATGTGATCCATCAAACATAACAGAGGTAAAACCTGATTCAATAGCTAGTTTAACTTGATCCATATTTGCACCATGGTCAAGGTGTAGAGCTATATCTATACCAGTTTCTTCAATAGCTGCATCTACCATATGTTTTAAATATTTAGGACCTGCATATTTTAAAGCGCTAGATGATACTTGAAGTATAACTGGGGATTTTTCAGCTTTTGCAGCATTTACTACGGCTTGAATTATTTCCATATTATTAATATTGAAAGCTCCTATAGCATATTTACCTTCAAAAGCATTTTTAAACATCTCTTTGGTTGTTACTAAAGCCATATATATTCCACCTTCCACTTATTTTTATTTATTTAATATTTTAAATATTCCTTTACAGATACATTATAAAACATATTAGATTAATTTACTATAAATATTAAAATATTATTATTAAATATAGGGTATATAGGAATAATTAGTATAGTATATCTATTTTAAAGGTTTACTTAGAATATATTTTGCATATTTATTTTTTCAAGTTTTGATATATGCTGAATAAAAAATTTTATTGAATGTAAACTAGCCATAGATTCATCTTTATTTTTATAATTAATATATTGTGTTAATTTACTTAATTCACTATTTATATTATCAAGCTCTTCATGATTAACGAATATTGATAATTTATCAGAGAATTTCTCCCAGTTATTTGTTAAATTAGATACAATGTTTTTTGATTGCCTCCAATTCCCTAATTCTATACTTTGTTCTAGCTTATAATTTATATCAGACATTTCATTGCATATCTTGTTTAAATAATTAATAGAGAATAGTATACAAAATATCATTACCACAAATGTGGTACAAGAGATAAAAACATTTTTCATAATATATCACCTATACTTATTTTTTTATATCTTTTTGAAAATAAAATTTACCTTTAGAATCTAATAATGCTAAAAATATTTCTTCTGGCTCTTTTATATTATTTTGCTTTAATTTATGATTAAGCCAGCTAGGGTTTTTATTTATTAGTTTTAAATTATCATAGTTTATTTTGCCATCTAAGATTAAAGTTATAGGAAGTAAATCTTGGGAACTTTCAATTTTCATATCTTCTTTTGTAACTGGGGTTAAGCTAGTTTTAGGAATAATAGATAGTTGACCACTGGTTTCTAGTATCGCATATTCTATATCTTCTATGTTGTAATATCCTTTTAATCGGAGTTCTTCCATTAAATCATTTAAATTAAATCTTTGATATCTTAGTTGACTTATATCTATTTTACCGTCTTTTATTAAAATACTTGGTTGGCCATTTATTACTTTCCTAAACTTTTCGCTTTTCAATTGAATAATAGCCAAAATAGTTTGTAGTAGTAACAAAGTTATAATAGGTATAATACCATGTATTAAAGGAATTCTTGTATCTTGCATGGGTAATGAAGCTAGCTCAGATATCATTATGGTTATTGCTAGCTCAAATGGTTCTAATTGACCTATTTGTTTTTTTCCCATTAGTCTCATGGAAAATATTACAATAAAATATAATATAATAGTTCTTATTAATACTGTAAACAAGATAATCACCCTTTCATAGCATATAGTTTTTCTTAAAATGTGAAAAATATAAGTAAAATTAATTACTTTCTGAAAAATTAAAGTATAATGGTAGTACATACTAAGAAATGGGGGATGATTTCATGAATAATTTTATACTTACTCTAAATAATGGAAGGGAATTTAAAGTGGAAGAAGGCACCCAGTTGTATGATGTTGTAAAGGATGATAAAAGCGATTTACCAGTAGTTTTAGCTAAAGTGAATGAAAATATATATGAATTAAGCAGTAAAGTTATGGAAAGTGGTAAATTAGAATTAATTCATATAGATACCAATATAGGCATGAAAGCATATGTAAGGACTTTACAATTTGTTTTAATAAAATCAGTACTGGATGTATTCCCAAAAAGTAAAATAGTCATAGAACATTCATTAAGTAAGGGGCTTTATTGTGAAATTCATAAAGATACACCTCTTTCTAATGAAGATCTTTCTAAAATCAAATGTAAAATGAAGGAGACTATTGAAAAGAATATAGTTATAAAAAAAGTTTCTATGGTGAAAAAAAAGGCTATAAAAATATTTAAAGATTATGGAATGGATGATAAAGTAAGACTTTTAAATCATGTAGCTTCAAAAGAAGTTAAGCTTTATGAGTTAGATGGAAGGTTTGATTATTTTTATGGATCTATGGCTTATTCAACAGGGATATTAAAGACTTTTGATTTAATGTATTATGCTCCTGGTTTGATATTAAGATATCCAACAGAGAATAATCCTAAAGAAATTATTGAATTTGTAGAACACAAAAAGCTTTCAAAGATATTTAAAGAAACTGAAGAATGGGGATATATACTTGATGTTGCTGATGTAGGAGCGTTAAATGATAAAGTAGATAGTGGAGAAATTATAGATATAATTAGAGTGGCAGAGGCATTACACGAAAAAAAAGCTGCTTATATAGCGGATATGATAAGTGAGAGAAAAGATGTAAAAATTATATTAATAGCAGGACCCTCTTCTTCTGGGAAAACTACATTTGCAAGAAGGCTAGGTATTCAACTTAGGGTAAATGGATTGGTGCCAGTTCCTCTTGGTATGGATGATTATTTTGTTGATAGACAATTCACTCCTGTAGATGACAATGGGGAGTATGATTTTGAGTCTATATATGCTTTGGATTTAAAACTTTTAAACTTTCATCTTAAAAATATATTAGAAGGCAATGAAGTAGAAATACCAAGCTATAATTTTAAAACTGGAAAAAGGGAATGGATAGACCGTAAAATAAAGCTTCCTCATAATGGAATATTAATATTAGAAGGAATACATGGACTAAACGAAATGTTAACTAAATCCATACCTAAAGAAAACAAATTTAAAATATATATAAGCGCATTAACACAGCTTAATTTAGATAATCATAATAGAATAGCTACTACGGATGTAAGAATAATTAGGAGAATAGTAAGAGACTATCTTTCAAGAGGTTATGGAGGAGAGGAAACGTTAAAAATGTGGACATCTATAAGAAGAGGAGAGGAAAAAAATATTTTTGTATACCAGGAAAATGCGGATGTTATGTTTAATTCTACTTTAGTATATGAACTATGCGTTTTAAAAAGATTTGCATTAAAAGAATTAAGTAAAATCAAACCCAATAGTGTTGTATATTATGAGGCGTTAAGATTAAAAAGTTTTTTACACTTTTTTAAAGATGTGGACACAAATTATGTTCCAGAAAATTCTATTCTAAGAGAGTTTATAGGAGGAAGTTGTTTTTATAAATATTGACAAGTAACAATTGAATCCTTTGTAGAATATAATATTATGAAGATATTTTTACGGAGGTTAATTATGAACTTAAAAGGTAGCAAAACAGAACAAAACTTATATAAAACTTTTGCAGGGGAATCTAGAGCAAGAAATAAATATACTTTTTATGGAGAAAAGGCTAGGATGGAGGGCTATGAGTATATAGCATCAGTATTTGAAGAAACGGCAGGTAATGAAAAAGCTCATGCTAGAGAGGTTTTTAAAAGATTTTTAGGTCTTGTAAAAAGTACAAAAGAAAACTTAAAGGATGCAGCAGAGGGGGAAGCTTTTGAAAGCTCAAAATTATATAAGGATTTTGAAAGGGTTGCAAGGGAAGAAGGATTTGAGGAAATAGCAGATTTTTATAAGGAATTAGCTGAAGTAGAGGAGGACCATGAACGTAGATTTAATACTCTATATGAAAGAGTAAATAATGGAACTATGTTTAAAAGTAAAAAAGATTCTATGTGGCAGTGTATGAATTGTGGATATATTCATGTGGGAAAAGAGGCACCGGCAGTATGCCCCCTTTGTAAATTTCCTAGAGCTTATTTTAAACCATATTGTATTAATTACAGGGAGGAATAAATTATGTTTTTAGTGTATCCTGATTATTATTTCGTTCCTGTATTTACTACAGATGAAGCCGTACAAGAGGTTACATTAGTAGAATGTGACGATTTACAAAGACAATTTGAATATGAAGATGTTTTTAAGAAAATAGATAAAGAATATATTGAAGAAATGACAAATTTGTAATTAGGTGAGAGGAATAAATTCCGCTGTCCATCAATATAGATTAATAGGAATAATATATATTAATTTATGGTGGGTGGTAAATGAATAAGCGTAGGAAAATAGTAGAGGATTATTATTGTGATATAAATAATTTAGCGGAGTTAATATGTAAACTTGTTAATGCATATAGATTACTTATAGGAGGTGCTGGGGAATTAAATTCCATAGCATTGGCCAAAAGAGGGGATGTAAAACACGCACTTGATAGAGCAAACGAATTAGGAGACGTTATAGACGAGCTCATATGTGTATTGGATAATACTTCTTGTGCATATACTAATTATTGTGAACTAAAGGCTAAAGTTATGAAATGCAAATTGGAATATAAGTTTATACAAAGTGAAATTGAGGATCAAATAGATCTAAAAGAATAACCTGTTTATAGAAATAAAATAGGTTATTCTTTGTTTTTTATAATTTTTTAAATGAAGTTTTACTTACCATTAGATAGGATAATATAAGTAACAAAATAACAGGAATTACTTTATTTTGTGTTTTATTTAGTGTTAAAAATGAGTATATGGCTAATATTGATCCAGCTACGGTTATTGGGACTCCTGAAAAAACTCCATTGAAGGATGTTACATTATATCGTGCCAGTCTATATGCACCGCAAATGGGGAATATTAATACTAGTATATATCCTATAAATCCAAACTCTAAAAATGTATAAATATTAAATAAAAGGATAGAAGGTGCTACACCGAATGAAATTAAGTCTGCAAGAGAATCTAATTCTTTTCCAAGGGAACTAAACACATTTAAATATCTAGCTATTCGACCATCGTATCTATCTAACAAGGCGGCTAATAATATGAAAGTACATGCAGTTTTATAGTTGCCTTGTAAGGTCATTAATAGTGATAATATTCCACAACATAAATTACCTAGGGTAAATATATGTGGTATGGTACTTTTTGACATTAAAGTATCACTCCTAAAAAAATAGTAACAATTATTATTATAAGTATAAACTTAATAAATATTATAGATTTTTTATGAAAACTTTACAAGAGGTATATAAATAGTATTATATTACCTTTAATATTACATTGAGTTTTTGGGGAAACTATTTTAGGAGGTGGAATTATGAAAATAAAAGATGTTATGACAAAGAGTGTTGCCTCTTTAAATGGTCAGGATACAGTTGAACATGCAGCACAATTAATGAAAGAACATAATATAGGTTCTCTTCCAGTATGTGACGGTGAAAAGGTCATAGGTATTATAACTGACAGAGACATAGCTATAAGATCTGCAGCAGAGGGAGAAAATGTTCAGAAACAAACGGTTAGAGATATTATGACTTCAAATCCTGTTACTATTAAATCAGATATGGATGTACACGAAGCAGCGAGAATTATGAGTGAAAGACAGATAAGAAGATTACCAGTAGTAGAAAATAACAATATATCAGGAATGGTTTCCTTAGGGGATATTTCAGTAGAACCTAATTTATGCGATAATGCAGGAGAGGCATTAAGTAGTATATCAGAACCAAGTAGTCCAAATATCTAAAAAAGTAAATCCACAGGAGATACTTTTTTAGTAATCTTGTGGATTTATTGTATATAATGTTATAATAAATAGTAAGTGTACATATTACGAAAACAGGAGAGTTATAGTATGAACAAAGTAAAGTTTATTTACAATCCATATTCAGGAGAAAATGCCATTATAACAGATATAGACAAGGTGATAATGATTCATCAAAAATATGGATATACTGTAATACCTTATAGAATAAGTATGGAGTATAATTTATGTAAAGCTTTTGAAGACATTGATGATAGTTATAAGTATATTTTAGTAGCAGGAGGAGATGGCACCGTAGATAATGTAGTTAATCATATGAAGGGACTAGGTATAGAAATACCTATAGCTATATTACCTGTTGGTACTGCTAATGATTTTGCCAAATTTATAGGTATGCCTCAAGATATTGAAGAAGCCTGTGAACAAATTTTGAATACTAGGCCAAAAGAAGTGGACATAGGGAAAATAAATGATAAATATTTTTTAAATGTGGCAAGCACTGGTTTATTTACTGATGTGTCACAAAAAACTGATGTTAATTTAAAAAATACTATTGGGAAATTAGCTTATTATGTAAAAGGTATTGAACAATTACCTAATTTTAGGAAGTTAAAAATTAAAGTAGAATCTGATCACCAAAATTTTGATGGCGATATGTATTTGATGCTTGTATTCAATGGACAAACGGCTGGAAATTTCAATCTAGCTTATAAAGCTGAAATAGATGATGGATATTTAGATGTTATAATCATAAAAGCAACTATGATTATAGATATTATTCCTTTGTTTATAAAGATGCTAAGAGGGGACCATTTAGAAGATGTAAATTGCCTTTTATATTTTAAGACTGATAAGCTTCATATAGAGTGTCATGAAAACATTGTAACAGATATAGATGGTGAAAGGGGTCCAGACTTTCCTTTAACTATAGAATGTATAAAGGGTGGATTAAAAATTTTAGGTGTTGTAAATACAAAGGAAAGAATAAATCCTAAAAGACCCAAATTAATTAAGTCTATTCATATATAGTTTTAAATAATAATTAAAGCGTACATTTATTGTACGCTTTAATTATTATTTTTTATTTAGTTTCTTTTTAGAAAAACTTTTTTTAGTATTTTTATGGTAGTTGGCAGTATTTTTAATTAAACATTTAGGACTATTTCCTATTAAGTCCAATCTATCATTTTTTTCTAAGGCTTCTTTTACTAGTTTATAATTATCAGGGATAGTAAACTGTAATAATGCCCTTTGCATATTTTTTTCTTTTTGTTTTTTGGGTACATAAATTTGTTGCATAGTTAAAGGATTAAACTCGGTATAATACATTACCGTTGATAGACTACCTGGCGTTGGGTAAAAATCTTGAACCTGTTCGGGAGTATATCCCATTTTTTTTATGTATTCTGCTAACTCAATAGAATGTTTTAGTTCACAACCTGGATGACTTGACATTAGATAGGGAACTAAAAATTGTTTCTTATTGATTTTTTTATTTATAGTAAGGTATCGCTTAGCAAATTTTTCGTATACATCCTTAGTAGGTTTCCCCATGAGTTTTAAAACTTTATCACTTATATGTTCTGGAGCTACCTTTAATTGACCACTTATATGATATTTGCATAATTCCTCAAAGAAGGATTGATTTTTATCCAAAATAAGATAATCAAATCTTATTCCAGAACGTATAAATACCTTCTTAACATTAGGAAGTTTTCGTACTTTTCTTAAAAGATCTAAATATTCTTTATGGTCTACAATAAGATTTTTGCAAGGTTTTGGAAACATACACTGTCTATCTTTACAGGTACCTACTTTTTCTTGTACTTTGCATGCTCTATGTCTAAAGTTTGCAGTTGGACCACCTATATCATGAATATACCCTTTGAAGTCTTCCATTTCTGTTAGAATTTTTGCTTCATCTATTATAGATTGTTGACTTCTGTTTTGAATAACCCTTCCTTGATGAAAGGTTAATGCACAAAAGGAGCAGGAGCCAAAGCAACCTCTATGACTAGTAATTGAAAATTTAACTTCCTGTATAGCTGGTATTCCACCTTTTGTTTGGTAAATTGGATGATAGGTTCTAGCATAGGGTAAAGAATATACCTCATCCATTTCTTCAGTGGTTAATGGAATCTGAGGAGGATTTTGAACTATATATCTATCGCCATGTTTTTGAACTAAGGTTTTACCCCTAACAGCATCTTGTTCATAGTATTGAAGTTTAAAGCTTTCTCCGTAAGCTTTTTTGTCTTTTACACATTCTTCATAAGAGGGAACTTTTATAAAATCATTAATATTACTTATATCTTTCGTTAGATAAACAGTTCCTTTTACATTAGTAATGTTTGAAAAAGGCATACCATATTTTAATAAATCTGCAACTTGAACTATAGTTTTTTCCCCCATACCATATATTAACAGATCTGCTTTAGAGTCTAAGAGAATACTTCTTCTTATTTTATCATCCCAATAGTCATAATGGCAAAATCTTCTAAGACTACTTTCGATTCCACCTATTATAATAGGAACATCTTTATAAGCTTCTCTAATTTTATTACTATACACTATAACGGCTCTATCTGGTCTATGGCCTGATTCTCCTCCAGGGGAATATAAATCCTTATGTCGCTTTTTTTTAGAAGTAGTATAATGATTTACCATTGAATCTATATTACCTGAGTTTACTAAAAACGCATATTTTGGTTTTCCTAAGATTTTAAAACTAGATACATTTTGCCAATCAGGTTGAGAAATTATACCTACTAAGTATCCTTGACTTTCTAATACTCTACTTATTATTGCAGTGCCGAAAGAAGGATGATCTACATATGCATCACCTGTTATTATTATAAAATCTAATTGCTTAATATTTTTTTGCATTAGATCTTTTTTACATATGGGCAAAAATTTATTGCTTGAATTCATAAAAATTATATCTCCATTCTAAAAATATTATTATACCTAAAGGGTTCATTTAATAATATTAACATAATCAAATAATAAATAACATAATCATGTAGGAAATATACAGTAACAATTAATAAATAATATAAAAATTTTTATTATAATATTTTTAAAAATTATTTAAGATAATATTTTTGGCAGTTTCTGCGGCAGTAGCGGCATCAGAAGTATAAAAATCTGCACCTATAATTTTAGCGTACTCTTGTGTTACAGGTGCACCACCAATCATAATTTTAAAATTATTTCTTAAATCAAGTTCTTTTAAATCATCAATAACAACTTTCATACTAGGCATAGTAGTAGTTAATAAAGCAGACATACATATTATATCTGCGTTAATTTCTTTAGCTTTATCTATAAACATATTAGAAGATACATCTGTACCTAAATCTATTACTTGAATACCAGTTCCTTTTAGCATCATTTTAACTAAATTTTTTCCTATATCGTGAATATCCCCTTTAACTGTACCTACTACAGCTTTGCCTATAGGTTTCACTCCAGTTTTTGATAAGATAGGTTCTAATATTTCCATGCCACTATTCATAGCTTTAGATGCTATTAAAACTTCTGGAAGGAATATTTCATTTCTTTTAAATTTTTCACCAATAATCCCCATACCATGTATAAGGCCTTCATTTAATATGATTTTCACATCCATGTTTTCTTCTAAAGCTTGGTTTACTAATGTTTTAACCGTTTTACAGCGTCCCCTTTGTACATATTTAGAAATCTCAGATATATCCATAATAATCTTCTCCTTTTACATGATTTCAAAATCCTAATTCAATTTAATTTTAGTATACATGAAAGTTATTGTATAGAAAAAACTATTTAATATAGTAAAATTCGTAATATAATAATTGTGTAGGTGATTTATATGAAAAGAAATTATGAGTTTAATATTATTATAGAAAAGGAAAATGTTTTTAAAAATATAGGTTGTATAAAAGGAAATGAAAGTTACACAATAATTGATAGAGAGTATACCAAGGTTATTAACGTATTTAAAGATTTAATAAAACCTAAAGCTATATATAAATATTTTAATTATAATAATTTAAAAAGTATAAATGAATTTAAAAATTGTGTTGGTTTATATATGAGCTTAATTACTCTCGGAGAAGATTTGAGTAAACAAATTCAGAAGTATTTTGATTTTAAAGATTACACTAAAGCTATTTTATTAGATAGTATATGTGTGGAAGCTTTATTTAATTTTCAAAATATAATATTTGAAAATATACGTAAAGAATTAGAAGAAAAAGGGCTGGAGATTATATCTTATAAATGTCCTGGGGATGAAGGAATGCCTTTAGAATATCAAAGTTATATATTTAATGAAGTGAATGGTAAAAGTATAGGAATAAATTTGACGGAAGGTTATATGTTAAATCCTATTAAGTCTATGGCAGGGGTATATGGTGTGGCTACTTATAAAGAGAGTATTCAAGTAGATAATAGTTGTATAAAATGTAACAATAATAAGTGCACATATAGGAAAAAAGCATATAATGAATTAGTAGATGTAACCATTATTAAAAATAACGATGAGAGAATATTTTTTAAGGGTAAAAAAAACGATACGATAATGGATATACTATTGGATAAAAAAATACAGTATAAATTCCCATGTTTAGGAGAAGGCAATTGTGGTAAATGCAAGGTTACTGTGGTGAAAGGTGTAGTAAAGCTTGGAGAGGAAAATTTTAATAAACTTTCTAGAAAGGAATTAGATGAGGGTATTTGTCTTGCATGTAGATCATATTTAAAGGAGGATATTACAATAAAAATACCTAATGAAAGGTTTAATATACTAACAAGTATTATTCACAAAGACCTTATTATAAGACCTCATATAGAAACAAAGGATATTTTTATAAATATGGAGGATATAAAAGGAATAAGCTTAACAAAGTGGATAAATTCAAAATTGGCTGTTGATTATGTTTATAATTTAAATGTTTTAAAGAAATTATCCACAATTATAAATGAAAAATCCAAAGATCAATGTGAAAATTCACTATATAATAAAAAAAATTTAATCCTTTTGGTAAGGGAAAAAAGGGTTTTGGATGTATTTTCAAAGGAAGATGAAAAAGTATTTGCAGTGGCAGTAGACTTAGGAACAACTACAATAGCCTTAAGTTTAATAAATCTTCAAAAAGGAGAAGTTGTTTCAAATAGTACTATAATAAATTCACAAAGGAGTTTTGGATTAGATGTTATATCTAGAATACAGTATAGTGGAAAAAACTTAGAAAAGCTTACCGAAGCTATAAGAAATAGTATAAAAAAAGGAATAGAAAAATTAAGTCATTCCTCTAATATTAAATTAGATAAAATATATCATATAGCTGTTTCAGGAAATACAACAATGGTACATCTATTTTTAGGTTTATTTTGTGAAAGCATGGGACAATATCCTTTTAATATAGTTACTAAAGATTTAATAAATATACAATGCAAGGATTTATTTAAAGATATAGTAAATGGAGAGATAACAATTTTACCAAATATCTCAGCTTTTGTAGGTGGAGACGTGGTTTGTGGAATACTAAATAGCGGAATGTATAGGGATGATAATATATCTATACTTATAGATATAGGTACTAATGGAGAAATAGTTATTGGAAATAAAGAGAGAATATTGTGTACGTCTGTAGCTGCGGGACCAGCTTTAGAAGGTGGAAATATATATTGTGGAATGGATGCGGTAGATGGGGCTATATATAAAGCAAAGATCAAGGATAATAAATTTGAGAATATTACTATAAATAATAAAAAACCAATAGGAATATGTGGATCAGGAGTTATTGATATAGTTTCGGAAGGGATTAAAAATGATATTATAGACGAAACCGGGAGGTTGATTGGTAATGAGACTTTAGTTATATCTAAAGAAAATGGTATTGTATTTACACAAAAAGATATAAGAGAAGTACAATTGGCTAAGTCTGCAATAAGGTCTGGTATTGAAATATTAATAAAAAAATATGGATGTGAGTATAAAGATATATCTAATATTTATTTAGCAGGAGGATATGGAAATAGTATTGATATAGATAGTGCTATAAATATAGGGATAATTCCTTGCAAGTTAGAGAAGAAGGTAAAATTGTATGGAAATACTTCTTTAGGTGGTTGTATTCAGTATATATTAAATAAAGATCATAACCAGACTTTAAAAGAAATTATAAGTAAAACTCATTATGTAGATATTTCTAGAGAAAAGAATTTTAATGATTTATTTATTGATAATATGTTGTTTTAAATTGTAATGTATTAATAATTTTATTAAGTCAAATTACGGTTTGTTAAGTAAATCAGAAAAATAATATAGAATTTGAAGTAATTAAAAAGGAACATGTCACTAAGTAGAGATAATGAAGAAATTTAAATAAATTTACTATTATAGAGTTGATTTTTATTTACTAAGTAATATAATAGAATATAGAGTAAAAATTTCGATACAATTATTTTAGTTAGGTGAGGCTCCTATATAGATATACGCTACTGCCCGGAAACATCGAGAGATGCCAATGGGTTAGCAGGTATTACCGGATTAAGGTTCTATCTAATGTAGCTGGATAAGTTTTTATCTAAAGCTATATAGTGCTAAAACTCAACGAGTATTTTATTACTTAAAGTTGTTTTAGTGAGCCTTTTAGAGCTCTTTTTTTATTTATCTATTTTTATAGGTGGTGAATTTAAATGGAAAGTGGCCCTCGTAGTGGTCGGACAAATTTTAAAAATTTAATATGTTTTGTAGGGGGACACTTATTAATATAGTAAGTGTTATTCTAAAGGGTTAATGACAAATTTCTATATTAAATATAAAAAATATTAACCTTAAGAATAAATTTTTCTTAATTTTATATGAAAAGTATATTAAAAAAGGTTTGTATAAAATTATAGATGTATTTGATGATTGTTTTAAATGAATAATTATCTACTATTCATAATAAATGTCCTTCTACAAAGAGGGGGGAGAATTATGAAAAAAGTAGGAAGTTTCTTCTTAAGTAAAATTCTTTATAAAAAGGTATATGATGATTTTGGTGATAACATAGGTAAATTATGGGATATTTATGTTATAACTGATGAAGGTCTACCAAGAGCAATAGGTTATAAACTTAAGAAGAGTGGAGAAATTTTCAACTATGAATTTAAAGCTATAGATTTTTATGAAGACGAAAATGGAAAAATGTCTATTAAGGTAAAGGGTGCTAGAGAAATAATCCCTAGAACTTATTCATATCTTTTATCTAAACAGTTATTAGATAAACAAATAGTAGATATAAATGGTAAGAAATTAGTTAGAGTTAATGACTTAAGAATTGCTAAAATAGCAGGGGATTTAAAGGTTATAGCTGTTGATACAGGGATGTTAGCACTAGGTAGAAGAATTGGATTAGAATCAGTAGTAAAGGGATTATATAAAGTATTTAGATCAAAGCCAAGTGATAGTTTGATAATATGGGATAATGTAGAGTCTTTAGATATGATTGATGATAGATTAAAACTCTCAGTATCATATAAAAAATTATCTAAATTACATCCTGCAGATGTAGCAGATATACTTGAGGAAATGGATACAAAATATAGGAAAAAAATATTTGAAACTATCGACGAGGATTTAGCAGCAAATATATTAGAAGAGATTGAGCCAGAAGTTCAGGCAGATATCTTAGAAAATCTTAGTGAATCTAAGACTGCAGAGGTATTGGAAAGTATGCCAAATGATGAAATTGCAGATATTTTAGAGGAAGTAGATGAGGAGACTAAAGAAAAAATACTACTTACCATGGAAAAAGATGATGCAGAAGAAGTTAGAGAACTGATGGGTTATAAGGAAGAAGTTGTGGGAAGTATAATGAATAAAGATTTTATATCTTTTAATATTAATATAACAACGCAGGAAACTATAGAACTTTTAAGAGAAATAAAACCAGACGATGAGGTAATTTATTATATATATATAGTGGATGAATTTGAAAAGTTGCAAGGAATGATTTCACTTAGAGATTTAATTGTTGCACCTACAGATAAGAAATTGTTAGATATAATGAGCGAAGATACCATAAAAATAAATGATAATCAGAGTATAGATGATGCCGTTGAGGTAGCTATAAAGTATGATTTATTATCAATACCAGTTGTAACTGAAGACAATAAGTTATGTGGAATAGTAGTAATTAATGATATAATAGAGGATGTGTTGGCCCCGACGTGGAAAAAAAGATTCAAAAGAGCAGGATAATTTATAATATACTTTTATCAAAAATAAAAGGCTTTATATCAAAATTTAATTTTGATATAAAGCCTTTTTAATATAGAGTTAAAAGTAATAATTTTATAATAGATAGATGTTTAAATTAAATAATTCTTTTTTCAGGTTTATTTAATTTGTTTTTTTTACCATGTAAAAAATAGTATAAAATTAAACAAATAATAACTTCCACTGCAGTAAATCTGAATATGCCTCGGAATCCTACATATGGTATAATGGATCCTAATAATAAAGGACCAACTCCAGTACCAACATCTAATGCGCCAAAAAAAGTAGAGGTAGCAAGACTCATTCTATGGCGGGGTGATGATTGTACTGCAATTGTTTGACCACACGGAGTATATGTTCCATAACCAAGACCAATAAAAGCAGCACCAATAAGAAGGAGTAAACCGGTATTTGCTAAACTTACAAAAGTTAAGCCCAAAGCAAACATAATAAAAGCAGGATAGAGAATAAAATTTTCACCTTTCTTGTCAAACATACGACCTGTAACTGGTCTGGAAATTAAAATAAAAACTGCATAGACTATGAAAAATAAATTTCCTGCACTTTGTAAATTTTCATTTTGTGTAAATGGATCAAGAAAACTTAGTATACTTGAATAGCAAATACCTACAAAAATCGTAACAATAGAAATAGGAACAGCCTTTTTCTCAATGAAACTGTTAAGTGAGAATTGTTTCATAGCGCTTATCTGTTCTTCTGTTAGTATTGGCTGGGGTACATTTAAAAGGTAGGTAGCTATGCCAGAAATAATAATAACTATTAAACATAAAACTATGATTACGTTAAAGCTTGCATATTGCATAAGCATCATACTTATAAAAGGACCAATGGCAGTTGCCAAGGTAACGCTAAGTGCATAATATCCAATACCTTCCCCACTTCTTTCAGGGGGAATTATATCTGCCACGATAGTTCCAGCAGTGGTAGAAGATATACCAAAGCCAATACCGTGTAGAAAACGTACGACAATAAACACAATAATATTATCTGAGACTAAATAAAGTAAAGTAGTAATAAAATAAAAAATAATACCGAAAATTAAAACCTGTTTTCTTCCTATTTGATCAACAAATTTACCTGTCAAAATACGTGCTATTACCCCACCGACGATAAAAATACCGGAGACTAGTCCTGCAATGCTTGTAGATGCATGCATGTTATTCATTGCATATGAACTTACTATTACCCATAAAAGATAACACGCAAGATAAATTAAAAAGTTTATCATAGTGTCCAGGACAAAGTCCTTAGTCCATAATCTTTTTTTCATCATATTTTTTTAAACACTTCCTATATTTTTATTTTTAAATAAAAGTTATTCTAAAATATTGAGTGATACATTAAAAAGTTATTGTAATTAAACAGAGTAGAAACATTTTAAAAAATTTGTAATTATATAAGTTTTAACAAATATATTATTGTAGTTATATAGTATCTATTATACATATAAATAGTATTCTCTTTTTAACTATTAAGTAATTTATATATTTTTATTTTAGCACCATGAAAATGAAAAACAATGTAAAAATATAGGGTAAATTGATTAAATTTTCATTGATTCATTTATTGTAATTATATTAACTTTTTGAATTTTAAAAGTTTTATATAGGTATATTTATAATTTAACAAATAAAAAAATAATATTAAATTTTTAGTATAATACTTATCTAAGTATAATTTAATATTCTTATAAAATAGAATTAATTAACAATAAAAATGAAAAGGTATATCCTAATTAGAAGGATATACCTTTATTTAATTATAAATATAATTTGTTTATAGTTTTTTAAAATGGGATTTATATAAAATGTAATTTTAGAATTAATTTATTTTTGTAATCTTTTTTATTAAGTTAATAGGATAAATTATAATTTTATAATTTTTTATTTATTGGTATTTGAATTTCTGTAATATATTCATCAATACTTTTAGTGGACCATTCCCCTTCAAAATATAATTCCCTATTATTACCAAAGATTATATAGCCATTATCCTCTATCCAATTTTGAAGTATACTATAGCTTTCAGATAAAGTTTCATAACTCCCTTTATGGATAATGCAGGCCATTTTTTTTATAGGTTCCAATTGTTTTACTATAAATTCAGTATTTCCTGTAGTATTACTTATTAAATTGACAGATACTTCTATGTCTACATTTTTTTCTTTGAATCCTTCATCATGATAAATAGATAACCAAGGGGAGGATACTTTTAAATTATTTTCATTTATAAATTTTTTAAGGGAAATCCATAAGTTATGTTGACAGGAATAATCATTAATTATTTTTCTATGAGAAATTACCTTCAAAGGTTCAATTTCTTTTATAATAACATTAGAGTTTAACATAGTAACTCCCTCCTCATATTTTAAATTTTTAATTATATAATGTAATTTACTAAGTTTTATTTGTTCACCTTTCATGGTGCTAGTAATTTCCTTTTCTCTTTGATCAAGCATATTTAATATTATTTCTTTATTTGCATTGTTGTTTATTATTCTTAAAATTTCGTTTAGTGAAAAACCTAAATCTTTTAACCCAATTATTTTATTTAATTTAGGAAGTTGTTTTGCAGAGTAGTATCTATATCCACTTTCTATATCTGTTTTTATTGGCTTTAAAAGGCCAATTTCATCATAGTATCTTAGTGTATTTATAGATACTTTATTTAGCTTTGAAAATTCACCAATTTTAAACATAATTAAAACACTCCTATAGGCCTATATTTGTTATACTACAATAATAAACCCTCTAGCTACTTAAGAGTCAAGAGAAAAAATAAAATGTTATAAATAATTTTAAATACAATTTATATGTATTTTTTTTAATTCTTAGGTAAAAATAATGTAAGAAATACAGCATCATTAGTTGAGGGGTGTATTATTATGAAAAAATATTTTACGTTTAAAAGAGCAATCATGTATACTATGATAGCTATCATATCTTTCGTAGGTGTATATGTATATTTTATTCCATATGGTAGAGCACTTCAGGCTGCAACATATTATTATGGTTCTAGAGGTGGAAGTGTATATGAAATACAAAAGAGATTAAAAAATTGGGGTTATTATGGTGGAAATGTAGACGGAATATATGGATATGAAACTTTCACATCAGTAAAGAAATTTCAATCTAAAAATGGTTTGACAGCAGATGGAATAACAGGAAATGCAACATTAGCTGCCCTCGGGATAAATGAATCTAGTACCACGGGAGGATCTTCAGGAAATTCAACTAATAATCAGGACGTGAATTTACTTGCACGACTTATAAATGGAGAGGCCAGGGGAGAACCTTATGAGGGTCAGGTTGCAGTAGGTGCGGTTGTACTTAATAGAACTAGAGATCCAAGATTTCCATCAAGTATAGCTGGAGTTATTTATCAGCCAGGAGCATTTACTGCTATAGCTGATGGCCAAATAAATGCAGAACTACAGCAATCTTCTGTTAAAGCGGCTATAGATGCTTTAAATGGATGGGATCCGTCAGGTGGTGCAATGTATTATTTTAACCCTGTAACAGCTACCAGTTCTTGGATATGGTCTAGACCTTTAATAAAAGTTATAGGAAAACATAGATTTTGCGAATAATTAGGGTTGACAAATTTAAAATTTTTAATATAATGAAAATATGAAATCATAGTAAATTAGTCTGAAATACATTGAAAGAGGAAAGTAATGTACATAAAATATTCAGAGAGGAAATCTATAAGCTGAAAGGATTTCTATAAATAATGTATATGAAGTGCCCTCTGGAGTAGTGCACCGAACGTTAGTAGGCTGCATCGGTATCACCCGTTATAGTGATAGAGCATGATTTGTGCTTGAATTTCTAGTCCATATTTTTTTAGAGTGGAATAGCGAAGATATACTTCGTCTCTATTATTAGAGGCGGAGTTTTTATTTAACTTAAAATAGTAAAACAAGGGGGAGTTATTTATGATATATGAAAGTTCATTAGATATGATAGGCAATACTCCAATTTTGAAACTAAATAATTTAGTTGATGAGGATATGGCAGAGGTTTATATAAAATTGGAAAAATTTAATCCAGGTGGAAGTATAAAAGATAGAGCTGCACTTGGAATGATTGAAAAGGCAGAAGATATGGGTATTATATCTAAAGGAGATACAATAGTAGAGCCTACTAGCGGTAATACAGGCATAGGACTTGCTATGGTGGGAAAACTTAAAGGATATAAAGTAATAATAGTTATGCCTGATTCCATGAGTGTTGAGAGAAGAAATATGATTAAGGCCTATGGAGCACAGTTAATTCTTACAGAGGCACAGTATGGTATGAAGGGAGCAATAGAAAAGGCGGAAGAGATAATAAAAGGGAAAAAAGGATATTTTATTCCTCAACAGTTTTCAAATTTAGCCAACCCTGAAAAACACTATAAAACTACTGCTGAGGAAATAATAAAAGATATTCCAGATATGAGTGCATTTATAGCATCAGTTGGGACGGCTGGCACCTTAATAGGAATTGGGAAAAGACTAAAAGAATTTAATAAAGATATAAAAGTCATAGCAGTGGAACCTGTAAAGTCTCCAATTATTTCTGGTGGTAAAGCAGGCGCACATGGAATACAGGGAATAGGAGCAAATTTTATACCAGAGATATATAATGGTGATATAGTGGATGAAGTTATTACTGTGTCAGATGAAGACTCATTTAAGTATGCTAAATATATGGGAATAAAAGAAGGGATATTAGTAGGAATATCTTCTGGTGCTAATATAGCTATAGCTTTAAAATTGGCTAAAAAGTTAGGGAAAGGTAAGAAAATAGTTACCGTTGCACCAGATGGGGGAGAAAAATATTTATCCACGGGAATCTACGATTAGTAGATAAGGGAGGTTTCTATGTTTAAAAAATTAAAATATGATTTAGATGTTGTAATGAAGAATGATCCAGCAGCTAGAAATAGACTAGAGGTATTTTTATTATATCCATGTGTCCACGCATTAATAAATCATAGAATAGCTCACTTTTTTTATAAATATAAAATGTATTTTATGGCAAGACTTATTTCTCAAATCTCAAGACATTTTACAGGTATAGAAATTCATCCAGGAGCTAAAATAGGTAAGGGATTGTTTATAGATCATGGTATGGGAGTTGTAATAGGAGAAACGGCTGAAATAGGTGATAATGTAGTAATGTATCATGGAGTAACTCTAGGGGGGACTGGTAAAAATAAAGGTAAAAGACATCCCACAATAGGAAACAATGTTTTAATTGGTAGTGGAGCAAAAGTATTAGGACCTATATATATAGGAAACAATTCAAAGGTAGGTGCAAACTCTGTAGTACTTCAAGATATACCTGATAACTGTACGGTAGTAGGAATTCCGGGGAAGGTAGTAAAAAAGAATAATAATGATATAGTTGTTAAAATGAATGAGTATAGATCAAATATAAACTAATAAAGTTTATTGGAGATGAAAAAATGGAACTTAAGAGAAAAATTATAAAATACTGTACTACTTTAGGTTTAGATACAGTAGGATTTACAAAGTGTAGAAAACTTGTAGAACTTGAAAAGCTACTTTTATATAGAAAAGATAAGGGTTTAGAAAATGAGTTTGAAGAAAAGAATATAGAGAAAAGGATAAATCCTAATATGTATTTTTATGGAGGAAAGGCAATAATTTCTATTGCCTTTCCTTATATATTCACTAATAGTATTAATAAAAAAAATATGTATTTTTCGAAATACACTTTAGGCATGGATTATCATAGAGTAGTTTCAAATTATTTAAATAAGATATGTATATATATACAGAGTATAGGAGGAAGGGCAAAATATTTTGTTGACAGTAATGCATTACCTGAGAGATACATAGCTAATCTTTGTGGTATTGGATTTATTGGGAAAAATAATATGCTAATAACTAAGAAATATGGATCCTATGTATTTTTAGGAGAAATAATTACGGATATAGATTTAGAAGAAGATAAAAAAATTTATTGCAAGTGTGGGACCTGTAAATTATGTATAGATAAATGTCCTACAAAGGCTATAAATACTAATACATGTAATACCAATATATGTTTGTCATATATTACTCAAAGAAAGAATATAGAGGATATTTGGTTTGATAAATTTAATGGAAGAATTTTTGGATGTGATACATGTCAAAATATATGCCCATATAATAGAGAAGTATCTTATTCTAATATAAATGATTTTACTCCCTATGATTTTATGGAGAATATAGATGTAGATGAATTAATAAGAATGGACAATAAAAGTTTTAAAAATAAATATGCTAAAACTTCTTGTGGGTGGAGAGGTAAGAATATACTTATTAGGAATGCATTAATAAATAAAATTTCTAAAGATAAAGTTAATACTACTGAAAATAAACCTTTTAAGTCAGAATACCTAAACGATTATTATAGTAGACTTTTGAGGGTTTACAAATTATAATTTAATTATAGATTGATATAATGAAAGGTGGAGCATTTATGATATCGCCTACAGCAATAAAATTAATTTCTTGTTTACCAAAGGGATTATTGGAAGTTGTATCTAAGAAAGTATTATATGGATATATAAATAAATATGCAAATTTAAAAGTAAATGGAATAGAAAATATAAAAAATATAGAAAAACCAATATTATTTATATGTAACCACTTAAGTAACTCAGATGCTTTGGTTTTAAATAAAGTTTTAAAAGAATATGATATAACTTTTGTAGCAGGAATAAAACTTTCTAATAATCCTCTTACAAGTTTAGGGATAAACATGACTAAAACCATACCTATAAAGCCTAATACTGCAGATAAGGATGCAATTTCAAGAATAATTAAAACTTTAAAAGGTGGAAATAATATATTAATATTCCCAGAAGGAACAAGAAGTAGAGTTAGAAGTATGATAGAAGCTAAAAAGGGAGTAGTTTTAATACAAAAGTTATCAAAAGCTACAGTCGTTCCTATTGGAATGATTGGTACAGAGAAATTACTACCTATAAATGAAAAAGATATGGCAGAAGAAAAGTTTCAACATGCAGATGTAAGTTTAAATATTGGTAAACCTATAAATATTCCTAAAAGAGAAAAAGGTGAAGAAAAACATACTTATGAAGATAGAGTACTAAACTATATGATGACAAGTATAGCTAATCTTTTGCCTAAGGAATATAGAGGGGTTTATGATAGGTAGATAAGATTGGATAAAAAATTTAATTTGAAATAAGAAGAGGCGTGGTGAGGGTATGAAAAAAGAACATATAGATAAGGTACTAGATATTTTAAGTAAAACTTATCCTGGTGCCAAGTGTGCGTTAAATTTTAATTCCCCATATGAACTTCTTATAGCTACCATTTTGTCAGCTCAATGCACAGATCAAAGAGTTAACATTGTTACAAAAGAGTTGTTTAAAGTGTATAATAAACCTGAAAAAATGGTGGAGTTAACACAGGAACAATTGGGAGAAAAGATAAGAAGTTGTGGATTTTATAAAAATAAGAGTAAAAATATACTAGGAACTTCCAAAGAAATAATAACAAAACATCATGGACAAGTACCAAAGACCATGGAAGAACTTATTAAGCTTCCCGGAGTAGGAAGAAAAACTGCTAATGTGGTATTATCAAATGCTTTTAAAATACCTGCAATTGCAGTAGATACACATGTGTTTAGAGTATCTAATAGAATAGGAATAGCAAAAGGTAAAACACCAGAAGCAGTTGAAAAAGATTTAATGAAAAACATACCAAAACATATGTGGAGTGATGCTCATCATTACTTAATATGGCATGGAAGAACTGTATGCAAATCAAGAAAACCTAGATGTGTTGACTGTGTTATAGCACCATATTGTAGTTATTTATAAATTATGGGAGGAGGGGCTTTTTAGACTTTAATTTTACTATAGTAAGATTAAACCTATGGAGCAATATAATATGAACATAAAAGAAGAGGCATTAAAATTACATTGTGATAATATTGGTAAATTAGAGATAAAAGGTAAAATTTCTGTGAGAAATAGAAAGGATTTATCTTTAGCATATTCTCCGGGTGTTGCAGAACCCTGCATTGAGATAGCAAAAGATAAGCAAAAGGTTTATAAATATACAATGAAAAGTAATACTGTGGCAGTTGTAAGTAATGGAACCGCAGTATTAGGACTTGGAAATATAGGTGCTAGTGCATCCATACCAGTAATGGAAGGGAAAGCTTTGTTATTTAAGGAGTTTTCTGGAATTGATGCATTCCCTATATGTTTGGATACAGAGGATCCAGAAAAAGTTATAGAAACTGTAAAGCTCATATCACCAATGTTTGGTGGAGTAAATTTGGAAGATATAAAGGCACCAGAATGTTTTTATATAGAGGATAGGCTTAAAAAAGAATTAGATATACCAGTATTTCATGATGATCAACATGGAACGGCAATTGTAGTCCTTGCAGGGCTTTTTAATTCATTAAAATTAGTTAAAAAGGATTTACGAGAAGTTAAAATTCTTATAAATGGTGCCGGCTCTGCTGGTATTGCAATTTGCAAATTGCTTTTAAAGGCAGGAGCTAAAAATATAGTTATGTGTGATATTTTTGGAGCTTTAGTAGAAGGTGATAATAAATTAAATTCTTCACAAACCGAAATTGCAAAATTAACAAATAGAAATTTAGAAAAGGGTACACTGGAAGATGTTATTAAGAATAAGGATGTGTTTATAGGGGTTTCTGCACCTAATATAGTAACAAGAGAAATGATATCTACTATGAATAAGGATAGTATAGTTTTTGCTATGGCAAACCCTACACCAGAAATAATGCCAGATGAAGCAAAGATGGGTGGAGCTAGGATAGTAGCCACTGGAAGATCGGATTTTCCAAACCAGATAAATAATGTTTTAGTATTCCCAGGTATATTTAGGGGAGCTTTAGATGTAAAAGCTAAAGAAATAAATGATGAAATGAAGCTTGCAGCAGCCAAGGGACTTGCAAATATTATTTGTGATGAAAAGTTGGATGATGATTATATTATACCAGATCCTTTTAATAAAGATGTATGTGAATCAGTAGCAAAAGAAGTAAGAAAAATTGCAAAAGAAGTTGGGGATTTTAAACTTTAAAAATATAGGGCTTTCTCATAATGTATAAAGAGCATTATGAGAAGTCCAATAACTATTTTATAGTTATGAATTTGTAATTTTTAAAGATTTCTCCTTAAAAAATCTAGAGCAGCGATTACAGAACTGTATCTTATGTTTTGTCTATTACCAGCTAAATTTAGTTTTATATAAGATAAAGTACCTTTTATATATAATCCTATATAAACTAGTCCCACAGGCTTTTCTTTTGTGCCACCTGAAGGACCGGCAATACCAGTAGTAGAAAGCCCTATATGGGTGTGGGAGGATTTTGCTATACCTTCAGCCATTTCCATGGCGGTTTCTTTACTAACAGCACCAAAGTTTTTTAGAGTTTCTTTTTTTACATTTAGTCTTTTTATTTTGGCTTCATTACTATAGGTAACTGCGCCTTCTAATAATACTTTAGAAATACCAGGGTAATTTATTAATTTACCGCATAAGAGGCCACCAGTACAGGATTCGGCTATGGAGATTGTTAAATTTTTTTCTATAAGTTTTTTTGCAACGGTATCTTCAAGGGTTATATTATTTTCACCGTAAATACTATCTTTTAAAATGTTTTTAATTTTTAATTCTACAGGTTTTATTAAATTGAGGCCTTCTTGTCTAGTTTTAGCTTTTGCAGTTAATCTTAAGGTAACTTCATTTTGTTTTGCATAAGGTGCTACAGTTGGATTGCATTGGTTATCTATTATATCTGATATTTTTGTAACTACAGTAGATTCACCTAGTCCGCATATTCTTAAAACTTTTGAAACAAGTACATAGTTTGTTAGTTTCTCTAAGTAGGAAGCTGCATATTTTTCGAACATAGGAATATTTTCTCTAGGAGGACCAGGCAGTAGTATTAATATTTTAGAGTGGTTTTTTATTATACAACCTGGAGCTGTTCCAAAATCATTAGGAAGAATAATAGAACCTTCAGGGAAGTAAGCTTGTTTTTTATTGTTTTCTGTTAAGGGTTTATTTTGTTCTTTAAAGTAATCTTGTATTTCTTTTAATGATTCTTTATGTAGAACCATTTTCTTATTAAAAAATTTTCCTCCAATTTCTTTAGTTAAATCATCTTTTGTAGGACCAAGTCCACCTGTAGCTATAACTATATCAGATCTACTAAAGGCAAGTGAAAATTCCTCCTTTACTCTTAATGGATTGTCACCAACTACAGACTGGTGATAAACGTTTATACCCATATCAGCTAATCTTTTTGCCAAATATTGAGCGTTGGTATTTAATATATCTCCAAGCAAAAGTTCTGTACCTACAGCTATTATTTCAGCTTTCATAATAACACCTCCGAAATTTATTTTCTGTTTATAAATGCTATAGTATAATATTATCATATTCTTAATTTATTATTAATTAAATAGTATATATCTTGAAACACATTAGGTTGTAAAGTACAATATTTAATAAACTAATAATAAAATTTAAATTTAATTCATAAACTATGGTTATGATTAATTGAGGAGGATAATAATGAATAAAAGTTTAAAAAACGTGCTTATAGTTGTAGCTATAATATTATTAATAACAGTTCCTATTATATCAAGCTACAATGGCATGATAAGTTCTGAACAAAACGTAAAAAAAGCTGAGTCAAATATAGATACAAATCTTCAAAGAAGATCTGATTTGATACCAAATGTAGTTGAAACAGTTAAAGGATATGCAAAACAGGAAAAGGATATATTTACGGATATCGCCGATGCAAGATCTAAACTTGGCGGACAAAACATGAATATAAAGGATAAAGCTAATGCTGATAGTGAATTATCAAATGCATTATCAAGACTTTTAGTTGTGGTTGAAAGATATCCTGACCTTAAATCAAATGAGAACTTTAGGGCTTTAATGGTAGAGCTTGAGGGAACAGAAAACAGAATTGCAGTGGCAAGAAAGAACTATAATGATGCTGTGGATCAGTATAATACAAAAACAAAGAAATTCCCAGGTTCAATAATAGCATCTATTTTTAGATTTGGAGAGAAAGACTACTATAAAGCCAGTGAAGGTGCTAAAGAAGTTCCTAAAGTAGACTTTAATACAGGTAAATAATTTAATGAAAAAGGTAAAAAGTTTTTTAGGAATATTGATATTCATATTGATATTTTCTGTTTTCCCTGTTAAAGCTGAAATTAATATGCCTAAGAAGACGGACTTAAAATATGTAAATGATTATACTAATACTCTAAGTGATAAGACTAAAGAATATGTAGTATCTGTTGGTAAAGAGTTAGAGGATAAAACAGGAGCCCAGGCTGTAGTTGTAATAATAGATTCCTTACAAGACAATGATGTGGAATCTTATGCTAATGAACTATTTAATGATTGGAAAATAGGGCAAAAGGGAAAGGATAATGGATTACTTGTACTAGTATCTTTAAAAGAAAGAAAAAGAAGAGTAGAAGTAGGGTATGGTTTAGAGGGAGCTGTAACAGATGTATATAGTGATAGGGTTATGGAAACTTTATTTAAACCAGCGTTTAAAAATAAGGAGTATGATAAGGGAATAAAAGATAGTTATTCCGCTTTTGCAGATGCTATAGCTAAAGAATATGATGTAAAATTAGATAAAAATAAACCAGTTAATGTACCTAAAACCAACAATAAAGAAAATTCCTTAGCTGGGAAGGGAATAGTAGGTATAATTATAGCCTTATTTGTTTTAGATAATATTTTAAATAGAGGTAGGGTTACAAAACAAATTTTCTCCTTTATATTTTGGAGTTCCTTCTTTAACGGGAGAGGAGGCCCAAAAGGTGGAGGCGGAGGTTTTGGCGGTTTCGGTGGAGGAAGCAGTGGAGGCGGCTTTGGCGGCTTTGGAGGAGGATCTTCTGGAGGCGGAGGATCTTCAGGAGATTGGTAAATTACGAATAATGCATCCTCACTCACACTTTAATACTTCATAGACTTAATATGAAGCTGGCTAGAACCTTTCATAATTAGTTCTAGGATTTATAGAGGATCTAAATTCTCCTTTAAATATTAGAATTATGTTTATTAAAAAAACACTTTCAATGTAATAATACAAATATTGAGGGTGTTTTTTTATTGTTATGGTATTGAATAATATAAACTATATATGAGAAATATAAGCATATATTCTGAAATAAAGAGGGGATAAATATGCCAGATGCATGGACTCATATTCTTGGAGCAAAAGATGTTCTAAATCGCATAGATAATAACGAGTATAAAAGAATTATAGAGAAAAATATTAAAATTTTTAATTTAGCGGCCCAAGGACCAGACTTATTTACTTATTACTTAACTTTATTTCCTAATAGGCGAAAGAAGCTAAAAAATTTAGGAGAGTTATTACATACTTCTAAAACAGGTGACTTTATAATATATAATATAAAATGGGCTAAAGGTAAAAAAGAAGATGAAAGTTTTAATATAATATTTACCTACCTTATGGGATTTATAACTCATTATGCTTTAGATATAAGTATTCATCCATATATATATTATTTTGGTGGAGTGTATAATAAAGAAAGATCACATACTAAAAAATACGATGTGTATCATAAAAGGTTAGAGACTAATATTGGATCCATTAATCTATTTAGAGAAATGGGACTTAATGCATATGAGACACCTATTTATGAAGAAATTCTTTTTCATAAAAAAATAATAGATGCTATACAACAATTTTACTATAATGGAATTCATAATATTTATGATATAGATATAGGAAAAGATTTAATCTTATACTGTTATAATGGCATGGGAAAAATGTTTAAATTAGTAGTTGATCCTAGTAAAAAAAAGTATAAACTTTTATATAAATTGCAAAAAATTATAAAAAAACCATTAAAGCTAACTGCATCAATATATAACGATGAAAATAAGAATATAGATTATCTAAATATGAAACATAGAAAGTGGGTTCATCCTTGTGATAAAAATGAAGTTCATAATGAGAGTGTAGATGAATTATATGTTAATGGGGTAAATATGGCTACAAATATGTTAAATAGGGCTATAGAGTTTATTAATGGGGAAAGAAATAGTAAGAGCTTAAAGGGTGTATTTCCTAACTTATCCTATGAATCCGGTAAGGAAATAGCTAAAGAAAAGAAAATGATATATTATGATTGTATATTTGATAATAATGAAGAATAAATCTGTGAAAAATAAAATATAGTGGTATAATTAACCATAAAATCTATTTAGCTTAAGAATGAGTTTATATAATTTATGGGGGGATAGAAATGTTTGAATCTGAAAAAGAGCAATTAGTAGAAGTATCATTAAAGTTATATAATGAAAAATTAATTGTTGGTACATGGGGGAATTTGAGTTTGAGAGTAAAAGATACAGATGGAAAGAGTTTGTATATAGTAACTCCATCTGGAATGGAATATGAAAAAACTACTATTAATGACTTGATAGTATTGGATGAGGAAGGAAGTATAGTAGAGGGAATAAGAAAACCAACTTCTGAACTTAAAATGCATATGAGAATATACGAAGAAAGAGAAGAGATAAATGCTATAATTCATACCCATAGTACATTTGCTACTGCTTTTGCTGTAGCTGGAGTAAGTATACCTATGATAGTAGAGGATATGGTTCAGCATTTAGGGGGTGATCTAAGGGTTGCAAAGTATGCACTACCTGGCACAGATAAGTTAGCAGATTATATAGTTGAAGCATTAAGTGACAGAAATGGTACTTTAATGAAGAACCATGGAGCAGTAGGTATAGGGAAAACTTTAGAGGATGCTTATAAGGCAGCAATGATAATTGAAAAGACCTCAAAAATATATCTATATGCTAAGGTATTAGGACATGTACATCTATTAAGTGTAGAAGATGCCCAAAAGATGATAGAGTACTATAATACTAATTATGGACAAAATAATATGTAATAAAATAACTCACAGTGTTTAAAACACTGTGAGTTATTTTTTATTCAGTCTGGCAATATTTAATAATCAAGTCTAATGTAGCGGTTATTCCATCCATATGGGTTCTTTCATAACCATGGGATGAAAATACACCTGTACCTATTAAACCAGTCTTTAAATCCCATCCCGCTCGTAGTGCAGCAGAAGCATCTGAACCATAGTGAGGGTATATGTCAATTTTATAATCTATGTTATTTTTGACACATAAATCAACTAATTTTTTTCTCAAGGATAAATCATAGGGCCCAGAGGAATCTTTAGCACATATACATACTGCGTATTCGGAAGAATTTTGATCAAGCCCTGGAGCTCCCATGTCTACAGATATAAATTCTTTCGTGTTACTAGGAATGGAGGAGGATGCTCCATGACCTACTTCTTCATAGTTACTTATATAGAAACAAGTGGTATAGGGTAATTTAATAGAATTTTCTTTTATATATTTAATTGTGTAAAGGAGTATGGCTACGCTAGCTTTATCATCTAAATGTCTACTTTTAACAAATCCGCTGTTTGTAAATACCGTTCTAGCATCAAAGCAAACAAAATCACCTACTTCTATTCCAAGGGATTTGGTATCTTCTTTGGAAAATACTTTTTCATCTAATATTATTTCCATGTTTTCATCTATTCTTTTAAGGTTACGAGCATCATCTCCACTTATATGAACTGAAGGTTTTATAGTTTGAATAGTTCCGGAATATGTTTTACCATTTAAGGTTTTAATTAAGCAATTCTCTCCTTCGATGGAATTCATCATAAATCCCCCTAGAGGAGTTATAGAAAGACAACCTGAAGATTTTATGGTTTTTACCATGGCTCCTAATGTATCTACGTGAGCAGAAAAAACCCTTTTATTGGTATGGTTTTCTCCAGGTAGTGTAACTAATAGGGCACCTTTATTTGTAACTTGGTAAGATACTTTTAGATTATCTAATTCTTTTTTTAGATAATCAATTATTTCTTCTGTAAAGCCACTTGGACTGGCAATAGATAATATATTTTTTAAGTATTTTTTGATTTCTGATATATTATAATTCATGTGTAAACCCCCTTCATATCTATATTTATTCTTATTTTATCATAGTAAAAAGTTTAATGTTAGAATAATTTTACGATGATTGTATTAAGGAGTATTTATAGTATAATTAATAAGTGTAAGTTGAAGAGGTGATGCTTATGGTAGAAAAAACAAGTAAAAAATTCAACAAAAGGAAAATTATAATTGGTGTAATTATAACAGGTGCCATCTTACTAGGGGTTACAGTTGCTGGTATGAGTTATATGCATAGGTCTGTAAAGAAGTATAGTAATTTGTTTTATCCCGGAACTAGAATCGAGAATGTAGATTTATCAGGAAAATCTTTAAAAGAAGCTAAAAAATTATTAATGGATCAGTATGTAGATAAACTTCCAAATAGAAAAATAGTAGTGAACACTGATAATAAAAGTTTTTCATTAGAATTTTCTAAGTTAAATATTAAGTATAATTTAGATAAGGCATTAGAGGAAGCTTTTAATTATGGGAAAGACTTAAATATTTTTAGTAAGTATAAAATCATAGTTGATCCTGATGACAAATGTATAGGCACAGGATTTTCCTATGATAAAGAGGTAGTAAAAAGATTTATAGATGATATAGCTAAACAGGTTAACAAAGAGCCTGTTAATGCATCCATTAATAATGAATCTGGAAAGATTAATTTAATTAAACATAAATATGGTAAAAAGTTAGATAAAGATAAACTTCAAAAGGATATACAAAATAGCATGAATGGAGATGCTAGTAAGGATGTAGAAGTACAAGCTCATATTGAAGAAGTTACTCCTAAAGTAACCTCAGACAAAATTTCATCTATAAATTCATTAATATCTACATTTTATACAGATTATGGATCTATATCTTCATCTCAAAGGGCTAATAATATTGAAATTTGTACAAAAAGTATAAATGGTACTGTTTTAATGCCTGGAGAAATTTTTAGTTTCAATAAAATTGTAGGAGAAAGAACAGAGGAAAGAGGATATCAGTCTGCATCGGTTATAGTTGGAAATCAAGTGGATTCAGGCTTAGGTGGAGGAATTTGTCAGGTATCATCAACGTTATATAATACTATTTTACTAGGTAATATAAAGCCTACAGAAAGAACTCATCATACTTTACCATCAAGTTATGTACCACTTGGAAGAGATGCTACAGTGGATTGGGGGAATATAGATTATAAATTTAAAAATACACTTCCATATCCTATTTATATTGAAGGAATTGCAAATGGGAGTACTTTAATATTTAATTTATATTCTAATTCAGAGTTGAATAAAAAAACCTATACTATTTGGAATGAGGTTTATGAAACTATAAATGCTAATATGAAAACTGAAAATGATTCTAGTCTTCCAGAGGGAAAGGAAGAGATTATACAAAATGCATATACGGGATATAAAGTAAGAGTTTATAAAAATACTTTAGAGAATGGAAAGATTATAAATCAAGAACTTATTTCTGATGATTTTTATAGACCAGTAGAGGGTTTAGCCAAAGTAGGGGCTAAAAAACCTGATCCTAAACCAGAGGATACGAAAAATAAAAAACCAGATAAAGATGATAATAAAAAAGATGACACTAATAAAGATGAGAAAAATAAAGAAAAACCTACACAACAAACTCCTAAAGATAAAGTAAAAAAATGATAGGAAAAAAGCAAATATAATAGATAAGCATGTGGTGAGATAAGGATAAACACTACATGCTTTCTTTTTTATGTTATATAATTAGTAAAAAGTATCATAATTAAAGAAGAGGTGTTATTTATGCAGGAAACTTTAATAAGAGAAATAATTTATAATATAGAGAAGGTTATAATAGGTAAAGAATTGGAAATTTTTAATATATTAAAAGGGATATTAGCAGATGGGCATGTATTAATAGAGGATGTCCCAGGTGTTGGAAAAACAACTTTGGTAAAAGCTTTAGCTAAAACTTTTAGTTTATCATACAAAAGAATTCAGTTTACTCCTGATTTGCTACCATCAGATATTTTAGGTGTATCTATATACAATCAAAAAAATGGAGAATTTGAGTTTATAAAAGGACCTATATTTTCCAATATAGTTTTGGCTGATGAAATAAATAGAACATCACCTAAAACTCAATCTGCATTATTAGAAGTTATGGAAGAAAAACAGGTATCAGAAGGTAATATAACCTATAAATTAAGGGAGCCATTTATAGTCCTGGCTACCCAAAATCCAATAGAGTATGAGGGGACTTATATTCTTCCAGAGGCACAGTTGGATAGATTTATTATAAAAGTAAATGTTGGATATCCAAATAAAGAATATGAAAGTAAAATGTTAAAATTATATAGGAATAATAATCCTTTGGAGGATATTTCTAGTGTGGCAACTGGGAGTGATTTAGTTAATTTACAAAAGAAAGTAAAGGATGTATATGTAGCAGATAAAATTAATGAATATATTGTAAATATATCAAATGCTACTAGGAATAATAAATATTTATCTTTAGGGGTAAGTCCTAGGGGATCATTAGCGCTATTAAGGGTATGTCAAGCATCTGCCTTTATAAAGGGAAGGAATTATGTTATACCAGAAGATATTAAAGAAAATATTTTACTTGTATTTTGTCATAGAGTTACATTGTCATCATTAGCAAAGGCACAAAACTATAAGGTAAATGAAATTATAGAAGATGTTTTAAACTCTGTATCCGTACCAGAAATAGAAGGGAATATATTATGATAGATATCAATAGGACATTTATTTTTTTTATTGTAATATCCTTTTTATATGCATATTTAATAGGAGGTATTTTAGCCTACTCTATTTTATATACTTTACTGTTTATGTTTATTATATCTTATATATATATAATTATTATTAAGGATAAAATATATATTGAGGTAAAATTTGAAAGAGAAGTAGGAACTACAGGGGATGAGATAAAAGTAGTGACTACCATAAAAAATGGTAGTGTTTTACCTATTTATTATGTTCAAATAAAGAATAAAATTTTATATTCTATGGATGAAAAATATAATGGTTATTTAATGGATTTAAAACCAAAGAGTAGTAAAAGTTTTGAAAGTAAAGTTAAATTTAATATAAGAGGTATATATGATTTTGGCAATTTATATATGTGTGCTAAAGGTATATTATCTTTAATTATAATTAAAAGAAATGTTAAAAAAAATATAGACTTTTATGTATACCCTAAAGTTCATGCTTTAACTAATGTATTTATGTTAAATGGTTATACTGATGATTTAGCTATATGTAAAGTGGGAGATGGCATAGATAGTTATTCTATAAGTGATATTAGAAAATATAGACCAGGAGATGATCTAAGAAGAATCCATTGGAAAGTTAGTGCAAAATATGGAGGATTACATACTAAAAATTTTGATAAGGTATCATCTGATAAATATATTATATTGCTTGATATGAAATATATAGAAAACTATAAGGAAGATAAGTTTATAGAGGAACATTTAATAGAGATGACTATATCATTAGTAAAATTTATAAAAAGTAGAAATGGAACTATAGATATTTATATAAACAATAATAAAGAGGAGCATTTTTTTATAGATAGGGAAAGTAAAATTCAACTTTTGATGAATTACTTTATAGAAAATAAAAGTAAAGGAAAAAATGATTTTAATGTTTTTATTCTTAATAAGATAAAAGAAATACCTAGTAATAGTTCTATATTAATATTTACTCCTAAAATTAATGATGAAATTAGAAAAAACTTTATAAATATAAAAAAAATGGGTTATAAGTTTGTGGTATTTTATTCTTCTGAAAACCCAAAGTATTACGAAAATATCATACTTATGAAAAATTACCAGATATATTGTATAGGAAAGGATATATTATGAAAGATTTAAGACATGATTTAAAAAGTTTTGCTTTAATTTATATAAATCTATTATTTATCATAAAGCTTATGGCGGCATGTTTTAAAATAGATAAATTTTCTTATGCTTTTTTTACTGCAATAATTATAGTATGTATTATAGTATACTGTTTTTATAGTTTAATATTAGATACAATATATTCAAAAGTTTTTGTTATATCTTCTATAATAATAGTTTTATTTATATGGTTTTATTGTAAGGAATATATTAATCACATGATTTATATAAACTCAAAATATATAGTTGAATTAGGTAATTGTATACATAATTTTCAGCAAACTTTTTTTTATCAATATAAATTTCTTTTAATGTTAGTAATTCCTTCTTTGTTTATGGTCTTATTTTTTATAGATAAGTTTATTTATAAAAATTTTGTTATATTTTCAAATATAATAAGTATTATATTTTTATGGCATTATGGATATGTACAAGAGGTAAGAGAGTGTATTCCTTATTTTATATTACTGAGTATAATTACATTTATTTCAAATAATTATATTGAAAGAAAAAAAGTTTTTTCTTTTATTGGAGCAGATAGAACAATAAATTTTACTAGCATACTAATATATACATTAATCATAAGTATATTTGCAATTTCTATACAAAGTTTTTTACCTAAAAGAGAATATGGAAAAATTAATGATTATTCTAAAAGAAAGGTTTTTAATAGATTTATTCCTAATAAAGAGGATGTATATAATTCTTATAGTCTTATTAGTTCTGGGTATAATAACTTAAATAAAAAGTTGGGGGGACCAATAAATTTAAATAACAATGAAGTATTTAGAGTTCAATGCGATAGTCCCTATTATTTAAAGGGAAGTTGTAAAGATTATTACGATGGGTTTTCCTGGAGAATTAGTGAAGATAATTATAAATCTATGAATAAAGAAAATACTTTACCAAAACCTAAAGGTAGTATGACATTTTCTATAGAAGGTGAAGGTAGATTTAAGTATATAACTATTTACCCTACATATATAAAAACATCAACTTTTTTTTCACCACTTTATACTACAGAGCTTATTTCTAATGGCAGAAAAGTATTTTTCAACGATGAAAATAATTTAATATCATCTAATGTAGTAAATAAGTCATATACAGTAGGATTTTATGATGATAGTAGAAAGTATTCCGTAATATCTACTAGTGTAGAATGTAAAAAGGAATTTATGTCAGATCTAATTAGCTATGAATATAAAAAATTTAAAGGAATATATCCTGAAAAAAAGAACCAGTATGTTAAGTATCTACAAATACCTGAAAATATATCAGATAGGGTATACAAACTGGTTGAGGATATAACAGAGGATGCAAGTAATCCAGGAGAAAAGGTAATAAAAATATATGAGTATCTAAATAAAAATTATAAGTATTCACTTAATGTATCTAATATACCTGAGGGAAAGGAATTTATAGATTATTTTTTGTTTGAAGAAAGAAAAGGATATTGTACTTATTTTGCTACAGCAGCAACAATAATGTGTAGAATTGCAGGGGTACCAGCTAGATATATAGAAGGGTTTAACATGCCATATATTAAGGATGATAAAGGTTTATATATAGTTACTAATAAGAATGCTCATGCATGGACTGAAGTATTAATATCTCCAGCAGGTGACACATGGTCTATATTAGATGTAGTACCTTCAGCATCAGAGGAAACTTATGAAACGGTAAATATACATGAAGTAGAGGGAAAAACAAAAGGGATAAATACAAATGGAGACTCTATAAATTATAAGGATAATAATAAAAAATTAGTTTTAAATAGAGAAAAAAATATAAATATTTCTAATTTAGATGTTTTAAAAGGAGCTATATTTTTTATAGGTTTAATATTTATTTTTAAAATAATATTTTTAAAATATAAACATAGAAAAATTATGGAAGATAAAAGTATTATTCCTTTATATTTATATATAAAACATAGGTTAGAATATCTAGATATAATTAAACCAGAAAATCAGGGGGCATTAGAATTTTATTGTAAAATAGAAGATTCTGGTTTAAGGGAGTGTATGATAAAATTATGTAATATAGTGTATGAAGAGACTTATGGTGATAAATATCATACTCTTTATAAGAGTGAACTTAAAGAACCTATTTATATGTTTATAGAGGAGTATATAAAAAAACAACAGGGAATAATTAGATATAGTGTTTGTAAATTTTTTACATATTAATCTCTATTATATGTAAAAAGTTTAATTAATATGATATAATATTTTTGAGTAATTTTACCATGGATTGCGGGTATAATATAAAATAACAGGTTTTAGCTAAATTATGTAATTAACAGTTAAATATAGAATTTTACCCGCAAAAATAATCTTATATAAAAGGATAGTGAGGTACTATGAGGATAACTAATAAAGAAAAATTTTTAAAAGGATCTATTTTTTTTGTTTTGATTATGGTATTATTTTCAAGTTATGATATTAAGTGTAATAAAAATGTGGTAGCTAGTAAGGAAAACCCATATGTAGTGGTAGCTAGTAAAGAAAATAGTGATAAAAATAAAATAGGAGATAAAATTTTGCATGAGGATGAAGATAAGGAAATAGAAGAAGGTGATGAGGAGAATTTAAATTATATTGACAATATTATTTTTAATAAAAAGTTAATAGTAATTGATGCTGGACATGGTGGGAAAGACAAGGGAACTATTATGGGAAGTTTATATGAAAAGGACATAAATTTAAAAATTTCTAAATATACAAAGAACTATTTGGAATATGCAGGGTATAAAGTTTTAATGACAAGAAATGAGGATAAATTTATTCCATTAAGGGAAATAGGTAATATTGTAAATAAAGAAAAACCTGAAATATTTGTATCAATTCATGTGAATTCATTCAAAGAAAGTAAATATAAGGGTATATCAACATATTATTATGATTATAAGGGATATCAAAGAGATGAGAGGATAAAACTTGCAAAAACTATACAAAATTCCAATGCTAAAAGCGGTTTATGGTATGATAGGGGGATTTATAGGCAGAATATTGCCGTTTTAAGATATAGTAAATCTCCATGTGTTTTAGTTGAGTGTGGGTTCATAACTAATCCAGATGACAGGGACAAGCTTAATAAGGATAAGGCATTAAAAATTACGGCAAAAAATATTGCGTTAGGTATTATAGAATACTGTAATAGATAAAACTAACATAATGTTTTAAATTAATATTTATAATTTTTGTTATAATAAGATATAAAGCAATAAAAGAGGAAAGGGATGTTGTTAATTGCCGTATAAAATGATGTGTATTGATATGGATGGAACCTTACTTAATAGTAAACATGTAATTAATGAAGAAAATATAGAAGCTATAAAAAAAGCTACTGAAAAAGGTGTTCTAATAGCTGTTTGTACAGGAAGACTTTTTACATCGGCAGCATACTTTGCAGACTTAATAGGAGTTAAAACACCAGTTATAGCATCAAATGGAGCTTATATAAGAGATAAGAATACAGATAAAGTAATTTACAAATCTTTATTAGGAAATGACAATTGTAATAAAATAATGAACATTTTAAGAAAATATAATATTTATCCACATTTTAATAGCTATGATAGTATATTTACTGAAAAAATAGTTTATTCTTCTGAATTTTATTCTAGGATGAATGAAACTTTGCCAAGGTATAGGAGAATTAAAATAAAGTTAGTTGAAAATTGGGAGAATGTTTTCAAAGAGTATGAGGGAGAAATACTTAAATGTATAGCTATAGATCAGGATATTGATAAATTAAAACTAGCTAAGATGGAAATGTTAAAGGAAGAGGACCTAGAGGTAGTAAGTTCTTGGGAAAATAATTTTGAAGTTATGCAAAAGGGAGTTTCTAAAGGAAAGGCTGTAAACATATTAGCAAAACATTATAGTATAAATAGAGAAGATATAATATGTATAGGAGATAGTGAAAATGATTTATCCATGATAAAGTTTGCAGGACTTGGAATAGCCATGGGTAATGCATCGGATTATATAAAGAAAAACTCTGATTATGTGACAGTTACAAATGATGAATCTGGAGTGGCCAAAGCTATTTATAAATTTGTTTTATAAATTAAAACATATTTAAGCATACTACCTATAAGGAGGTTGAGTAGTATGTTTATTCCTAAAAGAGTTATATTCGAAGAAAAGGCATTAGAATATAAATTAGGTGAGAAATTATTAAAAGATTTTAAAGAAAAATTAAATGTTGAGATAATGTATTCTAAAAATGGTAGAATAACTGGAATACCTGGTAGAGATGATATACAAAAGTATTTAGAAGGAAAAAATACTTTAGTGGTAGGAGTAAGGAAAACATTAAAATTTGAATCATGTAAACCATCTGCTCATTATCAGCTACCTATAGTAAGTGGGTGTATGGGAATGTGTGAGTATTGTTATTTAAACACTCAAATGGGTAAAAAACCATATATAAAAATACATGTGAATACAGATGAAATATTAAACAAAGCAGCACAGTATATAGATGAAAGAAAACCTGAAATAACAATATTTGAAGGAGCAGCAACATCGGATCCTATACCGGTAGAACCTTATAGTAATGCTCTAAAAGAGTGTATAGAGTATTTTGGAAAAAGGGATAAAGCTTATTTTAGGTTTGTAACTAAGTATACAGATATAGATAGTCTTTTACCACTAAATCACAATGGTAAAACTACCATAAGATTTAGTTTGAATACAGATAGTGTTATAAAAAAATTTGAACACAGAACACCTAATTTTAATGAAAGATTAATGGCAGCAAAGAGAGTTGCTGATAGTGGTTATCCTATAGGGCTTATAATTGCTCCGGTTTTTATATATGAAGACTGGCAACATGAATATTATTCTATATTACAGGATATACACAACAGTCTTTCAGGATATAACATAAAGTTTGAGGTTATATCTCATAGGTTTACTAAAAGGGCTAAGGAAAATATATTAAATGTTTTTCCAAAAACAATGCTTCCAATGGATGAGGAAATAAGAAAATTTAAATTCGGTCAGTTTGGTTATGGAAAGTATATTTATAAGGATGAGGACATGACAGGATTAAAAGAATTCTTTTTAAATAATATTTCAGATTTATTCGGGAAAGAAAGCATAAATTATATTATATAGATATATTCTAGCCTAATATTTAACTAATATAGAATTTAAGCTTAATTGTATTATATAAACTTTACTATTTATATTTATTAGAGTAATATAGTTAATGTATTTTTTAATGATAATATGATTTAATGTTTTATTATAAGGGGGAATAATTTTGAATTTAAATATAGTTTTGTTTCAACCTGAAATCCCGCAAAATACAGGTAATATAGCTAGGACTTGTGTGTTGACTAATTGTACACTTCATTTAATAAAGCCTTTAGGCTTTAGTTTAGATGAAAAACATTTGAAAAGAGCTGGACTTGATTATTGGCCTTATTTGAATTTAGAAATTCATGAATCTTTTGATGAGTTAAGAAAAAAATACAAAGATAGTACATTTTATTTTTCCACGACTCATGGAGAAAATTCTTATGCAGATGTGGAATTTAAAGAAGGAGATTTTATTGTATTTGGAAGAGAATCTTCAGGGCTTCCAGATGAAGTAAGAGAAGATAACAAAGATAGGTGTATAAAGGTACCTATGATAAGTAGTACCACTAGATCACTAAACCTCTCTAATACAGTGGCCATTGTTACTTATGAAGCATTGAGGCAGATGAATTTCCCAAATATGAAATAGGAGGGGTTCACTAAGTGGAAAAAATAAAAATAATAACGGATAGTACATCAGATTTACCAGGAGATATAATAGAAAAATATGATATAGAGGTGCTACCACTCTTAGTTACTTTTGGGGAAGAGACGTATAAAGATGGAGTAGATATAAATCTTAAACAACTTTTAAACAAAATGGATGAATATGATGAGTTTCCGAGGACAGCTCAAGTAAACCCTCAAAGGTTTTTAGAATGTTATAAAAGATATATAAAAGAAGGATATAAAATAGTTTCAATACATTTATCCTCTAAAATGAGTGGAACATATCAATCAGCTTGTATAGCAAAGGAAATGTTAGATACAGACCAAATAGTAGTAATAGATTCTTTAAATGTTACTTCAGGCTTAGGATTATTAGTGATAAAGTCTGCAACATTAAAAGAGGAAGGTTTTAATATAGAAAAAATAGAAGAAAAAATTAAAAAAACAATTCCTCATGTAAAAAGTGTTCTAATTTTTGAATCTTTAGATAATTTAGTTAAAGGTGGCAGATTGTCTAAGACTGCAGGTATTATAGGGAATATTTTAGATATAAAATTAATTTTGAATGTTGAACAAGGTGAAATGGTAGTTTTAGATAAAGTTAGAGGAAGTAAAAAAGCTATTAGGCATATACTAGACTCTTTAGATACAATTGGTATAAAGAAAGATGAGACTCCTATATTACTTCATATCGATGATGAGGATATATTAGAAGTTCTTAGTGAGAACATGGTTCATAAAAACATGGATTTTATAAAATGTGAAGTGGGATGTGTAGTAGGTGTGCACTCTGGACCTAGGGCTTGCGGAATATTTTTCATAGAAGATTATTAATTTTATTTATAAAAGGCAATGATTTTACTTATGTATCTTCATTGTTTTTTTATTTGTTGTTTTTTACAAATTTTTATGCTAAAAATAAATTTATTTTCAGTTTAGTCCTGTATTTTTAGAAGGAAATTTTGAAAAAATGTAGAATACTTATAGTACTGTCTAAAATTTCTATAATTTTATAGGAGGGGTATCAAAATGAATAAGAAGAAAGTAGTGTCACTACTTGCAGCTGCAGTAATGTCTTTATCATTGTTTGCTGGATGTGGTGGTAGTGGAGAGAAAAAAGCAGAATCTGATAATAAGGCAAAGGAAACAAAGATTAAAGTTGGTATTGTTACGGATCAAGGTGGAATTAATGATGGTTCTTTTAATCAATCAGCTTATGCAGGTATACAAAAAGCGGAAAAAGAGCTAGGAGTTGAAATGATTTCTCCAATTGAATCAAAACAGCAAAACCAAATTCAACCTAACTTAAAACAAATGGCGGGAAGTGCTGATTTAGTAGTTGGGTGTGGATTTATGATGAAAAATCCTATGATAGAAGTATCTAAAGAAGTTGCAGATAAAAAATTTATGATAGTTGACCAAGTAGTAGAATCACCAAATACTGTATCTATTACATTTAAAGAACAAGAAGGTTCTTTTTTAGTTGGTGTTATAGCTGGAAAGCTAACTAAAACTAATAAAGTTGGTTTTTTAGGTGGAATGGAAGGAGACGTTATAAATAGATTTGAATCAGGTTTTATAGCAGGAGTTATGTCAGTTAATCCTGAAGCAGGTAAGGCATTAATGCCGGTAGATGCGAAAACTCCTGGTAAGAATGTAAAGTATGTAAACTCATTTGATGACCAGCAAAAGGCATATGAAGCATCAAAAATGCTTTATAACAACAATGGCTGCGATATAGTTTTCCATGCAGCAGGGGGAGCAGGTACTGGGTTATTTAAGGCAGCAAAAGAATCCAATAAATATGCTATAGGTGTTGATTCAGACCAGGCTGCAGATCCAAAGTTAAAGGAATATAAAGATACAATAATTGTTTCAATGGAAAAAAAGGTAGGAGATTCTGTAATAGATGTTATTAAATCTATAAAAGAAGATAAATTCCAGGGTGGAAAACATATAGTACTTGGAATAAAAGAAGATAGAGTAAGAGTAGCTCCAACAATAAATGAAAAAGTAGTAACAAAAGAAGCACAAGAATTATCAGATAAGTACAAAGAAGCAATAAAAGGAGATAAATTTAAGGTTCCAGCAACAAGAAAGGAACTTAAAGAGTTTAAGGTTCCACAGATTTAGAATATATAGCTAGGTGCTTATGCATCTAGCTTTTTTTGTAAAGTAGGAGGAGGACTTATATGGAAAAGGTTGTGGAAATGAAAGGAATTACAAAAATTTTTCCTGGAACTGTAGCTAATGATAGTGTAGATTTTGATTTAGAAAAAGGAGAAATCCATGTTTTACTAGGGGAGAATGGAGCAGGGAAAACAACACTTATGAATGTACTTTATGGACTTTATCAACCAGAGGCAGGGGAGATTTATATAAATAATAATAAGGTGGATATAAAAAGTCCTAAAGACGCTATAAAGCTTGGTATAGGAATGGTACATCAACATTTTATGTTAGTTAATAATTTTACTGTGGCAGAAAATATGATTTTAGGACAGGAAACTAAAAAAGGAGCATTTAACATAGACATCAAAAAGGCAGAAAAGGATACAAAAGAATTAGCAGATAAATATGGTTTTAAAATAGATCCTAAATCTGTTATAGAAGATATAACAGTTGGACAACAGCAAAAGGTGGAGATTTTAAAGGCTTTATATAGAGGAGCAGAAGTACTTATTTTAGATGAACCTACCGCAGTACTTACTCCACAGGAGATAGAAGAACTTGGAATAATATTAAAAAATTTAATAAAAGAAGGTAAATCTATAATACTTATTACTCATAAACTTAAAGAAGTTATGAGCATGAGTAATAGGGTAACTATAATAAGAAGGGGTAAATATATAGATACTATAAAAACAGAGGATACAAATATAGATAAATTAGCAGAAATGATGGTAGGAAGAAAGGTTAATTTAGTAGTTAATAAATCTAGTGCTAAAAAGGGAGATGTAATCTTTAAAATAGAAAACTTAAGGGCTCTAGACCATAGAGGACTTCCTGCATTAAGAGGGCTAAATTTAGATTTGAGATCAGGAGAAATTTTGGGTATAGCAGGGGTTGATGGAAATGGACAAACAGAGCTTATAGAAAGCATTGTAGGTCTTAGAAAGGTTATAGATGGGAAAATAATATTAAAGGGTGAAGAAATCACAAATAAAAATACAAAAGAAATATCTGAGGCTGGAATATCCCATATACCAGAGGATAGACATAAAAGAGGTTTAGTACTTAAATATTCTTTACTTGAAAATTCTGTACTGGGAATTCATTATAGAAAACCTTTTAGTAAGGGTATAATGATGGATTATGACAAAATAAGAAAGCATGCTAAAACTATAATAGATAATTTTGATGTAAGAACTCCTAATGAAGATGTAACAGCAGCTTCACTATCTGGAGGAAATCAGCAGAAGATGGTTGTAGCAAGGGAAATTGAGAAAGATCCGGATATGTTAATAGCAGCACAACCCACAAGGGGATTAGATGTAGGAGCTATTGAATATATACACAAAAGGTTAATAGAAGAAAGAGACAAAGGAAGAGCTGTTCTTTTGGTTTCTTTAGAGTTAGATGAGGTAATGGCATTATCAGACAGAATTGCTGTTATTTATGATGGGGAAATTGTAGATATACTAGATACAAAAGATGCTACAGAACAAAAACTTGGAATACTTATGGCAGGAGGAAAATTAAAAGATAATGAGAAAGGAGGTATGGAAAATGAGTAATAAAGAGAATATAGAAAGTAAAAATCATATAAAAATTATAAAAAGTTTTTCCATATCTGCTATATCAATAATACTGGCTTTGTTTATTTCAGTATTCTTTGTAATGTGGGCAAAAGACTATAATTTTACTAAGGCTTCTGGATTACTTTTTAAGTCTATATGGAAGGGAAGTTTTGGTTCTAAGGCGAATTTAATAGAGACATTTGTTTTTGCAACTCCACTTATATTTACAGGTCTTGCCCATGCAGTTGCCTTTAGAACTGGGCTCTTTAATATAGGTGTAGAGGGTCAATTTATTATGGGTATGATAATTGCAACTTTAGTGGGACTTATTCCAGGAATACCAGCAATAGTTCATATTCCATTGACAATTCTTGCAGGAACGGTTGCAGGAGCTTTGTGGGCTGGAATCCCAGGATATTTGAAAGCAAGAGTTGGAACGAATGAAGTTGTAAATACTATAATGCTTAACTTTGTAGCTAAAAGTGTATCGAACTATTTTACTATGGGGCCTTTTCATATGCAAGATTCAGCTACTACCCCAAACATACAAAAATCATCTGAGTTATTTAGATTTTTAGGGCAATTTAATAGACTAAATGTAAGTTTAATTATTGCCATAGTATTTGCCTTTTTAGTATACATTCTTTTGTGGAAGACAACTACGGGATACGAAATAAGGGCAGTAGGGCTAAGTCCTACCTCAGCGGAATATGGCGGTATAAGCATAAAGAAAAATATTATACTTGCAATGGTTATATCCGGTATAATTGCGGGACTAGGTGGAGCAACGCATGTAATGGGAGTACAGCATCAATCTATGCAACTTGGAGGTTTTCCAGGTTATGGTATGGATGGTATAGCGGTAGCTTTAGTTGCTAAAAGCAATCCTATAGGAGTAATATTTTCAGCTATTTTATTTGCTGCATTAAATTATAGTTCAGGAACATTAATGCTCGCAGGAATACCAAAGACTATAGTTTATTTAATTCAAGGTATAATAATATTATTTATAGCAGGAGAATACGCATTTAAATTAATATCTCAGAGAATGAAAAAAAAGGAGGCATTGGCAAATGAGTAGTTCATTTTTTACAACAATAATAGGAATTCTTGGAGCCACATTGAGACTTGCAACGCCTCTTATATTTGCAGCTTTAGGTGGAGTATTTTCAGAGAAATCAGGAGTTGTAAATATTGCACTAGAAGGTATTATGATTACAGGAGCTTTTTTCGCTGTACTGGGATCATATATATCAGGGAGTCCATGGATAGGAGTTATATTTGCTATAGCAGCGGGAATTGTTATGTCTTTTATACATGCTTACTTAAGTATAAATTTAAAAGCGGATCAGGTTGTATCTGGTGTAGGTATAAATGTGTTTGCAGATGCTCTTATGAGTTTTTTAATAGTAAAGTTTTTTGGTACGGCGTCTCAAACAAGTGTTGTTGATTCTATTCCATATCCGACAGAAACTATGGGTAGCATTCCAATTATTGGACCTTTACTTAAAGAACTTAATTGGTTTGTTTATATAGCTATAATATTAGTATTTATATCTCATTACGTTATATATAAAACCCCACTTGGACTTAGAATAAGGTCTGTTGGAGAGCATCCCAAGGCTGCAGATACTTTAGGAGTTAATGTTTATACTATTAGATATTTGTGTGTTATTTTATCTGGAATACTTGGTGCACTTGGAGGTGCAACTTTATCTATAGGAATAATGAATCTTTATAGAGAGGGAATGGTAAGTGGTAGAGGATATATAGCTTTAGCAGCTATGATTTTTGGTAACTGGAAGCCTATAAATGCTATGTGGGCATCACTTTTATTTGCCTTTGCAGATGCGCTTCAATTGTTTGCTAAAGGTTTTGGGTGGACATTACCTGGTGAAGTTTATGAAGCATTTCCATATATATTAACAATGTTAGTTCTAGCTGGATTTGTTGGGAAAACTCAGGCGCCAGCAGCAGATGGTGTACCATATGAAAAAGGTGAAAGATAATAATGAATTTAGTTTAAACTTTTTAAATATGGTAGCGCTTTACTATTAGTAATATCAAGGCTGTTTAATATACAGCCTTGTTTTTGTTAAAAATAAAAATATAACATAAAGCTTTCATTTTAGTAATTAAAAGGGAATAAATTAATAGAGCTTTAATGTATATAAAAGCCCCTTAATAATTTTTAACAAAGGAAAGAATTTAGTGTTATAATGTTAATGGGAAAGGGTGTTGATAGTTATGAATATTGATTTTAATTTAACTATGACTCAAGAACAAAAATTAGTAATGACTCAACAAATGCAATTATCTATAAAAATATTACAATTGTCCTCTTATGAATTACAAAAATATGTGGAGAAAGAAGTAGAGGAGAATCCTGTGCTTGAAATTAAAGAAGTAGAAAAAAGTGAAAAAATAGAAGAGATAAATTATAAAGATATGGTAAAGTATTTGGAATTTGATAATTATGGACATTCTAATTTTGTAAATAGAGATGAAGAAGAAGTGTCTCCCTTTACATTTATTTCCGAAGAGAAGTCTTTAAAGCAATACTTAAGGGAACAAATAAGTGAATCAGATGAAAAGGATTGCATGAAAGTTGTATGTAATTATATTGTTGAAAATATAGATGATAGAGGTTATTTATGCGAGAGTACTGATAGTATAGCAGAGCAGTTAAAGATATCTAAAGATGTGATTAATTATGCATTAGATATAGTTCAGGATTTAGAACCGGATGGTATTGGTGCTAGGGATTTAAAAGAGTGTTTAAGTATTCAATGCAAAAAAAAGCGGATAAAGGATAAGACATTATATTTAATTATTGAAAATCACCTTCAGGATATTGCTGAAAACAAATATGGGAATATTGCGAAAAAACTAGGTATAGATATAAAAAAAGCACAACAGTATGGAGACTTTATAAAAACCCTTCAACCTAAGCCTTCTAGAGGGTTTTATACTGGAGAGGAAGTAAAATATGTTGTACCAGATGCTTATATAAAAAAAATAGGAAGAGACTATCATATTATTATGAATGATGATTTGACTCCTAGACTTACTATTAATAAATTGTATAGGGGAATAATACAAAATGAAGATGATAAAAAAGCAATAGATTATGTTAAAAATAGATTGGACAGTGCTATATTTTTAATGAAAAGCATAGATCAAAGGAAAAGTACTATATATAAAGTGTTAGAGGAAATATTAGAAAAGCAAATACAGTATTTTGATTTAGGGGATAATCATTTAAAACCTATGACATTAAAGGAAATTGCAGAAAAATTAAATATGCATGAATCTACAATAAGTAGAGCAATAAAGGATAAATATATACATACAAATAGAGGAACAATAAAAATAAAGGATTTATTTACTACAGCTATACCTTTTAAAGGAGATAAAGAAAATTTATCCTCAATAAAGGTTAAAAAGTCTATAAATGAATTAATAGATAAAGAGGATAAAAAAAGTCCTTTATCAGATCAGGCTATATGCGATATTTTAAAAGAAAACGGAGTGAATATTTCAAGGAGAACTGTGGCAAAATACAGAGAGGAAATTGGACTCAAGTCTTCTAAGGGTAGAAGAAGGTATTAAAAAAATTTATATTTACTATTGGAAAATAATAATATTTGGTTTATAATATAACTGGGATTAAAAAATAATTACCGGGACATTTAATGACCAGAGGAGTGCTTTTGTTTGGAAGATATATTAAAATTACAACAAAAAATTGTTCCTGAAATAATAGAGTTACTTGAAAAAAGATATATTATTTTAAGAAATATTTATTACAGTCAGCCAGTGGGAAGAAGAATTTTAGCTAGGAATTTAGAGATCAGCGAAAGAGTGGTTAGAACTGAAATAAATTTTTTAAAAGATCAAAATTTTATAGAAATAACTGTTCCGGGGATGATAGTTACTTCAGAAGGGGAAGAGATAATAGACAAACTTAAAGATTTTATTCATGAGATGAAGGGTTTATCTGAGTTAGAAAAATCTCTAAAGAGGGTACTGGGACTGAAAAATGTAATAATAGTTGCTGGAGATGTGGAAGAAGATACCACAGTTGTAAGTGAATTAGGTAAAGCTTCTGCAAATTATCTTAAGTCCATATTATCAAATGACTATATTGTTGCACTTACAGGAGGTAGTACTGTTAGAGAAGTTGTTAATAATATTTCAAAAATTAATAATCTTAAAAATATTACTGTAGTACCTGCAAGAGGAGGCATGGGCAGAAATGTTGAAACTCAGGCAAATACTCTTGTATCTAATTTAGCAAATAAAATTAATGCTAATTATAAGCTACTACATGTACCAGATAATTTAAGTAAAGAATCTATAAATGCTATGCTTAAGGAAAAGGGAGTAAAGGAAGTTTTAGATGTAATATATAGTGCAGATGTTTTAGTTTATGGTATCGGTAGAGCAGATGATATGGCAAGAAGAAGAGGGCTAAGTACTAAAGAGATAGAAGCACTTGAATGTAATGGAGCTGTAGGAGAGGCTTTTGGTTATTATTTTAATAGAGCAGGGGAAGAAGTATATTCTACTCCAACTATGGGAATAAAAAATAATCAGATAAAGGATATTCCTCATTTAATAGCAGTAGCGGGAGGAAAATCTAAGGCAGAGGCTATAATTTCAACAGAATTACATAATCCTAACGGAATTCTAATTACAGATGAAGGTGCAGCAAGAGAGGTGCTAAGGTTATTTAGCAATTTATAATATTATTACTATTTGATTAAGTTATACAATATAAAAATATATTGTATTTAAAATATTTTTATGCCACAACATATTAAATTGAAGAACTATTTTAAAATTTAAGGAGGTCTTTTTTAATGGTTAAAGTAGGTATTAATGGTTTTGGAAGAATAGGTAGAAATGTATTTAAGGCTTTAGTAAAAAATTATAGTAGTGAATTAGAAGTAGTTGCTATAAATGACTTAACAAGCCCATCTACATTAAAACATTTATTAAAGTATGATTCATTATATGGAAAATTTGATGGAACTGTAGAAGCTACAGAAAATTCAATAGTAGTTGATGGAAAAGAAATTAGAATATATGCAGAAAGAGATCCTAAAAATTTACCTTGGAAGGATTTAGGAGTAGACATTGTTATAGAATCAACAGGATTATTTACAGATGCTACAAAGGCAAAGGCACATATTGAAGCAGGAGCTAAAAAGGTACTTATTTCAGCACCAGCTAAAAATGAAGATATAACTGTAGTGTTAGGAGTTAATGAAGAAAATTACAATTCTGAAAAACATAATATTATTTCAAATGCTTCATGTACTACAAACTGCTTAGCACCATTTGCTAAAATATTAGACAAAGAATTTGGAATAGTAGAAGGTCTTATGACTACTATACATTCTTATACAAATGATCAGAAGATTTTAGATGCACCTCATAAGGATTTAAGAAGAGCAAGAGCGGCAGCAGAGTCTATGATACCAACAACTACTGGGGCAGCTAAAGCAGTTGCATTAGTTCTTCCACAGTTAAAAGGAAAATTAAATGGTATGGCAGTTAGAGTACCAACTCCAACTGTTTCAATGACTGATTTAGTTTGTACAATATCAAAGGATGCTACTGCAGAGGAAATTAATGCAGCTTTTAAAAAGGCATCAGAAACAGATATGAAGGGAATCTTAGGATATAGTGATGAACCACTTGTATCAGTAGATTACAGAGGAGATGAAAGATCTTCAATAGTTGATGGACTTTCAACTATGGTAATGGGCAAGAGATTAGTTAAGGTTGTTTCATGGTATGATAATGAATGGGGTTATTCAAACAGATTAGCTGACTTAACTAAGTATGTTGCTGACAGACTATAATTTATAGTAATAGGTTTGTTTAACTTATAGTTAAGGAATAAACTGAAGAGGGTTTTGGTTTGTAGTTAATGGCTATAAGACAAAACCCTTTTTTATATATAGAAAGGATGGTTTATGTGGGATTTGATAAAAAGACTATAGAAGATATAGATGTTAGGGGAAAAAGAGTTCTTGTTAGATGTGATTTTAATGTTCCTTTAAAAGACGGAAAAATAACTGATGAAAACAGATTAAATGGAGCTCTTAAAACAATAGAATACCTTTCAGATCATGGTGGAAAGGTTATATTATGCTCACATATGGGAAAACCAAAAGGTGAATATAAAAAAGAGTTATCTTTAGAGCCGGTGGCTAAAAGATTATCACAACTTTTAAACAAGGAAGTTTTATTTGCAGCTGATAATCAGGTAGTTGGAGAAAATGCTAAAAAGGCGGTAGAAAACGCTAAAGATGGAGATATAATTTTACTTGAAAATACCAGGTTTAGAAAAGAAGAAACTAAAAATGAAGAAAATTTCTCAAAAGAATTAGCTTCTTTAGCAGATGTATTTGTAAATGATGCCTTTGGAACTGCTCATAGAGCTCATTGTTCAACAGTTGGTGTAACTAAGTTTGTACCTGTATCTGTTTGTGGTTACCTAATTCAAAAGGAATTAAAGTTTCTGGGGAATGCAGTGCAGCATCCGGAAAGGTCATTCGTTGCAATACTTGGAGGAGCTAAAGTATCAGATAAAATTAATGTAATAAATAACCTATTAGAAAAAGTAGATACATTAATTATCGGTGGAGGAATGAGTTATACATTCTTAAAAGCCCAGGGATATAGTATCGGAACATCCCTTGTTGAAGAAGATAAAGTTGAGTATGCTAAAGAAATGATAGAAAAAGCAAGTAAAAAAGGGGTAAAACTACTTTTACCAATAGATAATGTTGTGGCAGATAAATTTTCAGCGAATTCAGAGGCGGTAGTAACGGAAGATCAGAATATCAAAGAAGGCTATATGGGGCTTGATATAGGACCTAAAACTGCAAAGCTATATGCTAAGGAAGTTAAGGATGCTAAAACTATAGTTTGGAATGGACCTATGGGAGTATTTGAATTTGAAAAGTTTGCTAAAGGGACTATAGAAGTTGCAAGAGCTATGGTGGATTCAAATGGCACTACAGTAATAGGCGGGGGCGATAGTGCAGCGGCTGTAAATCAGTTGGGTTTTGGAGATAAAATGACACATATATCAACTGGTGGTGGCGCTTCATTAGAATTTCTAGAAGGTAAAGAGCTTCCAGGAATAGCAGCACTTAATGATAAATAAATTGTTAAATTATTAATTATAGCTAAATGGTGAGGGTTAATGTTTGTATTAAAAAGATGAAAATCTTCACACAAATTTAAATTTTTTATTTCTACATTTTATTTAAAGAAGGGGTGTTTTTAATGCGTAAAGCTGTAATAGCAGGCAATTGGAAAATGCATAATACAATAGATGAGGCTTTAAAACTAGTAGACGAATTAAGACCATTAGTTAAAGATGCAGATTGTGAGGTAGTAGTCTGTCCTACTTTTATATGCTTAGATTCGGTAAAGAAGGCTGTAAAGGGAAGTAATATAAAAGTTGGGGCACAAAATGTTCACTTTGAGGAAAAAGGAGCATTTACAGGAGAAGTTTCACCAGGTATGTTAGAAGCTATGGAAATAGATTATGTTCTTATAGGGCATAGTGAAAGAAGACAATATTTTAATGAAACAGATGAAACTGTTAATAAAAAAATAAAAGCTTCTTTTAGTCATAATCTAATTCCTATTCTTTGCGTAGGTGAAAGTCTTTACGAACGAGAGAATGAAATAAATGAGGAAGTAATAGGAAGACAAATAAAACTTGATTTAAAAGGTTTAACAAAAGATCAAGTTGAAAGTATGATTATTGCATATGAGCCAATTTGGGCAATAGGAACAGGAAAAACAGCTACATCAAAACAAGCAAATGATACTATTGCTTTTATTAGAAATACTGTAAAAGGTTTATATGGAGAAGAGGTAGCTGAAAAAATAAGAATACAATATGGTGGTTCAGTAAAACCAGCTACAATAAAAGAACAGATGGCAATGTCAGATATAGATGGTGCATTAGTTGGAGGAGCTAGCCTTAAGGCAGAAGACTTTGCATCAATTGTAAATTATAACAAGTAGTTTTATGGTATTTTAAATTTAGGGTTTACAAAATAGTATTCAATTATAATAAACTCTAAATAAAAACAGGGGGTAAATTATGAGTAAAAAACCAGTGCTACTAATGATTCTTGATGGATTTGGAATAACAGATAAAGCTGACGGAAATGCTGTAGAGGCAGCTAATAAACCTAATTATACTAGCTTTTTAAATGATTACCCTCATACTGAATTAAAAGCTAGTGGATTAAGCGTAGGACTTCCTGAAGGACAGATGGGAAATTCAGAGGTAGGGCATTTAAATATAGGAGCTGGAAGAATAATTTATCAAGAGCTAACTAGAATTAGTAAGGATATAAAAGAAGGTAGGTTTTTTAAAAATCTAGAGATAAATGAGGCTATGGATAAAGCTTTAAAAAATAATTCTTCACTTCATTTATTAGGACTCTTATCTGATGGTGGAGTACACTCTCATATAGACCATTTAAAAGCTATTTTAAAAATTGCTAAAGAAAAGGGATTAAATAATGTTTATGTTCACGCTTTTTTAGATGGGAGAGATGTACCGCCTTCTTCAAGCAAAAAGTATATATCAGATATTGAGGATTATATGAGAAAGTTAGGACTTGGAGAAATAGCTACTGTATCGGGAAGATACTATGCAATGGATAGAGATAAAAGATGGGAAAGAGTAAATCTTGCATATAATGCAATGGTGTTAGGAGAAGGAGAAAATTGTAATTCTTCTTTAGAGGCAGTAGATAAATCGTATCATGATAATAAAACTGATGAGTTTGTTCTTCCAACTGTAGTGCTAAAGAATGGAAAACCTACAGGCGTTATACAAAGTGGAGATTCAGTAATTTTTTATAATTTTAGACCAGATAGAGCAAGACAAATAACTAGAGCATTAAATGATAAAGTATTTGATGGATTTAAGAGAGAAACAATGAATCTAAATTTTGTTACAATGACACAGTATGATAAAACAATAGAGAATGTAGAAGTAGCTTATAAGCCAGAAACTTATGAAAATACTTTGGGGGAATATGTAAGCAAGTTAGGTTTAAAACAGCTTAGAATAGCAGAAACAGAAAAGTATGCCCATGTTACTTTTTTCTTTAATGGAGGTGTAGAGAAGCCTAATATAGGAGAAGATAGAGCTCTGATTCCATCACCTAAGGTTGCAACATACGATTTAAAACCTGAAATGAGTGCTTATGAAGTTACCACCGAAGTGTTAAAAAGAATAGATAAAGATGTATATGACCTAATAATATTAAATTTTGCTAATCCTGATATGGTAGGTCACACTGGAGTGTTTGAGGCAGCTAAAAAGGCAATAGAAGATGTAGATATTTGTATTGGTAAAGTGGTAAATAAAATTTTGTCAAAAGATGGTACGGTATTTATTACAGCGGATCATGGTAATTCAGAGCAAATGATAGATTACTCAAATGGTAAACCTATGACTGCACATACTACAAATAAAGTACCATATCTGTATGTAAGCAATCATTCATTAGGTAGGTCATTAAGAAAAGATGGTATATTGGCTGATATTGCTCCAACCATATTAGATGAGATGGGTGTAACAATACCTAAGGAAATGACTGGTAAAAGTCTTATTAACAAATAAAAAATAAATAATAAATAATTAAGTTAATAAAAAATTATTATTTGTTATTTATAATAAAGGGAGGAATATTTTTATGAAAAACTATGTTGAAATTATTGATGTTGTGGCAAGACAAATTCTTGATTCAAGATGTAATCCTACAGTGGAGGTTGATGTAATACTTGAAGATGGTACAGTAGGAAGAGCTGCAGTGCCATCGGGAGCTTCTACAGGTATTTTTGAAGCTGTTGAATTAAGAGATGAAGATAAATCAAAATATAATGGTAAAGGTGTACTTAAAGCTGTTGAAAATGTAAATATTACAATAGCTGAAGAATTAATAGGAATGAATGTTTTTGATCAGATTTTAATAGACAAAACTATGTTAGAACTTGACGGAACAGATAATAAAGCAAAGTTAGGTGCTAATGCTATGCTTGGAGTATCACTTGCTTGTGCAAAGGCAGCAGCAGAAACTTTAGGGTTAAGTCTTTATCAATATATTGGTGGAGTAAATGCAAAAGTTTTACCAGTTCCAATGATGAACATAATAAATGGAGGTAAACATGCGGATAACAATGTAGACCTTCAAGAATTTATGATTATGCCTGTTGGAGCAGGTAGTTTTAGTGAAGCACTAAGAATGAGTTCTGAAGTTTATCATGCATTAAAATCTTTATTAAAATCAAAGGGATATGATACAGGTGTTGGTGATGAAGGAGGATTTGCTCCAAACCTAAAATCAAATGAAGAGGCTATTAAAGTTATAGTAGAGGCTATAGAAAAGGCTGGATATAAGCCAGGATCAGATATATATATTGCATTAGATCCAGCATCATCTGAGATATTTGAGGATGGAAAATATAATCTTAAAGGAGAAGGTAAAGTATTAACTCCAGCGGAAATGGTAGAGTACTATGCTAATTTAGTTGAAAAATATCCAATAATATCTATTGAAGATGGTATGGCAGAAGAAGACTGGGAAGGATGGAAAATATTAACTGATAAAGTTGGGGATAAAGTTCAGCTTGTAGGTGATGATTTATTTGTTACTAATACAAATAGATTAAGTATGGGTATTGAAAGAAAAGTTGCTAATTCAATACTTATTAAATTAAATCAAATCGGAACATTAACTGAGACATTAAATGCTATAGAAATGGCTGAAAGAGCAGGATATACAGCAGTAGTTTCTCATAGATCAGGAGAAACTGAAGATGCTACAATTGCTGATTTAGTTGTTGCAGTAAATGCAGGTCAGATTAAAACAGGAGCACCTGCAAGAAGTGAAAGAGTTGCAAAATATAACCAACTTCTAAGAATAGAAGAAGAATTAGGAGATGTTGCTGAATTCAGAGGGTTAAAAGCGTTTTATAATGTACAAAGATAATATATAGAAATAGTTTATTTAATATAGGGTCTATTAACATTAATTAATGTATATAGACCCTATATTTTTATTAAGTTTACATTATATAAAGTATATATTTTATAAACTATTAAATATTCATGGAAATTTTAGTATTATATTTTGTCACCCTAATTGTTCAATAATGAAAGTTATGTTAAAATATTAATATCATAATTGGGAGAATTATATTATTTATTTTGGAGGTAGAAATAATAATGAAAAACTTTTTAGTGGTTATTCAAATAATAACATCTATAGTTTTAATTGTAGCTGTACTTGCGCAACCAGCTAAAACTCAAGGTTTTAGTTTATTAACCGGAAGTAGTGATACTTTTTATTCCAAGAATAAAAGTAGAACATTTGAGTCTACAATGTCAAGACTTACAATAGTTATGGCAATAATATTTGCAGCAGTAACAATAGCATTAAATTTTGTAAAATAGGTTTTTATGTATTAAATAGGGGTTTAAAGGGTATAATTATTGTTGATATTTTATTAATTAATAAAATATAAATAAAACATAATAAGTATTAGGGGGATATGCTTATGAATAGTTATTTGGTCTATACTATTGCAGCAGGTATTTTGGCATTAATATTTGCATTGTTTTTGGGCAATTTTATCTCGAAAGAAAACCCTGGAAATGAAAAAATGGCGGAAATATCTAGCCATATTCATGAAGGTGCTATGGCATTTTTGAGAACAGAGTACAAATATCTAACTGCATTCATCATAATAGTGAGTGCAGTTATAGCTTTATTTTTAAAATGGGAAACGGCGGTGTGCTTTATATGGGGAGCTTTATTTTCCATTTTAGCAGGATACTTTGGAATGAATGTGGCAACAAAGGCTAATGTTAGGACTGCTGAGGCAGCACGACATAGTCAAAGTAAAGCTTTACAAATAGCTTTTTCTGGTGGTTCCGTAATGGGAATGTCAGTTGTTGGACTTGGGTTATTTGGATTAGGACTTATGTATTTTATTTTTGGTGGTAATATGGACTTTGTTACGGGATTTGGACTCGGTGCTAGTTCTATAGCATTATTTGCTCGTGTAGGGGGAGGTATTTATACTAAAGCTGCAGATGTTGGAGCAGATTTAGTTGGAAAGGTAGAGGCTGGTATACCAGAGGATGACCCAAGAAATCCTGCGGTGATTGCAGATAATGTAGGTGACAACGTAGGTGATGTAGCAGGTATGGGAGCAGATTTATTTGAATCTTATGTAGGGTCAATAGTATCTGCATTAACTTTAGGAGCAGTAGTGTTTAGAGATAAATCGGGTATAATCTATCCATTTTTATTGTCTGCTATTGGTATAGTAGCATCTATCCTAGGAGTATTATTTGCTAGGAAAAGCAAAGCTTCCAATCCTCAAAGGGCGTTAAACTCTGGAACGTATATAAGTGGTACTATAGTAATAGTTTCAGCAGCTATATTAAGTAATATGGTTTTCGGTAATTTTAAAGCTTTTGGAGCAGTGGCTACAGGACTAGTGGTTGGAATGTTAATAGGAAAAATCACTGAAATATATACTTCAGACGAGTATGATTCAGTAAAAAAAATAGCTAATCAATCAGAGACTGGACCGGCCACAACTATAATATCAGGACTTGCAGTAGGAATGTATTCTACATTATGGCCTATTATTTTAATATGTATTGGAGTTTTATTATCTTATTTTATAATGGGTGGAAGTAAAGATGGAGTATTAGGGTTATATGGTATAGCCTTATCAGCAGTTGGTATGCTATCAACTACTGGAATAACTGTGGCAGTAGATGCTTATGGACCTATAGCAGATAATGCAGGTGGTATAGCGGAGATGGCAGAACTTCCACATGAAGTTAGAGAAGTAACGGATAAATTAGATTCTGTAGGAAATACTACAGCAGCTATAGGTAAAGGCTTTGCAATAGGTTCTGCAGCTCTTACAGCTTTGGCCTTATTTGCTTCCTATGCTCAGGCAGTTGAGCTTAAAGTTATAGACTTATTAAATCCTATTACTTTAATAGGAGTATTTATAGGTGCTATGTTACCTTTCTTATTTGGGGCATTAACAATGGAATCTGTTGGAAAGGCTGCTAATGAAATGATAGAAGAGGTAAGAAGGCAATTTAAAGATATACCGGGACTTATGGAAGGAAAAGCTAAGCCGGATTATAAAAAATGTGTAGATATATCTACGTCAGCAGCTATAAGAGAAATGGTTATACCGGGAGTATTAGCTATAATAGTGCCTTTAGGTGTAGGATTAATCCTGGGCAAAGAAGCGTTAGGAGGACTTATAGGTGGAGCAGTAGCTACAGGAGTATTAGTAGCCATACTCATGGCTAATGCAGGTGGTGCTTGGGATAATGCTAAAAAGTATATAGAAGGTGGAACACATGGAGGAAAAGGAAGCTATGCCCATAAGGCAGCTGTTGTAGGAGACACAGTTGGAGACCCTTTTAAGGACACCTCGGGACCAGCTATGAATATACTAATAAAACTTATGACTATAGTTTCTCTTGTGTTTGCGCCTGTTATATTAAAATATGGTGGAATACTATTTAAATTTATAAAATAATAATATAAAAGGTATATGTGTATTAGAATTAACATTATTTAAAATAGATTCTAATCTCATATACCTTTTTCTTTTGTTCCTTGACGGGTGGATAGATTTACTATAGTATTTAGATAAATAATGAAACTGAATAATTTAATGTAATTTTAGCTAAACTAATAATATATAAAATTATAAATACATTGGAGGTGTAATATGAGTATACAAGAATCTCTTGTAAGTTTTATGAAAGAACAGGCTTATAAACCTATGAATGCTAAAGAACTTGCAAGAGTATTTGATATAAAGAAACATGAGTTTGAAGAATTTTTAAAAACATTAAGTTTTATGGAAAAGGACGGAATAATAGTAAAAACTAGAACGGAACACTATGGAGTACCAGAAAGAATGGGGCTAGTAATAGGAAAGCTTCAAGGACATCAAAAAGGATATGCTTTTTTGATACCAGATGAGGAAAGGCCTGATGTGTTTATACCTTCTTCAGCGTTAAATGGTGCCATGAATGGTGACAGAGTTATGGTAAAGATTTTAAGGGAAGAAAATGAAGGTAAAAAATGCGAAGGTGAAGTAATAAGGATAATTGAAAGATTTAATAATACTGTAATAGGGGTATTTGAAGACAACAAAAATTTTGGTTTTGTGGTACCTGACGATAAAAGAATTTATCATGATATTTATATTCCTAAATCATGTTTTAAGGGAGCTAAAGCGGGACAAATAGTAATAGCAGAGATAACAAAATGGCCTGATAAAAGGAGAAGTCCAGAGGGAAAGGTAATAGATATACTAGGTAAAAAAGGAGATAAGGGAATAGATATATTAACAATTATAAAGAAACATAAACTCCCTGAAAAGTTCCCACCAAAGGTTGAAAGTTATGCAGAAAAAATATCAGAGGAAATACCAAAGGAAGAGTACAGTAGAAGGGTTGACTTAAGAAATTTAAAAATAGTTACCATAGATGGGGAAGATGCTAAAGATTTAGATGATGCAATCTCTATAGAAAGGCTAACAAATGGTAACTATAGATTAGGAGTGCATATAGCAGATGTAACTCACTATGTTAAGGATAAAAATCCTTTAGATAAAGAAGCTTTTAAAAGAGGAACATCTGTATATCTTATAGATAGAGTAATACCAATGCTTCCTAAAAAACTTTCTAATGGTTTATGTAGTTTAAATCCAAAGGTGGATAGACTTACATTAAGTTGCATTATGGATATTGATAAGACTGGTAATGTTGTAAATCATGAAATATATGAAAGTATAATAAAGACTAGTGAAAGAATGACATATACAGATGTAACAAAAATTTTAAGAGATAAAGATGAAAAGCTTATAAAAAGATATCATAACCTTTTAGAAGAGTTTAGCCTTATGGAAGAACTTTGTAATATACTTTATAAAAAGAGAATTTCAAGGGGAGCTATAGATTTTGACTTTGAGGAATGTAAGATTATATTAGATGAACTTGGAAAACCAATAGATATTAAGCCTTATGAGAGGGCTGTAGCTAATAGAATGATAGAGGAATTTATGCTTGTGTGTAATGAAACTGTAGCAGAGCATATGTTTTGGTCAAACACACCATTTGTATACAGAATACATGAAGATCCAGATTTAGAAAAGCTTAATCATTTCAATGAGTTTGTTCATAACTTGGGATATGTGGTTAAGATTACAAAGGAGATCCACCCAAAATCTTTACAATCTATAGTTGAAGGGGTTAAGGGAAAGAAGGAAGAGACAGTTATTAATACATTACTCTTACGTTCATTAAAACAAGCTAGATACTCTCCAGAATGTATAGGACATTTTGGGCTTGCAGCAAGATATTATTGTCATTTTACATCTCCAATAAGAAGATATCCAGATCTTATGATTCATAGAATAATTAAAGAGTTTATAAACGGAAAAATTAATGATAAAAGATCCGTTAGATTAGAAAAGGAAGTAGAGGAGGCTTCAAACCAGTCTTCAGATATGGAAAGATTAGCAGAAGAGGCAGAAAGAGAAGTAGATGATTTAAAGAAAGCTGAGTATATGAGTGATAAAATTGGTGAAACATATGAGGGAATAATATCATCTGTAACTGCTTTTGGATTATTTGTAGAACTTCCTAATACAATAGAAGGTTTAGTGCATATAAGCACGCTAACGGATGATTATTATATTTATGATGAAAAACATTTATGTTTAGTAGGAGAAAGAAGCAAAAATATTCATAGATTAGGAGACGAAGTAAAGGTAATAGTAGATAAAGTAGACTTAGATGCTCATGAGATTTATTTTGAATTATTAAAGGAAGAAGAAAATTCAAATAATGATCATATTCATAGTGAAGGAAAAGGGGATCAATCTGAGGTAACAGAATTTATTGAGGAAAAATAATTAAAGGAAATTGGACTATACGGGAACATATGTTACAATATTCTTATTATTAAGTCAGATTGGTAAAATTATGTGTAACTAAAAAATAATAATGGAGGTATAATCATGTGGATAATATTGGGGGTTATTGCTATAGTAGCAACTTTTATAAATCTTTATATGTATAAAACAGGAAAAGACTATAAACTTGCTATGGCATTTGGATTGTCATTTACAGCATTGACACTTTGTGCAGAATACAGTGCTGTATCCAAGTTGGTAAACGGAGAGGATTGGTTGGCTTTATTAGATGTTATACCTACAATGGAAAAGGCATTATGGTTTCTCACAATTATATCTATTTTACTAAATATAGCCCCTATATTTTTAGAACTAAAAAATAAAGAATAATTACTTATGTGGCATCATTATTAAAAATTAAAGGAATTTGTTATATAACAAATTCCTTTAATACTTTTATTACATATGAAAATATTTAATATATAACTTAAAAGTTTTTTATTTTTAAAAAGTATGTTATAATAAGATATTACAATATACTAACTAAAAGTAGGTGTTTCTATGGGAAAGGATACAAGGAATAGAACTCTTGCAGAAAATAGAAAAGCTAGACATGATTATTTTGTAGAAGAAGCTTTTGAAGCCGGTATAGAATTAGTAGGAACAGAAGTAAAATCTATAAGAGCTGGAAAAGCTAATTTAAAAGATAGTTATGCGGATATAAGAAATGGAGAAGTTTTTGTATGCAATATGCATATAAGCCCTTATGAAAAGGGAAATATTTTTAACAGAGATCCTTTAAGGGAAAGAAAACTTTTACTTCATAAAGAACAAATACTAAAATTGGCTTCATTTACTGCACAAAAAGGTTATACTTTAATACCTTTATCTTTATATTTAAAAAATGGTAAAGTAAAAGTTAATCTAGGGGTAGCAAGAGGTAAGAAAAATTATGACAAGAGAAATGACATGCTTGAAAAAGCAGCTAAAAGAGATATAGATAGACAAATGAAGGAAAGAAATAGATATTAATTAGTAGATTTAAAACTTATCTAATAATTGCTATTGATAAATATCTAAAATTGATATATTATAATAGTTGTCATAGACAAAACAAAAAAATAAGTATTTTAAAGAAGTGTTAAAATATCCAGTGCATTAATCATTTTAAAACCCATATAACATGGGGGCGTAAATGGTTTCGACGGGGGTAAGTTGCCTCTGAGAAGCGAGCCGAGGGTTCCTGGACCCGCGTTAAAAAACTGGGAAAAGCGATAAACGCAAACGATAATTTAGCATTAGCTGCCTAATAGTTGCAGCTCGTCAGCCTAAGAGTCCCACGACTTAGGGCCTGGCGTCGACAGTGGGGTCCCGAGCCTAAGAAAGCTTTGACTTAGGAACGGAAATTATGAAGCTACCGAAATCAGAAGCCTGTCCTTAGGCGTCTGGTAGAGGGAATTTTAAATTAAGGACTGCGCTCGGAGATGCTCAGGGGTTGCTACTTTCGGACAGGGGTTCGACTCCCCTCGCCTCCACCATACATATTAACGGATAGAAGCTATTTCGCATCCATTTTGATATCCCATTTAATTACAATGTTTTATATCATATTAGTAAGTAAGATTACAAGTTCAATTCGGAAGAAATTCTTCTGTGTTTGATACCTGCAATCTTTTTGTTTAGATATTAAATCATCAGCCATGTATCCATATTTGATATCCATTTTCCACAATTGGTTAGAGCCTGTTATACATCTATTAGCATAGTACGCTTAATCTTAGTTTTTTAAACTATTTGATTCTCTAGAACATCAAGGGCCTTGCATAGTCTGTATACTTTTTTATGGTTTATAATCAGTCCGCATTCACGTCTTTCTATGTTTTCTTGCAACGAATGAAACGTTGCCTACTTCTTTAACCTCATTTAGTATTGATTCCTTTAATTCTTTTGTATAACTTCTACCTCTCATAAGTTACCTCCAATCGCTTTTTCTTATTATATCTAATTCAAAAGCAATTATCCAAGTATATTTAGGGGCTTAAGAGATATTTTTGTGTTTTCACATATATTAAAAGTTATAACTTATTTGTTAGTTAAGCTTTTTCCTCTTTTGATATAATGTACAAATTACCATTTTCATTTTTAACAGTGAATGTAATTGGTACATCATAAGATCCTCCTATAGTGTTATTTTGTGAATCATTTATTTCAACGGTATAAATCATTTTCACAAAAATTAAATTGTTTTTCTTATGTTGTAATTTTTCTTTTAGATTAAAATTTATTTTGAAAGGTTTATTGTATTTTGGATTATTTAGCCCATAGACAGTATATATATTTGTATGTTTAAATACATTTTCTGAAACATGTTTAGACAATTCATCATAATATCCTTTATCAGTTAAAAATGTTTCTTTTACTATATTATAAATATCAATTTTTTCATTGTTTTTACCATGATACATAAAAAGTGAAATTAAAGCAATTGATGCAATGAGTATGGCTATAATTATTTTTTTCTTTATAATGATCATCCCCCTTGTATAATTTGATTATAGATGTCTAAAAATCGGTTTTTTTACTGATTTTTAATAGATTTATAAGTTTATACTTAGTTATTAAATTAGTGTTATCTCTTTTTGTACTTCCTTATCATTTAACAGGTATATTTATAAAAGTTATTCCTTCTACATTAACTGGATTTACTGAATTATTTAAAATTAGTATACTAAATAGCACCAGTGTTAATATTAATGATATATACCTTATATGTTATAAATTTAAAAATTTAGTACATTATTTCATATAATCATTATATCAAAAATAAAGAAATATTTAAATTAGATATCTAATTTAAATAATAAAAACGAGAACATATGTTATTTATAATTATAGAAAAAAGTGTTAACCTTAATAATAGTAGGTTATATAATTGAGCTCCTGAGATAAAGTATAAAGAATATATAATAATTTTTAAAGGGGATGTATGTAGTGGCAAATATTGAAACAGTATTAGAAAATGATGATAAGATAATAACTACTCAAAAACATTAAAGTTTAATATTAAAAAACAAATCAAGCTAAAACACATTAAACTTAATATTTTAGCTTGCAAAACAAATATTAATATTGTTACATTAATAATATTAATATACTCACCATTTTCTAAGATTAGGTTATCAAATTTTATTAAAATTTGTAAAACGCTGAAAATAAAGATTTCAGACATAGTTCAATGACATCCATTTTGATATCCCATTTAATTACAATGTTTTATATCATATTAGTAAGTAAGATTACAAGCTCAATTCGGAAGAAATTCTTCTGTGTTTGATACCTGTAATCTTTTTTGTTTAGATATTAAATCATCAGCCATGTATACAAAAGAAAATAAATTTTTAAAAAAAGATTATCAAAAAATATAGTAATAAAGTCATCAGAAATGATGGCTTTATTGTATATGAGTTAAAAGTAAGTGTAAAAAATTAATGCATCTAATGCCACTATTTTTTAAGTATGCAAGATAAAAGTGTCTATTTATCATATTGAATAGATACCTAGTGGTATAATATGCATATATTATAGATAAAATATTTTAAATGGAGATTAGAAAAATATTTAAGATAATGGTATTAGAGGATAATGAATTAATAAGAAATGAGATTTATAATTTATTAAATAAATCTGGGTATGAGGCAATAAAAATAATGGATTTTAAGGAGGTAGCAAAGGAAGTAAAAGACCATAGTCCAGATTTAATATTACTAGATGTTAATTTGCCTAAGGATGATGGATTTAAGATATGTACAAAGATAAGGACATTTTCAAAGGTGCCAATAATAATAGTAACAAATAGAAATACAAATATTGACGAGTTAATGGGAATAAGGTTAGGAGCGGACGATTTTATAACAAAGCCTTATAATACTCAAATTCTTTTAGCTAGAATAGATTCTATTTTAAAAAGGGCATATCCTACTGAAAATAAAGCAGAGTGTTTACAGCATAATAAAATTATTTTAAATATGGTGAAAAGTATAATAGAATAATAAGTCTGTAGACCTTAATAAAAATGAATTGAAAATTTTATATTATCTATTAAAAAATAATAGGAAAATAGTATCAAGAGTAGATATTTTAGAATATTTATGGGACAATACACTTTTTGTAAACGATAATACACTTACTGTAATTATAACTAGAATAAGAGCTAAAATAGAGGAATTAGGAATAAAAGATTATATTAAAACAAAAAGAGGACAAGGGTATATGGTATGAGTGTAAGGGAGTATTTAAAAAATAAAACAGGTGGAATTTTAAGTAATGAAATAAGAAGGGTATTTGATAAAAGATTTACAGGAAATAAAGGGAGATTAAATAATAAATCCACAGGTATAGGGTTATATTTATTCAAGAATCTATGTGATAAATTAGGTATATTAATAAATATAGTATCAAAAAAGATGAATACACAAAGGTTAAGATTGTTATTCCAAAAGGCAGGTTTTGTAAATTTTAATGAAGAAAGTTATTATTACGATATTGTAACCTTATTTTAATATTAAATGAAATCTAAGTAAGAGAAAAGAATTTTTTAATCAGGTATTAGATGTAGTTGCATTATTAGGTGGTGACGTAAGAGATGTATATTAAGTTATGGCTAAATAATGCAAAAAAATCTATTAAAGATTACCTAATATATTTTATAACTATGTGTGAAAGTCTATTTTATGCCTTTACATCTTTATCAAGCTCAAACTGCAATCTAATCACAGAAGATTCTTATAATTTTCAGTTTTTAAAACTATATTAAAATATTCAACCTATGTAATTACAGCTTTTCTATCCTTATTAGTTGCATATGTTAGCAAGTATATGATTAGAAGAAGACAAAAGGAATTTGCCACATATATATTACTTGGTATGGAACAAATGTATATAGCAATTATGTTTTTTATAGAGATGGTTTTTATAGGAATCTTGGCTATAATATGTGGCATATTTATTGGAGTACTTTTTTCCCAAGTTGTCATAGCCATGGTTTATATAAGCGTTAACCAAAAGATTATATTTTCTTTTAATTTTTATTTGGATACGGTTATTCAGACATTTATTTTTTTTATAGGCATGTTTTTTATAGTTGGAATTTTTAATATGAAAGTTTTAAACAAATTAAAATTAATAGATATGATAAATAATAGTAAAATAAGTGAATTTAAGTTTAAAAGAAGTAAAAACCTTCATTTAATGGTATTTATTTTATCAATAATATCCTATGGTATTTTTGCTTATTCTACTAAATTTATATTGGATGTAAAAAAATCAACAAATTATAGTAATTATACAGCTAATAGTATAAGGATGATTATGGCAGAGGGAGTTTGCATAATATCCTTTGTAATAGCTACTTATGCATTATTTTATTCTATATCTTATATTCTTATAAGAATAAAGGAAAGAAGTATAAATTTTAAATATGAAGGAACTAATCTTTTTTTATTAGGTACAATATTATCTAAACTAAGGACAACGCCAATGCTTATGGCAACTGTATCCATAGCATTTTTAGGTTCAGCAATAAGTATTATACTTACATTATTAATGTCCCAGTGGTCTTTAGGATATTTAGATTATAGAATACCTTTTGATATAGAATTAAGAAGTGGTAGCTACTCTTATAGGGTAGATAAATTTAGTAATAAAATAGGGGATATGGCCAATTATAATTATTCGGAAATTATAAATCATTTGAAAGGTATAGGGGTAGAATTAAAGGAATATGAAGAAGTAGAAAAATATTTTGAAAAGGAGGAGGATTTTCAAAAAAAGAATGTAAAGTCTACTGCTCCATTTATTATAAGTTTAAGTGATTTTAATAAATTAAGAAGTATGAAAGGCTATAATAAAATTAGTTTAAAAGATAATGAGTACACAGTGCAATGGGATAAAATCACTGATAAGTCTGAGATAGAAAAATTTATAAAGGAAAACAAAAGCATAAATATATTAGGAAATAATTTAAAATTAAGTAAAAACCCATACTATAAAGAATCATTAGGGGAAGCTATTTATAATTATCCTGTAACAAATATTATTATACTTAAAGATATAATATGTAAAGAGCTTAAATTAGTAGAGGTAGATTTATTTATTACAACTAAAAATCATATGAATTATAAGGATGCTTTTGAATTTGAGACCAAATATATCCCTACATGGTTTGAAAAAAATAATAAAGATCTTTTAAAAAAATATAAAAGTGTGGGTAAGTTCATTGATGGAAGAATTAAATCAGCGGAAACCTCTGAAATATTAAATATTAGTTTAGCTATGAGAATATTAGGATTATTTCTAGGGGCGGTTTTACTTATGATAAGCTTGACAGTACTTGCACTGCAGCAGCTTATAGACTCTATAGAGCATAAAGATAGGTTTAATGTTTTAAAAAAACTTGGAATAGAAGAAAGTGAAATTAATAAAATAGTGTTAAAACAAATAGGTATATATTTTACAATTCCTATAGTAATAGGAACAATAGCTTTTGTAATTTTTATATATAATTATTATATAATTTATGAAGAGCTTATAAAAGTTTTTATAGGAGAAAGTATGTTTGTAGTAAATATGAGTATAGGTATATTTCTTATGATTATGCTTTATGTAAGTTATTTTCTTGCAACTTACTATACATTTAAAAGAAATATAAAAGTAGATAGATAAAAGAAAAATTATTTTAAGTAATATATATAAATTTTAAAAAGTCCTTCAGTGTTTTATGCACTTCAGGGCTTTTGTTTATTTATGGGCGTAGTATAAGTAAAAATTTAGGGGTTTAAATTTTAAATTAGTCTTTTTAGTATACATTCTATATTTTTATTTCAGGACTAACATCTGTAATACTTTTATCTTCTTTAGGTAGGAGATAATAGCTCACAGGATTTGGGGGGAAGTGATAAATTAATAAATAATTCTATAAATGGTTGTAATTACAATAATATAATTGAATTGGCTTTAAATAAGAGGTAATATTGTATTATAAGGGATTTATTGGAGGGAAAAGTGCTTGGGCACTAAGTAAAATGAAATAAGGGGGATTAATATGTCTAATTTTACTTTTTTAGAAAATAAATGGCCAGTATTAGCAAAACTAGGCGTACAAGCAGAAAATTATCTTCACATAGATGATAATGCTTCCATGTTAAAAATGCGTATGTTTGGTGAGAAAATAATAGATTATATTTTATCAGATTTAAATATAGAAGTATCAGAATTTTCAACTCAGGATGATAAAATTAAAATTTTAAGGACAAGAAAAATAAATCAGGCCATACCAAACTTATTTGATTTGGTAAGGCGCTATGGGAATAAAGCCAATCATGAAGGTTATGAAAATAAAAAGCATGCTTTAGACTGTTTAGTTTCTATGTACAAGGTAGCTGCATGGTTTTATATTAAGGTAACAAAAGATTTATCAATTAAACCATTAACATATAAAATACCTAAAAAAAATACTTTTAAATCACCTTTATATAATATTGAGCAGTATATAAAAGAAAAAGAAGAAATAAAACAGGAGCATTTTAAAGAATTAAATAAAGTTAGAGAAGAAGCAAAAACAGCAGTTATTACAAAAGAGGATAAAATCATAGAAAAAGAAGTTGAAGAAAGTTTAGATCTTGATGAAGCAAAAACTAGAAAGAAACTTATAGATATAAAGCTAAAAGAAGCAGGGTGGGATGTTTTTAATAGTCAGTTAGTAAGGGAAGAGTTTCCTTTAGAAAACCATAAAGAACAGGGGAAAAAAGGTCGTGTTGATTATGTATTATTTAATAAATTAGGAAAGATAGTTGCAGTGGTGGAAGCTAAGAAGTCTTCCGTTGATCCTATTATAGGTCGGCAGCAATGTGTAGAATATGCAAATACCATTGAAAGAGACTATAAAATAAGACCTATAGTGTTTTATACAAATGGTTACGAAATCTATATGTGGGATGATTTATATAGTGAGCCAAGACAAATATGGGGTTTTTATACTCTAGAAGATTTAGAGGAGTTATTTTTTAAGCATAAGTATATGAAAGATTTAAATAAGGTTAAGATAGATAGTAATATTGCAGGTAGACCATATCAAATACAAGGGATTAAAAGAGTATATGAGAAATATTCTAAAGGACATAGGAAAGCACTTTTAGTAATGGCTACAGGTACAGGAAAAACTAGAACTGTTATAGCATTAGCTAAAGGTATGATGGAAGCAAATTGGGCTAAAAGGGTGCTATTTTTAGCTGATAGGGATGAACTTGTTAGGCAAGCAAAAGAGGATAAGAATAGTTTTAAAACCTATATGCCAGAACAAATATCCTGTAGGTTTACAGGTAAAAATTCTAATAATAGAGAAGCAACATTATATTTTTCTACGTATCAAACTATGATAAACTATTATAGTGATTTTAGTGTGGGATTTTTTGATTTTATTATTTGTGATGAGTCACATAGAAGTATATATAAAACCTATAGGGATATATTAGAACATTTTGATTCACGTATCATAGGTCTTACAGCTACACCTGTTGATTTTATAGAAAGAAATACTTTTGATTTATTTGATTGTGAGCATGAGGATCCAACATTTAATTTTTCAATAGATGAGGCATGGAGTCATATTCCACCATATCTGATTGAACCAAGGGTAATTGATTCTACTACAAACTTTTTAAGAAAAGGAATAAAGTATAGTGAAATGACAGAAGAGCAAAGAAGACAGGTGGAAGATGAAGGCTATGATGGTGATGATATTGAGTTTAATAAGGATGCCTTAGAAAAAAAGGTATCTAATAGGGATACAAATAAATTCATATTAAAAACATTAATGAAAAATGGCATTAAAGTAGGAGACTATTTAGGCAAGACAATTATATTTGCAAAAACTAAAAAACATGCCAATCTAATAGATTCATTATTTAATGAAATGTATCCTGAGTATAAAGGTAAATTGACAGCTGTTATTTATTCAGGGATAAAAGATAAGGAAATACTTATAGAAAAATTTAAAGAAGAAGATTTTCCTAGAATAGCTATCTCTGTTGATCTTTTAGATACAGGTATTGATGTACCTGAAATAGTTAATTTAGTATTTGCAAAGCCTATTTATTCAAAGGTTAAGTTTTGGCAGATGATAGGTAGAGGAACAAGAAGATGTGATAATTTATTTGGACATGGGATAGATAAAACAGAGTTTGCTATATTTGATTTTTATAAAAACTTTGAGTATTTTGAAATGAATCCAAAGGGTTTTATTCCCAAACCACAAAAAACATCTATGCAGGTAAGGTTTGAACTTATGTGTAATCTTTTAAAAATATATAAGTCTATGGATAGAGAAGATATATGTAAAGATTTTGTAGAAAAACTAAAAGAAGATATAAATAAGTTACCAAAAGATAGTATAGAAATAAAGAAAAATAGAAGAAAAATTGACAATATAAAAAAAGAAGAATATTGGAAGTCTTTAAGTGATGATTTCATAAAAAAACTAAAATTAGAAATATCACCTTTAATACAGTGGATTGTAGCTAAAGATAGTTTAGATGCTATTTTATTTGATAACTCAATTTATAGAATACTTCAAAGTTTTTTGGTAGGGAGTAAAAAGGATTTAGTTAAAGAAATAAATTCTACTATGGCAAAGCTTGCGAGGTTGAAGCTAAATATAAATCAGTTTGACTCAAAAAGAGAAATTGTAAAATCTTTATTAAGGCCATGGGGTTGGGACAATCTTAGCTATGAAAAGCTAGAACAAATAAGAATAGATTTAAGAGACTTAATGCAATATATTGGAGCTAATGAAGGAACTTTTGTGGTAATGGATATAAAAGATACTGGAGGTGTGGTAAAAGAAATAAGTGCTGGATCAGTACTTTATGGAGCTAATATGGAGCCATATGAAAATAGGGTAAGAAAGGCCATAGAAGAAAAATTAAATAATAATATAGTAATCCATAAAATTAGAAAGGGAGAAAAGCTTTCTCAAACAGAACTTCATAGTATTTATAAAATATTAGGAGAAGATTTTGTTTATAGTGTAGAGGAACTTTCAAGTAAAACAGATATAGATAAAGAAGATATAGTAAGTATTATTAGAAAATTTGTAGGTGTTGATAAAAAAGAGCTAAATAAAAGATTTGAAGAATTTATTCAAAAACATCATCAAAGAATGAATGCAACTCAGATTAAAACTTTAGAAATAATTAAAAATCGCATTTCTAAAAATAAAGGAATATCCTTTGCAGAATTATTTGCAGAGCCATATATATCTTTTAATCCTAATGGTGTAGACGGGATATTTGGGAGAATGGCGGATGATGTTTTTGAATTAATAGCACCGTTTAGAGTAAGGGTTATATCTTAAATTTAGGAGGAGTCATAATAATGTTAAGTGCAGAAATTAAGAGTAAAATTGATAAACTATGGAATAGCTTTTGGTCAGGGGGAATATCTAACCCTTTGACTGTTGTAGAACAAATATCCTATTTATTATTTATAAAAAGATTAGATGATATAGATAATTTTAATAAAAGGAAGGCTAATAGACTGGAAAAACCATATAAATCAATTTTCATGAATTTAACAGAAAAACTAAAAGAAGAGGGAAAAATAGAAGAAGATTTTAATTATGAATTATTAAAATGGAGAGAATTTAAACATTTAGATGTATTTGAAATGTTTGATATAGTATCACAAAAAGTTTTTTTGGCTATAAAATCCATGGGTGGGGAAGATTCAAGTTTTACATCTGAAATGAAAGATGCTGTGTTTATGGTACCAAAGCCATCATTACTTCAAGAATCTGTTAGACTCATAGATGGGATAAATATGGATGATGCAGATACTAAGGGAGATTTATACGAATATCTATTATCAAAACTCTCTACATCAGGGGTAAATGGTCAGTTTAGAACTCCAAGACACATAATAAGAATGATGGTTGAACTCATGGATCCTACGAGTGAGGACAAAATATGTGATCCTGCTTGTGGGACTGCTGGATTCTTAATTAATTCATTAGAGTATATTTTGGAAAAATACACAAATCCAGAGAGTGTATTTATAGATGAAGATGGGGTTTTACAAAATAGAATTGGAGATATGCTGACAAAGGATGAATGGGAAAATTTTAAAAGTGAAATGTTTTATGGATTTGATTTTGATCCATCCATGGTAAGAATAGCTTCTATGAACCTTATGCTTCATAGTATTGATAATCCAAATATAAGGCAAATGGATACATTATCAAAAATATATGAGGAAGAAAATAAATATACAATAGTACTTGCAAATCCACCCTTTAAAGGAAGTGTAGATAAAGAAGATATAAATGCTAAATTGGTAAAGGGAGCTAAAACCACTAAGACAGAATTATTATTTATGAAACTTATAAATAGAATTTTAGATTTAGGTGGAAGATGTGCAGTAATAGTTCCAGATGGAGTTTTATTCGGATCTACAAAAGCACATAAAGAAATAAGAAAAACTTTAGTAGAAGAAAATGCCCTAGAAGGGGTAATATCTATGCCATCAGGGGTGTTTAAACCCTATGCAGGGGTGTCTACAGCAGTTCTTTTATTTACAAAAGGTGGAGAGACAAATAAAGTATGGTTCTATGATATGGAAAGCGATGGATTCTCTTTAGATGATAAGAGAAATAAGCTTGATAAAGATGGAGATATTCCAGATATAATAGAAAAATGGAGAGAGATAAAGAAAGATAAGGGAGTAGAGCCAACTAAAGAAGATAAGTGGTTTTGGGTTGAAAAAGAAGAGATCGTAGAAAATGGCTATGATTTATCTATAAATAAGTATAAAGAGATAGAATATGAAGAAGTAGTGTATGACGCTCCAAGTGTTATTTTGGACAGAATTGAATCTTTAGAAAAATCAATTTTAGAAGAAATAGCTATCATAAGGGAAATGGTGAAGTAAAATGGTAGGTAATAATTTAGCAAATGAATTTAAAATCAAAAAATTGGGTGATTTAGTCAATATAAAGACAGGAAAGTTAGATGCAAATGCATCCACTGAAAATGGTAAATATCCTTTTTTTACATGTTCTATAACTACTTTAAGAATTGACAAGTATTCATATGATTGTGAGTGTGTTTTAGTAGCTGGTAATGGTGATTTAAATATTAAATATTATAAAGGGAAATTTGATGCTTATCAAAGAACGTATATAGTTGAAAGTAAAGATAAACTTTATTTAGATACAAAGTACTTATACTATTATATGAATAATTATATTGATATCCTCAGAAATCAGTCTATAGGTGGAGTTATAAAATATATAAAACTTGGGAATTTGACTGAAGCTAAAATACCAGTACCAAAACTGGTAATTCAAAAGAAAATAGTAGAGGTTTTAGAAAAGGCTAAAAATGCTTTAGAAAAGAAAAAGGAAGCTATTAATTTATTAGATGAATTAGTTAAATCGAGATTTATCGAGATGTTTGGAGACCCAGTTATTAATTCAAAAGGATGGGATAAGGAAAAGTTAAATGAGTTAGGAGAATTAGCAAGAGGAAAATCAAAACATAGACCTAGAAATGCTCCAGAGTTATTAAATGGCCCATATCCTTTAATTCAAACTGGGGATATTGCAAATGCTGGAATATATTTAAAGGAGTATACACAGACTTATTCAGAATTAGGCCTTAAACAGAGTAAAATGTGGAAGAAAGGCATATTATGCATTACTATTGCTGCTAATATTGCAAAGACGAGTATATTAACGTTCGATGCTTGTTTTCCAGATAGTGTAGTTGCTTTCATTCCAAGTGAAAAAACTAATAATATGTTTATTCAATTTTGGATGTCTTTCTTGCAAAAAATATTAGAAGATTCAGCACCAGAATCAGCACAGAAAAATATAAATCTTAAAATATTGAGCGAACAAAATGTCATTGTTCCACCAATAGAACTTCAAAATGAGTTTGCAGACTTTGTTAACGAGGTCGACAAATTGAAATTTGAAATGGAGAGTAGTTTAAAAGAATTAGAGGATAATTTTAATTCATTGATGCAAAAAGCTTTTAAGGGAGAATTGTTTAAGTAGTAGTAGATTATAAATATTAGGATGAAATCTATAATAGCAAGATATAAGAAAGGTGTGATTATAAGTGAGTAAAGAGCAATATAATAAGATAATTAATAATGTTTTAGATACGTTAGATAAAAATATATTGGATAAAATATCAGAATTTAAATACAGCGAAGTAGATGGATACTATGTTATACAAGTTTATGTTAAATCAAATATAAAAGCAAAAGAAATGGGAGAAATCCTTACTAATATTGAAGACTATGCTAAAGGGTATGGATTTAATATTTTAGTTGATTTCTTAAGAGGATAATTATGGAAGAATTGATTAATAGATTTACATTGGAATGTAGAACCAATAAATCACTAAAGTTAAAAAAATTTAAACCCAATAACGTAAAAAAGGAAAATTATAAGTTTTGGAAAGCTGATTCTAATGTTATGTTTAGAGATGCGATACTTGCTAATAAAGTGGGCATATCTTATCCAAGGCAGTTAGAGATGATACATGGAACTATTGAGAGAATACTCAAGTCATTTGTTATCAAAGAGTATGGATTAGAGTTGTTGATTCATGAAACAGGACTTATTTATGAGTCTATTAAACTTGATTTAGGGGCTGAAATTACTAAAGAAGATTATAATGCGTTAAAGTTATTAGATAATAATTTCATATTACATAGGTATCCTAAAGAAAATAGATTTTATAGTGAAGATATGATTGATATAGCATTTAAAGTTTTAATAAATATAAATAGCTTAGTTGAAGAAGCTTTAAATTTAAGTAAAAGAGCTAAACGTGTTATAAAGGAAGTAGAAAATGAACTAAGTATTGACAGGGGTAAAGATTAATATAGATTTATGAAGTAAATTCTGGAAAGTTATTCTCTATAACTGGCAATAATATTACAATCTAAAATTTTTATTTCAAGGCTAATATTTTTAATATTTCCATAATTTCTAGATGAGAGATAATGGATGACATGCTCTTGAATAAGTTTTTTAAGACTGAGATAAAGAGAGGAAGATTGTAATGGAAAAATTAATCATTGAAATTGAACAAAGAATGGTTGGCTTACTTAATAATTTTCAAATGGAGGAACTTCATAAGGTGTTAATGGAAAACTTCCATGGATTAATATTTTTGGGTAGGTCTAATAAGTCATATGATGATAAAGTTGATTACTGTAATCTATTTATTTGTGCAAAAGGAGTAGAGGGGTGTTCTGATAAATCTATAAAATATTATAAGTCCACTATAGATAATATGTTTAAAATATTGAAAAAGCCAGTAAAACACATTACAACAGAAGATTTAAGAAATTATCTTTCCAAATATCATAAAAATAGTAATTGTAGTAAGGTCACTATTGATAATATAAGACGTATTTTATCCACTTTTTTTTCTTGGCTTGAAGATGAGAATTACATTTTAAAAAGTCCGGTAAGACGGATTCATAAAATTAGAACTGGAAAGATTGTGAAGGAAACATATACAGATGAGCATTTAGAAATAATGCGTGATAACTGTAAAGAAATTCGCGATCTTGCAATTATAGATTTGCTTAATTCTACAGGTATGCGTGTAGGTGAATTGGTAAATTTAAATATTGAAGATATTAATTTTAATGAAAGACAATGTATTGTTTTAGGGAAGGGTAGTAAAGAAAGAAGAGTATATTTTGATGCTAAAACTAAAATACATTTAAAAAATTATCTTAAAAGTAGAATTGATGATAATGAAGCATTATTTGTTTCTTTGTTAAAACCTTATAAAAGATTGAAAATAAGTGGTGTAGAAATAAGATTAAGACAGTTAGGACAAAAACTAAATATAAGTAAAGTATTTCCTCATAAATTTAGGAGAACCCTTGCAACTAGGGCAATAGATAAGGGAATGCCTATAGAACAGGTGCAGCATCTTTTAGGACATCAGAAAATAGATACTACACTTGAGTATGCAATGGTAAATCAGAATAATGTTAAGATTTCACATAGGAAGTATATAGGATAATATTTTAGATTAATTTAAGTTTATTATAGTAACCCAGAGTATTTAAAGTATTCCTATTTAGAAGAAAGATTATTAGATTAATGTCTTTTAAAGAAGACTTATTTCTAAGTTAAATCGAGATTTATCGAGATGTTTGGAGACCCTATCCAAAATCCATTAGGGTGGGAACTAAAACCGTTTTTAGATAGTGGTAGTTGTAAAAATGGTATGAATTTTAGTGCAGATGAAACAGGTATTGAACTACAATATTTAGGTGTTGGAGATTTTAAAGATTTATCAAAGATTGATGATGTTAGTAGTTTAGGAAAAGTAAGTTTAAATCAGAAGCCAAGTAAAGAATATATTCTACAAGATGGAGATATTGTGTTTGTGCGTTCAAATGGGAATAAAGCTCTAGTAGGACGATGCTTAGTTGTGTATCCAAAAGGAATTTCAACAACATATAGTGGATTTTGCATTCGATATAGAAAAACAGATGAAAAATTAGAAATACCGTATTTGTTACAAGTTCTTAAAACAGATTCTATGAGAAAAAATATGGCTGGTAGAGGTGCTAACATACAAAATTTAAATCAACAAATTCTTGGACGATTAATGATTCCAATTCCACCAATAGAACTTCAAAATGAGTTTGCAGACTTTGTTAACGAGGTCGACAAATTGAAATTTGAAATGGAGAGTAGTTTAAAAGAATTAGAGTAAGGTTTTGATTTATCAAAAGACCCATCATAAATTTGTGATGGGTTTTTCTTGTTTTTAAAATATGAATTTTAAATAATATGGTAATATATACATATAAAACTATAAGATGGTTTTATAATACAGATCTGTTTTATAGATTTATTTTATAAAATATTAATAAATTTAATGAAGAATATTTAAAATGGGTAACTTTAGATACTCCTGATAAATGCAATAAATTTACTTATAATCCTATATACGGAAGAGAATGTCCGTTTTTACGTATACAAAAATGGAAGTTATATACTATTTCGTTAGATTTACCAAATAAATTCACAACGTATTAAAATATTTTTTCATATCATCGAGCTAGGATGAAATCCTAGCTTGGTCAATACTATAATATACTCTATTTAAATTTACACTTTCTTTTAAAAAAACCCACCTTAATCAATGCATTTACATGATAGGAAATTGTCGCGGCAGATAAATTAAGTTCATTTGCTATTTCTTTGCCATAAGCAGGTTTTTTACTAACATACTACAATATATCAACTTTACTTTTATCGCTTAAAAGCTTGCCGACATTAATAATATCTTCCTTTTTAATTGTACTACTTCTGGATACAAAACGTTGATCAACCAAAATGCTCATCCGGATAATATCTTTATTCTGTTCTTCTGACTCGTAAATAGAAATTGTAACATTCATTGGCAAAAATAGAAGTGGCATTACAATAGTCCCTAAAGCACTATGACCCCAAGATACATTTAACTTTTCACTAATCACTTCAGTAATATCATTAGTTTTTTGATATTCATTCCAATATTCATAAAACTCTCTTCCTATATTAGCAATTTGTTTGCCATACTTGCATTTTAGAAGCTTGATGGTTTCTGATAAAATATCATATACTTCATTATAATGAACTTCTAGATTGATATATATTTTGAGTGCTTCCCACTTTGCTCCATTTTCATAAGGAGATGCTCAGGGGTTGCTACTTTCGGACAGGGGTTCGACTCCCCTCGCCTCCACCAATAAAACCCATCACAAATTTGTGATGGGTTTTTCCTATGCTTTTATTTATGATTTCTTTAAGTTAGGTTTTGACATTGACAACTTATATGGAACATAACAAAGTATTGCGGATATGATAAATACAATACTTGTACTTAACTCTTCTAAAAGGTATCCAAAAAATATTTGACCTAAAGGTATTGATGACATTGATAATACTTGTATTGCTAAACTTATACGTCCTAATATAGATATATTTATTTCAGATTGTAATAATGCCATAAATATTACATTGAATAAACTTATAGCTATTGCTATTAAAGAGAAAACAATAAGAATACTTACAAACTTATATATACTTGGAATTTTTATAGAACCATTTATTGTTATAGCGGCTATAATGAAACATATGGTGGTTATATATATAAGCCTTTTAAATATATCTGTCAATTGGTATTTGTTTGAAATTTTTATAGATAAAATACTTCCTAATAAAATTGCTGCTACTAGAATACTTTCAAATATACTATAAAACATGTTTGGGAGATTTAAGGATACTTTCACAATGTGGATAGTTCCTAATTGTAACATTGGACTTACTATAAAATTTAAGAATACATTAATTATTAAAATTTTTTTAAGGGATTTTTGATCTTTAATATAATCATAAAGTTCTATTATACTACTTTTAAAGCTAATTTTACGTTTTTTTGATTCTACATTTTTTTCTTTACATGTGATGAACATTTCTGAAATACTTGAGATTACAAAGCTAATTCCATTAACTAGTACGATTATTTTAATTCCAAATACTTCAAATAAATATATTCCTAAAATAGGTCCAAGTATTTGAGCAACTGATGTAACTACTGAATTTATTGAATTAGCTTTTACCAAGTTGTCCCTTTCTACAATAAGTGGTATAAGCGTATTACTTGCTGGTGAGAAAAGTGTTATAGTAACTGCTAGTATAATATTTATACATATTATTGAACCTATACCTAAAGTATAAAATTCGCTATATATAAATATAAATAATAAAAATAGTCCATTAAACATATCCACTCCATAAACCACTTTTTTAGGATTGAGATTATCAATAAAAGTCATAAAAATTGGAGCGCAAACTATTTTGGGAATAATACTTAGTGCCAAAATAAATCCGAAAGCTTTAGTTGAACCTGTAAGCTCCATAACATATACTGAAAAAGCTGCAGCTTGAATTTCTGTTCCTATTTTAGATACTAATACACCTAATATAAAACAAATAAAACTTTTATTTTTTAAATTTTTTTTATCCATAACTTCTCCTCAATTATTTTACTGTTTTACTAATTATACCATTAAAATATAGTTTGTTGAAATTATTAAGGGGAAAAATGAATTAATTATTTTTAAACTATTCATTTTTATAATTACCATTCAATAGGTATATAATTAAACACATTTTATATAGTAATGCGTTTTAAAGTACATAGTGGATAAATAAGCTCTCTTAAACATGTAAATTAATTCTATAATTGTAATTTAAATTAATTTATATATTATATTGACAAAAATAATATATAACTATATAATATTTTAAAGACAACATCATTCATTATTTTGAATATTTTAACAATTTAAGTGTGTTATTTATAATTGGACAAGTATCTTAAAATATTGATATATAGTATTATTATAGATTTAAATAATAAATGGGGTGAAAGAACAATGAAATCCATTGTTGCAAGGTTTTAAAAAATTAATTATCTTGTAATGGATAAAAATAAATAAGCTATGAAGTATTTAAACAAAGGGGGTGGAGAAAAATGACAATGATAAAAATTAGAAAAGAAGATGAAGTTAAAATTTGTGTTATACACTAGACTCTAAATATAAATACTAGAATAAAATAATAAGTATAGATTTTCTATCTATACTTATTATTTTAAAAAAGTTTGAGGGTGAGTTAATTGTTAAAAAGATCTAAATATAATATTGAAGTTTACACCAATAAAAATGGTGATAAACTTCTTTTTAATGGATATACAACAGCGTTAGGAATTATGAATAAAGATACTCAAAAAATATATAATAACATAGAAAAGTTGGAGGATAATTTAAACAATGATGGTAGAGTACAAAGAGACATTAATATATTAAAAGAGAATGGTTTTTTGGTAGACGAAAATATAGATGAATATGAACGAATAAATCTTATTCAAAGACTCCAAAGATATAGTACTAAAGAATTAAAACTTACAATTGCACCAACTATGAATTGTAATATGGCATGTCCATATTGTTATGAAGAAAAAAATAATAGTAAAATTAGTGAAGATACTTTAATAAAACTAATAGACTTTATAAAGAATTATCTATTGGAAAATGGAGTAAAAACTTTGACAACTAAGTGGTATGGAGGGGAACCTTTAATAGCTTTGGATACTATTAAAAAGTTGTCAAAAGAACTTATAAAAATATGTGATGAAAATAATATAAAATACACCTCATCTATTGTTACTAATGGTATTTTATTAGATAAAGCTACTGCTAAAACACTTAAAAATTTGTGTAATGTTAGTTCAGTACAAATTACAATTGATGGGACTAAGAATGTACATAACAAAAGAAGGATTTTAAAAAGTAAAGGAAATAGTTTTGAAATTATTACCAATAATATTGAAACTATTAAGGAATTGCTTAAAGTTATAATACGAATTAATATAGATAAAGAAAATCTTCATGATATACCTAATTTAATAGATTATTTAATAGATGAAAGAAGTTGGGGAGATAAAGTTAACATATACTTCTATCCTATTGTTAAACAAACAGATGCTTGTAAAGCGAATATTAGTAATTGTTTTACTCAGGACGAATTTGGTATGGTTCATAAACAATTATTAAATATTATACATAATAAGAAGAATAATAGTTTTATTGATGATATGTATCCTCGTAAGGCATATACATCTTGCGCTGCCATTTGTGCTAATTCTTTAGTTATTGATCCAGAAGGTAATTTTTATACATGTTGGGATTTGGTTGGAGTTAAAAATAGGAGTATAGGAAATGTTTATGATGGAATAGTTGTAAATGAAGAATATTTAAAATGGTTAACTTTAGATACCCCTAGTCAATGTAAAAAATGTAATCACTTGCCTATATGTGGAAGTGGATGCCCTTTTTCACGATTACAAAATGGGAATAAGCCTATATGCGGGTTTCAAAAAATAAGTTTAAATGAATTGCTAAAATTAACTTATGAAGAAAGTTATATTTAAAGGAGTAGATAAGAATTGTCTGGAGAGATGTGGGAAATAATAGATAACGAAATAAGACTAATTGATGAAGAGAGTGGAAAAATTACAAATGCAACTCATTCTATAATAACTGATAAGATGTTAACATTTGACTATTGGGACTATTTAGCTTGGGCAATAGCTACGGCGGATTGCAATGATGTTTTGTCTATTGGACATGCTTCTGGAGCTTTTAATCAAATATTAAATAATTGGAATATGCCTGCCAGGGGTATGGGTTTTGAGATAGATAGTAGTTATAAACAAATAAATTCAAAATATAATAATATTAATGTTTATTATACCGACTTTAGAAAAGGTTATGATTTAATTAAATCCAAATATGATACGATAGTTATAGATGTATATGATAACAGGGGTTATGTAGATGATGCATATGATACAGAATGGATATCAAATTTTTTGAAATTAAGAAAAAATAATGGTAAAGTACTCTTTCACTGTATTGATTTTACTGCAACATTATTAGCTGCTAATATAACTATTCCAAGTATACCTAGCTTTTTAATATCTATGATAAAAAGAATTAGATTAATTACTAAGGAACCTATTTATATAGTTCCATTATGGTCTACTTATTTAGTATGGATAGGACCATATCCAAAGAAAATTCATTCAAAATTGCCCCAAATACAATGGGTTGACCGTTTTTTTAGATCTAGAATAAGGGTTATTAATGAAATTAATTATGATGTTGAAATGATAAAAAAACCTTGGTCTTATGATGTGTATGAATTTACAAGATTACAAATGATTAAGTTTCTTAAAGAAATGGTACCAAAAGGAATGGAAAAAATTCATGAACTTAAAAAAATGGCTGAAGTATTTGATAATCAACAAGATATTCATAAGATTGACAAGATTATAACTTATTATAAAGATAACAGGAAAAGTAGATATGAATTTAACCAAATAATTAGTGTTCTTTATGCAATGAAAGGTGACTGGAATAATTCAATGAACTTTTTAGAGGAGAAAGAACCTAAGAGCATTAAGTGGTTTTTAGTATAATTATTATCCTTTATATTTAGTTGTGAGGCTTATTTTGTAACAAAAGCTATTTATAAGAGGAATATAGATGATTGCGTATAGTAAATATTTAAAATATATAGATATTTTGTGTGTATTTAATTTACAATATGTGCTTTTAAAATTACCCTTAGAGGGGTATATTTTTTTGCCTAAAATTAAACTTATTAAATTTTAAATGGACTTATTTTGATAAATAGTCTTATATTTTTTAATTTTATAAGCTTTATATTAAGGATTATTTAACATAAAGAAATATTTTAAAAGGAGAGGTGAAACATTTTATGCTAATATATTAATATGGCAATATACATATAAAATATAATATGTTTTTATAATTTACATCTGTTTTTATAGATTTATTTTATAAAATATGAATAAATTTTTGAAGAAGAATCTAAAAACTTTATAAAAAGATTTGTCTTAAAATTAAGATATTTTTATAGAAAAGAAGGGATAAACTATGGATAAAAAATCTAAGATTTTGGTAGTTGAGGATGATTTAGATATAAATAGACTACTTTTAAATATTTTTCAAAATGAAGGATATATTTGTAAAGGAGCTTTTTCAGGTACGGAGGCTTTAATGCATGTAGAAAATGAAATTTGGCATATGATTTTACTTGATTTAATGATTCCAGGACTTACGGGGGAAGAGGTTATATCAAGAATAAGAAGAATAACAAAGGCACCTATTATTATTATTAGCGCAAAGACAAATAAAAAAACAAAAGTAGAATTACTAGAAAAAGGCGCAGATGATTTTATTTGTAAGCCTTTTGATCCGGATGAAGTAGTTGCAAGAGTTAATTCTAATTTAAGAAGGTATTTAGAATTTTCTTCAGATGAGTTAATAAAAGAGGATGTTTTAACATATAAAGATATTATTTTAAATAAGGAAAGTAAAGAGGTAAGAGTATCAGATAGTTTAGTTATATTAACAGCTAGAGAATTTCAAGTGTTAGAGTTATTATTAACTAATCCAAATAAGGTTTATAGTAAGGCCAATATATTTGAAAGTGTGTGGGGAGAAGAATTCTTAGGGGATGATAATACTGTAAATGTACATGTAAGTAGATTAAGAAATAAATTATCTAAAGTAAGTAGGGGGGGAGAAGACTATATAGAAACAATTTGGGCAATGGGATATAGGTTAAGAAAATAGTTATTTTAAATATTTAATACTTTTGAAAGGTTTTAGTAAAGTTTTCTTATAAAGTATTCCTTATTATAAAGACATAGCTTATAAGAGGAGGAAATAAATTAAATATGGATTATATAATTAGAACTAATAATATTACAAAAACATATAGAAAGAAAAAAGTATTAAATAATGTTTCTATTAAGGTTAAGAAGGGGGATATATATGGATTTATAGGCAAAAATGGTGCTGGTAAAACCACTATGCTTAAAGCTATTACAGGACTTGTTATACCTGATGAAGGACAAATTGAATTATTTGGGACCACTGAAGAAAAAGATATTATAAAACAAAGAAAGAGAATCGGTGCACTAATAGAATCTCCAAATCTATATCTTAATATGACTGCAAGAGAAAATCTTTTTCTAATGAAAATTCAAAGGGGGATTCCTGGGACTAATTGCATTGATAAAGTATTAAATTTAGTATCACTTAAGAACCTGGAGAAAAAGAAAGTTAAAAATTTTTCATTAGGAATGAGGCAGCGTCTAGGAATTGCTATGGCACTTTTAAATGATCCGGAACTTTTAATTTTAGATGAGCCTATAAATGGGTTAGATCCTATTTGTATTAAAGAAATAAGAGAAATATTATTAAAAATAAATAAAGAAAGAGGGACAACTATTTTAATATCAAGTCATATATTATCAGAACTTACTCTTCTAGCCAATAAATATGGTTTTATAAATAATGGAAAATTAATTGAAGAAACTACCTCAAGTGAACTTTCTAAGAAATGTAGAAGATACCTTCATTTGAAAATAAATAATTGCTCCAATGTTTCAATTATTTTAGAAAATGAACTCAAAATAAAAGATTATGAAGTTTTTAAAGATAATACTATAAGAATATATGATGAATTTGATGGAGAAAAAATTACTCTAACTTTGGCTAAACATAGTATAGGTGTTAAGGAAATAATGAAGATGGATGAAGCGTTAGAAGATTATTTTGCTAAGTTAGTTGGAGGAGATAAAAATGAGTAATTTAATTAGAGGAGAACTATATAAACTAAAAAAAAGTAAGTATTTTATTATAATGATTATTTTGGCAGTATTAACCTCGCTTTTATTAATAAATAGTTTTGATTCTAATGTTAAAAGTATGCATCCGGCACTTATAAACGGTGTTTATTCTATAAGTTATGCTTTTCAGCGTATTTTGTTTACAAGTTTTTTATTCTCTTTATTAGCGGGGGAGTTTATTTGTAAAGATTTAAAAAGGAATATGAGTAATAGTTTTATTTTTGGATATAAAAGAAGTGAAATTATTCTAAGTAAAATAACTGTGTTTATAATGTGTTTTTTATTTCTAGAATTTATATACATTACAATTTTGGCTATATATGTTTCTATTAATTACGGATTTTGTGAAGTTTTAAATAAAAGCACTATTTTATATTTAATTAGAGTAATTATTATTGGAATAATGTATAATGTAGCAACAATATCTATAGTTTCTATGGTTGCTATTATAACAAAGAGTAGTTTGGTTACAGCTACATCACCAATTTTATTTATATTATGCTTTTCATTATTAAATTTAAAATCACCTATCTTATCTATATTAAGGCTACTCCCATTTATAATTGGGGGAGGGGCCATTACTAGATTTGCTCCTAAATCTATAATTATAGGGGGAATAATTTCATCAGTCTTAACTTTTATAATAACAACTGTGGTAAGTATATTATATGTAAAGGGTGAGGATATTAAATAATTAATATAAAAAACTATAATACAAAGTGGGAGAAGAAGGAGAATGTATTTATTAGCTATAATTTTATTTATAATTCTTATGTTTATAGTGTCAATACTTATGTGTGTTAAATTATTAGGGTATAAAAAAGAAATACGAAATATTACAAATCAGATTTCAGAGTTTAAGGAAAAGAACACATGCAAAAAAATTAATACAGAAATATGGGATAAAGATATAGAAAAACTTGCTTTAAGGATTAATGAATACTTTGAGCATTATAAAAGAAATGAACAAGAAAAAGTAGTATTTGAAAATAAACTAAAAGAGGGAATAGCTAATATGTCTCACGATTTAAGGACCCCACTAACTTCTATTATAGGATATTTAAAGTTACTTGAAAATAATCAAATAGATAAAAAGGAAGCTTTAACTATACTTAAAAATAAAACTAATAAGTTGAATGTACTTATAAATGATTTTTTTCAGCTATCTTCAATAGAAAGCGAAGATTATGATTTACATATGACAAAGTTAAACATAACTAAAATAGTATCAGATGAAATCTTATCATTTTATGAAGCCTTTGAAAGTAAAGGAATTATACCTAGGATAAATATCTTGGACAAACCAACTTTTATAATTGGTCATAAAGATAGCTTAGAAAGAATAATAGAAAATTTAGTTTCTAATGTATTAAAATATGCTGACAAAGACATTGAGATAAACTTAAAGGAGTGTAATGATAAAGTTATTTTTATAATTTCTAATATAAGCAAAAGAACAAAAAAAGAAGATGTCCCATATATATTTGATAGATTTTTTATGGCGGATAAGGTGAGAAAGGGACAGGGGGTAGGACTTGGTCTTCCTATCGCAAAGTGTTTAATGGAGAAGATGCATGGAAACATAACTGCGGATTATAAAGAAAATAAATTTTCTATAATATGCAGTTTTAAATGTATAAAATAGTTTATATCATAATAATTTTAAAGGGCTTTCAAAAGGAGCAATTTTATGCTAGTGGGAAGCTCTTTTTTAGTTTTCTTTTTAAGTATAAAATAAAATTTATATAATAAATTTAATAAGCTTTTAATATCTTTTATATAAAAATTTAAAAGCTTTACTGTTATTTTATGATAAGTAGAAGAAAATAAGATATAACTGGTAATGATTTTGGCATAAAAAATAATTAAAAACAAATACTATTGTTTAGGGAGGTAATGGATATGAAGCAAAAAAAAGTTACTGTGATACTTATCCTTATACTAGGGGTTTCTTTTATATCACTTTTTATAGCTCAATATGTAATGTTTTATTCAGGTAAACCAAACTTTCCTAATATGATAGAACAGGTAGTTTTATATTCCTCCAAGGATCAATGGGATAAGGCTGATGAAACATTAAGTAAAGTTGAAGAGAAGTGGAATAAAGCTCAAGTTTTAATTGCTATTAAATATGCGGATCAGGATTACTCCTTATTAAGAATTGCTTTTGCTAGACTAAGAGGGGCAATTAATACAAAGGATAGTTATGGTGTAGAGAGAGAAGGAAAAGCTTGTGTTTTAATATTTAAAAATATAACTTCCGTGTCACCTAATCCATAGTATTAATTTAAATATTTTAGAAAAAGGAGTTTTGAAATGCAGGCTTTATTTGTTTATATAGTAAGATGTTTTGTAATGATACTAAGTACATGGTTAATATGTAATTTCATAGGTAAAAAATCCTTAGCTCAGTTTACTCCTTATGATATTGCTATACTTTTTATAATTTCAAATGTTATTTCTCAACCCCTTGTAAACAAGGATTTATTTAAGACAGCTTTGGGAGTGGTTATTTTGGCTATAGGTATAATTATTATATCTAAGCTGTCCTTAAACAATAAATTCTATGGAATAGATGGCATGCCTAGTGTAATAATAGCAGAGGGAAAACTGAAAAAAGATGAGTTAAAAAGAAATCATTTAAATATATATACACTATTATCTATGTTACGAATACAGGGATATAATAAGCTTTCTGATGTAAATTATGCTATTTTAGAACCAGGAGGTCAAATTTCGGTTATTCCTAAAAGTAATGCAAGACCACCAACTATAGAGGAAATGAAATTAAATGTACCAGATGAGGGTCTTACATTTGCAGTAATTGTTGATGGAAAGATTAATAATAATATACTGCCATATACAAAAATAAGTGAAGATTGGCTAAAAAAAGAATTGCGTAAGTCATATAAAGTGAAACCTGAAGAAGTGTTTTACGCTGAAATTGATTCTAATAAAAAATTATATGTGAATCTGTATAGTGAGGTATAAAAATTTAATATTTTAGTTTTTAAGAAAGAGGGAAAACAAGTTTTTAAAACAAATAAAAATTTTATGTTTATAAATAAAAGGCTGTTTATAAGGGAACTTTCAATTACTAGCTTTCAAGTAGATAAAAAATAAGTTATTAATAAGCAGCCTAGTTATTTTAAGATAAAATAGGTATGAAATACTAGCTTTAGGTGTTAAATCAATGTTTAACGTTTTTAGATATTAATTCCATAAATACTTTAGGTGTTACTACTTGCACTTTAGAATTTTTATTTAACTTTTCTATAACATTTGAAATATTATTTAAACCATTGCTCCATACATGAACATATACGAATGTATAAGAGTTAGGATTTTGATTACCTATTTGTCCAGAGGCAACCCTATTATTAATGTTTTTAACTAGTTCATCTTCACTTTCTAAGTTGTTCCATAGTAAATCTCTACATGAAGCTATAGGTTTACTATTAGACCAAAAGATTTCTCCTTTATAGTTATTGTGTTTATGAAAGTCAAGATAAAACAACCCTTGTATATGGGATTTACAGGTGAATTTGTTCCAAAGTTCTTTGTCATAAAAGGAAGCATCATCTATAATGGTTACATATTTTTGATCTACCTTTTTCATATAATCATTCAATTTGTCAATATATAAAATCAGATTATTTTTATTATATTTACTAGGGTACATATATCCGTTTCCTGAAGGAGAAACTATAAAATAGTCTTTTATAGCGTTTTCATAGTATAATTTTAAAACAGTAGGAGCTAAATAATATAGTGAAGGACTTAATGACCATCCAAGATTGAAGTTACCTCTATAGTTAGAACCATACCATTTTGGTGAACTATAATTAGTACCTAAATTCCACTGTTGGTTATCTCCATCTGACATAATAAATGTTACATAATGTACATTTTTTTTGTATGGGCTTGATATAGGCTTTTGGGATATAGGATTGGATGGAAAGGCACTTAAAACGGTTAAATTATAAGACCAATCTGCAGCTACCATGCTTACACTATGTTTTGATGATGTTTTTACGTTTATAAATTCATCAGGACCCCATCCTAAACAAACAGAGTTTTTATCCATAGAGGAAAACACTTTATCTCTAAGGGAGGTATTATTAGTATTATTTTCATAAAATATAAGAGATTTAGTCATAATAGCATAATCTCTTAAAGGGGAATCTTTATCAGGGGATAATTGGACTACTATGGAATGATTCAAATAAGAATCCCACAGTTTATTATAGGCCCAATTTTCATCTGTATTTCTACAATCTCCAGTAATATTTATTATTCCATGTTGTCTAATCTTACTTTCTATGTTTTCATTTACCACAATAGAGTTATTTAATGAGGCTAGAGAACAAGCATTATTTATAGAAGGATCTTTTAAATATTTATTACTATATAGTACATAACCTTTAATATAATTTTTATATATATCTATTAGTTCCCAGGGGCTGGAAATAAATTTATATTTAACATTATAATTATTTTTTAAATCTTTTAGCCATATTTTATAATCTGGATGGGTTGAATTAATAGTATATATTTGCTTAGAAAAATGATTATTAACTATACCTTGAAGACTAGCTATCATTGTTTTTTCGCTGGAAGTCATATTATCTTGATTAATAACATATAAAAAAGTGGGCACAATAGGGTTTTTTATGTAGGTAGAGGAATTATCCTTTGTGGAGGTAGTAGGATAAAAACTATTGCCTTTAAAGGCAATAGTTTTTATCCATTGGCTCCATTTAACATCATAGTTATTACCATTTTCTTTTACATATTTATAAAAGTTTTGTAAAAAATCATATCTTTTATTATTATAAAAAGAATTAACATGTTTTTCATCAAAATTAGCTAATTTAAGTTGCCTTTGTATAATTTCATCGGAAGTAGCATCCTTTGCATTTTTCATCATATCGTACATGATCATAAAAGTGGTAGTTCTTCCTATACCCTGTTTACAGTGGAAATGATACCAGGTATCTTTAGGGTTATTCTTTACCATATCTACAAAGTAGTCAACCATATCATCTGTAGGCAGCTTTGTGTCTGTAACTGGTATACGTACATAGGATAATGAGTTGTTTTTAGTAAGCTGCTCTTCACTTTCAACTTTTTTAGCAATAATAGTTTTCTTTGGATCATTATAAAAGCTAATAGGTGAGTTTAATTTAATACTGTTTAATTGCTCTTTTTCATTTTGTAAAACTTCGGATTTACTTAAACCCATATTAGCGTTATTTTTTGCATTAGCATAGCTTACAGGCAATCCATTAATAAATCCATGAGATTCTTGTCTTAAATCAACTACAGTAATAGGAAGTGTGGTTTTTATATCTTTTATTACCATAGGAAGATTTTGTTCTGAAAATTGTTTGCTACCAGAAATATTTAATTTGTTTAAACCTTTAAGATTTATATTTTTATCTTTTTCTAAATTAGATAAATTAGATGTTGTACGAAATTTAGATGGAAGACTTTCATTAGTTTTTGAGTCTAATACAAGGTGCACATCATTATTATTTGAGGATAAAATAGTTTTACTAGTTACTAAAAAGGAGCTAAATATGAACAATATAACTAGTAAAATAGATAAATTTAATTTAAACTTTTTTTTCAATAATTATCACCTTACTTATATTAAATTTATTTATATTAATTTAAATATTGCTTAGTACAACAATAGAATATGCTATTTTATTAAGGAGTATACAGGTTATAAATGGATGTTTATAAGAATGGTTTCAAATAGTTGAAATAGGCAGTATGATTTATATATGAATTTTATAATGGATTTTTCTAAAAATTTATTAGTATTTAAAATCTCTATGTTATTAAATGAAAATCAAAAATTATGTATTTTTAAGTAGAGTTACTATATAATTAGGTTAAATTTTAATTATGTTTACAAAACCCAATGCATATTCTATATATTTTTAAAAAAACTATAAATTAGTTTGGATTAAGGTTTTATAATTTTAAATAAAAAAGAAATAGATAATATTTATAGGCGTTATTACAGATTTATTTAGGTTTGATTATAGGATATATTGTAATAAATAATAAGTAATGTAAAATTAATATATATATATAAATTTAAAGGTTGTGGTGAATTTGTACAGTATTTTGATTATAGAAGATGATAAAAAATTGGCTAAACTTATAGAAAACCATTTAAGCAGATATGGCTATAGGACTTTTTTAATCAAGGATTTTTCAAAAATAAAAGATGAAGTTTTGAAGTGTAAGCCAGATTTAATTTTAATGGATATAAATCTTCCTTTTTTTGATGGATTTTATTGGTGCAGTGATATAAGAAATTATTCTAAAGTTCCAATAATATTTATATCAGCTAGGGATTCAGATATGGATCAGGTTATGGCCATAGATAATGGTGGAGATGATTTTATAACGAAACCTTTTTCTTATTACGTATTACTTGCAAAAATAAAGAGTGTATTAAGAAGAGTATACGGAAGTTATGCTAAAAGTGATAGTGATTTTTTAAAGGTTTCAGGCTTAACGCTATATACAAGTAATAATTTATTGGAATTTAAGGGTAAAAAAATAGAGCTTAGTAAAAATGAATTTTCTCTTTTACTATATCTTTTAAAGAATATAAATAAGATTGTTTCAAGAGATACTTTACTTGAGATACTTTGGAATGATACTGATTTTATAGATGACAATACTCTTTCTGTTAATGTTACAAGGCTTAGAAAGAGGTTAGAAGAAGTGGGAATTACTAATGCAATAGAAACAAAGCGTGGTCAAGGATATATGTTAATTAACAATTGGTAGAGTAAAGAGTGGGTGAATAAAATGAAATTTTTAGATTTTTTAAAAGATAGAGTAGGTTATATAATAATTTATTTTATTAGTATATCCTTGGTTATTTTAATAATGCATTTGACACTATTTATTAAAATAATAGATTTTCCCATAATTAATATATTATATGCATACCTAGTTTCTATAATTATATTTACCATATTTTTAATCTATGATTATTCAAAGGTAAAGTTATTTTATCAGGATATTTTTAGGACAACAAATTCTAAAAATGTTATTGAAGATATTATAAATATAAGTGCGCCTAAAACTTTAGAGGGAAAGTATTTTGTAAAATTACTAAAAGAAATATATAGGTGCCATGAAAGTAAAATTTATAGATATGAGGAAATCCAAAAGAATTACTCAAACTTCATAAATCAGTGGGTACATCAAATGAAAACTCCTGTATCAGTAATTAATCTAATACTTCAAGAAGAGAATACATACGAGTTTAAAGAAGTTTTTGATAGTATTTATGAAGAGAATGAAAAAATATCTCAGGGGCTTAATATAATGCTTTATAATGCTAGAATAAATGAGTTTAACCATGATTTTAATGTGGTAGATACAGATATACTGTATATTTTAAGAAAGTCAATAAATAATTTTAGAAAATTACTTATTATATATGAGATTTATCCAGAAATAAAAGGGAAAAGCACAATTGTTCAAACTGATAAAAAATGGATTTATTTTGTAATAAATCAAATAATAATTAATGCAATAAAATACACAGCTATAAAAGAAATAGATAAAAAAACAATAAGTTTAAAGATTAAAGAGGATTTATTAAAAATAACTGTAAGTATAAAGGATAATGGTATTGGTATACCTAAAGAGGATTTAGGTAGAGTATTTAATGCTTTTTTTACAGGGAAGAATGGTAGAAAAACTGCTGAATCTACTGGTATGGGAATGTATTTAGCAAAACGTATATGTACAGAGCTAGGTAATGAATTATATGTAGAGTCAGAGGAGGGAAAAGGAACAGTATTTTATATAGTTTTCTATAAAGGTAAAAACATATTTAAAATATAATCTTTCAAATTTGTAATGTTTAAACCTGAAATGAAAGAGAAATCAATACAAAGATTTCTCTATTTTTTTTATAATGAATTTATAGTTAAAAATAATATAGCATACAGGAGGTTTTTGTTTTGTCAATATTAAAATGTGAAAATATATCCAAAATATATGGCGGGAAAAAAGGCGGAATGAAATTTAAGGCTTTAGATAAATTTAGTATAGAAATAAAAAAGGGGGAATTTGTTGGAGTAATGGGTCCCTCTGGTAGTGGTAAAACTACGTTATTAAATATAATGGCTACTATAGATACACCTACATCAGGAGAACTTTTTATAAATGGCACAAACCCTACAAAATTAAATGAGAAGGAGATTGCTCTTTTTAGAAGAAAGGAATTAGGATTTATATTCCAAGATTTTAATCTTTTAGATTCTTTGTCAATTAAGGAAAATATAATACTACCACTTGTGCTTGAAAGATTCAATATAAGGAGAATAGAAAAAAGACTAGATGATATTGGAAATCTCTTAAGTATTAATGATATTTTAAATAAAAAACCTTATGAGATTTCAGGAGGACAGCAGCAAAGAGCGGCCTGTGCAAGAGCACTTATACATAATCCTTCTATAATACTTGCAGATGAACCCACAGGAAATCTTGATTCTAAAGCATCACAAGATGTTATGGAAACTTTAACAAATTTAAATGAGAAAAAAGGGGCTACTATAATGATGGTAACTCATGATCCTTTTTCTGCAAGCTTTTGTAAAAGAATAGTTATGATTAAGGATGGGAAATATTTTTTGGAAATTGTAAATGGAGGAAATAGGCAAGTATTTTTTAAAGAAATAATGGATTCTCTTTCACTATTAGGAAGTAGAAGAAACAATTATACGTTATAGGAGGATTAAAATGACAATTAATAATATAGCTATTAAAAATATTAAAGGTAACTTAAATAAATACGCAATGTATTATTTAAGTAATGTAATTGTAGTAACTATATTTTTTATATTTGCAAATTTTATTTACAATCCCGCTTTAAGCGGCAAAAGTATTAGTGATAAAACTATAGGTGACGCTGCTAGTAAATTGATGTATTTATGTGAATTTGTAATAATAATTTTTACCTTTATATTTTCAAATTACTCTATAACTAGTTTTTTAAAATCTAGAGAAAAAGAGTTTGGACTTTTATCAATGTTTGGTTTAACTAAAGGACAAATAAGAAGATATGTTATGTTTGAGAATATAATAATTTCCATTGGATCTATAATAACGGGGCTATTCTTTGGTGTTTTATTTTCAAAGCTGTTTTTTATTGCTGTTTCTGTTATTTTAGATTTTAATACGGAAATTCCTTTTTCAATATCGTTTAAGGCTATAAAAATAACTATAGTTAGCTTTTTATTACTTCTTAATTTTATAAGTTTTATTACTGGTTTTAAAATTAAAAATAATAATATTGCAGAATTATTAAAAGGGGAAAGAATACCTAAAACAACTCCAAAGTTTTCTAAGTTTAAAGCTATACTTGGAGTAGTGCTTATAATTTTAGGATATATTGTGGGGGTATTTTCAGGAACAGCAATTATAGTCACAATGATACCTATACTTATTGTTGTAATAATAGGAACTAAACTTTTATTTTCTCAATTTAGTGTGTTTTTTACAGATAAGCTGAAAAATAATAAACAGGTTTATTATAAAGGGATAAATATGATTACATTATCTCAAATTATTTATAAGTTAAAAGATAATGCAAAGGTACTATTTATAACTTCAATACTTAGTGGTATTACTCTTGCATCAGCTATTTCTGTTTATTCTTTACAAAAGGTAACTTTATCTACTCTTGAGGAAAACTGTCCACAGGATATTGGTATTATAGAGGAAGATATAAATTCTCATAAAGTTTTGCCAAATGGAAAAGTTGAAGAAATATTAGAAAAACACAATTTTGAAATATTATATAAAAATAAAATAGAATTATTAAAAGGGAAAAATAATGATAAAGTGATTGAAAGTAAAAATAGTGGGTATGGAATAAAGGTTAATAAAACTGATTTTAATATAATATCTCAGGATAGTTATAATGAACTTGCAAAAGAATATAATAGAAAACCTCTAGAATTAAATAATAAAGAGGCAGTAATATACACTTATGATTTAACGGGTGGTACAATTAGTATGAAAACAGAAATGCCCTTTGAAAACCAAAAACAGTTAAATATAAATATTGATGGGTTAGTAAATAGTTTTAGTATAATAGATAATTTAAAAGGCGGAATTATAAATGCGGACAATAAAAATACAAATACTGTGATTGTAAGTAATATTGATTTTCAAAAACTTTTAAGTAGCACCTCAAATAAAAGTAAGTCTGTTTATTATGGATATAACATTAAGCACAATTTAAAATCCTATAATGCAGTAACAGAAATACAAAGGCAGGTTACTAAAGGTAAAGAAATGTTTTTTACAGAAAGAGTAACTAGTGCAGCAGGATTAATAAGAGTTTTATCTGTACTTTTATTTATAGGAACTTTTGTTGCAATAATATTTTTTATTGCAACTGGGAGCATATTATATTTTAAAATGTTTAATGAGATACAAAAAGATAAACAGGAATTTATAGGTCTTAGAAAGATAGGTGTTACACAAGGAGAAATTAAAAGTATAGTTAGCTTTCAGAGTTTTACAATGTTTTTCCTACCACTTTTAGTGGCAACTTTACATGCTGTATTTGCAGTGAAATCTGTGGGACTTTTATATATGAAGTATTTTATATTTATTGCAGGTATATATTTAATTTTACAAATAATATATTACTTATTTGCTAAATGGATGTATATGAAACAAATTAATAGTTGGAATATTTAATTTTACTGTATATAAAAAGGACTCTATGCACATATTGTGTATAGAGTCTTTAAATTTTGTGGATTAATTACATATAATTTTTAATATTAGCGTTAACCATTTATGTTATTTTATTGTAAATATAATACTAAGATATAATTTGTATTTATACTAAAGAAAATAAGATTTATTATCTAATTGATTTATATGGTTTTTAAAATAAAGATTTTTCACCGTTTTATGAAGCTTTTCTAACTTAGTATAATGACAAGTATCATTAAAATTACAGTTATTACAATGGAAACAATTTAAGTCACCAAACCAACTGAAAATCTCATCTGGTTTTCCTAATTGTTCTATAACGGACTCTAGTGTTTCTATATCATAAAATATGTTTAGATATTCTTTAGTTCTTTCCTCAGATAGGTTATCTATTTTAGCTCCTATTGAATCTCTAATACATTTATAATAGGTATTAAGAGCAGTACCAATGCTTGGCCCCATTTCATTTATAAATCTATTCATTGCAGTATGGGATTTTTCTAAGTTTCCCATTTTATAATATGCAGCAGATATAAATAAATCTGTTCTCAGATTGTGCCATGAAAACATGTCTGTAAAAGGTAGATTTAAAAAGGAAGTCAAAGAGTCATTATTATTGTAGTTGAATTTTTCTATATAATCAATCACTAGTTGTAACTCTTCAAAGGATGCAGAATTTAAATTTTTCAATATTTTTTTTATGTTAGCTCTATTAGTTAATGTTTCAAAATCAATTTCTTCGGTGGTTATAACTTCACTCATAGTAGGAATAATTATTTGGAAACTTGGAAATCCCATAAAGGATACGTCTCTTAATAAAAGATCATAATCCATGGTTTTCAATATATCTATAGTATACTTAAATAAGTCCTTATTACTTTTATTTCTCATATCTTTATACTCACTAAACTCATAACTAGAGTTATTAGAAAAACATTGAACTGGAAAATAACCAGTTCCATCAATGAAGGCATTTAGCTTATTTGATGTATTCTTAATTGATTTATTAAGGTATTTAAAGTCCATTAAACTGTCAATATTATGTACATCTTTGCCTTGTAACAGTTCTGTTAAAGTTCTTGTTAATGCTATTTCAAAAACTGGGTGAGAGCCGAAACTCCAAAAGTATTTTTGGTTAATAGTATCAACAACTGCTACAGCAACAACAGGTAACCCCTTTCCTAAGGAACAATCTTTAACAATTATTTTAAAATTACTTACATCTTCAAACTCCTGGATCATATTATATGGAATTTTAAATTCTTTTATATATTCTATAGGGATATTAGGAGGCACTATAAAATCATCTAAAATTTTAAATTTAACATATCTTTCAAAAATCTCACATAAACCCTCAACTAGTGCTTCTTCCGTAGTATTACCAGCGCACATACCGTTTGTAGAATAGTAAAAATCTGAAATAGAAAGGGGTACATAATATAAAGTGTCCTCTTTTAAGCTATAAAATGGTATACCCAATATTTTTGAAGAAAGATTAAAATTATTAATGCATTGCCATTTATTAATTACATCATAATTTATTTTTGGTTTTTCTTCAGGAGGAAGATATACTTTATAACCATTAAATTCACCATTTAAAATATTTTCAATATCTAAATATACTTCATCCGGCGAATATATAAAGTCTTTATAATTTTCTGTGTCATAAGAGAAGTCGAATCTGCCTCTATATATCATTTGATTTTGTAATCTTTCCATGAACTCACCATAAGCACTAGCCAATGCATATTCATTAGTTACACCTTTTCCGTTTGTAAATATATCTAAACTAGGTAGTTTTAAATTAACTGAATAAAAACCATCAACTGAGTTAAACCAATTAGCTTCTATAGGCAATATACCTTGGTTACTAAGAATATTTCTAATATTATTAATGGTGGATATAGGATCATTATCTTTATAATTATTATAGAAATTTTTACTCAAAATTATTCCCCCCTTATTAATTTTAAAAAACATACTACTATTATAATATATTACAAATAAGTATTTTACAAACAATTGATAATAATTATGTAAATGAAAAAGTATTAGTAAAAATATATTATCTTGTTGACTATATAACAATATAGATATATAATTTAGTTAAGTAATTGCTTAATTAAATTATATGGAGTTTTCTATGAATAAATATATAGATGTTTTTAAGGCTATTGGTGATGAAAACAGAATAAATATATTAAATCTAATTTGTGATAAGAGTATATGTGCTAAAGGTATTGCTAAACATTTAAATATAACAGAAGCAGCTGTATCACAGCATATAAGGGTATTAAAAGATGCTAATTTAATTATTGGATATAAGCTAGGATATCACATTATTTATGATATAAATAATGAAACATTTAAGGAATCTATAGCGTTTATAGAAAATATAATTCATAAAGATGAATCATATAAAAATAAATTAGAAAAAGGTCTAATAAAAGATAGTAATAATTTAGATTGTTTTAAAAAATGTATTCATAAAAAATGTACTTATAAAAGAATATTGAAGGAGGAATTGTTTATGAAAATTTGTTTTCCAGTTAAAAATAATGAAGGATTGGAAAGTATTCCATATGGACATTTTGGAAGTGCACCATCATTTGTAATAGTTAATTTAGAAAATAATGATATTAAGGTAGTAGGAAATGGAGACTTAAACCATGAGCATGGGAAATGCCAACCTATAAAGGCTTTATCTGGCGAAAATGTAGATGCTGTAATAGTTGGAGGAATTGGTGCAGGCGCTATTATGAAATTAAATTCCATGGGAGTGAAGGTTTTTAAGGCAGCAGAAGGTACTATAAAAGAGAATTTAGACATGTTAAAAAGTGGAGTTCTTAAAGAGTTTCCAAGTAATCATACATGCAATCATCATGGCTGCGGACATTAATATAAATATTTAAGGGTATTAAAAATCTTAGTTGATTTTTAATACCCTTTCTATTTTTTAGTATAAAGATAGACTTGTTAAGTAACAAAGTATAGGTATGATTTATATAATAGTTATTGATAATTATATAATGGAGGATTGTATGGGCAAGTGTAAAGAAGATGGAAGGTATCTGACAAGTAATCAGGGAACACCTGTTAGGGATGATGCAAACTCATTAACTGTTGGGAAAAACGGTCCAGTTTTAATGGAAGATTTAGATTTAATCGAAAAACTATCAAGTTTTGATAGGGAAAGAATTCCTGAAAGAGTGGTACATGCCAAAGGTGCAGGAGCAAAAGGATATTTCAAGGTAACTAAGTGCATGAGGAAATATACAAGGGCTAAGGTATTTAATGGCGTAGGAACTAAGACACCAGTAACGGTTAGATTTTCTACGGTCATTGGCTCAAAAGGATCGGCAGATACATTAAGAGACCCTAGAGGATTTGCCACTAAATTTTATACATCGGAGGGTAATTTGGATATAGTAGGAAATCATATTCCTGTATTTTTTATAAGAGATGCTATGAAGTTTCCGGATATGGTTCATGCTTTTAAACCTTCACCAACTAATAATGTAACAGATAAAAATAGATTTTGGGATTTTATATCAAGTAGCCCTGAGTCAACTAATATGATGACTTTTTTATTCTCTGACCTAGGTACAATAAAAAGTTATAGAACTATTGAGGGATTTGGCGTTAATACTTATGTTTGGATAAACGAAAATGGACATAGAGTATTTATTAAATATCATTGGAAACCCACTTTGGGAGTTAAAACTATAAATAGGCAAGAGGCAGAAATTTTAGCAGGTTTAGATCCAGATGTGGCTACTAGGGATTTATATGACACTATAGAAAATGGAGGAAAGGTTGAATACCTATTAAATGTACAGATAATGGAGATGGAAGAGGCAAAAAATTTATTATTTGATCCATTAGATGCTACAAAGGTATGGCCGGAAGACAAATTTCCATTAATAGAAGTAGGTAAAATGACTTTGAATGAAAATCCTAAAAATTTTTTTGGAGAAATAGAACAGGTTGCATTTTGTCCCTCTAATATAGTGCCAGGAGTTCAATTGTCTAATGATAAACTTTTGCAAGGGAGAAGTTTTTCTTATAAAGATACTCAAAGGCATAGAATAGGAGCTAATTTTCAACAGTTACCAATAAATAGGCCAATGGTAGAGGTTAATAACAATACTCAGGATGGTGCTATGCGATATATTTATAATAAAGGAAGCATAAATTATAAGCCTAATACTCTAAATGATAATAGACCTTTAGATGCCCCTAAGGTAAAGGAAGATCCTATTTATGCTCAGGGGAAATTAGTAAGAGAAACTATTGATAAAAGTGATGATTTTTCTCAAGCAGGAGATCGATTTAGAGCTATGACAGAAAAGGACAAAAATACTTTAGTGGATAATATTGCAGCAGATATGTGGGAAGTTAATTTAAAAATTCAATTAAGAGCCATTGAAAACTTTTCTAAGGCAGATAAAGAGTTTGGAAAAAGATTAAAAGAAAAGTTAAAAATTAAATAAAAGATTTTTTAGATTAGCCTAATATTACAGGTTTTAAGAAGATGTAAGTAAAAAGATAATAGTTATGGAATAAAAATGTTAATGGTTATAGAATCATTAACATTTTTAATATGTAAAAAATTATTGACAATAATTAAAAAGATAATATATTATATTAATAGGTAACATATTACCTATCTGTCAATTTAATATGGAGGGAAATAAATGGAAAATATTAATAAAAAAATTAATATATTTGGAGGAATATTTTTTTTAGCAAATAAATTACAAAACATAGGGGATTTACATTTAGAGGGAATAACAACAAAACAGTGGATGATTTTGGTGATTATAGGAAGCTTTAAAGAATATAAACCTACTATATCTGAAGTTTCCAAAAAATTTGGAAGTTCTCATCAAAATGTAAAGCAGTTAGCATTAAAATTAGAACAAAAGGGATTTATAGAAATTAAAAAGGACAAAAGTGATCAAAGGGTTCTTAGATTAGGCATAACAGAAAAAAATACACAGTTTTGGGAAGAGAGACAAGATAAAGATATAAATTTTATTATGAATTTGTTTAATAAAGTTACAGCAGAAGAATTAGAAGCTATGAATAAAGGAATAGAAAAAATTTATAAAAATATGGTAAAAATGAAGGGAGAACTTAATGGATAAAGTGATTAGGATAACAATTATCATTGTGTTTATTTTATTTGTAATTATATCTTATGGTAAAATTAAGATGAAAAAAGAATATGATAAAAAGGTTTTAGTATATTTGAATAAGAGTAAAAGATCAGAAGAAATTTTAAAAATGGAACATATAAAAAAGCTTCCAATTCAAGTGCAAAAGTATTTAAATTATGTTGGAGCCGTGGGCAAACCAAAGGTTAGAAATATTAATGTATCCATTAGTGGAGAAATGAAACAAGGAATAAACAAGCCATGGATGCAGGTAAAGGCTAATCAATATAATTTTTATAAAGATTATACTAGAATATTTTATATACAGGGGAGAGTTATGGGAATGCCTTTAATAGGAATGGATTCATATATAAAAGGCAAAGGGAGTATGGTAATTAAAGCGGCCTCTTTATTTAAAGTAGTAGATGAAATTGGGGAAAAAATGAATCAGGCAGCTTTGATAACTTTACTTGATGATATACTAATATTTTCACCTGGAGCACTAATAGATGATAGAATAACTTGGGAGAGTGTAAGTGATAATGTAGTAAAATGCTTTATTGAAGATCATAATAATAAGGTTTCTGCATATGTACATTTTAATGAAGAGGGAGCTTTAATTAATGTAGAAACAAATGATAGATATTTAATAGATGAAGACGGTTTGTATAAGAACGTTAAGTGGAGTACACCAGTTAAAAATTATAAAGAAGTCAATGGTATAAAATATCCTACTTATGGAGAAGGTATTTGGCATTTAAAAGACGGAGATTTTACATATGCAAAATTTAATATAGAAAATGTCCAATACAATGTAAGAAATATAGTGAAATAATTATTGCGATAAAATAAATATTTCATGTTCGCTAGTCAATTTCACAGCTTTTATGTTAAATTAGTAAGAGTAGAGTTTTAAATGAAGTGAATTTAAAATTGCTTCATTAATAATATTTAATAGAGGATACAGATTGGTGAATAATAAAAGAGAATATATAGATATAATTTCTTGTCATATTATATATTTAACATCAGTTAATATTAATAAAAGTTTTGAGACTTTTGAAAAAAATTATATAGATTATTATAAATTAGATATAGGATATAAAAATCTTTATTTTAATTTATCAGCATATGTACTTTTTTCAAAACTTATGGATAAAGGGATTAAGCAAATTACAATAAATTTACCTATTGATTCCCCTATATATAAAGATTATGAGTACGATGTAGTAGAGTTAAAAAAATATTTTAAAGAAATAACCTATAAACTTATAGACATATTAGAGGTTAAAGAAAGCAATGAAGAGGTTTATAAACATATAGAAAGTATTCTTACTAATAAGAGGTGTTTTGTTAAAAATTATATTTTAAATATAAAAAAATTATGGGATTAATAAATAAAGATAAACTTAAATAATATTAAGGTTATCTTTATTTTTTAACCCATATTTTATGCCTGTATAAATATAAAGTGTATATATTAATAGTTCTATTTTTATTGTGATAAATATCATATAAATAGAGTTTTGAATTTAAGAATTTATTGGAAAATAATTAATATATATGTAATACTTTAACTGTAAGGTTTATAAAATTTATAATAAAGATTTGAGGTGGAGATATGTCAGAAAAAGAAAAGATGTTAAGGGGAGAATTTTATAATTCAAGAGATGAGGAATTAATAAAAGTATATCACAAAGCTAGGAATTTATTAGATATATTTAATAATTGTAAATCCAATGAAATGGTTAAAAGGGGAAAAACCTTAGAAAATTTATTAGGGTTTAAAGGAAAGGGTGTTTGGATCGAGAAGCCTTTTTATTGTGATTATGGAGAAAATATATATATAGGGGAAAATACATTTATAAATTTCAATTGTACTTTATTGGACTGTAATAAAATTAAAATCGGAAAGAATGGTTTAATAGGACCTAATGTACAGATATATACAGCCTCTCATCCTCTAGATAGTTATGAAAGAGTTGGGAATATAGAAAATGGAGGACCTTATAGGACTTATGCTAATCCAGTAAGTATAGGAGATAATGTATGGATAGGAGGAAATTCCTGCATACTCCCAGGCGTAACCATAGGGGATAATTGTGTAATTGGTGCAGGAAGTGTGGTTACAAAATCTATACCGGATAATTGCGTAGTTGCAGGGAATCCATGTAAAGTAATTAAAAGCATTGGAGGTAAAAATGATTAAGTGGATAATCTTTGATATAGATGGAACTTTAATAGAAACTGCAATGTCAAATATGATTGGATTAAGAAATGCTATAAAAAAATTTTATAATAAAGAATATGAACTAGAAGATTTAAGGAAATATATGGGTATACCAGGTGATGAAGCATTAAAAGATATAGGAGTTAAAGAAGAAGAAATACCTAAAGTGTGGAGGTATTGGGAGGAGGAAGTTGATAAATATAGACATTATAATTATGTTTTTAATGGAGTAAAAGAAATGCTTAATAAATTAAATAAAAAATATTCTCTAGCAATTGTTACATCAAAAACCCAAAATCAATTAAGAAGTGATTTTACGGAAGAGGGTTTGTTAAAATATTTTAAAATATGGATATGTAAAGAAGATACATTAAGCCACAAACCAAATCCAGAACCATTATTAAAGGCTTTAGAAAAGGCAAATGTAGATGTAAATAAAGCAATTTACATTGGTGATGCAATGGTGGACTATTGTGCTGCTAAAAAGATAAACATGAAGTTTGGGCACTGTAGATTTGCTGAAAAATTTGATGATGTAGGAAATGATATAATTTTTAATACTCCGAGGGATATTACAAATTATTTTAATGTGTAATATTTAAAATAATTTATCCTCACAATGGGAAAAATAAATTAACTAATATTTTAAGTGAGGATAATTATTATGAAGAGGAAATTTAAAAGTGGAGTTGTAATAGTTTTTTCTACAATTATTATGTTAATAGCAACTTCTTCGCTACGGAAAATGCAAGTAAAAGTAAAGACAGATGAATTCAAAAATGCTAAAATAGTTTTTCCTGTAATAAGTGATATCCATATTGGAGCAAATTTATTAGCAGAAGAAAAATTTAAAAATGCACTGATTGATTTATTCGAGTTATGCCCAGATTACGATGCTTTATCTATAGTTGGAGATTCTACAAATAGTGGGAATGAAGCTGAATATAAAAGTTTTATGAGAATACTAAATGCAAATAAGAGGAAAGACTCAAAGATTCTTATAGCTATGGGCAATCACGAATATTATTCTAAAGGTTTTAACAATAAAGAACTTGAAAATACTTTTGTGCGTGAAACAAAAATGTCTGCCCTATATTATGACAAATGGATAAAAGGGTATCATTTTATAGTTTTAGCTCCAGAAAATAATGGAGATGCAATCCTTTCTACCTGCCAATTGAATTGGCTTAAAAATACTATAAAAGAAAATGAGAGTAAAAAGAAACCTATATTTGTATTTCTACATCAGCCTTTCAGTAATACAGTGTTTGGAAGCAATGCTTGGGCTGGTATAGAAAATTATGAAGAACTATATGCTATATTAAAAATGTACCCACAAGTTATATTTTTTAGTGGTCATTCTCATTATAATCTAGATAATGAGAAAACTATGTATAAAAAAGATTTTGCTATGTTTAATACTGGAGCTATAAACTATATTATGACAGAGGGAGATGGATATGCTCCAATAGAGTTAAGTCAGGGATTAGTGGTAGAAGTTCTTGAGGATAAAGTTATTGTAAGATGCAGAGAATTTTCTACAGGTAAATGGATAGGAAAATGCTATGAAGTAAAATTTTAGTATAAATTGATCTTATGATATAATGTATTATTCTATAAAATATATCATTGAGAAGTGGTGATTAAATTGAATTTAAGTGAATTAGAAGAGTTATTTTTCAATACATCATCTGTTTTGATGAGAGCAAGAGGGGAAAAAATTTTAAAAAAAGGGTTGGTTTCAAATATAAAAGGTAAGAAAATAGATAAAATTTATCATGTATATGGGGATGTATTAGATAATGTAAACTATGAGAAGTATAAAACTCATATAAAAATAGATATATTTTCTAAAGAGATAAGTAGTGTAAGCTGTAATTGTAATACTTTTAAAGAGCTATCTATGAGCAAAAAACTGTTTATGTGTGAACATTTAACAGCTACTTCATATAAATTTTTAGGTTTACTACTTCATAAGAAAAGATCAGAAAATACAAAAATATATAAAAAAACTGCAGAAAAGTCTTTAGTAAATCTAGATGTTAAAATTACATGTAAAGCATGGAAGAGTAAAATAAATTATGAATTAGAATTTTGGATAGGAATTAAACAAAAATATTTGATTAAAAATTTAAAAAGTTTTATTAAAGACTTTCATAATAAAAATAATATTTTTTTCAGTAATAGATTTACCTATAATCATAATTATAATATGATTTCCTCAGAGGATATGGGGATAATAGACTATTTAACAAAATATTTTGATGAGTTTAAGAATATTAAAACCCTAGGTAAAACGTTAATAATTCATTCTAATGAATTATGTGAGTTTTTACAATGTATTATAGGGAAAAAAATAATTTTTAAGTATGAGGCTATTGAATATAAACCTATAATTCTAAAAGAAGATTTACCCATTAGTTTTACATTAAAAGAAAGAGAGAAAACTTTTATATTAACTACTCATAAAAAGTTTCCTATATGTGTAAATGAGAAAGTATATTTTTTTAATGATAATATATATTTACCTTCAAAAAATCAGCTTGAAAAGTATATACCTTTGTACAATGAACTTAAAGAAAAGGGAGAAGTTTCATACAATAAAACTATAGATAATTATAGTAAAATAATTTCTTTTTTAGGTGATATCTCGAAGGATATTACAGTCACTGAAGGAGTAAAGAGGTTTGTCTCTAATTGGTTACAATTAGAGATTATTATTTATAAGGAAGACTCTAACATATATTGCAATGCATTTGTTATTTATTATGATAAAAAGATTAATATATTAACAAAACAAGATAATAAGGAAGAGAGTTTTAGAAATTTTTATGAGGAAGAAAAAATTTTAATGAAGCTTGAAAAGTACAACTTTATACGAAGTAAGGATAGACTTATATTTATTGGAGGAGATGAGAAATTATTTGAATTATTAATTAGAAAAAAAGAAAACATAAATTCATTAGGTACTGTTATTCTAGGGAAAGGTTTAGATCATATTAAAATATATAGCTCTGAATCTATAAGATTAGGTATTTTTAAGGAAAGAGAAGATTTTATATTTCATTATAGTATTGGGGATATTGAAAATGAGGAATTAAATAGTGTATTTAAAAGCTATAAGTGTGGGAATAAATTTTATAAAACTAAGGATAATGGATTTATAGATTTTCAAGAGCCTGGGATAAAAAATTTGTTTAATTTAGTCCAGATGTTAAATATAGATAATAGTATTGAGGATAACTCATTTAAAATCCATAAAACTAAAATTGTATATTTGATGGAAAGTGTAAAGAAAAATAAATTTAAAATATATAGTGGAATTGATATATTAAAGGATATAGAAAAATCAATAGAATATAAAGGTAATGCTAAAGTAATTATTCCAAAGAGTTTAAATGCTAAACTTAGAGAATACCAAATTACGGGTTTCTCCTGGTTTAAAAATTTAAGTAAATTTGGGTTTGGAGGTATTTTAGCAGACGAAATGGGGCTTGGAAAAACAATTCAAACTATAGCTTTTATTTTATCTGAAAAAGGTAAAAATTCCCTTATTATAACTCCTACATCTTTGATATATAACTGGGAAAAAGAAATAGAAAAATTTGCACCAACTTTAAAATTAGGAATTATTCATGGGTCTAAAGTCAATAAAGAAATTATATTAGATAATTTAAAGGAATATGATGTTGTTTTGACCACCTATGGAACACTAAGAAACAATATTCGGGCTTATAATAACGTTAAGTTTGATTATTGTATTATTGACGAGGCTCAAAATATAAAAAATCCTAAGGCTCAAAATACAATGTCGGTGAAAGAGATTAAGGCAGATATTAAATTTGCATTAACAGGTACTCCTATTGAAAATAATTTAATAGAGCTTTGGTCTATATTTGATTTTATAATGCCAGGATATTTGTATTCTAATAAAACTTTTGAAGAAAAATTTATATATAAAGGCAATGATAATTTGAAAGATTTAAAGCTACTTATTAAGCCATTTATTTTAAGAAGAACTAAAAAACAGGTTGCAAAGGATCTGCCAGATAAAATAGAAAAAAAAATACTGGTTGAAATGACAGAGGAACAAAGATTTGTATATAATTCTTATTTAAAAGGTATATGGGAAAAAATAAAGGATAAATCTCAGCATAAGATAGAGTTCTTTTCCTATTTGACAAAATTAAGAGAGATATGTTTAGATCCTTCTTTAGTTTTACAAGAATATAAAGGTGGTAGTGGTAAATTAAAGTTTGCCATTGATTTAATAAATAAAGGGATAATTTCTGAGAGTAAAATATTAGTTTTTTCTCAATTTACTTCGGCATTAAATAAGATAGGTGAGGCTTTAGATAAAAATAGAATAAAATTTTTTTATTTAGATGGATCTACCCCATCTAAAGAAAGAATTAGACGAGTAAATGAATTTAATAGTGATAAAAACATAAAAGTTTTTTTAATTTCTCTAAAGGCAGGTGGGACAGGATTAAACTTAACTTCTGCAAGTTTAGTTATTCATTTTGATCCTTGGTGGAATCCAGCGGTGGAAGCCCAAGCTGCGGACAGAGCACATAGAATTGGTCAAAAGAATAAAGTACAGGTAATAAAATTAATCGCGAGGGAAACCATAGAGGAAAAGATAGTAGACTTACAAGATCAAAAAAAAGAGTTAGTACATAGTGTTATAACTGGAGAACTTAAAAATAGCAATGATTTAAGCAAATTATCAAAAGAAGAGTTAATAAAGTTATTAAAAAAAGATTAGCCACAGTAAATGCTGTGGTATTTTTGTTTATAAATAAGAGTAGCTTTATCTGATGACTACAACTTTAATATTTCTCATATTTTTTTTTAGTTGCAGTAAAGAAAAATTAAGTTTTTACATAGACACTTCTAGCATTTAATAAGTTTACCTCTAAACCTAAAAAATATGTTTATTAAAAAGGTAAATATATTATATATAGTTTCTAAAAGTTTACGATATATTTAATTAAAGACGCAATATATAAAGATAGGAGTGTATTTATATGAAAAGTATAAGATCCAAAATAATATGTATTATATCTATTGTCTGTATAATAAGTATCGGTTTAAGCTCCTCTATAAGTTATTATTTTTCTTATAAGGCTATAATGAAGGAAACTACTAGTAAAATTAGTATTGCTTCTGAAAAGTACTCTGAAAAAATAGATGGATGGTTATCTAAAAAGACTAAATTGTTAGACGCTATCACACTAGATGTACAGTACAATAATAAATATGATAAAAAATATTTAGAAGATAATTTTAGAGTACAAGCTAAAGATAATGATGATATTGTAAGTATTTATGCAGGATTTAGTAATAAAGAGTTTAGATCTATTGAAGGAGTTACCCCTACAGAAAACTATGATTGTACTGAAAGACAGTGGTATAAAGAAACAGTTAAAAAAAATGGAGTTACATATTTATCTCCATATCTTGATCCTAACACAAAGAAAATGATAATAACTATAGCCAGGCCTATTGTAAAAGAAAGTAAAGTTATTGGAGTACTAGCTATGGATATAACTATAGATAGTATTAAAAAATCTGTAGAGCAGGCTACACCTGTAGAAAAAAGTTATGGTTATTTGTTAGATGAAGGTAATAATTTTATAGTACATGAAAATAAAGATTTCCAACCTAAAGATGGGAAAAGTTACAATGTTAAGCAGGTAATGAATAAAGGGTTAGAAAAATTAGCGTATTTAGATTCTAAGAATAATAATACCTTAATTTTGAAGGATTTTGACAATGTAAAAAAAGTATTCACAAGAGTTATAATACCTTCTTCGAAATGGTCAATAGGATTTGCAGTACCTATATCTGAATTTAAAAAACCGTTAAATAGCATAATTATTAGTTTTATATCAGTTACATTTGCATGTTTAATAGTTGCAATACTTTTTGCAATATATTCAGCTAAAAAAATATCTGATCCTATATTAAAGATAACTGAATTAGTAAATAAAACTAAAAAATTAGACTTATTGTATAATGATGATTATGAGTATGTAAAGGAATATAAAGATGAAATAGGAGTTATAGGAAGGGCAGTTATTCAATTAAGAGAGGAATTAAAAAATATTATAGGAGAATTAAAGAATTCTTCGAGGGATGTATTGAAATATTCACAGTCAATAGATCTATCTACAGGAGAGACAGTTCAGTCCATAGAAGCTATTTCAATGACTGTAGATGAATTGGCCCAGGGGGCTAGTGACCAAGCGAAGGATGCTCAAAATGGGTCTGAAAGATTGATAAGTTTAGCAGAGAAAATTAAAGTTACTGATGAAAGTGCGGATTTAGTTAAAAAATATTCTTTAGAAACAAAAGAAGATAGCGAAAATGGTATAAAAACTATGGAGCAGACTATAGAAAAGTTTAATGAAAGCAATAAAGTATTTGAGCAGCTAGGAACTAATGTAGAAATGTTAGCAAATAAATCTAGTTTTATAGGAGAAATAATAAATTCTATTCAATCTATTGCAGAACAGACTAATCTACTTGCTTTAAATGCAGCTATAGAAGCAGCTAGAGCAGGAGAGGCTGGTAAGGGGTTTGCGGTTGTTGCAGAAGAAATCAGAAAATTAGCTGAAGAAACAGCATCTTCTACTAAAGAAATAGAAAAGATAGTACAGGAGATACAAATTGAAATTAATAGGACTAAGGAAAATATGGATTTATCTAAAAATGTAGTAGAAGAAGTAGATGGCGCTATGAATATATCTAAAGAAGCATTTGACAATATTATAGGTTCTATTAAAAGTATAGTAAAACAAATAGAATTGTTAGTTTTGAATGTTAAAAAAGTAGATTCAGATAAAGAGGAAGTTGTAAGCTCTATAGAGGGGATATCTTGTATAGCACAAGAGGCTGCGGCATCAACAGAGGAGGTATCTGCAACTGTGGAAGAACAGGAAGCATCTATAAAAAATATAGCAGGTACTGCAGAAAGTTTAAAAAATATAGCTAATACTTTGGACCTGATAGTAAATAAATTTAAAATTTAACTAGGATTTACTTAAAAAACTACTTTCATGTAAAAGTTATAAATTAAATGGGGTATAATATTTAGTAAATAAAAAGGAGTTATAATAAGGATGAAAGGATAAATAAGAATGTATTATATTCCTGCAAAAACTATAATCTCTAATTATACGAAAGATAACCCATGGTTTGGTGTAAACTATAATATGAATATCTATAAGGGTTGCTGTCATGGATGCATTTATTGTGATTCTAGAAGTGAATGCTATTGTATAAATGATTTTAATAAGGTAAGGGCAAAGGAAAATGCTATTGAAATTATTCATAAGGAATTAAAGGGGAAAAGAAGAACAGGGGTTATAGGTACAGGAGCAATGAGTGATCCATATAACCCATTTGAAAAAGATTTAATGCTGACAAGAAAAGCATTAGATGAAATAAATACTTTTAATTTTGGAGCGGCTATAGCTACTAAAAGCAATTTAATAACAAGAGATATTGATATATTAAAAAAAATAAAGAAACATTCACCGGTTATTGCAAAGATGACTATTACTACTTTTGAGGATGATTTGTGTAAAAAAATTGAACCAAATGTGTGTGTATCCTCAGAAAGGTTTGAAGCAATAAATAAACTTTCAAGCAATGGTGTTTTTACGGGGATTTTACTTATGCCAATATTGCCCTTTATAAATGATAATGAAGAGAACATTATAGATATAGTTAAAAAAGCTTATGAATGTGGAGCCAAGTTTGTTTTTGCTTATAAAATGGGTGTGACTCTTAGACAAAATCAAAGAGACTATTATTATGAACAATTGCAAAAATTATTTCCTTATAGAAAATTGGTACCCAAATATAAAAATACATTTGGTAATAGATATGAATATGCATCAACAAATTCAAAAAAGCTTACTTTTATTTTTAAAAATGAGTGTGAAAAATTGGGTGTATTATATAAAATGAATGATATAATATTATCCTACCAAAACCAATACAAGAGAGAACAAATAAGTTGGTTTTAAATGTATAAAAATTGTAGAGGAAAAGTTTTAATTAGTGAAGGTAAATTTATAAAATCCTTCACTAATTTATCTTTTTATAGGAATTTGTATTTCAGTAATAAATTCCTCTTTTAAGCTAGTCTCATGAATATCTATTTTATATATTTCTATAGGATCAGATAAAATTTTGTAATTATTTTCTTCAATAAATGAAAATAGCATATTCAAATACTTTTTATTCTTTAAGTAGGATCCCTTGTAAGATATTGTTGCATAATAGGATGCCTCCAATATTAAATTATAGTTAACTTCATTATCATCTAAAAAACAAAATACGGATTTGTATTCATTATAAATATCTTTTTTAGACTGTGATAGTTATATATGGCACCTACTTTTGTATTACCTAAAAGGTAAAATTTATCCTCATATTTTTTCTGAAGTTTTTTTAATAAAAAGTCTACTTCTTCGTCACGAGATATGTAACCATTAAGTTTCAGAGCCTTTCGTTCTTCTATATAGGTTAATCTAACCTGAGTAATATAGCTTAATGTTTTTGCATCATTAATATTTTTAAGCCTTTTCAAAATATTATTTTTTAATAACTTAAGTTCTTCAATTTTCTTATCTATTAGATATATTTCTTTAGTTAATGTAGTCTCAGTGGCTTTTATAGTTCTATTGTCTATATACTCCTTTATCTTTTCCATTGAAAAATCAAAAGTTCTAAGTTCCTTAATTAAGTTTAGTTTCCAAATGTCATTCATTGTATAAAGTCTATACCCATTTATATCCCTTGTGGGTTTTAATATACCAAGTCTTTCATAATACATTAAGGAATCTCGAGAAATTCCATATATTTTTGATATTTCTCCAATTTTATAATACTCCTTCATAAAACCTCCTAAAAATATTATTTACAGGGAGTTACAATTTTCTAACGTTTATTCATTTGACATTAGTATTATACCAAGGTTTATAATTTTTATGAAGGAGTGATATTCATGAATTCAAATGCGATTAAGAATGACATGAAAAAAAAATTTGTAAAATATTTAATTCCATCTGTTACGGCAATGTGGGTATATTCTTTATATACTATGGTAGACGGAATATTTGTTAGTTGGGGAGTAGGAACTACAGCTATTGCAGCAGTAAATATTGCTATGCCATTTGTAAATTTTATTTTTGCTATATCAGTATTTTTTGCTACAGGGGCATCAACTCTTGTTGCTATTGCATTAGGTAAGAGGGAGTCAAAAAAAGCTAATGAAATATTTACAATTAATTTTATTGCAATGGTAGTTGTGGCAGCTGTAATAGCAATTTTAACTTTATTTTATTTAGATAAAATAGCCATTTTTTTAGGAGCTAATAATTCAACTTTGGGATACGTAAAACAGTATTTAAAAATAATAGTTATATTCAATGGATTTTTTATAACATCATACTGTTTAGAAGTTTTTACAAAAACTGATGGATTTCCTTATTTAGCTATAGTAGGGGTGGTTTCCTCTGCTATTGTAAATGTAGTCCTTGATTATCTATTTGTAATTAAGTTTAATTGGGGGATACAGGGGGCAGCCTATGCTACCGGTATATCTCAGGTTGTAGCTACACTTATATATATTGTGCATTTTAATAAAAAGAAATCTAAATTAAAATTTGTAAAATGTAAGTTTGAATTTTCTGTTATTAAAGAAGTACTGTCAATAGGACTACCAGATAGTTTAACGGAATTTTCAACAGGAGTAGTTATTTATATATTTAATCAAACTATATTATTAAATATAGGAGATAAAGGTATTATAACTTATACTATTATTTCATATATAAACTTACTGGTTTTAATGACTATGATTGGTATTACCCAAGGAATGCAGCCTTTATGCAGTTTTTATTATGGAAGAGAAGATAAAGAATCTATTAAGTCTTTATTTAATATGAGTGCTAAAACTATAGCCTATATCTCTGTTTTAATATTTACTATAGTGAATGTGTTTGCACCAAATATTGTTCAAGTATTTATGGATAAAGCAGCAAATGCTGAACTATTTAAATATTCTATAAAGGCATTAAGAATATTTTCATTGTCCTTTATAATAGTGGGTTATAATATTTTAATATCCGGGTATTTTGCAGCTATAGCAAAACCTAAATATGCAACTATTATATCTATTGGGAGAGGATTTTTTATTATAACATTAACTTTGTTTATAATGACTTCTGTAATAGGTGAAACTGGTATATGGTTAGCTACAGCTGTTTCTGAAGGAATAAGTGTAATAGTATCTGTATATATATTTAAAAATAATAGATATATAAAGAAGGAAACTGCAGAATTAATAGTAAAAGCTCAATAAAGATATAAATTATCAAATTAAAAATAAACTATACTCTGAAAAAATATAGATTTTTCTATGTTTAAATAGGGTATTGTTTATTTTTTTAGTTTCTATGTACATAATATAAATTATTTAGTAGGAATTGTTTTAAGATAAATTGGTTATTAAAATAAAACATAGAAAATGTATAATGCTTTACCATATATTGAATAAAAACTATAAATCATGATATAATTACCATGAATATGCATAATATTACAATTATCATCATAATATTTTCTTATTTATTAAATATATTAATAAAAATTATATATAAAGGGTGATAGAACAAAGAGGTGGATTATGTCCAAAAAATGTATAAATTGTAACAATTCCAAAATATATAGTGATACCTATATAAGGTGTGAAAAGTGTAATAATTTTTTAAGAAAAATAAATCAGTCTGATGAAGTATATAAAAAAGAAGAGGTTAAGGTAAATAATCAAAATATGGAAGATCCATATTCACAGTACTATAACGTTAAAGAGGATTATACTAAATCTAATAAGAAACAACAAAATATTGAAGATAGTTATAAGGAATATAGTAAAAAAGAATTCTCATCGAAAAAGTTTAAAGCAGATACTGGAAAAAAAATACAACCCATTGCAGAGGGAATAATAAAAAATTTTTGTGAAAAAGAAGTTAGAACTTTTATGATAACTAAAGTTTATAGATGTTTAACTCAATGGACTAGCTATACACCATCAAATTATAGTAATTTTTTTCAAGTATATAGCGGGTGGGGTGTTAATGATGAGGAGAGTGAAAAAGGACAAGATATAATTTTTTATGGGAAAATAGGTAGGGGTAATATTGCTAATAATAACGAAGTTTTGATATATGGTAAAAAACTTAATAATGGAACCATTGTGGCTAGAAAAATATACAATAAAACCACAGAAACATATATTAAGGCTAATTATGCAACACACCCTATTATAATATTGGGGATAATTTTATATATTATAAGGTTTATATATAAATTAATATTTTATAATTGGAGTGGACTTTTTACGAGGATAAAGAACTTTGTGATATTTATCATATTTATAATACTTATTATTTACATTTCAATAATTAAACCACTTAAAAGTAGTTCTAAAAAGTAATAAACAAAGGAAGTGAAAATATAATAGTGTTTAATAGAGTATTATCAGAAGGAAATATAAATATAGAAAATGATTTTATTTCAAAGAGTTTTCTTGACAGGGAGAATAAAATAGTTTTCCCTGAATTTGAAGATATAAATTCTATGGAATTTGTAAAAATCCGAGGATTAAGTGATTTCTGGAAGTATAAGTATACTATGAGTGTTGAAACATTAATGGGTGATATATTAAATGCCCTTAATAAATATAATATAGATATTGCATTTGGGATATTAGGTTCCAAAGAAGGAATAGAGGTATATTATGGAACTAACAGAGAACAAATTGATTTGTTAAAAACATCACTAACAGCTTCATATCCGTTTATAGATATTGAGTGGGACAAAGATTTTTATAATAAACTTAATAATAAGGGAAATAATGTAGGAATAGTAACAGGAATACCTACCTTAAAGAAAATTAACAATAATGATGTAAGTCAGATAGAGAAACTATGTAAAGGTATGTTGGGTGAGAGTTGGGCATACCTTGTGGTAGCTAAAGGTATGAGTAATATTCAAAGTAATCTTACGTATAGAAGGATTTTGGGTTTCTTGGGGGATATTAATAAATCCATGAAGGAAAGTATTTCCGGAGGTAATTTAGGAAACAAGGTAATAGAATCTATAAACTTTAATAGTGAAAGGTATTTTAAGGGTATGAAAAACTTAGAATTAATGTTTTCACAAGGTATGGCCAGGGGGTTGTGGAGAAGTAATTCATATTTCATTGCTGATGGATATAACGTTTATCATAAACTAAAAAATCTAATAAAAGGTGTATATTCAGGAGAAGATTCTTTCCCAGAACCTATAAGAACTATAGATTTGGATATGGATAATATTTTTATAGATGGATTAAAATTTATCAAGGATGATATGCCAAATATTGAGGATCACCCTCTAGGAGCTTGGTTAGAGGATAATAATTTTCAATGTGATTGTTATAAATATAAATATCAAAATATATTAAGCAGTGATGTTTTGGCTATTTATTTCCAACTTCCAAGGGAGGAATTTCCAGGATATTATATTAATAATTTTGTTGAGTTTGAAGTAGCTGATAGAATGCATAAAGGTGAATTTGTTATTGGAAATATAACTAATGGGAATGATGTTTTACAAAATAAATATAAGTTTAATATTAAAGATTTTTCCAGGCATGGTTTAATAATTGGTATAACAGGAGGAGGTAAAACCAATACATCAAAAAGTATTTTAAGAACTCTTTGGAGAGAAAATAATATTCCTTTTCTAGTTATAGAGTCTGCTAAAAGAGAGTATTGGGAATTAAAAAATATTAATGGATTTGAGGAGTTAAGTTTATTTACCTTAGGAGCGGAGACAAATGATTCTATACCGTATAGGATAAACCCTTTTGAGGTAATAGGAAATGTATCCTTACAGACGCACATTGATTACTTACTGTCTACTTTTAAAGCTAGTTTTGAGTTATATCCACCAATGCCGTATGTATTGGAAGACAGTGTTTATGAAATATATAAAGATAGGGGATGGGATGTACTTACGGGAGAGAATATATATTGTAGAAGTGATTATCCCACTTTAGATGACTTATATTATAAAATAGAGGTTGTTACTGATAGGTTGAATTATGGAAAAGAGATACAATTAAATGTAAAGGCTTCTCTTCAAGCTAGGATTAATTCATTAAGAATTGGCGGAAAAGGTGCAATGCTTAATACATATAAATCTATTTCTGTTGAAAAGCTATTGAAGCGACCTACGATTATAGAGCTGGAAGACTTAGGCGATGATGATATAAAGGCATTTGTTATAGGAATACTATTAGTTCAAATATATGAATATAGAAAAAGCTTAGTTGATGGGAAAAAAGATTTCGAACATTTAATTGTAATAGAGGAAGCTCATAGGCTATTAAAAAATGTTTCTGAAGGGGAAGGAACAAGAGCTAAGGCAGTTGAATTTTTTTGCAATATGTTAGCGGAAATAAGAAGTTTTGGGCAAGGAATTCTAATAGCAGATCAAATACCAACTAAGTTGGCACCGGATACACTTAAAAATACGAATCTAAAAATAATACATAGAACAGTTATGGAGGAAGACAGACTTGCAGTAGGTAAGGCTATGAATATGACAGATGAGCAAATACAATATTTAAGTAGTTTAAGCAGAGGTTTTGCAGCAGTATACTCTGAGGGAGATAATAGACCCAAATTAGTAAAATTACCATTAGTAGAGGAAGATTATAGGTATAAAAGAAGAGAAGTATTGGATTCAATAAGAAGTAAATTAGAATGCTTATCTAATAATTTTTCAAAGAGAAATGAAAAACATCAAGGTTGTGCTTATTGTGTAGATAAATGCAATTGTGGGGGGTTTATAGAAGGTATAAAATCTGTTAATGGACAAGTTTTATATAAATCTCATGTAAGACAATTAAATGAAAGATTAAATAGTAATGAAATAGAAAAATTTATAAATAAGTTAGAAAGAAAGTATAAATATAAGGCTAATAATAATGAAAAAATTTGTTATGTAGGAAATTTATTAAGTTATACTAATTTAACTATAGCTAGACAAAAAGAAAAAATTGTGGAATATATTTCTTATGCTAATAAAATGCATGGGGGAAATTATTAATGGATGAAATTAATGAGTTGGAATTTAAAGATACAATAAGTGAGAATGACAGAGAATATGGAATAGAGAAAGATTATGAGAATAATGATAAGGTTGATATTGAAGGAAAGAATTCTGAAAATAAAAAGGATAATGAGGTTGAAGAATTTAAAGAGGATGATAAAAATGATAACGATTTAGAAGAAGATTTTGACGAAATATTAGAGAATGATGATATCTTAAGTGAAGCAAAAGATATTGAGAATAAAGAAATAGAAGAGGAATTTGAGGATTTTGATGAAGAAAAGTTAGTAGAAGATGAAAGTATAGATGAAAGTATAGATGAATTAGATGAGAATCTAGAGGCAGAAGAAATAGATGAGTTAGATGAGAATCTAGAGGCAGAAGAAATAGATGAAACAGAAGGAAATGATTTTAACTTAGAGGAAATAGAAGGAGATACAAACTTTGAAGGAGAATTAGAAGAAGATTTTGATGAAGAAAAGTTAGCAGAAGATGAGAGTATAGATGAGTTAGATGAGAATTTAGAGGCAGAAGAAATAGATGAAACAGAAGGAAATGATTTTAATTTAGAGGAAATAGAAGGAGATACAAACTTTGAAGAAGAATTAGAAGAAGATTTTGATGAAGAAAAGTTAGTAGAAGATGAGAGTATAGATGAGTTAGATGAGAATCTAGAGGCAGAAGAAATAGATGAAACAGAAGGAAATGATTTTAACTTAGAGGAAATAGAAGGAGATACAAACTTTGAAGGAGAATTAGAAGAAGATTTTGATGAAAAAGAGTTAGCAGAAGATGAGAGTATAGATGAGTTAGATGAGAATCTAGAGGCAGAAGAAATAGATGAAACAGAAGGAAATGATTTTAACTTAGAGGAAATAGAAGGAGATACAAACTTTCAAGAAGAATTAGAAGAAGATTTTGATGAAGAAAAGTTAGTAGAAGATGAAAGTATAGATGAGTTAGATGAGAATCTAGAGGCAGAAGAAATAAATGAAACAGAAGGAAATGATTTTAACTTAGAGGAAATAGAAGGAGATACAAACTTTGAAGAAGAATTAGAAGAAGATTTTGATGAAGAAAAGTTAGTAGAAGATGAGAGTATAGATGAGTTAGATGAGAATCTAGAGGCAGAAGAAATAGATGAAACAGAAGGAAATGATTTTAACTTAGAGGAAATAGAAGGAGATACAAACTTTGAAGGAGAATTAGAAGAAGATTTTGATGAAAAAGAGTTAGCAGAAGATGAGAGTATAGATGAGTTAGATGAGAATCTAGAGGCAGAAGAAATAGATGAAACAGAAGGAAATGATTTTAACTTAGAGGAAATAGAAGGAGATACAAACTTTCAAGAAGAATTAGAAGAAGATTTTGATGAAGAAAAGTTAGTAGAAGATGAAAGTATAGATGAGTTAGATGAGAATCTAGAGGCAGAAGAAATAAATGAAACAGAAGGAAATGATTTTAACTTAGAGGAAATAGAAGGAGATACAAACTTTGAAGAAGAATTAGAAGAAGATTTTGATGAAGAAAAGTTAGTAGAAGATGAGAGTATAGATGAGTTAGATGAGAATCTAGAGGCAGAAGAAATAGATGAAACAGAAGGAAATGATTTTAACTTAGAGGAAATAGAAGGAGATACAAACTTTGAAGGAGAATTAGAAGAAGATTTTGATGAAAAAGAGTTAGCAGAAGATGAGAGTATAGATGAGTTAGATGAGAATCTAGAGGCAGAAGAAATAGATGAAACAGAAGGAAATGATTTTAACTTAGAGGAAATAGACGGAGATACAAACTTTCAAGAAGAATTAGAAGAAGATTTTGATGAAGAAAAGTTAGTAGAAGATGAAAGTATAGATGAGTTAGATGAGAATCTAGAGGCAGAAGAAATAAATGAAACAGAAGGAAATGATTTTAACTTAGAGGAAATAGAAGGAGATACAAACTTTGAAGAAGAATTAGAAGAAGATTTTGATGAAGAAAAGTTAGTAGAAGATGAGAGTATAGATGAGTTAGATGAGAATCTAGAGGCAGAAGAAATAGATGAAACAGAAGGAAATGATTTTAACTTAGAGGAAATAGAAGGAGATACAAACTTTGAAGGAGAATTAGAAGAAGATTTTGATGAAAAAGAGTTAGCAGAAGATGAGAGTATAGATGAAAGTATAGATGAATTAGATGAGAATTTAGAGGTAGAAGAAATAGAACAAAGCTCTGGTGATGAAAAAAATGAAGTGGAAATATTGTTTAAAGATATGGAACATGTTGCAAAAGATTTAGGGGCAAGTAACGAAACTGTAGAATTAATTTCAAATTTAAGGGTAATGCTTAATAGTGTTGATCCTATAAAAGTAACAGGTGCTATAAGTCGTTCATCAGATATTATGTCGGAATCATTATCTAATAAGATTACAAATAAGGCATCAAAGTGGGCTGCAATTGATATAAATGAAGGTTCCACTAAACTAAAGGAGATTAAACATAACTTGGGCAATGGTATACTTAAATTTGATCAGACTCAAATATCAACATTAGAAAAGATGGATAGTACTAGAATTAAATTTGAAAAGTTTAATAATATATATTCGGAAACAGATATGGGAACTAAAATTAAAAAAATATTTGAGTTATCTAAACAAAAGTCTACCACAATTAATGATTGGTGTATGAATAGCAATATAGGGAAAAAATCAGACAAGATGATAATTAAAACTGCTGAGGTAACTAAGGATATTGAATCAGTTAGAAACGCTATAACAAATTTAAAAAGGCCATTAAGAATAGTATCTAGTGGAAGGACAATTTTAAATAAATTTAATAAATATTATCCAAGGGCAAGGCAGTGGTGGAATAATAGAAAAAATAATAGAAATAAACCATAGTTTTAATGGAGGAGTTAATAATGAATAATTTTAATAAATTTATAGATTATATGTTGAGCAAAAAAATTGGATTAGAGGAAGAAAGTATATTTGAAAATGAAAATGCATTTAAAGTTCACATAATTGAGAACATAAATAATACAAAAATAAAATTTGATATTATATTTGATAAAAAAGATGAGTACGTGGATATTTATTGTAAGGACATTATAGGAGTTGATGAGGAAAATATAGTTAATGTTATAAGTTTTATTAATGCATTAAATACTGAATATAGAGCTGTTACTTTCTATATAAGAGATAATAAAATAAATGCAAAAAGTTCAATATTAGTGGATAATAATTTTTCACCTGAAACTGTATTTATTTTATTAAATATAATAATAAAAATTGTAGATAAAATAATTGAATAATAATATTTTATGGAGGCAAATTTATGATAATTGGTATTGACTTAGGTACAACAAATTCAGCAGCGGCATATATTGATAAGGATGGAAATCCGCAAATGTTTTTAAATAGAGAAGGAGATCGTATAACACCGTCTGTAATTTTATTTGAGGATAATACTCCAGTAATAGGGAGTATAGCTAAAATGAACTCTATTTCAGATCCATATAATGTTGTACAGTTTGTTAAAAGACAATTAGGAAATGAAAATTATAAATTTACAAGGGAAGATGGAGAAGAATTTACTACAGAAGAGCTATCAGCATTAATAATAAAAAGAATTAAGGAAGATGTGGAGAATTATTTAGGAAAGAAGGTAGGACAGGCAGTAATAACGGTTCCAGCTTATTTTGATGATGCGCAAAGAAAGGCAACTCAAGATGCTGGGGCAATTGCTGGTTTAGATGTAGTAAGCATAATAAATGAACCCACGGCGGCAGCGCTAGCATATGGAATAACTAGCAAGGCTGGAGCTCAAAATGTTGTAGTTTATGATTTAGGTGGGGGAACTTTTGATGTAACAATAATGAAGATAACAGAAGGGGAAATAGTAATAAAGGCAACGGGAGGAGATAAAAATTTAGGTGGATTTGATTTTGATAACAAGATTATAGAGTATGTTATAAATAAATTTGAAGAAGAGCATCAGGTGGACTTGTATGATGATGATATAGCAATTCAGGATCTCAGGGAAAAGGCGGAAATGTGCAAAAAAATGTTATCTAGTAGATTAAAATCTAGTATAACTGTAGTATCCCAAGGAAAGGCATTGAAGGTAGATATAACAAGAGATTTATTTAATGAAATGATAGAGCCTCTTTTAGATAGGACTATTTTTATTATGAATAATGTTATTGATGAATCAGGAATATCAGATAAAATAGATAAAATACTATTGGTGGGTGGTTCTACAAGAGTAAATAGAGTATCAGAAGTAATTGAAAAAACTATTGGAATTAAACCATCTAGTGAAGTGAATCCTGATGAGGTAGTAGCTATTGGAGCGGCTTATCAAGGATATATATTTAATAAAGATCTAAAAAATGATGATAAAAAAATAAATCATAAAATAACGGATGTGAATTCTCATAGTTTAGGAATAGTGGCTATTAATAATTTAGGAGAGGATGAAAATTGCATAATCTTAGAAAAAAATACCCCTTTACCTGCAGAAGCAGAAAGGGAGTTTTATACTTCTTTTGATGGACAAGATCAAATTAAATTAAAAATTACTGAAGGTGAAGATGAGGAATTAGAATATGTGAATATAATAGGAACAGCAACTCTAAAATTAAGAAACAGTCCCAAGGGTTCTCCTATTAATGTGATTATTTCTTATGATTCTAACTCTATAGTTCATGTAAGGGTTATTGATTTAATAAGTAATGAGGATTTAGGTGAAATGTATATAGAAAGAAAATCTAATTTGTCCAAGGATGAGGTATTATACAAAACTGAAAAAATATCAGAAATAAATGTAGATTAGGGGTTAATAGAATGATTAATTATTATGAAGAACTTAACATTGAAAAAAGTTTAAAGGGTGATGAATTAAGGAAAGAGTTAAAAATTTTACAAAGAAAATGGATGGGAAGAACTAATGCTCCAGATTTAAATAGAAGACAGGATGCTGAGAGAAAAGTAGAAATGATTGCAGAGGCAGAAAAAATTCTACTAAATGAAAGCAAGAGAAAAGAATATGACGTAAGTTTAAGTGAAAGTTTTGATGACAATGAAAAAAATACTGAAAGTAGAGAATATAATACAAATTGTACTAGTGTACAGGAGCTTATTGATACTGCATGGGACTTAATAATTTCAAATAAACCCGCAGATGCAATAGTGATTGCAAGAAAAGCAACAGAAATTGAGGTGAATAATAGTAAAACATGGATAACTTTAGCTTATGCTTATACTTTATGGAAGAGTCCAACAGAGGCAGAAGATGCTTATAAACGAGCAATAAATATAACTCCTAACAATGATACATATTATTGTGAGTTCGGCAACTTTTATTTGGATTATAATGAATTTGATAAAGCAAGAGATTGTGCTGATAAAGCTAATGTATTAAATCCTAACTCGGATTACAATAAATTATTATTGGCAAATGTTTATGCAAATACAGATGAGTATGATAGTGCAATATCTATATTTGAGGAACTTATAAAAAACAATCCCTCTAATGAAGGGTTTAAAAAAATGTTAGCTGATTGCTATTATTTTAAAGGATTAGAATGTTGTTATAAACATAGTGACGGATATTATTATAATGTATCAGAAGAGGATACTAAGGAAATGATTAGCAATATGAAAAAAGCCCAAAAATATAATAATGATTCGGAATTAAATGATAAAATCGCATGGGGGGAAGAGTCATTAAAGAAGAAATTTGACAAGAGTAAAATTTCATTATTTGCTGTACCTGCCGTTATGTTTTTGGCTGCCAATAAGTTTATATTTAAATTTTTAGCTGTTGCTATAATTGCTGGAATAGCTTATTTATGCATGAGACCTCAATGGAGGTTAAATAGAAATAGTTTGTTTGGGGAGAAGACAGTCTTTGATTATAGTTCATTAATAGTAACTAAAAGTATTGGTGTTATATTCATGGTGATTGTTGGTTGTTGGAGGTTTGTTATTGAAATGTTAGCAGGTTCAACAAGGGATTAATATTTTAAACAAATAAAACTATGCAAAATAGAATGATGAATTTTGCATAGTTTTTATATGTGAAAATAAATATAAAATTATTAAAATATTTGGAGGTACCCATGAATTATTTAGACTTATATAATGTTGAAAGTTTAGAAAAATTTAAGGATATGATAAATGAATATATAAAAAAAGGATTAAATAATAAAGCTTTAGAAATACTTTTAGAGGCTTTAAAAAAATGTCCTGATCATCCGGAATTATATATTATTATCTCAGATATATATATAAATTCAGGTGATTATGTAAAGGCTAATCAATATTTAAATCAGGCATTATATCTAGATGGAAATAATCCAGAATATAAAGTGATCCAGGGAAAATTATATTATTTTAAAAAAGATATTGAAAATGCATTTGCTATTTTAAAAGAAATAATACAAACAGTTCCAGAAAATTATACCGCTAATTTATTAATGGCAAATATGTTGATAGAATTAGGTGATTATAATAAAGCTAAAGATCATATTCAAATTGTTAATAAAAGCGGTGAAATCACAGTGGATTCTGTAAAATTAGTAGTAAGATATTTAATGGGATGCAATGAATATAATCAAGCTATAGAATTACTTAAAAAGGATAATAAAAAGTTAAGAAATGATGAATTAGAATATCTTAGGGCTAAAGTATATTATATGATGGGACAGGAGTCTGAATGTATTAAGGTTTGCAAAAAAATGAGAATTAAGTATCCAAATTCTATTTATATAATCAAGGCTGATGAATTAATAAATAAGGTCAATAAAAAAAGTTATTATAAAAGTAATGATACGGTAGAAAGAAATACGGAGTCTAGTATAAAAGACGATGAATCTTTAAAAGATTCTCTAGAGAAATTGAATAATTTAATAGGACTTAAAAATGTAAAAAACGAAGTGAATAAAATTGTAAAACTAATTCAATTTGAAAAAGAAAGAAGTAAAAGATTAGGTATTAAAGATAATATTTCTCAATGTTATCACTTTATGTTTTCAGGTAATCCAGGTACAGGTAAAACGACAGTTGCTAGATTATTAGGGAGTATATTTTATAATTTGGGTATTTTAGAAAAAGGACATGTAGTTGAGGTGGATAGAAGTGATTTAGTAGAGGGGTATATAGGACAAACAGCAACAAAAACTTCTAAAGTTATAGATAGTGCTATGGGCGGAATTCTATTTATAGACGAGGCTTATACATTATACCCTAAAGATAGTTCTAATGACTTTGGTAAAGAGGCTATAGATACATTGTTAAAGGCAATGGAGGATAAAAGAGATAAATTTATAGTAATAGTTGCAGGGTATAAAAATCAAATGAAAGATTTTTTAAAATCTAATCCAGGGTTGAAAAGTAGAATAAGCATTGAAGTAGATTTTGAAAATTATACTGAAGAGGAGCTGTTACTAATTGCTAGAGAAATAGCTAAAATGAATTATTATAGAATGTGTTCTCATGGGGAAAGAGCATTTATAAAGGCAATAAGTAATGAAATGTTTGATGAAAATTTTGCAAATGGAAGATCAGTAAGAAATTTAATTGAAGCAGCTATTAGGGAGAGAGCTTTTAGATTAGGTGGACAAAACCTTACGGAAGAGGAATTAAGTACCTTAGAACCTAAGGATTTTAATATAGATATTGAAAACTTATTTGGAGATGACTTAGACCAGATACAAAAAGAACTGGAAGACTTAATAGGACTTAATAAAGTTAAAAAAGTAATAGACAATCTTATAAAACTTGTTAAGGTTAACAAAAAAAAGGAGAACATGGGAGTTAAAACAAATGGTGTTAATTTACATATGGTATTTAAGGGAAATCCAGGCACAGGTAAGACTACTGTGGCACGAATAGTTAGTAGAATGTTAAAGGCTATAGGCGTGTTAAAAAAAGGACATTTAATAGAGGTTACAAGTGAAGATTTAATTTCAGGATATGTAGGACAAACTGCTACTAAAACATTAGAAAAAATTAAAGAAGCATATGGTGGAGTTTTATTTATTGATGAGGCTTACTCTTTGGCTAGTAAGGGACAGGGAGAGGCTGATGGGTTTGGTAAAGAGGCATTAGCAATATTGATAAAAGAAATGGAAGACAATAGAGATAAGTTTGTAGTAATTATGGCTGGATATACTGATGAAATGGCTGACTTAATGAATGTTAATCCTGGACTTAAAAGTAGAATCGGATACGAAATAGAGTTTGAGGATTATAATGAGAAGGAATTAATGGAGATATTTAAAATATTTTGTGAGAAAGAGAAATATAAATTATCAAGGGAAGCAAAGATTTTGTTAGAAGAAAATTTCTATAAGACATATATAAATAGAGATAAAAACTATGGTAATGGCAGAGTAGCGAGACAATTATTTGAGATGGTAAAAATTAATCAGGCCCAAAGGGTTGTAGAATTAGAGGGAGAGTCATTATTTGAAATTATCAAAGATGATATAAAGGAATGCGAGTGTTAGTAGCTAAATATAATATATCATTTTTATTATTTAAGTAGGTTGTGTTAATATATGTTATAAAATTTAAATATTATGTCAGTTAAGAATTTATTTTATATAATTTCCAAATATTTAAAAGGAAATTATAATTTTAAGTATAATATTTAAATATATAGTAAAAAAAGATGGGAGAATACTATCTTTTTATTAATATATTAGAAAAGGGGAATGAATGATATGTTGTATGTTATTGGAGTAGATGGAGGAGGTACAAAAACAGAGGCTGTTGCTTATGATTTAGAGGGAGAGATGATTATGTCTTCCTTAAGGGGTTTTGGGAATTTACTAAATGGTAAGGATGAGGCTTTAAAAAATATTATAGATTCTATAGAAGAAATAGTAAATAATTTGGGGAAGGAAAACTTAAAAGCATTGTATTTAGGAGTAGCAGGTTCAGAAGTTGGGGATAATTCTAGGATAATAGAGAAGGAAATTAAAGATAAACTGGCACTTGATTCTGTAGTGATGAATGATGGAGAATTAGCATTAAGGGCTATATTAAAAGGTGAGGATGGTATTTTAACTATTGCAGGAACTGGTTCTATTGCTTTTGGGATAAATAAAGATAAATCCTGTAAATGTGGAGGTTGGGGACATCTTCTTGGTGATGAAGGCAGTGGATATAAAATAGCTATAGAAGCTATAAAAAATATGATATACGAAGAAGATTACTTATTAGAAAAATCAGCTCTTACTAAAGCCATAATGGAGAAACTTAATATATCCTCAGTTTCTGAAATTACAAGTTTTGTATACTCATCTACAAAGGATGAAGTTGCAAGTTTAACTCCTATAGTTTCTAAACTTGCTGATAAAGGTGATAGATTATCAAAAGAAATATTATTACAAGAGGGAATTGCCATAGCTAAGAGTACAGAAAATGTGTATAAAAAACTAAAGTTTAATACTTGTTTAATAGGATTAGTTGGAGGGGTTATAAAAAAATCTGCTGTAGTTAGACAAGCTTTCGAAAAATATTTAAAAGAAAATGTAAAAGTTGATTCTTTTGTAGATGATAAGGTTTCACCAGCTAAAGGGGCGTATTATATGTATATAAGAAAGTAGAAATAAAAATAAAAAACTGTTTTATTAGCAGTTTTTTATTTTTTTTAATTGTGTAAATTTGTGTGTAAAATAAGGTAATTTTTGAAAGTGTGCAGTTATTTTACACAGTGTGTGAATAAAGTGTGTAACTGTATATAGTATGTGGATAGGGGGGTTTAAGGTTGGAAAGATATTGGCACGATGTTTGCTATATATAATAGTGCACATACAAAGTAGAAACTTAGGAGGTATGTTCAATGGAGAAAGGCATAAAAATAGTGACAATAGGGGGAGGATCTAGTTATACTCCTGAATTAGTTGAGGGGTTTATAAAAAGGTATGATGAATTGCCAGTTAGAGAATTATGGTTAGTTGATATAGAGGAAGGAAAGGAAAAATTACAGATAGTAGGGAGCCTAGCTAAAAGAATGGTAAAAAAAGCTGGAGTACCTATGAAAATAAATTTAACTTTAGATAGAAAAGAGGCATTAAAGGATGCTGATTTTGTTACCACTCAGATAAGGGTTGGTCTATTAGATGCAAGAATCAAGGATGAAAGAATTCCTTTAAACCATGGAGTTATAGGACAAGAAACTAATGGTGCAGGAGGAATGTTTAAGGCATTAAGAACGATTCCAGTTATTTTAGATATAGATAAGGATATGAGTAGATTATGTCCTAATGCATGGATGATAAATTTTACTAATCCAGCAGGGATGGTTACAGAAGCTTTATTAAAATATGGTAAAAATAAAAAAGTTGTGGGACTTTGTAATGTACCTATTGGTATGGAGAAGGCAGCAGCAAAGGTATTAGGAGTGGAACATAAAAGACTTAGAATGGATTTTATAGGGTTGAATCATATGGTGTTTGGTAAAGATGCATATGTAGATGGTATAAAAGTAACTGAAAAGTTAATGGATTTATTAGCTAGTGGAAAAGTAGGACAGATAGTTAAAAATATATCTGATTTTACTTGGGATAAGGATTTTATAAAAGCATTAGGTATGATGCCATGCCCTTATCATAAGTATTATTTTCAAACAAGGGACATGTTAGAAGAAGAATTGAAAGAATTTTCTAAAGGAGAAACAAGAGCAGAGGTTGTAAAAAAAGTAGAGGAAGATTTGTTTAAACTTTATAAGGATGAAACTTTAGATGTTAAACCTTTAGAATTAGAAAAAAGGGGAGGAGCCTACTATAGTGATGCAGCATGTAGGTTAATATGTTCAATATACAATGACAAAAGAGACATACAACCTGTAAATACAAGAAACAATGGGGCTATAGTAAATCTCCCAAAAGAATCTTGTGTTGAAGTTTCATGTATTATAACAAAAGATGGGCCTAAACCTATTGCATTCGGTGAGTTACCAGTAGGAATAAATGGACTTATTCAACAGATAAAAACTTTTGAAAGATTAGTTGTGGATGCTGCAGTAAATGGAGATTATGAAAAGGCAATATTGGCTTTAACAGTTAATCCTTTAGTTCAATCAGATAAGCTTGCTAAGAATTTAGTAGATGAGCTTATGGTAGCACATAAAGACTATTTACCTCAATTTAAAAAAGTTATATAAAAAGGCTTTAAATGATTCTTTTAAATTAGTGCATTATTAATTAATTGCTTATAAATTTATAAATATTAAAAGGGGAGGATTAAAGCATGAAAAAGTTCTTTGATTGGATGGAAGAGCATTTTGTTCCAATAGCAGCTAAGATAGGTTCACAAAGACATTTGGTTGCTATTCGTGATGGCTTTGCCACAATTACTCCAATTATTATGGCGGGGGCTTTTGCAACATTATTTAATAACTTAGGATGGAAAAGGTATCAAGATTTTATGAGTTGGCTATTGCCTGCTAATTGGAAGGATTTTGGTGGTGGTATCTGGAATGGTACTTTTGCCATAATGTCATTATTAGTTGTATTTACAATATCTTATCATTTAGCTAGATCTTATGACAAGGATGCATTATCAGCAGGAATTGTATCTCTAGCGGCATTATTAATTTTATATAAACAAACAGAGGATGGAGCGATACCACTTACGTTCTTAGGTGGTCGAGGACTATTTGTTGCACTTATAGTTGCTTTAGTTGCTACAGAAATATTTGTTAAGCTATCTGGAAATCCTAAATTGATTATTAAAATGCCAGAAGGGGTTCCACCAGCAGTAGCAAAATCTTTCGCAGCATTATTACCATCCATTATAGTTTTAGCTATTGTAGCAGGAGTTAAACAGATTTTTGCAGCATTGGGAGTAATTGATTTACATCAAGCTTTATTTACTATGTTACAAGCTCCACTTCAGGGAGTTATGGGAAGTTTAGGTGGTTTATTAGTTCTAGTGTTAGCACAACAATTCCTATGGTTCTTTGGACTACATGGTTCAAATATACTTGCACCAATTATAAATGCAGTTTTATTACCATTAACAGAAGCAAATGTAAGAGCATTAAAAAATGGAGTTGCTGCAGAGCATATAGTAAACAGCCAGTTCTTAGATTCTTATGTAAATATGGGAGGATCAGGAGTTACCATAGCGTTACTTATTGCTATATTCTTAGTTGGTAAAAAGAGCAAGTCACAAAAAACTATTGCAAACCTAAGTGTTGGACCAGGAATGTTTAATATCAATGAACCCGTTATATTTGGTATGCCGATAATTTTAAATCCAATTTATTTCATACCATTTTTATTAGCACCTTTAGCTTCTGGATTTATTGCATATACATTAACTGCTATTGGATTTGCACCTAAAGTTGTAGTTATGGCACACTGGACAACACCACCAATTTTAGGCGCAATTATATCAACAAACTCAATAAGAGGTGGAATTACAGCTCTTATCTGTTTAGTAGTTAGTATAATAATATATGTACCATTTGTTCGTATGTCAGTTAGAAAAGAACAAGAAACTTTAGTTAAAGTAGAAAACACACATTCCATTTAAATAAAAATTTGCCCCCAACAAAAACCGTATGCAGTAATGCATACGGTTTTTACTGTGTAAAGCATGACAAAGCCTTTATTTAGGGGATATAAAATTTGGATATACTACCTGAATTTCATACCCCCTATTTATTAAAGATAAGTTATAAGCGTATTTACTTTACATAGAAATTGTGCAATAATAGAAAATTGTGAAACCATGTTTAATCAAAATATTTTAGGGAACATTTTGGATAAAAACTTGGTAAATAATGATTTTGTATAGTGAGGAGTAAAAGATGAAGATAGGATTTGACCATAAGAAATATCTAGAAGAACAATCGAAGTATATCTTAGAGAGAGTTAATAATTTTGACAAATTGTATTTAGAATTTGGAGGAAAACTCTTATTTGACCTTCATGCTAAAAGGGTTTTGCCTGGATTTGATGAAAATGCGAAAATAAAACTCCTACATAGACTAAGAGAAAAGGTTGAAATAGTTATCTGTGTATATGCAGGGGATATAGAAAGAAACAAAATAAGAGGCGACTTTGGTATTACTTATGACATGGATGTTTTAAGATTAATTGACGATTTGAGAACTTATGAACTTGATGTAAATAGTGTTGTAATTACTAGATATGATGGACAGCCTGCTACAACTGTATTTATAAATAAGCTTGAACGTAGAGGTATAAAGGTATATAAGCATAAGGCTACTAAAGGATATCCTACGGATGTGGATACGATAGTAAGTGATGAAGGGTATGGAGCTAACCCATATATTGAAACTACAAAGCCTATAGTAGTTGTAACTGCACCGGGTCCAGGAAGTGGAAAATTAGCAACTTGTCTTAGTCAACTATATCATGAATATAAAAGAGGCAAAATTGCAGGATACTCAAAATTTGAAACATTTCCAGTGTGGAATGTACCTTTAAAACACCCATTAAATATAGCATACGAAGCTGCCACAGCAGATCTTAAAGATGTAAATATGATTGATTCATTCCATTTAGATGCTTACAATAAAATGTCAGTAAATTATAATCGTGATATTGAGATGTTTCCTGTTTTAAAGAGAATTATAGAAAAAATAACAGGAAAAGAATCAATATATGAATCACCAACAGATATGGGAGTTAATAGGGTTGGCTTTGGTATTATAGATGATGAAGTAGTTAAAGAGGCATCTAGACAGGAAATAATAAGAAGATACTTCAAAACAAATTGTGAATATAAAAAAGGTTATGTGGATAAGGAAACTTTTCAAAGGGTAAAACTTATAATGGAAGAACTTAATTTAAAAGAAAAAGATAGGAAGGTTGTTTTACCAGCAAGGAAAAGATCGGCTAAATTAAAAGAAGAATCAAATAAAAATGAAGTATGTCCAGCAGTGGCAATAGAACTTCAGGATGGTACTATACTTACTGGAAAAAGTTCTTTAGTTATGGATGCTACAGCCGCTGTAATTTTAAATGCCGTAAAACATCTTGCAAAAATATCTGATGATATATATCTTCTTTCTCCAGTTATTCTTGAACCTATTATAAATTTAAAGGCAAAAACCTTAGGAAGTAAAAACACAGCCTTAAATTGTGAAGAAATATTAATAGCACTTAGCATTTGCGCAGCTACTAATCCAACAGCACAGGTGGCTATGGAAAAATTGACAATGTTAAAGGGATGTCAAGCACATTCTACTACAATTTTAACTGTTAATGATGAACAGACCTTTAGAAAACTCGGTATAGATATAACATGTGATGCAGAGTATCCATCAGAAAGTCTTTACTATAATAATTAATTATAATATTAAAACCGACTATTATTTAAAGTAATAGTCGGTTTTAATATAAAAAGGAGTGGTATACCATTGTTTGTAATATGTTATTTTATAGTATAAAATAAAATAAAGTGTTTATTTGGAGGAATTTTTATAATGGAAATTCAGTCTGGATTTTTTAAGAAATTAAGTATAAAGATGAAAGATAGAATATATTTTTCTTTAATTACTATTTTAGCAATTTTATGTAGAATATTTTTTATATTAAAGATACCATGCAATCCCTTATCTGATTTTGAAAAATATCAGTCTATAGCTACAAATATATTTTTGGGAAATGGGCATTTTTATTTAGAAAAACCTACAGCGTTTCAACCTATGGGATACCCCTTTGCATTAGGATATTTTTATAGATTAATAGGATCTAATGATATATTTTTTGGAAAATTATTCAATGTGATAATATCATCTGTTACGTTAATAATTATATTACTTATACTTTTAAAATTATGTAAAAGTGTAAAAAAGGTATATCTACCTTACATAATAATAGCCTTTATTCCTAACTATATTGCTTATAATAATGTATTGGGTTCAGAAGTGTTAATAACATTTTTATTTGCATGTATTATATATTTTCAGTTATGTACTTTTAATTATAAAATTAGATATATTGTTATTGGAATTTTTATTGGACTTGCTGCTTTAACTAAACCATTTTTTTTATGTTATCCTATTATTATTGCGGTAATTATGTGGTTAAAGCATAAGAACATAAAAGAGGCAGGTAAATTGTTTAATATATCTTTTATTTTCATGTGTATAGTAGTTTTACCATGGACTTATAGGAATTATAAAAAATTTAATTTAATAATTCCTGTATCTCATAATGGGGGATATGTACTTTTTATAAATAATAATAGTAATAATAAAAATGGAGCTTGGATGGCTATAAAAGATATAGACGTTTCTTTAGATTTTAAAGAAAAACTTATAAATAATAATTTTGCATATAAAGATTCAACAAAAAATGAAATAGATCAGGTAATGTTGAGTCCCGCATTAGATAAAATATTTAAAAAAGAAGGTAAAAAGTGGATAAAAAATCATCCAATACAATTTTTAAAATTAGGTCTAATTAGAATAAAAAATACATTTTTTAATGGTGCAGGGGATATCTATGCTTGGGGAATGAACAGTATAGAGGAGAATAAGTATACAAGTTTTTTAAAAAGTGAATTTTTAAGAAAGGCTTTTTCCAAGGAAATTTATATAATAAGCCTGATATCTTTTATATTTATATTCTTAAATATAAAAGATATAATTACTTCTGTATTTAAGAAAGGTAAAAAAATAGACTATTTAGTATCCATTCCAGTTATAAATATTTCTTTTTTCATATTAATAAGTTTTGTATTTGAAGGGCAACAAAGATATAATTTTCCAGTATTATTTTTACTAGCTCTATCCTCTTTAATATGTATAGAAAAAATTTTTATGAAAGTCTATTATTTATTCCAAAGAAAAGAGTTTATAAATGAAGCAAAATAGATAACTATTATTGCCGCATTAGTATATTCATAAAAAGAATGGTTGTTTGTTTTAATAACCATTCTTTTTATATTTTGTTTTTTTAAATTTTATTTGTAAGTTATAAAGTTATTTTAATAGTTTAAAATTTTTTAAGTTTCTATTATTTTTAGTAATATAACTCTATTATGCATTTAAATAAATCTCCATCAAAATCAATATACATTATACCACCGTGAAGCTCTATTATGCTTTTAGCTATGGCTAATCCTAATCCATTGCCAGATATATTTGAGTTTCGTGAAGCATCGCCCCTAGTAAATCTTTCAAATATCTCCTCTTTATCGAAGTCAAGAGCAGTAAAGGATGTGTTTTTAAAGGAAAGTTTAATACCTTTAGGAATGGAGTCTATTTCTACAAATACTCTTGTGTTTTTTACTGAATATTTTAGAGCATTATTTATTAGGTTTTCAAAAACTCGAGACATTCTATTTCCATCTAAATCAATTTGAATATTATCTTTAAAAGTTCTAACTACAAAGGCTAAATTTTTATCTGTATATAATTCTGTGTCAGAGTACTCTGCTATAGACTGATTTACTAGTTCTAATATATCTACATTACTTTTGTTTAATTGTAATTTACCGCTACTCATTTTTGATATTTCAAAAAGATTTTCTATTAGAGATTTTAATTTTAAACTTTTTTTATTTAAAATTTTTATGAAATCTTCTTTTTCTTTTTCAGAAATATCTTCTCTTAATAATATATCTGTATAGTTTATTATTGAGGTAAGGGGTGTCTTTAAATCATGAGATACATTGGCTATTAACTCACTTTTTAATCTTTCATTTTTTATTTGATCTTCAATTGATATTTTAAAACCCTTATTTAATTTGTTAATATTTTTAGCCAGTCTTTTAAGGGATTTGTCTCCATTTTCATCTATAGTATAATCTAAGTTACCATTGGTTATTTGGTCTGCTCCATTTATTACTTTATCAAGCTGTTTAGAAAATATAAATATTTTAGGTAGTATGAGAAAAACATATATTATACATATAAAACTAAGATAGGGATTAGACTTTTTCATATTAAACATTATATATAGTAGAATAAGAAAAAGGGAAGACGATAAAATATAAAAAGTTATTTTAAATAAAGCCTTTCTATTGTCAAACCAGTTATTTATACTAATTAATAATTTGACTAGGTATGAATTTTTAACCCCTGTTAATAACCTTGTTTTTCCTAAAGATAATAAGACTATTAGTATAATAATAATTATAGCTATAGAGTATGTTAGTTTTATTTTATTTCCTTTAATGTTTTGCTGTACATGTGAAATACCTTTTTTATTTATATTTAATTCATTTTCAATTTCCTTATTAAAGCTTTGAAGAATATCTTTTAAAAGTATATTGTCATCTTTTGAATAAATATAATTTTTAGGAAACCAATAGGCTTGTATAAAATTTTTTGGATCTTTAATTTTATTAGTATATAAAGGAGCTGTGTCTGTATTATAAGTTATGTTAAACCATTTGCCCTTACTAAAAACATAATTATATAAGGCATCATCTGTATTTAAAAAGCTGCTAATATTTTTTTTAATAGTATTTATATTTTCCATGTCATTAGTTAAAAAAGTACCTCTTCTTTTATCTATTACTATAAATTTTACAAGTTTGTTATAGTTTTTGTTGCCCTTAGTGATTTTAATTTTTTTACTAATAACGTCTAATTCATCTTGGGATTTTATGGATATCATATTTAAGTAATTTGTGTAGTTATAAATATATGTATTTCCTAATGTTGCACATTGTTTTAGCCAAATAGTATAATCTATCCAATGGATGCTGAACATATCTGAGTTATATTTTTCTATGTCATTAATTTGCTTTGTTTGATATGAAACTTTTGACTCTAAAGTAGTAATATAATCATATTGATGTTTCATATTTAATAAATTTTTATAGCATGCAAAAAGAAGAATAACTATTGAAAGTAGCATAATTAATGTAGCTTTTTCTAATATATATAAAACCTTTGTTTTACAACTATCCATATACTTATTTTTCAATTTTGTAACCAACTCCCCACACAACTTTTATATATCTAGGATTTTTGGGGTTTATTTCTAGTTTTTTTCTCAATCTTCTTATATGGACAGATACTGTATTTTCACTTTTGAAGGCAGGTTCATTCCAAACTCGTTCATATATTTCATTGGAAGGAAATACTCTACCCCTGTTTTCTGCAAGGAGGAGTAATATATCATATTCTATAGGGGTTAATTTTATTTCCTTACCTCCTAAGGTAACAATATGGCTAGATTTATTTACAATTATATCGTCAATAACCACAAAATCATCTGATGTTTTCTGTACTGCATTACCAAAATCTACATATCTCCTAATTTGTGATTTTACCCTAGCAATTAGTTCAAGGGGATTAAATGGTTTGGTAATATAGTCATCAGCCCCAATATTGAGCCCAAGAATTTTATCTGTATCTTCACTTTTAGCAGATAGCATTATTATAGGTATGTTTTTGTTTTCTCTTATTTTTATGCATGTTCTTATGCCATCAAGTTTAGGCATCATTATATCAAGTAGTATTACATGAATTTTATTTTTATTTAAGGCATCTAGAGCCTCTAGACCATCACTTGCTTTAATAATGTTTATATTTTCTGTACTTCTAAAATAAACTTCAATAGCATCTCTAATTTCCTTTTCATCATCTACCACGAGTACATTATAATTACTCATTTTATAGGCCTCCATTATTATCTTCTATAAAGAAAGAAGCTAAAAGGTTCTTTAATAAGACCATTTTTATTCATAGCTTTCTTTATGTTTCTTAAATGATATATTTTATTATCATAATCTTTAGCCTGATTATCGCATATGTATGCATAATCATATTGGCCTTCTTTATACCAACCCATAAATATATATGTATGGGTTGGTATTCCGTTTTTATTTAATGATTCATCTGTTGTAAAACATATATTACCAGGTTTTAATTTCTTATAATCTCTTTCTTTTTTAAAACCTTCTCTTTTCATTATATCTAGAATTTGAGTTGTATTGCAAATATTATTGTTTATCTTTACGTTATTAAGTCTTAAAACTTCGCAAATAAAGTATACACAGGTATTACTAGAGTCACCATTGTTTAAAGAAACAGCTTGGTTATAAGCTTTAATTCTATTATTTTTACTTAACATAAAATTATATATTTTATTCTCTAATTCGTGATTATAACTTTTTTTATACATGGTAAAAAATATTGAAAATAAAATAATAATAGATGTAAAGATAATTTTTTTATTTCTTTTTGTACTAAGGGTAGATTTTTTCATGGAATTCAGTCCTTTCAAAGTTAAGTTCTATAAATAAATAGTAGATTAAAAATATTACAAAATTTATGATTAATAATTAAGAATTCCGTACAATATTACAAAAGTTGTAAAAGTATAGTTTAATATCACAAATGGTCATTGTAAAGAGGGAAAGAGACAAATTACTGATTTCCCTAAAAATTATTTTTGTGAGGCTTTTAATTAAATGCAATATTTACAATTTAATTGAAGAAATATAACGAAAAAACAAGAAGTACATAATGAAATAGGAGAATTAACAAGTAAAAGTCAACTTTTCTTCTTTATTTTTATGTAAACCTTAACTATATCAAGTAATGCTTATTAAAACTTCCCTACAACATTTGTATAAAATAAAATATATTGGTATAATTTACAATGGATTTAACAAAACCTATATATAGATATGTAAAAAGGTCTATAATAGGCTTTTTATTTTATTGGAATTTATAAAATTTATGTGTAAACATAACTATAATTTTTTATGGGCATAAATTTTACAAATTTTTTCAAATAGTTAAATTAAAAAATCATATATTTTTAATATATGATTTTATTATTATGTTTACGGAGGAGAGTGTTAATGGAAGGAAGTAGTATAGAGCTGAGACAGGAAGTATTTCAGTCTGATGCATGGAAAATTGTTCATTGGTTAGAAGATGATAAAGTGACTGAATATTTAAACGAAAGACAAAACGTGGGAAAAAGCATTAAACAAGTTATACAAAGGGTAAATATGCCTATTCTTACTCATTTGTTTAATCAAAATGGAAGTTTTTTTATGATAACTACTGAGGAAGATGAGCCTGTAGGATTCTTAAGACTTGTACCTAAACAAAATGGAGCAGAAATGGTTATAGTAATTGGAGATAGAGAAAAATGGGGACAAGGTTTAGGCTCACATGCAATAGTAGAAGGATTAAAACATGCTTTTTTTAAGTGGAGATCAGAGGAAGTAATTGCGAAGATTAATTTTAAAAATGAAAGATCTAGAAGAGTTTTTAAAAAGGTTGGATTTGTAGAAGAGAAAAAACTGGCTATAGAAACACAATACTCAATTTCTATGGCTAAATTTTTAAAATTAGCGGCATAAATATAGATTTAGAAGTCTTATGTAAGTAATGCATAAGGCTTTTTTTATGTGCATACAGCATGGTCACAATCTAAAGTATAGAATAGGTATTAACCAATGACAGGAGCAGAAACTTATGGGTTTGAATATGGTTCCTTAGAAAGAATTTTATCAAAAAAATATGTAACTGGCTTATAAAAGAGTTGAAGAAAATAAATGGAAAATTAAAGCAGATATGACTTGGGGAGGAAAACTTTTATACCTTTCATTATATTGGTCTAGGTATACTTCAAAATTAAAGGTGTTACTATAAAAATATGTAATTAAATGATGTATTTTGAAAAAATATGTATTTATTAAATAATATGTTGAATGTGTAAAAAAAATATGATAATATTACGTTGTTCTAGAACGTGTAAATATTAACAGTAATATGTAGATAGATATCTATCAAAAATAACTAATATACATAAAGGTAAAGGAAGAAGGTCATACTAAATGAAAAAATATAGTTTTGTTGTAATACCTTATCTAATACTTTGTATATTAACCTATGTTTATTTTGGACGTGTACACTATGAAGATAAAATAAATATTAGTGACCTTAAAAAGTGTCAGTATATTCCTTGGGGGGTCAAATCTATAATTAAAGATGATTTAAGAAGCAAATTTACTGGGAAAGGTATAAAAATTGCTATATTGGACAGTGGTATTAAATTTAATCATCCTGATTTTGGACTTAATATAAAACATGGTTATAACGTAATTAATCCAAAAGAATTACCTATAGATGACAATGGACATGGTACCCTTGTAGCTGGAGTAATTGGTGCCCAAAATAACAGCATTGGTATTGTTGGTATAGCACCATATGCTGAAATATATCCTGTGAAGGTTTTAGATAAGTATGGGGAAGGGGATATTAATGATATTGCAAAAGGAATTGATTGGTGTATAGAAAATAAAATTCAAATAATTAACATGAGTTTTGGGATACTTAAAGACAAGCCGGTATTATACAATTCAGTTAAAAAAGCAATTGATTCAGGTATTTTAGTTGTTGCCTCAACTTATAACTCATACGGTCAGGAAGTGGGATATCCGGCTTCTTATGATAAGGTAATTTCAGTTACAGCAGTTGATTCAAAGTATAGAATTGGAGAAACATCACCGAGGGGGAAAGTGGACTTTAGCGCCCCAGGGACTAATATATTATCGACTACAGTCAATAATGGATATGAGTATTGTAGTGGTACATCTTTTGCAACTCCATATATTTCAGCAGTAATTGCATTAATACTAGAGAATCCAAAAATATTTATGCTTAGTGGGCAAGAAAACTATGCATATGAATATATATACAATGCTTTGAAACGTATGTCAAAACATTTAGGAGGAATAGGTAAAAATTCTACATTTGGTGAAGGGTTTGTGAGTGTAAATAACATTATTTAAATAAAAAGGGGAATCAAGTTTATGAAAAACAATAAAAAGTTATTTAAACAATTTTTATCTTTATTAATGACCTTTTGTTTATCTTTTTCTTTTTTCAGTGGGTCATTTGTTTTTGCAAAGACATCAAAAAAAGGTAATATTAAAGTAATAAAAAATGATAAAAATATATGTGAAGTTGTTGGTGAGTATAAGGGTGATGAACTTCATGCTATTTTTGATAAAAAAACAAATAAAGTTACTATGAAGTCAATTGAAAAGCCTAAAAACATGGTGTATTCTTTACTTTTTAGTGAAAATAAAGTAAAAAATTATGAGGTTGAAATTCATGAATTAAGGAATCCTGAAAAACCAGGAATAGTTTCAGCAACTATCATTGATAAGGATACAAAAAAAGAATATAAAATCCAAGATGACGATAAGGTTAAAGCACAGGCACCAGCCGCTGTACCATTGCTTGAAATTTTGGGAGCACAAGTCTTAGAAAAGTTAGGCGAATTAGGGTTATTGATGATTATTAGTAATGCTACATATGCTATAGCATCATCAGTAGCTGATGAGTTAACAAGTCAAAGAAAACAGCGTTATTTTGAAGCCTATATTGATTGGGGAAAAAGAGATGTTTTAGTTGGCCCAGCTATAAGTTATCAGCAAGCTAAATCAAGGGCAAGAAATAACAAAGATATAATGTGTGTAAAAGAAGATGATGCTTATGATGTAGCATACTGGGCTCTTAAAGAACAGTTTCCGGGGACGGCGGGGCTTGGCATGAATTTTACTCCAGTGGGCCCTGAAATTCATGGAGGTGGTGCTCATGGATATTATAAACATTACCATCTTCATGACAGAGCAAAAAATGGAGGACATATATTTTTTTTATGAAGATAATAAATATTATAATTAATAAATAATTTTATATACATTAGTTGTTAACTTTAATAACAAACCTCATTAAAAAATGAAATAAAGTAATTTTTTATCAATGAGGTTTGTTTTAAATTGCAAGCAAAAGTAAATACGATGAAATGATAACTTTATTAATTTATTTTAATATAAGCAAGGAGGGTATCTATGGTAAATGTTATTAATATAGGTAAAGAAGTTAAGGGAGAAATAGGCGTAATAAATTTTTTTGGTGATCGTAATATGTTATTTCTAAAACAAGGTGAGAATAAAAATATTGTTAAATTTAATTATAAAAACCAAAAAATAGATAAGATTAAATTTGATAAACCTATTAAATTATTTTCATGTATTAATTCAACTGAAGTCATGTACTATGCAAATATCTATGAATTCAACTCTAAATATGTTGTTAAAATATATAAAGTGGATTGTAATAATTTAAAAAGTTGCTACATTAGTGAATTTAGTACTGAATTTGAAGTTGAAAAGGAAGGGGGTTTTCATAGATTATCATTAGATAGCAGATTAATAGGTGTTAATGATAGATATGCTCTATTTTTACTCCCACATACTCAATATAGTTTTGGAAAACCATTTTTCTATAAAGCTTTGTTAATTGATTCAGTTGAAAAGAGGGTTTATAAAATACCTGATTTAATTGGGGCTATAGATACTATTTTAAGATCGGATCAGATATGTCCTTTTCAAAAAGGTGAATATATTATGTTTAAAACAGGAAGAATTGGAAATTTTGAAAAAAGACAATTTTGGGAGGAACAGAAACAAAAAGGTGAGTTTAAGGAGGAGCATGATAGCTTAGAGAACTTGATTATATGTAAGGTAAGTGAATTTTTAGATAATGTAAAACATGGTATACCAATACATAAAAAAAATATTATTCAGACTTGTGATTTACATGAAGGGTTAAGAATTATTGGATATTATAAAGGTAAAATTATTTATTCAATTCAATCATTTCAAAAAGGTAGAACAGATATAAAGATTTATGATGTTGAATCTCATAAGATAAAAACAATTACAGTAGAAGGTTTTTATGATAATATAAAATATTATAATGGAATGTTTTATGGATTTATCCAAAATAATGAATTTATCAATATATATGATATTATTACCAGGGATAAAATATTTAGTTACAAAGGATGGAGTGTCCATATTATTGACGAAAACTTTATTGCATTTAAAGATGAATTTATAGAGGATAAAACTAAGTCTATATTAGAAATTTACAACTTTAATGATAAAAATAAGATAGACAGCATGGAATTTAATTCTTGTTGTTTTGATTACGAGAAAAATACACTTATAGTTCTTTAGCAGCAAATGTAAGTCTCTGGGTCCTTAAAATTATCTAAGAATTTAGTTGCTTTCTTATTTCGTAGCACATAATTTCTAAAAGACTAGAAGAATTTATGTTCTTAGTAAAATAACTTTCTTTAATTCAAAGTATTTAAAGATAAAATTTAAAAGGATTGGTATTATGATAAATGTTATTGCTTTTTTAACAATGCTACTAGATCATATATGTCAAATTTATTTGCCTGATATTGAAAGATTTAACGTAATAGGGAGGCTGTCTTTTCCATTATTTGCATATGGCATAGCAAAGGGGTTTAAGTATACACAAAATTTTAAATTATATGCTTTACGATTGCTGATAGTTGCAATAGTTTCTCAATTTCCTTATTATTTGTTGTTTAAATTAGACTACTTAAATGTATGTTTTGGTCTTCTAATAGGATTATTCGTGTTAAAATTATATGAATTAAAATATAATAATTTTATTAAGTACATAATGATATTCTTCTTATTCATTTTAGCACATGTTATAAATGTTGAATATGGAATTTATGGAGTATCTTTTATAGTAATTTTTCATGTGTTTAAGAATAAATATGTAATATTTTTCATGCAAATTTTCATTACTATTTTTGGCATTATGGAATATGATTATTATGCTATACAAAGTGTTTCTGTTCTTTCATTTCCATTAATATTGTGTCTCGAAAAATATGATTTTAAAATTAATAAAATAATAAAATATAGTTCTTATCCTGTTCATTTTTTAATAATATGGATTTTCACATTAATTATCCCTGCAAAATAGAGCTTGGATTCATATATGAAAATCTATATTTTAACTTATAAGCTTCTCTTTTAATAATAAAACCATTTACAAAATTTAGAGAATAATTATTTGATAATTACAACCAAGAACTTTTAAATTTATTATTTCGTAAAATTAATTGGTATATAAATATTTAGTGACTTTTTTTTACTGAAGTTTAAACTAAATTAGAATATAAACCCAGAAATAATTCTCCATTTGTATACTATATTAGTAGATAGTAAATTTGTAGGATATCTTAATTGTCGGGAGGATGAACCTGTAGGTGTACCTAAACAAACTGGAGCAGAAATGGTTATAGTAATTGGAGATAGAGAAAAATGGGGACAAGGTTTAGGCTCACATGCAATAGTAGAAGGATTAAAACATGCTTTTTTTAAGTGGAGATCAGAGGAAGTAATTGCGAAGATTAATTTTAAAAATGAAAGATCTAGAAGAGTTTTTAAAAAGGTTGGATTTGTAGAAGAGAAAAAACTGGCTATAGAAACACAATACTCAATTTCTATGGATAAATTTTTAAAATTAGCGGCATAAATATAGATTTAAAAGTCTTATGTAAGTAATGCATAAGGCTTTTTATTTTTTGTAAAAAAATAATTGTAATAATTTAATGGGTAGTATCTTATGTATTAGTATGGAAGTATTAATTATGAAGGGAGATTAGAAAAATGAAAAGGGTGTTTAAAAAAATATTTCCAATCTCTTTAATATTTATCTTGGTATTTTTATTTGTGCCTAGTACTTGCGCAGCTTTTAATCCAAATTCTTCTGACAAAATATTAGTAGGATATTGGCATAACTTTGATAATGGTACTGGAATAATTAGACTAAAGGATGTGTCTACTAATTGGGATGTTATAAATGTAGCCTTTGGAGAATCTATAGGGGATAGAGCTACTATAGAGTTTTCTCCAGAAATAGGAACAGAAGAGCAGTTTAAGGAGGATATTTCATATCTTAATAGCATTGGAAAGAAAGTTGTACTTTCTATTGGTGGACAAAATGGTGTAGTATTATTACCTGATGAAAAAGCAAAAAATAATTTTATAGATTCTATGATATCGTTAATTGATAAATATGGATTTGATGGTATAGATATAGATCTTGAATCTGGTATAAATCTAATTAATAATGATAAGGACTTTAAAAATCCTAAAACTCCTCAAATTGTAAATCTTATTTCTGCTGTAAGGTCTATATGCAATCACTACGGCCCGGATTTTATTTTGAGTATGGCTCCTGAAACAGCATATGTACAAGGTGGATATGTGGCTTATGCAGGAAATTGGGGAGCTTATTTGCCTATAATACATGGGTTAAGGGATAAACTTACTTATATTCATGTACAGCATTATAACGCGGGAGGAAATACAGCACTTGATGGAAATAATTATACACAAGGTACAGCGGATTATGAAGTTGCTATGGCGGAGATGCTTTTACAAGGGTTTCCTGTGGCAGGAGATAAGGATAATGTATTTCCACCTTTAAGGCAAGAACAAGTTTTAATAGGTTTACCAGCTTGTCCATCTGCAGCACCTAGCGGTGGTTATATCAAACCTAATGAAATGAAAAAGGCTTTAGATTATCTTATGAAAGGCATTCCTTATGGAGGAAAATATAATCTTGTAAATAATAATGGATACCCTAATTTTAAAGGATTAATGACATGGTCAATAAATTGGGATGCAAAAAGTGGTTATGAATTTTCTACGAGTTATAGGGAATATTTTGATAACTTTAAACAACCCCCAGTAACTGAAAAGCCAGCAGTGCCAACAGGGTTAAAGGGAAGAGCGGTAGGTAAATCACAAATTAATATAACATGGAACTCAGTTCCGGGAGCAACTAGCTATGATTTAAAAGTTGATAATAAATTAATAATAAATGTTAGTAATCCTTATAAACATATTAATCTTAAACCAGGATCTATCCATAGTTATCAGGTTAGAGCAGTAAATTCATTAGGAAGTAGTGATTGGAGTAAAGTTATATCAGCGCAAAGTAAGTTTGAGGATGATGAAAGAGAGTGGAAACCTAATACTTCATATAAGGTTTTAGATATTGTAAGTTATAAGGGAGTAAATTACAGATGCATACAGGAACATACTTCTCTTATAGGATGGGAACCTATAAATGCTCCTACTCTATGGGAAAAAATAAACTAATTTAAATAATAAGCAGAGATATAGTTGATATTCAATTATATCTCTGCTTTTCATGAGGGAAACTTAATTTTGGGTTTTTATTAATGACTTCATATGGGTTACTAATGGGTCGGCAATAGTGCCAACAACTATTTGAAAATTTTTATCTCCAAGCTTCATAACTCCGCTAGCACCAAGTTTTTTTAATTTAGCTTCGTTAATTAGCTGAGGATTCTTAGCTGACAATCTTATTCTAGTTACACAAGCGTCTAGAGAATCTATATTTTCTTTTCCGCCAATAGCATCTAAAATATTTGATGCTCTTTCGGTAAGATCTGAATTTTTAGCGTTATTTATATTTTCTGATGGTGGTGCATCGTCTTCTCTACCTGGAGTTGGAATATTAAACTTTTTGATAAAGAATAAGAATACAAAGTAGTAAATTACTCCATATATTATACATATTAAAAGTAGCAATAATGGTTTAGATGCTATTCCAAAGCTTAATAAATAATCAGTAAATCCTGCAGAGAATCCAAATCCCATCCTAATGCCCAGGGCGGTGGTAATTGCCAAGGAGCTTGCAGTAAGTAGTGCGTGAATACCATATAATAAAGGTGATAAAAACATAAATGAAAATTCTATTGGTTCAGTTACTCCTGTTAAAAATGATGTTGCAGCCATACTTATTAAAAGGCCTGTAACAGCTTTTTTATTTTCCTTTTTAGCAGCAGTTATCATAGCAAAACATGCTGCAGGAAGGGCAAACATCATTATTGGGAAGAAACCAGTCATGTAAATTCCAGCAGTTGGATCATGAGCATAGAATCTAGCCATATCACCAGTTATAATTTGACCAGAAGCATCTGTAAATTGACCAAATTGAGTCCAGAATATTGGGTTAAGAACTTGATGAAGACCAAATGGAATAAGTAATCTATTAAATAATCCGAATAAAGCGGAGCCTAATGTTCCAGCTGCAGCCATAGTGTTTCCAAAAGCGTTTACAGTATTTTGACATAGTGGCCATACATAATATAAGAAAAGTCCAATAATTAAGCTGTAAAATGAAGTAACTATTGGAACAAAACGTTTGCCACCAAAGAATCCCAGAAAGTCGGGGAGTTTTATATCTTTAAACTTGTTATATAAATAACCGGCTAAAATACCTACAATAAATCCTTGTAATACACCCATATTTAAAGTTTTTGGATTGAATCCAGCAACTTCATACATTACAAAGTAACCTACTATTGCTGCTACGGCAGCTACACCGTTATTTTCCTCAGCTAATCCTATAGCTATACCTATAGCAAATATGATAGCCAAGTTTTGAGGTTTAGTTATAGCATTACCGGCATTATGCATCCAAGCTAAGTTTAATACGTCTTTATCACCTAGTCTATTAAGAAGCGCAGCAGCAGGTAATACAGCTATAGGCGTCATAAGAGATTTTCCTAATCGTTGTAATTTAGCTAAAATCTTATTACCAGTACCATTGGACATATTTAATCCCCCTTATAAAATTTATTTATTAACAACTTATAATAACAAATGCCGTACGCTCATAAGTTATTATAAATAAACAAAATAAAAAAAGCCGAAAAGGATAACCTTTTCAGCTTTTGCCCAAATTAACATGGTTACACGCTGATAACCTAATTTAATTATAACACTTTAAAAAAAGATGTCAATATATTTTTTATAAAATTGATTATATTTTGAATATTGACAAATATATTTTATACATATATACTTATTATAATAAGAAAACGTGTAACTGTTAGATCAGGCATAAGTTTTAGGGCTTATGCCTTTTTTGTCGTATAAGTCGGATAATATGATATTAAGAATTTAAATTGAATGTGGAATTGAATAGGAGGATTTTTATGTTGGATTTCTTTAAGAAAACTTATGCTATGATAGCTCCTGTATCTGGAAAAGTTATAAATTTATCAAAAGTTCCGGATGAAGTTTTTGCAAATAAACTAGCTGGAGATGGAGTGGCTATTGAATGCTTTGATGATGTAATAGTTTCACCTATAGAGGGAACTTTATCATTAATATTTAAAACCAATCACGCTTTTGGTATTACTACTGATAATGGAGCAGAAGTTTTAGTTCATATTGGGATAGATACAGTTAAATTGAGTGGAAAAGGCTTTCAGAGATTAACAAGCGAAGGAAACAAAGTTAAAGTAGGGGAACCTATAATAAAGATAGATAGGCAATTTATAAAAGAGGCGGGATATTCTTTAATTACACCTGTATTAGTTACTAATAGGGATAATCTTAAAGATATTAATTATAAAACAGATATAGAGGTAATTTCAGGAAAAGATACTATATTTACCTATAAAATGAAATAGACAAAAAGAGTTTTTGCTTAAAGGGGGTTTTTACTCCCTCTAAACCTTAGAAGTTGTTATCTAGAGACATACATGCTTTATATTACCACTTTGAAAAGATGGGAGCATTAGAATTAATAGTTATCAGATAAACCCTTTCATTTAAATATTTGAGTTGTATATACAACTCAAAGCTGTTGACAAAATAATTTGTCAACAGCTTTTTTTATTGTGCTGCATTTATAAATTTTTGTATATGCATAGCAATATATGCAGTTTCGTCATCCACTACATTTACGTAAAGTTCCTTTTCTATTATGTTACTTACTTGTTTTGCAAGATTGAAAGTACTAGTATATTGATTTTTAATTGTATTTAAAAGATCATTTTTGATTGAGTTATTTTTTAATATTCTTTCTACTGCAAATCTAATGTGAGTTATAAAACGAACGTAATCTAAGGATTCTTTATCGATTTCTATATTTAATTCATCTTCTATAAATTCTATTATGGTGTTACACAAAAAAGTATATTTTAAGGTATTGGATAGTTTACCTTGATTTCTTGCAGAGTGAATGTGTAGTGCAATAAAACCGATTTCTCCATCTGGAATATTTATGCTTAATCGATTCTCAATCATCTTAACAGCTTTTTTGGCAATCTCAAATTCTTTTTTATATAAGGTTTCTGTTTCAATAAGAAAGGGATTTTCTATCTCATCATTTGCCATAAGCCTTTTTAGAGTAAAGGATATATGATCTGTTAAAGAGATATGTATTTTTTCATTTATTGGTTCTTTCAATTCATTAGAAATTAAAAGAATTACCTCTTCACATAATCCTATAATATTGCTATCTATATTTGTAATAAGTTGTTTAAAGTTGTGAAAATTTTCTTTGTTTTCTATAGTGAATATTTTATCGATTTTTGATTTTTTATTTATTATATCGCCAGAATGTTTACCAAAGCCTAAGCCTTTTCCAAAAAGTATTTTTTCAACATTGTTTTGTTTAACTAATAATACATTATTATTAAATGCTTTTACAACTTCATAGTTAGTAAGCCATAAATTTTTCATATAATATACCCCCTAAAGTCCCAAATTAAATACCCATCTAAAATATTATATCTAGATAAACACAATATTTTAGTAACTTTTTTAAACTAAATATATTTGTATATACAACCTAACAATATAATGATATAATAACATACATAGTTGTATATTGTATACAGTTATGTTAAAACAATATAAATATATTTAGTATATAAACTCAGTTATAAGGGAGGCTTTTAAATTGAAAAAAGCGAGTAAGAATAGTCCACTACCGCTACACCATCAGATTAAAGAAATTTTGCAGGAAATGATAGAAAATGAGGAGTTAAACCCAGGTGATGCCATACCTACAGAAAGAGAATTATGTGAGTTTCAAGAAGTAAGTAGAATGACTGTAAACAAAGCTATAATGTCTTTGGTAAATGAGGGACTACTATATAGAGAACAGGGTAAAGGAACTTTTGTGTCCAAGCCTAAGAGAAATCAACAGATATCACAGTTAAGAGGATTCACTGAAGAAATGAGAGATAAGGGACTAGATACTGATACTCAAATATTATCTTTTCAAATAAAGGATGCTACAAAACAGATAAAATCAGTGTTATGTATGCCTATAGGAGAAAATAAAGTTATTGAGATAAATAGATTAAGAAGAGGTGCTGGAGAACCTGTAGCAATAGAAACAGTTTGGATTCCTCATAATTTATGTATGGATTTGACTGAGGAAACTATTACAGATAAGTCCTTATATAGTACGTTTAGGGACAAGTATAATTATTATTTAAAACAAGCTAAACAAACTATAGAACCTATATTACTTAATGAATATGAATCATCTCTTTTGAATCAGGAAGAGAATGCACCGGCCCTTTTATTTAGGAGGACCACTTATCTTGAAAATGAAATTCCTATAGAATACACAAAGGCTATTTATAGGAGCGATATATATAAATATGAAATAATATTAAGATAATTTTTTATAGAAAGAGGATGGGGATATGAGTAAAAGAAATCTTAATACAATGGATTTAGATAGTATAAGTACTTTACAAATACTGAAGAAAATAAATGATGAGGATAAAAAAATAGCTTATGCTGTGGAAAAAGAACTTGAAAATATAAAAGATTCAGTAGAGATTATTGTAGATGCTTTAAAAAAAAATGGGAGAATGTTTTATATAGGTAGTGGTACTAGTGGAAAGCTTGGAGTTATTGATGCATCGGAATGTCCACCTACCTTTGGAGTAGATGATTCTATGATTCAAGGTATTATCTCTGGAGGAGAAAAGGCTGTAAGTGGTTGGCTTGAACACACAGAAGACAATGAAGAATTGGCCGTAGAGGATATAAAGAAAAGGGGAGTAAAAAAAGGAGATATATTAGTAGGAATAAGTGCTAGTGGGAATACTCCATATGTAAAAAGTGCTTTGGAATATGGCAATAAAATAGGATGTAAAACTATTGGGATTATGTGTAGTGATGAAGGTAAAATAAAGAGAGTATCCCATATAAGTATATGTGTTGATGTAGGGGCAGAAGTTATAATGGGCTCTACTAGAATGAAAGCGGGAACAGCTCAAAAGATGGTTCTAAATATGCTTAGCACTACCTCCATGATAAAGCTTGGCAAAACTTATTCAAATTTAATGGTTAGTGTAAAGCCTATAAACAAAAAACTTGAAAATAGGGTTAAAGAGATAGTTCAATTAGCAACAGGAGAGAAGTTAGTAATTGTAGATAAAATATTAAAACAATGTGAGTACAATCCTAAGATAGCAATTATAATGATTAAAACTGGTATGAGCGCAGAAAAAGCAAAGGAAGAACTAAGTAATTGCAATGGGATAGTATATGAGGTATTAAAAAGTATACAATAGTTATTTATTGGGCATTTTTAAAACCAAAAATAAAAATATTTAGAGAACATAGAATAGTTATTTTTAGAGGTGAGTATTTTGAGAGGAATAATAAATGGTAAGATTATAACAAAGGAGGGAATAGTACATAATAAGCTGTTGATTTTTGGAGAAAAGATATTACAAATAGCTAATGAAGATGATTTAGGTAAATTTCAATTAGAGGAAATATTAAATGCTAATGGAAATTTTATTTCACCTGGATTTATAGATTTGCATATCCATGGTTCTGGTGGGAGAGATACCATGGATGGAAGTCTAGAGAGTTTGAAAGTAATAAGCAATACCATAAAGAAAAATGGAGTTACTGCTTTTTTACCTACAACTATGACCATGAGCAAGGATCGTATATATAATGCTTTAACAGTAATCAAGGAAAGTATGCAGATTAATTTAGGTGGGGCTAAAGTTTTAGGTGCTCATGTAGAAGGACCTTTTATAAATGAAAAGTATAAAGGTGCTCAAAAACCTGATTATATTATAAAACCTAGTTTTAAATTTATAGAGGGATTTAAGGATGTTATAAAAATTATAACATTGGCTCCAGAGAAAGATGAAAACCATGACTTTATTAAAGAAATAAAAGAGAAAACAGATATTATTTTGTCTATTGGACATTCAGATGCTACTTATGAAGAGGCAATTGAGGCTATAGAAGATGGATTAAGTCATTCTACTCATATTTTTAATGCCATGACCCCATTAAATCATAGAAAACCAGGAATTATAGGAGCTATATTTAATAGTGATATAGAGTGCGAACTTATAGCAGATAAGATACATGTACATGAAGCTGTTTTTAATATTTTAAATAAAATAAAGGGAAAGGATAAAATAATTCTCATAACTGATTGTATGCAAGCTGGTGGCATGGAGGATGGATTATGGAGTTTAGGAGGACAAGAGGTTATAGTAAAGGATGGCTCTGCTAGATTACGAAATAATACTTTAGCTGGAAGTATTTTAACTTTAAATAAAGCAGTTAAAAATATTTATGAAAGTACAGATTTATTTTTATGGGAAGCAGTGTCTATGGCCTCTTTAAATCCAGCAAAGGCTTTAAAAATAGATGACAAAAAGGGAAGTATTGATATAGGGAAAGATGCAGATTTAATTATATTTGATAAAGATTTTAATGTTTTAAATACTATAGTTCAGGGAAAAACTGTTTATTAAATAAGAATAATTAAAGTAACAAATTGCACATAATAAGAATAACAAAATAAATTAAATAAGTCTCCATAAAAATTTCTATAGATATATAAGTTTAAAACCGTAGTAAGTTTTAAGTGAAAGCTGTCCTAAATTAAATTTAGGGCAGCTTTTGCGTTACATTATTTTAATCACATGTTTTTCATAGAGATTATTATTAAGACATAAATTTTATATTAGAATTTTGAGTAAGCGTATAAATATTAATTTTATATGTTGTAATTAAAGTATAAAAATATAGATGAAATAATGTACTGATATGGTATACTAAACAATAGTAGAAATATATAATTTAAATTTCAAAGTCATAGTATAAGGAGGAATGTATGTAGTGGTAAGGGATTTTATGAAATATTATAAACCTCATAAAAAGCTGTTTATTTTAGATTTGATTTGTGCATTTTTTGTATCTATTTGTGATTTGTTTTATCCAATGATAACTAGAAGTATAATTAATGATTATGTACCAAATAAAAATTTGAAGTTTCTAATTATATGGAGTGTAGTTTTACTTTTTATATATTTAATAAAGAAGGGATTAAATTATTTTCTCCAGTATTGGGGACATGTGGTAGGCGTAAGAATGCAGGGGGACATGAGAAGAGATATTTTTAAACATCTTCAAAAACTACCCTTCACATTTTTTGATGAAAATAAAACTGGAGTAATAATGTCGAGGATTGTTAATGACTTAATGGATATATCAGAGTTAGCTCACCATGGACCAGAGGATTTATTTATATCAGTGGTAATGCTTATTGGTTCATTTATAGTATTATGTACAATAAATATTCCATTAACTATAATTACTTTTGCTTTTATACCTATACTTATTATATTTGCCATAAAAAAGAGAGTGAAAATGGCAAATGCTTTTACAGAAACAAGAGTAAAAATAGGGGAAGTAAACGCATCGCTTGAAAATTCTATAGCAGGATCAAGAGTTTCTAAGGCTTTTGTTAGCTCAGACTATGAAATAGAAAAGTTTGAAAAAGATAATAATAATTTTAAAGAGGCAAGGGAATATGCATATAAAGCTATGGCAGAGTTTTTTTCAGGAATGAATTTTATAGTTGATTTCTTAAACTTAGTCGTATTATTTTTGGGAGGATATTTTACTTACCTAGGTAAAATTAATTTAGGTGATTATGTAGCTTATCTTTTGTATATAAGTATGTTTATGAATCCTATAAAAAGACTTATTAATTTTGTTGAGCAGTTACAATCAGGTATGACAGGATTTAAAAGATTTTGTGAAATTATGAGTGAAGAAGAGGAAAAAGACTCTATAGGAGCTATTAATGTAGATGGTTTTAAGGGAGATATTGCATTTAAAAATGTAAGTTTTAAATATGATGATGAAGAAAAAAGAGTATTAAATGGAATAAATCTTAATATAGAGGCTGGAAAAACCATAGCATTAGTAGGACCTTCAGGTGGCGGAAAGACTACTTTGTGTAATCTTATCCCAAGGTTTTATGAAATTGATTCAGGGAAAATTACTATAGATGGAATAGATATATCTACTATAAAAAGAGAATCTTTAAGAAAAAATATAGGAATAGTACAGCAAGATGTATTCTTATTTACTGGCACTATTTTAGAGAATATTCTTTATGGTAAGCCTGATGCTACTGAAAAAGAGATAATTAAGGCAGCTAAAAGTGCCAATATACACGATTATATAATGAGTTTACCAGAAAAATATAATACTTATGTAGGAGAAAAAGGATTAAAACTATCTGGGGGGCAAAAGCAAAGATTATCTATAGCAAGGGCTTTTTTGAAAAACCCTAAAATATTAATATTAGATGAAGCAACATCGGCTTTAGATAATGCTACGGAACTTATGATACAAAAGTCATTAGAGGAATTAGCCAAGGGAAGAACTACATTAATAGTTGCTCATAGGCTTTCTACAATAAAAAATGCAGATGAAATAATTGTGTTAACACCAGAGGGTATAGAGGAAAAAGGAAGTCACGAAAAATTAATAAATAAAGAAGGAATTTATGCTTCATTATATAATGCGGGTTAGATAGGATTAAATTTAATTTTAACTAAGTTATTTAATAATGTAAGAGGAGAGATTAGTAAATGTAGTCTCTCCTTTTATATGGGATTTAATATATTACTGATTAAAAGAAATAAAAATAAATTCGATATATTATTGTAAGATATGATACTAAATTTTAAAGTTTTGTTTAAGTTAAAGTATTAGTTTTAAAGGAGTTAGTTGTATTTTATAGAAATTTAATCATATAGGTAATAAATTACAATATATAAAGAGGAGGTTAACAATGATTAAAAGATTTAAAGTAATAGTAACTACTCTTATCTTTACAATAATTTTTTGTAATATTAAGGTACAGGCTTTTCAAGATAATTATGTTGTAAATAAGGATAAGAATTGGACAATTAAATTTAATAAAGAGATACAGTTTAATGAACTTACTAAAAATGAGATTAAAATAAAAAATAATAGTGGTAAATATTTAAATTGTAAAATGAAGTTAGGAGAAGATAAAAAAAGTATAGTGGTAGGTATACCGGAAAATGGTTATAAAGTAGGAGACAAATACACTTTAACTGTTGGTGACAATATTTATTCTAAAAATAATATTAAACTTAAAAATAGTAAAAGTATAAATTTTACTATTAGAAATCAAAGTGAAAATGCAGTTGTAACATTTATTGATAAAAATTTAGAAAAGGCAGTAAGGAATAAAATAAAAAAGACTGCGGGAACGTTGTACCAAAAGGATGTGGATAAAATAACAAATCTATGCTTAGTTAATTATAATATAAAAGACATACAAGGCATAGAACAGTTGAGAAATTTAGTGGGACTTTGGATGGGTGGAACAAGAGTAAAAAATATTTTACCACTGAAAAATTTAAGTAAATTACAAACGCTTAATGCAGTAGATTGCGGCATTAAAGATATATCTTTCTTAGGAGAGCTTTTAAATTTACAGGCTTTATATTTAGGTATAAATGAAATTTCAGATATTAGTGCATTAAGTAAACTTTCGAAATTGGAAAATTTGTCTCTAGAACAAAATAATATTAGAGATATTAGTAGTTTAACTAATCTAGGTAGCTTAAAAATTTTAGATTTAAGTGAAAATAAAATTTTAGACATTAGTAAATTAAGATCATTAACTAAATTAGAGAATTTACAATTAAGAGAAAATAGTATTTCTGATATTACTCCTCTAGGTGGATTATATAACCTAAAATCCATATCTTTAAGTGATAATAATATTAGTGATATTACTCCTTTATCTAAATTATATAGATTGGATTTTCTTACCCTTTCAAATAATAAAATAACTGATGTAAATCCACTTAATAATTTAAAGGGATTAAAGGTTTTATTTTTGATAGGCAACAATATTAAAGAGGATAAAACATTAAGTAGCTTTTATAATGGTATATATTATAAGGATTTTAAATTTGATTCTAAGGGGAATATGGTTTCTAACTAAAAATGTTAATATAAATATCAAAGAAAGTATGGTATGTAGATTTAAAACTAAAAATTTTTTCCCATATGTCTAAATTGTAATTGAAGGATAGTATAAATAATAGTAAAAGGTAAATTATTCATTTAATTTACCTTTTACTATTGGAAAGAAGAGTTTTATGTATGAATTTAAAAGATTTTGAAGCTTTTTTTACAATAAAAGACGTTAATCTACTGAATTGAGTAAAAATGATTGAAAATTCTAAATAAAACACATAATTTAATTTGGATAAGTTTCATATATATGTTAAAATGTTAATAATTCATAGTTTCGTAAAGGGTCTGGAGGTGTAGTAGTATTATAATTATATAGAAAATTAAAATCGGTTTATTATAATGTGTACAAGACTTAAATTACAAAGGTTTTAACATAGCTCATATATGAATCCGTAAGGATGCCTAACATTCATATCAGTAATTTTTCTTGAAAATAATCAATTAGATTCATTTATTTCACATTTAATATGTCATATAAAAATAATAACATTTGAATAAATATTATTTTTACAAAAGGATAATAGAAGTATAAGGTATAACCATATCCAGTATAAGGAATGGTTTATTTTATCATAAAATTACAAGAGATCATATAAATAGGAATTAAGTAAAAGATTTTATCAAAATGGGAGGTAAGGTTTGAGTAATAAAGTAAAGAAGTTAAAAAGTTCATTAGATAAACAAACATTTATAGCAGCTGTGGGGATTATTTTATTAATATCTGTCCCTTTAGTTTTATTCCCTGAAAAGGGAGAAAATATTATAAATAAAGCCTTTGGGTTTTCAACTAATAATTTAGGGTTTGTATACATTTGGTTTGGTATAATAGCATTTATAATGCTTTTATGGGTGGCTTTTGGAAAGTACGGAAAAATAATGTTAGGGGATCCTAAGGAAAAACCACAATTCTCTACTTTTAGTTGGGCAGCTATGCTATTTTGCTCTGGTATAGGATCAAGTATTATGTATTGGGGAGTTATTGAATGGGCTTATTATTATAAAGCACCTCCACTTGGAATTCAGCCGGGAACTTGGAAAGCTGCAGAAGTTGCTGCAACTTATGGGATGTTCCATTGGGGACCAATGGCATGGGCTATATATACAGTGTGTGCATTACCATTAGGGTATTCATACTTTGTAAGAAAAAAGCCTGTATTAAAAATTAGTGAAGTTTGTAGAGGAGTATTAGGGAATAAAGTTGACGGAATATTGGGAAAAATAATTGATGTGTTTTTTATTGTAGGACTTTTGGCAGGAGCAGGTACCACTTTGGGCTTAGGTACACCACTTGCGGCCACAGGGATTAGCAGACTTACAGGAATCCCTAATTCCTTTAGTTTAAATATGGCTGTACTTATTATTATTACCTGTATTTTTGCATGCAGTGCTTATAGTGGTCTTAAAAAAGGAATTAAGGTTTTAAGTGATATAAATGTAGTAGGTATGATAATTCTCTTGCTTTTTGTTTTTATGGCAGGACCTACTGTTTTTATATTAAAAATGGGAACTACTTCCGTAGGGATTTTAGCACAAAACTTTATAAGGATGTCTACATGGCTAGATCCAGTTATAGGGTCAGGCTTTCCAGAAAAATGGACAGTTTTTTATTGGGCTTGGTGGATAGTATACTCACCATTTATGGGACTATTTATTGCTAAGGTTTCAAGAGGGAGAACATTTAAGAATATAATATTAGGATCTTTAGGATATGGAAGTTTAGGATGTGCAGTATTTTTTATAATTTTGGGTAACTATAGTATGTATTTAGATTTGAATAATATATTACCTGTAAGTAAGCTTTTAGTTGAACAAGGAGCTCCTAATACAATTATAGATTCATTGCAGACTCTTCCATTAGGCAACTTGGCAGTAGCTTTATTTATATTTGTGGCGGTTGTATTTATGGCAACCACATTTGATTCAGCATCATATACCATTGCTACAGTAACTACTAAAGAAATTAGATCAGATGAGGAACCAGCAAGATGGAATAGGCTGTTCTGGGCATTTGCTTTATCTATTTTACCAGCAGCATTGCTACTTGTAGATGGTCCATTACAAGCATTTCAGACTGTTTCCATTGTAGGGGCCTTTCCGGTGGTATTAATCATTGCCACAGCTATGGTGTCATTCTTTAGAGAACTAAAAAAAGATGAAAGAACTGTAGGATTAAATTATGCTCATGTAGAAGACTATAAGAATTATAAAACTAAAAGGGATTCTGTTTAGGTCAATATAATTTTGGGGAAATTAGGTTTGTTAATAATAGATAAATATTGATTGTATTTTTAAATCTTTATTTATTATTATATATATTTGTTATGAATTTATTAAGAATTATATAGTAGAGCAATTTACTTAAATAAGTTGAATAGTATAAAGTAATATATTAATTTTAGAGGGTGGCTAACTTGAAAAAATTTCTAATTACTATGGCTGCTGTGCTTTTAATTATTATAATATACAATTACTATCCTAAAAGTGGTTCTTTTAATAAATTAATTTTAAATAAGTATTTTAATAATGAAATTCAGGATATAGAGATATGTAAAGGTACTAATAGAAAAGTAGTTAAGAGTGAAGACAAAATCAATGAATTAATGAGTTATTTTAAGAGTCTTAAACTTTTAGAGTATAAATTTAGAATACCTTATAGAAATGTTGATGCTTTTAAGTTAAGTATTCAAGAAAGAGATGGCACATTGATTAGGGTAACAATACAAAATAAAAATTATATTACCATTTTAGTAATAGATGAATATAAGCAAAAATCTAAAAAGTATAAGATTATTGAAGGAAGCATAAATAAAGATTATATTGAAAAGTTTTATAATGAATGTGAGGATATGAAAAATACAGGCTCTAAATTACTATAAAAAAGCTTTAACTATATATAGATTTATACATTAAATAAAAATAAATTTTAAAGTGTGGATTGAGGCCACACTTTATTTTTGTGTATTTACCTTTATTTACAAATAGTATGAGGATTTTTCAATAATTTTTAAGGGATAAATATTAATTTAGACATTTATTTTTCACATATAACCTATAGGCTATTTCTTCAAATAAAGAAAATGTACTGGAAGTTATAAGATATATTCCTAAGGCAACTGGTGCTTTTATTGTTATTAATATATTAAAAATACTCATAAATATAAGGTTTGATTTTTGAAGTTTAGCCTGATCCGCTATTTTTAAGTATTTAATGCAGGAAAGTAAGTTTGGACTTAAGGAGATTAATAAAAATATTATTGGAATTATAAAGTATTTATCAGGCATTTTAATATTAGTTACCCAGGGGATTATAATAGTTCCTACTTCCACAGGCATACGGATAATTACAAAATATAATGAAGATATTATTGGTAATTGCAATAAACCTACAAAGCATCCCAACATACTTTTAGCACTTTGCCTATAATACTTTTGAACTTCTATTTCAAATTTTCTTTTGTTATTTTTATATTTTGATTTTAACTCTTCAATTTTTTTTGATAACAACTGCTGCTGCCTAAGACTTATCTTTTGTTTTAATGTTATAGGTAAAATTAATAATCTTACTAGGATAGTCAATAAAATTATGGCGATTCCTAAGTCACCAGTTAGTGTGAAAATATAGTTTAATAGGCGGGTTAATTCACTGGTAATAATATTCATAAAATCTTCTCCTTATTAATCAATAAATATTTTTATTATTATGTAATTATATTTGTATATTTTCTTACCCCTTACTATAAAAAACTTTTAAAATTTTAATTGTGCTAATAAGGATAAATATTAAACCTATATAAGGTATGCTTGGGGCTAAAGATAATTTATAATTTAAAAGATTTAAGTTTAATATATTTTCATTTAACAATATAGAAAAAATTAATATAAAAATCATAGAGCAAGTACATGAGGTATTATTTCCCAAACCTTGATTTATCATATACAATCTTTCTTTGAAAGAGGATATAAAGGAAGTTTTTTGTCTTTCTTTTTTAGAAGCAGGAATAATAATTATGGAAATAACATTTGCAATAAGAAAATTATTAATATCAATAGTAAAGTTATAAAATGGGGATGTTATATTATTAAATGCTGCCATGGATATTAAAAGAATAGTGGTGTACATTAGATATCTTTTTATGAAATCAAAAATAATAGAGATTTTTCCTTTGTCAAGATTAGACTCTAGAATGATTGATTCACAAAATTTTTTATAATCTTTACCTATTATTAAGCTTATAGATGTATTTTCAATTTGAGCCTGTAGCATCATATCCATAATTTGTTGAAGAATTTCTTCTTTTTCTAAGGGTTTTAATTGGCTATTGTGAATATACTTATTTATACTCTTGTATAGATGTAAATTAGTATTATTTAATCTTTTTTCTTCTTTTAATCTGATTTTTTTAAGTTTCCATATGTAAAGCATTTTTATCCCTCCAATACATTATCTATGTTTTTTTTTATTATATTCCAAGAAACTATAAAATCATCTAATTTTTTAGAGCCTTCTTCAGTAATATAATAATATTTTCTCATGGGTCCAAATGGAGATTTTTTCATAATGGAGTAAATCAATTTTTTCTTTTCAAGTCTAATTAGTATAGGGTACACACTTCCCTCTGATATTTTTTCAAATCCATAGTGAATTAACTTTTCACATATTTCGTATCCATAAGTTTCATTAGTACGTATTAATTTTAAAATACAGCCTTCTAATAATCCTTTTAATATCTGAGTTGTATCTGACATTTAATCACCTACTTTGTATTGCATAATAGTATGTATATAACTATATCTTTACTACTATGTATTGTCAAGTAGGATTATATAATAATTTTAAATTTAGTAACCATTGTTACTGTTTAATGTATATGAAATTAGTATAATTTAAATTGTGAAAATGAAAAAACAAAGTATTTATTTTAGGAGGAATAAAATATGGGTATGTTTTGTTATCAATGTCAAGAGGCAGCTGGATGTAAAGGCTGTACAATAAGAGGGGTTTGTGGAAAGACTGAGGATTTATCAAAAGCACAAGATTTATTAATATATATAATAAAAGGGATATGTGTTTATAGTGTAAAAGGAAGAGAAGTTGGTATTATAAATAAAGAAGTAGATAATTTTATTACTGAGGGATTATTTGCTACTATAACTAATGCTAATTTTAATAGAAATGTTTTTATAAAAAAAATCAAAAAAGGTTTAAATTTAAGAGAAGAACTAAAAAATCAAATTATTAAATCAGGAGTAAATATAAAGCCTTCAAACTCAAATGAAAACTGGTTAAAGAAAATGCTTTCAACTGTTGGATTGAAAAAAGAGGAGGAATATAAACTACCTGATGCAGCATTATGGTTTGCAGATAATATTGAAGAGTTTAATTCAAAAGCAGAAACTGTAGGTGTATTAGCAACAGAAAATGAGGATATAAGATCTTTAAGAGAACTTATAACTTATGGAGTGAAGGGATTGGCTGCATATTGTGAACATGCAAATAATTTAGGATACAATAATGAGTTGATAAATGGATTTATGCATAAAGCATTAAAAGCTACTTTAGATGATACTTTAAATATAGATGATTTAGTTGCATTAACATTACAAACTGGTAAGTTTGGAGTGGACGCTATGGCTTTATTGGATAAAGCCAATACTGAAAGTTATGGTCACCCCGAAATTACCAAGGTTAATATAGGAGTTAGAAATAATCCAGGTATATTAATAAGTGGGCATGATTTACAGGATTTATATCAGTTATTAGAGCAGACAAAAGGAACTGGAGTAGATGTTTATACTCATAGTGAAATGTTACCTGCCCATTACTATCCAGCATTTAAAAAGTATCCACATTTTGCGGGAAATTATGGGAATGCATGGTGGAAACAAACAGAAGAATTTGAAAAATTCAATGGACCAATACTTATGACAACAAATTGTTTAGTTCCCCCAAAAGAGTCATATAAGAATAGAATTTATACTACAGGCGTTGTAGGATTTGATGGAGTAAAGCATATAGATGCTAATGAAAAAAAAGAGAAAGATTTTTCTCAAATAATAAATCATGCTAAAAAATCTTTACCTCCAGTTGAAATAGAAAAAGGAGAAATTGTAGGTGGATTTGCACATAATCAGGTATTTGCGTTAGCTGATAAGGTTGTAGAAGCAGTAAAAAGTGGAGCTATAAGAAAGTTTTTTGTTATGGCTGGATGTGATGGAAGGGCTAAAGATAGAAACTATTACACAGAATTTGTTAAAAAGCTTCCAAAAGATACTGTTATTCTTACGGCAGGGTGTGCAAAGTATAAGTATAACAAATTAAATTTAGGGGATATTGGAGGAATACCAAGAGTACTTGATGCAGGTCAGTGTAATGACTCATATTCTTTAGTGTTAATAGCATTAAAGTTAAAGGAAATATTTAAGTTAGAGGATATTAATGAATTACCAATAGCTTATAATATTGCGTGGTATGAACAAAAAGCTGTCATTGTACTTCTTGCATTATTACACTTAGGAGTTAAAAACATTCACTTAGGGCCTACTCTTCCGGCATTTTTATCCCCAAATGTAACTAAAGTTTTGGTGGACAATTTTAAAATAGGCGGAATAACAAATGTAGATGATGATATGAAAATGTTTTTATCATAGAGGTCATAAAGCACTGGGAAAATCCAGTGCTTTTATTTTATAGGTCATACTGGATTGTTATCAGTAGTGTAATATTTTGAAAGGTGAGATTATTTCTATGAATGGTTAATTTATTATAGTAGAAGGGAAATAAGCCAGTAGACCATTACAGACACATTCAATAATAAACTTTTTTATATTTAGTTGTATTTTGAAACTTGCTTTCTGCACGTGAAAGTACGTCTTCCATAATATCTATATAGCGTTGAGAAACATTTGGACATGCATCTAATAGTGAATCTATAACAAAATCAATATTTGTATCATCTATTTTTTTACAGTTAATATCTTCTTCACATAATACACATTGGCTATCTAGAGAACTATAAATTTTATCTACTACTGGAGATTGCATTACAGTATCATTTTGGATACAACTTTCCGCAAAGTATAAATTTCCTTCCATAACTATAAATCTACCATAGGCATATTCTTTTTTACCCGTATCTGATGGTTCTTCTGAAGTAGAAGGACAATCATATTGGGTGTGTTCTACATGTTTTATATCAAGAATATGCTTTTGCTCTTTTCTTGTTAGTACACATCTTATTTCTAACTCTAGTAATCTTTCCTTCATATCCTTGGAAAAATCTTCACCTAATTCTGAAATAAAACGTTTCATTGATATGGTTTTTTGCATTTTGTAATTCTTTCTCATGTATTTATTCTCCTTTATATAATTATTTATATCATAGCCCATACACCAAGCAATTGTTTTAAGTGCAACATTATAAGACTTCCCTTAATATTTAGAGAAGCAATTTATGATTTAGGTTATTTAGGTTATTTAAATTGTGGTAAGCTATTGGATTCATTAAACTAAAGTTTGGTGGAGAGTAAATATCTTTATGATATTTAAGGGCAGGTTTATTTTATAGAACCAAAAAAACTCCATCTTAATTAGTATTATTTTAAATGAACTGTAAATATATAGGACGAACATTAAAATAAAATATAATAAGATAAAACCACCTTATCTAAAGGTGGTGCAACATTTAATGTCCATATTATTAAAATATAGAATAACCTTAAATATTTTACTGGCCAATATTAAATAATACAATTGTATGTATATAGTATATCACTATAATGGAAAAATAGCAAAAATTGTACTAGCTCTTATTTCTTGTTCCGTTTTCTGCGTACTGTTTACTTGAGTTTCCTCTATTCATATAACCATTTTTAGCATTTTTACTATTATTAGTTGAAGCCTCAGCTTCTTGATTTATAGTTTTTGTAGTTTTTTTTACAGACATAATTACCCCTCCTAAATTTTAATTTACAATATTAGTATCCCGTAGAAAAGGGGGAATTATTCATTATATATTATACTTGGTATAAATTAGATATTTAGAAGCATAATAAGAGTGCATATATAAGAAGGGGGTGCGGATTTGAGTGAAGGATTAGTGGTGGCAGTTAGATCTATAATAGGTTTCTTTTCACTTTTAATATTTGCAAGAGTTTTAGGAAAGCAGCAAATAAGTCAGTTGACCTTTTTTGAATATGTTTTAGGAATCACTATAGGATCTACTGCAAGTACTTTAAGTACAGATTTATCTAGTAGAGCTTGGCCTCATTGGGTTGCCCTTATTAGCTGGGCAGTACTTGGTTATTTAATGGAGTTAATTACTATAAAATTTAGGGGAGCAGCAAAATATATAGATGGGGAGCCTACAGTTATAATTGTGAATGGTAAAATAATGGAGCAATCATTGAAAAGAATGAAGTATAGAGCTTCAGACATATTACAGTTATTAAGAAATAAAGATATATTTGATTTAAACCAAGTAGAATTTGCAATTATAGAGCCTAATGGACAAATATCAATACTTAAAAAGGCTGAATTTCAACCATTAACTCCTAATGACATTGATAAAACTGTGGAACCTAATTATATAAGTACTGAACTAATTTATGATGGTATCATTATTGAAGAAAATTTAAAGTATTTTAATAAAAATAAGAAATGGTTAAAGAAAGAGTTAAAAAAACAAAATATAAAATCATCAGAGGAAGTTTTTTTAGCTACTGTAGATAAGGCGGGAAATCTTTATATTGATAAATATGATGATTGCATTAAGAAAACCACTAATGACGGAGAGTATAAAGGTCCATGTTAAAGGCAGGTGATTGTAAAATGAAAAAATTTTGTCTTAAATTTACTCCCATCATTATATTGGCTTTATTTATTGTAGTTATGTTAAGTGGAAATTACTTAAAAAAACCTATTACTACAGATGATGATGTAATAGGGCTTATTAGAGTGGTTATGGATAATGTCAATAAGGAAGAGTGGAGTTTGGCTAGTGAGAATGCAAATAAGCTTAATTATGCATGGAATAAAGTAGAGAAAAGAATACAGTTCAGCTCAGAAAGAGATGAAATGAATGAGCTAAGTGCAAGTATTGCTAGGTTAAAAGGGGCCATTATGGCAAAGGATAGATCAATATCTTTGGTGGAATTAAATTTGGCATATGAGCATTGGGAAGGTTTAGCAAAATAAATATAGTATAAAAAACCCAGTAGATTTAATATAATCTACTGGGTTTTTATACTTAAAATATATCTGGATGAATTTAAATCTTATATTTAGAGGCATCATATTTATCACCATTATAATTTTTATATCTTAAAGAATAGCGGGATTTTCTATATTTATAAACATACCTTTTGGAAAATCTTCCTTATAAGATTTAAAATTTATTTTAAATATATTGTATAATAAATATTGATATAAAAGGTAATTTATTTTTATTTAAAATGTTTTATATATTAAGGGGGATATTTTATGAATAGTATATTGCTAGTTGAAGATGATAATATTTTGGCATATAGTGTGGAATATACTTTAAAAGATGAGGGTTTTAACGTAAAGTGTGCTAATAGTATAAAAAAAGCTAAAGAAAGTATAGAAAAAGATAGCTTTGATTTAATAATTTTAGATGTAATGCTTCCAGATGGAAATGGATATGATTTTTGCAAAGAGATAAGGAGAAACTCTGAAGTGCCAATAATTTTTTTAACTGCTTGTGATGAAGAAGCTAATGTGGTTATAGGTCTTGATATAGGGGCGGATGATTATATCACAAAACCTTTTAGGATAAAGGAATTAGTATCACGAATAAAAGCTATACTTAGACGTAATAAAAAGTTATTAAAGGATTTAAGTGTATTAAGTTCTGGAAGTATAAGGGTGCAAACTCTTCAAGGAAAGGTAGAAAAGGATAATAAAGAAATAATCCTTACAGCACTTGAATATAAACTCCTTTTAATTTTGATGAAAAGTCCTAAGCAGATATTAAGCAGAAATATTATATTGGAAGGACTGTGGGATACTGAAGGCGAATTTGTAGATGATAATACCCTTTCGGTATACATTAGAAGGTTAAGAGAAAAAATTGAGGATGATAAGGCTAATCCAAAATATATTATTACATATAGAGGACTAGGATATAAATGGAATTATAAAGTAATATAACTTTAGTATTTATACTTATTTATTATGAAAAAATAGGGTTAGAAGTCATGAAGTTATATTATGTTTTTAAAGGTTAATAGATATAAAATTTGGAAGGAGTATTTTTATGAATTCAATTGTAAAAAATCCTGAAATGAAAAGTATAATTATAAAACTTTTAATAATTCAAAGTATATTTTTGGGAATTATATATATGTTTTTTTATTGTGAATTCTATAATTTGAATGATAATATAGTAAATCAAAACTCCGCTATAATGGGCAAGATATTATTAGCTCACCCAGAATTAGAAGGAGAAATTGTAAGTTATATAACTAAAGGTGCAAATAAGGAACAGATAGTTAAAGGAAAAAAGGTATTAAGTGAGTATGGATATTATGAAGATATGAATAGAAATTCTAATCCACTTTTAAAAGAATTTTATAAGGAATTTAAATTAAAATATTTATTAACAATTTTAATAGGGGTATTATGCATTTTATATGTGGTTTTTTTTGAGTATAAAAAAATGTTTTATAAAGTAAGGGAGATATCTTTTGCTTCAGAAAAAGTTATGGATGATGACTATAGTGTGGTTTTACCGGAGAATAAAGAGGGAGATTTCTCAATATTAGCCCATAATTTTAATTTAATGTCTAATAGACTTAAATTAGGTTTTTATAAATTAAAGCAGGAAAAAATTTTTTTGAAAAATATTTTATCAGATATATCTCACCAATTAAAAACACCACTAACTTCTTTGGTTACAATTAATGAACTATTACTTACAAGAAAGGATATGGAAGAGTATATTAGGATAGATTTTTTGGAAAAAAGCTCCTCACAATTAGATAGGATGGAGTGGCTTATTATAAATTTATTAAAGATTGCAAGACTTGAAGCAGGAGCCATAAATTTCCAAAGGAAGAGTATTTTAGCCGTAGAGTGTATAAAAGATGCTTTAGAAAGTTTAAAATATAAATCAGAGGAAAAAAACCAAAATATAATTATAAACGGGGACTTAGATAGTGTGATTTTATATGTTGATAAACAATGGACTACTGAGGCAATATTAAATATTATAAAAAATTGTATTGAACATACTAAAAAAGGAGGGGAAATAAAGATAGGTATTTCTGAAACTCCTTTATTTAGCAGAGTAACTATTGAGGATAATGGTGAGGGCATAGATAAAAAAGATTTACCTCATATATTTAAAAGATTTTATAAGGGAAGCAATTCTTTAGAAGCTGAAAGTATAGGGATAGGTCTTGCACTAACTAAATTAATTGTGGAAAGTCAAGGTGGAACCATAGTAGTAACTAGTGAAAAAAATAAAGGAAGTAAATTTGTAATTACTTTTTTAAAGGTAATAGTATAGAAATATTTAAAAAATAAACATATAACATAGATTTTTGATCATCTATGTTATATGTTTATATTATTTTTAGATTTTTATTATTAGATTAATTAGATTGTATTTACTAAATATAACTTAGATATACTTAATGTAATTATATAAAGGTTAAATTATTATTTTAGATATTTATGTAAATATACATTAGAGATAATTGATGAAATTGCAAATGAGATTACTGTAGCTATTGCAGCTCCGTTATACCCAAAGTTTAGGATTAAAACAATATCTAATATTATGTTTAAAACGCCTGTAATAATTGAATTATAAAAATTAACTTTAGTTTTTTTGATGTTAAATAGTATATTTCCACTAGGGATTCTAAAGGTACCTGCTATAAAATATCCAATCCATAAAATCCTAAAAGCATTTACAGAGTCTAAATATCCATTACCGAATACTATTTTTATGATAAATGGGGCAAATAAAATACAAAAAGTACTAATAAACCCATTTATAAATAAAAGATATTTTTGTAATTTAATATATTTTTCTTTAATCCAATTTTTGTCGTTACTATTTTTTGCGAAATATGGATAAACGAAGATCATAATAGATGACGGTAAAAATAACATATTCATAGGAAGTAAGGTAGCAATTTTATATGTAGCGATAATAGATGTATCTTTAATCAGATTACCGATTAAAAGTATATCTAGTTGAAAAAGCAATTGTGAAATTGCATTAGTAATTGATGCTATTATAGAAAATTTTAAAAAGTTTTTTTTCTCATCTTTATTAGGATAATCAACCTTAAAAAAATTCACTATATATTCCTTTATAAAGGCTATTCCTAATATAATGGATAATGTGTATGAGATATATTTAGCAGAAATTATACCAGATATACTAAACAATAACCCTAAAAGTATGGTTCCTAAAAAATATAGTAGTGTATTTGTGGTACTAAGTATAGAAAATTTTTTGTTCTGAAATAAAACTCTTAAATATACTTGTATATCTTCAAAAACTATAGAAAAAATTGGGAATATACTTAAGTATAATAAAATTTTCCTACTCCCTTCTATGGATAGGTTACCGAATATGGAAAATAGAACTATAAAAAAGCATATACATAAATTGCTTATAATACCTATTTTCACTCCGTATTTTAAATAGGATATTTTTTTCAACTCATCTTTTGTTTCACTACAGTATTGTAAAATAGCAGGAACAGTTCCAAGGCCTTGTAATAATAAAAATGTATTTAATATAGTTTGAGCATAGGTAAAATCACCAAATAAATTACGACTTATAATCCTAGGTAAAACTATAGCTATTCCAAAATTTATAATTTTATTTATAAAGTTGGCTCCGAATATATGTAAAAAACCTTTTTTCACCAATAGTTTAAAATCCCTTAAAATTCTTGCCATTATAGCTATCTCCTTTTTTATTCATACAAAAAATTTAAGGTTTATAGGTTTTTATAAACCTTAAATGAATTTTAGATGTAGTATTAAATATTAAGAATAATTTTCATATAAATAAGTTATTAAATCAATGTAAAGTAATAATCATAATATGTCTATATTGTACATTAAAATAGATGAAGTATATTTTAACTTCATCTATTTTAATGTTACTTTCCTAATCTTAATTATTTTAAAAAATTATTAATAAATGAATTACAATTATATTATATATAAAATTGTATATTTTATAAAGTATTAGTTTAAATTTGGGGATTTAGACCGTGGGGCAGTTTAAATAGCTGTTTTATGTTTTTGTGAATATTTATTTTAAATATATTGTCAGAAAGACTTAAGTATATTCGTATAAGGTTATGAAAAGCTTCTTATTTGAAAATTATATGAGGAGGGGTATGTAAAAGGGGGAAACTATGAAAATTAATGAGTCCAATTTTATAGATAAGATAAAAAAGAATTGATGAACGCTATGGATAAATTAAATTGTGAAAATAAAGAAATTTTTAAAGGTAATGATAAATTTATAAAAGTATTCCAATCATTAGATTCAAATGAAAAGTATACTATAGTTACAAGTGACTTTAACAATGTGGAGTTTAGATATGATTTAAAATTTAACATAAAACTTAAGTAAATTTATTTAAGAAGCCATTGATATTTTTAAATATCAATGGCTTGAGCCATTTAAAAAATTTCAATTATTGTATTTTGTTAAAGTGAGACAGAAGTTTAATTTTTAATAAATCATATTTAAAATGCATAAAATGTATAAAAAGTAAAAATTAAAAAGAAGGATTTCTATTAAATGTAAAGAATGTAATAATTATAGAGTATTTATCAAAATAAATATAATATAGGAGGAGAAAACATGAAAAAGAGGACAGCTATATTAAGTATCTTATTGGGTGTCTTTATGGTTTTAACACTAAATGTTGGACAAGTTAAAGCAGCAAGTAAACAAGATATTGTAGACTATGCTATGCAGTTTATTGGGGTACCATATGCAGACAATGGAAATACACCAAGTGGGTTTGATTGTTCAGGATTTGTTCAATATGTATATAAAAATTGTGCAGGAATATATTTGCCAAGAACTAGTTATCAACAATATGAAGTAGGAAGCCCAGTGTCAAGAAATAATTTGCAACCGGGAGATTTAGTTTTTCCAGAGGCACACTTAGGACATGTGGCGATTTATGTAGGTGATGGACAGATAATACATTCACCAGAACCAGGAGATCAGGTAAGGGTTGCAAAGATGTATAATTTCTATGGGGCAAAAAGAATTATATCATGTCCTTATGTAGAGCCAGCATCTAAGTATGCTACACCTATAAGAAGTAGGTATGTGGTTATAACAGAGCCTCAAGTTATAAGAAATGCGCCATGTTATGCAGCATCAGTGGTAAGAACATTAAACCATGGTGAAGTAATAGATGTGTATAAGACATATGAGTATGACGGTGTGTGGTGGTCTTTAATAGCTAGAGGAGTTAAACAGCAATGGATTAGGTCAGCTTATATAAAAGAAAAGGCTCCACAGGTTAATTCAAATGCAAGCCCTATAAAAAAAAGATATAAGGTAAATGTATCTTCTTTACAAGTTAGAAGTTATCCAGATAAGATATCACCAGTTGTGGCGACATTAAAAAAAGGTGATGTTGTAGATATATATGCAGAGCATAAAGGTTGGTATTTAATAGCCAGAGGAGTTAAACAGCAGTGGGTTCCTATAAATTCTTTATCTAAGTAATACTTAAGATAATTATTAATTTTATATAATAGGGAATTTATAAATAAGTATAGTATTGTTCACTTTAAATCTTAATTTATGATTAAGATAGTATTAAATACTATTATAATCATAATCAATTGAAATAGTATTTAAATAAAGAAATATAGAAAAACCATGGATAGGGGTACACTAAATCCATGGTTTTTTAATATTGTTAAAATATAAAGAAGTACAATACATGAATAATTTTAGTTATGTCCAATGTTATGATAATTATTCTAAATAATTGGAATTTATTATTTTTCCCATTATTTGATAATTGATTTAAGAAATGATTTTATATATTAATATGTAGGTTATGTCTATATTTATATGTCATAAAGTAAAATTTCCCATATCATATATTACTGAAGAGTAATATCAAATAAGTAAATTTAACACTAAAACTATATATGTAAAATTTGAATTAAATAATTTAAAAATATGAGAATGGAGGAAATTTTATGGCTGCAACAATTAGAGGAGTAGTTTTTGATGACTTAAATAATAATGGTACATTGAATCCAGGGGAACCAGGAATACCTAATGCCTATGTGGTTATACGTGATCCTAACGGGGTATGTACAACTGTTCAAACCAATGCATCTGGAGTATATATCTTTTCAAATCTTAATTTAGCAGGGAACTATACTGTTTATGAAACTGCTATAAATCCAGGCGCTACTTGTCCACCAACAAATTTTGGGCAACCAGCAGGGTTTACAAATTCCAGTACTTTTAGAACACAAACAATAAATGTAACTCAAACCCAAATAGATAATAACTCTACCATTAATGGTAGAAATTATGGTCATGATAATCCGGAAACTTTTACTTGTAGGCCCATTGGATATCAAGTGGCTGTACCACCCTCAGCTGCAAATAGCGAATTTGTAGAAGTAAATTTAGTAACAGGTAAATACAATATAATAAATCCAGATATGGGAGTTAGGATAAATCCTATAGCATATAATGTTTTAGATAATATGATATATGGTACGATTGGTACTACCAATAATTTAACAAGAATTTCAAGGGATGGCAGTAGAACAAATTTTGGTGCTATTACGGGATTACCAAATGTATTTTATACAACAGGGGATATAGATAATCAAGGTAATTTGTATATATATATAAATGATACAGCAACTTTTTATCAGGTTGATTTAAATCAAAACTCTGCTACTTTTGGTCAAGTTTTAAATTCTGTACCAATAACCCCTATCAGTGTATCTGATTGGTCATGGAATCCAATTGATGGGCAATTATATGGTGTAACTTTTGATGGAATTGCAGTAAGGGTAAATCCCTTTAATGGTAATGTTACTAATTTAACAACAGTAGGGGTACCAGGGGTATCTTCCTATGGAGCTACCTTTATAGATGCATCAGGAACTTTATATGCTATAAACAATGCTACAGGGAGAGTCTACCGTATAATAATTTCAGGAAACAACGCAACTGGTGAAAGGTTTTCTCAGGCTGTACCAACCAGTATAAATGATGGGGCTATGTGTCATAATTCATTAATTGAAATAGATTTTGGTGATGCTCCTGATCCAACTTCAGGAACGGGAGTAGATAATTATAATACACTACTTGCTAACAATGGACCTAGACATCAAATAATAAACCAATTAACTTTAGGAACTCAAGTAACAGCTGAAAATGATGCTTATGCAAATTTAACTACAGATGCTACAGGAGATGATATACTACAGGGGATACAAGATGATGGTACTACTTTACCACTTACGCCGTTATTAGTAACAGATACCACCTACTCTTTAACAGTAGATGTAGTAAATAACACAGGATTACCAGGAAATGTATATGGATGGATAGATTTTAATAAAAATGGTGTATTCCAGGGAAATGAGGCTACACCAGTTGTAGTAGTACCATCAGATCCAGGGGTGCAGCAAGTAGTATTAAACTTTACAGTACCTGTAGGTGTTAATTTGAAACCAGATCATACCTTTGTAAGGGTTAGAGTTACAACAGATGAGCTAATAAATCAAAATTCTTCACAAACGGCTGAGGATACGAGGAGTATAGGACCAGCATCAGATGGAGAAGTTGAAGATTATTATTTACAAATAGATCCAGTGGCAGATATATTTGTAGTTAAAACAGCAGACCCAGATCCAGTAATACCAGGAGAAGTATTAACTTATAAAATTGATGTGGTGAATGCAGGACCATCAGATGCTGAAAATGTTGTTTTAGATGATGAAGTTCCACCTACTATAAAAGCACCAGAATTCTCCATAGATGGAGGAGCAACCTTTAATCCATGGCCAACGATTTATGATATAGGAACATTATTAGCTGGTAAAACAATAACTATTTTAATAAGAGGAATAGTAGAATCATTTGCTACAGGGATTATAAGTAATGTTGCAAATGTAATTTCATCAACACCGGATCCAGATCTAAATAATAATACATCAATAGTATTTACACAGGTTAATGCATTAGCGGATATTTCAGTTGTGAAAACGGCAAGTCCAAATCCAGTAAATCAAGGAGAAACATTAACCTATACAATTGATGTAATAAATGCAGGGCCAGCAGATGCCCAGAATGTTGTTTTGGATGATGTCATTCCACCTGAAATCATTGGAGCAGAATTTTCAACAGATGGAGGAATAACCTTTAGTCCATGGCCAGGAAGTTTTGATATAGGAACATTATCAAATGGAGAAACAAGAACTGTTTTAATAAGAGGAACAGTGTCACCATCGGCAATAGGTATTATAAGTAATACCGCAGGGGTAATTTCATCTACACCTGACCCCAACTTGGATAATAATATGTCAACAGTGGATACCGAAATTAATACAGCGGATATTAGTGTTATAAAAACATCTGATTTAAATCCAGCATTTCCAGGAGAGATATTAACTTATACAATTAAAGTATCAAATGCAGGACCAGCAGATGCTGAAAATGTGGTTTTAACGGATGCTATTCCACCTGAAATTGTAGGGGCAGAATTCTCAGTAGATGGAGGGGTAACCTTTAATCCATGGCCAGGAAGTTTTAATATAGGAACATTATTAGATGGTGAAACAAGCTCTATTTTAATAAGAGGGACAGTAGCGGCATCAGCAATAGGCATTATATCTAATACTGCAAATGTAACATCAACAACACCAGATCCTAATCCGGATAACAACACATCAACAGTAGATATAGAAGTTAATGCTTTAGCTGATATTTCAGTTATAAAAACAGGAAGTCCAAATCCAGTAGTATCAGGAGAGACTTTGACCTATACAATTGATGTATCAAACTTTGGACCATCCCTTGCTGAAGATGTTACTTTAAGTGATGTTATTCCACCTGAAATAACAGGAGCAGAATTCTCAACAGATGGAGGAATAACCTTTAATCCATGGACAGGAAGTTTTAATCTTGGAACATTATTAAATGATGAAATAAGAACTATTATAATAAGAGGAACAGTAGCTCCAGTAGGTCCAGGCTTTATAACTAATACTGTAGATGTAACATCAACAACATTAGACCCTAATTTAAGTAATAATACATCAACAGCGGTTATAGAGGTTAATGAGTCTACTCAAGTAGCAGATGTTGGGGTTTATAAATCTGTAGATATGAATCCGATAACTCCAGAGGAAATGGTAGTTTACTCCATCAAAGTATCAAATTTTGGACCCGCAGATGCCCAAAATGTTATTTTAACGGATAATATACCACCTGAAATAACAGGAGCGGAATTCTCAACAGACGGAGGAGCAAATTTTAATCCATGGCCGGGAAGTCTGGATATAGGAACATTACTATCTGGTGAAACAAGAAACATTTTAATAAGAGGAACAGTGTCACCATTAGTTACAGGGATTATAAGTAATACTGCAGAGGTAAGCTCAGCAACGCAAGATCCTAATCCAAGCAATAATACATCTACAGTAGATGTGGAAGTTGTACCATCTGCAGATGTTTCAATTACAAAAACATCGGCTCCCAATCCAGTAATACCAGGAGAAATATTGACTTATACAATTAATGTATTCAATGCAGGTCCATCAAATGCTCAGGATGTTGTTTTAATGGATTTCATTTCATCTGATATTATAGGAGCAGAGTTTTCAATAGATGGGGGAGCAAACTTTGATCCATGGTCAGGAAGTTTTGATATAGGAACAATACTAGCTGGTGAAACAAAAACTATATTGATAAGAGGAACAGTGTCTCAATCAGCTACAGGAACTATATCTAATACTGCCAATATAACTTCATCAACACCAGATCCTGATCTGGATAATAATGAAACTACAGTGGATACAGAAGTTAATGCATTAGCAGATATTTCAGTTATAAAAACAGGAACTCCAAATCCAGTAGTAACAGGGGAAATATTAACTTATACAATTGATGTATCAAATGCAGGACCAGCAGATGCCCAAAATGTTGTTTTGGATGATGCCATATCACCTGATATCATAGGAGCAGAATTTTCAATAGATGGAGGAGCAAACTTTAATCCATGGACAACAATATATATTATAGGAACATTACCAGCTGGTGAAACAAGAACTATTTTAATAAGAGGAACAGTGTCACCGTCGTCTATAGGAACTATAAGTAATACTGCAAGTGTAATTTCATCAACACCAGATCCTGATTTGGATAATAATGAAACTACAGTGGGTACAGGAGTTAATGCATTAGCAGATATTTCAGTTATAAAAACAGGAATTCCAAACCCAGTATTAACAGGAGAAATATTAACTTATACAATTGATGTATCAAATGCAGGACCAGCAGATGCCCAAAATGTTGTTTTGGATGATGCCATTCCACCTGATATTATAGGAGCAGAGTTTTCAATAGATGGAGGAGTGACCTTTAATCCATGGCCAATAATTTATATTATAGGAACAATACCAGCTAGCGAAACAAAAACTATTTTAATAAGAGGGACAGTGTCACCATCAGCTACAGGAATTATAACCAATAATGCTGCTGTAATTTCATCAACGCCAGATCCTGATTTGGACAATAATGAAACTACAGTGGATACAGAAGTTAATGCATTAGCAGATATTTCAGTTATAAAAATAGGAAGTCCAAATCCAGTAGTAACAGGAGAAATATTAACCTATAAAATTGTAGTATCAAATACAGGACCGGCAGATGCAGAAAATGTTGTTTTAATGGATATTATTCCGCCTGAAATTATAAGACCAGAATTTTCAATAAATGGAGGAGTAACCTTTAATCCATGGACAGGAAGTGTTGTTATAGGAACATTAAAAGTTATGTCTTCAAGAACTATTTTAATAAGAGGTAAGGTAGTGTCATCAGATACAAAATGTAAATGTACAACTAATATAATAAATACCGCAAAAGTAATGTCAACAACGCCAGATCCAAATCTAAATAATAACACATCAATTGCCACTATAAAAACTAGTAGATATTTTATGGTTTGTTCTAAAAATTCTTGTTGTAATAAATGTAATATTGATTGTTATAATAAGGATTAAAATTAAAGTTATAACTTAGACTTTGTACGCAGGGATGGAAATAGCCCTGCGTATATTTGTTTATAGTTGTTATTAAAATAAAGTTAATTTATATAAAGATATTATATATTAACATTTCAAAACAAATTTTTTATTTCCATTTTATTTATTTCAATATTGAAATAAATATGGTTTAAAATCAGCTACATCAAAGACTTATCTATTGTATTTTAATTATCATAGGTCTTTCTTACTAAATAGTAAGATAAAAAACACCTCCTAGTAAGTTTTAGGTTTTATAATTAATATAAAATAGTTTATCTGAGGGCTATCATCTGTAGCACTTTTATCCTTTTTACATGGGAAAAAAGGGTTGATATCCACTGGATAAGTTTTTTTAGGATTCAGATTAAAAGAGGAGTTATCACAAGAATAACTAAATTTTACATGGGTAGAATCACTTAATAGTCAATAGGGAGGAAATGGTAATGGAAGTTTTAAAAACAATAGATTTATGTAAAAGTTATGGGTTTGGAGATACAAAAGTTGAAGCTTTAAAGAATGTAAATATATCTATTAATGAAGGAGAATTTGTAGCAGTAGTAGGGGCAAGTGGCTCAGGTAAAAGCACTTTATTACATTTGTTAGGTGGAGTGGATAAGCCTACTTCGGGAAAAGTAATAATTGATAAAGAAAATATATACAAGCTAAATGAAAAAGAACTTGCTGTTTTTAGGAGGAGAAAGGTAGGATTTATATTTCAGTTTTATAATTTAATACCTGTACTTACAGCAGAGGAGAATATAACTCTTCCAATACTTTTAGATAATAAGAAAGTTGATAAAAAATATAAGGATGAGTTATTAAATATTTTAGGTCTTAAAGATAGGAAAAATCATTTACCATCGGAGCTTTCAGGAGGACAACAACAAAGGGTATCTATTGGAAGAGCACTTTCATATAAACCTGCAATAATATTAGCAGATGAGCCAACAGGGAACTTAGACAGTAAGAATAGTAAGGAAATAATAGATTTACTTAGATTTTCTGTTCAAAAATATCATCAAACATTAATAATCATAACTCATGACTTAAATATTGCATCTCAGGCAGATAGAATAATAACTATAGAGGATGGGTGTGTGGTTAAAGATGAGGTGATTAAGAGATGAAAAAGTATAACACTATCACTTTTAGATATTTAAAAGGGCAGAAAAAAAGAACTATACTTACTATACTAGGTATAGTTCTTGCAGTTGCATTAATTAGTGCTATAGGGACTATGCTTGTAAGTATAAGGGGACAATATATAGAAAGTGCTATAAAAGCAAAAGGCCACTATCATGCAAAGTTTATGGAACTTAATAATGATTTAGTTAACAAATTAAATAACAATGTGGAAATAGAAAAAATTGCGGTAGTAAGTGATGAGGGCTCTGGAATACTTTCTAATGTAAAAGAAGAGGAAAGAGTTGTAAATCCTAAAGCACCTATGTATCGATATTTAAATATAGAAGGTTATGACAATAGGGCTTTTGAAATGCTACCTATTAAATTAAAGGATGGTAGACTTCCTAGAAATGAAAATGAAATATTATTAGAGTATTGGGCTCTTGATTATTTACCTTTAAAACCTAAAATAGGAGATAAAATTAAATTGGTTGTAGGTGAAAAAGAGGTTAATAAAACTAAAAGCAAAAATAAAGAAATTATTGAAAAAGATATATTTAATAAAAAGGGAGAAAAGGAATATAAAATAGTAGGTACATATGAGTTATCTATTTCATATCCGGGAGGCTACAATACAAAAGGAATAACTTTTTTAAATGAATTTAATATATTAAATGAATTTAAATATAGTGTATTTACAAAGATGGTTTCTCCAAAAGGTGTTCATGAAAAGTGTGAAAGAATAGCTAATAATCTAGAACTTAAGAAAATAGTGAATCAAAATGGAAAATATAACTATAATATCGAATACAATGAAGGGCTTTTAAGATTTTATGCAGAAAGCATAAATGAATCTTTAAATAGAGGATTAACATCTGTAGTTGTGTTTATAGTTGTTTTAATTATTATAAGTACTGCAGCAGTTATTTATAATATATTTAATATATCGGTTTTAGAGAGAGTTTCGCAATTTGGTATACTTAGATGTACAGGAGCAGCACCTAATCAAATAAAGGGTTTGGTTTTAAAGGAGGCTTTTATTTTAAGTTTAATAGGTATTCCTTTGGGACTTTTAAGTGGAATTTTGGCTATGGAAGTAGTAATTCGTATATTGGGAGTATTGCTAAGAAATGAGATTAAGGTAGTTTTATCTCCTGTAGTTTTTATAATAAGTGCTTTAATTGGGTTAATAACAATTTATTTATCAGTTATAGGCCCTGCCAGAAAGGCAGCTAAAGTGTCTCCACTAGAGGCAGTTAGAAATGCGGGAAGTTTTAAAAAGGAAAATATAAAGAAAGTAAAAAAATCTAGACTAGCAAATAAAATCTTTGGTATTGAAGGAGAAATTGCTTATAAAAACCTTAAGAGGAATAGAAAGAAATTTAGAATTACTGTATTTTCTTTAATTATAAGTATAGTACTTTATGTGGTTTTTGGAAGTTTTGCAACCTATGTTTACAAATTTGGAGCAGCACAAGAGAAGGACTTAAAAGATTTTGTTTTATGGAAGTATGGGCAACCACAAAAGGAAATAAGTTTATCTGTTTTAAATGATATTCAAAAATTTAAAGAGGTTGAAAAAACATACGCAGTTAGGAAAGAATCAAGGTGTATTTTAGTACCTGAGGAAAAAGTAAATCCGAGAATGTTTAAAGCAATGCCATTTATAAATGAAGAAAAAAAAGATGGTAAGTTTTGTTTTCGTAATAATAATATAATTTCGTATGGAGATAAGGTATTACCCGAGCTAAAAAAATATATTAAAGAAGGAGCTGTAGATATAGAAAAATTAAATAATGAAAATGGAGTAATACTTTTAAAAACTAGTAAATTAATTGATGATGCTACCCATAAACCCATTATTATGGATACAACAGATTATAAAGTTGGAGATTATATTGATATAATTGATGATAAATTAGGTGATAGTAATAAAATAGATATATCTAAAATTAAAAAAGTTAAAGTTTTAGGAATTTTAGATAAAGGAGTTTTAGACCATGAATATAATTTTAATGAGTCAGTAAGTCTTATAACTTCAGAAAAGATTTATAAAAATATCATTGGAAATAGTAATATTAGCACAGTATTTATCCAGCTAAAGGAAGGTGCAAATAAAGACAGTGTTGCAAGTTATTTAAAAGTTTTAAGTGAGAAAGATCCTAGATATAATTATATTGACCATATGGAGGAATCTAAAAAGAATAGAGATGGAGCTATAGCCGTAAATATATGTTTATATGGTTTTGTAGTGGTAATAAGCTTAATTGGAGCATTAAATATTATAAATACTATAAGTACTAATTTGATTCTAAGAAAAAGAGAATTAGCTATGCTAAGAGCCGTAGGAATGAATAAAAGCAAGATGACTAAGATGGTATGTCTTGAAGGAATATATTATGGCATAATTGCATCTATATATGGAGGCATTATTGGAACAGCACTTTCCTATAGATTATTTAAAATAATGACAGACATAAGAGAGTTTCAATGGGCAATTCCTAAAAAGGAAATACTAACTGCGGTAGTTGGAGTAATTATAATATCTTTAGCTTCTACTTATATACCGCTAAGAAAAATAAACAGAGAAAATATAATAGAAAATATAAGAGGGGAAGAGTAATAACAGATTAAAAACTTATTATATATTTCATGGGTGTATGTATTTTTAAAGGAGAAAAAAGGATGCTTCCGTTAAGTAGTATAAAAAACTATTCTCATAATAGAGAATAGTTTTTTATTTAAAGCTAGAATTAAATATATATAGTTATAAAGAGGAATCATGAGTTTAAGGTTCCTCTATTTTTGTACATATTATATGAAAATAAAGTAATTTAATATGATAAATGTCACTATACAGTTGTTATTTTTATCACTACAAAGAAAAGGTTAATTTTAGTAATCTATTATCATAGAGAAGAAAAGATATTTTATTTTAAAGTGAAAGAAGGGATTTTATGATACTTGAAATAAAAAACTTAGTGAAAAGGTATGGTGATTTTCTAGCTGTTGATAATGTTAATTTAGCTATAAAAGAGGGAAAAATAGTTGGACTTTTGGGTCCTAATGGTGCAGGTAAGACTACTACCATAAATACAATAATGGCACTTTCTAAAATAGATTCTGGTAAAATATTCGTTTTTGGCAAGGAGTTATATAAGTATGAGATGGAGATAAAGTCTAAGATAGGAATTGTGCCACAAGAGGTTGCTTTATTTGATGATTTAAAGGCATATGAAAATGTGACCTTCTTTGGAAGACTATATGGCCTTAAAGGCGAAAATCTAAAAAACAGTGTAAAGGATGCTTTAGAATTTACAGGGTTATGGGATAGGAAAGAGAGCTATCCTCAGCAATATTCTGGAGGAATGAGAAGAAGGCTTAATATAGCTTGTGCTATAGTTCATAAACCTAAGTTAATAATTATGGATGAGCCTACCGTTGGAATAGATCCACAGTCTAGAAAACACATTTTATCATCTGTAAAAAAACTAAATAAAATGGGATCAACAGTAATATATACATCTCACTACATGGAAGAGATAGAAGAAATATGTGATGAAATAGTAATAATGGATAAAGGGAAAATAATTGCAAGAGGGACAAATGAAGAATTAAAGTCCCTAATTTCAACTGAAGATAAAATAACTATGGAACTTTCTGGAATGAATTACACTATAGTAGATAGTATAAAAAAGATACAGGGGGTAAAGGACTGTATAGTAAATGAAAAATTCTTAGAAGTAGTATCAAAGAATAATAGTAGAAATTTAGGAGCAATTATAGATGTAATTGTAAACAATAATGTGGATATAAATAAAATAAATGTGGATAAGCCAACTTTAGAAGGAGTTTTTTTAACACTTACAGGTAGAAAATTAAGGGATTAGGAGATATATTTATGAAAATTATATATATTATATTTTATAAATTAAAAATAAATCTTAGAAACAAGAAAAGCTTAATTAATATGTTACTACTTCCTGTGATTTTGATATTAATTTTAGGAACAGCTTTAAAAAGTGATTTTACACCTGGAAATATAAAAAGGTCAAAGGTGTATTATTGTATTAAGGATGAAGGAGAGCTTTCTAATAACTTTGAGAGTTATATAACTTCAAATAAATTAAAGGATTTAATAGAAGTAAAAAAGGTAAATAGTAAGGAAGAAGGGTTAAATTTTATAGCAGTAGATGAAAGAAGTAGTTTTATATTTATAGATAAGGGGACTTTAGCAAATATTTTAAGTGGTAAAAAATCTAATATATTCTTATATAGTGAGAGAGACACTATTCAAAAAGAAATAGTTAAAAATGTTTTAAATGGATTTGTAAATGGAGCTAATACAATGTATGCTTCTTATACTATGGGTGCAAAGGGTGGAGCTATAGTAGATAAAAATAGTATAGTGGATTCTTCTATAGATATTCATGGAAAAATACCAAAGGCTATAGACTACTATTCAGTAACTATGTTAGTTATGACCCTTATGTATGGATCCCTTTATGGAAGGTATTCTATAAGAGAGATATACGAAGAGGAGGGAATAAGGGTTAAAAATACGCCAACAAAAGGAATAGATATTTTAATTGGATATATTACTTCATCTATAGTTACAGTGTTTTTAGAAGGGCTATTACTAATGTTTATTGCAAAGTATATTTTTAAAGCTAATTATGGTAAGGATATAGCTTTAATAATATTTATTATATTTAGTATGTCTGTATTTACTAATTTTATAGGTATGGCAGTAGGCACATTAGTTAGAAAAGATGATAAATCTGCAGATATTTTGAATATATTTATTGTGGCTTGTACTTTAGTTTCTGGGGGATATGTTAAATTTCCTATAAATAGTAATTTTTATGACAAAATAATTAGATTTATACCCAATGGCATGGCGCATAATGCAATGTTTAATTCTATATATGGTGGCAATAATGAAATAATTATTTCAAATATTTTAGCTATGTGGATTGGAACAGCTTTGTGTTTAGGAGTATCTTTAATAGCTGAAAAAAGGAGAGCAATTTAATGGTTATTTTTATGAATAATTTAAAAAGAATATTTAAATCTAAATCTAATTTTATATTTATGGTCATCTTTCCTATAATTCTTATTATAATTCTTATTTCATTTAATAATGGAGAGGCTAAAATTTCTATTGGAGTTATAGACAATGATAATACTAAACTTACAGAAGCTTTTATAAACCAAATAGAGAAGGAAAATAAAATAAATTATATAGATCAGTCTGAAATAAAAGATTTTTTATTAAATTTAAAAAATGACTATATAATTGAAATTCCAAAGAATTTTACTAAGGATATAATAAGGGGACAGGATGTAAAAATAAAAGGTTTTTTTATAAATGGAACTAATGCTTCTAAAGCCCCTAAATACAGCATGGAGAGTTTTGTAAATTCTGCAAAAACTATAGCGATATCTTCTAAAGGAGATGAGGATACTTTTTATAAAGCAATTGATAAATATAATGAAGGAATACTTAATGTACAAAATAAAAATACTAATAATACTTTAGTAAGTAAGAAAAATATATCTTTTTCCTTGGGATTTTTGGCATTTAATATGTTAATGCTAGGTGTTAATATTACTTCTATAGTTTTGAAAGACAAACAAAGTAAAATATATTATAGAATATTTACAGCACCAGTTAGTCCTAAAAAGTATACTATTCAAAATTTATTAAGTTTCTTAGTAGTTTTATTATTACAAATTATAGTGATATTTGCTTTTATTATAGGGATATTAAAAATGCAAATCCCCTCTCTTTTTGAAACTTTTTTATTGTTTATGTTTTATTCTGTGTTTATTGTATCCTTTGCATTATTTTTATGCAGTAATTCAAAGGATTTAAGGACTGTTTCTACCATTTCAAACATTACAATTACTCCAATGGCAATGCTAGGAGGGTGCTTTTGGCCAATAGAGATTATGCCAGAAATACTACAGAAAATTTCTAATTTTATTCCTATAACCTGGATGTTAAGGGCTGTAAATAAACTTATGTATAATAATAGCTTATACAATATATTGCCAGAAATATCAATATTATCTCTTTTTACAATAGTATTTCTTCTATTAGCCTGCTGGAGAAAAGAAGATATAATAATTTAAAGTATAGTTAAAATAGTGCAGAAATTTTTTTTCTTCACTATTTTAATTAGAAAGGTTTATTTATTTGTATTAGGCTTTTAGCAACCTTATAATATATATACTTCTAGTTTTCGTTAAAAATTAAAACCAGGGTAAAGGGTGGGAATATTTTGGAAAAATTATTTAAATTGGGTTTCTATGCTTTTATAATTGCAATAGGTATAATAAAATGGAATATATCTTACTTTTTTATTGCTTCTATATTAATAGCAATGATTATGGATATCTTAATAGAAAGATATGTAAAATCTAAAGCAGTTATATATTTAGAATCTTTAATAATAATTTTTATAAGTTATTATATAAAGGAATTTAGTGTTTTTTTATGCATTTGTTCTTATGAATTAATAAAGAGGGAGGAATATAGTGGTTTATTCTTAATAATACCTTTTGTTATAAATTTAAATATAGAAGAGATACCAATTTATACACTGTTATTTTTTATAGTAATTTTTTATGGATATACTTACAGTAAATATATAAAAGAACAGAAAAAATATAAGAGATTATATGATTCTGAAAGAAGAATAACTTATGAGTTAGAAGGAACAAAAAATAGGCTTATTAATTCATATATAAAGATAGAACATTTAACAGAAGTAAGAGAAAGAAACAGAATAGCAAGAGAAATACATGATAAAGTAGGGCATAATATTGCAGGTATTTATATGCAATTACAAGCAGCATCTAAACTAAAAAATATAAATCAAGAAAAGTCTTATGAGTTATTGGACAAATCTATTGAAGAGCTTTCTAAGGCTTTAAGTCTATTAAAAGAGACGGTGTATAATATAAAATCCTTAGAGACTACTGGAATAAATTATATAAATAAAATAATAGAAAACTTTAATTATTGTAAGGTTAATTTTAATTACAGAGGAGATTTTAATAATATTCCTTCAAATATAATGGAAATTATAGCTACAAACATTAAAGAATCATTAACAAACGCTTCAAAATACTCTAATGCAGAAAAAATTTATATAAATTTAGAAAGAAACGAAAAATATATAAGATTATATATAAAGGATAATGGAGTAGGGTGCAATGAGATAAAAGAGGGGTTAGGTATTAGTGGTATGAAGGAGAGGATAAAAAATATTGGAGGGAGTATTTCTATAGATTCTAAAGAGGGGTTTTTAATAGTATGTATTATTCCAATTGGGGAGTTAGAGGTGAATATTTTTGAAGATTGTAATAGCTGATGATGATGGGTTGATAAGAGACAGTCTTAAATTAATTTTAGAGCTTGAAGGAGATATTAAGGTTATTGGCACAGTATCTAATGGTAATGAGGCAATAGAGTTTTGTAGAAAAAATGAGGCTGATATAGTACTTATGGATGTAAGAATGCCAATTTTAGATGGAGTTTTGGCCACAAAAGAAATAAAAAAGGAAAATCCGAGTATTAAAGTTATTATATTAACTACCTTTAAAGATGATGAATATATAGCTCAGGCAATAAAAAATGGAGCTGAGGGATATATACTTAAAAATCAATCATCAGATAATATTATAAATAGTATTAGAACAGTTTATAATGGTAATGGAGTATTTCAAAGTGAAATTCTAAATTCAATAATGGGTATGATAGGAGAAAATAAAAAAACTGAAGAAAAAATACTTCTAACAGAAAGGGAATTTCAAGTACTAAAACTAATAGGGCAAGGATTATCCAATAGGGAAATTTCAAAAAAGCTTTATTTAAGCGAAGGTACTATTAGAAATTATGTAACGAATTTGCTTGAAAAATTACAATTAAGGGATAGAACACAACTTGCAATATATTTTTTAAAAAATATAGAGTGATTTACTATTATTTATATAAATATACAGAATAAAAATAAGGAACCATGTTTTAATGGTTCCTTATTCTTTAAAGTTCTTTAAAACTATTTATAATTTTATCTAATTCAGCTTTGCTTTTATCAAATTTACTTTGGCTTGTCCATGTAGTGATTTGGTAAAAGCCCTTTTTACCCTCAATTAAAGCAATATTATATTTAATTTTTATTTCACCTATTTCTCCAGAAAATTCATATTGCTTTGATTTATTTCCATTAATTTTAATGTCTTTTGCATTAGTTACTTTTGAATTTTTAACAGATTTTTTCATTTCTGTAGTTAGCAAATTAAAATACTTATCTAATGTAAAGGATGATGCAAAATCTTTTTTTGATTCAGATATTGCAAGTACACATTTTTCTTTAAGTTTATCTGCTAATTGAATAGTAGCTTGTGGGTTTTGAAGATTTTCAGTTGTATAAGATTTAGGAACAGTAATCTGACAAAGATTATCTTTACTTTTTACTACTTTAGTTTCTTCAACATTTTCCTTAACTTCTTTTTTAGTATTAGTTGCAGTATCCTTTGATTTTCCACAGCCCAGTATAGTTGTACACATAATAATTGAGATAAAGCAGCAAATAGCTTTTAATGTAAATTTTTTCACCACATTTCCTCCTCAAATTCATGTTATAACCATATATTAATAATTTATAAATTAATGTTAAAACATGTTATAACATATTATAACATTATTGTACAAGTTTTTGAAAAATTTTGCAATATAATTTTATTAAGATAAAATTATAATTAAATATTTTTAAATTGGAATTTTATATTGAAACAAATGTAAAATACATTGGTTATTTAAAGATTTTATATTAAATAAAGAAATATTGTTAGGACTAAGGGCAAAGACTTATTTTAATATAATATATAATTGAAAATTTTAGAAAAGTAATTATATGGTTAGTTCAATGAATTTTTATTTAATATTTATAGAGAATATTAAATAAAATTGGGTAAAACATATAGTATATAGGAAAATATATACTAATATATGGAGCTGTGAAAAATATGAGAATAGGATTAATAAGGCATTTTAAAGTTGATTTATTAAGGAAAAATTTTATGACTTCAGATGAGTATAGGGAATATAATAGGGAATATGATAAGGCTGAAGTTATAAAAAATGAAATTATTATAAATGAAAGTTGGGATAAATGCTATTGTAGTAGCTTACCTAGGGCTATTATTACAGCTAAAACTTTATATGATGGAGAAATAATTATTTCAGACAAATTGGTGGAAATTCCAGCTATGGCGGTAATAAAGTTAGCTATTCCACTACCCTATTATGCTTGGTCTTTATTAAGTAGAGTAGCGTGGGGTAGAAATCATGCTTCTCAACCGGAGGGCAGATTAGAAAGTTTAAAGAGAATTAATTATTTTATAGATTATATATTAGAAAATGAGAAAGATTCTAACATTCTTATTGTAAGCCATGCAGGAGCATTATATGAAATGAGAAAGATTCTTATAAATAAAGGATTTACAGGAGACTGGTTTTTAAAACCCAGAAACGGTAAACTATATATTTTAAAAAAATAATATTAATAAAAATATTTTAAACTATAAATAATAATTTCAAAAATATTTTTATTAGTATGGCAGAGTATAAAAATTTCAGCTATTTTAGTGTATAGTTATTACTTTTTCCTTTAAAGTATGGTTCTAAACCCTACTTTAAACAACTTTTTTACAATAATTTTATATAAGTAGTTTTTTATATTTTTGTATGTTACTATTATATAGTTTGATTTTAAAGAGGATTATTTAAAATTTAAACAGAGAGTATATAGAATATAAACAGAAGATAAATAGAGTTCTAAGGTTTTAAAGGGAGTATTATTTTATAAAACCTTAGAAATTGTTACCTATAACCTATTAACTTTTTATCCCTGACCTCTAAAGGAATTGAATATTAAAGATGCTAGGTATGGGTCAAAAATAATATATGAGGATGATTAGGTATGAGTAAATTAAATTTTGAACATTTTAAATTAAGTAACGAAATATTAAAGTCTTTAAAGGGGCTAGGGTATATTAACCCTTCAAAGGTTCAGGAAGAGGTTATTCCTTTTGTACTTGAAAATAAGGATGTTATAGTAAAATCTCAAACTGGTAGCGGAAAGACAGCAGCCTTTGGAATTCCAGTTTGTGAAAAAATAGATGTTGAGGAAAAGAAGCCTCAGGTATTAATTCTTACTCCAACTAGAGAGCTTGCAGTGCAGATAAAAGAGGATATTTTTAAAATAGGTAGATTTAAAAAAATAAGATGTGCTGCTGTTTTTGGGAAACAGCCTATGAATTTACAAAAAAGTGAGTTGAAACAAAGAGTTCATATAGTAGTTGGAACTCCTGGTAGAACTTTTGATCATATTAAAAGGGGTAATTTAGATTTAGAGAAAATAAAATATTTTATTTTAGATGAGGCAGATGAAATGTTAAATATGGGATTTATCGATCAGGTAAAGGACATAATAAATGCTTTGCCTAAAAATAGAGTAACTATGTTATTTTCTGCAACTATGCCTGAGGAAATTGAAAGGCTTTGTAAAAAATATATGGTAAATCCAAGTAAAATAGAAATTCACCCTGAAAATGTTACTACAGATACTATTGAAGAAATGTATTATGAAGTTGAAAAGGATAGTAAGTTTCAGCTTTTAAAAAAGATAATATATACTGAAAGTCCTAATAGTTGTATCTTATTTTGTAATACCAAAGATGCTGTAGATACTTTATTAAATAATATGAAAAAGAGTAAGTTTTCTTGTGAAGCTATTCATGGTGGTATGGACCAAAGGGATAGATTAGAGACTATGAAAAGATTTAAAGAGGGAGAGTTTCAGTTTTTAGTTGCTACAGATGTTGCAGCTAGAGGAATTCATATTGAAAATATAACTCATGTAATTAATTATGAGGTTCCTATGGAGAAAGAGAGCTATGTACACAGAATTGGAAGAACAGGTCGTGCAGGAAATGAAGGAAAGGCTATAACTTTTGCATATAATTATGAGCTTAAATTTTTGAAAAATATAAAAGAGTATATTGGTCATGATATGGTTAAAAAAGATACTCCTTCAGAAATTCAGGTACAAGAGGGTAAAAAAGATTTCGAATATAAATTAAAACATAAGGTTAAACCAAAATTAAAAAATAATAAATTAGATAATGAAATTACTAAAATATATATAAGCGCAGGGAAGAAAAAAAAGATAAGACCAGGAGATATTGTAGGTGCCATTAGTAATATAGACGGTGTTTACGCTGAGGATATTGGAATAATTGATGTTAATGATACCCATTCTTATGTAGATATTCTTAATGGAAAAGGGAATTTAGTCATAAGAAGTCTTCATAAAAAGAATATAAAGGGGAAAGAAGTTAGAGTTCAAAAAGCAGTTAAATAAACAAAGACTTGGATAAAAATATTATCCAAGTCTTTTTATCTTTTGGCTATTATAAGTAGCATTCACATCTGTTATATATGGGGATATCTGTTGGCGCGACCCTAGATAATTTTTTCTAAATATAAGATTTAGAGAGGGATTTTCATAAATAGACTCCATGTGAGTTTAATAATCATTTGATATTAGAGTAGGACTAAATTTAAAAATAATGTGATAAAATATTACTATTTTTACTATGATATATTAATAAAACATATATTAGGATTATATAAATTTTTTAGAAATAGTGTATAATAATGAATAGTGGGAATTTTTACCGTTAGTATTCTTATAAATCCTAATGTGGTAAAGGCTAAGGATAGTAAAAAACTTAATTTGAAGGAAAATATTATTCCATTAAAAACAGTACAAGCTGAAAATGGTTTTGAGGATTTGTTACCTTTAAAAAATATATTGAAAAATAAAAAAATAGTTTCAGTAGGGGAAGCTACCCATGGTACAAAAGAATTTTTTCAGGCAAAGCATAGAATGTTTGAATTTTTAGTGGAGGAAATGGGATACACATTATTTGCCATGGAAGCAGGATTTGGCGATGCTAGGGTAGTAAATGATTACATATTGAATGGAAAAGGAACTGCAAAGGGTGCGGTAAAGCAATTATTATATTGGGTGTGGACTACTGAAGAAGTTTTAGATATGGTTAATTGGATGAGAAAATATAATGAGAATCCTCAGCATAAGAAAAAAATTAAATTTTATGGATTTGACATACAAACTATACAAATAGATAAAAAAAAGGTTTTGGAATATTTAGGGATTGTTGATATACAAGGGGTAGAAAAATTTAACCAGGCTTTTATAAAATGTGACAATGCATTTATATTAAAAGATGAAGAAGTAAAAAACCTTAAAGATACTTTAGAAGGTCTAATGAAAATATTCCAAAGTAATAAAGATAAATATATAAAAAAATCTTCTAAAAGTGAATATGAGATTGTACAAAAGAATTTAGATACAATATATAAGTTTATAAATTTACAGTATGTAACAAGAAATGGTGGTTCCTATGTAAATTACAGAGATATATCTATGGCGGAAAATGTTAAATGGATATTAGATTATGAAAAGCAATTTGGTAATGATAAGATAATGCTTTGGGCACATAATGGTCATGTAAGTACTAAAATAAATGGTTATAACCCCATGGGGGGACATCTTAGAAATATGTTTAAAGATGATATGTATATTATAGGCCAGGAGTTTAATAAAGGCGGATTTAGAGCTCTACCATTGGGAGATAGTACTTCTATGAAAAATTTTAATATAACTGAGGATTTTCCAAATACATTTTCTTCGATTTTAAAGGAAGCTAATACGCCAATATTTTTCATGGATTTTAAAAATGCTTCAAAGGACAAACATATTAAGGAATGGCTGTTAAAACCTCAGGGAGTGCATGCTATTGGAGCGGCATATAGTGAGACTACACCAGCATATAGTTTTGCGGGAATAGTTCCTAGTGAGTGTTTTGATGGTGTAATATTTGTTGAAAATACCACTGCATCTGTACCTATGGAATATAATAATAGTAATAATAAGCCCTCAAAGGATATGATCATAAATTATTTAAAATTATTACCACTAATAAATCTAATTAGGAAATAGGTTGCTTAATTGCTTTATATTATAGGGCTGCAGATAAATAAAAATTATCCGCAGTCTTTTATTATAAATAATTAATAAAGATTTAATAAAATTTTAAGAATTTAATATGAAGTAATTAAGAGTCATATAGTAAATTATATACATAGAGAATAAATTTTATACGATAGGTGAGGGAATATGGAAAGATTAGAGGAAACTTTAAAAAAGTATAAAAGTATTATTATTTTGACTGTAATATTAGCTTTCGTAGGTGCATTATGTTATTTGTATAGATATGAAATTGAATATGTTTTTAGTTTATTAAAAAATCAGGATCAATTTAAAGAGTATTTACTATCCTTTGGTCCATTAGCTATAGTGGTTTTTGGAATAATGCAAGTACTTCAAGTTGTGATATTTTTCATACCAGGTGAGGTAATTCAAGCCGTAGGAGGATATGCATTTGGCACTTGGCAAGCAACTTTGGTTTCCATAATTGGAATAGATATGGGAGCTACTATATTATTTTTAGTGACAAAAAAATATAGAAGTAAATTAGTTAATAAAGTTGTTCCAGTAAAAATTAAGAACTCCTTAGAAAAAACCTTAAATTCAAAGAAATTAAATTTAGTGGTTTTCCTTCTATATCTTTTACCTGGAATGCCTAAGGATGCTATGATTTTTTTATGTGCACTATCTGAAATATCATTTAAAGATTATATGCTATATTCAACCCTTGGAAGAATACCAGCTTTAACTTTATCCTGTTATTATGGGCATAATATAGCATTAGGTAATAAATCAATAGTACTTATTGCGACTATAATAATAGTGGTAATAGTTTTAATAGGCATATTTTTTAAAGATAGCATATTAAAGAATATAGAAAAAGTTAATTAAAATAGAGTATAAAAAGTTATTAGCGTATAATTAGTTGATAACTTTTTTCATTTTTTATAGCCTAAAATAACAGAAATAAGATATACTATAGAATAGAAATTAAAATTGTACGGGAGAGAATATATATGGAATATACTTTAATTGCCACTGCAACTTTTGGTCTTGAGAAGGTTGTAGCAAATGAACTTAAAGAACTAGGATATGAAGAATTGAAAATAGAAAATGGAAAAGTTACCTTTAAAGGTGATGAGATGGATATTGTTACATGTAATATGTGGCTTAGAACTGCAGATAGAGTACTTATTAAAATGGCTGAGTTTAAAGCGGAGAGTTTTGAGGATTTGTTTCAAGGAACTTTAGCTGTGGAGTGGGGAGACATTATACCTATAACGGGTTTTATGCATGTAACAGGTAAATCTGTGAAATCTAAGTTGTATAGTGTACCAGATTGTCAATCTATTGTAAAAAAAGCAGTAGTAGATGCTATGAAAAGGAAATATAGAAGAGATTTATTCCCAGAAAATGGTGTTGAATATAAGATAGAAGTAGGAATTTTAAAGGATACAGTAACTTTAACTTTAGATACTTCAGGAACTGGATTACATAAAAGAGGATATAGAGAAATGGCAGGTATAGCACCTATGAAAGAAACTTTAGCTGCGGCTCTAGTACTTTTAAGTAAATGGGAACCAGGTAATTTACTTGCAGATCCATTTTGTGGTTCAGGTACAATAGCAATTGAGGCAGCAATGATTGGTAAAAATATTGCTCCAGGATTAAATAGAAGCTTTGTTTCAGAACAATGGGATATTATTCCACAAGATTTATGGCAAGATATTAGAAAATTTGCTAGAAATTCTATAAATGATAAAGAGTTTAGAATACTTGCTTCAGATATTAGTGGAAAGGTAGTAAAAACAGCAAGAGAAAATGCTAAAAAAGCAGGGGTAGAAGATTATATAGCATTTCAAAAATTAGATGTAGCGGACTTTTCATCTAAGAAGAAAAGAGGATATATAATAACTAATCCTCCATATGGTGAAAGAATAGGGCAGCTTAACGAAGTTGAAAACCTATATAAAACTATGGGGAACACATTTAAGAAGCTAAATGATTGGTCCTATTTTGTTATTACCTCTTATGAAAATTTTGAGAAATGTTTTGGTAAAAAGTCTGATAAAAATAGAAAGCTTTATAATGGAAGACTTAAATGTTATTTTTATCAGTATTTCGCACCTAAAGAAGATAAAAGCTATAATTATAAAAATGCTTAGGAATTTAGAGTTTTTCTATTGATTATTATTTAAGTATATGTTATAGTTGTTAAGTAATAAAAATTAAATGTTTATGAAAAGATTTAATATGATGAACAACATTCCCTCTTATTTTGGAACGTTATGTGAATCAAATTTTAAATCTTAATTTTAAGGAGGAATGTTGAAATGGCAGATAAGACTATATTATGTAAAGACTGCGGAAAAGAATTCGTATTCACTGAAGGAGAACAGGAATTCTACAAAGAAAAAGGATTTGAAAATGATCCAGTAAGATGTCCTGATTGTAGAAGAGCAAGAAAACAACAGAACAACAGAGGATTCAGAAGATAGTATATAAATTTGTACTATATACCCTATAAGATTTATTCTTATAGGGTTTTTTGATTTTATAAAAACTAAGGAACTTGAGAACCATACTTATAAAGCTTAGAAATTATTTTTTAAATACTTGGTAAAATTAAAATTATTCTTTAATGAAATATATATTTGCAAAACTACAAAAATAAATATATATTTATATTAATTAAAGTTAGATTGATATAAAATATTCTAGATATATTTATATGGTTTCACATATTAAATATATAAGGTTGGAGGTAAAAAATGCTTAAAATATGGGGTAAGTTAATTAAAGATAATAAAATAATAAAAGATATGGTATCAAATTCTCATGAAGGAGAAAATTATCAGGAAAATTTGAAAAGATGTATTATAGAAATATGTGAACAATTTGATATATCAAAGCCATATTGGTTACCAACTAATTTAGATGAATTCAATAGAAGAGCTAAAACTTCATTTAATAAGGATAATTTCGTGGAGGAGATAGAATTTGATAAATTTGAGATAGAAGAATTAGAATGATATAAAAGTAATATATGAAAGGTGACTTTATATGAAAGATTTTTTTATGAAAGTTACATATGTTTTTCAAAACATTAGTTTGCAATTTAAACATATAGATGTATTACCTAAATTGTTATTAACAATAGGATTGTTTATATTTATACATTGGGGAAATAAAGTAATATTTGGTTATATTGATAAGGCAGATTTAACTTCTAAAAGAACCATAAAATTAAAAAAAATAACTTCATTTGTAGAAAATATATTTTTTATTATTATTATAATCCCTATATGGATTTATGAATCAAAGGATATTTTAACATTCTTAGGTCTTTTTTCAGCAGGAATGGCATTTGCATTTAAGGATTTAGTATCAAATTTTTTAGGGTGGATAATAATTAACTCCCATAAACCTTTTGAAGTGGGAGATAGAATTAAGATAGGTGATAATATAGGGGATGTACTTGAAATCGAATGGTTTTATACTACTATAATAGAGGTTACAGAGGCAAATAAAACCTATGGTCAAAGTACAGGAAGACTTACTCATATACCTAATATAAAATTACTTACTACAGAAGCAGTAAATGAAACCAATACATTTCCTTATACTTGGAATGAAATAGATATACCAGTTACAACTAAGAGTAACTGGCAAAGGGCTAAAAAAATAATTTTGGACAGCGCCTTCAAAGAGCTTGGTAATATAGAAGATAAAGCTAAGGAAGCCCTAGGAATAGCTTCAAAGACACACCCTATATATTATGAAAATCTCTCTCATACTGTGTATACCTCTTTAAAAGATGGAAAAATAGTTCTTACATTAAGGTTTATATGTGGATCAAGAAATTTTAGAAATTTAGAACACAATATAATAGAGGATATATTAAAAGAGTTTGGAAAATATGATGATATAGAAATTTTGTAAAATAAAATATCTTTTTAAGCACTTTACTTGTAGTAAGTACCCTATTAAGTACATAGGGCGCTGCCTAATTGTTAGTGCTTTATTTTTTTATGGTGAGTCTTTTAAATGATTTATATTTAGTTTATTAGTAAAATATATGGGGAAAATATTTTTAGTTTGTAAAAGTAAAATTTATAAGATAGGAGTTGATTTTATTGTTTAAAAAAATTGCTTGTGAATTTAAGGACTTTGCAGTAAAAGGAAATGCTATTGATTTAGCAATAGGTGTGGTTATAGGAGGGGCTTTTTCAAAAATAGTTTCCTCATTGGTAAATGATATTATAATGCCTGCTGTGGGAGTTTTAATAGGGGGAATAGATTTTACTAATTTAAAGATAGTTATAGGAATTAAGAATGGATCAGAGGTGGCTATAAAATATGGTCAGTTTATACAATCCGTTGTTGATTTTACCATTATATCTTTTTCTATATTTTTATTTATAAAAGCTATAAATACTTTTAAAAAGAAAGAGGAAAAAATAGAAGAAGAGAAGAAAAATAGGGAAGAATTATTATTAGAGGAGATTAGGGATATACTAAAATCCACTAAAGACTGTTAAAATGAAGTAATTGTTTCATTATATATAATTTGTGGCTATAATATTTTCAAATTTACACTATAGTACATTAAATGAGTAAAATTTTAATATAAGGTATGAAAGATATTGTGGAAATAAACAGTGAATTTTGTTAAAAATAATTGAATTTTTTAAATTACATAGTTTAAATATAAAATAATGTAAGAGTATAACTGTTGAGATTAGTACTATGAAGGGGATATGGGTGAAAAATTGCATAATATGTTAAAGAAAATGTTACCTTGTCAAAATACCAACAAAATGGTACAATAGCTTTGACACTTAAATACAAGGAAGAGGGTTAGTATGCAAGTTAAAAATAATGAAGATGAAATGATGCATAAAATTGAAAAAAATGAAGCGTCAAAGGAAAAACATCCACCAGGATTGTATATGTTGTTTCTTACAGAAATGTGGGAAAGATTTAGCTACTATGGAATGAGAGCTTTACTTATACTTTATTTAACTACAGAATTTGTAAGAGGTGGATTAGCATTTGATCCAGCAACAGCAGCTCTAATTTATGGTTGGTATACAGGACTTACCTATATTACTCCACTAATAGGAGGATACATATCTGATAGATTCTTGGGACAAAGAAAGGCAATAGTTGTAGGTGCCACAATAATGGCATTAGGACAGTTTGCATTATTTGCTCAGCAGACGAAAACATTTTTATTTATCGGTTTGTTTTTACTTGTAATAGGTAATGGATTTTTCAAGCCTAATATTTCTACACTTGTAGGTAAACTTTATTCAGATGGTGATAAGAGAAAAGATTCAGCCTTTACAATATTTTATATGGGTATAAATGTAGGAGCCTTTTTAGCGCCATTAGTTTGTGGTACTTTAGCTGAAAATATTTTTGCAGTTAAAAAGGCGGGAGAAATAATGCAGTATGGGTTTAAATATGGATTTCTAGCTGCAGGAATTGGTATGATATTAAGCCAGATTATTTTTATGGCATTATCACAAAAGTATCTTGGAGATATAGGAAAACATACTGTAGTAGATTCTAATGGAAAATTAAAAGAAGATAATAATAAACCTCTAACATTACAAGAAAAAAAGAGAACTGCGGTTATAATTATAATTACTTTATTTGTTATAGTATTTTGGACTGGATTTGAACAGGCAGGAAGTTCTCTTACAATATATACTAAGGATTTTATAAATAGAGATATATTTGGGAAGGAACTTGCAGTATCATGGTTTCAATCATTAAATCCGTTTTTTATAGTTTCTTTGGGACCAATAATGTCAATATTATGGTTAAAGTTAGCTAATAGACCAGAAGGGGATTTAAGTATACCTAAAAAAATGTCATTAGGTATGATACTACTTGGAGTAGGATTTTTACTTATGGTTGGAGCAGTATTGCAGAGAGGAAATGCGGGAGATGATGTTACTGTAAAAGCCAATATGATATGGCTTGTAGGGACATATTTCTTTCATACATTAGGGGAGCTTTGTTTATCTCCTATAGGACTTTCAATGGTAAGTAAGATAGCACCACCTAAGTATGCTTCTTTACTTATGGGGGTATGGCTATCAAGTAATGGTATAGCTAATATATTAGCAGGATATCTAGCATCTTATGTAGGAAGCTTAGGAGCTTTAAGTATTTTTGGAGGAATAGCATGCATATCCATATTATGTGGATTAATACTATATTCATTAAGAAATAAAATAGAAGCTATGATGGCATAATATTATGATGTAGATAAAAATTAGTAAAATTTATTTAAAAAGCTATCTCAATAAAAAATTGGGATAGCTTTTTAATTTGGGAAAAATTTTAGATAATTAAAAAATTACATAAAATTTAAATTGCACATATTTTGTAGTATAATGAAATAAAACCAATATATAAAAACTATAGATAAATATTGATTTTTTATATTTAAATAAAACTATTACAAAAAAATTCAAAAAATTTACCAAAATGGTTTCTTTTTGCTAAAATAATGGTATAATTAAGATATAAATACAATTACTTAGAAGTAAAATATTGAAAGGAACAATAATATGCTAAAAATATCATTAATGGAATTTTTTACACGAACTATTCCAGAATCTTTTTTATTTGTCTTAACTGGGTATTTATTTGCTAAAAAGAATATTGATAAAAAAACTTATTGTACTTCAAGTATGGTTCTTGCAATGTGTATTTATATAATAAGGATGTTACCAATACATTATGGTGTACATACTATTATAAATATAATAATTTGCATTTTAATAATTGCCACATTAAACAAAATACCAGTAATACAATCAATTACAGCTTCATTATTTGCCGCAACTATATTATCAATTTGTGAACTGGTTAATTTCTTTATATTGGAAAGCATATTAAAATTAGATATTGAATCAATGCTAAATAATTCTTTGACGAAGGTGCTAAATTTTATACCATCTTTAATTTTATTTGCTTTAATAATTTTAATATTTTATGTTTCAATATATAAAAATAAAAAGAGGGATGAAAGTGTCATTGGTTGAAAGAATTTCGGAAAAAATAGGCTGCGTTGTAGCTAAAAAGTTGAATTTAGATGAGGACAACAAAGAAGTTATAGTATATGGGGCATTTAATTTAATTCAAACTACTTTAGCATTGTTATGGGTTATAGTTTTTGGACTTATATTTAAAGTATTAGTAGAGTCTTTAGTTGTAACTTTTGTTATTGCAATGTTTAGAAAACGCTCAGGAGGTGTACATGCATCTTCGCCTATTATATGTATAATTGTAGGGGCTATTATAGCTATTGGATTTGGTCTTATTGTAAAATATCTTCTTTATAACATGAGTATAATTAGCATAATTGTTATAAGCACAATTGTTTTAGCATTTGCATACTTTATGATTTATAAATTTGTACCAGTAGATAGTAAAGAAAAACCAATTACCAATATTGAAATTAGAGAAAGCTTAAAAAAATCATCTTTTAATTTAATTAATATTTTTTCATTATTTATAATTGTATTAATTTTTATAGGATATAAATATAAAAACCATAATATGCTAAACATTGTTCAGTGTATGTATTTGGGTATTGCATGGCAAGCATTTACTTTAAGCCCAGTAGCACATATTATCTTAAAAAAAGAGTATGAGTAGTTTTTTTGATATATTATATTCCAGTTTAAAAAAGTGTTATAGATATTGTGGTGAATGGGGATTCACTAAGAAGTAAAGGGAGTTTTTTAAAAGTAATAGGGATTAATGTTATATATTTTATGGGGATTAGTTATGTTTTCAAAGGTAACTTCTACTTAAATTATAATTATAATACGAAAGTAGAAAAATTCCTTTGTAATATATAGTATAACTGCTATAAAAACAGTTATATTAAAAATTATATAAGGATTAAGGAGGGAATTACATGAAAAACAAGGTAATGAAAGAGGTTGCAAAAGTTTGCAAGACTATGGCTAAGTCAACATCAGCTTCAGCTTGTACTTTAAGTTTCTATCAGCCAAAGGAACCAAAATCTCTTAGAAAATAATTTAAAGGTAATATAAGGATCATTTATTTTGGTCCTTATATTATTTATTTATGAATAAAAAAATATATGGATGTGAAACGTATGGATTATTTTGAGGATATTAGACAAAAGAAGATATATAATATCATATGTATTGTTAAATTAGTATCATTACTTCTTTCATCAGTAATAATTTACAATCAATTTTTTACACAAAACAATATAGTTTTTGCAACAAAAGACGGATATTTTAATGAAGTGGCAATAGCCTTATTCACCTTTGTAATAGCTTTAATATACTGGATATGGTCTTTTTTTTCTATAAGAATTTTTGAAAGTAAGCATGTAAAAAAAATACAAATGATAGAAAATGGCGTTTTTATATTAATATTTTCAAGTTTAATTATTCTATCTCATACTTGTGTAGCACAATATAAATTTTTGTTTTTGTTTATTATAATTACATCCACTTTACAATTAGGGAAAAAATATGGAATTATAATGTCTGTGATTTCATCTATAATAATATTGTTAATAGATTTAACCTGTTTTCCTTATGAGGGAATAAATGCTCGTTTTGAAAATGATTTAATATTAGTAGGTGTTTTTATACTAACTGCGTGGCCTTTAGGACACTATGTAAAAATTGAGAATGAAAATATTGAGTATAAAAATTTACAATTAAAAGAATTAAATAGTAGATTAACTAAAGAAGATAAAAGAAGAAAGTATATGGAGGATATACTTTTAAAAAATGAAACTTGTTATAATCTTCTTATTAAAAATTCTATGGATGCTATATTTGTACATAGGGATGGAAGGCTGATTTTTGCTAATGAAAGTGCAGCTAATTTATTAGGGTTTAATGATGTAGATAAGTTAAATGGTAAATGGTTCTCGGATTTTGTACCGGAAGAGGAAAAGAAGGTTGTAGGAGAAAAATTCGAACAAATATATGATGAAAAAACAACTATGTCATTATTTGAAGAGAAAATAATAAAAAATAATGGACAAATGGCTATAATGCAAAATACCTCCACTTATTTTATATATGAAGAACAACCAACAATTTTAAGTATACTTCATGATATTACATCAGAAAAACAGGTTGAAAAATTGCAAAAAGATGTAGAAAAAAATATAGAACTATTAAATGAAACTAGAGAGGTAAATAAACTAATCACAGAATTTTTATCTAATATATCACATGAGTTAAAAACTCCTTTAAATGTTATATATAGTGCAGTGCAATTATTAGGGCTTTATAATAAATCTAATAAAGATACACAATCTGTTGAAAAACAGGATAAATATTTAAATGTTATGAAACAAAATTGTTATAGGCTTATGAGATTAATAAATAATCTATTGGATATGACAAAGTTAGATTCAGGTTTTTTAAAATTGAATTTAAGTAATTATGATATTGTAAGTGTTATTGAGGATATTACTCTATCAGTAGCTTCTTATGTTGAAAGTAAGGGACTAAATCTTACTTTTGATACTGATGTAGAGGAAAAAATAATGGCTTTTGATGGAGATAAAATAGAGAGAATTACATTGAATTTATTGTCTAATGCTATAAAATTTACTAATTCAGGTGGGAATATATATGTAACTGTAAAAGATATGGGAGAATATGTTACAATATCTGTTAAAGATACGGGAATAGGTATTCCAAAGGATAAGCTAAGACTTATTTTTGAAAGGTTTGGACAAGTAAATAAAACTTTTAGAAGGGATCGAGAGGGAAGTGGAATAGGGCTTTACCTTGTTAAATCCTTCGTTGAAATGCATGGAGGAGAAATTTATATTAAAAGCGAATTAGGGCAGGGAAGTGAATTTGTTTTAAAATTACCTGCAAAAAGTTTAGAAGAAAGTGAAGAACACAAAAATTCATTATATGAAACCAGTACAGAAAGTATAAATATGGAATTTTCGGATATATAATTAATTTAGTGTCTAGAATCTCTAATTCCCACTTTTTTAAATTGGGAAAAGGGCTTCTAAGCCCTTGGATAACAATTTCTAAGGTTTTAGAAAAAAGAGTTTTTAAAATAAAAACTTTGTTAATAGAAAAACAGTACAGCAAGTAGAAGATAACTTTTACATGCTGTACTTTTTCATTTGGTTAAAAAAATATAGACTAAACTTAAACTTGCATTAATGGAAAAATTTTCATATAATAACACGAGAGAGATAAACAATTTATTTTTTTAAAATTTTAACTGTGTTTTTATTAAAATTATACTCTTAGTTAAAAAGTGAAGGGGTTATCAGAGATGAATTTTAAAAAGGCGAGTATATTATCAGATGCACAGCTATTTCATAGGGGGGAAAATTTTAGAGCCTATGAGATGTTTGGAAGCAAAATAGTTTCAAAAAAAGGAAAAGTAGGTGTAAAGTTTAGACTATGGGCTCCTAATGCTAAAAAAGTTAGGATTATAGGTAGTTTTAATAATTGGAATGGCTGTAATCATAATATGATTAGAGAAAGAAATACTGGGTTATGGAGTATTTTTATTCCTGAGGCAAAAGAAAAAGATGCGTACAAATACGAAATAGTAACTAAGAAAAATAAGATACTTCATAAATCGGATCCCTATGCTTTTTACTCGGAAATAAGACCCAATACTGCATCTATAATAGCAGATATAGACAGTTATAGATGGAATGATGAAAAGTGGATGAGCAACAGAAGGGATAAAGATATATATTCTTCTCCTATTAACATATATGAGTTACATTTAGGTTCATGGAAAAGAGATGAGGAGAATAATTTTTATAATTATAAGGAAATAGCAGATGAACTTTCACAATATGTTAAAGATATGGGCTATACTCATGTAGAAATATTACCTGTAACAGAACATCCACTAGATGCTTCTTGGGGATATCAAGTTACTGGATATTATTCTTTAACTAGTAGATATGGCAGTATTAATGATTTTAAGTACTTTGTAGATAAGCTCCATGAAGCTAATATAGGTGTAATACTTGATTGGGTTCCAGGTCATTTTTGTAAGGATGCACATGGATTATATAGGTTTGATGGAACACCAGTGTATGAATATAAAAAACCTTATATGGCTGAAAATTATGAGTGGGGTACGGCAAATTTTGATTTATCTAAGCCACAAGTACATAGTTTCCTTATTTCAAATGCACTATTTTGGTTTGAAATATATCATATTGATGGAATAAGAGCAGATGCTGTTTCAAATATGCTTTATTTAGACTATGGTAAGGTAGATAAGGAAAAGTACAAGAACCAGTATGGTGGGAATGAAAATTTAGAAGCCATTGCTTTTATAAAAAAGTTAAATGAAATTATTTTTAAAGAAGTAAAAAATCCTCTTATGATTGCTGAGGAATCTACTGCATGGCCATTGGTTACTAAACCCACCTATATAGGGGGGTTAGGTTTTAATTACAAATGGAATATGGGATGGATGAATGATACTTTAAAGTACATGGAAATGGATCCTATATATAGAAAATGGCATCATGATTTGCTCACATTTCCTTTAATGTATGCATTTTCAGAAAATTTTATATTACCTATATCTCATGATGAAGTAGTTCATGGTAAAAGATCTTTATTAGATAAGATGTTTGGTTCTTATCAAAATAAGTTTGCTGCGGCAAGAGCTTTTTTTGGTTATATGATATCACATCCGGGAAAAAAATTAATATTTATGGGATGTGAATTTGGACAATTTATAGAATGGAAATATGATACACAATTGGATTGGCAACTCCTATTATATACAAGCCATAGAGGTTTTAAAAGTTATATTAAAGATTTAAATCATTTCTATATTGAAAATAGTGCTTTGTGGGAACAAGACTTAACCAGTGAAGGATTTCAATGGATTGATCACCAAAATTATAATCAAAGTATAATAAGTTATATTAGAAAAGGTAAGGAAAAAAATAATTTCTTAATTGTTGTATGTAATTTTACTCCAGAATTTTATGAAAATTATAAGGTTGGAGTACCAAGACTTACAATGTATGAAGAGATTTTTAATAGTGATAAGGGGACTTATGGGGGGGAAGATAAAATAAATGGAGGAGTAATTCATCCTATAAGGGAGAAATGGAATACTCAACCATATTATATAAATATAAAGATACCTCCATTATCAACAATTTTTATTAAACCTATATTTAAAGACAGGAGGAATTTATATGATTAAAAAGGAATTAGTTGCGTTAATACTTGCAGGTGGACAGGGAACTAGACTGAAAGATTTAACTAAAAATAATGCAAAACCTGCAGTACCCTTTGGGGGAAAGTATAGAATTATTGATTTTACATTAAGTAATTGTGCTCATTCAGGCATAGACACAGTTGGGATATTAACTCAGTATCAACCATTAACATTAAATAATCATATTGGAATAGGTACGCCTTGGGATTTAGATAGAAGAAATGGGGGAGTAACTATTTTATCTCCCCATGCAAATGAAAGTGGTGTAAGTTGGTATAAGGGAACCGCTGACTCTGTGTATCAAAATATGAGTTTTATTGAGTATTATGATCCTGAATATATTCTTGTTTTATCTGGAGACCATATCTACAAAATGGATTATTCTAAAATGCTTAAATATCATAAAGAGAAAGGTGCAGATGCAACTATTGCAGTAATTGAAGTGCCTTTAGAGGAAGCAAGTCGTTTTGGAATAATGAATACTAAAGAGGATGATAGCATATATGAGTTTGAAGAAAAGCCTAAAAACCCTAAGAGTAATTTGGCTTCTATGGGTATTTATATTTTTAACTGGAAAAAAATTAAAGTTTTTCTAGAAGAAGACAATAAAAATTCTGATTCAAGTAATGATTTTGGTAAAAATATAATTCCTTATATGGTAGGGGAAGGGGCAAAACTTTATGCATATAGATTTAAAGGATATTGGAAGGATGTTGGCACCATAGAAAGCTATTGGCAGGCTAGTATGGATTTGCTTAATGAGAATAATGAATTGAATTTATACGAAAAACATTGGAAAATATATTCTCAAAACTTTGCTAAAACTCCACAGTATATAGGGTATAATGCAAAGGTTCAAAATTCAATGATCTCTGATGGATGCACTGTTAATGGGGAGGTTATAAATTCTATATTATTTCCAGGTGTGTATTTAGGGGAAAAATCTAAAGTGGTAAATTCAGTTGTTTTACCAGGTGTTTTTATAGAGGATGGTGTTGTAGTTGATAAGGCTATAGTAGGTAGCAATACATTTATAGGGAAAAATAATGTAATAAAGGATTCAGAGGAAATAGTTCTTATAGGGGAAGGAACAAAAATTGATTAGGGGGATTGGGACATGTTTAAAAACTATTTGGGGATGATTATGTTAAGTGAAGATACAAGAGATATGGGAAGTCTAACTAATTGTAGGCCTATTGCCGCAATACCTATAGGAGCTAGATATAGAATAATAGATTTTATACTTTCTAATATGGTAAATGGGGGAATTCAAAATATAGGAGTTTTTATGCAGGATAATTGTAGGTCCCTATTTGATCATCTTGGAACAGGTAAACCATGGGATTTAGATAGAAATACGGATGGTTTATTTCTATTTAATTTTTATGCTAATGACTCAAGAGAGTTTGACTCAAGAATGATTAAAAATAATATGGAGTATTTTTATAGAAGTAGGCAGGAAAATGTAATTATAGCTTCCTCTTATATGATTTGTAACATAGATTTTAATGAAGTTATAAACAATCATGAAAAGTCTGGTAAAGATATTACTATAGTTTATAAAAAGGTTAAAGACGGAGATGAAAATTTTTTGAATTGTGATGTTTTAAATATAGATGGTGAAAATAGAGTTTTAAGTGTGGGAAAAAATTTAGGCGCAGAGAAAGAAGTAAATATCTCTATGGAAATACTTTTGATGAAAAAAAAGTTTCTAGTGGATTTGATATATGAGTTTATTAAAAGAGGAAATTTTTGTAGTCTAAAAAATTTTATTTATAAGAATATAAAAGATTATAGTGTAAATGCGTATGAGTTCACAGGCTATTTAAGATGTGTAAATTCTGTAAATCAGTATTATGAAGCAAATATGGATCTTTTAGATAATAAGGTTATTCAGGAATTATTTTTTAAAAACGGTAATATATATACAAAAATAAAGCATGAGCCTCCAACCAGATATTTATCTTTATCAAAGGTATCAAATTCCCTAATAGCAAATGGGTGTCTTGTGGAAGGAACTGTTGAAAATAGCATTGTTGCACGTCATGTTAAGATACACAAAAATGCAGTAGTAAAAAATTCTATAATACTTCAAAACTGTGAAATATGTGAAGGAGCTCATTTAAATTATTCAATACTTGATAAAAATATAAAAATTTTTAAAGAGGTATTCTTAAGAGGGGTAGAACATTTCCCTTTAGTTATACGCAAGAATAGTACAGTAGATGCATTTGAAGAAGAGTAGTTTAATATTTTGAAATTATGACAGGAGGAGATTTTAATGAAAGTTTTGTTTGTTACATCTGAGGCTTATCCATTTATAAAAACAGGTGGGCTTGGAGATGTATCATATTCCCTTCCCAAAGAATTAAAAAAATTAGGAATAGATGTAAGAGTTATACTACCTAAATATAGTGAAGTATCATCTAATTTTAAATCAAAGATGAAACAGATAGATAGCTACTCTGTGCCAGTAGGGTGGAGAAATAGTTATTGTGGATTACAGTATCTAGAGTATGAAGGTATTCCATTTTATTTTGTAGATAATGAATATTATTTTAAGAGGCACGTAAGTTATGGGTTTTATGATGATGGTGAAAGGTTTGCTTTCTTTTGTAGAGCAATTTTGGAATCAATAGGACATATGGGAGATTTTACTCCAGATGTAATTCATTTAAATGATTGGCAAACAGGAATGATACCAGTTTTACTTAATGAACATTATAAGAAAAATGGACAATTACTTAATACAAAAACTATGTTTACTATACACAATTTAAAATATCAGGGAGTATTTCCAAAAGAAATTTTAGAGGACCTATTGTCATTAAGTTGGGACTATTTTAAGGAAGATGCTTTAAAATATTATGATGCTGTTTCTTTTATGAAGGGTGGAATAAATTTTTCGGATTTAATAACTACTGTAAGTAAAACCTATGTAAATGAAGTAAAAACCCCTTTTTATGGAGAGGGACTCCATGGTCTTTTAAATTCACTGGGGAATAAATTTTCAGGAATAGTAAATGGAATAGATTTTCAGTTATACAATCCTAATAATGATAAAGCTATATGGAAAAATTATAATGAAAACAATATAAAAAGTAAGATAGTAAATAAATTAGAATTACAAAAACTATTAAATTTTCCCGTAAATAAAGATATACCTGTAATAGGGATAGTTTCAAGACTTGTTAAACAAAAAGGATTTGACCTTGTAGCTCAAGTAATAGAAGAGCTTTTAAGTTTAGATTTACAAATTGTAGTGCTTGGCACAGGAGAAGAAAATTTTGAGGACTTATTTGAGTATTATTCTTCTATATATCCTTCTAGAATATCTTCTAATATATATTTTAGTAGTGATTTAGCACAAAAGATATATGCTGGATCAGATATGTTTTTGATGCCTTCATTATTTGAACCTTGCGGTATAGGACAACTTATTGCATTAAGATATGGGACTATTCCTATAGTAAGGGAGACAGGTGGATTGAAAGATACAGTAGTGCCTTATAATGAATTCACTGATGAAGGCAATGGATTTTCGTTTGCAAACTATAATGGATGTGAAATGATAAATATTATTAAATATGCTTTAAGTATATATAGAAACAAGGACAAGTGGGAAAAATTAGTTAAAAATGCTATGAAAGAAAATAATAGTTGGGAGAACTCTGCAAGAGAATATAGGGATTTATATTATTCACTTATTAAGTAACTTACGGGCAAGGCGGTGGTAAAAATGTTTTTGAATAAAGAAATGTTAAAAAATGATTTTAAAAGAAAACTTATAGTAATGTTTTCAGAGGATATACAGGAAGCTTCTCCAATTCACCAGTATGTAGCGTTTTCTAGTTTAATTAAAGATTATTTATCAGAAAATCAAATGAAAACTAATAAAAAATATGCTAAAGATAAGGTAAAACAAGTTTATTATTTTTCTATGGAATTTTTAATAGGAAAACTTTTAGAAAATAATTTAATAAATATGAACATAAGAAAAATAGCTGAAGATGGTTTAAAAGAGCTTGGAATAGACTTTAATAAGCTATTGCAAATAGAAGTAGATGCTGGACTAGGAAATGGTGGACTTGGTAGGCTTGCAGCTTGTTTTTTAGATTCAATGGCTTCCTTGTCTCTAGCAGGGCATGGTAATGGTATAAGATATAAATATGGATTGTTTGAACAAAAAATTGTGGAGGGTTATCAAGTAGAAGTTCCAGATAGTTGGCTTAGGGATGGTTATGTATGGGAAACTAGAAAAATAGATAAATCAGTATTAGTTAAGTTTGGTGGAGATGTTTCCTTAATTCAGGAAAATGGAAAACTTAAAGTAATACATAAAAATTATGAGCCTATACTTGCAGTACCCTATGATATTCCAATAGCAGGATTTAACAACAACACTGTTAATAATTTAAGACTTTGGAGTGCAGAAGCAGTAGAAAAGGATTTTGATTTCACCTCTTTTAGTAATGGAGATTATTTAAAAGCAGTAGAGTATAAATATTCAGTAGAAGCTATTTCTCAAGTATTGTACCCAGATGATTCTAATGAAAAGGGTAAAATGTTAAGGTTAAAACAAGAGTATTTTTTTGTTAGTGCAGGAATTCAAAGTATAATACGAAGATATTTAAAAATGGGAATTACTTTAGAGAATCTTGATAAATATGTAGCTATTCATATAAATGATACTCATCCATCTATTGCTGTGGCAGAGATAATGAGGGTTCTTGTAGATGAATATGAAATGGAGTGGAAAGATGCTTGGAAGGTTACAGTTAATGTTTGTGCTTACACTAACCATACAATAATGGCGGAAGCCCTTGAGAAATGGCCTATAGGGATGTTTAAAAAACTTCTTCCAAGAATTTATATGATTATAGAGGAAATAAATAGGAGATTTTGTATAGAGATATTTGAAAAGTACAGTGGTAAGTGGGATAAGGTAAATAAAATGTCCATTATACAGGATGGAAGTGTTAGAATGGCTCATTTGGCTATAGTAGGTAGTCATTCTACTAATGGAGTAGCCAAACTTCATACTAAAATTTTAAAGGAGAAAGAGCTTAATGATTTTAACGGAATGTATCCAGAAAGATTTAATAATAAAACTAACGGTATAACTCATAGAAGGTGGTTAATGTTAGCTAATCCTAAGCTTTGTAAATTAATATGTGATTCTATAGGAGAGGAATGGATTTATAATCCTATAAAATTAAAGGAGCTTGAAAAGTATTCTAAGAACTCTGCTCTTCAAGAAAAATTTTATAAAGTTAAAAGGGATAATAAAATAGAGTTTTCAAACTATGTAAAAGAAAATTATGATATAAAGATAGATCCAGATTCCATATATGATATTCAAGCCAAAAGACTTCATGAATATAAAAGACAATTACTTAATGTATTTAATATAATAAATTTATATAATGAGCTATTGGAAAATCCAAATTTAGATATAACTCCTAGAACATTTATATTTTCTGCTAAGGCGTCTCCAGGATATCACATTGCTAAAAAAATAATAAAATTTATAAATACAGTGGCAGATAAAATAAATAATGATTCTAGAATTTTAGGAAAAATTAAGATTATTTTTATGGAAAATTATAGTGTATCCCTTGCAGAAAAAATAATTCCTTGTGCTAATGTTAGTGAACAAATTTCAACAGCTTCTAAAGAGGCTTCTGGTACAGGTAATATGAAGTTTATGATGAATGGAGCTATAACTTTAGCAACCCTTGATGGAGCAAATGTTGAAATAAGAGAAGTAGTTGGGGATGATAATATAGTCATATTTGGATTAAGCTCGGAGCAGGTATTTAATTATTACAAAAATGGCGGGTACTTTGCTAAAGAGATTTTTAATAATGATAAAAGGATAAACAAAATTTTAAGTGGTATGATAGATGGAAGTTTAAATGCACCAAAGGCAGAGTTTTATGATATATATGATAAACTATTAGATTATAACGATGAGTATTTTATACTAAAGGATTTTGACTCTTATGTTAAAGCTCAAGATAGAATTGATAAACTTTATAAAAATAAAAGTATTTGGCAGCAAATGAGTATAATAAATATTGCAAATTCAGGGGTGTTTTCAAGTGATAATACAGTAAAAGAGTATGCAAAGGATATTTGGAATATAAAAAAGGCGGAAATAATTTAATAGGGGTGCAAAGAATGTTTCATAATTCATGGGATTTTTATTATAGATCTCCATTTGGAGCAGTAGAGAGTAAAAGTTATATTACAATAAGGTTTAAAGGAGAAAATATAGATAGGGTAGAGACTATTATATTTGAAGAGGAAAGAAAAAAAGTTTTATCAATGGATAGGGAAAATAACTATGTTTTTAAGATTAATTTTAATGTAGGTGAATCTTCTAGTTTACTTTTTTATTATTTTAAAATTTATAGAAAAGGTAATATTTTATATTATGGTAATAACTCCTCCTTATTTGGTGGTGAGGGAGAGGTTTATGAAAATAATCCTCTCCCCTACCAAATCTCAGTAGTTAAAGAAGGATACAAAACTCCTATGTGGTTTAAAAATTCTATAATATATCAAATTTTTGTGGATAGATTTTATAATGGTAATAAAAATTTTAAAGTGTCAAATCCTAAAGAAAACTCCTTTATATATGGTAGCTGGTATGATTTACCTATGTATATCAGGGATAGTAAAACTTCAGAGATACTTAGATGGGATTTTTATGGAGGAAATTTATTGGGGATAATAAAAAAGCTTAAATATTTAAAAGAATTAGGAGTAAATTTAATATACCTTAACCCTATATTTGAATCCAGAAGTAATCATAAATATGATACTGGAAATTATAAAAAGATAGATCCTATGTTTGGAGATGAAAATATCTTAAAAGAACTTATAAAAGAAGCAAAGAAACTTAATATATATATTATTTTAGATGGAGTTTTTAATCATACGGGAAGTGATAGTCTATATTTTAATAAATTTAATAAATATAATTCTTTAGGAGCCTTTAATTCCAAAAATTCTCCCTATTACAACTGGTATGATTTTAAAATCTACCCTGATGACTATAATTGCTGGTGGGGAGTTAATGATTTACCTAGTGTTAATGAAGAGGAGGAATCCTTTAAAAACTATATAATTAAGGATAGAGATAGCGTTATTAATCATTGGATGAAATTTGGGATTAAGGGATGGAGATTAGATGTGGCAGATGAACTACCAGATAGTTTTATTGAAGAAATAAAAAGTAAAACAAAATTATTAGATGAGGATTCTATTCTAATAGGAGAGGTGTGGGAAGATGCTTCTAATAAGATAAGTTATAATGCTAGAAAAAAATATTTTTCAGGAAAGTCATTAGATGGGGTGACAAATTACCCTTTCAGGGAAGGGTTATTGAAGTTTTTCAATATGGTTATAGATGCTAAAATACTTTATAAAAGTTTTATGAGTCTTTATGAAAACTATCCTAGGGAAAATTTTTATTCCAATATAAATTTAGTAGGAAGTCATGATGTAGAGAGAATTAATACTATGGTAAAAAACATTGGAATAGATAAATATGGGGAGGAAAATTTAGTATATACACTTTTAAAGCTTATTACAATAATTCAGTTTACTTTTCCAGGAGTACCTCTTATATACTATGGCGATGAAGCAGGGGTAGAGGGCTTTAAGGATCCTGATAATAGGAGAACTTATCCTTGGGGAAAAGAGGATAAAAAAATTTTAGACTGGTATAAAGGTATAATAAAAATGAGAAATGAAAATGTTGTTTTAAGAACAGGGAAGTGGCGATCTTTTTATTTTAAGGAGGATGTTTATGGCTATGTAAGATGGGAGAATGAATTTAATAATGAAGACTCTAATATAGCTATTATAGCTATAAATAGAAGTAAGAATAAAAATTATGAATTTTATATAGACATTCCTAAAAAAAATATTAAGTTTAAAAACTACTTAAATAAAGATGAGATTATTAAATCAATGGAATATAAGGTAAAAATAAAAATAGAACCACTTGAAGGAAAGGTTTATTTAAGTTAGTTAAACAAATTATGGAGTAGTTTTTTAAATTAATTTTGACTTATGAGTATAAAACTGTGTTAAAATAATTTTCAAATTACTTAACACAGTTTATTTAAAATATTATTATTTAAATTTTATAAATTTATAATTATTAAACTGTTTAATAATTATAAAAATAATTTTATTATTAATAAATTTTCATTTTCATTATAAGGATTTATCTACCTTTATCAGTGAGTTTCTATATTTTAAAATATCTTTTAAAATATTATGTTTTGTTCCTGTTACATAGTGAAAATAAGGTATACAATTTATAATACTAATAAAAAGCGGAGTAATAAATGAGGTAATTATCCAGGTTAATACTCCCACAAAAAGCTTATCTGTAGTATTAAAGGTGGTCATAACAAAGCTAACTACTTTATTTATTATAATAATATGGCCCATATATGCTGCAAAAGAGTATTTGCTTATAAAATTAAAAGTGTTATAGCATATATGTTTTTTGCTTAAGTATACCGATATTACATAGAAAAACAATATAGTAAATATATTAAATAGTATATATATACTCCTAACAAATTTAACTTGTCCAATTTCATTCAAAAAGGAATAACTTAATAAACACATATATACTAATATAACTACCCATTTAAATTTGGTAATAGTTTTTTTAAAGAAGGTAAAGTTTAAGGATATATAGATACCTAAAATAAAGTATAGAATCCAAAATAAAATAGATACATTAATGAATTTTTGTTGCAACTCTGATGGATTAGTAAAAATGAATTTTCCAACATTATCTGATATAACATTTTGGTACTTATTAATCATATAATATATAGGGAATATAGAAGTAAATATCATAGCTCTAATTATTTTATTTGAGTTGTATATTTTCTTAGAAATCCAGAGTATAATAGGGAAATATAAAAATAGCCTTATAATCATTCCCATATACCATAAATGGAAACCTGCGTTTCCACATAGTACTTGGGATATAAAATTATTAAATCTATCCTCGTTTCCAAGCTTATACATGTTAATTGCAGACCAAATTACATAGGGAATAAATATATATTTTAATCTTTTTATGTAGTATTTACTAACATCTAGTTTTTTGTAGTAAACATGTACAAGGGCAATACTACTTACAGTTAAAAATATTGGAACTGCTGGTTTTGCTATAACATAAAGAATTTTCAAGATCATAAATTCACTATAAGGTAAATCCTTAATAAAAGAGTAACCACCAACTATATGTTGGTTAACAACTAAAATAAATGCTATAGCTCTTAATATATCCAGTTCTTTTATTCTATCTTTCAACATTTTTTATCCTCCTTGGTATTAATGAAATAAAATTCCAAATATAATTATATCATATAGGCAGGCGTATTATATAAAAATATGTAGAAAAAATAAGTTTATTTTAAGAAATAGTAGATAATGTTACATTTATTAATTATATAAAATTTACATGGAATAGTTAGAATATATTTGATTTTTAAGAAAAATAACAAAAAGAAAAATTTTATATTATGGGGAAAGATTATAATTATTTGAAATCATTAACAAAATTATCTTGAATTATTTGAAATTTTAATCTATAATGAAATTAAGTTAATGTTAACGTGAACAATACGAAATATATTAGAGAAAAAAGGTGAAATTTATGAAGAAATTTATGGATGAAGATTTTTTGTTAAGTAGTAATACGGCAGTAAATTTATATAAAAATTATGCAAAGGATATGCCAATCATTGACTATCACTGTCATCTTGATGCTAAAGAAATTTTTGAAAACAAAAGGTTTAAGAATATAACTGAGGCTTGGTTATATGGAGATCATTATAAATGGAGAGCTATGAGAAGTAATGGAATAGATGAAGAATATATTACAGGGAATGCAGGTGACTATGAAAAGTTTATGGCTTGGGCAAGAACCATTCCTATGACTATAGGCAACCCTCTTTATCATTGGACACATTTGGAGCTGCAAAGATATTTTGGCATATATGATGTTTTAAATGAAGAAACTGCTTTAAGCATTTGGGAAAAGGCTAATAAAATGCTAAATGAAAGTCAGTTTGGGGCAAGAGAATTAATAGTTAAATCCAATGTAAAAGTTTTATGTACTACAGATGATCCAACAGACTCATTAGAGTATCATATTAAATTAAAAGACGATTTAAATTTCCCTGTAAAAGTCTTACCAGCATTAAGACCAGATAAAGGTCTACAAATAAGCAAAAGTACTTTTATACCTTGGATTAAAAAATTAGAAATGGTGTATGGCAAAAGTATTAGAACTTACGATGAATTCTTAAAAGCACTAGAAGATAGGGTTAATTTCTTTCATGAAGTTGGTTGTAGATTAGCAGATCACGGATTTAATAGTATAGGCTTTAAGGAGTGTTCAAAGGAAGAAGTTGAAGAAATTTTTAATAAGGTAATGGATAAGCAACCTGTAAACAAGGAAGAAGCATGTAAATATGAAACATATACTTTACATTTTTTGGGTAAACTATACTGTAAATTAGGGTGGACAATGCAACTTCATATTGGAGCATTAAGAAACAATAATAGTAGAATGTTTGAAAAATTAGGAGCAGATACAGGTTTTGACTCTATCAATGATGAAAAGGTAGCCTATCCTCTTTCAAAAATTTTAGACTCTTTGGAAAAGGATAATTTTTTACCTAAAACTATCATATATACATTGAATCCTAAGGATAGTTATGTAATTAGCACAATGCTTGGAAACTTTCAAGGCTCACAAATACCAGGGAAAATACAATATGGATCTGCATGGTGGTTTTTAGATAATAAAGATGGAATGATACAGCAAATGAAGACTTTAGCTAATACGGGTCTATTAAGTCGTTTTGTAGGAATGTTAACAGATTCTAGAAGCTTTTTATCTTATACAAGACATGAATACTTTAGAAGAATATTATGTAATATAATAGGAGATTGGGTTGAAAATGGTGAAGTTCCAAATGATATGTCACTTTTAGGTAGTATTGTTCAAGGTATATGCTATTATAATGCGAAAGAATATTTTGCTTTCGATTGTTAACGTGAACATAAGCCGCACTAGTTAAGTATCTTCCTATATGGTATCATATAATTATTTATTACTGATATGGGAGTGTTGAGAATGGGTGTTACAATAAAGGATATTGCTAGAATTGCTAATGTTTCACACACAACTGTTTCAAGGGCTCTTAATAATAGTCCATTTATTAATGAAGAAACAAAAGCAAAAATAATGACTATTGCAAAAGAACTAAACTATGTACCAAATTTTAGTGCTAAAAGTTTGGTTTTACATAGATCTTATAATATAGGATTGTTTTTTACCACTATAAGTAAGGTTACTTCTCCTAGCTTTTTTTATGAAACTATTAGTGGAGTAAATAGCATTGTAAAAGAAAATTTTAATTTAGTAGTTAGAGGGATTGATGACTATAAAGACTTTACTTTTGTTAATAATAAAAGATTTGATGGTATTATTTTAATGAGTCAAAGCAATAGTGATAATTCTTTTATATACTATCTAATGGAGAAAAAAATACCTTTAGTTGTATTAAATAGAGATATATTTGAAAGTTCCATAACTAATATATTATCAGCAGACAAAAAAGGATCATATAAAGCTGTTAATTATTTAATAGATAATGGGCATGAGCACATAGCAATAATAGAAGGTAAAAAAGGATTTAATGCAAGTATTGAAAGAAAAGATGGGTTTATAAATGCATTAATAGAAAATAAAATATCAATAAATAGTGAGTATATGGTTGAAGGCAATTATACAATTGAAAGTGGTTATGCTGCTATGAAAAAATTACTTCAATTAAAAAAAATTCCAACAGCAGTGTTTTGTTCTAACGATGAAATGGCGGTTGGTGCAATGAAAGCTGTATTTAAAGCAGGGCTTAGTGTTCCTAAAGATATTTCCATTATTGGTTTTGATGATAATCAATTTGGTGGATTTATAGAGCCTGCCTTAACTACGGTAAGAAGACCTATAAAGGAAATAAGTAAAAAGGGTGCAGAAAAACTTCTAAATATTATTGAAAATAGTGGTAGTAAAGGTGAAAAAATATATGTAAATACTGAACTTATTCAAAGAGAATCCGTGGCAAAGTTAGAATAATTTTGCCACAGTATAAAAATTTTTAGATGATTGTTAACGTTAACAGGAATTTTGTATAAGCATTAAATTATAAAGCGTATAAAATTAAAGGGATAATAAGAATTTCAATGGGTTATATGAGAAAATTTTAATAGGTAAAAATAAGGAGGAAAAAAATATGTTCAAATTTATGAAAAGAACCATTGCTTTTCTTGTAGTATCAACTTTGGCATTTGGGTTAGTTGGATGTGGGAATGTGGCTAATGGAAGAAGAATTATTCGTATATCTCATGGACAGTCAGAAACTCATCCAGATCATTTAGGTCTTTTAGCCTTTGAAGAATATGTAGAGTCTAGATTAGGAGATAAATATGATGTTCAGATATTCCCAAATGAATTATTAGGACCTTCTGTAAAGGCCATAGAATTAACTCAAACGGGAGCTATTGATTTTGTAGTTACAAGTACGGGTAACCTTGAAACTTTTGATAATATATACCAAATATATAGTATGCCTTATTTATTTGACAGTGTAGAATCTTACCATAAGGTTATGGATAATAAGGAGCTTACAGATAGCATATTTAAATCTACAGAAGCAGCAGGATTTGAAGCAGTTGCATGGTTTGAGGCAGGTTCTAGAAATTTTTATGCTAAATCTCCAATAAAAACTCCTGAGGATTTAGTAGGTAAGAAAATTAGGGTTATTGAAAATCCTGCTAATGTTAGAATGATGGAATTATTTGGGGCTGCAGCTGCTCCTATGAGTTTTGGTGAGGTATATACAGCAATACAGCAGGGAGTAATTGATGGAGCTGAAAACAATGAATTGGCATTAACAAATAATAAACATGGAGAAGTTGCTAAACATTATGTTTATAATCAGCATCAAATGGTGCCAGATTTATTAATAGGAAATGTTAAATTTTTAAATAGTTTATCTAAAGAAGAAAGAGCAGTATTTGATGAAGCAGCAAAAAAAGCTACTGAAGTTGAACGTTCAAAATGGGATGAACAAGTTAAAAAGGCTATTAGTCAATCAAAAACCATGGGAGTTAATTTTATAGAAACAGATGTACAAGCATTTAAAGAAAAGGTTCTTCCATTACATAAAGAGCTACTATCAAAAAATCCAAAGCTAAAGCCTATATATGAAAAGATACAAGAAATAAATAACCAGTGCAAGGAGGTTAAGTAACATGAAAAGTCTGAAAAGAAAGATAGATAAAATATTAGAAATAGTATGCATATTCTTATTTGCATTTATAACTATTGTAGGTACTTATCAGATTATAACAAGATATGTATTTAATGCGCCTAGTACGGTTTCAGAAGAATTATTAACATTTTCATTTACTTGGATGGCTTTATTAGCTGCTGCATTGGTTTTTGGCAAACGTGATCATATGAGAATGGAATTTGTTGCAAACCTTTTTAAAGGGAAAAAAGGTATAATGCTTAGTATTTTCTCTGAATTACTAGTTATGGTTTTTGCAGCTGTGGTACTTATTTATGGAGGAATTCAAATTACAAAACTTACAACATTACAGGTGACAGCGTCATTAGGAGTTCATATGTGTTATGTATATATTATAGTTCCTATAAGTGGGGTAATAACTGTGATATACAACATTATCAATATAAATGAATTGATTTTACAATTAAAATCGGAAAATTTTAGATAAGGGGGAGGAAGTTTTATGAGTATAGCATTAGTATCAGGTTTAATAATAGCAGTTGTGTTAATAGTTTTACTTTTAGTAGGGATTCCTATATCTATTGCACTGGGTGTATCTTCAATATTAGCTATATTACCAGCACTAAATTTTGATGCGGCGGTTTTAACGGGAGCACAAAGAACTTTTTCAGGAATATCTGTGTTTACATTAATAGCAATACCCTTTTTCATACTAGCAGGAAATATTATGAACAAAGGTGGAATAGCAATACGTTTAATAAATTTTGCAAAGGTTTTAACAGGTAGAGTTCCAGGTGCCCTAGCCCATACAAATTCTATTGCAAATATGATGTTTGGAGCAATTTCAGGTTCAGGTGTTGCAGCAGCATCAGCTATGGGAACTATGATAGGACCTATTGCAGAAAAGGATGGCTATGATCGTGATTATATGGCTACTGTAAATATTGCAACAGCACCAACAGGACTTTTGATTCCTCCAAGTAATGTGCTAATAACTTACTCTCTTGTAAGTGGTGGAACTTCTGTAGCAGCACTATTTATGGCAGGGTATATTCCAGGATTTTTATGGGGGCTTAGCTGTATGATAGTTGCATATTTTATAGCTAGAAAAAAAGGATATAGAAGTAAAGAACGTGTTACTTTAAAACAAGGGTTAAAGGTAACTTTAGATGCTATTCCAAGCTTACTTTTAATTTTAATTGTTATTGGTGGAATTATAGCAGGTATTTTTACAGCCACAGAAGGTTCTGTAGTGGCAGTTGTATACAGTTTAATATTATCATTGTTTTTTTATAAGACAATAAAATTTAAAGACTTGTATGGAATTTTTAAAGAAAGCGCAGAAATGACAGGAATAATAGTATTCTTAATTGGAGTATCTAGTATTATGGCGTGGGTTATGGCGTTTACCGGAATACCAACAGCTATTTCCAAGGCTTTGCTTGGAGTTAGTAATAGCCCAATAGTAATTCTATTAATAATTAATATAGTGTTATTATTTGTAGGTACTTTTATGGATATTACACCAGCAATACTTATATTTACACCAATATTTTTACCAATATGTAAAAGTTTTGGTATGTCACCAATTCAATTTGGAATTATGATGACATTTAATCTATGTATAGGTACAATTACACCACCAGTAGGAAATATCCTATTTGTTGGAGTTAAAGTGGCTAAAACAAAAATTGAGAATGTAATGAAAAAGTTAGTTCCATATTATGTAGCTATATTCATTGTTTTATTACTTACAACATATGTACCTAAAGTTTCTATGTGGCTACCTTTATTAATGGGTTATAACAAATAATATATTATAGGAGGACAATTATATGAAGATGACATTAAGATGGTTTGGGAGTAAGCATGATTCAGTTACTTTAAAGAATATAAGACAAATACCTAATGTAACTGGAGTTATAACAACTCTATATGATTATTTAGCAGGAGAAGTATGGCCTTTAGAGGATATTTTAAAATTAAAAGAAGAAGTTTGTGCAAGTGGATTAAAAATAGAGGGAATAGAGAGTGTAAATATTCATGACTCAATTAAAATAGGATTACCAGATAGGGAAAAATATATAGATAATTATATAAAAACATTAGAGAATCTAGGTAAAGCTGGAATTAATATGGTTTGTTATAATTTTATGCCTGTGTTTGATTGGACTCGTTCCAATTTAGCTAAAATAAGGGAAGATGGTTCCACTGTTTTATCATATGATCAGGATTTAATAGATAAAATTAATCCAGAAAAAATGTTCAAAGAAATAGACAATAATAGTAATGGTTTTATAATGCCTGGTTGGGAACCCGAGAGATTAGAACATGTAAAAGAATTATTTGAAAAATATAAAGATGTAGATAATGAAAAGTTATTTGAAAATCTTGTATACTTTTTAAATAGAATTCGTCCAGTATGTGAAAAATATAATATAATGATGGCTATTCACCCAGATGACCCAGCGTGGCCTGTATTTGGACTACCAAGAATTATAAATAACAAGGAAAATATATTAAGACTTTTAAATGCAGTTGATGCAAAATTTAATGGGCTTACTTTGTGTACAGGCTCCTTAGGTTCAAACCCTGATAATGATATATGCGATATAATTCGCTTAGCTAAGGGAAGAATTCATTTTGCTCATGTGCGTAATATAATACACCATAGTAAAGGAAAATTTGATGAGGCAGCTCATTTATCAAAGGATGGTTCACTAGATATGTATGAAATAATGAAAGCACTTTATGATATAGGGTTTGATGGTCCAATTCGTCCAGACCACGGTCGTGCTATTTGGGATGAGGTTTCAATGCCTGGATATGGATTGTACGATAGAGCATTAGGTGCCACTTATTTAAACGGATTAGAAGAGGCTATTTGTAAATCGAGAAAATAAATAAACTTTAGGTTTTTAAGGAAGTTTTACTAAAGACTTATAGAAGATGGTTGCATTAGAGCTTAATAGGTATTTGATAGATAAACTTAGATTTTATGTAAGGAGGAATAATACTTGAAACTTAGAGAAGAGGAATTAAAAAATACTAGGTTGTGGGAAGAAGCTGGTTTTGAATTACCTAAATTTAATAGAAACCAGATGATAAAAAACACTATAAAAAATCCTGAATGGATACATTTTGGAGGGGGAAATATTTTTAGAGCCTTTCCAGCAGCAGTTTGTCAAAAACTTTTAAATAAAGGAATATTAGATAAAGGAATAATAGTAGCTGAAGGTTATGATTATGAGATAATTGAAAAAAGCTATGAGAAATTTAATAATTTATTTGTATTGGTAACATTAAAAGGTGATGGCAGCTTAGAAAAAAAAGTAATAGGAAGTGTTGCTGAGGCATTGTGTGTAGATACAAATAATAAAGACCATTGGGAAAGACTAAAAGAAATTTTTAAAAGTAAAACTTTAAAAATGGCATCCTTTACTATTACAGAAAAGGGTTATAGTTTAAAAGATGAGAAAAATAATTTTTTAAAAGATGTAGAAAGTGATTTTTTAAAAAATCCAACTTCTGCAAAAAGTTATATGGGGAAAATTACAGCTCTATGTTATGAAAGATTTATTAAGGATAAATCACCATTAACTTTAGTAAGTATGGATAACTGTTCTCATAATGGAAGCAAATTAGAAAATGCTATCACTACTTTTGCAAAATTTTGGACAGATAATAAGTTGGTAGAAGAAGAATTTTTAACATATGTAAGGGAAAATATATCATATCCATGGACAATGATAGATAAAATTACCCCAAGACCTTCAAAATCTGTTATAGACATGCTAAACAGTATTGGATTTGAAGATACGAAGGTAGTTACTACCGCTAAAGATACGTATATAGCACCTTTTGTTAATGCTGAGGAACCACAGTATTTGGTTATTGAAGATAATTTTAAAAATGGAAGACTTCCTCTTGATAAAGGTGGAATTATTTTTACAGATAAGGAAACTGTAGATAAGGTTGAAAAGATGAAGGTTTGTACTTGTTTAAACCCTCTTCATACAGCATTGGCGGTATATGGCTGTTTACTTGGTTATAACAAAATATCAGATGAAATGAAGGATAAGGAGCTTGTATTATTAATAAAAAACATAGCATATAAAGAAGCATTACCTGTAGTTGTTAATCCAGGAATTATATCTCCAAATAATTTCATAGATGAGGTGTTAAAGGTAAGATTGCCTAATCCTTTTATGCCAGACACTCCTCAAAGAATTGCTTGCGATACTTCACAAAAGCTAGGCATACGTTTTGGAGAAACCATAAAGGCTTATATTGATAGTCCTAAACTAAATGTATTAGATTTAGTTTATATACCTCTTGTTATAGCAGGATGGTGTCGCTATCTAATGGCAGTAGATGATCAAGGAAATTCATTTAAGTTAAGTCCAGATCCACTTCTTATATCATTAAGTGAAATAATAGGTAAAATCAAAGTAAGGGATAACGATAGTATTCACAGTGCTTTATCTTTAATATTATGTAATAAATCAATATTTGGAGTAGATTTATATAAAATAGGCTTAGGAGAAAAAATTGAGTCTTATTTTAAAGAATTAATTGCTGAAAAAGGCGCAGTTAGAAAGACTTTAAGAAAATACTGCAAATAAAAAAAGATGACTCTTAATATTTTAGGAGTCATCTTTTTTATTACTCTTTTTATAAGATACACTGTACAGCATTATATAGTATTTATATCTCTTATTTTTATAGAAATACTATATATAATTTTATTATATTTAAATTTTATTATTTATAAAGATAAGATATATTTTTTATTTAAAAGATATATCTTTTCTTTTGCATTTATAGATAAATTACCATAGTAAAATTTATATATAGAGGATAAACTATATGTGGTAATTAAAGTGGGGATGGCTTATAATTGAAAATTATAATTTAAAACTTCTTTAGAAAGGAATTTATGTGTATGGATAGAATTATTATGCATGTTGATATGGATGCATTCTTTGCATCGGTGGAACAGATGGATAATAAAAAACTTAAAGGAAAACCTGTAATAGTAGGGGGAAGGGGAGACAGAGGAGTGGTAGCAACTGCATCCTATGAAGCAAGAGCATATGGGGTTCATTCCGCTATGCCTATTTTTATGGCTAAAAAAAGATGCCCATTAGGAATTTATCTACCTACAAGACATAAAAGGTATAAAGAAGTTTCAAATAGCATATTTAAGGTATTATTTAATGTTACTTCCTTAATTGAGCCTGTATCTATAGATGAAGCTTATTTAGATATTAGTCATATTAATGAAAAACCTCTTATGGTGGCAAAGTATATAAAAGATAAAATAAGAAAAGAAATAGGTCTTACTATATCTGTAGGAATTTCATATAATAAATTTTTGTCGAAACTTGCTTCGGATTGGAATAAGCCAAATGGCATAAAAATAATTACAGAGGATATGGTTCCAAGTATACTTATGCCCCTTTCTATAAGTAAGATTCACGGAGTAGGTAAAAAATCTGTTAAAAGACTTAATAATATAGGTGTTTTTACTGTGGAGGATATGTATAAATTATCCAAAGGGTTTTGTATGGAATACTTTGGTAAATTTGGATTAGAAATATATGAAAGAATAAGAGGAATAGATCGTAGAGAAGTGATAATCAGTAGAGAAAGAAAATCTATAGGTAAAGAGACTACTTTAAAAAAAGATATAATAAGTAAAGAGGAAATGAAGAAATATCTTCTAGAGTTTTCAAATATTATATCTAATAATTTATATAGAGAAGGGGTTTTGGCAAAGACGGTAACTGTAAAAATAAAAACTTCTAATTTTGAAATACATACAAGAAGTAAAACTATAAATAATTATATAAAGGATAAGAGGGAAATTTATAATATAGCTTGTGATATTTTAGATAGTATAGACTTTAAGGAAACTATAAGATTAATAGGTCTTACAGTATCAAATCTAGGTGAAAATAAAATTCAGCAATTAAGTTTTATTAAATGATCTATAAAATTTTAAAATTATTATAATTAAACTATTGATAGGTTAAGAAAATCAATAGTTTTTGTTTTTTTACCCATTTAATAAAAATCTTTCATGTTTGTAATTTAGAATAAATAACTTTAATTTTAATTCTTTTGGTTCATTTATTGTCAAATAATTGAATAGATAATATAAGTATTGACACTTTTAAAACTATATATTATTATATACTCATACCGGGAAGGGGTATATATAAAATAAATAAGTGAGAGGAGATAATATATGAAAGGTTCTTTAAAGTTATGGAAAAAATATGCATATATTGTTTTATTGATATTTATATTTGCTGGAATGTTTGATATGAGAATTGCGTTATTAGCAACTTTATGTATGATTGGACCATTAGTATTAGCTCTATTTGGAAAGGGTAGATTTTGGTGTGGAAATGTTTGTCCAAGGGGGTCCTTCTATGACAATATATTGGCAAAAATATCCCCCAAAAAGCAGGTTCCAAAATTTTTGAAATCTAATGTTTTTAGATTAGCGGTTATAATAGTTATGTTTTATATGTTTGGTACAGGTATTTATAAAAATTGGGGAAATGCATATGGTATAGGAATGGTATTTTATAGAATGATAGTTATTACAACTTTAGTTGGAATAGTATTAGGTGTGTTTATAAATGGTAGAACATGGTGTAGCTTTTGTCCTATGGGAAGTATAGCAGCCTTTATAACTTACTTTAAGAAAAATACAAAAACTTTAGCTGTATCGGACAGCTGTGTATCCTGTAAATTATGTGAAAAGAAATGCTCTATGGGAATAGTACCTTATGAATATAAAGGAAATGCTCTTGATAATCCGGACTGTATTCAGTGTGGACAATGTATTACAGTTTGTCCAAAAGATGCAATTAAATAAATAGAGGATTTGGCTTTAGATAAAAACTTATTTAAATTTAAAGTATTTAGTCTATATATTATAAGTTAATTAATATGCTAAATATAAATAGATTAATTTAAAGAAGATATAAAAAAATATAGTGCATATACCTCTAGGGGGATGTTCTTTGAACATACTAAAAGGTATATGCACTATAAAATTAGTGTGATGAAATATTTATGTGTCCATTATCACAATATATTCTTATAGGAAGTGTATTATTACCAATAGTTTTATCCACGGATTGCATAGGTTTATTTTCATGCTTTTCTATAGGTAAATCCAATGTCGTTTTTATATTTCCATAAGTTGTTTTTAATTGAAAATGTCCAGTTTGCTCTTTAGGAAGAGAAACTTTTATATCACCGTAATTAGATTTTAAAGTTAGATTTTTATCTAAAACTTTTGGGTTATTAAAGGTTATTTTACCATTAGCATTTGTTGCATCTACTTTTCCATATATATTATTCAATTCCATAGAGCCATAATCATTTGATCCATCAAATGAACCTGTAATGTCTCTTGCCACTAATTTTCCGTTTCTAGAGTTAGATATAACATTCCCTTTTATATTTTCTATAATGGTTTTTCCGTAGTGGTTTTCTGTTGTTAAATTCCCAGTAATATGGCTAACAGAGATACTTCCATTTTTATTTAAAACTTTTAAGCCCTTTGATAAATTATTTGCTTCTATGTCACCATATAAATTAACTACTTCAGTATAAATATTTTCCGGAATTTTAATATAAAGATTTAACTTAATATTATATAAATCGCTGTTAGAATTATCATAAATTTTGTTAGTTTTGATTTCGATAGTTTTATTCTCTGTAATATTTATTAAAGAATTTGATGCATCTTTTATAAAATTTTCCGTATTACTAAATAACTGAGCCTGAGTTGTTACTTCTATATTATTACTTGGTGACCTATCTATAAATATATTGGCTAATCTAGTGTCTACAATAATTTTGTTAGCATCTTTAGTTTGCACCGTATAATTTTTAGTAAAATTAGAGGTGTATTTATATTGAATGTTACGAAAGTCACGAAATTTTATACCATCCCTATTAAATTCTATTATGTTACTTGCTACAAATAAGGTGGCAGATAGAAAAAGTAAAATTAGAAACATAAATATGCTGGAGCCAGTTATTTTTAATTTTTCATTTTGTTTTCCAAAGTAAAAGTTACATATTAAAATTTCAATTCCAAGCCCTATTAGTATTAAAGGCCATAGCCTTATAAGTTTTCCGATTATAGTAAAATTGTATATATTACCAATTATAAATATAATTCCTAAAAAAATTAAAGTTAAGCCTAAGGTTATAGAACCAACTTTCCATTGACGCATTAGTCTATATCCTCCTTTTTACCAGGAAGCAAAAGTTTTTTATTTCCCATAAGAAGTTTAATACCAATTCCTATAAATATTAAAGATCCTATTATTGTTTTAATATATCTTTCTATTCTAAAATCCAAATAAATATCTAACATTGGAAATATAAAATTTTTTATTAGTGCAATTACTCCAATAGCTATAAAGATATATGCAATAAGTTTATTACTGTTTCCGTTATATGGTATTGTAAAGTTAAGGGATTCATCTGGGAAAGAACCTAGGTGTAAGACTTTCCTTACATCAAAAATACTGTAAAACCAAATTACTGGTATAAGCATACCAATTAGCGGAATATGAACCCAGTCACATATAGTTATTAAAAAAACAAAAGATAGCATGATTTGCAACCCTTTCTTTTGTAAACCAAGATACATATGACCTGCACCAGGCATTAAAGAAAATAAATAAGCCCAAAATTTTTTGTTTTGCATAGTATACAACTCCTTAAAAATTAATTTATCATTTACATATACTATACGTTACACTTCTTAATTTAAAACAAAGTAAATTATTAAGATTTTCTTAAAACTTATAAATTCTAACTCATATAAGTAGAATGCTTAATAAAGACACTGATCTTAAAGTTATGAAATGTTAGACTACTTATCATGGTAAACATAAAAAAGGGCTATGGTTTAGCATAATTTTTATGCTAAGCTATAGCCCTTGAAATATTTACTATGTGGGATCATACATTATCTCAAAATAGCCTTGAGGATGTTGACAAGCTGGACAAATTTTAGGGGCTTCTAATCCTTCATATATATATCCACAATTTCTGCATTTCCACTTTCTAGATGAATCTTCTTTATAAAGTTTGTCATTTTTTATTTTATCTAAGAGATCTAAATATCTTTTTTCATGGTGAGTTTCAATTTCTATAATTTTTCTAAACGCCATTTCTATTTCTGGAAAACCTTCTTGTTTAGCTATATCTGCAAAGGATGGATATAGTGTTCCCCACTCTTCTTTTTCTCCATCTGCAGCATATTTTAAATTTTCCTTTGTATTTCCATATCCAATAGGATATTCTGCATCAACTTTAATGTGTGCACTGCCCAATCCTTCTACTAAAAAATTGAAAAATACTTTAGCATGGGCTCTTTCATTATCTGCAGTTTCCATAAAAATTGAGGCTATATGTTTATGATTCTCTTTATCTGCAACTTTAGCATAATAAGTGTATCTATTTCTTGCTTGGGATTCTCCTGCGAAGGCTTTAGCCAAATTATCTGCAGTTTTTGTGCCTTTTAAACTCTTCATTATTGTTACCTCCTAGTCATAAATTAACTATTTAATATTTTATCCTTATTGTATGGATTTATTCGGAAATCATAATATATTTGATTTTATACTGTATTTTACATATAATGATTAATGCAGCATATTATTATGTGTTGTGGGTGGGAGAGGGATAAAAGGAAAAGGACGAAGGAGAATTGGAAAAAAAGTTTAAAAATTTATTTGATCTTAAAAAACACAATACTTCAGTAAAGGGAGAGATAATAGCAGGACTAACATCGTTTTTTGCTATTGTTTACATTATAGCTGTAAACTCATCAATATTATCAGATGCAGGCTTGCCTTTAGAAGGGGGAATAATTGCTACTGTGTTATCCTCATTTGTGGGATGTATAATAGTAGGCTTTTTTAGTAATGCCCCTCTTATTCTTGTACCAGGCATGGGAGTAAATGCACTTTTTTCATATACTATTGTAACCGCTATGGGATTGTCATGGCAGCAGGCTTTAGCTGCAGTTTTTATATCTGGAATTGTATTTTCTATAGTGGCATTTACAAAGCTTACAGAAATTTTAACAAAATCTATTCCAATGTCGTTAAAAGAGGCTATTACCGTTGGCATAGGAATTTTAATTGCATTTATAGGATTCCAAAAAAGCGGAATAATAATTGGAAGTGAAAAAACTTTTGTAGCATTAGGACATTTAAATAACAAAGAGGTATATATAACACTTTTAAATTTAATTATTACAATACTTCTTTTTATATTAAATATTCCAGGAAATTTTTTGATAAGTATGGTAGGTGGTACTTTTATTGCATATTTATGTGGTTTAGTTAATTTATCAAGTATTACTTTTTCAAATTTTTCACTATCAGGATATAAGGATGTTTTTTTTAGTATGGACTTTAGTAGTATTTCTACTATGAGTTTTTGGGTGGCAGTATTTTCTCTAACATTAGTGTTAGTATTTGAAAATATAGGGCTACTTCATGGTCATGTAAATGTTATGCTTAGGGAAGAAAAGAAGTTTAAATCTGCCTTTAGATCTTGTTCAATATCTGCAATAAGTTGTGGTGTTTTTGGTACTAGTCCTACAGTGGCTACTATAGAAACTGCGGCGGGAATTGCAGCTGGAGGAAAAACAGGATTAACTTCTATTGTTACAGGAATATTATTTTTACTGTCATTGTTTTTACTTCCATTTATAAAGATTATTCCAAATAGTGCAATCTCTCCAATATTAATTGTTATTGGAGGATTAATGATGAAAAACGCATTAAATATTGATTTCAATGATTTTTCAGAAGGTTTTCCGGCCTTTTTAATTATAATTATGATACCATTAACCTTTAGTATTGTAGATGGTATGGCTTTTGGATTTATTGCTTATCCTATTGTAAAACTGGGTAGCAAAAGACCAAAGGAAATTTCCAAGGCAATGTATATAATTTCTATTATATTTTTAGTTAATTTTATATTACATTCTTTATAAATAGGATTAATTTACATGAAATGGAGATAAAATTTAATATAATAAAATTATTATTTTAGATATTTATGCTATCAAATATTGTACATTATGGTATTTGATAGCCTTTTTAATTATAGTTTTTCAATTTATTAATAGTTTATTTCATGACTAGCTACTGTTATACCTCATTTTCCTATAGTTTTTTAGGTTACACTTTTAAATATAATATAGTGGGAAAGTTTTACTTTGTATATAATATAAAGTACTATATGAAAAGAAAAGTGTTATGATATAATTAATTAAAATAGAACATATTTGGGAGGAAAAAACATGCAGGAGATAGTACAATCTGTAGATAGATCTCTTTCTATATTAGAGGTGTTGTCTGACTATGAAAATGGACTTGGTATTACAGAAATAAGTGAGAAGGTAAACTTGCATAAAAGCACTGTACATAGATTACTTGCTACATTAATACATAAAGGATATGTAAAACAAGAAGAAAAAGCTAATAAATATAAGGTCACTTTAAAGTTATTTGAACTTGGTAATAAAAAAATACAGAAGATGGATATAACTACAGTGGCTAGGCCTTACCTAAAGGAGTTAGTACAAAAAACTAATGAAGTAGTACACTTAGTTGTAAGTGAGGGTACTGAAATTATTTATATAGGAAAAGAAGAATCCCAAAATACAATAAGAACTCATTCTAGAATAGGATATAGAAGACCTCTTTATTGTACTGCCGTAGGTAAATCTATTTTATCTTATATGGAAGATGAGAGAATTTTAGATATTTGGAATAAAAGTAAGGTGGAGAAGCTTACAGAACATACTATAACGGATTTAAAAGAATTTAAAAAACATATAAATGAAGTAAGAAAAAAAGGTTATGCTATAGATGAACAGGAAAATGAAATTGGAGTAAGATGTGTGGCATCCTCAGTATTTAATTATGAAGGTGAAGTATGTGGAGCTATAAGTATTTCAGGCTCTATAATTAGTTTTACTGAAGAAAAGTTAGGGGAGTTTTCTAAACTTGTAATTGAATATGCAGAAAAAATATCTAGTGAACTTGGCTACAGAAAGTAATGTAGCTAAGTTTTTTTTTATAAAAAAATATAATAGGAAGAACTATAAAGAATGACAAACATAATTAGAGGAGGAAGTTGATAATTTTTAAATTTAAAAGGATAATGTTTTGCTATATAAAACTTTATTTTGTATAATGAAATTAATAGTAGAAATTTAGGGGGAAAGTATATGATAGAGAAATTAAATACTTTAAAAAGAATTACTGATATAGGTGTAGTTGCAGTTGTTAGGGCGGATAATGCGGATATGGCTGAAAAAATATCTAGAGCTTGTATAAAAGGTGGCATACCAGCCATTGAGGTAACTTTTACAGTGCCAAATGCAGATAAGGTAATTACAACTTTAAAAGAAAAGTTTACAAGGGAAGAACTTATAGTAGGAGCAGGTACAGTATTAGATAGTGAAACAGCTAGAATTGCAATTCTTGCTGGAGCGGAGTATATAGTTAGTCCTGGATTTGATTTGGAAACTTGTAAAATTTGTAATAGATATCAGGTTCCATATATGGCAGGCTGTATGACTATAACAGAAATGATAAATGCTTTAGAAGCAGGAACAGATGTAATAAAATTATTCCCAGGTAGTGCATATGGACCAAGTATTGTAAAAGCAATAAAAGCACCCCTTCCACAAGTACCTATAATGCCAACAGGTGGAGTGGATATAAATAATGTAGCACAGTGGATAAAAAATGGTTGTGTTGCAGTTGGTGTTGGTGGCAAGCTTATTGAAGGAGCTAAAACAGGTGATTATGATAGTGTTTCTAATTTAGCTAAAGAATTTGTAAATAAAGTTAAAGAGGCAAGAGAGCGCTTAGTTTAGGAGGAAAAGTCATGAGTAAAAAAGTTGTAACTATGGGTGAATTAATGCTTAGATTATCTACACCAGAGCATAAAAGATTTGTGCAATCAGAGAGTTTTGATGCAGTTTATGGAGGTGCGGAGGCAAATGTAGCTATTTCTCTTTCTAATTTTGGACTAGATACATATTTTGTAAGTAAACTTCCCAAAAATCCAATAGGAGAAAGTGCTTTAAATTCTTTAAGAAAATTTGGAGTAAAAACTGATTATATTTCTAGAGGGGGGGATAGGCTAGGTATATATTTTTTTGAAAATGGTACCTCAATAAGACCTTCTAAAGTTGTATATGATAGAGCAAACTCCTCAATGGCCACAGCAGATCCAGAGGATTTTGACTTTGATAAAATATTTAAAGATGCAACTTGGTTTCACTTTTCAGGTATTACTCCTGCTTTAGGAGAAAAGGGAAGAATTATTGCACAAAAGGCTGTGGAGGCTGCGAAAAGAAATGGTGTAAAGATAAGTTTGGATTTAAACTATAGAAAGCAACTTTGGGATATAGAAGAGTTTGAAAAGGTTATGCCAGGATTGTTACAAGATGTAGATGTATGTTTTGGTTGGCTTAGTAGTTTAGAAGATACAAGAGGAGAGAACAGGATAGCGGATTTTGCAAGTAAGGAATTTTCTGTTAAAAGATTTAAGGATGTTTTTGGGAAAATGATTCATAAATTTAACATAAAATATGTTGTAACTACCATGAGGGAAAATTTTTCAGCTTCTCATAATGCTTTATCTGCAGTAATTTACAATGGAAAAGAAATTTACAAATCTAATAGGTATGACTTTTTTATAGAGGATAGAGTAGGTGGAGGAGATGCCTTTGCTGCGGGATTAATCTATGGACTAGCTAATGGCAAAGACTATAAAAAGTCTCTTGAGTTTGCAGTGGCATCTTCTGCGTTAAAACATACTATTAGTGGAGATTCAAATTTTGTAACAGTAGATGAGGTTATGGATGTTATGAATGGAAATATTTCTGGAAGTGTTAGGAGATAGTACAAGTGCAATGGATATTTTAAAGATATTCAACCACTATTACCTTCAATTGTATAAGAAAGTTTTTCTTTGAAGACAATAAAATTAATATACAGTATAATATATTATAAACAGAGCCTTAAGCTTTAGAAGGAGTATTTTAATTCCTCTAAAGCTTATAAAAGGTTATAAAGAGTTATGCTCCACTAAATATGGTGGGAGCGTTAGAGCTTTTAGTTATGGCATAAACAAATATTTACTAGAGGAGAAAAATATGAAGGTAAGAACAAGTGATATTGTATTTAAAGCTATTGAGGAAAAAATATTTAGTGGTGAGTGGAAACCTGGCGGAAAAATTACTTCGGAACCACAACTTGCAAAACAACTAAAGGTAAGTAGAATATCTGTTAGAGAGGCTATAGAAAAGATGGTGGCACTAAATATATTAATAAAAAGGCAGGGGGAGGGAACCTTTGTAAGTGAGATTTCAACCTCTACATATTTAAATAAGCTTATACCTATACTTACTTTAGATAATTATGATTATATAGAAATCTTAGAATTAAGACTGGTTATGGATGTTGAAAGTGCTAAAATATGTGCTAGAAGATGTAATGATGATGTACTTGAAGGCTTAGATATATTATACAATGAAATGATTAAATATAGAGAAGATATAAATAAGTTTACACAAAAAGATTTAGAATTTCATATGAAAATAGCGGAAGGTACAGAAAACTCATTAATTATAAAAATAAATGAGATGTTAAAAGATATACTTGATTATCACCAAAGGGCTTTATACCATATATTAGGACCAAATGGAGGTATAAAGGAGCATAAACTTATACTTGATGCACTAAAAAATAGAGATGCTGAGTTGGCTGGAATATTTGTAAGAAGGCATATAGAAAGAACTATAAAAGATTTAAAGCTTATGGAATGTAATAAATAATATTATAAATTAAAACCATTTATGCAATTTGTATAAATGGTTTTTCACTTTATGAAACTTAATTCCACAAAGTGAACAAATTCTATTGACAAGGAAAGGATTTCAAATTAAAATATAATTGTAATACAAGTAGGTTGAAAAAATATATTTTTTTATAAAAATAACTAAAAAATCTAGAAAAACATAAAAAAAGTATAAAAATATGTCATACAGGTGTCTAGAGAGGATGATTTACAAATGCTAATAAGTCAAGAAATAAGGGCAAAAGCACCGGAAATGGATTCTTTAAGACTAGGTTCAGGATGGAAAGTGGAAGAGCTTTCAAAACCTCAAATAATTATAGAAAGTAGTTTTGGACATAGTCATCCAGGAAGTGCCCACTTAGATAAATTAGTTGAAGAAGCTTTTAAGGGAGTAAATATTAATGGAGGAAGAGCAGCTAAATTTTTTGTAACGGATATTTGTGACGGACAAGCACAAGGACATGATGGAATGAATTATTCTTTAGCCTCAAGAGAATTTATGGCTAATATGATAGAAACACATGTAGAAGCAACTCCATATGACGCAGGAGTATTTATAACAAGTTGTGACAAATCAATACCAGCACATCTTATGGCTTTAGCTAGACTTAATATGCCATCTGTAGTAGTTCCAGGAGGAATAATGGATGCAGGTCCCAATATGTTAACTTTAGAACAGATAGGTGCATATAGTGCTCAGTTTGAAAGAGGAGAAATTTCAGAAGAAGAGTATACTAATGCAAAGCATAATGCTTGTCCTAGTTGCGGGGCATGTTCTTTTATGGGAACAGCATCCACGATGCAAGTTATGGCAGAAGCTTTAGGAGTTACATTACCGGGAACAGCCCTTATGCCTGCCACATCAGTAAATATTAGGGAGGCAGCAAAAAATGCAGGGAAACATGCTATTAAGCTAGTCAAAATGGGAATTAAACCTTCAGAAATTATGACTAAAAAAGCTTTTGAAAATGCCATAATGGTACATGCCGCTATAGCAGGGTCAAGTAATAGTCTACTTCATATACCTGCAATTGCTCATGAGCTTGGAATAGAAATCGAAGCAGAACTATTTGATGAAATTCACAGAAAAATTCCTTACATATTAAATATAAGACCAAGTGGATACTATCCAGGATCATATTTTTGGTATGCCGGTGGAGTACCAGCTGTAATGGAGGAGATTAAAGAGTTTTTACATTTAGACGTTTTAACTGTTACAGGAAAAACATTAAAAGATAATTTAGAGGATTTAAAGAAAAGTAATTATTATGAGACTTGTAATGAGTATCTAAAAGCTTTAGGTGTTAAGAAGGAAGATATAATAAAGTCTAAAGATAATCCAATAAAGGCTCAAGGTGCAATGGCTATTTTAAAGGGAAATTTAGCTCCTGAGGGGGCTGTGGTAAAACATTCAGCTATATCTGAAAAATTAATGGACGTAGTTTTAAAAGCTAAAACTTTTAATTGTGAAGAAGATTGTTTAAAGGCTATTTTAACAAAAGAAGTTAAGCCTGGTGATGCAGTGTTTATAAGATATGAGGGACCAAAGGGCTCTGGTATGCCAGAAATGTTTTATACAACAGAAGCAATAGCTTCAGATCCTGAGTTGGTTGAGTCTATAGCCCTTATAACAGATGGCAGATATTCAGGAGCAACAAGAGGACCAGCAATAGGACATGTTTCACCTGAGGCTTTTGAGGGAGGCCCAATAGCTTTAGTTGAAGATAAAGATCTTATAAAAATAAATATAAAAGAAAGATTGCTTTCAATAATTGGAGTTAAGGGTGAAGAAAAAACAAAGGAAGAAATAGAGGAAATATTAAAGAAAAGAAAATTAAAGTGGAAAAAACCAGCAGCAAGATATACTAAAGGTGCTTTAGGAGTTTATACAAAGCTTGCAGTATCACCAATGAAGGGAGGATATATGGAGTAATACTCCATATATTCTTTTAAAAATATTTAAAACTTAATAATATGATTAATGAAATAATTAATATTAACTTTAAGGAGGAGTTTATATGTTAACGGGACCATTATTAATTGTAGTATTTTTATTATCAGTGGCTGTTTTATTAGTAACTATTATAAAATTTAAACTAAATGCATTCGTTTCACTATTAATTACCTCTGTGGCTACAGCAGTTTTTGTTAAAATGCCTATGGCAGATATTGCAACTACTCTTTCTAAGGGATTTGGAAATACTTTAGCTGGAATAGGTATAGTAACAGGACTTGGTGTAATGCTTGGTAAGTTTATGTTTGAGTCAGGTGGTATAGAAGTAATGGCAAATACCATACTTAAAAAGTTTGGAGAAAATAATACACCTCAGGCGGTTGCTATGTCAGGTTTTATAACAGGTATACCTGTATTTGGAGATGTAGTTTATATAATGTTTGCCCCAATGCTTAGGGTGCTTTCAAAAAAGACTGGAGTTTCTATGGTAACATATGCCGGTGCACTTTCTGTTGCAACTACTTGTACGTACGCTTTAGTTATTCCCACACCAGCACCACTTGCAGTAGCAGAGGCTTTAAAAATAGATGTAGGAATTTTCTTTGTTTATGCTTTGATTTGTGCTTTTATAGGAACACTTGTAGGTGGAATTGCTTACGGAAAATACATAAATAAGGTTGATCATAAAAATAATCATACATATTCTTTTGATGATATAGCACTTGAAGAAACTGCAGCTAGCACTGAAATTTCACAAAACAAACCAAGTTTTATGAAATCGTTGTCCATTCTTTTAGTACCTATTTTATTAATTCTAATAGGAAGTTTTGGTTCAATGATCCTTGGTGAAGGCAGTAAAATAACTACTTTGCTTAAATTTGTAGGTGATAAAAATGTAGCTATGCTTATTGGAGTTATATATGCGGCACTTATTTCTCTCCCATATATAAATAGTAGTGTTTCTGATATTATGAATGATGCTGCAGACCAAGTTGGTTTAGTTCTTTTAATTACAGGTGCAGGTGGGGCTTATGGAGGAGTTTTACAGGCTACAGGAATTGCGGATTATATTGCTACATCACTGTCAGGGTTTGCTATACCAATATTGGTACTTTGTTTTATTATTTCTCAAATAATTCGTTGTGCTCAAGGTTCTACAACAGTGGCGCTTTTAACAACGGCATCAATACTTGGGTCCACCATTGCATCTTCAGGAGTATCACCTGTACTTTGCTCAATTGCAATTTGTAGTGGAGGTATTGGATTATCACTTCCAAATGATTCTGGATTTTGGGCAATTAGTAGATTCTTTAAAATTTCTGTAAGTGATACTATTAGAGGATGGACGGTAGGAGGCTTTATAGCAGGACTAACAATACTTTTAGTAGTGCTTATTCTATCCTTATTCCAAGGAATACTTCCCGGGTTAATGTAAAACTTAAAGAAAAGAGATATTTTTATACAATAAAAATTTAGAAGATTTTTAAAGTTATAACTAGAAAAAATATAAGACTGTTTATAAATAATTTGTCAATGGTCTTATATTTTTTATATTTTAATAATGAGAGACTTAATGTTATATTTGATTTTTATAGTATAAATATATTCATACTATAAAAACTACACAAAGGTATATTGAGAATTAATATGTATTTATATAGTTTTTTAAAATATATACAAAAACATATTGTAAATTTGTGAAAATTAGAGTAAAATAGTTTAATGAAATTTTGTAAATATAGGTCAGCAGAGGTGCTGGCTTTTTTGATGATATTAAACTTTATTAAATAGTTTAAAACCTCCATTGCTATTTAAGTAATTTTACTTTAGGATTTTCTTTCATATTCTCATATTTTGAAGATGAGAATTAATTTTTGAAATTTAAAATAATGCTTTTTAAGTATTTAAGGAAACAAAAAATATTTAATATTTATAAATTTATTTGTCTTATTTTAAAGTTTTATGAAAGTTTATTTAAATAATTATTCAATTAACACAATTAATTAAATCAGATTTGATTAAGGGATTTTAGATTTATTTAAATATAAATTTATGAATAAATAGGTTTCATGGCATTATAGTGAGTTAAGGCTTTATTTGATGTTTAGAATCCATTATCTAATGTTATATTACACTGACTTAGAGCAGCATATTAAGGTGTAGATATATAGCTAAGTAGAAAGCTTATTATTAAATTTAATAGGTTGTGCAATGAATTCTATAGGATAGATATATTGTTAAGTAGAAAGGAATGGGTTATTTATGGAGGAAAGAGAAGAGGTGCATTTAAAAAAAGGTTTAGGACTTGTTTCTACTACTGCCATAGTGGTTGGTAATACTATGGGGTCAGGTATTTTACTTTTAGTAGCTGCATTAGCCAAGGAGTGTAGTCCAGGTGCAGCTATGGTTGGATGGATAATAAGTGGGTTAGGTGCTATATTTATGGGTATATCTTTTGCTAATTTAGGAGCTAAAATACCTAAAACAGGAGGGCCTTATGAATATGTAAAACAAGCTTTTGGAGATTTTGCAGGATATATAAATGCCTGGTTATTTTGGAATTCTTATTGGATAGCAATTATAGCATCTTTAGTTTCTGCAACAGCATATGTAGCAGCATTTATTCCTGTTTTAAATGAAAATAGATTAGTAGCATTTTTATTTACAAGTGCAGTACTTTGGTTTTTTACTTACATAAATGTAAAAGGAATTAAGGAAGCGGCAACTTTCCAAACAATACTCACCGCATCAGTTATAGTATTATCAGTAGCTTTTGTATTTGTGGCAGGTGGGAAGTTTAATATTTCAAACATAACTCCTTTATTCCCAGAGGGCAAGGGGATAGGAACAGTAAGCGCTGCTGTATCTATAACATTATGGGCATTTTCCGGATTTGAAGCTGCATCAGTTTCAGCAGGAGAGGTTAAAAATGCTAGAAGAAATGTAAAATTAGCCACTATAATTGGTATACTTATAAGTATTGCTTTTTATCTAATCTTAAGTTTTGCAACCATGGGGGCCATTAACTCAAAAGAGCTTGCAATGGTTGAGGGAAATTACGGGGAAATATTATCTTCCCATTTTGGGAGAGGATTTGCCTATGTAGTTATAATAACTGAAGTTTTGAGCATATTAGGTACTGCCTTTGCAACTATTTTAACTACAGCTAGAATGTCCTATGCAGCAGCTAAGGATGATATGTTTCCTAGAGTATTTCAGAGGGTACACTCTAAATATCAAACCCCATCATCATCTTTAATTATAGCGGCAATTTTAGGAAATATATTACTTGCAATGAATTATACAAAAAGTTTATCTCAATTATTTACCTTTATGATACTTTTGTCCAATCTCTCATGTTTACCAATATATGCTTGTACATCCTTGGCAGATATAAAGTTATGGAAAAAAGATAATAAAGGGTATAAAAATATACAGCTAATTAAATATTCTATAATACCTTTATTAGGGTTTGCCTATGCTATGTGGGCAATATATGGTTCAGGAGTTGAAAGCTTTCTTTATTGTTTAGTGTTAACTGTAGCAGGACTTCCGCTATTTTTCTATAAAAAGAAAAAGGCTATTCATGCAAATAAATTAGAGGAGCTTAATGATTATTAAATAGATTTATAAAAATCCAGAAGAATTACAATAATATAGTAAACTATAAATACTACTGTATTTTAATAGAAGCTATTAAATATATAATAGGCTTTATAATGAGCTGAAGATTAAAACTTCAGCTCATATTTTTATATATTATATTAAGAAAAGATTTTTGTATTAATGTATCAAGAAATAATTTTTGTATATTAATGTATATAAAAATCTTTTAATATATACATATACTAGCTTAGATTTTTAATATATGTATATTATTTTTAACAATATACACATAAAATTTAACCATAAGAGGAATATAAAATATTAAAGTATTTAATTTTATATTTATACAAATTACTTTTACTTAGGAAATAGCTACATTATAAAAAAATATTTATTATAGTGTACAATGATTTTGTTAATTTAAGTTACTATAATAAAATAAAAGGATTCCTTTATATAAAGGCTTTAGGTTACTTCAAATGTATACATCCTAAAGTCTTATAACTAAGCAGTTAAAAGACTTCTTTAATATATTTTATTGAAAAATATATAGTTGAACCGAAAAGTATATATGATCATTGTAATAATTACCAATTTTGTTTATAGTGTAATATATAAGAATATTTAAACAAGTGTAAGTAAAGGGGATAGTATTAAAGCACAATTTAAAACAGGTTCAATGAATTATAGGACAACTACTGCAAGATTAGCTTGGGAGCCATAAACTAAAATAGAGTTTAATTTAGTAGTAATGTAGCTTTAGCTATATTACTACTACTTAATAAGAGGAGGATTTTATTAATGTTAAAGCCTAAAATTGTGTTATCAATTAAAAATCTTTCTAAAAAGCTAGGGAATAGGGAGGTATTAAAAAATGTAAATTTAGACCTAGAAAGAGGAGATATTATAGGTATTACTGGTAAAAATGGATCAGGAAAAACAACTTTACTTAGAATTATTATAGGACTTTTTTATCCCTCTAGTGGAGATGTAATAATAGAAGGTAAAAAACTAACACCTGGTTTATTGGGAAATTTGCCAACTAATGTAAGTGCCTTAATTGAAAATCCTACTTTTTTACCTGAATTTACAGGGTTTCAAAATTTAAAGATACTTGCATCCATTAGAAATAAAATCAGTGATGAAGATATAAAAAATACAATGGACTTAGTTGGTTTATCTCCATCAAATAGAAAAAATGTATCAAAATACTCTTTAGGTATGAAACAAAGATTAGGTATTGCACAAGCTATAATGGAAAAGCCTGGTTTAATTTTATTTGATGAGCCCACTAATGCCTTAGATTCAGATGGAGTAAAAATTTTTAATGATATTGTACATAATATGAGTAAAAATGGAACAAGCTTTATTATGGTTTCGCATAAAAAGGAAGATATATATACTTTATGTAACAAAGTATATAAAATCGAAAATGGAGAATTAAATATAATACATAATCAAAAGGAATGGAGAATAGTTGTTGATGACTTAGTAGATTTGGAAAATTTATTAAGGCTATATCCTAAAGGGAATGTAATGAAACGTATAAATGGCCATCCATCTGTCATATATAAAAATGATTGGGAAAATTCAGCACAGATACATGAAGTTTTAAATAAAAATAAAATAAATACTATAAGTATAGAGTAGGATAGTTTATGAATTATTTTTTTATAAAGCAATATTTTTCCCTTAGATGGAAAAGATGGTTATCAATTATTCCTATAATATTTTTTACCGCTATTTTATTAAAGTATATAGCTCCTATTGATTTTTTACCAGCAAATAAAACTTTAATTCTTAAAGATTATATATTTGCTTCACTTTCATATCCTTTTTATATATTGTTTTTAGCACCATTATTATATTGTTATCTTATATATGATATTGTTACTAAAGATTATGAGGGTGGTTATATATCCTTTATTATATCTCGAATTGGAACTAGAACTTCTTATTTTATATCAAAGATTCTTTTAATTATTATTACTGCAAATATATATTTTTTTATAAACTTATTTATATTAATAATAGTTGGTTTAATATTTAGATTACCATTACAAGGAGATAGTTACCATGAAGTATTAAATATTTCATATAAACTTGGTTTAAATATTTATAATATTTTTCTTATTCAATATGGAATATATTTCATAGGTCTTATAGTTATAGGAATAAGTGTATTAGTTATTTCTTTATTATTTAATAATGGTATATATTCAATAATATTTACAATTTTGTGTATTATTCAAAGTCAAGAAGCTTTTTTTAATAACAATAGGAATTTAAGATGGTCTTTAATAGGACAGCTAGCATTATCTAAGCATTATCCTTTTTGTTTTTCTCATTCACAGGTTGATCCAAGCTATCTAAGTTATATGATTGGATATACCCCTTATTATTCTATTAAATTCTATATAGCAATATCCTTAATAGCTTTTTTAGTAGGTATATTATGTATTAATAAAATGAATTTTAATAAAAAAATGTGAGGATTAAAATGATGAAAAACCTAATATTAAATCAAGTATATTCTACTAAGAAAAATTTTATAAAAAGTATACTTTTTATTTTCTCTTTAAATGTTTTCCAACTTATATCAATATTAAATCAGGGAAAATTAGATAAGCTAGACATTAAACCATTAGATTTTTTTATTAAAATCTATGGTGGAGTACAATCTGATTTTTTTATATTCCAATATATTCACTGGATTGTTATTATATGTACTTTACTATTTATAGTAGAAAACATTATAAATTCATATAAGGGATTAGATTTTATGATAATAAATAGATCAGGATTTAGATTAAAATGGTGGTGTTCAAAAATAATATCATTATTTTTATTAAATATAATTTATTTAATAGTAATTATTATTATACATAAAGCCTTAACTCTTTTATTTTTATACCCAGCTGATTATAAAATATGGAGTGCATATTCAAAAATTTATTATAATGATCTTTATAATAGTACAATGAATCCTTATAAATTATTTTTTATCTGTTTGTGTATAATGTTAACAGGATTTATTGCTATAACTTCATTTTTCCAGACTATAAATGTAATAACAAATAATAATATAAAAATTTTTATAGTATTAATAATTATAATAATTATTAATGGAATATTATATATGAATAATTTAATCCCTAGAGTAATGTCACCATTAAATTATCCATCTATCTTAGATATAAAACCTAATATTTACAATTATCTCAAATATATAGATGCAAATATAGTTTTAATTTTATTTAATACTATAGTCGGCAGTATTTTTATTATAAAAAAAGATATATTATAAAATTTTTATATTTTTAGGAGGCACTATGGTTAACTCATTTTTTAAAATTGAACTTAAAAGAGCTTTATTTCAATGGAAAACATTTATTGCATTTATACTTTTTATGTTTGTTTTCATACATATATCTTATTTAGATAAATTAGATATACCTAACAGTTCTACATATTCTAAATATTTATTCTTAGAGCAAAATAATGGTTTTATTAGTTATTTAAAAGCTATGGGATTTGCAAATACTTATATGGCAATTGTATTTCCTATAATTATATTATTAGTAGTTGGAGATTCATTAATTAAAGATGTAAAAACAGGATTTTTACAATTCTATTTAACTAGAACAGATTGGAAGAATTATATTCGTTCAAAAACTATTGCAGTATCATTAGTTTCATTTATGATTACATTTATATTTCAGGTATGTGCTTTTATTTATTCTATGATAACACATCCATTTTACATACCTAGAAATATTGATGAAGCACCTGGCTATGCCAGAGGTTTATATATGTTGAATCCATATTTATATATTTTCCTAATTTTTATAATATTTTCTTTGATATCAACAGCTATAGCACTATTTGCAATTGCATTATCTAATAAGTTAAACAACTCCTCGCAAGCTATTTTGATTCCATGGATAATATATTTAATTTTAGGAATAGGATTAAACTGTATAGATTCAATACACCCTTTTAGTCCCGTTAATATGTGTGGACCTTTTATATTTACATTTTATTCTGGATGGGAAGTAATTTTATATTGGAGTGTAATTCTATTTTTAAGTATATATTTAGGATTTAAACTATTTTCCAAAAAATTTATTTTAGATAAACATAGTTCTTACCTTTAGAATCTTTACTTATCCTAAAGCTTATTATATTAAAAGAAGAAATTTTATATAATCATATAAAATTTCATATTTCACTTTTACTTAGAAAATAACTACATTGTAAAAAATAGTTTATTATAATGTACAACGATTTTGTTAATTTAAGTTATCATAAGAAAATAAAAGGATTCCTTTATATAAAGGAATCCTTTTATGGATATTACGATTGTGGATTATTGTTTAGTATAGAATCAGATAAGAGTCTGCCTATTTTGTTATTAAACTGTACACCATGGGTATTATTTTCTAAATCTTTAGTAAGTACTACAATTATAAAAGCTTGATTTTTGTAAAAAAGTATTCCAGCATCATGTTCAACACCAGGTAAATCTCCTGTTTTATGAGCCAACTGAAGTTTATTTGATATATTAACAGGTAATTTATTGTTACATTGTTGTTTTTTTAATATATCTAACATAATTTTTTTATTAGTTTCAGAAATACTATCAGTATATAGTATTTTTTCTAGTACGGTGCATACATCCATAGGGGATGTAAAATTATCTAAACCTTTCTTTAAGGCAGTTGAGTCCATCATTTTTCTTTGAAGACAGGTAGATGATAAAATATCTTCATTAATAGTTTCCATTCCTAATAAATCAATTAGCATATTTGTGGCGGTGTTATCACTTAAAGTTATCATTAATGTAACTAAATCCTTTAGGGTTAGCTGTAAATTTTCATCTAAGTTTTTAAGTATGCCAAATCCTCCAACTTTATAGCATTCTTTTAAAGTAATCTTATCATTTAAGCTCATAATGCCCTTTTCTAGATTTTCAAAAAGTTTGTACATAATAAAGAGTTTTATAATACTGGCAGAAGGAAAAATTACATCTTTATTAAATGAATACTCTTCATTATTTTGTAAATCCTTTATATATAAACCGCAGGTTCCTTTTAAGTCATTTATTAAAGACTGTAAATCTGGTGTTATTTTATCTAAGTTAAGCATAGAAAAACCTCCTGTAATTTAATTCCATTTATAAAGTATACTTATTATAACCACATATAGCACACTTAAAACAGTGATTATTAAACCATTTTTTATAAGGGATTTTAAATCCTTAGAACGAGCTAGTCCCATTTGTCCTACCATATCCCCTGTTGGGTAAGCAAAGGAAGTTATTTGAGATCCTATTAAAAGAACTGCTGCCCATATGGTCATAGGGAAATTAAGTTGCTGTACAATTGGGAAGAACATTTCATGTAGTACCTTTTCTTGAGCAACTGCAGCTCCAGAAACTCCAAATATACCAACTAATGTTGCAATTATAGCAAATACTATAGGACCTCCTGCATTAATTAAAGGTTTTAAGTAATTTGCTAATGCATCAAAAGCTCCTGAGGCAGTAACAAAGGTTAAGAATGGATCATATAAAACGAATAAAACGAAAATCCAAAACATTTTAGATCCACCTTTTAAAAGTGCTTTTAAAGTTTCTTCAGGTTTAAGCCCAGATATATATCCAACTATTAAAGAGGTAAGTCCCATAACAGTTATAACGTAGGATGCACCAGCTTTTAAAATAACGCCATATACTATGGATATAAGCATTAATATTGCAAAAGCTAATGTAGCTTTTTTCACCTTTGCATCTGGTTTGAAGTTATCAGTGTTAACTATAGTAGATTCACCATAGCTTATATTTCCCTCTGTTTTCTTTTGAGTATGCATAGCTACGAAATAAGTAACCACTAATACTATACAGGCAAGTGGAATACCAGCTGATAACATATATTTGCCATAACTTAAACCTGATAGCTGCATTGTGGTAACTACCGGTGGAACGAAGGGTCCTATATATAGACCTGCAGAACCAGCACCATGTAATAAAACTCCTAAAGTATTAGGTGTTAATCCAAAACTTGCTACTATTGGGATTATTATGGGAGCAAGGATGGCATTTCCACCAGCCATGGAACCTAATAAAGCAACTATTAGGGTAGAAGATATCATGGTGGCAATCATAACTTGTTTTTTAGTCTTTACTCCTGTTTTGGTCATTATAAGATAAACAATATTTTGTGCTACTTTTGTTTGGCTTAAAAGTTCCCCAACTCCAGAACCAAGCAATATTATAAATCCAATTAAACCTAAAAATGATCCTAGTCCATTGGCAATAGCATTACCAAAACTTATTGGGGTTTGTCCCGTTAAAATAGCTCCAATAATAACACATAGTAGAACAACCCACAGCATGTCCTTTCCTTTAAAAGAAATAATTATATATATTAATAAAGGTAAGAAACCTAGAATGGCAGGTAAACCCATTATCATATATAAAGCCCCCTTTATTTATTTAATTTTATACATATATACCATTGTCAAAACAGTTTTTTTCTTTAAGTTCCATTTTTTCGAAGGTGTTTTTCTTATCCTTTGCTCCAACTGCTGTAACCAGAGCATTTAGTGCAGTTAATACAGTAGTGAAGGAGTAAGTATAAGAACCATTTTTTAAAAGTAAAATACAGTTGCTTTTAGTAGCTACAGGAGAACTGTAACTATCTGTTATAGAAATTATTTCACAGCCTTTATTTTTAAAAAACTGAGTTATATCATTTGTAAATTTTGTATATCTAGAAAAACTTATTGATATTAAAACATCTTCCTTTGTTATGCTAGATATTTTATCGTATACATCCATATTTCCTGGGGTAATTAAAACTGTATTATCCATGAATCTTTCTAGCATAAAGTGAAGATAATAAGATACTGTAAAAGAGGATCTAGTAGCTACAATAAATATTCGTTTACCTTTATTAATAAGGTTTACAGCTTTTTCAAAGTCTTTTTTTAAATTTTCAGAGTACATAGTTTGAAGATTTTTTATATTCATTTCAATAGTTTGTTTTAGTATATCATCCTCCTTTGATACATCAGATATAGATTTTTTAATTTCTTTCATAGGTGCAATGTCTTTTTGTATAAGTTTTTGAAGATCCTTTTGAAAAGTAATGTAGCCTGAGTAGCCTAGCTCTTTACAAAATCTAGATATACTTGAAATACTCACCTCCATTTTATCTGCTAGTTCTTGTATAGATAAAAATACTATTTTGTCATAGTTATTTTTTATGTAGTCAGCTATTATTTTGAAGGTTTTAGTAAAGTTATCATAGTTTTCATCTATTAATACAAAAATTGAGTTGTTCAAAATACACATCTCCTTGAAAAAAAATTTTTATTTTCAATTGATTTTGACTTTAATATTATTATACGACAATAAAATAAAAAAATCATCTAAATTTTTAAAAAAATGAAAAAATATTTTTAATAAAGGTATTTTTTGATCTAAGTATTATTATTATTTATAAAAATAAAAAAATAATTTTATTTTTTAGTAAAAATAAAAAAATATTTTTATTTTTAGAAAAGTGTGTTATAATTTGGGTAGAAAAAGAGAATTAGGGGGGATAGAAATGTTTGACATTGTTATAAATGGGGCATATATTGTTGATGGTACAAATACAGAGCCTTTTCTAGGATCTATTGGTATTGTAGGCGATAAAATAGAAAAAATAAGCAAGGATAATTTAGAGGGAAAGAGAGTTATTGATGGAAAAGATAGAATATTAGCTCCAGGATTTATTGATATGCACTCCCATTCTGATAGTTCTTTTATAGTAGAAAACAATTGTGAAAGCAAACTCTTCCAGGGTATAACTTCTGAGTTTATAGGAAGTTGCGGCATATCTTTAATTCCTAATAATGATTCTATAAAAAATCAGTTAAAAGACTATTGTAAATCTTTATGTGTAACTTCAGATAAGATATCTTTAGACTTTTCTAACTTAAAAGAATATGCGAAAATAATTAATGAAAAGGGAGCAGCTATAAACTGTATACCCCAAATTGGCCATGGAACCATTAGAATGTGCGTCATGGGGTATGATAATAAAATTGCTAGTAAAAAAGAGTTAGAGGACATGAAAAAGCTTTTGAGAATGGAGATGGAAAATGGAGCTTTTGGTATGTCTCTTGGTTTGATATATCCTCCAGGAATTTTTAGTAATACAGAAGAGTTATGTGAGCTGGCTACTGTTTTAAAAGAATATGATGGTGTGCTAACTGCTCATATAAGAGGGGAAAGCTACAATGTATTTAATGCAGTAGAAGAAATTATAAGTATCGCTAGAGAAACAGGGGTAAAAATAAATATATCTCATTTGAAATTAATAGGAAGATCTCAATGGAAGAGGGGAAAAGAATTACTTAATATAATAAATAAAGCGAGAGATTCAGGAGTCAATATAAGTTGTGATCAATATCCATATTCTGCTTCTTGTACATCTTTATATCCACTAATACCTAAGTATGCTCAAGCTGGCGGAGTAAATGGATTTATACAACTTATAGATACAAAATGGAAAGAAATCTCAGATTATATAGAAAAAGAAGTTTATAATAGAGGGGGAAGTGGTAAAATTATACTTTCTTCAGCTGGAGAATATTTTTCCAAATATGAGGGAAAATCTTTAAAATCTATAGCAAATGTACTTAATATTAGAGTATCAGAAGTAGTAAGGGATATATTTATAAAAACTAAAGGCTCCGCTTCTGTAATATATTATTGTATGAACGAAGATGATATTGAATGTATTATGAAAGATATGTTTGTAGCAATAGGTAGTGATGGTGCCGCATTAAGTTTTAAAAAAGAGTTATATTCAGGTAAGCCTCATCCACGAGGATTTGGTACATTTCCTAAATTTATAAGAAGGGCTCTTGACAAAGAGTTAATGCCAATTCAGAGTATAATTTATAAAACTTCAGCACTACCAGCTAGGATATTAGGAATAAAAGATAGAGGAATCATAAAGGAAGGTAATATAGCAGATTTGGTGTTATTTAATAAAGATGAGATACAGTATAAAGGTTCATATATGGATCCATTTTCTAAGCCCGAGGGGATAGATTATGTATTTGTATCTGGAAAAGTAGTTTTAGAAAATGGTGTACAAACTGGTGCAAAGTTAGGAAAGGTACTTTTAAAGGGAAAATAAATGAGATATAAAATATATCTTTAAAGGTATATTTTATATAGTGTATAATGGTAAATGATTGTGACTTAGGAGTTGTTTTATAATCTTTATACAAATAGTAATTTGAAAGGAATAGGGTTATGGACTTTAAAAAAATTATGACACAAAATAAAGAATATTTTTCAAAGCATAAAGATATGCCATCACAATTACAACAAAAATCAAAAGAATTATGTTGGAGATATAATCAGACGGCACCATCTGAAGGGGATAAGAGAAGTAGTATTTTAAAAGAATTATTAGGCACTTATAATCCACTAACATTTATTGAGCCTTCATTTCGTTGTGATTATGGGTTCAACATACATACCCATGGACTTACTGTAATTAACTATAATTGTGTGATATTAGATACATCGCCAGTTCATATTGGTGCAAATGCATTTATAGCTCCAGGAGTTTGTTTAGCATGTTCTGGTCATGCCATACTTTCGAGACAAAGAGCAGAAGGAATTGGCACTTCAAAACCTATTACAATAGAAGAGGATGTATGGATTGGTGCTAATGCTATTGTATGCGGTGGAGTTACTATTGGAAAAGGCAGCATTATTGGTGCAGGAAGTGTGGTAAATAAAGACATTCCAGAGGGTGTAATTGCTGTAGGTAATCCCTGTAAAGTATTAAGAAAGATTACAGAGGAGGACAAAATTAACTTGACATATGGGTAATATAAATTTTATTAAAAAAACTTTAAATTATTATAGCTTAGAGTAGATAGCATTAGCTAATTCTAAAAAAGATGCTATAAAAATTTAAAATAAATTATTAATATTAAGTGAAATATTTTATTTGTAAACTAAGATTATTATATAAAGGGACTTTAGCGTTAAGATTATGTAGAAATTACTTTATTTAAACTTTAAGTTTATAAAGTGATTTCTAGATTTTATTCTTAGAGCTATAGTCCCTTATATTATTTTTTTATCCTAGTCCTAAAAGTCTTAGACTTTGTGTTAGAATAAAGCAAACCGATAGTCCAGTTACCGTAGGAACTAAAAAGGATACTAATGTCCACTTAAAACTGCCAGTTTCTTTTTTGATAGTGAGTAAAGTAGTGGCACAAGGAAAGTGCATTAAACAAAATAGCATAACATTTATTGCTGTAATAAATGTCCATCCATTAGAAACAAGCAGAGTATTTAAAGCCTCTAAACTTTCAAGCTCTACCATGGCTCCTGTGGACATGTAGCTCATAATCAAAATTGGCATAACTATTTCATTGGCTGGAAGGCCTAATATAAATGCCATAAGAATATAGCCGTCCATACCTACTAAATGAGCAAAGGGGTTTAAAAAGTTTGCACAGTGATTTAAAATGTTTGCTCCACCTATATTTATGTTTGCCATAATCCATATTATCAAACCAGCGGGAGCAGCTACTACTATGGCACGACCAAGAACAAATATGGTTCTATCAAATATGGATCTAACAATTATTCTACCAACCTGAGGTTTTCTATAAGGAGGTAGTTCTAAAGTGAAGGAAGAGGGAACACCTTTTAAAATAGTTTTTGATAATAATTTCGATATTAAAAGTGTCATTATAACTCCCAATACTATAATGAAAGTTATGGATAAAGTGGCAATTAAGGATTTCATTTTACCGTTAAAAGAACCTGCTACAAAGATACTTGCTATGGCAATTAAAGTTGGGAACCTACCGTTACAGGGAACAAAGAAGTTTGTTATAATAGCAATCAATCTTTCCCTGGGAGAATCTATTATTCTACAGCCTATTACTCCTGCTGCATTACATCCAAAGCCCATACACATAGTAAGAGCTTGTTTTCCATGAGCACATGCTTTTTTAAAAAAATTATCCAAATTAAAAGCTACCCTTGGTAAATACCCTAAATCCTCAAGCAAAGTAAACAATGGAAAAAATATTGCCATTGGAGGAAGCATAACGGATATTACCCAGGCAAGAGTTCTATACATTCCTAGAACTAATGCACCATGAAGCCAATTAGGCCATCCTTTAGCTAAAAACAAATTTGTAAGTTTCTCTTCTATTTTGAAAAAGAAGGTGGCTAAGGCCTCAGAAGGATAGTTTGCACCCTTTATGGTTATCCAAAATATTAGCGCCAATAATGCTATCATAATAGGAATACCAAAGATTTTTGAGGTTAATATATCATCGATTTTTCTGTCCCTTGCATTATGAGTTTTATTTTTTTGATAAACACAATGTTTACATACAATTTCTGCTAAGTGAACTATTGAACTTACGATTTCATCTCTTAAGTTTTCATTAGAATTTATAGAGTAGTCTATATCATTTTCTAAGTCAAAGTCTAAATACTTATTTATGGATTTTAGTATGGTTTTATCTCCATCAATTAATTTTAATGAAAGCCATCTACTATTTAATTTATCATTTACAAGAGGATTAATTACTTGTTCAAGTGTATCTATCATAGATTCAATATTATTATTATATTTTACTTTTATTGGAGAGGTTTTTATTTCACCTGTGGATACCTTATACACAGCTTCCATAAGTTTATCTAAACCTAAATTATCTCTGGCATTGGTTCCTACTACTGGAATACCTAATTTTAAGGATAATTTTTCAGTATCAATTGTAATTTTTTTACGTTTTGCTTCATCTATTAAATTTACACAAAGAACTACTTTATCTGTCATTTCTAAAATTTGAAGTACTAAATTTAAGTTTCTTTCCAAACAGGTTGCATCAGTAACTACAACGGTGGTATGAGGATTACCAAAGCATATAAAATCTCTTGCTATTTCTTCTTCTGTGGAGCTAGATAAAAGGGAATAGGTACCTGGAAGATCTACAAGAATAAAGTTTTTATCTTTGAATTTATAATTACCTTGAGCTGTTGCTACAGTTTTTCCTGTCCAATTTCCTGTGTGCTGATTAAGTCCTGTTAAACTATTAAATACAGTGCTTTTACCTGTGTTTGGATTACCAGCTAAAGCAATTACTATATCATCTTTAGAAGTTAGCTTTATATCTAGCATTTCCTTAAGTGTACCTAGTCCTGTTGATTGGTTAGTAAGTCCCATCTTTAACCTCCTTAAATTAGTTGCACTAAAACACTACAAGCCTCCTCAGAGCGAAGGGCGATTACAGCACCTCGAATTTCATAAGCTGTGGGATCACCTGAGGGACTTTTCCTAAGTGATTCCACTACGGTATCTATAATTAATCCTAAATCTAACATTCTACGTCTTAAAATTCCATCACAAGTGAGTTTTTTTACTATAGCAATACTTCCAATGGGAATTTTATTTAAAGGTACTAAGGTATCTTTCAATTTTTACACTTCCTTCTATTTAGTAAAACATTAATTGCAGAGAAATTTAGTCTATATTAAGCTTAAAATAACAGGGGTTTTCTATAAATTTTTAGAAGTTAGCCCTGTGAAACATTTGTTTAAAGATAAATAAAAAAAATTGGGTATATAGATAATATATTAATAATTTGTTAAATGGGTTACACATATATTTAATAATAGTAGCATCTTATTTTGTTAAATGCTTTTTACATTATTTAATGAACCTATATTTTAAAATTTATAATACTTGGTAAAGAAATTATAGATAATAATATAAAATGTTTTAATATAATGATGTTTTAGAAAGGCTTAGTTTAGTATGGATTAGTAAATAGGGGGCATTTATAACTTTTTAGAGGTTTAATTTAAAGTAAAGAAATATTTATATATGTAAGTTGTTTATTTTGAATATAGGCATATTAATTATGGTATAAAGTGGTAGTGAAGCTAGTTATACTATATGGAGGTGCTGTTATAGTGGGAAATAATGAAAATTTTTATACTGTTAGAGGATATGAAATTTTAAATAAAGAGGATAAAATTTTAACTAAAAGTATGGAAGATTATCTTGAGATGATTTATAGAAAAAGTTTAAAGAAAGAGGAAGTAAGGATTAATACCTTGGCTAAATCCTTAAATGTAAAACCGCCCTCTACCACAAAAATGGTACAGAAGTTAACACAATTAGGTTTTTTAGATTATAAAAAGTATGGAAGTATAAAACTTACTGATAGGGGAAGAAAAATGGGAGGCTTTTTATTAAAACGTCATAATATTATTCAAGAGTTTTTAAAAAATTTAGATGTAAAAAATGAGCTTTTAGTAAATATAGAATTGATTGAACACAACATAACAAAAGAGGCTTTAAATAGCATACAAATTTTAAATAAATTCTTTAGTGATAACCCTTGTATACTTGAAAATTTTAATGAGTACAAAGATGATTTCATAGAATAATCTAAATTTAATAATTTATTAATCAGTTTTTCATTAGTTATTTATTATTAGGAAATATAATATTTAATAACAGAAGAATATATTTATAAGGTGGGTTAATAATGGAGATTTCAGATATTCTAAGAATAATAGATAATATAAGTGATGAACTTAAAGATAAGGTTGCACCAGTTGAAATTTTAAACAAATTCAGTGGTGGTAGATCAGGAGCGGAAGTTTATTTAGTAGAATATGGTGAAGATAATAGAGTTGGAATTTTAAAAATAAGTGATTCTAATGAAAGTGAAGTATTCCAGAAAGCTTATGAATTGGCAGCTAAAAATAATATGCATAAATACATAGCAAAGCTTATAACCAATTATAAAATAGAAGACAAAGGTAAAACCCTTTATGCAAGTCTTTATGATTTAGCAGGAGATGATATTTATAAAAGTGAGACTTTTTTAGATAAAGTTATAAATGAAGATGATTTAAAGGACAGTATGGTTTCAAAAATAACAAAATTTGTATTTAGTTGGAGTAAAGATCATGAAAAGAAATATATGTGTCCAACACAGATAATGAAAAATGAATTGTCTTATAGATATATGGATGAAAAATACGAAAAAGCATTTGAAGATATTGGTGTACCCAAAGATGTAAAATGGATATCTTTAGATGGTACAGACACAATTCTTCCTAATCCTTATTATTTTTTTAATAATGAAAATGTGTGGAAGGGATTAAAAGTAACATGTCTAACCTCTTATGCCCATGGTGACTTTCAAGGAGATAATATAATTATAACTGAAAATAAACCTATTATAATAGATTTTTGTGATTTGTTAGAGGATTGTAATGTATTCCATGATTTAAGATATTTAGAAGCAATTACTTTGGGAGATTATATGGAAACTAATAAAAATTGCGATAAAAAATTATGGGTTAATGCTTGTAGTAGTTTAAGTGAAGGTATAATGGAAGTAGATATACCCCAAGGAAAGGGTATGAGTCTTTTAAGACAACTTATGTCAAAGCTTAGAGAAAATGTTAAGCTTATTGTATCTGATGCTCGTAATGTACTTTATAATCCATCCTTTTATTTAGCAGGGGTGGCTGCGGGACTTATAAATATGAGAAAATATAAAAGTAATAATAAAAAGAAGGCAGCATTTATATATGCATCTTATAATTTAAAGATGTTTTTAAAGGATGAAGCAGTGGATATGTTTACGCCAAGTTTGAAATCTTGTATGGTATTTAACTGGGTTAACGAAATAGAAAATTCATTTGTGAATTTACAACCCATAAGTGCATAAATTTATTTACTCAATCACTAACTTTGAAAAGTTAGTGATTTTTTATTTATAATGTACTATATTGGTTAAATTATTGTAATTACTTTTTAAAAATATCTCCTTTTAGTTTTATAACTTATATTTTTAATGGTTATATTTTATGGTTATTTATTATAGTTATATTAAATAATTATGGTAGATTTAAAAAAAGGTTATATATAAAAAAGATATTAAATATATTTTTAAAGAGATGCTTTATTTATTTTGTTTTTATGAAGATTAAATAAAGCTTTTATTAATTATAAAATTATAATAATAGCTAATTGGAGGAGCTTTTTATGAATAATACTAACACTTATATTTATAAGGACTTAGAAAACAATTCTTGGGAGTTTGTTTTAAGGGAAGATAAAAGTTTAGTTTATTTTACTAGATATTCAGATTATAAATTGATTAAGGAAAATAAAATTGATTCAGATGTACTACTTTTTAATATAATTATAGATAAATTAAATAATTTACATTTGATTTATATTAAAAAAGGTGAGATAAAATATTGTATTTGGAACAGTAAAAATTGGGTAAAACAAAGACTTTATAGTTTTGATGGGAGGAAAAATGAAATAATAGAGGCAAGTACTATAAAAATGAAAAATATTATGCATTTATTTTTTATTATTAAGGATATAAGAAATTCTATTAAAGGAACGCTTATGCACTGTACCTATCAGGGAGAAAAGGCTTTAATTAATACTATAGACCAAATTACATTTCTTCCTAATGTGTCTAACCATTATAGGGTAGAGATTTTTAAAGAGAGTAAATTATATTTATTTTTTTTAAGCAAAACTAGATATGAAGTAAAAATGAAAAACTACATCTATAATAAAGATTCATGGATAATAAAGAGAAAGTTATATGGATTAAGAGAGGAAAAAATAAATTTTTATACCCTTTTGTTTAAAGAAAAAATTCATATTTTAAATATATCTAAACAAAATGGTATTTGGTCAATTGAGGATGTTTATATAGATTATAATGACAAAATAGTTTTTTTAAAAATATATGAAGGTAAAAAACATATAAAGTCTGCTAAATTAGCTATTAACCAGGGAAAACTTTGTGCAATTTGGGAAGAGGAGGATAAAATATTATGTTCAAATTTTGATAACAATTGGAGTAGACCTTATAAATTTTACAATGAAAATAACAATAAGGAGCTATTATATAAATCTAATTATCCTCAGGAAAAAAGGGTGGAATTTGAAAATATAGAGAAAAAAATAGAGTTTCCTAATGTGGTAGTAGATATACCAGGAAATCAAGATGCTCCATTTCAATTTGAAGAAATCAAATTTCAGAGTGCATATATAGTTGAGAGTTCAGAGGAAAAATTAATGATAGAGGGGGAGAAAGGCAGCTTTTTATATAAATTTACTTTAAGAATTCCATTTAGTATTTCATTAAAGGATAAAAATAGAAGAGTTAGAGAAATAGGTAGTTTTTTAGAAAAGGATATACAAATAAAAACTTCTATAGATTATGAATATAAAGATTATATTAAATTAGATTTTAAAGCAAATCTAGAATTGACTGATAACGTATCAGTGATTAAAGATTTAATATGTTTTTCTGCAAATGTGTATTTAAAGATAAATATTAAAAATGAAAAAGATAACTTATTAGATTAGAGAAATAGAGGTTATATAAATAAATCCTCACTTATAAATTGAAAATATATATAAAAACGAGAAAAAGTACTAGGGTTTCTCGTTTTTTATTTTCTTGACAAAATATAATATAATGGATAAGCTATATAGGGTACCATCCTAACGTTAGGTAGTGAGAGGAGAAAATTATGTATACGAAACAAAGACTAATGGAATCGGCTTTTCGTTTATTTGGAGAAAAAGGGGCAGATTTTTCTTTAAATGAAGTTGCAGAGGAAGTGGGTATAAAAAAGGCTTCAATATATGCTCATTTTAAAAGTAAAGAGGATTTACTTTGTAAAGTTATTGAAAAGGAGATAGACACATATTTTTTAAAGATAAACAAGCAGATAGAAAGTTTTATAAAGAAGGAATCTCATGTGGAAGCTATATTAAAAAATATTTTCATAGCTATGTTATCTTATTATGATTCACTTCATAAGTTATATTTTTGGAAAAGAATAAGTCTTTTCCCTTGTAAAGGTTTTGATGAGGCCTTAGTAGAGAAAGTAAATTTCCTATCAAACCAACGTTATGGGGTAGTAAAAAAGTTTTTAATTAAGGGTATAGAGGATAAAGTTATTATAAATCAGCCTGTAGAATCCATTACTTTAAGTTATTTTTCAACTGTTCATGGATTATTATATAGTTCAATTATATATAAAGAAGAGGATTTAACAGTTCATTATGAAATGGTATGGGATAATTTTTGGAGAGGAATAAAATATTAGGAGGGGTAAAATGATAGAACCCAAAATGCTCTCTATTATAAAAAATGGAGAACTAAATAAGGATCAAATTTTAAAGGATATTATAGCCGGGATAATTGTGGCTATAATTGCACTGCCACTTTCTGTGGCTTTAGCTATTGCATCAGGAGTGTCTCCTGAAAAAGGACTTATTACAGCTATAGTGGCAGGATTTTTAATATCTATTTTAGGTGGAAGTAGGGTACAGATTGGAGGCCCTACAGGAGCCTTTGTAGTAATAGTTTATGGTATAGTTGAAAAATATGGAATAGAAGGTTTAACTATTGCCAGTATAATGGCGGGAATTATATTAGTAATATTTGCATTATTAAAATTTGGAGATCTAATTAAATTCATACCATATACTATAACTACAGGATTTACTACAGGTATAGCTGTGGTACTATTTTCAACTCAAATAAAAGATTTTCTAGGATTAAATATTGATAAGGTACCTTCAGAATTTATTCCTAAGTGGACTAGTTATTTTCAGCATATTAATAGTATAAATTACTATGCTTTAATAATTGGAATAGTATCTTTACTTATAATAATTTTTTGGTCTAAAATAAATAAAACTATTCCTGGATCATTGGTTGCATTGATTGTGGCTACACTTTTGGTAAAGTTTTTAAAATTACCAGTAGAAACTATAGGAAGTCGTTTTGGAGAAATTTCATCTACAATACCAGCACCTAAATTTCCTGTGGTGGATTTAAAAACTTTTAAAGAATTACTAAATCCAGCTATAACTATTGCAGTTTTAGCAGGAATAGAGTCTCTATTATCAGCAGTGGTGTCAGACGAAATGGTGGCAGATAAACATGATTCTAATGCAGAGCTTATGGCTCAAGGGGTAGCCAATATTGGATCTGCATTATTTGGAGGAATACCAGCTACAGGGGCTATTGCTAGAACAGCTGCCAATGTAAAAAATGGTGGGAAAACTCCTATTGCAGGTATTGTACATGCTGTAGTCTTATTATTTACAATGTTAATATTTATGCCTTTTGCAAAATTAGTACCTATGACAGCTTTAGGAGCTATACTAATGGTAGTTTCTTATAATATGAGTCAGCTAAAGGTTTTTAAATCATTATTAAAGGCTCCAAAAGGAGAAGTTTTAGTACTTTTAATTACTTTTTTATTTACGGTTGTATTTGATTTAGTCATAGCTATAGAAATAGGTATGGTAATTTCCATGTTCTTATTTATGAAAAAGATGTGTGAGAGCACAAAAGTAAATTCTTTAAGTTGTCATGAAGAAATAGCCCATAAGGTTAAATTGTATGAAATAAATGGTCCATTCGTTTTTGGGGCAGTAGAGGGATGCTCAAGTATAATTAGTAAATTAAGTGAGGATACTGAAGTATTAATTTTAAAAATGTCTAAGGTTCCAATTATGGATGCAACTGCTTTTAATGCTATAAAGAGTATACACTGTCACTGTATTGAAAATGATATTTCTCTTATGTTTTCAGAGGTACAGGAACAGCCTATGAAGGTTATGAAAAATATGGGGATTTTAAATAGACTAGGAGAAAAAAGATTCTTTAAAAATATAAATGAAGCTTTAAAGGCTGCTAGAAAAGTAGTGAAATTAGAAGCTTAAAATAAGGCTTTAAAGAGGGATAAAAATAAAAGAACTGTGGAAGTAATTTTTTACTTTCTCAGTTCTTTTTTATAAAGTATTTATAAATATTACTTTATATATTAAATTCTATCTAAGTTTAACTATAGTTTGTTCTCCACCTAATAAAGATGCATCAAAAACTAATTCTAAATCTTTTTGACCTTTAGGAACTTCAACTACATAAACACCAGTCATTTTTCTACCCACAGCTAGTTCTCCATCTAATTGACCAGCATCAGCGGCAGACTGACCTGTTAAAGAATACTTACAGTCTCTCCCGTCTTTGTCCACAACCTTAAACATTAACATAGAAGAAATTGATTGTTTTTCTTTTGATGTGTTTTCAATAGTACAATCTACTGCAAAAAATTCATTACCTTCTTCTGGCTTAAGTATATCTGATGGTTTAACTGTATAAACTTTGTTAACAGTTACTTTGAAGTCCTTTAGTTTTATTGCATCACCAACTTTAAATACTTTAGGTTCATCTTTCTTTTCTTCTGTTGCTGTGGCTTTAGAATCAGCTTTTTCTGCCTTATCTTTTCCACCACAAGCAGTTAAGCTTGAAACCATAATAAGTGTTAGAAGCATAAAACACAATTTTTTTTAAAAAAACTTTTTGTTTGTCATGTATGTTTCCCCCCTGTAAAATAATCATTGTAATTATAACAAATTTTACAATGTTTTGCAAATTATAAATATTAATAACAAATTAAAACAAAATAACAATAATTAATTATTTTTACTTAAATAATAATAATTAACTTATTTATAATTGATTAAGTATTTTACCCGTTTATGATTTGTCCTCCATTTATATGTATAACTTCACCTGATACATAAGAGGCGTGGCTAGAGGCTAAATATACATAGGCTGAACATAGTTCCACAGGCTGACCAGGCCTTCCCATTTTAGTATTAGAACCGAATTTTGAAACCTCTGTTACATCAAAAGATGAGGGTATAAGGGGAGTCCATATTGGACCTGGAGCTACTGCATTTACTCTTATACCAATAGGTGCCAAGGAGAGACTTAAGGAACGAGTAAATGCAACTATTGCACCCTTACTTGCGGAATAATCAATTAAAAGTTCATTTCCCTTATATGCTGTAATGGAAGTCGTATTTATAATAGAAGAACCTTGAGATAGATGAGGTAGTGCGGCTTTTACTAAATAAAACATACTAAATATATTTGTGGCAAAGGTTTTTTCTAATTGAGCTTTTGTTATGTTTTCTATACTATTTTGTACATATTGAACCCCTGCATTATTAATAAGTATGTCTAGTTTATTAAAGCTTTTTACAGTTTCAGCTATGGCTTTATTACAAAAGTTTTCATCTGTAATATCGCCAGGTATTAGAAGGCACCTTTTACCAAGAGATTCTATTATTGTTTGAGTCTCTTTAGCATCTTCATGTTCATCATAATATACTATTGAAATATCCGCTCCTTCCTTTGCAAAGGCAACTGCAACGGCCCTACCTATACCGCTATCACCACCGGTTATTAAAGCTACTTTATTTATTAGTTTTGAGGAGGCTATATAGTTTGGGTTATCAAAAATTGGTCTAGGATTCATAGCAGATTCTATACCAGGATGTTTTGTTTGGTGCTGACCTTTTAAAGATTTAGGAAAACTATTTATAAAGTTTAAATTTTCATCCATTTTAAAGCCTTCTTTCTTTATAATATTTATTGGTTAATTGCTGGCTCTAATGCTTATATCTTTTAGATTAAGGTAAAGAGCCACTACGCCTTAGGATAACCATTTCTAAAACTTTAGAAGGGGGGATTTTCTCTAAAGATAAGAAATCTTTTAATAATTTTAGTATTAGTATTTTATAAAAAAAAAATTCCTCTATTATGATATTAATCATAATAGAGGGGAGGGTTTAAATTGGGTTTATTATATTTTAATAACTAGTAAGCATATCTATGAATAACAGAATTGTTTCTACCTTGAGCAAAAACATCTATTCTATTTCTGTCCCAAGATACGGAAGTAGGTTCAGAAGTTAGGTAGCCGCCTAAGCCGCCCCAGTTACTCCATCTAGAACCATTCCAATATTTATATATTAAATTGTTTCCTCTTCCTCTAGCGAAAACGTCTATTCTGTTATTTCCTCTTGAAGAAGCGCAAGGAGCTGAAGTTAGATAACCACCGAGGTCTTCCCAATCACTCCATCTAGAACCATTCCACCACTTATGGATTAAAGTATTTCTAACGCCTCTAGCAAAAACATCTATTCTATTAGGCCCCCAAGATACTGAAGCTGGAGCGGAGGTTAGTTGGCCACCTAAAGCTTCCCAATCACTCCACTTAGAGCCATTCCACCATTTATGATAAAGTTGATTATCTGTTCCACGGCAGAAACAATCAAGTCTATTTGCTGCCCATGAACAGATTGAAGGAGCAGAGGTTAACTTTCCACCTAGATTTTCCCAGGCACTCCACCTAGAGCCATCCCACCATTTGTGGTACATGGAATTATCTGTTCCTCTTACAACAACATCTATTCTATTTGGACCCCAGGACACTGCTCCTGGTGATGAGGTTAAAATTCCTCCAAGGTCCTCCCAGTTATACCATCTTCCGTTGGCAAACCAGCTGTGAATTAATTCATTTTTAGTACCTCTTGCAAATAAATCTAGTCTTCCTCTTGCCCAAGAGGATACTGCGGGACCAGAGGTTATTCTACCAGGTAGTGTTTCCCAAGGACGCCATCTTAGGGAACCAGGGTTTGGCATCATCATATTTTCCTGTCTAGAGTCATCTAATGTGTCATCATAGGAATCTTCATATAAAAGAGGGTCCTCTATATAACCATTAGTCTCTACTGCATCCATGTACTCGTCATCTAAGTAATTATTAGTTTCTAAAGTATCATTGTAGTAGTCATCTAAGTAATTATTTGCTTCCATGTCATTTATATAGTCATTATCTAAGTAGCTATTAGTTTCTATTTCGTTTATAAATTCACTATCCAAATCTTCATCTAGATATCTGTAATTCATAGGATAATGTTTATTGTAGTTATAATTATAATGGTAAGGCTTACCATAATTCATAAAATTCCAGTAATAGTACCACATCCATGGATTACATCCATTACACATACAGTTAGATGAATTCATAAAAGGACAATTATACATAATACGCCTCCATACAATACTAATTATATAATATTCAATTTATTGTAATTTGTTACTATATGTTTAAAAAAGTTAAGTATAAAAACATAATGAACAGTAATCAAATTGGCACATATTTATATATTAGATAAGCTGGGAATTAATATTATAATTTATAAAACTTTTAAATAAGATTGAATGGAGGGGGATATATGAAGAAAGTAGCGGATGCGGTATTTGAAGGGGGAGGAGTTAAAGCTATAGGTTTTGCAGGTGCATTAAAAGTTATGGAAAACCATGGGTATAATTTTAGAAATATAGCTGGAACTTCTGCTGGTTCTATAGTAGGGGCTCTTTTATCTGTAGGTTATTGTGCAAATGAAATAAAAGGTATGATGAGTAGTTTAGATTATAGCAAAATGAAGGATAGGGGAGGACTAAATATACCAGGAATAACTCCATTTAACAATATTATTTTTAATAAAGGATTATATAAAGGAAATTATATAGAAAATTGGATGGAAACTATGCTCCAAAAGAAGCTGAAGTTGAATAGAAAAGTAAAATTTAAGGATTTAATCATTCCAAATGAATTTGGCATACTTATTAATAATAAAAAATATAAAAGAAAGTATAAACTTCACATAATAGCTACGGATATTACCAGGGAAAAGATGATTATTTTACCTGAGGATATTAAAGATTATGGTATAGAGCCAGATGAATTGGAGGTAAGTTTAGCGGTAAGAATGAGTATTAGTATTCCTTATTTCTTTCAACCAGTAATGATAAAAAGTTCTATAGATGGATGGAAATATTTTATGGTAGATGGTGGATTATTAAGTAATTATCCTGTATGGTTGTTTGATAACGGCATTGAACCAACTTGGCCTACCATAGGATTTAAACTTGTGGACAAAGAAAAAGATAATAAAAAAAATAAAGTGACTAATATAATTAATTATAGTAAAGCTGTAGTTGAAACATCACTTAAAAGTGCCATAGATATGGATGTTATAAATATTAATAGTTTAAGAACCCTAGAGATAGATACTTTAGGGGTGAAGGCTACAGAATTTAATATTTCAAAAGACAAGGCAATGGAATTATATAGATGTGGAGAAAGTTGTGCTTTAGAATTCTTAAATGGTTTTAGTAGTAGGTATACAATGTATTTATCTTTAAGAAAAAAATATGGACATAAGAAACTTGTTTAGAATTTTTCCTAAAGAAAAGAGGTGAAGATAGTAATAGATTTTCTATTGTTATATCATTAAAAGTAGTTTAGATAATAATAAGTGAAAAGTAGAGGGAATCCCTTTACTTTTTACTTAAATGAATTTTGTTTATTAATATATTTAACTTATTTATTATTACAAATATATAAAGGTATATTTTAAAAATAAATAAGTTGTCCTCTGCAGGATATTTCCACTATATTAGTAGAAGTTTTTTCTATTTTATCATGGAATTTCTTTGTTATATAAGTATTATCCCAATAGTGCATGGGAATAAATAAGTTAGGTTTTACTTTTTCGATAAAGTATTTTCCACCTATATAGTAAAACTCTTCAAGTCTTGCATCCACAGGAAAAAAAGCAATGTCTACTTGTTCATCCATTATTTTATGAATTTCCTTTTTAAAGTTTAATTCAGATGATACTTGCTCTTCCATGGGGTCATCTTTCCAATGCCACCAGTTAAGGTCTCCTGCGTGAAAAATAGATATGCCATCTACAAAAACTAAATAGGAAACGCCTATATCTGTGGAACCATAAGTTTTGATTAATACATCGTCAATTCTAAGCTCTTTATTTTCAAATACGATATTATAGTTAGGTTTATATATAGGAACAGTAATATCACTGCTTAGTATATACTTTATATTAGGATTATATTTTACCCAATCTAATATAAGAGGGTTAAAGTGGTCATGATGATGATGGGATGAAAATACTAATATATTTTTTTTATCTTTAAGTTCTTCAAAGTCTATAACTCCATTTTCTAGACTTCTTTTATCATTTTTAGGGGTATTATTATAATAATCAAAAATTAAAAAATGATTTTTTGTTTCAACTGCAAATCCATCATGGTATAGATAGTGTATCTTTGCTTTAAATTTATTCATATAAAAACCACCTTTTGTTTAAAAAATAGTGATAAATTAAGAGTAATTAAGATTTTCACTGAATAAAGTATAGTATAAGAAAGATTAAATTTCAATCTTAAACATATATAACAAATATGAAGATTATCGTAATAAAACTTAATATATTCTTAAAATTATAAATAAACTGTTACAAATAAGATTTTTAAATTGTTGTATGTTAATATATTTAATGTAGAATATATTAAATATATTAAGTTTTTAATTTTTTTAACTTATTTGTTACTAATTAAAATAAAATATGATATATTATATAATTGTAATACAATAAATGCGTCTAAGTTTTATTTTTTGCAATCATTTAATTACATATTAAGGAAAAGTAGCGAATTTATTTTGGAAAGGTAAGTGAAAGATATGCTATTAGAAACTAATACTGAAACAAGTACACAAAATAGCAGAAGGAAAAAGAGAAAAAGTAAGAATAAGAAAAAAATGCCTATTATAATTGTAAGCATTTTAATTTTTGCATTAGTGGTAACTGCTATAACAAAAGGAATAAGTATGTATATGACTTTAAGCAAGTACAATGACCTAGTATATCCTAATGTTTATGTGAATAATATAAATATCGGTGGTAAGACAAAAGATGAGGCATTAACAATATTATCACAAAACTATAAGAACGGAAATTTGAAGAGAAATATAAATATAACTGTAAATGATAAAAAATATTCATTAAACTTTTCTAAACTTGACATGCAGTATAATTTCGAAGAGGTGGTAAATACTGCCTTTAATTATGAAAAAGATAAGGGTGCATTTGAAAGATATAAAGCTATAAGAGAACCCAAACCCATGAAATTAGATTTAAAATATAAATACAGCTTAGCGGAAGTAGACAAACTTATTAAACAAATAGAAAATGAGAATAATAAAAATGCTGTAGATGCTACAATAACAAAGGTTGGAGAAGGCTTTAATGTAACTTCAGAACAATCTGGAAGAAAAGTAGATAAGGATAACATAAAAAAGCAAATAGACAAAAATATGGATATAAATTCTAAGGGAGATATATCTATAAAAGCTATAGTAAAGGAAGTTAAACCAAATGTAACAGCAGATGTTTTAAAAACTATAAATACTAGAATATCTAGCTTCCCTACAAGTTATACCACATCTAATTCAAATAGATCTACAAATATAGAGTTATGTACAAGGACTATAGATAAAAAACTTGTAATGCCAGGAGAGACTTTTAGCTTTAACGATACCACTGGAGAAAGAGGAGAAAAAAATGGTTATAAACCTGCTAAAGTAATTGTTGGAGACAAGTTTGTAGATGATTTTGGTGGAGGGGTTTGTCAAGTATCTAGTACACTATACAATGCAATATTAAGAGCAAACATACTTCCTACAGAAAGAACTCATCATACATTTGCATCTACTTATGTACCTCTTGGTATGGATGCTACTGTAGACTATGGAAACATAGATTATAAATTTAAAAATACTTTACCATATCCTATATATATAGAAGGGGTAATAAATAATAAGACAGTTACTTTTAATATATACTCAAATTCAAGTTTAACAAATAGAAGATATGATCTTGTAAATGAGGTAAATGGTAATAAAGTTAGTGTTTATAAAGTTACTTATGAAAATGGTAAGCAAACTTCTAAAATATTAGTAAGTACAGACGTGTATAAAGAGCAATAAAGATTATTAAATGTTTATATAGTAGGGCAAGAATTATTATTTAAAAGGCTTTTTAATAATACAGTCTTTAAGGAATTATAAATTGGATATTTATTGATGACTTTTTATTTTAATTTTTAATTTTAATATAGAAAAGAGAAATTAAAAATCCCTGTGCATTTTGCACAGGGATTTTATGGTTAAGCACAAGGGTAATTTTTATTGGTAGCATTATGATTACTCCATTTACCGCATCTATCACCAAAGCAACCAACTAAAGTATCATTATCTAGTATTTTTACTACTTCACAATTGTTAGAACAACCAGTGCATTCAAAACTTTTAGATACAAAAGTGGAATCTGCAATACTAAAGCCTCTAAAGCTAGTTTTTTTATGATTTTTCTCTAAAGTTTCTTTAGCAATTAAAGCAGCTCCAATACTTCCCATAACTTTATGGTTTTTAGGAATTATAAGTTTTTCTTTAAGGATATTTTCAAAAGCTTTTCGTATACCTGTATTTGATGCTACACCGCCTTGGAAGAATATAGGACCTTTAATTTCTTTTCCCTTTGCTACATTGTTTAAGTAATTTCTAACCAAGGCTTCACAAAGACCCCTTATTATATCACTTTGACTGTATCCCAGCTGTTGTTTGTGTATCATATCTGATTCAGCAAATACAGCGCAGCGTCCTGCAATCCTAACTGGAGTATTAGATTTTAGTGCAAAATTTCCAAAATTTTCAATTGGAATATCTAATCTTTCTGCCTGCCTATCTAAAAAGGATCCTGTACCTGCGGCGCATACTGTATTCATTGCAAAATCAGTTACAATACCATTTCTTAGTATGATAATTTTAGAATCCTGACCACCTATTTCTATTATGGTTTGCACAGATTTGTTTTCGTAAAGGGCGGCAACAGCATGAGCAGTTATTTCATTTTTTACTGCATCAGCACCAATTAAAAATGAAGATACATTTCTACCACTACCAGTTACTCCAACAGCCTTTATCATATGGTCACTATATTTATCCTTTAATATTTTAAAACCTTGTTGAATTACGTTTATAGGCTTTCCTTTTGTTCTTAAATATAGATCTTCTACTATATTTAAATTTTCATCTATTAGCACTATATCAGTGCTTACAGAGCCTACATCAACCCCCATATAATACATAATCTTTTCTCCTTTCAAGTAAATCTAAGAATGCTTCTATTCTAGTTACAAAACCAGCTTCTCCTGTCATTTCATCAACAATAAGGGACATAATTGGGAAATCCTTATCTTTTGATATAGAAGGAAGTATGGATTTAGAAACAATTTCTGGCATACAACCTACAGGAAATATTTGTATAGCACCATGTAGTCCTTGCTTTTGGGAAAGAACAGCTTCTCCAACGCACTCTCTTCCAAAACCGCCTATGTAATAAGGAAGGTATTTTCGAGATGCATTTTTTATACTTAAGGAATTAAGTTTTAATGGAGTTAATGCTGCATCTTTAACCCACCAACTAGGATAAAGATATCTTTTAGTTGAAACACCATAATCCATAAGCTTATCTTCTATATATAGGTTTGAAAATGGTTCAAGTATGGTATATATTTCTCCTATAATAGCTATTTTTAAAGGATTTTTGTTCTTATCTATTTTTATATTATCCACAGCACCTTCGTATTTTTTTAACAATTGGACCATTTCTTGTGGAGAATTACATTCAAAGGCATCACTTTTACATTTATGAAGTAATAATTTACATTCTCCTTTATTTATTTCATAGCCTGCTAAATATCTAGTCTTTTGTTCTATTCTATCCATTAAAGTTACAACTTTATTTGCATAATAAAGAGTTTTAAACTTATCCTTTGTATTTATAGGACTTTCTGAGGAAATTTTGCTAATCCTATTTAAAAGCTCCTTTATCCCAATATCTTTTGGATAATCTATAACAATAAAATCTACATTATAGCCTAATTTTTTTAGTATATTCATATGTAATTCACAGTACTCTCCAAACCTACAAGGTCCGCAGCTGCCAGTTATAAGCACTGTATCTGCACCACTTTCTATACTTTGAATATAGTTTCCTAAAATAATTTTAAATGGTAGACACATTTCCTCAGGGGAATAATATGCACCTATCTGTAAAGCTTTTTTATTGCTTAAAGGTGGAATTACATAATCTATGTTTAAACCATCAAAAATTGCTTTTGCAGCAAAGCTTGCGTTACCTAGATGAGGAAAGGTTAGCTTCATTTAAATCACATCTCCTTTGGAGCATATCCACAAAGGCTTCAATTCTTGTATCAAAACCTGCCTCACCAGTATGCTCATCAATTTTTAGTATTAAAATTGGAAAATCCTTAAGTTTATCTTTAATAAGCTCTATGGTTACAGAATCCGTTCCGCAAGCAAAGGAGGATAAATATATAATTCCATGAATTTTATTATTTTTTGCTAAATAAGTGGAAAAACCATAAGAGTTTCTAGCAAAGGTCCAAAAAGGTCTTTTAAATAAATTACTTACTTCATTATCTATTAAAGTATTATCTACAAATTCTTCTGTTATAACTCCCACCCCTAGCTTATTTAATTTATTTATTAAATTCATATTTGAAAACTCATCGTAAATATTATAGGGGTGTCCTGCTAGGGCTATATTAAGAGGGTAATTTAAGTCATTTACCCCGCAGTGGTAGTTTTTTTGGACCAATATAGCCTGACTGTAGGCTTTTATAATTTTAAAATAGTTTTTAGTAACTAAAAGTCCTGCTTCTATAATCCATGGTTTTAAGGATCTTTTAGAAAAAGCATATATAGGTTTACTAATAATTTTAGGCATATTAGGAATTGTGTTTATAACCATTTCTGGAAGACCACAAAATTTTGGACATATATATTCGTTTTTTCGAAGCTGCATTATTCTAGGAAGAAGTATAATATCACATTTATCCTTTAAATAAGCAACATGACCATGGAATATTTTGATAGGAAGACAGGCTTCGTCTATTGAATACTTTGTACCTAGGTCTAATATTTCTTTGTTTGTGTCAGGAGATACAATAACTTCTGCTCCTAGTTCTTTAAAAAATGTAATAATAAATGGGTAAAATTTATAATATAATAATCCTTTGGGTATACCAATTCGCATAATTAATCTCCTTAATAGTTAATAAAAAATTCTCCGATATTTGAAATTTTAGCCATATAGAAAAATATTATTCAGTTAAAAGATAAAAAGTGATTATAAAACATCTTTGCTTTATAATCACTTTTATTGATTACAACTTATATCTAACAAACATTCAACTTTTCTTTTTAATACACAATAAATATCATCACATTCTTTATTTATATTATATATAAGCTTTATTGTATCCTTAAGTTTCGAATCCTTAGGATTAACCAGGTAGGATGTGGATAACACATTAATTGAATTAGCCAAGCTAACAGATGTAGAGCTAAGCTGATATAAAGTAGTGAGAAGTGGGAATATATTATTATCAAAGTAAATCCTTCCTTTGGGATTTATTTCTAATCTAATCAGTTCATCTCTAAGTAAATTTAAAGTTTGAATTTTAGTATAGGCTTTATTAAGGGCTTCATCTATATCAATATTACAAGAATTTGTATCTTCAGTAGTAGATGTGTTTTCATTACAAGTATTTTCAGTATCATTGCTTTTATTAAAGGAATTATAATTGGAAGTAATTTCATCAAAAATATTATCTTTAGAAGTATTTTTCTTATGATTTTTTTTAGCCATACACTTCCCATCTAATCAGTACTATTACTAAATTATATGAGACTTTTATTAAAATATTATATGAAAATTCCCCTTATGTTCATGTGATATAATGCAAAGACATTAACTTTTATTAAATATATTTTATAAGTTATCTTATGCACATGATATAATGCAAAGACATTAACTTTCATTAAAATATATTTTATAATTTATCTTATGCACTATATAATCAAAAGACAATAAATTTTATCATGGTATTAGTGAAAATTTTTTAAGGTAGATTAGTAATAAATATGGTATAGACTTTTTTCAATAATTATTTATACAAATCCCCAGCTAATATAGTTAATTTATCTATATCTAATATATTTATACAATGGTCACATTTCTCTATGATTTGCTCCTTACATAATTTATTTATAGTTCTTAAAAGGTGTCTATAACTGCTTCCAAGTAGATCTGCCATTTCTGTTAACTTATATGTAGAAATTCCTTCTATATTTGAGTTTGAGTCTTTAGAAGAAGTAGCTAATATATAACTAGCAAGCCTATTTTCTAAAGGATATAAAAGATTTATAGAACTTGCTCTTGAGTTTTTTTCTAATTTATCTCCTAAGCTTTTTATTATATAAGTTAGAAAAACAGTGTCCTTTAAAGCATATTTTGTTAAAGTATTTATAGGAATTGCTATACACAAAGTTTTTTCCACAGCCTGAATATTTGAACTTGTGTGGCTATTACTTACAAATTCAATATCTCCAATTACATTTAAGGGTCTATAAAATCTAAGTAAAATAGATTTACCGTTTTTCAATAAATTATAAACCTTAGTTTTACCACTAACTAAAAAATAAAAATAATTTAGAAGTTCTCTGTCTTTACAAATGTACTCATTTTTATCAAATAGGTGCAGCTCCATATAACTTGTCATATCTTGTTGGAATATATTTTTCATATCATATTTCTTTATATAGTATAATAATTTATTTTTGTCATGAACTTTTTTCAAAATACCACCTCGCTTCCATTGAATATTTTCGAAAACTATGACATATGTCCTATTTATTAATATACTTATATGGTAACCTTATTACAGCAAAATAATTGGAATGGGGAGTAGTTATGTATAAATTAAGTGCAGGGATAATAGGTATTTTAATTGCTATAATGGTAGCTATTAATGGAGTTTTATCCAAAGGTGTAGGAGATTATAAATCAGTATTAATTATTCATATTGTTGGACTTATATCTATTAGTTTAATATTAATACTAAAAAGAGAGAAAATAAAGATAAAGGAAAATATACCACTGTATCTTTTTAGTGGGGGAGCTATAGGTGTTTTTACAGTACTTTTTAATAATTTAGCCTTTAACCATATAGGGGCCTCATTAACTTTATCTTTAGGTTTATTTGGACAACTTATTGCTTCCGTAATAATAGACCATTTCGGATTATTTAATAGAGAAGTTATTAGATTTGAGAAAAAGAAGATAGTAGGATTTTTGTTAGTGTTCGTTGGACTAGTTGTAATGGTGGTTTATTAGGGGGGATTTTTATGATATATATATTTATTGCATTTATAACTGGTGCATTTGTTATTACATCTATGGTAACAAATTCTAGATTAGGAGAGGAAATAGGCATATTTCAAAGTACACTTATAAATTACATAGTAGGGCTTATAGGAACTTTAATATTGTTAGCTGTAAAAGATGGACAGCTTTATATACCTGCAAATAATTTATATTCTGTACCATGGTGGTCATATTTAGGGGGAGCTATAGGAGTTTTAATTGTGGCAACATCTAATGTAGTAATACCCAAAATACCTGCCATATATTCCACACTACTTATATTTATAGGACAAATTGGCACAGGGATAATTATAGATTATACTGCATCAAATTTAATATCTAAGGGAAAAATTTTTGGAAGTATTCTTATATTAGCAGGATTACTTTATAATTTTTATATAGATAAAAAGAAAACACAGTAGATTATTTTAGGAACTTTATTTATAAGGTTCCTTTTTTATGTGACCAAATGCTACTTTATAATGGGTAATTTATACTTTTTATATTTTTTATTACTTAATTGAACAAATTTTTCACAAAAGATGTTAGAATATATTTGATAAGTCTTAGTTTAAATATAGTTTAAAGGGGATAAGAAAATGGATGTGTTTATTGCAAGACAACCTATATTTAACAGGAATGAAAAAGTAGTAGCTTATGAACTTCTTTTTAGAAATAGTGAAGAAAATTTTTATAATAATGTGGATGGAAATAAAGCTACCTGTGATGTGATTACTAATGGTTTTTATCTAATAGGTATGGAAAGACTTACAGGGGGAAAAAAGGCTTTTATAAATTTTACTGAAACTTTAATTAAAAATGAAATAGGTACAATACTTCCTAAACATTTAGTAGTTATAGAAATATTAGAAGATGTGGAACCTACAGAAGAAATAATTAGGGCTTGCAAAATATTAAAAGAGAAGGGCTATACCATTGCACTAGATGATTTTGTGTTTCATCCAAAATACATAAGACTATTGGACTTAGCAGATATTATTAAAGTTGATTTTAGAGTGGTTGTAGGAACGGAGAGAAAAAGAATTATAAAAACAGTTAATAATCCGCACATAAAATTCTTAGCTGAAAAGGTGGAAACAAGGGAAGATTTTAATGAAGCAATAAGCTATGGATATAGCTATTTCCAGGGATATTTTTTTAGTAAACCTTCTGTAGTTTCTGCAAAGGATATTCCGGCAAATAAGTTAGCTCATTTAAAAATTCTTCAGGAACTTGGCAACAAAGAGGAAGTGGATTTTAACAAAATAGAAAACTATATAAAAATGGATATGTCTATATTATATAAGTTATTTAAAATGATAAATTCTTCTGCCTATGGTTTTAAAGCTAAAGTAAATTCTATAAAGCAGGCCATGGCACTTTTAGGTGTAAAGGAAATATATAAATGGGTTTATGTTATAACTGTTAGAGCTATATGTAAGGATAAAGCTGATGAACTTTTAAAAATATCACTAATAAGGGCAAAGTTTTGTGAAGAACTAGCCAAAAATATTAATATGGATGATTTTGATGCATATGTTACAGGGTTATTTTCAACTATTGATGTGTTTTTAGGACAGCCCATGGAAAATATAATGAAAGAGCTCCCTATACCTGAAGATGTTAAAAAAGCATTAATAGGAGAAGAAAATAATATTAGGGTGCTTTTAGATCTGATTATATATTATGAAAGAGGAGATTTTAATAAAGTTCTTCTTTATTGTAAGATAATGGATTTGCCAAAAAGATATATCATAAGAAGTTATGCAAAGGCTATAAATTGGATGGCAGAAATAGAAGAAAGTTGATAAAAAGTTTTATAAAAGCAAATAGTTAACTAAAAAAGTCTAAAAGAAGAATGTTTAAAAGGAAAAAGTCAATAAAATAGTATAGAATAAAAAAATTAAACTTAAGAGTAAAAGCTATATTTAATGAAAAATTTTTCACTAAATATAGTTTTTTTTCTTGACTGTTCCCCTGGGGTACATGTTATAAAGTAATAGTGACATATATGAAATTAATATATAAAAGGGAGAGAAAGCATGGAAAATAATATTTTACAAGTAAAGGATTTAAAAAAGTACTTTGGAAAGACCAAAGCAGTAGATGAAATAAGTTTTAATTTAAATAAAGGAGAGATTATATTTTTAACAGGGCCTAATGGAGCAGGTAAAACCACTACTATTAAATGTATATTAGGACTTTTAAGAAAAACTAATGGAGAAATATTTATTAAAGGGGAGAGTATAAAAAATAAAGAAATTAGAAGTAAACTTGCATATATACCTGAATCCCCAGATGTATATCCTATGCTTACAGTTTGGGAGCATTTAAAATTTATGGCCCTTGCCTACAGGATAAACAATTGGGAAGAATATGGAGAAAAAATACTTCAAAGTTTTAATTTGTTAGATAAAAAAAATGAGGTTGGGAAAAATCTATCCAAGGGTATGAAACAAAAACTTTCTATATGTTGTAGTTTAGTACATAAACCAGATATATTTTTTATAGACGAGCCTATGATAGGTCTTGATCCACAAGCTATAAAGGAACTTAAAAATATATTAAAGATGTTAAAAGACCAGGGGAAAACCCTTTTAATAAGTACTCATATACTGGATTCTGCTGAAGGGCTTTGTGACAGCATTATAATTATGAAAAAGGGTAAAATTATAGAGCAAGGAAGTATAAAAGAGCTTAGAGAAAAACTAAATGCAGATGATTGTGTTACTGTAGAAGACATGTTTTTAGAGGTGACTAGCGGTGAATAATGAAGTTATAAAGGATTTTAAAAATTTAACCTATATGGAACTACTTAAAATAAAGAATACATTTTTATATTATATAAAAAATCCAGTAGCAGGATTAAAAAAATTAGCTCTTACACTTTTGCCCTTAGTATTTTTAATCTATGGTATGTTTATAGGAAATAAAACGGGGACGAAAAAGTTAAATTTTAAAATTACACCAGAGATGGAAGGGGCTATAATACTTACTATACTACTTATAATTTTACTATACACACTAAATAAGTCTGTGGATAAATATAATCCAGGGCAATTTAAATTAAGTGATGCGTATTATCTTTTCACCTCTCCTATTGGATCTAGAATAATTTATGCTTTTACTATGTTTAGAAGCTTCTTTATAGATATATTATCTGCAATATTTTACATGTTTATATATATAGCTTTTTTAGGTAACTTTACCAGTAGCAATGATAATAAAAAATTATATATGGTTATTACATTTCTTTTATTAACTATATTTTTAAGAGGAATTAAGTTTTTAGTATATACACTTTCTACAAGATTTAATTTAAGAGGGCTTTTAAAAATACTAATAAGAGTAAGTACCCTTATTATTGTTTTATATATAGGCTTTTCTATAGATTATAAAGAAAATATATTGGGAAGTTTAGTTAAAGTGATAAATGGAAGTATATTTTCAAAATTTACTATTGTAGGATGGGCAAAGGATATTATATTATATGAATCATTATATGGTATAAAGCCTATATTTGAAATAACAGCATTAACTTTAGTAACAGCATCCACTCTTCTTTTGGGAATTTATTTTGCAACGGATTATTATGAAGAAGCGGTTTTATATGCAGAAAGCATAGATAAAATTCTTACTAGTAATAAAAATATACATGATTATATGAATGCAGATAATGGACAAAAGTTAAAAAAGGTTAAAAAAGTTAATGCAAAAGAATATAAAGGAGAATGGGCTTTTATTTGGAAAAATAATATTATGAATAAAAGAAGGGTAAATCCTTTAACTAAAATAATGTCATATTCAGTGTGCGTAATTATTTCTATATTAATAGGATTGTTTGTAAAAGATACTAAAAATTTTACTGCTATATATGTTTTTGTGTTTATATCATTATCAACTGTAGCTACAAGTATAACAAACAACGTTTTATATGAACTAAAAAAGCAGCATGTATTTTTGTTGCCAGGGAGACCAGCCTATAAAATACTTGCAATATCCTATGAAAATATTTTAAACAACACATTGTCTAGCATTTTTTTAACTTTACCTAGCATGTTATTTTCAACTGAAAAAAAGGGCTATATTATAGGAATTTGTATATTACTTATAGTTACAGGAATTATAAATTATTTTGTAGGAGTAATCTCTAGAATACTAGTAGGAGTAGGTGAAGGCAAAAGCAGCATTTTAAATTTTATACTACAGGTTGTATTTTTAAGTTTACCTATGATTTCTGCAGGATATTTAGGACAAAAACTTTCAAGTGTTAATTTAGCCATTATAATATTTTTAGTAGTATCTTTTATAATTTTATCTTTAATGTTTGTAATTATTGATAAACTTTTTTATAGATTAGAACTATAAAGTAGGTGAATAGATGAAAATAAGTGAAGTAATGAAAATTACAAAGCTTACAAAAAAGGCTATAAATTATTATGAAGAAAAGGGGCTTATAAAGCCTTTGGTAAATGAATTTAATAATTATAGACACTATACTAAAGAGGATGTTTTAAAGCTTAAACAAATTGCATCCCTTAGAAGCTTTGGACTTAGCGTTTTGGAAATATCGCATGCTTTAAAAGATACAAAAAACTTATATAAAATCCTCTCTGATTATAGAGAAAAAATACAAAAACAAATTAAAGATTTAGAAAGATGCAGTAGTGTAATAGGAAGCTGCGTAGAGGATTTAAAGGGACAGCATGAAGATATATTTAAAGTTACTGAAAGAATGGTAACTTTAAAAGAAGCCATAGAAATGAATGAAAAACAAAGGGAAAATTTTATGGAGAGGACCTTGGAAAGGATTTTCCCAGGTCCTTACGGTAAGTTATTATCCTTAATATTTGGTGAGTATTTAAGGGAACCACTTAATACAATGGAAAAGGAAGAGGCATGGATAAACTTAGTAAAAGCTTTAGACACATCAGATAATATTTCTGTAACAGAGGAAATAATACCTTATATGCAGCTGGAAGAAGAAAAATGGGAAAACTTAAAAAATGGGGTTCAAAGTGGAATGGATAGAATTTTTACTGACTTTTATGATGATAATTTCTATGACTTTGAAAACCTAAATATAGATATGTCAAAAGAAGAGCAGGAAAACCTTAAAATATTTTTTAATTACTTTAAAAAAGAAGAAAATATTAAATTACTTGTAAATACACTTGAAAAAATTCACTCACAGCTGATAATTTTAAGTTCGAAGTATAGAATGCTTAATGATAAGCTTGTAAAAAGAGAAAAAGCAGGGGAAGAAAAGTTTAAGGAGTATGAAAATAAATTAAAAGAAGAATTTATTGATACACATTATAAAATAGTAAAAAAAGATGAAATAAAGCTAGTTGGTATAAACTATACAGAGTTTGTAAAAATAGAGGATGTTTTTAAGCTGGTAGGGGAATTTAAAAAGCAGATTTATAAAATTAAAAACCCGGTAAATAGTGATTTGATATATAAAATAAATGGTATGGACACTTTGGATAAATCTTTTAATAATGGCGAAGTTTTTTCAACTTTCATAGGTATTGAAGTTTCTAATATAGAAAATATTCCAGAACATATGGTAAAAGCTATAATACCTAGTGGGGAGTATTGTATAACAAACTACAAAGGGAATATAGAAAGTTTTTCAAAGTTTATTGATTATATGTATTTAATTTTTGTTTCAGAAAAGGATATAGACATAGCTATAGGTCCTCAAATAAGTATAATAAAAGAAGTAACAGATAAGGAAAAAGTAAAAATAGATTTTTATATAGAAATAGAAAAATTATAAAATTGTTTTTTAACTACTATATTTTTAAAATGGCAGTGAAGAAGTCCTTTAATTTCATATTTTTTATAAATATTTTTAAAAAGATATACATTTTAATAAAACACAATATATTTCTTTAAATTATGAAATATATTGTGTTTCATTTTTAATCTATGGGATTATTATTAAGCAGGTTGAGGCAAATTGTTATGAGGATTATCATATATTACAAATTTTAAGTCTTTACCCTTATTAAAATACTCTTCTGCATTAAAGGAAGATAAACGGTTATAAATTACCCCTGCCATAGGATTATGAATATTTTTATAGTAGCAGTAAATTTCTTCTTTTAATATATCAGTTTTATATTCTCTTCCTTGGATTTTAAAACTATCCACAAAAGGTTCAAATATATTTACATATTCAGGAGGAATATATATTAAATCATCCTTATGCTGATTTTTTAAGCAATTAATATTAGAATAATTTTCATTTGTACTAGCCCAATGTTTTTTTGCTATGCTGCAGTTATAAAGGCAATAGGAGTTTACAAGTAATGTGTATTTATAAAAATTAGGTAATTTATTTATTCTACTTAAGGCTCTATTAAATGGGAAATGAAGTACTATTTTATCATACATAGAATAGTCATTTTCCCAGAGATTTGTTGCACTTAAAGTTTTTGTAATAGAAGCAACTACTTTAAATTTAGGATTTAAATTTTTAATCATCTTAGCTAATTCATCCGAGTTAACTACAAAATTATCTACTCCAAGTTTTAAATAATAATCTAAAGTAGAATAATCTATGGGTTTTTCCTCTTGAAAAAGTACTGCAGGTTTTAGTCCTCTCTTTTGAATTTCCTTAATATAAAAGGAATAATCATCTCTTGTAATTGGAACGGTGTAGGTCCAATTTTTTTTATCTATTCCTTCTAAATGACTTCTAGCGTTTTTACTGTCTTCTTTAAAAGGTGCTAAAAATAAAAATTCTACCCAATCCTTATCTATTTTTTCTGTAATAAAATCAAGTAATTTTATATCAAAGTTGAATGGTAATTCATATTTAACCATAGTTTACACCTCTAAATTGAAATTTTTTCAATTAAATTACTTTTAATACCTTTTTATTTTACTACAAGGTTTTTAAATGGTACAGAAGAATTTTAGGGGATTTTATCTGAAAAAATCTATTTTAAGCTTATATATATAAATTACACTGTTTCTTTTAATGTTTTCTTTTTATTTTATAATATTCTCTTTTCTAACAATTCTATATTGTATATTTTTGAAATAGAATCTAATATAAGCAATTTTAAAAATGGAGGGAAAAATGTTTTATCCTTTTAAATTTGATCCCCTATGTAAAAAAGCTTTATGGGGTGAAGAAAAGTGGAAGGTATCAACTCATCCAAAGGGGTTAAGCATTATTTTAAACGGTTTTTATAAGGGATATTCTTTATATATGCTTATTAATAAATATAGAGAAGAAATACTTGGTACAAACTTTAGTTTAAATGAGGAATTTCCATTACTTATAAAATATATAAATGCTTTGGATAAGCTTTCAATTCAAGTTCATCCAGATGATTATTATGCCTATAAAAATGAAAATAAGCAAATGGGTAAAAATGAACTTTGGTATATATTATATGCAGAACCTAATGCAAAGCTTATATGTGGAACCAAAGAAAATGTAAATAAGGAAAAGTTATTAAAGGAAATATATAAGGATAATATAAAAGAGTGTGTTAATTATATTAAGGTTAAACCAGGGGATATAATAAATATTCCTGCAGGGACAGTACATTCTATAGGAGGTGGCATTAAGCTTTTAGAAGTACAACAAAACTCAGATTTAACCTATAGGCTATATGATTATCATAGAAAAGATAGTCAGGGAAATGAAAGAGAGCTTCATATTAAAAAAGCATTGCAGGTTATAAATTTTGAAAATGATGAAAGTGGATGGAGAAGTGGACTTAAATTTGAAATATCTAAAGGACTTTATATAACTTATATAGCTTTAAGTAGAAGGTTTTGCATAGAAATGTACCAGGGATGTGGACAGATTACTGAAAATACCTATAAAAAAGCTTTTGTAATATATATAATTCTACAGGGTGAGGGAAGAATTATATACAATTTTAATATTATAAAATTTACAAAAGGGGAGGCTATATTTGTACCAGCATCTCTAGAAAAGCATATGTTGCAAGGAAAATTTAAATTTTTAAAGATATATATGCCCTATGATGATATTATAGATAAAAAAGTAGAAAAGCTTATGGATATGGGATATTCAAGAGCAGAAATATTTAAAATGGTAGTAATGTAGTTTATTTGAGTTTGATGATTTTAGCTTTTAAAAATATAATTATAGTAGTATAAATTGCAATAGATAATGGAAGTAGGATGAGGAAATATGAAGGAGAATTTTTTTACAAATTCTATGAATTTGGCTAAGAAAATATGTATAGGCAAACTAAATGAGGGTTCTATAGCAGTGGATGCTACTATGGGGAATGGTAATGATACAGTTTTTCTAGCTAATTTAGTAGGGGAAAGTGGAAAGGTATACGCCTTTGATATACAAGAAAAAGCTCTATTAAATACTTCGGAAAAACTAAAAGAAAATGGAGTAGAAAATGTAGAGCTTATAAAAGATGGACATGAAAATATAGATAAATATGTGAAAGAAAAGGTTGATGTTATTATGTTTAATTTAGGGTACTTGCCAAAGCTTTCACATAACATAACTACAAAGGCTGAAACTACTTTACAGGCAGTTAAAAAATCCTTGAATTTATTAAAAGAGGATTCTGTAATAATATTGGTTATATATCATGGTCATGAAAATGGTAAAGAGGAGAAATTAGCTTTAGAAAATTTATTGTCTTCAATAAATCAAAAGGAATATAATGTAATAAAACTAGAATTTATTAATCAAATAAATAACCCTCCTGCTCTTATATGCGTAGAAAAAAGGGGTTAATTAGAAGTGATTAACAAAAATTAAACAATATGTTAATCACTCCTTATTTTTCTGTGAACAATATTCACTTTTTTTAGCTAATCTGATAACAATTACGTATATAATATATATACAGCATTTTAAATAAGAGGAAGTGGAATAAATAATATGACTAAATATAGTCTTAGAGATATAGTAGATTTATCTAAATTACAAAATTTGATGGACAAGTTTTATAATTTAACAGGAATATCTCACTATATTGTAAGTAAGGATGGAGAAATATTAGCAAAAACAGATATGCAATATGTATGCAAAAAATTTCATATAGATATTCAAGATACGAAGGTAAATGCTATGATGAAAAAGTTAAAAATGGTAAGGTTGTGCATATAGAAAAAAATATAACTATATATAAGTGTATTAATGGATTTATGAAGGCAAGCATCCCCATTGATTTAGAGGGGGAGTACATGGGAAGATTTGTTATGGCACAGTTTTTTATAAAAGAGCCAGATTTGGATTATTTTAAAAAGCAGGCAAGACTACTTAAGGTAGACGAAGAAGAGTATATAGATGCCATAAAGAAGGTACCAGTTGTAAAAAAGGAGAAAATAAAAGATGTGATTGGCTACTATGAAAATTTAGGGTACATAATTGGGGAACTTGGCATTGATAAGAATCACGCAGAAGAATATGAAAGAATGAGAACAGAGTTTTTTGCAAATATTTCACATGAGTTTAGAACCCCACTAAATATGATATTTACATCACTACAGATGTGTGAATTAGTAGCAAAAAATATTAGAAACGATACACATGATGAACTTAAAAATATAAATAAATATACAAGAATCATAAGACAAAATAGTTATAGACTTATAAAAATGGTTGATAATTTAATAGACTTAAATAAAATAGATGCAGAATATTTTAGATTGTATTTAAGTAATATAAATATAGTTAGTTTGGTAGAGGATATAACACTGTCTGTAGTTGAGTATGCGAAAAATAAGAATATAGATCTTTTATTTGATACAAACACAGAGGAATTATTAGTAGCTTGTGATGGAGATAAAATAGAAAAAATTATACTAAACTTACTTTCAAATAGTATTAAATTTACTCCACCAGGGGGAGAAGTCCTTGTAAATATTGAGGAAATGGAAAAAAATCTACTAATAACTGTGGAGGATAATGGTATAGGAATACCAAGTGATAAACAAAAACTTATATTTGATAGATTCATTCAAGTAGACAAGTCATTATCTAGAAATAATGAAGGTAGTGGAATAGGCTTATCTCTAATAAAATCTTTAGTTGAGATGCATAAAGGTAAAATATGGGTAGAGAGTGAAAGTGGAAAGGGAAGTAAGTTTTTTGTACAAATTCCTAAAAGAACATTGAAGGAAAAGAGCTTTTGTAATAACAATATTTTAGAAAATGGCAGTAAGGAAAAAACAATAGAAATAGAATTTTCAGATGTGTATTTTTCTTAAATTAGATAAATTAATGGGACAGTGCTATAAATAAGTACTGTCCCTATGTATGCTATAAACTAAGATCAAGTAATTCATTTGTACCAATCATACAGACTTTATATATGTGATCTGCAATTCTTTCAAGATGAGTAACCACATCTAGCAGTATAACTCCAGATTCAACTTTACAGCTGCCATTTTCAAGTCTTCTAATATGATTTTGAGAAATAGTATCACTTAAAGCATCTATTTTGTTTTCTAAACATTTTACTTTTTCTCTAAGATTTGGATCATTTGTACCTAAAGCTTTTAAAGTACAATCAAACATTTCCATAACAACCATTTCTAATTCTCTAAGCTCTTTTACTGATTCGCTACTAAAAGATAATTCCCGAGTTATTTTAATATTTATAAACGTTATGAATTCCTTAGCATAGTCACCGGCTCTTTCCACGTTATTAACAGAATTTATAAAAGCAGGCACCATTTTAGAGTGGGCTTCTGATAATGGCTTTTTACCAAGCTCCACCATATAAGAGGTTATATCTTTTTGAATACTGTTCAGTATATTTTCGTTATTATTTATTTCGTTTAAAGTTTTATCATCGTTATTAAAAAAGCAGTCCATAGAATGTTTAACCATTTCTTTTGAAATTTCTGTAGCCTTTATAAGCTCTGATAAAGAAGCTTTTAGGGCAGCAATTGGGGTAGATAAAAGTAATTTATCTAAAGGAGCAAAACCTACTTCATTTTTTCTTTCTCTTATTAATTTTTCTAAAAATTTCACATAGTATTTATTTAAAGGTAAAAATATCATTGAGTTTATAATATTAAATAAAGTATGTGAATTGGCTATTTGTAAATTTATATCGGAACTGTTTTGAAGATTCATAGTTATAATTTGTATTAGTGCTATAAAAGGTTTAAAGAAAATTGCCATTAATAAAACACCAAAACAGTTATATAAGGTATGAGCCCAAGCTGTTCTACGACCATTTATATTACCGGTTAAGCTAGCAAGTTGAGCACTAACGCATGTACCAATATTGTCTCCAAGCATTATACAAACTGCAGAACTTAAATCTAAAAGTCCCGCTTGTGCAAGAACTAAAACTAAACCTATAGTTGCACTACTACTGTGAACTAAAGCTGTAGCACAAGCTCCTAAAAGTACAGCAATAATAGGAATAGACGCGTAGGTTTCAAAGAAATATCTTATGGATTCACTTTGCTGAATAATAGGAACGCCGCCATTTAATATTTTAAGTCCTAAAAACATTAAACCAAAGCCCATAATGGCGTCACCTAAATGTTTAATAGTTTCCTTTTTAAAAGAATAAGATATTAAAAATCCTATACCTAATATAGGAAGAGCTATTTCTGTTAACTTAAATTTAACACTTACAGCCATAAGTTGTGCTGTAACTGTTGTACCTATGTTTGCACCAAAAATAATACCAGTTGCTTGAGAAAGATTCATAAGTCCAGCATTAACGAATCCTACGGTTAAAACTGTTATGGCAGTACTACTTTGGACTAGTGCGGTTAAAATAATGCCTACTATAAAAGCACTCCAAACCTTACCTGTAAGCACTGTAAGAATTTTTTTCATCATTTTTCCGGCGGCTTTTTCTAGACCTGTACCCATTTTGTTTACTCCATACATTAACAGAGCTGTACCACCTATCAGCCCAAAAATCAAATCTTTCATCCAAAATCCTCCTGTAAACGACAAAATTAGATTCTAAAACTCTATTTATTATAAAGGTTTAATGTTAAATGTATGTTAAGTTTATGTTAAGAGTGTAAACGTAATATAAACAAATTTTATTTTTATAAACAAAAAAGACAAATGGCGGCAAAATTGCCACCATTCATCTGGCTATCATTTTTATAAGCAAATAAAAGAAATATAAAAAATAGGAAAATTAGGCGTTATTAGCGCAACAGTTTTTATATTTCTTACCACTACCACATGGACAAAGATCATTTCTTCCAACTTTTTTAGCTGAAAGAACAGTTTTTGTATTACTAAATTCCATATTTAATTTAGTAAGCTTGTCCTTTCCAAATATAATGTTCCATTCAGGTAAAGTATATAGATTATCAGTACCTGCTTGAAGCATTGCTATGTATAATTTTTCAAAATCTATATCTAATAAAATTTCTGAATCTTCCGTTATGCTATCAATGTGAACAGGTTTTTTAAGAGAAGAATTTACTCCATCTAGGAAACCCATAAAAGAAACATTTGAAACATTAAAGTTCTTAGCTAATTCATTGAATTTACCCTTAAATGGATCTTTATAGTTTTTAAGAACCTGTGGTACAATTTTTCCTTCTATAGAACCATATTCTTTCCAGAATTCTTCTTCGCCTCTAGTTTGTACAAAAAATACAACTAAATTTTTCCATTCGTTATATAAACTCATATCATATTCTCCTTTTACAAAGTATAGTTCTATTTATAATTATAATAGAGTTAGGGTATATTTTCAACATTTTAATATTAATAACCAATACATGAAATATATTTAGTAAAAATACATGTAAAACATTAATTGATAATACAAAAATCATGACATATGGGTAGATATGGTATAAAATAAGTTTAACATAATATTAGAAAAAATCAATAAAAAATGGCAAATTTCACTGTAATATAATATGCAAGTGAAGCAAATTTTTGAAAGGACGTGAATTAATGAGCAGCAAGCGAATTGTAGAATTGGATTTAGCAAGGGCTATAGCAGTGATAGGAGTAGTTGTTATACACGGATCTGCATATGCTTTAAGAGAGAGTGTAAATGGAGGGACTGCATATAATATATCAATAATATTAAATCAACTCAGCAGATTTTCAGTACCTCTTTTTGTACTTATGTCTGGAGTGGGGCTTTCTCTAAGTTACAAAAAAGAAAAGGGGTACATTTATTTTTTGATACATAGATTAGGAAAAATATTACCTCTATATATTATATGGAGCGTAGTGTATTTAACCCTAGTAAATAAAGATTTTAATTATTCACTTTGGATTAATAAAATTATAAAAGGGGACAGGGTGTTTTACCATCTTTATTATATGCCCATGATTATTAAATTATATTTAGTATTTCCTCTATTATATAGCTTTATGAAAAGGAGAGCAGGACTTTTCATAAGTTTTTTAATTACTGCAGGTGTTACTTTTTCTGCACACTATTATAATGTACCTAATTTACAATTAGATTTTTTCCAAAAGAGAAACACAATATTTTGGTTTTTTTATTTTGTTTTAGGGGTATTTATAAGTAGTAATATTACATCTATTATAGATAAGATAAGAAGTCATAAAAAAATGGTAGCTTTCATATCATTTATAAGTAGTGTAGGGATAATTTTAGAATGTCATATAAGTTTAAATACAGATAAAAGTTTAGACTATGCTACTACCTTTATAAGACCCTCTATTATAGTATATTCTGTTGTATTTTCAGCTTTTTTAGTGATTCTTAAAATAAAAAGCAAGTTTTTATTAAAGTTTCTAAAAAATATATCGAATAATTCATATGTAATATATTTATCCCATCCTTTGGTACTTTATTATTACATAAAATTACTTAAAGATATGAATATAAGTATAGGAAATGTATATTTTATAATTACTTCCATTATACTATGCACTTTTATTCCTGCAATTTTTGGGACTATAGTAAGGAAGTTGAAACTTGTAATAAAAAAAAGTTTCTGAGTATATCTATAAATTTAAGTTAATAAGAAGGAATTAGTTACTTGATATAGAATAAATATAGTCTAGAAACATAATATTACAGGTATATTGACAATAATGTGGACATTATAGTTATATTTTCCAAGTAAAAAACTATAGAAATATTAGAATGTATGTTGTATAATAGTATCCGAGGTTAAATTTAGAAATAAAACATAATAGTAGTTAAATAAACAAACATATGGAGTACATAAGAAAAATATCCGGATATTTAATAAAAACTTAAAAAATTTATTTATTGTTAGGTATAGAAAATATAGACAAACTATGTTATAATTACGCATAAGTTAAAATTTCAATAATAGGAATTTTAATGTTTTTATTTGAAATAAATGAAATAATTCAAAAAATTATTAAGCTAGAAAAGTATATATATTATTTTAATATATAATTAATTTATATATACAAACTTATATTTACTTAAATGAGGAGGTTATCATAATTATGAGTAAAAGAAGCCACAAGGCACTAGCAAGTGCTACAGTAATGAGTTTAATATTAACTTCAACTTTATCCGCTGTTAACGTAAGTGCAGCAGCTACAGTTGAAAGAACAGGTGGAAGCGACAGAATAGCTACTTCACAGGAAGTTGCTAAACAAGTATTTGGAAAGGCAGAAACAGTAGTATTAGTTAATGGATACGGATATGCTGACGCTGTAAGTGCAACACCACTTGCAAAACAGTTAAACGCACCAATTCTTTTAACTAACGAAGCTGAAAAACCATCCGCTGATTTAACAGCAACATTAGCTTCACTTGGAGCTAAAAAAGTTGTTATAGTTGGTGGTACTGGAGTTGTTAAAACTGCTTTAGAAACTGAACTTGCAAAATCTTATGAAGTAGAAAGAATTGCAGGAACAAGCAGATATGAAACAAATGCTAATGTTGCTAAAAAAGTTGTTGAATTAACAAAATCAACTAAGGGTGTTCTAGTAAGTGCAGCAGGATATGCTGATGCATTATCAGTTGCTTCAATAGCAGCATCAAAGGGAATGCCTGTATTATTTGGTAATGCAAATGAAGTTCCAGCAGAAGTTAAAGAAGCTGCTAAAGGATTAGAATTAGTAGCAGTTGGTGGAACAGCAGTTTTACCAGATACAGTATTAGAATCAGTTAAAGCTACTAGAATAGCTAGTGGTGCTGACAGATTTGAAACTAACTTAAAAGTATTAGAATACTTTGAAGGAGACTTAAAAGACGTTAAAAACATATTTATGGCAGCAGGTGGAGCTAGTGGAGACGCTAACTTTGCAGATGCTTTAGTTGCATCAGCAGCAGCAGCTAAATATGGTGCTCCAGTTGTTCTTACTGGATTTGGTGCAAACAAAACTAACGTAGATGCTAGTATTAAATATGTTAAAGACCACATGAAAGATGATAGTAAGGTTACAATCGTTGGTGGAACTGGCGTTGTAAGCGAAGATATAGAAAAAGAATTAAAAGGTGAGAAAGCTGAAGGAAAAAATGAAGTTGCTTCAGTTGAAGCTGTAAACTTAAATCAGATTAAAGTTAAATTTGCTACTGCAGTTGATGGAGACACAGCTGAAGATGTAAGAAACTATGAATTAGATGGAGAAGAGTTATCAAGTGATAAGGCAGTAGCTGAACTTCAGGGAAATGATGATGAACTTTTAATTACTATAAATGCTAAAGAAGGACAAGGAAAAGAGAAGACTCTTAAAGTTAAAGAGGGTATCTTAGTTTCAGATAAATCAAAACTTATTAAAGAAGATGAAAAGAAAGTTACTTTCAAAGATACAGTTGCTCCAACAGTTAAAGATGTAGCTGTAAATGGTAATAAAAAAGTAATAATTGAATTCTCAGAAGCTGTATTTACAGAAGGAACAACTGAAGAAGCAGCTCTTGAGACAATTGCGGATCAGGTAGAAATAAATAATCGTACTATAAAATCAATAGGATATAATACAGACAAAAATGGAGATAATGAATTAGCATATAGTAAATTAAAAAATTCAGTTGAAGCAAAAGGCTATAACAAGAAAGGATACTTTGTAAATAAAGTTGAATTTTATTTAGATAGTGAAATAGAAAGTGGTACTAATACACTTAAAGTTCCAGAAGGAAAAGATGGAGAATATCTAGTTGACGCTGCTGGATGGACTATGAAAGAATATAAAGTAGATTTTAAGGTTGATAAAGTTACTGGAGCTCCAAAGGTTAAATCAGTAAAGGGATCAACTGATGGAAAAATATATATAAACTTTGATAGAGCATTAGATCAGAAATCTGTTGATGAATGCAAGATTACTTTAAATGATGGTTCTAATTTAGATGTAACTAGAGATCTTGAGGAAGATGATACTCAGATTAAATTATCAGGAGTTGAAAATATTAGAACAGGTTCTAATACTGTAGAAATATCAAATAAATTAAAAGATGCTTATGGAAATAAAATAGACGATGATATAAGAGCAACATTTACTGCAGATAAGGATACTGCTAAGCCAAAGGTTAATTATATATTAACAGTAGATGATAATACTATAAGAGTAATTTATAGTAAAGATGTTTCTAAGAAGGTTGCCGAAGATAAAGATAATTATACTTTAAGAGATTCAAAGAGTAATAAAGTTAAGTTAGAAGAAGTTAAATCTATTTCAGATGATACTTATGATATAACTTTATCAGATGAAAAGAAACTAGATAGTTCTAAGTATACTTTAAAGGTTGAAAATATAGTAGACTTAGCTGGTAATATTATGGATGATTACGAAGGAAATATAAATGGTGCAGAAATTGTTCCAACTGTAAAAGATGCCGTTAAGATAAAGGATGCAAAAGATCATAAATTAGCAGTAATATTTGATCAAGAAATGAAATCTTCAAGTGTTACAAAGGTTGAAAATTACAAATATAAATCAAAGGATAATAAAATAAAACAGTTACCATCTGATACAAAGATAACTGTATCAAGTGATAATAAAACTGTTACTATTGAATTACCAGATAGTCATTTTGTTTTAGAGTCTACAGAAAAAGATAATATTTCAGATTCAAATATCGTAAAAGAAATAATAGTAACAAAAGATGTTGAATCATCAAGTGGAGTAAAAATGGACGCTGATTCAACAAAAACGATATCTGAAAAATCAGTAGGAGCATTAGTAAGTTTAGCTGAAGATCCAATGACTATTAAAGATGATGGCGACGAAGCTATTGTCCAAATTAAATTTGATGGAACAGTTGACGAAATTGATGATACAAAGATTGAAGAAAATGGAAAAAAGGTATATAGTGCTTATGCAGTTGCAGATGGTGCTCCAGATGCAAATGATAAAAATATATACCCAGATAATGTTTCAACAAAGGGAGATATAGTTGAATTTAGATTTAAAGATGAAGAAGCTGTAAAAGTAAAAGCTATAGGTTCAGACTTGAAAGTATCCAAAATAGATGGATTAAAAGATATAATTGGAAACAGTATAAGTGTAGATATGTCAAAACTAGAACAAGTTAATACAAATGATATAAAACCAGAACTTTCATACGAAAAGAAAGATGGTTATGTGAATATAAATCTTACTGAGAGTGATAGTAATAATTTTGAGGCAGAAGAAATAGCTAAAACTTGGAATGTTGATCTTGAAGAAGGAAAAATAACTGTAAAATTCAATACAAGACTTGAAGAAAATTGTGCTAATAAAGATGACTTTAAATTTGTAAGTACTAAAGCATCAAATTTAGAAGTTAAGAATGCAAAGGTTGAAGGAAATACAGTAGTTTATACTCTAAAAGATGAATCAGTTGCAAAATTAATAGACCAAGAACAAACTCAGGAAATAACAGTAAAAGTTAATGATACTCAGAGTATAAAGAGTAAAGAAGATAAAGATGGAGAAACAAATAAATATGAGCCATCATCCATCGAAAAAGGAGAAGGTTTAAAATTCAAGGTTTCTAAAGAAATGACTGGAAAAGCTGTTGCACCTGCAAGAGCAGTTCAAGAGTTAATAAATAAGTTACCTAAATTAGAAGAAATCTCTTTAGAGAATAAAGAACAAGTTGAAAATGCTAATACAGCATATAATAATTTAAAAGATAATAAAAAACCAGTTATAGAAAAATCACTAGTTGAAAAGTTAACAAAAGCATTAGAAAAAATTAATGAATTATCAGATGAAGCAACAAAAGCAGAAAATCAAAAATTAGTAGATGGAAAAATAGGTGTTGTTGAAGATAAATATGAATTACCAGCAGGAACATCAAATATAACAGATAAAGTAACAGAAAAAGTAAAAGCAGCTGTTAAAGAAGAAAGTATTACAGTTATAGTAGAAGAAGAAAAAGATGGAAAGTATAAGGTAACTTTAACTAAGGGTAAAGCTACAGCAAATAAAGCTGGTATAATTGTTACAGTAGCTACAGAATAAATTTTAATAAAGTGAGACAGGGTAACCTTACTTATCCTTCTCCCTTAAGATTGAATAATGAACGGATTTATAATATATATCAAATCTTTAATGTCCTCTAATGGAAAGCATATCTAAAGTCATAAAAATAATCAGGTCATATACTGATTGAAAATATAATACATTTCTAAAAAAGAACTAGTAGCCATTTACTAGTTCTTTTTTTATTCTTATTTTTAATTAAATTTCATCTTTATAGATAACTTCTCCGTTTAATAGAGTTAATTTAACTTTAGTGTTTAGGATATCTTCTTTAGGTCCTTTTATAAAGTCACGATCCACTACTACTATATCTGCTAGGTTTCCCACATCTATTGAACCTCTTATGTGTTCTTCATGGGAGAAAAAGGCTGAGTTTTTAGTCCACATTATTAGGGCTTCTATAGGGGTAATTCTCTCATGTGCGCCCCACAAATCTTTATTTAAGTCTTTACGATTAACTGCTGCCCACATACCTAAGAATGGATTAAATGGTACCACAGGAGCGTCGGAGCTTCCTCCTGTAACAATGCCATTTTCAAAATATGTTTTACATGGTATATTATTTTGTGCCATATCATCATATAATACTGGTGCCTCATTTAACAAATGAAGCATAGTTGGCTGTACAGTAACACCAATATTTAACTCTTTCATAATCTCTAGTTGGTCTTTAGAAGGCCAAGGATGATGAATTAAATAGTGTCTTCTTTCCTTAATGGAGCTTATTTTATTTGCTGCTTTAAATCCAGCTAAGGCTACATCCGCTGTTTTATCTCCAACAGCGTGGATTCCAACTTGCCATCCAAGGCTGTGTGCCTTTACTACCATTTCCTTTAGTTCTTCTTCTGTTACAGTAGTAAATCCACAGGTTGTTGGATCTAACTTGTAAGGTCGTCTCATACAAGCAGTTTTTGAAGATGGGGTACCATCTAAGGTGATTTTAACAGCATTTAATTTTAGCATATCATCACCAAATCCTGTTATTGTAGCTGCTTCATCTAGTCTTTTTAAATGCTCCTTACAAGAGCCAACAGCAGTATCTAAATAATACATTATACGAGATCTATATTTAAGTTTTCCCATTTTATAAGCTTTATAATAAGTACGCATTTGTTCCATGGTTAAGTTTGCATCTATAACACCAGTAACACCATTGGCACTTAATTCTTCTCCTATAGCACTTATAGAGTCTACTAACTGGTCACTGGTGAAAGGAGGGATTACACTTTGCACTAATCCCAGTGCTGCGTTTTCATATAAAAGTCCATTTGGCTCTCCAAATTCGTCTCTGCCTATGACTCCTCCCTCAGGGTCTTTAGTATCCTTTGTTATGCCAGCTAGTTCTAGTGCTTTACTGTTTACAACTGCCACGTGGTAGCATACTCTCATGAAAAATACTGGATTATCTTTAGATAGATTATCTAAATCTTTACGAGTTGGGAAAGTACTATCTTCCCAGTTGGAATTGTTCCAGCATTGACCATTAATCCACTCACCAGGTTTGGAAATAGAAACTCTATCTTTTAAAAGATTTTGTAAATCCTTTAGCGAAGTTGTGTTACTAAGGTCAATATTCATTAGGTTTATTCCAGTGAAAAAGGCGTGCATATGACAATCTATTAATCCTGGAATTACAGTTTGTCCTTTCAAATCAATTATGGCAGTATCTTTTCCTTTATAGGAGTTTATTTCCCCCATATCTGTTACTGCAATAATTTTACCATCCTTAATAGCTATTGCTCCATTTTCTAAAATGGGAAAATCCTTTTTTCCTTTTTTAATTTCTTCAATAGTAAGAGAAACAGTATATATTTTTCCATTAGTTAAAATAGTATCTGCTTCTGCATTCCATTTTCTAGAAAGTGTCATTTTTAAATATCTCCTCCTTAAAGTTTGACTGTAAAGTCGGTTTCGGCACTGATTATATCACCATGATTTTCCACAGTCAAAGAAATATAAGGGAGTATGGAGGGTTATTTAGACAATATATAGATTTATTACACAAACTTAAACAAATAGTAACATATTTTACTTTGATAACATTTAAAGGTATATAATCAAACTAATAGATAAAATATTATTAAAAGTTTAAAAAAATAATAATTTAAATTAAAGTTATTTGTAATTAAAACGAAGCTATAATTATAAGCATAATTAAATTAAAAAATAAATTTAAATTACTTGGAGGGATAAGTTATGAAAACACCAAAACTTACGGCGCTTATTTTATCTGCAGTGGTAGCTTCCATAGCCGCTAATTCAATTTACACAGGAAATAGTGTAGTTAAGGCACAGAGCGTAAGAATTGAAACTTCACAAAGTAGACTAGCTACAAATATTGGAATAGGACAAGAGTACTGGGGAACTACTGTATTTGCTCCTTATGTGGATGCTTGTTCATACCCTGTATTTTCTCTTACAGAATATGCAAAGGCTACTGGATGCAAACACTTTATATTAGGTTTTGTAGTTGATAAAAATGGACAACCATCTTGGGGTACATATTATGATATGGAAGAAGGACCTACAGATTATCAAGGCGGAAGTTTATTAAAAGAAATTCAAGGTATAAGAGCAATGGGTGGAGATGTTATGGTTTCTTTTGGGGGAGAAGCAAATGTTCCACTAGCTTCATCAATTAAGGATGTTAATAAATTAAAGGATGTTTATAAAAAAATTATTAAAGATTATGGATTAACTCATGTGGATTTTGATATCGAAGGAGCATGGGCAGCGGATAATGATTCTATAGAAAGACGTTCAAAGGCACTTGCATTGCTTCAAAAGGAACTTAAGGAAGAAAAGCATCCTTTAGAAATTTGGTATACACTTCCAGTGCTTCCTTCAGGTATGACCAATGGAGTGGATGTGGTAAAAAATGCAGTAAAAAATGGAGTAGAGTTAAGTGGATTAAATGTAATGACTATGTGCTTTGGTAGTAAAGTGCCAGATGGTACCATGGGGGATCTAATAATAGATTCAGCTAAAAGTGTTCATAAACAATTAAAAAGTATTTATTCATCTGAAAACATTCAAAAAAGTGATAAGGACATTTGGAAAATGATAGGGGTAACTCCTATGAATGGTTTAGACTATAGTGGAAATATAGTTGATCAAAATGAGGGAAGAAAAGTTGTGAATTTTGGTAAAACTGTAGGTATGAGACTTATAGGTATGTGGTCTGTAAATAGAGATAATCAAAATCCTAATGGAGAAACAAACTATGTATCCATAACAGATAGTTCTATATTACAAGAAAAATTTGAGTTTGGTAAAATACTTTCAAATTATGATTCAAATGATGGAACAGAAGTAATAGAAAAACCAGAGGTAACAGATCCTGAGGACCCAGGAGATGGAGGAGAAGTAGGAGGAGTATTGGTATATAGTGATAGTAGAGAATATGTTGCAGGAGATAAGGTTAGTCACAAAGGAAAAGTTTATAAAGCTAAATGGTGGACAAAGGGTTTTGCACCAGATACAAAGGTAGCAAATTCTTGGGAAACACCTTGGGAGCTTATAGATGATGAAGGCTCAGAGAATCCAGGAGATGAAACAGGAACAACACCAGGTGAGAAACCAGGTGAAGGAGAAGATGGAGATGGAGATGGAGATGGAGAGATAGTAGAAGGTGCAGCAGAATTTAATGTCAATAAGGAATACTTTGCTGGAAGTACTGTTAGTTATAAAGGTAAGGTTTATAAGGCAAAGTGGTGGTCAAAGGGATTTTTCCCAGATACAGAGGTAAAGAATTCTTGGGATACACCTTGGGAATTAGTTAAATAGGATAAATTTAGGGAGACATAAGGGGGAAGGTTATGAATAAGTTAAGTAAAAAGCTAAGTATATTTATGAGTGCGATGTTTATATCCTCTAATATTTTCCTTTCTTTATCAGTAAAGGCTAAGCCTATAAAAAATAATGTACAAGCTTTTGATATTTCGCAAGAGGTTGTAGGAGAAGCTAACGTAAAAAAGGAGATAAAGTGCATAGAATCGGAAACTAAAGATAAAAAAAACATTGATGTAGTAGATTTTCCAAGGGATAATGGAAGCACTATTAAAATAAAAAATACAGAAGATGATAAGTTAAAATCCTTAAAGGAAGAGGATGTATTTTATATAAAACCATCCAAAGAAAATCCCTTTGGATATATGGGGAAGGTAGAAAAAGTAGAGTCTGATACTAATGAAGAAAAGATAATAAAAGTTTCCCAACCAGATATAGATGAAATATTTTCAGATTTAAGCATGGAAAATACTGAAAAGCTAACCTTAGATAATATGGTTCAGTATAGTTTGCCAGAGGGGGCATATATAAAAACTCCTTTGGAAAATAGTTTAATGCCTAAAGTAGCTGCTTCTAACTGGAGCCTTGAAAATATATATAATGATTTAAATATCCATGGTGATAACATACAAAAAGATGGGGATAGATATAAAATAAATAATATTTATATAGGGTTTAATGATTCACTTATATATGATGGAGATGGAAATGAAAATACAAAGGATGATCAAATAAGATTAACAGGTACTCTTAGTATGAAAAACTCTTCTATGGATATGGGAATTAAATTTGAAAAACTGAAATGGAAAGAGTTAAAGGCAAGATTTATAACCACCCTTGATATTAATACAGGTCTTAATGTAAATGTTAATAAAAATATAGATTTATCTAATCTTAAAAAAGCATATAATGGTATAAATAATGTAGAGAATTTAAGTAACTTAAAGGGAAAAAATACAGGGTCTAAAATAATAGAATTTTTAAGTAGTGTACCTTTCCTTAAAAACAATGTAATTGAAGGAGTGGACATGAAAGACAAGTTTATAATAGGTTCTTTAACTTTTAATATAGGAACTTTAAAGGCTAAAGTAAAAACTGGTGCATGGGAAAAGATTCCTATAGGAGCTACAATATTTATAACTATGGATTTAAGGGGAAATGTACAGGCTACTGCTGTTATGGGGGCTAATTATTCTTGTTATATTGATAAGGGAATATATATTCAGGATATAGATGGGAAAAATAATGTTACTAACTTTAATGTGCTTGCAGATGGAAGTTATCCTAATCCTAATGAAGTTAGTACATTACCTACAGAGGAACAGAAAAATTCAAAACCAAAGGTGAATTACCATGGGGAAGGTAAAGGAAATTTGAATTTAAATTTTGGAACGGAGTTAAACGCAGGAATAATAATAGGGGGCATAGTTCCAGTTAATATAGTTAACAGATTTTACGGAGAAACTGATGTTGATTTAGATGTTAAAACCTTAGATTCCAAATTAGTTAAAAATGTAACGGGTACAGGAAGGTTAGGAGCTAAGGGTGGAATAGACATTAGATTTAAAACAAGTCTATTTTCAGATTATGAATTTAATAAAAACTATCACCTATATCATAAAGTATTTTGGAATGGTAGCTGGTAAAGTGTAAGGGCAATGATGAGTTATTCATCATTGCTTCTTTTTATAGAAATTTTCTAACTAAAGTTTGTAAATAGGTATATAATATTTTGAAAATAATACATAATAAAAGAAAAATATGTTAAAATATAATAAAAGAAAATAGCTTGTCATTATATTAAGGCGGTGGGGTAATAAATGAGAGAGGTAATTAATGGGGGATTAAAAGGAAGAAACTTATTAGTGATGTTGCTTGTTTTGAGTTTAATAATAATAACTTTATTTGTTTCAAGAGAGAACTATATTTTTTTTCACAGTTTTTTGGAAATGTTTACTATAATAGTAGGATATTGTATGGGTTTTATTGCAGCAAATTCTTATGAATATAACAAAAACAGTTTTTTTACTTTCTTAGCACTTTCTTTCTTTTTTATTAGCACAGTTGATTTTATGCATACAATGGTTTATTCTCATAATAAAGCTAATTATAATATGTATATACAATTAGCTATCATATCTAAGACTTTAAAGGCTGTATCTTCTTGTATAGCTTTTAAGGTAATAAATAAAAATATAAATATACTTAAAACCATATTTATATATATTTTAATAGTAAGTTCAATTTTATATATGGTGTTTTATACAAAAAATTTCCCAACTTGTTTCATAAGTTCATCAGGTCCAACTGGATTTAAGATATTAAATGATTATATTAGCTTTGGTGTATATTTATATTGTACTAAACTTTTAAGGGATAATAAAAGTTATTTTAGTAAGGAATCTTATAGTGACTTTAAAAAATTTTTAATATTTTCCGCTTTATCCGATGTTGTCTATGTAATATATATTAAAAATTATGATTTGTCTCATATTGTAGGGCATTTATTTAAATTTCTATCCTATTATATGTTATATAAAGCAACAATTAAAAGCATATTAAAGGATCCTTACGATTCTATTTTTAGAAAACTTATTATAAAAACTCAGCAGATGAAGAATTTAAATAAAGTTCTTGAAAAAAATAATATGGAGCTTAATAGGGCTAAGGATAAGCTTAAAAGGAGTAAAAATAAGTATAAAAAATTTTTAGATTTACTGCCACAGGGGATACTTTTAATTAAAGATGAAAAAATAGTGTATGCAAATACCTGCTTGGTAAAAATATTGAAATATGATAGCTATAGTGAGTTAATGTATAAAGATATATGTTTACTTATGAAATGCAGTGAGGAAAAAGAAAAATTAAATGTTTTATCCACAATGGAAACAGAGTTTGTAACAAAGGGTGGACAAACTATTCATGTGGAGGTTACAAATGATTTTATCGAGCTTGAAGATAAGATTTACAAACTTATTGTAGTTAGAGATATTTTGGAGAAAAAACAATATGAAAGACTTAAAATGGAATTAGAAGAAAAGGATAATTTAAGGGTTGAGTTTTTGGCAAATATATGTCATGAAATAAGAACACCTATAAATGTTATATATAGTGCATTGCAAGTGGAAAAAATTTATATAGATAAAAATAATATAGAGATGATAAATAAATACAATGGTATAATGAAGCAAAACTGTTATAGAATACTTAGGCTTTGTAATAATCTTATTGATACTACAAAGCTAGAGGCAGGTTTTGTAATGGCTAAAATGAGGCGTTATAATATTGTGGAAGTTATTGAAAATATAGTGGATTCTGTGGTTACATATGTTAATAGCAGAAATTTAAATATAGTATTTGATACAGATACAGAGGAAAAGTATGTAATGTGTGATATAGAGTTTATAGAAAGAATTATGCTTAATCTTATATCTAATTCTATTAAGTTTAGTAAGGATTGTGGGGAGATATTTGTAAGTTTAAGTGATAAAAATGACGGTATTGAAATAAATGTAAAAGATAATGGAGTAGGTATACCAGAAAGTAAACAAAAGGCAGTTTTTGAACGTTTTATTCAGGCAGATAAATCTTTTACTAGAAGAAATGAGGGGAGTGGTATAGGACTTTCCTTAGTTAAATCCTTTGTAAATCTTCAGGGGGGAGACATAAAATGTAAAAGTAAACAGGGAGAGGGTACTGAAATTACTATATTTTTCCCTAGTAATGAAGTTTTACAAAAGGCTTCTTGCCCTAATTCTCTAGATTATATTAAAGATAGTAAAATCATAGAGAAAATGTGTGTAGAGTTTTCTGATATCTATTAAATAAAATATAGTCGTGCTTTTGACACGACTATATTTTATTTAAATGGTGTTTTAAATTTTTTAAAGCTTTATTTTTTAGATATCTACATTGACCATAGTTTTTATTTTTAAAGATGGAATAACTTTTTAAAGATTTTTCATGAAAATATATCCAAATTATTATCTCCTTTTCTTCTTTTGACAGCTTGTCTATAGATTTATAAAGAGTAGTTAAAAGTTCTTTTTTTATATAATCTTCTTGTATATTTTCAGAGGAGTGTAAAAGATTCATTAAAGTTAGTCCTTGAAAGGTCTCCTTATATAAGCTTTCTTCAAAGTGCATATTACTTTTTTCTCTTATTAAGTAGTTATAGTTGTTTTTTATTGCAGCGGAGGCATAGCCTAAAAATCTTTTTTTGGCTGGATTATATTTGTTTATAGATTTTAATATTGATACATACCCGATTTGAATTAAATCTTCCATACTATAGTTTTTAATAAATACTTTTTGAGCTTCTTTTAGTACTAAAGGTTTTAACTTTAAAAGGAGTAGTTCAAGAGACTTTTTATTACCTTCCTTTGCTTTTATTACTAACTTTTCTATATCCATTTTTTTGTCCTTAATCTTTAATTATATAAAAGCTTTGATAGGGAGTGGTATTCTTTTTCTATTTCTTCTTTTAATGCTTTTCTAAAGCGTTGTACTCTTTTTCGTGCAGTGGGGTTACTTATATTCTTTTCTTTGCAATATTTTTTATAGCTAAAATTTTCATTTGATAAAAGATGGTAGAGTTCTTTATTTTCAGGAGATAGCTTATCTATTATATGTTTAGGAATTAGATTTTCATATTCTAAATCCATAGTATCTTCGTTACCCAGGGAGTCCATAAGGGTTAAATTTTTATGTGTTTCATTATAAAGACTAAAGCAATTTGCATGTTTTTCATGATTTAATATATACTTTTTAACCGTATGTTTCGCTATTTTTTTGGTGAAATTGCACAATTCGCCATGGCTATTTCCCTGGAAATTAGTATAGCTGTTTAAAAATTCATAATATACTTCTTGAGTTAAGTCTTCCCAATCCACATGTGGATTACCTTTTGAGGAAATTTGAAGTGTGTACTCCTTTGCTGTAAAACAGTTTAGGGCATTCATGATTATGTGTATGCACTTCCTGTCATTTTTTTGTATACCCATTAAAAGCTGGGCAGTTTTCATTTGAAACACGAAATCAGACCTCCTAAATTTAAATATATTAAAAACCTTTACACTATATAATGTTCTTCAAAAAAATAAATTGTGACATGAAAAATAAAAAAATAGTAAAAATTATATACAATGTCACAATTTTATAAATATATGTACTTTTTTATATTAAAAGGATTTTTTATGGAGGGATTTTTGTGAAGTTTATTTTGATAGAAGAGGAAATTTTAGAGAAGAATTTAAGTGATGGTGCTTTTAAACTTTATGTAATTCTTATGAGTTATTGCTATGGGTATAAAGATAGTTGCTATCCTAGTGAAAAAACTTTGGCAAAGAGACTTAAAAGAAGTTTGAGGAGTGTTACAAGATATATTAAAGAGCTTAGGGAGAAAGGAGCAATTACAGTAATCAAAAGAGAGGGCGGAGGAAATGAATATAAAATTATAGGGAAAATTCAGTTAAGAAATTATAATATGTTAAAAAAATCTATAAATAATAAAGCTGATAGGTTTATAGATTATCAGCAAAGGAGCTATGATTATGATAAGTTAGAAAAGTATTTATTAGGATTAGAGAAGGATATAGATTATGGGGAGTGTATAATAAAAAAATGACAAATTTGCCATATAAGGTAGACTAAAATGTCATCATTTACAGGAAGAATTTGTCCTATAGAATATATATAATATAAATAAATACAAAGAAAATATATATTATATTATTAATTAAAATATAAGATTTATTTGGTATAGGAATAAGGACTGCTTCAAATGTTTTAGTAATTAAAAAAATGGTACTATAAATATGAAACAAAATGATTATTTAAAAGTTATAGTATTATAAAATATAGGCTATAATTTAATTTTCAAATTTTTTCATATTAGATATGAGAAAAAGAGAAGAAATTAAATGACAAATATAAGGTACAATGTTTGAGAGAATATATCTTATAATGATGTTTTGGGATAGAGTTTTACATCATACAACCTCATTCCTATTAGTCAAAAATAATAAGGCTTAAAAGATAATTTAAAAGAAGATGATTAATAAAATTACACCCTTAAAGTTAAAAAGTTATATAAAAAACTTTGTATTTATATATTAGTTTTATCATTGTATTTAAAGAATGTATAATAGGTTTAGATTACGAAACTGAAGCAGAAATTAGCTTTATATTTTATAAATTTTTAAAAAAAACATGAGTAGATTGGTGAGAACAATAGGTTTTCAAGTCTAGGTTATCTATTTTTATAATGCTATCATATTTTGATTAAAACTTTTATTGGTTTTGTTTTAGAACATAAGGGTTATCTCTTAGAAATTTTTTAGTAGCTCTTTATTGTGTAGATATGTTTTATCCTTAGGTTTGTAAATGCCAGCTTGTTCATTATAGTATTTTGCAACTTTATAATTACCTAGTTTAAAGTTGCAAATAGAAAGTTCCATTAAGGGAATATAGTCCCAAAAATCATGAATAACTGAAGTAGTATTTCCGTTAGGTTTTTTTAAGCGTGTTGCTAATTCAAACCATTCAATAGCTCTTTGGTATAAGGAATCTTCTTTATATAAATAGGCAATACGACAACAAATCTCAGCACGAGGACTGGCATATTCTAAAGATCTTAACAATGTTCTTAGCTGATTTTTTTTATCAGATACCCTTTGATAACAATAGGAAAGATCTAAGCATGCGTCAATATAGTTAGAAGTAAGTCCATTTTCGGTATCCAGAAATTTGATATAATATTCTTTTGCCTCTTGGTATCTTTTATTGTAAAAAAGTTCTCGAGCATAATAGAATAAATTTCTATCAGAAAAAGTATATCCCTCTGCAAGTTTTTTTTCAAAAATATTTAGGTTTCTACTAATAAGACCGTGAGTGCTTTTGTGAGTGATTCCAATATCAACATTTATAATATTACCTTTCAAAATAAGGTATTCGTGAATGAAATCGTGCCATATAAAATTCTTGCTGCGTTTTAAGAGTCGTTCTCTTGGAAAAGAGCAAATCGTTTTTCCATCTTTGTCTTCACCAACATGATATCGCATAAGCACAATATCAACGTCAGAGCTCATAGTTTGTTTTAGTCTTATTAGTTTTTCTTGGTCATCATCCATTATTACATCATCTGCATCAAGCCACAATATATAATCTTTTGTTGCTTTAGAAAAAGAGAAATTTCTAGCAGCAGAAAAATCATCAACCCACTGAAAGTCATAGATTTTATTTGTAAATTCACTAACTATTTCTTTCGTTTTGTCCGTTGAACCAGTATCAACAATTATAATTTCATCTACAATATCTTTTACACAAGAAAGACATCTTGCAATAGTTTTCTCCTCATTTTTAACAATCATACATAAACTAATACTTATCATATTAATTCCCCCTAAAGCAAATCTTTATTTTATATTAGTATTCATATTTATAACGATATGTGATTTATAAGATATTATCTAGGAACGCAGGGGACAGTTCATGCACCCTGCGTTTTAAATTCTATATTACATTAGTTTATTATTTAGCTAATAGTTGGAACAAGTTGACTATGGTTAAATGTGTTCACTATCAAATATGCTTGCGGAACTACACCAGAAATATATGTGCTGGTCCATGCATATACACCAGGTACTAATCCTTGGAACTCAATTTCGTAGTCAGTACCATTAGCTAGAGTACTCGGAACAGTCCAATCAAATGCTCTTCCAGCTGTAATGGTTTGGTTTGCTAACTCTTAAGCCCCTAAAAACGCTTGGACAATTGCTTATGCATTAGATATAATGAAGAAAAGTAATTGGAGGTAACTTGTGAGAGGTAGAAGTTATACAAAAGAATTAAAAGAATCAATACTAAATGAGGTTAAAGAAGTAGGCAATGT
>NZ_UYZZ01000003.1 GCF_900626095.1 Clostridium rectalis
ATATGACTCCTAATGAATTTTACCACCTCTATTCTGGAGAACAGCTAACTGATATTGAGGTAAGGGTGTAATTATAAGAAAAGGCGAGAATTAATTAGATATTGTCCAAAATAAAGGGGTTAATCCGATATTATATAGTAATGCTAAACAATTTTGATAGCAGAATAATTAAAATTATTATAATAGAAGGTGGATTTAATTGAGTAATAGATGTAATTTATGTATACCCTGTTGTGGTAGATGCACATGTCCTAGAGGTGCTACTGGTCCTACTGGTCGTCAGGGCGTAACCGGACCTAGAGGTGCCACTGGTCTTAGAGGTCCTACTGGTATTCGTGGCATCACTGGCCCTCGTGGCATTACTGGGCCTACTGGTCTTCGTGGCATTACTGGGCCTACTGGTCCTCAAGGCATTACTGGGCCCACTGGTCTTCGTGGCATTACTGGGCCTACTGGTCCTCAAGGCATTACTGGACCCACTGGTCTTCGTGGCATTACTGGGCCTACTGGTCCTCAAGGCATTACTGGGCCTACTGGTGCATCTGCTATAATACCATTTGCGTCTGGTGGTCCAGTTGAATTAGTAACTGTTTTAGGAGGCGCAACAAATACAGGTGCATTACTAGGGTTTGGAAGCTCCTTCCCAGGAGTTAATGTTGCTCTTGGAACTATCTCCTTAGGTGTTACAGTTTCTGACTTCGCATTTGTTGCTCCTCGTACTGGAAATATAACATCCTTAGCTGGATTCTTTAGTGCTACAGTTGGAGTAACTTTATTAAGTCCAGTACAAATACGTTTAACACTATACACTGCCCCTGCAGGTAGCAATACCTTTACTCCAGTAGGTACTCCTTTATTACTAACTCCGCCATTAGGAGTGATTGTTGTAGGTACTACCGCAAGTGGTATTAGTGCTGAAGCAATTCCTGTTACTGCAGGAGATAAAATATTATTAGTTGCTGATTCTGATACTTTAGGTGTAAGCTTAGCATCTACTGTTACAGGATATTTAAGTGCAGGAATAACATTTAACTAATTCTATATCTAGTAAAAAAACACTTTCTCCCTTGTATATTTATTTGCAGTTAATAAACTGTATTATGATTATACAAGGGAATTTTTAAATTACAGATTTAATATTATAATTTTTAGGAAAATCTATTGCTTTATTATCGTTATATTATAAACTTTATTCACTTAAAGAATAGGTTAGAATAATATCTTAATAAGTTCTTTCACTATTTCTAGACTATTAACTAAATAAAGTCTATATTATTAAATTAGCCTAATATTAAAAACTTTCACAAAAGGTATACTTTTCATTTTGTATTCTATTATGAGAATCAATTATGTAATACAGCTAACACTTTTATTAAGTAAAACACATTATATAAATAATTTAATATCCAAAATCAAAGTAAATCATATTATATAGTAATGCTTAATAATTTATATAGCAAAATAATTTAATTAATTAGAATAGAAGGTGAATTCATTGAGTAATAGATGTAAAATATGTATACCTTGTTGTGGTAGATGCACCTGTCCTAGAGGTGTTACTGGACCTACTGGTCCTCAAGGTATTACTGGACCTACTGGTCCTCAAGGTATTACCGGTCCTACTGGTCCTCAAGGTATTACCGGTCCTACTGGTCCTCAAGGCGTTACCGGCCCGACTGCAGCCTTGATTGGCATACAAGTTCAAACAACAGGATTACAACTTGGTATAATACTGAATTCGGCAGATATACCTTTAGATACTTTGATTAGTGACGCTGGATCACCAGAAATAACATTTAATATAAATTCAAACGATATACAACTCAATACACTTGGGGTTTACTATGTAGACTGGTGGATTAACGTTTCTGATGCACAAACAACTGACACCGAAATAAATTTAACTCTAGATGCTGCTAATGGAATAATGGTACCAGGCAATGTAGACTTTACTGCTGAAACATTATCACTACCTACTCAGATATCAGGGAACGCAGTTATTACTGTAACTTCTGCACCTGTAAATTTAAAATTCATAAATTCTAGTGGAGGCAGTATCCAACTAGGAAATACAACAATACAATTAAATGTATCTGTTATTAAAATCAGGTAATTTCAAATTGTTTCTTATAGATTTAAAAGATAATTCACTGTTTTTTAAAATATATTTAACAGTGAATTATATTTTAAAAAAGTAATTAAATCAATATTAAATGAGGTGTATAATATGGCGAATAATAGTCTTCAGCTTCAAAGAACTACTACTGGTACTATAACTCCTAACACAAATGTTATATTTAATAATACACTTTTATCTACCGGTAGCGATATAATCTATGATTCAGGAACAGGAGTTATAACAATATATAAACTTGGCATATATTATATCGATTGGTGGGTTAATACTCAATCATCATTTTCTGCCGACTACGTTTCATTTGCTATAAAAACGTCAGACAATAGAATAATACAAGGGCAATCCCCTATAAAAATAGATCAAATCTCTGGTAATGCTTTATTAAATGTAACAACGATACCTTATACTTTTTCATTAATAAACAATAATTTATCTGTATCATTAGCCGTTAATCCTACAATAAAAGCCAATTTGGCTATAACGGAGGAAACCATCCTTGGTGCTACAGGGGCTACTGGACCTGCAGGACCTACTGGCACTACTGGGCCTCGCGGTATTACGGGACCTACAGGTATCCAAGGTGTTACTGGTCCTACTGGTATTCAAGGCGTTACGGGACCTACAGGTGTCCAAGGTGTTACTGGTCCTACTGGTATTCAAGGCATTACAGGGCCTACTGGGCTTCGTGGTATTACTGGTCCTACTGGTATCCAAGGCGTTACAGGACCTACTGGACTTCGTGGTATTACGGGACCTACAGGTATCCAAGGTGTTACCGGTCCTACTGGACTTCGCGGTATTACTGGTCCTACTGGCATTCAAGGCATTACAGGGCCTACTGGGCTTCGTGGAATCACTGGTCCTACTGGTATCCAAGGCATTACAGGGCCTACTGGGCTTCGTGGAATAACCGGACCTACTGGCATTCAAGGCATTACAGGGCCTACTGGACTTCGCGGTATTACTGGTCCTACTGGTATCCAAGGCGTTACAGGACCTACTGGGCTTCGCGGAATCACTGGTCCTACTGGTATCCAAGGTGTTACCGGTCCTACTGGGCTTCGTGGAATAACTGGACCTACTGGGCTTCGTGGAATAACCGGACCTACTGGCATTCAAGGCATTACAGGGCCTACTGGGCTTCGCGGAATCACTGGTCCTACTGGTATCCAAGGCGTTACAGGACCTACTGGACTTCGTGGTATTACGGGACCTACAGGTGTCCAAGGTGTTACCGGTCCTACTGGGCTTCGTGGAATAACCGGACCTACAGGTGTCCAAGGTGTTACCGGTCCTACTGGGCTTCGTGGAATAACCGGACCTACTGGTATCCAAGGCGTTACAGGACCTACTGGGCTTCGCGGAATCACTGGTCCTACTGGTATCCAAGGTGTTACCGGTCCTACTGGGCTTCGCGGAATAACCGGACCTACTGGACTTCGTGGTATTACTGGTCCTACTGGTATCCAAGGCGTTACAGGACCTACTGGACTTCGTGGTATCACTGGTCCTACTGGTATCCAAGGTGTTACCGGTCCTACTGGGCTTCGCGGTATTACTGGTCCTACTGGTATCCAAGGCGTTACAGGACCTACTGGACTTCGTGGTATTACGGGACCTACAGGTATCCAAGGTGTTACCGGTCCTACTGGGCTTCGTGGAATAACCGGACCTACTGGCATTCAAGGCATTACAGGGCCTACTGGGCTTCGCGGAATCACTGGTCCTACTGGACTTCGTGGAATAACCGGACCTACTGGTATCCAAGGCGTTACAGGACCTACTGGACCTGCACTTGCAAGTTCTTATATAAATGCCACACATGATTCTACTTCTACTGCTACTGTAGCCACTGGAGCTAATGCACCACTATCAGTAACTCGTCAAATTTCAACTGATATCACAAGAACAGGAAATATAGTTACAATAGGAACTACAGGTTTATATTTTATTTGGTATGCAGTAGCAATAGACGCAGGTAGTTCTGGTGGATTTGGAATAAAAATCAATACTACTATAACAGGTGGTAATAGTGCTGGAATTGATAATACTAGTATTCAAACCCAACAAGTAAGTGGTGGAGGAATATTCTCACTAGCACAGGGTGACCAAGTAAGTATAGCAAATAAATCAACTGGAGATGTAACTATATCTGGTAGCATAAGTAATTTATCTGATCCTGATGTAGTTCAACTTGTTGTCTTTAGGATTTCATAAATACTATTATTAAAAAAGTGAAAACTGTCGCATTATCGTAAAAGATTCGCTAATGCGACAGTATTATCCATGTGTTTAAAAGATTTAGTAACATTTAAATTCATTATAATCTCCATATTTAAAAATTATGAACACATAAAAATATATTATAATGATCTATTAAAACACCTCTATAATACATAAAAAATAATTTATAAACATACTTAAAAATGTCTAAATCATTCTATAACCTACAAAACTATATTATATAATTTTATTTATGTCAAAACCTTAAACCAATCATATTATATATTAAATCATCAGATTTTTATTGACATAGTAATTAATATTTTTAAAAAATAGAGGGTGATAATTTGAAAAATAGATGTAATAAAATTATATATTGTGATAAATGTACTTGTCCTCGTGGGGTGACTGGTCCTACTGGTATTCAAGGCGTTACCGGACCTACTGGACTTCGCGGAATGACTGGCCCTACTGGTATTCAAGGTTTTACCGGTCATACTGGGCTTCGCGGTATTACTGGTCCTACTGGTATCCAAGGTGTTACAGGACCTACTGGGCTTCGTGGTATAACTGGCCCTACTGGTATTCAAGGTGTTACTGGACTTACTGGACTTCGCGGTATAACTGGCCCTACTGGTATTCAGGGTTTTACCGGTCATACTGGACTTCGCGGTATAACTGGTCCTACTGGTATTCAGGGCGCCACAGGGCCTACTAATTCTAATGTCTCTACAATACTACCTTATTCCAATGGTAACAGTACTATTTCTTTATTCAATGGTGGTGGATCAACAGTAAATACAGGTATATTCCTAGGATTTGGAAACCATAGTTTGAATATAAATCTTTTTTCTAACACAATAGATTTATTTGATATTAACGGAAACTTTTCATTTATTGTTCCTGAAGATATAACTATAAAATCATTATCTGGTTTCTTTGTTTTTACTCAGCCTATAACATTATCAAGTATTTCAAGCCTACGTTTAAGAATATATACTGCACCCACAAATAGTATAATATTTAACCCAATAGCTATTACTCCATTACTGCTAACTCCAAGTTCTCTTAATATTGCTTATCGTACTATTTTGTATGATACTATTGATTACAACATTACAGTTACTAAAGGAGAAAAAATACTGTTACTTGCTGATACAGTAACAGGAGGCACATCACAGTTCACTTTTTCAGGATTATTAAGCGCAAGTATAGCACTTATTTAATTTAAAATATACCCAGTACATTAAAAAACATGTACTGGGTTTTATTTGTGTCGAGTTGACGTAATATTGAAATAAATTAAAAATATAAAATTTATAATATTAATAACTCCATATAAATGCTTAACTCGCCTTAATACACAATATTTACATAAATAAACATATTATAATTAAAATTTACCTTTCTATATTGTTTACATTTATTCCTTTCATATGATAGAAGTTTAAAATAATATTTGTCATTTCTTTTGGCGTTTTTTTAGTATCATCCTCAATCCATTTTTTTAAAGCAAACCATAGTCCCCCTGCTGAGAAGTGATTATAATAAGCATCATTTGATATAAATGTTAGTCCTTTAAACTTTTTATTTGTTGCCATAGAAGTAATATATTTTAAATGTAAATCAAGTAAAGTTAAATATACATTGTTATCTATTAATTTTTTTATAAATTCTTTATTTTTATACCAATACTCAAAATATGTAATAAGTAAATCATATAATGTTATATTATCTTTAGATGAAACTATTTCTATAAAGTCATCATAAAGACCATCAACATAGTATTCTATAATAGCCTCTTTTGTAGCAAAGTTTCTATAAAGGGTCTGCCTACTTAAGTCTGCATTTTCTGAAATTTCCTTTAAAGTAATTTTACTATAAGGCTTCTTATCCATTAATTCAATTAATGAATTAACAATCCAATTTTTTGATCTTAAAACTATAGGATTAATTCTCTCCTTATCTGCACCCATTTGTAACCTTTCTCCTTACTTGTAACACTTATTTTATTTCATTGACTTCATACTTTACAGTATTATATGATAAATATATAAATGTTACAAGTGTATCATTTGTACTATAAATTACATTTTACGAGGTGAACTAGATGAATAAAATAGCTGTTGTTGTTGATAGTACAGCTGTAATTAACGCTGAGTTACTAGAAAGTAACACTAATTTATATTCAATACCATTACATCTAATAATTGATGAAGAATCCTATAAAGATGGTTTAGATATAACTCCCAGTGAATTTTGTACTAAAATGAATCAAGCTTCGCATCTTCCAACTACATCACAACCACCAGTTGGAGATGTTTTTAACCTTTTTGAAGAACTATTAAAAAAATACGAATATATTATATATATTACAATAAGCTCTAAGTTAAGTGGTACATTTCAAACAGGATTATTGGTGAAAAATCAACTTTCAAATAATAGAATAATTGTTTTTGACTCTACCTTTACATCAACAATTCAAAAACAAATGGCATTAAAAACTTTAGAGTTAATAAAAATGGGAAGATCTATTGAAACCATTATAGAAAATCTTGAATATATAAAAGAAAACTCAAAAATATATTTAGTTGTAGATGATTTAGGGCATCTACATCGAACTGGAAGAATCTCTTTATATACTTCATCATTTGGAAAACTAATGAATATAAAACCGCTCCTATGTTTTGATCAAGGTGAGATAATAATAAAAAACAAGGTAAGAACCATGAATAAAGTTTATAATAACTTGATTGACTTAATTAGAAATGAAAAACTCTCTTCAAACTCAAGGATCATAATAGCTCATGCAAATGGTTACGACTTTGCTACAAAATTAAAAGAAAAAGTTTTAGAAATATATCCAGAACATAAAATTGATATTGAAGAACTGTCTCCTGTAATAAGCGTGCACACAGGCGAAAAAAGCTTTGGTATATCATGGATACGTTGAGTAAAATTCGATATATAAGTACTTAAAACACAAAGATTCTAAACATGAAATATAATTAGATGTTTAGAATCTTATTTTTAATTTTTACTAGTGTTAAAATTTTATATTTTTATGATATATTTTTAATTCAATACTAACCATGTTTTAAAATTCCATGCCATTTTTTGCAATTCATTTAAAAATCTAGTGGCATGATAACCATCACATACTGCATGGTGTATTTGTAATGAAATAGGAATAAATATTTCCTCATTTCTTTTAAAATATTTTCCATACGTTATTACCGGTAAAAGGTATGGAAATTTTTCGTAGGAACAAACATTGAAATTAACTCCAGTAAAACTAAACCATGGAACGCAAGAAATTGGAACGATATTTTGGGGTTGATTTTTTTTTGCAAAAAGTCTTTTTACATTACTATATTTTTTTATTTCTAAAATACAATTAGTATAAAACATTCTTAAATCATCAAGATATTCTACCCATATGTTACTAAAAGTTTTATTATCCTCATGAAATATGGTAAAAGAAGGATTAATGCTCTCCCAATACCCTAAATTACCATTTTCATCAAAAGAAGTCCTTAATTCTTTATGTTTATTTATTATGTTTGAAGTAATATAAAGTAAAATTGGATATAATTTAAGTTCATTTGTTTCTATTTCCATTAGCAAATTAGTAATTTCAATATTAGCAGTTATACTAAAAGTACATTTAATATCATTCATATAATAATTAAAATAAGGTAATCTATCCCAACTTTCTTTATTAATTAAATTAAACTTCATAAAATCAACTCCTACTCATTATATTCCATAGTAAATATCCCAATCTCTAAAAGTATTCCTCATGCACTTACATTATATATATATGCTATATAGTCTATTATGAGTAAAATATTAAATTTATAAATAAAAATACTTATATAAACAATATGTATGTTCCTAGAAATCAAGTTAGAATAAATGTTACCCCCCTATTAAGAAATCTAAAATGTTCCAACCATCAGAGTTTCACCTTTATACAGTTCCGTATATCCACATCTCTTACAACTTATTGTTATAAATTTTTTATTCTGTATATCGAACATTTTTGCAAAATTTCCCCCTGTTGCTTGAAATTGATCTGATTCAAAAACCCCATTATTACATTTTGGACATATATAATGCTTCTTTTCCATATTTACCCCTGTAATTTTGTATAATTTAAACATAATTATACCACATATTTAGTTAATAAAACTTTAAAGCCTTATATTGTGTATGTTCATATACAATATTTGTAATATATAAATATTTATTTTATTTCCTATTAATCATTAAATTGTATTGTATATAATTACAAACTTATTTTTTTATTACTAAATTCTATAATATCTATTTCTTACCCTTTAAAAATGTATTTAATAAATTATTATATAAATTATTAAAATGCTAATATTAAGACTTTTTAAAAAAGAACTTCTTATATTTCATAGATATGAAATATAAGAAGTTCTTTTTTATTGATTTTTATTATTATTTAAGTATTCTTTGCCCAATAAATCTACTGCTAATAAAGCATGATATAATTGATCTTGAGTCACATCACCTGCCATATTATGTATTGTTTCACCTTGTATACATGCTTTTTCAGCGGCAATACGTACCCTCTTAATATCAGTTATCCCAAGCTCTTTTAATGTTACCGGAAGTCCTATGCTATAACAGAAATCCATTACTTCTTTTATTTCTTCTTTTGAAACATTTTCTAATACTAACTGAGCAATAGTACCAAAAGCAACTAAAAATCCGTGCATTGTATACTCACACTCTGGTAAAGCTGTAAAACCATTATAGACAGAATGTGCTACTGCTAATCCTCCATTATCCGCTCCTACCCCACTTAAATATGTAGTAGCTTCTACAATTGATTCTAAAGCTGGGGTAATGAGTTCATTTTCACAAGCTAGTTTAGCTTGATATCCACATTTAATTAATGTTTCATAACATAACTTACAAAGAGCCATAGCTGACAATGAAATACCACCATTCTCCAAGCTTGGAGCATCAGTTCTAACACAAGCCCTTGCTTCAAAATATGTTCCTAAAGCATCTCCCATACCTGCTACTAAAAACTTTACTGGAGCACTTGCTATAACCTGAGTATCAACAATAACAACCTCTGGATTTCTAGGATAAAACAAATAACTGTTAAAAGTACCATCATCATTATAAATCACCGATAATCCGGTACATGGAGCATCCGTTGCACATACAGTAGGAATTACTACTACTGGACATTTTTCATAATAAGCAGTTGCTTTAGCTGTATCAATTGCAGATCCGCCCCCAACTCCTACTACAACTTCAATATTATCCTCTATAACTATATTTCTCATTTTTTCTATTTCTCCATTAGAGCTAGTTCCACCAAAAATCTCAAAACGCATTTTACAATCTGTTCCCTCAAAACTCTTTTTTAATTTATCAAAACAATTTTTGTAACCACTATTGCTACAAATAAATAAAAAAGAATTTCCTAACTCTTTCGTTTCATCATAGAATTTTAATAATGCATCTTTACCTTGTACATATTTCAATGGGGCCCGTAATAATTTTAATACTGCCATAATTATATCTTCCTTTCAAAAATATTGTTAATTTATTGACAAATTCATTATAGTATTTATATAATGAAATCACAATTACATAAATAACCTATTAATATAGGGTATTTATCCCAGAGGTGATATAGTGAATATTTTAGATAAGCAAGATTATCAAAATTTATTAGAATTATCAAAGGAATTAGCTCCCATGGATATTAATTTCCAAGAAAAATCCCTTCAATCAATACTTAAATATTTTAATTTTTCTGGAGCAGCTTTCCCACTAGTTGATAATAAAGGATATTATCATAGCCTTGTTTATGCAAATTTTAATCAATTGTCTAGGGTTATTTATAACAATTATTGCTATGAGCAAGATTTTTTTGCCCCTGCTAATTGTAATAAAAATTTACATGAAACCGTTTTAACTATAGATAATTTTATGACCTTTGAAGAATACGAATCATCTACTTTATACACGGATGTACTATCCCAAAATAATTTTTATTATGAAGCACTAGTACTTTTAAAAGGAAAAACCAAAAAATATATTGGTGCTGTCGCAGTCTACCATAAAAAAAATTCTATAGGATTTACAAAAAAAGAAAAAATAATTTTAAAGGAAATTGGAAATATAATTGAAACCCACTTTCAAATTCATCTTCATATATACAATAATATGTCTACTATAACGGCCAATACACTACTTCATCGTTTACCTATTGGTATGATTTTGTGTGATAGTAATTTTAAAATTCTTCAGATTAATAATGAAGCTACAAATATTTTAAAACTATCATTAGAGGATGTATCTATTAAATATATTGAACAAATAATTAAAAATAAAATTCTTCCTTTACATATCAAGTATGGTCTAAAACACTATTCTCTCCAAAACAAAAATAATATACAAATATCCATTGATCACTTAATTACAAAAGCTGAAAATAGCTCTAACTATATAACTTACTATGCCATTTTTTTTCAGTATAATAGCCAAGAAAAAGATAGAGCCTGGAGTAATTTAATGGAAAGTAAAGGTATAACAAAACGTGAACATGAAATAGCTAATTTTCTTCGTATGGGGTATTGCAACGGAAAAATAGCCAAAAATCTGCATATAAGCGAAAATACTGTTCGCCGCCATAGAGAAAGTATATATAAAAAATTAAATATTACTAGAATAAATCAATTAAATATAATATATGAAAAAATTTAATTTTACTATAGTTACATAGATTTATAATCTATGTAACTATATAATAACCCCTGCTTATTATCCTGTCCTTTTCCTTAGCTAACTTAAACATTAAATTAAGCTATAAAAAAACAGCTAAAACTTAATTTCTTAGCTACTTACAGATTTATTTTATTAAAACTTATTATAAACATTAAAAATTAAATTTATAAATAACTTTATATTTAATTAATTTTATTTAAAAACTCCTTTTTTATATTTGGAAATTCTTTTATATCATTAGAATCTAAATCCTCATTATATAAATTAATAACAGAAATTTGTCTGTTCTCATAGGTATGATAATAATAATTACCTGATTCACTACACATAGCTGATGTATAAAAAGTATAATCGCTTAAATCATCTGATTTTAAAACTACGCCTTTTGGTACTTCACAATTAGATAGAATATGAAACACTCCATTTATTCCTTTTATCTCATTATCAGTATCAGCAATATTATTCTTTAAATAAGCTGCCCTAACAAAACGAGACGGAGGTGTAAAGTCCCCAGGTAACCCAAAGGTTCCTGAACCTTGACTAAAAGCAGCTAACTCTAAATCCCCCCACATAGCATTTTCAAATTGTTTTGGTCTTAAACCAATATATTGGCGTAAATTACTTAGATGCCATTGGAAATTAGGGCTATTAGTCATAACACCCACTGGATTATCAAATATTTCAAGACCCCTGCTAGTTTTTTCTACAACTATACTTTTACCTGATCTATCAGTCAAAATCCAATGCAAAGGTGGGGCAAAATTTAATATTGAGAGAGTCTTGTTAACAATAGACATGTTTTTTAAAGCTTTCTTTACCTGATTTAAATTCTCAAATTGAGATAATACCCAAAATACAAAATCATAGCTTGGTACATTCTCCTTATTATTCACAGTTTTTTCTTCAAATTGAGAAAACCCTGGGAAATACAGTGTAGCACATATTAATCCTTTTTCGTTCATTCCATCTGCTAAAACAGGGTGATTATTTATAACAACAGCCATCCCAATTGTAGCATATTTACTTTTCCTTTCTTTTTTATCCACTTCGGTACTCCAAACAAAATTCCTAGGAATAATGTTAACTGATTCATTAAATTGTATAGCAAAGTCCATAGTACGTCCAAAAATATTATGTCCATCTTTAGTTTTTAAAGTTAAACTAGTACACATATATTAACACACCCTTTTTTATTATTTTCTTTATAAAATATAAATAAATTATTGTATGTATAAATAATAGTATTTCACAACAATTCATTTATTATTTAACAACAATAATATTATTTATTATATCTGCAATTTTTTAATAATGAATTACAATAAGATGAACTTTTTAGAAATTGCTTATAAACTGAAGCTTTCATAATATAATCTATAAATATGATCATTTCCTTTCTTACAATTAATAATAATTATTAATCTTTGAACTGGGGAAGGTTTTTATACGTATTAACATCAACTATAACATCTTAATTAGAACTATTGGACGTTGTTGCCTAACAAAAAAATTTGTAGAACTTGTGCTAAGGAGGACTATTTGATTGGTTATCGTCGTAAAAATTTATTAAAATCTATAAAATTAGTAGAAGAATTTTACAACATTGCATCAAGAGACGAAGGACGTAACTCAAGAATACTTAAAGGTATATTAAACAAACTCAGTTCTAAATAATCTTTTAATCAAAATTAGATAAAAAGTTGCTATTTAACAGTTACAAACTATTAAATAGCAACCTTTATATTACATAATATTTTTATAACAATAAATTCTATGTGCCGCTATATTAATACTTACCCAAAATACTGAAGCAAACCATCCTGTAAGTACATCAGTAAAAAAATGTACTCTTAAATAAATTCTACTTACCCCAATAATTATGGAAAATAGCAGTGCAAGTATGCTAATAATGTATACTAATTTTAAATTTTTTACATATAAAAATATTAAATATATAATCATAATAGAAAAAGCCATACATGCCATAGAATGACCACTTGGAAAACTATATCCCTTTGCTATTATTATTTTTTCTATAGGTCTTGTTCTTTTAAATGTATGTTTTAACAGTTCATTAAAAAGCCAAACACCTACAATATTAGATAAGAAAAATATAGCTTCTTTTTTCATAGTCTTAGTAAATAAAAACGCTACAACTATAACTGTCATTATTATTATAGATAAAGGATCTCCAAAATTAGTTATAAACTTAAAGAAATTATCTAAAAAATTATTTTCTATACTCTTTACGTAATTAATAGCCTTTACATCTATTAGAAATTTACCTTCTTTGTTTATATAATTAATTATTAAAGTAATAAACAATATTATTGATACAATTCCCATAACAATAGCTGTAAAAAACCATTTCCAATTATCATCTTTTTCTTTGTAATCTTTTATAAATGTTTCTATAGTTATTTTCAACATATCACCTCGTGCTTATAAGTGTATTTAAATAAAATTATTTTATAGATATATGTACTAATGCATTACCACCTTTTGTCTAAAATCAATGAAACATAATAATTAATTGATATTATATCAAAAAATATATAATATTACTAGAATAAAACTAGAAACATCGGAAGCTTCCGATGTTTCTAGTTTTATTAACTATTCTTCTATATAAGTGTTATATATGAAATTATATACTTTATCGTATACATTGTTATTTCCTATTACTACTATTGTATCTCCTTCTCTAAATATATAATTGGGTCCTGGAGATATCATTATATCATCTTTTCTTCTATAGGCAACAACAGTAGCTCCAGTTGCTTGCCAAAATCTTAATTCATTTATTTTTTTCCCAATTACCTTACATCCCTCATTTATTTCCACTTCTATTAATGTAAAGGGAGTTATATTTCTGAATCTGTCTATAAAATCAAGTATCTTTTCAAAATTTAATTGAATCTCAGTATCTAACTCTTTCTTCTTATCTATTAATCTAAATATATTTTCTTTTACTGTACTTAAATATTCATTATCTTTATTTTTTTCAATAAATCTTTCCGCTGCAGATACAGACAAAATTTCTATTCCACTTCCCTTAGTTGAAGAAACCACTCTCATGTCTTCTAGGAGTGCTATAGCTCTCCTAATGGTTTCTGGGGATACATTATACATACTTGCTAATGTAGACCTTCCACTTATCTTTTCATCTGTTTTTAATTCACCTATAAGTATCTTATTAGCTATATCTAACGCTATGTTTTTATAAACTGCCCCTCCATGGTGACCTTTCATTTATCTAATCCTCCATTAAATATGAAATAATTATTAAAATTATAGTATTAATCCTGTAGTCCCATACTATATTACACCAAATTCTATTTATTTTCTACCATTTTTTCATATTTCTCAAAATACTCTATGGTTCCCCTATATATTGCCCTTGTAAAATAATCATCACTACTGCATTTAAAATCTTTCTTATTTAATTTTATAACTTGTTGAATAATAGGTAACAGTTGTATTCCATATAGTTGCATGCACTCTTTAGGTTTTATTCCTGGCCATGCATTACAACTTACAACTATCCTCTTATTTTCCTTATTTACCCCTTCAGGAATAGTATTATAAATAGAATCATTAATGTAAATTACAGGTTTATCTAAAGTACCTGTTGGTATACCTTCAATAGCTTTAACCTGAATAGGATCAGTGTCTATTAAATAAGGGTCCGCAGTTAAATCTAATATTATTGAATGTGGTTTTAATTGAGCTAACAAACTATTTGAGATTATATATTTAGATGAATTATCTCTTGTAGAAGCATCAATTAATATATCTGTATTTTTTAAAATTTTTATAAGTTCATGTCTATCTTTAGTTATACTTCTTGGTAACATTGTTACAGTTATACCCTTTGTCCCTAATTGATTCATTTTCTTATTTAATTCTAAATTCCCATATTTACCTGCAGATTTAGCTGCATAAAGTCCTACCATTCCCATGCCTATAATACTAACCTTTATTGGTTCCCTATCTTTGGAATAAAAATCTTTAAATGAATTGCTTAATTCTTGAAAAGCTAACTCTACTCCATTCCCAGAGGTCCCATTGTAATTTACAACTATTCTTTCTAGAAAATCATTTCTTAAAGAGTCCATAGAAACGCCAAATATATTTTTTTCTTTTAGCTTTTTTACTCTTGTGGCTCTAGTTGGATAATGTAACATGCTAATAAGAGTACTTCCATTTTTCATATAATCTATTTCCATAAATTCTGGTGACCTAAGTACAACTATAATATCCTTTTCATAACATTCCTTATTAGAAACGAACCTTATATTATTATTTGCCTTTAAATAGTCTTCCTCCTTCATACCCATCCCTGAACCATATCCTTTTTCTAAATAAATTTCTACACTATCTGCTTTAAGCATTTTAAAAATATTTGGCAAAAAATCTCTTTTTTCATTCTTTTCTTTATGCATTCTTGGAAATCCTAAAGTTTTCATAAAATTCCCCCTCGTTCACAAAAATTTTATATAATTGTTACATGAAAGTTTTTGACAACAAAAAACTCATATAGTATAATAAAGTTGTTAATAGTTACAACTTTATTATATAGTGTAAGTTGTAATTTTTCAATATGTATGATTAAAGGGGGACAACTATGACAGGTAATTTAAATAAATTATTTAAAGATTCTGGTTTCCAATTTGCTCTCTCAATAGATTGTGAGGGCACTAATTTCGATAAAAACTTAGAAAATAATGTTGGAAATTTAGAGAAAATCTTAGAATTAACTTCTGTAAATAATATTTATACTATTTTATTTATAACCCCTTATTTTGCAGAAATGCTTTGTAAATTAAATTTGACAGAAAAAATCAAAAATTATAAAGTCATTTTTGGTCTTCATATTCATCCAGATAATTTGCCAAAAAAAATATTAAATTTTTGTCCTTTTATTAGAAAAAATGAAGAATACCTTACCGCTTATTCTTATCCTGAACAAAAAATGATAATAAAGCATTGTATGGATTATTTAACTAATAAAGGTATAACTCCCATTGAGATCTTTAGAGGAGGATATTTCTCTATGGATGATAACACATCTAAGGCGCTTTCTGAAGCCACAAATATAACATATGAATCTCATAATATATATAGACAGCAATATAAAATTACTAAAAATATATTAACCCCTATTCCTGTGTATGCATTTAACGATAAAGAGGAATTAAGACTTGAATATTTCTCTTTAGATAAACTAGTTTTAATGTTGCAAAATGCAATTAAAAAAAATAATAAAACTTTAGCTATAACACATAGCTATTTATTAGACCCAACGGATCATCATTATAAACGAGATGGTATAAAAAAGGACATTCACATTAGACTAAATGAATTAATACAAATTATAAATCTTAATAAAAATAAAAAGATATAATTTTTATTAATAGATAGAATGGAGGTTATTTATGAGAGATTACAGAGAAATAGAATTATGGAAAGATGTTAGCCCAAAACAATGGATGGATTGGAAATGGCAGTTGCGCAATAGAATTACTACAATATCCCAATTAAAAAGAGTTATAAATATTTTACCTGAAGAAGAAGATGCTATAGATAAATGTTTAAAAACTTTGAGAATGGGTATTTCCCCTTATTATGCTTCATTAATAGATCCAAATGATATAAATGATCCTATAAGAAAACAAGCAGTCCCTACCATACAAGAGCTAAATTTTTCTAGCGTTGATATGTCAGACCCACTTCATGAGGACGCTACCTCACCTGTACCAGGACTTACTCATGCATATCCTGACAGAGTATTATTTTTAATTACGGATATGTGTTCAATGTATTGTAGACATTGTACAAGAAGAAGATTTGCAGGTCATACTGATGCTTCTATGCCTAAAAATAGAATTGAAATGGCCCTTGAGTATATTAGAAATACTCCCCAAATAAGAGATGTACTTTTATCTGGTGGAGATGCATTAATGGTAGATGACGACAAGCTTGAATATATCATAAAAAACCTACGTGAAATTCCTCATGTAGAAATAATAAGATTAGGATCAAGAGTACCTGTAGTTAATCCAATGAGAGTAACTGATAATTTAGTAAATATGTTTAAAAAATATCATCCTATTTGGTTAAATACCCATTTCAATCACCCAAATGAAATAACTGAATATTCTATTAACGCTTGTGAAAAGCTAGCTAATGCCGGAATCCCTCTTGGGAACCAAACTGTTTTATTAAGAGGGATAAATGATTGTGTCTACATTCAAAGAAATTTAATTCATAAATTAGTAAAAATGAGGGTTAGACCTTATTATATATATCAGTGTGATTTATCTCAAGGAATTGAACACTTTAGAACCAAAGTGTCAAAGGGTATAGAAATAATTGAAGGTTTAAGAGGACATACTTCTGGTTTTTGTGTTCCTACTTTTGTTGTTGATGCACCAGGCGGTGGTGGCAAAATTCCAGTAATGCCTCAATATCTAATAAGTCAAGCCTCAAATAAAATTGTTCTTAGAAATTATGAAGGGGTAATAACAACTTATACAGAACCCGAACACTTTGAAGAAAATAAATGTTCTTGCGATGTTTGTACAGGTAAAAAAATTGAACCTACTACAGGTGTACTATCCCTTTTAGAAAATAAAAGAATGAACCTAGAACCTAGATCCCTAGATAGAAAAGAAAGAATTGCAGAATATAAAAAACTTCATGAAGATAGGATAAATCAATAATTTTCATATATAAAAAGGCTGTTGTAATTTTTTACAAACAGCCTAAAACTTAAAATAGATTGGTTACTATGTTATTAGTTAAGAATCCAAATAAAACAGTTTAATACTGCAGCAAATATAATCCATAAAAGATATGGTATCATAAGTTTAGCTGCAATTTTATCATATCTATAAAATTCTAAAATTGTTAAAATAACAAAACATATTAAAAGCATCAATTCAAAAAATGCTAGTTCTATGAGCCCAAATCTAAAAAATATTATACTCCATAAAAAATTCAATAATAACTGAGTATTATAAAACTTTAATGCCATTTTAACATCTATACCTTCTTTTCCTATCATCCATATCCTATAAACTGCTATACCCATTAACGCATATAATATAATCCATACTATTAAAAATACGTTTGCTGAAGGAGCAAATGAAGGTTTTTGTAAACTCTGGAAAACCCCTCTTATATCTCCGGAAAACAATGCTGACAGCATTCCTATTAATTCAGCTATTAGTATACTTATAAGCAAAGTCCCTATATTACTTTTCCCATTGACTTTAAAAATATTTTTTTTCATTTATCCCTCTAATTAAAATTCTATCAATACATAATATGCTAAAAATAAAAAAATATGAGGTAAAGTTATCCTTACCTCATATTTTTTTATTCTGTTTTAAAATTCTTAACTTCATCCTTAAGCTTTAATGCCATAGTATTAAGTTCTTCAACTAAAGCATTAATTTGTTCCATCTCCGCATTTTGCTCCTCCGTAGCACCACATACATTTTGTGCCGCCTCGGCTATATTGTCAGATACATTAGCCACATTATCCACTACTGTTAAAAGTTTATTTCTAGAGTCATCTACACTATTTAAACTTCTTGTAATATTATTAATCTTTTCTACTACATTCTCTATAGAAAGATTTATGTCCTTAAATGTGTTTCTTGTATCATTTACTGCATTATTTTGTTCTATAACCACTAGTTCTGATTTTTTTATAGTATTTTTTGCTCTTTCCACATCTTTTTGAATATTAGTTATAATAGCCTTTACATTATTAGTAGACTCGGCTGTACCCTCTGAGAGTTTCCTTACTTCCTCTGCCACTACTGAAAATCCTTTTCCCGCCTCTCCTGCTCTTGCTGCTTCAATAGCTGCATTTAGTGCAAGTAGATTTGTCTGTTCTGATATTGATGTTATAGTTTCAACTATAGATCCTATATTATTTGCTTTCTCACTTAAGGAATTTATAACCTGTGTTACATTTTTTGAAACCTGACTATTTTCTTCATTTTTTTCTTCAAGTTTTTTAATAGTTTCAAAACCTTTGTTAGATATTTCATAAACTTTTTGGGATGATTGTCTACTTTCCTCTATATGAGAAACAACTAAATCTAATTCACTAGAAAGTTCACCTGCGGCTTGTACACCCTCTTTTGCATCTTCTGCTCCTGAATCCGTACTGCTTGCCACATCAGTTATAGTTTTTGCAACTTCGTTTATAGATCCTGAAGTTTGCTGTGTTGAAGCCATTAATGATTCTGAAGACTCTGTAACCACCTCTGTAGCTTTATGTATGTTATTAATTAATGCCTTCATATTTCCAATCATGATGTTAAATGCACTACTTAAAGTTCCTATTTCATCTTTAGATTTATAACCACTGCATACTGTTAGATCTCCTTCAGAGGCCTTTTTGGTTAACTTAGCCAATTCAATTAAAGGTTTTGTAAAGTTATTTGATATAAAATATGTTAAAATTCCAACCAATAATAAAATTAAAACTCCAAAAAGTATTATTTTATTATTTATACTCGTTATCATTATAAAAGCATCTTTTTCATTTTCTACAGTTATTACAGCCCAACTTTGAGATTCTCCAGGAAGCTTTATTCCTTGATAAGCACTAATAATCTTATTTCCACTTGTATCATTGTATTCTGCAACTCCATTCTTACCACCTAAAGCTTCATTTGTTATTAATTTTAATTTTTCTGGAACTTCTATAGTTTTTTTCTCTGTTTTAGGACTGCCATTTTTATCCTTAATTACCTTACCGGACTCATCCCTTACTCTTACAGTTTTTTTAGAACTTTTATAATTATATATCTCACTTACCTGTATTCTATCTGGATGAGCGATAACTGCACCTTCTCCATCTATAATATATGCATATGTTTGTTTATTACTATATTTTTCAACCATTTTTTGAAGTTCATTTAACTTTAAGTCCGCATCCATAACTCCTACCATTTTACCCAAATCGTTTATTATAGGAAAAATAACTGAATTAATAGCTTCACAATCATCATTTACAGTCAAATATGATTTACTTACAAAAGGTTTCTGAGTTGTTATTGATTGTTTAAACCACCATCTATCTCCTCTGTTAGTAAGGTTACCTCTACTCCTTGCTGTTTGATTTCCATTTAAATCTTGTACACAAAACAAATCAAAATATGGATTCCTTTCTATAGTACTTTTTACTGCCTTGGACTGTTTATTCTTGTCAAACTCCTTTAAATTGTCATTATTTACTAATTCTTCTGTAATTAAATAAGCTTTATCCATATAATCCGTAACACCATTGGCTATAGTTTTAGCTAAAACTTTATGATCCTCAAAAATATGATTTTTTAAATTTCTAGTTATATAAAAATTATAAATGAAATTAGATATTATAAATGGTATAGAGACTAATAATACAGCTATAACTATTAATTTTTGTTTTATTGATCTAATTTTAACCCCCTCCTTTTCATATGTTTTAACCTAGTAAAAAATAAAAAAACTCCTTCAAGTGTATAATATATCATTTTTTGGTAAATATCAATAAAATTTGTAAAATATTTTGGATAATTATCATATTTTATCATTGCGATTCTGTATAATTTTACACTTTATTTATTTAGTCGTATAGAAAATATTAAAGTTAACACTACTTTTTATTTTCTTATACCATATCCTCCATAAATAGTTTTAGTATCATTTATTGATATAACAGATCTAACATGAGTTTTTTCTATTATTTTTACAATTTCATTTTTTCTTCTTCTCTTTGCATGAACCATAAGAATATTTTTATTTTCGTTTATACCTTCCGCGGTAATTTTTGTAACACCTACATTTTCCCCTCTTAATGCTTCAGCTAATTTATTACCATCCTTTTCTGAAACAATAACACTAACAGTCAAAAGTCCCAAAGCTAATTTTTCCTCTATAATAGACCCTAAATAGTTCCCACATGCAAACCCTAATGCGTAAATTACCATTCTTATAGGATCATCACTTATTCCTACCAATACCTTATTTATTAAATATAACCATATAAAAACTTCTACAAAACCTATTATAGAACCATATATTTTTTCCCCTCGAGTTATTAAAACAGTTCTTATAGTCATAAGAGATACCTCTAAAATTTTAGCTAAAAAAATAAAAATATAAACTATCATAACCCCACCCCTTTATAAATAATAAAAAATAATAATTTTAGAGAATAACATTTGATATTCTCTAAAATTATTATTTATTCATATACCATATAGAACCATTTAAATAAGCCGCAAAAGTTGACCAAAATAAATACGGTATTAACAAATATGCTGACACTTTATCTATTTTAATAAATTCAACTGTAGTAAGTATTATAAAAACTAGTAATGTTAACAATTCTGCAAAAGATAAACCTTTTAACTTAAGTCTAAAAAATATATATGGCCATAATATGTTAAGAACAAGTTGTACAGAAAAAAATATCATAGCCTTTTTTATTCTTTTCCCCTTTTTACCTAGACATAGTATTCTTACTGCCGAAATTGCAATCAGAGTATATAATATACTCCATACAGGAGCAAATATCCACTGTGGTGGCATAAATGTTGGTTTTTTTATTCTCTTCATAGTTTCCACTAATATCACATCCTTTTTAATATACAATATTAGTTTTAACCACTTATATTATTTAATACTATATTTTATATAAATTTATTAAATCTTTTAGTGCAGCAGCAGCAGCTCCTCTTGTATTTGACGCTCCTCCAATTACACAAATTTCTCCCATAGTATCTGTATTGAATATAATTCCTTTATTACTTCCATCTACACCATATAATAAATTTTCCTTATCTATTAATTCTGGTTTAACCTCTAACTGAATTTCTCCATTATTATAATATGCTCTACTTACCAATTTTATTTTTTTGCCTGTTTTTTTAGCATTAATAATATCTTCTTTTTTTACTTCATTAATTCCTTTTATTTTGATATTTTCAAAACTACTACTACACCCCATAAAACTATTTGCTAATATTAATATTTTACAAGCACTATCTACACCACTTGTGTCCATATTATTATCTTTTTCTGTTATATTTTTAGTCTGAGCTATATTTAATGCTTGCTCATAATTCAAATTTCCCTTTTCCATTTCTGTTAATATATAGTTTGTTGTTCCATTTAATATTCCAACTATAGAACTTACTTTACATCCTGCTAAACAGTAATATCCTATATCCATAGTAGGTAATGCAGCAGCAGTTGCTCCGCTATATTTGATTTTAGTTTTCTTTTTTTTAGCTAAATTCATTATTATATTAAAATTTCTTACTAAAGCTCCTTTAGAAAGAATTACTGTATCCATTCCACTATTTATTGAAGATAATATATGTCTTAATGCAGGATCTCCTGATTCAATATCTCCATAAGTACATTCAACTAATACATCTCCTTCATAAATTGGATAAGTATAAAAAGATTCTTTATTAATTTTTCCATATTCCATTAATCCATCTGAACTGTCTTTACACCCTAATAATAAATCTATATTAATCCCCTCATCCTCAAATATACATACTTTATTTCCTATAATACCACTAAGGATTAGATCCAAATTATATTTCTCTTTAATGTATTCTTTTTTTTCACTGAACAATTTAACGAACTGCTTCCCTACATTTCCATACCCTGATAAAATTATTTTTTTAATCATAGTTATCCCCTTTCCCTCTTAAACTTTATATTATTGTAATCGTTTTTTTGAAAGTTATATGGATATTTACTATTCTTAAGTTACCTTAGTTTTTCATAAACTAAAAAACTTCATAGGTTAAATAACCTATATACCTTTTAAACATTTAATAAATCTTTAAATAAAAATTATTTTAAAATTAAAAACTTTATAAATATAATTATACAAATTTATTATAACATACTAATTTAATTATCAAAATATGTAATATATAAAAAAAAAAGTGAATACATTGCTATAATAGCACATTCACTTTAGCCATACAAATCCTTATAAACTATTTTAAATACTTTTAAGGCTTCCTCTATCTTATTTTTCAACAAATGTTTTCTTTCCCCTAATTCTCTTTTTCCTTCTTCTGTTATAGTATATATCTTTTGCATTTTCTTTTTAGAATTATCCCATCTTCCTTCTACAAATTTAGCCTTCTCAAACTTTTTAAGAAGTGGATATATTCCCCCAGTACTTGGTATCCATAACCCATTAGTTCTTTCACCAATCTGATGTGCTATATCATTGCCATTTGTAGGTCCTAAGTCCAATACGTATAAAACATATAGGGGCAGTAGTCCCTTTGTAAAAACCTGCCCTACTGCTTCTTTTTCCTTTTCAACTTTTTTAAGTTCCGCTAGTTTTCTTTTATAATCATCATATAATCTTTTTTCTTCTGCTTTTGTATCTTCCCCTAAGCTAAAGTTACTCATATTTTTATGGCTCCCTTACTAATACAACTCCTACCAAACCTGGTCCACTATGTACACCAGATACAGGGCTTATTTCTCCTGCAAAACATACATCTTCAACATTTTCATAATTTCTTATGCTATCGCATATTTTTTTACTTTCTTCTAATGCATTTCCATGACAAACATAAATTTTATGTTTAGCATCTTTAATGATATTTTTTATTGTGTTAAGAAGTCTATTGATAGATTGTTTTCTACCTCTTACTTTATCAAAGGTATAATACTTTCCATCATTGGAGTCAACAGCTATTATCGGTTTTATATTAAGTAATTCGCCTATGGTCCCGGAAACTTTACCTATTCTTCCACCTTTTTTTAAATATTCTAAAGTACCAACCACAAAAAACAACTTTGTTCTTTTTTGAATATTAGGTATTTCTTTGATTATTTCTTCAAATTTTTTACCTTCTCGTACCATCTCAGCACACTCTTTGACTATTATACCCTCCCCCATAGATATAGATTTTGAATCGCATATATAAGTTTTTATATTAGGATGATTCTCACTTACTATCTTAAAAGCATTATAAATTCCTGATAACCCAGAAGATAAGGTTACTGCTATTACATGAGTATATCCTTGCTTTTCAAGATTACTTAGCATATCATCCATATCTTTCATGGATGGTAATGATGATGTCGGCACCTCATTTTCTAAATTATCATATACTTCCTTTGGGGTTATATCTAATTTATCCCTATATTCTCTATCTTTATATATTATTCTAAAAGGTAACACCTGAATATTATATTCTTTTATAAACTCCTCTGATAAATCCGAAGTAGTATCTGTTATCATTGCAATCTTCTCCAATTTATTTTCCTCCCTCATCTATTATGTGTTTTTATTAAATATTGTTCCACTTATATATAAATTATATCATTATATTTTTAATTATCAATAGTGATATATATCACTATTGATATGTATCACTATTGATATGTATATACAAAATTAAAGTAGTACCTATTAAAAGTACTACTTTACAATATACTACGTTCTTAATTTAAATTTAAATAAACATCTCGGACAAGTAACTAAAATATTTCCTTTATTCTTTGGTAATCGTAGTTTCTGAGAACAGTTAGGACACTTTGTAACTAAAAAATGTTTTTTAGTATTAAATCTTTGCTTAACACTATTAATTCTTGATTTAACATTATACAAGAAATTGCCACTTCCCAGATTATGAAAATATTCTTTTACCTTTCCTTCAAATCTTTCATAGTAAAACATTTCTTCTGTTCTTTTATTTATATTACGTGACCTAGTTCTTATAAATGAATAAATAACTAAAGCTATCCCTATTATAATTCCATATTTAGTAAATATAAGTGCTACTCCTAATACAAACATAATTTTTGATAATTTATCCCATCCATATATATCATTTGAATAATTCATATTATTCATACTACAATTACCTCCCTGTAATATTAATTTGTATCTATATATTAACATATTTATGCTCCTTTCATTATTAAAGTTTTTTAAACTTTTTGTGCATTATATATGTATCAGTTAGATTGACAAGTATACATAATTTCATTATTCTATATTGATAAGTTCAAAAATGCAATTAAATAAGCTAAGTATCCATATAAAATATTTTTTCTAAACTTATTAAAATAATATATTTAAATCAATTCCATGTATAATAAAAATTTCATAAAAGGAGAATTTTATTATACCAAAAACAAATGTTAGCCAATAGGTTATCCCCTCTGTTAAAGAAGAAAAGGTAAAAAAATATAGAGGATAAAACATATTAATGTTTTATCCTCTATATTTTTAATTATTTAAATTCTACATATACGGATGTTTTTTCCTTTAGTATCTTACCATCTTTTGATTTTATATTATCTACTATTAAACAATACTTACCTGAAAGTGTTGCTGTTTTTTTTGGAGTAACTATAACTTTTTTGTCATCTATTACACACTCTATATCTAATTCATCAAATGTGTTTTCATTTACAAGTTTTATAGTTTCATTATTTATAGTTTTTTTATCTAAATCCATATTAAATTTTATTATGAAATTATTATTCTGTTTATTCTTTACTAATTTATTAAATTTTTTTATATTATTAAAATAAATACTTCTCTCATTTTTTACAAATTCCTTAGTAGTTTTATTAAAACCATTTGAAGTTCCTAAATAAATTTCATTATTTTCAGCTTTATCTACTATATAATTAATACCTTTATAATATTCTTTGTTTGTAACTTTAGTTAAATCTATTAGGAAATACTCATTACCTAATTTCACCTTCAATAATCCTGTTTTATCCTCTTTTTCTTTACCTGAATACAATAGTTTAGCTACTAGCAAAGGGTCCATATCCTTTGTATCTAAATCCGGTATTATTCCAACCTTATGTATAGTACTACCTTTTGGAGAATAAAAACTATGGGTTGTAAGTTTTAATACTCCTCCATCAGAAAGTGGGAAACTACTTTGTTGTATTCCCTTTCCAAAACTTTTTATGCCTATAAAAAATGCTTTATTATAATCTTTTATAGCTGCAGACAATAATTCTGATGCAGAGGCTGTATAATCATTTATTAAAAATATAGTTGGCTTGTCTATTACATAACCATGATTTACACCTTTGTATTCCACAGCATTTCCACCTTTGTCCTTCATAATTATAGCTGTATCTTCTCCTATAAAATTACCAGCAATATTATATGCAGAATTAGTATATCCTCCAGTATTATTTCTTAAATCTATAATATATCTATCAACCTTGTCCTTCACTTCATTTACAGCATCTAAAAATAATTTAGGTGTATCCATACCAAATGTTTGGATTTTTATGTAAGCTATATGGTTATCCAATATATTCCATTGAACAGTAGGCACTTCAATTTTTTTTCTTTCTACAGAAAAAATTAAAATTTCCTTTCCTCTTTTTATAACTAACTTTACTTTTGTTCCTTCTTCACCTTTTAAATATTTTATAGCGTCTTCTAATTTTACTCCTTTAAGTACTTTATCATCAACTTTAGTAATTATATCCCCTTGCTTTATTCCTACTTCTTTAGCTGGAGAATTATCCATTACCATTTTAATTCTAATTCCTTCAATATCCTCCTCATTATATATACCTATACCACAAACTGTATTATTTACCGCATTAGTAAAATCTTTGAAATCTTCCGAACTAAAATATTCAGTATAAGGATCTCCTACCCCTTTTACTATATCCTTTATATTATCTTTTTCTAGTATTTCTTTTGGTACATCTTTTATATAACCATTTCTTATTAAATATCTAACTTGGTCTATTGCAGAATCAGAATTAGTAGATGATGCATGTACTACATTACTGGATATACCACATATAAATGTAAACATTAATGTAAATACAATGCCTAATATCCTATTACCACGTTTGTGTTTCATATTAACCCTCACCTTCCTTTTAATAAAAATTATACCATAAAAATCTTAACATAATAAAATATATTACTTAAGGATTTTTATGGTATGTATTTAAATTAATTATATAATTTCAATATTAAATAATTTATAAGAATTTTAAACAGCTTCATTTTTTTTATTAATGAGTGGGCAACAGAAGATAGTATATATAAATATAAGTAAACTCCCATTTAAAATATTTCTTGTAAAACAAGTAATTTGTTGCTTTAATAGTATACTCAGTAACAAAATAATAATCAATGCTATTAAACTAAATACCAAATATCTGTTTTTCCTTTTTTTATAACCTATTACATTTACTATTATTAAACACATAGCTATAGTTAAACTCATAATTTCACCTCATTTATAAATCTAGTTTTTCTCTTATTAAATAGGAAGTTAAAAGGAAAAATACTATTGCTACAACCACATCTAAAATTATTGAAACAATATATAAATCACCAGTTAAAGATTGAACCTTAAACGAATTTATTGTTATATTTGAATTAAATTTCATTACATTTATAGGTATGGAATAAGGAATTAATCTCTCCAACATTTCAGATAAACTAGATATTCCTAAACATATTCCTATAAATACTATCCATGAACCTAATTTACTAAGCTTCTTTTTCCTCTTAAGTGCCACTTTACTTAATGTTATAGAAAAATAAATAACGCATAAAAACCCTACATATCCTACTATGCTATTAAATATTTTTATTGTGATAAAAATTGGATTTACACTACGTATAGCTCCAATTAAATTTATGGAAATTTTACTTGTTAACATAAAGTAAATAAAAATAAAATTTAAAATTAATATACTTAAAAATTGTATAAAAGCTGTAACTAATTTTGATACAAGCAAACTATTACTAGAAACAGGAAGCGTATATAATAAATATCCTGTGTCATCATTCAATTCTTTACTAAATACTTTTATATTCCAAGAAAAAATTATTACTAAAGATATACCAACGATAGCACAGGATAATAAAATAATTGTTTCCTCTTTCCAAACACCTTTTTTAAATATTAATAGTACATTAGCAGCAATAATAGTTAATATCAATCCTAAAAATTCTTTAAAAGAGCCTTTCATTTCGTATTTAATTAGTTTTGCCATTATTCGAAAACCTCCCTATATATTTCATCTATTGATTTTCTCTCTTTATTTCTCAATTCTTCTGCATTACCGCTTAATATAATACTTCCATCTGAAATAAATAATACCTCATCAAATAATCTTTCTATATCGCTTACAAGATGAGTTGTAATTAAAATAGAACTATTTTCACTATAGTTTTCAACTATAGCATCTAATATTTTTTCTCTTGTAGTTGGATCCACTCCCCCTAACGGTTCATCTAAAATATAAAGTTCTGCATTTCTTGAAAGCACTAATGTTAAATTTAATTTCTCCATCATACCTTTAGATAAACTTGTTACTTTACTTTCCTCATCTAATTTCATAAATTTTAATAAATTTCTTGCCTTTTTCTCATCAAAGTCATTATAAAAATCTTTATAAAATTCTATCGCATCTTTTATTTTCATCCATTTATATAAAAAATTTTTATCCGGTAAATAAGAAACTATAGATTTTGTATCTACACCTGGTGTTTTTCCATCTATTAATATTTCTCCTGAAGATTCTTTTAATACACCTGAAATAATCTTTAATAAAGTTGTTTTTCCACTACCATTAGGACCTAATATTCCTACTATTTTTCCTTTTATAATTTCTAAACTAACTGAATTTAACGCCTTTTTATTCAAATAACTTTTTGTTAAATTGGTAATTTTTAATATACTATCCATTAATTATTTTCCTCCTTTAACTTCTTAGAAATAACCTTTATTATATCTTCATTGGAAAACCCTATTTTCTTCATACCTTCTATAAAAGAATTTACAATATTTGATGCTAAATTGTTTTTCAATTCATCTACCATATTCTCATCCTCCTTCACAAAAGTTCCAGTCCCCCTTTGAGTATAAGTTATCCCCTGTCTTTCTAATTCTTGATAAGCCCTTTGTAAGGTATTAGGGTTAACTCTAAATTTTGTGGCCATTTCTCTAACAGAAGGTAATTTATCTCCTCTATTTAATTTTCCTGATACAATACCTTGTTTTATATAGTCCATTATTTGAATATAAATAGGAGTTTTATCATCAAAGCGTATTCCCATATGTACTATTTCCTCCCTTCCATCGTTCTAGTGTACTATCATTATAATACACTAGGTCATTGTTATCGTCAATAGTTTTTCACATTATATATATATATTTCATAATATAAATATGAAATAACAATAAATAGGAGTTTAAAATGAATATAAAACCAACAATATATAACTTTACCACTGTAAAGGGAATAAGTTTAAATCAGCTTCAGCAGCATTACAAATTATATGAAGGTTACATTAATAAATTAAATGAAATATGGAGTGTACCAAATAATGCACAGGATTTAGGAGAAGGAAATCAAACTTATAGTCCTATGAGGTCTTTAAAACTAGGTGAAACTTTTGCTCTAGACGGTGTAAAACTTCATCAGCTATATTTTGAAAATATTACAAATGGTAATAATACTCCTAATGGAGATATACTACAATTAATAAAAAGAGATTTTATTAATCTAGAAAATTTTAAAGAATACTTTAAAAATGTAGGTCTTGCTGTAAGAGGATGGGCTATTTTAGTTATAGACCCTTTGGATGGTAAATTGCATGTTATTGGTTCAGATGCCCATGATGTTGGAGCCATATGGCTTTCATTCCCACTGCTTATAATGGATGTTTATGAACATGCTTATATGATAGATTTCGGAATAGACAGAAAAAAATATATAGATACTTTTTTTAAAAACATAAATTGGGAAGTAGTAAATAAAAGGTTTAAAACTTATTGTTCCATGACTATGCAAAGATGCACTTATAATACTTATCACCCTTCAATTTTTTATTAAATTTAATAAAAAGTTGCTAACAATATTTGTTGGCAACTTAATTTTTTACGTTTTACTTTATATAAATCCTACTTCATCTTAATGACTTTCTTAAATGCATAGTATATGGTATATTCTTATTATTCTATGGATATAAAGGAGGTAATATAAAATTGATTGTATGTTTAGGAGATAGTTTAACTTATGGGTATGGTGTTCCCCATTATGATTGTTGGGTTAGTATAAGTAAAAACTTTTCTAATACAAAAATTATAAATAAAGGTTTAAACGGTGATACCACCTCTGGTATGCTTTTTAGAATATATGAAACTGCTATTTTATTAAACCCTTCTCATATTTTTGTTATGGGTGGTACCAATGATTTTCTATTAAACCGCCCAGTGGATAAAGTTTTTAGTAATATGAAATGTATTATTAAAGACATTTTTAAACATAAAATTATACCTATAGTAGGGATACAAATTCCAGTTCATAAAGATATGGCTGAAAAATATTGGGAAGCTTCTATAGATTATGATGAAGTTAATAACAAAATACAAATATATAGGGACTTACTTTTAAACTACTGTACAATTAACAACATTAAATTTTTCGATTTCTTTAAACTCTATAAAAATAGCCGTATTTTAAATGATTTACTATATACTGACGGTATACACCCTAGTAAGGAGGGTCATAAAATAATGTCTAAAATAGTTAATTTCTAGCCTATAACCAATATTTTTTTACTTCTCATTTAACAAATTTATATCACAACATTAATACCTTATAATTATCCTTATATTAGTGGTTAATATCCTATACTATTTATATTAAATAGATATTTGGTATTTTACTATATAAGTTAAATATTATATTTTTTTAAGAATTTTTACTAAAACATAAAGATTTAAATCTTTATCTAACAAATAAAAATAACCCATTATTATTAATAATATATTAGGTATTCAACCCCACTATTATACATATATCAATTTTAAGTACCATAGTTCTACATATTAATTTATAGTGTAAGAACATAATTAGCTCTAAAACATCAAAAAATTTTTGATAAATTTTTAACAAAACTATTTAATTTTATTTTAAATCATGTTAAAATGTTCTCGTCGGTATTCTTATGAAACTGAACATTTTAAGTTTAATAAGAAAAGTCTGAATTATATCCTTTTATAGGAATAAGAACGGAGGGTACTTTTATGGAAAGAAAATTAAAACCAATTTCCCAACTTAATACTAGACAAATGGCAGTAGTTGGTATGTTGTCTGCTATATCTATCCTTCTAGGAATAACTAGACTAGGTTTTATACCAATTCCACCTGTTAATGCTACTATAATGCATGTGCCAGTAATAATAGGGGCTATCCTTGAAGGGCCTGTAGTAGGTGGTCTAATCGGTCTTATATTTGGCATATTTAGTGTTATAAACGCTATTATGAATCCAACTCCACTTTCATTTGTTTTTATGAATCCTTTGGTATCAATAATACCTAGAATTATTATAGGTATTATCTCATATTATTCTTATACTTTAATATCATCAAAATTTAAAGTTTTAAGAATAGGTATAGGAGCAGCTATTGGTTCATTATTTAACACTATTGGTGTATTAGGTTCAATGTATTTAATATATATTGAAAGGTATGCTAAGACATTTAATATTAGCTTACCTGCAGCAAAAAAAGCTATTATTGGATTAGGCATAGCTAATGGCATTCCTGAAGCTATACTATCTATTTTAATAACCATTCCTGTAATAATGGCCATAAAAAAAATAAAAAGATAAAACATATGTCTCCTGACAATTGTCAGGAGACTTTAAAATAATTTTAAAAGGTGATTTTTATGGAAGAAATAAATTTTATGGAGATAGATGGGATAAAAGTAGGTCATGCCCAAAGTATAGAAGGTGCCACTGGTTGCACTGTAGTAATTTGCAAAGAAGGAGCTACTGCTGGAGTAGATGTCCGTGGAGGTGCTCCAGGAACTAGAGAAACAGACCTTCTTAACCCAATAAACCTGGTACAAAAAATCCATGCTGTAACTTTATCCGGCGGTAGTGCCTTCGGATTGGATGCATCTAGTGGAGTTATGGAATATTTAGAAGAACATAATATAGGTTTTGATGTATCCGTTACTAAAGTTCCTATAGTATGTTCTGCTGTATTGTTTGACCTACTTATAGGTGACTATAAAATTAGACCTGATAAAGATATGGGATATAAAGCATGTATTAATTCAGAAAATAATATTAAGGACTTTCAAGGTAATGTAGGGGCCGGCATGGGGGCTACCATAGGTAAAATTTTAGGTCCTAATCATTCTATGAAAGGTGGTCTAGGCTCTTACTGTATTAAAATTGGTGATTTGAAAATTGGAGCATTAATTTCAGTAAACTGTTTAGGTGATGTTATTGATCCTACTACAGGAAAAATAATTGCTGGTGCAATAAATAAAAATAAAACTTTTATAAATACAGAACAATTTATGATTTCAAAATATAAGGAAAAGAAAAACCTATTTTCAGGAAATACCACTATAGGTGTAGTTACCACTAATGCAATAGCTACAAAATCTGAAGCTACTAAAATAGCATCCATGGCACATAATGGTTATGGTAGAACTATACGACCAGCTCATTCTATGTTTGATGGAGACACAATATTTACTATGTGCACAGGTAAAATAGAAGCAGATGTAAATGTATTAGGATCTTTGGCAGCTTATGTGGTAGAAAAAGCAATTATTAAAGCAATAAAGAATGCTTCCTCTCTACATGGATATATTTGCATGGAAGATATTAAATAAATTTTATTACAAAAAGCAATTGATAATGAATTATAAAACCCATTATCAATTGCTTTTTACATACTATGCATTAGTAATCACAGCTAAAATAGCATCCTCTTCCTTTGATATCTTAATAGAATCATCTATTTTAAGATCTTTAACTTTTATTTCTTGTCCAAATTCCATTTTACTAACATCTATTTCTATATTATCTGGAATCTGAGCCACAATACCATCAACCTCGATTTCATTTGAATAAACCTGAACATATAGGTCTTTGTTTTGTAATGCTTCTTTTCCTGAAAATGATATAGGAATTGACCACTTAACTTCTTCATCTTTATTTATGGACTGTATATCTATATGAATTATATTACCTGTTGATATCTCTCTTTCAACCTGTTTTATTATTCCTCTCATTTTCTTACCATTTAAATCTAAATTTATTTTTGCTTTTTCTCCTTTAGATTTTAATGTATTCATAAGATTAGTTTTTTGGAAACTAACTAGTAAATTTTCTGTATTTTTACCATATACTATACCTGGAATTAACCCCTTTTTTCTTGAAATTTTCGCCTTTTCCTTTCTTTCTGATGCCATAAGAACTGTTTCCATGTATATACCCTCCTTAGTATTTTATAAAATTTTGTGCTATATATATTTAAAATTATAACATAGTTTTGGAAAGATTATTCATTTTTATAATAAAGTTTACAATTGTTTCACATAAAGCCTGTTCTTTTGTAAGTTCTTTTATGATATGATGTAAAATACAATAGATTTTGAGGTGAATTTTATGAGTAAAGAAAATATTGATAATATAATCAAAAATCAACATATTTTTTTCAATTCAGGTGCAACATTAGATATATCCTTTAGAATAAAGCAATTAAGAAAATTAAAACAATTAATATTATCAAATGAAAATATTATATTTAATGCTCTTTCAAAAGATCTGCATAAATCCAAATTTGAAAGCTATATAAGCGAAATTGGCTTTGTAATAAATGAAATAAATCATACTATAAGCCATTTAAAAAAATGGTGTAGAGTTGAAAAGGTTAAAACTCCATGGATTCATTTTCCAGGTAAAAGTTACATACTTAAGGAACCTTATGGTAATATTTTAATTATAGGCCCCTGGAATTATCCTTTCCATTTAATTTTCGCTCCTATAATAGGTGCTATGTCCGCTGGAAATTGTATAATAATAAAACCATCTGAAATATCTAATAATGTTTCAAAAGTCATTACTAATATCATAAACAAAAACTTTTCTTCATCTTTTATTTACTCATATGAAGGTGGCATAGAAGAAACTAATTTATTATTATCTTATAAATGGGATTATATATTTTTTACTGGCAGTAATACTGTGGGTAAATTAATTATGAAAAAAGCTTCCGAAAATTTAACCCCAGTAACACTAGAACTTGGTGGAAAAAGCCCTTGCATAATAGATGAGAATATAAATATTAAAACAGCAGCTAGAAGATTAATTTGGGGTAAATTTTTTAATTCAGGCCAAACCTGTGTAGCACCAGATTACGCCTTTATACATAAAAATATTTTAAAAGAATTTATTGAAGAATTAAAAATAACTATAAAAGAATTCTATGGTACCCATATTATTTCAAGTACCTATTATGGAAGGATAATAAATAAAAAACATTATATAAGACTTATAAATTATATGAATTATGGTAAAGTTATATTTGGAGGAAAATATAATGAAACTTCTCTTTATATATCTCCTACATTAATAATAAATACACCTTTAGATTCATGTATTATGAATGAAGAAATTTTCGGACCTATACTTCCATTATTTAAATATGACAATTTGTCTTCAGTAGTTCAATTTATAAATAACAAACCAAAGCCTTTATCTTTATACTTTTTTTCTAAAGATAATAAAAAAATAAATTTTGTTTTAAAAAATACATCTTCTGGTAGTGTTTGCATTAATGAAACTTTATCACAAATATCATCACCCTATCTTCCTTTTGGAGGAGTTGGTAATAGTGGCATGGGAAAATATCATGGGAAATATAGTTACGATAGCTTTTCTCATAAAAAATCAGTTATGGAAAAAAACTACTTTTTAGATTTAAAATTAAAATATCCTCCATATAAAACTCCAATAAGTTTTATTAAAAAAATACTATGATATCAAAATTAATAGTTTTTTAATACATTATCATTGTAAAAGCTAGGAATTAATAGTAAAATGATTATAATAGTTTTAGATTTAAAACTTTTTTCTTTATATGTACAATATATAATATGAATACATTAGCTACTAACTAAAAGGAGGTTTAACTATGAAAAAAAGAAATAATTTCATGCTACGTACTGCAATGTTTGCAGCCGCAGTAGGTTTAGGAACCTATATATACAAGAAATTTTCACATAAAAACTACAATAATGAGGAATCTGAAGAAAACTGTGGAATCATTGAAATAGAGGAACTGGACTTTAATAACACAACATCTAATGAGAACACATGTTGTAGTAATAATGATGAAACTGATGATACAGATTTTCAAATTAATTTAGATGAAACAGCTATGGAAGAAAATAATAATGATAATAAATAAAAAGGTGCCAATAAAGCACCTTTTTATTTATTTCCAACAGTCTTTTGACTTCCAGTAGAATTTTCATCTAATTTACTTAGATTATGAATTCTAAGAACAGCTTCTGCAATATTTAAAGAATGGTCTCCTACTCTTTCGAAATTACTTATTATATCTAAATAAATAGCACTTACCCTCGCCTCACAAGCTGAGGAATTCAATCTTTTTATATCATTATCTCTTAAAAGATCTTCTAAGCTGTCTATCTTTTCTTCTATTTCATACACAGATTTTGCTATTCTTACATCATTACGTTGAAAACTCGCCATAGATTTATCTAAAGCATCTATCGTATATTTATAAATTTCATCTATTTCACTCATAGCCTCATTAGAAAAAACTAATCTTTTAGATTTCTTTTCTAAAGCCAAATCTGCTATGTTTTTTGCATGATCTGCAATACGCTCTACATCTTTAACAACATGAAACATTGATGTAACAATATCAACTTGCTGTTTTGATAGTTCTGTATTGGATAGTTTAACTAAATATTTAGTTATCTCTTCTTCTAATAAATCTATTAAGTCCTCATATTCTGCAACTTTTTTTATAGTGTCTTCATTTTCTGTATGTAAAGCTTCCACTGCTAATTTAAAATTATTTTTAGTTTTAGCTGCCATCTCTACTATTTCTTTAGAACATTGTCCTACTGCGATTACAGGTGTCTCTAATAATCTATCATCTATGTATTGAATACCAAGATTTTCATCTTTACCATCACCAGGTATAACTTTATTCACAAACCCAACTAATATTTTTATAAAGGGTGCTTGTATAATAACATTACATACATTAAATAACGTATGTGCATTAGCTATTTGTTTGGCAACATCACTAGGTGAAATACTACTTATTAAAGAAGTAATAGGACTTAAAAGTATTAAAAATATTAATGTTCCTATAGAATTAAAAGTTAAATGAATAATTGCTGCCTTTCTCGCATTTTTATTTGTTCCTATACTAGATAAAAGTGCTGTAGCACAGGTTCCTATATTATCTCCAAAAAGTACAGGTAATGCAACATGTATAGGTAGTAGTCCATTTTTTCCTAATGCAATTAAAATACCGATAGTTGCCGAAGAACTCTGAACAAGTGCTGTAAGAGCCATACCAACTAATACCCCTAAAAAAGGATTGTACGATAATGTAGCAATTAAGCTTTTAAATCCTTCTGATTTAGCAAGTGGTGCCATAGAAGATGACATTGTCTGCATACCAATAAACAAAAGTCCAAAACCTAATACTATATTACCAATTTCTCTACTTTTATTTCCCTTTGAAAACAATACTATTAATGCACCACATCCAACAAACACAGGTGCTGCAGATGTAAGATTTAAAGCTACTAATTGGCCTGTAATAGTTGTTCCAATATTTGCTCCCATTATAACTCCAGCTGCCTGATACAAATCCATCAATCCTGCATTAACAAAACCTACAACCATTACTGTAGTAGCACTACTACTTTGAATAATTGCTGTAACAATAGCTCCAGTTAAAATAGCCTTAAAAGGATTTGAAACTATCTTTTCAAAAAAAATTTTCAGCCTATCTCCAGCTGTGTTTTCCAGTCCATCCCCCATAAGCTTCATTCCATAAAGAAACAATCCAAGTCCCCCAAAAAGACCTATGGTCATAGATAAAACATCCATCTTCAAGCTCCTCTCAATTAAGTTTTTCATATTAATAATACATTAAATTAACTAAAAATACATATATTTTACTTCCAATTAACATACATTTAACATAGAACCTTTTCATATTATTTATATTAGTATGTTCAAATTATTTACTAAACATTGCATTCATTTATAAGTAGTATTTGTTAGATATTGTTGAAAAACTCCATGCACATGCATGGAGTTTTTCAACAATCTAAAATTAAAAGTAATTAGTTTTTCCATATTACTCTATATTTATAAGTTTATATCCGTAATCCTCTATTATTTGCTTTATTTTATTATCAGTTACATCTTCATTAAATTCAGCTTTAGCTGTTTTAGAGCTTAAGCTAACATCTATATTGTTCCCCCCAATTTCCTTTAAAGCCTCTTTTATGTGTTCTACACAATGCATACAACTCATTCCCTCAATAAACATAGTTTTTTTCATTTTTAAAATCTCCTTTCTAAATATAAAACTATTATCTAAAGACTATATTAAGTCACTTAAATCTAATCTAATGGCTTAAAAGTTTTTAATCTTAGTGCATTTAATAAAACTGAAACTGAACTAAAGCTCATAGCCATTGCCGCAATCATAGGATTTAAAAGAGGTCCTCCAAAAATATGAAGTACTCCCATAGCTATTGGTATTCCTATAGTGTTATATCCAAAAGCCCAAAATAAATTTTCTTTAATATTTTTTATTGTTTTTTTACTTAAAAATATAGCTGTTGGTACATCCATTAAGTCACTTTTCATAAGCACAATATCCGCAGATTCTATAGCTACATCTGTTCCTGAACCAATAGCTATTCCAACATCAGATTGTGCAAGAGCTGGTGCATCATTTATACCATCTCCCACCATAGCAACTTTTTTACCCTGACTTTGAAGTTTTTCAATTTCTTTTACCTTATCTTTTGGTAATACTTCTGCAAGTATTTTGTCTATTCCCACTTCACTAGCAATAGCCTGTGCAGTCCTCTTATTATCACCTGTTATCATAAAAACTTCTATTCCCATTTTATGAAGTTTTTCTATAGCTTTTTTACTATTATATTTAACAGTATCCGCTACCGCAATTATTCCTGCTAACTTTTTTTCTATAGATATATACATAGGTGTTTTTCCTTCCTGAGCTAATTTTTCTGATGTATTTTGTATTTGGTTTAAATCTATATCATTTTCCTTCATCAACTTTTTATTTCCTAATAATATTATTTTTCCATCAATGCTAACTTTTATACCCTGACCTAAAATAGCAACAAACTCCTCTACTTCTTTTAACTCTATATTCCTCTCTTTTGCATATTTAACTATCGCCTCTCCTAATGGATGCTCGGATCCTTTTTCACTACTTGCAGCAATTCTTAGCAATTCATTCTTTTCTATATTATTTAAAACTACTATATCTGTAACTTTAGGATTTCCCTCTGTTATTGTTCCTGTTTTGTCAAAAACTATAGTATTTATTCTGTGTGTTGTTTCTAAAGCTTCACCACTCTTTATAAGAACACCATACTCCGCTCCTTTTCCAGTACCTACCATTATAGCTGTTGGTGTAGCTAATCCTAAAGCACATGGGCATGCAATCACAAGTACAGATATAAATATAGTAAGTGAAAACAAATTACTTTCTCCATATACTTTCCAAGCTAGAGAAGATACTATAGCTAAAATTATAACTATAGGTACAAAATATCCTGCTATTATGTCTGCCATTTTTGCAATAGGTGCTTTACTTCCTTGTGCATCTTCAACTAATTTAATTATTTGGGAAAGAGTAGTATCCTTTCCAACCTTAGTAGCTTTATATTTTATATAACCATTTTTATTTATACTACCACCAATAACTTTATCACCTTTGTTTTTCTCAACAGGTATACTTTCTCCTGTAAGCATAGATTCATCTATAGCAGTATTTCCATCTATAATTTCTCCATCTACTGGTAATTTTTCACCAGGTTTTACAATCACTATATCCTTAACCTGCACTTTATCTATAGATAGTTCTATTTCTTTTTCACCTCTTATTATATGAGCTGTTTTAGGGGTTAATCCCATTAATTTTTTTATAGCCTCGGATGTCTTCCCTTTAGTTACTGACTCTAAATATTTACCTAAGGTTATTAAAGTTAATATCACAGCAGCAGACTCAAAATATAAATTAAAAACATAATGTACTTCTCCTAGTAAAATTTTATATATAGCAAAAATACCATATAAAACTGCGGCTGATGTTCCAATTGCTATTAAAGAATCCATATTAGGTTCTTTTTTTAAAAGTAGTCTAAACCCCACTTTATAAAATTTATTCCCCATAATCACAACAGGTAATGTAAGTATTAGTTGTATTAATGCAAAATTTTTAGGATTAATCATAGGATCTATAGTATCTGGCATATCAAGTCCCATCATATGCCCCATAGATACTATAAGTAATGGCACTGTAAATATAGCGGAAATCAAAAACCTTTTCCACATAATTTTTATTTCTTTTTCCTTTCTTTTACCATGCACATCTACTGTAATTTCTTCTACAATCTTGTAACCAGCTTTCTCTATAGATTTTTTCACTTCTAATATTTTATCATTCTCTAGTGTTACACTGAGCAATTCAGTGGCGAAATTTACATTAGCCTCTAAAACACCATCTACTTTCATACATGCTCTTTCTACTGCTTTAGCACAAGCTGCACATGTCATCCCCTCAATATTAAGAATTTCTTTTTTCATATATTTCCTCCTACCCTATAGTAATTCTAAATTTTGTATTATTATTTACTTTTTCTACAATTATTACCTCTATTTAAATTGCATCTCCTTTATTTATCAATAAGTTTATGTAATACACCCATTATTTCCTCCACTTTTTCTTCTCCTGAATTATGAATAAAAGCATCCTTTACACAATGATTTAAGTGTTGTTTTAGTATAAGCATATTAGCTTTTTTTAAAAGAGCCTGTGCTGCTATTATCTGATTAGAAATATCTATACAATATCTTCCTTCCTCTATCATTTTTATTATTCCCTCTATCTGTCCTTTTGATGTTTTTAGTGACTGTAGTGCTTTTTTCTTTTCTTCATTCATTCTTTTCATTCCTCTCCCCCCCATAGTGGGGTGTCATGTTTTTATTATATACTAAATGATAATAATTTTCAATATAATTTTAGTAACTTCATAACTGTTTAATAATTAGCACTCTAAAACATCCTTAAAACATTTTTACTATATAAAATCTTTTATTCTTACACATTACACTACCTAATAAATTAATAACTATAAAAAGGATAGAATTGTTATCTATCCTTTTTATCCCTTACTTTATTCCATTCATTTAAAAGTATACCATATTGATATATATCATATCTAAAACCATCCCTTTTTACTGCCTCTCGTAAAACTCCCTCTTTTTTAAATCCCAAACTCTCATATAATTTAATTGCTATAGTATTATAACTTATTGTAATTAACTGAAGTCTGTGTAAATTAAGTTCCATAAATGCAAACTCCATAACCAAAGATAATGCCTCTTTCCCATAACCTTTACCTCTATTTAAATTATTTCCAATTCCCATAGCTATAGTTCCTACCCCATTACTCCAATTAATTTCTTCTATTTCTATATATCCAATCATCTCCTCCTCATTTTTATCTCTAATTACAAAAAAGAAATTATTTTCATTATTAATTTCCTGTAAAAGCCACTGTCTTACTTTTTCTTTATGTAATGGAGCTGCAGGATTATAGTCAAAAAATCTTAAAAATTTATAGTCTTCATACCATTTTGTTACTACATCTACATCCTCTTCTCTAAATGCAGTTATTTTAAGAATATCACTACTAAGCAAATTATTTATAAACATATTAATACCTCCCAATCTACAATTAAACATATATAAATTGTATTATAGATGGAGATTTTGTTCTAGTTTTATTTGAATTTGTTTTCTTTTTTTTGGTTAAATTCCTCTATTCTTTCTTCATAAATTTTTCTATAATCTAATTTGTCGTTTGTTTTAAATGCCTCCATATTTGCTTTTTTTATTTTATCTAAAAACTCTTTAATATTATTATCCATATTTTAATCCTCCTTAAATTATATAATATTATTATGTGCTAGATACGTCTATTTTATTTTTACATTTTAATCATTAATTAGACAATTTTTTATATATTAATAATACTAAAAATGCTAAATTTATAAAATTATCTGTAATTTTTTATAAATATTGTGTCAATTCAAAATTTATGTTAAAATACTAACGTTGCAAGCATAATTATTCATTAGTTTGATTGTGCTAATTTATAGAATCTTTATACAATGTCTTTTTTATCTATCAATTATCTTAATTATCTATTCAATTATTCAAAATATTAAATTTAATACTTTATAAAGAAAAAGGATGTGGAAAACTTATGGAATCGATTGACTTTATTATGGATTTAGCTATTATTATGCTAAGCACTAAGACATTAGGTGTTTTAGCTAAACGATTTCAGATGCCCCAAGTAGTAGGTGCACTACTAGCTGGACTTATTATAGGTCCTGCTATTTTAGGAATTGTCAATGAAACAGATTTCATATCTAACTTATCTAAACTGGGCGTTATTCTACTTATGTTTAGTGCAGGTATTGAAACTGATTTAAATGAGCTAAAAAAGTGTGGAAAGGCTTCTTTTATTATAGCTATAATAGGAGTATTAGTTCCTCTTATAGGAGGATTTGCTGTAGCAAGTTTCTATAATAATACTGGAAACATATTTAATAATAATACAAAAATTATATTAGAAAATGTTTTTATAGGTGTAATATTAACTGCCACCTCTGTTAGCATTACAGTAGAAACCTTACAAGAAATGGGTAAGTTAAAAACTTCCTCTGGTACTGCCATATTAGGTGCTGCTATTATAGATGATGTTCTTGGGATAGTTATATTAACCATAGTAACTAGTTTAGCAAATCCATCTGTACATATTACTACTGTATTATTTAAAATAGTTGCATTTTTCGCACTTTCAGTGGTAGTTGTGTTGGTATTTAAAAAAATATTTAACAAGCTAAGTTATATATATGGTGAAAAAAGAAGGGTGGCTATAATTGCACTTTCTTTTTGTCTCATAATGTCATTTGTATCCGAACATTTTTTTGGTGTAACTGATATTACAGGTGCTTATATAGCAGGAGTTGTTATTTCAGGAACCCCTATCATGAATTATGTTGAAAAGAAAATATCTACAGTATCTTATATGTTACTTTCACCAATTTTCTTTGCCAATATTGGTATAAATACAACTATTGGAAATATGAACTTTGTTTTAGTAACCTTTACCGCTATATTATTATTAGTTGCTATACTAACAAAAGTAGTAGGTTGTAAATTAGGTGCTAGAGCTTGTGGGTATACAAAGTCTGAATCTTTAAGAATAGGCGTAGGTATGATTTCTAGAGGAGAAGTAGCCTTAATTATAGCCAATTTAGGTGTATCTCAAGGAATTTTAGAAATAAAATATTTTGCCCCAATAATAATAGTTGTTATAATTACTACTCTAATAACTCCTATACTATTAAAGATAGTATATAGTAAAGATATAAAAGATCACACACCTACTTTAGAAAAAGCATCTTAATAAAAATTTATAAAACTTGGTAAATAAATATTTATCAAGTTTTTTTGTTTATAACGTTAAACAACTCATGTTGAAATAATTCAAATTTATTATTAAAATTGTATTGACAATATATATTAGTATGATTATTATAATATCATACTAATATAATAGGTATAGTATGTATTTCATATAAGTGAGGTATTAAAAAAATGACTCAACAAATATTTTCAAGAACAGAATTATTAATAGGACCAACTGGATTAAACACTTTGAAAAATAGCACAGTGGTAATATTCGGTATAGGTGGTGTAGGTAGTTTTACCACTGAATCTTTAGTAAGAGCTGGTGTAGGCAATTTAATTCTTATAGATGATGATACAATTTGTCTTACGAATGTAAACCGTCAAATAATAGCAGACCATTCTACTATTGGTAAACTCAAAGTAGAAGTAATGAAAGATAGGATACAAAAAATCAATCCAAATTGTAGTGTAACAATACATAAACTCTTTGTTAAAGAAGGTAACATAGAAAATATTATTCCTAAAAATGCTAGTTACGTGGTAGATGCCATAGATACTGTATCCTCTAAACTTTCTTTAATAGTATGGTGTAAAAAAAATAATATTCCTATTATAAGTTCCATGGGAACAGGTAATAAATTAGACCCTACAATGTTTAAAATAACAGATATATTTGATACTAAGGTTTGTCCTTTAGCTAAAGTTATCCGACATGAATTAAGAAAAAGAAATATTCAAAACTTAAAAGTTTTATATTCTGAAGAAACACCGTTGAAGCCGAAAATTAAAGATATAAACACATGTACTGAAGAGTGTATTTGTACAAATGTTCGTACTTTTAAACCACAAGTACCTGGAAGTATTTCCTTTGTTCCTCCTGTTGCAGGTATGATTATTGCAGGAGAAGTCATCAAAAACCTACTAAAAATATAAATTTAAAAATCAACATTTAACATCAGTAAATAACCAATGTTAAATGTTGATTTTTTATTCTAAATATCCTTGTAAAAATTTTATCCTATTTGGATGTCTCAGTTTTTTTATAGCACTAATTTCTATTTGTCTTATTCTCTCCCGAGTTAGATTAAATTCCTTCCCTATCTCCTCTAAAGTTTTTATCTGACCTTCTCCATTTAATCCAAATCTAAGTCTCACGATTCTTTCTTCCCTGGGGGACAATGTAGATAATACCCTAGTTAAATGCTCCCTTAACATTGTGGTAGCTACAGTATTTTCTGGAGCATAGGTCTCATCTGCAATAAAATTCTCTAAATTTGTATCTTCATTATCTCCAACGGGAGTTTCTAATGATATTGGCTCTTGTGATACTTTTGATACTCTTCGTACTTTCTCCTCTGTCATATTAAGCACTTCTGCTATTTCACTGTAAGATGGTTCTCTATCTAATTTTTGTTCCAATTGTTTTTTAACCTTTAATAATTTAATTATAACCTCATTCATATGTACTGGTATTCTTATTGTTCTAGATTGATCTGCAATTGCCCTAGTAACAGCCTGTCTTATCCACCATGTGGCATATGTGCTAAACCTATATCCCTTTCTATAGTCATATTTTTCTACAGCTTTCATCAAACCTAAGTTTCCTTCCTGAACTAGATCCAAAAAATTCATTCCTTTACCGCAATACCTTTTCGAAATACTTACTACAAGTCTTAAATTTGACTCTATTAGTTTCTTTTTTGCAACTATATCCCCACTTTCAACACCTTTAGCTAACTGTACTTCTTCCTCCGCAGATAATAAATCAACTTCACCTATTTCTTTAAGATACATATTTATGTAATCTTCAGTATTTTTAAAATCCTCTTTATTCAAGTTAATCACCCTCACATAAATTTTATAAACAACCACCCTTTATACTTCAATACAATAAAGGTTTATTCCTCTTAATTCAATAGAATTAAAAGAATTGTTACAAATTATTCAATTTTTATATAAAATACTTAATATAAAAACAAAAAAATTATCTTAAAAAATGTTTTAAGATAATTTCTAAATATGAATATTATATTTTTAGATATTTTCACTTATTCCATAGGCTATATACAAACACAAGCTTACACAATAATCACCATATCATATATTACTATAAAAAATATTATATATATGCATCATTATAATATTAACAATTAAATTAAAAGTATAACATATTTATGATACATATTGACAACTATTTATTATAATAGCACATTTTATAATCCTCTAAATATTTCACCTTTATAGCTATATCCATTCTTTAATATACTATCTATTTTACTAATAATATTCTGTTTATCCCAAGGTAAATTTCCAGATAAGGAAACATAATTTGAAGCATGATTACTTCTAAATATACAATTAGTTACACTTATATTTTCTAACATAAGTTTAGTTTCCTTCATTACTTCTTTTGGACTAAGTAACTTAAAACCCCCTATTTTTGATTCTCTTTCAATTTCTGTTCCTGGTTGTAACATAAGTGTTAAAAGCCCTACATAGTCTGGGTTAATATGAGTTATAACTTTGCCGGATTCTATTGCATGATCAATTAAATTTTCTTTCCCCCCAAGACCAGAAATTAAGGTAATTGATAATAAAATACCACTTTCTTTAATCTTTTTACCTGCCTTTACTATATCATCTTGAGTAGCACCCTTTTTTACTTTTTTAAGTATTTTATCACTACCACTTTCAACACCCATATATATAATTCCAAGACCTAATTTATTCAGATCTTTAAGTTCCTTCAAAGATTTTCTCAGTATATCTTTAGGTGTAGCATATATACCAATCCTTTTGCATTCTGGAAATAAAACTTTCATCCTAGAGATTATCTGTTTTAAGCCTTCCGTAGGTATAGACATTGCATCTCCATCTGCTAAAAAAATTTTTTCAACCTTATTATAAGTTTTTCTTCCAATTTCCAGATCTTTAAATATTTCTTCTATATTTCTTATTCTAAACTTTTTCCCTTTATACATATTACAAAATGTACATTTATTATGAGCGCATCCTATAGTTGCCTGTATAATAAGACTATAAGCTTCACTAGGCGGTCTGTATACTATCCCTTCATATCTCATAAAACTCTCCTAATATAATTACTTTACTTCTTTATATTCTACATCTATTATTTTCTCTTCCTTTAAACTAGAAAAAGACTCCTCACACTTTTCAAATTTTATATCCCTTTTATTATTTTTCCATAGTTTTGATTTTTTTATAAATGCATTTACTCCCCAAAAAACTAAAACAACTACTATTATTATAGGAAGTACAGTTATAAACAGTGCAACTATACCTATTAAAATAACTATGGGGATTAAATTTTTAAAAAAATTACCATTAACAAAATCCATACTATTATCCCCTTTTTTAAAATAATTTTATTTAATTATATCATAATAAGTTATGTTATATAGTTAATTATACCTTAATAATTTTTGAACAATTCATTAAAACTTAATTAATGGTACATATTGTGATATAATTTTGTTTGAAAATTCTATATTGGAGATGATATATATGTTAAAAAGTAATGTGACAAAAAAGTTAGTTGAAGAATTTGAAAAATCCTTAAAAGAAATAATAAAATTATTGGAGGATAATAACTTAAATAAAGCTATAGATAATATCGAAAATACCTTCAGCAGTCTTTTTAGATTAAACTCTATGTTCTTCGATTCAATGAGTGATGAAAACTTAATAGAGATATTAAAAGTAGGTAGTGAACTTGAAAAAGATAAAGCAATTATTATATCTAAACTACTAGAAGAAAAAGCAAAAATTCTAGAGAAAAATAATAAAACATCCGAGAGTTTTTATACATACCTTAAATCATTAAACCTTTTTGTCGAAGCTTATCTTTGTGATAACGAAGCTGAACTTACCTATTGTTTAAATGATATTAATTTTATAATAGATAAACTCTCCCAATATAATTTGCCTAAAGAAACCTTAATTAGACTAATAAATTATTATATTGCATATGAAGATTTTGCTTTAGCAGAAAATATGTTATATGAACTCCTGGAAACTACCAACTATAGCAAAGACTCTTTAAATATTGCCACATGCTTTTATGAAAATCTATTATATAAAGACGATGAAATCTTAAAGAAAGGTAATCTCCCAAGAGAGGAAGTGTTAGATGGGTTAAATACTATAAAAAAAAAGAGTATGTAAAAAAACATACTCTTTCAAAATAGTAAAGCTCTATTTATATGCAGGTATATCTAAAAGATAATCCAAAGTCACAAATTTAAATCCTTTTGACCTAACACTATTAATTATATTTGGGATAGCTTCTAGTGTATTTATTTTATCCTGATTACTGTGCATCAATATTATATCCCCTGGTCTTAAATTCTTCATTATATTATTTAATATATTTTCCTTATCCCTTTGTGACCAATCTAAAGTATCAATTGACCATAGCACAAATTTATTTTTAGTATCTTTACCCACTTTAACCACTTTATTATCTATGGCTCCATAAGGAGGTCTTATAATTGCAGGCTTTTTACCTATAATTTTATGTATTATCTCTTCATTTTTTTCTATATTAATTTTTATTGTATTTTGTGAATTCTTGTTAAATTCTATATGATTATATCCATGGGACAATACTAGGTGCCCACTATCATATGTATCTTTCACTACACTAGGATATTTACATATATTCTCTCCTATAAAAAAGAAATTTGCCTTTACTTTTAACCTATTTAATTCTTCTAATATTTTCGTAGTTATATTGAGATCTGGCCCATCATCGAAAGTTAATGCAACAACTTTATTTTTAGTATATCCATTTATAAATACATTTTCTTTATTTTTTTTAGTAAAAGATACCATATCATCTCTCCATTTATTCATAGACGACACTTGTTTATTAGTTAATCTATTAGACTTCCCCATTATACTATAAACATTATATAATTTCTTAGTATCCTTTACAGCGCTTTTCATTTCTATTTTATTATTTCTAACTATATTATTTTTAAATACTACTATTATAGTACTAAAAATAAGAAGTAATATCATAATATAATACTTTTTTTTCATATACTTTTCCTTTTCTTAACTATTTATATGCACTTCATTTTACATCTTATCACATCTTAGTAAGAAAATATAGCATATTAGAATATATTGTAGTATTATGGTTAAAATGTTATATTATAATAAGTTTTACTATGAAGGAGTTTGGTAATTTTGTATAGAAAAGGTTTAAAGTTTCTCCTTGTATTTTTAACATTAACTTTACTTGCATTAACAATAAAATTTATTCCTAAGATTACTTCTCTATCACTACATAATTTTAACTTAGATACTTCAAAATCCACCTCAAAAGAAAATAATAATAAAATATTTTTCACCCAGCCAAGTGCTGCCCCCTCTAGTACTTTATTAAAAGTATATAAGAGAAATAGGACTATGGAATTATATGGTGATAATAAATTAATAGGAAGATTTAAAATATCGTCAGGTAGGTCTCCTAAAGGAACTAAACGTATAGAGGGAGATTGTAAGACCCCTGAAGGCAAATATTATATTTGCAGTAAAACCCAAAATACGAAATACACTCTTTTTATGGGGATAAGTTATCCTAATATAAATGACGCTTACAATGGATTAAATAATAAAATTATTGATAAAAAAACCTATGATACAATAAAAAAATCCAACTCAAACCGTACTCTTCCACCATGGAATACCCCCTTAGGTGGCGCTGTTGGTATCCACGGTGGTGGCACAAAATATGATTGGACCTATGGCTGTGTTGCTGTATCAGATAGTGATATAAAAACTCTATGGAAATATTGTACTTATAAAACACCTGTTGAAATATATAAATAAGTAGTGCTTAGAAAAGCACTACTTATTTATATTTAAACCTTAAATTTTGAAACCATATAATTTAACCCTTGGGCCAGTTCTGCTTGCTGTTTAGCAGTTAATGAAATAAGTTCCATACCTTTAGTAGTTTCATCTACATTAATCATTATCTTATTTGAATTTTCTGCAAAACTCTGCGCTTTAATTGCCATATTTTGTATTGATTCATTTACTTGAGATATTGTTGCATTGATCTCCTCTACCATAGTGGATATGTCCTCTGACATATTACTTATAAACTCAGCATCATTGTTATATTTATCACCAGTTCCAACTAATAGTTTATAATCGGGTATAACCTTCTCATTTATAAACTTAAGTACTCCATTAGAGTTTCTAGATAAATTTTCAAAAGTCTCTTGAACCTTTCCAACTGTATTTTGAATAATAGATACTGTTTCTGCAGATTGCTCTGCAAGCTTTCTTACTTCCTCTGCAACTACCGCAAACCCTTTACCATGTTCTCCTGCTCTTGCCGCTTCTATAGCTGCATTTAACGCTAATAAATTAGTTTGATTCGCAATATTTGCTATAACCTCTGCCATAGTTTTTATTTCTTCTACCACTTTTCCCTCTTCTATAGCTTTTACTATTTCTGTTTCCTTTTCTTTATATATATCCTGAGTTATTTTACTGGATTCCTCTGCTGTATTTTTAATACTATTGGCTCTCTTTTTGACTTCACTTGAATTACTGCTACCATCCTCTGCCTTTTGTGCAAGTATATTCATACTGGAATTAACTTCTTCTACTGCAGCTGTAATCTCTTCTGTAGCAGCACTAGTTTCCTGGGTTCCTTCTGTAATATCGTTAGTAGCAGCATCAATATCTACTAGTTTTGCTGTCATCTCTTCTACATTAACCGATAATTTTTCACTAGTATCGCTTAGTTCCTTAGAATTTTCTATAATCATTCTAACAAGTTCTCTAACATTTTGTTGAGCAATATTCAAAGCTATAGCAGTTTGGGAAAATTCGTCTTGACCACTTATCTTTATTGAATTTTCAAAGTCATATTTTGCTAGTTTTTCAGCAAAATCTTTTATTTTAGATAGTGATCCTATAATATGCTTGGACATAAATATTGAAATTACAACACCCATAATAATAGAAGCTACAGTAATAATAATAACTATATTAGTTACCTTAATTAATAACTCCTTTGATTTATTTTTTTCAATATCCGTATATTCATTTATCTTAATTATAGCCTTATTTAAAGAATTCAGCCACTTTTCTTGTGCTGAAGAGATATTTTTACTTATTTCTTCTTGTTGAACTATACTTATATTAGTTTTTTCAACCAAAGGTATTAATCTTTCTAATACCTGTTCTGCCTCCCTATAACTATTATCTATTTCTTGTAGTATTTTTCTTCCCTCAGTACTTTTCAATTCACTTTTTAACAATCTATTTAAATCCTTGTACTCTTTCAAATTATTTTTTAAATTCTTCTTCTGTTCATTCATATACTCATCACTATTACTTACTAAAATATTTCTAAACGAATTATATATCTTATTTACCTTTCCTCTACTTTCATATATAAGTTGAATTTTTTTTATATCTTTATCTACCACATTATTAAAAGAATCTTTTAATTTAATAGTACCATAAATAGACAACAATGAAACTATAAGTATTAGTGCCATCATTATAGAAAAAGATAAAAACATTTTTGTTTTAACTGATAATTTTTTGAAAATATTCATATGAAAATTCCCCTTTAGACTATATATTTTTATTTTTAAACATTTTTAGACTCTATTCCCTAATTTATTATATACAATTTTATATTTTTTTACAATATCTTATAAATATTAATAATAATGAAACTAATTCCAAATATGATAACCGTTTGTCACTTTTTTATTCATTATCATAAAAATTATATAAATTAAATCATGCTAAAAATACATATTAATCTTTAATAAACATATAATTTATACAGTATAAAACATAAATTTTAGGATAGGTGATTATAATGTTGAAAAAATTTTCTTGGCACTTTATTTTGATTTGGGTTATAAGAATAATTATCTTTGTAAACTTATTTTATTATATATTAATAAAAAATAACTATTTTTTATTAATATCTATAGTAGCATTTACTTTAACCTTTTTACCAAACTTATTTTGTAAAATATTCAAAAGAAAAATGGATAATATTTTAAGCTTATCTATTGTAATTTTTATTTTTATATCATTATATCTTGGTACTTTAAAAAATTTCTACAGTTTTATTTGGTGGGATACTATGTTGCACGTTTTTTCTGGATTAATTTTAGGTTTACTTTCTTTGTCTCTTATGTATTATTTAAATGGCCGCAACATAAATTTAAATTCTATATTCATTGCAATATATATGCTTTCTTTTGCAGCCTTAGGTGGTATACTATGGGAAGTATATGAATTTACTATTGATAATTTATTCAATATGGATATGCAAGGTGTGTCATTTTCTGGTGTAACAGATACTATGGAGGACTTTATAGCCGACCTTGTAGGTGGTTTCATTTCATCTATATATGGATATATAAAATTTAAAAAATAACTTCTAAAAATCACTCAATTTAATGCTATAATTGTAGGTATCATACTATAGGAGTGATCTTTCATGAAAGAACGTATTCTTAATATTATAAAATCTTCAAATGGGGATTTTATTTCTGGACAATACATAAGTGACACATTAGGTGTAACAAGAACAGCAATATGGAAATATATAAATATTTTAAAAGACGAAGGATATGTAATAAACTCAGTACCTAAAAAAGGATATAAACTTTTATCCTCTCCAGATCTTCTATCTTATGAGGAGATTAAAACTTTTTTAAATACAAAATATATAGGTAGAAATTTAAAACACTTTTATTCTATAGATTCTACTAATTTAGAAGCTAAAAGATTAGCACAAAGTGGAATAAAAGAAGCTGTTGTAATAAGTGAGGAACAAACTAATGGTCGTGGTAGACTAGGTAGAAATTGGTGTTCTCCCAAATATAAAGGGATATGGATGTCCTTAATTCTATCACCAAGTATATCACCTATGGAAGTAACTAAAATTACTCAAATAGCTGCTGCATCCGTTTATTGTGCCTTAAAAGACATGTTAATAGACTCATATATAAAATGGCCAAATGATATAATAATAAATAATAAAAAAGTTTGTGGTATTCTTACAGAAATGAGTTGTGAATTAAATAAAATTGATTATGTAACTGTGGGCATAGGATTAAATGTTAATATAGATAAATACGATTTCCCAAAGGACATTTTAGATATGGCTACTTCATTAAGTATAGAAACATCTCAAATAATAAATAGAAAAAAATTAGCTGCACTTATATTAAATAACTTTGAATTACTCTATGACGATTTTTTAAATAACAATAGTATTTCTAAAACCATATCAATTTGTAAAAAAAACTCCCTGCTTTTAGGTAAACAGATTAGAATTATAAATAAAAATAACATTACTTTAGCTAAAGCCTTAGATTTAGACTCTGAAGGAAGGTTAATAGTACAATACCAAGATGGCAAAGAAGATATTATACTATCAGGAGAAGTCTCAATTAGAGGTTTGTATGGATATGTATAAATAAAGCGGTAAAATCCGCTTTATTTATACATATCCTTAATTCCAGGTATAATTCTAACCCCTAAAATTGCGGTAACAAAACATTTTAATAAATCACCAATTAAAAATACTAAACACCCTATTTTTATAGAATCAAATATTGTTATGTGTATATGAGATATATATTTTAATATAATATAAAGATATGGTACCCCTATAACATAAGTTACTATTAAACCTATAAAAGATGCTTTAAATAAAACTATAAATGATACTTGCCGGTTACTTTCTATTATTTTTCCTATTATATATGAAGAAAATATAAAACCAATTAAATATCCAAAGGTAGGTTTTAAAATATATGCAATTCCACCTCCCTGAGTAAATATAGGTACACCAAACATCCCTAAAATAACATATACAAATTGAGATAATGCCCCAGATTTACTTCCCAAAAGCATCCCAGATAATGCAGTAAACAAAAATTGTAGAGTTATAGATTCATATATTAATGGTATTTTTATCATTGCCCCTATAGCCGTTAATGCTGCAAAAATTGCTACTAATAAAATATTCTTTGTTCTCAAAATCCAGCCCCCTTTATTGTTAACCTTTTTAATATTATTGGTTAACAATAATATTATACTTAATTTATTCCTTTGTCAATAAAAATAAAGTGGCTATTTTTAACCACTTTACTTTTATTATATGTTAGAATTTAAATGTATTAGCCCCAACTGCATCATTAAATTCTTTCCTTATTTCACCATCTAAAATATCCATAAATATCTCACAGGTTATACTTATATTAGCAGATAATAAATGTCCCCCAATACAATTATGATCAAGTCCTGTTAAATTTACATGAATATGTGGTAAAACTTCTCCGTGAAATGTAGATATATTACCTACTAAAGATGATATCTCAAAATCCCCTTTTACATTTTTTTCATGATATTTTTTTAAATTTAACTCGTATACACCTATGGTTGCATTGTTAGTAGCGCCTATGCCTGTTATCGAAGCAGTTTTAATGTTTTCCATATTACATATTTTCTTTAAACTTTCTATAATTTCATCGCCTTTATCTAACCTTATTACATATCTATTATTAAATTTTTTAAACTCCATAAAATCACTCCTTAGTTATATTTAACTATATATTAACATTATTCAATCAATACTTGTAGAGTATATAATAGCACTTCCTATAAAATTATTATTAATAATTCACAAGCTTTAGGATAAAATATTACTAATGATTTTTATATCGCAGGAGGATTATATATGGATAATAATAAAAGCCACTTGAAAACTGAACCTAAAAGCAACACAGAATTACGAAAAATGTTTCCAAAAGATGGATCAGACATTGGTATAATTGATGGTGAAAAAATAGGTTCCCATTCAAATGGTAAAAAATATACAAAACGTTCTAAATTATCACATAACCATTAAATTTTAAATAAAATTTTTATATTATTAAAGGGCTATTACAAAGTAAATAGCCCTGCATTTTTCGACAAAAAATATATTTATATACTGTTTTTTATATTATTGATGAATTAACAATCATCATCGCATTCATCTGCACGTTTTTTATCTCTGCAAGGTGATGCATCGCTGCATTTTAAGCAATACTCGCTACATGGATCTGGGTCTACAACTACTTCTCTTATCTTTACATCGTTATACCATACTTTTATTAAATAGCATCTATCTGGACAAAGTGGTCCAAATAAAAACTGACCATATTCATCAGTAAAAGTATGAGTTATAGCACATACAGTAGGTTTGCATCCACTTGGATTTTTAACCATTAATAACTTTACTACTGCATTTTTTATTGGTCTATTATTAGAATCTACTACTATACCATGTATAACACTTCTTTTTTCTTCCCCAAGTTTTACTACAGCTTCAATTTGCTCATTTTCACAAGGTTTAAAATTAAATTTTACAACTTTAGATGCCATATATATTCCTCCTCAGATTCTCATATTTTTATTTATGAAATTACATAACGTATAATATATATTATGCTATAGTGAAAGTTTTGTTCTAATGATTTGGGAAAAAATCAAAAGATCCTAATAACCTTTTAAAAAACACTTTAGTCATATTGTTTAAGCTTTAACATATAATTATGTTTTTAATGAATTACCTAATTTAATAGAATAATTGGTAACTTACTAAAACTTTAATTTTTTTTAAAAAATAGGATAGTTAAAAAACTATCCTATATATTTACTCAATTCTTAAATAAAGTTATTATAAACTTACTTCCTTTGTTTATATCACTATATAGATTTATTCTGCCCCCATGTTTTTCTATTATTGTTTTTGTTATTGCAAGACCTAATCCTGTGCCACCACTTCTAGAGTTTCTAGAAGAATCCACTCTTACAAAAGGATTAAATATATCGTGTTCTAATTCTTTTGGAATTCCTATACCATTATCCTCTATTATAATTTCAACTATATCAAAAAATTCTTCTAAGGTAACTTTAATTTTAATCCCTTCTGAATTATACTTTATCCCATTTATTATTAAATTACCAATAGCTCTATCCATACTCTTCTCATTAATCATTAAGAAAATACTTTTATCCGGAATATTGAATTCGTAGGAAAAATTTTTTTCATCCATAAGAGGTATATATTCTGCTATTACTTCTCTTAAAAATTCGCATATATCAACCTTATAAAATTCCATATTAAAATTTACGCTTTCAAATTTTGACAATTCAAATAGATCTGTGATTAAATCATTTATTCTTATACTGTTATTATCTATTATTGTAAGATATTTTGTAGTTTCGCAATCATTTAAATCCGTATTTTTTATAAGTAAATCTGAATAACCTCTAATGCTTGCTAAAGGGTTTTTTAAATCATGAGATATATCCATTATAAGTCTTCTTCTATTTTCCTCGGATTTTTCTTTTAAGGTTTTTTCCTCTTCAATTTTTTCAGCCATTAAATTAAAAGCGTCTCTTAACTCTCCAAATTCATTTCTGGATTTTAATTGAATTCTTGTAGAGTAATTTCCGTTTGTAATATTTTTTACACCTTTCATAAGCTTTTTTAATGGATTAGTTAAATTTCTAGATGTTATCCTTGCATAAACTACCATGCTGGCTATAAATATTAAAAAATATAAAAATAATGATAATTGAATAAAAGTCCTAAGCTTCATCTTAGGTTTATTAATTATACTATTAAAATAATTATCATTAGGTAGATACACTATCAAAGAAAAATCTTTTTTATCGTTATAAGCCACATTATACATGTATTTGTCATCATCAAAAGTACTCCCTCCAGAATCAATCATCATATTATAAAATCTTTTTTTGGAATATTTTTTGCAATTGGTTCTTCTCATGCCTTTTGTATATATAATATTAAATTTATTATCTACTACTTCTACCCATCCTCTAACTCTTTCTATTTCTTTAGTATCTATGTTTTTATAATCATCTCTTATTATATTTTCTGCTACTAACTTAGAATTCTCTTCACTCATAAGAGTATTAATAGGCAAATATGACGATAATCCAATTATTACCGCTGTAAGAAAAAATATAATGAAGATAACAAAAGTTATTACACTAGATGTTATATAGTTTCTTAAAAGAAGATTTGATATTTTTTTATTATTTATCATAATTAAAACTTCTCCAATTTATATCCTATTCCTCTTATGGTTTTTAAATATTTAGGCTCTTTTGGATTATCCTCTATTTTATCCCTTATATGACTTATATGTACCATTATAGTGTTATCATCTCCAAAATAAGGTTCACCCCAAACAGATTCATATATCTGTTTTTTAGTATGTATTTTTCCTACGTTATCCATAAAAAGTTCTAAAATTTTATATTCTTTTGCATTCAGTTCTAATTTAATATCATTTTTGCAAATACTACAACTTTCTTTATCTAATTTAATTTCACCATTTATTATAATATTTTTAGATATAGAATTAATATACTTATAAGTTCTTCGTAAAAGTGCCTGTACTCTAGCTATAAGTTCTATTGGACTAAAAGGTTTTACTATATAATCATCTGCTCCTAATCCAAAGCCTAATATTTTATCAGTATCTTCAACCCTTGCAGTTAAAAAAATCACTGGAACTTCACTATTCTCCCTTATTTTTTTTAATACTTTAAACCCATCTATTCCTGGCATCATTACATCTAACATCACTAAGTCTATATTTTCATTTTGAAATATAGTTAAAGCTCTTATACCATCTTCTGCTTGGAAAACATTATATCCTTCCTTACTTAAATGCAATTCTACTAATTCTCTTATACCTTGTTCATCCTCTGCTATTAAAATATTCATAAATTTTCTTCCTCCAGAAACTATTCATTGTTTTAATTATACCATTGTTTAATTATCTTATCAGCTTACATTGAAGGATAAAACATTTATTTTTCTTGTCCTTTCCTATGGAAAATACAGAAAACCTAATAACCATTTTTTAAAATACATTTTTATGGGCATATTAACTTTTTATAATTTAAAAATACATTGCACATAGTATATGTAAATATGTGAAAAAAATAAGGTTATTAATAACCTTATTTTTTATTAAACATTTCTTCAATATTTTTTTTATAAGGAGGCCTTATAATCCCTTTTTCTGTTATTATACCGGATATAAGATTATTTTCTGTAACATCAAAAGCTGGATTAAAAACTTTTATATTATCTGGTGCTACCTTTACACCAAATAATTTTCTTACTTCTTCCTTACTTCTTTCTTCAATTGGAATATCTTTTCCCTCTTTTAACTTTAAATCAATTGTAGACAACGGTGCCGCTACATATACAGGAATATTATGTTCTTTAGCTAATACAGCTAAAGAATAAGAACCTATTTTATTGGCAACATCTCCATTTGCTGTTATTCTATCCGCCCCAAATATCACCATATCTATCATTTTAAGTTTCATAACATATCCAGCCATATTGTCCGTAATCAATGTAGCTGGAATTTCTTCTTTTAATAATTCCCAACATGTAAGTCTCGCCCCTTGAAGTAGTGGCCTAGTCTCATCAACATATACGTGTATATTCTTTCCACTATTATGAGCATATCTTACAACCCCTAATGCAGTTCCATAACCTGCCGTTGCTAACGCCCCTGCATTACAATGTGTTAAAATATTACAATTATCTAAAATTATATCATTTCCATACTTACCTATACTAAAGTTAGTTTCTATGTCTTCTTTAAAAATCAAATTAGCTTCTTTTAATAACTCCTCTTTAATTTTTTCTTTGGATAAATTTTTTATTTTATTTAATCTTTTATTCATTCTATTCAAAGACCAAAATAAATTTATAGCTGTAGGTCTTGTAGAAGATAGATAGTTTATTCCACTTTTTATATAATTTATACACTCTTCCTTTTTTAAATCATTTTCTATACAATGTATAGATGATAATACAACTCCATAGGCTGCAGCCACTCCTATTGCTGGTGCTCCTCTAACCCCTAAAGTTTTTATAGCTTCTCCTAATTCTGTGTAATTATTACATATTATGTATTCCTCTTTTTCAGGTAACTTTCTACAGTCTAATAATATAAGAACATCATCTTTCCACTGAATAGTTTTAACATTTTCCATATCAACCCTCCCACATAATTTAAATTTCATCATCTGTATACCAAATATCTTTTGTAAACCATAGTATAATTACAATAGTTATAGCATCTCTCATTAATTGTTTTGTTGAAAAATTGGTAGCAATAGAAAAAAAACAATGAAGTATTTTAATAGTTAATATGCCATAAACTCCCCAAATTTTAGACTTCCATACTCCTATTAAACATATCATACCCAGTATTATCGCTCCAATATATATATATGCTATAGTTCCGAATTTAGTAAAAATATCACCATAAACACAAATTCCTATAACTATAATACTAGCTATAAAAGTTAATATTATAAATATATTCAAGAAATAGTTTTTTACTCTTTTCAAGTTATTTTCCATAATGCTCCCCCTTTTATAGCATTATAGCAGCGCAAACTTAATGTGTTCTTAAGTAAATCTTAAATAAGTTTTAATACAACTTTACTTTTTTAAATTTCTCTATAAGTTTAGTAGATGTGTCATCTAATTTATTTATCATAATCTTTAAATCACTTATATTATCAGATTCAACTTGTATAGATGAAGCTATTTCTTCTGCTGTATTATTATTTTCTTCAGAAATAATAGCTAAATTCTCAATTTGTCCAGTTATCATACTTATATTCGATGTCATTTCTTCTGTAGATGCTGAAACTTCCTCAATTTTACCTGAAACGTTATTTATAGACTTCACTATATCATTAAATTTTAAAGTAACACTCTCTACAAACTCCTCTTGTTTATATGTTTTGTTTGAAACTCCTTCCATTGATATTGATGCATCCTCTATCCCTTCTCGTACTTGTTTAATTAGAGAAAATATCTCCTCTGCAGATTTAGCAGATTCCTCTGCAAGCTTTCTAACCTCCTCTGCTACAACAGCAAATCCTTTCCCATGTTCTCCCGCTCTTGCTGCTTCTATTGAAGCATTTAAAGCTAATAAGTTAGTTTGGGACGCTATAGATCCTATTGCATCAGCTATACCATTTATTTGTTCAGACTTATCCCCTAAATTTTTTACTAACTCTGATGTTGTATTTACTACCTTAGAAATTTCATTAGAATGCTTTTTAAGGTTTTCCATAACCTCACTTCCATCTAATGCATTATTACTTGTATTTAAAGCCTGTTCCGTTACCATCTGTGAATTTTTAGCTATCTGATTTATTGCACAATTTATTTGAACTACACCATTAGATGTCTCAGAAAGTCCATTAGTTTGATTTTCTATTCTTTCTGACATATTTTTAATAGATATGTTCATACCATTAAAATCCTCTATAGCCTTTATAAAAGACTCAGTAAAATTTTTGCTTATGCTATTTAATTGTATAGATATATTATTAAATTGTTTTAACATATTTTGAATAGTATTTAGCATTTCATTAGTATAAAATGCCAGCTCTCCTATCTCATCATAACTTGATACCTCTATCCTCTTTGTTAAATCCCCCTCTAAATTGGCCATATCTTTCATTTTGTCTACTAAAATAGTTATAGATTTAGTTTGTCTCCTTGTAATTCCTCCTACAATTGCCCTTAAAATTATTAAACTTATTACCATAAATGCTGCTAATAATCCTAGTATAGTATATTGAATTTTTCTAATAACATTTAAATTAAAATCTAATCCTAATAATATATTTATACCTTTATCTCCCTTCATAGGGATAAGTATCTTAAGTATTTTAGAACTTTTACTATCTATAACTATATTATTTGTGTTAACTGCCTCTTGTATATCACCTTTGCCATTTTCTATATTATAAACATCTCCACATTTAAAAGAATTTTCTTGGGACTTATCTATTATGTATGTCCATTTACCTTTCTCAAACTCATTAATAACATAAATTCTATTAAATACATCGCCACCTCTGTTTGTTAAATAAATCAATGCTTTATCTACTTTTTGATATATATCACTATTCTCTTTTTCAGATATTAATGAACTTATATCCTGTCCTTCTAATTCATACGATATTATATTACTAAACATAGGTCCTGTTTTTAAAACTAAACTCTTAGTAACTGCTCTAATGGAAAAATATGCTCCTATAGCAATAATCAAAAATATAGAAATTATTAACCCCATTATTTTACGTGTCCACTGTTTTTTTAAAGATGATTTTTTACTGTAAGCCATAGTATTAATTTCAATCCTTCCTTTCCAATCTAATTTTTTAATGCGAATATATGCTACTTCTAATTAATTACATTAAAACCATTTATATATTATTATAACAGATTTTTTTATTAACTATATAAGTTTTAAAAAAATTCATACTTATTTGCTAAAAAAAACCTCTGAACTCTCAGAGGTTAAAATTTGTAATTATTCTTCTACCAATCCGCTGTCCTTAAATTTTCTTACGAATTTTTCATTCATTTTATTAAACCTTTTCTTTAGTAAAAGTGCTATCAAAATAGATAAAAAGAAATAAACCAAAAGCATACAACTATTAAATATTAATAATTCAGGAACTATTCCTCCTACAGCTTCTCGCATAGTTCCTATAGCATAAGTGAAAGGTAAAAATGGATTTATAATTTGGAAAAACCTAGGAGTTACCTCTATTGGAAACGTCCCACCTGAAGCAGATATCTGAAGTACTAATAAAATAACTGCTAATGCTTTGCCAACATTACCAAACACAGACACTAAGGTATACACTATCATTGAAAAAACTATACTTATAAATATAGAATATAATATAAAAACACCTTTATGAGCCGCATATATTTTTAATATAAAAATATCCCCCATACTTACTATAATTGCTTGAAATATAGCAATAGTCATAAATGTAAGGTACCTTCCAAAATAAACCTGATACAATTTAGTATTTTCTACATTATGTAGATTAACAGATAAAATTGAAACTAAAATCAATGCTCCAACCCATAAAGATAAAGTAGTAAAAAATGGAGACATACTTGAACCATAATTAGGAATAGGAAACATTCTATTTTCTTTTATATTTACTGGATTTGCTAAAAACTCGCTTTCTCTTCCTGCGTCATTTTTAAGAATCTTTATAATTTCATTTAGCTGTTTATTATCATTTAATGTCTTAACTTTATCTGCTATAGAACCTATGGACTTTTCTATTTTAGGTAAACTCTTTTTGATTAATTGTATATCTTCTTTCCCCTTTATAGTCCCTTTGTAAGCCTTATTCAATAATTCTTTGATCTTTGGTAAGTCCTTATTTGCATCGTCTAAAATTTTTGTAATATTTCCTGCTAAAATTACTATTTCATTAGTAACACTATTGATAGCTGGTGCAATTTTACTATCAAAATTTTCTATTATGTTATCTAAAATTGTAGTAGCTTCCTCGGCTCTTTTCATTAATTCATTTAATAAATCTATAGAAGGTTTTTCCCCTTTATCAATAGATTGTAAAATTAAGTTTATTAACTGCATTTCTCTACTTAGCTTGTCGTTAACCTTCGTCATTTTATCTACTAAATTTGATATTAATTTATTGTTTGAATTTTTATCAAAAGATTTTAAAAATCTTTTAATGTTATCAATTTTATCAGAAGCATTGTTTAATCTGTCATTAGCCTTTATTAATAATTCCCTAGCCCTTATAGTATTTGTTCCTATAATATTTACAGATTGCGATATTATACTTTCAGTTGATGAAATTATCTCCCTTATAATAATCATATCTTCTTTAATATAGGGTACAGATTTTTGTATACCTTCAGTAGCTTTTAATAAAAATTCCTTCCCACTTTTACATATGTTAGATCCTTTATTTATAGTATCCTCTATAAGTGGCATATCTTTATTTACCTTTTTTATAAAACTTTCCAAGGTAATTGCTCCATTATAAAGTTCATCTATAGACTTATTTATCTCAGGTATTTTATTATTTATATACAATATAATATTAATTAATTCTTTTATTTTAGGTTTTTCTTCTTCAATCTGAATTCCTAATTTATTGAAAATATCAAATATAACATTGTTTACTGTTTTAACAAAATTTTTGCTTATTTCATTTTGAATGCTGGTTACTCCTTTTTCTGTTATCTTAGGTGCTACTGCATTTCTCTTTTCATTAACAGAATATATTATATCTGGTTTTTCTATTTTCTCTCTTACAATGGATAAAAGCTTATATGAAAATTCTTCAGTTATAGTAATGCTAGCATAATATTTACCGTACTTTACCCCATTTTTCGCATCCTCTTCATCAACGAAAACCCATCCTATATTTTTATTTTCATTTAAGCTTTTTACAAGCTCTTCTCCAACATTTACAGAAATATCTTTGTAAGAACTACCTTTATCCTTATTTACAATAGCAACTTTTATTCCCCTTGTATTTCCATAAGGGTCCCAAGAAGACCTTATATTAAACCATGCATACAATGACGGTAAAATAATAAGTCCTAAAACTATCACTGTTGCAACCCAATTAGATAATATATTTAATATATCCCTTTTATAAATGCAAAAAATATTTTTCATATACCTTCAGCCTTTCTAAAACTATTTATACATATTTATTATCTTTAATGAAGGCCAAAATAATACATAAAAAGCAGGTTAATTAATTTTAACCTGCTTTTTATTCTGCTTTTACTTGCTTATTAAATTCTGGGGATTTCCCTCTTTCCATTTAGCTATATTTTCAATTACTATATGAGCCCTTCTTACCATGGCCTCTTTTGTAGCAAAACCAATATGAGGTGTAACCACTACACTTGGAACATTTAATAAATCATATTCTCTTTCAAGTGGTGGTTCATTATCAAATACGTCTATTCCAGCTCCTGCAATACGTCCCTCTTTTAAAGCCTTTGCTAAAGCTTTATTATCTATAATGGATCCTCTAGCCGTATTTATAATTACAGCACTCCTTTTCATTAATCCTATCTTTTCTTTATTGATTAAATATTTTGTTTCATCTGTTAAAGGTACATGAACTGATACTATATCACTTTCTTTTAATAACTTATCTAATGAAACATATTTTATTCCCATATCTCCAATTTCAGATTTTTTACTTCTACTATATGCAATAACTTTGCATCCAAATACTTGTGCAATTTCTGCTACTTTAATGCCAATAGCTCCTGTTCCTATAATACCTAATGTCTTTCCTAATATTTCAGTTTGTCCATATCCACATTTTGTTTTTCCTTCTCTTGTAATCTTGTCTAATGGTACTATATTTCTAAACACAGAAAGCATTAAACCATATGTAAGTTCTGCCACAGATGATGTACTATAACCAGCTGCATTACAAACAACAATATTTTTTTCTAAGCAAGCATTTATATCTACATGATCTACTCCTGTAAAAGCAACAGATATCATCTTAAGGTTTTCTGCGGATTTTATAACTTCTCCTTTTAAAGGCATATTAGCAATTATTAATACATCTGCGCCCATTACTCTTTCTTTTAAAATATCTGTGTCCTCAATTCTATCTTTATAAACTACTAATTCATTGCCATCCTTAATAATTGGCGACGCAATTTTTCTTATATCCTCTTCCGATATTCCAAGAGGTTCAAGTACCACTATTTTCATTATAAATTCCTCCTTAAAAAGTATTTACGCTTATAATGTTATAACTTATCTATACATACTGCAACATTTAATATTTATATAAATACATCATAGCCTATAGACTTCACTGCCTCTATTAATATATTAACAGGTATATCAAATCCTTCCTTTAAAACCACAACCGCACTTTTCCTAATGTAACTTACCTTAGCTTTTTTAACTCCTTCTATACTAGTTATCGCTTTTTTTACAGTTAACTCACAATGTGGGCACATCATACCTTTAACCTTTAGCTTTATCTCCTTCTCGTTATTCTTCTTAAAAAACATAAAATCACCCCCAGTTAAATATGATAATGAATATCATTATCATATTTAAGTTTATCAGTCTTTTTGATTTTGGTAAAGGGTATCCAATAAAATACTTTTTAATTGTCATAATTAGTTACTATTCCACTTTTATTCATAATAGGTTTTATTACTGATGATAGCGGAATGGTTATAGCCACTCCTAATGTTGTTGTTACTAAAGAAGATACCATCTTTAGTATAGCTGGGTAAAAACCAACAAATACAAGCCAATTAAATATAAAATATCCTAATAAAGATAGAATTCCACCAATTACAAAAGCAATTATGTTTTGCCATATACAATTTCCTTTTTTACCTCTTAAAAAGGAAATATAACCAACAGTATATCCTGTTAGCCCTTTTATTATAAAAGTAGGAAGCACCCATGCTACATATTTAGGATTAAATGCATCAAATAATGTACACCCTATTGCGCCTGCTATTCCTGCATCCTTTCCTATAACTATTGCGGAAATAAAGATAGCAGTAGTACCTAAATGAATCATAGTACTACTTCCACCTATATCAATGGATATATGTAAATAAGTTCCTATGAAACATACAGCTGCGAAAAATCCTATTAATACCATTCTCTTAGCCTTCATACATCTCACTCCTCATTGTAAATTTTACCATATATTAATTATAAGTTACCTTTAATATTTTAAAAAGTGTATGGATACAGATATATAAAGCTGTTGTATAATTTATCATGAATTTTTATAAGTTAATTTCATATTTCTTGCATATTAATAATTAGTTTATCTTTTTAATGTATTAAATACATGCATAAATCTGTATATTTAATTTTATTTTTTTGAATTAATTATCTTGATAAACTCATATTTATACATTATAATGTACATGCTATATGAATATTTATAAAAAGGAGCTACTAATATGGAAAATAAAATGAAATATAATTATTCTTTTAAAACTTTATTGCAATTTTTGTTTCCGTCCTTTATAGGAGTTATAATTTTTATGATTCCTATTATATATAAAGGTGAAGTTACTATACCTATTGCAATTCTTTCTAAATCAGTTCAAAATTTACTTGGCAATAGTCTTCCAGGTATTATGACTGTTTTAATTTCTACAACTTTTATAATTAGTGCTTTGACTAAACTTTTAAAACCTAAATTTATACTTAAAAATAATTATTTAAACAACTTATTTAATGTACCTTTAATGTGGTTTATGTGTAGAGCACTAGGTTTCATTTTTGCAATTTGTACATTTTTTGAAATTGGTCCTATATGGATCTGGTCAGAAGACACAGGTGGACTATTATTAAATAGCTTACTTCCAATATTATTTTCTGTATTTTTATTTGCAGGAATGTTTTTGCCGTTACTTTTAGATTTTGGTTTGTTAGAATTTTTCGGGATATTATTAACTAAAGTAATGAGACCTATCTTCAATCTACCTGGTCGTTCTTCAGTAGATTGCATAGCATCTTGGCTTGGAGATGGTACAATAGGTGTACTTCTTACTAGCAAACAATATGAAAATGGTTATTATACCAAAAGAGAAGCAGCGGTTATAGGTACAACTTTTTCTGCGGTTTCAATCACTTTTAGCTTAATAGTTATTGCCCAGGTAAACCTTACCCATATGTTTGTACCTTTTTATTTAACTGTAACCTTATCTGGAATCATTGCTGCTATAATAATCCCTCGTATTCCACCACTTTCAAGAAAACCTGATACACGTTACAATAATATAGAAGTGGAATATTCAGAGGTTATTCCAAAAGGTTATAATTCTTTAAAATGGGGGGTAGAAAAAGCTGTAGAAAAGGCATCTTCTAATCAGGGAATTTCTGGATTTTTAAATGGTGGAATTAAAAATATATTAGATATGTGGTTAGGAGTTGCTCCTGTAGTTATGTCTATGGGTACACTAGCACTTATATTAGCTAATTATACTCCTATATTTAGATGGCTAGGTATGCCTTTTATTCCTTTATTAAATTTATTACAAATTCCTGAGGCATCTAAAGCTTCTCAAACAATTATAATAGGTTTTGCGGATATGTTTATTCCATCAGTTATAGCTGCTACAATAAATAGTGAAATGACCAGATTTATAATAGCTTGTCTTTCTGTTACTCAGCTTATATATATGTCAGAAGTTGGTGGGCTTTTATTAGGATCGAAAATACCTGTTTCAATAAAAGACTTAGTAATAATATTTATTCAGCGTACCTTAATAACATTACCTATTATTACTTTAATTGCACATATAATATTTTAAAAAAATGGGACTAAAAGTCCCATTTTTTATATTTCAATTTAGCAATAAATTAACTTAATTAACATTAATTCTTATTTTATTACGGTTAATTCCTTGTTATAAGAATTTAATATCTCACATCCATTATCAGTTACTAACACTAAGTCTTCTATTCTTACTCCTACTTCATTTGGTAAGTATATTCCTGGTTCAACAGAAAATATCATTCCCGGCTTTAGAATATCGATATTTGTAGATGAAACATCCCCTAAATCATGTACATCTATTCCAATGGAATGTCCTGTTCTATGAGTGAAATATTTACCATATCCAAAGGACTCTATATATTCTCTAGCAACTTTATCTATATCACAAAATCTAACACCAGGTTTTACACTATTAATAGCCCTTTTATTGGCCTCTAATACTATATTATAAATTTTTTTTGCATTATCAGAAACACTTTTATAAAAAACAGTTCTGGTCATATCAGAGCAATAGGAATTAAATCTACATCCAATATCTATAATTATACCTTCTCCCTCCTTTAAAATTGTATTATCTATTTCATGATGAGGATCTGAAGTGTTTTTCCCGTAAGCTAAAATCGGATCAAAAGAATATCCTTCTGCTCCTAAAGATTCATATATATTTAAAAGTTTTTCTCCTAATTTTTTCTCTGAATATTTTTTTGGAATAATTTTAATTATTTCTTCCATAGCCATATCATTTATCCTAGAAGCCTCTCTCATTAAATTTTTTTCTTCATAATCTTTACACATTCTAATTCTATCTATAATTACAGAAGCATTTACATATTCGCTTTCTTTATTTAATTCTATAAGTTTTAATAAAAATTTAGCAGGCCAGTTTTTATCTATACCTATAATTCCTTTTTTATCTATATGTTTACATAAAATCTCTACTGCATCATCGGTATCCTTAAATCTTATTTGTTCTAAATCTAAATTTTCACTTGTAGGAAATAATTCATTAATAAATAATTTATGCTGTCCATTTGTATTTAGATATAAAACAAGCATCCTTTCTCCTGGATATATCCATTGTCCAGTTAAATAAAATATAGATGCTGGATCTGAAATTATAATTTGGTTTATATTATTCTCTTTCATTGTTTCCAATGTTTTATTTAATCTGAAATTTTTCACTAAATATTCCCCTCTCTAACTAGTTTTATTGCAAAATTTATAACATGGCTTATTAAATAGTGTAACACTTTTTTTAAATATAAACAAAATAACTACTTAAATAATTAAAAGAGAAATTTTAAATATTAAGTCTTCTCTCCTATCATTCTTTAATTTACAATTAAATTCTCTATATTTATTTTATTTTTTTGCGGTCCACTATTGATCAAAAATCTTGAGTTTTTTTAAGTTCAACTATCTCCTTTTGATTTATTGTATTGTGGAAATTATACCAATTATACATTTCCTTTGTTTCTTCTTTACTTAATCCAACTTCCTTAGAAGTTATACCACATCCAATTAACATATTTTGAGCTATTGTCACTACTAAAATTGATAAAACTATTCTTTTTAATTTTATTTAAATCCCCCTAAATTTATACACTTTTTAATTTTCACACATGGAAAGAGTACTTAATATATCATCTTTTAAATACATAAAATTTTTAAATCTCTAGGATATTTTTCTTGTATGGTATATTCCTTTTTTACTATACCTATATCTAAAATTATAATTCTATGTCCCAATAAAAGTGCCTCTTCTATATTATGGGTTATAAAAATTATTGCTTTTAGGGCTTTTTTATATAAGTTGATTATGTCCTGTTGTAAATACAATATAGTAAAATGATGTAATGCTGCAAAAGGTTCGTCCATAAACATCATATTGGGTTCATAAGATAATGTCCTTCCAATTTCAACTCTATAAGCCATACCACCTGATAATTCATAATGACAAAATTCTGAAAACTCCTCTAACTTCATAAGTTTTAAATATTTATTCTTTAAATGTTCATTTCTTTTTTAATTCAAATGATACTCATTTTTATAAAGTATTGTATCATTTTCAACATTCTTAGTGAAAATACCTTTTAAAATAATAAATAACTTATTTTTTAGATATAGGTTTTTATTATCAATTGATAATAATACTCAGAACTTATTTCCTGTTTAGTATTCACATTTCAAAGGTTTTAGAGTATAATGTTAATATAATTTTTATCAATTGAAAAGAGGTTTTCTTATGAATGAATATAAACTAGGAAAAAAAGTATCTTTAATAACCATATTACTAAACCTGCTCCTATGTATTTTTAAAGTTATTGCAGGAATATTTGGTAAAAGTAGTGCTATGATAGCCGATGGTATTCATACATTATCAGATGTAATAACAACAGTTATGGTAATTATAGGATTAAAAGTATCTAGCAAGAAAGAAGATGAATGTCATCCTTATGGGCATGAAAAGTTTGAACCTATTTGTGCAAAAATAATAAGTGCTTTATTATTTTTAACAGGTATTTTTATAGCTTATGAGGGTTTTAAAGTTTTATATAAAGGAAATTTCACTACCCCAGGTAAAATTGCTTTAATAGCCGCAATAATATCTATAATAACAAAAGAATTAATGTATAGATACACTATAAAAACAGCTAAAAGAATCAAAAGTGTTTCTATGGAAGCAGATGCATGGCATCATAGATCTGATGCATTTTCATCTATAGGAACATTTGCAGGTATTTTGGGAGCACGTATAGGACTTAAAATATTAGATCCTATAACTAGTATCCTAGTTAGCTTATTTATAATAAAAGTAGGGATAGAATTCTACCTAAAGTCCATAAAAGAATTGGTAGATAGTTCTGCTGATAAAGAAATAATTGAAAAAATTAAAGAAAAAACTTTAACAATCAGTGGGGTTGAAGAAATTCACAATTTAAAAACTAGAAATTTCGGTAGCAAAATATATGTAGACATAGAAATTTCTATTGATAGTAAATTAAGCGTTGAAAAAAGTCATGAAATAGCCACTAAAGTGCATGATACTTTAGAAAGAGATATTAATAATATAAAACATTGTATGGTTCATGTTGAGCCTTATTATCTTAAATAATTATATATAAATTAATAAGACTAGCTTAAATTAAAATGATTTAAGTTAGTCTTTTATGTATTTAAACTTAATTTTTAACTCATTAGATTCAAAATACAAAATCGCTATGCTTATTGGTAAATTAAACCTCTTAGGTCCTGCACCCCCAGGGTTTATAAATAATACATTATCTTTTTCCATTTTGCAAGCTATATGAGAATGTCCAACTACAACTATATCAACACCAGCCACTTTTAAATCAATATCTAAAGTATTAATATCATGTATAATATATATACACTTTCCTTGAAACTCAATCATTTCTGAAAAGGGTAATATCTTTTTTAAATTACCTTTATCACAGTTTCCTCTCACACTTATTACTTTACTTATTTTATTTAATTCATTTAATATATCTTCATTACCCATGTCACCCGCATGAATTATTAGATTCACCCCCTTTAATTCTTTTATAAATTCCTTTCTCAAAAGTCCATGGGTATCTGAAATAATCCCTATTTTTTTATTCTTCATATTTCCCTCCAATTTAAATATAATAAAACTTATAGTAAAAGATTTAACCTAAATAAAAATTATATAATATAAAGTTTTATATTATATATATTAAAATTTTATTATTGTCTATACTAAATGCACAGTTCCATTATACAATAATAAACTATTAATAAAAAACTTTACTGGGGATAAAATAATATATGTTTAAAAAATAGATAGTAAAAATTATACTCTTACTATCTATTTAAAATATATTATTTTATATTTTTTCTTCTTTACAAATACTTACACTAAACATATATAAGTACATTTCAACACACACTGCTATAAAATATATAAAAATCAATCCTATAAAAGTACTTTTAATTCCAATATTTAGTTCTGTTATTAAACCTATTAAACTGCCTACAGCTAATATTTGTACAAAATATTTTTTCCCAATTACTATTCCCTTTTTAAGCGCCTCCATAGGACTTTTATCATAATAAATTAAGTATGCCTTACAAGGTGTTAATATAACAGTAACATATAATAATGCAATAAATACAATAGGTATAAATATAACGCAAGATCCTATAAGCAGTATTCCTATAGAAATAGCATAAATAATTATATTTAATGCTAAATATCTTAAATAATATCTTAAACTTTCTTTAAAAGTTATACCATAATTTATATAGTTTTTATCCACTAGCTCTTTTATCCCTAACATTAAAATTGAATAAAATAATGATCCAACAAATAAATATAGTAGCATATTTATAGAATCAGTTTTTAAAAACTCTATAATAACCGAAAAATTTCCCCATATATTTTCTGTTACTTCTAATACATCATAGATATCATGTTTAAAATCTAGCATTTTAACTTCAATTAGAACTTGTAATAAAATAAATGGTAATAAAAATTTAAATCCTTTTATATATTTATTCCAAACTTTCTTACACAAAAAAACTCCCCCTTATTTTATATTTACTTATTTTAGTAACCTTATATAAATCAAACTTCTACTTTTTTTATATTCTTTAAGTTAAGATAAATCAAAATCATACTTAAAATAACAGCTATAATAAAACTATTGAAACCACCTAAAAAATTTAATATAACAGTCTTATGTCTTGTATTAACGCTTATAAAAATTAATAAAATAATAATATTTAAAGTAAAATTTAAACTTTTAAATCTATTAAGAATCTTTCTACTAATTTTCCCCCTCCTATTTTTACTCACCATAATCTTTATGATTAAACAATGTATAAAACTAGTTATAAAAATTATATATATACAATTGATAGCCATTGAACAAATAAATCCATATAAATTTCTATTTATCAACACAGAAAAATATCCAAAACTTTCATACTTTATTAAATTTATTACAGAAATTATTAAAGAAAAAATTATAGTTTTTATATTACTTTTAATTACTATTTTCATATAAATTTTTTTTCTTGTATAACCTAAAGTTAAAAATATTTTTAACTCTTTAGATATCTTTTCATAATCATAAAAAAATTTATTTACACAAAAATACACTAACAAAAAACTAACTACATTCCTTTGAAAATCACTAATTCCATCATAAAAATTATAAATAAATATTGTACCAAACCACCAATATAAAACTGAAAACATTATTAAAGTAAAAGGAAAACCTATATCATTAATTTCCTTTAATATATTAAACTTCAAATTTTTATCTTTAAATAAATTCATATCCCCTCCTAAATCTCAGCTTTAAGTAATAATTTATAATTAATAAAGGAAAATAGAATGCTCACTAAAACCAATACTAAAATCTTTTGTATAGGATTAATAGATATAAAATTTATCACTGGCAAAAATATTTTCTTTGCAATATTTTCTACCACAGAGGTGCGTGAAAAAATTAATATAAATACCATAATACTCAAAAATTTTTCCCCGTATTTTTGTAAAAACTTAATAGTAATCGTACTTATATTTATAAGCTTTATAAAAGAGTCTATAAAAAACATATAAATAAAATTTAAAATTAATAGCATAGTATATCCATTTATATTTTTACTTATAGAAAAACCAGAATAGTTAAACTCCTTATGGCTAATTAATGCCATAACTTGCAAACAAGTAATTACGCTAAAGATAATGCTTATAAAAATTATTAACACCATATAGTTTTTATAAAAATTTTTCCTTGTATCTCCCATACTTATTGCCACCTTAAACCCTTTAATAAATCCACTATCTGGTATATATAATGGAATAAATATAATCAGTCCAATTCCAGCTAAAAACCCGGAAAAATCTCCCTTAGTATCCTGAATGTAAATAACTAATAAAAAGGAAACAAAGAATAGCATAACTAATTTTATAATATATTGTATATTAAACATAAGTATTTTTATGGTTCTAATTAAAGTATATTTATTTATCTGCTCCATAGTTTCACCTACTTTAGAATATTTTTAGAGGATACCATATTGACAAATAGCTTTTGAAGGGGCATATTCTCAACTTTAAAACCCATATTTTCCAGTTCCTTTTTCTTTCCATAGCTAATCTTTTCAAAAACAGCTAAATTTAAATATCCTCCTACTTCCTCACTATTTATTAAGTTTAAATCCTTACATACTTCCTTTAATTTTTCCTTTTCTCCAGATACATAAAAAGCTTTTTCTTTTAATATATCTACTTCTTCACAAAGAACTAATTTGCCCTTATCCATTATTATTAAATTTTCGAAAAGTTTACTTACCTCATCTAAATAGTGAGTAGAAAATATAATACATCTGGGGTTTTTTTCATAATCTTCTAATAATATTTTATAAAACTCTTCTCTTGCTACAGGATCTAATCCTAAATATGTTTCATCATAAATAGTTATTGGCGCCCTACTGGCAAGTCCTATTATTACATTTACCATTGCCTTCATACCCTTAGATAAATCTGAATAAGAACATTTAGTTCTAATATTAAATTCAGTAACCAATCTATTTTTAAAATCCTCATCCCAGTTTTCCTGAAATGTTTTAGTGATATCAAATAAATCTCCTGCACTCATAGTAGGCAAAAAATTTTCCCCACTAGATACTAAACAAATCTTTGGTAATATTTTTTCATTTTCAAAGGGGTTTTCCCCAAATACTTTAATTTCTCCAGAGCTTTTAATATAATGACAAGCTATAGTTTTTAATAAGGTAGTCTTTCCTGCTCCATTTCTCCCAACTAGTCCATATATCTTATTTTCTTCAATATCAACAGAAAATTCATCTAAGGCCTTTATCCAATTGCTTTGAAAGGTTTTGCTTAATTTTTTTATCTCTATTGCTTTTGACATATTCTTTCCCCCTAACTTTAATAAAACTATTAAATCTCTACTTTTTTCAAAATAAAATAACTTCCTAATAAATTAAATACAATTAAAATTAATAATCCTATAAACATATCTGATATAACAGCAAACTTAATTATACCCTCTTCTTTATATATTCCATAAAATATAAGTACAGCTCTTAATACTCCCGCCAGTATTGGATACTCGCTTAAAGAATAAATTTCAATAAACATTCCTGCACTAGTTAACGCATAAATTAATATATACAGCAGTATAATATATGAAATTTTATCTATTATAGTAAATCCACTAATATTTATTTTAAATTTTATAATTGTTCCTGCCAATAATAGAGTAATAATGAAGCTAGCTATAAAACAGTATATAATTTTATTTATATACTATTTTTTTCTACTAGATCCAAAACTTATAGATAATTTAAATAGCTTATTATTACTCTCTACCCATACAATAATCAAAAGTGCAAAATTAATTAAGTATTGCCTATTTTTAATTGAAAATATTAAGGATGCTAATATTATTAAAATATAATAACTTATATTTTTTATATTAATTCTTAACATTTTAAAGTAAAAACCTCTCATACCCTCACACCCTTTATATGCTATATTAATTTATTTCTACAGTAGGTAATACTTTATAACTAAGAACTATATTAACTAAAGTAATTGTTAAAGTAATATATATGCCTTGTAAAATATCAGTTCCAGTTTTTAATATAATGAAACTATCGGAAAAAATAAAGTAAATAGAATAAACTAGTATAAAAAATATATTTAGTGCCTCATATTGGCTTACAGATAATATGTCTATAAGCATTGCAGAGGTAATAACAGCTAGAGTAGATAGAAATAAAAATATAAATACTATTATATTGAAATTATCGCTTATTATTTTACAATTAATATAGTTAAATTTCACATTTAATATTAATGCAATTACAAGTATTATAAAACTACATAAAATACAATATAATAATCGACTAATATAATATTTTTTTCTACTGCACCCTGTTGAAATAAAGAATTTTATTATGCTTTTATTTGCTTCTATTAAAATAATAATTATTGCTGCCACCCTTCCAATAAAATTAAAAGATAGCATTAAAGCTCCTAATATTATTAAAAAAATTATATAACTCTTTCCTTTGATTTTTAGCATCGCTTTAAAAATTCTTTCCATGTTATCACCCCCTATAACCTATAATCATGTCTATAATATCCTTCTTAGAAATCCCAATTTTCTCCCCCTCTTTTAAAGTTTCTAATATATACTCATTAAAAAAATTTTTCCTTCTTTTTTCCTTTATATAATCTTTGGCACTATCCTTTACAAACATACCCATCCCTCGTTTTTTATAAAGAATCCCCTCTTTAACTAATATATTTAGTCCCTTTCTGGATGTAGCTGGATTTATTCCATAAACTTGAGAAAATTGAGTTGTAGACATAACCTGCTCCCCTTCTTTTACTATATCATTTAATATATCATCTTCTATTCCCTCTGCTATTTGTATGTATATTGGTTTACTATCATCAAGTATAAGCTTCACAAAATATCTCACCTCCTATATTAATATTGCATCTTTAGTTAAATGGTTAATTACTTATATAACTAACTATATATGGTTTCTATTGTTTTGTCAATAAAATAAACATCTAGAAATAAAAATATTTTCTAGATGTTTATTTATAATATCTATTACTCCTTTAATAAATCAAAAATTATATCATATATAAAATCTCCAGTGTAACTAGTACAACCATAGTCTATTAATACATATTCATCCTGTATTTTCCCCCATGAAGTTATACTATATATATCTTCTCTTAACAGTAAAAACTTATTTGTAAGATTTTCAATATCCTCTATAGCATTTTTCTCTTTTCTTAATTTTTCAATTTTCACCTTATGTTTATTAAGACTATCCGCAATAGGTTCTGCCCTTCTCATAATAATAAATCTTGGTTTAAAATATATTATAGGGCAAAGATATTTTTTAAGTTTCCTATCCACATGGTTATATACATAGTTTTCTACCATATTTTGATAATGACCTTCTGCTCCTTTTGCCACCTTTATTACATATTTATCATTTAAAGCATAGACTTTTCTACTAATACCTTCCCCCAAATACTTATATCTTTTACTTATAGATTTGTTGCTTAAAGAATATATTTCTTTTAAGAAGCTTTTTTCACTATCTTTATTCATAAATTCTACAACTCCCATATATACTTATACTTATAAAATATGTAATTATTTTTATAAATGCTAATGATAAAAGAGCTGTATTAAAACTTAATTCTAATACAACTCTTTTATTATTTTATGGAATCTAATATTTTTTTTAAAACCTCTTCTGAAATATTGCCATTTAGTACATAGTAATCCCCATCTATATTCTTATTTATTTTATATTCTTTTAAAAAGCTAGCCTTAGTCTTTATACTTTCCCATGTTTCCTTATTTATCTTTTCTATATTAAAATAATACTCCCCATTTTTATACTTTATCTGTACTAATTCTTCCTTTTCTTTTTTATTAACATTTATATACTCTAAACTATATCCCATTGGTAAATATGATGGTAACTTTAATTTACCCTTCCGATCTTTTTCAATTTTTTTGTTTTTCTCATCTACTTTTAAAGAGTTTATTAATTTATTTTCTGGATTTGATATTTTCTTATCTTTTTTAGTATCAGGTTTGTTTAAACAAATATTATTTTCTTTAGGTTTCTTTAAACTATATTTTTTGTTTTTACCATCATGTATTTTATTTTCATCCCCTTTAGACAGTTCAGTTGTTTTTTGTATAATATCACTATTTACCTGCTTACTATCTTTTTTAGTTTTCTGATTATTTTTAAATTCATTGTATGTAATTTCTCCAATGGGCTTTACTAATTTTGCTTCCTTTTTTTCTTTAATTGCGTAATTATTTTTATCCCCATAAAAATTATAATAATAAAAGAAGTATCCAAACGTAAACATTGCTATAATGCCACATAGTACCACTGATCCTACAAAATATTTCTTACAAATCAAAAATTTCTTTGGAACTTTGTTGATAGCCTTACATTTCTCCAAAGTTTTATTCTTTAAATCCTCTGTTAGATATATATGCTGTAACCCTTTATCTATAATTTCTTTTATCTCCTTATCCATCAAATTGAATCTTCCCATCCATAACATTTTTAAGCATCTGTCTTCCTCTATATAATCTGCTTCTTACCGTTCCTTCTGGTATCTGTAAAATATTAGATATCTCTACTGTAGAAAATTCTTCATAATAGTATAGTAATATTGGTTCTTTATATTTATTTGGCAAATCCATTATATTTTTTAAAATCTCTTTTCTTCTCATTTTATTTATAACTTCATCCTCAATAACTTCTTGAGAAATCAAATTTGTTTCTTCCTTTTCTTCCCAAAATATAATTTTTTTAACCCAAGAACTTTTAAGAATATCTTTACAAGCATTTACAGTAATACTAATAACCCAACTCTTTTCATTCTCTAAATTATCTACCTTATGTATATTTTTATATATCTTTATAAATACTTCTTGAAAAATATCCTCTGCCTTATTTTTATCCTTTAAATATAGATACGCAATTTTAAGAACATCATTACCATATTGATCTATAAGTCTTTCAATTTCCTTATCCATATTGTCCATCAAGCCAACCCATCCTAGACCGTTTTGTACATCATTATAATACTTAACTTTTTATAATTATCTTTTTTAAATCTCCTCCTTCTAATAATACAAGTTTACACTAATTTCCCCTTAACTTCTAATTCATTTCCTATACATATATTAAACGATTCTTATATACATTACGCTTCAATTATTTTCTATAAAATATAATAAATTTACCTTTAATTTAAAATTGTAATATTAATATTAGAAATTGGTAAAGCTAAGATAGATTAATTTTATAAAAGGGAGTGTTTATATATGCAAGGAAAAGTCTATTCTTTTAGAAATGAAAATGGTGAATTAGTAAAATTCACTGTAAAAGAATACCTGGAATTAAATAAAAATGAATATATTTTAATGTCACCAGAAAATGATAAGTCTCATATAGACGTATATAAATTTAATTATAGTCATGGAAATGAAGCCTTAGAACTAGTGGAGGACGAACAAGAACTTTCAAAAATTAAATCTCTTTCCAAAGTCATATAATAAAAAAGGACGGTGCATGACCGTCCTTTTTTATTATATTCTATTATCTATCCATCTTATTATATCATTTATAATGTCATCTCTTTCTTCCTTTTCATTTAAAATTTCGTGATAACATCTATGATATATTTTTAATGTTTTATCTGTAGACTTTATATTTGAAAACAACCATTTTGAGGCCTCTGGAATGACAATCTTATCTTCTTCTCCATGTATTATCAAGCTAGGATAATTATACTCACTTACATTCTTATTTATAAAACTAGCTCCCTTTATAAATGCTTCTCCCAGTAATTTCACAGTAGTTTCTTCTAATACTAAAGGATCCTCATCATACTGTTTCACTATATCTTCATCTCTACATAATAATTTACTTAAACTATTGGGTACCTTTTCCATTGGGAACTTTTCAAAGTAACTGTCTTTTTTTATATCATCAAAAATAGGCATCTCCATGACTGCTGCACCAGACAATATTTGTCCACGTAATTTTGTGGGATATTTAATTCCATACCCAGTAGTTATAAAACCACCCATACTATGACCAAACATAAATATTGGTAAACTTTCATTTTCCTCCTTTGCCATATCCACTATCCTATTTGCATCCTCAAAAAAGTCCTCAAAACTATCAACATATCCTCTTTCGCCCTCAGATTTACCATGTCCTCTATTATCAAATCTGTAAACACCATACCCTACCTCATTTAGTTTTTTTGTAAAATAATCATATCTTCCTAAATGTTCACACAATCCATGGACTATTACCACTATACCCTTTACCTTATCTGGGATATCCTTTGTATAAAACATCTCTATACCATCAAAAGATTTGATTTTATTTTCTAAATGCATGCTCATAAAAATCACCTCTCTTAATTATTCATTCTACAGACTAAAAAAAAATCCTGTTTTAATTTAATAAATTATCTAATAATTTATTTTTACTTTGGAAATGAAATTAAACTTATAAATTATATGGTTCTTTCATAAACTGTTCATATTTTAACATTATAATGGTAAAAAATTAATGGTGAGTGTTTTTTATACTCACCATTATACTTTATAATAACTCTTTTCTTAATTGCTCAGGAGATTTAAATGACAAGTAAGCAAAAGGAATATCAAAAACTGTAACTGCACCTTTTTTTCCCTCTTGTGCTAATCTATTTACAGCCCTAGCATAAGCTACTAAAACGCTAGATGTAAATTCAGGATTACTATCCAATGTAAGACTAAATTCCATTCTTTGTTTATTTCCATCTCCAGTATTCCCTGTTCTAATTACAAAACCACCATGAGGCATACTAGAATGCTCCTTTTTAAATTCATTCTCATCTATAAAATATACTTTTGTATTATAATCTATAAAATAATTTGGCATATTCTTTATTGTAGACTCTATTTCCTTTAGATTGGACCCTTCTTCTGCTACAACATAGCAAACTCTTTCATGTTTTTCTCTTGTGCTTAGCTTAGGATTCTCTCCCGTTCTAACTTTATCAAGAGCTGATTTCAGTGGAACTGTATACTGAACAGCTTTTTTAACCCCTTCTATTCTTCTTACTGCATCAGAATGCCCCTGGCTTACACCTTTTCCCCAAAATGTATAATCCACTCCATCTGGTAAAATAGCTTCCCCTAAAATACGGTTTAATGAAAACAATCCTGGATCCCATCCTGTAGATATAAGACTTAAATTGCCAGTTTTTTTAGATATATTATTAATTTTCTCAAAGTAGTGTGGTATTTTAGCATGAGTATCAAAACTATCTACAGTATTAAATTGAGATGCCATTATGGGGCCCTGTTCTACTAAATCCGTGGCAGAACCTCCGCACAAAATCATAACATCAATTATTCCCTTATATAATTCTATTTTTGATATATGTACTAATTTAGAATTATTTTCATCAACCTCTTTTACATCTCTCCTTGTAAAAATAGCCTCTAGTTCCATATCTGAATTTTTATTTATGGCTTTTTCTACACCTTTACCCAAGTTACCATATCCTACAATTCCTATTTTTATTCTCTTATTCATATACTTCACCCCTAATATAATTTATACAAATTATATTATCAGATATTGATAGGTATTAACAACTCTTTTTTATATTCTTAGAAAAACCCTGCTATTTTTCTAGATTTTATTACTTTTTTCAACTTTATTAACTGTTATTTTATAAAAAGTTTGTAACTAATATAATAATTATGCTATAATTAGCTGAATAATTTAATATTTTAAATTTTATGGTGCAATAACGTTTATTGCTTAATAGGGAAATTGGTGAAATTCCAATACGGTCCCGCCACTGTAAATGGGAGTAAATCATTAATATACCACTGTTATGTTATTTTAATAATGGGAAGGTAATGGTTTACAATGATCTTAAGTCAGGAGACCTGCCATATTTTTATTACATATTTGCTCACGCGGATGAGGAGGTGTTTCTTATATTATTAATAAATATTAATATTTATTAATTTATTTCTGTCTTCTCCTATATGAGAAGATTTTTTTATTTTACAAATAAAAAATGGAGGATTGATTATGCATAAAATATTTTTTAATAAAAAAACTATATTAAATAAATTATTAATTCTTGTAATGGTATTATCCGTCAGTTTATCAGGTTGTGGAAGTAATACTAAAAATAGAACTGAGAAAACTGATAATAATAAAGAAATAATACTTGCTTCTCCTAGGGATATAACTTCTGGAAAAGAGAATATACATTTTACTAATGTTATTTCCTATGTTTGGGAACCACTAATTACTATGGATAAGAATGGACAACCTTCTCCTAAGTTAGCAACATCTTGGGAAATGTCTAAAGATGGTAAACAATGGACTTTTAAACTACAGCAAGGCGTTACTTTTCACAAAGGTGAAAAATTTAATGCTGATATAGTGGTTGCTAATTTTAATAGATATAAAAAACTTAAGAATGGTAAATCTAACTTTTATACTTTTAAGGTAGATAAAATATATAAAGGTCTAGTTGACTGTGTTAAAATTGATGACTACACTGTAACATTAACTTTTAAAAACCCACTTCCTACATTGCCATATAATATGGTTAACTTTGGTAGTCCAATATTCCATCCAAAGGACTTTGGTACAGATGGGAATTTTATAGTAGATATACCTAATGCCACTGGCCCTTTTAAGCTTAGTGAATATAAAAAAGATTCTTATTGCATCTTAGAGTCAAATGAAACATATTGGGGTGAAAAAGCCAAATCCAAAAAAATTAAAATTAAGACTATACCAGACGCCCAAACAAGATTTTCAGCTTTAAAATCCGGAGAAATTATGGGAGTCTTAGATTTAGGAGCAATCCCTCCTAATTTAGCTAAAGAACTTTTAAAAGATGATAAATTCCAAAGTTCTTACGAAAAATCCACTATTTCTCACTATCTTTATGCTAACGGAAATAAAGCTCCATTTAACAATGTAAAAATGAAACAAGCAATAAGCCTTGCTTTAGATAGAGATTTAATAGTTAACAAATTCTATAATGATTTTGGTAAACCAACACAAAACATTCTAAATTATACTTCTCCTTTCTATAATAATATAAAAGCAGAACATAACTTAGAAAAGGCAAAAAAATTATCTTCAGAAGTACTAAAGGGTAATACAATAAATATTAATCTTATAGTCCCTGCTCATTTAGTAAAGGCTTACCCTTATAAAGAAGAGGCAGAGTACATACAGTCAGCTTTAAAACCTCTAGGTTTAAATGTATCTATAATTAACTGTGAACTAGCTGCATCTAGAGAAATCGCTAAAAAAGGCGACTTCCATTTATTTATGGATAGACGTGGTCTACCAAACATGGAACCATATACAATACTTGAAACGCATATGAAAAGTACAGGTGATACAAATAAAGAATATAACCTAGGATATAGTAATTTTCATGTTGATGAGTTGTTATCTACAGCTACTAAAACTATGGATATGAAAAAAAGAAAAGATATATATAATAAACTTCAAAATATATCATCTATAGAACTTCCTACTATTCCACTTTTTAATGAAGTAAATTTAGTAGTATATAATAAGAAAGTTACTGGTCACGATGCTCTTATATATGGAACTACTCTTCCAAAACTTAAGTGGAGTAAATAAATGGAGTATTCTTTAAAATATATACTAAAAAAAATACTCCATTCTATTCCTATACTTATAGGGACTTCAATTATTTCTTTCACCTTAGGGGTATTAGCGCCGGGAGATCCGGCGCTTCAAATACTATCTATGGATGGTATAAACCAACCCACAGAAGAAGAATTACTAAATCTTAGGGAAGAAATGGGACTAAACGCTCCCCTTTATATACAATATGGAAGATGGGTAAAAAAAGCTTTGTCCTGTAACTTAGGAGAATCTTATATATCTGGCAAACCAGTATTTGATGAGTTAATTACAAGAATTCCAATATCTTTTTCCATAGCTTTATTTGCAGTAATTTTAGCAATATTAATTGGAATACCACTAGGAGTAATAATGGCAATAAAGTGCAATAGTTTTATTGATAATATAGGTAGAATTATATCTTTAATTTTTATCTCTATTCCAGGATTTTGGTTTGCATTTATACTTATAACTATTTTTTCAGAAAAGCTTAGAATCTTGCCCACTAGTGGTTTGGAAGGCTTTAAGAGCCTTATAATGCCCTCCTTTATATTAGCCTCAGGAACTATAGGAATAATAATGAGACTCACAAGAGCTAATATTTTAAAAGAACTGAATAAAAACTATATTTTAACTGCTAAGTCAAAAGGACTTCCATATAAAATTACAATTTTTAAACATGCACTTTTAAATTCCCTTTTACCCATAGTAACACTTATCGGCAACTACTTTGCTAGTATATTAGGTGGAACTGCAATAATTGAAAGTATCTTTTCTATTCCAGGCATGGGTAGATTTGTAATTGAGGGAATATTTAATAGAGATTATCCTGTAATACAAGGATATGTATTATTTACAGGTACTGTTTATATAGTGTTTAATTTACTTATTGACTTATCTTATCTTATTTTAAACCCTAAAATAAGACTAGGGGGTGGGTCTTAATATGAGAATATATAGATTTGCTATTATAACTTTAATTATAATTCTATTATTTACTATATTTGCTCCACTAATCTCTCCTTATGATCCTATAAAAGTAAACATGGCAAATACTCTAGCCCCTGCTTGTATGGACCACTTATTAGGTACTGATTCTTTAGGTAGAGATGTTTTTAGTAGACTACTTTACGGTGGTAGAAGTTCTATCCTTTTATCTATTATAGCTTCTATAGTAACTATGATTTTAGGTTTTATAGTTGGGATAATATCAGGATACTATGGTGGAAAATTAGACTCCTTTATACAAGTGATAGTAAATATATTACAATCTATCCCATCAATGAGTTTTATGGTTGCCATAATAGGTATAATGGGCCCCAGTATAAAAAGCATAATTTTATCTGTGGTTATTACATCTTGGGCAGGTTTTTCTAGAATAGTACGTAGTGAAGTTTTAAGCATACGTGTAGAAGATTATATTGAAGGTGCTAAATCTATCGGTGCATTAGACTTTTATATAATATTGCATCATATAATCCCCAATATAATAGGTCCCTTTATAGTTATATTTACTGTAAAAATAGGTAAAGTTATATTATCTATAGCAAGTCTTAGCTTTTTAGGATTGGGATTACAACCTCCTACCCCTGATTGGGGAATAATGATAAACGATGCGAGAACATATTATCTTAGCAATCCAATTTTACTAATAGCTCCCGGAGTTGTTATTATGCTTTTAAGCTTAAGTATTAATATTCTAGGGGATTTTGCACGTGATTATTTTGACAAGGGTACAAATAATTTTAGTAAATACATATAAATGAGGTAATTTGAATGACATTAGATATAAAGATAAAAAACTTAAATGTATCATTTTTAACTAATGAAGGAACTGTACAAACAGTGGATGATATTTCCTTAAAATTAGAAATGGGAAAAGTTTTAGGACTTATAGGTGAAACAGGTAGCGGGAAATCTGTACTAGGACTTTCAATATTAAATTTATTACCTAGTAATGCATGCGTTTCGGGCGAAATTTTTTATAAAAATATTAACCTATTATCATTAAATAAAAAATTAATAAGAAACTTCCGTGGGAAAGACATTGCGTTTATCCCACAAAATCCTGGTACTGCTTTAAATCCAATAATGAAAGTCGGAAATCAGATAGGTGAAGGAGTAAAGATTTCTAAAGAAATTAAAGAATCAAAAGTACTTAATTTACTACAAAGATTTCTTCTTTCACCTCCTGGTAAAATTAAAAACTCTTATCCTTTCGAGCTTAGTGGTGGTATGAAACAAAGAGTATTAGCCTCTATAGGAATCTTTAATAATCCTAATTGGATTATTGCAGATGAACCTACAAAAGGACTTGATGCTATAGTACGTCAGCAAGTATATGAAACTTTACATAAAATAACTAGTAACACTGATTGTGGTATGCTTTTAATTACTCATGACTTAATCCTCTCTAAAAACTTATGTAATACTATAGCCGTTATGTATGCTTCTGATATAATTGAAATTGGGAAAACATCTGAAGTTCTAGAAAATTCTAAGCATCCTTACACAAAAGGACTTATATTATCCCAACCCCATAAAGGATTAAAACCTATGTATGGATTTGCCCCTAGCCTTATTAATCCACCTAAAGGATGTAAATTCTATACCAGGTGCCCTAATAAAATGGATATTTGTTCATTAAAAAAACCTGATTTTTATAAAACAAAGGATGGTTCTAAGGTGAGGTGTTTTTTATTTGATAAAAGTAAATAACTTAACTAAAATCTATAAAAAAAATAACTTAAAGGGAACCAATTTTTTAGCTTTAGATGATGTTTCTATACATATAAAGCAGGGAGTTACCCTTGGCCTTATAGGTGAAAGTGGTTGTGGTAAATCCACTCTTGGTAGAGCAATACTTAAACTTATTTCTTTGGATAAAGGTATGATATATTTTAATAATATTGATATAACAAAATACTCTCAAAAGGACATGATAGCCTTAAGAAAAGATATGCAAATAATATTTCAACATCCTGATACATCTTTAAATCCTAGCAAAACTATATTGTTTAGTCTCTTTGAACCTATTTTAATACACAAATTAATGAATAAAAATGATGCACTTTTAGAAATTAAAAAATACCTAACATACGTTGGGTTAAAAGAGGAACTTTTAAGTAGATATCCTCACCAGCTAAGTGGTGGTCAAATACAAAGAATTGCGCTAGCAAGAGCACTTATTTTGAAACCTAAATTTATAGTTTTAGATGAAGCAACTTCTATGTTAGATGTATCCGTTCAAGCACAAATTATTGAACTTTTAAATAAAATAAAAAAAGAATTAAGTGTAACTTACTTATTTATTTCACATGATTTAGATCTAGTTAATAACTTTTGTGATGAAGTAGCTGTTATGCATAAAGGTAATATAATTGAAAAAGGAAAAGTTTCTAAAATTTATAATAACGCTACAAATGATTACACAAAAAAATTAATAGAAGCCTTTAAAATTTTGGCAAAATAATTATTAAAAAAAATGGGTAATTATATAAAATAAGCTACCCATTTTTTTATCCTATATACTTTTATTCATATAATAAATTAAGATAATATATAATTAATTTTGATTTTTTTTGTTATAGGATCCTCTGATAATTCAGACTCTACCTCATATAATTTCTTAATAAGTTCTACACTTAATACTTCTTTTGGAGTTCCACTAGCAACTATTTTCCCCTCTTTTATTGCATATATCCTATCACAATATTCTGCTGCCATATTAAGGTCATGTATTGATATTAATATGGTTTTTTTGAGGTTTTTAAGGAATTTAAGTATTTTTATTTGACACCCAATATCTAAATGATTTGTTGGCTCATCTAGTATTAAAAATTCTGTTTCCTGAGCTAATGCTCTAGCTATTAATACTCTTTGTTTTTCTCCACCTGACAATGAGGGAAAACTTTTGTTTATCATATTTTCCATACCAACTTTCCCCAAAGATTTTCTTATAATATCAACGTCTAATGAATCACTTCTTTGGAAAAGTTTCTTCCTTGGATATCTCCCCATTAAAACTATATCTTTAACAGTAAAATCAAACCCTATATTATTTTCTTGTGCTACCACAGCCATTTCTTCTGCAGACTCTCTATTTGAACTTTTAACTAAATCTTTATTATTTAAATAAATACTTCCTTCATTAGGTATTAAAACCTTATATATATTTTTTAAAAGTGTAGATTTACCACTTCCATTTGGTCCTATTATACCTATAAACTCTCCCTTATTTATATTTAGTTCTATTTTATGACATATGTTCTTGTTTTCTATTTCATAGCTAAGATTTTCTACTTTAAAATACATTTTATTCACTCCCAAAAGAATATCTATTACATTTAAGTAGCCATATAAAAAATGGTCCTCCTGTAAGAGCAGTTACTATACCTATAGGTAATTCTTCAGGAGATACTATAACTCTTGCTACAACATCTGCCCAAATTATTAAAAGTGCCCCTAAAAGTGAAGAAATAGGAATAACCTTTCTATGATCGGAACCAACAAAATTTCTTGTAATATGTGGAACTATTAGACCTACAAATCCTATAGATCCACTAATGGCAACTAAAGTTCCTGTAAGTAGTGCACAGAGCAAAACCACTATACTTCTTATAAATTTTATATTTATTCCTAGCACTATAGCTGTTTGTTCACCAATTAACATAGTATTTAGCCCATTACTTAAACTAAATAAAACTATTATTGAAATTATAAGTACTACTAAAGGTACGGGAATATATATCCATTTACTTCCTGAAAGTCCTCCCATCATCCAAAACACCGCATTTCTAATACCACTTTCATTATTTGAACTATATATAAGATAATTGGTAAATGCAGAAAATATTGAAGACACAGCAAGACCTGTAAGTATAAGTCTAATAGGTAGTATTCCCTCTTTAGTTCTCGATAAAGTATATACAAATGTTATAGCTACTAAAGACCCAATAAATGCGCCCATTGGCATAGCAAAAATCCCAAAAATATTAAAAACTCCTGTAAGAACCGCAGCCACAGCTCCTGTAGATGCTCCTGATGATATACCAAGAATGTAAGGATCTGATAGCGGATTCTTAGTAAAGGACTGTATGCTTACTCCTGCTATAGCTAAACCGCTACCTACTATTGCACTTAAGATAACTCTTGGTAATCTTAAATACCAAACTATACGTTCTATATTATTTTCTAAATGTGCTATACCTGCTATTTTAAATCCTAGTTTATATAATATAACTTTCCATACATCTATAAAATCAATAGAAACAGGCCCTATTCCAACAGCTACAATCATTGATATAATCATAATTATAAATAAAACTATAGAAAATAAAGCTGTTTTTTCTTTAAAGATTTTTTTCATTATTTCACCAACCTAATTAAACAAAACAGGATAAAATCCCTTTGCTAAATTTTCTACTGCATCTCCATTTCTAATTCCTGTAAATACACTTGGTAAAGGAAGAACGACAAATTTATTATTTTTTATAGCATCTACATCCTTTAATGCTTTATTACTTCTTAAAAACTTTATTTTATTTTCCGCTGATATATTTTCATAATCATTTATAACTATACATTGAGGGTTTTCTTCTACAACAGCTTCCCAATTAACTCTTTCCCATGTTTTCTTTAAACCACCAAATATATTTTCCCCACCTGCAAGTTCAATAATATTGCTCTCAAGACTATTCCCTGCTGTAAAGGCCTGATCATCACCACTATCATACACAAATACTCTAAGTTTTTTATCTATTTTAGATATTTTATTTTGTACACTTTCAATTTGATTTTTCATTTCCTTTACTATTTTCTCTGCTTTTTCTTCTACATTAAAAATTTTACCCAAATTATAAAAATCCTCATATGTATCTTCTATAGTAGCCCCTTCAGTATATGTAGCCTTTGAAACATATACCATTATGTCATTATCAATAAAATCTTTAACTGTTCCTACACCCTTTTCTACAAATGCAGAATTTCTACCATATACAAAATCAGGATTTACCCCAAGCAGTGCCTCCATTGAAGGATATTTTTCTGCTATTATAGGTATTTTCTTAAATTTTTCTTTATATTGAGGAAGTATTTCAGCATTATTATAGGATGTACCTATAATCTTATCCTCTAAACCCAAAGCAAAAAGATTTTCCGTAGTATGTGCATTAAAACTTACTACCCTTTCAGGAACTTTTTTATATTTTACAGTTTTATTATATGTTTTAAGTTCAAAGCTCTCATGCTTTGAAGTATCTTCACCATTATTTTTCTTGTTTTTTGAACAAGCTGTTAATAGGGAACCTAACATTAATATCATACAAATAACACTTATTATTTTCTTACAATTTAAGTTTTTTTTCATCTGTTTTCCTCCGAATATTATCTTTTATTATATTTTATGTATAACACTAAATTTTACGGTAAATTTTTTTATGTAAACTACCTTTAAAACAAAAACTTCCCAGCAATAACTGAGAAGTTTATATAAAATATTATGGTTTTTCAAAATAACCTTAATACACCCCCCTATAAACCGTAGAGTTATTAGTGCTTGTCTCCAGGCAAGTCTTCTGACTCTGGTTCTTCAATTTTATAAACCTTCCCTCTTACTAGAAGTGGCATATTTTATAAAATTTCCCCATTACAGCGGCGGTACCGTACAGGAATTTCACCTGTTTCCATATTAAGCAAGCTATGCACCTGTAGAAAAATATTTAATTATTTACTTTTGTATTATAAAATTATAAGATAGTATTGTCAATATATTTACTCTTTTTTATAATTCTTTTATAATATAAATTAAGCTTTATAATTAAATTTAACAATTCTACCTATATTAGAAGGAGTTTATTATGAAATTATTATTATACTATCTAATATCAATAAATCTTTTAGGAATATTAATAATGTATATTGATAAGAAAAAAGCTATAAAACATGAATATAGGATATCTGAAAAAAGCTTATTTTCAGTAGCTTTATTTTTAGGAAGTTTTGGAATGCTTTTAGGAATGTATATTTTTAGACACAAGACTAAACATCTTAAATTTAAATTGGGTATACCAATTATTTTTATATTACAAATAATATTATTAAATTATTTAAATAAACATATTCTTTAAAATAAAACATACGTAACCTTATAATTACGTATGTTTTATTAAAACCTTATAATATTACCTCATACAACTTATCATATTGCATATCACAAGAACCCATTTGATTTCCATCGGCACAATATTGTCTTTCTACATAATAATATTTATCATCTTTTCTATATACAGCCTTAAATGTATCATCATCTCCAAATTCACACACCTTTAGATAATCACCTTTCCCCTCTGTATCTAATCCACTATTTTGTATTATTTTATCATCTAATAGTTTTAAATTAGCTCTTCCACGCTTTATGTTTTCTATTATTCCATTTACAACTTCTATGTCTCTCATACTTTACCTCTCCTTTATAAACTGTGAAATCATGAAATATCCTATTATAATTATATATTTAATTTACTAAATTTTCAATACATTTATACTCTTTTCTAAAAATAATAATTATTTATTTGAAATTATTCACTATAAAACTTTTTAGTATCACATCATATAGCCTTTTTATATAATATTATTGTGAATATGAATAAGAGGAGATATTTTTATGTATTTTAGATTTCCGGAAAAAATACCACCAAATAACCATAAAATATATGTTTTGCAAATTAAATACGCAGATGTAAACGGTGACGGATTAAAAGAAACTTTAATACTTACAGGCAAAAAACCTTATGGGGAAAATAGTTTTATTGAAGACATAACTCTTACTGTAGAAAATAAAATAACTAATGTAAATCTAAAAGTAGTTCCAAAAGAAAATTCAGGATATAATCCTAATATGTTTATAGCAAGATTTTCTGAAGATAAAACCCCTCAAGTACTTCTTTCTATAAACTCTGGAGGAAGTGGAGGATATTATTATAACTATGTTTATTCCTTTAAGAACGATATGCCCTTAACCTTTTTTGACTACGATATATTTAATAATGAAAGTATTTTTAATGCTATATATGAAAACAATTATAAAGTAAGAGTTACCTCTGAAAATAAAGCTTTAAAGGGTATTATAGACCTAACGGCTATTAGAGATAAAGAATATCTATCTGCTATTTATGAGCCTAATGGGACTTTAAAAGAACCTATTAAAGGCGATGTTTTATCCCTTGGACTTTTATCGCCTTTTAGCATAACTGGATCAGAAATATTTGACTTAATAGCTTCTCAGCGAATTATAGGTCTATTTAATGGGGACACTTTAGGAAATGTGGAAACAATCTTAAGATTAGATAAAGATAAATTTATTCCTCTAGTAACTCGCCTTACAGTGCTTATGTAATTTATGTGTATTTAAAAGCGGCCAATGACCGCTTTCCCTATTTTATTTTAAATAAAAATACTATATAAGCTATAAATTATTAGTTAAATAAAAAATAATATCATATTTTATGAAACTCCCAAATAGATTCTCCTAATGTATTTATATATTTTAATCTATTTTTATATATTACCTTTGCTACTCCATTTATAAATCTTGATACCTCATCATAAATAGGTTCTATTACAAAATCCCCCCTTCTATTTATATAACCCCACTTACCTTTAACCTCAACAGAAATTAAATTATCATCAATAACATCTACATTATCAAATTCTACTTTTATTACCTCTATACCATATTTATCTATAAAACCATATTTATTCTCTATGGCTACTGCAGCAAATCCTTTATAAAAACTATCCACCCAATCATATTTTGGCTGTATTATCATATCACCTTTTTTATTTATAAAACCATATTTCCCTTTTATCTCTACAGCAGCTAACCCCTCACTAAAATCATTTCCTTCTGAATATATAGGTAATATAACTATATTGCCCTTAGTATCAATATAGCCATACTTATTATTCATTGAAACCGCAGCTAGACCCTCACTAAACCCATAAGCATAGTTATATTTAGGTTCTATAACTTGATTACCTTTATTATCAATATATCCTAGCTTACCTCCTAATTGAACTAGTGCTAATCCCTCACTAAAATTAAAAACACCTAAATATTTAGGTTCTATAATCATTTCATCATTTTTATTAATATACCCCCATTTATATCCTAGTTTAACTGCTGCCATTCCCTCTGAAAAACCATTAGTATCGTCATATTTAGGCTCAATTACTAAATTTCCTAACTCATCCACATATCCCTTTTTATTATTTACCTCTATTTCTGCAAGCCCCTCTGTAAAATCATAGACATCATCGTACCTTATGTCTACCGCTAAATCTCCCTTATTATTTATGAAATCAAATTTGTCACCTTTACTTACTATAGCAAATTTCCCATTAAACTCCTCAGCATAATCAAAAGTAGCAGGTATACATATTTCTCCACTATTATCTATATAACCATATTTTCCGCATATTTTTATAGGATAAAAACTTCTTTCCATTTTTAATCTCCTTTTCTAAATTCAATTTTTATTTACACTACATTTTATCACAATAAAGTAACTGTAGATAATTATATGTTATAATTTCTACAGTTTATATATAATTTGTTTTTTATATTCTATATTTATATAGTAATAAATACTTATTTTTATTTACCTAAGACATGCTAAAAACAATATTAAGTTTGTGACCCTATAGCACTTTCCTTTATTTTTATAATACTCCTTCTTTGTTATCAAATAAATTTATTTTTTTAATAATTTGATAAGTTCTTTTATATTAATTTTGTCAAAAGTATCAAATTTGTTTATGTAACCTAATACCATTTTCTTTAAAGCTATCTCTCCTGGGAAATGATCTGCTTCCTCTATAAAATGTATTATCCTAGAAGTTTCAACTTTGTAGTTGAAAATAGTTATTATTTTAATATAAAAGAATTCTAAATATATCTGTTTGAACTCTTTCCATTGTTCATAATAATCCATATTATCACAAATAATTTGCACCGTACTCCTTATAACCTTATTAATTTTTTCCATGTTATCACTATATATAAATTTTATACAAGGAATTTCACTAAAACTATATGCTATTTTTTTTAGTAGGTCTTCCTTTATAATTTCTGCTTCTTCATCATTAAAAACACACTTTAATTGAATAAAACTATTATTTTCATAATATGTATTTGTAAAAAATTCTATATAGTTTTCAAAATCCTCTGAATTATTACCAAGTTCTATCTCAAATAAAATTTTAAAAAATATATTCCACTGAAAATCATTATTAATAGCCTTTAAAATAGCATTCCCTATAATTTTTGAAAATTCGTCTTTGAAAAAAATCTGCCTTTCAAATACTATCTTTTGATCAAAATCAATTTTATTTTTGCTTATATCATTTAACCTAGACAAAGTTTTAATCAAAACTTTATTATAATCATTACAATCTCCTATATTATTAGTACTAAAAATATATTCTATTATTGCATCACACGATCTTTTAAAGTCCACAGTAAAACCTATACTATTTTTCATCTTTGTTGAAAATATATCGTTAATTATTTTAGAAAACACAGATTGTAGTTGATTTTTTCTAACCAAAGGGTTAATTGCATTAAGTTTATTAGCCTCATTATATATAAGTAATAATTGATTATCTATCATAGTTAAATTTTTTTTTATTGAGGCCATTATATCCTTGTAGAAGTCCTCACTAAGCATATAACTATTGTTTTTATAAACTACTTTATGTTCAATTTCCCCCCAAAATATATTAACTAAAGATTTAATTTGCAACTCAAAATTTATGGTCATATCATTAAAATAGTATACTCCATCTATTCTAAATATCTCAAATCCATTTTTCTGTTCTTCTGGTTGTCTAGTTTTTAAATTTAATCTTATACAATTGTTAACCGTATTATAATAATATCCTTTATCATCAATACAATTAAAATATTTTTTTAAACATTTATATGTTTTCCCTTCATCTTCAATAAATCTGCATTCAATCCTAACACCTATCAAATCTGATAAATTATATAAAAGTTCCTTTGGAGTTTTATATATTTTATAATAATCATTTCTAATTATCTTTTCTTTTAAACTAAAATCAGATTTTATTCTAGAGTTTACATTTAAAAACCCTTCTGAATTAGATGTCATAATATTTTTAAAATAACTTTCTATGTGGTTACGTGCATTTTCTAAATCTAATTGTAAACTTTTTAAAAATTCTATTGAATTTTCTATAAAATTAAACACTTCTAATTCCATATTATTCCTCCTACTCTAGTGAAGAAACTTTACTATTTTATAAAATTATATCATAGTTAACGTACTAAAAATGAACAAAACATAAAAATTTAGTAAATTTAATCGGAAAAGTGGTTATAAAATCCAAACAAGTCGAATAATTATAACCACATATAACAAATTGAACACTATAATAATATATCTGACTCTTTCCCTTTATTCCAATTCCACGGTTTTCTTTTTATAGTGCCATCCGCAAAAGGAATAAACATGGAGATTATTACTGATACTAATAATAATTGTTGATACCATAATAATGGTATTACTTCAAATGGTGTCACTTTTCCCTTAGTAAAACTTAATAGTATTAACATTTGTGCCCCATAAGGTATGATTCCCTGCATTATACAAGAAAAAATATCAAGTATTGATGCACTTCTTCTGGGGTCTACTTTATATTTATAGCACATTTCTTTAGCAATAGGTCCATTTATAATTATAGCTACTGTATTATTTGCAACTGCTGCATCTGTAAGTGCTACAAGTGCTCCCATACCAATCTCTGCACTCTTTTTACCCTTTACCATTTTTTCAATTTTATCTAATAAAAATTGAATTCCTCCAGCTTTTGTAATCATATTAGCAAGTCCACCTGTAAACATTGATAAAAGAAATATATCTATCATTCCTGTAAAACCATTAAATATTTCTTGAGAAAAAGTTAATATATTTAAATCCCCATAAAATATACCTATTGCTCCTGCAAGAATAATCCCCCCTGTTAAAACTACAAAAACGTTTATGCCTATTAAAGCCAAAATTAATACAAATAAATATGGTATAACTTTTATAATACTATATTCATAAATTTTTATAGGAGGAATTACTTCAGGTCTAGCAAATATAAATAATAACAATATAGTTATTATAGCGGCTGGAGCTGCTATAAATATATTTACCCTAAATTTATCTTTCATATCACATCCCTGGGTCCTTGTAGCTGCAATTGTAGTATCTGATATTACAGATAAATTATCTCCAAACATTGCCCCTCCCATTACAGTTGCTAATGTTAGCGGTAATGAAAGTCCAGATTTTTCAGCAAGCCCTATTGCAATAGGTGCAATAGCCACTATAGTTCCCACTGCAGTTCCTGTAGATATTGATATAAAACAAGCTATTATAAACAATCCTACAGTAATATATTCAGGGGGAATATAAGTTAGACCTAAGTTTATAGTAGATTCTACTCCCCCCATTGCTTTGGCTACGGCAGCAAACGCTCCTGCTAAAAGATATATTGTACACATTATAATGATGTCTTTATTTCCACACCCGTCTATTAAAGCATCAAATTTATCATCTATGGTTCCTTTGAGTATAAAAAATGCACTAATTATACCACAAAATATAGCTACTGGGGCTGGTAATTGGTAAAAAGCCATTTCTACCCCTTGATATTCTAATATTAAACCACTACCTAAATAAATAGCTACAAATATTAAAAAAGGTATTAATGCTTTACCATCTGATGGCATTTTCTTATATTCCATTCTTATATTCCTCCTATAACTTAGTGGCTATTTTATTTTTATATGGAATAATGTATATAATTTAAATTTTATATAAACTATTTTAATATTAAATCTAAAGCCTGTTTTAAGTCATTAATTATGTCCTCTGCTGTTTCAAGTCCTACTGATAGTCTAACTAACCCATCACTTATTCCTGCCTCTTTTCTTTCTGCCTCTGTATATGGTGAATGTGTCATTGAGGCAGGATGCTGAATTAAAGTTTCTGTATCCCCTAAACTTACAGCTAAACTAGCTAGTTTTACATTATTCATTACAGTTCTTCCTTCTTCAATTCCACCATTTAATTCAAAAGAAATCATAGCTCCAGGTAAATTCATTTGTCTACTAGCAAGATTATAGTATTTAAAACTCTTAAGTCCAGGATAATAAACCTTTTTTACTGCATCATGAGATTCTAAAAATTTTGCCACCTTTAAAGCATTTTCAGAGTGTCTTTGCATTCTTAGCTCCAATGTCTTCATCCCCCTTATTAATAAATATGCATTAAAAGGACTTGCTATGGCACCTGTCATATCCTTTACACCAAATAATTTAACTTCATTTATAAACGACTTTTTCCCAACTACAAAACCTGCCACCACGTCACCATGACCGTTTAAATATTTAGTTGCAGAATGAACTACTACATCTGCTCCTAATTTTAATGGCTTTTGTATATATGGAGTACAAAACGTATTATCTACAAATACCATGCAGTTTTCATTTTTATGAGCTATCTCGGAAATCGATTTAATATCAGTAATTTTTAATGTAGGGTTTGCCGGTGTTTCTAAGTACACAACTCTAGTATTTGGTTTTATAGCCTTTTTAACCTGATTCAAATTTGAAGTATCTACAAAAGTAACCTCAACTCCAAATCTAGTTATACCATGATTTAATAAAGCAAAAGTACATCCATAAAGTGTGTCTGCTGCAACTATATGATCCCCTGCCTTTAAAGCTGTCCATAACGCTGCTGAAATAGCCCCCATACCAGATGAGGTAACAACTGCCGATTCTCCACCTTCTAATATGGAAACCTTTTCTTCTACCTCGCTATTAGTTGGGTTTCCTAATCTAGTATATATATATCCTTCCTCCTGTAATGCAAATCTTCTTCCCCCTTGTTCAGCAGAATCAAATATAAAAGTAGATGTCTGATATATAGGTGTTGCAAGTGAACCATATTGTGTATCCTTAGTATGTCCTCCATGTATAGTTTTTGTTCCAAAACCCAACTTTTCACATTCTTCTTTATTCATATAAACCCCTCCCATATTTTTTAAACCATTTGTAAAATAGTTAATAAAATAAACATATCTATATCTTCATTATATAAATATGTTTATTAACTTCTTTAAATGTATAGAATATTCCTTCTATTTATAAATTATATTCCTAAGTTTTTTACAAGCACAAAAACATTATTACATTTATTTTAAAATCAACCCTTTTTTACTATATTTTAATTAATATATTATTTATGTCTTCACTTACTTTCAATCTTTCATAATATACCCAGTCCTTATCAAAATTTAATCTAAAAGATTTAGAAAAAGAATAATATAAATTTATTTTTTGATAATATGTCTCTAATTCATAAAGATCTTTAAATCTATATGAAGGTTTAGTTAGTTCATCTTTCTTAATCACAAAAAATTCATCCATGTACATTAAAAAACATTCCATTAACGAATTGTTAGTTACATCAAATGGTATTTTCAGAATTTTCCATTGAATCTTTTCCTTTAATTTATAGGATTTTATACTATCAAGTAAAATAATATATTCACCTATATCCATTTTTCTATAGAAATAAATTTTTTCTTCTCTTGTACTCCATAGTGCAAGCTTTTCCCTTAATGGAAGTGACTTCACCTTAACTATAGCTTCACTAGGAGCTATTACTGCCTTTTCTATAACTCTATCATCTATATTTAACATTTCCTCTATAAAATCTTGAGTTTTCCCATAAGATGCTACATATCCTATATCATATATTCCTTTCCTCCCAGCCCTTCCTGCTATCTGTTTTACTTCCTGTGAGTTTAAATATCTTACTTCAAAACCATCAAATTTTTTAATATCCATAAATATTATTCTTCTTATAGGTAGATTAACTCCCATACCTATAGCATCAGTAGTTATCAAAATAGATGTATTTTTGTTAATAAAATAATCATATTGTTTTCTTCTGACCCCAGGTGGTAAATCTCCATATATTAAACTTGCTTTTATTCCTATCGCAGTATAATAAGATGCTAATTGTATAACTCTTTTTTTAGAAAACACCACCAGTGCATCTCCCTCTTCTATGTCTCCATATGAAAATATATTATAATCAATTTTCAGTGGTATATCTCTTCTATACTCTATAAATTTATAATCATCTCCACAATCCTCTATCATTTCCTGGATTAATTCTTTAGCATTTAAAGCTCCACATATATGTATTTCTTTAGATTTTAATGCCAAAACCGCTCTAGTCCATGCAGAACCTCTTTTTTCATCATCAATCATTTGAATTTCGTCTATTACAGCAATATCATACTCTTCATTAACATTAAATTTTTCTATAGTGCAGGAAACATGTGTAGCATCTTTTACATTTATCTCCTCTTCTCCTGTAATCAAATTACACTTAACTCCTTCTTTATTTAACCTCTCGTAATTCTCTAATGCCAATATTCTTAGTGGTGAAAGATAAATCCCTTTTCTAGCCATTTTAAGCCTTTTCATGGCATTATAAGTCTTTCCCGTATTAGTTTCACCTAGATGAATAATAAACTTTCTTTTAATTTTTCTTGTTTTAATATACTCATTTTTAGGATTGTCCGGAAATATCCTTTCAAATTCCTTGTATATAATCTTTGGTATATGATTAGTTATAAGCACACTCCTAATACCAGATTTTAGATAAACTTCATAATTATCTTTCACCACATCTTCAAAGACAAAATTAGTATTATTTTTTTCATTATACTCATTTATAATTTTTACAGATATATAGTCTAATAAATTCAAATATCTTTCATATACAGATTTAAAATCTTTTAAATCTTGATTATCATATTCTCTTAATACTTTTAATTTCTTTCTAAGAGCTACCTCATGCTCCCAAAGGGAATTAGTCTTAGAATGTTTTATAATATCTTCCATTTGATAAATTTGGTGTTTAATTTTTCTAAAATTTCTTTCCATAGTTGCCTTTTTCATAATTTATCCTCCATATAATCTGTAGGTTTTTCATAAGTTTTTATATTTATTATAGTTCCCTATGTTTAAAAAGTTTATTGATTTTAATTTAATTATCATAGTTAAAAGTGAAATAAGCTCTACTAAAAATTTTAGTTTACAAATACATATGCACTCTATAAAATAAATACTAAATTATTTAAATCAAAAGGAGATTTTATATGAATAAACTTTATGAAATATTAAATTTAAATAAATCCTTCGTAAATAATAAAGAGTATACTGAATATGTAACAAAAATATCCATATAAAAAAATAGTAATATTCTCATGTATGGATACTAGATTAACGGAACTTCTTTTAAAAGCTTTAAATTAAGAAATGATGATGCTAAAACAATAAAAAATGCAGGAGCAATTATTTCTCACCCCCTTTGGTAGTATTATGAGAAGTATTTTAATGGCTATTTATGAACTAAATATGGTTATAATTTTTTATAGACTTTTACAAAATTAAAGATAGGATTATTCATAAATAAATCCTATCTTAATTAAAATACTGTTCTTATATGACTTTGTTTTTTAATAAAAATATAATAATATAATATGTTTATTAAGATTCTAAAAGTGAACCAACAAGTAATCCACACCCAATTAAAGATATTACAACTAAAACTACACCAACAACGCCACAAATAAATCCTGCTTTAGCCATTCCATAGCCGTCTAAGTTGGGATCTTTCCTTATTTTACCTTTAGAAATATTACCAAATACAATGGCTAATATGGCTGGTATAATCCCTAAACCATATACAATTGGCATAAACAAAAATACAAGTCCTACTATACCACAAACTAATGAAGCTATAGCCATTCCATCTGTTCTCTTTTGATTATTACATAAATTATTACTTTCCACGTTTTGTCCCCCCTAAAAACTGATGTACTTAAAGATTATATCATAATTTTACATTTTATTAAACTATTGGTTTAAATATATATTATATATTTCTATACTAAAATATAATAACCCTATAAAAATTTATAAGGTTATTATATAAAATAAAATTACTTCTAATTAATATTATCATTTTATACTTAACTGCATATTATTTATCTTACTTTAAAACTACTTTTTAATTAGAAAACTTTTTAATATACCAAATTACAGTGTTTTTTAATCCCTCCTCAAAGGAAATATAAGGTCTCCATCCTAAATTATATAATTTTGAAGGATCAATAGCATACCTTTTATCATGTCCTAATCTATCCTTAATATAGTATATAACATTATCTTTTATATTATATCTTCCATACTCATTTAATAGTTTTATTATTGACATTACTACATCTATATTTGATTTCTCATTATGACATCCTACATTATATACATGTCCACACTCTCCCTTTTCTAATACCATATCAATTGCTCTTAAATGATCTTCTACATAAATCCAATCCCTGACATTTAATCCATCCCCATATATAGGAACCTTTAGTCCCTTTATACAGTTAAAAATAGTCATTGGAATAAAATTTTCTATATGCTGAAAAGGTCCATAGTTATTTGAACACCTAGTTATATTTATTGGTAATCCATAGGTGTCATAATAGGATTTTACTATCATATCTGCTGAAGTTTTACTAGCTGAATAGGGACTTGTAGGGCTTATATAAGAGCTTTCTGTAAAATACCCATCTCTTCCTAAAGAACCATAAACCTCATCCTTGGAAATCTGTAAATACTTTATTTTGTCTTTTCCCCCTGCTTCTTCTTCCCAATATTTTTTAAAAACACTTAAAAGATTAAAAGTACCTTGTATATTGGTTTTTATAAATTCTTCTGGATCTTCAATACTCCTTATCACACTAGATTCTGCTGCAAAATTTATAACATAATCTATAGAATAGTTTTGAAAAACTTGAAATAGTTTTTTCTTATCACATATATCACCTTTTATAAATATATAATTGTTATTATTTTCTATACATTTTAAATTTTTAATATCTGAAACATAGGTTAATTTATCATAATTTATTATTCTTATTCCCTTGTATTTCTTAAACATATATATTATAAAATTTGCTCCAATAAACCCTGCCCCTCCAGTAATAAAATAAGTTTTCATATCTCCTCCTAAAATTAACTTATTCTTTAATTTAAAATTCATTATAATTTATCCTTTGCATATAAAAAACTAATATAAATACCATACTTAAAAAAGTTCTCATTATAAAATATCTATTAAAAAAATACTTAGTATATTCCTTCCATAAAAATATACCTCTAGTCCATAAATATCCTTGTTATATATAAACTTATAATTTCTATATTAAACATTTAACACTGAATAAGTTCTATATTTATCATATTCAATAAACCATACCTTGTGTTACTAGTTAATATTTACTTAAAAATATTAAAATACCTAAAAATAAGGTATCTATATTTTAATATAGATACCTTACTTTTAAAGATATATTAACCTTATATTTTTAGAATAAATTATAAGGTTAAAAATCACTTAATAAATTATAGGTATGCTGCAATATGTAAAATTTACTTACTTTGCAATTTTTCCATTTAGACTCCTCAATAGAAAATCCAGAATTTTTATACTGCTTACAAAACTTACTAAAAATATCCCCCTGAACGTATCCTGTTCCTGATATAAATATACTGGTATTATTATTTATAGTCCTACACCTTATATCTCCTTTTTCCCAGCTTAATCCTTTTTCTCCTTCAATACTTACTCTAGCTCCATCAACATATATTATCTCCTTATACAGCCCACTTTTAAACACTACAGCTAAACACTCAGATACAACTTTACAATTACTATCCTTATTTGATACTAGCACATCTACAAATCTTATTTTTTTGTATTCATACTTCCTATTTTTTATTATTATTTCTCCATCTTTTCTTATTTCTTTTTCATACCTATTTTTAATTTCACCTATTTTATCCTTAAGTTTATCTACTGATATATTATTTGAATTACTTAATTCTTTAAAATAATTTTCTTCTGTTAATTGAAATACTTCTAACTTTGTTTTAACTTTATTATCAAAATCATTAGGAGTCAAATATGCACCTGTATAATACTTAAATGTTATTAAAAATCCAAAGCATAAAAATATTAAAGCAACTAATTTTTTCATTACCTTAACATCCTTTCATTTTTACTTAAGTTTACAGGTATATTTTACCATATAAAATATTATTAGTAAATTTTTTCCAATATACATTAGTAAATTTTTCATATTTTTATAAAAAAAATCTTACTAAATTTTAAATTCAGCAAGATTTAAATTTTTAATGTATATATTTTTGTATTTCTCTAGAAATCATATAGAAAGTTTCCCTATCTTTTCTATCTAATGCTTCATCTGCTAATATATAAAGAGTATTTAAATACAATTTATTTTTTTCCTTTTTAACTAAAAAATAATTATTTATATTGCATAACTTTTTAGACATTTTTAGTTCTGCATATATTGCATTTAAAGAATTAATATATTGAAAAAGTTCAATTTTAGAAATTACAAAAAATATCCTTTTTTTAATATTTTCATATTCTTTTTCTGTACATAATTTAATATAGTTATCATTTAAAGTACTTAATGTTATATATTGCTTTTTATCTTTAATAAAAAATTCTTCACTTATTCTTTTTTTATTTTGAAAATGAGAATGAAATGATTTTAAAAAATTTATATATTCTTCAAACTCATTTTGATTCAATTCATAATTATTAAAATTTTTATTTTTCTTAAAACATATATTGTACAATCCTTGTCCCTTCAAACTACTCTTTACAACCACAATCATATAATGAGAATATTTATTTAGTGCCTTTTCTGGTATGAATTTTATGCCGTATTTAAACTTATTTTGGAGCGCATTTTTTGGTAAAACAAAATTATTTATATCCACGACAAATTCTCCTTTTTTTATTAATATAACAACAATATATAATTATACCTTATTTTTATTATTTTATGTATTTTACGAAATATTAAAATAATTTTGAACTAACTACATTTTATGAAACATAGATTAAAAACTCTACAAAAAGTAACCCCTAGATAATTTTTTATCCAAGGGTTACAGGGGATTTTTTTGATCTATATTTTAATACTTAGTATGAAACCTATTTTCAAATTCTTTTATTAACTCTTCTCTAAAATTAGGATGTGCAATACCTATTAGCTGCCTAGCTCTCTCTTTTAATGTCTTTCCTCTTAATCTAGCTATTCCATACTCTGTTATAACATAATCTACATCATTTCTTGTAGTAGTTATTGCTGCTCCTTTATCCAATATGGGAACTATTTTAGATATCTTTCCCTTAGCTGCAGTTGATGAGATAGCAATTATTGATCTTCCACCCTGACATTTACCTACTCCTCTTACAAAATCTACTTGTCCACCAACACCACTTATTTGATTAATTCCAACGCTTTCCGAACAAATTTGTCCCATTAAATCTATTTGAACACAGGAGTTTATTGCCACCATATTAGAGTTTTTCATTACAACTCTAGGGTCATTAACATAATCAACTGAATACATCTCTATCATAGGATTGTCATCTACAAAATCATATAATCTTTTTGTTCCCATAAGAAACGTTACAACAATTTTACCTGGATGATAACTTTTCTTTTTATTAGTTATAACTCCTGCCTCTACTAGTTCCACTACTCCATCAGAAATCATTTCAGAATGTATTCCCAAATCCTTTTTATCCTTTAAAAATAAAAGCACAGCATCTGGAATTGCACCTATACCAAGTTGTAGAGTATCTCCATCTTGTATTAATGAAGCACAATGTTTGCCTATAGCTTTCTCTACATCTCCTATTTTAGCAGGTTTAAGTTCTATTATTGGATGTGAGGTTTCTACTATATAATCTATATCTGATACATGTATAAAATTATCTCCTAAAATTCTTGGCATTTTATCATTTACTTCTGCAATTACTATCTTTGCACACTCTGTAGCAGGTTTAATATAATCATTTGATACTCCAAAACTACAAAAACCATGTTTATCTGGAGTACTTACCTGTACTATAGCTACATCAACTGGCAAATAATTACATTTAAATAATCTTGGTATTTCATGAAAAAAACAAGGAGTATAATCTGCCCTACCTGAATTTACTGCGTCCCTTGTAGGAGATCCAACAAACAAAGAATTATAATTAAAATGTTTTTCCATTCCTAATTTCGCATATCCACTCTCCCCAAGAGCAATCATATGGTCTATTTCTACATCTTCAAATTTTTCTTTATTATTAACTAAAGCCTCCATTATAGTTATAGGTTCCCCAGCTGCATGTCCCAAAACAATTCTATCTCCATTTTTTATATTTGATACAGCATCATCTGGGGAAACAACCCTACTTTTATATATTTCTTTCCACTCCATATAAAACACCCCTCATCATAAACTTTGTTAATTAATTTGCAATTAATTTTAAGATACTTATATATAATTTTATAATAATCTTTAAAATTTAATTTCATGCCCCTTATTACATAGTGATATCCATCCTTTCCCCTTTATAAATAATTTATTATATATATTAAGCAATTTCTATACCAAAAAAAGCAATTAGAAATCGTTATATATTTAACAATGATTACAGCCATTTACTTAGTTCTTATAAAAGATAATATCGTTGCATAAATGCAACAATATTATTTCGTATTTTATACTGTAACTATTGATATAACTAGTTTAATTCCTGTATGCAAAATTACAACTTAGTTTTGTTTATGCAACAAAAACTTTTTTGAATACTTTTTTCTTTTTCTAACAAAAGTAGATGGATCTATACTTAAAGCTTTGGCCGCTTCTCTTACATTTCCATGTCTCTCATATGATTTATCTATGAATTTTAACTCTACTTTTTCTATAAAATCTTTTAAATCAATGTCTTCGTTAAAATTATCAATACGAAATTTTATTTCACCCTTCTTTTCATTTATAAGAAAATCTGTTTTATATATTTTATCATCATTACTCATAATGATAGATCTTTCAACCATATTTTTTAACTCTCTAACGTTTCCTGGCCAATTATATTTATATATCTCCTCTTTTATACATTCAGAAAACTTTTTATTTAATTTATATCGTTTATTTAAATTATTTAAAAAGTGCTGTGCTAATGGTATTATATCCTTTCTACGCTTTCTTAAGGGAGGTACGGTAATGGATACTACATTTAATCTATAGTATAAATCATCTCTAAACAATTTTTTATTTATCATATCTTCTAAATTTCTATTAGTAGCTGCAATTATTCTTACATCTACTTTTATCAGATTTGTTCCTCCAACGCGTTCTATTTCCTTTTCTTGGAGTACACGTAATAATTTTACTTGCATATCTAAAGGCAATTCACCAACCTCATCTAGAAATATAGTTCCTCCATTTGCTAATTCAAATAGCCCAACTTTTCCATCTCTATTAGCTCCAGTAAATGCTCCCTTCTCATACCCAAACAATTCACTTTCCATTAAATTTTTGGGAATAGCTCCACAATTGACCTTTATAAAATTTTTATCTTTCCTTAAACTACTTTTATGTATATATTCTGCTATTTCTTCCTTTCCAACTCCAGTTTCTCCTAAAACCAAAACTGTAGCATCTACCTTAGCCACTTTTTTTGCAATACTTAACGTATTTAGCATTTTCTTATCATATGCTATTAAATCACTTGATTTTAATAATTCTTCCCTTTCAATACATTGCTCTTTTGTAATATTTTTTCTTTGTAAATCCTCTTGTATTTCATATAATTTTGACATATCTCTAATATTAGTAATCACCATAATTATTTTCCCGAACTGATCTATTATAGGGTTACTTGAAACCCATATTCTTTTTCCATTAATAAGTATATGTTCTAAAGTTATAGTATTATTACTTTTAATACATGAAAATATAGAAGATTGCGATAATTTATTTTTTTCTAATAACACTTTTATATTTTTATCTAAAATATCATTTCTTTTTACCCTAAAAATATGTTCACAAGCTTTATTAATACTTAAAATATTTGCTTGTCTATCTGTTACGCAAATTCCATCAAATGAATTCTCTATTATTAAATTTAATTCATTTACATTTAATATAGTCATATTATCCCCCCACCTGTAAAGCAAAATAATTCATTATATAAATTATACTATACATATATACTATTTTCTAAATGTAAAGCTTCCCCTCCAATCTTTTGTCATAATTTGACCAACTATCAAAGGGAACATCTTTTTTTACTTGATCAATTTTATTAAATGTTGCATCCACATAATCGGCATAATGAACTATATAGGCTTCTTGAGTATTTGGTTGTTTAGGAGAACCATATGCTACCTTCCCATGATGTTGAACAATACACCCTTTCATCCTTTGTTTAAAATCCTCACTATACAGTTCTTTATTTGCATTAAATGCCTCCTCTAACATTGAAACACCTATTACAATATGTCCTTCCATCTCACCCCTTAAGCTATATGAAAATGGTCCCTCTACTGAATACTCATAGATTTTTCCCATATCATGTAACTTAGCTGCTAATATAGCTAATTGTTTATACCTACAATTATATCTATAACTTAATACCTTAGTTAAATACATCACGTTTAAAGTATGTTCCGCTAACCCACCTATATAATTATGATGTTGACTTATCCCTCCAATACATCTTTTAAACTCTTTTAAAAAATTATCATCTTCAAAAAAATAATTATTTAAACATATTATCTCCTTATCTATAAACTCTTCTTCACTTATAATTCTAATCTCATTTAATATATTTTCTATAGGTTTTTCAACTGTAGGAAGATAATCCTCTAAATTAAATGCCTTCGTTATAACAAAAGACTTGACATCTATTATATTCTCTGATGCTATTCCATCTATACAAATAACATCTCCTACCTTTAAAATGTCATATCCAATTTCTACAAAAGCCTTTATATCTCCAGTTCTATCGCCTATATACATAGCCCCTCTATTTAATTTTTTCATTACCATAAAAGAAGAACTTATTTTTTCACCATTTTTTATTTCTCTTATAAATTTTTCCTTCAAATGCATCACCCTCTTTAAGAAAACATTAGTTGAATATTATTGTATTTAAATTTTTTACTATCTCTATGTCTTATAAATTTTAACTTATCTTTATATTTACCAAATAAGAAAAATTAATTTTTATTTTATTAGATGTTACTTTACATATTTATTATGTTCAATGTATATATTTTTTATAATACAAAAAATATATTGATAATTTCTATATGCTATTAATATTCCTTACTTTATAAGTTGAATATAAAATATTAGGTATATTTTTATAAAAACATGTTAAAAGTAAACTTAAATATATCTTACTAATTATTTTTATTCTTAAATTTATATAAAAAACATTGGATAATCAACTGGAAACTTTAAAATATTTATGGGATAATTTATTTATTCATAATAATTTCTATGAGGTGGTAATATGAGTGGAAAAGACATACAAATAGCTTTATTAAAAGAGGAGCTACAAGAACTAAATGAAAGTTTTAAATATCAATTCGGAGATAAGTACTTAGACTATCCTGAAGTTCAAGCAAGATTAAAAGTAATCACAGATATGATAAGTTTTTATGAAAAAGAATAATATTTTTTTAAGGTATGTGAAGATTCCTCACATACCTTTCATTTATTATTCTTTCAAAATCTCCGTCCAATATCCATCAGGATCAATTATAAAATAAAGTCCCATTTCTTTATTTTCATAGCAAATACATCCCATTTCCTTATGTTTTTCATAAGCAGCTTGAAAATCATCTGTACTTACTGCCATATGTATTTCATTATCCCCTAAATTATAAGGCTCTTTTCTATCTCTAAGCCAAGTTAATTCAAGCTTATGCTCCCCTGCACTACTTTTTAAAAACACTAGTTTAAAACTTTTATCAGAGTGGACATATGTATCTACCTTCTCAAACCCTAGAGCATCTTTATAAAATTTTTCACTCTTTTCAAGATTTAATACATTGATATTATTATGATGAAACCTAAATTCCATTTATAACCCTCCCATCTTTTATTATATTTTTTTATAATAACCTATTAAAGCGCATTAATCAAATTATTCCTTATAAATGCATTTGAAAATTTCTTTTCATTATATTACAATAAGATTATTATAGCAAAATTTTAACTATATAGGAGGAACAAAATATGTCCTTAGTACATATGAGCGATTTAGCTTATGAAGAATTTAAAAATTTTTTAGAAACAAACAATGTAAAGACTAATTTAATTAGAATTCATTTAGCTGGTATTGGGTGTAGTGGACCAGCTTTTAATCTTGTATTAGATCATAAAAGGGCAAATGACGAAATTGCTGAAATAAAAAACATAACATTTTTAATTGATAATGATGTTATAGCTCAATTTGGTGGATTCGAATTAAAATGTGCTAAAGAAAATGGTATAGGCGGTTTTTCACTTGAACCCTTAATTAAATACGAGGGTAGCGACTGTTCCACTTGTGGAGGATGTCACTAAAAAGCATGTAGTAAATTTTACTACATGCTTTTTTATTTATTTAAAATAAATTTTTCTAATGCAAATGCAACCCCTAAATTATCATTACTTTTTGTTATATAATCCGCTTTTATTTTTAAATTTTCAGATCCATTTTCCATAGCAATACCAAGACCTGCGTACTCTATCATTGATAAATCATTATCCCAGTCCCCAATAGCAATAACCTCATCTGTATTTATATTATATAAATTACATATTTTTTTTAGCATTACTCCTTTATTTACTTTCCCATTAAATATTTCTAAAAAATGAGGTAATGAAAATTGACTATTAATTTTTTCTCCGAAATGATTATCTAATCTCTTTTTTATTTTATTTAATTTTTCATTATTATCCACTAAAAGAAATTTTGTTATTATCTGATTTTTATAAAATAAAGATAGTTTTCCTACCTCTAAGGATCCCTTTACATAATTTAAAACATCCATAAAATCATATTTTTTTTCAACATATGTATTTTTATCAATAAACAAGACTGTATATAGTTTTTCTTCTTCGCATATGCTCAATATTTCTTTTGATATGTTATAGCTTAAATCCTCACTAAATATAATTTCTCCTCCGCTATCATATACCCTACATCCATTTAATCCTACAAGTAAATCCTTCGTATTCAAAACATCCATATAAGGTTTTGCCGCTATAAAATCTCTTCCAGATACTAATATTACCTTTATACCACTTTTTTGAACCTCTTTTACTCTTTTAATAGTGGTTTCATCCAATAAATGCTTACTATTTAGTAAAGTTCCATCTATATCTATAGCTACTAATTTATACATGTATTCCACCTCCTAATACTCTATACATAAATATTACTTTATCTTCCATGCTTTTTCCTTCTTTTTTTAAAAAAATAAATACTAAAACCTAAGAAATTCTTTTCTTAGCCTTAGTATCTATCAATTTATTTATTCATCTAATATCCTCTACTTTAAACTTATTAACATTTACTAACATATCTTTAGTCATATCTGTTAATACCTGAGAAGCTGTTGTCACATTTTCACTATGCAAATTTATCTGTTCTACAGAACTTGATATTTCCTCTATTGAAGCGGATATTTCCTGCGCCACTACAGACACTTCATTTATCTTTTCAAAGATTCCATCGCTCTCCATACCTATAGACGATGCATTTTCACCTAATCCTTTTATAATTGGCATAATCTTAGATAACATTTTTATAATTTCTTTAAAAGAGCTCATAGTATTTTCTATAACTATCATTTGGTTACTTAATTCTTCTTCCATGTATCCACTATTTTTTATCATATTGTTACTATCAATAGAAATACTATTTATTAAATCATTTATACCTGACACCGATACTTTACTTTGTTCTGCAAGTTTTCTAATTTCATCTGCTACTACAGAAAATCCTTTCCCTGCTTCTCCCGCTCTAGAGGCCTCTATAGCCGCATTTAGTGCAAGTAAATTTGTTTGTTCTGCTATACTATTTATAAGATTACTTATTTCATATATCTGTGTAACTTTATCTCCAAGTCCTAATATTTTATCTGAAAAAGAATTAAAAGATTCCTTTACTTTAACTACTGATTTAGTTAAAGTATTTATTTCCATACTGCTACTTTCAGCCATATGACTAATTTCATTTCCATCAGAATTTACTACATATATGTTATCTATCATGCTTTTTAATTCTTTACTAAACTTATTTACATTTTCATTTACATATAACAATCCTTCAGATTGCTCCTCTGTACCTTTAGCAATTTCCTCTAAAGCTGCTGATGCACTTTGTAACGAAGCCATAATCTCTTGTGACGTAGCAGATAGTCCCTCCGCTTCTTTATCTACAGAAAAAGAATTGCTTTTTACTTTGTTTATCATATTTGATACTCTATTTATAGTATCATTAATAGCTTTAGCTATAACTTTAAACTCATTTTTCCCATCATCATCTAGTTTTACAGTAAAATCTCCTTGAGAAACTTCATCCACGTTAACTATAATTTTTTTAGAATATTTTTTTATAAATCTATTTATTACTACACATATAGTAGTAAATACTATTATACTGATAATCAAAATAATGATAAAAACTTTAATTATAGATTGATAAATGTTTTTATTTTCCATATTAAGGTTCATTGCTTCCTCATTATTACATTTTATTAAATAATCTAGTTTAGTTTCTATTTCATTTCCGTAATCATCTAATATTAGAAAATCTCTATCGGAAAATTTATAACCTTTAGACAACCTTTTATCCATCTGGTACCAAATATCAATATATTCACTATATGCACTTTTTAAAGCCTTTAATACTTTATTTTGGCTTTGATGTACATTTTGAGAAGTATAGCTTTCAAAATTCTTCTTAATCCATTTATCAAAGACTTTTACCCTCTCTCCAAATTCCCTTTTGTATGCTCCATTTGCTCTATTAATTTGTATTCCTATATTTAAATAATCACTTCTTATTTCATTTAAATATGTGAGAGGTTTTACATTTTGTTTAAACATCATAGAAGAATTAGAGTACATTAGAAATACGTTTTTTAAAGCTAATATTCCTATAACTATAGTAAAAAGTACTCCTATTAATTCTAACACAAAAGTGCTCTGAGTTACTTTTAAATTTTTAATTTTAAACATATTTTCCCCCTGATATATTATTTATATTATGTTTAGCTAAACTATATATTATATTAAATTTTTAACTTATTTACATTATATATGTTTTATTTACAATAATCAACAAAATTATCAAAAATAAAAAAAGACTATGTTATAAAAGAAAATTTTTTCTTTTTAACATAGTCCTTAATGTAATTTTATTTAAAATATCTATTTAATAATCCCTTAAAGGCTAATCCATGTCTTGCTTCATCTTTACACATTTCATGTACTGTATCATGAATTGCATCATAATTAAGTTTCTTAGCAAGTGTAGCCAAATCTTTTTTCCCTTGACATGCACCATATTCTGCTTCAACTCTCATCTCTAAATTCTTCTTTGTATCCGCAGTTACAACTTCTCCTAATAATTCAGCAAACTTTGCAGCATGTTCTGCTTCCTCAAAGGCTATTCTCTTATAAGCTTCTGCTATTTCTGGTAACCCTTCTCTATCTGCCTGTCTACTCATTGCTAAATACATTCCTACTTCAGTACACTCTCCCATGAAATTGGCTCTTAATCCTTCTAAGACTTCTGTTTCTACGTCCTTGCCTACCCCTATTTTATGTTCATCCGCCCATTTCATATCATCTGTTTTTTTAATAAATTTGTCTGCGCCTGCTCCACATAATGGACACTTTTCTGGCGCCTTCTCACCCTCAAAAACATACCCACAAATAGTGCATACATATTTTTTCATCTAAAATTCCCCCATTCACTTAATATTATATTTATTTATCTTTCAACAATTATTATTATATAATAATTAATATTAATTTGCAAGCTTTTTTTAAATATTTTTATATGCTTTATAAATTCTATCTAAAGCTTCCTTTAAAACACTTCGTGGACAAGCAATATTTATTCTTTCAAATCCACCTCCATTCTTTCCAAATATATAACCTTGATTAAATGCAACTTTTGCTTTTTTTAACATGAAATTTTTTAACTCTTCATTATTCATACCTAACTCTCTAAAATCTAACCAGGCTAGATATGTACCCTCTGCTTCTATAACTTTTACCTGTGGTAATTTTTCTTTACAATACTCTTTTAAAAATCTATAATTTTCTTCTATATATTTTATCACCTCTAAATACCATTCTTGTCCTTTAGTATAAGCTACTTCCGTTGCTAAAATACCTAATGGATTTATTTCATCTATACCGTTTAATTTCATAGTATTTAAAAATTTATTTCTTAGCTTTTTGTTAGCAATTATTATATTGGAAGTTTGTAACCCTGCTAAATTAAAGGTTTTACTTGCAGCAGTACATGTTATTGAGTTTTCCAAAACATTATTATTAATTGAGGCTAATGAAGTATGCTTGTTATTTTTAAAAATTAAATCTCCATGAATTTCATCTGATACTATTAATGTATTATTCTCCATACAAATATTACATAAAGTTATAAGTTCCTTCTCTGACCATACTCTCCCAACTGGATTATGAGGATTACATAATATCATTAGCTTAACAGATGAATCCATCTTTTTCTTTAAATCCTCAAAATCCATATAATACTTATTATTTCTTAATATCAGAGGACTTGTAATAACTTTTCTTTTATTATTTTCTATACATTTAGCAAAAGGATGATAAACCGGAGTCTGTATCATAATTTTATCATCCCTTTTTGTATAGCTTTGTATTATCCAATTAATAGCTGGTATAATTCCAGGTGTTAAACATACCCATTCCTTTTTTACATGAAAATTATGTATACTCTTAAACCAATTAATCAATGCATCATAATATGTATCTGTTGGCTTAGAATATCCAAATATTCCGTGGTTTACTCTTTCTTTTAACTTTTCTAATATTTTAGGTGAAGCCTTGAAATCCATATCAGCTATCCACATAGGTATTATATCTTCATCATTAAAAAACTCTGTATTAAAATTCCACTTTATAGAATTTGTATTACTTCTATCAGTTATTTCATCAAAATTATACTTCATAGTAATTCCCTCCAACTTATTATATTTAATTTTATTTTAGCATAAATAAGCACAAGCTAAATATATTTTTAGCTTGTGCTTATTTAATTTCACTTTATTTCCTTAGTAATTCTTTGCCAGAAATACCTGGTTCTGTCATATTGTATGGATTAAATATTATATCTAATTCTGCTTCCTTTAATAATCCTTCTTTTAAAATCAATTCTTTTACAGATTCTCCAGTACTTATTGCGGTTTTAGCTATTTTAGCAGACGTTTTATACCCAACGTGTGGACATATAGCAGTTATAACACCTACGCTATTTTCTACTAACTCTTTACAACGTTTTTCATTAGCAGTTATATCTCCTACACAGTTATCTATAAGTGTATTCACACCATTATTAAGTGTTTCTACGGACTGGAATAAGTTATAATAGATTACTGGTTCAAAAGCATTTAATTCTAATTGTCCTGCCTCAACTGCCATAGTTATTGTCATATCATTACCAATTATATTAAATGCCACTTGATTAACTACTTCTGGTATTACAGGGTTAATTTTTCCTGGCATAATAGATGAACCATTTTGTTTTGGTGGCAAATTTATCTCTCCTATACCTGTCCTTGGCCCTGAGGATAATAATCTTAAATCATTACATATCTTAGATAAATCTATAGCACAAATCTTTAAAGCTGATGAAACTTCTGCAAAAGCATCTAAATTTTGTGTACCATCTACTAAATCTTCACATTGAATTAATTCAATATTAGTAACCTTGCTTAAATTTGGAGTAATATTTTTAACATATTTTTCGTCAGCATTTAGTCCAGTACCTATAGCAGTTGCACCAATACTTACATATTTTAAATCATCCTTAGTTCTTTTTATCCTTATAATATCCCTCTTAATTGCATTGGCATAAGCCCTAAATTCTTGTCCAAGCCTTATTGGTATTGCATCTTGCATTTGTGTTCTTCCCATTTTTATTACATGATCAAATTCTTTTGATTTTTTAAAAAGAACTTTTACTAAGTTATCCAATGTTTCTAATACGTTGTCTAAAAGTCTCATAGTTGCAATTTTCCCTCCAGTGGGAATAACATCGTTAGTAGACTGTCCCATGTTAACATGATCATTAGGATGAACTATAGCATAATCCCCCTTTTTGCCATCTAGTATTTCAATAGCTCTATTAGCAACAACTTCATTAATATTCATGTTCATAGATGTTCCTGCTCCACCTTGTATAGGGTCTGTTATAAACTGTTCTATAAGCTTTCCCTCTATAATGTCATCACAAGCGTTAACTATAGCCTTCCCTATTTTTCTATTCAAAAGCTCTATATCCATGTTAGTTATAGCTGCCGCTTTTTTGATTTCCGCCAAAGCCTTCACTAATTCAGGATGTATTTTTTCCTTAGTTATTCTAAAATTTTCATAAGCTCTTAATGTTTGTATACCATAGTAGGCTTCAATTGGTACTTGTTTTTCGCCTATTGAGTCATTCTCCATTCTATATAACATAAAAACTCCCCCTAGATATTATTTTTATTTAGCTAATTCCACCGTTTTTTTAGCTAAAATTTCCGTAGAAGATATTAAATTAAATTTTTTTAACTCATCTAAACTAAATTTATCAAATAATATAGGTAATTCAGTGCATCCCAGTATTATTACGTTTACATCCTTAAGTAAAAACTTATTTAATATGCCTAATACCTCATCTATCTTAAAATCCCTGTCCCCAGACTTTACCTTATAAATTAAATTTGAAACACATAGTTTATCTTCATCATTAGGTAAAATTATTTTTATCCCATACTTATTTAAATATTTATCATAAACTTTCGCCCTATAAGTTCCTTCTGTTGCAAGAAGTCCTACTGTGCAATTTCCATAAAACTTAAAAATATATTTTCCTACCTCATCTATCATATTTATGAAAGGTACCTTAACAGCTTCTGCTAACTGATCATAAAAATAATGTGCTGTGTTACAAGGCATAATAAGAATTTCTGATCCTAAATTTCTAAGTCTTATAGCAGTTTCCATTAACTCACTAATAGGATTTTCTCCCTCACCTAAAATAAACGCTGTTCTGTCTGGTATTTTAGTATTATTGTCTATAAGTATACGTATGTTATCCTGATCTGACTTAGCATAAGTAAAATCTATAATTTTATTAAATATATCTACAGTAGCTTTGGGACCCATACCTCCTAAAATTCCTACTACCTTTGCCATTAGTAAACCCCCATATTATATAATATTAAACCCCAATATTGCTTTTACTTTGTTTTATAGTTGCTTTAGTATAATCCAGTTCTTTTTCTGAAGCAGAGACTACTATTGATGCTGCCACATTTCCTGTTACATTTACTGCTGTTCTTCCCATATCTAACACTCTATCTATACCTGCAATTAATGCTGCACCTTCTAGAGGAAGTCCTACGGATGATAAGACCATCATAAGCATCATAAATCCAGCTCCTGGTACCCCTGCTGTACCTATAGATGCCAAAAGTGCTGTAAGTAAAATAGTAGCTTGCTGTCCTAAAGTTAAAGGAATCCCATAGGCTTGTGCAATAAATACTGCACACACTCCCTGGTATATAGCCGTTCCATCCATATTAATTGTTGTACCTAGCGGAAGAACAAAGCTAGCTATTCCTTCTGATACACCAAAAGATTCTCTTACAGTTTTTATAGTAATTGGTAATGTTCCAGAACTACTGCTGGTGCTAAATGCAATAGCCGTTGGCGTGGAAGTTCCCTTGAAGAATTCCTTTATAGAAATTTTTGAAAACATTTTTACAGAGAAAGAGTAAGCTATAATAGAATGTAATATAAATCCAGCATAACATACTCCTATTACTTTAATTAAAGGTATTAATACCTTTGGACCATTTTCAGCAATAACAGGAACTATAAGTGCAAAAACTCCATATGGAGCTAAATTCATAATAACTTCAGTAAGTTTATACATTATTTCAGCTAAACTATCACAAAATTTTAAATAAGGTTCTCCTTTTTCTCCTATATACACAGCTCCAACACCACTAAACAATGCAAAAAATATTATTTGTAACATATTACCTTTTGCTAATGCATCTATTGGGTTTGTTGGTACAATATCAAGTAAAGTCTGTATAAGTGATGGTGCCTCTGTAACTTTTTGAGGTGTGGAGCTAACTAAAGGAATACCTGCTCCAGGTTTAAATATATTTGCCAAGGATAGTCCGATAACTATAGCCACAGCTGTAGTTACAAAGAAATAAATCATAGTTTTTCCACCAATTCTTCCAAGCTTTTTTACATCTCCAATACTAGCAGCTCCTACAACTAAAGAAGAAAATACTAATGGTACTATTGTCATTTTTATTAAATTAAGAAACAACGTGCCTATAGGTTTAATATACGTAGTAGCAATTTTAGGTGATGACACAAAGAATAGTCCTACAAATACTCCAAGTATAAGTCCTATCATTATTTTAGTAATAAGACTCATTTTCTTTTTACTCATACGAAAGCCCCCCCTATATATTTTATTTTATTTTAGCAATACCAGTATTCTTAGCAATTTCCCCAACTTTTTCAGCCACTTTCTCTACTACTTTCTTATTGAAAGGATCTGGTATTATATATTCTTCTTTAAGCTCTTCTTTTGAAATTATACTTGCAATAGCTTCTGCTGCTGCAAGCTTCATATCCTCAGTTATTTCCCTAGCTCTTACGTCTAGTGCTCCTCTAAAAATTCCTGGGAACACTAAAACATTGTTTATCTGATTTGGGAAATCAGACCTTCCTGTTGCCACAACTTTTGCTCCCCCTCTTTTAGCCTCATCTGGTGTAATTTCTGGAGTTGGATTAGCCATAGCAAATATTATAGAATCTTTATTCATAGTAGATACCATATTTGAATCTAAAACATTTGGTCCTGATACTCCTATGAATACATCTTTTCCTTTTATTATTTCTTTCAAACCACCTTTTTCAAATTGTGGATTTGTTAACTTTGCCATTTCTTCTTGTACAGGATTCATCCATTTAGCTCCTTCTACTAAAGCTCCCTTTAAATCACACATAATAATATTTTTAAACCCTCTTGCTAATAAAAGCCTACAAATAGAAATTCCTGCAGCCCCAGCTCCATTAATTACTACCTTTACCCCCTCTATTTTTCTATTTGTTAGTTTTAATGCATTCAATAATCCTGCAAGTACAACTATTGCAGTTCCATGTTGATCATCATGAAATACAGGTATATCTATTTCCTCTTTTAATCTTTGCTCTATTTCAAAACATCTAGGCGCAGATATGTCCTCCAAATTTATTCCTCCAAAAGTAGGCGCCAAATATTTTACAGTCTTAATTATTTCTTCTACATCTTTTGTATTTAAACATATTGGAAAAGCGTCAACATCTGCAAACTCTTTAAACAAAATTGCCTTGCCTTCCATTACTGGCATAGCTGCCTCTGGTCCTATATCCCCTAGCCCAAGTACCGCTGTACCATCTGTAACTACCGCTACTAAATTTTTTTTAGCAGTATATTTATAAACATTATCTATATCCTCATATATTTTTTTACAAGGTTCTGCAACACCAGGAGTATAAGCTATACTTAAATCCTCCTTACTTTTCACATTTATTTTCGGTGCAATAGATATTTTGCCTTTATTTTTTTCATGTACTTTTAAGCTTACACATTTTATATCCATAAGCATCTCTCCAATCAGTTTTGTAACAATTTAATACCCCATTGGCCAATGGATAGCTTATTTATATAATAATTTATAAAATTATTATTTTCTATATATTAAAACTATTTAAAGTATTTTGTAAATAAATTTATTATTGTTAACTTATAAACGTAGATATAATATTACTGATAATAAATAATCCGCCTATATTATTTTTATGAAATAAGTAAGTGTAAACTATTCAAAATTACAAAAATAAAGTTTGTAAAAAAGTTTTTATTTTAGATAACTGAAATATATGTATATATATTACTTCTTTTTATGAAAAATACATTTTATTTTTTTTCATTATAATGTTAAAATTTTATCTTTTTAACTCTTAAATCACATAAATAAAAAACTTCCAATACAAAAATGCATAGAAGTTTTTCTTATATATTATATTACTCTGTATGTAGTTTTGGGTCTTCCAACTTCACCATACTCCACATCTCTATTTAATTTCCCTAGTTCCGTCATATATTCTAAATATCTCCTTACCGTAACTCTTGATAATTTAATTTTTTCTGATATTTCTTCACAAGTAAAATACTCCTTACCATAATTTTTTAATATCTTCTTTATTCTTTTTAAAGTTATTTCATTTATCCCCTTTTGAAGGTCCTCCCCAAAATTTATATAATTTTGATTAGTTATTTTATCTATATCTTTCTGGTTTAATACAACTTTAGTATTAAAAATTTCATATCTTAATTTAAACTTATTTAAAGCATCTTTAAATCTTTCATATTCAAAGGGTTTTATAAGATAATCTATAACTCCAAGCTTCAATGATTCATTTAATTTATCTCCTTCATCTGCAGCAGTTACCATAATTACATCTGTCATAAACTGATTTTTTCTAATTTCCTTTAAAAAGCTTATTCCATCCAATTTAGGCATATATAAATCAAGTATTATTAAATCCACATGTGAATTAATAACTATATCAATAGCTTCCCTACCATCATTGCATATTCCACAAACTACAAATCCTTCTAAACTTTCTGTGTATTTTTTATTTATTTGTGCTACCATCGGATCGTCTTCTACTATTAGTACATTAATCATTTTTATCCCCCTTTGGAATGTTCACTAAAAACTCAGCACCATCTCCAATTTGTGAAAACACTTTAATCTTTCCATCTAAATTTTTTATTACCTCCTTCACTAATGAAAGACCTTTTCCCCTATTTTCACCCTTTGTTGAAAATCCACTTTGAAAAATATGATGTATTTTATCTTTTTCTATTCCACCTCCTGTATCTTTTACCCTTATAATTAATTCATAATTACTCTCATTTATAAAAATTTCTATAATTTTATCTTGCTTCTCATTTAAACTTACTGATTCTATTGAGTTTTCTAATAAATTTCCTATTATTGTTACCAAAGCATTACTATTTATTTTACCATGAAATTTATTTAAATTACTTTCAGAATTAATAAATAAATCAACACCTAATTCCTTTGCTCTGCTTATTTTCCCAAGCATCAACGCAGCAATAGTAGTATCCTCTATTTTATTCATTACCAGACTTATCTTTTGTTGTTGTTCTTTTTTTTGTTTTATAATATATTTTTTTGCTTCTTCTATTTCATTTATTTGAATGAGTCCTAATATTACATGTAGTTTATTCATAAATTCATGATTATTTGCTCTTAAAGCCTCCACTACCTGTTTTACACCTGTGACCTCCTCTGCCAATTTCATAACTTCTGTTTTATCTCTAAATATAGTTACTGCTCCAATAGTTTTATTTTTATTTTTTATGGGTATTCTGTTAGTAAGTATAAATGTATCATTTATTATCATCTCTTTATTATACTGAGGTTGTCCATCTTTTAGCACAAATGATAGATTAGAATTGGAAATCAAATTTAATATATCTTTTCCTATAAAATCTTCTTCATGTTTTTTTAATATAGTTAAAGCTGTTTTATTATAAAAAGTAATTTTTAGTTTTTCATCTACTGCTATTATTCCTTCATTAAGTGCATCTAACACTTCCTGTTTTTGTATAAATAATTTAGATATTTGTTCTGCTTCATATCCTAAAAGACTTTCTTTTACACTTTTAGAAATAATAAGCGCTCCCACGCTTCCAATTAAAAGTCCTGATAATATTACTAAAATAATAAATGTTATAGTCTCATATTTTCCACCCTCTACATTTTCAGTCAATACCTTTGAAGTAACAAATCCAATAACCTGATTATTTTCATCATTAACTTTAACAAAACATATAAGCAATTTACCAAAACTTTCAACTCTATCCTCCACATACACCCTTCCTTCTAAGTGATTAATCCCTAATTTTTTAAACGATTTCTTTTTTATAGTGTCCCCCTTCAAAGAACCATATCTATTACCGCTTAAATCCATAATTATAATTGAATCTATATTTTTTGTAGCTTGCAAAACATCATCTAAATACTTTTTTAATATAGACGAATCCTCATTATTTTTTAAGGAATTTATTACTGTAGGTGATCTTGCTACACTTTTACTTATATTCATTAAATTTATTTCTGCATCTTTTCTCATACCTGATATTCTCATTTGATATATAAATATTATGGTAACAACTAAAGAAATAGAGACAACTAAAATATTTAGCATTGCAATTTTAGTCCTTAATTTTAAGTTAATCCTTTTCATATTAATACATACCTCTATACTTCCTTTATAAACTAATTATAGTAAAAAACCTATAGGTTTACATCCCATAGGTTTACAATTACAAAAACAATTTACTTTTTCCCTCTATTATAACTTCCTGGCTTACAATTAAAGCTTATATTTTTACCATCACTTGTTGCAACTATTGTTCCATTTTCATCTGTTCTATACAATTTCACTCCTGTTTCTCTAAGTTTTCCAACAATCTCCTTATGGGGATGTCCATAATCATTTCCTCTACCAGCACAAACCACTGCATATTTGGGCTTTACTCTTTTTAAAAATTCATTTGTTGTAGAACTATGACTTCCGTGATGTCCCAATTTTAAAACATCTGCTGATATGTTAAATCCCTTTTTAAGAATTTCTTTTTCTGATACTCCCTCTGCATCTCCAGCAAATAAAAAGGATTTATTATTATGCGTAACTTTTACTACTATGGAATAGTTATTTATATTATCATACTTACTCTTATTTGGTGCCATTATCTCACAGACAGTGTCACCAAAATTAAATTTTTCACCTGCAACAGGTTCTTTAGCCTTTATATTTTTACTTTTCATAGCAGATACTACATCTTTAAATGTTTTTGTATTAGCAGTCTTTTTAGGCATATACATAGTGCCTATATTAAAATTTTTTATTATATCATCCATTCCACCTATATGGTCTTCATGAGGATGGGTAGCAATTAAAAAATCTATTTTTTTTACAGCAACATTATTTAAATATTTTATCAAATTTTTTGCGGATGCATTTGTTCCTGCATCTATAAGCATATTTTTATCTTCAAACTGTAATAGAATGCTATCTCCCTGTCCCACATCAATATAATGTACCTTTAACTTACCTTTTTCCGTTACATTTTCCTTAGAATTATTTAATACATCTTTATTTACTTCTATGTTACAACCACCTATAGTTAAAACCAAAAATACTATAATCAAACATTGAATAAATTTTAGTAATGTATTATTATTTTTTAATATCTTAGTCACCTCTACACCGCCTCACAATAAATACATATCATAATATTACCATAAATACCTACTTAAAACCCTAAAATTTTCCCACATATTCTTATCTATTTACAGAAATTAGTATATCTTCATATTTTAAAACATAGCTCCTGTCTTTTAATAAATTAACTGATTTACTCTAAACCTGATTCATAAGATTTAATTAACTTATAGGGAAATCCTTTATATTTCATATCCTCCATAATTTTTTTATAATCATATTTAATCTCAATAATCTCTATATTAAAAAGTTTGTCTAATCTTATATCTAATATACCATATGTAGGATTAGGTCTTCCTATTTTAGGTTTACCTACACTTCCATCATTTATAATAAACTTATTTTGTGCTTTTTTTATATATGGTATATGCGTATGAGCACAAACTAAAACATCCTCTCTTAGATTTACTATTATTTCCTTAATTTCTTCATTATCCTCCTTTAAATATTCATTTATAGATCTATGGCTACCATGTACAAACAATATCCTTAACTTTTCAAATTTCAAACTTATTTTACTAGGTAAACTTTTGATAAACTCTTTATTTTCATCTGTGAGTTCATTCACCGTAAAAGGCAGTGAAAATTGGTTTATTTCTGTATCCCTAATATAACTAAATTTATTGTCAATAACTGATACATCATAGTTACCTTTAATTGATATTATGTTATTTGTTTTTATAATATTTACCACTTCATTTGGAAAACTTCCATATCCAACTAAATCTCCAAGATTTATAATACAATCCACTTCTCTATCTTTTATATCCTTAAGTACATTATCTAATGCAAAAATATTTCCATGTATATCTGATATAACTGCTATTCTCAATTTTACCCCCTCCAACTCTATTAAATTTTATCAAAAAATTTTACTCTTTTCAATTTTAGTTAAAATTTTGGCAATAATATTATTATAAAAAAAGAAGTATTTTTTATAAATACTAAATAATATTCAAAACAAATTTCTATTAAATATATATTTTTTATCTATTAATGTGGTTATTTGAATATATCGATTATAATTAGATAACATTAAAAAGGACTGTTAATAAAACAGTCCTTTAAATTACTATATCTCTCTTTCTACAATTATCCTTGAATTTTACTTCCCCAAACTCAATACAATTTGCAGGGCACACATTACTACACAAATGACAACCAACACAATTTTCTATCTCTAGTTGTGGGGTTCTATCTTCCTTATTCCATTTTATTGCTTGATGTCCTCCATCATAACAAGATATATAACACCTTCCACATCCTACACACCTATGAAAATTAAATTCAGGATAAATTATATAATCTCTTTCCAAATTTTCTGGTGGAACAATATTTTTTACTGCTAATCCCACCATCTCTTTAACAGTTTTAAATCCCTTTTCTTCCATATAAAAACTCAACCCACTTATCATATCTTCAACTATTCTATACCCATATTGCATTACTGCAGTAGTAACTTGAACATTACTTGCTCCAAGCATTATAAACTCTAAGGCATCTTCCCAAGTCTCAATACCTCCTATGCCACTTATAGGTACATTTTTTAATTCATTGCATTTAGCTAATTCACATATGAATCTTAATGCAATAGGTTTTATTGCCTTTCCAGAATAACCAGATATAGAAGACTTGCCATTTATAATAGGCAATGCTGATAATTTATTTAAATCTATATTTATTATACTTTTTATTGTATTTATAGCTGCTATTCCATTAGCACCTCCTTCAATTGATGCAATGGCAGGCGTTTTCATATTGCCTATATTTGGTGTCATCTTAGCCAATACAGGAAGTTTACTTCCTTTTTTAGTAGCTTTAGAATACATTTTAACTAGATTCTTACTTTGTCCAACATCTACCCCCATTGAATGACTTGTCATTTGAGGACAAGAAAAATTACATTCTATAATATCTGCCCCTGCCTGCTCCACTACTTTAGCTAATTTGGTCCACTCTTCTTCATTCTGCCCCATAATAGAAGCTACTAAAACTTTATCTGGATAATTTTCCTTTATTTTTTTAATTTGTTCAAGATTATATTCTAAACCATGCTCTGCTATTTGCTCCATATTTTTAAAACCTATAAAAGATATCCCTTCTTTATTCAAATTACAAAATCTAGGTGAAACTTCATTTGCAATAAAAAATCCAATTGTTTTAAATACAACTCCACCCCATCCATTATCAAAAGCTTTAGCACACATTTCATAATTATTTGATACTGGAGATGAAGATAAGAAAAATGGGTTTTCACAATTTACTCCACAAAACTCAATAGAAAGATCTGCCTTTTTCATCAAACTCCCTCCTCTTTTACTGTAGCTACTTCGTCTGAAGATTTATTTTCTTCCCTTTTATTACTTAAATATGCATCTATACCATTTGCAGCTTTTGTACCTGATGCCACAGAATATACTACGTTTCTATCACCTTCTATAATATCTCCACAAGCAAAAATACCATCTAAATTGGTTTTACAATTGTTATCTATAATTACTCCATTTTCATTTTTGTCTATATATCCTAGTTCTTCTAAATCACTCAATTCTTGACCTATAGCAAATATTATCATATCAGCTTCTAATTCTAATTTAGATTTATCAAACATTCCTTGAAATTTAACACTAGTTGCATATTTATCTTTACCATTAATCTCAATTGGTATAAAACCAGTAAAAACAGGTATATTTAAATATGTTAAAAATTTTTTACCATGAGCTTTAGCAGGCATTTTTTCTATATTTCTTCTATAAACTACTTTTACATCTTCAGCACCTAAAAATTTAGCTGTTGCCGCAGCATCTATAGCTACATCTCCTCCCCCTATAACGATTACTTTATTGCCTAGTTTTATGTTCCCTTTATTTATTTTTGCCTCTTCTAAAAAGTCCACCCCTTTTATTACTCCCTTTAATTCCTTGCCCTTTATATCTATATATTTGCTTTTTTGTAATCCGCAAGCTATTAAAATAGCCTTAAATTCATCTTCTATTAAAGATTTAAAGCTTTTATCTCTATTTATTTTGCAATTCAACTTAAATTCTACTCCTAATTCTTTAATATAATTTATTTCATAGTCTACAATCTCACTTGAAAGTTTATATGGCGGTATTCCATAACTTAGCCAACCTCCAGCTTTTTCTTTGTCTTCAAAAACAGTAACCTTATATCCTTTTTGTGCTAAATTAGCAGCTGCGGATAGTCCACTAGGACCTGATCCAATAATTGCTACCTTTTCTTTATCAAAAGCAGCTTTCTCTAATATCCTTATGTCATTAGTTTTTTCATAATGAATTAAATATCTTTGTATTTCTCCTATTTTTACGGGTGTATCAATACCGCATTTACTACAAGCTCCTTCGCAGTATTTATCATGTGGACACACTCTTGAACATACTCCCGCTAATACATTGTTTTCCCTAATAGTTTCTATAGCCCCTTTTAAATTTCTGAATCTCAATGATCTTATAAACTTTGCTGGATTAGTATTGGCAGGGCAAGCTTTACTACAAGGTGCATCATAACATAATAGGCATCTTGTTGCCTCTTCAATTACTTTATGTGGTGTATACACCTTTTTTATTTCTTGCAAATACCCTATACTTTCTTTCATATTCTCTCCTCCAACCATGTTAATTTTTAAAATAACACAGTAATATTTTACCATTTATCCAACTTTATTTCCATATATTTTTTTAAAATTAAAAATTTTCCAAAAACATTAATTTTTATTTTATTGTATTATGAATATATTTATCGATTTTAAAGAAAAATAGATGTGGAGGTGTTTTTAATGATTCAATTAACAGAAAAAGAAACTTTACTACTTAAAGATTTGAAAAGCCATGAGGAACAGTGTATTGAAAAATACAATAATTATGCTGGAAAAGCTTCTGATCCTCAATTAAAACAATTATTTAATTTTCATGCCCAACAAGAACAACAACATCTTAACACTATAAATACAATTTTAAGTGGTCAGCTTCCTAATATGAATTCTAATGCTAGTGGTAATAACCAAAAACCAACTAACTTCTCAAATTCTAATGCAAATTCCCCTGAGGATGCATATTTATGCAAAGATTTACTTATGACTGAAAAATATGTTTCTGGAGCTTATGATACCAGTATTTTCGAATTTACAAATAGTAATATCCGTCAATCTCTAAATCATATCCAAAAAGAAGAACAGCAACATGGAGAAGACATCTTTAAATATATGGAAAGCAAAGGTATGTATAACCCACAATAAATTAAAAGCATGTATCAATAAATGATACATGCTTTTAATTTATTGTATTTCAGGAAGTGAATTTAATCCATTTATTAATTTTTTATACCATGGAATAACATATCCTGATTTGTGTATTATATCTTCATGATCCATATTCTCCAATAAAGGCATATCATTCCATTTCCCAATTTGTGGCTTGCCATTAAATTTCACTATCTCATCCTTTGAACTAATCTTAGGTCCATTTTGACTGATAACATTTACAAAGCCATCATTAGGTTGCCAATTTTCATCTATAGTCACCCGTCCTGGTTCATTTCGAGTATATCTTCCCATTATTACTGAATTAGGTATAAATAAAGGATTCATATACTTTACATCTGGTATGGAATTCCCTGTTATATGAGACACTTTAGTTGCTTTAGTAGTCCATGAAAAATAATATTTATCTTTTTTTGCTGTTACCCACTTATTTATTTCTCTCGCACCATCTGTACTTAAATCCCATACACTTATATCCTTAGTATCTTTCCATATATTACTATTGAAAACCTTTTTAAAATATTGCAAAGTTAATTCATTTTTTTCCTTTTTTAATCCCCATTGATCTAATTTAAAGTCAAATACAGGTTTATTTAAATAACCAGTTATACTTCCAATTCCACCCATTAGCTTTTGAGCAAAATCTACTAATACGTTTCCACTACCCTCATCTGCTAAGGTAGTACCGTCATGAGGTGATGATATAGAGGTAACGCTAGCTAAAAACTGTTGCTCTCCCTTGAAAAGAGTTGATAATTCCTTTTCATCTGTCACACCTCTTTCTTCTTCACTACCTTCCTCAAGAAGTTGATCTAACACTCTTATAGTTTGTCCACCCATACTATGACCTACAATATGAACTTTATTTATTTTATCTTCTTTGTTAACTCTTCCCCATTGTGGATAAATTCCTTTATATGTTCTTCCATACCTAGCATGCCCATATTTTTTTGAATGAGCCTTTCCATAGTCAACGGTTCCACCTTTTATATAAGCATAAAGTTCACATGCCCTGTCCCAATTACTAGCTACGGGACCTACTGCTGCTACATAGACATCATACCCGTCTTTTCTAAGCTGCTTTTCTAAATCCGTAAATGCTCCCCAATAATGATATAACGGAATCTCATCCTTTCCCCAACCCATGAAACCATGTACAAGTACTGTTGGATGGCCCATATTTTTATGTTCTGTCTCAGCCTTTACTGATACTTTTAGCATAATCACTAAAAACAAAGCTAAAAATCCAGAAATAAACTTAAACCTGCGCATAATTATCCCCCTTTTTACTAATTACTATGTTAGATAATATTATATTTTAACATTTCTGTAAATAATTTTATTTATACATACTTTTACATTATACAACAATCAAAACATTTTTTATCATACGCAGCTATTAAGTTGGAAAATTTTATGTATTTTCCCCCATTATTATGTCATAAAATATATGATAATAATATATATCCAATTAACAAATTTACATATCTATACCAGCCATCTTCATAAGGTATAGTGCATTTCGTGTTGTTGAAACTCCAGGTTTTAATTTATAATCAAAATATATTTTATTATTTTTATAGTATTCTTTAAAATGGTAATTTTTAACTTTACTATTTTTATTCTCTAAATCCCCTAATTCCAAATCATGTGTTGATACTAACCCTAATACATTTTCATTGCTTAATTTATTTATTAAAATCTCGGCTCCAGTGTGTCTATCTAATGAATTAGTTCCCTTAAATATTTCATCTAATAAAAATAAAATTGGTTTCCCCGATTTCACACCTTTCATAAGTTTTTTAATTCTTAAAATTTCACCATAAAATGAAGATATATTTCTTTCCAAATTATCATCTATTCTCATACAAGTATAAATATCCATTTTACTACAACAAAATTCTGTTGCGCAAACAACTGAACCTATTTGAGCTAATAGTATATTTATGCCTACAGTTCTTAAAAATGTGCTTTTACCAGACATATTAGATCCTGTTATTAATAAAATCTTATGATCCTCCCCTATAGTAAAATCATTACATACCTTTTCACTATCTAAAAGAGGGTGCCCAACTTTTTTCCCCTTTATACTAAAACTATTTTTATTAAATTTAGGCATTGTCCATTGAGGATTTTCATAGCACATAATAGATAAACTAGAAATTTCTTCAGTACGCCCTATTGCACATAACCATTTCTCCAATTCATATGAATACTGCTTCTTCCAATTTTCTAACATTATCATACATCTATAATCCCATAATAATAATATATTTGATAAAATATAAAATAAATTTTTCCTATCTGATGTAAAACCAGATATATTACTTAAAGCCCTTATTCCTTTTAAAGCTTTATTTTCTTCATTATTCATAATTTTTTCTTTTATTTCTTTTAAATATTTACTTTGAAAATTCTTTTCACCTATAAGTTTTAACATGTTAGCATATCCACCTATAATTTTTTTATAATGATATACCATATCTAATGCATTATTTCTTTCGTCATTTTTTATTTTTAATATAACTGCTTGAAGAAACAACATAAAAAGTGGATAGTAAAAAGAAATATATTTTGTAAAGTACATTATAATGGTTATTAAGGTTATTGTAGGTAACAATAAGGTAAAAAATTTTAAGCTTTTCTTATTATATAAACTGCACTTCTCTTTTCCCCAAATTATTAATTTTTTCACATCTTCATTATTATTTATACAAAGTCCTTCTGATTGAAGTCTTTGTCTCCATGCTATATTATGAGCCATTTCTTTTATGGCCTCTTGTCTTTCATAAATTTGATCTATACTAAATTTGCAATTTTCTAATGAATTTTTTAATTCTTTTCTACCCATGTATGTAGTTGTTTCATTTAAATACTGAAAAAGAGAAGCCTTGCCAAACAAATCTAAATCTTTTGAATATGAATGCTCTTCATCTATAAACTCATTTCCATCATCTTTAAACCCTTTCCAATCACCTTTCATTCTAATTACTGATTTTTCATTTATTTGGCATATCTTTTCTACTACGCCTTTATTTTTTATTAATTTATCTTGTTTTTTAGCTAATAAAAGAAATCCACTTGTAAAAATGACTATACTTAATATAAGTAAATAATAATTATGAAATCTATAATAGCTTACAATAGAAAACACTATAGCTGAGATAAAAGTTATCATTCTTAATGCACTTATAAAATTTATAGTTTCTCTTTGTCTTTTTAATAGACTTTCATATTTCTGTATTCTTTTAATATAATTATTTTCTATATTCTCCATTTTCTCACCTGCCTGTTATTTTTTTATAATACTAAAGGGATTGTATTTACAATCCCTTTAGTATTAAATAAACTTAACCGCTGTTCCTGTAGCAATTACAGCTATAGCACTTCCTTGGGTCATGCTTGTCATAGTATAACGTATATTTAATACAGCATCTGCTCCTAAACTCTCCCCTTTCTTTTTTATCTTATCCAATGCTTTTGTTCTTGCATCATCAACCATTTCACTATACCCTGTTAATTCTCCACCTACTAAATTCTTAAATCCTGCCATGATATCTTTTCCAAAATTTTTAGCATAAACAGCACTACAATTCACCATATCTAAAAATTCAATTTCTTTTCCTGGTATTTTATCCATATTCGTAATAATCATCTATGTTCACTCCTTAAAGTATAATATATTTCCTTACACAATAAAATATATTTTTAACTTTCAAATAAATCTACGATTAAGTCTCTATGGCACTTATAATATAGTTTAAATTTTCTTTATTTTTACCAAATAATTTTTTTAATTCTATATCCATATTAAAGCTTTTAGCCCCTAAGAGCAAATGACTTGCAGCTATACCACAATCTATTTTATTTAAATCCTCTAATTTTTTAGCTATAAACTTCCTTTTTATAGAATACAAATTAATTATATCATTTTCTTTAAATATCCTCCAAGGTTGAAAATTCATAGATGAAGGTGCCTTTCTAACTAACTCTAAAATATCTATCCACCCACCTTGAAAATCTCCAGATGCGAACTCAATTATATTTTTTCTTTTATGATAATTTTTTCTCATTTTATTACTTTTTTCATATCCAAAAGCAATAACTATTATAGGTTCATTATTAAGCGGTATTTTTATGATTGTATTTAATAAATTTTCCTTTAGTCCAGAACCAATCCAGCAACTTCCTAAACCCATAGATGTAAGTTCCAAAACTATTCCCTCTAAAGTAAACCCTATATTTTCTAGATAACCATGTTTTTTCTCAGATGTTATTACTAGATAATGGGGAGCTTTTACTTTACCATAATTACTTATAATTCCATTTAGAATTTTAAATACTTTTTCCCCATCTTTTACTATATGTACATTCATATCTATGTCTTTAAAAAGTCTTTCCGCTTTAGATATTTTTTTTTCAATTTTTTCTAAAGTATCTAAGTTCACTTGTTCATTTTCATATTCTCTTACAGAATGCCTATTACTAATGGCATCTATTAAATCCATATCTTCCTCCTCACTAAATATACTTATTTAATATTTTTACCTCATTTTATTAATTTTACTAAATTTTATACAAAATTTCACCTAATATTTTAAAAATTAATCTATATTTAATATTTTTAGGAGGCATTAATTTATATATTTTATAAATTAATAAATAATTAACACTTTTCCTTTAAAAACAATAAAAATATTATCTCAAATTAAGATTTAATATACAATTTGATACTTATAAAATAACATACTTGGGTTTTAATAGGGGATTATTTTAATCCCCATTCTGATCTATAATATTCATACACATTCGGTAACATAGCATCATTATTTTCTTACTTTTACCTAAATACTCTTTAATATCACGATGTAAAAATTTTTCATAAACTTCTATGATATTTTTTTCTCCTTCTGTGCAAACTTCCTTCAAATCTTGTAAATTTTTATAATACACTCCACTATAAGCTGTATACTTGTATCTTATTGCCCACATAAGAGGTTTTAAAATTCTCTTTCTAATTTTTCTTTTTAATAATAATTCTTCTTTTTCATTGGTACATACAAAATGTCTTATTCCCATAATTACATAAACAGCTAACCTTTTACTTTCTAAACTGAATTCTATTTTATTAGGAGAAGGTATCTTTAATTCTCCATACAATATTATACCATCTGTATTATATTGTATTGGACTATATTCTCTTGAAAAATAGGTTGACATACTTTCATTAAAGGATGTACACTGTGGATTAAGTTTGGGAATTGGATCTAAATTTAATAAAATATCCCCTATAGAAAATAAATCTTTTTCTAACACTTTATCTAAAAATATCCATATATCTATATCACTATCTTCCGTATTTTCTCTCCTTGAATAACTTCCTGTAAGTAAAATACACTGTAGCCGTCCATTAAAAAGATGTATAATTTTATTTTTAAATACTTCTATTTTCTTATCTCCCTCCATATAATCCCCCTAAAACACATATTTTAAAATTATAATATCCGTACTTAGGAAATCTGATAATTTTATTTTATCTAGAATACACAATATTTCCATCTATAATTGTATAAATAAGACTTGTGAAATTCTCTAAAGGATTACCGTTAAAAATGGCCATATCTGCATCTTTGCCTTCTTTTAAACTACCTACCCTATTATCTATTCCCATTATTTCTGCTGCATTTATAGTTATAGCCTTAAGTGCTTCTTCCAAAGCTAATCCCTCTTTTACAGCCAATGCTGCACATAGTGGCAAGTATTCTATAGGAACAACCGGATGATCTGTCGTAATAGCAAACTTTATACCCTCTTTATTTAGTATATATGGAGTAATAAAAGATTTGCCCTTTGTCTCTACTTTTCCCTTACTTGTTAACCCTGGTCCCAATATAGCTGGAACATCTGCATTTTTTATATATTTTGCAATTATATCACCCTCTGTACAATGATCCAACGTAATAAGAATATTAAACTCTTTTGCTAATCTAATAGCAGTAAAAATATCATCTGCTCTATGCACATGAGCTTTTAATGGAATTTTTCTTTCCAAAACAGGTATTAATGACTCCATTTTAAGATTAATATCAAAATTCTCTCCTTTAAGATAAGCAGTATCCTTTCTCCTCTTATAGTTTTTACTATCAGTTAATGTTTGTCTAAGTAATGCTGCTGTTGCCATTCTAGTTGTTGGCATTTTACCTTTTGAATTATAGACCCTTTTAGGATTTTCACCAAATGCCACTTTTATTGCTGCAGGCTCTTTTATTACCATTTCATCTACACATATTCCACTTGTTTTTATAGCAACAAATTGGCCTCCCATTACATTAGCACTTCCCGGACCTGTCATAACAGAAGTTATTCCTGCCTTTATAGCATCCTTAAAAGCATCATCTAAAGGATTTATACCATCTATTGCTCTTAACTGTGGAGTTATTGGATTTGTACTCTCATTTATATCATTTCCCTCAACACCAACACCTTGCTCTAAAAGTCCAATATGACAATGAGCATCTATTATACCTGGCATAACCCATGCACCTTTAGCATCAATAATACTAATTTTTGAACTAATATTTATATTTTTTGATATTTTCACTATCTTACCTTTATCAACAAGTATATCTCCTTTTTCATAATTGATTCCCTCCATAGTGAAGATTTTCCCATTTTTTATTAATAACACTTTATCACCTCTAAATAAAATACATATTATTATATAAATATATCATTTTAAATACTTTATTCCACAAAATATTAATATAGAATAACTTTATAATTAATCTTCCGTTAACTATACATATTAAACTTATTTAAATACTTTATCATAAAATAAAAAAAATTTATCATTTGTTAATAGATTTATAATTTTAAATTAATAATTAGAAATTATAATGATAACATACTAATTAAAATAAACAAATTTTAATTAATTAGAATACTTTTCACACAACCTCCCCCTAAAAACGGAAGATATCTTCCGTTTTTTATTTTTTTAATACTATGTTTTAAAAATATAATTATATATATTGAATTATTTTTCTATAAAAGGAGTGTATTTAATATGAAAATAGAACATAAAAATCTTATACAAGCTTTTGGTTTTTCTATATGCCATATAATAGAAGAAGACACTGGCTATATCAAATTTTTTCAATCAATGGATGACGCCTTTCATCAAAGTTTTAATATTGCAAAGCTAGATGAGAATACAAACTGTATTAAAATATTTGATAATAGAAATGTTTTATTAGATACTTTAAGACTTCCTAAATAAAAAAAGATGTAAAGTAAAATGGTACCTAAACACAGGGTCCATTTTACTTTACATCTCTTTCTTTATTTAAATAAACTTTAAATATTTTTCTACTTCATTACTAGGTACAGGTCTACTCAAAACATATCCCTGTATTTTATCACATTCTTGAGTTTTTAAAAATTTTACTTGCTCATACTTTTCTACCCCTTCTGCTATTACATCTATTTTCATCTTGTGGGCTAATTGTATTATTTCCCCTGTTATACCATCATCCACAACAGAATTTTTTATGTCATCTATAAAAGATTTATCTATTTTCAAGGTATCTATAGGTAGTTTTTTCAAATAACTTAAAGACGAGTATCCCGTTCCAAAATCATCTAAAGAAATCTTTATTCCCATTTTTTTTAACATAATTAATTTTTCTACATTAGATTCAATAGAACTCATTAAGGTACTTTCCGTTATCTCTATTTCTAAAAATTTAGGATCCATATCAGTATATTCTAAAACTTCCCTTACTGTATTTATAAAATCATTTTGTTGAAGTTGAAGAGCTGAAACATTTACCGCTATTCTTATAGGTTTATACCCTGATTTTTGCCAAAATTTGTTCTGTAAACATGCATTTTTAAGCACCCATTTACCCATTGGCAAAATAAGTCCTGTGCTCTCTGCTAAAGGAATAAAATTGCCAGGAGGTATTAATCCTTCTTTAGGATGACTCCATCTAATAAGGGCCTCCACACCAATTATACTTTCTGTTTTAAGATTCATTTGGGGTTGATAATATAATATAAACTCATTTTTTTCCACAGCCCTTCTTAAATTTATCTCTAAATATGATCTTTGCAATATCCTATTATATATATCCTCATCAAAAAATTCATATCTATTTTTCCCGTGTTCTTTTGCACTATACATAGCACTATCTACATTTTTAAATAAAGTGAAAACATCATCTCCATCTTGTGGATAAATTCCTATTCCTATACTTACATTAGTATACACCTCATGTTTATCAACAACTATACAATTTCTAAAATACTCTAAAATACTTTCTGCAAAGTCTGATGCATTTTTTTTATTACCTATACAACTCTTTACAAGTAAAAATTCATCTTCCCCAGTTCTATATATATTATCATCAACATCTAAAAATTTTTTTAATCTATTGCTTACTTCCTTTAAAACTTTGTCACCAAATTTATGGCCTAGTGTATCATTTATATTCCTAAAATTATCAATATCTATAAGTAAAAGTGCGAAGTTAAAATATTCTTTATTTTTTTCTATTTTAGTATTCATATTTTCCTGGAAATAATGGAAATTAGGCAGATTGGTTAGTCTATCAAAATATGCCATTTTTTTAATTTTTTCCTCATATATTTTCCTGTCAGTTATGTCTGATAATGATCCTGCCATTCTTATAGCTACACCCTTTTCATCCCTTAAAAGTTTACCCCTACTTAATACCCATCTATAACCATCCTCTTTATACTTCATTCTAAACTCACACATATAGTAAGGTTTGTTACCTTTTAAATATTCTTTTAAAGCATCCATTGCTAAATTAACATCATCACAATGTAACATTCTTGTAATTCTACCTATTATGCTTAAGTTACTATTGGAAATATAACCCATTTCTTCTTTCCACTTATCTGATATAAAAAATTTATTATTAATGAAATCCCAATCCCACAGAGCATCATTAGCTCCTTCTACCGCAAGTCTATATCTCTCTTCACTTATTTTTAGGGCCTTTTGATTCTTTCTTAATTCTTCATATTGACTTTTGATGTCTTCCTCTGTAGCTGCTAATTCTTGATAAATAGGAGAATTCATTTTAACTCCATTATATAAATATCTGCCCATGATTTTACACCTACTTATATAAAACTTATTTGTCTTTAAAGTACCATTTTTATGTTACTTATTATGTAATATATTCCATATAATTAATATTATATTATCATATTTCAATGCTATAATACAGACATTTATTAAATGACATCAATAAAATAATATTATTTTATCCAATTATATGTATAATCTGTAGCTATATTTGAAATTATCTATATAAAACTTATATAAATTTAATATTAATTAATATACTATATATATACATAAAATTAAAAGGGAGTGGTATTTTGAAAAAATCCTTTTATATGTTAATTATAATTTTTCTTAGTTTTATAACTTTATTTATATTTACTGTTCAAAAAGAAGAAAGGACTAATGTAAAAAATTTAAAAACATCACCTTCTTACACTCTATTTATAGAGGAAAATAAAAAAGTTTACTTGCCTAAAGCTTCTGATATGGCTATTTCTTATAAAATCACTAATTTAAATATATGGTCCATAGATTTAATGCTAAGTTTTTTAATTCCTATATTATTTATAATAAGCGGTCTTTCTGTTAAACTTAGAAATTTTTCACATAATAAAACTAAAAGTTTTATATTAATTGTAAGTATTTATTTTATATTATTTACATTAATTAATTATATTCTTACCTTTCCCTTAAATTTTTATAGTAATTTTATTAATAAACATAATTATGGTCTATCAAATCAAAATTTTGTTAGGTGGTTCAGTAATTCAATAAAAGATCTTATTATTTCTACAACTATTGGTGCTTTATTTTTATGGTTACCTATAGTAACAATAAAAAAACAACCTAAATATTGGTGGTTACATATGGGGTTATTATCTATACCTATATTATTATTTATAACTTTTGTATCCCCTACTTTTATAGATCCTTTATTTAATAAGTACGAAACTATACAAAACAAAGAATTAGAAAAAAAAATCTATACCCAATTATCTAAAACTCCTTTAGATAATTGTAAAGTTTACCAGGTAAATAAAAGTATCGATACAAAAGAGATGAATGCTTATATGACTGGTATATTTAATTCTAAAAGAATAGTTTTATGGGATAATACTATAAATAATTTAACACAAGATGAAACCTTATGTATATTAGCTCATGAAATGGGACATTATTTAATGGGGCATGTTTGGAAATCAATAATACTTGGTAGTATACTTATAACTTTTATTTTATATATAGTTAATAAACTATGTTTATATATAATAAATAATTGGTCTAATATTTTAGGTTTTAATCAACTATTTGATGTAGCAGCTATTCCTCTTATTATACTTTTTATAAATTTTATGATTTTTATAACTAACCCTATTACTAACAGTTACTCAAGGTATTTAGAAAAAGAAGCTGATAGATTTGAAATAGAACTAACTAAAGATAATTATTCTACAATAACTTCTACAATTAAACTCCATGAGGAAAGCTTAACTCTTCCTCATCCCAGTAAATTATATAAAATATGGTATTTCTCCCACCCACCATATTATGAAAGAATAAAATTTGCAAATGAATATATGCCTTGGCAACAAAATAAACCACTAAAATACGAAAAATATATCAATTAATATTTTATATTTATTGGGACACGTAAAAATTACGTGCCCATACTTTTAATTCTGAATTGAATATTTTAAAGCTGTATTTACTATCTTAAATATTATAAATGAAACTATAGAATTTACCACTGTAGCTGGTAAAACTACCGTCAAAACTAAAGCTTTAAAAGTAATAGGAAGCCCTACTATAAAAAATGCTGACGTTAAAAATATAATCCCACTTATAAATGTACCTATAACAGCTATTAATATCATACTTATATTTTTATTTAATTTATACCTTAATAATTTAAACATAATATATACAATCTGGCTAGTAATAATTTTATCTATAATATTAGATATCTGTCCCCCTGGGAAAGTAGTAGTAGCTGCTGTCAATAATCCAGATATTAGCCCTATGCATATAGTTAATTTATAATCCTCTGCTGCAAATATAGCAATAAACATCATAACAAGTAAAAAATCAGGTTTCATTCCAAATAGAAAAGGGGGTGTAAGCTGATGAAGTATAAAGCCTATAGCTAAAAAAAGTGCACTAATTATGAATTTTTTTATTTTCATATAAAATATCTCCTTTTTAATATTAAATATATTACAATACACAAAAATACAGTTTATTGTTTTTAACTTTCATAACATAATTACCCCTCCTTTCATAAAATATAATAAAAAAACCTTCACCCTAAAAATATTAGGGCGAAGGTATAGTTCACGGTACCACCTAAATTATGCACAAGTGCATATCTCATACTAAAATACTAACATATTTTGTCCTTTTTAACGGTAGGATTCCGGTAACTACTACTATCTTATACAAGATTTCGGGTTACTTCTATAAGGTCCATTCATTAAAATCTATATTGCCGAAATTCCACCACCATCAGCTCTCTTTAAATAATCAATTTTAATTACTATTCCTCTTCAATGAATTTATTATTTTAAGTTTACAATAATTTTACCACCTTCAGCAGAATTTTTCAACTATTTTTCACCACTTTTCATAATTAAAATTTTGTACTATAATAAATATATCCTATTATCTAATATTTATTATACATTAACAAGGAGTGTTGATATGTTTAATTTCAAGCCTCTTACATTAGAGGATAAACCTATATTCGATAAATTTTTAAAAACTTATAATTTTTTATCATGTGAATATTCTTTTACAAATTTATTTTTATGGAAAAAAGGTTGTAATATAGAGTATACCATTTTAAATGGTACTTTGATAATTAAAAAAACAGATTTTGATCATTCCTCTCACTTTATGCAACCTATAGGGTATAAAAAAGATAATTTAAAAGAATTGGTAGAAGAATTAATAAAATATAAAGATCAAAATAATTTAGATTATTTATTTAAAGATTTAGAATCTCCATTCATAGAGGATATTAAATCTATTTATGGTGACAAAATAAATATAATAGAAGACAGAGAAAATGCTGATTATATTTATTTAAAAGATGATTTAATCAATCTTAAAGGTAAAAAATTCCACAGTAAAAAAAACCATTATAATTATTTTATAAAAAGTTATAACTATAAAACAATGCCAATAACAAAAGATATATTGAATGACTGTTTAAATGCAGCAAAACAATGGTGTTATGAAAATAACTGTAAAGGCTATATCCTTTATGAACTTTATGGTATACAAGAGTTACTAAATAATATTGATAGTTTAAATTATATTGGAATGGCAGTATATGTGAATAATAAAATATCAGCCTTTACCATAGGTGAAATAGTAAATAATGATATGGCAATTATCCATATTGAAAAAGCTGACCATAGTATAAGAGGTCTTTATCCCTATATTAACAAAACTTTTGTAGAAAAATATTTAAATGATGTAAAATATATAAATAGAGAACAGGATTTAGGTATAGAAGGTTTAAGAAAAGCTAAACTTTCATATAATCCTATTAAATTAGAAATGAAATATTCTATAAAATAAAAACAATACCCCCCATAAAAATGGGGGGTATTGTTACTCAAATACATGAATTAATTCATTAAATAAATCCTTATTTTTCTTTATTTTTTCTTCGCTTCCTAATACACAAATATAGTTTTCTTTCATACAATCCTTCACTAAAGATGTTAACTTTTTAATTTCTTCCACATTTGTAGATAAAATTTCATCTCTTTCTTTTTGAATATCCTCTTGCGTAATATTACTTATATAATTAGCTGCAGCTTTATCTCCTTTCATAGATGGAGTAAGAGGCGAATCTATATCACTCATAGTTCCTATGATATACTTAGTTATTTCTCTATCATCTGCACTAAATTTATCTATATAAGAATATGCATTATTATATACTTCTATGGTGCTTTTTAAATTTGGATCTCTATAGGACACAAAATACATATTACCATTTTTATTAAATCCGCCGAAACATCCATAAGCTCCACCTTGGACTCTAACCTTATTCCACAAATAATTAAAGCTTATTACTGTTTTTAACACTTGAAGTGATCCTTTATAATTATATCCTAACTTTTTAAAATTAAAGCCCTTAGCGTTATATTGAACCTCCCCTGATGTCATAAGACCTTGGTTTACTTTACTATATTTAATATCATATTTATTAGGCATACAAGCCTTTGTTCCTAACCTATTTTTTAATATATAAAAATTATCTTTAAATTTATTATAATCTTCCTCCTCTAAAGTTACACTTAGCATAAGATTTTCCCTGTTAAATATAAGTTTAGAAATTTCTTTTAAATTGTTTATTATCTCACTTTTCCTATTTTCAAAATTTTTATCTATATCAACTATAAAATGATAAAATCCAAGTCCTGAAACCTTTTCTATATAATTAGATGAAGCTGAAAAATACGAAGCTAATCTTGCAGCTGCTACCATATGACCTCTATCAAATATCGACATTTCAATTCTTGACTTAAGTTCCTGAATTATTTGTTTTATACGATTAAAGTCGTCAAACTTACTATCTTTGATTTCTTCCCCTAGAATTTTAAATAATTTAGGTATTTTTTCCACCAAAACTTTTGTTCTTATTTTTAATATTGGTGAAAAATCATCAACAATTTTATTGTTAGAATAAGCAGTTGCAGTATAACTAATTCCTCCTGTATTTATATTAATTTCATTAGACAACTCTTCATAGGAATATCCCTTCGTATTTACCTTTCCTATAACCCCAGCTAAAAGACCTATATATGGTATTAAATCCTGTGGTACATTCCTAGTATCAAAATATAAATTAATATATGCTATCTTATTTGTGAAAATATTATGTTTTAATACCTTCATATCTTCTATTTTGTCCTCTATAATAGGTAATTTTTCAGAATCTTTTTCTATGTCTTCTATGGAAAGTAATGGTATTTTCTTTAAATCTTCTAAAGAATCCGGGGTCTGCTGCCTTTCTTTAAGTCTTTTAGTAGTTGAAATAAGTTTTTCTAATTCCTCTTGTTGTAATGTACTTTTATAATTGCTCAATTTCTCTTTTAAATTTTTTTCCTTTTCATCAGCTAATCCTTTTTTAGGTTTAACAATCAATAAAGAACTATGGTTATTATTTAAAATATACTCATTTATAAATTTTTCAAAATAATCACTAGTTAAAGCTTTCTTGACCTTTTTTAATTGTGGTTCATACTGGATATGCATTAAAGGATCCTTATCATAAAGCCAACTATCCATACATTTAATAGCATAGATTAGTCCTTTAGGATATCCTTGAAAATCTGCTTCCCTTAATTGAAATTCTTTTATATTAATTGAAGATTCTATAAGTTTTTTATCTATTCCTTTATCCACTAATTCTTTTAATGTTTTTAATACTACTTTTTTAAATATTTCCTTTTTATCCTCATTAGAATTTTTTACAACTACACTAAATGTAGGTTGTAATATACTATTATCGAAACTACCAAAAACATCTTTTCCAATATTAGACGCTATTAATGCCTTTTTTAATGGAGCTGCAGGAGTTTCTAAAAGTAAATGTTCTAATATATCTAAAGCCAAATAGGTTTCTCTGTCTGTTGACTTTCCTGTTACAAAATTAAGACTTAAAAAAGTTTTATCTTCTTCCTTTTCATTACAAGATATAGGATATTCTATTATTTTTTCTCTCATTTTACTAAAAGGTTTTTGAATATGAATTTTAGAATCTACGTTTAATGCTTCAAAATCCTTAAGATATTTGTCATTTATAAACTTTAATTCCTCTAATATCTCCCCATCACCATATAAGAATATATAACTGTTTGATGGGTGATAATATTTTTTATGGAAATCTATAAACTCCTCATAACTTAAAGTTGGAATATAATCTGGATCACCACCGGACTCAACTCCATATGTAACATCCGGAAATAATGATTCTGATATTTTTCTTATTAAAATAGATTCCGGAGATGAAAAAGCACCTTTCATCTCATTATAAACTACGCCTTTATACTTTATATCACTTTCTTCACTTTCTAATTCATAGTGCCAACCTTCTTGCATAAATATTTCAGGATACTTATATATATTAGGATAAAATACAGCATCTAAATATACATCCATCAAATTTAAAAAATCTTTTTTATTTCTGCTTGCTACAGGATACATCGTCTTATCTGGAAAAGTCATAGCATTTAAAAAAGTATTTAAAGAACCCTTAATAAGTTCTACAAAGGGCTCTTTAACAGGAAATTTCCTAGAGCCGCAAAGTACAGAATGCTCTAGAATATGAGCAACACCTGTACTATCCTTGGGAGGAGTTCTAAACCCTATAGAAAACACTTTATTGTCATCTCCATTATATAGCTTTAAAAGCTTAGCTCCTGTAATCTTATGAACAAATACTAATGCTTGAGAATTTATTTCTTCTATATGCTCGTTTTGAAGTAGTTGAAAACCCATGTAGACCTTTCCTATCTCTAAATTCATCTTTTTACCTCCTAAATATAATTTTAATTACTCTCACTTAATACTAACCTCTAAATGTATGCATAATTATTACTATTTTATGAACAATTTATAAGTTAAATTGATTATATCTATAAACTATAGTATAAGTAAAATATCAATAAAAATTTACTTATTTTTATATTTATATTATGCCATAAAAAATAACTTATTTTTATATATTTTTAGCATTTTTATAATAAATATCTATATTTTTTATAAAGTTCTTTATCATAACGAAATTATTAATTTTATTTAAATATCTAAAAATTATATTGACTATTTATGTTATTATTGCTATTATTTAATTAAATAAAGTCGAATATTGTTTTAAGGAGGTAATGAATATGAAATCAACAGGGATTGTAAGAAGGGTTGATGAACTTGGCAGAATAGTAATTCCAATCGAATTAAGAAGAACTCTTGATATTGAAATAAAAGATTCTTTAGAAATATTTGTGGATGGTGAACAAATAATACTAAAAAAATATAGTCCTTCATGTATTTTCTGTGGAAATGCAAAAGATGTAATTAACTACAAAGGTAAAAATATCTGTAAAGTTTGTCTCGAAGAATTACATACAGAAAAATAATAAAATATTTAAATTAAAAAAGGCACATTGCTGTGTCTTTTTTGTTTTCAAAATATAAACTCTTTTTATATATCAATTAAATAAAAAGAAGTTTTCTCCGATAATAATTAATGTATAAAATATCACCTTTTGGGAGGCTTATAAATATGAACAAACTTAAACATTTATTAATAACTACTTGCATATGTACTTCATTAATAGGTACATCTTTACTATATAGTGTAAAGGCTTCTAATATATCCTTATACCCAAATATAAATAGTTCATCATATAACCAAAACAATATCTTTACTCTATGTGGTTATAAAGGTCAATGTACTTGGTTTACATATGGACGTACTTTAGAAAAATTAAATTTAAAATTACCTAAAAATTTTTATGGTAACGCAGTTACCTGGTGGTATCAAAATATTAATAATAAAACTTACCCCTATGGCAATGAAGCAAAAGCAAATTCTATTGCTGTATGGTCAGGAGGAAATTTAGGATATGGTCATGTAGCTTTTGTTGAAAAGGTAGAAAATAATTTAATATATTTTAATGAAGGTAATTTTAGTGTCCGTGGAGACTATGATAAGAATATAAAACTTTTATCAAAAGAAGCTATAAAAAACAGAGGGAATCTTTATTTAAAAGGATATATATACCTTGAAAATAATTCTGATACTATAAATTCTAGTGAAGATGCCTTACTAAAATATGGTACAGTAAATATATCTTGTAATTCCTCACTTAATGTTAGAACCAATCCTTCTATTACTTCTAATGTATGTGGTTCATTAAAAAAGGGTAACAAAATAATTATATTAGATAAAATTTATGACTTTTACAAAATTAAATTTAATTCTACTTTTGCATTTGTACATTCTAAATACATAAATATTACCTCTAATAATGTAAATAATAACACTTCTACTTCCAATAAATTTGCAACAGTTATTTTAAAAGATAAATCCTCAAAATTAAACGTAAGAAATATTCCTTCTCAAAATGGTAAAATTTTATCTTGTATAGCATATGGCGCTAAAGTAGAAATTCTTCAAACATTAAATGGTTGGTATAAAATAAAAGCTGCTAATCTTATAGGTTATGTATCAATTCCATACATAAAATTAAGTTAAATACATAAAGAGCTATATTAAAAATTATAATATAGTTCTTTTTATAAATAAGATAGAAATTATGTGGTAATATATAATAAACCCATTAAAATTTTTATGAAAATAGGTGGTATATTGAATAGCAAAATAAAAATAAGAATTTCCCAAAAAGCTTACAATGAATTATTAAAATTATTAGATGATAATAAAGAATATAATTGCATAAATTTCTCCTACTACTCAACTTGTTGCCAAAATGGCAAAATTTCTATTTCATTAGATAATTTAAAAGATAACTATATAAAAGATATTATTGATAATCTTAATATAATTTATAATAAAGACTTATTAAGGGAAATAAAACAAATAGATTTAGTATATAAAAATAATTCTTTCTATGTTAAAGCTATACCTCTTACAAATACTACGAATTCTTGCAATAGTTGTTGCAAAAAATCTTGTTATACTTGTAATAAAAATATGCAAGATTAATTTTCTTGCATATTTTTACTATGGGTAAATACTAGTATTGAAGAGGCAATTATTAATATATATCCAATAATGCTAAATTTATCTGGTACCTCTTTCCATAGTATAAAGGCAATAACTTGAGAAAAAATTATATTCGTATAATTATATATTGATACTTCAGAAGCTTTAGCATATTTATAAGATATAGTAAGTGCAAATTGAGCTATAGCCGCGAAAGTTCCAGCTCCTATTAACATAAATAATTGACAAAATGTTAATATTTTAAAATTCATTAACATAAATGGTAGTGGTAAAACAGTAGATATAAAAGAAAAATAAAATACAATAGTATAGTGCTTTTCTTTATTACCTAAAAATCTAACCACAGTATAAGCTGCTCCTGCAAAAGCCGCTGACATAAATCCTATAAATGCGGGTATTACACTAATATCAAATTTAGGCTTTATAATAAAAATTGCTCCTATAAAAGCAATAACTAATGCAGGAATTTGAATTGATGTAAGTTTTTCTTTCAAAAACACAACGGCAAAAATAGTTATAAAAAATGGATTCATTTTATTAAGCATAGATGAATCTGCTAAAAGCATATTATCTATGCAATAAAAATATGCAATCATTCCTATGGTTCCTAATACTCCCCTAGCTATTAAGTACTTTCTATTTTCTTTCTTTCCTAAAGGATTTGCTCTATTATAAATAATCATAATAGTAGAGATAATTAAACTTACAAAATTTCTAAAAAAAGCTTTTTCTAAGGTTGGTACTTCTCCTGACATCTTTACTAATGCTGCCATAATAGCAAAACATAAAGAGGATATTAACATAAAAAATACGGCCCATGTTTTTTTTGATGAATTATTCAATAAAGTCTCCCCCTAAAATTAATTTATATTATATCTCTTGTAAAATTTTTTTTGCTATTTTTTCTGCGTCAATGTTATCATCTACTCTTATATTTATTTTTCCGCTAATTCCCTTTGCTTCTCCTGTTTTATAAATTATTTTGCCCATAGTATCATTTATCTTTTTTACTACAATTGCTTTATCTCCTTTTGTAACTTTTATATTTTTTCTACTTTCAGTTTTTATATAAAACTCATTTGTAAATTCTATTTCTTGTCCTATTTTATATTTATAACCCATAATACACCTCAATTCTTTTTATTTTTTACAAATATATATCTGAGAATTCTATTTTTATTTTTTCCACATTACTCTGTTGTTGTAAATAGAAATCCTTATTTTCATTTCTTATAGTTGTATTAGGGAATTCTATTATAAATTCACATCCATTAGTATACTCTTTATTAAGATATACCTTTCCCTTATGCATATCCACCAGTGCTTTTACTAAAGATAAACCTATTCCACTTCCTTCATTATTTCTAGACAAAGATTTATCAACCTGTGTAAATCTTTCAAATATGCTGCTCTGTTTCTCCTTAGGAATACCTATCCCAGTATCCTTTACAGAAATTTGAATATATTCATTCTTTTCTTTAATATTTACAAATATTTTACCTCCTTCATTTGTAAATTTTATAGAATTAGATAATAAATTCAACATTATTCTTTCAATTTTATCCGGGTCACAGGCTATAACTTTTTCCTCTACATCCGTATCAAAAATAATGTCAATTCCCTTTATATTTGAATAATCTACTATAGACATAGTTATATCTTCTATTACAGTAATAATATCTTCATTTTTAAGTTGAATCTTAAAATACCCTGAATCTATTTTAGTAATATCAATAATATTATTTATAAGTCTAACAAGTCTATAACAATTTTGCTTCATCATATTAGTATATTTACAAAGCTTTAATTTGTTTTCTCCATCTAAGTCCTCAACTATTAAATTACACATTTGAATAGCACTAAATATAACATTTACAGGAGTTTTAAGTTCATGAGAAATATTAGCAAAAAACTCTGTTTTTAATTTATCATACTCTACTACTTCTTTTAATAGTTTGTTTTTCTTTTTCACCTTTCTCTCTAATTTTTCATTTAATTTTTCTACTGTATTATACATAAATTTATTCTCTATAGATATTACTGCATGAGACCATAGCATTTGTATAATTTTTATTTTATCTAAATCAAAAACATGCTCATATATATTATTTTCTAAATATAAAATAGCTTTTAGATCTCCTTCAAAAATTACAGGCATACACAATACAGATTTAATTTTATTTCTGCTTACATATTTATCATTTGAAAATTTATTATCCTTTAATGCATTTTCTAATACAACAGTTTTTAAGGTTTCGGCTACATAATATATTATACTTTTAGGTATATCATTAAAAAAATTTAAAGGAATTATTTCTGTTTCATTTTCAAACATATTCACTTTAGTATTTACAAATAATCCTTTATCTGATTGTTTTATTAAATAACCCTTTTCAGCTTTAGAGTTTATAATGGAAACTCTTAATAAATTATTTATCATATCCTCCATATCAATATTTTTAATATGAAATATTTTTTTTATAGATTCTTCTTCAGAAAAATTCCATTTACAATCACCCTTCATTTTATCCCCTCTCCTGTAAAAAAATACTTAAAAATAAATATTTTTTAATAAATAATAAATAATTCAAAACCGACTTTTCTTAATGTTAATTATATCAAATAATTATAGATTTGTATTATATTTCAACATTTATTTGCAAATAAGAAAAGACATATTAATATGCCTTTTCTTATTTATTCTATAGGTAATTTTACATAAAAACTTATATCATTTTCATCACACTCTACCCAAATTTCACCATTGTGTAAATTAACAATGCTTTTAGATATTGCTAAGCCCAATCCAGTTCCTCCTGTATTCTCCGATCTAGACTTTTCTACCCTATAGAATCTATGAAATAATTTTTTCAAATCTTCATTAGGTATATTTTTTCCTTTATTTTTCACATATACTATAGCCTTATTTTCCTCTTTGTATAACCCAATTTTTATTTCACCAGGTTTAAAACTATACCTTACTGCATTCATAATTAAGTTATCAAATACTCTTACAAGTTTATCTCCATCTGCATTAATTTTAACATCCTTAGTTATATTTTTATTTGCTATTAATTTATTATCCTCAAAGACGGGAACAAACTCCTCTACAAGTTGCTCTAAAAACTCATCTAAAGATATTACCTCTTTATTAAGTGTTACTCCTTCTCCTGATAATTTTGTATACTCAAAAAGTTCATCTATTAATACTTTTAATTTTTCTGATTTATTATAAGCTATATTTACATATTCTTTAAGTTGTTTATCATCTCTAAATTTATTATCCTTAATCAAGTTCAAATAACCAATTATTGATGTTAAAGGCGTTCTCAAATCATGTGAAACATTTGTTATCAGTTCACTTTTATTTCTTTCTATTTCTCTTTCTTTTTCAATCTTATAATTAAGCTCTGCTGCCATATAATTTATATTATCGGCTAAATGTGCCAATTCATCTTCTCCCTTTCCATCTATTCTATAATTTAAATCCCCATTGGCCATATACATAACAGCAAGTGCAATTTCTTGCATATACTTTACCTTTTTTCCTGTTAAATAAAAAAATAATCCTATAAAAAAAACTCCTGATATTAAAAGTGCTAAAAAAGATTTTTCCTTCTCATTATAATTAGTTTCTATCCTTCCCTCTGGTACCCCTTTAATTACTACATAGGCCCTATTGTCTGAAAAATCTATAGGATAAAAACTAACAAACTCACCTGATCCACTACTATACTCTCTTTGATCATATATAGCATTTTTAAAACCTACGGAATTTTTTATTATTGTATGAATATCTACTTGATTTTCATAAGTATTTTCAGATTTATATAATACTTTACCATTAAGATCAACTACTAACACCTTATAGTTTGTATTGCTATATCTATTTATTACCTGCTTAATTTTGTCACTATCCTTAGAAGATACTTTTATATTATCTACTTGTTTCCCTATATCCAACACTAAATCTGACATTCTTTTAATACTATCCATATAATTTATAGTAGAGTAGGATGTTCTTTTAGTAAAATAGGAATTGGTTAGTGTAAATAACATAAACGAGGCAAATAAGCATACTCCAAAAGTTACTATTAATTCCATTCTTATATTCTTATTTACTCTATCTTCTGCTCTATAATATATTTTCATAAACCTTGTAAATAATATTCTAAAAGGTTTAGTAAAAAAACGCCATAGCCATTTAATTAATCTAATTAACATATTTCACCTCATTTTTATATCTTCTCAACTTTATATCCAACTCCCCAAACGGTTTTCACATACTTAGGCTTCCTCGGATTTTCTTCAATCTTTTCACGTAGTTTTCTAATATGAACCATAACAGTATTATCCGATTTAAAAAACTCTTCTTTCCATACTCTTTCATAAATTTTTTCTATACTAAATACAATTCCCTTATTTCTAGCGAGCAACTCTAATATATCAAATTCTCTAGGAGTAAGTTTTACTTCTCTTTCTCCTACTTTTACTTCATGAGTATCTGTATTTATAGTAAGTTCATCTATTTCTACAATATTTTCATTTATAACATTTAAATTTGTATTAAACTTCTTATATCTTCTTAATTGTGACTTTACCCTAGCTATAAGTTCTAAAGGATTAAACGGTTTAGTAACATAATCATCTGCACCTGCTGTAAGTCCCCATATCTTATCCATATCCTCAGTTTTAGCTGAAAGCATAATAATAGGCATATTTTTTTCTTCTCTTATTTTCATACAAGCTTCTATACCATCCATTTTAGGCATCATTATATCTAAAATTATAAGATCTACTCTTTTCTTTTCCAAAGCTTCAATAGCTTTTATTCCATTTTCCGCCTTTATAGCATAGTAGCCCTCATTCTCTAAATATATGGCTATTAAGTCCCTTATTTCTTTTTCATCATCAACAATAAGAATACTTTCTTTATTCAAAATAATCACCTCTAAAAATATTATCCAATTTTATATTAATACATAATAGTTATAAAAAATTATAATATATCCTTAATAATTTCTTAATTTTATTTATAACTAATTATATCATTAAATACTTATAAACTTTATAACATATAACCAACAATAAATATTTATTGACTTTCTATGAATTTTTGTATATACTGTATATGTACGTTATATACAGTATATACAGTATGAAAAGGAGACTTATGATGAATATAATTATATCCAATTCTTCAAGAGAGCCAATTTATGAGCAGATAACTAAACAAATTAAAAATTTGATTTTAATGGGCTCCATTAAAGAAGGTGATGCCTTACCATCCATAAGAAATTTGGCTCAAGGACTTAAAATAAGTGTAATAACTACTAAACGTGCCTATGAGGAATTAGAAAAAGAGGGCTTTATAGAAACCGTTCCTGGTAAGGGTTCTTTTGTAGCATCCCAAAACAAAGAACTGCTGAGGGAAAGTAAAATTAGATCCATTGAAGAAAAATTTTCACAAATAGTAGAAGAAAGCAAATTAATAAATTTAGGTTTAAAAGATTTAGAGTATATGCTTAGAGTAATATATGAAGAAAGCTAATTTAAAATTTATTTAGGAGGATGAAATATGAATAATATATTGGAAATTAATAATTTAGGTAAAAACTATAAAAACTTTTCTTTAAAAAATATAAACTTTTCTTTAGAAAAAGGATATATTATGGGATTTATAGGCCCCAATGGAGCTGGAAAAAGCACTACTATAAAACTTATAATGAATCTTATAAAAAAAGACACTGGAAAGATAAAAATCTTTGGAAAAGATAATATTGAGTTTGAAAAAGAAATAAAAGAAAAAATTGGATTTGTATATGACGAAAACTATTATTATGAGGATTTAACTATAAAAGACACTAAAAGAATAATCTCACCTTTTTATAAATATTTTGATGATAATGTTTTTAATAATTATTTAAAAAAATTTAATTTAGACCCTAATAAAAAAATTAAAGTTTTATCTAAAGGTATGAAAATGAAGTTTTCCTTAGCTATTGCCTTATCTCATAATGCTAATCTTATAATAATGGATGAACCTACTTCTGGTCTAGATCCAGTGTTTAGACGTGAGATATTAGATATACTTTATGAATTAATTCAAGATGAAAATAAAAGTATATTTTTTTCTACACATATAACCACGGATTTAGAAAAAATAGCAGATTATATTACTTTTATAAATAAAGGAGAAATAGTTTTCTCTAAAAATAAAGATGCAATTTTAGATAATTACTCAATTATTAAAGGTCCTAATGAAATTTTAAATAATGATATAAAAAAAGAATTTATTTCTTTTAAAAGTAACGATTTCGGTTTTGAAGCCCTAACTTCTAATGTAGATAAAATTAAAAGACTATATAGCGAAAATATAGTTGTTGATAAAGCTTCTTTAGAAGATATAATGTTTTATTATGTTAAAAAGTAAAGAAAGGTGATATTATGTTTAATTTGATAAAAAAAGATTTAATTGTTCAGAAAAAAACCCTTTTTTTTATTATACCTTATTTCTTATTTTCTTTGATCACTTTTGATAATATGTCTCCCAATGCGTTTATTAGTTTAATGACTATAACATCTGTATTTATATTATCTACAGCATCTTTTAGTTATGATGAAAAAAATAAAAGTACAATTTTATTTTCTAGCCTTCCTATTACAAAATTAAATATTGTGCTTGCTAAATATATAAATACCATAGTTTATAGCATTATTTCATTTACTTTAGTAACTATTATTATGATAATATCTAATATAAATAATTTAAATTTTTTAAGTGCATTAAATATAATCTTGTTCATAAAACTGACATCTGTTTCCATGCTTATAGCCTCTATTACATTTCCTCTATTCCATAAGTATGGTTTTATTAAAACCAAATCAATAATATTTATTATTTATTTTATATTATTTGGAATAATAACAAATTTATTCCAAAATAATAATTTTTATATTGGATATTTCATTAATTCCATTTTGATACCAAATATGCTAATCATTTTGTTAATTATATTGCTATTTTTTATAAGTTCCATACTTATTTCATTAAAAATATATGAAAATAAAAATCTATACTAAATATTTAAGGAGGACTACCTTATGTATAATCTATTGATTAAAGATTATCTTCTTCAAAAGAAAGTTCCTATAATAACTATATCTTTGTCCATTTTCATGTGTATTATATATTTACTATCCGGAGGAAAAACCATTATTCTAACTTTAATGAGTATGTTTGGTATATTTTGTTGCACCTTCATTTCCGTATCCTACTCAAATGGTTATGAAGAAAAAAATAATTCTTTAATTATTTTAAATAGTCTCCCTCTTAAAAGAATAGTCATAGTGTTATCAAAATATATATCCTTAATAATGTTTTGTATTATTAATACCAGTGTATTTATATTTTTTTCTTGCCTAGCCTATTTTATAAAAAATAGTAACATTTATGTAATACCCTATGAACTAATTTTATTAACATTTATGATTTTAATAATTATGTTTTCTATATATTATCCCTTATACTTTAAATTTGGATACACTTATTCCAGAATATTTCTAGCACTCTTTTATGCTATTATACTTTCTTTACCAAAAATTTTAGAAAAACTAAATTTAATAAATAAAGATTCAATAAAAGCTTTTTTTCACTGTATTCCCATTAATCAAAATAGATGGATTACATTATCATTTTTTATTAGTATAATTGTATTATTAATTTCACTTTTTCTTTCCATATTATTTTATAAAAATAAAGACATGTAATAAATAATAAGTAATAGCTTATCAATTTTATGATAAGCTATTTACATTTTCTATATTCTCTTTTAATAATTTTTCTGCTTTTTTTATTAACTCCTCCGACTTCATTCCCTGATCTGGATAGACTACATAACTATATTTCAAACCATATTTTTTCAATTTAATATTATTTGATTTTAGTTTATTATAAAGCCTATCTAAATATTTTTCAGTCTTATTTATTTTTTCCCTGTTTGAACTAGGTAGCACTGCTGCAAATACACTAAATCCAATTCTAAATAATTTATTAGGCTTATAAAAGCTTGACTTTAGTTTTTCATATACTTGTTCATTTAAAAGAGAATATTCTTCTTTTACTTCTACTCTTTCTTTATAATCCTTCCATTTTATGAAGGCTATCAATAATATACTTATTTTTGTGTCCTTATCTTTTAGAGAAGAAATTTTTAAATAAAGATGTTTTCTAAAATCTTCATTCTCATATTCTTCCTTATCCTTACTTTTAAACTTTTTTAGCTCCTTTTTATCATGAAAATCTTTCTTAATTTTATCTAATTCGGACCTAGATATTTCTCCAGCCCATTTGCCACCATTTTCTATACATCCTATTACTCTGTTTACTAGCATATTATTTTCATATGGTTTTAATATATAATCCACAATACCACCTTGTACACATTTCACAAAACTTTTTCTCTTATTTTCTGAGGTAACAACAATAATAGGAATTAATATTTTTTTTTCTTTAATTTTATTTATAACTTCAAGCCCATCCTCACCATATAAATTTAAGTCTAAAATAATTAAATCTATTTCCTTTTGTTTTTCAAAAATTCTATTAAAAAAGTCCAAGGAACTGCTGGTTTCTATTACATTTAACCCATTATTCTCTAACAAATCTTTTAACCTATATCTCGAATATGGCATATTTTCTAATATTATTACCGTTTCCACTTTCATCCCTCTTATCACTCTCAAATCTTTTAATATTTATTTTAATTATACTATAATTATCATTAATTTGTAAATGTTGTTAATGTATTATTAGTTTATTTTATTCATAATCTTTTATATACTTATACTATTTCAAAACAAAACCTCCACATATCTTTGTGGAGGTTTTGTTTAAAGTTTAAACTCATTTATTTTATCGTTAATTTTATAAACCAATTCCTTTAAGTTTTCCGATTCCTTTTTAGCTTTATTCATATATTCTAACTGTTGCTCCGTAGAAGCAGCTACTTCTTGTGAAGCTGCCGTAGTTTCTTCCGAAACCGCTGATACATTACTTATGCTATTAACAATTTCTTTAGTATCTCTATTCATAATATTAATATGCTCATCAGATATTTCTATTTTATTAATAATATCATTTACCGAGTTATAAATAGTATTAAAAGAACTATTTACCTTATCCACAGACTGGGCTTGAATATTAGATATTTCTTTAACCTCTTTCATTACAGTAACAGAATTATCACTATCATTTTGTATTTGTGTTACTATTTTTTTTATTTCATCTGTTGCATTTTTAGAGTTTTCAGCTAATTTTCTTATTTCATCTGCTACTACTGAAAATCCTTTACCCGCCTCTCCTGCACGAGCGGCTTCAATAGACGCATTTAACGCTAATAAATTAGTTTGCTCAGAAATTTCCAAAATAGTTTCTAATATGTTGTTTATCTCTATAGAATTATTATTTAACCTTTCAACTGCCTCTTCAATACTTATAATAGATTCATTATTCAAATTATTATTTTCCTTTAACTCTTCTAAAACATTTATACCATTAACATTTTCTTTTACCACATTATTTGAAAAATTCAACATATCTTTAGAGCTAATTCTTAATTCATTTAATTTATTTGAAAGATTAGAAATTAAGTGAGAACCATTTTCTATATCCTTAGCTTGATCAACCATTCCTGTAGATATTTGCTCCATGGAGTTAGACACTTCTATAGACATAACATTTGTATCCTCAGCAGTACTAGATAATACTTCAGATGCTGTATTTATATTATCTCCTACCAATTTTATATCCCCCATCATCTTACTCAAATTGTCAACTGCCAAATTTAAATTCTTACTTAATCCTTGAAACTCATCTTTAGTTTTTATATTTAATCTATATGTAAAATTTCCATTTTTCAATTCTTCAATAGCTCTAATTATTTTATTTATTAATCCTGTAAAATAATTAGAAAATCTAACCGCTATAATTAAAGCTACTATTAAAGCTATTCCTCCTATAATAAATGTATTAATAAGCATAACCTTAGATCTTGATACTACTTCATGTATAGGTATAGTACCGAGGACTTTCCATTTAGTTTTATCTATACGTTTAAAGGCCGCAAATCTCTTTACTACTTTGTTATTTTCATTGCTATTATATTCTATAAAACCACTACTCTTTTTCCCTATCTCATTTTTTATACCTTTAATTTCCATAGGTTTAGATATTAATTTTCTATTTTTATGTGTCATATAATTTAACTTATCATCAAGTATAACCCCATATCCTTCTTTACCTATACTTATTTTATTTATCACATAAGAAAGTGTATCCAATGATATATCCACACTTAATACCGCTATTACATCTTCTCTATTATCATTATTGTAAACTGGAACAGATAAAGATACTACCATCTGCTTTGAATCCTCATCCATATAGGGTTGCGTCCAAATTTTACCTCTAGTAGCCATTGTTTCTTTATACCATGGTCTTTTAGTAAAATCAGAATTTTTATGCTCATATATAGGATGGCTTATAAATCTTTTTTCCTTACTAGCAACATATATTGATACAATATCTTTATGAGATTCACAATACTCTATAAAAACTTTTGAAATATCATCCTTATTTTTATCATCACTTATATTATTAATTTCTCTTATGCTTTTGCTTTTAGATAACATTATTAAATCATTTTCAAATTGTTCAAGATATACATCTACCATTCTTTCAATACCATCTACACTACTTTTAGAATACTCAGTTAAGTTATCCTTTATAATAGATTGGGTTTTTGTATATGTGCTAATACCTAAAATAATTAATGGTACAGCTATTAGTACAATAAATATAGAGATTAATTTTGTTCTTATACAAACCTTCATTTATCTACCTCTTTTTTCAATTTTATTCATATTATATTATTTTTAGTGCATATTTGTCATTCTAATACAAATTATAACATAAAAGGTTTATATATTCAATATTTAAAACAAAAAAATTTACTAATATTTCAAAATGAATGATTTACTATATTAAATCATTCCCCCATCTATAGTAATAATTTGCCCAGTTATATAATTTGAGTCATCACTAGCTAAAAACACTACTGCTTTACCAATATCTATGCATTGTCCAAATCTACATAATGGTATCTCCTCCATTAGTTCCTCTCTATCCTCTTTACACATCCAACTATTCATCTCTGTATCTATAACCCCAGGTGATACTGCATTAACTCTAATATTAGACGGTCCTAACTCCTTAGCTAAAGCCTTAGTAAATGAATTTATTCCTCCCTTTGAGGCAGAATATATTACTTCACAAGAAGCTCCAACATTCCCCCACATGGAAGAAATATTTATTATACTTCCTACTCCTTTATGTAACATATGAATCACCACATTATGACTACAGTTAAAAACACCCTTTAGATTTATATTTAATATATTATCCCAATCCTCTTGTTTAGCATCTATAAAAAGTCCTATCTTAGATATTCCAGCATTATTAACTAGAACATCTATTTTACCATATTTTTTTATTATATTACTAATCATTACCTTACATTCACTGTATGAACTTACATCTGCCTTATAGCATTCTCCATATCCTCCTAATTTTTTTACAAGTTCTAAAGTTTTTTGAGCAGAGTTACTATCCTGTTTATAATTTATAATCACAGTTGCACCTTCCCTAGCTAGTTCCAAAACAATTCCTTTTCCAATTCCTCTGGATCCACCTGTAACTAATGCAACTTTTCCAGTTAGTTTATTCCCCATATTTAAGCACTCCTTAAATCAAATTTATACAAGTTTTATTTTACTCACATATTTCCTATTAATCAATATAATATGTTTTTTAATTATATAAAAAAGTTCCACATAACTGTGGAACTTTTTACTCTATATTTTCGCTTTCTATTACAGGTAAGTTTTCTAAATTGTTATTTATATCTCCATCAGGTAAACTTTTTAAAAATTCCTCCCCAAGTTTTGATATCGCGACAGAAACTCCTTTTATAGAACTTTGTTTTGCCATTATTACAGCTTGCTCTTTTGATATAACCTCTCCATTTTCTAATTTATATGCTACAATCTCTCCATTTTTATCTTTAGAAACAGATACTATTGTATGGGCAAAAGTTTGATCTATACTCATAATTTTTCTCCTTTCTATCTAGTCTTTAATTATATTGTTCCCTTTTTGATTAAAAATACTAATTATTTAAAGTAATATATTATAACACCGATAATATAAAAAACCTTCATTTTAAATATAATGGTTTAATTAAATATTTTAAATTTATAAAATAACTCTAAATTTTAGGTGAAATTAATGTATATAGATTTTATTGAAAACTTAAAGTCAAAAAAAATCCTAGATGAAAATGACATAAAAAAGCTAAAAAACTATATTGATATTAAATTTAAAAATTCAACTTCTAAAGAACAAGCTACTATATTATCTAATACAATTAACAATATTATTGTTAATTCATTTAAAGGTATAAATAATAATGTAAAGAATAATCTAAGAAAATCTATAATAAAAAATACCTTATTGAAAAACAAAAATGCTATTTCCATGTACGATATCTTTTATGCTATTTCATCAGAAGAATTTCAAGATGAAATAGCTACAAATGAGATTATAAACTGGATAGTAAACTCAACAGATATAATTATTACTAAAAAAGATATAGAATTTTTTAATGATAAATCTATTATAAACTTTGAAGAAATAAAAGATAATATAAATTTAACTCCCTTTAAAACCTCTGTGAAAAATATAAATTCTAATATTAGTATAGAAAAAAAGATAAATATGAAAACCAAAATAAAAAGTAACTATATTAGTATTTTCTCAATAAAAAAAGCATTATTATACTTTTTAATAACTTTGTTAGCAAGCGGGTATAGCTATACAAAAATATACAGCTTAACCTCTTCTAAAAATAAGCGTATAGTAAATTTATCTCAAAAGTCTACTTATACTTCAGAGAAAATTAAAGAAGATAATAATCAAGCTGGAATACCAACTTATTTTTATTATAAAGATATAAACAAAACAAAATTAAAAATATTTTTAAAAGATAAAAATTCTATATTACAATATGAGCCATATTTTTCTGATATAATTTCATCAGCTAAAGAATTAAATTTAGATCCTTTAATTCTTTTTGCAATAACCGGTCAAGAACAATCCTTTGTACCTAAAAATCATAAACATGCTAAAAAAATAGCTAACAATCCTTTTAATGTATTTCATAGTTGGAACGAATACAATACAAATATAAAAGATAGTTCAAGAATTGCAGCTAGAACAGTCATAAATTTATGTGAAAATAAACCACAAAAAGAAAACCCATTTAAATGGATAAATAGAAGTTATGCAGAAGATAAAAATTGGTGGAAAGGTGTAAACTATTTTTATACTTCTTTATGTAAGTATATACACTAATACTTTCTAATAAAGAATAGGTATAACTATATTAATTATGCCTATTCCTTACTACTTTAAAAACTACTTCATCCTCTCAAATTCTGCTTTTGATACTCCACATAATGGACATACCCACTCATCTGGAATCTCTTCAAATTTAGTACCAGGTTCAATACCCGAATCTAAGTCACCAATCTGGGGATCATAAATATATCCACATACTGTACAAATATACTTATCCAATATACAATCCTCCTTTTATATAAGTTGTTAATACAAAGATTTAAAAAAACGTTAAATTTAAAGTCACTTAATAGTATATTTTATAAACTCTTTTTTATACAACAAAAAAGATCATATCAAAATATACATTAAATATTTTGGTACAATCTTTTTATAAACTTATATTAACCTACCTATTAAGAACTTTATTTTTGTTCCCATAGTTGAAAATTTTTCTTCGTATTCTGTTACTATGTTGTTCTTAAAATCTGAATTATGTAGATCATAGGTTAAGTATTCTATATTAAAACCACTTTCTTTAAAATATGTTATAGAATCCTCAAACAACTGGTCATCATCTGTTTTAAACCATATTTCACTACCAGATTTTAGGAATTTTTTATATTCTGTTAAAAACTTTGTATGTGTAAGTCTTCTTTTATTATGTCTTTCCTTTGGCCATGGATTACAAAAATTTATATATATCTTTTCAATCTCATCTTTATCAAAAATTTCACTAATAAAAGTAATATTTAATGGAACTATTCTTACATTTTTTAGTTCCAGTTCTTCTACTTTCCTTAAACCATATATTAAAACCTCATCTTTTAAATCCACAGCTAAATAATTTTTATCCAAATTTTTCTCCGCCTTTTGAGAAATAAAGCTACCTCTTCCACAACCTAATTCTAAGTGAATAGGTTTTTTATCTCCAAACTCATCCTTCCATTTTCCCTTGTATTCTCTTGGTTTTATAACACAAAATTCAGAAGCCTCCATTTCTGGTCTAGCCCACCATTTCTTCCTAAGTCTCATTAAACTCCTCCATTCTCTTATGTATTTATGCAAAAATAATCATAAATATTAATTATACTATTTTAATATATTTAAATAATACTAAACACGGACATAATAAAAGAATATAACCTATTAGCTGGAGTTCGTACTAATATACTAGCTATAGGAGTCATTATAAAAATCAAAAAAATCACCATCTGATATCTATAAGCTATATCTGAAAACTTATAAAACTTTCCTGGAAATAAATCTGTAAGTATATGAAATCCATCAAGTCCTGGCAACGGAATTAAATTAAAAAAAGCAAAAATACAATTAAGATATACTATAACATTTAATATTTTTATAATTATTCCAATTATATTAGTCATAAACATAGCTGGAGGTAAAAATTTAAACATAAGAGTCATAATACCTGCCCCGATAAATGCAACTAATATATTTGCCAAAGGACCTGCTAAAGATACTTTTAAATCATCTTTATAATAATTTTTAAAAGCTCTAGGATTTGTCTGTACTGGCTTTGCCCATCCAAAATTAAACAATACTATACATATAAATCCAATAGGATCTATATGTGCTATAGGATTAAATGTAAGTCTTCCTTGAAATTTAGGAGTTTTATCACCTAATCTATCCGCAACAAAAGCATGTGCATATTCATGAAAAGTAAAAGCTACTAGTATAGCTGGTATTTGAATTATTATATCCATCAAATTATTTCTCAAATTTTTCACCCTCTCCTTAATTAAATGTAGTTTCATTATATCAAAGCATATACGCTTTCACAATTAATAAAAAATCTACACGTAAAAACGCATAGATCTTTTATTAATTAAAGTTTGTTTTTACCAATTTTCCATCCAATATTGATGCAATTCCTGTACTAAATATTTGAAGAATTTTTCCTTTATATACAGTTTCTTTACCGGTGCCAATATCTTTTATAACCCCTTTTATACTATCATTTACAAGTATTTTACCTTCATTTAAAATAAAAATATCTTCCTTTGAAGCAGGCTCTTTTAGAGCCATCTGAGTCCATTGACTTGTTGCCTCTTCTAAGTTTCCATAATATATTTTTGTCATCTTATTGTTTTCCATAGCTCCTATATACACATTATCCTCTGTATCCACCCCAAGTAAACAAGGATTCTTGACACCAGTAATTTCTACTGATTCATCCATATTTGTTCCAAAAATTTTATTGCTATTTGCATCTTCATACAAGAGTTTATCCTCATGATTTAATATTGCAGTATGTCCAACCGAATATGCTTGAATAGGTACTTTCTTCATTTCTTTCATAATGTTTATCCAGTATAAATTATTTTTTTCTTCTCCTCTACTCACATTCACATATATTACATTTGTCAATGTAGAAGCCTGTATATCTTCTACCTCTGACACCTGATCTCCCCAAGTTAAATCTTTTATTTCTTCTTTACTATCCTTATCTACATCATAATAAGATAATTTAAAACCATATCCATCTTCTGTACTATGTTTTTCAGCTATAAGCATCCTATTTCTATCTGAAATCCATTTATAATAAGATACCTTAACACCATCATCAAAGGATATATCTTTTATTTTTCCAGTTTTAGTATTAACAACTTTTAATACATCCTCCTGATAATAAGCTGCATATTTTCCATCAAATGAAACTCCCGTATGAGTTGCGTTTGACGGTATTGCTACTTCTATATCTGGTTGTTTATTTTTATTTTCAATTTTTTTTACTTTTACTCCTGTATCCACAGCTAAATAATATTTATCAATATAAAACAAACCTGCAAACTGTATTACAAGTGATAAACATATCCAAGAAAATATTCTCTTAAAATTTTTCATTTTTCCCTCTCCTTCTAAGGTGTAACATATATAACAGATGGAACTGCTCTTTCTCCCAATGGATCACAAGGATTATTTATTACTTCATCTTCATAATACATTGTAGTAGATGAGCCACCATCTAAATTTGTGGCATTATAAGCCCCATATTCCAGCATAATATCTTGTACATCTCTTAGTGTAGCTCCTAAGCTTTTAACTTGCCTTCCATCTATTACCAATAACAATATAGCCCCATCTTTTCTCTGACCTATTGCTGTTCTAGGGGCTATTCCCCATCCACCATCACCAGATTTAATAGCAGACTCCCCATTTACTACAAGAGCAGGTCCAAAAGTTATAGCTTCCTTAACCGAAAGATTTTTCATTTCATTTAAACTATATCTACCTACTAATAAGACACCTTTAGAAGTTATTGCCACTACATCATCTTTTTTATCTGGATTACTTATATCATTATGAATTACTTTACCATTAGTCATAAGTATACCTACGGGTTGTCCACCTGTCCCCGTCCAATTTCCATCAGAATTTTTATCAGTAAACCCTCCCCCATTAATTGCTGCTACCGCATTATTATTTTTTGCTATTTGACTTGTAAGTTCCCCGGACTTTCCTAATTTACTACTATATCCAATTTTTACTCTACTAGGGTCATGTATAACTAACATATATCCTTTAAATTTGCTTCCTTCTATATCATATCTTTCAATATTTTCATCATGCTTATTGTCAAAATCCAACTGTTCTAATGTTTCCTTCTGATCTATTACTTCTACTGTGTCCTCATTTAAAATTTCTTTTATTTTTTTATCTGACAAAAAAGTTGTTGCTATATATTGATGACTTAAAGTACTCATAGCCGCACCAACAATGGTTTTTCTTACATTGTTAAATGGTCCATAAAAAACAATTAATGGTCCAGTTAATGCTGTAAAAATAAATTCAAATATAATAAAAGTAATAAATATCTTAACTGAAAATTTCTTTTTTTTCTTCTTTATTTTCTTTATTTTCTTATTTTTAGTCATGTTTCAACCTTTCCTTTCACAAATACATACATTTCTCATTTTACAACAAATCCTTATTTTTTTAAATAGTAATCAATATATTTATACTTTATTTATCTGTACTTGTATATAAATAAATAATGAATTTTTTATAAAATTTTTACTTTTAAACAATAAAAAGGGTATGTATAGTTAGTTTTCAATAACTCTAACTATATATACCCTTATTAATATTTAAGTTATTTAAAGCCTTTTTGATGCTTCATAAGCTAATGGTGATCTTTCACATTCATCATATTTTAAAGTAACTTGATAACAAAGTTCACTACCTTTCATTTTTTCAGAAGCATAACATAATCCATTAGAACGGGAGTCTAAAAATGGTTGATCTATTTGATCCGGGTCCCCTATCAACATAAGTTTTGTTCCTTCCCCAACTCTTGTAACAATAGCTTTTACTTGTTTTGGGGTTAAATTTTGAGCTTCATCTATTATTACCCAATTTTTAACTATAGACCTTCCTCGTAAATATGCTACTGCCTCTGTAGTAATAATCCTTCTATCAAACAATTCTTTAATTTTATCCGCTAATTCCTTTTCGTTTTTATACCTTTCCTTTTCATCTGAGTCTACCAATATCTCTAAATTATCTAATATAGGTCTCATAAATGGAGATATCTTTTCTTCCTCTGTTCCAGGTAAAAATCCTATATCCTCATCCATAGTAACATTAGGTCTACATATTAATATCCTTCTATATTGATTATTTCCCTCTTCTAATATTTTATTTAACCCAACCGCCAAAGAAAACAATGTTTTAGCCGTACCTGCAGGTCCTTTTACTATAACTAGAGGCGCTTTAATAGCATCTGTATATAGAGATTCTAACATAAATTTTTGCCCAACATTTCTAGGACAAATATTAAGTGGATTCATATCTTTGTAATACAAAGGCACTATTTTTTTTCCATCAAATCTTCCCAGGGCAGTTTTTCTTATATTTTCTAAAGAATGAACTATAACAAACTGATTATTATATAAAATAGGTTTTGTATATTTATCATTATCACTAGAATAGTACAATAAATCTTCACTCTCTATAAATTTATTATGATAAAACTCATCTATCTTTTTAGAGGAGGCATATAATTCTACTCTACCTGTATATTGACTGTCATTTTCTGGTACTACTTTTTCATAAAAATCCTCTACATCTATATCAACTATATCTGCCTTTATTCTTTCAAAAATATCTTTAGTAATAAGGCATACATCTTGCCCTTGTTCTTTTAGACCTTTGCATACCTGTATTATTCTGTTATCCGGTTTTGTTTTATCCCAAGCTATAGGTATTTTAGTATCCTGATGATTCATTTCAACTCTAAGTTTTCCACCACCTGGAAGGATCACTCCATCATTTAACTTTCCTTGTTTCCTTAATTTATCTATCAATCTAGAAGCATGCCTTGCATTTGCCCCTAGGTCATTTTTATCCTTTTTAAAAGCATCTAGCTCTTCTAATACAACTTCTGGTATAACCACATCATTTTCACCAAAAGAAAGAAGGGCTCCAGGAGAATACAGAATAACATTTGTATCCAGCACATAGGTCTTTTTCAAGAAGCATTCCTCCTATCATTAATTAATATCATAATATGCCAATATAAAATAATTGATAATTTAATAAAACCACATTAATTAATATTATGATTTAAATAAAAAAAATAGACTTAGATATAATCTAAGTCTATTTTACGCTTTGGTAGCCCCTAGGGGAATTGAACCCCTGATTCCACACCAAAGTAGGTTATTAATTCTATTTTATACTGTAACAGTTGGAATATAAGTATTTATTAACTATCCCCTACTACCTTTATTTATACCCTTCTAAAACTAATGTGGGAAAAGTGTGGGAAAATAAGAGTGCTCATTTTTGCTTAGCACTCTTATTTTTTATCATTTCTTTTAAAGTTTCATTTAATATTCTTTTCAATTCACCTCTTGTACATTTTGAAGTTATACTACCCATTTTTTCTTTTGTCTCCATCAATATAACCCTCCTGTCTTATTATATAATTTCATATTAACACTTTTTTCTATAATTGTAAAGAACACATGTTCCCGTTATTTTTTATTGTAATTAGATATCTAATTCTTGTTTGCAGTTCTATTATAACCCGAACGATATTCATGGTATGAATATCGTTCGCCTTTTTGCCACACTATTCTTATTTTACACAAGTAAAATCTGTCGTAAAATTAAAACAAATGTGATATTTTGGCGAGGTGGTGCATATGATAAAGATTTTTCGAGAACATAAAGGAATTAGACAAGAAGATTTAGCAAACAGATTGGGTATAACACAACCTTATTTAAGTAAATTAGAAAACAACTCTATATATAAGATTAATGTAAATGTAGATCTTATAGAGAACTTAGCAATAGAACTTAATATTTGCTGTCCTTTTGAAGTTTATAAGAAAGAATAACCGTCATTTGGCTTTATAAATATTTAACTGCTATAGACTTAAAGAGTACAAATGACAAGGATTTAATAATAGATATTATAAAAGTAATAGATAAGCATAAAAAATAAGGCAGCCAATCTGACTGCCTAAATAAAATTATTCATTTTCTAAAATTTCCTCTCTTTCTTTTATAAGTTGTTTTAGTTCTTCTAAATCTTCTTTAGTAGCAAATTTTTTTATAAAGCTTCTTGAGTGTGATCGCTTATTTAAATATTTAGCATGTTCCTTATTTTTTTCATACCATTTTTTATTTGCTTGTGTTTGATTACTTTTTACCATCATAATCATCCTTTTCATTTTCAATCTGATGTTTTTTTATTTCTAATTTAGCTTTTTTCCTTTTATTGTACGTTAATTTAACTAAAAGTAATGCTATTATTATAATTGATATTGTTAATAAATAATTTAGTATTTTATTCATATGATTGTGATATAATATAGGAAAGGTGGAGGGGCTTAATCCCCCTCTTTTAACCTTTTGATTTCTAGCCTTAGTTTTTTAATTTCTAACTCCGTCTTTCTGTTCTGCAAACTCAGTTGACGTATTGTTAGTATTGAAATTACTAAGGCTATTAACTTTCCTATAGTTTCTATCACTTGCTCACCTCCTTATCAATTACTATACTTATATTATACTATGCATAGTATAATAAGTCAATACCTTTTTAGTCATTTATTTTATTTTTTAAATATTTTTTCCATTTTAAAAAGAGGTGGCTCCGAAGAACTACCTCTAAAAAACTATAACTTTTTACAGAACTTAAGTACTCCTTTAATAACTCCCCACCTATCTGTATTTGCACCTATTACTTTAGCATAACAACTAAACTTTCCTCCGCCTACGCCATATACATTCTTAATTCTGCTATAATCAAACGGAACTGCCTTATTATCTATGGTTGGACATTTTAAGTAATCTGCAAGATACTCTGCTGCTCTCTTGTCAACCTGGTTATTATAGCAAACTATATTCTCCATTTCATTCTTCTCTCCTTCTTGCTCCTTTATTTCAGAACCTACTAAACCTTTTACTATAGCATCAGCCATCTTATCTGCATTATATCTATCCATATCCGAGGAATTATCACAGAAACAACATTCTATAAGCATAGATTTCATTTTAGTATTTCTAATTACATATAAATTACTACCATTCTTTATACCTCTATTTGCATAACCTAAAGAAACTATATTATTTAATACTCTTGATGCTTCTTTAAAAGATTTACCGCCATGTGTCCATATTTCACTTCCGTAAGCACTACCATTATAGCAATTAAAATGAATAGATACATATAAATCTACATTGTTGTTATTAGCTGTATTAGTTCTATAACTTAAACTATCGTTTAAACTACTGCAACTATCCTTATAACACTTAATAACCGTATGTCCTAAAGCTTGTAATTTACTTATTACTTTTGTTCCTACCTCTCTAGTTAAATTTGACTCTGCTTTTATTCCTACTGCTCCATAATCAGCACCAGACATTGTATGTCCACAATCTATTCCGTATATAGCCATTTATACATTCCTCCTATAAAATTTAATATAAAAAAGAACAGGTTTATTCCTGCTCTTTACTTTCTTTTACTGCTTGTCTAGCGCTAGATTGACCAAAATAAAATGCTATAACCATACTAAATATAGTTAAAAATTCTGTGCTGCTTATATTTCCTCTACAAGCTAAGATACAAAATACTATAGTAGTTAATAATGCTATTATCTTTTTTATCTGTAAGAACTGCTTTAAAAATTCCATTTAATCACCTCTCTATTTAAAAGTTATAATTGCACCTATTGTGCCCAAAATAATAGCTCCAGCAATTGTACGCCAGAGCCATTTTTGGTTATCTTTTATTTCAGATATATCTTTTTCATTTTGACAAGCCCTTGTATAAGCCATATCTGCTTTTTCTCTTGTACTGTTGTATCCATCTATCTTAGTTTCAATTCTTACTATCCTCTCTAAAATTTCCTGTTGTATGTTTTGTTCCATGTGAAGCCCCCTTTCTATAAAATAGACAAAATAAAAACACCTACAGGGTGTCTACTTTGCCTTTATAAATTATTTAATTTTGTCGTATTTTATTTCTATTGCGTAACAAAATCTTCTCCTGTAGCATCTGCTGTATTGGTTATTATATAATCCTCTACTGCTTTCCTATAATCTACGTTTGTTACATCATCAAGTTCAAAAAGTCTTTTCCTTAAAGGATTTAAGCCTTTATTCATTATTCTTTCTGCTATTATTCTTACTACTATTTCATTAACCATATTATAATATACCTCCTGTTTCTTTATTTTCTTTTAATAATAATTGATTTTCTAGTTCTTCTTTCTCTCTTTTTAATTTTTCTTCTTGTGTTTCTATGTGTTCTCTATATTTATCTATAATTATTTCTTTAGTTTCGACATTAACATGATAAATGATTGCATTTTTTAAAATTTCATTGCCATATTCCATATCAATATAATCTATTTCCTTCGGTCGTAAGTTATCCACCATTTCATCAGTTAAACCAGAATCAAAACGCTCCTCTAAACAATCATTTAAAACTGTACCTGTAGATTTATTAAAAATAATTCTTTTTCCTATCTCCATTAACAACACTCCTTTATTCAAAAGCCCAATATCTCAATTCTCCGCCATATCTAGCATCGCAAAAAAGATGCTGCATATCAACATCAAAACCTTTGTCTACAATATAGTTCGTAGTATAGTGTGCTGCACCTGTTCTTGTACCTGTTGTACATGAAACTGTGCACACCTCATAAATACTTGAATTATAGTCATTGGAAAGTATCAAAGTCTCTAATAACTTCCCCCAAGAACTGTTAATATCGGCAAAAACTATAACTTTTGATGGTGTAAAGGATAGCCCTCTTATTTCTATTAATGTTTGACTCTCTGTGGGTTCTATCGTCCTTGTGGCAGTTGCAAATTTTTTACCAATACTAATATTTGCTACTTTATTTATTAAATTATTCAAAGATTCATTACTATTTGATGGTTGTTGTTTTGATGTTAAATTACTAGCAAAAGTATTTTTAAGAGTTTGTGTTTTACTTTTTAGGGTAGAAAAACTATCCCCTGTACTTAGAGGACTGCCGACAACGTCTACCCAGTTTTTCTTTCCATTATCGGCAAATGTAAAAAGTTCCTCCATACCTTCTTTTACAGTTTTGCTTTTTAAATTTGTGCTATTTAAATTTACCTTTTCTGCACTTAAGTCAATGTTTTCTATATCAGACTTAATATGTTCTAATGCTTTATCCAAAGTACTATCATTATTTACATACACTGCCTTTGCATGTGTTACAGGGAGTATATCAGTTTTATCAACATCTTTCAGTTTTTTTATTCTAGCTTTCATTTTATCACCTCTTATTTTTAAAAAACAAAATAAAAAGACCTGATATGGTCCTTACTTTGCTTTTAAATTATTTAATTTTGTCGTATTGTATTGCTATTTCGTAACAAAATCTTCTCCTGTAATAGTTTTAAACTGTTCTTCTGTTATACATCCCCATCTAGTCGCTTCTCTTAGCGTTTTTAAATCCAAATACCCTACTTTATAAAATGTATTATAAAAATTAAACATACTAATTCCCTCCCTTTAATTTATTTAACTCTACGTTTAAATCTGCTGTACTTTGCGCCAATTGATTTATTAATAAATTTTTCTTTCTGTTTTCCATAGTTAAGTCTGCTACTGTTTTTGCTAATATTTCGTTATTTTTTTTAATTTGTTCAAACTCGCTTAATTGAGCTGAACTTTCCGGCTCAAATTTTTCTTCACTCCATGTATGTGTCTCAAAATCATATTTATGCCATAACATAGTTTCATCCTCAACTTTTATATAATTTAAAGGTACATTTATTAACTGCTGACAGTACGTAACCATACTTTCTGCTATGTTTTTTTGGTTTAAAATCATGTATTTTTCCACGTTAAATTCCTCCTTAATTAAATTCTACTATTTGCCAATAAAACTTTATACTATCATGGTAAACCCCTCCTATATCTGTTACTTCTAATCTAATAGTATTATTATCTTCAATAACTCCTGAATAAGTATAATAGCATGAATAATTGTAATTCCCGCAACGTATATATTGCAATGATAATAAGCTTTTATTAATATCTATAGTTTTAGGCAATGTAATGTGTCTTACTTTTAATGATGTATCACCATCCACCTCTCCTCTCAATATTTGTTTAACATTATTAAACTCTACAACAACACAGTCGATTTTTCCATAATCTTCATCAATGTAATATGGATTTTTAATTTTCACATTAATATTATTCACTAATTTTGCAAATGCAAAAGCATTTATAGCTTTGATACTATCACTGCGTAGCCATGAACAATGAGAGAACGTAATTGTTTTATCTATATTGACTGGATTTATTGTAAAAACTTGATCTTCAAATGTATAAGTAGAGATTCTTTGCACGCTTTTAATGCCACCAATGTTAATATCATTTACTTTACCTATCAATCCTCCCAGTCTTTCTGTTCCATTAGCACTTACTTGTTTACTACTTAAATTACTAGCAAAAGTATTTTTAAGTCCCTGTATTTTAGATTTAACTTGCTTTGCTGTATCTGTAGCTAAAACAGGACTGCCGACAACATTAGCTACAGATTTCTTGTAGTTATCGGCAAATGTAAAAAGTTCCTCCATACCTTCTTTTACAGTTTTGCTTTTTAATTTAGTGCTATCTAAATTTACCTTTTCTGCACTTAAATCAATGTTTTCTATATCCTTCTCCATATCAGCCATTTTTGATTCAACTTTTTCAAACTCTTCTTTGAGGAGAGGATGCATTTCTCCTTCGATTGTAACAGATTCATCTAAGAAGTCTTCGGCTGAGATTACTTTTAGATTTTCAATCTTATTTTCTAATAGCTCTAAATCTGACTTTTTAGCAAAAATTATTGTTGGGTCTATTTTAAGGGTTACATTTTGTGTATTAGAAACTTCTAAATTCATTCTCATTAGTAGTTCTTTTGTACTACCATCTGCGGCAACTGGCTTGTATGTTTCTGGACACTTAGCTACACCTAACATGTTATTTTCTTCATCAAAAATTCCATATTCTCGTATCATAAATCCACCAACATTTGCAGGAATCATCATTTCTACTTTTATCCAATTAGGATTTTCTTCATCTATAGTAATATGATTTATATTTCCTTCATATACTGCATTAACTAAATCTTCCTGATTTTCTGTTGGATTGTAATAACTTCCCCCACCATCTCCAACTTTCATTTTTACAAAGTTAACCTTACTTCCAAATCCAGCGCTATTAGCTATTTTCGCTTTACCTATTTTAGTTAGTATTGTATAAAATTGTTCTGCCATTGATTAACCCTCCTTTCTAGGGTATACTGTTATATTTTCTACTCCTGTATTGCTACCCATAGCTATATTAACTTTACCTTTAGATGTTATATCTTTAGGCATCCATGGATAAACAGTTATTTCCTCGCCACTTGTTATAGCACTAGCAAAATAAATATTAGTATTTATTTTTTGTACCAAAGTAGAACTTAGCATCATATTACATGGAATTATATATCTAAAGTTATCTATTATTTCATTAAACATACTCCAATCAAAAGTATTTATTTCTACTTTTAATACATATTCATCATTAAGTACTTCAACTTTATAGTTACCCTTGCCAAATAAGGCATTTAGTTTATATTCAAGTGCCCTATGAGTTATAGGCATCTTATCCATCTTTCTATTTTTAATTCTTAACTTTCTAAACTCTAATGTATCATTTACTAAGTCAGCTTTAATTTTAAATAACTTTTCTTGATGTTCTATTCCATAATCTGTTGCAGTGTCTATAAAATTCTCTTTTAAGATTCTTTGCTGTCCCTTTTCTAATAATTTAAGTTCTTTATCTTCTGTAGAAGTAATTTGTTTAAAATCTTCTATATTAGCTATTTGTGGCGGTAAAAAATCAATTAACTTCTTTTTCATTTATAACCACCTCTTTTAATATTGGAACTTCTTTAACTCCTAATATTAAATTTTCTTCTTTACCATTTATCTTAGTATTAAATAAATCAGCCACACCTTCTACGTTCAGAATTCTAGCTTCAATCTGACTTATTCTAACTATTGTATTATCATCTTCATGCCATTGTTTTCTAAGTTGTTTCAGATATTCATTTATAATTTTTTTAATATCTTCTTGAACTTGGCCAATAGTAAGTCCTCTCTTTAAAAGTATGTTTGTTTCTATAGTTATCTCTATATCTTTAGCACCTAATACAGTAACAACATGACCTACTGGAGCAACACCAAAACCTTTGCCTTTATTTTGTACTGGATCTAAAATAGTTTGTACCTTATCTATTAATTCTGTTGTAGGAACACTATAATCACTATCCAAAAATACTATTTTTACAGTTCCACCACCATTCCATATAGGAAATACCTTTACGGTTCCAACACCTTCAATAGCCCTAGTATTAATTTTATAATCTGCTATATTACCTCCATAAGGTTTCTCATTTAAATGCTCTATATATCTATCATATAGACTCTCGTTACTTTCAACATCTTCTCCTGGCATAATAAGTTCTCCTAATGTAGCAATAGATAAACCTTCTATATATTCTATTGGTATTAATGGTCCTGTTATAGAATTTCCTTCTATGCCGGTTGCTTCACATTGCATTTTATAAATACCAGTAGAAATTTTCTCTAAGGCTATAAAATTAAAATCTTCTATAGAAAATCTACTATTCAAAGGAATATCTATTAATTGATTTTCTTCATTGTAAAAATAACCTTTCTTTATAGAAGATGTAGCCATTTCTCTTTTAAGCCCTTCTTCTGCAACTCTTAGATCCAAATATTCGTCTGGCATATCAGGGCTTACAAAAGTACATTTTAAAAAGTAATCCATATCTGAATACATCTTTGCGACTTCTTGTGCTGCAGGTGCTAAGGCATTATAAATAATAGAACCTTCTCTTTTGTCTAAATCGTTAGATATTCTATTCATCATTCTTGTCAATATAGCTTCTTCTGTTTGTTCTTCAAACACTACAGCACCTCCTTATCTATAGAAAATTCTCCATAAATAGAAAAGACGGTAAAACTTACTTCTACACCGTCCTTATCATATCTAAATATAAAGTTATCAACATTGTTAATTCTATCATCTTGTATAAGAGCTTCCTTAATTCTCCTCTTATATTCAGATTCTGCTATAGCTCTATCCTGTGTTTTTAACTCTTTTAATTCACTTCCATAGTTGTCTGAATATATAAGATACTCATATCTTTCAGTGCCTAATATCAATTGTATTGCTTGTTTTAAAGCTTCTTTACCATCTGTAAATCCTACTATTCTATTATCTTTAATTTTATAAGTCTTTGTTGGCTCAATTATTTCTTCCACTTCTAGGTCATCAGATATAACTGCTCCTTGTGGTAATATACTAACCTCACTCACACTCACACCACCTTATCTAAGATTACATACTGTTGTCCACCTTGAACTCTAAGCAATAGAACCTTATCACCTTGTTTTAAACCTTCTCTAATTAATAACTTATCTAAAGATGTTTTTATGTTACTATTGATAGAACTATCTATATAATTGTGTGTATGTTTTAAATCAACCTCATACCTAGTTAAGCTTTCAGGAATAATAAAAAAATCCTTATCCAACACTAATTTCTGGTCCACCTTTATTTTTAATTTATCTACATTTATAACTTCCCCAAATGAAATATTAACTGGATTACTAGCTCCAACTGCTCCCATACTTGCTTTTTTAATTGTATCTATCATTCCCATATCTACTATCTACACCACCTTTAAATCAAAATCCATTACTAAATTACCTTTTTGAAACTTATGTGTAGCTTCTTCTATAAGATAATACTGTTTTATTCCCTTTTCTTTTATATCTACATACACACCACTGCCAGCTCTTAATTTTAAATCTGCTTTAATATCTGTGCTAATAACATCTTTTAATTTTAAAGTCTTAGTTTCTCTATTCTTAAGTTTTAAAGACGAATTAACCATCTGTTGAATTTGTGCCTTATTCATTTTTTCATCTACTTTATGATAGTATTGGAGCCTTCCCCATTTAGCAATGTTCTTACTATCCTGTGCTATATATACATCTCTGCCTTTAGTTTCTTTATTATCTCTTACTATTTTAACTCTATTATAAGTATCACTATCTATGCTATTTTTCCAATCATAATCTCCTAAATTATTATCATCAGAAATTACTACAAGCTGTTTCATGTTATTTATATTTCTTAAGTTTAAATATCCAAAATCATCATATAATGTATAAGTTCTTTTATTGTTCATTAATGTTTTTTCTAAAGAACTATATATTATATCTAATAATTTCTTATCATCTTCAAGAAGTTGTGGTATAACATATCCTGTATCTTCTATAGTTCCTATTCTTAGCTTAATATCTTTTGCAATTTGCATTAAAATTTGACTTGCTTTTTTATTTTTAAATACATAAGTATCATTAAACAGCAAATATCGTAATTGATCATAAGCAGTTATTTTTGTAATTGGATTTTTATTTCCGCCATTTTCAAATGTATATCCATAAAACACTGGATTATTACCTACTTTAAAACTGACTACATCACCATTATTTATAGTAATTTGCTTATCTTTTAATATTTCAAAATTCAAACTAGAGGGCTTATCTTTTCTTTTAGTTTTCCAAGTAACTTCACTTACTAATTCAGATATGTCAAATATATTTCCATTCTTATTATCTAGTAATAATTGTATATTCAAACTATCACCACCTTACGGAAGCCTTAAAACTTGTCCTGTATATATTAAGTTAGGATTCTTAATCTTGTCTTTATTTAGGTTGTAAATTTCTTTCCATCTAGCTCCATTCCCTAAATACCGTTTAGCTATATGCCAAAGCGTATCATTTCCTGTGACAGTATGTGTTTTAGGCTTAATTTTATTATTTTGTCTAGGAGGCGGACTATTTGTTTTAACTATTGATTTAACATTTTTTTTAGTTATTATAGAAACTTTTTTAGCAGTATATTTTTTATATCTTTTAAGTTCTACAGAATAATAAATGTCTCCAACTTCTCCTCCATGCTCTTCACACTTAAAATTTTCTATCGAAAATAAATCATTTATTTCTACTTGTCCTCCAACAAAAATAAATCTTATCTTTTGTTTTTTATTTCTCCATTCTCTAATCTTTGCAATATAAAAGCTCGGTTCAAATAATTGCTCCGAGCTTACATAAGGACCTTTATGCCTTGGAAAGAAACTTTCAAAACTTATTTCAGTTAACTTGGGTAAATTTATTGTATTAATTTCACCTAAATTAATTATGTCATAGGTTTTATTATCTCCATCCTCATTAAATTCAATTTTTTCTGGTAGTACAGGAAGGGTAAATCCCTCTTCACCATCGTTAATTCCTAAATACATTTTATACATTAAACATATACCCCCTCTGCACTGTTAACTAATTGATTTTCCATATAAGTTTCTATCTTAGATATTATTTTATTTATGTCTGCTTCTTCTTTTACTTGTACATCTCCAAAATTTACATTAGGCTGTAATGTTACGAAGTTTTGTATGCTTTCCATTTCTGCTAAATCTCTCATCATTTCAAGATGCTCATTAGAAACGTCTATTTTATCATCTATATTTTTTAAGTGTTTATTAGCATCTTTTAATCCTTTATTTTTACCGTTATCGCTGCCCATTGCTAATTTCCCTGGACCCAATTTTTTATTCCACGCCCCTAAATCACCTTTAGGTAAATTCTTCTGTATTTCTGGTATCTTAAACATATCCTTGACCCCATTAGAGAATGCAGCTCCTTTTCCATATCCGTAATCAAATTCATTCCCATAATTGAATCTTTCCATATGAAAATCTCTAGAATCAAGTCTGTCAACCTTTATTTTAGCTTCTCCAACTAAATCATCTACTGCGCCCTGAAGCCCCTCTCTCCATCCACTTACGGCATCAGCTAAATTAGATCCAAAAATTGTGTCTATAGCGGATGCTATTCCTTGTAAAATTTCTAAAACTGCATCCCCCATTCCTGCAAATAGCCTAACTATTGCCCCTACAGGATCTACAAAAACATTAGCTATAAATTCTGCGAATGTAGCAAACATATTATATAGCAAAATTATAATATCCGCTACTGCATTATAAAATGTTACAAATAAATTTCCTACAAATCCAACAGTAGTCATAAATGCTCCACAAATTAAACCTGTTGCCGATACACTTGTCCCCGCGAAATGATTCACTGCTGCAGTAGCAGCATAAAATAAAGCTATTAATATAATTATTGCAATAATAATCCATGTTAAAGGGCAAGCATATAATGCCGCATTAAGACCATGTTGTGCTACTGTCTCCGCAAATGTTGCCCCCGTAGCAATACTTGAAGCGGCCGCTCGTGTAGATTCTAAAAATGTTTGTTTTGCTATAATTCCATTTGTTATTAATGATACTGTATTATAAGCTATCATAGCTGCTACAATACCCCAGACTATAGGACTAATTATACTCCAGTTATTGCCCACAATATTTCCTATTTTACTAAAAACATCAATCAATTTCATGGTTATATTAACTACAGTAACTATTCCCTTAGATAGCCCATCGAAAAAGGGTTGAAACCGCCCTTCCCTAAAACCTTCATTTAATGTTCTTAATAACGGCTTTAACGCTTCCAATGCATTATTACCAGCCTTTGAGAAAGACGTTGAGATGTTGGCTATTAGGTTATCCCATAAAGATAACGCGGCACCTGCCGCTTCTTCTACAGCCAGTTGAGTACCACCTTTCCTATTTAGCATTTTATCAAACTTATTCATAAAATCATCCATGTCTTTTGAGGCTTTGAGGTTCTTTATCTCTTCAGGACCAAAACCAAATCTGCCTTTTAAGGACATCCCATCCCCTCCTAAAATCTCTTTAAGTGCAAACCCCGCACCCTCTAAACCCTGAGTAGGGTCTAAAAAGGCAAGTCTTTCAGCTAATTTATTTAAATCCATTAACTTATCTGTATTTTTTGTGAACTGGATAAACTGACGAGATATAGCGGCAAAATCTTTAAGTCCGTATTGACTTATTAATGCATAATCGTTTATTCCATTAAAAAATGCTTTACCTACATCCTTATTCCCTAACATACCACTTATAGTTATTAGTTGTCTTTCCAAATTAGCAGCTCCGCCTATGGTTGAATCTATTCCCTTCTTAACAGCTTGGAATCCTAAATAAGCACCTACCAACCCTTTAATCTTACTTGCCAATCCATCAGAAGAGTTAATTCCTCTGTTAAAAGAATTATTCAAGTTCTCTTGATTATATTTAGCCTTATCTTGTGAATCGGCTAGTTCCTGTAATCCTGATGAAGCCCTTTTGATGCTATCCCTAGCTGTATTAAGTGTATTAGTAATTTTTATATCCCTATTTGCCTTATTGTTCATATCATCCATAGCACTTATAGTTAAATTTAATGCATTTGTTATTTGTTGAAGAGGTCTTGTCATTTGGTCAAACATTCTTAAACTAGTTGATACCGTAGCCATGTATTACCTCCTTTCGTTCATAATAAAAACACCTACCTTTAAGGTAAGTGTTCTATATATCTCACTATGAAATTAATATCACCTAACAACATATTTAAACTCTCTATTATTTACACTTATAATAACTGCCAATGGTTTTTTATCACTTTCAACTTCATTTGGAACTTCAGCAATAAAATGAATTACACCATTTTTTAACGGTTCTATTGATGTTATATTTGTATAATTAAAATTTGTGCCCCCATCCTTCTCTATTGCAGAAAAAGTTCTATATTCATATTTCTCATTATAAATAACTTTAACCGACAAAAACTCATTTGCCCGTCGTCCTTCTGTCAAAAGACTCTTTACATCTATTGTAGTATCAAAATAAATTGTACCTGGTTCTTTTGCTTCATAATAAGTATAAATATTTTTTGGCTTTGGTGGGTTGATTTTTTTACCAAATTTAGTATCTATAATAGTAAATTCACAATAATTTTTTATTATGTTTACCCTCCCTTTGTTACTATCTTCAAACTTTGACTTTACTTTTTTAGATTTATTTTCATCCTGCTGAATCTTTTCATTTATATCGTTTTTTGAAGATGTTTCTTTAGAACTATTACTTCCACATCCAAGCATAGTAATTAAATACATTGCAATGAAAATAGTACTGAATATCTTTTTCATTTATTAGACCCCCTTTTTTCTAATGAAACCATTTTAATGATAACAAATAATGGAGTTTGTTTCAATATTATCTTTTTCTTTTAGCTTTATCCATTTGTTTCTTTTCATTCTCTATATGCAAATCTATACTAGCATATATAAACGCCTTCTCTTGTCTATTCATATTTATTAATACGCTTGGGAGTATTTTTAATTTATGGAGGGCGTAGTGCGCATAATTAGCTTCACCGTCACCCTCCTTTATTAGTTTTTTGCTTCTTCTACTAGCTCTTGAATACCTTTATCGTATCCATTTACTTCACTTACAATACTTGACCATTCAGAATATTCTCCATCACTCATTTTATTTTTCATAGCTTTTAATAGTTCTTCTGCCCCAAGAACTCCCCAAGCACTTTGTAACTCTGCATTTTTTAAATCTGGATGTGTTGTTGTCTCTATTATAAGATTAGATAAATACTTCTCTTCATCTGTTTCCATTATCTTTTGTCCTTTTATAAATTTAACTTTTCTACAACTTTTTCTAATCTCATCCGCCTTAGTAGCACCTATTGCTTTAAATTTCATCCTTCTTTTTCTACCACCTATAGTTATTTCTCTCTCTATTTCTTCTACCTCTTCAAAAGTATCCATTAAAAAATCTTCAAAATTCATTTAATATTCTCCTCCTATTAACCTAATACTGGTTTATTAAATTTATCTAACATGTCAACATCTTCAAATGTGAAACTCATGTCTTCCTCAAGCATTTCTGAATCTATATCAAACATTGCCATTGCAACTTCATCAAGATTACAATTTTTCAATACTATTGTTTGTTTTCCTATAGTTGAAGTTGGGTCCTCATTAGTAACAGCTATATCAAAATAAGTATCAATACCATCTTTCATGTACTTTAACATCAATTCTCTAAATAAAGATGTAGCATAGTAAACTGTAAGAGTTCCTGTTCCTTTCCACCCAGCGGCCTTATTTTGCGTAGCTCTATTCCCTATTGTCTTTCCCTCTGTCTTTTGTTTTTCAACTTTAGATTCAAGCTTCTTTGCATAAAACAAAACTTCATTTCTGCCATTTACAGTTAAATAGGCTCTAGCTTCTGCCCCACTAATAGTATCACTAAGCTTAAAAAATCCCATATACTATTCCACCTCCACATCCATGTATAGCTTTTCCATAGCATCTATTGGTTGTACTCCCATTCTAGCTACTACAGAATCTTTATCCTGTCCTCTTTTGATTTCAATATCCTCTGGAACTACATTTTCTAAAGCTCCAATACCTTGTAATCCTTCTAAGAATTTAATTACATCTTTTTTATATAAATTTCTGCCATCTTCACTATTGTCACCTTTCCCAATATAATTGGTTTCCCATAATAATCTACTTCCGTTATTTACTTCAAAAAGTGTACGAACTACTCTATTTTTTCTATAATCTTTCCCTTTATCTTTAGTAAAGCTTTTAAATGTATTAATATCCTGCTCTATAACTACTCTTCTGTTGCTAATAGTAAATATCATTTCTCCATTTAATAAAGCTTCCTCTATTTCTCTACTAGTGTATTTAACATCTACATCAATGGCACCTGGATACTCTAGATAAGTGTTAGATTGATTTACATTTGCTCCTGCTGTAGCCCCAGTTACAAATGCTACAGCTTGGTCAGATTTTATTATTGTGCCATCACTTAAAATAACACCGTTTTTAACACTAATAACATTTTCACTATCGGCTTCAGGGTAATTCTCTAGCACTAGTTGTACTTGTCTACCTTCTTCTTTTAATCTTTTAATAAATGTGGTGGCAACTGTTTTTATGCTAATATCCTTTGCTGAAATACCTATAGTATGAAACTCATAAGGCTCAATTATAGCTAGATAATCCGTGTAGCTTTGATTAGTGACAAGTCCATTTTCTCCACCCTTTAATACTAACCCAGCAGTAACTTTTAATTCTCCAGTACCTTTAAACTCAACATAATTATTAGGTTTTAATTCCTCTATAGTTTTAACTAATTGCTTATCCACCTTATTTCCTTCAAACATAGTTATAACTTCAAAACTTCCTATATTATCAATACTGTTTTGAATTACTATAGTAATATTGTTTCCTTTAGTTCCACTATATTTTGCATTTACAGTTAACCCTTCCAATGTTGCAATAGCTTTAGCACCTTCATTTAATCTATATAATAGTAATGTCTTAGACTTCTTAAATACTTCTCTTATTAGCAGTACACTTTCATCAGCTATATTAATACCTAATACTTTTGATAAATCATCATCTGCCTGTATTGTAATAACTTCTTTTTCAGGTCCCCATGGTAATACTAATGGTAAAGTTGCAATACCTCTTTCACCTATAGGAGTTGATGTATTCTTTTTAGACTTGAAGTTTGTATATGCTCCTGGTCTAATTTTATTTTGTTTTTCCCATGTTCCTCCCGCCATCTATTTCACCTCTTTTTTATTAAAATCATCTATAATCTTTTTAACTTCTTTTAAGCTATATTCTTTATCTTCTAGAATAGCTTTTAATATGTCTTTTTCTATAACTGTAAATTGTTTTGAAGATAATATTTGTTCCTTGCTAAATTTAATTTCTTTACCTTCCATTGGTTTTCACCTCAACTTTTAACTTATTCATTTTAGGAGCTTCCTCAATCTGTTTTAAAACATAATAATTAAACCGCAGCATGAAGTGTAAAACTCCATCTATAACCTCATGAGTCATATCAGTACTTCTATATAAATTGTCATTTACTTGTACATATTCAAGTACATCATAAAGCCTATCAGCCATATCTAAACAATCCGAATTAATATCTTCTTTATCACTAAAATAATGAATATCAAATAATATATTTTTCTTGTATCTGATATCCAATTCCTTATCCTGTGCAGAACTTAAAACCTTAATAAAAAAACAAGGCTCCTCAAAGTCTTGTTCTATCTTTTCATTGTATATAGTTATGTTAGGAAATTCTTCGTCTAATGCCTGGTTTATTCCTATTTTTAAATCATTTATACTTGCTATGCTATCACCTTCTTATATAATGTTATAATCTTATTGAAAGGGGGGTGTTATTTATGGATATTGATTTTAATAAACTACAACAAGATAGCCTTGATAAATTTTTTGCTAAAAATCCTAAAATTAAAGATAATAAAATTCTAGCTTCTCAATTGGAATTAAACTCAAAGCTTATGTGCACTATCCTATCTCAGTATCATGAGCAATTGAAACAAGCTCATTCTCAAGATGTTGAGAAATAGTTTCGGTTATTTTGTCTATATCTATTGGCTGAACTTTTCCTTCAAGTTCAGCCACTCTTTTCTTTAAATCGTTAATTTCTTTTTTTAACTCCTCCAACCTTATCACCTACCATTCAATATCTGATTCAATAGTTCTACTTGCTTTTTCTCCATGAATTTAGGTAATTCCCTTTCCATTTCCTGCATAGATATTGTGGCCATGAACCTACCTTCCACCCATGCCTTATGATTCCTGGTCCTATGGCCATACTCAACATAGCTGGCATACTCTACGTTATTAAATACTTCCACCAAATAGCTATTTCCTTGCTTAATAACTTCTCCTACTTGCCAATTCCTCCTTAAATGTCCTCCTGTCTTATTAGGATAAACACCAACCGGAGTTCTTTTCTTAATTTTCCTCTCAGCACGAAAAGCCATTTCCAATAAGAACTCTCTTATCCATCTTTCGATTACTCTTTCATTTAAAGCTTTATTGAATCTTCCAGCCATATTCTTAAATTCAGAGTAATCAAAGCTACCCATTCTACTCATTAGGCTTTACCATCTTTACTAAGAATAACTTCCTGGTGTGTATTATATTTAAAACCTTCTCCAGCTTCATATGTTTCTTTATCTCCAAATTGGTTAGTAATTTCTATAGTATCACCTTGTTTTATATCTGCCTCTGGAGCTATAAAAAGCTTAAGTTCATATACTACCTGATTTACTGTATCAGTCTGAGTATTTTTACTTAAGCTTTGTTTAGATACCTTGCAAGAAATATTTTTATATTTTATTTTTGGCATTATTTTAGTTTCTTTAGTTTTAGGGTCCTTAACCTTTTCTTTACCTCCAGCTATGGTGCAAGTGCAATCGTATAATTTTTCTACTGCTTTCCTGGCCTGTTTAAATGCCTTATTTAGCATTACCACACCAACTTTCTGTACCTATTAATCTGTGTCTTATAGTCCATTATCAAGCTATCTTTAACTTCACTTGCGACACTCCTATAACTTACAGAAGTATCTCCTTCACTTATAGAAGAAACAGAACCTAAAGAACTTTCTTCTTCCCCTAGGTTCTCATTTCTGTACATGTCCATGGCCATTTTTAACACTATAGTATTTAAGGCTTCTGGTATTTCTTTAATGTGGCAATAATCTTTTACTATTTGCTCTACATCTTCTAGTGCAAATTTCAATAAAAAATCCTTAGAATCATCTTCTAAGGCTATTCCTAAAAGCTTTTTTAATTTTTCAAGCTGAGTCATAAACTCACCTTCTTATATTTTATGCTTAAACGCAACTATTCTTATTTGTTTTGGTTCATATACTCTCTCCCAGTTAGTTTTTTCTTGTAATTCTGCTCTACTTGGACCTTCTGTTTTAGCTACTTTAGCATTAGTAAATTTAATTCCTCTAGGGTGTAATATCATTGTTTTTCTGTTAATTAAATAATCAACCCCAGAACCCTTTTTCTTATCTCTATCAGTTTCAGTTGGTATAAATCCTACTGGATTTCCATTACCCAAAGCTAAAGCTCCTTGCCCAAATAAATAAGTAGTATAAACTCCACCAGTTTCTACAGGGCACCCATCATCAACTATAACCCTCTTATCCTGGTATACATCAAACTCTGGACTATCACTTGGCCTTATTGTCTGTATCAAATTTTGTTTCTTAAGTTCTGACTTAACAGCGCTATGCATCATAACCCCCGTCAATAATTCTTGAGCATCTCCAAGTAATTGTTGAGCATCTATAAAGGCACTTGCTGACCACTTAGCCGCACCTTCTGTCATAGCTGATATATCAAGTAAGTTATTTTTCATTGATGTACTTAAAAACACACCTTTAAGAATTGCAATTAACTCTTTTTGCATATCTCTAGTCCAAAATCCACTTACTAATTCTCCTATAGCTGCCATTGGGTCTTTACCTGCAAGAGCTGCTGATAAGTCTGTAGCACTCCACATTTTCGCCCTTCTTATAATAGCGGCAACATCTTTATTACTTGTAATCTTAGCTGCTTCTAAATCTGCATCCTCAATTATTTGCTCTGATTCTCCTGTTAAATCCTCAAAGAATGGCATATTAATTAATGGTGAAGCTTGACTTGCTAAATTATCAAACTCTGAGTTATTGGTTATAATGCCACTTTGTATTAAAGCTGACTTCTCCATTGTTCTATTAATCACATAAGGGTTAAATAATTCTGGTACAATTACATCACTTAATTTTGTTCCCATATTTTACACATCTCCTTTATTATTATTGATTTACTCCAGCCTGAGTCATTAATTGTTTGGCCTGTTCTGGATTTTCTTTAAATATTTTACCTTGCTCTGTTAAGTTAAAAGAATCCTTTTTCCATGGATTATAACCCTGTGGTGTTTTACTTCCATCTGTTGGTTCTACTCCTGAAAATTTAGGTTTTTGTTCTTCCGTAAATAAATAGCTATCACTTTTTTGTAATGCTTCTATTTGCTCTTTAAGTCCTAAAATATTCTCACCATCTAACTTAACATTTTCTAAATTCAAAAGAGCTTTAACGGCCTTTGTATTTCTTACATTGGCACCTTTTAAAGCTCCTTCTAATGCATAATTAAATTGCATATCTTGTATTTGTTTTTCATATTCCTTAACCTTAGTTTCATACTCTCCTACCTTAATTTGTAGGGATTCATTATCTCCATTGCTTTTCTTTAAATCATTGATAGTTGTATTAGCAGTTTTAAGCTGCTCATTTAATGTGTCAAATTTATCTTTAGTAACATGTTGCGAGCTATCTACTAAGTCCACATCCTTATATTTGTCTTGTAGCTCCTGTGGTATTTGAGAATATGATTCTCCTAATATTTCACTTAATTTTGGCATAATATCATTTCCTCCTTAATAATTTTTATATTTAATTACTGGACAGTTTTTAAGTTCTTCAATACAGCGTTCTAGTATAGTTGTTGCTTCGGATATTAAATAATTTTTCTCATTAAACATATTTAATATTTCTACAACTATTTCTGATTCCTCAAAATCCATATCTCCCAAACATGGAACAACATAAAGTTTATTCTTAACTTCTCTTACTTCATTTGATAATAGCTCTTTCATTTGTAATCATCCTCTCTTTGATTCTATATAAAATAAGAAAGCCTTATTTCTAAGACTCTAAATTTTATCTAATAATTTTTTAAACTGTTTCATTATTTTCTCAGCCTTCTCACCTGTAAAAACTCCACCTGGTGGAATAAATGAAGCAATAAAAGATTTACGTAATGCTAAAAAAAGTTCTCCATCAGAACAACTTATATTTGATTCTTCACCCGTTTCAATCAATCTCCAATCATTAGCCAAAATATCATCTTCACTTGATACCCAAGGTATTAATTTACCATTGTTATTCTTATAAATATATGGTAAAGATATCTTTGACTCCAATAATGTATATTTAACCTGTATCCATGTATTTTTGTCCCAACTCTTTCTTGCAATCTTATTCCCTTCTTTTAATAATCCTAAAGCCTTTCTAATGTTCATTTATCTAACCTCACTTTCATGCATAATAAAAGCACCTACTATTTTTACTTAGTAAGTGCTTATTGCATACTTTTTATTTGCATATCTTTCCATATATTTTTTAACATTTTGTTTTGTATTTTATAATCTAGCATTTCATCCAATGTATTAAAATAAACTATATCACCATCAGGACATAAAGCAATTACACATTTTCCATTAGACCATCCTATATAATAGTCTGTTCCATAAATAGTACATTCTATATCCAATCCAATCTCTATTGAATTTTTTAACTCTTGTAAACTATCAAATTTACTATTATTCATTACTTCACCTTCTTACAAACTGATTTATTAGCTATTTTTTCAGCTTTACTTAACTCTCTAAGATTCTTATCTCTAACAACTATATCCTCATCTTTTAAATTCCAATCATGTGAATGTGGCACAATTGGGTGTAGTTTTGAATTACCATGGTTCGTAAAATGAATGTCTAATCTTGGTTTTCCTGTCCTACCATAGTAACGTCTAGAATCTAATACCCCATCCTTGTAATTATCAAATACACTATTAGGCTCACCTATAAATGGAACTTTATGAACACTATCATTTGTTAATTTGTTTTGAGATTTTAATTGCCAGTTAACATCCTTATAAAGATACTGTAATTCATTCCATTTGTTAACATCATTATACTTCAAGTCTTGAAAATCAGCAAATGATTTAGGTGTCAAGTTTCCTAAAATTTCTTTATATTTTAAATACTGTTGATTATCACTAACTCTATTCTGTATTTTCTTTTCTGCTATTTCTTCCTTTGAATTTCCTTTTACATACTTGTTATACCATTGCTCATAGCTCATATTTCCATCTACATAATAAGCCTTGCCTTGGTTGTCTCTAGCAATTCTTTCTTCATCTATAGCATCATCAAAGTAAGCTATAGTAGTACTCCTACAGTTAGCATGGAATGGCGGAGCAGTAACTCCTACTTCCCATTTATTTAAATCAAAAGGTTCCTTTTTACTTGCGGCATCCATAGACCTACATATTTCACTAGTGCGGGAATCCAACGTAGCTAGTATCTGATATTTCTTTACAACTCCACTGCCTGCATAACTATTAAAGGTAGCTTTAGAAACAATATTAGCGCTTTCAGTATTAACAAGTGTCCTTGCTCTATTTCTTGATACTTCCATTCTATCAGCTATTATCTTAGAAGTTTTATCTATGGAATCTCCTCGTATAAAAGCCTGCGCCAAATTAGTCTGTAGCTCCATTATTAACTTTTCTTTATTCTTCCATATCCTGCTGCTGTAATTATCTCCATGCCATGGTTCCGTAATTACCTTATTTATTATATTAGTATCTAACTTTGCAAAATTAACTCCTATTCCTAAGCCTTTGTGTACCTCAAAGATATTTCTATAATAAGTATCTTCATATATTCCACTTAAAAGGTCTGTGGTATCGTCTTTCTGTTTAGTATACAAATCCTCTATAGCACTTCTTATTTGAGTTTGTAGAGCTTGCAAACGTGTTACTCTAACTTTATAAGATACATTGTTAAGTTCTTTTTCCCATTGTTGATTTTTATTATTTTTAGCTTTTCGAGTAAACTCTTTTAAATCCATTTTAAACTCATTTAGCTGATTAGAATTTAAAAGTTTTCTAGCCTCTCCTAAACTTATTTCATTATTCTGTGAAAACCTAGCATAGAATACTTCTATATCTTTTTGTATGCTGTTTAATGCTTCCTGGTACTCTAGATGTAAACTTAAGATATAATCATCAGTCTTTTTAAATTGCCTACTTGCTACTACCTCAGAACGTTTCTTCCAGTAGTCTCTACTCTTCATCTAATTCACCTTCTGATGGTTCTTCTAAAGGAAAGTTTGAATATACTCTTTCACGTTCTTCTTGCTGCTTTTTAATCTTTTCTAGTTCATCCTTAGTAGCCCATGGGTGATTAGCAACTATAGTTTCATTACTAATAATACCAACACTATTTTGACAATTGCTTATAGTATCTGATTCATTTGTAAGCATACTCTTATTAAACACAAATTCTACATTCTCATTTGTATAATCTCCTTGACCAGTATTAATTAAATGCTGATCTACAAACCATAATAAATATTCTAGGCTTGCCTGGAACTCTGTTTCTATAGTGTCACAATCCATATCTAAATCATTATATAAGAATTTTAAGGCTATTCCTGAAGGACTGTTCCCGAACTTATCTGATTGAGTATCAACACCTCTTCCAAACTCATATATATCTTTTCTTGTCTGCTCTATATGGGTTTTATAAGCTTCAACATTAATCTCTAAGTTCCTTGTTTCAACTCCACCCTCACCGGCAACCTTAACAGCTCTGTAAAGACTTATATTCCTTCTAAACTCTCCTAAGTTAGTTCCATCATAGTCCTTAAGCACATAAATGCTATTAGGTAAATCCTCTAAGTTATTACTATTGTCACTTTTGTTTCTGTCATAATCATCTACAAGACTTTTAACAAACTTAATCAACGGCTGCTCTTCATCATTATATTTAAAATATACAAAAGGCACTTTAGACCAGGTAAATGATTTTATATTTCCTTTATCATCCACCATACTAAAATGCCCTGTATCTTCTAGCGCTTCTACATCAGGTATTAATTTACCATTATCATTTATATATCTTAATACCTGTTTTGTGTCCCAGTATTCAACTTTTTGCACTGTCTTTTTAGTTTTACCTTCATATACTATAATTTCATACACTCTAATAAGTGCATCTAATTTAGTATGCTCCGAATCTTTCCATAGTGGAATAATCTCTTCACTAGGTAATCTTTTAAATCGTAGTTCACCATCTGAATTATAATAAATTTGAGCCCATGCTATACCTTTATTAATTGCATCTTTACCTAAGTTCTTAATGAGCCTCATAAAAGATTTATTAAATACATCATCTAATATCTTTTTATATGTTTCATTATCTGTTTGAATAGCTAAAGGTTTTGATAATAAATACCCTGTTTTTTGGTCTGTAAGCTTTCTAACAAATTGATGTACTAATTTATTATTAGCTAAATTCTTTACTTCTTCTAATTCTCCATCTTCACCTATAGCCATTCTTTTACGTTTTAGTATATCAGTATCACCTTTATAATATCTTTCTCCATCTAACATTAATTGTCTTCTTTGTGATCTATTCCATTCTTTTATTTCCTCTTGGATAATTTCTTCTAAACTCATTACACTATTAGCTCCAGTAGACAATATTGACCTTATCTTATCCATCATATACATAACTTTACCACCTCCTTACTCAAATGAAATTGAGCCGCCTTTCATATCCCTTTCTAAACTATACCTTAATGCATCTATTAAATGGTTATCCTTATCTATAGGTATAGGGAGGATGTTACCATTCTTATCTTCTTTATATTTATATTTGCTTATTTCATTCTTAAAGTTTTGACATCTTGGATGAATTATAATTTCTAATCCTTGTAAAAATTTAATTCCATATTCAATACTTCCTGGACCTTTCTTTGCTGATTTAGCATTTACCCTTAGTTTTTTAAATTCAGCTACTGATTTAGGTTCAGCACTATCACATATAACCCTATTTGAACCAGCCTTTTCTTTTACTAAAGGAGCTGATTCTTCATTCAACATTCCAACTACCTCTATTTCATCACATATATAAAGCCTTTTTCTTGTTTTATCTAAATGTGATTTTATATAAGCAAAAGGATCCTCAGCAAATCCCCAGTCTACACCATGCCTATAATTATCAAATGTGTTTTCAATATCACTAAAATCTTGCACTTTCCAATTTTTAAATATAACAGCTCCAAGTACCCCCCAATTACCTAATGTATAAACTTCATAATAATAAGGATCTGCTTCATTTTCTAATGCTGCTATATCATCATCAGTTAAAAACTTATTATCTTTATATGTGGTTTTAAGAATAGATACATTATCTTTTTCTACATACTGTTTATCATCTTCCCAAATATTAAAATATTCATTATATAACCAGTGATCCTTAAGTATCGGGTTAAAGCTCAATATTAATCTTTTAGTTACTTTAGACCTTCCTCTAAGTCTTTTATCCAATTGCTTAACTGCTTTATATTCTGTTTCTGTTGCTTCCTCAACCCATATATCAGTTATTACCCCATCTATTGGAGTGATAGACTTAATTTTTTCAACATCATCTAAGCCACAAAATAGTATTTGCTTTTTATTTATCTTACAGGTAATTATCATGTCCGTTTTATTCACTTCAAAATAATCAGCCACTTCAAAATTATTTATAGCCTTTGTTATTTCATTTAAGCAACTTCTTTTAATTGTGTTTTGAACATTTCTAACTATTAAATAGTTTCTATGACCATTAAGTATATCCAATACAGTCCTTTGGGCCAAAGAAAAAGATTTACCTGAAGATGAACCCCCAAAGTAAATCTGATAACGATTGTTGTTATTTAGTTGATGTTTTAAATATACTGGATTAAACACCTTTGAATTAATATTTAGATTAAGCGCCATATTCCTCACCATCTATTATTATATTAACATCATTAGATAGGCTACCATTTACCTCGACCTTATCCTTAAACATTCCTAAATGCTTACCTAATAACTCTAAAGCCTTTACTTTATCACATGAAGCTACTTCTATTCCAAACTTAGTTTGTTTAATAGCAGCTATTGCTTTCTTTTGATCCTCTGTTAGATTGTCAGTTTCTATAACTTCAACATCTTTATAAAATACTTCTTCTTCATCTATCTTATTTCCACCTTTATCATAAATAGGTTTCATATAAGATTTTTGAACTACCTTTGCAAAATCTGAACCATTGGCAAAGGCTATTTTTGAAAGTTCTTCTAATACTTTATCTTGAGTTATTTCTGTTCTTTTCTCTCTATCTTTCATCCTTTTATTTATATAACTCTTTATGTTAGCATTTGTTAGCAATCTACTTGAATTTGCTCTTGCTGTTTCATCCTTTTTAATATTTTTATATGCTGCCTTATATGCTCTAGTGGCATTAAGATCCACTAGATATTCATCTGCAAATATTTTCTGTTTTGGTGTTAGTTTGGCCAATAATGCCACCTCCTTTTTATAATAAAAACACAATATATAGTATGAGTTATACACACTACCCTCAATACATTATGTATAACTTGGTTTATTTCTGTCTTAATGCTCCTTTAATTCTCTTATAACTTCTCTGCTGCATACATTCTTTTAAATTATCTGCTATTTTTTCTTTCTTAACTCTTCTGCTAGAACAATAAGGACACACTAAGTACCCTTTCAAAGTTTCAACTTCTTCTGTTAATAGTATAAATTCTTTCTTACAAATCTTACAAACGAAACTACTATATACACTTAGCATGTCCTCACTCCTTTAAAACTAAAAGCACCCGGAATTAATCCAGATGCTTTCCCTGTAACCACCACAGTTGTAGTCCCTGCTGTAGCTCACATTTTATTTTCTATAATACTATACTAACACATTAAAAATGTTAAATGTTAAACTATGTTTAAACTAAGATTAATATTAGTTTAATATTAGTGGTATTAGTTTATTTATTACCATTTTCTTTAGCCTGCAAACATGTACTTCTGTTAAATTTAATTTAGCGGCTATATCCCTACTTGTTTTCTTATCAAAATATCTCATATAAACTATACTTTTCTCTCTAGTTTCTAGTGATTCAACAGCATTATCTATCTTTTCTAACTGTATTTCTAGTCTTTCTATATAGCTAGATATTTTACTTATTTTCTTATGTCTATTCATTACTTCATTTTCCACTGCAGAATTAAATTTATTTGTTGCTTGCGTTTTTTCCTCATAGCTTATAGCTCCAGCAGAATTATACTCATTTTCAATTTCTCTTATCTTTAATTTCAAGTTCTCAATTTCAGCTTCTGATTTTCTATAGTTGTATAGCATGGCTTCAAGCTTTCTATAATTATTTTCTCTCATGTGTCCTCTCCCTTCTAGTACATATATCTAAATACTTACACATATCCTTCCAATACTGTGCTTCCTTTTTATAGGCTTCTACAAGTTCTAAACCCTCTTTTACTAAACCTTTTAGATTTTTATATTCTTTATTTAATACGCTTAATTTCTTAGTGTTCATTTTCCTACTACCTCCGCATCCCCTTTATTAATAGTTCCATCTTTAGTTACATAATTTCCATCCTGTACAGATTGTATTTTATAAACCTTGCCGATTTTATTTTTATACCAAGAATAACTACTGTAGCTCATTATTATTATTTGCATCATATCAAGCCACCTTTAATATTTTTGTTACAGATGTCCTTCCAATAGCTGTATGCTTATTATCAAAAACTATATTTAAAATTTCATTTCCCAAACCATATTCTCTAGTAATTTTCCCTTCTATAAGTTTCTTACCATATCTAGCTTGTATATAATCTCCTGGCTTAACTCTTGCCTGTATTTCTTTTAAATTCTCTTCTTTATCTTCTTTCACAACTTCATCTACTTCATGTTCTGCTTTTATATTTTTAAACTCTAATACCCAACCTTTTACATTTATACTAATAACCTTATCTTCTAATATTAAAATTACGTTCTCGTCTCCCCCACGCCTTATTATCTTTGCTGTAGGATACTTTGTTTGCAACTTCTTTAACTTGTCCTTCCGTAAGCTATTAAGCTTAATTTCTGCCACTTTACAGTGTAGCATCTTGTCCATAGGAAGTACTGTAGATTTTCTATTAAATTCGAATTCTTCTTTTCCTTCTGCATTAACGTATATTGTTTTAAAATTTTCTCTGGTTTTATATCTTTCTAAATGTGTGAACGAATCCACCTTTTCTGTTACTTTTCCATATATTTTTGTAATTTCTATGCGTACATTCCATGTTTGCCCTCCTTTCAAGGTGTATTTAAGCCCCTTATTTAAAAATTAATCAAACAAACTCACTTGTGGATTCCCTATAGCTTTTTCTATAAAATTGCCGTCCTCATCTTCTACAAGTCCCTTATCGCTAAAATATGTGTCTTCTTCTTTGTCTACTTTCTTAAAAGTAGTTGTTATATTATGTTTAAAACTTAATGCTTTGTATTCTATTATTTTCTCATTTAAAGTTTCCTTCACGTTATTAAATATAGGGCTGTCTAGATTTACTTTTAGTACCTTTGCTTCTCTTACCTCTTGCATTTTTTATTCTCCCTTCTAATCTTCTTTAACTTATCGTATTCTATCCATCCAGTCTGGCTATACTTTAAAGATCTTGCTACCCATGTAAGCTTTATATTTTGGTATTTATAATCAAATAACTTTTTTCTTATCTCACCTTGTTGAGTACTAAATCCTTTTACATCTATAAGTTCTTCAGATTCATCTAAGTGATATACTAGAAAATCTGGTGTATACGTCATAGCTCTATAAGTCTTTCCATTCTTTTTGAAGGGTGGTATTAAAACATATTTTGGCTGTAATTCAAAATTTAATATTTGCCCTTTAGCCTTTTTACTTTTTAAATATTCATAGTATTTAGCCTCATCCTTACTGTCAAAGGTTATTCCATCAACAGTAATTTTTTCTGATTTATATTTACTCTTTACCATTTCCCCTTTTCCTTTCCTTGAAATTGATTGTCATATGAGAATGTTAAGTGAAAGTAACGCTCCCTTATGACGTTATTTATTTGAATTGCGAACTACTTAGTCCATTGTTCCGCCATAGCTTTTGCTATTCCAGGAAATGTTTTTGCCCTATTTTTCTGCCTATCTTTGCCTCCTTTATTAAACCAATTACCAGGAATTTTCGTACTTTCTGAAGCTTCTATTATTTCAGTGGGTATTAATTTAGGTAATTCCTTAAGCCATAACTGAGTTCTTTTTTTAAATGGGTGTCCGAACTGATATGGTTGTATGACTTGTGAATGCTTTGGTAAATTATATATTTTGCTTGGTGTAGGATTTTCTACTGCAATTCTAGGACAGTCTGCATTATAGAGCTGCATAAAAAACTCTTTCGCTTGTAATCCTTTTTTATATCTTTCTTTATTTAGCACACCTTTAGGATATAAATGTCTAGCACCAGCATTACTTAAATATGTGCATGGTGGAAAGGCTATTATCATGTCCCATTTTTCTTTTAATAGTGGTGTTACATCTTGTTGTAAGTGCCATTCTGGGTGACCACCACTACAAGGCTCTATATCACAACTATAAGCTTCATGGCCCAATTTCCTTAATTCTATTGTGACTGCCTGTGATTCTTCACACGCTACTAATATTTTCATTTCCTTCCTCCATTCCTGGAGGTGTGTACACACTTTTTATCTAGAATTACTCCTATTTTAATTTTTTAGTTATTGCATAATTTATTTTTTCATGAATACTAACCAATGTGTCTTTGCTCTTTTATTTCCGAATAAAGGTTTATAATCTATAACTTTTAATATGTCTTTTATTTTTATTTGTTCTTCATTCCATTTAAAAATCAATATTCCGTATTTATCTAAAACTCTCATGCACTCATTAAATCCTTGTCTTATATCTATTGGCCAATCATTATTTAACTTTCCATATTTCTTGGCCAACCATGAACTTTCTCCAACCTTTATTAAATGCGGTGGATCAAAAACTACTAATTTAAAAGTATTATCTTTATATGGTATATTTCTAAAATCGCCTATTATATCTGGCTCAATAACAAGTTTTCTTCCATCACATAATGTATCTTCCAACTCTCTGTTATCCATAAAAATAACATCTTTATTATCTTTATCAAACCAAAACATTTTACTTCCACAACATACATCCAATATAGGCTTTTCCAATTATCTCACCTCATTTATGTCATAATATAATCAGATTGTGAATTATATTCAAAAATATACTGTCTCGCTTTTTCCTAACGGAAATTTTCTATAATAGCATTCCCCTCTTTTCTCTAATCTTTGGATTCTTTTCATAAGCTTTTTAGCTTCTTCTAGTTGACACTCTTCACAATCTTGAATAAAGCAATTTTTACTATCAACTTTAAATTCAACTCTATATCTATTCATTTATTCACCCTTTAATTTTAATTTCACTTGTATATTCATCTGAGCGTAAATCTTCTGAAACTTCTTTTATAATTCCATTGTTATTTGCACTATCTAACAACCTTTATGCCCCTTTCTTCTAGTATTTCTATTAAATTACGTATTCTTAAGCTCCGTTCTTAACCATGTTAATAAACTTCTTAACGTTTCTATTTCTAGTCTTAAATTATCCATAGCACTAATAGCTGTGTAATATGAACTCTCTGCTAAATCTCTTTTTAGTCTTAATTCTGCCACTTTGTCATTACCTTTTGATAAATCATTTATCATATTGCTTGGATACTTATCTATATTTCTTAATTTAAGCATTTCTTTTCTTAATGCTATTTTATAGTCATGCTCTGCCTTTGCTTTCTTTACTCCTAGAGTTTTTAACTCTATGTTCCCTTTTGTTAACGCTTGCTGACATGTAGATATTTTCTGCATTATCTCTATTGGTGTCATATTGTCCTCCTTATTTACTTGTATAATTTAAAATTACCACTACTTAGACATTTCAAAAACATGCTTGTACTCTTTTGTAAAGTTCTCTAACTGCTCTATATTTTCAAAGAACATTGTTAGTCCTTTATTTTGTAACTCCACTCCTTTTTCACAAACTTTATATTTCCCATTTTCTCCTTCTACTGTCATAGATAATATTTTTAATTTATTTCCCATAGATTTGTCCTCCTTATTTTTTTTAACTTCTGCTGCTAATTTACCACTTGAATTATATTTTCTGTCCCACTCTTTTAGCTTTTCTTTCTTGTTTTTTACTTCCTTTGGTTCTTCCTCTATGATGTCTAATATTTCCTCTACTGCATCATCTATTTCATTTTTTTCTTTGATTTCAGCCTCGGTTATTTTCCATCTACTAACGTAAGTAGATATAGTGCTATAAGTAGCTCCTAAATGATTTGCTATTTTATTTTTACCATCAGTGTCTAATCCATATTTCTTCGCAAGTTCCACTATTTTTTCTCTTGTGATTCTAGTTTCTTTTTCCTCCTTTACTTTTGCATATGCATTTAAAATCATGCTTTTACTTAATTTAGGAAACTTAAATACTAAATCATCTAAGGCTTGTTTTTTAGTTACCCCTTTCTCTAGTAATTCCTCTATATAGTTTTTTACTTCCTTTTCTACCTTGGACATGTTAACATTCTTCCTTTCTAATTCGTTTGATTTTTCAGTATCCTCTTGAAACAGTTCAGTTATTCTTAACTGAATCTTTTTTATTTCATTACAATTCCAATCCTTCTCCATTAGCGCAGCGCTCATACATCTGTCTGCTAAATTAACTAATTGATTAATTTTCATATGTGCAATTTCTTTAGCTTTATCCATTGCTGCAATGTTAATTAATTTAGTTTGTTGTGGTGTTAGCTTGTTTACCATTTTCATATTCTTTTTTAATTCTCTTGCTTTTCTTCTTTTATCTGCTCTGTTCACTTTTTCCCACCTCTGGATATTCTAAGTATTCGCCACAATAAGGACAAGGAGTCATGTTATAAGTTGGATATTTACCACACCTAGGACATTTAGGTATTAAACAGGTGTATGCTATGTCGTCAAGTCCTAAAACAGTGTCCTCTTCATATTCCACTTTCATTTTTAAACCTCCAATAATTCAAGTTCTACTCTAGCTTCTTCTCCATACCATTTACTTACACTACAATCTACAATCTGTTTATCATCATCATAGGCAATTGAATTTAAGCTATCTAAGATTATCTTAACTATATTATCTATATCTGGTTTTTTAGTTGGCCTTAGTTGCCCTTCTAGCATTTGTTCGGTTTTCTTTTTACTTGTGCTCTTGGGTATAGACATATATACCTTAATTTTCGCTTTTAAAGCACCTTCTAGCTTGATTCGTTCTTTAGATATGCAATAACATTGTTTAACCCAGTTTTCGTACTGTACAGTCTTCTTAGGTGTATATGCTATTCCTGTTTTAGTACTCATTCGTGGCCTTTGTTTTCCCATTGGTTCTCCTGGAATAATTATTTTCACATTTGTCCCCTCCTTTTAAAGCCTTTATAGTTTTTCTTGTAAACCCTATCTACGTTTGCTGATGTATGTGCCAAAAAGTCCTGTTCTGCTTTTTGGCTTTTCTCTTTTTTCTTTCTTGCAATAATTCATACGTTATTAAAGCTTTTTGCCTATTTGTCACTCATATCACTCCTCAATACAATTTTCCGCCCATACAAGCCCGTATAATATCTTCTTTTTTATATCTATCTATGTGCTTGTCTATTATTTTTACCAATCTTTTAACTGATACGTTACTTATATTCAATATTTCTTTTATCCCTTCTTCTGTGTAATCTTTATTAGTAAACTTTTCAAACAACATATTTTGAAAAATTAATTTATACTTGACGTCTATTTGTCTGTTTTTATGTGGGCTATTGTTACCTGTATGGTGTTCTTTGCATAAATAGATGTAATTATACTTGCAATGTTCTAAAGCTTTCTGTTGGCTTTTAAACACAATATGATGGCACTCTGAATTAGGTTTCCCACATACTGTACATTCCTTCATTTACTATCCTTTCTTATTTGTCATTTGATTTTCATATGAGAATACAGATATACGACTGTACTCCCATATGAAGTTATTTATTATTAAGCTATTATTTTAATATTTTTCATTTCTTTTAACTCTTCCTGTAAATATTCTTTTATATTCTTAATTGCTTGATTTCTCCAAGCTCCTCCATCAGCTTCAAAAATAGCCGCCATAGGTCCTTGTTGCATTCTGAATATAAACTTACTTGTCGGCTGTTGTACCTCTGGGAATGTTCTATATGGTGCTAATGCTACTGGATTAGGTACTACTGCTTGTCCTACGCTTGCTACACCGGTTTTTATTGTCACCGCTTGAGATACTCCATCATCACCTGTGCTTTTTACTGCTTCATCTTTTACAAGACCTGTGTATTTTAATAGTACATCCTTATCTCCAATATCTACAAAACTACTTTGAAGCATAATATTAAATTGCTCTGTACTTAAAAATCTATTGTATACAATGTTATTAGGTAATATTGCTTCTGCTTGAATGTATTCTTCTCTTTCCCTATCTGTATTTAAGGGACTATAGAGTCTTACTTGAACATGGGACTTAACTTGAACTAATAGTTGCTCTGGTAATCTATCAAGATTTGATTTAATGTAATCTACAAATCCAGTAAGTGTTGATACTGTTAAAGTTGATGCTTTTGGTAATTTTACTCTACTTAAATTTACAGTTGTGAATAATCCTTGCTCAGTGTCAATTAATACCTCTTTTTCTTCTCCTAAACCTACTAAATATTCTAATCCTTCTTTATTAATCATTTTTCATTCCTCCAATTTTATTTTTATTATTTTACTAATTTGATACCTTTAAGATCTACTTCTTTTTCTTCTGCAGTAGTTAATACTTCTCCAGTTTCTTCATCAACTCTTAGAACACTTTGTCCTGGTACTTGCTTCTTATACTCACTTGCAAGTATTCCACCTTTCCCGTCTGTTCCTATAACAATTTTAGCTGCCAATGGTTTTGTTGGTGCTAATTTAGGTTTGGCAACTATCGATACCTCTGCCAATTCTCTATCTTCTCCACTAGCAAATGTCATATCTACAGTTAATTTTCTTTTAGTTTTCCATTCTGTATTAGGGTCAGCAATGTTTTCTAGCACCTCCTTTAATGCCATATTGATTTTTTCTGCCAATGCTCCATCAGCAAAGGTTTCTAGATTAATCATCTTTTCCATAACATTGTTCCTCCTTCTGTATTAGCGTTTTATTATACTCACACACTGTAAGTATAAATATATCCATAGTTAGCCTATACCTACAGTATTTAGTTATCTAACTTTCTTCTTTCCTTTGTCCTATTTTGCTATACAAATCTGCTATAATTACTCCTGTTCTAGTTAAATCAGCATCATTTTGTATTAACTTATTCTTATTTAGTATCAATAACTGTTGTCTTGACACCAAAATTAAATTATCTATATCAAAATTCTGTGAGTTTTTATCACCAAAGATAACTGCATATCCTTTCGGAACTGGTCCATTATATTTTTCCCAAATTACCTGTTGCTTTAACCTCCATTTATTAGGCTCTTCTACTTTAATTTCTGTATATCCATCTACTGTTATTCTTTCACTTCCTACCGCTCTATGATTTATTGGAGTGCTACCTTTCTTAAACCATGTTTTTTCACATCCTTTGGCATATACACCTTTTATTCCTTTATTAGCTGGCACATTTCCCTTCTTAAATTGTCCTGTAAATCCAGTATTTAATTTATATCTACTTATTGCACCTTTTATTTGGCCTAAAGTAAGATTTAAATCAAATTTTTTATTTATAAAATTCTGGATTTCCTTATAATGATGTCCTGGTGTTATTTGCTTAAGATATTCTTTTTCTTCTTTACTCCATATATGAAGAACTTTGTTTTTACTTCCGGTTGTTCTCCCTGCCATATCTATTACCCCTCCAACATTTTAGGCAACTTAGCATCTGCATCTAGCCTATTATCCATAACCTTTTTAGCATCCAACACTAATGAACCATTACTTATTATCTTAGATGCAACTTCATTTACTGCTTTGGCTCTATTTATCTCTTCTACAAGTGCTTCACCTTTTAACTCTTCATCACTTAATCTCTCCAGCTGAGCAAATAGATGGTTATTTAAATCACCAAGTGTATTTCTCATTTAAAATACTCCCTTCTAATTCCAGTTAAATACTTGAAATATTATCATCTTTTTACTTTTCCAACCTCTTTTTCTTAACTTCTTCAAGTGCTTACATATAATCTGCTTTAGACTATATTTTTCTTCCTCTAAGGTATCTAACATACCTATGGCCACCTGTATAACATCTAAAACTTCCTCTGCTATATGTTCTTTATCTCCCTCTTGTATTGCTTCTAATACTTCTTTTGTTTCCTCTACAAGTTTGTCTGCTTGTTTTCCCTATGTATCTTTTTTATTTAATATCACTAAATGCACTACTTTTTCAACTCCTTTAAACAACTCTTACAAACATTTTTCCCTTTAAAGTTTATAACCTCACTTGCCTCACTGCAGAAAATACAAGCTGGCTCGAACTTCTTTAAAACAATTGTTTCTCCTTCTGTGTAAATTTCTAGTCCGTCACCTTCTTCTAAACTTAAAGTTCTTCTTAGTTCCTTAGGAAAGACTATCCTTCCTAATTGGTCCATTCTTCTCACAACTCCAGTTGATTTCATAATTTATTCCTCCTACTTATAATTTTTTCTTTTTTAACTACTTCTTTAAGATAACCTTGCCAGTTACCACCCTTAAAATAAATTTTAAGCACCTCGTTAATAACATCTTTATTCCCCATTTCAATCCCTTTCTGGCATTTGGAACACAAATTCCTTTGTTGTCCTTTTTTTATTATTTATGCTATCAAAGCTAGTCCCCTTCATTATCCTGTCTTGTATCATATCCAACACTTCTACAGCTCTTTTTTCGTTTGGATATTCTCCAAGTATTACGGTTGTACTCCCATTTAAGCTAGCACCTATTTGATTTGTACTTCTTACTACACAATTAAATTGCCCTAAAATTAATTTATCTTGACTTCTAATCCACATATTATGCTCCCTTCTATTTTCTTAAATCTGATATTTTAATTCCCCTTAAAGACATATTCCAAAATTCTTGAGTAATGTGTTCCTTTAGCTTTTCTCTAATTTCTTTTAAATCTAGGCTGTTCTCTAAGTCTTCTATTCTTCTGTTTAGCTTGTCTACTTCCTTTGCTACATATACACTAGCACTTAGTACTACAGTTATATTAGCTATAAGTAATGTGCCTATTAAAATTTGCATAATTTATTCCTCCTCTAATATCCTAAAAGTTTCTTTTCTAAATCATCGAAGTCATATTCTCGTTGTCCGCCATAGCTATTAAATCCATCTATCTTGGCACCATTTTTATTCCGTTCCTTATTATTTCTTCTCTTAAACTCTTTATCTAATGTTTTAACTTCTTCTACAGTTTTTATGTTATTTTCTAGCCAGCTATGTAAGATAGTTTTAACATAATTTATAGTTCTTACCCCGTTCTCAACTGCCTTTTCTAAAGCTAGTATTATTACTTCTTCATTTAGTCCATCTTTTTCAAAACTATTTAAAGTTTCTAGTTCAAATTTAGTTATGAGATGAAAATTATTATTAAAAAATTCAACATAACTTTTTTTAACATTATCATTACTATTATTGTTTTCTTTACTTTTCTTTACTTTACTTTCCTTTACTTTACTTTGGGGATTAATGTTGTCATTTATTCCGTTAATGTATACAATAATCAAGTTTTTGTATACATTAACTGTGTCTTGGTTTAAAAGTAAGTATTCTTTATACATTTTTACCTTTTGCCTACGACCTACTGCTTCTAAATATCTTCTCTGCACACCCTCGGAAGTAAGAATTTTGTACGTTTTTAGCATATCACCATTAAATAATCCCCACTTTGCACAATCATTAATGATTACATTAACTCGATTAATGTCAACATTAACCCTCTTTGAGAAGAGTAATTGTTCCTTTTCAGTCCACTCATAGAAGTAACTGTTCTTATAAATCTTCATTAACAGTTTAACTACTATGGCAAAACCAACTATGCCATGTTGTGCTTCTATAAGTGCTACTTTATCATCTTGGTCCATGTCTACATCAAGTGGAAAATAATCTAGTCCGTTCTTTTGTGGTCTTGCCAATTAATCTCCCTCCTAAATATCCTCTTTGTACTCCTCTATAATTAAATTAAGTAATTTATCTTTATTTTTTTGATTTATTAATGCTATTTGAATTTTTGCCATTATCTCCTGGATAATTTCATCTTTGGTTCTAAGCAGTTCTTCTTGCTTTTCTAATTTCTCTACAAAATCAGAAGAAAATGTGTGTAGTTCTTTTGATAACATATTACCCCTCCTTAGCCTTTAATTTCTCATATCCGTTGCAAACTGTATCATATTCACTTTTGGTTAATTGCTTTATCTCTTTGTTGAATTTAATTTTTACTTGGTCTTTTACTTTATCTCTACTAATTCCAGCACTGTAGGCTATAGCATATAATCTTTTTATCTGCGCTTCACTTAACTCTATACTTGTAGTTTTTTTATTTGAGTTAGGTTTATTTTTAGTTTTCTCACCATTGTTTGTTGTGTCACTATCTTTATTATCATCAATGGCAAACAAACCATTTAAAGCGTATTTTCTTGCGTAGGAACTAACACTTCCAGTAACTTGTGCTAGATCCATACCTTTTTTAGTTTCATCTTCTCTAGCTAGTGCACTTGTTTGTATCTTTTCTCCTTTTTCTATGTCTATAAAAGTAGCTGTGGCTTTTATATAAAATCTATTATTTATTTCTATAACCTCGTCTGTTATAGAAACTATCGCCTTATTTTCTTTCAAAAGAGGTTTTAGGCTTTCCAATATATCTTCACAACTCCTATAATTGTACTTTCCAAAAGAATTATATTGGCTTTTAGGTGCTTTCAAACTTGTCTGCACGTTCATAAGTTTTTCATATACATTCATACTTTTATTCCACCTTTATGGTTATTTTCTCTTCCTCTGTTATCTCTATTCCGGGAATTATTTCTCCTGTATTTGTGTCTATACCATCTTTAAATGTCTTTTTTATTGTAGACTTGTCCAGTTCTTCCTTAAGTCTTATAAGGTCGTCATATCCGTTTTTAGCCGCCCACTCTATTACTTCTTTGTCGTTGTAACTCCATTTCTTAGACTTTCTACTGCTTATCTTTCCGTAAGGTGTATTTACCTTTGCTTTTGGATTTTCTTCTTTTAGTTTTCTGTAATATTCAGTCAATATAGTTTCAAAATAAACTATATTACTTTCTGCAAGTTCATTTTCTTTTCTTTCCCATGCATTTATTCTTTCTTTTTCTTGTTCTGCAAGGGCTTTATTTTCTCTAACCTGTTCTTGCAATGCTCTTATCTTCCTAAAGCACCAATTAGCACTATCTAAACTGTCAACTTTAAAACCTTGTACCTCTTGTAATTCATCTATTTCATTTTTTAATAATTTATTTATCACTTTACATTCCCTCCATTTTCTTATAAAATCTATTTAGTATCTTTAAAAATATTTTTCATTTGAGCTGTTGGCGCAGCTCTTTTTCTTTTTCTAATTTTAGATACAATTTTTTAAGTTGTTCTAAGGTTAAATCTTCCAAGTCGAATACTGCTTGTCCAGTTTCTACATTATAGATTTTGCTACCATCTAAATTATATTTATTAGGAAAATTAAAGTTGGTATTAAAAGTGCTAATTCCCATCCTTCCGCCTCCTCTCTAGCTACTTTTCTTACGCTAAACATTACTAAAACTGTTACTGCAACTAGACTATATATACTTAGCACAAACCTGCCTGTTGCGGTCACATTATCACCTCCTATATCTTTTACTGCTTGTCCCCTTTGTGGTAAAATCTTCTTAAGAAAGGGATGTGGAATAATGTCAACTATTTATGATGTCTTAAAAATACAGAAAAATATTGCTAGTCAATTTTCTAAACTAAAAATACCCGATTCTGTATTCAATAATGCTACGTTACAAAATCTTGCTAAAGTACAATCACAATTTAATATGTGCTATGGGTTAGGTAGAAATTTTGCTGAACTTTTAGCTAAGCACCAAGAAACTTTAAATAGTTTCTCCCAACAATTTTCTAATAGCACTTTTTCTGAAACACTTACTACTACTTTTTCACAAAACATGAATCGTATTTTCAATCAACTTCCTAACATATATAAAAGGCTTGATTTAGACCTAAATATACCTGAAATTAATACTAATGAATTAATAGAATCAATAAATGATCTCTCCCATCACATACAATATGTTATTGATGAACCTACCGATATAGATTTATCATATACTGCGGTTATGCCAGCTGATGTAGAATCAAGTAAAACATTTGATTGGAAATTTTTAATTATGTTTATAATAAGCTTGCTTAGTCTCTTTATCCAAATATCAAATACAATTGATGCAAATAATCAATCAAAGGAAAATGCTGAAATTCAGGCTAAAAATATTGAAACCCAAACTAAAATTGTTAATATACTTGAACAAATAAATGATTGCTTAAATGATATAGAAAAGACTCCTTAATATTATTCAGATATATAAGTTTCTATTTCTAAAAGTATTTTTTCACCTTTCTGTAAAAATACTTTTTCTTTTTTTATTAATTGATTGTAATGATATATGCTGATACCATTAACAATCGAAGTAATTATTGTTATTGTAACTAGTGCAGCTGTGAGCTTTTTTACTTTTTTAAGCTTATTCTGCACTAGTTGTGTTATAAATTCTTTTTCCATGATTCTCACCTCCTATGCAATCTTATATTTAATAGCTGTTTCTTTAACTATAGCTGTGTAAATCTCTATAAGTTTCTTATCATCTGCAATTACATCCAGAAAGTTAAGTTCACCAATCTTACTCTTAGCAGTTCCATTCAGAGCCAATCTAGCCCTCATGTTCTCTAACCTTCTTTTTAAATCTACTCTAGCTCTTTCATTTAAAGCCTTATATACTTGCTCTTTTGGCTTAGAGTAATCTTTGGCTTTAAAACATATTTTAGTCATTAATCTATTAGTTTCATTCCTCCAACTTTGTGATGGTCTTATCTCTACTACATCCCTTATAGCTTGTACCTCTTCTTTAGTTTCTTGCACTGCTACATTTAATTTCTTTTGTTCCAGTTCTGTAGTTGCTATTGCTTTAAATAAACTATTAAACATTTGCAATTCTGGACTAAGCTGATTTACTTCTACCTTTTTCTCCTTAACTCTAAAGTAATTTTCCTCTAAGTTGTCGAACTGCTCCCATGCTTTATCAGTATCTAATATTTTGCAATGTCTATTTGCTCCTCTTTCTGTCCAGAGATATAAACTTGAAGCCCTTTTCCCAACTAGGTCAATATCATTGACTTGGTTCTTGAATCCCCTTAATTCCTCGCCTTGTAAAAAATAATAATGTTTACCTTTTATGAAATTGCCTTTGTGATTTTAAAAATTAGCTTGAATATTATTTATATCAGTTTCATATATTTCAGCTAGTTGCTCTGTTGTTAAAACTCTTTTTCCGCCTATTTCTGTTATAGGTTGTCCATTTTCTATGTTTAAAATTACTTTATCCATGCTTTTACCTCCTAATAATTTTTTATATTCTCCACCTACATAATCCCCTTAAATTTATTTATAAAATATACCTGACCTTTACCAGTTATCTTAGGCGTCTTAGATATACTTATATGTCCATCTGAATGTGTTATTGAAGTTTCTTTAACCTCAAATAATTTAAGTTCCATAGATTTTTGCGTAGGCATATTGTAGTCCATACCCTTTCTCTTTATTAAATAGCCTTTATTTCTTAGCCATATGAATAATCTTTTAGCACCCATGTCTATGCCATTTTGTTTTATAATCTTTGCTAAATCTCCAACTAAGATTGAAGTTTTAGATGCTTGTACACTATCTGCAAAAATAACTTTTGGCTTCTGTTCTTCTAGTTGTTTCTTTTGCTGTGTATTTTGTTGCTGTAATAGTTTCTTTTCTTCTTTCTCCTTCTTAAGTTCTGTAGCTACTTGTATTAACAAGTCTGGATTGTCTAGTAATTCATCCTTGGCATACATACCGTGCTTTCTTATAGATGGAAGCACTTCATCAGTTACCCAATTGGTAAATTTCTCCGCACTAGGCTTGTTGCTTCTAAATATTAACTTATAAACTCCACTTTCCGTAAGGAAGTTTTCGCCTGCATTATTCAATTTTCGGATGTTACTTTCTTTCACATCTAAATTTTTTAATTTAATAACTTGCTTGTTGCTCATATTTGATACTGCTTTTCTAACTGCGCTTTCAGTTAGTCCTAAACATTCCCCAACATTATATGGGTTAAATAATGCTTGTCCTTTAAATTCCAAAACTTCAACTTGTTTATCTTCAAACCTCATAATATTGTTCATTATCTCCCCACCTTCAAATAGATATTTTTTCTTTACTTACTTTATCTAGCCATTCATCTAAAAGTTCTTTATTAACCAAAAACTTCTTACCTACTTTAAAAGCAGGGAAATCATTTTTAGCATGTGCTAACTGCAATAACTTATCCCTTCCTATTCCACTATACTTGCAACATTCCTCTATGGTTAGAGTAGCTTTTTCAACAGCTTTAGCTTCTTCAATAGCTTCCTTTATTATTTCTTTTAATTGCTTATTGCTTAAAGATTTAGTTACTTCCATTATCTTTGCTTTCATCAATATCCCTCCTATTTTTAACATTGCATATAACAGCTTCCCCTAGTTCTTGTTCACTGCATTTATAAACAAATAACATTTTTGATAAAATTTTATTTGTAGGAACTCTCCCTTTGTTTTCATAGCGACATACAGATTGATAATTAATACCTAGTTTTTCAGCTGCTTGTCTAATGCTTAAATTCTGTCTTTTCCTTAATGCTTTAAAATTCATTTTTCTTGCCTCCCTTCGCTTTAAATTCTATCCCCATTTTGGAGACAACGCAAATCTGTCTAGCTATGATTTACGGCGAATAAATGAGAATATTTAAGTAAATCTTTGTTTTTCTCCATTCGTCTCCATTTTGGAGATAAGATTAAGTTTGCTTATAGTCTCCAAAATGGATATAATATAATTATGCTAAACGGAAGGAGGGTTGACTATGGAGCAACATGAAATACTACTAAAGTTAAGAACTGATTCAAATCTTACTTTAGATGAATTAGCTAAAAAAACAGGCATAAGCAAAAATATGCTTTGGCATTTAGAAAAAGGTAATAGAACCGGGACTATAGACACGTTAAAAAAATTGTCCCAGTTCTATGGAGTTTCTCTAGATTATATTACAAACAACTCAAATAGAATGTTTTTAGTAGATGATTTTATTAAAAAATTGGTTGATGATAAGGTTATAAATGATGCTAATAATATTCCTGAGGAAGTAGAAGAAGAAATTCTAAATCTAATAAAATTAAAAATTAAAAAGCTTACTTAAAAAGCAAAGCATACATTCTGATAAAAGAATGTATGCTAAAACAATAATGAAGGTGATTGGAATGGCACGCAAGATAAATTATAAAAAAAATGGTAAAGAGTATTTTCGAGTTACTGTTTCAATTGGAAGAGATAGTAATGGTAAACTTATACGAAAAGAATTTTATGGCAAATCAAAAAAAGAAGCTGAAAATAAAAGAGACGAATATTTATCTGGAATAAAGAATGGCTTAAATATTGACTTTAGTAATTGCGAATTTGGCAAAACATTTTTTAATTGGCTTTTTGAAGTGATGAAAGTAAAAGTTAAACCTTCTTCTTTCCAAAAATATGAAGGCATCTATAGAAATTATCTAAAAGACACCCAAATATATGGAATAAAATTAAAAGAATTGAAAACTCTACAATTGCAAAGACACTATAACAACCTATTTAAAAATGGCAAGAGTAGTAATTCTATAAAAACTTTAAATAAGCTATTAAAAACATTTTTTAATTATACAATTGATGAAGGTTATATTCTAAAAAACCCATGTTTAAAAATAGCTATCCCTGGAGCAAATGAACTTAAACAAAAACATAAAGAGATAGAAATTTTTACAGATGGAGAAATATATAAACTAAGAACAGAAACAAGGGATAGCAGACTACATGCTTTAATTTTAATGGCACTTGGCACAGGGCTAAGACAAGGCGAACTCTTAGCGTTAACCTGGGATGATATAGATATGGGAAACAAAGAGGTTACAGTAAACAAAAGCATCAAACGTGTAAAAATTATAAATGCCGACGGAACATATGAATATAAATTTTTAGTTCAGACTCCAAAAACTAAAAATTCTATAAGAAATGTACCTATCCCATCTAGCTTGACACCTGTATTAAAGAGTCATGCAAGAAAACAGCTCCTTGAAAAAGTAAAAGCTGGTCCTGCTTATAATGAAAATAATCTTGTATTTCCCAATATATTTGGTAATCCAACAAGTGTAAAAAACTTATTTAAAAGTTATAAAAGTTTATTAAAAAAAGTAGAAATTAAACATAAAAAATTTCATTCTCTTAGACACACTTATGCCACAAAATTATTTGAGAAAGGTGTTTCACTTAAGACAGTACAAATTTTATTAGGACATTCAGATATATCTATAACAGCAGATATATATACTCATGTAATGCCTAAAGAAAAAATAAATGCTGTTGAGAAATTAAATGATTTGTTTGGATAAGAAACTAGTGTGGGAAAAGTGTGGGAAAATAAAAAAAACTAAGAAGTTTAAACTCTTCAAACTCCTTAGTTTCACGCTTTGGTAGCCCCTAGGGGAATTGAACCCCTGATTCCACCTTGAGAGGGTGGCGTCTTAACCACTTGACCAAGAGGCCATATCATTTACTTACAGCGCTTCTTTATTATATTACATTAATATGGAATAGTCAACAAAATTACATCATTTTTTGTAATTTTTATTAGAATATAAAGTAAGGTTTATAATTTATTTAAATCCTAAACCTTACTATTTGTATTAAACTACTTTTTTACAGTTTAATTCTTCTTTATTACCCTTAAATAATACCCCTCCTATTAATCCTCCTATTAAAGCAGGTATTATCCAAAAGAATCCATAACTTGCAAAAGGCAATTTATTAATTATATTTGTTACTAATTCAACATTTATTCCAATGGACTCTAGTGAGCTAAATATACTCACAAATAAAGCACCATAAACAGCCCCTGCATAAATATTATTATTCTTTATATATTTATCAAACAAACTCATTACTATCAAAACTATAACTACAGGATAAGTTGTAACAAGTACTGGTACTGCCAACTCTATTATAGTATCAACCCCATAATTTGAGATTGCACAACTAAATATACATATAATAGTAACAATTAATTTGTAACTAACTTTCCCATTACTTAGTTTGCTAAAATAATTACCTGCAGTTGCAGTAAGTCCAACCGCCGTAGTTAAACATGCAATAGATATAGCTATTCCAAATATTATTTTACTAGAACTTCCAAGCAGTCTCTCCATTACAAATATAAGAAGGCCTGTTCTTGTAGCATCTTTAGGTGCTACACCACTTGCTGTGGAACCAATATATACAAGTCCTCCATAAACAAATCCAAGGCATATTGCAGAAATTATTCCAGATTTAACAACCATCCTTATTTGGTCTTTTCCATTTTTATATCCTTTTTTTATTAAACTTTGTATAACCATTTGTGCTACAATTATAGATCCTATAGCATCCATAGTTTGATATCCCTCTGTAAACCCTTTAGAAAATGGTTTGTCTATCATTGTATTTATAGGCGCCCCCATAGGAACAAATATGGCCTTTAATATTATAGCTACTAATGTTATTAGTAGAAATGGTGTAAGAATAGTTCCAACTTTATCTACTACACTACTTTCATTAATTACAAATATAAGAGTAATAGTAAAATATAATATAGAAACAATTACTGGGCTGACATTGGTAAATAAGGGCTCTACCCCTAATTCAAATGTGGTGGCACCTGTTCTTGGTATACAAAACATTGGTCCTATTGATAGCATTATTATTGAACATAATATTTTCCCAAAATTATTACTCACCTTACTAGTTAATTTATCTGTAGTACCCCCACATACAGCCACAGAAATAATACCAATAAGCGGCAAACTTATACAGGTAAGAAGAAACCCTACCATTATCCATATCCACTTATCCCCTGCAACAAATCCAAGAGTAGGTGGAAATATTAAATTACCTGCACCAAAAAATATAGAAAATAATGCAAAACCTGTTATTAAAATGTTTTTTGAATCTTTATTCATACTTAACCCCCTATTACTTAAAAATTTTATGAAAAAAGCATTCATCCCTAAAGGGACGAATGCCGTGGTACCACCCTAATTATTTATATTCAAAATAGCTTTACCTAAAAAATACTATATTTTTATATAAATTTGAATATAAAAAAACGTCCCTCTAAAGGGACGAATATTTTCGCGGTACCACCCAATTTGATATACAAATCATCTCTATCCTTAATAACGTTAGGAAACCGGCACGGCTTAATTATCTTTATTTAATAAGATGTTCAGCCTACGATTCGGAAATGAATTTTCTCTATAGTCCTAATACGGTTCTCACCTACCACCGTCTCTCTTTACAATTTCTATAGTTACTTTTTTTCCTCATCATCTTTTAATTATAAAATTATTAACATAAATTTTATATAAAAATTCACATTAATACAAGTTAACTTTTTCTTATATATAGCCAATACATCAAATTACATTTGATTTCTTATACATTGTTGTTATATTCTATAATTTCCTATCTATTTGATTATATTTATTTAAATTTCATATTATTATATATATTACTTAAAGTTTTTACATTGTAAATCCTATAATCATTAAGATACATTGAATATTTTTCTATAATCCTTCTATCTATATAATCTTCATATATTATACCTAGCGCATCCCCACTATGAGCGCCTATTATTCCATATCCACCAATATCCTTTTTTATACTATTTAAAATACTAAGTATATTGTAGTTTAGTCTATTTTGATTTCTTTTAATGCTTTCTTCCGAACAATATGCTACTTCTTTTACATTATTTTCTTTAATTGCTTTCTTAAATTTTTCTATTAAATCCTCTACGTTTTGTAATGGGGGAAGACTTTTCCTATTAAACTCTAATGTATCTACTGTTCTTTTACCTTCAAACACTAATATATTAAACTCCATATAATTGCCTATTTTTTCTTTATAAATTCCTTTTTTATAGTCAAATATATTTAATTCTTTAAAGATTATACTGTCACTTGGTTCAATCTTTATACAATTTCTAATCAATTCATCCTCTTTAAAATTTTTGTTAAAAAGTTTTAAAAGCCCATAATATACCCCACATAAATCCGCAGTACTACTGGCGAATCCTTTTCCTTTTGGAATATTAGACTGAATTAAAATATCTAAATTTTTATTATAACTTTCTAATCCCCATTCAATTAATAAATTATTTAAAAACTTTACTGACTTTAAATTGTTAAATTTATAAATAGGTTTCTTACTTTCAATTATTTTTACCTTAGTAAATATATTTATTGGACATGAGCATAATATATCTATACCATTTAAATTTCCCTGAAGAATTTCTCCAAAACTCCCTGGATAGTATGTAACTGTTTCCATAAACTAGTCTCCTTATAATTTTTTATGTTAGTATTTATTTTATCAATGTACTTTTGGTATGTAAATACATAAATTTTAAACCACTATTATATGAAAATCTTATTTTATTGACAGTAAATAAATTTAATGATAAACTCAATTCGAGTTATTAGAATAATTCACTTAATAGGTACCTTTCAGGTTTAAAAGGGAAAGAAGTTTAATGCTTCTGCGGTCCCGCCACTGTAATGAGGAGTATATTAACATTTTGCCACTCAATGCTATTGGGGAAGGCGTTAATATATGATGAATCTTAGCCAGGATACCTGCCTATAGTGTGATATGTAAACATTTAGCTTACGAGGATAAGCTTATGGTTTAAAAGAGATTAAACCATTATCTTATTTTAGGTAATGGTCTTTTATTTTATACAAACTAAGGAGGAAAAAATGTTTAAAAAGAAAAAAATACTATCATTAATCTTAACACTCTTATTTGTATTTTCATTAGCAGCTTGTACTACAAATAAAAATACTGAAAACAAAAATACTAATGAAAATACCATCAGTGAAACAAAATATCCATTAACAATTAAAGATTCTTACAATAGAGAAATAAAATTAGATAAAGAACCCGAAAGAATAATTTCTTTAGCTCCCAACATAACAGAAACTATATATGCTATAGGGAAAGATAATAAATTAGTGGGAAGAACTGATTTTTGTGATTATCCTCAAAAAGTAAAAGAAGTTACTTCTATTGGTGGTCTGCAAGATCCAAATATTGAAAAAATAGTAGAGTTAAAACCTGATATAGTTATCGCATCAACACACTTTAAAAGAGATGTTTTAAAGAAGCTAGAAGACCTTGGAATAAAAGTGGCCGTATTATATGGTGCTGAAGATTTTGAAGGTGCTTATAATACTATTAAATCTGTTGGAAAATTATTAAACTCAAATAAAAAGGCCACAGAAACTATTAAAAATATGAAAAATAAAGTAGATGGTGTTATAAAAAAGGTTGCTGGTAAACCTACTCCTTCTGTTTATTATGTTGTATCCTTTGGTAAAACCGGAGATTTTACACCAGGAAAAGATACATTTATAGATAAGTCCATAACAATGGCTGGCGGAAATAATTCAGCTTCAGATGCAGTAGAGTGGAAATATAGTTTAGAAAAATTACTAGAAAAAAATCCTGATATAGTTATTTGTTCTAAATATTTCAACACAAAAGATAGTTTTAAATCCACTAATGGCTATAAAGATTTATCTGCAGTGAAAAATAATAAACTATTTGAAATTGACAATAATATGCTTGATAGACAAGGTCCAAGATTGGCTGATGGACTTGAAGCTTTAGCAAAAATAATTCATCCTGAAGCTTTTAAATAGAATGAAAAGAGGATTCCTATGATATTTGCTAATAACAAACGACATTATGCTATATTATTCATCCTTTTACTTATAGTATTGTTTTTTATAACAATATTATCCAGTACTCTAGGAATTGCTAATATAACATTCATTAAAACATTAAAAATTTTAATATGCAAAATGCCTTTTATAGGAACACTTGTAGATGTCACTAACATTTCCAATACACATAAATTAATTATTTTAAATATAAGATTACCTAGAATAGTAATATCTTCATTAATTGGAGCCGGTTTATCTATAGTAGGAACCTCCTTCCAAGCTATTTTTAAAAATCCTATGGCAGATCCTTATGTACTTGGAATATCCTCTGGTTCTGCCTTGGGTGCTTCTATTGCTATAGTAATAGGTTTTCAAGCAAGCTTCCTAGGTTCCAATATTATTACGATATTTGCATTTGCCGGTGCAATGCTGACAACTTTTGTTGTTTATAATATTGCTAAAGTGGGTACAAAATTACCTACCAATACATTACTATTATCTGGAGTATCAGTAAGTTTTCTTTTGTCTTCACTTATATCTTTAGTAATGATATTTAATAGAGAACAAATAGATCAAATTGTCTTTTGGACTATGGGAAGTATATCATCTGCAAATTGGAAACAAGTGTTTACTCTAACTCCTTTTGTATTTATAGGCAGTATAGTAATTTTTTTATATGCTAAAGATTTAAATTTAATGCTTACAGGAGATGAAACAGCTACAAGTCTCGGTATCGAAGTCCATAAAGTTAAAAAGATAATACTTATTTTATCATCTGTTATAGTTGCTTCTTGTGTATCTGTTAGTGGTGTTATAGGCTTTGTAGGTCTTATAATTCCTCACATTATAAGAATTATGGTAGGGCCAGACCATAGAGTATTAATTCCTTTTTCGGCCCTTGGTGGTTCCATATTTATGATAATTTCAGATACCCTTGCTAGAACCTTGATACCACCTGCTGAAATACCTGTAGGTGCCATAACATCAATTTTTGGAGCTCCTTTCTTTATATACCTATTGATAAAAAATAAAAAGAAGGTGATATAATGAACCCTAAGGAAAATCCTATAATAAATATTCGAAATCTAAACTATAGTTATTCAAATAAAGCCATATTAAAAAATATAAATATTTCCTTAGAAAAGAATAAATTTTATAGCATTATTGGGCCCAATGGTTCTGGTAAAACAACCCTTCTTAAAAATATATTAAGAGTAGTTCCAATTAAAAAAAATAGTATTTATATTGAAGGAGATGACATTGTAAATCTATCTACAAAAGATTTATCAAAAAAAATTGCATCTGTACCTCAAAATACTATGATAGACTTTGATTTTACTGTAATGGATATTGTATTGATGGGTAGAGCCCCATATTTAAGCAGACTTAAAAACGAAACTGAAGAAGATTTAATAGTAGCAAAAGAATCAATGGTTATGACATCTACCTGGCATCTTAAAGATAAATTAGTAAATGAACTAAGCGGTGGTGAACGTCAAAGAGTTATTATCGCTAGGGCCTTAGCACAGCAAAGTAAAATAATTTTATTAGACGAGCCCATATCTAATTTAGACATTCAACACCAAGTAGATATATTAGATACAATTAAATTCTTAAAGAAGGATATTACTGTAATAGCAGTGCTACACGATTTAAATCTTGCAGCCCAATACAGTGATGAATTAATTTTGTTAAAAGAAGGTAAAATAGTTTCAATGGGAGAACCAGAAAAAGTCTTAAATAAACAAACTATAAAGAATGTATACCATGTGGAAACATATATATTAAAAAATCCAATCACTGGTAAACCCCATATAATACCTATAAGTGACCACTTTGTTAAAAGCAAAACAAATTTAACTGCACTATAAAAAGACTGTTGCTAAAAGCAACAGTCTTTTTATATCTATATATATTTAATTTTATACTATTTATTTAAAATAGATTTCCCTTTTTGTGAAATTGTCCACATATTCATTTTTATATTACTGCAATGACAACTTCCAGTACAACCACTACAATCACATGATAATTCTCCATTAGTCTGCTCTATATATCCCATTTGTATTAACTGATCCATTATCCCCTCTAGCATAGATTCACTTAAAGAAAGCTTTTTACATATTTCCTCTTTGGATTTTAATTCTCCTGCTGCTATTTCTTTTAATACTTTTGTTAACATATATTCACCTCATCTTATAATCATCTATAAATTCCTTTATAACCTTTTCCATATGAACCCATGAACGTTTTGAATATAATATCTTAGTGTTATTTTTCTTTGATTTAGCTTTTATTATTTCTGCCACTTTATGGTTTATAAAATCTGTAAGTATTAAAACCAAATCCATTTTTACCGGTATATCTATTTTCCTATCGGAGTTTCTTCTGCCTGTTACATGTTTAATATTATCAAATCCGCTATTTTTTAAGTTGTCCTTTATATTTCCTAGTCTGTCTCCCCCAATTACTAATACACTCACAAAACTCTCCCTCCTTTACCTCAATGATATAGATAATCATTTTCATTGTGCCCTTGTACTAATTCCTTATACCCTTAATGATTAACTAAAACCCAACATTTTTCCTATTTGATAAACTAAAACCGCCATAATCCAAGCTATTACAGTGGTATATAAAACTGTAAACCACGCCCACTTAGCAGAGTTCGTTTCTCTTTTAACAGCTGCTATAGCCGCTGCACAAGGTGCATATAACAAAGTAAACACCATAAATGAAATTGCAGAAAGAGGTGTGAATATTTGTCTTACTTCTTGTATAAGTTCTACTCCTTCAGATGCCACTCCATACACAGTTGCCATAGTTCCTACAACAGCTTCCTTTGCTCCAAGCCCTGTTATTAAAGCCACTCCTGATTGCCAATTTCCAAATCCTGCTGGTTTAAATATAGGTGCAATTGCAGATCCTATAATACCAAGTATACTATTCTCACTTCCTGGTTCTACTCCAGCTGGTAAATTAGATAAAGCCCAAACTAATACTACTATACCGAATATTATTGTACCTGCTTTTTTAATAAATGCCTCTGATTTTTCCCACATATGAATTATAACGCCTTTTATAGTAGGTATACGATATGGTGGAAGTTCCATTACAAAATAGGACTGTTCTCCTTTAAATAACGTACTACTAAATATCTTCCCCATAAATATAGCCATTATTATTCCTAGAACATATAATCCAAAAATTATGATACCTGCTTGTGAAAATATACCTATCTTTTTCTCTTCAAAAAAGGCTGATACAAATAAAGCGTATACTGGTAGTCTAGCTCCGCATGATATAAACGGATTTATAAGTATACTTACCATTCTGTCTTTTTTACTTTCCATAGTTCTTGTAGACATTATTCCTGCTACATTACATCCACTTGATATAATTAAAGATACTGCTGTTTTACCATGTAACCCTATAGAACTCATAAACCTGTCCATAACATATGCTGCTCTTGCCATATATCCACTATCTTCTAACAATGATATTAGAAAATACATAGTAAATAGTAATGGAACAAATACAATAACAGCCCCCATACCTCCAATAACAGCATCAACAACAAAAGATTGTAAAAGTTCTGGACTATTAACCATCGCTTCTGATGCCCACTCTCCTAAAAATGCAAATCCTTCATCTATAAATCCGCCTAAGAAATCATTACCAAAGGTTATTGTAATCTGATACATTAAAAACATTATTGTTGCAAATATAGGTATTCCCCAGATTTTATGAGTAATAACCTTATCTATTTTATCTGAAGTAGAGAGTATCTTCCCACTTGGTTTTTTAACAGAATTTTTAGTAGCTTCTGCAATAAAGTCATATCTCATATCTACAATATAAGCTTCCGGTTCATAACCTATAGATTTAGTTAAAGTACTTATACTTGTTTTAACTTCATCCATTAGCCTTTTATTTAAACCATTTTCATTTATTTTATTTACTATATAAGCATCATTTTCTAAAAGTTTTAATGCAGTCCATTCAGCTGGATATCCAAGAGATACTGGACTATCAATTATTATATTTTTTAAATTTGTAATTTCTTTTTCTATTTCTTTTCCATAGTCCATTTTGAATGACAATTGTTTTTTATTTTCTCCTAATTGTATAGTCTTTTTTAGAAGATCTTTTACACCCTCCTTTTTAATAGCTATTGTAGGCACTGTATGTATACCTAATTTTTCTGAAAGTTTAAATTCATCAATATCTATATTCTTATTTTTAGCCTCATCCATCATATTCAATGCTAAAACAACATTGGTGTTCATTTCCATAAGTTGAGTTGTTAAATATAGGTTTCTCTCTATATTAGTAGAATCCACTACATTTATGACCACATCAGGACTTCCCTCTAATATAAAATTTCTGGCCACAACTTCATCCTCTGAATAAGCCCCCAGACTATATGTTCCTGGTAAATCCACAACTGTAATGTTCCTTCCTTCAAAAGTTAATCTACCTTCTTTTTTCTCTACAGTTACTCCTGGCCAGTTACCTACATGTTGTTTTGCACCGGTAAGTGCATTAAACAAACTTGTTTTACCACAATTAGGATTACCAACTAACGCAATTACTAATTCTTTTTTCATTTATACCCTCCATCCTTTTACTACTAAATTACATACACTTTCTAAAATCTTTCTACTAATACATCCTTTGCTTCATTTTTTCTTAGAGTTAAAACATATCCCCTTACACCTATTTCAATAGGGTCTCCCATAGGAGCTTTTCCTTCCATGAATACATCTGTTCCTCTCACAATACCCATATCCATAAGTCTTCTTCTAACTCTACTTTCTGGCGCTATGCTAACTACCTTAGCTTTATCACCAATTTTCAGCTGATCTAACTGAATTACTGATTCATTCATTATATCACCCCTTCTGATATTGATACTCATTATCATATTATTTATAAAAAATATATCAACTAACCCTTATCCCATGCATGAATATCAACTTCTTCTTTTATGGTTTTTAATGCTTTAATTTTAGCTTCATCATAATTCTTAAATGTTTTTACAGCTTCCTTTAAATTATGATATACCTTCCAATATCCACACATTAAACAAGGCTTTTTTGATGACTCCATAAAACAAATTACATCTGATAAAGGTATGCCTAAAAATATACCTATTTCATGAGGACATGATATTTCATATCTGCTTTTTAATAATAATAAATGCTCTTCTATACTCATATAATTTTTATACCCAAATTCATTTAAAAAATTTATATGCTCCTTTTTAAATAAATTTGTCTGTAGTTTATCTTCTTTATAAAAAAGCACTGTGTGAGTATCCCCTGTATCTTTTATATGAAAAGCTTTTATATTAAAATATTGTAAAAATTCTTCTCCATATTTTTGCCATAAATCATATAAATTTTTATTATTTTTAGAAAAACTTATAATTGAAGATGGCTTATCTTTATATATAGTAGGAGCTATGTTATAACTAATCATTGAAAACATATACTCTTTATCTTCTAAATCCTTTATCATTTGTAAAGTTGTTATAATTTCTACCTTTGACATAAATATCATCCTTTGCTTTATTGATATCGATTATCATTCTCGTACCATTGTAATACATATTTTCATTTTTGTAAATAGAATAAACAGTATTTTTTTATTCTACTAGTAAATATCTATAACTTTAATCCCTTTTTATTTATTACAATAATGTAAGTTCTTAATATATATTGTAAGTCTATTAAATGGTTTATAACCTAAAAATATATTATTATTTAGCTATAAAGAAATTATGAAAGGAGATAAATTCATGAAGAAACTTATAGGAATTATAATTATATGTGTTATTTTAATAGGGGGATATTTTACTACTAAATCTATATACCCTTTAAAATATAAAGATTCTATAACTAAGTATTCAAAAGAGTTTAATGTTGACCCATACTTAATATGTTCAATTATATTTAGTGAAAGTGGCTTTAGAGATAGTTTATCAACATACTCTCCAGGGGGAAAAAACGGAGTAATGCAAATATCCGACGATACAGCACAAAAATGGGCTAAAGAGATTGGACTTAAAGATTTTGATGTTAAGTCTATATCAAATCCTGATATAAATATAAAATTAGGCTCCTGGTATCTTTCAAAAATATCAAAGAACTCTAAAAATACAGAGGATTTAGTAGAAAAATGGATGACTAGAAATAATAATTCTTTAAATGATGATGCAATAAAAAATTATTCTAAAACATTAACAAGCACTGAAAAGATGTATAAGATATTATATAAAAACTTAAAATAAAATTAAGGTTAATTGGTGTATACCAATTAACCTTAATTTTTTCTTTTATAAAAGTTTCATCCCATGTTTTCCACATATTTCTATCATTTCTTCTGGCCATATTGATGATTGTACTTCACCAATATGTGCTTTCTTCAAAAAAAACATACATATTCTTGATTGTCCAAGCCCACCACCAATGGTATATGGTAATTTTTTTTCTAATAATAATTTATGAAACTCCAATTCCTTTCTATCCTCACATCCAGATAACTTTAACTGTTTAATTAAAGCTTCTTCATCAACCCTAATTCCCATAGAAGACAATTCAAATGCTTTATTTAAAATTGGATTCCAGAAAAGAATATCCCCATTCAATTCCCAGTCATCATAATCCGGTGCTCTTCCATCATGCTTTTCTCCAGATGTCAATGTTTTTCCTATTTTCATTAAAAATACCGCTTTTTTTTCTTTAGTTATAGCATCTTCTCTTTCCTTGGGTGTAAACTCTGGAAACATATCCTCCAACTCTTGTGAAGTTATAAAAGTTATTTCCTCTGGAAGTACTTCATTTAAAAATGGATAAATATTGCATATATATTTTTCTGTTTCTTTAAAAGCTTTATAAATTTTTTCTACAGTTTCTTTAAGATAAGATTCGTTTCTATATTCTTTTGTTATAACTTTTTCCCAATCCCATTGGTCCACATAAATTGAATGAATATTGTCTAAATCTTCATCTCTTCTTATAGCATCCATATCAGTATATAAGCCTTCCCCAACAGAAAAGTTATATCTATATAAAGCCATTCTCTTCCATTTGGCTAATGAATGTACTATTTCCGCTGGAGCCTCATTATCATCTTTTATAGTAAATGTAACCGGTCTTTCAACTCCACTTAAATTATCGTTCAATCCTCTGTCACATCTTACAAATAAAGGAGCTGAAACTCTAACTAAATTTAGCTTTTCTGCTAATGTATTCTCAAAAAAATCCTTTAATTTCTTTATAGCTACCTCAGTTTCCTTTAAATCTAATTGTGTTTTATATTCCTTTGGTATTATAAGTGCATCTTCATACTTACTCATTATTTATTCCTCCTAATTCAAGTAAACTAATTTTAAATTGTCATTTTTTTAATAGCGCTATCTATTTATTTAATATCTACTATATAATAGATTTTATTTAACAATATAAAAAAACCTTTCATCCCCATAAAGGGACGAAAGGTTGAATTCCGCGGTACCACCCTAATTAGCTTATATAAAAGCTCATCTTCAAAAAACATCTATCAATGTTCTCCAGATATAACGGCCTGGTTCCGTCTAAGCCTACTCTCATAACTAGATTTGGGTTAGAGACTCTGAGATGTTCTTCAGTATAAACTTCGTATCAACCTCTCACCATCGTTGATTCGCTTTAACTACATTTTATACTTACTCTTCTCTTCACTGTCTTATACATAAATTTTAAATTTAATTATTGATTTACATTATAAATGGTAGTTTCCATAATGTCAATAGTAATTTATGAATATATTATAAATTATGAATTATACTACCCCCTGTTCCATCATAGCATTAGCAACTTTTATAAATCCTGCTATATTAGCTCCTACTACTAAATTGTCCTCACAATCATATTTTTTAGCAGCCTCACTTGCATTTTCATATATATTTATCATTATTTCCTTTAATCTTCTGTCTACCTCCTCAAAACTCCATGATAATCTCATACTATTTTGAGCCATTTCAAGAGCTGATGTTGCAACGCCTCCTGCATTAGCAGCTTTAGCTGGAGCAAAAAGTATATTGTTGTCTATAAAAATTTCTACTGCTTTTGAGCTACATGGCATATTTGCTCCTTCTCCTACTAGTATTACTTCATTTTCAACCAAAATTTTAGCAGCTTCTTCATCAATTTCATTCTGAGTTGCACAAGGAAGAGCCACATCACATTTATTTGTCCATATCCCCTTACATCCTTCGTAATACTTAGCCCAGGATCTATACTTTACATATTCTGAAATTCTTTTTCTTTCCACTTCTTTTATTTGTTTAACAACTTTTAAATCTATTCCTTCACTATCATAAATATACCCATTTGAATCACTGCAAGCCACTATTTTCGCTCCTAATTCTTTTGCCTTTTCCATAGCATATATAGCTACATTACCAGAACCAGAAACTACAACTGTCTTTCCCTTTAAACTCATATTTTTATCCTCTAACATTCTCTCTACAAAGTAAACTAGTCCAAAACCTGTAGCCTCTTTTCTAACTAAACTTCCACCATAAGCTAGTCCTTTTCCTGTTAAAACTGCAGCTGCAAATTCATTTTTTATTCTTTTATACTGTCCAAAAAGATATCCTATTTCCCTTCCTGAGACACCTATATCTCCTGCTGGTACATCTGTAAACTGTCCAACATGTCTATATAATTCAGTCATAAAGCTTTGACAAAACTTCATAATTTCTTTATCAGATTTTCCTTTAGGATCAAAATCTGACCCACCTTTGCCTCCTCCTATAGGGAGACCAGTTAATGAATTTTTAAATATTTGCTCAAAACCTAAAAACTTTACAATACTAGAATTTACTGTTGGATGAAATCTAAGCCCACCTTTATACGGTCCTATAGCACTATTGAATTCAACTCTAAATCCTCTATTTACTCTTATATTTCCATTATCATCTAACCACGGAACTCTAAACATTATTATTCTTTCTGGTTCAACTAATCTTTCTATAATACCTTCTTTAATATATTCATTATGTCTATCTAACACTGGTATTAATGATTCTAAAACTTCTTCAACTGCTTGATGAAATTCCGGTTCATTAGGATTTCTTTTTACAACCTGTTCAAATACTTGTTTTACATATTCTTCTGCGTTCATAAAAAACTACCTCCTGCATATGCACTTTATTCGCTTAATAAAGCACTTTAAAGAATTTTGCAATATTTTTTATATTACCCCTTCATTTTATCAAACTTTTAAGCTTTTGTATATATATTTTTATAGTTTTTTGAAGCTTTTTTATTTTGAAATTGCAATATTACTTTATCCATTCTTTTACCTTTTTATAATATGTTTTTCCTTGCAAATAACCCATATTGTATAAATTTTCAAGTTTATCTGTGTTTTTCTCTATCCTACTGACTTTAATATGAATTTCTGGCCTTATAACTAATACTTTACCTTCTTTTTCTAATTTATCTATATAATCTAAAGTATCATTATACATTTTGTATCTATTCTCCATAGCATTTATTAGCCCAGCATATTTATAATAAACTGCTTTTAACAATCTTTTATTTTTGAATGGTTCTTTTCTGTATCCTTTATGTCTTGTAAGTATAATAACATTTTTATTGTTACCATCTTTTATAGATTTTTTTATAGGTATGGAATCGGATATCCCTCCATCTAATAAACACATTCCTTTATAATTAACTATTGGTGATATGAAAGGTAAACTACTAGATGCCCTCACAATTGTTAAAATATCCTCACTATTCTTATGACTAAAATATACAGGTTTCCCAGTGTTACAATCTGTAGCCACAATTTTAAGTTCTTCATTACTATTAAAGAAAGTTTGAAAATCAAATGGTTCTAAAGAATTTGGAATTTCATTATATATAAAATCCAACCCCAATATACTCTTATATTTAAATAAGTTCTTATAACTTAAATATTTAGGGTTATTTATGTAATTTACTGTTATAACCTTGTTCCTACCTATTTGTCTTGATAAATATGATGTAGCATTACAGGCCCCCATAGAAACTCCTATAACATATGGAAAATAGATGTTTTTTTCCATAAAAAAATCTAAAATTCCTGCTGTATAAAGGCCTCTCATGCCTCCACCTTCTAAAACTAATCCTATATTTTCCATTTTCATCTTCCTTTACTTAGAAAAGTTTAATTACCTTATAAGCATACATTAGAAAAGCTGATTTTTCTATTTTATTTTTATTATGTAACAAAATGTTAACAAAACATTAGAGCATACAGATTTTCCCTGCATGCTCTAAAATTTTATTTATATTCTTCTACTAAAACATTATAGCTCTCTCCACTAACATTGATATAATATCTTTTGCTCTTAATTATTTCTTTTTTTACCCTTTCAATAGAATTCTTTATTCTTTCAATTCTATTTTCATATTCTTTAAGTAAGTTTGCTGCTTCCTGTAAAGAAACTCTTATAAATTTTATTTTGTCTTTTGATTTTCCCTGAGCAAGTAATGATATATCTTGTGAAATAACAGTTGCAATTTTAGCATACCCCCCTGTTGTCTGCCTATCCGCCATCATTATAATTGGCATGCCATGTGCAGGAACTTGTACGGCTCCTAATACTATGCCATCTGAAACTATGTCTGCCCCCTTTACATGCTCTATTTTTTTACCCATAAGCCTATATCCCATTCTATCTGCCTCATTTGTTATCTCATATTCAGAACTTAATAAAGTTTCTATACCACTATCAGAAAAATAATCCTCTTGAGGTCCCATAACAACCCTAACATTAATATTATTTGAGTAAATAGGTTTAAATTCATCTTTTATATTCCTATCTACAACCTTATCTAAATCTATATTGTTTTTTAATAAATTAAGTTCATCTTCTGCCTTTAATGCTTTTCCATTTAGCCCCCCAACATTAGCCTTAATATAAGTTGATTTGCTTCCCATAACCTCTGTTACGTCTATGCCTCCTAAAAAACATATATAGCTTCTGGAACCACTTTTTATTTTACCAAAGGATAATACATCCCCAATATTTACCCTTAAAACCTTCCACATATCTACTTCCTTATTATTTATTTTCGGACTTAAATCTGCTCCAGTAATTGCTATAGCAGTGTTTACATTAAACATTAATTCAGCACCTATCATAGTAATTTCTAAAGCACCCTCAAATTCTTTATTTTTAAGTAAAATGTTTCCTATTCTAAGAGAAAATTCATCCATAGCTCCAGCAACAGGCATTCCAAATTTTTGGTATCCAATTCTTCCTCTATCCTGAATTGTAGTTAAAAGTCCCCCTTTAATCACTTTTATATCAGCCAAAATTTTCACCTCTATTCCTTACATTTTATAATTATCTCATAGTTATCATTTTCTATTAATTCTAGTATCCTTTTATAATCTTTTTCATCTATTGGAACGAATCTTAAATAATCTCCTGGATTTAATACTATTGGTGGCTTTCTATTAGAATCATAAAGTCTTAATGGAGTTTTACCTATAAGTTGCCATCCTCCAGGGCTTTCAATAGGATATATGCCCGTTTGTTTTCCGGCAATTCCCGTAGATCCTGCTGGTATTTTAGTTCTTGGAGTACTCAATCTTGGAGTTTCTAACTCCTTAGGAAGCCCTCCTAAATATGTGAATCCAGGTGTAAACCCTAACATATATATAAGATAATCCACAGAAGAGTGTAGTTTTATCACCTCATCTTCAGTTATATTATTATGCCAAGCTACAAATTCTATATCTGGTCCATATTGATTCCCATAAATAGTAGGTATTTCTATTATATTAGGTGATGGAAGTGCTATATTTTCAATATTTATATATATTTTTTTTAGCTGTGATATTAAATTTTCTATGGAAATTATTAATGGATTATACTGAATCAATATAGATCTATATGTTGGAATTATTTCTATAATTCCCTCAATACTACTTGTATTTATAGCAATGTTCATACTTCTTACTTTATTATTAATATTTTCATTTATTTCCTGTCCAAATTCTAGTATAACCCCTTTATCACCTGCTATTAAATACTTTGGCTCATCATACAATTAAAATCCCTCCTCTATAAAAACAAGTTTTTAATTCCAGCAAATGATTTTATTCCTGCGTAAGATGATAAAATCACAACAATTATACCTAAAACTAAAAGCCATTTAGGATGCTTATAATCTCCAACTATATCCTTATTAGTTGATGCCACAAGCATAATTGCTAAGGTAATAGGAAGAATTAATCCGTTTAAAGATCCTGCTAATATCAGTAATTTAACAGGTTGTCCTATAGTTATAAATATAATTGTAGAAATAGCTATAAAAGCAATTATCCATTTATTAGAATTTTTATCAATAGATATAAAAAGAGTTCTTAAAAAAGATACAGAAGTATATGCAGCACCAACCACTGAAGTAAGAGCTGCAGAAGCTATTACAACTCCAAAAAATTTATAACCTATATTACCAACAGCTATTTTAAAAGCTGAAGCTGGCGGATTTGCTGGATCTAATTTATTTCCCCCAGTTACTACACCAAGTACAGCTAAAAAAAGTAGTACTCTCATAATTGATGATACAAATATACCAATAGATGAAGATTTAGTTATTTCATTTATATTATCTTTTCCCGTTATACCTGCATCTATAAGCCTATGCCCTCCTGAAAAAGTGATATACCCTCCTACAGTTCCACCAAGTAAAGTAATCATAGGGAAAAAATCTATCTTCTCTGGTATAAAACTTCTTTTTAATGCCATACCCACAGGTGGCTTTGTACTTATTGCTACATAGGCTACTAGTAAAATCATTACTGCTCCCAATACTATAGTTAATTTATCCATAACTTTTCCCATTTCTTTAGATAAAAATATAAGAATACACAAAGCAGCGGTAATTAAAGCTCCCACTTTAAAATCTAGTCCAAATATTACATTCAATCCCATAGCAGCACCGCCAACATTTCCTATATTAAAAGCCAAACCACCAATTGCCACAATAAATGCAACAAAATATCCAAGCCCTGGTAATATTTTATTCGAAATATCTTGTGCTCTCATATTGGACACCCCAATTACTCTCCATACATTAGACTGTGCTCCTACTGTTAATATTATTGAAATTAATATTACAAATCCAAAATCCGCCATATATTTCTCTGTAAAAACTGCTGTTTGTGTTAAAAATCCAGGTCCTATAGATGAAGTTGCCATTAAAAATGCTGCTCCCAAAAGAGCAGATAAATTTTTTTTCCCCATTAAAATTCCCCCTCTTATAAATAAAATATATTATATAAATTCCTTAAGAGGAGTTATTTTGATATTTTCCTCTTCTAGCTTTTCCCTAATAAATTTAACAAACGCAACTGCCTGAGAATTATCACCATGTACACATATTGAATCTGCATTTATATTTATATCTTCTCCCGTTATAGCTGTCACCTTCTTGTATTTAATCATAGATATTACTCTCTTTATTGCTATATTTTTATCTTCAATAATAGCTCCCTTTAATTTTCTTGAAACTAAAGTTCCATCTGCATTATAAGATCTATCTGCAAATACTTCCTCTGCAACTTTAAGTCCAACTTCTTTTCCCGCCTTTATCATTTTGCTACCTGAAAGTCCAAGTAAAATAATGTTTTTATCGAAATCGTATACAGCTTTTGCTACCTCTAAAGCTAAATTATAATCCACCGCTGCCATATTATAAAAAGCCCCATGTAATTTAAAATGCTGAATATTCTGTCCCTTTAATTTACAAAATGCCTGCAATGCTCCCATTTGGTATATTATATAGTCTCTTGCTTCTTCTAAACTTATATCCATTTTTCTTCTACCAAAACCAATTAAATCAGGGAATCCTGCATGAGCACCTATGCCTATCTCTTTTTCGTATGCCTTATTTACTGTACTTTTCATAACCCTCGGGTCTCCACCATGAAATCCACACCCAATATTTACTGAAGATACATATTTTAATACCTCTTCATCCATGCCTATAGTATAGTTTCCAAAACTCTCCCCAACATCACTATTTAAATCTACTTTTATCTCCATAATACCCCTCCTACGATAATAAACTTATGTTTCTTAACTTATATTTCTATAATTATATATCCTTTCCCTTTTATTTTCTAAATAAAAATACACATACTACTATTTTAATAGCAATATGTGTATAAAGTAATCATTTTACTGAATTTAATTTACCTATAATAGCCTGCTCCATTATCTTTAATTTATTTTCCCCTGCTTCTAATGTATCACCCTTTGAATACATATAAATCTTAATTTTAGGCTCTGTACCTGAAGGTCTAACAGCATACCAGGATTCATCATCTAATATAAACTTAAGAACATTTGACTTTGGAATTTCACTTTTACTTTCTTTTCCTAAAATCAAATCAAATTCCTTTCCAATCTGCAAATCAATATATTTTATAACATTAGAATCACCAATTTTATTTGGGAATTCACTTCTGTATACATCCATCATTCTACCTATTCTCTGTTGCCCCTCTACACCCTCAAGAACTAAAGAAATAAGTTTTTCTCTGTAATATCCTAATTCCTCATAAGTCTCATTTAATACATCAAGAAGAGATTTTTCTAAAGTTTTATAATAAGCTGCTGCCTCACATAAAAGCATAGAAGATATAACTGCATCTTTATCTCTTACAAAATCCCCTGCTACGTATCCAATACTTTCTTCATAACCAAATATAAATTTATATTCACCAGTCTTTTCAAATTCATTTTCTTTTCCACATATATTCTTAAAACCTGTTAGAGTTTCAAAAGTTTTTACACCATACTTTTCTGCTATTGCCTTTCCCAAATCTCCTGTTACAATAGATTTTATAATAGCACCATTAGAAGGTAATTGTCCCTTATCATCTTTACTTTCTAATATATATTTAATTAATATTGCTCCTGTTTGATTGCCATTAAAAGCTACATATTCTCCATTCTTATCCTTAACCATTATAGCTAATCTATCACAATCTGGATCCGTTGCTATTAATATTTCTGCTCCTACACTTTTACCTAAATTTTCAGCATACTTAAATGCTTTCACATCCTCAGGATTAGGATAGCCAACTGTCGTAAAATCTGGATCTGGATTTTCTTGTTCAGGAACAACTATAATATTAGTAAATCCTCTTTCTTTTAACACTGTTCTTACTGGAATATTCCCTGTGCCATTTAAAGGAGTATAAACTATCTTAATATCTTTATCTATATTATCCCTAAGACTTAAAGATTTTACCTTTTCAATATATTCACGATCTATTTCTCTTCCTATTACTTTTAGGAGTCCTTTTTCTTTTGCTTCCTTTTCTGATATTTTCTTTATATCATTAAAACTTTCTATATTATTTATATTCTCAGTTATAGGATCTGCAATATATGATAGAATTTGTGCTCCATCCTCCCAATATACTTTATACCCATTATATTCTTTAGGATTATGACTGGCGGTTATAACTATCCCCGAAATTGTATTAAGTCTTCTCACTGTAAAAGATAACTCTGGTGTAGGTCTTAAGCTCTCGAAGAGATATGCTTTAATTTTATTAGCTGCTAAAACTAAAGCCGCTGTTTTAGCAAATTCATCAGAATAATGCCTACAATCATATGCTATAGCAACCCCTCTTTTCATAGCCTCTTGACCTTGAGTAACTATAAAATTTGAAAGTCCTTGGGTAACTTTTGCAATTATATATTTATTCATTCTATTTGTTCCTGCAGCAATCTTCCCCCTAAGACCTGCTGTACCAAATTCCAAGCTCTTATAAAATCTGTCTTCTATTTCTTTTTTATTATTTCTTATTCCTCTTAACTCTTCTTTAGTTGCCTCATCAAAATAATCATTATTTAACCACTGTTGGTAAACCTTAATATAATCCATAAACTTTTCTCCTTTCCAATGGACTTAACCTTACTATAGTATTTAAAATTTATTAGATAAATATGTTAATTAATATTATTTTATCAGATAACATAAGAAATGTGGATAATAAAAAGGTATTATCTTAGAATTAATTGAAAATTATATAATATTTTCTATATAAATACAAAAGGTTAGTATTCTAACTTTAGAATACTAACCTATATAAATAAAATACTTATTTTACTATTACAGTAACAGGTTCTGGTCTTACTATATCTTTTAAGTTACTACTATTAATTCGTTCTGCAGATAACCTATATGATCCTTTTTTACTAAACTTAATAGTGGCTTTACCATTGCTATCTGTAACAGCCTTTAATGGACTTCCATTAACATATATAGTAGCTCCTTTAGCAGGTTCTCTAAATTCTTTCCAAGTATTGATATCATTTTTGATACCATTTAATGTTACCGTAATAGGTTGTCCTACATTTACACTTTTAGCACTCACACTCATTTCCGTAACTAAAGTATCAAATCCATAAGCACCAAAATACCATAAAATTTCATCCCCATCTTTTATTGGTCTTCCTTGACACCCTACACTTGGCAGTACATTATTCACTCTATACATCCAGCCTGATGTACTTCTATAATCAAACTCCCTATTACCACCAATCATAGCTATATATAAACTCCAACCATAATCTTGAAGATCATAACCTACTCCCTTTTTATACCCTTTATCACTTAATAATTTAACTAAAGCATGAGCATTTGTTGGTTCCTTAAATTTATCTACTCCCCAACCTTTTGAAGCTGTGGCTGATGACCCTGTAGCAGGTCCTGAATAAGGATTTAAATCAAAAATTCCAGTGGTAACCTTTGTTCTTGGTATAAATGTTTTATCATATCCCTCCACCCTTATATACACAGTCCTATTGTTTGAAGTGTCCTTAACTTTAGAACTAGTAGAGGGAGCCACAGTTTTTTGATTTGATTTATTTGTTTTATTCTCTTCCTCCTTTTTTCCCTCTTCTTTTTTATTTTTTTCTTCCTTCTTTTTCTCCTGTTTTTTCTTATCCTCTTTCTTTTTATCTTCCTTTTTCTTTTCTTCTATAGTTTTTGTATCTTTATCATCCCTTTGTATTACCCTAGTATTATTTGAAGTAACTTGGCTACTCTTTTTATATCTATTGAATAAAAACCCTACAATAAATACAATAAAAATAGCAGTACAGGCTATAATTAATTTTTTTTTATCCTTCATTTTATACCCTTCCTTCATTAAACATATTATTGGCCCTTCTTTATATTACTTCATATGATTAAAATAACTAATCTAATTTTAAAACTATTGGATTAGCTAAGACATTCATCTTTTCTGTAGTTAAGTCATCACATACTATAGCTTTAATTGTATATTTTCCTTTTTGCGGTATTACAAATCCACCTTCAAATTCTTCACTTTCTCCTGCTTTTAATATTTTTTTAATATAGCTATAGTTTATCATCTCTTTAGTATTATCATCATACAATACTATTGCCAATGTAACTTCCTTCTCCTCTTTATAATTATTTTTTATATTAAATTTTAATTCTGCACTAGAACCTCTTTTTATATTTTCTTTAGAATTTAAATTTTCTAAAGCTATTTGTGACTCCTTTGGTATTTCCTTGTCTAATACCTCTATATATAAAGGTATAGGTCTTACTATATCTATCTTTTCTCCATTAGTTGTATTATCTGAAGCATATCTTATAAGTGAAATTTTATACTTTCCAGCTTCTTTGAAATTTAATATAGCCTTTCCTTTCTTATCAGTTTTTATTTCTAAAAGTCCATTATATTCTTCTTCTTTTCCCTGTACCATTTTAGTTACTAATACCTTTGCATCACATAAAGGACTTTTTATTTCTTTATAGTCTTCTATACTAGTTTCAACTCCTGAAGCTGTTAATAAGATATTTTCATTTACCTTAACCTGATTTTTATCTACATGAATTTCCGAGTATTTGTTTTTAAATCCAAATGCTGCATAAAACCAAGTAATTTCATCTCCATCTTCTAAATACTTACCTGCAGCTCCTACATTTGGCATTGCTCCATTAACTCTATAAATCCACCCTGAAAATCTACCTTGATCAAATTCCTTATCTCCATCTATATCCACCATATAAAAAGGTTCCTTAAAAAAATATTTCCCTTTACCTTCTTTACCTTCTTTTCTTTTTTCAAAGCCATTATCAATTAAAGTTTTTAATAATGTATGCGCATGGGTAGGTCTTTCAAAATTTCCATCTAACCCTAAATTACACATATCCTTTGTAGCAATCTTAATTTTTCTTCTTTCCAATATTGTGTGATTATAACCTTCTATTCTTATATATGCTACATATTCATCTGTAACAGTAATATCTACACTTTCTTTTATTGAAACATTATCCTTTAAAATAGCAGTTAAAGTAACGGTACCATTTCCTATAGCTGTTACTTCCCCTGTTTTTGAATCTACTTTTACAACTTTTTCATTACTACTTGTAAATATAATTTCCTTATCTAATATTAAATAATTCTCTTTATCTACTGCCCTAGCCTTTAAAGTTATTTTATCCTTTGGATGAAGTTTTTCTTTACTACCTTTAACAACTATTTTATGAACTAAAATATTAGACTTATATATTAAAGTATATTCTTTTTTATCACTATTACCTGCTTTGTCTTTAGCTATTATTTCAATAGTGTTTTTTCCTTCCTTTAATGAAGCACTATAATTATCCTTATCTTTAGACAATATACTGCCATTACATTTTACTTCTGGAATTATAACTTCATCTATATTGTCCTTTACTAATACATTAAATACTATATCTTTTCTGGATACCACTGAATTATTTTCTATGCCCTTTACTATTATTTCAGGTTTTTCTATATCCTTTCCTAAAAGATTAACGTATCCTATATTAATTAAATTTTTATGATAATTTATATATATAGGAAATTTTCCTTCTTTGGAAGTTATTTTACCCTTTATATTTCCATTTTCCCCTGTTTCTCCAATCAAATAATCTTCCTTTAATTGGTTCCAATAACTTATATCATATGGATTCCAGTAAACCTTTATTCCTGGTGCTCTTTTTCCATCTATAGTTATATTTAAATTAAATTCTTCACTGCTAATAATATTTTCAGGAAATGTTGCCAAAATTTTAGGAAGTACTACTAAAATACTCTTTTCTTGGGATCTAATATATCCTTCCTTTTCCACATAGAAACTATACTGAAATGCCTCATTTAAAGTAATTCTTCCTTTACCTTCTTTATCTGTTACTGTGTATTCATCACGTACTGTACTAATTAGGGCTCCCTCTACTGCCTTACCCTTTGAATCCTTTGCAATAATTTCAAAGGGCTCTCCTGCTATGCATTTTTCGGGTAGTTCTATTTGTAATTCTTCTGTAGCTCCATTTTGTGAACATATAATATTGTCCCCTGTTTTAATAATTAAGTCTCTTGGATTTTCTATAACCTTTCCATTTGCAATTACTGAAAAATGCGGTTTCCCTTTCTTTCTTCTAGAAAGTTGAAGTAATTTACCATTTTCATCAAATTCAGGTGAATAATATTTTTTACCTGGAGAATATACAGGATAATTTAATACAGTTTCTAAATTTGTTTCCCTTCCTGGTATTCTAATTTCTTTATAAAAATCCATATCACTTTCTAATTCTACTCTTAACACTGTTTTTACTACATCTTTTAAAACCTTCACCTTAATTTCAATGCAATATTTAGGGTCTTTTTTTATGCTAGCTTTTATAATTGATTCTCCCACTTTTAATGCTGTAACTTGTCCATTTTGATCAACTGTTGCAACTTCACTGTTTAAGCTTTCCCATATAAGCTCTTCTTTAATTTCATCACTATTTTTATCATTTATAATAGCATTAAATATATGTTTTTCACCTTGCCCCATTAATAGGTCTTTTTCCTCGGTTTTTATAACATAATCCTCTTTAAGTAATTTTAGGGTTTTTATTTCACTTTTCACTTTTCCTTTTCTAGCCTTAAAATACATTGTACATGTAGCATTATTATTTTCTACTTTTATTATAGCCTTTCCAAATTCATCTGTTTTTCCTTTTAAATGTATATCAAAATTCTCATCATCAACCCAGGTATCAAATAAACCATATGCAATTTCTGCATCTTTCACTGGATTTCCTTCACTGTCTGTAACTTTAATTTCGCAAGGGAAACTATTTATAGTTTCCTTAGGTAAAATTATATTTAATTTTTCTGAAAATATTTCATCTTTTCCCTGCTCTTTCACTTGAGTTTCTTTAGTATTTTCTGCATAAACTTTTTTGAATTCTGTTATATTTATAGAAGAAAATACCATTAAGAATGTTAGTACTAAGGTAAAAAATCCTTTTAACTTTTTCTTTTTAAACATTATAAGGTCCTCCTAATTTAGCTTTAATACAAAACTTTAGTTTCAAAAGGAGCTAACCCTCTGAAACTAAAGTTTCTTTATTATTGTAGTAATAGATTTACTATAGCATCCTTCACCTTTTTATTTACTACTGCCTCTCCACCTAAAATCATTACACCATCTGTTTTATCCTTATCTAAAAACTTAATTTGTTTATTTAAATTTGTCTCATTTATAAGTAGTAAAGAGCCATTAACTTCCCCTGCTAAGGCACTTCCAGATAAAGCATCTGGATAGTTTTCTCCTGAAGCTATAATAACTGTTTCATTATTTTTAAAATGCTGATTTACATTTAATGAAGTTTCATATCTGTTTTTACCTGCTAATCTAGTTATATTACTACTGGAAGATAATGATTTAATTTCATTTTCAATATTTTTGCTTAAAGCTCCTTCTCCACCAATACAAAAGACTTCAGATGGCTTTGTTTTTTTGATTAACTCTTTGGCAAAATCCGGCATACTATCCTTCTCACTTAATATTATTGGATATCCATTTATACTTGCTGGAGCACTAACACTTAATGCATCTGGAAAATTAAATCCATTAACTATAACTACTGGAGTATTATTTTTTACACTTAACTTGCTAACTATTCCTCTACAAGTTTCTAATCTATTTTTACCCCATATTCTTGTTACATTTTTAAATCCTAATTCACTAAAAGTTTTCTCAAAATTAGTATTTACTACTCCTTCTCCTCCTAATATGTATATTTTCCCATCTTTTTCTAAATTCTCTTTAATATAATTTATTATATTTAAACTATTCTTAGGATCTTTCTCAACTAATAATATTGGCGCTTCTAATTTTTTTGCAAGAACACTTCCGCTTAATGCATCTGCAAAGCCATAGGAAGAAGATATAATAATATTTTCAAATTTTTTATTCCCTTTTTCAGAAGCTAGTTTTTTAGCTATATTTAAAGAAGTTTCAAATCTATTTTGTCCAAATATTCTTTGTACTCTATCCTCTCCTGTAGCTACTATTAAATCATCATCAATATTCTCTTCTGGCTTATTTTCTTTATCACTACCATTATTAAAATCCTTAAATGTTTCAGGAAGTTTTTTATTATCAAACCAGTATATAGATGGTCTTTTATTTGAAAATTCTTTATATGCTACCATAGCCTGATAAGCCTGTTCTGTTGACATTCCGTTAACACCTTCACTGCCATCCATTAAATGATAAAACTCTCCATTTGATTGTTGAAATCTTAATAGGTTCTCTACCAAATTTCTATCCTTAGTAAACTCTTTTGATGTAGGATCTATTCCATTTGCACAAAGTCCTATAATTGTTTGAGCACAACTTTCAGAATTATTCTCTGTAAACCAAGAATTAAATCCACCATCTTTTCTTTGTACCTTAGAAAGCCATTTAACAGCTTCCTCTATGGCAACTTTGACCTTTTTACCATCTTTACTTACATAATCATGATGTGGCGCAAGTGATATAAGAGTCATAGATGTAATGTCTACATCACTATTTTTCCCATTCATGTTTAAATCCCATCCACCATCACTATTTCTATTTTTAAGTATATAATCTAGCATATATTCTCTTGTGTATTTAGCACCACTTGGAATTTCATATCCCTTGGCATCTAAAGCAATAAGTCCATATATAACTCCATTTAATCCTTGAAAATCTAATCCTCTTTTAGGATTTTTAGGATCTTTAAAATTATATATTTTATCAAGCAAATTATATCCACCTATATTTCTTGGATCTCCCCCTGCTGCTACTACTCCTAAAGTTATTCTTTCATAATCCGTTACTTTATAAAAATATCCTTTAGAATCCTTTATAACTTTTGCAACACTATTTAAATAACTACTATTATAATTTGCTGGTAATTGAAGACCAGACTTATTAAAAGCTACCGTCTTCCAATCACTACTATAAGTGCCGTTTTTAACAATAAATTTATGCACCTTGTCTATAGATACATTGGCTTTATTTAATAAATCACTATTAGCCGCCTTTACAGATAATATATTTAAATTTATAGTTGTAAATACAAATATAAACATCATTAAAAAGGCTAATTTTGATTTTATATTTTTTTTCATTATATTCCCTCCATATTATAAAATTATTTTACAATCACAGTAATAGGCTCTGGCCTAACTAAATCTTTAAGGTTACTACTATTAATTCTTTCTGCTGATAATTTATATGTTCCAGCTTTACTAAATTTTATAGTAGCCTTCCCAAAATTATCTGTAACAGCTTTTAGTGGACTTCCATTAGCGTATATAGTAGCTCCTTTAGCAGGTTCCCTAAATTCTTTCCAGGTATTAATTTCATTTTTTATACCATTTAATGTTACTGTAATAGGCTCACCAACTTTTAAAGTTTTAGTACTTACACTCATTTCCGTAACTAAAGTATCAAATCCGTAAGCTCCAAAATACCATAAAATTTCTTCTCCATCTTTAATAGCTCTTCCTTGACAACCTACATTTGGCAATACATTATTAACCCTATACATCCATCCTGATGTACTTCTATAATCAAATTCCCTATTACCACCTATCATAGCTATATATAATCCCCATCCATAATCTTGAAAATCATAATCTGATCCTTTATTTAATCCTTTGCTTTCTAATAATTTAACCAAAGCATGAGCATTAGTAGGTTCTTTAAACTTATCTGCTCCCCATCCTTTAGATGCTGTAGCAGAAGAACCTGTAGCTGGTGACAAATATGAGTTTAAATCAAATACCCCTGTAGTAACCTTTGTTCTAGGAATAAATGTTTTATTATATCCTTCTACTCTTATATATACAGTTTTTTTATTGCCTACTTCTTTCTTTTTAGGACTAGTTGATGAAATATTACTATTTTGTTTAACTTTATTTGACGTGGTTTCTTCTTCCTTTTTCTTTTTTTCTTTCTTTTCCTCTTCTTTCTTTTTTACCTCTTCCTTCTTTTTTTCCTTTTTTTTCTTTTCTTCCTTCTTCTCTTCTATAAAATTACTGCCCTTTTGCTCTTCTTGTATTACCCTAGTATTCTTTGAAGTAACCTTACTATTTATTGAATTATATCTTTTAAATATAATTCCTCCAATTAATATAATCAAAACAGCAACAGAGGCTATTATTAACTTTTTTTTATCTTTCATTTTATGTGATTCCCCCATGCATATTAAGATGTGATGTATATGTTTTATCATATACATCACAATACCTTAATTAAATTTTCCTACAACCACATTTCTATCTTTAATATATTTAGAATCTAATACCTTCCATGTACCATTTTTACTATCATAAGAATTTATCTTTAATCCTTTTTTTCTTATATGTTTCATTTTATTTTCATCAACTTTTATACCTACACTACATCCTAACAAATTTAAATTTTCTACTTTCCCATCTTCCTTTATTTTAAGTAATTCCATTTTATATGGAATAGCTACAATATTTTTATTATTTAAACTATCTTTTATTTTTTCTTCGTATCCTTTATTTGCTAGTGGTGTTTTCCTTATTTCAATGCTCTCTTCTAAATTTATATCCTTAACACTATTTCCACTAATTCTAAACTCCGAATCATCAAAGGAAATTCTTATTCCAAAATTTTTATCCTTCATATAATTTACTATAGAAGATTTTAATTTAAATACAGTATTTTTCCCTTTAGAAACATTTATCTTTATAGGAACTACCTTCAAATCTTCATCTATTTTTACATTCTTATATTTATCTTCTATTTTTCTTAGAATTTTAATTCCACTATTAATTTTTGATGTAATAATACTCTCACTTATAGTAACTACCTGCTTATCATTTTCAGTAGTAATATTTAACTCCTTTTCACTAACTGAGTTATTTTCAAGTTTATTTTTTAATTCGCTTAAAGCCTTTTCCTCTTCCTCCTTACTAGTAGAAGATGATCCCCCACCAGAAGAAGTGCCACTTCCAACTTTTACTACTATAGGTTCAGGTTTTACAATATCTATTTTTTTATTACCACTATTTTTATACCTAATAGCTGTTATTTTATATGTGCCATCATTATCAAATTTTATTTTGGCTTTACCACTTTCATCAGTTTTTAAAACCTGTCCATTTAATTTATATTCCTCATCATCCACAAGAATTGTAGCATCATTTATAGCCTCTTTTATCTTTCCATAATCGTTAACTTCCCCGGATCCTTCTGCTCCTACAGTTTTTATTCCATCTAATTCTAATAGTATTTCTTCTCCAGGCTTTACTTGTGTTTTGTTTGCTTTAAATGTAGTAAATAATGTTTCAAAACCATAGGCTCCATAAAACCAAACAATTTCATCCCCTTCTTTAAGTGGCTTTCCATTGCATCCTACTGGTGGTAGACTACCATTTACGCTATACATCCATCCTGACATTGGACCTTGATCAAATTCCCTATCTCCATTAATCATAGACATATATAAACTCCATCCATAATCTTGAAGATCATAATCTATATGATTATCATTTAATAATTTGGCTATTGCATGGGCATTACTTGGCTTTTTAAATTTTTCTACTCCCCATCCTTTAGAAGGCGTAGCAGAAGAACCTGTTGGCTTCCCTAAATAAGGATTTAAATCAAACAATGAAACCTTTACCTTAGTTCTTGGAATAATTGTTTCTCCATATCCTTCCACTCTCATATATACACTTACTTCTTTATCTTTTGGAACAGTTCCACCACCTGAACTACCGCCAGAACCACTTCCCTTTACAATGGTTACCAAACAGCTATCCAATATATTTTCATCTTTTATAGATGAAACAGAAATAGTAGCTTGTCCTTCTTTTACAGCCTTTACTTCTCCATTTTCACTTATAGTAGCTATTTTTTCATCTGAAGATTTCCAGATTAAATCTTTATATGAAGCATTTTCTGGTGTCACCGTAGCTATTAGTTTTTCACTTTTTCCTTCCTCTAATTGAAGTTTTGTCTTATTTAAAGATATCTTCTCTATATCTACCTTATTTTTTGTAGAAAAATCAAATCCTTTTAACTCTCCTCCAACATTTATATTCCCTTTAAAGTCCATGTTATCTAAAGTTTTAAACTTAAATGTGAAATCACCATTTTTATTGGTCTTGTCTGCATCTATATAATATTTTCTATCCCCATTATAAGTCTGTATCATTACATTTTCTTGTAAATGATTTGATGAGCCCTTTATTATTACCTCATTTCCATTAACACTTATATCCAAATCTATCCTTGCAAAAACTGTACAGGTCATACTCATTATTATTAGTATAAAAGCTATAAAACTTTTCCAAATCTTTTTCATATATTCTCCTCCTTACCTTAAGGGGTACTATAATGTTTTAAAACATTATAGTACCTAACTTAACTATTCTACTTTTATTAATATTGGATCTGCTAATACATTCATTTTTTCTGTGCTTAAATCATCACATATTATAGCTTTAACTACAAAATTTCCTTCTTTAGGTATTATAAAGCCACCTGCAAAATCTTCCTTTGCTCCAGCTTTCAAAGTTTTCTTAATATAACTATAGTTTATCATCTCATTTGTTTTACTATCATAAAGTACTACTGCCAAAGTTATTTTTTTATTTTCTTTTCCATTATTTTTGATGCTTAATTTAGCCTCTGCACTAGAGCCTTTCTTTAGACTTTCCCCTGGCAATAAATTTGTAACTTCTATAGCATCTTCATTATTCTGTTTTCCAAAATAATAAAGTGAATTTTTACCATAACAATATTTTGACCCTGAATTAATAAATATCTTATAGGCTAATAATGCCTGATAAGCTTGCTCAGTTGCCATGCCATTTACACCTTCACTGCCATCCATTAAATGATAAAACTCACCATTTGGTTGTTGAAACCTTAATAAATTTTCTACTAAATTTCTATCCTTAGTAAACTCTTTAGATGTAGGATTTATTCCATTTGCACAAAGTCCTATAATAGTTTGAGCACAGCTTTCAGAATTATTTTCTGTATTCCAAGAATTAAATCCACCATCTTTTCTTTGTACATTTGAAAGCCATTTTACAGCTTCCTCTATGGCAACTTTAACCTTTTTACCATCTTTACTTACATAATCATGATGTGGTGCAAGTGCTATAAGAGTCATTGATGTAATATCTACATCACTATTTTTCCCATTCATGTTTAAATCCCATCCACCATCACTGTTTCTATTTTTTAATATATAATCTAGCATATACTCTCTTGTGTATTTAGCACCATTTGGAATTTCATATTCTCTACTGTCAAGAGCTACCAATGCATAAATTACACCATTTAATCCCTGAAAATCTAATCCTCTTTTAGGGTAATTAGGATCTTTAAAATTATATATTTTATCAAGTAAATTATATCCACCTATATTTCTTGGATCTCCCCCTGCTGATACTACTCCTAAAGCTATTCTTTCATAATCAGTTACTTTATAAAAATAGCCTTTAGAATCCTTTAATAATTCTGCCACATTCTTTAAATATTCAGAATTATAGTTTTCTGGTAATTTAAGACCAGATTTATTAAAGGCTACTGACTTCCAATCACTACTATATGTGCTATTTTTAATTATAAAATCATGAACTTTGTCTATAGCTTCATCTAAGTTTTTTTCTACTACAGGCTTATCTTTTTTATAATTTAATCTAATTACTTCTGTTACTGTATTTTTACTGCTGTTTGTGGCTTCTATATAAATGGTATTAAGTCCATCTTTCAATATTACTTTGTACTTACCATTTTCTTTTGAAATAACTTTATCGTTTAATTTTACTATTGGTTCTAACTTACCATCCTTTTTGTCTATAGCTTCCACTGTAAATAATACTTCTTTTTTATCTGTTACTCCACTTTCTATACCCTTTAATTTTATTTCCGGTAAATTTTTATCTTGTGTATCACAAATAATTTTTATAGTTTTTTCTACAACATTTCCATCTTCATCAACAGCTTTAATTATTAAAGTATTTTCTCCCTCTTTTAATACTGCCTTATAGCTATCATCTTTCCCTGTTAATAATTCATTATTGCATTTTACAATTGGAGTTATTTTCTCACCTTTATTATTCTTTGCTGTTACTGTAAAAGTAATCTCTGATTCATCAAAGGTTTGTCCATGCATAATTCCTTTTAATGAAATATTAGGTTTTTTATCATCCTTTTTATCTATTACATTAATCTTTATAGGATTTGGTCTTATAATATCTATAAGTTTTTTTCCATCTATTCTTGTAGCTGAAATTTCATACTCTCCTGCCTTGTCAAAAGTAAGAGTAGCGTTTCCAAATTTATCTGTCTTTATAATTTTCCCATCTTTACTATATGGTTTCCCATTTACAAGAACTGTAGCTCCCTGTACTAACTTCTTAATTTGCTGATATCCACCTTCATATCCATCTAATTTAATATTTACCTCTTCATTTAATCCTACTTCCTTTGAATTAGCAAAAATTTTTGTATATATGTTATCAAATCCATAAGGTGAATACATCCAAACAATTTCATCACCATCATTTAATGGAACACCATTACAACCCACTGGAGGTAATTTATCATTTACTCTATAAAGCCATCCTGACGAACCTTTATGATCAAATTCTCTATCACCAGCAATCATAGCAATATATAAGCTCCAGCCATAATCTTGGAAATCAAATAATTTTGATTCATCTTTATCTTTAGCCTTCTTTTGTCTAAACCCTGCATCTATTAAAGCCTTTACAATAGCATGAGCATTAGTTGGTTTGTCAAATTTACTTACATCCCAACCATTTGACTCTCCCGCACTACTTCCACTTGCTTTACCTAAATGTTCATTTAAATCAAACACTCCTACCTCTAGTTTTGTTCTTGGTAAAATTGTATGATTATATCCCTCTATTCTTATATACACTTCATATTTATCTGTAACTGTAATATCTACACTTTCTTTTATTGAAACATTATCCTTTAAAATAGCAGTTAAAGTAACAGTGCCATTACCAATTGCTATTACTTCTCCTGTTTTTGAATCTACTTTTGCCACCTTTTCATTACTACTACTAAATATAATTTCTTTTCCTAGAATTGCATTATTCTCTTTATCTACTGCTGCAGCCTTTAAAGTTATTTTATCCTTTGGATGTAGTTTTTCTTTACTACCTTTAATAACTATTTTATTAACTGCAATAGCAGACTTATAAATTAAAGTATATTCTTTTCTTTCACTATTTCCTGCTTTATCTTTAGCAATAATTTCAATAGTATTTTCTCCATCCTTTAATGAAGCCTTATATTTATCCTTATCTTTAGTTAATATACTCCCATTACATTTTACTTCTGGAATAATAACTTCATCTGTATTATCCTTTACTAATACATTAAATGTTATATTCCTTGTAATTACCACTAAGTTATTATCTATACCTTCCACTATAATTTCAGGTTTTTCATTATCCTTTCCTGAAACATCTATAAACCCTAAGCTTACTAAATTATCATTATATACAGCATATACATAATATTTATCTTCTTTTAAATTTAGTTTACCCTTTATATTTCCATTATCATCTGTTATACCTATTAGCCTGTCTTCATGTAACAAATGTGCATAAAATATTTCCTGACTTGCATGATATATTTTTACCCCTGGTGCTACTTTTTCATCTGCAGTAAAATTAATATCAAACTCTTTATTATTATCTACCTTTTTAGGAAATTCCCATTTAAGTTTTGGTAAAAATACATTAATTTTTTTATTCTCAGCTCTAACATAACCTTTCTTTTCAGCAATAATAGAATGTGAATCTTTTTCATTTAATATAATAGTTTTCTTGCCCTCTTTATCAGTTTCCCCATGATCTTTATACCTTTCTTTAATCCATGCTCCTTCTACCCTTTCTCCTCTCTCATCTTTTGCAACCACCTCAATAGGTGTGCCTGATTTACATTCTTTAGGCAATTCTACTTCTAACAATTTTGTAGCCCCATTTTGTGAGCAAACAATACTGTCCCCTGTTTTAATGATTAAATCCTTTGGCCTTTCTATAAACTTTCCATTAACAAATACTGAAAAACATGGTTCTCCTTTTTTCCAATTATCAATATGAGTCAATTTACCATTTTCATCAAATTTAGGTTTGTATTTTGATTCTTTGTCCATCCCAAAATAGGTTGGGGCTTTTAATAAATTTTCTAAATTTATTTCCTTTCCTGGTAACCTAATTTCACTATGATAATCCTTTTGGCTGTTAAGTTCTATTCTTAACATTGTTTTTACTACATCTTTTAAAACCTTTACCTTAATTTCAATGCAGTATCTAGGATCTTTTTTTATACTAGCTTTTATAATTGTTTCTCCCACTTTTAATGCTGTAACTTGTCCATTTTGATCAACTGTTGCAACTTCCCTGTTTAAGCTTTCCCATATAAAATCTTCTTTAATTTCATCACTATTTTTACCATTTATAATAACTTTAAATATATGTTTTTCACCTTGCCCCATTAATAGGTCTTTTTCCTCGGTTTTTATAACATAGTCCTCTTTAAGTAGTTTTAGGGTTTTTATTTCACTTTTCACTTTTCCTTTTCTAGCCTTAAAATACATTGTACATGTAGCATTATTATTTTCTACTTTTATTATAGCCTTTCCAAATTCATCTGTTTTCCCTTTTACATGTTTATCAAAATTACTAAGCCAAGTGTCATATAAACCATATGCAATTTCTGCATCTTTCACTGGTTTTCCTTCACTATCTATAACTTTAATCTCACAAAGAAATCCATTTGTAGTTTCCTTAGGTAAAATTATATTTAGTTTTTCAATAGCATCCTTTTCTTTTACTTCCACCATTAATGCCTTGGTTCTAGATGTATTAGATTTTTCTGCTACTATAAAATACTTTCCTTTTTCTAGTTTTATTTTTGCTTTTCCTTCACTATCTGTTTTTACTTTTGTGTCTATAGGTTTTATTTTATTTTTATTTATACTCTTATAATCATATTCACTTGATTTATAGTATTTAATTTCTGCTCCACTTATTGCTTTTCCATCTTCACTTTTACATATTACTTCAAACTCTTCTCCTTCATTTACAGTGCTGGCCCCTTCTAAAACTGTCCTTCCCATTGCTCCGTTTCCATTTATTACTATATCTTCATCTTTTAAATAGCTTGCTGCATAAGGACTAAATGACCAAAAAGACTTTCCTCTTACCCCTTCTATAGCGTTAACGAATCCTCCTGATTCAACTACTTCTAGTCCTGCTGCTTTTAATACATCCTTATTTTGTGATCCTTTTTTAACCTGCACTTCTGTTTCTGGTAATATTGTATATTCTGGTCCTTCTACTCTTACCTTTACTTTTACTTTTTCCTCTGCCTTTTCTTTTACTTCCACCATTAATGCCTTAGTTCTGGATATATTAGATTTTTCTGCTACTATAAAATACTTTCCTTTTTCTAGTTTTATTTTTGCTTTTCCTTCACTATCTGTTTTTACTTTTGTGTCTATAGGTTTTATTTTATTTTTATTTATACTCTTATAATCATATTCACTTGATTTATAGTATTTAATTTCTGCTCCACTTATTGCTTTTCCATCTTCACTTTTACATATTACTTCAAACTCTTCTCCTTCATTTACAGTGCTGGCCCCTTCTAAAACTGTCCTTCCCATTGCTCCGTTTCCATTTATTACTATATCTTCATCTTTTAAATAGCTTGCTGCATAAGGACTAAATGACCAAAAAGACTTTCCTCTTACCCCTTCTATAGCGTTAACGAATCCTCCTGATTCAACTACTTCTAGTCCTGCTGCTTTTAATACATCCTTATTTTGTGATCCTTTTTTAACCTGCACTTCTGTTTCTGGTAATATTGTATATTCTGGTCCCTCTACTCTTACCTTTACTTTTACTTTTTCCTCTGCCTTTGTCCCAGGAACATTTTCTGAATTTTCTAAGACTTTAAATTCTACCTCATCATTTATATTAGGATTATTCTTTAGTGCTGCTTTTATAGCTATAGTTCCTGATCCCAATGCCATAAACTTATTAGAAACCTTTTCATCCATTCTTCCTAATTTTTCATCACTTATTGTAAATACTAAATTTTCTGTAGGAATAGTATTTTCTTCGTCATCCTTTACTTCTATATTTGTGGTTTCTCCTACTTTTATTTTTGAAGATTTATTTACTATTTTTATAGTCTTTTCCTTATTATTTTCTTCTTTATACTGAAATTTCTCATCTTTAATAGATTTTTCAGCATTATTTTCTTTTGTGTTTTCCGCATGGACTTGATTAAACTCTACTATGCTAATATTTATATAGGAAAACATTATTAAAAATGTTAGAAACATACAAAGAGTACTTTTAAATTCTTTCTTTTTAAACATATCTGACCTCCTATTTTAATATGTACTTGGAAAGGCTAATTTTTTTTAGCCTCCCCGAAATAATTATTCTTACCACTTATATATGGAACCTTTTCCATCTAAATGATATATAAATTGATCTAAGGCATATAAGGCTTGTTCTGTAGCCATACCATTAACTCCACCAAACTGACCCTTTATATGTGAAAATCCTCCTTCTTTAACTTGAAAGCTTAATAATGCATCTACCACATTTTTACCGCTTTTACCTGTAAATCTTTCTTCCGTTGGATTTATTTTATTAGCGCATAGTCCCATAATAACTTGCGCACAACTTTCTGAATTTACAGTTCCCCAGGACTCAAATCCCCCTTCATTTTCTCCTTCTTTTATCTGCATATCTTTTAAAATATCTATTGCATCCTCAATAGCTTTTTGAACATTAGGATAATCTTCATTATTATATGGAGCTAAAGCTGTCATAGCCATACCTGTCATATCTGGATCTGCATTATCTCCAAAAAATGCCCATCCTCCTGTTTTGCTGCATTGTGCGTTTAATATAGCATCTATTAAATTCCCTCTATTCCATTTTGCATTACTTGGTATCTCATAATTCTTTGAATCTAAAGCAATAAGTCCAAATACCAATGCATTTATCCCCTGTGAGGATAGGTCTGCATTGTAAATTTTTTCTATAAGATTTATTCCTGATCCATTAACATTTGTTGGATCCCCTCCTGCTGCAAGCACGCCTAAAGTTATTCTTTCAAACTCTGTAGGTCTACTTTCAAACAAACTTTGGTTTTCTGGATTCTTTAAATAATCCACCGTATCTTTTAAATAAGTTAAAGGTATTTTATGCTGCTGACCAGCTCTTGATAACCCTATAGCTGCCCAATCCATAGAATAGTGGTGATCTATTATTACATCACAAGTTGAATTTATTGCACCTTCAACTCTACCTCTTAAATTTGTATTCTGTACTAAAGCTTTTGTTGTAATTGGTGCAATTTCAGCTGCATGTACATAGGCTTGTCTCATGCCAAGTACTCCAGTTTCCATAGTTGCAGCCATCATCAAGGCCATAACTGAAGTGGCTATGATTTTTTTTATTTTGCTTTTTTTCAACATATTAATTTCCCCCTTTAAAATATAAATTAACTATAAGTAAATGTTTTTTATACTTCCTCCTCTCTTTTTAAAATGTGAAAAATTTGATATAATTACACTGTATATATTTATATAAGCAACATTTACAGGGGCAACTTATTTTATTAGCTGTTTAAATTTAGAAAAACTTATAGCACAATTTAGTCTATTAACAGTTTCACTTTCACTGAAACTCTTAAATTTAAGTTCTTCTACTTTTACAGTTTTATTTTTAAGTTTTGCCCCATTTTCCAATGCTGTTATAAACTCTTTACCTGTAATCTTTTTATCCATATCTCCCTTTTTATTTAAGGACGGAATATCTTTAAACAAACCTTTTTCTATACAAATTTCAATGTAATTATTATTACTATCTATTTCTAATACATTTGATTTTTTATTTTCTTTTACAAACTTTAATTCATCTCCACTAAATTTTTTATAAAAATCCCCTTGAAGATTTAATAAATTTACTAAATATCTTCCTAAATCACCCTTAGTTATTTCCTTTTTAGGTTTAAATGTTCCATCACTATAACTATCCATTATATAGTTATAAACTACATCTATAACTTCTTTATACCCATGACTTCCATGTAATAAGTCACTAAATAATATCTTTTCTGTATTAGGTTTATTGGCTTTAAATAGTCTGTCATAAGTTGTTTCTTCATTATAAATATCTGCCATACCATACAAACATTCATAAGTTGTTAAACTATTATTGTAAAGAGGTGACATATCTTTTTCATCTAATACATGTGTAAAAGCACCATTAGGTAACTGATGCTTTAGTATAAAAGTAACTGGATTACAGTCTTTATCTTTCTCCCACTTTTTATCCAAAGGATTTTCTCCATACATCAAAAGAGCTTGAATTGCCCAAACAGCACTTTCTGGATTTTCTGTTCCCCAGGATTCAAATCCACCATTATCCAATTGATGACTTTTTAAATACTCTAATGCTCTTTTTACCGGTGGATAATCTTTATCCACTTTAAGTATGCTTAAAGCCATAAGTACTGCTGATGTCATATCCACATCAGAGGCGGTTTTTAGATAATCCTCTTTGTCATCAAAGTTTTTTACATCCCAAGTAAAACCACCATCATGATGTTGATTTTTTTCAAGCCATCTCATAGCCTTATCTCTATTTGGAATAGGCTCTCCAGCACAATGAAGAGCTATTGTACCAAAACATTGAGAATTTATAAGGTCATCTCCTACAGGCTTTTTTGTTCTTTTATCTTCCACAGAATCTGCAAAATGACCATTTTCAAGCATTGTATCTTTAACAGCTTTTACTAGATTAATCCCACCAAAATTTCTAGGATCTTTTTTTGCAGAAGTAATTCCTATTATGGTTCTTTGATAATCTGTATTTTTTGTTTTAGAGAGCCCTTGTCCATTTTTAATTTGTTTTTCTCTAAAATAAGCAGCATTTTTCCCATTTACAGTCCAAACTTCACCGCTAATATCCTCTCCAAACCCATACAAACCTAAGGCAGGCCAGTCCATTATTCCAGCAAACTCATCCTTTTTATAGGTATCATAATAATACTGTATGGTTTTTTGAGATGCATCATAAACTTTCTTTTTTAATGCCTTCTTCCTATAAAAATCACTATTTATAAATGCAAAACCTGAAATAAAAATAGCTATTATAATTAATGGTACTCCTATCTTGAGTAATTTTTTATTCTTCATTTTTATCCTTTCCTTCTACCTTATTCTTAAATAAATATCTATAAAAAATAGTATTAATACTAGGGGAATAGATATAAAGTCAAAATTTATACTTGATATATTTTTGCAAATTACTTTTTCTTTAAATACATTTTCATTATCTTTTAGTTTTTTACCTGAAAGCTCCATAACCAATCTATCTAAATCACCGTTTTTATCTTTATCCCTTTTAATACTATATTCAGGAGAATAGTTTAAATAAATACTATCCATGGCTCTATCTGAAACTTTACCTTCTTTTTTTAATATAGCTAAGAAATTATACTTGCCTAATTCATTTAATTCAAAAACTCCTTTATATTTACCTTGCTCTATAGATTTTAATGCTACTTTTTTTTCTTCATTATTTGGAGTAGCCACTAAAACCTCAACCTCATTAAATGGGTCTTTATTTCTACTTTCAACCAATACTTCAACATTACCTTGAGTTTTTTTGAGATCCATTGTAACATCCTTTTTCTCTTTATCCGCTAATAAATAATTTACTATTTTTGAGTAATAGTCATAAAAGCCATTCCATCCTATCCAGTTTTCACTCCATTTTCCACTAATATCCGATGTCCATACTCCAACTTTGCCAATACCATAATTCCAAAAGGCAAGTATAGGATCCTTCTTATCACTTTGCAAAACCAAACTTCCCTTTTCCTTTATTCCTGTGCCTATATATCCTTTAAGCTCAGGTAATAATTTGTTAGATTTATTAAAAATATCATTACATTGCTCTGGGATAAAAACCTGATTATTTATATATTTCTTCTGAGAAATATAGCTTTCTTTTGCCAAAATTTTAGGCACATTTAAATAGTCTTTTGATATATATTTTCTTCCTCCTGAAGAATCTGAAATATAGGCTAACACATCTTTGTCACAATCATTTCCAACAGCTACCGTTGAGGCAGTAATTTTATTTTTTTTCATTTCATTTATATATTTATTAAATCCTTTTTTTTCTGCCTGTCCATCTGTTAAAAGAATCATGTGTTTAACTTTAACTTTATCTCCTTTGAAAGCATTTATACCATCTATTAAAGCTGGAATAATAAGAGTCCCTCCTTTTGACTTTAACTTCCCTACACGGTTTTTTAGCTTTTCTTTATTATTAACTTTTTGAAATGGTACTATCCATTCTAAAGTATCTGAAAAAGCTAGTACTCCTACATAATCCTCTTTCTCTAATGCATTTATTGCTTCCGTAGCAGCTTGTTTTGCTAATTCTATTTTTTTTACTCCACCACTATCTTCATTCATGCTTCCTGAACAATCTATTAATAACATAAGCCCAGTATTAGCCTGTTTTCTATTGTTTTTCATTTTACAAGAAACAGGTAATATTCTTTCTAAAGTAGTGTTTTCATATCCTCCCAAAGCAAAAGATCTCTCTCCTCCAATTGTAAGTAATCCTACCCCAAATTTTTCCACAGCCTTTTCTAAATTATTATCAAATTTATTTGGTAAGCTATTATAGTCAGTATTAATTAATATTATTTCATTAAAATCACTTAAAAAATTTATATCTGTTGGTACTTCTTTTGATGCATAATTAACTCTCTTTATACCGTAGCTATCAAGTAGCTTATTTATATTTTCTTCCTCATTTTCACTTATCACTAGTACTTTAGCCTGCTTTTTTATACTTCTATATATGGTAAAAATATTATTAAACTTATTTTCATCCTGTATGAAATTTATTTCACCTTTAATTGTAATTTCTTTTTCTTCGTTTATTGGGAATTTATATGTATATTTATTTTCCCCTTTTTTTACATCAACTTTTTTATTTATTATCTTTTTATTATTAATATATAAATTTAATTCCCCATGAGTTTCATATGTGCTATTTAAATAAACACTGATAGGAATGTTTCCTGATTTATAAATATTTTTAGGTGCAATTATTTCAGTTAATTCCACATCATTTTCTTTTATATTATCTATTGTTTTTAAAAATAAATTAATATTTTCTTTTTTTATTTTTTCACTACTTTTTTTAACTTCCCCAATATTTTCATTTTTATCTGTAATAATTACTAATCTTCTATTTTTATTTTTAGGGAAATAATCTATAGAAAAATCTAATGCTTTTTCTAAATTAGTAAAATTCTTATTTATAGTAGAACATAATTCTATATTCTTTTTATCACATGTAAGTGGTAATTCTATCACCACATCTTTTCCAAAACCTATTACAGCTATCTCATCAGATTTATTCTTTTTATTTATTTCACTATTCACATAGTTTTCTATATCTTTTTTATATTTCTCAACACTTAAAGATTCATCCACCAAAAATATTGTGCAGTTATCATTATTTTTAAAAATTATCTTAAATTCGCTAACTGATAAGAATAATAAAACTATAATAAGAATTCTAGTTGTAAGCCATAATATTAATTTATTTTTATTCCAAGAATTTTTCAATTTATATCCTTGGATCAGAAAATAAAAAATTACTGATAAAAATATAATTATAAGTTTTATATTTAAATTAATACTCATTTCTAAACACCTGCCATTCTATTACTAAAATAATGAGTATTACTACAGCTAAAATTTTTGATAAATCTACATTTATTAAATTACTTGGAAATAATTTTGTATTATTTTTACTTTCAAAATTGTTAATTAGAAAATCATTTGAATTATAATTTTCACTATCTTTAAAAATAAAATTCCTCAAAATATTTTCTACTAAAATTGGGAATGCAGGTGTTAAAACAATTTCACATTTACTCCATTCTATGGATGAATATATGTTATTTTTTTTATCTATACCCATAACAGGTTTATTATCAATTTTTATAATCTCTTCAATTTCATTATCATTGTCTATTATTTCATAGGCTTCTCCATAAACTTCATTTTCATCCATTTTTTCTAATAGAATGTTAGTGTTTATTTTTAATCCTCCCATAATCTTCTTATTAGTAACAATATTTTTAGGCGGGTGTACCCACCATATATTACTTTTTTTAGGAATATTTTTAATATTATCCTTACATATAACGTAAAGATCATATTTCTCATTATACGTATCTATATTATCTTTTTTTATAATTTCAACATAGGGTATTACTTTTAAAGCCTTTTCTAAAAAATAATTTTCCCCAATTAAAACTACCCTCTTTTTATTTTTTTCAAGTGTATTAAGTAAATAATAATTGTTTTCACTTATCATATCCCTTTCTACAATAGAGAAATGTATTGTTTCTATATTCTTAGACACTATGTTGAAATTTACTTTTTTTTCTTCATTACTATTTAAATTGCATTCACAACTTCCAAGAAGATTATCTGAATCATCCTTTAAAGTGATGGTTGCAACTTTGTTTTTTTTACCATAATTTTTTACAATACAGTAATAACCTTTATTTTTATTGTAACTAGCTGCATAAATTATTCCTAAATCCTCTATACCATTTCCTATCTTTATAACTTTCTTCCTTTTAAATATTTCCTTATCTGTAAAAATTACTATTTTACCACCAAATGTATTTATAACATTATGAGCTTTCTCCACATCAAGTGGTTCATTTACAGGAGAAATATTATCTATTTCTTTAATTAACTCATTTTTGTTTATATTTTCTTTTAGAATATCAGTTTTGTTCTTCATTAAGACTAAATTATAATTAGAATTTTTAGGTGATGATTTTATAAAATCCTTAACTTCTTTTCTAAGCATGTCCATATGGCTATTTCCATTTTCTATAGCTTTCATAGAAATAGACCCATCAACGACAATAGTATATGTTTCTTTATTATTTATTAAGTTTAATCTGGGTTTAGAAAAAATTATAATCACAAATATTCCTATTAAAAGATGTAGTATTAATAGAAAATATTTATTTATTCTCTTCTTTTTCACTTTTTTAATATCTTCAAAAACCTGTTGCCATAAAAAAGTGCTAGATATTAAAACTTCCTTTACTTTTCTTTTCTTTAAATGGATTACAACTATAATACTAAGTAATAATAAACCTAGTAACCTAAGAGGCTTTAAAAATACCATATTTACTCCACCTCTATTGCCTTCATAATTATTTTTACAGGAGAATTGTATTTTGAAGCAAATACATATTTAATACCTCTTTTTTTACATTCTTCCTTAGAATTTAATACAAATTCCTTTACTTTCCTTTTATAACTATCTATTTCTCTACTTCCTATGTCCAGTAATACACTTTCTCTTGTTTCACTATCCCAAAACTTTATTTTTCCATTATGTACAGGATTTAGTTCATCTTTACTCATAACATGAATTAATACTACTTTTTCATATTTATAAGCACTCTGATTTAAAAACTCCTTTATATTATTACTAAGCAAATCAGTTATTATAAAAGCTATTCCTTTACTATCATTTGTGGTTAATAAAACTTTTTTAAAGTCTGTTTTGCCTGTAGCATCTATATCTTTAATTTTATTTAACACCTGATAAAACAAGCTTTTACCGCTAAAATTATTGACACACATATGTATAGAATCATTAAATGAATATAAGCTTAATTTATTTGCTCCATTAAGTGCAATATAACTAATACCTAGTGCACACATTTTTCCTATATTTAATTTGTTGGGCTCTCCAAAATTCATAGATTCACTATTATCTATAAGCACTGTAACGCTAATCTGTTTTTGCTCCGAAAATAATTTTGTATATATTTTTCCTGTTCTGCTAAATAATTTCCAATCAATATTTTTTATATTATCCCCTTCATAGTAAGGTCTCACACCATAAAAGTCATATGAATTCCCTAACGTATTACTTTTATAGTTTCCCGTTAAAGAGCCTGTAATTCTTTTTCTTATTTCAATATTGGCCTGTTCAAGCTCTTTTAAAAAATTTTCCATTTAACTCACCCTGCTAAGTATTTCTTTAATTATTTCATCTTCGCTAACATTATCTTGCATAGCATTAAAATTCAAACTTATTCTATGCCTTAAACATGGATAAGCCATTTCCTTTACGTCCTCATAAGCTAAATTATATCTTTCCTCAACTAGGGCTTTAACCTTTGCTGCAAGTATAATAGACTGAATTCCTCTTAAACTTGCCCCATATTTAACATAATCTTTAATAGCCGATATATCTGTTCTTTCATCATAAGTATTGGTTACTATATCAACGGCTAATTTCTTAACTGATCCAGATACTAGTACACTCCTTGATAGTTCTCTCATTTTAAGTATTTGGTTTTTATCTAAAATTTTATTAACACTGTTATCTATCTTAGTATTACCCGTAGTTAAGTCTAATATGGAACTTATTGCCTCATCTTCTGGTAAATTTATATTTATTTTCATCATGAATCTATCTAATTGTGCCTCAGGTAATGGATAAGTTCCTTCTGTTTCCAGAGGATTTTGTGTAGCGAGAACAAAAAAAGGATCCTCTAATTCATATGTTGAATTTCCCACAGTAATTTTTTTCTCTTCCATAGCTTGGAGTAATGCACTTTGTGTTTTTGGCGTAGCTCTATTTATCTCATCTGCTAGAATTATAGAACTAAATATAGGACCTTTTTTAAAAACAAAATCTATATTCCCGTCCTTTTTTGTAACTATTTCAGTACCAATAATATCTGACGGCATTAAGTCTGGTGTAAATTGTATTCTTGAAAAATCTAGTTCTAAAACTTTTCCTATAGTCTTTACTAATTGGGTTTTACCTAGTCCTGGCATGCCTTCTAAAAGCACATTGCCTCCGGAAATAATACCTATTAAAACATTTTTTATAACCTGTCTTTGGCCTATTATATTTTTCCCAATCTCTTTTTCTACCAACTTATATTTATCACTAAAATTTCTTATATGAATTTCTTCCAAATCTAACTCCCCCTATTTGTTCAATTCTTTAAAATACTCTATAACCAAATCTTCTTTATTTAAAGGTATATTATACTTAAATAAATAATCCATTCCTTCCTTTTTAAACTCTTCCCATCTTTTTTTCATATATTTTACTTCACCTTTTTCTCCTATAATCTCCTCTAAACTTTTATCAAATATCTTACCTGTAGAATTTATTTTAGAATTAACATTTGATAAAGTTTTACTTTCCTTTAAATCTGTAGATTTATTATATTTCCCAATGGATCCTTTATTTGCATTTTCCTTTATTTCTTTATTTTCCAATGTCTTACTAGATCCTAAAGAATTATTATCTTCTCTTTTACTATTTCCATTACCAGTTACCATATCTTCATTATTTTTTATGTTTGATTCTTCCCCATATTTATATTTACTTTCTTTTCCACCTAATGCAAAATCATCTGATTTTTTATCTCCTTCTCCATTCTCAAATGCCTTCTGCTCTTTTTTAGCTAAAAGCTTACTTTTAGATTCTGCGATTTTTGAATTTTTTTCGAAATCATTATTGGCATTTTTCATAGCTTCAGCTAGTTCTTTAGTAGTAGCATTTTTTTTCATTAACTGATTTTCTATCTTTTCTTTTACTTCATTGCTTAATCCCATTTTATTTTTATATAAATTTTTCTTTATTTTATTTTTATCCACCTGAGAAATTTTATTATTACTATTTATATTATTTTCATTCATTTCCCCTCTTTGTAAATCCATAACAAAATCACTGTTTTTAATTGATGTTCCATTAAAAATTCCTGCCATTTTTTTAAATTTTTCTTTATTATTATGTTTTAAAATACTATTTAACCTTTCTTCAGCTTTTCCCATTTCAGCCAAGGCTTTATCATAATTATATGTTTTTTTTAATTCTTTTTTTAATTTAGCAAATACATCCTTAGTTTGTTTTTTTTCTTTATCATCCTTAATTTCCTGTAAAACATCTTTCTTCATTTTATCAATATTAACTATTTCTTTTTTTATATTTTTGTTTATATTTTCCAACTCTAATGCCTCTTCTCTTGATGTAGAAGGAATAAAATATAAACCAAAACTTATAATTAAAAATATAATAGACAATAAAATCATTCTATAATTTATATTATATTTATATCTTTTTACCACATTAAAAGTTTGCAATTCATCCTCTAAATCTTCTTTAAAAATATTTAAAGTACCATCTATAAAATCATTATGGTCCTCTCTAAGTTCTACATAAGTTATGAGCTTCTCTTTTAATCCTAGTTTATCTCCTTGTAATGCAACAAATTTCATAGATGGTTTTGATAATATGGTTTTGATTATCATAAATATGAGCACTATAATATATGAGTAAAATATTTTTTCTTTTAAATATAATAAACTTTTAAAATGGCTAAATAAAATTATTATTATACTAAAAATGCCACATATAAATATTAGATTAATTAAATTATTAAATAATATTCCACGCCATATTTTTTTTTTAAGCCTTTTTAAAAAATTATCAATGCTTATCCATTCCAAAATTTTTACCTCCTAAATTTTTCTTGGATAGTTTAACTTTATACAAAACAAATACATTGACTAAAATACATATACTCCAAAATATACTAGCTATAATTACAGGTTTTATCCCTAATTGAGAATAATCTGTTATTTCTTTATTTATATATCCTGTTATAGTCAGTATAGGATTGATAAAAAATATACTTGGTATGTCCTTATCATATATAGTAGTTATTACTACTTGAGAATATCTATAATATATGTATAAAAATAATAGACTTAATATATTGATAAAAAACATACTAAAATGAATTATAAAATTTGTATATTCTTTTATATATTTAATTAATGATAATATGTGTTTAAAAGTTAGAATAGCAACTCCGTATATAACCTGTAAAACAATAGGTATCCAAAAGTTTAAAATCATCACATTTCCCACTATAAAGATAATAAATATTAAGGGTATAATAGAAAATGCTAATATAAGTACTTTTGAAAAATCCCTTAAAAGAACTTTAAAACTATTTAATTCTATTTCGTTAAAATGCATAATACTTAAAGAAAATAGTATAAACTGAAATATCATAAAATACATATAGAATTTTTTATAAATATCAAATGTAAACTGTTCACACTTAAAAATCAAAATAAGTAAATAAGATAAAAGAGTTATACTTAAAGTTAATAAATAACTAACTATTATGAACCCGTCATCTAACTGTAATGCTTTATAGTTACTTTTCATATAATCACCACCTTAGTTTGTAATACCATCCAAAGTTATAGAGGGAATTACAAATCTTCCATTACCTTTTACCCTTAAAGCAAATAATTTATTATCTTTAATATATTTAGAACTTTCAAAATGTAATTTATCTATTTTTTCCCACTCATTTTTATTACTATTAAATATTTCTAAGTAAAAATTCCCATCCTCAAAAGTATTATTAATTTTAATTTTCTTTGGATTAATATTCTTGGGAATTAAATAATAAATTTTTACACTTTCATCTTTCTTAAAAGTATATTCTTTTATACCCAACTCTTTATCATTTAGTTCTTTTTCCACTATAGGCCTTATAATATTTCCAGAAAGCTTAAACTCTTTCTTATGAAACTTAATATCAATAGGAATAATCTCCATATTAATGGTATTAATTTTTCTTTTTTTATTGTTTACATTTAAAATTGTTTTTCTTTTATTAAAAGCAACTAATTTGCATTCTAAATTTGTGTAAGTATCTAAGTTAAAATAGTATTTTACAAACTCTTTATTATATTTATTAGATAAAAGTTTTTCTAGATTATTTAAATACTCATAGTCTCCATTATCCTTTAAATTATGATCTAATTTATAATCTATTTTAATGTTCTCTTTTTCAGACAAACTCCCTATTTTAATAGCAGTATCCCCAACTATTAAAATACAGTCTTCTAATTTATATGGAAAAACATTGGTTATTTTACCTTCTATACGTTGGTCTTTTAATATCAAAGTATTTTTATTATTATTCTTTATATTACTAATCCGCACATTGTATAAGTAATTAGTTATAGAGGAGGATTCTACTAATATACTTTTAGCCAAAGGATCTATGTTGTATTTTCCAGTCCCCTGTTGGGAAATAAATAATGAATTATCAGCAAATATATTTAAATCCTTTTTATATGGATATACATTTATTAAAGAGTTAGTAATACATCTATTCCCCTTATACTCATTTAGTGATGCTAGAGTTATTTTTTCCTTTCCTACATCTTCAATAAAATATATTAAAAAAGTTATTAAAGAAAAAGCTGCAATAGTAATTCCCCATAAAAAAAACTTATTTTTTCTTTTAATTAGAAAGTAAAATAAAATAATTAAATATATAGTAATTACAGAAATCAAAAAGTAAATTACATTTCTATTTATTTTTAACATATTATTAGCACAACTTTTTAACTTTTCACTCTTTACTGCTTCATCTTTTAAATTAATATTTTGAGTTATATTACATAAAAGATTTGTATTTATATTTTCCATTATTTTTTTATTGAGTTTACTTATATTATTTTTATCTCCTAAATCAAAATCTATTGGAATAATATTTCCTTCTCCAACTTTGGTTATATCCTTTACATTTTCAAAAATCCCTGTTAGATTTTTGACTTTATATTTATCGTTTCCAACAAATACAATACCACCTACATTTATCCACTTATCTATACTTTCTTGTTGTTCTGTGGTCAAACTTTCAGAATTAAAATCATCTATAAATATAATTCCAAGATTTTTTGTATAATCTAATGCCAAATTCTTATCTTTTAGATTAACTATTTCCACATTTTTAATATCTAGCGGATTCATTCTTATGTTTTTTAAAAAACTATATTTGTTTTCACTATCACTTAAAAGTCCTATAAACAAAGTCTTACTATTACACACTTCAATTGGAAACTGTTTTTCTTTTATAGTTTCACCCTGTTGTACTAAATCAACTTTAATTTTCTTTATTGATTTATTTAAAGGTACCGAAAACAAATATGTTTTTGTGTTTTTTCCCACAATATTTATGGGATGAGCATATCTTTCTTCCCCTAAATAAAGATTTAAACTTCCCTCTAAATTTTCCATACTTGATTCTACTGTTACTTCTATAGGATTTATATAGCCTAACTTCAATTTACCATTTAAATATGCATTAACTTTTATATCTACACTATTCGCATAAATTTTTCCAGGCATACTAAATACCCCAATAACAACTATAATAAATATAAATCCTATATTTCTAAAATTATCTTTCATATAATCACATCCCTACATAACTCTTTTACTGTATGAAAGGTATTTTAATTACCTGCTCCTTTGATACCACTGCCTCAAAACAATTTTTTATTTTTTCAGGCTTCTTAATAAGTATATTCAAACTCTCCTTTACGCTGTTAAAGTCCGTTCCTGTTACAAGCCAAACTGGCACTGTGCTTCCCATACCTGCTGACGTAGCATAAATAGCCCCTGCATTATTATAACTTTTAATAATCTTACCAGCGTTATCTAATGCATTTAATTTACCATCTTTAAATTGTACATATACTCCTTCCAGCTTATTTTTCCAATTCATATCTTTAAGTCTTTTACTATTTTGGGATAAATCTTCCCATTTCCCAAGTAATATATGATATTTTTCAGGTTTTTCTATGTTATCTGGGTTATACTTTACTACATCAACTGACTTTACACCATTTTTTATTAAGCTATGCTTTAATATTTTTGCATCATTTTTAAATTCATCTGTATACATTACAACAGTGCCTGGATTTTTGCCCCAAAACCCATGTTTAAAAGGCTCTGGATATGATCCAATTATCGCTGGTATAAACATTGTAGTATTCCATTCGTGGTAATCCCACCATATTACATCACCATCCGATGGTCTATATTCAGCAACCCCAACAGGTGCTAGTATTCCATTTACCCAATAAAACCAATCCTCTTTTTTTCTATCTGCGCCACTAAAAAAAGTATATTTTGATTCTAATCCGTTTATAGAATTTACAAATCCTCCGCCATAGGCAGTTTGTATATTTAAATTTCTAAAAAGCACTTCCATTCCAACTTCATCTTTTACCAGACCTACGTTTTTAGAAAACATTTTATTATGTCCAAAATCTTTAGATACAACTAAATCCACATGATAAGGACTTCCTATATCTCCACTTGCTTTTAATTCTTTAGAATTTTGTTTGGCAGGTCTTCCTTCTTGATACTTTATTTCTCCTTGAACAGGTCCTTTATACCCTTTATATATACTTTTATTATCTTTATTACTAGATTCTTTTTTGATGTCACTTACAGCTTGTACACTATCCTTATTAGTTATAACCCTGGTACTTTCTTTTTTATCACATCCTATTAATGAAATTAGAAATATAAAAAAGAGAATAAACCAACATTTTTTTTTATTCATTAATAACACCCCATTAAAATATTAAACTTTTGCTTCACTTAAAATTTTATTTTTGAAATATCTACAAAAATCTTCTCTTTAGATTACATTCTATAGTAAACACTTCAAAAATAATCAATAATTATCAAATTTTATAATATATAAAAAAAACTAGAATATACTCTAGTTTTTTTATTATCTATATATTATTTTTCACAATAAAATACTAATCCTGCTATAAATTTCTTTAAATTAATCCTACCCCTGTCTCTACTTTTTCCCCTAACATAATCCATTTCTTTTTTAACCTGTTCAAAATTATATATACTATTGGAATATTCAACAAAGGTATCATTTAAATAATCCTCTATTCCTAAATTAGCTAAATTACTCATTCCAGATAAAGCTAGTCTCCTAATTCTTTGTTCCATCCATTTAGGATTGCTGGTAAAATAACCACATATTTCTTTTATAGTATAATTAGCCATATTTTTATTTGTATCTATTAAATGCTTTACAATCTGAATTATCTCCTCACTACCAGTATCTCCATATATTCCTATATCTTGCATTATATGCTTTACTTTTTCTTCAGAATTATTAATACTTCTGTTACTACTTAAAATGTTATCTTTATTTATAATTCTAGAAATTTGATTTAACTTATCATTAAGCTTAGATAATTCAACTATTTTTTCTATTATGTTTTCTATTTCTACACTACTTATTGGTTTATTTATACAAAACTCCGCTCCACTTCTATATGCTTGTTCAACTATGATTTTTGATTTTTCATCGGATATTGTTATGCAGTGTATATTAGAGTATTTTTTCTTTACTTGTTTAATTACTGATATGCCGTCTATACTATATACATGATAATTAACTAAAATTAAATCTGGATTCAGTTCGTCAATTTTTTTTAAAGCCTCCACACCATCCCTAGTATGTCCAATTACAATCCCAAGCCCTCTGTCAAGAATCACTCTCTCCAAGTTACCTATAGTTTTAAGATCATTTTCTGCAATAAATATCCTTAACATTTTTCATCCTCCTAAATTTAAAAGCAAAACTATTATATTTATATAATAAACAAAGTCTTAACCTTCCTAAAAAAGTTAAGACTCCTAAATTACATTTAAATAAATTTATTTAAATATATACTCAGATACCAAACTTTACCTGGAAGCTGTATCATAAAAAAAGCAGGTCTCCTGACTTATGGTTCATCACTTTACTCCACCTTCTCAAGACATTGTCTCAATGGCATATAGGAAAAAGCTCATCAATTACAGTGGCCGGACCGTTGAGGAATTGCACCTCATTCCCTTTTAATTTCTACTATTTAAATAGAAAACTTTTTTAAATTCATATGATTATTTTCTAATATTTTATATAATTGTATATTTAAAAACACTAATACCATTATTATACTATAACTTTTTCTAGAAAATTTCAACATATTTCTTAAAAGCAACTCTATTTTTCGAAAAATTACAAAGTTACTATAATAAAAATACTATAATAATTGAAAAAATTCTATTTTTTTAATTGACTTTAATTTTTTTTAATGCTATACTTATTTCATAAATTGAATATTTAAAATTTAGGTGCCTATAATATAGGTGAAAAGGGAATGCGGTTTAAGTCCGCAGCAGCCCCCGCTACTGTGTTGGATGACAAATTTTCATAGCCCACTCTTTATATAAAAAGGGGAAGGGGAAAATGCGAATGAATCCAAAGCCAGGAGACCTGCCTAATTTTATTACAGATAAGCTTTCGGAGGGAGAGTTGTATATTGTGTTATGAAGTATATTTTGTCTACTTTATATGCTGATATATAAAAGCAACCTTTTTTGAAAGAAGGTTGCTTTTTTTATAAAAATTTAATATACACATACTGTGCTCTATATTTTTCTCCATAAAATAGTAAATATTCATCAAAAACTCCTTTGATTTAAATAAAAGTTTATAACTCCTAGACTTTTGTTTCATAGATTATATAGAGCACAGTTACCATTTAATTAAATAATATGTTTATTTTAGCTGTGTTCTTTAATGTACTTATTTCTAATATTGTACATATAACCGCCTTTCTAAATACGGGAACACGGCTTTTTTTATTTTTTTAATATATAAGTATAATATAACACATTTAATACTTGAAGTACAGATAATATTATACAAAATAATGTTAACTTATTACTAAACATTTTATCCTTTATAACAGTATATAAATAAGGTAAAAGTATAATTATAGAAAATATAGTAAATACCACTCTTAAGGGAGAACTTATAGGAAAACTTTTACCAAGTATTGTGGTAAAAGTTATAACTATAAAGGCCAAAGTGGTTAATGATTGCTTATCTTTCATTCTCCAACATTTCCTTTCATATTTAATTTTATAAAATTATTTTAAGAATCCTTTTAATATAGTATCCTCAGCTTCTTTTTCTGTAAGTCCCAAGGACATAAGTTTCATTAATTGATCATTGGCAATTTTACCTATTGCTGCCTCATGTATAAGTTCAGCCTCACTATGCTCTGCAGAAATTGCAGGAATGGACTTAACCTTAGCATTACCCATAATTATAGAATCACATTGTATATGTGCCCTACATTTGTTTTTTCCAGTTACATTAAAATAGAACACTTGTTTTGAATTTTCTTTAGCAACCGAACGAGATATTACCTGTGAGGTAGAATTTTCACCATTCATTTCTATGTTTATACTTGATTTCGCCTCTTGATTATAATCTGTAAGCATTCTTTCTGTTATAACTAAATTAGCTTTTTTATCTAAATATATTTCTGTTTCTCTTTTAGTACTATCTACACCTTTTATCTGGATAAGTTCCATTTCAACCTTAGCACCTTCTTCTACATGAAGAATAGTCTTAGAATTAAATACCTTCTTACCTTCTCCTTCTCCCTCAGCATAGTGCTTCTCTATGTACTTTAATCTTGCCCCTTTTCTTACAAAAAACTCATGTACCCCATCGTGCTGGGTTTTTGAATGCCCTGGATTATGTATTCCACATCCAGCTATTACATCTATATCTGCTCCTTCACCAATGTCAAATGTATTATATACTAAATCCTGTATCCCTTCTTCTGTAAGAATTACAGGTATATGTACGCTTTCACCTTTAGTATTTGGCTTTACTAAAACATCTATCCCGCTCTTATCTCCCTTATTTATAATGCCTATGTTAGGTGAAATACTTCTGTCAAATTTTTGACCATCTTTTCTAATATTATGTGCTCCTGAAAATATATCTTTTACATTATCTATAATATTTAATATTTTTTCATCTATTGAATTTAACATAAATTATCTCCTCCTATCACAAAATTTACTACTACAACCACAAGCTGATTCTAAAGTAACCTCTGAAAGTATGGTATCTTTTGAGGTTCTCTCTTTTATTTTTCCATCCGCTACTACTATAACCTCATCTGCAAGCTCTATTATTCTTTCTTGATGTGATATTATAACCAAAGTTAAATCATTTTCATCATGAAGTTTTTTGAAGGTCTCTACTAATTTTTGAAAACTCCACAAATCTATTCCCGCTTCTGGCTCATCAAATAATGCCAATTTTAACTTTCTAGCTAAAATAGTAGCTATTTCTATTCTCTTTAATTCTCCACCTGAAAGACTATTATTAATTTCTCTATTTACATAATCCTGAGGACATAACCCCACATCTAGCAACAATTTACAAAAATCCACTTGATTATTATCAGCTTTTGCTGCAAGTTCAAGTAATTCCCTCACCTTTAGACCCTTAAATCTTGGTGGCTGTTGAAAAGCATATCCAATTCCAAGTTTCGCTCTTTTGGTTATATTCATAGCAGTTATTTCTTCGTCATCAAAAATAATTTTACCTGAAGTAGGTATTCTTATTCCCATTAAAAGCTTAGATAATGTAGTTTTGCCTCCACCATTAGGCCCTGTTATAACATAAATTTTTTTTCTTTCTAATTGTAAATTTATATTATCCAATATGGTTATTTCTTTACCATTTTCATCTACCTTAAGTGTTACATCTTGAAATTCCAACATAAATTTATCCCTTCTTCCTATGATAGTAATTAAATTTATTATTTTAGACATCAATGCTAATTTTATCACATTTATCGTACTAAAAAAAGTGTTATATTACTCAATATAACACTTTTAAAACATCTAATTTTCTTGACTTACTACTCCAAATTTAAATCCTTGGGATTTTAAAAATTCTATAATTTCTGGAAGTGCTTCAACAGTTGTAGATTTGGTAGAAGAATCATGCATTAGTATTACAACATGTTTATGATTTCCTATTTCATCTTTTACATTTTTAACAAGCTCATCTTTAGGTACATTTAGTCTTCTTGCATCACCATTTTCTACATTCCAATCTATATGCTTAAATCCTGAGGCTAATAAATTTCTTTCATAACTCTTGTGATTAAAAGATCCTCCAGGAAATCTAACTAAATTAGTTTTAAAATCTTGTCCTAATACTTCTTTAATAGCATTATCACACCTTCTTACATCTTTAACAAACTCATCTGGAGTGTATGCACCAGAATATCTAATTTTATGATTATATGTGTGATTTCCTATAGAGTGCCCTAACTCTACTTCCTTTTTTAAATACTCAGGAAAATTTTTAGCAGAAGTTCCAAGAACAAAAAAAGTAGCTTTAATCTTATATTGTTCTAGTATATCTAAAATTTTAGGAGTATGTGGGCTTGGACCATCATCAAATGTTAAAAAGGCAATTTTTTCTCCATCTTTCTTATTCCAAATATCATCTACTGTCATTACAATTTTTTCATCTTTATTATTTTCTTTTTTATCATCTTTACTGTCTGTGCCATTCTTAGAAGCCTGTTCATTTTCTTTACTAGTTGTACTATTATTTGTGGTAAACGTGTTGCTTACCTGATTTTTTTCTTTAGCCACTTCTTTTTCTTTGTTAAAATATTTTATACCCGCAAATGCCCCTATTAGTAAAATAACAACTAAAAAAGTTACAATTTTAATTTTCTTGATTATTCTTTTTTGTTTCTTCCTTCTTTTTATAGAATTTACATCATAATTAATATCGTTTTTCATATTAAGCCTCACCTATTTCCATTGTTTTTACAAAAATATTTACATTATCTTTATTCTACTACATCACCTATAAAAAATATTTACAAAATGGCAACAAAATTATTACATTATAGATAGTTTACTCTTTAAATTGTAATATTTTAAAGTTTTGCATAAAGAAAACACCTTTTCCTATATAAAAAAGGTGTTTTTTATATTGCATTAATTTTCTATTCCCTTACGACACTTTACTCCCTTAGTATAATAATGTTTAATCTCTGCCATTTCAGTGACTAAATCTGCTGCTTCTATTATCTCTTTTGGAGCATATCTTCCTGTTAAAATTATTTCAGTTCTTTTTGGCTTACTATTTATTATATCTATTACTTCTTTTGAAGTAAATAATCTATAATAAAGCGCTATATTTATCTCATCTAGAATAATAATATCATATTTATCAGACATTATAACTTCTTCACATCTTTTTAGCCCATCTATAGCTCTCTTAATATCATCCTCTGTAGGATCATCATATATAAAACAATTCTTTCCGTATTGTTCTATAGTAAAGTTATCAAGATACTTTACTGCATTTAATTCACTATATCTCATTCCCTTTACAAATTGACCCATAAATACTTTTTTACCGGCACATATCGCTCTTAATGTAAGCCCTAAGGCTGATGTAGTCTTCCCCTTACCATTTCCTGTGTAGACCTGAATATATCCTTTAGAGTCCATCTTCAGTTCCCCCTTATCTTAAAACAAAGTAGATTTTAGCTTTCTATTCCTACACGAGCAGGTACTCCTTGAGTATAATAATGTTTAATCTCCTTCATTTCTGTTACTAAATCTGCTCTATCTATAATTTCTTGTTTTGCATATCTTCCAGTAAGTATGACTTCTGTTTTTTCTGGTTTCTTATCTAAAAGTTCTAATACATCTTTAACGTCAAATAACTCATAAAATAAAGCAATATTTATTTCATCGAAAACTACTACATCATATTCTCCTGAAGTTAAAACTTCTTCTGCTCTTTTTAGTCCTTTCATTGCTTGTTCTTTATCTGCTTTAGTTGGAGTTCCAAAAATAAAATGGTCTCCTCCAAATTGTTCCATAGTGAAATTAGGTAAAATCTCAGCAGCTTTTAATTCACTATATTTCATTCCCTTTGTGAATTGTCCAAAGAACACTTTTTTCCCTGCACAAACAGCTCTAAGTGAGAGTCCTAAAGAAGCTGTGGTTTTGCCCTTACCATTTCCTGTATAAACTTGGATATATCCTTTATTTTCCATAAAATCCCCTTCTTTCGACTATTTTCAAATTTTTATAGCTTAACATTATAATATCACAATATAAAAAGTATATCTATTGATGTAAACATTTTAAATTCATTATAATGCTGTTTTTCTAGATTTTTCTCCATATTTTCGTAATAATATGACTTCTAAACTCTACTTCTCTTCCATTAAAGCATTACCTTCTATACAATCCTGTACATGTTGTAAAAATATATTCTGTACCTTTTTGTTCTCACCTATTCCATGCAAATATATTTCAACTTCAAAACCATTGTCTTGCAAAGAAGTCTTCCATGAATCCTTCTCCCCAGCCATATCATTAGTAGCATGATCTCCCGCTACTAGCATAAATGGCATTAAAGTAACTTTTTTTATATTACCTTTTTTAAGTTTCGGTATTATAATGTCTAATTCTGGAAATCCCTCAACATTTGCTATGTATACATTTCCAAGTCCTTCCTCTTCTATTACATATTGAAAAAGAGCATAAGATGAATTAGCTGGATGAGTGCTTCCATGTCCCATAAACACTACTGCTTCCTTTTCTCCTCTTTCAGGTATCTGTGTTTTCAATGCATTTACAGCTTTAAAATAGTCCTCTGTTCTAAAAAGTAATGGTCTTCCAAGAATAAGTTTATCAAATACATTTTTATGAACAAATCTATGAACAGCTAATTTTATATCGTCATACTCCTCTCCTGGCATTATATGTAAAGACTGAACTATAACTTCTTTGAATCCCTCTTTAGCCATTCTATCTAAAGCCTCTTGTGTATTATCAATAAATAAATTATCCCTTTTTTTAAGTTTGTTTATTATCATTCCAGAAGTAAATGCTCTTCTCACTTCATAATCCTTATATTCTTCTTTTATTCTTTTTTCTATAGCCTCAATTGTAAGTTTTCTAGTCTTTTCATAACTTGTTCCAAAGCTTACAACCAATATACCTTTTTTATTCATATCCGTCCTCCTATTTGTTCAGTCTTCCTATAACATTAACTATACCTAAACCGGAAACTTCATGTAAAATTGATTCATCTATAGATGCAATAATTACTGATGCCGGTCCAGCTGTTCTACGTATATCTATAGATAAATTATTTTTTAAAATTAAATTCAATGAATTATTCTCAGCTAATTTCTCACTTTCATATAAAATTCCTTTTGATCCTACAGGAACAATTTCATGTACATCTTCCATTTCTAAAAGCTTATTAATTTGATTATAATTTACTATCTCACTGTCATAATCTAAGCTACTCATTTCAGTGCCTAATTTAGGTAGTCCTAAGGATATTATTATATCATTATCTTTTGCTTTATTTACTTTTATTTCATTAGTATTTGCCAAACCTATAACTGTAACGCCTATGCCTGTAGAAAGAGTTTTAAAATTTTCCTCTGTACTACCATTTAATACATTAATATTTAATCCTAAAGCTTCTAATTCTTTAGTTATTCCTTCTATAACTCTACTACCTGTTGGTTCCATTTCATTACATACAACATTAGTAAGTGTAACTATTTTTGCCTTACAACAAATAACTTCCATTAAAGCTACTCTAGCAGTAAACTTTGCTGCGTAAAAAGGATCTGTTTTAAAGGTATCTCCTTCTTTTTTTCCTATCCCACCTGCACCATCACAAGCAACTACCATAACTTTTTCTTTGTCAATAGAAATTAAAGTTAAATCTCTTACCTTTTTTATCATCATATCCCTTAAAACTCCTTTAAAATTCTATTTTTCACATAATCTATAAGTTTCTCTTTATTATAAAAAACTTTATTATAATATAGTTTTTCTCTTCCTACAACAAATACAAAAATATTCTCATCTAATGCTGCTTTTATTTTTTCTTCTGTTCCTCCTTCAACGCCACTGTCCTTTATTAGTATTGCATTAGCATTAAATTCCTTTATAAAAGCTTTATTTAATTCATAGCTTATTGGTCCTTTTATAGCAATTAAATCATCTAATTGTATACCTAATAAATAACATTCCTCTATAACTTTCATAGAGGGCAATACCCTATGAACTATCCTGTTATTTAAATTCAAATTTAAAATTTTACCTAAATTTCTACTTCCTGTGGTATTAATAACTGTCCCATCTATATTAACTAAGTATTTATAAAGTTCTTCATAGGTATCTACTTCTATTATTTTTTCCTCATTTAAAAATCTATTAACAACACTTTCTCTTTCATATCTTACATACTCTATTCCAAGTTTTTTACATATATTCATAGCATTTTTACTTACTTCAATAGCATAGGGGTGGGATGAATCGATAAGAATTTTAATATTATTTTGTTTAAATAATTTTTCCATATCTCTCGGTAGCAATGGCTTAGTATTCAATATTTTATAGTTATATTTTTTTAAAAGTTCACCACCATATTCTGTAGCTGTAGAAATTAAAATATTATCTGTATATTTATTAAGCATGGAAAGTATTTCTCTTCCATCCGATGTACCACTAATTAAACCAATCATAATATCCTCCCACTTCTTGTAGCTAAATACTAAAATTCTATCTAAATATTATATCCTCTTGGAGTTACAAATTTTCCATCCTTAATAAAGCTCTGGCTATTTCCTATAACAACTATGGAAAACATATCTACAACTTCATCTAAAAAAGTGTCCAAAGTAAATAAGTTTATTTCTTGCCCTTCCCTTAATGCATTTTTTACAACACCAATGGGAGTGTTACTTTTTCTATATTTTTTAACTATATCTATACATTCTTTTAAATAATAAGGTCTTCCATTACTTCTTGGATTATATAATGAAATTATAAAATCTGCCTCAGCAGCACATTCTACTCTTTTTTTAATTAAATCATATGGGGTCATAAGATCACTTAAGCTTATATTACAATTGTCATGCATAAGTGGTGATCCCAATACAGATGCTGCTGATGAAGAAGCTGTAACTCCAGGTATTATTTCTATATTTTCATCTTTTTTCATTTCCAATATAAGTCCTGCCATTCCATATATACCTGCATCACCAGTGCTTATTATAGAAACTACTTTGTCTTTTGCAAGTTCTAATGCCTTAGCACATCTCTCTTTTTCTCCCCTCATTCCAGTAGAAACTAATTCTTTTCCTTGTATCAACGGTTTTACAAACGCCATATATTTAGTATACCCAACTATTACATCACTTTCCTCTATAACTTGTTTAGCTCTTAATGTCATATGCTCAAGTCCTCCAGGACCAATTCCTACTACATTTAATTTTCCCATACTAATCCATCCTTTCCAATTAAAAAACAAAAATAAATCCTTTTCACATATTCTTAAGAAAATTCCATACATAATTTTATACAAACTCTTAATTTTTCAAAACTCCAATACATAATGTCATTCCATTTAATTTTAATTTTTCCGTTAACATAATAGAATTTTGTAACTCTACACAGGGCTCACATACATTTCTTACACCTATGCTTTTTTCTACAAAATCGCTTCCTACATACCTATACTGTATTTTCTTTATTTCTTCTATACTAAATATATTAAGTTTACATTTTAAAAACTCACTTAATTTTAGAATAGCCTCTTCATTTTTTTTAATCTCTACAGTTCCTATAGACTTAACTGCCCTATAATCTATATTGTAGCTTTTTAATATATCTAAGACAGTTTCCTTCATAATATTTCCTGGAAAATCTTTTCTACAACCTATACCTAAAACTATATTTTTTCTAATAAGCTTTAAATTTATTGAAGAATCCTTAAAAATAGAGTTTATATTAATTTTATTGGTTACATAAACAATTCCTTCACAATCTATATAGTTACTTTCATATCCATTAGGTATAGATATTTTATTTTCTTCATCACAAAAATAAACTTTTCTTCCTCTTACTAAAAGTGATGCTATACGTTTTGCATCCTGTAAATCGCCTATACCTAAATAATTATTTTTTGCAATCATATCTGGTGCTACTATATCAAGATTATCAGTTGCTGTAGTTATAACTGGAACAGCACCTAATATATTAGCTATTTTGCTAGTAAGATCATTGGCTCCCCCTAAATGTCCACTCAAAAGACTTATAACAAATTTAGAAGAATTATCAATAGTTATCACTGCCGGATCTATTTCCTTTGATTTGATATAAGGTCCAATTCCCCGTACAGCTATTCCTGTAGAAGTTATAAAAATAATTGCTTCGTAATTTTCCATAGCATTTTTTACTACACATTTAAAATCAAAATGACTGTTTTTATACTTTGAGAAAATATGTATATTAAAATGTTCTTTTAATATTAAGGCTATTTCATCCCCTTTTTCCGTTATAGTTATAACCGCTATGTCCATCTCTTACTTTTCCGCTTCCCTAAACATATGACTAAATGTTTTATCATATAATAGACTCTTTGTATAATCACAGTCAATAAAATCACCAACTAATATTTGTGCACATTTAGTTATATTCGCCTCTTTAACCTTATCAGATATATCGTCAAGAGTACCTATTATTATTCTCTGGTCTTCCCATGTTGCTCTTTCTACAACAGCTATCGGCACATTTTTTCCATATCCTTTTCTTAATTTTTTAGTAACTTTTTCAATCATGCTGACTGAAAGAAATATAGCCATAGAAGCACCTATTCTAGCCAAATTTTCTAAATCCTCTGTTGAAGGTACAGGGGTTCTGCCTTCTACTCTAGTAAGTATTAAAGTTTGAGTTACACTAGGTAGTGTAAATTCCCTTTTTATTGCCGCTGCTGCTGCAAAGCATGAGCTAACTCCTGGTATTACTTCGTATTCTATGCTTAATTTATCAAGTTCGTCCATTTGTTCCTTAATTGCCCCATACATTGATGGATCTCCTGTATGAAGTCTAATTACGGATTTACCATCTGGTATTGATTCCTTCATAACCTCTATAACTTCATCTAATGTCATAGACGCAGAATTATGTATCTCTACTCCTTCTTTGCAATATTCCATATGTTCTTTACTAACAAGAGAACCTGCATAAATAACAACATCTCCTTGTGATAAAATCTCTCTTCCTTTTACTGTTATTAAATCCGCATCTCCTGGTCCAGCACCGATAAAATACACTTTAGGACTTACTTTAATCTTTTTCAATATAATCATCCCTTTCTACTTTCTATGAGCAATAATAAGTGACATGTAATCTTTTTTTGCTATTATTTCTTCTCTATTTCTTAAAATTTCCTGTCCTTCTCTATAAGCTCTTCTAACACAAATATACTGAAATTCTCTATCCTCTAGAAAATCTAGTACCTTTTCTTCATTATTATACAATTTCATTATAATCACATATTTTTCATCCTTTATAGCATCTAATCTAGTGGATGGCAATATTAATAATGGTTCATCTCCTATTACTAATACTTCACCGGCAAGACTTGCAGATGCACAAAAAGATGTTATCCCAGGAACTGTTTCTGTTTCATAACCTTTTTCATTTATGTATTTTAAAAGATATATATATGTACTATATACAAAGGGATCACCTATAGTTAAAAAAACAACATCTTTTCCTTCATTAAGCCTCTCTTCTATAACTTTAAATGCCTGATAAATTTTTTCTTCTTGCTCTTTTCCTCCCATGGGAAAATGTTTAACCAAAACTTCTGCATCTTTACTTATAAAATTTTGTGCTGTAAGTAGAGCAATACTTTTCCCAGCATCCTTTGAAGATGGCGCAATAATAACCTGTGCTTTTTTTATAACCTTTGTAGCCTTTAATGTTAATAATTCTTCATTGCCTGGTCCTACACCTATTCCATATAATTTAGCCATTTACTTTCTCTCCTTCTATTATAAATATTGGATTATATCCCATAAGCATATAAGTTTCCCCTCTTGTTTTACTTATAGTAACTTCTGTACATTTCACGTTAAAACCTAATTTTTTTAATGTATCCATAGCTTTATAAAGGTTATTTATCGTTATAAAATTTAATACCATTTTTCCTTGAATTTTTAATTTTTGTTCATATAATTTTATTATATCTTCTATATTGCCACCACTTCCACCTATAAAAATGCTATCAAATTCGCCTAAAACTTTAGGAAATGACTGTAATGCCTCCCCTTCTATCACTTTTAGATTAGTTATATTAAAACTATCTATATTTTTATAAATCACATCTAATGCCTCTAGATTTTTTTCTATTCCTATTACTTCTCCTTCAGTACATATTTGTGCCATTTGTATACTAACCGATCCAGTGCCTGCCCCAATATCTAAAACTCTAGAATTTTTCTTTAAATTCAGTTTTACAGTACTTAAAATTCTTATTTCCTCTTTTGTCATAGGACAATTCCCTCTTATAAATTCTTCATCTTTTATAAAATGAAAATATTCTTCTGACTTATTGTGTAGTAAATTTTCTACTACTAATACACAAAGTTTTGAAAATTTAATATTTAGTATATCCTTTGCAAATTTTTGTGTTACTTTTTCATTTTTATAGGATAAATTTTCTCCTATATACATGAAAACATCTAGTCCATTGTTAACCAATTTTTCAGCTAACACATTTGGGGTGTTTTTTTTATCTGTAAGCCAAATTGAAATTTTGTTTTCCCTTACCTTTGATAAAAACTCATCTTCTCTACCATGTAAACTTCCAAGATATGCATTATGCCAACTTTTGTTAAGTTTTCCCATAAAATATTGAAAAGAACTAATTCCAGGTACAATTTCTATTTTATCAAAATAATTTTTTCTTACATATTCAGTTATACCATAAAAAAGTGGATCTCCTGAAGCTACTATAGCTATATCTTTATCTTTATTGGAATTTAGAATGTTTATTATTTGATTAATTTTCTCTACTGTCATCTTTTTAGTATTAATAAAATCCACACTCTCCATTATCCTTCCAAATCCTACAATTAAATCTACATTTTCCATAACCTTAACTGCCTTAGGCATAATATAGTCTCTATGCCCGGGGCCTATTCCTACTATGTATACCATATTGAACCCCTTTCTTCTTAAAATAGTTAGTAGAATTTTAATACTATATTATTCTTTTTCTATATATAGATTTTTTTCCATAGAAAACATATAAATTTTGGGCAGAATCTCACCATAGGTATATATCTTTATTCTTTTTTTTATCTTATCTACTAATCTTTCATAAAGCATGCTGTATCCTTCACCTAAAAGTTTTACTGCACCTTCAGTGGTTTTTTCATTATATACTTTTTCTACTAGGTCCCTATCATATCCCATAAGTGCTAACTCAAGAGCTAAAACTTCCAATCTTACATCACAAACTCTACTATGAGTATTAAAGCATCCAGCTGCTATTTTACATAACTTTCCTATATGTCCTACCAATGTTATATCCCTAATATCTTTTTCCCTACAACAATCCAATGCAAATCCAATATAGTTTGATACTATTACCATTTTGTTTTTATCTAAACCTAATTTTTCTCCAGCCTTTTCCCCTATATTTCCGAAAACCAAAATAAGTCCTCTACATCCCTTAGATATCTTTTGATTTATTTCAAGTCTTATTGATTCTTTTAAAGCCTCCTCTGACATAGGCATTACAATCCCCGATGTTCCTAATATTGAAATGCCTCCTAATATATTTAATCTGGGATTAAAAGTTTTAACTGCAATTTCTTCCCCTTTAGGAACAAAAATAGTTATTTCTACTCCTTTATCCTTAGGCAAAACTTCCATTACTTCTTTTTGAATAGTAGTTCGTGGTACAGGATTTATAGCTGGGTCACCTTTAGGTACATAAAGTCCCTCTCCCATAACAACTCCTACACCTTTTCCGCCTCTTAAACTATATCCACTATTTTTTTTATAAGCTTTAGCCCATATCTCTAAACCATGGGTAACATCTGGATCGTCTCCTCCATCTTTTACTACACAACACTCTACAAAGTCACTTCCTCTAACTATTTTTTTTACAGGAAGTGTAAGTTTTACTCCCCTAGGAGTATCTATATTTACCTCTTTTAACTCCACTTTATTATACAAAATAATAGTCGCTGCTTTAGCTGCAGCTGTGGCACAGGATCCTGTTGTGTATCCACATCTTAAACTTTTACCATCTACATTTACATACATTTCAAGCATATTAGATCACCTGCTTAATCTCTTTCTACTATCATATACATTAAAGCATTAACTATAGCTGCTGCCACGTTACTGCCGCCTTTTCTGCCTCTTATAGTAACCATTGGCACATCTTTTAACTGTTTTTCCGCCTCTTCTTTTGACTCCGCCGCTCCTACAAATCCTACTGGTGAACCTACAATAAACTTAGGATTAGCTTTTCCCTCTTTAGTAAGTTCTATAAGTTTAAATAATGCTGTAGGAGCATTACCAAAAACAAAAAACTCTACTCCATCTTCTACGGCCTTTTCAACTGCTGCCATAGAACGAGTTATTCCCTTATTTTTAGCAATAGTTTTTACATTTTCACTGGAAACATAACATTTTACATCACAATTTAACTTTTTTAGGGCAGATTTATTTATACCTGATTTAGCCATATTAGTATCTGTATAAATTGTTACACCTTTTTTCAATATTTCTTTAGCTTTTTCTATAGCACCCTCTCTTATATAAACTATGTTCTGGTAATCAAAATCTCCTGTGGTATGTATTGTTCTTTTTACTATTTTTAATTCTTCATCTGTAAAATGATTTGTTTTCATCTCTTTTCCTATTATCTGAAAACTTTTTTCTTCTATAGCCATTGGTTTTTTTACATAATCTATCATATTATTGTATCCTCCATAAAAATTAATCTTATACCATTTTAGTGTATTTTATACAAACACCTGTTATTTATTTCCATTTACTAGTTGTTGTAAAAAATCTATATTCTCAAAGAAATGCACATGGGCATATGCCCCCAATGTATTATTCTTTTTGTATCCACAATGCCAACTTTTTATTTCACCATCGTACATAGTTTTCTCCAAATTATAAATCTTTTCTTCTTCACAAGTAACATAGGATTTATGAAATTCATGACATTTTATTTTTGTACCTTTTTTTAAAATTCTATCATCTTTAATTATTTCTATTTCTGCATATCCGAAATTTTGAAGTTTTTTTGTCATTACTGCTTTCCCATTAAAGAATCCTACAGTATCTCTTTCAAACTCACCATTGTCTATACCTTTAGAAAGATACATAAGTCCACCACATTCTGCATAACATCTAAGTCCATTATTAAGTGCCCTATTTATATTCTTTAACATGTACTTATTTTTACTAAGCTCGTCTAAAAAAACTTCTGGATATCCTCCCCCTATGTAAAGAAAATCTAGATTTTCTGGTAATTTATTATCCTTTAGCGGACTAAAGTAAACTATCTCCCCCAACTCGCTTAAAAGCTCTATATTTTCTCTATAATAAAAACTAAAAGCCTTATCATAAGCTACGCCTATTTTTAAATTTTTATTATCTAAATGAAATCTATCTTCATATACAAAAGTTTGCTTAAAATATTTTAAAAGTTCATCTACATTCACATGTTTTAAAATAAGTTCACTTAATATATCTATTCTATTTTCTAAATCATAAATTTCACTACTTTGGACAAGCCCTAAGTGCCTACTTTCAAGCAAAAGCCTTTCATCTCTTGGAACATATCCAAAGACTTTTACTCCACAATTATATTCAATTGATTTTTTTAAAAGTTTATAGTATCCTTCACTAATATTATTAAGTATTACTCCCGCTATATTAGCATTTTCAAAACTCACAAGACCATTAATTTCTGCACATAATGTTGCACTTTGAGCCTTAGGAGATATAACAAGTACTACTGGAAGATTTAATACTTTTGCTACATGCGCTGTAGAATAAGAAGAATCTATCCCTTTACCATCGTATAATCCCATCACTCCTTCAATTACACCAAGTTCTCCTACTCCTCTTGAATAAGAAGCTTTAACCCCCTCCTCTCCCATAAGATATAAATCCAAGTTTCGAGAGGGTTTCTTTGTTATCCTAGAGTGAAAGGCTGTATCTATATAGTCTGGTCCTACTTTATATCCCTGCACATCAAATCCTTTTTTCATTAACGCTTTCATAATCCCAACAGTAACGGTGGTTTTTCCACCACCACTACTGTTAGATGATATAACTATACTTCTCATAACTAAACCTCTCTTCTAGAAATTTTTCATAACTTCTAAGAATTTTTCTATTTCCTGCTTTTCATGTTTAACTCCTATAAACATTGCTTCAAATTGTGAAGGAGCAATATAAACTCCATTTTTCAACATGTGCTCAAAAAATTTACCATAAAGTCTAGTATCACAAGTTTTAGCATCTTCATAATTTTTCACTTCAGTTTTATCAGTGAAAAATGCTGTCATCATGGCTCCACATCTATTCATTACCATAGGAATTCCCTTTTCCTTTGCTATTCCTTCCATTCCATTTTCAAGTTCACATCCTGTAGACTCCATATGTTTATAGTACCTAGGATTGTCATAAAGTTTTTTTAGTGTAGCATATCCTGCTGCCATTACAACTGGATTTCCTGACATAGTACCTGCCTGATAAACTGGTCCCATAGGTGATAATTGTTCCATTATTTCTTTTTTACCCCCATAGGCACCACATGGAAGTCCACCACCCATAATTTTTGCGTAAGTTGTTAAATCAGGAGTTATTTTATATATACTTTGAGCTCCTTTATAGGCAACTCTAAAACCTGACATAACTTCGTCAAATATAAGTAGTGCCCCACACTTAGTGCAGATATCCCTTAGTCCCTGTAAAAATTCTTTTTCACCTGGAATAACTCCCATATTACCAGCAACAGGTTCAACTATAATTGCCGCTATTTCCTCTCCAAATCTTTCAAATAAGTCTTTTACACTTTCCATATCATTATATTTTGCAATTAAAGTATTTTGAATACTTCCCTCTGGCACACCTGGTGAACCTGGAATTCTTTCTGTAAGAACTCCTGAACCTGCTTCTACTAAAAATCCATCAAAGTGTCCATGATAACATCCTGCAAATTTTATTATCTTGTCTTTTTTTGTATATCCTCTTGCCAACTTTACTGCACTCATAGTAGCCTCTGTTCCAGAATTAACCATTCTCACCATATCAACATTGTCTAATGTATCTACCATATGTTTTGACAGTATTAATTCTGATTCTGTCGGAGCACCAAAGCTTATAGCATTTTCCACCATAGCTTTTATTGCATTTACTACCTCAAAATCATTATGTCCCAGTATCATAGGTCCCCATGAAGCTACAAAATCTATATACTCTTTATCATCTTCATCCCATATATATGCTCCTAAACCCTTCCTAATTATAGGCGGATTAACTTTAGTATTTGTAAACGCTCTAACAGGACTATTTACTCCTCCTGGCATATATAGTTTTGATTTTTCAAATATATCTATATTCTTCAAAATTATCAGCTCCCTAATTTTTTATACTTAAAAATAAATACACTCTAAGTAAGCTCTCTCTTCTCTAATACCTTTTTTTGAAATTAAAACTTTTTCATATTACATTATTACTCTTTAATCCATTTTGAAGCATCTAAAGCATAATAAGTAATTATCATATCTGACCCGGCTCTTTTTATGGACAATAACATTTCCAATGCTACTCTTTTCTCATCTATAAGTCCCATCTTCGCCGCAGCTTTAACCATAGCATACTCTCCACTTACATTATAAGCTGCTATTGGCATATTCGTTTTATCCTTTGCCAATCTTATAACATCTAAATATGGTAGTGCAGGTTTAATCATTATTATATCTGCACCTTCCTGTATGTCACTTTCTATTTCTAACATTGCTTCTCTAATATTTCCTGGATCCATTTGATAAGTCTTTCTATCTCCGAACTTTGGTGTTGAATCCGCCGCTTCCCTAAATGGTCCATAAAAAGCTGAGCAATACTTTGCACTATAAGACATTATAGGAATATTTTTAAACCCTTCTTTATCTAGTCCTTCCCTTATTGCCTCAATTCTTCCATCCATCATATCTGATGGAGCTATCATATCTGCCCCAGCTTTTACATGGGATACAGCAATTTTTGATAAATATTCTAAAGTTTTATCATTATCCACATCATGATTACATATAATACCACAGTGTCCATGATTAGTATATTCACACATACATACATCAGTAATAACATATAATTGAGGAGCTATTTTTTTTATTTCTCTTATAGCCCTTTGAATTATTCCATCCTGGTCAAAAGCTCCACTACCTATTTCATCTTTATGTTCCGGAATTCCAAACAATATTATTCCTTTAATCTTAGCCTCTACAACTTCTTTAATAACTTCTTTTAATCTATCTATTGAATAATGATAATTGTTTGGAAGGGAGGTAATTTCTTTTTTTATATTCTCTCCTTCTACTACAAAAATAGGATATATAAAATCCTGTGTATTAAGTACAGTTTCCCTAACCATACTTCTAATGGCTTCATTTTGTCTTAGTCTTCTATGCCTTGTAAACATAATTCTTTCCTCTCCTTTAACAATTTTTCTATCATTCCATCAGTAGTATACTCATTACATACTGTATATCTTATATTATTTTTTTCTAATTCTTTCGCAGTAATAGGACCTATAGCTAAACACTGCTTTTCCTTCAATTTATCAATACCTACTAAATCTATCATGTTTCTGACTATACTAGGACTTGTAAATAAAACTATATCCACATCCTCAAAGGCTTCACCATTAACTAAATCCCCTTTAACTATTTCATAAGTTATAACTTCATCTACCAAACATCCTTCTTTCCTTAAAGCCTCTACAAGATATTCTCTAGCCTGTTTTGAACGTGGAAGTAGTACTCTATCACCATTTTTTATCTTTTCCTTCATTTTTTTAAATAAATTTTCTGCAACAAATTCATCAGCCACTATAAAAGCTTTTACTCCCCTATCCATAAGAGCTTCAGCTGTAGCAGGTCCAATACAAACAAATTTAGCTTTTATATTTCTTATATCATACTTAATTTTAATTAAGTAATTAAAAAATATATTTACTCCGTTTACACTAGTTAAAACTATATAATCATATTTACATAGATTATAAATATAGGATCTGAGATTTTCTTCAGTGCTCTTAACTTTTATGGCATTTATTTCAGTAACCTGTGCTCCTAAATCACTTAATTTTTCTCTTAACTTTTTAGCCTGCTCTTTTGAACGAGTAACACAAATATTTTTCCCAAATAAAGGTTTCTTTTCAAACCAATTAAATTTATTATTAAATTCAACTACATCACCAACTAAAATAATACAAGGTGAACTAATGTTTATAACATCAGCTTTCTCTTTTATATTTTTCAAAGTACCTATAGCCTTTCTTTGTTTAGCTGTAGTTCCTTTCATTATTATGGCACATAGAGTACTTTCATCCATACCATTTTCCATCAATTTATTTCTTATTATATCTAAATTTTTATATCCCATTAAAAATATTAAAGTTCCACCTACATTTGCCACGGCTTTCCAATCTATATTTAGCTTATCTGCTGTCATTCCTGTAAAAACATGAAACCCTTGTGATATAGCTCTATGAGTAACGGGTATTCCCGCATAATTAGGTACTGAAATAGCAGATGTAATTCCTGGAATAACCTCAAAATCTATATTATCTTCCATAAGTCTTAATATTTCTTCTCCACCACGTCCAAAAACAAATGGATCTCCGCCTTTTATCCTTCCAACTACATGACCTTTTTTAGCTAATTGTGCTAACATTTCATTTATTTCATCTTGTGTTTTATAATGGCATCCTGGTTCTTTGCCACAATAATATATTTCACAATCCTCATTAAGATATTTTAATATTCCCGGACCTGCTAACCTATCATACATTACAGCAGTACATTTTTTTAACATTCTAATAGCTTTTAATGTAATTAATTCTTCATCTCCTGGCCCTGCTCCTATAAGATATACTTTACTCATGTTCCCCTCCTAAAATTAAACATTTAATATTTTCTTTGCTAAACCTTTTCCTAACTCTTTAAAACTCTCTGCTCTTCCTTCTATATCTTTTTTTATTATTCTTCCATTCACTTCATATATACCTATGATGTACATTAAATCTCCTTGTAGTATAGCGTGGGCTCCTATAGTTGAATGACAATCTCCCTTAAGCTCCGTCATAAAACTTCTTTCAGCCTCAACACAAATTCTTGTATCTAAATGCTCTATATGCTTTATAGCTTCATAAACTTCTTTATTTTCTTTTCTTATTTCCAATCCTAAAGCCCCTTGCCCTATAGCTGGAACCATTTCTTCAACTTTAAAATAATTAGTGATGATATATTCCATATTTAACCTCTTAAGTCCTGCAGCAGCAAGTACAGTACCACTAAGATTTAGTTCCTTAATTTTTCTAATCCTTGTTTGAACATTTCCCCTTATAGGTACTATTTCTATATCTGGCCTTAAAAGCTTAAGCTGTGCAGCTCTCCTTCTGCTGCTTGTACCTATTTTTGCACCTTTTCTAAGGTCCATAAAAGATGTATTATCCTTTGAAACAAATACATCTCTTACATCCTCTCTTTTAGGTATTACTGCTATTTCAAACATAGAAGGTACTTCATAAGGTACATCCTTCATGCTATGGACTGCAACATCTGCTTTATTTTCTAATAAAGCCATTTCAATTTCTTTTACAAAAAGGCCTTTACCACCTATTTTATCTAGTGTTTTATCTAAAATTTTATCTCCTAAAGTTTCCATTAATAACTTTTCTGAATATATACTACTATTTTTCTTAATCATGTCTATTACCAAATCAGTTTGAGTCTGTGCCAAAATACTTTTTCTAGTCGCAACTATTAATTTCAAAATTACTACCTCCATAAAACATTTTTAAAATATATTTATGTACATCCTTTTTATAAAAGAAGTAAAAATCCTCTGAAGAAATAAAATTCATTATTTCATCCTTATTTTTATATTCTTTTACAATATGTCTTATGTAACAATTATACTCTACAAATTCATCATACTTTTTTAAATCTATTTTTATTTTTTCTGCCAAATATCTAGATGTCTTAGGATTTCCTCCTTTAGTATTTATAGCAAAATTGATATTTTCCGTTTCTCTTTGGCAAGGAAGAACAACTAACCCTTCTTTAAAATTAGAGCAATCTAAATATAATTTAAATAATTCAATACAATGCTCTTTTATTTTTTTATTTAAAAAACTATCATTAACAGCAATTATTATAATGTGATTATTTATAATATATTCTCTTTTATACTCACCATTTATAAGTTTTATATTATTTGCAGTACTTATTTTTTTAAACTCATCACAAAAATCTTTTGCTAAAACTGTTATATTGCATCCTTTTTTAGTTAATGTTTTAGCTTTTATAAAACCTGCTCTACCTCCACCCACTATTAAAACATTTACTTTGTTTGATATTAGCGAGAGAAAAGTATACTCTAATCTGTTACATAAAATATTTTCTTTATTATTTCCAGGCATTCATCTAACCTGCCTTTCAATTGTTCTTCTTTTAAAACCTCTATGGCTCTATTTACAAATGCATTAGATGTACTTTTTATAAGAATTTTAGCCAATTCATCAGGATCCTTAGTATTTTTTTTATTTACAAAAGTACTATATCTACTTTTATAAATTTCCTCTCCACACTTTTTTAATTTTACTATTTCCGGTGATATCTGTCGTATTTTTTTCCACTGCCAAAACTCTTTTATATATTTATAAAGTATATCCATATTACTATACATTATAGTTTCTCTTTCTCTACAATTCTTATCATTAATAGAAGTTATGGTATCTATATCAAAAAGCTTTACACCTTCAATATGAAATATACTTTCTTCAACATCCCTAGGTACTGCTAAATCATATATTATAAAATCCTTTTCAGGCAATTCATTTTTGTGAACCACTGTATGTGGAGCAGATGTACAACTTATAATGCAGTCCACATCTTTATAAAACTTTTGTCTTTCATTAAATTTTATTACCTTTACTCTACTATCTTTTATATCCACAGCTAAAGTATTTCTTACAGCTATATATAATTTATCAAAAATTCCAGATAATATATACTTACAAGCTAAATTTCCTATTTCCCCATAACCTAATACCATATAACTTTTGGCTCCTAATCTTCTACTTTCATTAACTGAAATAGACGCGGATGATACAGGTATAGAATATAATTTAGTTTCCGTTCTAAATTCTTTCCCACAGGTTATAGCCAGATGAAACAGCTTTGATAACTCTTTTGTTACACTTTTAGTTTCTAATGCTACTTCGTAAGCATTTTTAATTTGCCCTAAAATTTGGTCCTCTCCAAGTATATTTGATTCAAATCCACAAATAACTCGCATAAGATGATGTACCATACTATCATCTATATAATGAAATGTATAATTTATATATTTTTTATCCCAGTTTAACCTATTAAATATTTCTTCTAAAATTTCTTCAAATTTTTTGCTGGTATTAAAATATACTTCCGTTCTATTACAAGTACTTAAAATAACTACCTCTTCACATACTTCTTTAAGACTTTCCAGACATCTATCATAATGTTTAGGTAATATAGAAAGCTTTTCTCTTACATCTAATTTTATGTCACTTTTAACTCCTAAAACTCCTATCATCTACTTCTCATCTCCATAAAGTACTAAAATTTATTGTTGCCTTAAAATAATAATTTATTGAAAAATATGGCGCATAAAACAATTATAGCATTATATAAAAGTATTAAAACTAATCTAGTATTAGAGTAGTCAAAACTTTCACTAATGTATGGCATATATCCTCTATAACATCTACTATTGATTCCATCACTAATATTCTTCCATCTATCCATAGTATTTATAAATAACAGTGCAGCCATCTTTCCAGTGTTTTTAATTTTTGAAGAAAAACTGTCAAATCCACCCCTTGACTTCATAGAACAATACATAATACTATATTCCTCGTTTATTAATACCAAAAATCTTTCCATTGATTTAGCAATATCACAAATATCCCTTAACCAATTACTTTTAGATAATAAATATAACACTTGATCTATAGGAGTAGTCAAAGAAAATAAAGATAAACATAATCCTGCAGACAAACTCCTAAGTACTATAACCCCTGTATATTTAAAACCATAGTCAAATACAAAAGTAATAGAGGAAAAAGCTGCAAATAAAGCAATCTCTAGAGAAAATTTTGTAACAATTTTCATGTTATTCCTTAGAAATAAATGTAAACCTACAAAAAATAGGATATTGCCAATAATTATAATGGGATTTTTTACAAAACCCATTATAATTATTGGCATTATAGATAAAAAAATCTTTTCTATAGGATGTACATTAGTTATTCTATTTCTTTTGGACAGCGCCATTATTAACTTTAACATTACTTTTCTTTCCTATATAATATCCTATAAATCCTGCTCCTATAGCAGCCTGAAGTGCAAATAAAAGACTTTCAATTTCTCCAGAAGGTGGTTCCCAAAAACTTTCAAACCAAGGTTCATAATCTGCATTAGTTTCTTTTATTGTGTCCTCTATCTGATCATCTGCTCCACCAAACTCTCCGCCTTTTCTACTTCCAATTACTAAAGAGCCCAATATAACTATAAAACATACTAATAATAACGATATAGTCCTCTTTTTCACTTATTTCACCTCACTTAATATTTCTATTTCCTTTGATGAATGTTTTTCTACAAACTCAAATATTATAACTGTTAATATACCTTCTACTATAGCAAGAGGTATTTGAGTTATTGAAAATATTGAGAAAAACTTTGTAAAAGCTGCAGCTACTCCTCCTGCCTGTGCAGGAAAAGCTAATGAAAGTTGAATTGAAGTTACTAGGTAAGTAGCTAAATCTCCTAAACAAGCTGCTAAAAATACCGCTGCCTTTTTATTCTTATTCTTTAATCCTATATAGATTAAATAAGAAACTATAGGACCTGCTATTCCCATTGATACTATGTTAGCACCAAGAGTTGTAATGCCACCATGAGCTAATAAAAGAGCTTGAAATAATAATACTATAAGTCCTACTACTGATGAAACAAAAGGTCCAAAAATTATTGCTGAAAGACCTGTACCAGTTGGATGTGAACAACTTCCTGTAACTGATGGAATTTTCATAGCTGAAAGAATAAATGCGTAAGCAGCTACTAAACCTAAAAGCATTTTTAAATCTTTATTCTTTTTAGTCTGTTTTTTTATGTGCATAATTCCTACAACTATAAATGGTATAGCTATAACAAAATATACCCCAGCCCAAGTAGGTGGTAAAAAGCCTTCTGCTATATGCATAGCATGAACATTTGGCATAATGGTAAATAAAAATGCAACCATCATACATACTGTGAATTTTTTTGTCATTTTTCATCCCTCCATATTTTATTAATAAATTATTATTTAATACTTTGAAGTATGTTTATAAGCATTTTATTCATTTCTCTATCCTTTATAGCAAACCTAACAAAACTATTATCAAGCCCTGTATAATTATTACATTTTCTAATAACAATTCCATTATCTAAACATTTATTATATAGTTCATGGCAATCTATCCCTTTAAGCTTACACAAAATAAAATTACTATTAGTCTTATAAACCCTATCTATATAATTTACCTTTTCTAACTGATTTGTTAAAAAACATCTCTCTTCTTTTATCCATTTAATAGAATCTCTTATGTATTTTTTATCTGTTAAAACATATTTTGCTGCAACCTCCGCAAAACAATTTATATTCCAAGGATTCTGTTTCTTTTTTATATTTTCTAGAAGTTCATAATCCTTACTAAACCCAAATCCCATTCTTATTCCTGGCATTGCATAAAATTTTGTTAAAGCTCTTATTATAAAAATACATTTATATTTACTTATATCAGTTACAAAACTATTATTAACATCTCCTGTAAACTCAATAAAAGCTTCATCTATAATTACACTTTTTTTATTTTTTTCACAATACTCTAATATATTTTTAAATTCCTTTTTATCTACTATCCTTCCGTTAGGATTATTAGGATTTCCTATTAACAAAGCGTCTACATTATGTAATTTATCCAATATAGCATGGTAATCATATTCCATCTCTTCTGTCATAGACACATATTCTATATGTAAACCCCATTTTATAGAATCCTCTTCATACTCACCGAAAGACGGTGTTATAATAAGTATTTTTTTAAAACATGATATTACTAAATCTATAATTTCTGCTGCACCATTTCCTAAAATTAAATCTTGTTCACATATAATTTCATTAATATCTTTTTTTTCAAAATTATAATTATTATTTATATAGTTTTTCAAATAAAGTTTTAAATTTCTATAATGTGCATCAGGATATCTATTTAAAACTTCTATAGCTTCTACTATATTACTTTTAAAACTCTTTGGAACACCTATAGGATTTATATTAGAACTAAAATCTATTAACTTTTTCCCTTTTAGTACCCCATCAGTATATATATCTCCGCCATGCTGCATCATTTTCACCACCTTAATAAGTAAATAAACTTGTATTTAGAAAAATCTATTTAAGGTAAAAATTAATATCCCACATAAAATAAGCAATAGTATTTCAGAAGAATACATAATTTTTATACTATTAAATATATGTTCATAACTAAGCTCATTAACTTTATCTCCAATAGTTGGCTTAAAAACCACTTTACCAAAATACACATTTGTACCACCAATTTCAATACCCATAGCCCCTGCAGTAGCTGCTTCAGGATAGGCACAGTTAGGACTTTTATGATTTTTTCTATCCCTTATCATAATTTTAAAGCTATTAAGTATATTTCCTTTAACTACTGGAGCTACAAAACACATGAGAATACCTGATAATCTTGCTGGTATATAATTAAAAACATCGTCTACTTTTGCTGGAAAATATCCCAAATGAATATATTTTTCATTCATATACCCAAGCATAGAATCCATAGTATTTATCCCCTTATACATCATGGCAAATGCCCCTCCTCCTATGATTCCATAAAATAAAGGCGCTATTACTCCATCAGAGGCATTTTCTGCCACAGTTTCAATGTCTGCTCTTATAATTTCATTTTCGTCTAATTCACTAGTATTTCTGCCCACTATATAAGATAATTTTATTCTCGCATCTTCTATATCTTTGTTTTTTAATGATTTATACACCTTTTCTGCTTCAGTTTTCAGGCATTTAGCCGCCAAAGTTGTCCACAAAATTAATATATTTAAAATATGATGAATCCAAAAATTATTCCTCGTTATCCATAAAATGGAAAATGGTATGAAAAAAGTTATGCTCGCTACTATTAATACTATTAAACCACCAGTTATTTTTAATTCTTTATCACTATTACAAATCTTTCTCATAGTCTTATCTAAATTATTTATAAGCTTACCTATATATATAACCGGATGAGGAAACCAATAAGGGTCCCCTACTATCCAATCTATAACTACTGCTATAAAAACATCTATAAAATTCATTGAAATATACGAAAAAATATTAATCACCTCTATCTTTTCATCCCCATAACTTTATACAAATAATCTACATCTATATTTTTTCTTACTATATCAGCTAGTAAATCTAAATTTTTTTCCCTTAAATTTTCATAAGGAGTAGCCTTTTTACTCCCTAATCCTTTTTTATTCCTTAATCTGTTTAATATTTTTTCCCTAAATTCTACACCATCAAATACTCCATGAATATAAGTTCCCATAACATTTCCTTTTTCATTAATAGCTCCATCTTTGCGTTGAGTTCTCTCTCCGTTTTGTTCATATATATTGAATAAAGGCTTAGCCTTTCCTCCATAATTACATATTCCCATATGTATTTCATATCCATATACATTTATATCATTAGAACTGGCATTTACCCTTGTAGTAATCTTTTCTTTTTCAAATACAGTTTCCACATCTAAAATACCCATACCTTTTGTTTCCTTACTATCAGTCTCTACCTCATATGGATCTTTTAATGCCTTACCAAGCATTTGATAACCACCACAAATACCAACTAATGACCCATTCTTTGCATACTCTTTTATGAGCTGTTCCACACCAATTTTTCTTAAATACAACAAATCATCTATGGTATTTTTAGTTCCTGGGATTATCAATAAATCAGGATTACCAAAATTCTCTTTCGAAGTTATATATCTAATAGAGACATCATTTTCAACTTTTAAAGCATCAAAATCTGTAAAATTAGATATATGCGGTAATTTTATTACTGCTATATCTATATCTGCATTACTATTTTTATTAAATTCTACTGCTCCATCCTCATCTTCTAAATCTAAATTAAAATGTGGCACCACTCCTACTGATGGAACATGTATTATATCTTCTAGCATCTTTAAACCTGGCTTTAAAATTTCCAAATCTCCTCTAAATTTATTTATTATAGTTCCTTTCACCCTATTTCTCTCTTCTTCCGTAAATAAAACCATAGTTCCCGCAAGAGACGCAAAGACTCCTCCTTTATCTATATCACCTACTAAAAATACTGGTGAATCCACCATCTCAGCAAGCCCCATATTAACTATATCTTTGTCTCTTAAATTAATTTCAGCTGGACTGCCAGCCCCTTCTATAACTACTATATCAAAGTTAGATTCTATTTCTTTAAATTGTTCCTTTAATCTATGTGAAAATTCTGTTTTCATGTTATGATACTCCATAGCTGTACTATTTTTAAGTACTTTACCATTGAATATTATTTGACATTTTTTATCACTTGTAGGTTTTAAAAGTATAGGATTCATATATGCTTCTGGTTCTATCCCTGCAGCATAAGCTTGTAATACTTGTGCTCTTCCCATTTCTTTACCATCATTGGTGATATAAGAATTTAACGACATATTTTGCGACTTATATGGGCACACTGAATATCCATCCTGTTTAAATATTCTGCATAAAGCTGCAACCAATACACTTTTTCCAACTGAAGATCCTGTTCCTTGTATCATTATTTTTGCCATGTAAAGCACCCCCGATAAAGTAAGTTTATACTATAATCATCTAGAATAAAAAAACAGTAGGCTCTCAAAGCCTACTGATCTTAACTATAAAAATCCACAGAATGGTATTTTTAATTCAAGACCTTTCCCTCCGAAAGTTCATCTTATTAAAAATACTTAGGCAGGTCTCCTGGCTCATGAATCATTCTAGCCTTTCCCTTCCTCCTTATGGGGGAGTGGTTTTACAAAGGTTCGTCATCAATTACAGTAGCGGGGGCTGCTGCGGAATTAAACCGCATTCCCTTTTCACTTGTATAAACTACAAGCACCTAAATATTAATTATTCACTTTTCAGTATAGAGTTTACTACATTGAAAAAAATTTGTCAATGATTTTTTTTGAGGTAAAATGAATTTTATCTACTTAATAATGCACTAAAAAACAATAAAACTCCTAATTCTACAAACTCATTATTGGCCCCTAAACAGTCTCCTGTTACACCACCTATCTTATTATTGCAAAGTTTTAATACTATTAACGTAATTATGATACCTACAATTATACTCATTAGAGCTGTAGTAACTCCTAATAAATAACTACATATACCTATTGTAATTAATAAACTAATTAAAAAATGAGCTATGGTTGTATTCCCTATAAATAAATTCCCAGTTCCATTTTTTTTAGCTCTCTTACCAACTAAAGCCATAAATGACACTGTACATTTACTTATTATAGGTGTTACTATTATAATAGCTGAAACATTTTTATGAATAGCAATAGATAAAGTGGCATATTTTATTAATATATCAAATATAAGAGCCACACATGCAAATGTGCCAATTCTGCTATCCTTCATTATTTCTATTATTTTATCACTGTCTCCTTTAAAAGAAAAAAAACCGTCAAAAATATCTCCAAACCCGTCTTGATGAAGACATCCCATTAAGAGTATTCCTACTAATATAACAAATATGGCGGTTATATTTGATGGGAAAAATTTAATACTTACATAATAAACTCCCCATTCTATAGCACCTATTAAAAGTCCTATTAATGGAAACATGGCTGTTCCATCCCTGAAATTTTTCATTTCACAAGGAAGACTTTTCTTTACAGGTATTCTAGTTAAAAATTGTATCATAAGCAAAAAATCATATAAGTACTTTTTCATCTCAAGTCACTCCTAATATCTATTTAATTTTTAATGATTGCCCGCAACATATTAAATATACTTCATCACTTAAATTTCCTATATATTGATTCACAAACCCCGCTACATCCCTAAAAATTCTTCCTACTTTATAAGCTGGTACAACTCCTAACCCCACTTCATTAGTTACCATAACTAATGTTTTATTTGTTTCTCTTGCCTTTTTTATAAGTTTATCAAATTCTCTTTTTATCTTTACTATTATTTTATCAATTTCCTCCATTGATACTTCTTCTAAATTATTCCCTAAAGAAAACATTAAATTTGTTGTCATTATAGTTACGCAATCTAAGAGTATATATTTATTACTGTATTTTTCCAAAACATTGTCTAAATCAAAATACCCTTCATAAGTATTCCAGTTGGAATTTCTCCTTGATCTATGTTTTTTTACCCTATCTTCCATTTCTTCATCTGTAATTATAGAAGTAGCAATATATAAAACATCATCACTATGTTTTAATAAATTTTCTGCAAAAGTGCTTTTTCCGCTTCTTGCCCCCCCAGTAACTAGTATAATCTTATTTTTATCCATAAATTTCTCCAATCTATTTATATTATTTTTCAGCATGAACTATAGAATCTAAATATAAATTTCCGTACTCATATTTTACAATAGCCAAATCACCATTCTTAGTGCCAAATTTCCAAAACATATCCAAGTTCTCTTCCATTATATATGAGTATATATTCTTTATTACTCCGCCATGAGTTACAATTAATATATTTTCCTCTTTAAGTTTTAAAATATCCTCAAAAAAACTTTTAATTCTTCCATAAAATTGAATAAAACTTTCTCCTTTAGGCGGTGCAAATTCTTTCCAATTTTCACACCAATTTTTCCACTCCTCCGGATAAAGTTTTTCTATTTCTTTATAGGATTTTCCTTCAAATATCCCCAAATCCATTTCATTTATTCTACTATCTTTTATAATTTTATATTTTTTATCTTTTAACACTATCTTTGCAGTATCCACTGCTCTTTTCATTTCACTAGTATATACAGCATTAAATCTAATGTTTTTTAATCTTTCCTTAACAATTTCCGCCTGCTTAATTCCCTGTTCATTTAATAATGCATCCAATTTTCCATAATATAATTTTTTCATATTATGTTCAGTCTCTCCATGTCTTAATAAAAAAATATTCATAATTCGATACATCTCCCTAAATTAGCTTAAATATATTCTTTAAACTATAAAAAATATATCATTTAATTAATATAATTGCAAATTTGTATAAACCACCTTTAAATTTAATTTTATTGAAGGATTATAATATTTGAACTAGAATATTCAATATAAGGACTTACAGTATAAGTAAATTATAATTATAGAAAACTTATATTTAAACATAAATATAAATTTAAGAAAATTGAAACTATTTATCAGTAACAACAATATATTAATAATAAGATAATAATTAAGAGGTTGTGTTTATGAAAAAAAAATTAACTAATTTAATTAAAAATTTAAAACCTATGTCTAAAAGTTCTTCTAAACCTTTAAAAGATCCTATAGTTAAAAACTCTATCCATTGGGTTGGCCATTCTACTGTAGTAATAAACCTTAACGATAAAATTATAGTAACTGATCCGGTAACAAGTGGTGCATTAGGTCATATAAGAAGATTAATAAATCCATCTATGGACTTATCAAAGTTACACATAGACTATATTCTATTATCACATGGTCATAGAGACCATTTAGATGCAAATACTTTAAGAAAAATAAATAGGGACGCTGTAATAATAACTCCAGGTGGATTTTCTCAAGTAATGACACTTTTAGGATTTGGCAAAATTATAACTGCCACTGCTGGTTACAGAATTAAACTTAAAGATATTTCTATAGATGTATTAGAGCCTTGCTATATGGGTAAACTTTCTTATCTTGGTAAAAGATATGTGGGAAACTCTTATGTAATTAATAGCGATAACTTCAAAATCTTTTTTGCAGGGGCCACAGGATATACGTCTAAATTTAAAAATTTAGATGTGGATGTAGCACTTATGCCCGTTGGATGTTACAAAACTGATGAAATATTAAAATCTCATTGTTCACCATCAGAAAGCTTTAAAATGTTTAAAGAAATGAACGGGAAAATAATGATCCCCATTCATTACAATACATTCATTCCATCACAGGAAAGTGATGCAGGAACAATATCCATGTTAAATGAGCTTAATGATGGTTCAATTAAAATTTTAAAAATTGGTGAAACTTATAAACTTTAAATTATATTTAAACCACAAAATTCAAAATATTATCTGTATACAACAGTAAATTTAGCTATAGTCAATAGTAACCTTACTTCCTTCTCCTGTTTTAGATGGAGTAACTAAAAGTTTTATAGGTACCCTATTTTTTAATTCTTCAACATGACTAATAATTCCAACACTCATTTTATCGCTTCTTAATTTTTCAAGAGATGTTATTACAGTGTCTAAAAGTTCATTATCTAAAGTACCGAAACCTTCATCTAAAAAGAAGAATTCTAAGGGTGCACTTCCTTTTAATTGTATTTGAGATGATAATGCCAAAGCAAGGGATAGAGATGTTACAAAAGTTTCTCCTCCAGATAAAGTAGATGTAGCTCTTATGCTTCCACCATTATTATCATCTCTTATTACAAAATTTCCGTTGGGATCTAATAAGAGAGCATATCTGTCATTTGTAATACTTTTAAGCCTTTTAGATGCCTCCATAGCTATATACTTTAACTGGCTAGTAGCAACAAATTCTACAAACTTATTCCCATGTATTAATTTTTCTAAATCATCTAGGAGACTTTTTCTGTGCTCTATTTCATTTTTTCTTTTTAATAATATTTGTAAATTATCTAGTGCAATTTTTATATCTTTCAATGATTTTTCAACAGTGGCTATTTCTTTTATTTTTCTATTTAATAAAATATTATTCTCATTTATCTCCATTTTAAATTTTTCCCATGTATCCTTATCCAAGGTTTTGCCATTTAATTTTTCACTTATCCTATTTATATTATTTTTTACATCCTTTTCTTCATCTTCAAAATATTTTATTTCATTTTCCAAATTCTCTATGGCTTCTTCTGAAATTGAATATTCTTCTACTTCTTTTTTAGATTTAAATCCATTTTCTATTAAGCTTATTTTTACCTTTTTTCTTTGATCAACTTTTAAAGCATTTAAACTTTCTTTCTTTTGTTCCTCTCCTACCTTTTTATCATATATTTTTTGAGTTTCTTCAGATATAATATTGTATTTATCTTTTAAATTTTCTTCTAAATATTTTATATTTTTTATATTTTCTTTTATTATATTTAAGTATTCCTCTGGTTCTTTTCCCTCAGATAATCTTTTTATTTCCTTTTCTTTATCATCTATTACAATTCTCTTTTCTTTTCCACTTTGAACAATTCTCGAAATACTATTTGACACTTCCAAAATTTGTTCATCTAACTCTTCCTTACTTTTGTCTACTTCACTTAATTTTTCCCTAATACTTTTAACTTCTTTTTCTAATATTTCTTTTTCTCTTTCCTTCTGTTTTATAGAGTTCATTTCATCATTTATATTAATAACATTAATTTTATTTTTTATATTATTATAACTTTCCTCTATAATATTAAATTCTTTTAAAATTTTAATATAATCTTCATTCAATTCTTTTAAATTAATTTCAACTATCTCTATACTTTCTTTTAATTTAATACTTTCTTTATCAATTGAATTTAACTTTACTTTTTCTTTTTCTATTATATTTTCTAAATTTTCTTTTTTTTCTTTCCAAAATCTTATATCTTCTCTTAAAATATTAAATTTTTCTTCTTTTAAAATAATAGTATTCCTATTTTCATGTATAACATTATCATTTATTTCTTTGAGGTCTTTTATATTATTCTCCATATTATAGATATCATTCTCCATTTTAGCCAATTCTATCTCAATACTTTTTTCTTCCCTATGCAAAATTTCTATGGAGTTTTCTAAATCATTTTTATTTTTATTTTTTTCTTCTAAAATATTTCCATCTATTTTTTTCAAAATCATAGGATGCTGAACAGATCCACATAAAGGACAAGGTCTCCCATCCTCTAATTCTTCGATTAAAAGACTAGCTATACTTTGCCTTTCTATTTTTTTTATTTCTTTAATTAATTCATTAATTATACTCCTTTTGTTTTCCAAAATTTCCTTTAATTTTAAAAGTTCCTTTTCCTTAACTAACTTCTCATCTTTTATAAGTTTTATATTAACATACAATTCCTTCTTCTTTTCATTTTCTTTAATTAATATATTAAAATTCTCTTTAATACTAAAAATTTCATCCTGCAGTTTTATTAAAGAATTTTCATCTCCAGGCATGTCTCTTATAAGCTTATCTTTATTTTCCTGTAAAAGTTTTAACCTTTCTTGTTTTATTTCCTTATCTTTTAATAATAAATTATACTTATACCTATTCTCACTTATAAATGACTGTTTTAATAAAATTTTATTTTTAAGCTCCTCTTTTATTTTTTCAACTTCCCCATATCTTTCCTCTAATTTATATGCCTTTTCCACCATTTCTCTGTATTCTGTTTCTACCTTTAGATCTTCAAATGCTCTTTCTCTTTCATTTATATTTTTTAAAAACTTTTGTTTATTTAAAGTATTTTCTTCCAACTTAAAACTTAATAGTCTATTATCCCTACTTTTTTCTTTATACTCTACCTCAAGGCTTTGTCTTTCATTTTTTAGCTTTTCTAGATCCATTTTCACCTTAATAGCTTGATATAAATTAGTTTCCTTTTTAATTAACTCTGGAAGTTCTTTATCCTTTTTAAGTAAAATATCATTATACTTACCTTTAATATGTTCAAGTTCTATAGTCTTATCTTTAAAATTTTTATTTAATGCTTCTAACAAAGTTTCATTTTCTTTTATCTTATTCTCAGTATAAAAGATTTCATCCATATAAGGTTGTACTTTTAATGCTGCTTTAGCTTTGCTTAACTTATATTTTTTATCTTCAAATTCCTTATTTCTTAACTTAAGCTTCTCTCCCTTAGTCAAATAATACTTAAGTTCTTGGCTTAGTTCCCAAATAAATTTATATTGGTCATAGTCTTTATCCATTTTCTCTTTTTTATTTTTAATTTGTACTTCCTCATCTAAAAGCACTTTAAACCGATTATCAAGTTCTATATACCTTTCATTAGAAATATCTTTATAATGTTTCATTTCTCCATCCAACTTATCTAATTTTGCTAAATTAATATTTCTTGCTTTTTTTATTTTCTCCCATAAATTTTTCCCATATTTCTGAAGCCTAAAAATCCTCTCCAGCATATCTCTTCTCTCTTTACCAGTAAGTCTTAAAAACTCACTAAACTTCCCTTGAGGCAATACCACAGAACGAGTAAAATCTTCTGCGGTAAGGCCTATTATTCCTTCTACCTTTTTTAAAACATCTCTTGCCCCTTCTGCAATTACATTATCCTTCTCATTTATTTCTATAAGCTTAGCAGAAAAAGTCTTATATTTACCATTTTTGTCTCTCTTAATTATTCTCTCTGCAATATAATTTCTTCTTTTACCTTCACTATATATTTCAAACTCATAACTTACATATAAATTATCTGAATAAGTATTTATATATTCACCATTTCCTCTAGCTATATTCCCATATAAAGAAAGAGTTATGGCATCAAGTATAGTAGATTTACCACTACCAGTAGATCCAAAAATACCAAAAAGTCCCCTACTTATTAAAGTTTCAAAATCAATTGTTTGCATTTCTATAAAACTATTTAGCCCTTTGATTTTAAGCCTTTTAGGTTTCATCTTTTTCCTCTCCCTCTCCATGGCAAATTTCTAAAAATAGTTTTTTAACTTCCTCCTCTGGCTCTACACCCCTCTGAAATTTATAAAAGCTTTCAAAAAGTTGTTCCATTGACTTATCTTTTATATTTTCACTTTCTATAATCTCTTCTTCTCCTAATATTATAGGTTTTATTTCTAAAATATCTTTTTTTAAATTTCTCATAGTTTTTATATCTTCCTGTGAAATAAAGCTATCCGTTCTTATCTCTAAATATACCCATGAATTTTTTTCTCTATTTTCTTCGCATTTTTTTATTGCATCATCTATTCCATTACATTTCCATATTTCAATAGGTTTATAATTATGAAACATAATACTTTCAATCCTTGGATCCTGCCCAGCTTTTATGTCTAAAACATAACAACATTTAGCATAATTTATTTCACTTTTGCTATATTGAAGAGGTGATCCTGAATAATATGCATTTAAACTTGTCCCCCTTACTTTTTGAGGTTTATGTAAATGTCCAAGGGCTATATATTGAGCTCTTTTAGGAAGTTTATCTACATCCACAGCTAAGCTCCCCCCTAACTCAATAGGTCTTTCAGAATCACTACTATCGCTACCACAAATAAATATATGAGAAACAGCTATATTTATAGTATCATCTCTATATTTCAAAGATAATTTTTCAAATATCTCCCCAACTCTATCAGAATAACTCCTCCTTTTTGCTTCCTCATTTAAATCATAACTTAGTACTTCATTAAGCCTTTTTTCACTAGGATATGGCAGTACTATTATTACTGCCTTTTCTCCTCTTAATTCTATTTCAATATATCCTTCACCAGAGTCATTTATAAAAGCATCTCCATATTGACCTTTTTTTACTACAGTTTTAGGTAAATCTACCATCACTATTCCATGCTCTTTAGCAATGGGACTAGCGGCTACTAATCTATTAGGACTATCATGATTGCCAGATATAATAAGTATAATTCTCTTACCATTATCTGATATATCCTTAATTATTCTATAAAACATTCTCTCTGCTCTTGCAGGAGGGTTACCACTATCATATATATCCCCTGAAATTATAACCATATCTATATTATATTTTTCAACTATTTTTTTAAAATCCTTTAAAAATAGCTCTTGCTCATCTAATCTACTAACGCCCTCTAAACTCTTACCCAAATGCCAATCAGAAGTATGTAATATTCTCAAAGTTAATCCCTCCATTAAATTATACACATCACTATAATTCTACAGCCTCTATATAAAAAGGTAAATAGAAGAAAAGTACATAGCAACTATATACTTTTCCTCTTTCTTAAATTTTAAATTTTTGGGATAGTTCCTCTAATTTTAATGATGTACTCTTTAACTCCTCTGTCATCTCAAATACTTTATTTATAGTAGATGATTGTTCATTCATAGATGCAGATACCTCCTCGGTAGAAGCTGCGGATTCTTCGGAAATAGCTGATATTCCTTGTATAGTAAGCAAGACCTCTTCTTTATCACCATCAACATCAACTATATTTTCTGCTAAACTTCTAATATGTTTAAGAGTTATTTTTATACTTTCATCTATTTTATCAAATACCTCTTCAGTACTCTTAACAGCTTCTGCCGCTTGAAAAACAGACTTCTTTCCGTCATCCATGCTTAGTTTTGCGTTGGATATTTCCTCTTGTATTTCACTTACTATTTCCTCTATTTCCTTAGTAGATAACGATGTTTGTTCTGCAAGCTTTCTTATTTCATCTGCAACTACAGCAAACCCCTTTCCTGCCTCTCCTGCTCTTGCAGCTTCTATAGCAGCATTTAAAGCAAGTAAATTTGTTTGTTCTGCAATAGATTGGATAGTGTTTATAATTTCCCCTATAGATTCGGATTTTTCATCTAAAATAGAAATATTATCAGCCACGTTTTCAACTGCTTTCTTATTTAGCTGAAACTTATCTACAAGTTTAATAAGAGAATTCATGCCTATATCATTCATTTTCTTTACATTACTAGAATGTTTTTTTACTTCTTTTGAATTATTTACCACTGTACTAATTTGAAATGCTAATTTTTCTAATTTCTCTGCCCCACTTTGAGATTGACTTGCCTGTTCTTGGGCCCCCTTAGCTATCTCACCAACTGTATTAGATACTATTTCTATTGAATCATTACTCTCATCTATAGCTACTGCTAAACTCTTAGAACTTGAAGATATATTAAATATGCTATCATTTAAGTCCTTAACTATATTTTTTAATGACTCTCTCATCTTTAGTACTGCCTTTACAATATCACCAATTTCATCTTCACTTGTGGTCATATAAATTTCTTCAGTATTTAAAGTTAAATCCAAATTTGAAGTTGCATCTATTAAATCTTTAGTTTTATTTATTCTCTTTATTATATTTATTATTATCATAATTCCTATTAATACTGATACTATTACTGCAATTAAATCTACTATTCCTATTAATATAAATGAATTTTTTTTATTTTGTTTTGTCTCAATAATTTTATCTTTAGCAAAACTTTCAACTATTTTACCTATATTTTCTATATTCTGTCTTGCAATATCAAATCTATTTTCTACAGATTTTTCATCTATCATTTCTGTTTCCCTATTATTTAATTGTTTTTTAGCTAAAGAATCAGTTATTTTTATACATTCACTTTCCCATTCTGTAAAATATTCATTAAACTCATTAAAATCTTGGAATATATCCTTATTATCTACCTTATATTTTAAAAAAGCCTCTTTATTCTTTTCAACCAATTTTTTTGCAGCAGCAATTTTTTCCCTTGTTTCTTTTATGTTAGTATCTCTATCCTTTATATGTTCTTGAAAATTAGGATCTTTTCCATCTGTTAAAAATAAGTTTCTTTGAGCCACCATAGCTTGATACATATCCCTATCAGCATTTAATATTAAATTAGAAATGCTATAACTTTGTTCATATAGACATTTTATTAAATTTTCTTCCAATGAACTACTTTTTGCTACAGTCAATATTATTGTAAGAACTAATGCAGTTATTGGTACAAATAATACAATTGTTAGCTTCTTTTTTAGCTTTAAGTTTTTGAACATATTGATAACTCCCCCTATTGTTTTTTTCATATATATACCATACTTAGAAATTATATCATAAAATAATTGAGATTTGTGTACTGAAAATTACATTTTTATTATAAATATTACAAATATGTAAATTATATTCGTGTATTTTCATAGTTTATTAAATTTATTCCACAAATATTATGAAGTAAATTTTATGTAAAATGGTCACCTAGCATAACATTTTTAATAGTCTCTCATATAATATATTATCTAAATACAATAATTAAAATTTTAATCCTTTACCTATTTTAGGAGGTGAATTTATATGCTTTGTTGTTGTATACTATCCTACATTGCATGGATAATATTTATTCTAATAATATACTGCGTACTTTCCTGGATATTAAGATGCTTCTGTCATTGCTGCTAAAATTATATAAATTTAGGGGAAACTTACTTATTTAAGTTTCCTCTTTTTAATATATATGATTATGTTATAATGATGTAATATAATATTAATTATACAAAGGAGAATAACCATGCAGAACATTGAACTATCGCTATTTTGTCAGTTAGAAGGGGCTAGAGTTCTTCTTCGTACTCCTACAATGAATGATATAAGTGCTATAATAAAATATTATAAAAAAAATGAAACTTATTTAGCCCCTTTTGAGCCTGTTAAATGCGATGATTTTTACACTGAAGACTTTTGGGAAAAGAAAATAAAAAATATGATTAAAGAAATTCATAATAAGACTTCACTTAGATTGTTTATATATGAAAACAACCATCCCGATATAGTTATAGGTACAATATCTTTCAAAGATTTTTCACCTTTTCCTAGTTATACCTGCAATTTAAGATATAGTATCGCTAAAACTAAACAAGGGAATGGATATATGACAGAATCCTTAAAATTAGCTATAAAATATGTATTTGAAGAATTACATATACATAAAATTATAGCAAAATATATGCCTATAAACGATAAAAGTAACAACTTACTGAAAGGCTTAGGATTTTATGTTGAAGGCTATTTTAGAGAATGTGTATTAATAAATAATCACTGGGAAGATCATATAGTCGCTAGTTTAATAAATAAAGATTGGAAAGAACCCTAACAATAAAAAATCCCTAGTTATATATATGGGTTATAACTAGGGATTTAATTATTTACACACCATTTTATTTTTATCATACTTTAGAAAGCAACTTAGAATAATTCTCCATTGCTTTTAAAATCAACTCCTATCTAAAACTTTTTCTTTTAGTTTATTTGAGAGTTACTAAGCAATTCTTTTATGTCTATTGCTTTTTTTTTTGTCTTCTGGCTTTTCCATACTTTCCTCAAGACATTCATCTATTATTTCTTGGGTTAACTTAAATATTTTTTCGTCTTTCATATAATATACCTCCTTTTAATTTAATGTTTATATTTTGCATATGAATAAGTATATCATTTTTAATTATAATTGCAAGTTGTTTTTGATACCCTTGCAATTATATAAACGTTTTCTTTTATTAAAAATTTGTTAAGATTATTTATACAAAATAATAGATTGATGTTTTTTTATTAATACATCAATCTATTATGGAGACCTTCATCTAAAAGTCTGAAAATTCTAGTCCTATAATATTTCTATTATCGTCTTGTAAATAGTTATTTTTAAATTCTAAATTTTTGTCTATATATGAAGGAAATTTAATTATAAATTCACTTCCATTTCCTTCTTCACTATCAACGCTTATATCTCCATGATGTAAATCAACAAGTGCTTTAACAATAGATAATCCAATACCACTTCCTTCACAGCCCCTAACACTCTGACTATTTATCTGCCTAAATCTTTCAAATATAAATTTTTGCTTGTTTTTAGGTATTCCTATTCCATTATCTTTTATAGAAATTTTAATTTCATCCCCACTATCAAATAGTGCAACGCAAATTTTGCCATTCCTAGGTGTGAATTTTATTGCATTTGACAATAAATTTAACATTATCCTTTCTATTTTTTCAGAATCACAACACATTATCTTCTCCTCAACATTTGTATCAAATATTAGTTCAATTTCTTTGCTTGATGCAAATTCTGCAATAGACAATGTAATATCTTCTATTACATTTACTATATTACAATTTTCCATATATAATTTATAAAATCCTGAATCTATTTTGGTTATATCTATTAAATTATTTATAAGTCTTAAAAGTCTTAAACAATTTTGTTTCAATATTTTAATTTTCATATCCAAGTTTGCACCATTATCTATAATTAGACCTTTATCATTATATAGTTTCATTAACTGTATACTACTTAGCATAACATTTAGTGGAGTTCTTAATTCATGGGATACATTAGCAAAAAATTCAGTTTTAAACTTATCATTTTCCTTTACTTCTTCTAATAATTTTTCACTTTTCTCTGCCTTAACCTTTAGCTCATCATTAATCTTTTGATGCGTAATATCTCTTCCAATTATTCCTATACCTTTTCTACTCCCATCTAAATTATAAACAGGAACCTTTATTACATCAAAAATTTTATTGTTACCATTTCTATCTTTTATAGTCTCCTCTGTTCTATATATATTTTTGTTTTCCCATACTAATTCATCAGATTTTATAAATCTTTCAAATATATGCTTACACCTAGGGACTATTTTAGAAAGTTCCCTATCATTTTTTCCTTTATAATCTACATCATTTAAGTCCAATATATTTATATTTGTTTCATTTAACATTAAATATTTACCTTCTCCATCTTTAAAACATACAAGGTCTGGCACTGCATCTATTAAATTCTTCAAATTTTTCTCGCTATCTTTTAATACTCTTTCTATACTTTTTCTTTTATATATATTGTTAAGTAAAATAAATATAATTCCTAAGAGTACACACATAGATATTAAGATAGATATCCATAAATATTCCCTTGAAATCTGATATACACTTCCTTTAGAATTATAATTATTAAGCAACAAATTATTCAATACCATTTTGTTATCAGTTAGTATAATTGAATCTTTATCCATAATTGTGAATTTAGTATATGATTTTAGATTTGCCATATTATTTATATGCTTTTCATTTGTATATAATTGTAAATCTCCATTAAGATTATTTTGCTTTTTATCATAGTCATATTCATTATTATAAAAAGCAATAGGTATATTAGGGAATATTTTTTTATGATGTTCATTTATAAATGAGGAAGTGCAATTATTACATGATATAATCATGTCGATTTCTTTATTTTTATATTTTTTAGTAAAGTAATTTAATAACTTTTCAATATCTTTTTTACTAAAAGATTTTTTATAATCTAAATACTCTTTTTCTATTATTATTCCATTATTGTTTACAATATTTTGAATTTCTTGAAGAACTGAAATATCATTATGATGATATGAATCAATAATTAAAACACATCTTTTTTCTATTTCTCCGTTATATATAAAATTATTATAAAAAACATACGTCCCTAAAAACAATGTACATAAACAGAGAAACAAAATAATTTTTTTTTGATTTTTTGACATTAAATCTATCCCTCCTATCTAAATTTAATCTTATATTTCAATGTATGAGTAATATTTCCATTTTATTCATGTAAATTTTTTTAATAATTGTCTAATATTATCGTATAATTTGTAATACAGTATAATATTAACATTAAAAAACATGTTTTTCAACAAATTTTAACATTAGATGTATACACATCCAAAAAAAGACTATATAAACTCTATTTAGTTTATATAGTCTTTTAAATACACACAATTTATTTATTAAATAAATTACATTATATGTTTAATACTATATTTTGTAAGTTAACTCTACTATATTTATTATTACTTGTACTGCTTTCTCCATAGCATATACTGGGATATATTCATATTTCCCATGAAAGTTATGACCTCCTGTAAAAAGATTTGGTGTTGGTAAACCCATAAATGATAATCTAGCTCCATCAGTCCCCCCTCTTATTGGACTTATATCAGGTTTTACTTCTGCTTCTACCATAGCTTTATAAGCTAAGTCTATAATATACTTTACAGGCTGTATTTTTTCTTTCATGTTATAATATTGGTCCTTAATTACTAATTGTAAAATACCTTCTCCGTATTTTTTATTCAGTAACTTCACTTCATTCTTTAAGTTTTCTTTTCTTTTTTTAAAGTTCTCCTTTTCAAAATCCCTAATTATATATTGTAATTCAGTTTTTTCCACTTCCCCCTTAATACTTATCAAATGATAAAAGCCCTCATACTTTTCTGTCCTCTCTGGAACTTCATTTTTAGGCAAACTATTTATTAATTCCGCAGCAATTGTCATAGAATTAATCATTTTATCTTTCGCAGAGCCTGGATGAACATTTCTTCCATTTATACAAATTTTAGCACAAGTTGCATTAAAATTTTCATACTCCAATTCTCCAATAGTCCCTCCATCTACAGTAAATGCAAAATCCGCATTAAATTTTCCTACGTCAAAATTATCCGCCCCACATCCTATTTCTTCATCTGGAGTAAAAGCTATACATATTTTACCATGTTTTATTTCCGGATGATCTATTATATATTTTACAGCAGTTATTATTTCAGCTATTCCTGCTTTATCATCTGCCCCAAGTAAAGAAGTGCCATCAGTAGTTATTAAAGTTTGACCAATATAATTTTTCAACTCTTTAAAGTCCTTTGGAGATAAAACTATATTTTTTTCTTCACTTAATATAATATCTTTACCATCATATTTCTCTACTATTTTAGCGTTAACATTTTTTCCATTCATATCTGGACTGGTATCCATATGAGCAATAAACCCAACAGTTTTTACTTTTTTTTCAGTATTAGCTGGAATTTCTCCCATAACGTATCCAAACTTATCTAATGACACATTTTTTAACCCTATTTCAATAAGTTCATTTTTGAGTTTTTTCGCAAATTCAATTTGACCTGCTGTACTAGGAGATGTACCAGTATTTTCATCCGATTTTGTATTTATCTTTGTATATCTTAAAAATCTTTCAACAACCTCTAACATATTCTCCACCTTCCTGTATAATTTATTAATCCTTATACTTAGTATTTTAACATAATATATTCCAATATTATCATATTAATCTTATTTAATTATCTTATGCAATAAACATTTTCTCAAACATAAACTATATTATACATATACTAATAATATAAATTTAAAAAGAGAGTGATATATTTGAAGGCTGATGCTGTTTTTGAAGGAGGAGGCATGAGAGGTATAGGCATTATTGGAGCATTAACTTACATGGAAAAATCAGGTTATATCTGGCAAAATACTGCCGGAAGTTCTGTAGGGGCTTTAATAGCGTCCCTAATTGCTGCAGGATATTCCTCTAAAGATTTAAAAGAAATGGTTATAAATTTAAATTTTCTAAAATTTTTAGATACTAGTGGTTTACAGCGCTTCCCCCTATTTGGGAAAGCCCTTGGTTTCTTTAAAGAAAAAGGTATTTACTCTGGAGATTACTTAGAAGAATGGATAAAAAAATTATTAAATGATAAAAACATAGATTCCTTTAAAGATCTTAAGTTCTATAATAAACCCTCATTAAAAATAATAGCTTCAGATATAACTAGAAAGAGGATTTTAGTATTACCAGATGGATTATCTGAATATGGTTTAGATTGTGACAATTTTTCTGTGGCTAAAGCAGTTAGGATGAGTACTAGTATCCCGTTTTACTTCAAACCTGTAGAATTTAAACACAAATATGGCACAAGTTATATAGTTGATGGGGGTATATGTTGTAATTTCCCTATTGATATCTTTGATATCGAGGGAGTTCCACCTTGGCCAACTTTTGGTTTCAAATTTCAATTTCCTAAAACAAGTTATACTGCCTCAGGTAAAACAGATCCTTTATCCTTTTTATTTGACATAGCCGATACTATGAAAAATGAATCTAATGCCCCTTGGAGTAGAGAGGAAAATAAAGCTAGAACCATATTTATTCCTTCTGCTACAGTGGACTCAGTAGAATTTAATATTTCTAAAGAAAAAAGTATTGCTCTATTCAAATCCGGTTATAAAAGTGCTAAAGAATTTTTAAATACTTGGAGTTTAGAAGATTATATAAAAAAATATAGAAATTAATATTTTATATAAATAAAAGGAGAATTTTATCTCCTTTTCATTTCTTATTATTTTATCCTTATAACTTTGGGAACTATTAATTGAAATTTTGTTCCTATATTAACTTCTGAGGAAAAGTTAACCTCAATCCCTAAACTATTAGATATAGATTTTAATAAACTAAGACCAATACCACTACCGGTAATATTTGAAGCCCTCACATTGGAACTTCTAAAAAATCTATCAAAAATACGCCTCTGATCCTCCTTTTTTATTCCTATCCCAGTATCTTTAATAGTTATCTTTATATTTTTATTAAACTCTTCAAAAACTATTGTGATACTATCTTTAACTTTGGTATATTTAAAAGCATTTTCAAGTAATATTACAATAATTCTTTTGATCTTGTCATAGTCCCAACTTACTTTGATAATACCATTAGGTCTAATGACTTCAAACTTTTTATTCTGAATTTCTGCTAAATCAATATAAAACTCACTTATATTCTTAATAAATTCTTCTAAATTAATACTATCTATTTTAATATTGTTGCTTAAATCCTCCTTTGTTAATAATAATAAATCACTATTTAATTTTTCAAGCAACTTTATCTCACTCATCATTTTAGATATATACTCAAAATTATTATCAATGGATTCTCCCCATGAATTTGCCAGTAATTCCAACTTACCTTTAATAACTGCAAGAGGGGTTCTCATTTCATGAGATGCATCTTGAACAAAAAATACTTGCTTATCATAAGCCTCCTTTACTGGTTTTATAATTTTTTTCCCTAAAAATGAAGATAATAAAAGTGCTATTATAATCAATACTATTAGACTTAAAATTATAGAATTATTTAATTGATTAATAGACTGTATCTGTGAATCAATATTAGTAAATAACTGGATATTATACTGTCTATATACAAAACTTAAAGCCCTAAATTTATGCCCTTTATAATTTAATGTAATTATTTTATTTTCTGTTAACTTTTCCATTTTAGGAACATTTGTATTAGTAAAATAAGCACTTGGGCTAACAAACTCTAATCTTTCTTGAAAATATATTATAGCTGTAATATTAGGTGGAACTAATGGAGGATTAAAGTGAAACTTTCCATCCAATAAGTCTTTGTTTTTTTCCTTCATAATCATTGGTAGTGAATGTTCAATCATATCTTTTTGATGCAAAATATCTCTATCTACATTATTAAAAACTCTAGAAGTATATAAAAATCTGGTTACCATGGCAAAAATAAAAAGGCATATAAAAACTATTGTTGTACTTATAAATATTATATTTTTTTTGGTATAATAAAAAACATCTTTTTTACCCAATTCTATTTACCAATACTCTCATCTAATAAATACCCCATTCCTCTTTTGGTAATAAGATATTTATCATATCCAAAAGGTGCCAATGCCTTTCTTAATCTGCTTACATATACCTCTATTATTTCAGTTGAAGCATCACTATCATATCCACATACATTTTCAAATATTTGCTCCTTAAATAATAAAACTCCTTTATTAACCATAAGATATTGAATTAAACTATATAGTCTTTCATTTATATTTAGTTTTACTTTATCAATATACACAGATTTAGTTTTCATATCAATATACATATCCTTAAACTCTATTAAATTAGGTTTACTTATTTTCCCCATACTTTTTAGTATTGCATTAATTCTTGCTCTAAGTTCTTCTAAAAAAAAAGGTTTTGTTAAATAATCATTTGCCCCTAGATTAAAAGCCTTTAACTTATCCCCTAATTCCTCTTTTGCCGTTAATACTATAACACCAGTATTGAAAAGATTTTCTGAAATATACTTTAACACAGTCATTCCATCCACTTCTGGCAACATAAGGTCTAGTATAACCACATCATAAGTAAACATATATAAACACTCAAGTGCCTCTTCGCCATTATATACTGCTTCTACATTCATGTCCTTTCTAAAATACTCACTTATATTTTCACTAATCTTTATATTATCTTCAACAAGCAAAATTTTTATCATTTGTTTCACCTCAATTTCGGACTATTATACTACACAATCCTTAATAATAGCTTAACATAAACTCATATTTTTATTTATCGGTAATATTAATGTAGAATTTCATATTTTAGAACAATTTAAAATATTGGCTTTTTATATTTACTTTAAGTAATATATAGAGTATTATTATTATAAGATAATAATTATTTTAAAATAAACCTATATAAATTATGAATATTAAGGAGTGATTGTATGGATCAAAAAGCGCTTCATAAGTTTAGTTATGGTGTTTATATAGTTTCTAGCTGTCATGAAGGTAAGCAAAGTGGTTGTGTAGTCAACACCCTTTCTCAAGTTACATCTAATCCAATAAAACTTTCAGTTACTATTTCTAAAAATAATTTTACAGAAGAAATTATTGAGAAATCCGGTTACTTTGCAGCCATAACTTTAGCACAAACTGCACCAATGGATTTAATAGGTGAATTTGGTTTTAAAAGCAGTAAAAACATAGATAAATTTGCAAAATTTCATACTAAAACAGATATCAATGGTATTAAATATGTAACAGATTTTGCTGCTTCGATGTATAGTTGTAAAGTAATTAATTCATTTGATTTAGGAACCCATGTTATGTTTATTGGTGAAATTCTAGATTCAAAAGTATTAAGTGACCAAGAGGTTATGACATATAGCTATTATCATAAAATAAAAAAAGGAGCTACACCTAAAAATGCTCCTTCTTATATAGAAGAGCCTCCAAAAAAAGGTTATCGTTGTACTGTGTGTGGTTACATTCTAGAATCCCATACTATACCAAATGATTTTATATGTCCTATTTGTGGTGTGGATAGAGATAAATTTATAAAATTATAAAGTACAAAAGGAACAATTATACTTTATAAGTTAAATTGTTCCTTTTGTAGCCTTGAATTCTAAACTAAGGTATCTACTTCTTTATTTCCTACATTAAAATCATCTCTAAAACTAATATGTAACTCACTGATAAATTCCTAATAATATTAAAAACTTGTTTTTACAAAAATAAAACCTTTAAGTATATTTACTACACTTAAAGGTTTTATAAGAATTCTTTAATTTGATTTAGCTAAATTCTTTTTTACTCCTCTATATCCAATGAAACTTAAAATTATCATAGGTATAACGAACATTATATACATAATAAACACTACTCCTGCAACACAATAAAGTATAGCCCCTGTTAATGCAAAACCAGCCTTATTTAAAAATGCTCCCAATGTATTAAATATTGCAGCTAATACCACACAAATCATATGAGGCGTTACTAATGCAGTTGCTATTGCTCCTCCTAAAGCCTCTGTACTATTATTACTCCCAAATGCAGCACCACCAAAATAGCTTATTAAATAAATTGAATATATAATTCCTAATACTGCTGATATTATTAATACTTTACTTTTTTTCATAATTTAAATACCTCCCCTTTTTTACTTTTCTAAAACAAAATAATATCTGTCACAGTTAATTTCCTACGACAGATATTATTATAAAATATATACATTAATAATTGGTATGCTGTTAGCATACATGTAAAAACCCAACATTAATTTATATAATTTAATATAGACCCTGTAACAAATAATAAAAAAATAGTATACAATATATAACCAAAAAATTTTATGCTTTTTCTATCTTTTTTTAACAAGGGCATATTATTATTCATATTTAAAAAATTTGTATAAAGTGCTGTTAATAATAATAATACTATAAATACGAGCAAATCTACTAAAAATGAATTTTCACTAGGTAGTATTAATGCTAATATTAAAAAACCATACCAAAAAGAAGCTATAATTTTTTTGAATCTACCATTTCCCCTAAATCCTGGTATTAATTTGTAAAAATTTTTAAATGTTGTATTTTCTTTTGTTTTTATATTTTTATTCCATATGTTATCATTTTTAATTTTCTCTAATTTTTTTCTAATATCATTATCTAAATCTATTATAGATTGATATCTTTCCTCTGCTGAGATCATTATACACTTTTTTATTACATCCTCCAATATACCATTGTTCTTCTTATATTTAGGATAATTTCCAGTAGTTAAAACATTCATTAGTATGCCCATAGAATATATATCACTTCTACAATCGGTTTGAGAAAAACCAAATTGTTCAGGAGAAGCATATTCTTGAGTCCCCATTATAATAGTATCACAATTTTCTGCTTTTTTATAATTTCTAGATACATCATAATCTATTAACTTTAAAATTCCATCATTATTTATTATAATATTAGAAGGTTTTATATCTCTATGAATTATAGGAGGATTTAAACTATGAAGATCTTTCATTATATTACAAAGACATAACATATATTCTATGGTTTTCTCCTCTGATAATATCTTTTCTTTATTTAATATTTCATCTAATGTAGATCCATTTATAAATTCTTCTATAATTATTAATCTACCATCTACTTCTAAAATTTCGTATATGTATGGAGTATATATATTATCAATCTTTTGGACCTCTTTATATACAAATATATTATAGTTAGTTAAAATCTTTTTTACATAAATATTGCCACTTTGCATATGCTGTACTAAAAAAATTTGACTTTTATTATTTTCATTTAGTTTAGTTAACTCTTTATACTGTGATAATTTATATTCAACTACAAAATCTTCCATTAGAATTCCCCTTCAAAAATTGATTTTATACACATGAAATTATATCATATTAATGTATACTTTGATAATTTGAACTTTAAACTTTAGGAGGATTATTATGGAAAACAAAAAAACTTCTGAGCTCTTAGATATTTTAAATTCAATAGAGGATGAGTCTAAATTAACTAACTATATAAATGAAGCAAAAAACACATTTTCAAATCTAAATTTTCATTCCTATTTTGGAGATATTATTAAGAAAAAAAACTTAAAGAAAAGTAAGCTAATTGAAAACTCAAATATTGATAGAACTTATTGTTATCAAATACTTAATGGAACTAAAAATCCAAGTAGAGATAAAATTTTACAGCTTTGCATCTCAGCAAAATTAAATATTAATGAAGTTCAAAGATTATTAACTCTAGGTAATGTTGGACAACTTTACCCTAAAGATGCTAGAGATTCTGCTATAATTTTTGCTATTAATAAATCATTAACTTTATTAGAAACTGATTATATGTTAAGTGAATTAAATCTTACTCCATTAGGAGATGAATAATATTTTATTAAATAAAATTGACAAATTTATAGTACAAGTGTAATATTATTACTATAAATTACGTGTGTAATCTAAGGAGTATTATTATGGAAAATATACCTAAAATATCTGATTCTGAATGGAAAGTAATGAAACTACTTTGGGATAATAATCCTTGTAATGCAAATTACGTTATAGAAAATTTAGAGTGTGAAATGAATTGGAAACCCAAAACTATAAAAACATTACTAAATAGATTAGTAAAAAAAGGAGTATTAGGATTTGAAATCAGTGGACGATCATATTATTATTATCCATTAATAAAAAAAGAAGATTGTATAAAAAAAGAAAGCACCTCTTTTTTACATAAAGTTTTTAATGGGGTAGCTAAAGACATGGTATTAAATTTTATACAAGACCCTGACCTCACTGATGAAGATATAGAAGATTTGAAAAAAGTTTTAGAAAAGAGAAAATAATATGGATAAATCAGTATTTTACTTATTCTTAATTTTTAGGCTAGTAATGGAAATGTCAATATTTTCTATAATACCTATAGTTTCTATTACTATTTTAAACAAGCTATTAAATAAAAAAATTTCAATAAAATTTCAATATATACTCTATATTTTTATATTAATAAGATTAATACTACCTATAATGCCCAAAAGTTCCTTAAGTTTATATAACAAAGCAAAAATCTTAGTGAAAATAAATAATAAAAATAATATAGTAGAAATGATAAAAAATGAAAATAAAGATAGGAATTATGATAACAGCTTAAATTATTACAAAGAAAAGAATACTGATTTTAATAATCCTAAGTATTTAAGCTTTACCCACATAATAAATAAGTTTAATGTTAGTACTAAATATTTATTTATTATATGGTGTTTAGGCTTAGGTATATTAACTATATATACCATATTAACTTATGTTATATTCCATAAAAAAATAAAGCAAAGTGGTAAAAACATAACTGATAATACTATACTTGATTTTATGTTGGACTGCACTAAACTTTTAAAAATTAAAAATAGTTTCAAATTATTAGAACTAGATTACATAAATAGTCCAGCTACATTTGGAATAAAAAAACCTATGATACTCATTCCAAAAGGAATGTTTTCCAAACTAGGAAAAAAAGATTTAAAAAATATATTATTACACGAACTATGTCACTGTAAAAGAAAAGATATCCTGATTATATACCTTTGTAAAATTATTTCTATACTATATTGGTTCAATCCTCTAATTTGGCTTACTATCAATGAATTGAAAAAATCTTTAGAACTAAGTTGTGATGAAATGGTACTTTCTTATATAAATAAGGAGGAAAAATTAAATTATGGATACACTATACTAAATATTTTGTCTTGCTCTAAAAATAAATCATCAATATACTTTCCTTTAAATATACTTGGTACCAAAAAAGAGCTTTCAAAAAGACTTTCCTTTATACGTGACTTTAAGAAGAAAAGTGTATGCAATAAGTCTATCTCTTTAATAGGAGTTTTATTAACTGGATTAATCATGTTAACAGAGCCTAACATAGTTATTTCTACAACTGTAGATAAAGATATATCTACCAAATATATAGTGGATGAAAAAGGCAGAATTAGAAAAATTGATAATACTGACTTCCCTTTCACTAAGGATAATACAGTTTTAGGTGAATGGGTTTCCATAGACTTTATAGAAAAACCAAATGATTTTATTCCTAATAAAAAAAGCTTTAGAGATGATTTATACATTAACAATATACATTTCTTTCAAAATGGACAAACAAACAAAGTGTTTTATAAATGGTCAAAAAATTTTATTATATGTCCTTATGATAAAACTGTTAGTAGGTATTATATTAAAATTATAAATAATACTAAATATATGTTTTTACAATGGAAAAGTGGGGATTATGCATTTAGAAATAGTTTACCACGTTATTATGTATTAAAAAAAGTTAAATAGTTTATTATTAGAGACGCATTGTTTCATATCTCTAGTAATAAATTTTTTTGATAAAGATTACATTTGTAATCTTTATCAAAAAATAATCTTAAGGAGGACACTATGTCAAATTATTTTAAAACAATTAGTACTAAAAAGAAAATATGTTTCTCAATTATTTTTATCTTAATTATACTTATAATATTTACTTTTACTTTTCCAATATGCAAATATAGTAATGCAAAAGTAAATAGTAATAATGGTATCGCTAAAGTTCCCAATGTGGCAGATTTTAAAAGAAAGCAGTTAAAAGCTCTTCCAAAGTACAATAAAAATTCCGAAAAAATGTGGCAAGTAGATTTAAGAGGTTATGATTTATCTCACCTTGACATTAAAAATGATTTAAATGATTTATTATATGCAGATTTTGATAGTAAAACAAAATGGCCTTCAACTCTTCCAAAAAGTTTTAATAAAAACTCTATTATTGAGTACGGCAAAAATCCTGGTTTAAATTTAAGAAAATTACATAAAAAAGGTATTACGGGTAAAGGAGTTAGTATAGCAATTATAGATCAAACTCTTTTAACCAATCATAAGGAATATAAAGATAGATTAAAATTTTATGAAGAAATCCATAATATTGACGATGAAAACGGTGCCTCTATGCACGGTACTGCTGTTAGTTCTATTGCCGTAGGGAAAACCGTAGGTGTTGCACCAGAAGCAGATTTATATTATATTGCAGAAACTCATGGAACTTTAACCTTAAGTAGCTTTATAACGAGATTCCCTTTTGATTTTACTTATTTAGCAAAATCCATAGATAGAATTATAGAAGTAAATAAAACCTTACCTAAAGAAAAAAAGATAAGAGCCATTTCCATGTCTATTGGCTGGATGGAAAAAGAAAAAGGTTTTAAAAAAGTAGATGAAGCCGTAAAAAGGGCTAAAGCTGAAGGTATATTAATGGTTTCAACAAATTTTTATAAATATTATGGAGTTAATTTTTGGGGGCTTGGACGAGACAGCATGAAAAATCCAGATGATTTTCAAAACTATGAACCAGGAATGTTTTTTAATAATACATTTTTTAAATCTAATGAAAAGTTCAATTATAAAAAAGATATTATGGTTCCAATGGATAGTAGATGCACTGCCTCTCCTACAGGTACATCTGATTATGTATTTTATAGACAAGGTGGTTTAAGCTGGTCCGCTCCTTATATAGCAGCATTATATGCTTTGTGCTGTCAAGTAAATCCTTATATAACTCCAGATGAATTTTTAAGGGCAACCGTAGACACAGGTAACATCATACAAGTAGAAAAAAATAACAAAAAGTATAATTTAGGGAAAATAGTAAATCCTGAAAAACTTATAGAAAAAATACAAGTAAATAAATAAAATATAACATACTAATATTATTGAAAAATAATTAAAAAAGGTTATATTAATAGTGATTTTACAAATATAACCTTTTTTAATATATGAAGTTTTATTATTCCTATGATTAACTATATTCTAGAATATAGTATTTAATTAATCACTTTAATAGTAGCAAAACTATTTTATACTTTCCAAATTCATTTCAATATTGCTTCTATAATAGTATCTGCCATATATAAATTTTGTTTCTCAATCTCATCATATATTATAATTGATTTTTCATAATCTTTATTTAGAATATAAACTATCTCAGATTTTATTAGGCCTAAATACCTTTCTAAATTTACCTCCCAGTAATTTTTATCACAATGACTATTAAAATTTTTAAGTAAATTAGCCACTTTTATAGCATTTGTCTTCCATTCTATTTCAATGCTATCCGCTTCTTTTTTACTCTCATTATTCACTGCTTTAATGTATCTAATAGTAAATTCAATATGATTTTTTACTAACTCGCTTAATTTTACTACTACACTTTCTAAATAAAATTCTTTTAGTACCATGTTAATATCCACAAGATTTTTTATAAGTCGTTTAGCAATAAACTTTTCATCTTTGGAATCTGTTATTATACTAGTAATAAGCATTCTTATCCATGCAGTGTGTTGGCTACTAAGCATACGAATTTTATTGGTTAAATTTATTTTAAATTTATTCCTTTTTTCTTCAACATAATAATTACATTGATCATACTCTCCATATTCCGCACATACAAAATTAGGATTTAAAGTCACAATAGAGTTTAAATCATTGGGATACTTTTTTAAATTTAAATTACCACTAGAAAAGAACTTTATCTTTGAGCATTCTGGCAATATACTCACTCCTTTTTAATAATTAATTAAACCAACCCATTGTGTCCTATTTTAAATTTCACTTAAGGACTACATCTTTTCCTTATTTCGCCAACCACAAAGCTATTTCAGATCCTACCACTCCCTCTCCAATTTCAGCTACTTTGTTTTTTGACTAGCTTTTTACTTAAAAGTACCTCTGTTGCCGTTACTAAGTTGTTATCTGTGACTTCATCCACATCCAATACTACTAAATCAAAGCCGATAGCTACTATATTCCCCCTGTTAACTCTATATATTCTCTTTATATATAAATATTATCATTAAAGGTAATTACTGTAAACATTCTATCCCTTGGTTTTACAGTATATAATCAGTTATAAAAAAATTAACTCTCCATATCTAATTAATTCTAATTTTACCTAAATAAAAAATCAGTTTAGTATTTAAATAAATAACACTAACCTGATTTTTCTAATTTTAATTATAGAATTTGTTAATGAGTTCCTCTTACTACTTTAAAACCTTCTTTTTTAAGCATTTCTTCATGCTGTTCATACATTTCACATTCTATCTTTATACAAACTGATAAGTGTATAGTATCTACTTTGTTTTTTTTCAATTGATTTATTTTATGTCTCCAATTCTCATCCTTGGCTTTAGTTTCTTTGCAACCAAAACAATAAAAGAAACTATTAAGTAACGGTTTATCTTTCTTATATATTTCAAAGGCAGCTTTAGAATTATTATATGCCTTAAAACAACCTGTACCTGAGCATTTCCCAACTAGCTTTCTACATGCCATTATTGCTATAGCCATAATTTAACCCCCTCTCTAAATAGTTTTAAATATAATATGCATATGGCCCTCATCAAAGTGAATCTTACAATCCACCTGGTATACTTTTTTAATAAGCTCTTGTGTTAATACATCTTTAGGTCTCCCATCTGCGACCACACATCCTTTGTTCATAACATATAGTTTGTCACAATAAGCCGCTGCTAGATTTAAATCATGTAGTGCTACCACTACAGTAATTCCTAAAGACTTTACTAAGTTTAATATTTGAATTTTATATTTTATATCTAAATGATTGGTAGGCTCATCTAATATAAGTAATTCTACCTGCTGAGCTAAAGCACGTGCCAATAAAATTCTTTCCTTTTCACCCCCTGACAAGGTTGAAAAACTTCTCTTTGCTTACTGAAGCATTTCTACTTTCTCTAACTATTTTATAATCATTTTCTGTATTCTTTTCAAGCACTTTTTATGAGGATTTCTACCCATAATCACCATATCTTGGACCTTTATATCAAAAGCTACATGATTAAACTGACTTACAACTCCTAACTCAGTGTCCATATCTTTTATAGACATATCTAAAAGGCTTTTATTATCTAAAAATATACTACCTGATTTTGGTTTGCATATACGATAAACAGCCTTTTACAAAGTAGATTTTCCACTTCCATTTGGACCAATAATCCCTACAAAATCACCTTCTTTAACACTTACACATGCATTTTTTACTATGGTCTTTCTCCCTATTTCCACATCTATATTTTTAATATCTAGCTTCATATTAACTACCCCTCTCCAAAACCATACCAACGCTTTAATATAATATATATAAAAAAGGGAGCTCCTACAGCTGAAATTATAATACCTAATATATATGGATCTGCCAAAGGATTTTGAACTATAGCTTACATTACTACTCCTCCTATAGCTAATCCCATACCTGCAACTACACCAAGCAAAACTCTTGGCAATCTTATCTGCCAGATTATATCAACAAATGGCCCTTAAATAGCATCTCCCTCTCCTATATTAAATCCTTTGTTTAATATAACCTTATAAACATCTACAAAAGATACATTAACTGGTCCAATAGTCACTGCTAAAATAATTGAAAATACTAAAGTTATACTTAATCCTATTACAACCATTAAATTACTAAATTTCATTGGTTTTCTCTCTTTATTATATTTAATTAAATTAACCATATTTTATTTAAACAATTCTGGATACAATTCTTTAGAGTATCGTTCTACTGCATCAACTGTTCTTACTCCTACTGCCCAAGTTTCTGCCAAATCAGTAATAATTATTTTATTGTTTTTAATAGCATTAACATTTGCTAAAGCTTTATTTTTAGTAAGTATTTTAGATATATCTTTATCACTTATTTTTTTATTATCTCCAAAATGAATAAGTACAATAGCATCTGGATTAACTGATACAACGTTTTCTAAACTTATAGAACCTGACTTATCCCCTAAGTTTTCTGCTCCTGCCTTTACCACCATATCTCCTACTAAATAATTTTTTCCATAAACTCTAAATGTGTTTTTACCTTTATGAACTTTTTATGCAACTTTTTAATTCTTTTTTCCTTCATATCTTACTTCCTCTTTTCTTAAATTTATCATATTTATTTTAGATTTGAAAAAACTCTTTAACTACAATTAGTTAAAGAGTTATATATACATAAACAATCCATAATAAACACCCCCTATTACTCGTAGAGTTACAGTGAAAAAAATAGGCAGATCTTCTGGCTCAAGCATCATAATTTTCTTTTGCCTTCCCATAATAAAACAGTAGCTTATATTGAAGAAAACTCCTCTGTTACAGCGGCGGTACCGCGTGGGATTTACACCCAACTTCCCTTTTAATTAATAAAAAAATTAAACCTATTTATAATTTTCTATGAATTTCTACAAATTATTTTAGCATAAACATATTCTTATATCAAGATATGATTTGAATATTCCAAACTCCAAATATATTAATAAATCTTTAATGTTAATTTACAATACTAATTAGTTTTTATTAACTTTTAATATTACAACTACCTTTATTTAATTAATTATTATAGTTATTTTTTTTATAAAATAAATTATTTATCCTATATTTATAATTTAGTAAAAAGCTAAGAACTATTAACCTTTTTAAATGCATGTACACATAAAATCATTAATGTTAAACTTAGGTTATAACAAAATAATTTTGCTGTGAAAATTATTGCCCATAAAGAATATTCACATAAATAATTTAATTTTCTCATACTTTACTATAATTAATTCTTTATATTATAAATTAAGAAAGGATTTTTTAAATGAAAAATATTATTATTATCTTTACTGGTGGAACTATATCCATGAAAGAAAGTGAAACCACTCACGCAGCAATTCCTGTTATGTCTGGGAATGATATATTAAAACTTACACCTGGAATTGATAAAATTGCAAATATTGATTTCTTAAATTTTGGGATGTTTCCTGGCCCCCACATGACCCCTGAAAAAATGTTTGAACTATCTAATATAATAAAAGATAAAGTTACCTTGGGAGGCTATGATGGTGTAGTTATTACCCACGGTACAGATTCCCTTGAAGAAACTGCATATCTAGTAGATCTTACTTATAAACAAAGTAATCCCGTAGTATTTGTAGGATCAATGAAGAATAGTTCAGAATTTGGTTGGGATGGACCTAGAAACCTTATGGATGCAGTTAATACTGCTACTGCAGATGAATCTTATAACAGAGGTGTAATGGTGGTTATGAATAATGAGATACATGCAGCTTCCCAAGTTACTAAAACTAATACTCATACTCTTGATACCTTCAAAAGTGTGGATTTCGGGCCTATTGGTTTTGTTGATAATAATAAGGTATATTTCTATTACAATTATACTAAAAGACAATACATCAAAACAAAGCATGCTAGTAGTATAGTAGATATTATAAAATGTGGATGTGGTATGAATAATCGTCTTATAAATTTTTGCGTGAGTTCAGGAACTAATGGCTTAATAATAGAAGGTATGGGGCGAGGTAATGTTCCTCCCAAAATGGTATCTGGTATAGAAAATGCTTTAAATAAAAACATCCCTGTGGTCTTAGTGTCTAGATGTATAAAAGGAAAAGTACTTGATGATTATGGCTATGAAGGTGCTGGAAGAGAGCTTAGAGAAAAAGGCGTGATTTTAGGAGATAATCTTAATTCACATAAAGCAAGAATAAAACTTATTATTGCTCTTGGATATACTAATAGAATTCATGAAATAAAGGATATCTTTGAAAAAAATTACTATTAATTATAAAGGAGTTTATTAAATGGATGACACTGATGATAAAATTATCCAAATTCTACTGAAAAACGCTAGAATCTCTATGAAAGAACTAGCTAAAATTATTTCTCTTTCAGCACCTGCTACTGCTGAAAGAGTTAAAAAACTTGAAGAAATTGGAGTTATAAATGGTTATAAAGCTATTATTAACTATGAAAAAATAGGCCAGCCTATTAATGTTCTAATTAATGTAGATATGAAAATAGAGGTAAATGAAAAATTTATGAAATTTATAGAAAATGAAGATTCAATTATAGAATGTCACCATGTTACAGGACCTTACTGTAAAATTTTAAAAGCTAGTCTTAAAGATATGGCTGGTTTAGAAAATTTAATTGGGAAAATTCAAGTATATGGTAACACAGAAACTTTTATAATATTGTCTTCCACAATAAAGGATAATATTATAAAATTAAATGACATTTAGTATGTTTTATTAACAAAATATTATGCTTATTTAACAATACCTATTTGACAATATTGGTGTTAATTTATATAATCAACCTTAAAAACACAAAATTATTTTACCCACATATTACAATAAATATATCTGGTGATCTAATGCGCTAAATATTTAAGGGGGTTGATTTAAAATGATGTGGAAAGAAAAATATAGGGTTGGAGTAGATTTAATAGATCTTCAACATAAAGAACTCTTTAAACGTGTCTCAGAGTTTATTAATATAGTCCAAGATAAAAATACTACAAAGTGGAAAGATAAAATACAACAAATTAAAAAGACTATGATTTTTATGCAGGAATATGTAGTGTCTCATTTTGATGCTGAGGAAGCTTACCAAAAGAAAATCAATTATCCTGATAAAAAAAATCATGAAAAAATTCATAGTGATTTTAAAAATATGGTTAATAACTATGCTATACGTTTAGAAAAGGAAAATTATCCTGAAGAATTAGTAAAGGAACTAGCAGGCAAACTAATGACTTGGCTTATTATGCATGTAACTCAAACAGACCAAAAAATTGGGGATTTTGTAAAGAAGCAAGGGGGAGAAATATAGTGAAACAAGAATATATAAATTCATTTTATAAAGCTACTATAGATGTATTTCGCCTAATGCTTGACGTTGAAATAAATAGAGAGGAAATTTCTCTTGTTGATGGAATGATAAGCAGTAAAGAAGCTAATGTTGTACTTGGAGTAACTGGAGATTTAAAAGGGTCAATACTTTTTAGTTTTCCTAAAAAAATGACTTTGAAGATGATAAAAATTATGTGTGGTATGGAAATGGACAGGATTGATGAATTCGTTTCTTCTGCCCTAGGTGAAATGGCTAACATTATTGGAGGAAATGCATTAACCCTTTTAAACTCTAATAATTATCTTTGTGATATAGTTCCGCCTCAAATTTTTGTAGGTGAGTATAACTCTTATTCAATGGCCAATGAAAAAGCACTATTCCTTCCAATTAAATCTTCTATAGGTAATTTTGACATACATATTTTTTTAGAAGAAAAAGCAACTAATCAATTTTAGTATATTATTTTATAATAAACACATAATATTATTCAGAGAGGTGATTACCAATGGGTAAATATTCTAGAGAAAATTATATAAGGTTATACCGAAAATAATTTTAAATCTCAAGGATTTCACTAATCTAATTGCCAGAAAGCCCTAATGCTTTCTGGCTTTAATTTTCATTATATACTTTTGTTTCAGTAAATCACTAATAAAAATAATTTATTAATTTGTTATAATTAAATAATAAATTATTGTATGTAGGGTGAAAAATTTATAAAAATTAATAGGCTATTAGCAATTGTAGTCATACTTTTAAATAGAGATAAAATATCTGCACCAGAATTAGCGGAAAAATTTCAAGTTTCCATTAGGACAATTTATAGGGATATTGAAGCAATTAATCTAGCAGGGATTCCTATAGTATCTCAAGCTGGTAATAAAGGAGGATTTTATATTATAGATAATTACAAAGTAAACCATAAGTTGTTAATATTAGAAGATATGATTGCAATAATAGAAGGTCTAAAAAATATGAATAGATTATTAGATGATACAACTGTACAAGTTGCCATTGAAAAAGTAGAAAATATCATATTTAAAGAAAAAAGGAAGTTATTGATTTGCATTTGAATAAATATTTATAGATACCTGACCATGGGGTTTTAATAAATGTGAAAATGAAAGCTTAAAATATAAAATTATATATAATACTATTAAAATACTTCAAGAATTTAAAAAAGCTTTTGATAAAATTCCTTTAATCTCACAAAAAGGACATCCCTCAAAAAAAGTATTACTACCTTTAAAACCTGATTTTATAACCGGATGGTCTAATTTTTTATCTGAAAAAAATTGTGGTTCCATTGATTATTTAATAAAAGAAAATATGAATGCTGTAATTTTAGAATCAGCAGGTGGGTTAGGTACTCTAGATACTGTGTATAAAGACTTTCTAACACTTGGTAAAATATTTAATGCTGAAGAAGATTCAGTATCAGTAATAAATAAAATGAAAAAAGAACAAAAAGAAGTTGAAAATAAAGTAACCTCCGTAAAAAATAAGCTTAAGGTACTTGGATATGATTCAGGTGAAAATCATCCCTTCGTAGTAGCTGGTGGCTTAGGAGGAAACTTGATTTAGTGTCTGTATACATAAGAGCTTTTGTAGGAGACTTATTAAGAAGTGCTTATTAATAATAAAAGTGTACTTAATATGAATCTAAAGGAAAGGGCTACTAAAATGGCTGTACTAGCCCAAACTTCAAATCAAAATCTTAACTTTAAAGTAATAGATATTGTATTAATGAGGCTTTATGCTACTAAAAAAAGTATATTTTCCTACACAAAATCTGAAATATATTTTGCTTTATCTGCTTTAGATAAACTAGGAATTGCTCATCTTTCTAGTAGAATATTTAGTACTTTATATGGAGGCGAACGTCAAAGAGCCCTTATTACACGAGCTATTTGCCAAAATGTTCAACTTTTAGTACTTGATGAGCCTTTAAATCATTTAGATATATTCTATCAACTTGAAATAATGAAACTAGTAAAATCTTTTGGTTTAACAGTAGTTTGTGTACTTCATGATTTTATAATAAATTTGAAATTATGTGATAAATTGGTTATAATGAAAGAAGGTTCCGTATATGCTACTGGTCATACAAAAGACTTAATAAACTCATCTATACTAAAAGATGTTTTTAAATATAGATGCAACTATAATTTTTCAAAAAAATATCTGTGGTATTTTATATTAATAATTTAAAATAAGAGAACTTTTTAAGAGCTCTCTTATTTATCTATATATCAAATTATATTAATATTACTCATAAACATACTTAATAAATTTCTTTTCAACATATTTATAAATCTGTACTCTATTTATGTATTTTATATATTTGTGTAATATATAAAAAAATTTATAATAAAGATTTATTGTATAGATAATAAGAAAGGGGTGTATATATTTTGAACAAAAAATTTGAAACTTATTCAAAAACAAATGCTTTAGTTCTTTCATTAGCCATATTAATGGGTGCATCAACACCTGTTTGTGCTATAGAAAGAACTACTATAAGGGAAATTACTACTAAGGGACAATTGACATTTAATAATAGTCATTTTATTACTAATAAAGAAAACCCAGTTGCTAAAACTGAATCACCGGCTCCATTCCAAATTGCTATAGACAATTGGGATGGGTCTCCAAACTATACAATATCAATGAATTTATGGTATGGTGAAAATGGTGATATTTGGAATATTTATGAAAATGGCAAGTTGATTAAAGAGGTAAAATTAGTAAACAATTCACCAAATGCTCAACATGCAGAAATCAAATTTACAGATAAAAATAATGGCACCTACGAGTATACTTCCGAACTTATAAACGCAGCAGGTGTAACTAAATCTCAAAACACTATTGTTCATGAGGTAACTAAAAACGATAAACCTATTGATGTTCCTTTACCTGAATCAGTTAGTGGTGAACCTGCCGTTGGTTATACGGTTCTAAATGAAACAGAATCAAACTTTGAATGGGCAGTATTTGTATCAAATCCTAATAAAAATTATGTATGGGAAGGAAATAGTTTTTCTTTATGGGGAATATCCTTTGAAACTGACAATAAAATAACTTCAATTTCTAATGCAGGTTCTTTTAAACAAGATGATAAAAAAGTCACAATTAATTTAAAACAAGATGAAAGATATTTGCCTTTAAATACTACTAGAATATTTATAGTTAAAGGTGAAAAAACTTCATCAAAAACACCTGAAAACTTTAAATCTAACTTGATTAGAGGGGGAATTGATTATCCAATCTTTGCTTCTCTACCTGCTAGTTTTATAAAAAACAAACCTAACCTAAATGAAAAAGATTTAATAACTAACAAAGATAAATATTATAACCCAAAAGTTAAAACTAATACTTTAAATAAACTTATGTATAATAATCCAGCTTCAGACACTCAACTAATAATACCCATACCGAAAAAAATGCCTGTTCCTATAAACGGAGTAAATGGTTTAAGAATTTGGATTCCTTCTAAATACCTAGCTATGGGAATTGGAACAGGTACTGAATACTTTGGTTTAAATCCAAATTTTATGGTAGGCTTATCAATAAAAGAAAACTTTACTTGTGGATTAGCCCCCATTGAATCTGGATATACAGAAAATATTGTTACTGTAGACGGAAAAAAATGGTCATGGCCCATTCAAAAGAAACATCCTGATGGACCTTTCCAACAAGAAAAAGGTAATTTTAATGAAATTAAAAAACAATACCCAGATTATTTACCAGATACAGCAGAACATGAAAATTACGTAACTTTAAAAACTGGTGAAGTAGATGATCCATCTTATGTTCATGCTGCTATATCTTCTTACATGAGTCTTACTATGACTAGAGAACTTTTATATGCCATCCCTAATAATGACTTTAAAGGATTTATACAAAACTCTAAAGATCCTTGGGCAGAATTTGTTTTAGTTGACAATGCATACAATAGAGGTGTATATGGATTACTTCAAAGAAAATTATTTACAGAGAATAGGGACAAAGCCATAAATTCTTCAGATATAAATAAAGATTTTAATCTTTCTGGTTTTGCTAATCATATCGAGAATGTTCAAAATGTAATAAAAGCTATGGATTCAGAAACAGAAAACTTCTACGATGCAGAAATAACATGGAATGACATGGAAAACTATCTTAAGGAATTAAGATTATATTATGGAAGAAATATACCAACTGATGATGATTGGAAGGCTATGAAGACAGATGTTAAAAAAGCTTATGATATCCTTTCTAAACATTGGGGTGGAACCCATGTATCTTTAAGATATGATTTCTTAACTCTTCTAAGGGTATGTGAGGCACATCTTCCATTAAATAAACAACCTGCTCCATCTAGCCCTTCTTGGATAGAACAAATAAATTCCGCTAATAATATAGGTTAACTGAATTTATAGGTAAAAAGAGCTGATTTGAAAAATTTGTTTTCAAACAGCTCTTTTCATGGTTTTTACCTTTTAAATATAACATTAACTTCCTATTCATATATATTTTTACTAAAATATCTTTCTCCTCTATCTGGTAATAAACTTATAATATTTCCACTATTTATTTCATTAGATAATTTCATTGCCGCAGCAATGGCTGCTCCTGAAGATGTTCCAACAATTAGTCCTTCATTTAAGGCAAGTAGTTTAACTGCATTTAATGCTTCGTTGTCCTTAATTTTTATAACTTTATCTATATAATTAAGGTTCATAGTCACAGGAATAAAATTATTTCCTATACCCTCTATATTATAGCATGCCTCTTTTCCTCCACCCAAAGTTGAACCATCAGGATCTACTAGTATACCTTTTATATTAGGATCTTTTTCCTTAAGATATTTTAATACGCCACTATAAGTTCCTCCACTTCCTGCTCCACAAAGAAAATAATCTATTTTCCCATCCAAGTCTTTATATATTTCAGGTGCTGTAGTCTTATAATGGCATAATGGATTTGATTTATTACTAAATTGGTTTAAACTTATTGAATTTTTTATTGTGCCAATAAGTTCATTTGCTTTTTTCATAGCTCCTAACATTCCCTCCCCTCTAGGCGCAGCTATTATCTCTGCCCCTAAAGCTTTCATCAATGTTTGTTTCTCTATAGAAAATTTTTCCGGCACTACAAGTATTACTCTGTATCCCTTATTTATAGCTGCTAAGGCTATGGCAATTCCTGTATTCCCAGCTGTTGCTTCTATTATTGTATACCCTTTTTTAAGCAACCCTTTTTTTTCAGCATCTTCTATCATATATATACCAATTCTATCTTTAACACTTCCTCCAGGATTTAAAAATTCTAATTTAGCAAATAAATTTACTCTCGACTTTATACATAAGTTATTTAATTTTAAAATAGGTGTATTACCTATATAATCTCTAATGTCTTCTATATATTTCACTATACTTCACCTCTTTTAATATTATATTTGTATAATCTTCAGTTAATTAATTCAAAATTTTATAGTTATTACAACTATTCATGTATTTTATTTTGTATACTTACTTTCATTTAATGCCATTTCCAAATCTTTTATAATATCATGTACACTCTCTATTCCAACAGATAACCTTATTAGGTTGTTAACAATACCTGCCTTTTGTCTTATTTCATATGGTATAGCTCCATGTGTCATGGTTGCTGGATGACATATTAAAGATTCTACTCCCCCTAAGCTTTCTCCAAATGTTATAAAATTTAAGTTTTTAAGAAATTTTTTATAATTATATCCTTCATTTAAAACAAAAGATATCATTCCACCATATCCTTTTCCTTGTTTTGATTGAACATTATATCCAATATGGTCCTTAAATCCTGGATAATAAACCTTATTAACTTCTCCTCTACTCTTTAAAAATTCTGCTACAACTTTAGCATTAAAATTATGTCTGTCCATCCTAACCCCTAAAGTCTTTATCCCCCTAATAAGTAAAAAGGAATCAAACGGTGACAAAACACCACCTGTAGCATTCTGAATAAATTTAATTTTATCTTTTAATTCTTTATCATTTACAACTACTAATCCCGCAAGTAAATCACTGTGTCCACCAAGATATTTAGTTGCACTATGCAAAACTATATCTGCTCCTAATGTTAATGGTCTTTGAAAATATGGTGTCATAAAAGTATTGTCGACTATTGTAATTAAATTATTATCCCTTGCAATTTTTGCTACCTTTTGAATATCCGTTATATCCATTAATGGATTGGTTGGAGTTTCTATATATATTGCTTTTACAGTATTATCAATATTATTCTTAATTTCTTGTAAATCTATTGTATTTACTATCCTATATCCTATATTAAAGTTTTTAAAAATCTTATCTAACACTCTAAATGTACCACCATATAAATTATTTTGAATTATTATATTATCTCCTGATTTAAAAAGAGAAAATATAGCTGTTATTGCAGCCATTCCCGATGAAAATGCAAATCCACCAACCCCATTTTCTAAATCAGTTATAAGTTTTTCTAAAGCTTCTCTTGTAGGGTTACCAGTTCTTGAATATTCATATCTATTATTCTTCTCAATATCTTCTTGTCTGTACGTAGATGTTTGATATATAGGCACATTCACTGCACCTGTAAAGCTATCTCCATCAATTCCTCCATGTATCAAAAGTGATTCAAAATTCATATTACCATTCTCCTTCCTTATAACTTTTTAGCTTGGGCTATAAATATTTTCGTCTCAGTATATTCACCTTTACTTGAATATCCTTTGCAATACAAATCAGTATTCTCTATTTCTAAATTTCTAAACTTATATTTATATAACCATTCCTCTATTTCCCAATTGGAAAATCCTAACCACTCATCATGCATTTCTTCTCTCGCCCATTGCCCATTATGTTTGGTCACATCTGAAATTACTATGCTTCCTCCTTTTTTTAATATCCTATAAACTTCTGATATTACTTTATCCACATTTACTGCATGATGTAATGCCATATTTATAAATACAATATCTACTGATTCATCGAATAACACAATATTTTCTAAATATGATTTAATTGGATATATATTCTTTATATCTTTTTTATAAATTTCTTTCTTTAATTCCCCTAGCATATTATTTGACTGATCTAGTGAAAACACTAAATTTGCTTTTTCCCATAATGCTAATGATATAAATCCTGTTCCACACCCTAAGTCTGCTGCAATCTTATTATCTATAGGTATTTTTGATAGTACCTTATATTTTAATTTCTCCTCAAAATATTCACTTCTAATCAAATTCCAATTAGTTGCTATTGACTCAAAATAATTTAAAGAACTCATATTGACATCCCTCCAATTTTCTATATAACTTTATAAAGCAAAAAAACTTCTGCTCATTTAAGAGGCAGAAGTTCTCCGCGGTTCCACTCTAATTATTATATAAAAATATAATATCTTTCTTAACGCTATAACGTGCGTACACGCAAACTCCTACTGAAACCAAAGTTTTTTCAAAGCAGTGCTCAAAGATGCATTCTCATAGATTACACTTAAAGTCTTTTACAGCCTAGGAAGACTTCTCTCTAAAAGCTTATTCTATGATACTATTTCTTTTCTTTGCATTAAATATTCATAGTATTCATATGTGTTTACTATGTTTTATGTAATATAATATATGCCTTTTTATTTATTTTGTCAATATATTTTTTCACATACCATATATTTTTATATTTATAAACAACCTCTATTTTTATATTTTAGTTTATATCTATATAATCTTCTTTAAAAAGTTTAACTTTTATTTATTAATAAAGCTAGTCTTTTATTAGTATAAGACTAGCTTTATTGTGAATTTATTAGTTTTTATTTATCTATAATAATTTTAAAAAGGTTCTTGCCGCTGGAGATAATGATACACTTTTCAAATAACAAAAGCCTATATTTCTTTTAGGTATTGGTTCTACAGTTTTTACTTCGTATAAAATCCCCTTTTTTAAATACTCTAATGAAAATTCTTTTACAACACAGGCTATTCCCAAATTAATTTTTGCAAACTGTAACAATAAATCATGAGCACCAAGTTCAATATCTGCACTAATACTAACTCCCTTTGTTAATAAATAACTTTCTACATACTGTCTTGAATTAGATTTACTATCTAATAATATAAGAGGCATATTAGAAATTTCCTCAAAAGTCAAAGGACGTTTAATATTCTCCATAAGTCTTGCTCCGCATACAAATATATCTTGTATCTCCATACGTTCTTCAATTTGCAGAGCAGTATCTTCAATAGGTAAATTGCAGATTGCTAAATCTATCTCCCCCATTTTTACTAAATTACATAATTCTTCAGTGGTTCTATTTAAGATTTTTAATTTTACATTTGGGTATTTTATATGGAATTCCTCCAAATAAGATAATAAAAAATATTTAGAAGTTGTGTCTCCTACTCCTATTTTTAGCTCGCCTATCATAAGATTTTTTGAATCTAACATTTTTTTTTCTCCTGTATCAATTAAACTTATAGCAGAAGATACATATTCAAATAAAATTTCTCCTTCATTAGTTAAAATAACTCCTTTAGGAGTTCTTGTAAAAAGCCTTATTTCTAGTTCCTTTTCTAGTTGCATTATAGATTGACTTACAGCTGGTTGTGTCATATATAACTCTTTGGCCGCATTGGAAAAGCTTTTACACTTCCCAACACAACCAAATACTCTATATAAATCTAATTTACTTATCATATAAGTCCTCCTTATACCCATTATACGTACTATTTATTTTACTTATACCATAAAAATATTGTATATTACAAGTGTAGTAATTAAAATAAACTGAAAAAATAATGAAATTAAGGAGAGATAGATTTGGAAAGAGTAGTTGGAACTGTTGTTAGAGGTCTTCGTTGTCCTATTATCCATAAAGGAGATTGTATTGATGATATTGTAGTGGATAGTGTATTAAAAGCTGCTGAAGTTGAAGGATTTAAGTTAAACGATAAGGATGTTGTTACTGTAACAGAATCTGTTGTAGCTCGTGCCCAAGGCAATTATGCTACTATAGATCAAATTTCAAAAGATGTAAAATCAAAATTCGGAAATGATACCATAGGAGTAATATTTCCAATACTCAGCCGTAACCGTTTTGCAATATGCCTTCGTGGTATTGCAAAAGGTGCCAAAAAAATTGTTCTTATGCTTAGTTATCCATCTGATGAAGTTGGCAACCATCTTGTTGATATAGATATGCTAGATGAAAAGGGTATAAATCCTTGGAGTGACGTTTTAACTGAAAAACAATTTCGAAACCATTTTGGGGAAGTTAAGCATACATTTACTGGTGTTGACTATGTTCAATACTATAAATCTTTAATTGAAGAGTATGGTGTTCAATGTGAAGTTATATTCTCAAATAATCCAAAAACTATACTAAATTACACAAAAAATGTTCTTACTTGTGATATACACACAAGATTTAGAACTAAGAAAATACTTAAAAATAATGGTGGCGAAAAAATATATAGTCTTGATAACATATTGACTTCATCTATTGATGGTGGCGGATTTAACGAAAACTATGGTCTTTTAGGATCAAACAAAGCTACTGAAGACTCAGTGAAATTATTCCCTCGTAACTGTCAAATTGTTGTTGATAATATTCAATCCAAACTTAAAGAAAAAACGGGTAAAAATGTTGAAGTAATGATTTACGGTGATGGTGCATTTAAAGATCCAATAGGTAAAATATGGGAACTTGCTGACCCTGTAGTTTCTCCTGCATATACAAAAGGTCTTGAAGGAACACCAAACGAGGTTAAATTAAAATATCTTGCAGATAACGACTTTGCACACCTAGAGGGTGAAGAACTTAAATCTGCTATCTCTGATTATATAAAAAATAAAGAAGATAACCTTGTAGGTTCTATGGCTTCTCAAGGAACTACTCCAAGAAGACTTACAGATCTTATAGGTTCACTTTCAGATTTAACCTCTGGAAGTGGAGATAAAGGTACCCCTATAATATTTATACAAGGTTATTTTGACAACTATACAAAATAAATTTTATAAAAATTGTGGTAATTTTTAATTACCACAGTTTTTATTTTATCATTTAATCTCCTCACATATATTTATAGTAAAATAAAGTTCGCTTTTAAATATAAACATATTGTCACTGCTTTAAATAATTGTATATATTTTAAGACTAGTACTAAAATATAGTTCCAGGTCATAAAATAAAACTGAGATAAAAAAGAAAGCATTATATAAAACTTGGACAATCATACCACCTATAACATAAAAATATGGTTAAATATAAATATATGAATATTAAAGCAATGTTTGAACTCCTTGCTTACTTAGCAATAAAATAGTATTGCTTTCTAATTAAATGTTATTAAACTTAAAAACTATATATAAAAGGGAGTGTGTAATATGTTGAATTGCAACAAAAAAAGATTGGAAGATAAAATTGCTACATTTAGTAAATTTGGCGCTACAAACAATGGTGGAATAACAAGATTATCTCTATCTAAGCCAGCCCTTCAAGCGAGAGCAGAATTTTCAAAAAGAATGAAATCCCTGGGAGCAACTATTATAACTGATGACATGGGTAATATTTATGCTACTCTTAAAGGTTCTGAAGATAACCTTCCTCATATTGCAATGGGTTCACACTGTGATTCCGTAGTACAAGGCGGTAATTATGACGGTATTTTGGGGGTACTTACAGCAATGGAAGTAGCTGAGACTATTGTAACAGAAAAAGTATCTCATCGTCATCCAATTACTGTTATGATCTGGACAAATGAAGAAGGTGCCCGATTTGATCCTGCTATGATGTCCTCTGGTGTAATTACTGGCAAATTTGATAAAGAAAAGATGTTAGCCTCAAAAGATATAAATGGTATAACTTTTGGGGAGGCACTAGATCAAAGTGGATACAAAGGTGAAGAAAAAAATAGAATTAACCCTAAAGATTACATTGCACTTGTAGAACTTCATATCGAACAAGGTCCTGTTTTAAGATCCAAAAACATTGATATAGGTGTTGTAGAAGGTGTTGTCGGAATGATCAATTATGAATTCCAATTCATAGGTCAAGCTGGACACGCAGGTACAGTTCCTCAAAAAATGAGAAAGGATGCTCTTTTAGCAGCTTCTGAAGCTATTCAATATTTGCATAAAGAACTTGATAAACTTGATGATAAATTAGTATACACTACAGGTAGAATAATTTGTTCCCCTAATGTACACACAATTATACCAGACAATGTTAAATTTACTTTAGATGCTAGACATCAAAACCCTAAAGTTATCCAAGAAGTTGTTGCAATTATTGAAAACCTTCCCAATGAATTGGCAAAATGTAAAGTTATATATAAAAAATTATGGTCACGTAATACCGTAAGATTTAATAACGAATTAATTAATCTTGTAGAAAAAAGTTCTAATTTCTATGGTTATTCAAATATGAAACTTTACAGTGGACCAGGACATGATGCACAGTTCGCCGCAGATATGTTACCTACAACTATGATATTTGTTCCTAGTATTGGAGGTCATAGTCATTGTGAAATAGAGAAAACTCCTCTTGATAACTGCCTAAAAGGAGCTAATGTACTGTTGCAAACCATTTTAAGCATAGATAAACAATAGATATTTACACTTTTCCTCAGCTTACCTATTAAAAAGGTATGCTAAATGATATTTCATTTGGCATACCTTTTTCATTCTGTAAACTATAAATTATTAATAACTTAACTCTAAAACTTTAAACTATGTATGTTTATTTTAATTTACAAGGCACTTTTGTAATTTCACTTTCATCCTCAGATATTAAATATAAATTAAACTCATTTAAATTTTCTATTTCCGAAGTTTTTATAGAGAATTCTACTTTCTGTTTTCCGTTAATTTCATTTAATCTACAATCTAACACTCTATTTGAAATATCAGCATATGCACAATATGCCTTCTTTCCTTCTATAGGTATAGAAAAATTTGTTAAACTACTATTTGATTTTTTTAAAATGTCATCCTTTATATGTGCAAAATTTTTCTCTTTAAGATCAGAATAATTTTTAATTTCTTTATTATAAATTGTATTTTTCATTTTTTCCACAGGAAAATAGTAATCTGAATGAGTATATTCCGTAGACTCAAATAAAACTATGTCTGGGTTAAAAATGTTTATATAGTAATCATAGTCAATTACATTATGATAATTATGTATTCTAATTACCTCTGAAAAACTTTCTGTATAAAATTTATCCCTTCCTTCAAAATAACTTCCAGCAAAAATAAGTATCTTAGGGGCGTACTCATTGTTATGATTTTCATAATTTGCATAATATGCAAATTGTTTAGACTGCTTAATTTCATTTCTAAAATCATTAATGGATACCGAATTATTCTTTTTTAAATTATAATGCATAGTCTTTTCATGTATATCAAAATGTGAAACTGGAAGAGTTGTGTTAGTATACTCCACAGCTTCAAACCTATCTTTATCTAGCTTACCTACTCTTGAATCCAAATCATTTAGTCTATCTAATATAGCTGAAATCCCAATAATAGCCCCAGTTTCATTCCAATGATTAGCATCATACTTTTTATCAAAAACCTGATTAGAACTTTTAGCCTCTATTAAAGCATCTCCTGTATATATATAATTAACTTTTTTATCTTTAAGCAGACTTAAAAAGTAATCTAGATTTTCAGTGTTGTAGTTATATCCATCTGGTAAGAATTCTGAATAAACTGTAGTTTTACTAGGTTCTGTAGCATATAAAAATTTTATACCCCTATTAGTACAATAATGTTGAAAATTTATTATAAAATCCGAATAAATTTCTTGGAATTTTTTATTCAAGTCATTTTCTTTTAATTTCGGAAATATATAAGAATTTTTCCCAAATTGATAGCTTGGATGTATCATTTCGTCAAATAATGTATTCATACCTTTTGTATACAAATTAACCATCTCAGTTCTAAATCCTATACGATCCTTTAAATAATTTTCTATATTTTCAGTAATACTTTCTCCCGAAAACACCTCAGAAATTTCTGTAAGTTTCCTATTGTCTATATCCGAAACTTGATTAGCTTTTAAATTCATGGTAATTATGGGAGATACAATTATAAATAAAAACAAAATTGTCCTAATATAATATATTTTTTTCATCCTATGACACCTCCCTTAAAATTGAAAATAAATAAATGGATTGTATGTGGAATTAACTATAAATATTATTGACAAAATTAACAAGACTTCAATTAATATTGTTTTTAACCCTTGTACTATTTTATTATTTTCATATAATTTGAACGTATTCATAACTACAGGTGTACTAAATATAAAAGAAATAGTGAACCAAAATACCAATTTTTTATTAAGAAAGTAGCTAAATTCATATGTAACCTTTGTTGCTTTATTTATGCCAAACATTATTGATAAATAGTTTATCCCGTCTATTAATCCATCTGCTCTAAATAATACCCATCCTAAAATAACAATTAACATAGTAACTATTGTTTTTATAAACGATGGAATTTTTATATACCAATTCTTTTTGTTTATAATCTTTTCAACAATTATAAATATACCATGCCATACTCCCCATATAATAAAATTCCATGAAGCTCCATGCCATAATCCTGTAATTAAAAAAACAATAAATAAATTTAAATATGTATTACCCTTTCTATTTCCTCCTAACGGTATATATAAATACTCCTTAAACCAAGTTGACAAAGATATATGCCACCTTCTCCAAAATTCTGTTATAGACTTAGATATGTAAGGATAATTAAAATTTTCCATAAACTTAAATCCAAATAAATACCCTAACCCTATAGCCATATCGGAATACCCTGAAAAATCAAAATATATTTGAAATGTATACAAAATAGCTCCGAGCCAAGCTGTAGGCTGATCCACTGCATTACTTGAAAGTGAAAAAATTACATCTGTTACCCCACCTAAAGTATCTGCAATGATTACCTTTTTTGATAATCCTATAACAAATCTTTCAATACCATAACTGAATTTTTCAATAGATTCTATCCTGTTTCTTATTTGATTATCTATATCCTTATATTTCACAATAGGACCTGCTATTAATTGTGGGAAAAATGATATATATAATGCCACAAAAAAAATATTTTTATTAACCTTTGCATCATTTTTATATATATCAATTATGTATGACATACCCTGAAATGTAAAAAAAGAAATTCCTATAGGCAACATAATTTCCCTATATTGAAAATTAGTATGAAAAATTCTATTACTATTTCCTATTACAAAATCGTAATATTTATAATAAAAAAGTAATATTAAATTAATTATTATGCCTATTAATAAAGTAATCTTTCTTAATTTTTCATTGTTTTTAAACTTGTCAATAAACAAGCCAAACATATAATTTAATAATATTGAAATCCCTAACAAAGGTAAATATTTCAATCCTCCCCAAGCATAAAAAATTATACTTGTAAAAAGAATTATATAATTCTTAAAAACCTTACTATGAAGAACACTTCCCAAGATATAGTAAATCAATAATGTTAACGGCAAAAAAATAAATATAAATATTTGTGAATCAAATAACATGTCTTCCCCCCTATACAGAAACTACAATACACTATATTAAATAAAAAAATCACCCTAACATGATTTTAATATATTATTAATGTTTTTTAGTTAATAAATAAACTTTTCATATAAAATTCATAAAATATCTATTTATTAACATACTAAAATTATTCAATGTATTATAGTATAAATTTATTATTTTTTATTATCCTAAATATAAGAAGTAAACATTAAAAAAAGCTTAAAAAATAAATTAAATTATTCTTAATTTGTGAACTTTTTTTAAATTGTTTTTAAATTATATATATATAACTTAAAATAATCTACTTATACATCCTTTAATAAAAACTATGTTAAACATTGAAACTAGGGATAAATTTCATACTATTATATATAAGATAATTAATATATTAATCATTTATAATTGTTTAAAAAAATTCACTTTACAAAATCATTTAAAAAACTTAATTAAATAAAAGTGTTTTATATGTTAAAATTAAAAATAAGGTAAAAAAATAAACTAATCAATATTTGGGTATATTTTTTATATTCTTTATAAAACTAGGAGGTGGACACTTGGCAATATATCTTCTACTAGCTTCTGTAATTATATTGATATGTGTACTTTTTAATAAACTTTCAAATAAAGTTGGTATACCTATGCTGTTAGCATTTATTGTCCTCGGTATGATTTTCGGATCAGATGGCCTTTTTAAAATACCCTTTGGAAACTATGAATTTGCAGAACAAATCTGCTCAATAGCTTTAATATTTATAATGTTCTACGGAGGCTTTGGTACAAGTTGGAACGAAGCTAAACCTGTAGCTGTAAAATCCATTTTACTATCCACACTAGGAGTTATATTTACTGCAATACTTACAGGTTTCTTTTGCTATTTTATACTTCATATAGAATTATTAGAAAGCTTACTTATTGGGGCTGTTATAAGTTCCACAGATGCTGCATCGGTGTTTTCAATATTACGTTCTAAAAAATTAAACCTTAGTGATAATACAGCATCAATGTTAGAGTTAGAAAGTGGTAGTAACGACCCTTGCTCCTATATGTTAACTGCAATAGTATTGTCTATTATGACCGGTAAAGCAAATACCTCTATGGTAGCATATATGGTCTTTGCTCAACTTGTATATGGTATTATAATCGGTGTAATTATATCAATTTTATCTATCTATATATTACGTAGATTTAAATTTACTACTGCTGGTTTTGACATGGCCTTTGTAATAGGTGTAGCTATTTTATCCTATGCGCTCCCTTCTGTAATTGGAGGAAATGGATATTTAAGCACATATATAGTAGGAATAGTTTTAGGAAATACGGATATAGCAAACAAAAAGTCATTAGTAAATTTTTTCGATGGTGTAACAGGACTTATGCAAATGCTTATATTCTTTTTATTAGGACTTTTAGCATTTCCTTCTCAAATACCATCAATATTTCTACCCTCTATTGCAATAGCGTTATTTCTAACTTTTATTGCAAGACCTTTAGCAGTTTTCGCCATACTTAAGCCAGCAAAGTGTAAACTTCCCCAATTACTATTAGTATCCTTTGCCGGACTGCGTGGTGCTGCTTCCATAGTTTTTGCCATTATGGCAACAGTAAGTCCCGCCTACACAAGAAATGATGTATTTCACATTGTATTTTGTATAGTATTACTATCTATTTCTTTTCAAGGTACACTAATTCCTTGGGTAGCAAAAAAACTGGGAATGATTGATGACAATGCTAATGTCCTTAAAACATTTAATGATTATTCTGAAGAAAATGATATACAATTCATTAAGTTAGCAATTACAAAACATCATCCTTGGAAAAATAAACTCATTCGTGATATTATTTTACCACCTGATACCCTAATTGTTATGCTTATGAGAAATAAAGAGGCTATTGTACCAAATGGAAATACAATACTTTATGAAAAAGATATAGCAGTTTTAAGCGCTACTCCTTTTCAGGATGAAAATTCTATTAAGTTTATAGAAAAGAAAATTACATCCAATAGCAAATGGAAGAACAAAAAAATATCTGAGTCTTCTATAAGTTCAGATGAGCTAGTCATAATGATAAAACGTAAAGGGAAAATTATAATCCCAAGAGGTAATACTTTAATAGAAGAAAATGATGTTTTAGTAATAAATTCACCTATAGAAGCTTAAATAAGTGCATAAAAAACCAGCTCATACATATCCATGAACTGGTTTTTTACACTAAATTAAATTATTTCATTGATTGAATAATACTTTCACAAATAGACTCCATTGAATCTTTATCTTGTTCTTTCATACTTGAGTTAACTGTTATATCACTATCTAGTATAGTCATATCTTTCATATCATTTAAAAGTTCTCTCATAAGTTTACCAGATTGAGGTGCCCAAGAACCATTCTCTATGAGAGCAAAGGTACGTTTTTGTAAATTCAATGCTTTCATATCCATTATATAATTTAACATGGGTGGATAAATCTTTAAATTATAGGTTACTGAGGCAAGTACTATATGGCTATATTTAAAACTTTCTGAAATCAAATAAGAAACATGAGTTTTTGAAACATCATACATAACTACATTAGTAATACCTTTTTTCACTAACCTAGTTGCCAAATCATTAGCAGCTGCCTCTGTATTACCATACATCGTTCCATAAACAATCATTACTCCTTTTTTCTCAGGTTCATAACGACTCCATTTATCATACTTATCTAAGAAATACCCAAAATCATTTCTCCACACTGGTCCATGTAATGGACAAATCATTTTAATTTGGATATTACTAGCTTTCTTTAAAAGTGCTTGAACATGAGGTCCATATTTACCTACAATATTAGTATAATATCTCCTAGCCTCATCAATCCAATCCTTATGAAAATCTACTTCATCATTAAACAATTTACCATCTAAAGCCCCAAAGGAACCAAATGCATCCGCAGAAAATAACACACCATCTGTAGTATCATATGTTACCATTGCCTCTGGCCAATGTATCATAGGAGCAGCTATAAATGTAACATTATGTTTACCAAAAGATAAATTGTCTCCTTCCTTTACTTCTATCACATTATCATGTATATTAAACCCAAATTGGTTCATAAACATAGAAGCCTTTTTTGAGCATACAATTTTTACTTTTGGATAACGAAGAAGAATTTCTTCAATACAAGCTGCATGATCTGGCTCCATATGATTAATTACCATATAATCTAAATCTCTGTCCTCTAAAACGGCTCGTATATTTTCAATAAATTGACGACAAATTGACCAATCCACTGTATCAAATAATACTGTTTTGTTATCTATTAATAAATAAGAGTTATATGAAACCCCTCTCTCAATGGGATGAATATTTTCAAAAAGAGCTAGACGACGATCATTTCCACCGACCCAATAAAGATCTTCAGTCACATTTCTAACACAATACATACTTTAATCCTCCTATACATTATTAATTTCTCTTTATATATTGATTATACTTATACTTCTATAAACATATCTTTTTCTTCACCACATGCAGGACATGTCCATTCCTCAGGTATATTTTCAAATAATATACCTGGAGTTATTTCACCTTCTAGATCTCCTACACCAGGGTCATATTCATAACCACACCCATTACATACATAATATTTCCAAGTTGGAGTAACTTTTTTAGGAAGTGCCCTCTTCATTTTCTTCATTGGAGGAGCTTCTACTTTTGGTTTACCATTATCTAATGCAGCTGTAAGTAATGGCAGTATTTCCATAATATCTCCAACAATTCCATAGTCTGCATTTTTAAAAATTTTAGCATTTGGATTAATATTTATAGCTACAATTGTTGAAGCATCCTTTATACCTTTTAAATGTTGACCTGCACCAGATATGCCACAAGCAATATAAAGATTTCCTCTAAATTTTTGTCCAGACATACCAACATATCGGTTTATTGGAACATATCTAAGTGTTTCTGCCACTGGACGAGAAGAACCTATCGCTGCACCAGCTTGCAAGGCTAAGTTTTCTATAAGCTTCATATTTTCTTTTTCCCCTATACCCATACCTACACTAACTACTCTTTCAGCTTTACTAATAGGTGTATCTAAAGGAATTCCAACTGTAAAATCATATCCATCAGCTTTAAGCGCTTTTACAAGAGCATCTACTCTTTCTTTAGCAGTACCTTTTTTTAATATTACTTTTTTACGATATCCTGTAGCTGGTTGATTTACAGCTACTTTGTTTATAGACTGAGTTTTAGGCATCTTCCCTATTATATTTGCAGCTATAACTACACGCTGAATTTCGTTAGTTCCTTCATATATAGTACATATCTTAGCATCTCTGTAAGCTCGTTCAACCTCCATACCCTTTAGATATCCACTTCCACCAAATATTTGAAGTGATTCATTAACAACTTCAAGACAAATGTCCGAAGCATATTGTTTTGCCATAGCCGCTTCCATACTATAAGGCTGGTTATTTTGTTTAAGTTCTGCAGCACTGTAAACAAGTAATCTAGCTGCTCTGAGTTTAGTTGCCATATCTGCTAATTTAAAAGCTATTACTTGTTGTTGACAAATAGGCTTACCAAATTGAACTCTTTCTTTTGAATACTCTAGTGCATGTTCATATGCTCCTTGGGCAATACCTAAAGCCTGAGCTGCGATTCCAATACGTCCACCATCTAAAGTAGCCATGGCAATTTTAAAGCCTTCTCCCTCTTTCCCAAGTAGATTTTCCTTAGGCACTTTAACATCATTAAAAATTAATTCTGATGTAGCAGAAGAACGAATCCCCAATTTATCATAATGTTTACCAAAACTAAAACCTTCAAAATCTTTTTCCACAATAAAAGCACTGATACCACGAGTGCCTATATTAGGTGTGGTAACCGCAAAAATAACATAAATATCTGCCTCACCAGCATTAGTAATAAAAATCTTCTCACCGTTTAAAATATAATAATCATCTTTTAATACTGCAGTGGTTTCTGTTCCACCAGCATCACTCCCTGCATTTTCTTCAGTAAGACCGAATGCACCGAGCTTCTCTCCCTTTGCCAATGGAACTAAATATTTTTTCTTTTGATCTTCAGTTCCAAAGGCTGCTATTGGATAAGTTCCTAATGATGTATGTGCAGAGAGAATTACTCCTGTTCCTCCATCCACTCTTGATAATTCTTCTACTGCAATAGCGTAACTTATAACATCTAGTGATGCTCCCCCATATTTTTTAGAATATGGAATTCCCATAACGCCCATATGTGCTAATTTTTCAACTACTTTCCTTGGAAATTTATTTTCCTGATCTAGCATAAAGGCAATAGGCCTAACTTCTTCTTCTGCAAACTCTCTAATTTTTATTCTTAAATTTTCATGATCTTTTGTAGTTTTAAAAAACATAAAATCCACCTCCAATTTAAATAATACGGTTTATACTATTAATTTCAATAAACTTTATTTTTTATCTAACTCACTTTAAAATTTCCTTTTACTTCAATAAAGCATTTAATTAATATACAATAATTTATTCAATATATTTTTAAATATTACCTAAAAAGTATATTAAAACCGTATAGTTTTATTGTATACCTTATTAGTGTACTTTTCAACTCTAATTTGAATTATTTATTCTCTAAAACAATAAAAATTATTAATTTATCTATATATTATAAATATTTATAATATAATTCACTGTTTTAATCTAATAATTGAATATTTTAATGATTATTATTTTACCTAGTTATTATCTTGTTAAAATTAAATAAACTTTATACACCCCTATAAGAGTTATAATTGTGAAATAAAATCACATATTATAACCATATAGCATATTATAATGTTATAATCCTATGAGAGGAATGATAATATGTATAATATGTTTGAAACATATCCATGTCCTTACTGTTTTACTCCACCAATAGACCCTTATATATATCCTTATTACTATAACACCCCAATGTATGATCCTTACTTTGAGAATTATTCTACTAATGATTATATGCCATTAACTGGTGAAATAGAGTATGACCCAACTCCTGAGGAAAATGAATTTAGGGGCAATGGAGGTATGATTCCATTAAAAGATTATGGCCCTCAACCATTTGTTGTTAATATTGAAAAAGCTACTACACAAAATAATAAATTTCGTACAACTTTATGGACTGGAAAACATTTACAAGTTACATTAATGAGCATAAAAGTTGGTGAAGATATAGGCCTAGAAATTCATCCTAAAGTTGATCAATTCATACGTATTGAAGAAGGTGAAGCACTAGTTCAAATGGGAGATAGGAAAGATAAATTGAATTTTGAAAAAAGAATTTCTGATGATTATGCTATAATGGTACCTGCAGGTAAATGGCATAATATAACAAATATTGGTAGAAAACCATTAAAATTATACTCTATATACGCACCACCAGAACATCCCTTTGGAACAGTTCATGAAACTAAAGCAATTGCAGAAGCAGCCGAGGAAAAACGTCGCCGTTAATATAACATACACATTATTTAAAAAAGTTTATTGTAATTTTTGAAGCAGTATTTTAATATTCACATAAAATTTTATATTTTATACACAAAAGGCTATATAGCAAAGCTATATAGCCAAATTTATTTAATCACTCCTTAATCATTTTTAAATCCTTTTAATACCTATTATCTTTAACTCTATCTTAAAAATAAATATAATAAAATTGTATAGATTGAAATTATTATATTTATTATTCTACCTCCATTTTATTTATATAAAAACATCCATATAAAATACCTAAAACAAATATTATAAAAGCCAGTATAACCTGACTTGGAAGTATTGATATATCCTTTATAATTTTATGATGGTTATGTATTAGCATAAGATTAGATATTACTGGCAATGGAAAGGGTATAATTGCTCTTACACTAGGCTCAGTTAAAAATATAAAACTTGCTACTATCTGAACACCAATATACACTATTGTCACAATAATTTTTTTACTTATAATTGCCAAGGTGGCTGTTACCGTAATCATTAACATTTGAAAGAAAAAGGATTTTAAAGTAATTAAAAAATGTTTTATTAAAATTTGTACAGTAATGCTCTCTTTGAAAAATATATAACTCATTAACGTAAGCATAACAAATTCTGTAATATATAAAAACAATGATATTATTATTGCACAAATGATTTTCCCTAAAAATAATTTCCATCTTTCATGCCTGTATGTAACCATGGATACAATAGTATTATTATTAAATTCTAAGATAATCATATAAGATATCAGCAAATTTACAACTATAAGAAAACCATAGGAAAATACTGTTAAGTTCACCCAAGTAAATAAAGAATCTGCATCTTTTATAACTTGTGAGTTTAAAGTTAGTGAACTAAACTCAATCACAATAAATACTCCTACAATTAATGAAATCCAAATTCTTTTAAATTTTTTTAGTTCACAAATAATAATGTTTAACATAATACTCCTCCTAATTAAAGTTCATTTATATTGTCTAGTAAATATTAGCTTTTCTATAAAATAACACACATCCTAAAATTCCAATTAAAAATATAAAAGTCCCCGTGCATATTTCATTATTATTTATTACCATATTTAATGGAATAGGTACATCTAATATAGCTACCTTAAACTTTGCCACAGGTGCTGCTGGTATAATTGAGTAAATAAAATCACTATACTTACTTCCTAAAATATAGCTTACATTTCCTATCAATAAAATTAATGAGTAAATTGAAGTAACAATTATACTTTTACTTATTAAAGCTATTAAAATTGCTATTGGCAAAATAGCAACCTGAAAAATAAATGAAATCATGAATACTGTAAAATGATTTAAAAGGGCATCTAAATTTATAGGACTCTTTAAGACAATAAATCCTTTTAAAACCACAAAAATATAACTTGTAAAATAAATAATAGCTATTACTATAATACTTATTAAAAATTTATTTAAAAAAGCTTTACATCTACCATTAGGATATGAAAAATCTATCGAAGCTGTTTCATATTTAAATTCTCTAATAAAAATACTCCCAATAAAATTAGGAATTACAAATGTATAAAATATACTAAAAGCTATATACTCAAATTTAAAAAAGTATCCATACCAGTTTAAAGATGAAACCATAGACCTATTTAATGTACCAAAATACAGACATACTCCTCCTATTAATAGTAAATTAATATAATATCCCGTTCTTTTTAGTTTTAAAAATTCACAATACAATCCATCAAACATCTTGTCCTCCTGCAGTAAGTTTTACAAAATAGTCCTCCAAGGTATCCTTCATTACATTGACCTCGTAGACCTCTACTCCTTCAGAAATCATTTTTTTAGCAACTTCATTTGACTTATCAAGCATGTCATATATTCTAATACTATTTGGCTCTGTTACTTCATAATCTTTTACATTAACGAACTTTTCTAATATAGTTACCGCTTTTTTATCATTATTAACTTTTAAATTAATATAATGTCTATTCTTCTTTTGAAAATTTTTATAATCAATCTCTTCTATAAGTTTGCCTTTATGGATAATACCAATTTTTGTAGCAAGTTGTTGTATTTCTCCAAGTATATGACTTGATATTAGAATTGTTATTTCTTTCTTTTTATTAAGTTCTAATAAAGTCTCCCTCATTTCTTTTATTCCTACTGGATCAAGTCCATTAGTTGGCTCATCTAAAATGAGTAACTCTGGTTTATGCAAAAGTGCTCTTGCAAGACCTAATCTTTGTTTCATACCTAAAGAATATTTTTTTACCTTTTTCTTTTTAATATCAAAGTGGGTAAGTCCAACAACATCTAATGTTTCCTTTATGTATTCTGTATTAGGAACTCCCATAAGTCTTCTGTGAATATCAAGATTTTCCATTGCAGTTAAATTAGGATAAAAACCTGATGTCTCGATTATTGCTCCTATTCTACCAAGCACTTGTCTATCTCCCATATTTTTCCCGAAGAGTTCGTATTGCCCTTTTGTTGGAGAAATAAGACCCATAATCATTCTTAAAGTTGTTGTCTTACCTGCCCCATTTCTCCCTAAAAATCCATATATCTCCCCTTTTTTAATATTCATATTAACATTTTCAACCACTTTTATAGCCCCATATCTTTTTGTGAGATTATAAGTTTTTAATATAGTTTCCATTAATTTTCCTCCCTGAACATTTTTTATTAACCTATTATAAATTAAAAAAGTTTGCATAATTATTAAAAAAATCAACTAAATCCACAATAAATAATTAAGGATTAGCCCTCATTTATATTCATAATAAGGGCTAATCCTTAAATCCAAGCTACATATATATTACAAATTTATTAAATACATTATATATATTTACTACACAAATTATTAAATAACTTTACAGTACATTTTAAATCTTAATCTCTACCATTAGGAAGCTTTACTGTAAATATAGTTCTTTCATAAGGCTCACTTTTAACAGCTATATTTCCATTCATATGCTGAACCATATTTTTTACTATATTAAGTCCAAGACCGCTGCCTTTTAAACTTCTATTTCTTGAACTTTCCCCCGTGTATAGTCTATCAAAAATATATGGAATATCACTTTTACAAATCCCTTTACCTCTATCCCAAATATGAAGTATTACTAAATCTTTATCTTCCTTTAAAGAGACACCAATTACTTTCCCTTCATAACCATATTTTAAAGAATTTGAGATAAGGTTACTTATAATTCTATCTATATAACTTTTATCACCTAAAACGAAAATCTCTTTTTCTCCTATATTTATCTTAGGAACTATACACTTTTCATCTATTTCATTCATAAAATCAATTATATTTTTCCTTACTATTTCAGATATATTTATCTTCTCAATAGTTATATTGATATCATTGCACTCAAACTTTGCAACTTGAAAAAACTCCTCCATAAGTTCTTTTAATGCAATACCTCTTTCTCTGATAATAAAAACATATTTTTTTCTTTTTTCTTCTGAAATTGAATTCTCAAATAAAAGATCCACATATCCCATAATGGCAGTAAGTGGGGTTCTTATATCATGAGAAATATTTGAAATCATTTTTTGATGGTTTTCTTTATAATTTTTATTATCAATGGAAAGGTTTTGATACTTGTCAAGAAAAATATTAATTTCCTTAACCAGATTTTGATTACTTTTGCTTAGATTGTAAAGCTTTATTCTTTCTGTTGAATTTTCTTTTATAATCTCTTTCAGTTTTATAGTAATCCTATCAGTTTTTATTTTGTTATTTAATAAAAATATTGATAATAGTATTATAATACCTATTAATAAATAATTCATCCTCTATCACCTAATAGTTTGTATCCTATTCCCCAAACAGTTTCTATAAGTTTAGGATTATTTGGATCATCTTCAATCTTACTTCTAAGTCTTCTCATATGTACTGTTACCGTATTGTAATCAGATAAGAATTCTTGACCCCATACGTTATCATATATCTGAACTTTAGTAAATACTCTATTGGGATTTTCAAAAAAAAGTTTAAGGATCTTCATTTCCTTTGCAGTAAGAGTAAGTTCTTTCCCTGCCTTTTTAACTATATATCTATTCATATCAAATAAAACATCATCATAAATGTATATTTCATTATCTTTTAAATTATTATCCTTATTATAATAAATAGACCTTCTTATATTACATTTTACTCTTGCAATAAGTTCAGGTATTGAAAAAGGTTTTACAATATAATCGTCAGCTCCCATACCAAGACCTATTACTTTGTCACTTTCTTCTCCCTTTGCAGATAATATCAAAATTGGCACTTTGCTCTTTTCCCTAATCCTCCTCATAGCCTCAATACCATCCATAATCGGCATCATAATATCTAATATTACCATATTATAATTTTGGGAATAGAATTTTTCCACAGCCTCAACACCATGAAAAGCTTGTTCAACTTTATACCCTTCCTTTATCAATGACTCTTTTATCATATTATTTATAAAAACATCATCTTCTGCAATTAATATATTTATACTCTCCATAATATCACCTTTAATAATAATTTATTAAAATTTAATTCTAACTTCTCCTTTATTATAACAAATAATCATAAAAAATTATTATAATTACACAAAATAAAAAAACTGTATACTCCAAAATCAACTGCACACAAAAAACTAGCCTAATAATAAGCTAGTTTAGGATATAGTTTTTATAAAAAGTACTTTATTATAGTTAACACTTACACTTTTATAAACAATTAATCTCTTTTATAAAAATAGTATAGTTTTTTACAAATATTGTTTTATTATCATAAAAAATATTATTACTTAACTGTAGTTTCTGTGCTTACTTCTACTTTTTTTCTTTTTTTTATATCAGATAAACAAATATGAAGAATAATACCTACAACTAATCCCCAAGCTGCTCCCTTCGTAGCTAAAATAGCTCCCATAACCCCTGAAATTCCTCTTTCTAAATCATTAGTACACATGTCCATAGCAAGTCTTGTACATACATATCCTTGAACTAATAAAGTCAATGATAATGCTACTGGTAATACTGGTTGGACAAAAGAAACTACTGGTACTAATGTTACACATATAAATGTGACCCATCTATAGGTTCCTACTCCACCAAATAAAGAATCCATTGCTTCACGGCCTTCTTTATATCTTTGAGAAACCGCTGCTGTTACTGCTGCCCATAAAGGTCCGCAAAGTGGTACATATGGTGCTACACAAGACATAGCTACATTTCTAAAACCACTTATTATGTTTGACCTATTTGAATTAAAATCAATTTTTTCATCTTTTCTAACCTCATCAGCTTCATTTATTAGAGCTTCACTAGTAACAAAATCTCCAAAAGCAATTATATATGCCATTACAGCCATTGGCAATGCTGAAATAAATAGAGATATTTTAGGGAAGCCTACTCCAAAAGGGGATATAGTCTTTATTATTTCAGGCATATTAGGTATATGTATTATAGAACCTACTTCAATATTGGGTACTGGTAATTCTTTTGCAATAGGTCCAACTACTATACTTATAATTATTGCTGGTAACATTCCATACTTGCCTAAAGAATTAAAAAATTTATTTTCCTTTCTAAGTTTTTTAAAACTTTCAGAGAATAACAAATAATATGCTAGTATACCACCTATGGCTATAGCTATTGGAAATTTATTAAATCTTCCCGTATCTTTAAATTCCCCCATAATGGCTGCTATACCGGCTCCTAATAATATACCTGATTTTATAGAATTAGGAACTATATGTATAAGTTTACTTGCCATTCCCGTTGTACCCATAATAACAAATATAAGCCCTACTAAAATTTGTAACGCTATTAATGCCTGTATCCTCTCAGGTCCCATGGCAAATCCACCAAGAAAAGCAGTGGTAAGAGGTATTGCTGGAGTTATCCATCCTGGTACTACTGGATCTCCAAGCATAGCATGTAAGCAATAAAATAATCCATTAATTATAACCATTCCCCAGGCAATTTCAAAAGGTATCCCTAAAGTTTCAGTTAAAATAGGTATAGCTCCTAGACAAGTAGCACACATTAATATAGCTTGAAGTGCCTCCGACCATTCCCATTTGTAGTGTATAAAAGGAAATCTTATTTTAAATATTCCCGCTTTAATATATGGATGTTCCTTGCCATATTCTCTTTGCATGGCCATAAATTTTCCTCCCCTTTTCATTAAATTAAAATATATTGGACTAATTAATACACTAGTTTATAAACTATATTATCTAATATTTTGATTAAAATTTACCCTGAAACCTCTTTTCAAATTCTTCTATTAAACTTTCTTTAAAATTTGGATGAGCTATATTTATCAGTGCTCTAGCTCTATCTTTTAAAGTCTTTCCCCTTAGATTAGCAACACCAAACTCTGTAACTATATAATCTATATCATTTCTTGAAGTAGTTACTGCAGCCCCTTGATCCAATAAAGGTACTATTTTTGAAACTTTTCCCTTTGATGCTGTAGATGGCATAGCCATAATTGATTTTCCATTCTTGCACATATTGGCTCCTCTAACAAAGTCTACTTGTCCCCCAACTCCACTAATCTGCTTTAATCCTATACTTTCTGATGCAACTTGTCCCATTAAATCAACTTGAACACATGAATTTATTGAAACCATTTTGTTATTTTTCATTATAACTGTTGGATCATTTACATAATCTACAGGATACATTTCTAGCATTGGATTATTATTGGCGAAATCATAAAGTTTTTTTGTTCCCATTAAAAATGTAACCACTATTTTACCATGATGAAGAGTTTTAGCTTTATTAGTTATTACTCCTGATTCGACTAATTCAACAACACCATCAGATATCATTTCCGAATGGATTCCTAAATCTTTTTTATCTTTTAAAAATAATAAAACTGCATCTGGAATAGCACCTATCCCTAATTGAAGTGTAGACCCATTCTCTATTAATGAAGCACAATTTTCTCCAATAGCTTTTTCTACTTCTCCTATTTTTGCTGGTTTAAGTTCTATTATTGGATGTGAACTTTCAACTATATAATCAATATCTGAAATATGAATGAAAGAATTTCCCATAGTTCTTGGCATTTTATCATTTACTTCTGCAATAACAATTTTGGCACACTCTGCTGCTGGCTTAGTATAGTCATTTGATACTCCATAGCTACAATATCCATGCTCGTCTGGGGTAGAAACCTGAACTAAGGCAACATCTACAGATAAATTTTCTCTGAAAAGTCTAGGTACCTCGGTAAAAAAACATGGTGTGAAGTCTCCTCTACCTGAATTTACGGCATCTCTTGTAGTACCTCCAACAAATATGGAATTATGTCTGAAATATTTTTCCATACCTACCTTCGCATAATCTGCTTTGCCCATGGCAACCATATGAACTATTTCCACATCATGGTAATTATCTTTATGTGCTACCATTTCTTCAATAATAGATGTTGGTTCTCCTACTGCATGTCCTATAACAACTCTATCACCTGATTTTATTTTTTTTATAGCTTCTTTTGCTAAAATAACCTTACTTTTATATATCTCCTCACAATTCAATTAAATATCCCCCTTTAATTCAACATTTTCATATCATCTATTTCCTTTAATATTTTAATGTAATCCTTATCACTAGAAACAATTATCTTTCCATATTTCCCATTTAAATTTTTGTGACCTGCACAACAACTTGTACACCCACATAGTACTATAATTAAATCATAAATTTGATTTTCCATTGCTAATTGGAATATCAAATCTTTATATTCCTTTTCCAATTTTTTAATTACATCTTTTCTATTATATCTAGGATTACAACCACCACAATATTTTATTCCTATCCTCATTTTGGTACCTTCATTGGTACCTTCATATGATTATTTAATATTTTCCTAGCCATATCTAATAATTCTTCACTCATTTCATTTATCATGACCACTTTTTTAACCTCAGGAATCTTTTCTTTTAAAATTTTTTCTATTACGTTTTCTACTGTATATTTAGCTGATGGACAACCACTACATTGCCCTACCAATTTTATTTCAACAACGCCATCTTTTACAGTTAATAATTCTATATCTCCATAATGTTGTCTAAGATAAGGCCTAATCTCATTAACTATTATTTTTTCTATTTCGTTAATCATTATTGAAATAACCCCTTTTTAAAATTTTTGTATGAAATTTAATTAAAAGTGAAGAATGAATTGTAAAGAAATTTTCCATTCCTATGATGTACAAAAACTCAAAATATAATTTTAAAAAATACATAACTCATATACTTCTTAATAACATTCAATTAATTTTTTCTAATACCAATAGTATTTTTTTCTTTATTCACCCTTCACTAAAAATTATTATTTAGATTTTTTATTCTTCTACCCTTGCAATGGCTTTTGCTAAGGCCTTCTTTTGAGCTATGTTACCTTGTCTTGCAATCATAATTCTCTGAGCTTGTGGTGAACCTGCACCATGCATAGATTCTGTTCTATATCCTACAGCTGCAGTGCCTAATGTTATATTTTCTATGAGTCTTAATATTCTCATACGATTTTCTGTAGATACAGAGGCAACACCTTTTAAGTATTTGTCTACATAAGCACCTAGTTTTTGGTCTCTAAAATCCTTTTCAGAAGGCATAGTGACCATTATTCCACCAGCTATATCTTCTGCAAGTCTTGCTATTTCATATGGGAACCTTGTAATGTTCTGTTTACAGACATTGGCAAGCAATAAATCTATTATATAATTGCCCGATTCAGTTTTATATCCTTCAGCTGAACATGCAATTCCGCAAGCATATAATGTTTCATTTAAGTGAATCATTTCTATCAATTTATCCTTAAGATGCGATGCTCTTGAAGCCCCATTATAATCAGCAGCCACTGCAGATGCTCCTATAAGAACGTCGCCAACTCCAACCTTACATCCTCCATAGCTTTGTCTATGGTATCCAGCAAATCTTTCAACTAACATACCAGCAAATTCAGTTTCCCCATCTAAGAAAATTCTCTCGTTTGGTACGAACACATCATCAAATATTGTTAAAGCTTCTACTCCACCAAAGTTTTTATTTCCAACATCTATATCTGCACCTTCTTCAAGTTTTCTTGTATCACAAGACTGTCTCCCAAGAATCATAAATACTCCTTTAGTATCTGTTGGAATTGAAAAAGATATTGCATAATCCTTATCTTCTGGTCTCATAGCTATTGTTGGCATAACTAAAACTTCATGTGAATTACAAATTCCTGTCTGATGAGCCTTTGCTCCCCTAACTACAACTCCATCTGGTCTTCTCTCTACAACTCTTAAATAAAGATCAGGATCTACTTGCTTACTTGGTGATAACCCTCTATCTCCCTTTGGATCCGTCATAGCACCATCTACAGTTAAATCCTTTTCTTGTACATATTCTAAAAACTTTTTAAACTTCTCATGATAATTTGTACCATAAACTTTGTCTATTTCGTATGTAGTACTATATTCAGCATTAAAAGCATCCATACCAACACATCTTTGAAAACAGGACGCAGTTTTCTGACCACATAATCTTTGCATTTTTACCTTTTTAACAAGATCATCTGTACTTTGATGAATATGACAAAAACGATTTATTTTTTCTCCAGTTAAATTTGAAGTAGTTGTCATTAAATCCTCATGTTCAGACATTTGTGCTAAATCATAGGTCATTTTTACTGAATTCATTGACGGACGGATAATAGGATTATCCACTGGATTTTCTACTTTTTCTCCAAACATATAAACCTCTAAATTAAGTTTACGAAGACTTTCTACATATTGATCACCTGTCATTAATGCCATTTAAGACCATCTCCCTTTCATATATAAATGTATTTTATTTTTATTTACATTTATATACGTAGCAAGTACTATGCCAAATTTATAAATTTCAAATATAATAATAAAATTGATGTTTGATTCACTGATTTTTCATGAAAAAACTCATTAAAATTAATTTAAAAAAAATTATCTTTTATTTGTAAAATAATAAAATCTGTTACTTTTAAGCAACAGATTTTATTTTTATTCACTATAACTTCCCCATTTATAAGACAGCTATGGTAAATTATTAAAAAATATTCTATTTTCCCATAATGCAACAAATTTTATTTTTGCAACATATATTTACCACAGTATTTTTTTCTCTTTCTTACAAAAGTGGATGCATTTATACCCAAATAATTAGCCGCATCTCTAACATTTCCATACCTATCAAAAGCCTTATTAATAAATTGTAACTCTAGTTTCTCCACAACTTCTTTTAAATTTACATTTTCCTGATTACTATCTATTTCAATATCTAAGGAATTAAAGCTATTTTTTATAGGTAAATCACTCCTTAATATGTTATCATTACTGCTCATTATCACTACTCTCTCTACAATATTTTTTAACTCTCTTACATTTCCTGGCCAATTATATTGCATAATACATTCTTGCGCAGAAGAAGTAAACATTTTGTTTAATCCGTATTTCTTATTTAGTTCTTTTAAAAAATGCTGACTTAATGGCACTATATCCTCTTTTCTTTCTCTTAATGGTGGAATAATAATAGGCACCACATTTAATCTATAATAAAGATCTTCTCTAAAAAGTTTTTTTGAAACCATTTCTTCCAAATCTCTATTAGTAGCAGCTAAAATTCTAACATCTATCTTTATAGGATTTATGCCACCTATTCTTTCAATTTCTCTTTCTTGTAATACTCTTAAAAGCTTTACCTGCATGTCCAATGGTAGTTCCCCGACCTCATCTAAGAATATTGTACCTTTATCAGCTACTTCAAAAAGGCCAATCTTGCCCTCTTTGTTAGCTCCTGTAAAAGATCCTCTTTCATACCCAAATAGCTCACTTTCAATTAAATTTTCCGGTATTGCACCACAATTTATCTTTATAAATTGCTTATTGCATCTTTTACTATTCTTATGTACATATTTAGCCACCTCTTCTTTTCCTACTCCTGTTTCTCCTAATAAGAGCACTGTAGTATCTACATTTGCTACTCTTTTAGCCATTCTTAAAGTATCCAACATATGTTTGTCCTGAGCTATTATATCTGAATAGCTTAATAATTGATTCCTCATAGCCTCAATTTCCGAATAATATTTTTTAGTAAGTTGTTGATTCTTGGCTAACTCTTCCTTTAATTCATAAAGCTGAGTAACATCTCTTACATTAGTGACTACCATAGTTATGTTTCCCTGATTATCAAATATGGGACTACTTGATACTAATACTTTTTTCCCGGTTTTAAAAGTCTGTTCAATAGTAACTGTTTTTTTATATTTTAATACTAATAATGTTCCTGATTGTGATATAACTCCTTCTCGAACTAAATTCTTCATATTTTTACCAATCATGAAATCTCTAGTAAGTCCTGTAATTTTTTCATAGGACTTATTTAACTTTAAAGTATTTGCTTCACCATCTGTTATATATATTCCATCATATGAACACTCTATAACTGCATCCAATTCACTGCATAACACTCTGGTTTTTTCTAATTGAGTTACAATTTTTTGAAAATTAGAATCAATAACTTTATTTTCGTTATCTTCTATGAAGTTAAAATACATCAATTCCTCCAACTTTATTATTTTGAAGCACCTCCCAATTAATAATTTTAAAATCTCTGAGAAATACTTTAGTCTGTACATAAATTATCCTGATTTATATCATAATTATATCATGTTTTATTCGAAAAATTCTAAATACTAAGTAACTATTATTGGTTTTATGGCAATAAATACACCTTTGCTTCACCTTTAAGTACTATTTTTTCTTCTTTATTAGTGCACAATGTCTCTAACGTAATAACCCTTTTTTTATTATCAATTTTTTTAATAGTGGCAATAGCCTTTATTTTTTCTCCAACTCTAACATATTTTACAAACTGAAAACTTTGAGAAAGATATATATTCCCCTCCCCTGGAAGCTTTGTGCCTATTACTGCTGAAATAAGACCCGCCGTTAACATTCCATGCACAATTTTTCCTTTAAAAAAAGAGCTTCTAGCCCTTTTGTCGTCTATGTGTATATAATTATAGTCTCCTGTTGCTTTAGCATAAAATTTTACCTCCTCTTCCCCTAACTCTTTCACATATTCTGCTGATTGGCCAACATAAAAATTTCTTATATCTGGCATTATCTAACCTCCAAATAAAATTAAATCATTCCATTAATATTCAAAGAACACCATCTAACCATATCACTAATTATAAGGCTCCCATCCCAAGGTGAATCATAAAAACTCATATATCCTACTTTTACTACTCTATCTACTCCAATTTTAGAAATTTCATCTGAAAAATCAATTGCCCTTTTTTCATTTTTAAATGCTATTCCCACAGTTTGAACTCTTGAAGTTATTAATCTCTTCACTTCGAAAACGTCATTTATTCCTTTTAAAAATATAGTTCTCCCCCCTATTGGCTCCTCCAATTTAAAATCATTATCTATTAAAATAGTATACTCAAGTCCTTTGCTACAATGAAGCATTTTATCTAAACCTAAAGCATATTCTCCTCTTTTGTTTATTATATCTGCTAATATTTTCTCTGATTGAAGACTTAGTGGATATCTTTTAATCAGCTTTTTAAACACCTTTATAAGTCTTTGAGTCACCTCTTCTAAAGACACAGAACTTTTTTCTAAGAATACTACGTGAGGAGAAGAGCATGCAGTCTGATTAAAACTTATTATATCTATAACCAGACTTTCTAAATACTTTTCTAGCTGTATGCTCTCTATGGCCTCTTTGTCAAATACCGCAAAGGAATACTTAGGTCCAAATATTATATCTTTACAATAAGTCCGTTGCTGTAAACTTCTTATAGAATTTAGTGCATCTTCTCCCCCCCACAAAACTCTACAATCTGCTTTTTCAGACATAAACTGATTTAACTCTATATTAGAACTAGGATAATTTACAATACAAATATTTTTTAGTAAGTCTTTTCCTAAATATGTTTTTCCTTTATGTTTTATATGTATATTTTTTAAAGGTTTCAAAAGCCTTATTATTAAATCTATACATCCCTCAGGTAATCTAACAAGATTAGAATTTCTACATATTATAGATTGAAGTATAGAATATATCCCTAAAGTCTTTACATTGGATGACATAAAGTGGCATACTAATCCTCTTTTCTGTGCCTTAATAAATTTTTTATTTCCAATGTCTACAAAATTATCTAGATATTTTTTATTTTTTAAATTCAAGTAAATAATTTTTTCTAAATTAGACTTTTTTAAGTAAAAACTTAAAAAAGGTACCCCTTCTTCTTTTAAAAGATTCTTATCTTTAGATATTACTTTACTATATTCATTTATTATAAACAAAATTGCATCTACTGGAAAATGCTGAAGTAATTCTTCATTCTTCTTAACAGTTTTATATATATGTTTAAGATCATTTAAACATAAACCCTTATTATAAAACTCACCATCTAACGTATAGCATTTAACCATCTCTCTTCTCTCCTTCAGCAAAAGTATCACCACAACCCCTTACCTCTGCCTTTTCTACTCTAGATACAAACTTAAAATACTTTCCTTTTCTTCCACATTTACAATCATCTATACCAATAAAACTTCCTATATCTTCAGTTAAAACAGCTTGTGCTGGATAACTAGAACTTAACGTGCTAACCACTTGTATTAAACCCTTATTACCTACATCTACCTCTTCTAATGTATTAAAATCTCTTATTATAACCTCTGCAAAATCTGGTACGTGTTTATATCCATACTCACAATCTATAAATACTACACCTAGTTGCTCTACCATGCCATAAAAATCCAAAACATTATTTGCTCTAGTATTAAATAATTCTCCTATGGTTTTTGAAAACTTTTCTTTACTAACCTTTTGGGACTCTAACTTTTTCCAACCTCCACTGTGTACTATTTTTACATTAGGTATATTTAGTTTTATATTATTATCTCTTAATACTTGTGCAAATTTTGACCATATGATATAAGTGAATCCATATACTAATACTTCCGAATTACCAAATTCTTGTTGAAAATTCTTAAGCCTTTCAATATTTACCTTTAATTCTTTCCCTTCTTTGTCCATAGCATAAACTACTTTATTAGAGAAATTACTAATTCCCCTTACTGCAGCTCCTCTAGCTGTCAATATAGAACTTCCTTTATTTACATCTTCACTGTCTATGATTAGCAAAGGTCTTCTACTATTACCTAAAAAATTTCTTAAAGTAGCAATAAGGGCTTGAGATTGTCTTATAGATGTTTTTTTATCTAAATATATTTTGCTAGCAACACCTGTAGTTGTAGAACTAGAATTTAAAACTTTGACTATGTCTTTTTCGTGACAGGTATACAAATCAAACTTCTTAAACATATTTACAGGAATATAAGGTATATCCTCTAATCTATTAAAATATTTAATATCAAAACCTAATTTATCATACATAAGCCTTAAATTTATATTCTCAATATTAATCTCCAACTGTTTTTTCAAAAGTTTTATAAGAATTGTATTTTTTTTATCTTTATCTAAGCTAAATGGTTTGCCAAAAATTATATCTTTTAACAATTCCCACTCATTCATAAATTTCACCTACTTTACTAAATACCTTATCAACTCATTTGTTTGAGCTTTTTTAACATTACCTTTCCTGATGAATTCTTAGGAAGACTTTTTAGTATTTCTATATACTTTGGCACCTTATAATTAGGAAGTTTACCTTTACAATATTCTATAATGCTATTACAATTGATACTACAATTCTTTAACACTATAAAAGCCTTTATTGCTTCTCCTAAAATATCATCCTCTACCCCTACTACTACACACTCAATTACTTCATTAATCTGAAGTATTATATCTTCTATCTCCTTTGGGCTTACCCTATTACCAGCACTTTTAATAATGTTTTTTTCCCTTGAAAGAATGTATATATATCCTTCATTATCCACTGTAGCCATATCTCCTGTATATAAACATCCATTTTTTAAAATTTTTTTTGTTTCCTCCTCATCATTAAAATACCCCTTCATAATATTATTACCTTCAGCAACAATTTCTCCAATTTCCCCTGTTTTCACTTCTTTTCCTTCTTTATTTAGCACTTTAAGTTTTATTCCTGGGATTCCTCTTCCAATTGAGCCCATTTTATCTTTTAATAATCTAGGCGGAAGATAGGATAATCTAGCGGTAGCTTCTGTTTGACCATACATTATAAATATATCTACCCTTGGCAATACCTGAATCAACTCATTTATAAAGATATTTGACATTCTACCTCCTGCCTGAGTAATATATCTTAAAGAAGGGAATTTTCTATTTTTTATATCACTCATTCTTAAAAGGATTTGAAACGTACTTGGCACCCCAGCAAATCCTGTGCATTTATAATTATTTATATCATTTAATACTGTTTCAGGAAACAAAAATTTATTATTTATAACTAAACTTCCCCCAACCCTGAAATGGGTATGTAAAAGAGAAGTTCCGTAACAATAATAAAATGGTAGCACTACTTCTATCCTATCTTCCTTATTTAGATTTAAATACTTTATAATTGAATTAGTATTACAAATTAAATTATTATGAGTAAGCATTACTCCCTTTGGTTCAGCAGTAGATCCAGAAGTAAATAAAATTACAGCTAATTCCTCTATGTCTACATTCATGTTAATTCTATCATTTTTATTTTTCTCTAGTAAATTAACATCTTCCTCAGTATATATATCTATATTCTGTAATTCAGATAACTTTTCTAAAAACTTTTTCTGTATAAAAATATTTTTTATTTTTAATGATTCTACTATATAACAAATATCTTTTATAGATAAATTTGGATTTATGGGAACACATACGGTTCCATTTTTAATTATTCCAAAATAACATTGCACAAAAAAAGTAGAGTTTTCTGAAATTAATAATACTGAATCCTTTTTATTTAACCCTTTATTTCTTAGCATCTTTTCTAAAATTATTATTTTAGAATATATTTGTTTATAAGAAATTTTTTTATTATCTATTAAAGCAGTTTTTTCTAGTTTTTTTGAAAACTTAAATACATAATCTGTAAAAGTCATAGTACTACGCCATACTTTTCAAGTATTTTTTTAATGTCTCCAATATTATACATTCTGGATACATCTATTACATCTATTGATATTTCAAAATTTTCCTCTAAAGCTGTTATTAGTTCTACATGTGCTAAAGAATCCCAACCTTCTATCTCATCTGGTCCTAATTCATCTCTTTTATATGAATCGTCAGATATATTAAATACATCACAAAGTATTTTATTAAGTTTTTTAATATTTTCCATAATTATACCTCCAAACAAATAAATATTTTATGAATATATATAGCAAAAACCATACCATAATAAAAACAGAATAAAAAATAGTTTTTGTTCTACAAATGCAACAAAATCATAAAATATTACTACTAAATACAAAAAATCATTTATCTTTACCTCTAAAATGAACATAAATAAAAAAGTTGCTAAAATGGAACATATTCCATTTTAGCAACGAATTATTATTTATATATTTATTAAATATAATATTAAAAACACCCTATAATTTTATTTATTTTTAAAGGGATCCACATGAATATTTACCCTAGTATTTTTTAATTTTTCATTTATATCCCTTTTTAAACTTGCAATTATATTATGAGTTTCTTCTACGGTTAGATTTTTGTTAACAGTAATATGAAAATCTACGTGCTTCATATTACCCGACTTCCTTGTTTTAAGCTTATGATAATCTATAAATTTACTATTATGTTCTTTAATAATTTTCTCAATTTCTTCCTCTTCTTCTTCAGACAATCTAACATCAATTATATAGTGAAAAGCGTTTTTAGAAAGTCCCCAGGCCTCTTTAATTATGAGTAAAGCTACAAAAATTGCAACAATTGAATCCAGTATATTAAGTCCAGTAATTTTAATAAGAAAAATTCCTAAGGCTACCCCTAAAGATGTGTATATATCAGTCTTCAAATGAAGAGCATCTGCTTCTAATGCCATGGAATCCTCTTCTTTAGCAACCCTATAAAGTATTCTTGATACAAAATAATTTACAAGTGCTGCCACAATCATAACTGTTATAGCTATAGTTTCTTGTTCTATTTCTATAGGTTTAAATAATTTTTTAAGAGCCTCAATCATAATCATTACAGCTGCAATAAAAATTAAAAATCCTTCTACTAGTCCAGATAAATTCTCAATCTTACCATGACCATAAGGATGTTTTTCATCAGCAGGTTTTGTAGAATATCTAACAGATAAAAATGCTATAAGTGATGCAATAAGATCCATTCCTGAATGTATTGCCTCAGAAATAATACTTACAGACCCGCTTAAAATACCTGCTATAATTTTAAAAATTATAAGTAGTGAGTTTGATATAATTGATAAAAAAGCAACTTTAACTCTTTTATTAGAAGTAACCATAAATATACTCCTTTCTTTATATTAAAGAAAAACCCAACATAACGACAACTCCTATTAAGTAATATAATTAGTTCCCTACCTACATACTTTAATTTACCCATTGCTATATTTTTACCCAAATTAGCTTTACTATGTAAACTTCTGATATATTAAATTTTTAATTTTAACAAAACTCTTTTTAAACCCTTAAAAATCTCTGAAGCCATAATAACTGTAAAAGCAACACAAACTATCTTTACCCAAATTTTAAAGGGAAGTGGAACTGTTTTAAATAATCCCCCCCCATGCTGAGTAATACAAATCTGTAACAAGAATGTAAATGCAAATACAAAAATCATAAGCTTATTTTTTGTCAAGTTTACAAAAATACTTGAATCTGTAATTTCACGACTATTAAAAGCATTTAATAAATGAAAAACTACAAATAAAGTAAATAGTATTGTAGACTGTTGTTCTACTCTTCCACCTAATATATTTTTAGTAGTTTGAAGCATAAACATTGAAGAAATAAAAAGACCATTAAATATTATCCTAGATAACATTCCTTTTGTTACAATATTTGAATCTCTTGATACTGGTCTTCTTTCCAATAAATTATCTCTAAAAGGTTCAAGTCCAAGTGTAAGAGCTGGTGGTCCGTCCATTATAATATTTATCCATAATAACTGCAATGCAGTAAAAGGAGACTTAAATCCTGCTAGTAAAGATGCTAATACAACTACAACAGAAGATAAATTAACTGTAAGTTGAAACTGGATAAATCTTTGAAAATTTTCAAAAATTCCACGTCCTAAGTGTACGGCTTTAACAATGGTTGAAAATGAGTCATCTAATAATACAATATCACTAGCTTCTTTTGAAACTTCAGTACCTGTTATCCCCATAGCAATTCCAACATCTGCATTTTTTATTGCTGGTGCATCATTTATTCCATCCCCCGTAACAGCTACTACATTACCTAAAGATTTAAGAGCATTTACCACACTCATCTTCATAACTGGGGTACTTCTTGCAATGACCTTTATCCTAGGAAGAATTTTAATTAATTCCTTTTCTGATAATTCCTCAATTTCTTTTGCTTCCATAGCTAAATCATCATGATTTAATATGCCTAATTGATTTGCTATAGCTTTTGCAGTAATTATATTATCACCAGTAAGAATTTTTAAATCAATTCCTGCTTTTGTGCAATGTTTTACTGCTTCATATACATCTTCACGTAGAGGATCAGTTATTACAACGAACCCATCATAGATCATTTCTGATTCAATAATACTTCTGTCATTATCATAGTCTAATCTATTTGAAAATTCTTTATGTGCAAAAGAAAGTACACGACATGACTGCTTTTGAAATAACATTATTTTGTCATGAATATCATTAATTACTTCATTAGTTAGCTTACATATATTACCATTAATTACAATTTGCCTACATTGCGATAATATTTTTTCTGGACTTCCCTTTGAATAAGCAATAAACCCATCATTTCTTTTTATTACTGTTGTCATATTTTTTGTATTTGAAGAAAAGGGATATGAAACCTGTATATTTGCATTTGTTCTAAGACTTTTATAAGTATTTTCTTTAGATAAAGATTTAGTAAAGGCAACAATTAGTGCACACTCTGTAGGATTGCCAATAAATTTAGGAACGTTTTTTGAATAATCAATATCAGCCGTAGTATTAATACAAAAATTTTCTAAAAGAAATTCCTGATTCAACTGATTAGGCTTACATAAATCACAATTAGCATATATATCTGTTACCGTCATACGATTTTCCGTTAGCGTGCCAGTTTTATCAGAACAAATAACATTTATACTCCCAATGGTTTCGCATGCAATAAGTTTCCTAACAAGGGCATTTTCTTTTGCCATTTTAATAATATTAATTGCAAGAGACACAGCTACTATAGTAGGAAGCCCTTCAGGCACAGCAGCAACAATTAATACTATACTTGTTATAAAAGCTTCTGATATTATTTCTAAAGAAAATACACCATTGGCTATAAATATTATTAGTTGTGTAATAAAAACAATGGCAGCCATAGTAGAACCTAAAATTGTTACTATTTTCCCTAATCGATTTAGTTTTTCTTGTAATGGAGTGCTTCCTTTATCTTCTCTAGATAATTCTCTAGCAATATTTCCAAACTCTGTTTTTTCACCAACCTCTGTAACAACTATTGTTCCACTTCCACTGATTATAAAACATCCTGCATAAAGCATATTTCGTCGTTTACCAACTGGAGTTTTATCATCCTTAAATACTATATTAGCATCTTTTTTCACAGGTAAGCTTTCTCCTGTAAGTGAAGATTCATTTACACTTAGCGAAATAGATTCAATAATTCTACCATCAACTGGTATTCTATCTCCTGTTTGAAATTTAATAATATCCCCTACAACCAGATCTTTCTGAGGTATTAGACATATATCACCATTTCTAATAACCTTTACTTTAATATTTTCTTTAATCTTATCAAGTGCTTCAAATGCCTTTTCACTTCGATTTTCCATTATAACAGTTATAATGATTGCAAGTGAAATAGCTACAAAAATTCCTAAACTTTCAATAAAATCCACCTGGCCATTGTTAAAATATCTTATTAAATTTATTCCAAAAGTAATTATTACTGCAATAATTAAAATTAAAATCATAGGTTCCTTTGCTACATGAATTATTTTCATAATAAAAGGTTTTGAATTTTCTTTTTTAAATTCATTCACACCATATTTTACTGCATTAATTTTTACTTCTTCCTTGGTTAATCCAATCTGTGGATTAGTACCAATTCTCTGTAATGTCTCTTTTATATCCTCATTGAACGCTTTCATTATATAATCCTCCTTTTAAAAATGTGATAAAAAAAGACTTTTAGCATAACCAAAAAGATTATCCTAAAAGTCTCGTCACCCTAACAAATATTATTAACTCATATCAATGGTTAATAATAAAAAAAGACTTCTAGCATAACTCAAAGGAATTATGCTAAAAGTCTCGTTACCTCTAAGGTTATAAAGCCAGGTACAACCTGTACCAGTATGTTGACTTTATATTTCAACTACTCCCTTTTAACAATTTAATTTTATAAAATAAACTTTTAATTGTCAATAACAACTTTTTAAATCAATAGAATTACAGGTTTATTATAGTCTTTATTGCCTTAGAAGGACAAGCCCTAATACATTCTCCACATCTAATACATTCTAAACTATTGGGATTTTTATAAATCTCAACTCCCATATTACACACCTTTGAGCATTTTTTACAAGATATACATTTATCTTTGTCTATTTTTAATCTATAAATACTAATAGGATTAAAAAATGAATATATAGCACCTAAAGGACAAATAGCCTTACAAAATGGCCTAAAAGTATAAATAGATAAAATTATAGTTGCTATTAGTATCACCATTTTCCATTTAAACAAAAATCCTATAAAATTCCTTAAAGAATTGCTCATAAGTATAAGAGGTATACCACCTTCTAGTGTTCCAACAGGACAAATATACTTACAAAATGCAGGATCACCCATTCCTAGTTCATTAGTCCATAGTATAGGAAGTAAAATTACAAATATTAACAATACAACATATTTTATATACTTAATCCAATTAGGTAGCTTAAATTTAGGTATTTTTATCTTATATAAAATATCTTGAACAAAACCAAATGGGCATAAAAAACCACATACTAGCCTTCCTAAAAATACTCCTATTAACATTAATATTCCTAAAATATAAAATGGAAATTTATATTTTCCACTTGCTAAAATAGCCTGAATGGAACCTATAGGACAAGAACTTACAGCCAAAGGACAGGAGTAGCAATTAAGCACTGGAACACATCCCTTTTTAAGTGGACCTTTATATATTCCTTGTCCTTTAAAACCTTTTATATTGGCATTTGTTATTACAGTACTTATAATTTGAACAAATTTTCTATTTACTTTAACCAATTCCAATACACTCCAAGCATATATTAATAGCCTTATTAAAAACTATTAACACTTCATTTCTATATATACCTGATTCTATAAATATTAAAGCCTCTAATAAAACAATGGTCCTTATAAGTTTTAGCTTCATTTTAGCTCATCCTTTAATGCTGAATTTATTATCTTCTTAAAATAATCAAATTTTGTAGCTCCAGTAATATAAGTTTCTAATACCTCACCATTAGGCTTGATAAATAAAGTTACTGGTACAAAATCAAATTTATTTAATTGCTCATTAAGCTTTTTATCTGGCAATATATTAAGATAATTTATTTTTTTAATACTAATGATTTTTTTTGCATCATTTATTAAAGATTTCTCATCAATCTTTTCCTTATCTATAGAAATTACTCCTATTACCTTTACCTTTTTATTTTTAAACTCATCTTGTATTTTTTGAATATCTGGCATCTCCTGCACACAAGGATTACAAAATGTTCCCCATTTATTTATCATAATTAAATTATAACCTTTAAATAAATCTTTTGTTATTTTATTTCCATTTAAATCCTTACCCGAAAAATTCAAGGTTTTACCTGCTAAGATATTTTCCTCCTTTTCAACTTTATTTAAAGCACAACCAGAAAAACTGCTTAAAACAAAAACACTTATTATAATTATAAAAACTTTTTTCATTTATCCTCCCCCATTTAAACTTCTTAATCATTTACTCTTATTTTATCTATTATAGAATCTTTATTTAAAATTCTTTGAGTTAAATGTGTTATTACTATTTGTAAAATTAAAAACGTAATAATGAGAACTACTATTGGTACTAATGGAAATTTATATATCATATACGTAGCGGTTTTATTTATAAATCTAAAACATAAAGATCCTAATCCTAATCCAAAAATTACAGCTACAATTATACTAATAAAAGAATAGTAAAATCCCTCTAACTGTAACATTTTACTTATATCTTTATTTGAAGCACCAATGGCCTCAATCATTCCCATTTCATTTTTTCTTGTCATAATACTTGTAATCCTAGTATTTATTAGATTTAATACACCTATTAACGCTATTATTGAAACAACTCCATAACAAATAATATTCATTGATTTAAATTGTTTTTGCAAATCTTCCCTAACCTCTACATAGGATTTATACTCTATCTCTTCATTATTTCCAATAATATTTTTTAAAGAAGCTTTCACCTTCTCATACTTATTTTTCTGTATATCTATTCGAATCTGAATAGGTCTATTGTCTTTAATAGTCCTATTAAATGTATCTTCATCAGTAATAAAAATCCCATTTGTATCAAATCCTATATTTAATCCTTCTACATTTTTATCTACTATTGCTATTATCTCAAACTCATTAAATTTATAGGTATTATCATTTTCTATATTATAAATTTCGTCAAAAGTTTGATTTTCATTCTCCGTTATAGTATCTTTATAAAGCTTAGCTTTTTTTAATAAAACCTTGTCTCCCACATTAAATCTATATTTTCCCTTATGATCCGCAACTAAAATTACTCCATTTTTGTTTTTAAAATCCTTTATTGAAATTTTCCCTAGTGCTAAATTATCATTCAATTTAGTTACCATTTCATCATTAAATCCATAAAAATTAAAACATTCCTTACTACTAGCTACTTTAGTCTTGTTTTTTGATAAAATAACATTATCAAACCATACATAGCTATGATTTATCTTTTGCACCTTAGTAATACCGTCTATATTCTTTACCCTTTCTATTAAATTTGCATTTAATGGATTTACTAATCCATCATCCTTAACTAAATGTGAAGATGAGATAAGAAAGTCATTTTGTATATCTTCTTTAAGATTTAAATTAATATCCATGCTAAATATAATAGATGACACTATTATAAAAACCATTCCACTCATACTTAAAGAAAATAAAGTCATTAAAGTACGTTTTTTATTTCTCCACAAATTTAGATATGACAATTTTTTAATATTTATATAACCTGGGAAATTTTTTTCTCTTTTTTTAATTTTTGTTTCATATCCACTAAACCTTATAGCCTCAGTAGAAGCTATCTTTGATGCCGTTCTAGCTGGCATAATAAGCGCAATATCTACAGTAACTATACTTACAACTGAAGATATTATTATCACTTTTATGGGTACATTAATCACAAAATACTTACCTACATGCAGATTCTGCATTACAAAAGCACATATAAAATAACTTAACCCGTAACCAATAAATAATCCTAATGGTATCCCAATGATACAATTATAAAATCCATCTATTATTATTACCTTTCTAATTTGCTTTTTAGTTGCTCCTAATGCTGCTAACAGTCCAAAATTTTGTATTTTTTCCGAAATAGATACACTGAAAATATTATATATTACTGCAATTGATACTAACATTAATATGACACCTATGATTATAAAAGGAATTAAATTTTCAGAGCTAGGGTTTAATTCGTTTAAATAAAATTTATTCAACTCAATATCTTTACGTAATATACCCACGCTATCTGCAAGGCTATATAAATCCTTTGTAATATTTTTATGATCTTTAAACTTTAAATATATTTCTCTATCTATATTTTTTTTATCTAAACTTTCATATATAGTGTTTTTGGATACTATACCCTTGGAAATATTATACTTTTTGCTCTCTTCACTTTCTTTTAAAATTCCGGAAACAACAAAATTTTTTTCAATCTTATTAGGTTTTTTATTTTCCCACACATCTTCCTGAGATAAAGGTGGTATAAAACTTAAATGTATCTTCTCTCCTAATTTAGGTTTTTTATTTAGTTTTTCTATTATATATTCTGTCAAAACAATTTCATTTGACCGATTTGGGAACTGACCTTTTTCCAATTTAATATTACTCAAATCCGCTACATTCTTGTCCATATAAGTTAATTCTACTGTGTTAACACCTAGTTCTTTATTATTGCAATTTCCTAAACATATATATTCTCCTGCCTTTTCAAGCTGAATATTGTTTTTTAAAGTTTGAAATTGTTCATCATTTTGTACCGTAAAAATACAATGATATTTTCCAATTGTATTTTCTGTTTCTTTAATATTTGCACTTTTAGTTGTGGAATATATAATTCCCATTGAAGTTAAAAGAGCAGTAGTTAAAACAATTGTAAAAATTACAAGTAAACTTCTAATTTTATTTCTCTTAAAGTTTTTTTTAGCAAGGTTTGATATACTACTCACTGTCTGCCCCTTCTTCCTCTAATATTTTTCCATCTGCTATTCTTATAACTCTATCTGCCATTTGTGCTATTTTATCATCATGAGTTATTATAACCAAAGTTTGGTAGTACTTTCGTATAGATAATTTAATTAAATTAATTACTTCTGCACTATTTTTTGAATCCAAATTCCCAGTAGGCTCATCTGCAAAAATTATTGAGGGTTTATTAGCTAATGCTCTTGCTATAGCGGTCCTCTGCTGTTGTCCCCCTGATAGTGCGTTTGGAAGTTCATATCTCTTTTCATATATTCCTAAGGTCTCCATTAAATCTATAATATAATCTTCATCAACTTTCTTTTCATCAAGTCCTATGGGGAAAATTATATTCTCCCATACATTTAATACAGGTATAAGATTGTATGATTGAAAAATAAAACCTATTTTCCTTCTTCTAAACACTGCTAACTTATCATTACTCATAGAAAAAATGTCTTTCCCATTTATATATACCTTTCCTTCAGTTGGTCTATCCAGTCCCCCAAGCATATGAAGCAGTGTACTTTTGCCAGAACCTGAGGCCCCTACTATTGCTACAAACTCTCCTTCATCAATAGATAAATCAACTCCATCTAAAGCCTTTACAAGACTTTCATCCTTGCCATAATATTTCTTTAAGAATTTTGTTTCTAACAAAATCATACTTTCATTTCCCCCTACAAATTCTTAGCTCAAATATATTCAAACCAATTTATACTTAAAGAATATCATTCAATTATTACATTAACCTTTCATTAATACTTACAGTTTTGTAAGTATAAACTAAATTTTGTACCTTTTCCAATATCTGAATCCACCATAATACTTCCTTCCTGCTCTTCTAAAATTTTTCTTGTAAGATATAGTCCAACACCTGAGCCTTCTATTTTTTTGATCCTATCTGATTTACCTCTATAAAATCTTTTAAAAATATTATTGAACTCTTCTCTGGGTATCCCTATACCCGTATCCTGTATATCAATTCGTATATAACTTTGCATTTTTTCCATGGAAATAAATATTTTCCCTTTTTCATTAGTATATTTTACTGCATTTTCAAGTACATTAAATATAGCTTCATTTGTCCACTTGAAATCATGATAAACAAAAGAAGACTCCACTTCTTTAACAACTATCTTAATTTCTTTTTCACAAGCCTTAATATGCACATCTTTAACCGCTTTAATTAAGGTATCTTTTAAATCTTTAAGCTCTATCTTTAACTCAATCATTCCTACTTCCATTCTAGAAATTTTAATAAGAGAATTGAATAACCATTCTAATTTACATATTTCAATTTCACTTCTACATAAAAATTCTTCCTTTTCGCCTTCATTTACTTTCTCTTCCATTAGCAGTGAATTAAATAACTTTATTGATGACAGTGGAGTTTTAACTTGATGAGCTATATCTGTAACCAATGACTTAATATTTTCTTTTTCTTTTTTTAAGCCTTTAAGACTTAAATTTAATATTCTAGACATTTGATTTAACTTAGAATAAACTTCAGAAAATATTCCCTCACCAGCCTCTTCTAAAGTCAATTTAAAATTCCCTTCTATTATTAAACCTAATGCCTTGGAAAATTCATTTAACTTATTCATGAAATGTTTAAAGCTAATAAGAAATGAAACCATAACAATTGATAATAAAAAAAGAATACTTATGGCCTCACTTGATAGAAATCTTATAAAATAGCTTTCAAATGTAGGATCCCTCCACATCTTTAATTCATTTTTAAAACTATATTTATTTAATAAAGCTTGCCCCTCCTTAATCCTCTCTTCATCTCTTTCATAAAATAGTGCACTTATAATATCACTTTCTTTTTCCGGGGCAATATTTATCATCTTCCCCGTTATCTCTTGATATAACATAATATGATCATCATGAATACACTTAATAACATTAAAATGAAAGTAAAAAACAATTAGATATGAAAAAAATAAACTTATAAATGCACCTAAAAATATTTTCTCCAAAATGGGGTCTCCCTTTACATATTTAATCATTTAACTTACACACCTTTCCCCAAGAATACCCTATACCTCGTATATTCTTGATATATTTAGGATTAGATGGATTATCTTCTATTTTTTCTCTAAGTCTCCTTATATTTACTGCCAAAGTATTTTCATTGATAAAATTACCATCTACATCCCATAGTTGATTTAATATCTGATCCTTTGTTAGAATTTGATTATAGTTACATATAAGGAATCTTAATAATTTAAATTCTGTTTTGCTCAAAAATAATTCTTTGTTATTTTTATAAACTTTAAGTTCTTCATCATAAAATGCTATATCTCCAGAGATTATACTTTTATTACTTTTAAGCTTTACATTTCTTCTAAGAACAGCTTTAATCTTTAACATAAGTACCATAAGACTAAAAGGTTTGATAATATAATCATCTGCTCCAACGTCATAACCTGTAACCATATCAACCTCTTGATCACAAACAGTTAAAAATATAACTAAAATATTCTTATTTCTAATCTCCTTGCAAAATTCAAATCCATTTCCATCCGGCAAATTAACGTCTAATAAAACAAGATCTATCTTCTCACTCTGGATTATTTTTCTAGACTCAGTCAAACAAGCTGCTCTAATAACGCTATACCCTTCTTTTTTTAGTTTAAAACTTATACCTCTGTTTAAGGCTTCATCATCTTCTACTAATAAAATAGTTGCCATTATAACACCTCCACAATATTTACATAATATAATACTATTTTCATATTAATAAAATATTTATGCAATAATATTTTTTACTTATATAACCTTTGATTTAAATAATTGAAAATATACTAATTATTAATTTAACTTTTATAATTATAAAAAAAAAACTATCTTAGGACATTAATACCTAAGATAGTTTTAGTTTAAATTAGAAAACATTATTTTTAATTTTTACTTATCTTAACAATATATAATAAATATTTTACATTTCTTATTTTACAAAATAAAGAACTTACTATCATATACTCTTACTCTGTAATGGTACGGAACAATTCTTTCATTGTTGGATAAATCTTTCTAAATTTTTGATAACCTTCCTCATATTTTTCTACTAAATCCTGTTCGGGTTCTACAGTATCAATTATTTTTATAAGTTTATCTGACGCTTCTTTTACAGAGGAAAATTCGCCACATCCTACTGCTGCAAGAATAGCACCTCCGTAACCTGGACCTTCCTCACTTTCAATTACATCTACAGACAAATTCATAACATTTGCTATAATTTTTTTCCATAATGTACTTTTAGCTCCACCACCACAAATTTTAGTACGCTGTATTATAATTCCCAAACTTCTTGCCACTTCTAGAGAATCTCTTAAACCGTATGCCACACCTTCTAAAACTGCCTGTGTCATTTCCTCACGGGTAGTATCCATAGTCATTCCAGTAAAAGTTGCTCTAGCTTTAGGATCATTATGAGGTGAACGTTCTCCCATCAAATATGGTAAATAAAACACCTTATTTTCACCAAGTTTTACAATGTTGTTCTGTTCTTTTGCGTATTCTTTTGTCTTTAAAATCTCATCCATCCACCATTTATTGCATGAAGCTGCGCTAAGCATACACCCCATAAGATGATAATAACCATCTGCATGGGCAAAAGAGTGTAAACCATTATTTTCATCCACACCAAATGTATTGCTAGAAATAAAAACTGTTCCAGATGTTCCTAATGAAATATTACACATTCCCTCACCAACTGTTCCTGTACCAACAGCAGCGGCAGCATTATCTCCTGCCCCTGCAATAACCTTTACATTCGAAGACAAACCCAAATTTTGGGCAACATCCAATTTTAAAGTTCCTACAACATCATAACTCTCATACAATTTAGGTAATTGATTTTCATTTATACCACATATTTTCATCATTTCTTTTGACCAACATTTATTCTTAACATCAAGAAGTAACATACCAGAAGCATCCGAATAATCCGTACAATGGACACCACTTAAGCAATAAGCTAAATAATCTTTAGGTAACATAATTTTTGAAATCCTTGCAAAGTTTTCTGGCTCCTTTTCCTTTAACCAAAGAATTTTTGGTGCAGTGAATCCAGCAAAAGCAATATTACCAGTATATTGAGAAAGCCTTTCCTTTCCAATAACTTTATTAAGATAATCTGTTTCCTTATCTGATCTACCATCATTCCATAAAATTGCTGGGCGAATTACTTTATCATGCTCATCTAAGACCACCAGTCCATGCATTTGACCTCCAAAACTGATTCCGGCAATATCTTCCTTTTTGCAATTTTCAACTAACTCTTCCATACCAGCCATCATCTGAGTATACCAATCCTCTGGCTTCTGCTCCGACCAACCTTTACAAGGAAAATACAGTGGATACTCCTTAGAAACTGTATTATGAACTTTACCCTTCCCATCCATTAACAATAATTTTACTGCCGATGTACCAAGATCAATTCCAATATATAACATACCACACCTCCAAAATAATAATTTTAACTTCCAACTGACATGTTACTCACAATGTCTTTATCTTTTCTTTCATTAATCTCTAATAATATCTTATTATAAGAATCTTTATTTAAACGATAGAAAAATAAAACAGCTGCAGTTACAATCCATAGAATTCCGGGAACGGTTGTAAATGAATGTTTTATTACTGAAATCACTGCCTGATTTTGCTGCTGATTTGCTACATATCCATACATCCCCATAACACCTGCTAATACAGAAGTTCCTATAGCCATTCCAACCTTATTTCCCAATGATATAAATGCATATTGAAATCCATCATTACGTAGTCCAGTTTTCCATTCACCATATTCCACACAGTCTGGAATAATAGCATAAATAGCTGTATTAAACCCTGAAAAGAAAAACTGTGAAAGGCATGAAAAAGCATAAAATGGAACAGGAGATTCTCCTACAGTAAAAAAATACATACAAAACATACTAATTCCTGTTAGTAGTGCAAATATAGATGCTGATCTCCCCTTGTTTTTTGTAAGTTTAAACATAGATGGAAAACAAGCTGCTCCTATGATAGATGGAATAATAATACATAAAGAATAAGTACTAAACAATGCCTTATTTCCCTCTACATAAGTAAAATAATACAACATATCTGCATTTCTTCCATAAAAGGTCATACCAAAAAGAAACTGTCCAGCAAGTGCAATTAAGTATGGTTTGTTTTTTCCTACAGCTACCAACTGGGTTTTTAATGATACTTTTTGCTTTTCCGGTATTTCTACTACTTCTTTTGTTTTAGCAAAACAAAAAATATGACATATAGCAAATATAATTCCATATAAAATAGCTGTAAAAAGATATCCATTTTTATCATTTCCTTTACCGAGTAGCCCAATAAGAGGAACTGTTATAATGTTAATAACACCAATAGCTGCCATGGCGCTAACAGAACGAGATGTATTAATTTGGGCTCGTTCTTCAATATCCTGTGTCATTGCTCCGCATAAAGTTCCATATGGAATATTTACACAAGTATATCCTAATACCAAAATACAATAGGTTATTGCCATATAAATAATTTTACTAGTAGAAGACCAGTTAGGATGTGCCCAAAAAGTTAGCATCAATACAATAGCAGTTAATGGTGCACCTATCAAAAGCCATGGTCTGTATCTTCCCCATCTACTATTTGTTTTATCGCTTAATCTACCAATTATCGGATCATTAAGAGCATCCCAAAACCTAGAAAACAACATGAGACCTGCTACAGCACTCATGCTAATACCAAACACATCCGTATAAAAAATCATAAGAAAATTTCCTACAAACATCCAACTGAAATTACATCCTACATCACCCATGCCATAAGCAATTTTGCTGATTAAGGGCACCTTTACATTTGTTTCTTTACTTTCCATTTTAATCCCCCTCGTTTATAAATACTTCTGGATTTCTAAACTCATTTGTATTATAAAGAATCATCTCTAATTTTTTTAAAAAACACCTTCGAAATTGTCATAAATTATTATTCCGAAGGTGTTTTCATAAAAGTTTAATTGCTATACTTATTTTTCTTCAGAAATACGAATAACCGCTTTTACAATATCAGACTTATTATTTATACTGTAATCCATAGCTTTTTGTGCTTCATCAAGTGTGAATACATCTGTCACAATACCTTTTAGATTTACCTTTCCCGAAGCTACAGCACCAATTGCCATAGGGTAAATATGACGATAACGGAACACAGTTTTAAATGTAAGTTCCTTATCCAATGCAAGTCCCATAGGAAGTTTCATTTCTCCATCTTTACTGTAGCCAACAAGCACAATTGTTGCACCCTTCTTAGTCATTTTCATACACTGCACTGTTGTAATCTCTGTTCCTGCAGTTTCAATTGCTAAATCACAACCTAAATTATCTGTTAGCTTTATAATCTCTTCAACCACATTGACCTTACTTCCATTAATAACTCCATCTGCCCCAAGTTCTAATGCTTTTTGAAGACGTTTCTCCATAATATCCACAACAATAACTTTTGTAACTCCCATTGCCTTTAATGCCATCATTGTTACCAAACCGATACATCCTGCTCCCATAACCACTGCTGTTTGTCCAACTTTAGCATTTCCCTGCATAGCTGCATGAAATCCTACTGCTAAGGGTTCAATTAGTGCTCCTTCCATAGTGCTTACATTATCCGGTAGTTTAAAACAAAGGTCTGCCTGATGGGCAACATATTCCTGAAAAACACCATCCACAGGTGGAGTAGCAAAGAAAATAACATCCGGACAAAGATTATAACGTCCTGTTTTACAAAATTCACAGTGTCCACAAGTTTTTCCTGGTTCTAATGCAACACGATCTCCAACCTTTAGGTGCTTTACATTGTTTCCTACTTCCACCACAGTTCCACCTGGCTCATGTCCAAGTACAAAAGGTGGTTTAACTACAAAATCTCCAATTGCACCTGTTTCATAATAATGTAAGTCACTTCCACAAATACCAACATACTCAAGTTTAACCAAAACTTCATCTTCTTTTACTTTAGGAATTTTATGCTCTTCTAATTCAATTTTTCCAATTTCATGCATAACCGCAACTTTCATTTTACCTTCCATGATAGTTCCCCCTTATTTCTATACTTTTATTTATACTTAATTAAATACTTTAATTATGTATTTATATTATAATATGTGTAAACGTTTGTCAATAGAGCTTTTTTTGTTTTTAAATATATACAAAGCTTTTTTTGTATTCCTGATAAAACATTTTCAAATAAAAAAGAGGGGCCTTAAACTAAGACCTCTCAATAAATTTCTATTCAATTATACTTGTGCACTAAATGTTTCTATAACTTTTAGTGCCGCACCTAAAGCCGCTGCACCAATTTTATAGTTACACGCTCTTACAAACATACCATCCTCTGAAAAGGTATTTCTTTTTGAAACTTTCTCTCTTATATCCCGAATATGATTTTCTATAAAGCTTCCTACATATCCTCCCAAAATAATATCACAATCTAAAACCATATGAATATTATTAATAGCAATAGCCAAATATGTAGTATATATATCCCATATATCTGTAATATCCTTTTCTCCACATGTTAACGCTTCAAAAAAAAGATCTAACTTTCCATCCATAGCATCAGAGAGACATTTTGCTGAACAATACACATCTAAGCATCCTGATTTTCCACAATAACAAGAAACTCCATCTGGAACAACTGTCATATGTCCAACCTCTCCGCATCGGAAATTTTGGCCCTGTACTAACTCATTACAATTTAAAATAGCTCCTCCTACTGTATTACTTAATGATAAATAAAAAAACCTTTCCTTTTTCTCCATATTAATTCCTTCTGCATATGCCCCCGCATTAGCATCATTAAGAAAATAACAAGGATAAGAAAAGAAACGGCTTACTGTATGAAGAGGCAATGCTTTTAATCCTAACATATGAGAATAAGACACCACTTCTTTATCCAAATTTATGATTCCAGGAAATGAGATTCCGATTCCAAGGATTTTCTCCCGTTCTTTAACACTCTCATCTAAAAAACTTTCTAGCTTTTTATTTATCTCACTATAATAATTATCCTCCGCACTATATGGGTAATTATATCTATCATATTTTAATATCTTTCCTGTAAGATTTGTCAAAAGAAAGTCAACATGATTTTTAGTAATATCAAGACCAACTGCCAATTTTGAATCAGCTACAACGGAAAATGCCTTTGCTCTTCTTCCTCCAGTAGATTGAAACTCTCCTACCTCCGCAATTAGACCACGTTCCATTAGCTCTTTTGTGTTTTGAGTCACTGTAGGTAGACTAATTTTTAGTTCATAAGAAATCTCAGGATTAGACGTTTTATCACACTTACAAATATATCTAAATATACGATTTCTATTATTCTTTTTTACTTCCATATTGGTAACTTGTTTTTTTGTCATTATACACCTCTATACTTTATTAAAGTATTTTCTTTAGTATATCATTTCCCCTTACACAGTGCAACAAATGCACATTTTATCACCTTTAAGTAGCACCATTTATATTTTATAAAAAATACACTTAGTAACTTATCTATACTAACTTACTAAGTGCATTTTTATTTTCTTGGTAATAATTAACTTTAATCACTATAACCATCTTCTTCCAATTTCTTTTTTCTTTTATGAAGTATTTTTTTAAAAATCTTATCAGCCGCCTTATAATGTTCTTCTGTAAGTGTCATTGCCAATAAATAGTTTTTATTTTTAAATGCATCCTTTATTTGCTTATGCATTTTAATACTGTCCTCCTGAATTTGAAGAGTTTCAGGCTCATAATAACTTCTCACAAGCATTTCATGAAGTACATTGTATTCTTTAAAAAGCTTTTTCAATCTTGTATTTCTAGAATATTCAATAAATGCTTTGTGAAATTTATAATCATAATCATAAAATTCATCTGTTCCTATACACTTTTCCTGTAGGAGAATATATTCTTCTACACATCTACAAACCTCTTCAGTATCGGATTTCTCAAAAGATAATTTTATACCTGTATTAATTACATAGAGAAGTATTTCATTTACTTCAACAAAAAAGTCATAATCAAAATCAACTACTGTAGCTCCAGTTTTATCAATAGATGTAATAAGCCCATCTTGATTTAACCGATTTATAGCATCTCTAATAGGAGATGAACTAACTCCAAATCTTTTTTGTAATGATCTATTTACAAGTTTTGTTCCAAAAGGAATTTTTCTTTTTAATATTTCTACTTTTAATATATCATAAATTTGATCACTTAAGGTTTTTTTATTAATCAACACAATAATACCCCTGTCCTTTTATTAATTAAAATAACAAAAATAACTCGATATATTATAACACTAATAGTTTATTATTACAATAAAAGTGGCGGAGTCTACTCCACCACCAACTTAAAACGATACCTTCATAAATAATGCTATTATACATAAAAGCGCTGCAAATGGGACATAAAGATATTTACCCATATTGTACCATAAATCTCCTTTTTTTCTTTTAGCCCCCAAGTTGATTTCATCAAGTAAATCTTCTTTTTTCATAATCCAAAACCATGATACAGCACCTAAGGTTGCTCCAATTGGAATAATATATATCGATATTAGATCCATCCATGGTCCCCATTTAAATATAGGTTCCATATTAACTCCTATACCAAAACAAATTACACAAAGTAATATTAACATAGGGATACGTTTTAGTTTAGGGAATTTATGCATTAATGATTCTCCAACAACTTCAAACATATTTTGTAAAGAGGATACTCCTCCAAATACTACTGCTGTAAATAATATTATTGCAAAAATTCTACCGCCTGGTATATTTTGTAGTATTTTAGGTAGCGTCACAAAAAGAAGCCCAGGACCCGCTCCAACATCTACATTGTACGCAAAACAAGCTGGGATAATTACTAATGCTGCTACCATTGCTGCAATTGTATCAAATATAGCAGTATTTTTTGCTCCGTCTACAATATCCTCACCTTCTGATAAATATGCACCATATACAATCATACCACTACCAGTTACAGATAACGAGAAAAAAGCTTGACCCATTGCCCAAATCCAAACCATAGGATCTTTTAAAACTTCCCATCTTGGAATAAACATAAATTTATATCCTTCCATCGCCCCTGGCAATAAAGATACGCGAATAGCAAGAATTACAAATAATATAAAAAACAATGGCATCATAACCTTATTAGATTTTTCAATGCTGTCTGCGCCAAGAGTTAATGTAAGCAATGTTCCTATAACAACAATCAAATGATATGGAATAACAGAATAATCAGACATGGAAAATGATTCAAACCATACACCCGTATCTACAGTCATAAGACTACCCGTAACAGATTGAAACCATCCTTTAAGGACATAAGAAATGATTACTGCATAGCCTATAGCTATACACATAGAACCTGCAAGTGGAATCCACCCAACAATTTTACCCAATCCTTCTTTGCCACCCGACTTCCATGCATTTTCATAGGCTCCTAGTGTTCCAGTTCTTGCCCTACGTCCAATTGCATATTCCGCAGAAAGCCCTACATAACTAAAAAGAACTATAAATATAAGATAAGCTACTAAAAATGCTCCCCCACCGTTGCTACCTAACTTATAAGGAAACCCCCAAACATTAGCCATACCTACAGCAGAACCCACACATGCTAATATAAATCCCCATTTAGATTCAAACTTAGCAACCACATGAGTATTTTGAGTAACTTCTTCGGTTTTCATACATTTCCTCCCCATTTTTAACCCTATAACAGGAGTCGTTATAAATTTCTATTTAGAGCAAATTACACCTTTTTACCATATCTATTTTCTATATTTTTCGGGCATAAAGCCCGAAAATATATAATAATAAATTTTATTCCAATTAGTCTGCATAATCAAACTTTGCAGTAAAGAATCTTAATTGTTCTGGTTCATAAACAAATTTAAGTGGCTTTATATCTTCTTTATGTTTATATAGATTTATAACTGATTCAGCTACAACATCCATATGTTTGTACGTATAAACTCTTCTTGGAATAGTTAGTCTAACTGTTTCTAGTTTTGGTCTATGATTTTCTCCTGTCTTAACGTCTCTACCTGCTGAAACTATACCACGTTCCATGGACCTAACTCCAGAATCAATGTAAAGTGAAGCCGCTAATGATTGAGCTGGGAATTGTTCTTGATCTAGATGTGGACAAAATCTTCTTGCATCTAAAAATACAGCATGTCCTCCAACTGGTTCCACTATTGGAATTCCAGCCTCCAATAATCTATCTCCAAGATATCTAACCTGTTTTATTCTATGTTCTATATATTCATATTGCATTGCTTCCCTAAATCCAATTGCTATAGCCTGCATATCACGGCCAGTCATACCACCATAAGATGGCATACCCTCATAAACAACTACTATTTCTTTAGCTTTTCCAAATAATTTTTCATCATTTATTGCTAAAAAACCACCGATATTTACTATACCGTCTTTTTTACCTGACATAGTGGCTCCATCAGAATAGCTAAACATTTCATGTACTATATCTTTAATAGAAACGTTTTCATAACCCTCTTCCTGCTCTCTTATAAAATAAGCATTTTCAACACATCTAGTAGCATCATAAAATACTTTAATTCCATGCTTTGCTGTTAACTCTCTAACAGCTCTCATATTAGCCATAGAAACTGGTTGTCCACCTGCTAAATTTACAGTAACCGCAAGACAAACATAAGCTATATTTTCCGCTCCCTTTTCTTCAATTAATTTTTCAAGTTTAGTTACATCAATATTTCCCTTAAATTTAACGTCTATTGAGGCATCATGAGCTTCATCTCTTATAATATCTACGAAAATACCACCATTTTTTTCTTGATGATATCTAGTGGTTGTAAAATACATATTTCCAGCTACATATTGTCCTGGTTTAATTGCTATACTTGAAAGAAGATTCTCTGCACCACGCCCTTGGTGAGTTGGCACTACGTGTTTAAATCCAAATAATTCTTTTATTGTTGATTCTAAATATAACCAGTTCTTACTTCCAGCATAAGCCTCGTCTCCAATCATCATGCCTGCCCATTGAGCATCGCTCATAGCATTAGTTCCTGAATCTGTAAGCAAATCAATATATACATCCTCTGATCTTAAGTTGAATGTATTATATCCTGCTTCCTTCATAGCAACTTCACGTTCTTCTCTAGAAATCATTCTAACAGGTTCAACACTCTTAATTTTAAAAGGTTCCGCAGGATATTTACTTAAATCCATATAATCCATGATAAAACTCCTCCTTGAAATTCAGTTAAATATATTTATGATGCATCATACATCACCGACCAACTTAATTGTATAATGAAAAAAATGGATTGTCAAGAAAAATATGAATTTTATATATTTTGATTATTTTCATAATATTAAAAATATGATACTATTAATATAATCATCGACCAAATATAATATAATTGGAGGAAAGTCTGTGAAAAAAAGTTCTAAGCAATTCTTATTAATATCCTTTTTCATTAGCTACCTTTGCTTTGGCATAATAATTCATTCTAATATTAAATTCAACCAAGTATTTAACAGCCCTCTATATCTAATAATTTTTATTTTAGGGTGTTTAGGTCCATTTATCTCAGCCTTAACAGTACACATTTTGAATAAAGAAAATCTAGGTGGAATAAAAGGATTTACGAAAAAATTGATAACGATTAAAAAAACAAAAACTATTGTATTAATACCAATATTTTTGATCGCTCATTTTCTCTTTGCCATGCTTTTTAGAGGTGTATATAGGTATGGTAAAATTATAGATTTCTTTCGTTATCTACCTATTATGTTGTTAATAATAGGTTCACAAGAAATTGGTTGGAGAGGTATTGTTCAGCCAGCTAATGAAGACGAAAAAGGATTTTGGAAATCATCTATTGTAACAGGACTTTTTTGGTCATTGTGGTTCTTACCACTTATCTTTATACCAAATTTTATTGTACTTCCTCAATTTTATATGCACTTCTCAGCATATTTAGTTGGAATAAGTATACTATCAACTACTCTTTATAAAATAAGTGAAAATATTTTATATTGTATAATACTATCTAGCTTTATATTTGCACTTTTCCCTGTAATCGTATTAAAACAAAACTATATACTTATAGGCATTGCTTTAGTAGATGCAATAATTGCAACTACCTTTAAAGATAAAACTTTAAGTAAAAGAATTATAAATTAAAAGACTCCTATATTTTTTTAAATAATAAACACCTTTAAATTTAAATAAATGTTTCACTAATGTTTTTATTTATCAACAAGGAGGTGTGTATCAATTTATCACCTCCTATAGTATTTTTTATCATTAGTAATAAAATCTACAGATTTAATAAAACCTAACCAATTTAAAAATAATAAAATATAATTGTTAAATTCATTTAAAAAATACAATATACATCTTGAAAATTTAATTGGCTTAATAGATACTCATCTATTAATATTTTCAATTGTTATTTAATAACAATTGTATAGATAATTATTACTCATAACAAATTACTATAAAATCATATGTTAATCTAATATTCTTTATACTTATTTAATGTAAAATAAAAATTAACACTATTATATTTACTCTCCACTTTAAACTCATTATGATGATATTCTAGTATTTTTTTTACAGTAGATAGACCTAATCCTGTACCTCCAAACTTCCTATTCCTTGACTTTTCTCCCCTATAAAATGGATCCCAAATATTATTTAACTCCTCTTTTTTTAAGGTTACGCCAAAATTTTCAATCTGAAATATGTATTTTTCTTTCTCCTCCAATATATTAATTTTTATCTTATTCCCATGTGATGTATATTTAATAGAATTGGTATATAAATTACTAATCACTTCTTTAATTTTTTGCTCATCTCCAAATACAATAGCCTCCTCAACATCTTCTATAATTACTTCTAATGATTTTTCTTTAACTAAGTTTCTTAATTTATCATTCACACTATAAAAAGCTCCACAAAGATCAAAATGTTCTTGTTTTAATCTAAAACTCAGTGATTCTAACCTTGACATTTTAAGTATTTCCATAACAAGTTCATTTAATCTTATAGTTTCTTCCTGAATATCGTTATATATTTCCTCTGTATAAATTCCATTTTTTAGCCCGTTAATATTTCCTTGAATTATAGTAATAGGAGTTTTTAATTCATGTGAAATATTGGCAATTAACTCTTTCCTTTTCTCCTCTTGTTTTCTTTGGTTATTCATATCCTCCTTTAATTTTATGTTTGCATCCTTCAACTCCTTTAAACTTCTTTCAAGATTTTTAGAGATCAAGTTCAGTGATTCTCCTAATAATCCTATTTCATCTTCACTTGTTACCTTGTATTCTCCTTGAAAATTACAATTGGAAATATCCTTTGCTTTTTTACTCATAGCAATTAGAGGTTTTGATATAAATTTAGAATATTTAAAAGATATTATTACCACTAATCCCGACACAATCATAAACATAAATATATAATAACTATTCATTACATCTAATACTTCTTTTACTTATGATAAATATGTGATTGCTGTAATTACACCTCCATTATACATCTTCGTATAGATAAGAATTTCTTCATTGCAACTCTTCTAATAAAAAAATATCATACCTAAACTTAGTTTTAATAATGCTTGGAAACTAGCCATAAAGAATTTTAAAATTCATTTTTTTAAATTTTTTATAGCTGCATGTATTATTGCCTTTGGATCTGCTGCGTTTATTTGTTCATTAGGATCAAAGAAAATAATAAATAATGCTATAAGTGAATTTAAATATAAAAATTCCTTTTATAATAAAGCTTCCATAAGTGAAGATAATAAAATTCTAAATAAAACAGTTAAAAAAGATACTGAAAAATATAATAAAGACTTAGAATCTATCTTAAACGATTTAGAATCTATGGACTCTATAGAAAATATATATTACCAATATGACTTAAGTAACATCTCTATAAATTATGGTAAAAATCAAAAAAAGTTTGATTTAAAATCACCTACTATAGTAGATTCTAATCTATCAATGATATATGGTTATATGCCAAAAGACAATAAAAATGAAATAACCCTTTCTAGTAGTGTTGCTTCTAAACTAAATCCCAAAATACACAAATTACTTGGCGAGTATGTGGATTTTGAATATGTTAATAAAGATGAAAAAAAACAAACTATTAGATTAAAGATAAGTGGCATATCTAATGATGCATTTGATAATTTTACCCTTAGTTCAAATGTGGAAAAGAAAATATATGAAGACACTAATACTAAAAAAGCCTCTGCCATATCATTTAAAATTAAAGATTTTAATAAAATTCCCGGTATAACTAAATTACTTAAAGACAAAGGATTTAATATAACCTCTAAAGAAAAAGAAGTTACAGCTTTTAAAAATACCTTTGAGAATACATTAAAACTATTTTCTATGTTATCAGGGTTAATCCTAGTTGTTTCTATTCTTATTGTATTTATAATAATATACAAAATTTCCATTGACAGATATACTGAAATAGGTATTTTATCATCTCTAGGATACACAAAGAAAAATATTTATAAGATATTTTCTAAAGAAAACTTACAATTTGGTATTACCTCTACTGCTTTAAGTATTTTGTTTAGTATATTATTTAATTTTGCTTATTATAAACAATTTGGATATAAACTAAATTTAAATATAAGTTTATATTGGCTTTTAATAATTCTTAATATGTCCTTTACTTTAGGAATCACTTGGATAATTAATATTAAGCTTATAAACACAGAAACAATAACTGCTCTAAAGGGGAATAATTAGGAAAATCCTAAGATTTTCCTAATTCATTATATAAAATTATTTTAAATGCTATATGTTGATTTTTCTTTTCTACAATTAGATCACCATTATGTAACTGGACTATCTGTTTTGCTATACTTAATCCTAAGCCTGAACCTTCTTTGTCACTATTTCTTGTTTTATCTACTCTATAAAATTTTTCAAAGATTTTTTCTAGTTCTTCTTCCTGTAACTGCTCACAATGATTTATAAATGATATTTCTATATTTTTATCATTTTTCTCCACTATTACTTGGAAAATTGAATTTGGATCACTATATTTTTCAGCATTTTTTATTAAATTTTCAATAAGTCGTGTAAATAATTTAACATCTATCTCATAGTATAACTCTTTATATGAATTTTGTAGTTTTACTTCAATATTATTATCTAAAAAATCTAATATACTTTCTCCAACTATTTGATTAATTAAATTTGAGATATTGTATTTTACTCTTTCTATTTTTATATTGTGACTGGTTAGCTTTGTATATTCAAACAACTCATTAACTAACTCTTTTAGTCTTAAACTTTTATTATAAGCAATTCTAATATACCTATCTTTAGTTTCTTCTTTAATATCCTTCATATTTAATAACTCTAAATAGCCTACTAAAGATGTCAATGGTGTTTTCAAATCATGTGAAATATTAGTGATAAGTTCATTTTTAGTGTTTTCTATTTTTTTTTCATTTTCTATTTTTTCTCCAAGTTCTATGGACATATTATTTATGCTATTACAAAGCTTTGCTAATTCGTCCTGACCCTTTACTTCAATAGTTTTTCCAAATCCTTCTTCTTTAATAACATTTACCTGTTTTGTTAAAAACTTTATGTATTTAACTTTTCTATTTACAAAAAAAACAAATGAAGCTATAAATATAAGAATACCTATAAAACAATTAATAAAAAAGAAATTTATAGATATAAAATAATCAACACTTATAAGATATTGAATATTTGGATTTACCTTTAATATTATTGTAACTAAAATTATAACACCTTGTATAGCTATTATGGTAGAAAAAACAACTACTAAAATTAGGTATATACTAATTTTATCAAAATTCATCTCCCTAAGTCTTTTTGTAGAAAATATAGCTACTGTTCCTATAAAAACTACTATAGCTAATACTTTTAATACTTTTATTTCCACATAGGGCAAACCCATTTCAACTGTGCCATTATTTTGTTTATAACCAAGTATAATTGCATACCCTTCCACTGTTACCAGCGTAGATAAAAGAAACCCTATTAAAATTCCTAGTATTAAGTTATATTTTATCTTTAGCTTCTTTTTCATACTTTGTATCCTACTCCCCACACAGTTTTTATATATTCAGGATTTTTAGGATCTTTTTCAATTTTTTGCCTTAGCTTAGTTATATGAACCATAATAGAGGTATCTCCTACCGCATATTTGTTTCTCCAAATTTTTTCATAAATTTGTTCCACACTAAAAACCATATTTTTGTTTTTACACAATAACTCTAATATCTTATATTCTGTTGGAGTTAAATTTATTTCCCTACCCGATACCGATACTCTTCTCATATCAACTTCTAAAACTAAATCTCCCACTGTTATTATGCTTTTATCTGGATTATTAAAGACAGTATATCTTCTTAGCTGTGATTTAACTCTTGCAATTAATTCCATAGAGCTAAAGGGTTTGGATATATAATCATCCGCTCCTAAAGTTAGCCCCTTTATCATATCTATTTCCTCACTTTTTGCCGTTATAAAGATTACTGGCATATTATAATTTTTCCTTAATTCTATCAATGTTTGTAATCCATCAACCTTTGGCATCATTATATCTAAAAGCACTAAATCATAATTTTTTTCTTTAATTAAATTTAAAGCATCTTCACCATTAGAAGCTTTATCTACATTGAAATTTTCTGCCTTCAAATAAATAGCAATTAGTTCTCTAATATCCTTATCATCATCAACTACTAATATATTTTTTCTCATTTCTTTCCTCCTTTACATCTTAAAATATATGCTGGTGGTAAATTTCTTATTTCCTTTTTATAGTTAATATTAGAAAAATACCTTTTAAATAATTCTAGTTTAAAAAGTGAGTACTGAAAAGTTATAAACTCTCCTTTATCATTAAGTAATCCTGCTGTTTTTGTCAAAATTATCTTTGAAACTTCCCTTGGTAATGACGCAAAGGGAAGTCCTGATAAAATATAATCCACCTTTTCTATATTATGCTTTTTTAATATTATATCTATATTTTCAGCACTATCATTAATTATTATTACATTCTTTTTATGCCCATATATCTTATTTAAATTACTATAAAATTCATTATTAACTTCAACTAATAAAACTTTGGTATCTTCTGAAACCCTTGAAAGTATTTTTTCTGAAAAAACTCCTGTCCCTGGTCCAAATTCTACTATACATTTAGCCCTTTTAAAATTTATACATTCTATCATCTTATAAGCTAAATGTTTACTACTTGGAGCAATTGCTCCTACAACTTTAGGATTTTTAATATATTCTAAAACAAACATAAAATTACCCCTCCAATCGGTTTTATATAATTGTAAAGGTAACTTTTTAAGTAAACACCCATAAATATTTTAATATTTGTTAATAATTTATATTGTTAATGGTTATATAATTTATTATTTTTTTATACATAATATCTATTTAAAAATCTATTACTCTATAATCTAATACAATCTAATTATTAAAAATTCTTAATTATTTTATCTATAAAATCTTAGAATATTATCATTATAATTTAATCATCACATTTAAAGGAGAGATAGATTTTGAATAAAAAAAATAAATTGATTATGTTTACTATTTTATGGTTAATAGTTATTGGAATTTTATACTATACAAATGTGTTAACAACAGATATAAACAAAATATCTACCTTGATTAAAGGTAATCCTCTAAAAATGAAAGTAATATTTGTACTTTTATCTACTATTAGAATTATGTTTTTTATCCCTCAGACAATTTTCATTATAATAGGTAGTATTATATTCGGTCCATGGGTTGGTTTTATATTATCACTTTTATCACTAATTATTTCTCAAAGTATAATATTTTTTATTGGTAAAAATTTAAATAGTTCTCTATTAGAAGATAATTTTTCTTTAAAACAGAAAAATATTATTAATATTTTAAAACATTACGGCTATAAAATTTTAGCCCTTGGGGTAATATGCCCTATAACCCCTTCAGATTTAATAACGTTTTCTGCAGCATGTATAAAACTAAATTATATTAAGTCTATAATAGTTATTACAATAGCAGATATTCCTATAATTTTTTTATACAACTTTTTACTTGGTGAAACTAAAGTAAGTTATTTATTTAAGTTATTAACACTTTTAACTATAGTTTTTATATCATACTATTCTTTTCTTACTTGGGATAAAATCAATAAATCTGTTGAAATATAAAAAAATTCCTATAGAATCTTAAAATTCTATGGGAATTCTTTTTTGTAGCCTTTGTTAACAATAAAAAAATAATTCATCAACTATACAAAAAAAACAACTTACTTTAAGTACAAAGCACCATATATCAGAATAAATTTATACCTTAAACTTTTTAATTACACTATCTAGTTGATCCGCAATATTGGCTAAACCTTCACTAGAATTAGCTATTTCTTCTACACTTGCAGCTTGCTCTTCTATAGATGATGAAGCCTCCTCTGTGCTTGCTGCGTTTTCTTCTGCTATAGCTGATAGATTTTGCATTAAATTCATAAGTTTTTCTTTATTTTTATTCATCTTTTCTGTAGACCTATTAAGCCTTTCTATAACGCTATTAGTTACATCTATAGAATACGCTATTTTTTCAAATTTATCTTCTGTATCATTTACACTTTCTGTTTGATATTTATTTATTTCCTTTACTTCTTCCATTCTAGCTACTACATTTTGAGAATTTATATTTAACTCATCTATAACCTTTTTTATATCCTCTGTAAAAGTATTTGATTGTTCTGCAAGTTTTCTGATTTCATCTGCCACTACTGCAAAACCCTTACCATGTTGTCCTGCCCTAGCGGCTTCTATAGCAGCATTTAAAGCTAATAAATTAGTTTGGTCTGCTATAGATTGAATCATTGAGCTAGCGCTATCTATTTTCTCCGCACTTTCATTATTGCTTAATATAATCTCATATATATTTTTAGCTGCTTCATTGTTTTCTTTTGTTTTTTTTATAAGTTCTTTTAATATAGAAAAACCTTCTTCTTTTCTCTCCTCTATATCTTTTGCTGCATTATTTAACTCTAATACATATTCTTTATTTTGCTCTAATAAGCTTCCCATTTCCTCTACACTTGAAGCAGAGTTTTCTGTATCCTGTGCTTGATTACCTGCTCCTTTTGCTATATCCTCTATAGTCTTTGCTACTTCTTCAGATGCTGTGGCCGATTGATGTGATGTAGCCGTTAGTTCCTCTGATGTTGCAACTATTTTTTGTACTGCCTCATCAGTACTTATAATAAATTCTACAATATTATCTCTCATTTTTCTTAATGCTCTTGCCATACTTCCAATTTCATCTTTACGATTAAGGTATCTTATAGCATCTTCGTTTCCATATATAGTGAATTGTAAATTAGACAATTCATTCATTCTCTTAGTTACAGCAATAATCGATTTAGTTATGGTTTTACTAATAAAATAAGTAACTATGGCACCAATCACTATTATAACTATAGATAACAATATAATAATATTTCTGATACTATAAGCCTCGGTTAATACTTCAGAAACTTCTCCTCCCAAAACCATAGTCCAATTGGTACCTTCTATAGGAGAAAAACCAACTGCATTTTCTACCCCTTTATATTCATATTCTCCAATCCCTACATTTTTTTTAGAAATTATATCTTCTACTAAATTTGCTAAGCTTTTAAAAGAAGAATCCTTTTTTGCAATATCTACAGTATTACTTAAATTTAAAACAAGTTTTTTATTAGCATGTCCAACTGTAGTTCCCTTATCGTTTATAATAATACCAAAACCAGTTTTCCCATATTTAATTTTACTAACAATATCACTTAGAAAAGTTGATTCTTTTGCCCCATAAAAAACTCCCTGAATTTCACCATTTACTTTAATAGGATAGGCTACAATAATTGTGGGTTCATTTGTTACAGTACTTATAATAACATCTGACACAGCTCCCTTACCTTCTATAGCCTTTTTGTAATAATCTCTATCATAAACATTTGTAGAATCTTTTTTTTTATTTAATAATATGGATTTACCACTTTTATCTGCAAAGGCATAATACATATACCCTGCTCTTTTAGCTTCTTTTTCAAAATAATTTATTTTACTTTCCCATGAAATACTTTTATTCATTATTATATCATTCTGAGCTAAAGCCCCCATATAAAATATTTCTTTTTCTATATTTGATTTTACGTAATTAGCCTTTTCTACAGATAAAGTTCTTAAATCATCATAATAATCCTCTTTTAAATTTTTAGTAACTTTTCTTACTACTACAAAACCTAGTAGTACTGTTAAAATAAATATAACAGATGTAAATATAAATATTAGTCTGGTTTTTAATGATTTCATACTGCCCTCTCCTTCCCTAAATATAAAGTAAACCTATTTTATTTTTATAATTTGTTAAATATTTCATTATATACTATATTTACGTAAGTAATATTATTGCAATAAAAATCTTCCCTAGCTTTTTTAACAATCATATTCATACTTATTTATAGAATAATTTTCTACTATATTATAGTAAAATTATCCCAAAACCCTTATATGTTACACTTAACCCATTATTATACTATATCATCAATATAACCTTATCTGCTAGTTGATAATAAATATTATTATCAAAAATAAGCTATTTATTAACAAATTTCAAAGTACTGCTCCACTTTCCTTTGCCTGAGGCTTAAGCTTATAATATAATTAAAATTTTCAACTTATAGACTAGTGTAGAGAAAAATAAAAAAATTACCCTGTAGAAACAAAAAAATTCTGTATCTACAAGGTAATTTTACATTTCAAGTTAAGTTATCTAAAAAATTAACTCCCCGGGTTTATAACCTTTAGGTAATTCTTCCTCACATAGAAATTTAAAATTATCATCACGTAGTATTGGTAAAAATGCTTCATATGGTATCCTAGAAAACTCACAACCATAACTACTTGCTCCAAACCACTTCCCCTCTTTACTACTCAAATTCAAATCTCTAGCAAATTTTGTATGATTTGAACAATCATGAACTGCTAAATCCCAGTTTTCTTCATCAGCTATTTTCATAAATTTCAAAGTTAATTCCCTACTCCAAATTGGAGAAATATATCCATGTCTAGAAATATACATGTTTTCCCCAAAATAGTTATCTATATTATTTTCATTTAAATGCAATTCTGCACAATTTATAAAATCAAGTTTTGTATCTAAAATTGCTTGCTTTTTATTGAAAAACTCTTTAAAAAACTCGGGAGTCATAGGGGTTTCAATACCCACATTGTTAATATACTTTTTAGCTATTTTGATATTTTTAATTACTTTGTCTGAACAATTAGATGCACCCAAATTAAAACGTATCTCATCAAGACCAGATTCACCTAATGCTCTCAATGTTTCTTCTGTAGCTAAAATACCATTTGTGTATAAATGTTGATGTATTTGTGCATCTTTAAACTTTTTTATAACGGAAAAGTATTTTTCAATTTCCATAAATGGCTCTAAATAAACATAGGAAATACCAGTAGGTTTTTTATGTATAGAAAGAAGTAACTCAATATCCTTTTCATAAAATTTTGTACCCCCTATTTCCCACATACCTTCCCCAATTGGAGGTATATTATCTAAATCTCCATAGTTATAACAAAACCTACACTCTATGTTACATTTATTAGTTTTTCTAATTGCGCTTAAACCAGTTCCCATTAAACATGAATGACATCCTTTAGAAAATTTACCTTCATTCCCCACAAAAAAGGTCCTATTATTTAAAGTCTTTAATCCTTTAATTTCTGACATTAATATATTATTTCTATGGTCAATTGCCTCTTCAATTTGTGCAAATGTAGCGTAAATGATTTCTTTTTGTTTTACCATAAGCTCCTCATCTTCTGGTAACATAGAAAAAAACTCAACCCATTTTAACGCATCTTTTTTTGAAATTTTCATATTGTATCCTCCTCTAATTATATATCCCATATACGCGATAGCTCTAAACTATGTGCACATCAATATAGACAAGCTGTAAACACACTTTCGCAAAAGGTTAAAAATAGACCCCTAGATTTTTTATAAGAGGGATCACCCATTTTTGACTTCTATAATTATAGCACCTTTTTGTCTAATATTTTCTTAAATTTTATATTTATATAAATTCATTTATTCAAAGCTCATAGTTATTATCATTTACTATTATAATAAATAATTCTTGTGCAACCCTGTATGCTGCTTTCTCTAATAATAACTACTTTATGTTTAAAATCAGTTAATAATCCAACTAATAGAGAGTGGTTTTCCTTTCTCTTTTTAAGTAAAACCACTCTCTTATATTACTTATTCACTATTTCATTTTTTGCTCTATGTATACTAATTAAATTTAACTATTTAAATATAATCCTTTCAAATTTACCAAATCTGCTACTTACTTTTGAATATAATTTTTTGCCAAGTAAAAATTTATAAATTTCATCTGTTTTTTTCTCAATATTAATCTCCTTGAATTTTTCCGGATAAAGCACTTTACCAATATAATAAGCATCAGCTATTGCAGTATCGATATTTGTAGTATAATAATTATAAGGTAATTGAGAGTATACTTCTCCATTTTTAAAGGCATTTAAATTCTTGTAGAAGGTAGGATTTTTTTTATAGTCTTCTTGAACTAATTTAATTCCACCTAAATCTATAAATATTTTATCTGGATTCCACTGAATTAATTTTTCTTTATCTATCATATATGAACCAGTTTTACCTATTTCATCTACTACATTTCTACCATGTACTGCATTTAATAAAGAATAATTTCCTTGAGTACTTTCTATTCCATGTGAACCCTTCATATTTAAAGCTCCTACATATACACTAGGTTTTTCACTATCAGGAATATCCTTTGTTCTATTATCTAAATCCTTTTGGCATTTTTTCATATATTCTACTACTTCATTAGCTCTCTTGTCTTCTCCCATAATCTTACCAATAATCTGGATAGATTCATATACCTTTGGATCAAAAGTTGATACTTCTCCATAACTTAACGCTACTACTGGAATACCAGTTTTAGATTGTAAAGCATCAGTAGCAACCTTATCTATAGCATAAGTTGTGAAAATTACATCGGGATTAACAGACAATATTTTTTCAGCATCTGGTGCATTATTAGGTCCCCCTGGTCCTATAACTGGAAGCTTACATAAAAAAGAATTGGCAATCATATAAGGCTTTCCTGAAGGATCACCCTTTTCTAACTGCTCAACTCCAACTATTTTTTGGATATTTCCCATATAACAAAATAATCTAAGAGCTCCTGGGCCAATAGCTACAACTTTTTTCACCCCATATTTAATGGAAACTTTTCTTCCAAGCATATCTGTCACTGAAATATTTTCTTCTTTTAAAACCTCAGTAGATGGAGCTCTAGAACTACACCCACTTAATAAAATTATTACTAACATACTCATTGTGATTGCTAATGATATAATCTTTTTATTCATAATCTAACTCCTTATACCTTTATATGAATTTCAGAATAAAACTAATCCAATATACTAAGGGAAGCCATTCCCTCTTAGTAAAGATTCTATTTTTAAATCAAACTTATTTATACTGGTATTATTAATGGAATGTTATTATATTCATGAATATTAACAGCTACAGAATAAACACTCTCAATATTTTCAGCAGTCATTACTTCCACTCCACCTGCAGCAAAAATTTCACCATTTTTAAGGAACATAAATTTGTTAGCAAAACGAAGAGCCAAATTCAAATCATGCATGGTAACCAACGCAGATATATTTCTCTCTTTAACTACTTTCTTAATAATTTCAATTACTTCCAATTGGTTTTTTAAATCAAGACTGCTTGTAGGTTCATCTAGCATAAGTACCTTTGGCTCTTGTACTAAAGCCCTAGCAATTAGTACTTTTTGAAACTCTCCCCCACTTAGTTCATCTATATATCTTAATAAATATTTTTCTAAACCAAGAATTTCTATAGTTTCATTTACTATCTGTAAATCTTTCCTTGTAACATCCCATTTTATATAAGGCTTTCTTCCAATTAAAATAGTATCAAAAACAGTAGTTTTATTAACTTTGTTACTTTGAGAAACGTAAGCTATTTTCTGTGCTAATTCTACTGGGTTCAGTTTTTCAACTTCACAGGCTTCAATAATAGTACTGCCATTTTTAGGCTTTAAAATCCTATTTATACATTTTAATAAAGTAGATTTTCCTGTACCATTTGTTCCTAATATAGCTAAACATTCTCCACTTTCCAATGAAAAAGAAACATCTTTAAGAACATTATGACTTGGATATTTAAACTCTAAATCCTTTACAGATAAAATCATTTTGTCTTATACCCCCTTAATAATAAATAAAAAAAGAGAGGCGCACCCAAAAAAGAGGTTATGGCACCAACTGGCAATATAATTGGAGCAACAAGAGTTCTTGCTATAGTGTCAGATATTAAAAGCAAAACAGTTCCCATTAATGCTGATATAGGAATTAAAAATCTATGATCGCCACCTATAAGCCTTCTAACAATTTGTGGCCCTATAAGACCAATAAACCCTATAACCCCTAAAAATGAAACAATAACTGAAGTTATTAAAGAAGAAACTAGCATACCACCAAACCCTACTCTTTCAACCTTTACTCCAAGACTTTTCGCTACTTCTTCCCCACTATCCATAGCATTATAATCCCATCTTCTAAACATAAAATATATAATAGATAATGTGGTTACAATGGCCATTATCATTACTTCTCTCCATGATGCTCGTCCCAAATCTCCAAAGGTCCAAAAAATCGCTGCTGCTACCTGCACATCTTGAGCAAAATATTGAATTAAAGTTGTAGCTGCTGAAAAAAGAGAGCCAATCGCTACACCAGCCAATATTATGCATTCAGGTAAAAAACCTTGCAGTGTTGCAAGAAACAAAATAATCATTGTAGCTGCCATAGAACATATAAACGCAGATATAGTAACTATGTATGGATTATTTATAATAACAGCATCTGCTGATGTACTACGAATATTTCCTGCACCAAAAACTACAATTGCTAAATTAGCACCAAAAGCTGAAGCACTTGATATTCCAAGTGTTGAGGGGGATGCAAGTGGATTTCTTAAATTATTTTGCATAACACATCCTGCCACAGACAATCCTGCACCTGCTATTATGGCTACTAACACTCTTGGAAGACGAATACGCCAAATTACCACCTGAGAAACATCTGTACCTTGCCCCAAAATTGTCATTAAAATTTGATGTGGCTTTAAACTAGTAGACCCAGCATTAATTGCAATAATTGATAATAATAAAATTATAACTATCAATAGTAACGCTATTCTTAACTTTTTTCCTGTATATTTTTTATAAACTTTTATGCCCTCTAAATTCTCTTTTAAGTTTTCTTTAATTTTTATTTCACTTCTCATTTTCAATTAACCTTTCTTAGACATCTAAAAAATAATTAAGTAACATACTAAATAATTATTTTTAAAGACACTTTATACTATCCATAGCACTCAAACTATCACATTTCAATAGTTTCTTCTATTTTCTCATTATGGCTTATTTATCTAATGTATTATTTAATTTTCTCACCACTAAGGATTGGTTATCTGTTATTTTTTCAACCTAAAGTTTATAAATTCTTTGTTTTTCATATCTAATTATATTGTTACACAGTAAATCCTTATATAACATATCATAAAAACCTTCATAATCCATCAAATATTGATATCATCTACCATCCTCTTGTATACTTTTCAAAACAATCTAAGCAAAGCTTTTCAGCATTGTTTATTCTTATTTTATGTTCTGGTGCGCCTTCGCCACATCTATCACAAATTATTGTATTAAATAATCTAGCTGTATTTGGTACTGTAAAATTAGGCTTTTTAATAGAAAACACTTGGTCTTCTGGTGCTTCCAATATATATTTTTGCCTTTCTTCCCTACTCATTTCACTAGTAAATTTTTTCATAATTAATCTTATACTTTTTCCACTTTTCCTATTAAAAAATGTAAAAGCCATTTTTCCTGTTCCTCTATATACAAGATTTCCTTTTCCTAAGGTACATCCTGTTATAACTTGGACAGCATCCACTCCACAGGCATCATTTTCAGTGACACAAACTAACTCTTCATCTGATGAGAATTTCAAATCCATCTTTTCCACTGCTATTTCACAAGCTCTAAAACCTATAGCAAGACCTGGACATTCATGTCCATGAAAATTAACACATTTCTTCCATAACTCTTTATTCATTGTTTTTCCTCCCCTATTCCAAAAAAATATAAACCCACAAAAGTACCGATATTAATCAGTTCCCTTCGTGAGTTACATTTTAAATTTATAAATATTAAATTATTGTTTCTGTTTTCAGAATCTTCGTGATTCTTTTCTTCATATAATACCATTTAAGATAGAAGTTTGTCAACAGTTAATATCTTACTGTAAAGCACCCTCATTTATATTTTCTAAGTACATACTAATTTACTAATTCCCAAGGTGTGTCCCATGAATTTTGTACTTTTGTATTTGGCTTAAATCCACGTGACCACCATTTAGCTTTATAAACTTTTTCTTCAAAGCTAACTATGTCTCCTGCATTATAGCTCACATTGGCCTTCCACTGATTATTTGGTAATTTGTCTGGAATTTCATCATCTGAAATTTTTTTAATCCCATTATCTGTAATTTTATAGCTTATACTATTACCTTTTTCTAATTCTAATTCATTTTCAACATTTTTAATTAATAATCTACCATCTGCTTCTCTATGTTTCATTGTAATATAATAGCCAGACTTAATATGAATACTTGTAACCAAAGGTTCATATTCCTTATCACCAACTAAATCTTTTGTAAAAACAACATTTCCTTCAGTATCTCTTATTAACATTGATGCATAACTATCAGCAAAATAAACATGTGGTTTACCTTTTTTTATATCTACTTTAGCTAGCTTAGAATTTAAGTCTAAATTTAATTCCGCAAAAATAAAATCTCCTAAACCTTTAAACGTAGCATTAAAGATTTTACCTATATAAGGATCCTTATTAGGTTTAGGTATATCACTTTCACTTATTTCTTTTAATTCATTTTTAGTAATTTTATAAAAATTAGTAGCAGATTTATTAAGTTGTAAATTTTTATCCTTATTATTTATAAAGAGTCTATTAGAATATTCTCTATGTTTTATAGTTAAATAATATCCATCTTTTAAAGGAATATCTCTAATTACAGCATTGCTAATTTTATTTCCAATAAAATCCTTAGTAAAAACAGTTTGTCCATAATTGTCTTGTATTACAATTAACGCATAAGTATCATTAAAATAATAATGAGGCTCAATATTTTCCACAGTTAACTTACTTTCTAAATTTGTAAGATCAAGGTCAAATTCCGCAAATTTTTCATCACTATATCCTTTAAAATGAAATGTAAAAATAGAACCTTCATTTGGATTTTCTTTATATATATTTTCATTTGGTAAAAGATCTTTATATTTTGTTAGCATTTCACTTCTTAAAGGTTCTAATAATGCATCTATTGCTAATTTAAGCTCTATCTTTGACTCTGCACAATCACTTTTAACCATAACTTTTTCAGCATGAATTTTTCTGGCAAAATTCTCAATTCTAATAGCTAATTCTTCATTTAGATTTTGGTTTAAATATTGGTTTTTAAGTCCTTGGCTAGTAACAATTAATGTATTGACTTGATTATTAGTAATAGCAGTTTCATTATCCCTAATTTTCAAGCGAGATGGTTCACGATGATATAACCTAATCTTATACCCTTCTTTTAAAGTTTCAATACTATCCTCTAGTGATGCGTTTGTACCATAAATTATTTTTGTATAAGTAACATTATTAAATTCATCTAAAATCTCTATTTTAGCATACTGTTCATTTGGAAAATAATCATGTGGTGTCCTATTTAAAACTTTTACATTTAACTTTTCATTTTGTAAATCCACAGTAGCTTTAGCAAATAAATTATCAGATATACCTAAAAAATTTATTTCCTGATTTACTAAAGTACTTTTTTTACGTAATTTATAATTTAAAATTATATTATTATTAGTTTCTTTAACCTTTAAATAATGATTATCAAGCGTGTATAATTTGTCAGAACTATTTGTACTATATATAGTATAAATACCAACTGGCAACTTCCCTAAATATATGGTTGGATTTGTAATAACAACTTTTTTAACTTCTTTATCTCCACTCATTATACAAAGAAATCCATTTTTAATTTGATTAAAATCATTAATTTTTAAATTTAAAGTTACGTCACCCTTTAAACCAGTGATTAATAAATCATCCGTAGTTACTAGAGATAATGGAGTTTCAAGGTTTAATAATTTTTGTATTTTAGAAGCCTCATTAGCAGGAACAACTTCATTTAATGGTGCAACAGGTTTATAATTTTTATATCTGTTTTCTTCCTTTTGCCAAGAAGTCATATCTCCACCAAAAGATTCTATAACCGGAGTAAAATCTAATTTGCTTATTTCTCCATAAGTTCTGCTAATTAAGTCAAACTGCTTATAATCAGATGTGTTAAACCCAGGAATATTGGCCAGTTTACGATATTCTTGATTAAAATGGGTAAAACTATAATCTAAAGCTTTATCCTTCATAAGTACATATCCATATAATTGCTCTCTTAAACCCCATTTATTAAAATCTATTTTATCATTATGCCAAAGTTTATTTACATTATAATCAACAGTATCTTTTCTACCATAATCATATAACCATCCATTTGTAAAGATATTTACATCTGAATCTTTTTTTTGAAGACTATGGGCATATATATTGTTCCATACTTCTCCTCTAGTAAAATCATTTTGATAGCCATGACCAATTTCATGCAATGCTCCCCAACCTTTTTTTAACCAAAAACTAGCTACAGAATCTGATGTTTCTGCTGTATGGTTTCCTCCATAATAACCTCCACCTGGACCACTTTTATCGGCTTTTATAAAATACTTATTAGGAATATTTTTATCTGTTTGAATATTTGTATTAAAACTTATTCCTGCTAATTTATTATAGTATTCAAATATTTTACCATAATAAATAATTAATTTATCAATTGAAGAAAAATCTTTCATATTTTTCATATAAGTTTTATCCTTCTGTGGAACTAACAATTGAAAATAATCATCTATTACTAAAGCAAATGAAGCAGATGTATTATCCCACTTAGTAAAAAAAGCCTGTTCATTATCTCCCTTTTTATAAATAGGTAAATCCTGCATGTAACCACTTACACTGTATTCAACTTTAGGTTTTTCACTACTTCCATAAGGCGTTTCCACAAAAGGGACAGAACTAAATGCCGTTGATATAGTAATAGATGTTTCGTTAAATGTTTTATATGTTTCATGTTTATTATTATCATTTAACAGTCTTACAGTTAGTTTCCCTTTAAAATTAGGATTTACTTGTCTTATCGTCAACTTGGCATTAGCAGATAAAATTATACCTAAATCCTGTTTATCATGTCCAATCCCCTTAGTAAAACCAGTTTTCCTAAACCAAGTAGGATCCTCTAAAGTATAAAGTTCTTTTTGTTTCATTTCACTTGCACAAACTTTTACCCTCATACAAAATATAGAACAAAGTACTAGTTCTAGAATCATAAAACACTTCAAAATTTTTCTCATTTTCATACCCCCTCTAATATAATTTAATTAAATCACCTATAATATCATTCGTATATTTTTTATAAAGTTTAATACTTTTTTTAATATAAATACAATTTATATTAATAAAATATACTTTTTTATTACAATAAGATAAAAAATGTAATATAAATATATAAATTATATCTTTAGTAAAAATTTTAAAAACATCAATAGCCTATTGTAGATAAAACACACTATTTACCTAAAAAAGAAGAAATTTTTCACTTATAAAACTAAAAGTTAAAAAAAACATAAAAGAATTCTTACCTTTGTTTTTTACAGGTAAGAATTCTTTTCAAATTTTATTTAATTATACATTTATAATTTTAGAAGAAATAGTAATTAAAATATATTTTAATTACTATTATTTTTTGATATACTTCTTACTACTATTTATTCTTTCCACCGTTTACACAATTTTCAACATTACCCTTTCCACTACCCTTCATTCCTCTATTTAATCCATATCTTTCATGACTATTTCTATTCTCTCCCGGTGTAGTACATTTATCTAAATTTGTTAACATATCTTCTTTTATTTTTTTACCTTCTTCTAAAGTAATAGCACCTCTTTTTACTGCAGCATCTACCCTATCATATTTCTCTTTTAACATTTCAGATTTAGCTTCTTCAAAAGTTTTTCCTTCATCCATTAAACTTTCAACTCTAGTTGTTTTATTACTTTCTCCCACATTTGCTACATTTGTACTTGCCAAAACAGTTCCCCCTACTCCAGCTGACAGTAATCCAACTAATCCTAGTGCAATTAATGCTTTCTTCATTTTTTTCCTCCTCTTATCCTTTATTAATTTAATTCCATAGCTATATAATAGCAATAAAATATCACATTAATGTTACAAGGTTTTAAGAGTTATCTAACAATTTATTATCTCTAAAAATTTTAAGCCTTATCCAAAATTCTACCCCATCACTTTTATTTTCCACTCCACACTCTCCATCGTGAAGTTTGACTATTTGATGTACTATAGCTAATCCTAATCCAACTCTATTTTCTTTATAGTTTCTCACTTTATCTAGTCTAACAAATCCAATCCAAATTTTATCTAAATCCTTTTCTTCTATATTTTTTCCCGTATTAAATACACTAATTTTAACACTTTCTTCCTCTTTAATAGTAATAACTCTAATATATCTTCTATGGTCCACGTGACTTATAGCATTATTTATATAATTTATTATAACTTGCTCTATCCTTATTTCATCAACAAAAACCTCAGCCTCTTCAATATGTACCTTTAGCTGAATATTTGACTTTTCCAATTTAAACTTTAATTTTTCCAATGTTTTTGTTATAAGTAAATCTATATCTATTTTTTTCTTATTTATTTTAAAAGTATTAGATTCAAACTTATATAAATCCAGTAAATCATTAACTATAATTTGCATTTTATTTGTTTCATCACTTATAACATTTAAGTAATATTTTTTGTCTTTTTCACTTTGTATTATATCTTTATTTAACATTTGACTGTAGCCAGAAATTACTGCAATAGGACTTTTAAGTTCATGTGAAACACTACTTACAAACTCTTTTCTTAATCTTTCATTTTCCTTCTCTTTTTCAATCATTTTTTTTAACATTTCATTATTCATTTTTAAATCCTCTAAATAAGAACTTATCTTTTGAGACAAATTATCCACACTTGTGGCTAATTTACCTATTTCATCGTTTGATTTTATATTAAGCTCATCTTCGAAATCTAGATTCTCAATTTTAGAAATTTTTTTAGTAATTTTGATTATGGGTTTTGTAAAAGAGTTTGCATAAAAAGACGTTAAAAATATAGCTATAATAGTTATAGGTATCAAAACTATTATAAGTAATTCTAAAGATTTATGTACACTTTCATTAATATTAGAAATTGCAATTCTAGCTACTATAACGTATCCATCTTTGCTTTCTTTTATTAAACTTAAAAAATCCGCCCCTGTAGACTTGTCTCTAAGAATGATCCCACTTGATTCTTTGCCTTCTGATATAGTTTGTAATTTTTCAAACTTACCACCAAAGCCACCTCCATAGCCATGGTTTCCATAAATAATTTTTTTATTAACAGTGTCTATAATTTGAACTTGTATATTATAATTATCAGATATTTCATTTATAAAATTTATTGCTTTATATTCTCCATTTGCTTTTATATTACTTTCTATCTTTATTATTGCCTCTTCCATTTCTCTTAATTTATACTTTATAAAAAAACCTTTGAAAGTAAGTCCATATGCAATTATACCTATAATAAATATACTAAGTATAAGTAGTATTCCTAAAAATAATTTTTTTCTAATAGATTTCATCTTTATTCACCTAACTTGTATCCAAAACTTCTAACAGTTTTTATATACTTTGAATATTCTTTAAGTTTATTTCTAAGCCTGTTTATATGTGTATCTACTGTTCTGGTATCACCAAAATACTCATCACCCCATATTACTTTAAGCAGTGTATCTCTACTTATAACTCTATCTATATTTTCTGCAAAATAAACTATAAGTTCAAATTCTTTAGGGCTCAATTCTATATTTTCACCACTTATAGTTACTCTATGTTTTTCTAAATCTATAAACATATCTTTAAAACTTATAACATTTTTTAAACTTACACCTCTTCTTTTTAATAATCTATTTATTCGTGCTAATAATAATTCTATATTAAAAGGTTTTGAAATATAATCATCAACGCCTATATCAAACCCAAACAATTCATCCAAATCACTATCTTTTGCTGTAAGCATTATTATTGGAATATCAGAGGTTTTTCTAATTTCTTTACAAACTATCCATCCATCATAAATAGGCATCATAACATCTAGTATAACTAAATGAAACTCCTGATTTTCAAAGCATTTTAATGCCATTTGACCATTTTCTACTGTAGTAACTTTATATCCATTAAAAATTAAAAAATCCTTTAGCATCCTTAAAATTCTCACATCATCATCTGCAACTAAAATATTCATTCTTTTATCTCCTCTTAATACCAAGTAGTATGCTCCACTAAATACTCTCATTTTATAGTGTATACATCTATTTAATATATTACTAAAACTTTTCTAAGTAAAGAAATTTATTTGATATTTTAAAACTAATAATATTTAATAAAATTGTAAAATGCACAAAAACACCCTATTATTAAATTTAAAATTCTAGTAATGGATGTTTTATTTACTCTCAATTTATTAATTTAAAATTAACATTAATACTATATTATACTGAATATTATTTAATATATCTATTTAATAATTTTAAGAATTCTGGGGTATTTTTCATAAACTCCAGTTCACCCTCCTTGTAATTTTTAAGCATATCTATAAATGCAGAAAAAAACTATACTTTTCATTTACTGCATTTTCTTTTTTCCAATATGTTTATATAAATTTGATTTTGATAAGTCCCATTTTTTCTTATTGATAGTAGCATTTTTCAAAACAGAAATACAGTTTTGTGTATCTTTTTCTTCAGTATACCTTTGAAAATATCCCACATAAGAGTTATATTCCCACAAATCATATAAATGAGTTGTTTTTTAAGTATCTCAGTAAAATACTCTACATCCTCATTACGACCTTCTTTTAATGCTAAACTTCTATATTTTTATAATATTTAATATTAAAATATACTGCAAAAGTTGCAAGAACAACAAATATTCCTAACTTAGTTCCAAGGACGGGAATAGGTATTTTTATACCAGCTAAAGATTGAAACATCATTTGTATTGGAAGCATAACCCCTATTATTTCACATAATTTTAAAATTGTCGCAAGTAAAACAACTCCAAGTCCATCTTTTCTCTTGAGAAGAAATAGACATATAAATATCAATGGACTTATTATCCCCATGTCTAATACATATGTAATTTCTGTTGTATATACTTCTATAAGAGATAATGATTTGTCATTTATAAGTGAAGCTACTATATCTGGTAGCCATGCAACGAAAAGAGAAACACCTGATAATATTAAAAATACACTTAATCCCTTTGTAGGAAATACCCATTTTGACACGTCTCTTAGATCATCTAAACTAATACTTTTTACTAAAATAATAAAAGCAAAAAATGAACTAGAAAATAAAGCAATATATGCCAAATGAAGAGCATTATAAGTAACTCCAAATGCTATGCTTGTGGAATAGTAAAGTACCGTCCCTGTAACTGATATTAGCAATAATTTTGATTTTATATTTCTTCTTTTTATTTCATAAGTCAAAGCAAATATCATTATTGGAACAACTAAAAGAAGCATAGTACAGTCACTGCCAATAAAAATTGGAGCTTTAAAATATGAATCATGAGCATAAATGCCATTTCCAAAAATCCTCACATTGTCCCCATATTGATTCCTAATCACAAAACTTTTATCTGTTCTAAATGAACATATCCCAACTATTGTTATTATTGCTAATAATATAATAATACATATTATTAATATATCCATTCCTTTTAGTTTTTTTCATATAATAAACTTCCCCCTTTATAAATATAAAATATAACCAAAATTCTAGTATAAAATCCCCCTAGTTATTAATTTAAATTAACTTGCTTATATATTCCTTTTGTATTTTATACTATTATGTTTAATCTATATAAAAATTGTACCATATTTTTATAGAATTTTTTAAAACATATTATCTTTGAAAGAGGACACTACTGTTTAATTAATTTTTCAGTGTGTTTGCATTTGTATATTTGCTTTTCATTAAATACAAAGATATACTCACTGCTCTTGATTTAACCCATTTATATTCTATTTTTGATAAATATGTTTTCATAAAATACCCTCTTGTTAGACATATTTATTTAAATCTCAGAACTAATGTTTGTGATATTCACAATTTAATTTAAAGTTTCATAATATAAAATTATCAGTACTTATAGAAGGAGTAAAAATATGTTTTATGGGTGTCCATTTAATTGTCCATTAAATTATAATCCTTATATAAATGAATATAGAGGGTTTGAAAGAGGGAGCCAGTGGACTGATTGGTGTAATAAACATTGTCAACCTATGACTAATAGAGAAAAATATATTAGAGCTAATAATTGTCAAGGTTATAGAGTTTTTATGTGTTTTATCCCTCAATACTCAGACTATGATGGATATTGGACTATAAATGCTACAGCAAAGGGTAAAGGACGTGCTATTATTGCAGCAACAGATGATAAAGGAATATTTCAAATTTTTGATATTATGAATGTAAAATGTATAAGCGAATGTAGATAATTTTTTATACCTTGTCACAATATAAGAAAAGTGTACTGCGGATTAACCCCTTTATTTTGGACAATATCTAATTAATTCTCGCCTTTTCTTATAATTACACCCTTACCTCAATATCAGTTAGCTGTTCTCCAGAATAGAGGTGGTAAAATTCATTAGGAGTCATAT
>NZ_UYZZ01000015.1 GCF_900626095.1 Clostridium rectalis
ATATATATCAAAAGAAAATTGCTAAAAGAGCAAACTGGATTTCCTTGGAGTGCTTGTAAAGGGATAGCTAAATATAGAGCACTATATGATTTTATTAGAATATGTGGTTAACGTCACAATTCAACTAGAAAGAGAAGAAGACAAATGTTATATAAAGAGGATTTTTATTCTTTAAAAAATTTATCAATAATTATTTTTTATTATGCAAATTTAGATGATAAAGATGAAGTTTTAAATAGCATTAATCAAATGAGAACTATTTTAGAAGAAATTGAAAAAGAGTTTAAAAAATAATTCGTAATTTAGATATCAGATAAACATCTTAAATTAAGGTGAAATAAAATTAAAAGGGAGATTTAGAAATGAGAAATTATGAAGAAGAATTAAGTTTTAAAGAGGTTATAGCTAATATTCAAGAAGGAGAAACTTATAATTTAATAGGAACAGCTTACAAGCTTAGAGAAATATCTATGCAAGATGGCATAATTAGATTTAAACATTCACAACCTCCATTATGCGTAGGAGGAGAAGAAAGATATGTAAAAAAACAAAAAGAAGTAAGCATAAATAATGTTGTTGAAGATGAAGAAGTGGAAGAAATTGCAGATTATCTTATAGAATTTGCTAGTGATGCTTTTAAGCATAAGGATAGAGAAGGACTTATAAAGGCTTTGAAACACTATAGAAAATGTATTTAGTTCACAATCCAAAAATAAGATTACATTTTGAAATAAATATGAATTTAGAGAGGTGATAATAAAACATGATTTGAAATTTGTGAATAGTAAGTGGTAATTGTTTAATAATAGGGAGGAAAACTATGGTAAGTTTAGAATCAGCTAAAATTATTGTTAATTATTTAAAAGAGAATGAAAAAATTCTTTATAGAAATAATGTAAATGTATTTGGAGATGAGGAAATTGTTTATTTATATAATACAAAAGATGATAGAGATAAACATATAGAAGAAATGAAAGAAAAAGGTTGGGAATATGATATAGATATGCAAAAAACACAAGAAGAAATATATGTATCTTTTTACAATAAAGAAAATAGTATTTATGTATTAAGAGCTTGGTTTCATAGAAGAAATGATTCAGATATAGTTACATGGTATAAGGAAAATAAAAAATAAAATTCATATAGCATAAGAAACTATTGTGTTTTATAATTTAGATATATTAAAAGTAGAAAGTGGGCTTATCATATGAAAACATGTAAAACACAAGAAAAATTTGAGAAAGAAGTTTATGATCTAGTAGGTGACGAATATAGTGTACTTGGTAAATATATAAAAGGTAGTATAAAAATTAGAATGAAACATAATAAGTGCGAACACGAGTGGGAAGTAATTCCTGATAAATTTTTGCAGTCAACTCGTTGTCCAGAGTGTCGTAGAGGAGGAAAGAAATCGCACGAAAAGTTTGTAGAAGAAGTATATCAATTAGTTAGTGATGAGTATACTGTACTTGGTAAATATATAAAAAGCAGTAAAAAAGTAAGGATGAAACATAATATATGTGGTTATGATGAGTGGGATGTAGCTCCAGATAATTTTCTACGTGGCACTCGTTGTCCAAAATGTGCATATAAGAGAATAAGTAAAGCACAGATAGAAAGATGTAAAAGGAAAAAGTAATATTTTATAAGTTAAAACCATTATTTTATATGAAGTTAAATATGGTAAAATAGATTTATAGTAATGGAGGGATAATAATGAAAAATATTTATAAAAAATTTGGATTGCAAGAAGAATTTAATGAAATTAATAAATGTTAAGAAAAAAGTGTATTCTAAAAAAGATTATAATTGTAAATTGGTAGATAAAATTAATAAATTAGCTGGTAAAAGTGAATACTTGGATGAGTTATTAAAATTAACGAATAGAAAATTAAGAAATAAAATTGGTCATGGAGATATATATTATGATTTTAAAGAATGCGTTTTTAAAACAAATACTCAAAAAACTATTTGTAATTATAAGGATTTTGAGGAATCAACTTTTGATTCCTTTGCATTTGAGAGTGGTCTTTCACTATCGTTTCAGATGTTTAATCTAATGTGTCTAAATGAAATAGAAACATTAGAAAAATATGTACAAAGAATAGAAGACATCTCTTAATTTAAATTTTGATACTAGTGAAGGTGAGAATATGAATTTATTTACTTTTAATATTTTAATAGGGGCAATGGCTTTTATATAAGCAAAATAAACAATATGAATGAAGACCCATTTAAAGCCTTTAATTTGATTCAAGAAAGTTTAGAGGAAATAGATAATGAAAAAATAACTAACTTTGTTAATGGATTAATAAATGCTAGTATATCTAATCCCCTAATAGGATATTTTTTCATATTTTTAGTGTATATGACACCTATTTTAAATTTATTGTTATTAATTAAAGGTATAATAAAATATTTTAAAAAGAAAGATGATTAATATAGTAGATTAAAAAAATAAGAAACAAATATAAAATAATTTAATTATAAAGGAGTAAAGTATATGAGCTTTTATAAAATTGGAACTTGTGATTATTGTGATGAAGAAAATCAGATTCTAAGACCTTCACCATTTATGGTCGATATGTCTTCTATGATGTGTGAATATTGTTGGAATGAAACTAAAAAAGAATACATGAATTCTAATGGTGAGTATATTCCTGACTCTGATAGTAGAAAAGAAGAATATAAAGAATTGACAAGTAATTTAGTAAATATAAGTCCAAGTTATTTAAAATCTATTTCAATAAATGCTTTTAAGCATCCTGACAATCTAAATGGTAAGATTGTAGGAATAGAATATGTTACACCTAAAGGATTAGATAAAAGATTGTGTTATAAAGTACAGTGGTGGGATATAGAGGATTATATTCCTGTGTCAGATGTTGAAAAAGGAATTTATAAAATAGTAGATACAATTAGTTAAATAAATAAAAATTTTAAAAATAAAGAGGTGGATAAAATGAAAAATATAATAGATTCCTTATTGCATCAGCTAAAATGTAGAGTTACTGTTACTGAATATACATATATTCATGGTAGTGGTATGGCGAACGTAGCAATGTTTTCAATTCCTAAATGTACAAAAGTTATTTATTATTCAGATATAAATGAAATGAAACAAGCTTTGAAGGGATTTAAAAATAATGAAAATATAATGATTGATGATATTCAATATGTTAAAAATAATAAATCTATATTTAATTAACTAAAATTTAAAAAGGAGTGGTTAAAATACATACTGAAGAAACAATAAATAAAAAATTTATAGGAAGAAATGAATATCCAATTTGGTATTATAAAGAATTGGAATCAGTAGATGTAGATTGTGTAATATTTTATTTATTAAAAAAGACTTTTGTAGTTGAGATAAATGGAAGTAAACATGAAATAACTTTTGGTAAAAATAATAGGGATGAAATTGTACAATGTATTAAATATGATGATACAAAAAATTCAAATCTATGTTCTTTTCAGGTTATAGAAAAGGGATTTAAAAAAGGTAAATGGTTTGTAATTACAGATAAAGATACATCAGATGAATTTAAAAAGGATTATAATAAAAGAAAAGCAGAATTTAAAAAAGAAGAATCTAAAGAATTTTATAAAGATATATTAAAAAATGCTTTAAAAGGTATGAAAGAATTAACTGAAGAAGATAAAAATAAACATATGCAATTTTTAGATAAAGCTTCTTATGAAGAATTAGAAAAATTGTTTGACAGTTTAATAGATTAGTTTAAAATAATTTATAAAATAATAGAAAGAGGTAGTTAAATAAATATAAGGGATGATAAATTTATAGAATATATGTTAAATCAGACAAGCATTATTAAAAGTTGTTTAAGAAATGGTTTTGTAAACGAAGCATTATTTTATATAGTTTCTATAGAAATGTTATTTGAAATAGCTTTAAAAGAGGACTAAGCATACTTAATTTAAATTGAGGATTTTATGCAAATTTAAAATAATTTAATAAATACAAAGGAGGCATTATCTACATGTTTAAATTTCCAATTATAGGTGAAATAGATGGAAAATCAATAAAAATAGTTATAGGCAATAGATATAAATTTATTACTGATAAAGGCATATTTGAAGGAACATTAACTGAATGTAATGATTCACAATTTTTATTAAAAACTACAGATGGTGGATTTTGGATAGATTTTGAAATTATAAATGATATTGAAATTCTTTAATTTTAGCAACTTGTGAGTCAAGGAAATTGTAAATAAAATTATTATAAAAATTAGGGGGAATTTGTATGTATAAGCTAAATTTAAATGAAATGACTATAGATAATATAGATAAAAACCAAATAATTTGTTTAGTTGATACTAAAAGACCAGATTTATTTGAAAAAAAGGTAAATGAAATGTTAGATAAGGCTAATAAATATGAGAGGGCAATAGAATTATTAAAAGAATTTGCTTTTTATGATGTTGAAGGAAGCATTAAAGAACATTGTAATAGAGCTTTAGAAGTTCAGAATTTTTTAAGAGATAGTACAGAAAAAGAATGGTTATTTGATATGTTAAAAAAACATGGAGATAAGGAATTAGAATGGAAAAGTGAAATGACTGAATGGGGTGAAATATATTGTCCATTTTTAGGCAGAGATGTAATGACATATTATCCAACTGGAATGCGACCTTATGATACAATAACTAATCCATTTGTTGATGAAGATGGAGGAGTATATTACTACAAATACGATCATGACGAGGGCGGATGGAGAGAAGATATTTTCAGTGTTTGTGAAACAGATGAATATGAAAATATAGAAGAAGTTTTGTTTTATTAGTAAATAATTTAAATTAAACATTTTATCGTAATTTATTTAAATATAAAATAATTTAATAAAAAATTAATGGGAGGGATAGAATGATAGAGTTGAATAAAATATATAATGAGGATTGCTTGGTAGGATTGAAAAAAATACCTGATAAATCAGTGAATCTTATAGCAATAGACCCGCCTTACAATATCGGTAAAGCCGATTGGGATTTAATATGTAAACTAATAGGGAAATATGATTACAAATTATTATTAAATAAATATATGAAATCAAGATACATATTTAATAATCAAAATTTACCAAGTGTTTGGCAACATGAACCCATAAAACAAAATGGACATACAACTCCTAAACCAATAGAAATATTAAAAAATATTATATTAACTTCCTCAAATGAGGGAGATACCATTTTAGATTGCTTTATGGGCAGTGGAAGTACAGCAATAGCATGTATATATACAAATAGAAATTACATAGGTTTTGAATTAAATAAAAATTATTATACTATAGCCAAAAATAGAATTGATACATGTTTAGAAAACAATAAATTACATATAAATTAATATAAAATCTAGTTTTTATGATAACTTAAAATAATTTAATAATAACAGAGAGGGAGAGACTAAATGGAAAACATAAAATTATATCAATTAAAAAATATAAAACAATGTCCATTTAAAGCTTATATTTCACAATTTGATTTTAAAACATTAGTTAATAAGTCAGCAATGATAAGAAAGGTTTATAAAAATGTACTTTGCAATTATAACTTTATAAAACTATCACAATCGCAATTAAAAGACATAATATCAGAGCAGTTAGAAGATAAATATTTTTTAACTAATCAAGAAAAAGAAATTGAAATGTTAACTATATTAAATAATTTAACTAGATACATAGAATATGAAAAAACATTAAATAGAAAACTATTGGCTAGAAACATATATAACAATATTCAAATAGGAGATAAAAATATTGAATTAAATGCAGATATAGTGTTTGATAATGGGAATAATATTGAAATTATAAAATATAAAACTAGTTCAACTAAATTAAGTTATAAGGCTAGAACAGAGAAGAACTTACCTTATAATGATATTGAGCTATATTTATTAAGAAATTTAGGAGAGAAATTGTTCTCACAATATAATAAACCTATAGTAGCTTCATATTATCATTTAAAAGGTAAAAGTGAAGATAAAAATACATATGAACAGTTTTTAAATGATAAATCAGTTTTAATATCAAAATTAAATGAATTAAATTCTATAGTTCCTAATGATAAAAAGGAGAAGAAATCCATAGATAAACAAATAAAAACTATAAAAGATGTATTATACTTTGATAATACTCAAGGGAACAATATAATATCTTTTGACTATGACAATGACCTATCAGACGAAATTATTGAATTGTCAAACACAAAGTTAAATTTTAACTCAGAAAAATGTCAATCTAGTGATTGTGAGTTTTGTAACTATGGTACCCTGTGCAATCATAAATATATAGATAAAAGTGATGGAGTAGAAGAAGTTGAAAGTTTGAAAAAATGTAACGGAGAAGTTAAATTAACTGAAGCACAAAAGCAAGTTGTAGGTATTGAAGAAGGTAATTATAGAGTTAATTCCGTTGCAGGAAGCGGTAAAAGCACTACAATGGTACTAAGAGCTATAGAATTATTTAAAAAGGGATATAAACCTAACGATATTTTAATGATAACTTTTACTAACAAAGGTTGCGAAGAACTAAAAGAGAAAATAACTTATTGGTTATCATATTATGATATCAAAGGTATATATCCAAGGAATTTAAATATATTTACATTCAATAGTTTTGGAGAAAGTGTAATTTCCAAAGAATGGGGTAAATTAGGGTTTACTGAGAAACCTCAATTAGCAACTATGATGGATATTAATGACATTATAAAGGAATTATTAAAAGAATATAATAAAATTGAGTGGCTAAACTATAAAAATCCTTTATTAAATTATCCTAATGCTAAAGGAGCTTTTAAACAATTATTAATATACTTTAACTTAATAAAAAGTTTCAATTATAATGCTGTTAGTTTAATTGAAAATGTATTAATAAAAGAAAAAGGTAATTTAAGTATAAAAGAGCTAAAAGAAAAGTCATTCTTAATATTTGATTTGTATGATAAATTTAATGAAAAATTGCAAGAAAAGAACTTATTACAATATCAAGACCAAGTATTGTATTTAATAGAGTTATTAGAGGAATATCCAGAGTTAAAAAATATGTATGGATATAAGCATATTATTGTAGATGAGTATCAAGATACAGATTCTACACAAGTTGATTTACTACATTTATTAAGCAAATGTGATAGATTTAAGTCGTTAATGGTAGTAGGAGATAACTCACAGGCAATTTATAGTTTTAGAAATACAACTCCAAAAAACATATTAAAGTTTGATAGAGAATTTAAAAATGTTAAAGATATATTTTTATTAAATAATTTTAGATCAACTCCACAAATATGTAATGTAGCAAATAAATTAGATAAGTTAAATAGTCAAAGAATTGATAAGGAAATAATAAGTAAAAAAGAAAATGGACAAATACCACAATTATTAGAATTTAAAATTATAAATAATGAAAATAAGTATATAGTAAATCTAATTCAAGAAAAGATTAGAGAAGGAATGTCTAAACATGAGATATGCTATATTGCTAGAACGAAAAAAGAATTATTAGAGTTACAAAAACTATTAAATGAAAAGGGTATTCCTAATATGGTAGAGGCTAGTGAATTGTATTTAGATAATACAAATGTACAGTGCATTATTAATTTAGCTAATTTCTTTAGAAATATGGAGCAGGATTATTATTTAATGGAATATTTATTAATAGCAGATAATAGACTTTTAGAAATAGACAAAGAATCTTTTAAAGAAATAGTGCAAACTATTAAAAATGAAATCATGGAAGAAGTCCAAGAAATAAACAATAAAGTAGATGATGAAAGTATAGAAGGTGTAAACAAGGAAGAATTGAAAATCAATTGTTTTTATAAAAGAATACAGTCAATTATAGATAAAGATGAGGTAGCGAAATCTTTTATAGAGAATATACAAAATAGAAAATTCTATACTTTTAATGAACTATTAAGTTATTTATATAAAATAGCTTTATATAATGACGATACAAGTATTAAAAAAGATGATAAAAAATATAATGCCGTAATATTAACTACAGCACACAGTAGTAAAGGTAAAGAGTGGTCAGTAGTAATTAACTCAATCAATAAATATAAATATGAAGATATAAAAAATGATTTAGATTTATTAGAGGAAGAACGAAGATTATTGTTTGTAAGTTTAACAAGAGCTAAAGATGAATTATATATTACATATAATACTAATCAAAATAAGGCAAGAAATAAAGGCAAGTATTGTTTATTTGCCGATGAATTGCAAGATGTGCAGAAGATAGAAGAATAATTTAAAACATATTATATAAACTTGACAAACATAAAACAATTTGATAATATATAAATATAAGATAAACGCATTGATTTGTAGGGATTATCTTAAAAAATATTTACAAATACAAAACAATTTGACAAGATTAAAATAACATGATATACTAAAATAGTAAGATAAATGAAAACAATAATTAATTAAATGGAGGGATTTAAATAATGAACTTTTTAGATGAAATACTTAAAGAAATGGTAAAAGAATGTGAAAAAGAAAGGAATGATCATCAAGAGAAGTTAAAAGAGAAAAAAGATATAAAGGAACAAGTAAAACAAAATAAGATTAACAATGCTTTTCGTATTGATTTAAGTGATATGAAAAACAAAGTTAATAAACAAGATAGTAAAAATACAAACTATCAAAATATATTAGATAAAAAAGAAAAGAATATAGATAATAGAAAAGATTTGAAAAAAGGAGATATAGTAAGAATAATAAAAGGAGAATATAAGGGTATAACTAAAGAATGTGAGTTCTTAGAATATTGCAAAGGAATGGACAAGATGTTATTAAAATTAGATGAATTAAATCCTTTGTATGTTAACCCAGAAGATATAGAATTAGTTAGAAAAGCAATTACTCAATATGATATAAAATATAGTAAACCATTAAGTGATATAGCATCAATGGTAATTATAGATGATACGGTAGTAAAAAATAGATATGATGAAAAGCTAAATTTACTTGTACAAACAGAAGATAAGATAAAAATATATTGTAATGATAAAATTAACATAATGTCATTTTATCATATAGTAAATAATTTAAATCAGAAAGCAAAGGAAAATATTAAAATAATAAAATGTTGGGAGGAATAAGATGTTAGATTTAGAAGCTAAGGGTTTACTACGTATTTCCCAAACAATGATTTAATAAATGTACAGCTAGATAAATAGTAAACTAATATAAAATAATTTAATATAATATTAAGGGTGGTATGAATGGTTATATCAAATGGTATGCTCGAAATGGATATTGAAGACTTGTTAATTACGGATAAACAAAAAAATAAATATAAAATTAGATACGCTAAAAACAACAAATGTGTAATTTCAGACATTAAAAATAAAATAATAAAAGTTACTACTTGGGATGAAATAAAAAGAGTGTGTAGTAATACAATAGAAAATACAAGAGATATGGACGTAAAACGACAATTGGAAGAAATGTATATTATTAAAGAGGAGCATTTTATTAAAGAAAGTGGAATTGTTACCTTATCAAATACACCATTAGAAGATAGTAATATTTATATAGAATTTGATGACTGTGATAAGATATTACAAATAAAATATGATAAGGAAAAAGAAGTAATGTTTATGCCAAATGAATATGAAAATTATAAAAAACCAGTTTATTGTACTTACAAAATTAAAGATTGGGTAGATGTAGTTGAAATAAAAGCAGACGATTGTAATGGAATATCATTAGAAGATATTAGAGGAGAAGATGCAGAAGGGTGGTGCGTTACATATTAAAATTTCAAGAGGTATAATAAAACCAATAAAAAGAAATAATTCCCCACCTTGTAAATAAAGGCTCATATAATGAACTAGAATGATAAAAAGTTGTAAAAAATTACACAATTTTAAAATTTGAGTAAATCGACTATTTCTGACTAAAATACAAAAGATGAAATACTACAACCGTTGATATAACTAGGTTGTAAATACGAAATAATTTAATAAAGCATGAATTTTATCCAAACTTAATTTATAGACAAAATTAAAAATTAACATAAATCAAATATAAAATAATTCAATAATGATATTTTTAAAATTGAAAGGGGAAATATACATATGGCAAAAGAAACACAATTAAACAAACTTAAAAAGGGTGCATCAACTTTCAACCTAATAGGAGAGGCTAAAATAAAAGATTTTACATTTAAATTAGATATAGAAAGTCAAAAATCAGATTGGTTATATAATCAAATGAATTTAGGAATAGATTGTGGAGAAAATGGCATAATATATGCTGATATGATGGGTGGATATGGTACAGAAAGACAAAATCAATTGTATGTGCATGGTATAAAAGAAAATGAAAATGGAAGAAAACAGGATGATTTTCAAACTAAATTTACAATAGATTGGGAAGATAGATTTGATGAAGAAGTATTAAAGACCATAGGAGATATGTGTTTTATAACTGTAGGAATTGAAAAAGATGAAAATGGTAAAACAGTATATAAAAAATTCTTATCTGAATATGATGCTATTCAATACATAAAAGATAATTTAAAAGATGGAACAATAGTTAATGTAAAAGGAAATCTTACATATTCTTTATATAATGATACTGTTCAGGCACAAAAGAAAATAACAAGTATTTGTTTATCAAAGGCAGAGCAAACCCAATTTAAAGCAACTTTTACTCAGATGTTGTTATTAGATAAAGACAGCGTAGGAAAAGTGGATAAAGAAACTTTAACTATTCCTATATATGCAAAGGTTTTAGATTATGTGAAAGAATTTGATAAAGAAATAGTTAAAACGACATTACCTTTAGCAAAAACTTTTAATATAAAAGTTACTAAAGAAGATGCAGATAAAGTTAAAAAACTGTTAAAATTCTTCAAAGCAAAACCTAAAACAATAACATCTTTGGTTGTAGATGGGGTATTTTCAAGAGGAGAAGTTAATACAACTGAAGTAACTGAAGATGACATACCAAATGATATAAAAGATTTAATAGAATTAGGATATGTTGATAAAGAAGAAGTTTTAAATAAGATAGCTTTAGCTAATGGCGGAGGAAATAAACCAGAACAAATGATAATTATATCTCCACATATAAAGATGGTGGGAGATGAGGTTAAAACACCTACTATTGAAAGAATTATTGAAGCATATACAGAAGATGATTTAAATATAGCATTAATTTTACAAACTTTAAATATTGAGAAAAAGTCAGAAGATGTTAATACTGAGGAAGATATTGACAAAGAGGATGTTATTAATAAAGCTATTGAAAAAATAGAAGATGATTCAGATGATGATAACGATGATAATTGGTTAAAAAACCTATAATACATATTTTAGTTAATAAGAATTAAACTTAAAAATTAATATAGAGAGACTAATCTCTCTATATTAAAAATAATTTAATAAAATTTGAAGGGTGGAATTTACATAATGGGATTATTTAAAAAGGTATCAGAAGTAAAGTCAGGAATAAAGGTTTTAGGATATGGAACAACAGGTACAGGGAAAACATTGTTTGCATTGTCATTTCCACAAAGTTGTGCAATAGATGCTGAAGATGGTATGGCATTTTATAAAGGAAAATATCCAAATTTGAAGTACATATTAAATTCTACTTCAGCAGATGAAGTAGAAGAGGCTTTGGATGAAATCACAGACGATGAAGATATGATTAAAGATATAAATACTTTTATCATTGATAGTGAAACAAAAATTTATGAAAATATGCAACATTCAGCATTAAATGTAGCAGAAAGAAGAGCTAGAAATAAAGGTCAACTTGTAGACGATGCTAATATATCACAAAGAGAATGGGGAAAAATCAAATTAATAAATAAAAGGATTCAATCAACTAAAATTATGTTATGTAGTAAGGGTATTAACGTAGTATCAATTGCACAAGAAAAAGATATAAAAGAAAAAAAAGGTGAGAATTGGGTAGTAGTGGGACATGCTCCAGATACAGCAAAAGGTTTTGAATATGATTATGATATAGTATTAAGATTTTTTACAGAAATAGATGCTAAATCTAATGAAGAGGTATTTAAAGCAGAAATAATAAAAGATAGAACTCAAAAATATAAAAAAGGAGATATAATAGCAAATCCTTCTTATGATAATTGGAAAGATATAGTAGAGAAAAAATCAGAATTAGATGAAAATATAATAGATTTTAAAAAGGATATTGAAAAAGATGAAAATAAAATGAAAACAGAATCAGAAGAAATTTCAGAAATGATAGAAACATTTAAAAAATATATGAAAGAATTAAATAAAGAAAAACAAAAAGAAGTAGCTATAAAAGCAAAAGAATTAAAAATAGAAAATCCTTTAAAATGTGATAATAAAGGTAGTTTAAAAGAATTAATAGATTACATAAAAACATTAGTATAACAAATAGAGGAAGTATATTCTTCCTCTATGTTTTAAAAATTTAACAAGGGGTTGAATCTAAGTTGACTAATAAAACTAAAAACATAGAACATGAAAAATTTTTAGAGTTATGTGAATATGTAAAAAACGAAATATTGGAATTACCTAAAGAATGTAAATTTCCTAAGTTTTTAGCGTTAAGATTAAGGGGTTTACATGAGGGTAAATTTATGGCGAATAATAAAATAAAACCTATGGCAAGTTATGATTATGAAATTATTCTTTTAACTTTTAAAATTAACAAGTTTGATATGTTAGTAAAATTAAGACAAAGAGATTTGTTTAAAACGGAGAAACATAGAATTAATTATATGATGGCTATTGTTGAAGGAAAAATAAATGATGTGGTATTAAAAGTCAAAAGTAGCAAAAAAGCAAAAGAACATACTTTAAATGTAAATATAAATGATACTTTGGCAGCCGAATATGAACCTAAAACTAAGCAAATGAATAATAATTTGTTAAATAACCTATGGTAAAAGAGGTGATACTTGTTTGACTAAAATAAAAAAGAATGAATTAAACGATTCAGAATTAGAAGCAATAAAAAAAGTAAAAGAATATAAATTAGCATGTGAAGCTAATATAGTAGCAATTTTATGGAAACAACCAGATTTATATTTAACATACGACAATCTAACATTAGAAAGCTTTTTACATAATGAATGGAAGGTTTATTGGCAAATTGGACATGATATTATGGTTAAAGAGGATAAACCTAATTTAGATGAAATAACAGTTAATTTATTTTTAGAAAAACATTTAAAATTAAAAGATAAATATGATGAATATGGTGGATTTCAAACAATAACATTAGCAACTAAATATATTCAAGTAGAAAACATAGATGGATATATAAAAGAATTAAATAAATGGAATACGGTAATTAAATTAATAAAAATGAAATTCCCTGTATCTCATAGACTAAAAGAGTTTGTAGATATGTCAGCAGAAAATATTTATGATGAATATGAAGCTATTTTAAATCATATTTTCATAAATGTTGAAGGAGATGATATTACTTATGATATTTCAGATGGAATAGATGAATTAATAGATGAATTAGATAAAGGTTCGGCTGTAGGATTACCATTATATAATGCTGATTTATTGAATAAAGAAACAGGAGGAAATTTAGTAGGAAATATAACTTTAACAGGTGGAGTATCTGGAGCAGGTAAAACAACAATGACTAGGAACGTTGTATTGCCATCAATATTAAAATATGACGAAATAATAGTAATAATGATTAATGAAGAAGGTAAGAAAAAGTGGCAAAGAGAAATGTTAATTTGGGTAGCGAATAATATTTATAAAAAAGATGTTCAAAAATATAAACTAAGAGATGGGAAATATGATGATGACTTTAAAGATTTTTTAAAAAACAAATGTGCAAAATGGATAAAAGATCATAAAAAACAGATAATTTTAAAACCATTTAATAGTTATACTACAGATAAAGCAATAAAATGTATTAAAAAATATGCACATATGGGAGTTAAGTATTTTATATTAGATACATATAAAACAGATTCCAATGTAGGCGGAGGAGATAGTGCATTTTGGTTAAATATGCAACAGAATATGGTAAAAATATATGATGTTATTAAACCAGAAGTGCTGAATTTACATATATGGATAACATTTCAGTTATCAAAAAGTAGTGCAAAACAAAGGTTTTATAGTCAAGACAATATAGGAATGGCTAAGAATATAGTTGATGTAGCTTCAACTTGTATTATGATTAGAGGTTTATTTGAAGATGAGTATAAGGGGGGAAAGCATGAATTGAAAGTATTTAAATTAAGTGGTAAAAATGGAAAAACTAAAATTCCTGTAGAATTAGATAAAAATAAACATTATCAAATTTTGTTCATTGTTAAGAATAGAGAAGGTAGTACAAATGATTATCAGATTGTAGTAGAACATGATTTGAGTAGAAATACATATAAAGAAATTGGAATAACAAATGTACCTGTAGATTTTTAATTGATGGGAGGGTAGGTGAACTCCAATTAAAACATATGAGCTTAAACAATATATAATAGAAAATAATAAATTAGAAGAAGTTTTAGAAGCTATTGGATGTCATGGAATTAGACCTTATACAAAAGAATATAGATGTGGTTTGCCTAACCATAAAAATACTACATCTATAGCCATAAAAAGACATAATTTAAAGGTAAAAATTTTTACTAAAGAAAAGGATGTACAAGGTGATATTTTTACTTTAGTAATGCATATAAAAGATATAGATTTTCCTCAAGCAAATAAAGAATTACATAAGATTTTAGGTTTAAAATTTACATTTAGTATAAAGGAAAAGAAAGAAGAAAAAAAAGATATATTAAAAATATTTAAAAAAGCAAAAGATAATCATATATCTTATGAAGATGAAAAAATAGAGATTTATCATAACGATTTTTGTAGAGAATTTATTGATTTGCCTTATATTGGTTGGATAAAAGAAGGAATTATGCCTTATACTCAAAAAAGATTTAATATAGGATACAGTAAAGAAAGGAATAGAGTAGTTATACCTCATAGATTATGGTGTGGAAATAAAAATGATTATGTAGGAGTAATGGGTAGAACATTAATTAAAAATTATGATATCTTGGATATTCCTAAATATTTTCCATTAATAGCTTTTCCTAAAAGCATGAATTTATATGGGTTACAAGAAAATTATGAATATATTCAAAAATCAGGTAAAGTAATTGTTTTTGAAGCAGAAAAATCTGTACTGAAATTAGATTCTTTATTATGTCGATGGGGAGTAGCATTAGGAGGTCATGAACTAAGCGATGAACAAATTAAGATATTATTATCTTTAGATGTAGAAATTATATTTGCTATGGATAATGATATGAGTGAACACTTGTCGATAGATATGTGTAATAGAGTTAAACAATTTAGAAAAACAAGTTATATATATGACAAATGGGGATTATTAGAAAAAAAAGATAGTCCAATTGATAAAGGAATGAAAATTTTTCAATCTTTATTAAAACATAGAATCAAACTAATCTAAAAGGTGGGGTTAAATGAGAAAAACAAAACAAGAATTGGAGAATATAAAGAAAAAACATAATGTAAAAACATTATGGTCATGGTCAAAATATAATTCATATAAAACAGACCCTTATGGATGGTATTTAAAATACATAAAACACGAACCCGAAACAAAATCCTCTATTTATGGAGCCAGTGGAGGCATTTGCCATGATATTATTGAAAATTTTTATTTAGGCAAAATCAAATATGAAGATATGATAAAAGAATATGAGTTAAAATTATTTGAAATGAATGTTGCAGGTTTGAAATACAATAGAAAAGATGAAAAAGCTAATGAAAAAATAGCTAATAGATATGAAGATTGTATTAGATTGTTTTATCAACAACATATTCCTATTAAAACAAAAGTAATAACAGAACAATTTGTAACAATAAAAGTTAGTAATAATATTTTTCAAGGATATATAGACTTCATACATAAAGATGAAAATGGAAATTTTGTTATTACAGATTGGAAGACATCAACTATTTATGTTGGTAAAAAAATAGATAAAGAAAAAGGACAGTTGGTATTATATGCACAAAGTCTAATACAAAAGGGAGTTCCTTTAGAAAAAATAAAAATTAGATGGAATTTTCTTAAATATTGTAAACTTACATATACCTTGGCAGGAAAAGATAAAGTAACGAAAAAAAATAAAATAGCATCTAAAAATGTATTAAGAAATGAATGGGTTAAATCAATTGAAAACAATTTAAAAATGTGGTTAACTAAGAGCAAACAATTTAATGAATTTGAAATAGAAGATATGGTTTTAAAAGCTATTATAAATAATAATTTAGATAATATGCCAAAAGAAATTCAAGAAAAATATTTCATAGAAGATTGTTATGTTTACATACCTTTAAATAAAGACTCTATTAATGAATTAAATAAAGATATAAATGATACAATTGACGAAATTAAATCTAATATCAAAGTTTATAATATAACTCAAAATGATAAAATATGGTGGACTGAAATAGATAAATCTAATGAGTTTTATTTTACTAATTTATGTGGCTATAGTGCGAAACAACATAAGCCATATAAAGAGTATTTAGATAATATTAATTTGTTTATAAAAGATAAGAAGGAGAATGATGAAATAGATGATAGTTGGTTAAATGATTTATAACATATTTTATTAAACACAATTTAATAAAATTAGAAAGGAGAATATATGAATAGCTATGTAGTACATCATTTACATGATGATACCTCAAACTGTAATGGTTTTGCTGATTCTTGTACAAAATATGATGAATATATAAAGATGGCTAAAAAATCAAATATGAAAGCAATAGCTTTTAGTAATCATGGTGGAATTTATGATTGGGTAAAAAAGAAACAAGCCTGTGATAAAGCCAAAATAAAATATATACATGGAGTTGAATTATATTTATGTATTAATTTAGAAGACAATATAAGAGGGTGGCATATTGGATTATATTCTAAAAACTGGGAAGGCATCAAAGAGTTAAATACTTTAATGAGTATGGCAACATCTAAGGGAGAAAAAGAAGATAATTCAGATAGACATATGTATTATAACCCAAGAATATCTTTTTCAGAACTGATGAACACATCTTCAAATATAATAATTACTACAGCTTGTTTAGCATCACCATTATGGCAATTATCAGATAAATCTGTATTAAAAAAAGAAAACGGAACAGAAATATATAAATATAATATACAAAAAAGAGATGAATTACTTAATTGGTTATCTAAAAATAAAGATAGATGTTTTTTAGAAGTGCAATATCATAATTGTGAACATCAAAAATTATTTAATAAGCAATTGTATGAATGGCATAAAAAATATAATATACCTTTAATAGCAGGAACAGATACTCATTCATCAACTAGATATAAAGCCGAATGTAGAAAAGTATTGCAAAAGGCAAAAGATAGTTTTTATGGTGAAGAAGATGAATTTGATTTAGTATGGAAAACTTATGATGAATTAATAAAATGCTTTGAAAATCAAAATGTTTTACCTAAAGAAGTTTATATGAAAGCTATTAATAATACAAATAAATTAGCTGATATGGTTGAAGATTTTGAGTTAGATAGAACTTTTAAATATCCAGATCTTTATGGGAATAATGCAAATCAATTATGGAAAAAACTAATAGAAAAAAAATTAAAAGAAAAAATAGATAAAAATATTATAGATAAAAAAAATATAAAAAAATATAAAAAAAGAATAATTGAAGAATTTAAAGCTATGTCAAAACAAAATATGGAGAGTTTTATGATGTTTATGTCTGAACTAATGACATGGTGTAGAGAAAACGACATTCATTCTTCACCATGCAGAGGTTCAGTGGGAGGAAGTTTAATCGCATATATAACTGATGTTATAGATGTAGACCCTATAATTTGGAATACTGTGTTTTCAAGATTTTGTAATGCGGATAGAATATCTTTAGCAGATATTGACCAAGATTTTAGTCCATCAGATAGAAAAAAGGTTTATCAATACATAATTAATAGATTTGGTAATAAAAATGTGTCATATATATTATCACTTAGCACAATACAAGATAGAGGTAGCATTGATGTATTAGCAAAAGGCTTAGATTATAAAGATTTGTCTGTTGTAAAAAAAATAAAAAACAGTTTTGATGAAATTTTTGCAGAATATTCTAAAATAATTCAAGAAGAAGTCAATCTTGAAGAATTAGAAGAAGCAACTAGTAAATCTCCTAATTTTGATGACTACCATTTATATATAGAGAGAATTAGAAATAAAGAAAAACTTAGTAAAGTTAAAGAATTGAATAATAAATGGGAACAATTAAGACAAAGCAATAAAGAATTGTTTTATTACTTTGATGGTATAAAAGGTACAATTATTGCAAAAGGTAATCATCCAGCAGGAATGATAGGAAGCCCTATTACATTATATGATAATTTGGGGATTTTTTATAAAAAGGGTGATGAAAATTTCCCCGTTTCATTTTGTTCAATGAAAGCAGTAGATTTTTTAAATTATGTTAAATTTGATATATTGGGCTTAAAAACAATAGGTATTATTCAAGATACATATAAACTAATAAATAAACAATGGAAATATGCACATGAAATTAATTGGAAAGATAATAAAGTATGGGAAGATATGAATACAAGCAATGTTGGACTGTTTCAATTTGAAGGAGATTTTGCATTTGATTTATTATCTAAATTTAAATGTAAAACAATTAATGATATGTCATTAGTAAATGCTTCTTTAAGACCTAGTGGAAAATCATATAGAAATAGATTAATAAAAAAAGAAATTAATCAAAATCCTTCAGAAGAGATAAATAATTTATTAAAAGATAATTATGGGTATTTGGTCTTTCAAGAAGATACTATTAAGTTCTTAACCGATATATGTGATTTTAGTGGTTCTCTTGCTGATACTACCCGAAGATGCATTGGGAAAAAAGATGTTAAGGGGCTTCAAGAACAATTACCTAAAATTTTAGAAGGTTATTGTAATCATTCAAAAAAAACAAGAGAAATTGCAGAAAAAGAAGCAAAAGAGTTTATACAAATCGTATCTGATTCATCAGAATATCAATTTGGATATAATCATTCAACAGGTTATTCAATGAATGGATTTTATTGTGCGATGTTAAGACATTATTATCCTTTAGAGTTTATAACTTCATATTTAAATTGGGCAGAAACAGAAGAAGATATTAGACAAGGAATAAAATTAGCTAAAACAAAAGGAATTAAACTTAATGACTATAAATTCAGATATTCAAAAGCAGAATATATGTATGATAAATCAACAAATTCTATTTACAAAGGGGTAGGCTCTATAAAATTCTTAAATGAGCAAGCATCCAATGAATTATATGATTTAAGAAATAATAAATATAATAGTTTTATAGATTTGTTAAAAGATTTAAATATAAAAACATCTATTAATTCAAGACAATTAGAGATTTTAATTAAATTAGACTATTTTTCTGAGTTTGGTAAATCTAAAAAGTTATTAAAAATTATGAATATAATGGATGTTTTATATGACAAAAAACAAATAAAAAAAGATAAAATAATAGAATTAGGATTGACAGAGGATTTGATCAAAAAATATTCAAACAAAGAAACTGCTAAATTATTTAAAGATATTGATATGGAAGGAATGATTCAAGAATTAGTTACAAATATTCCAAATAAAGATATATCAATAAAAGATAAATTATCTGCTGAGATAGAATATTTAGGATATCCAACAACAACAATTTCAAAAGCAAGTAATGGATTTTATTTTGTGTTGGAATTACAAATATTTAAAAATAAAAGGTCAATTACATATTATCCAAAAGTATATAATATAAAAAATGGAGAGATTAAAAAAATGAAAATAAAAGACTATATATTATTTTCAGAAAATCCTTTTAAGGAAGGTAATATTATTAAGGTTTTAGAAGATCATAAGGAATCTAAAAGAAAAAAAGATGAAAATGGTAAATGGCATCAATCTAAAACAGAATTTAATGAAGTTGTAGATTTATGGGAGGTTTATTAGTGAAAGATAGTATAATTTATGAATTTAAATGTAGAGTCATATCTCCTAAGTTCGTTTCGGAGGATTTTAAAATATATAAAATAGAAATAGATAAAAATATTTATCCTGATTTAAAACAGAATAATAAAAAGGAATATATAATAGTTGGGAATATACATAATTTAGTGCCTGATATAGAATATACTATAAGAGCAACAGAAGAAAATAAGAAATATGGTTATCAATATAAAGTTTTAAATGTTAAAAGAGAAAAACCTACTAATAAAACTACTGCTAAGAAATTTCTTACAGAAGTTTTAACTTATAAAGAAGCTGACGTGTTATTAAAGGTATATCCTGATATTATAGATAAAGTAATCAAGAATGATTTAGATGATATAGATTTGTCTTTAACAAAAGGAATAAAAGAGAAAAAATTTGAAAAAATAAAAAATAATATAATAGAAAATTTTTGTTTAATAGATTTAATAGATGAGTTTGGTGGAAATTTATCTATTAATATCATAAAAAAATTATATGATAAATTCACATCTACAAAAACCATTAAACAACAAATGAAAGCAAACCCCTATAATTGTCTTTGTCGATTATCAAGAGTGGGTTTTAAAACAGCAGATTCCATTTTATTAGGAATGGAAGAACAATTTCAAAATAATCAAATAAAAGATAATTTTCAATTTGATTATGATTTAAAAACATCAGAAACTAGAATGAAAGCTTGTATAAATTATATATTAGAAGAAAATGAATCTAATGGAAATACTAGAATTGATTTAAAAGAAATTAGAAAAGAATGTAATAAGTTAACCCCTCAATGTATTCAATATTTTGTTAAAATAATTAAAAATTCTAAAGACTTATATTTAGATATGAATTCAAAAACTTTATCACTAAAAAAAACTTATGAAACTGAGAGATATATAGCTGAAAAAGTAAATCATATGTTAAAAAATAAGAATCAAAAATGGAATATTCCTTATGAAATATATAGAGAAGATAAAGATATTATATTAACAAACGAGCAATTAAATACTTTAAGAGGGGTGTGTCAGCACAATGTTAGTATATTAACAGCACCAGCAGGGGCAGGGAAAAGCCAATCTGTTAAAATGGTTGTTAATATGTTAGAAGACAATGATAAAACTTATTTGTTGGCTACCCCAACAGGAAAAAGTTCAGAAGTATTAGCTACTTATGTAGATAGAGATGCAGGTACAATACATAGACAATTAAAATATAATCCATCTGAAGACCCTGCTTGGGGATTTAATGAAGATAATAAATTAAAGGTAGACACTGTAATTATAGATGAATTCGGAATGACAGATATTTATTTGATGAAACATTTATTAGATGCTATAGATTTTGAAAATACTAAACTATTATTAGTTTTTGACAGTTATCAGTTAAGTAGTGTTGGTTGTGGAAATATAGCTCATGATCTACTTACTAGCAAAATTATACCTACTACATTCTTAACTAAAATATTTAGGTATAACGAAGGTGGATTAATGCAAATAGTTACTAAGATAAGAAATGGAGAACAGTTTCTACCAGATGATTTTAAAGGTGTTAAAATATTTGGACAAAAAAAGGATTATATATATTTAGAAAGACCTCAAAATATGATTATAAGTGAAATATTGAAAATTTATGCTAAATTATTAAAAGATGATTTTAGCATAAATGATGTTATGGTGTTATCAGCTTATAATAAAGGAGAGTATGGTACTAAAAATATTAATAATTATATACAACAATTAATACAGAAAAATAAAGATAACAAATATATGCAAAGGGGAGATACTAAATTCTATAAAGGAGATAAAATTATTCAAATAAAAAATAATTATAAAGCTATTAATGTATATGAAGAAATTGCATCTGTTTATAATGGAAATACAGGAGTTGTAATTGATATTGGATGGAATGAAATGATAGTCGACTTTGGAAAAGAACAAATTATATATACTAAAGAAAACTTAGATGAAATAGAATTAGGGTATTGTATTTCTATACATAAGGCACAAGGTGACAACAGTAAAAACATAATTTTAATTTCACCTAAAGCACATACTTTTATGTTAAATTCTAATTTGTTATATGTTGGAGGGACTAGGGCTAAATTAAGAGTATTTCATATTGGAAATATAAGAACTATAAACAAAGCACTAAAGAAAAAAGAAAATTTACAAAGAAATACATTCTTAAAAGATTTATTAATAGAACTAAATACAAAATAATTTAACGAATATTATTTGACAAACATAAAATAATTTGATAAAATAAGATTACAGGTTAAGGGAAATAAAACCTGTAATCTAAAGAGGGGAGTATAGTTAATGAAAAATACAATTATAATATATTGTGACGGTGGCTGTAGAGGAAACCAAAAAAAAGATAATATAGGTGGATGGGGTGCTATTTTAAATCAAAATGGTACAGACAATAAGAAAGAGATATACGGAAATAAGGTTAACACAACAAATAATCAGATGGAATTGACAGCTTGCATTAAATCTCTAGAAGCAATTAAAAGGGATGTAAGACCTATATGTAACATTGAAATACATTCAGATAGTGCTTATCTAGTTAATGGTATGAATAGTTGGATTCATGGTTGGTTACAAAAGAATTGGAGAAATTCACAAAAGAAACCTGTTGAAAATAAAGAGCTATGGCAACAAATATTAGAATTAACAAAACAGTTTAAAGATGTAACTTTTAATAAATGCAAAGGACACGATGGTGTAGAATTGAATGAAAGAGCAGATGAATTAGCTAACATTGCTATGGATGAATTAGAAAATAAGGAAACAGTTGATATAGATAAGAATACAGAATTACAAACTATCTTAGGAAATTTAAAATCTAATAAAAGAAAATTAGAAGAATTAGATATGAAAGGATGTATAGAAGATGCTATACAAAATCTTAATTTGGTAATAGAAAATATTAATAATGAGTTAGATGAATAAATTTTATATACAAGCTTATATATCAGTCAGAAATGAAAAAATCTAAAAATTTACAAAAATAAATTTAAAATCAATACAGATGCGTTTTAACCAAAATGACTAAAATTACAAAAAACTTATTTTAAGAATGGCTTAACCAAGCCATTTGCAAGGGGTAAAAATGATATAAAATAAGAATTTTATAGTAATTATAAAACAATTTAATAATACAATAAAAGGAGAGTGTTATAATGGAAAAATTTTATATAGCAACAAGACCAAGTAAATATTATCAAGACTTGCAGGAGTACATACAAAGACGAGAAAAACAAAAAGAATTCGTGTTTAAATTTTTAAGAGAAAAAGGTATTCAAGCAAAAGAATACTGGCTATATGGTGATGGACTTTGTGATATACCATTTTCAGAAGAAGATAAAAAAGACATTTCTTTATCAATAATACCAACTGATGAGGATAAAGAAAGTTTAAGTAAACAATTGTATAAACCAGATCAATATGAACTATGTAGTTTTAAAAAGAATAGTAAAATAGGTAAAGAATTTGAACAGTATTGTATAGATAATAAGATAATTATAAATTTATTAAAACCAAGAATAGGTGATTATTTTAAATCCACTTCTACTAATAATTTATCTTTAGGCGGATATAGATTAAGTCAATTTGAATTGGAGCATAAGCTATATGTTAAATTAGATAGTCATAAAATAAATGAAGAAACCAAAGCTCCTGAAGGGTTTATTGAAATTAAATTAAGTGAATTTTATAAAAAGAGGAAAGAAGTGAGATATGGGAAGAAAGGGAAGCATATTATGGAGGAAGTTCACTTGAATGCATGGTGAAATTAAATTCTTATTTAGATAAGTATTTATTATATATTATTGTTCAATTTGATGAAGTAATAAAACGAGGGATGCTTGAAGACTATTGGAAAAATAATTTTATAAAATGATTCTTTTATTAAAAACTTAGGAGATGATTAAAATTTTAGATATTCAAGATAAAGGGTTTCTTAAAGATATGATAAATATAGCCTTAGAAACAAAAGATAAAAAATGGTTTAATCAATTAACAGAAGAATTAAATAAGTTAGAAAAAGAAGATAATATAGAATTAGATTTATTTAATCCTAAAAATAACCAAGAAGGGCATTGTGATTTATTAAGATATGAGTATTATATATTTCAAAATGATTGTGATTTAGTTGAGGGTTATCCTTTAGCAATCACAGGCAATAAAATTCATGGAAGTATAAATGATGTAGAAATTTTAAATAAAATAGAATTAATTGTTCGAGCAAAAGACAATAGAGAATATAAAAATGGGGATAAAATATCCAGATTAGAACTAGAAATATGTGATGATAATGATTTAATATTTACTGCTTTTTGGCTATTAGGTTATCTTGGAGGACGGGTAAATATGAATAACTATTGTAATATTATTAAGCAAGAAAATGAAATGTTAGAAAAGCAAGTAGAAAATTTAAAAAAGTATAATGATTTATTAAAATCAGGATTAAAGACATTGCAAGATAATCATTTAAATAATAAAAAAAAGAAGAGATTTAAACTAATTGATTTAAATTTTTGGAAGAGATAAGTGTTAATGTAAATAATTTAATAAAATCAGTAAATCAGTAAATTAGAAAGGACTTAGGTGAGAAAAATGAATAAAATATTTGAGACAACAGGAGTAAACGAAAATAAGTTGACATTATATATATTATGTAACTCTAAAAAAGAAGTAAACAAATTAAGTGATTATCTTTGGGAAGATAGAAGAAAAGGAGAAATAATAGAACATGATATAGAAGATAATTGCTGTTATTATGATTATAGTAAAGAAGAATTGGTTAAAATACCTTTTAGAGATTTAATTAAAGAAAAAAGATTAGATTTACATAAAGAATATAATAAACCAGTAACGATTCATCATGTATATGCCGAATAGAAATAATTTAATAAAAATTAATACATAAACTTGACAAATATAGAATAATTTAGTAATATTGAAAAGGAAGGTTGAGGAAGATTGAATAAGGGAAATATTTATTTTAATGAGTTTAAAGATATATTCAATAATCCAGAAATGTATTTAGAAGATGATGGGTTAAATTTATTATACGAATTTGTCACAGACTCTTTGAACATGTTGCAACAAAATCAAAAGAGAGAACTGAAACGAATATTACAACGCATTGAAACAGAAATAGAAGTTCGAAGGCTTAATAATGACAAGTGTCCAAAATGCAATGAAGAATTAATAGTGCTAACGGAAAAGGATTGTGAAATGCTTGAGCATTTTGGTACAGAATGTCGTCAATTAATAAGTATTAGAAAATGTCCTAATTGTGGTTGGAAGTATGATGATTAGGAAATAGGAAGGAATGATTGTTTGATGATATCGAAAAAATTATTAGCTATTATTTGTATTTTAGCTTTAAGTAATATGTATTTACTACATAGTAAGAATAAGAATGACCAGCAAATACATACTCAACAAAAAACAATTAAAAAAGAGCAAACTAGAAACAAAATATTAACAAAAGAGATTGATAATAAGACTATTAGAATTAAAAATTTAGAAAAAAATATAAAAAATTTAGAAAAAAATATAAATAATTTAAGAAAGAAGAGTAAGCAATTAAAAAAGCTAAGCTATCGAGAGGAGGTGATTTATTAAATATTAAACAAATTAAGAAAATTAAGGTACATATAACATATTATACAAATATTGATAATGCACTTCAAGGCGGACAGTTAGATAAGAGAGGGAAAGATTTAACATCCCATAATATGAAAGTATGTGCTATGCCTAAAGAGATTTCTTACGGGAGTATTTTACATATAGATGGTATGGGCAGTCATAAAGTAGTTGACTCAGGTGGGGCGATACGATGGCTAAATGAAAATAAAACAGAATGTAAAGTAGATATATTCATACCAAATGTTAGTGAACGGTGGATAATAAATAATACTGAGAATAGAATAGTCGATGCTGTTCTATATATAAAATAATTTAAAAAGAAAAGGAGATATCTTAATTATGAATCCAGTCTTTTATTTAATTGTATTTTTGATATCAGTTATTGTCTTTATATCATTAATACCTATATGCAATAAGTTAGTTGACTTAGCAAGAATAATTTCAAATAAAATATTTAAAGATAATGAGGAGAATGAATAATGAATAAGAAATTTTTATCAAGTTTAATAGCAGGAGTATTAGTTATAGGAGGAGTGTTTACATTATTTAAATCAACAGAAAGAATTAAAGCAGGATATGTAGGAGTTGTTTATAGTATGGATGGAGGAGTAGAAGGTAAAACTTTAGGTCAAGGTTGGCATTTAATATCTCCATTCAAAAAAGTTGTAGAGTATTCAGTTGCTACAGAACAAGCATTTTTAAGCAAAGATAAAAAAGAAGGTTCTGAAGATGATGATAGTTTTTTAATACCGAGTAAGGATGGAAAAACACTTTCTGTGGATTTAGAGCTGTCATATCATTTTGACAATGAGAAATTGCCACAGACATTTACGAGATTTAAAGGGCAAAAGGGAGATGTAATTGAACAAACCTTTATAAAAGGAAAAATGAAAGCATATGCGACAGAAGTATCTTCTAAGTTTTCAGTGCTAGATATTTATGGAGAAAAGAGAAGTAATTTAAATAGGGAATTATATGAGTATTCTAAAGAAAAATTTAAAGAATATGGAATAGTTATTGATAGTGTGAATTTTACTAGAATAAACGTAGATGGACAAACTAACAAGGCTATACAAGATAGGATTAACGCACAACAACAATTAGAAAAGCAAAAAATAGAATTAGAAACTGCAAAAATAAAAGCACAAAAAGATAAAGTAGATGCAGAATCTAAAGCAAAAGTAACAGAGATAGGAGCTAAAGCTGAAGCTGATGCAAATAAATTAAAGCAATCTACATTGAATAATACTATTGTAGAGTATGAAAAAGTAAAAAAATGGGATGGTAAAGTACCTCAAGTACAGGGAGGAAATCCCATATTAGATATGAGAACTAATAAATAATTTAATACATAAGTTGTATATTATAGCTTTAATCAACTATAATATACAACGATTCAGATAATTTAAAATATGGATTTTATTTAAAATCAATTAATAAAGAATTAATGTCCAATAAAAAGAGGAGGATAACTAAATGAGTAAGAAATTTACAGGGTATTTACAATATTTTGAGGAAAAATTCCCTATAGGAGAAGAAACAAATAAAATAGATATTAAAGGGAACAAGCTTAACACAGGAGATATTGTAACATTTAATGTTGGAAATAATAATAGCGTAATTTCTGTTGTATGTACTCCGGAAGGAAAAATAATGGGAATATGGGATTTTTCACAGGAACGATTAATTAAACAGTTCAAAGTTAAAAAGATTAGAGGCTATAAAACTTTAGAACATGGTGAAACAATTAATGATGTTGATGTTGTATTAGAAAAACAATTATCAAATTATACAAATGAAGAATTGGTAGAAGAATTAGAAAGGAGGTTAAAATAATTTAATAATTATAAAGAAGGGATAGTGTTATGGGAAAGCAAATTAAAAAAATTAATAAGAATAAAATTCATTTTAATAGCATTAGGGATAAAAATTATTATAATAATAGATATTTAACTTCTTCTGTAGCAACTATAATATTTAAAGATGGAGAAAAGGAATATAGAAGTGAGTGTCTATGGAAGTAATAAAATTAGAGGAGTGATTAATATGTTCACTGATGATTTATTATACAAGATAGAAGTGGATATTACTTCTAAAGTAAAGAAAGGTTGTGATATGACTCCAGATGAATACATAGAAAAATTTAAGATAATATTTCCACAGATAAAAAGTGATGATTTAAAAGCTTGGGAATATCAAATTAAAGGAATAGTTAAAATAGTTAAAACTTATTACAAAGGGATAAAGGAGGATTAATATGAAATTTAAAGTTGATGATAAGGTGTGTATAGGGAGCAAACAAAGATTTAAATTAAAAGAAACTAAAAAATCGTTTACTATATAGAGCATAAGCCTAATGAAAAACAATATAACTTTATAAGCAATGAAAGATTAAATATAAATGACTTTGTAATATGTGATACTAAATTTAGTAAAGCATATGGGAAGGTTGTTTCATATAAAGAAATAGAATTAACAAATGAAGAAAGTTGGAAGTATAAAAAATGTTGGAAAGCATAATTTAAGGAGGTGTAGTATGAGATTAAATTATGGAAATGCAACAATTGAACAAAAAATAAACATTGTTACAGGAATGGTTAAAAAAATAGAAGATGATAAAAAGCCTAAACAAAAAGATGGTATTTTTCAATATGCTTATAATTTTAATAAAACTCTTAGCGTACAAGACATGATAATGGATGGAGGAGTAGATTTTAAGACGATTAATGATGAATATGTTTTTGTTTTTAATGAAAAATCAATAAAAATATTTGAGGATTATTATAAAGATAAATTTACTCAAGAATTACTTGATGAAACAAAAACAAAATTAGGGATTAATTAAAAATATGATAAAGGGTTGATTTTATATTAATTTAAAATAATTTAATATGTGAAAGAAGGAATTACATGATAAAAGTAATAAAAAGAGATGGAAGAAAAGTAGTATTTGAAAAAGAAAGAATTGCCAATGCTATATTGAAGGCTATGGAAAAATCTCAAAACTTAAATAATGGATTAGCAAATAAAATAGCAGAAGACATAGAAACTTATGTTAATAAGCAATGTAGATCACTTTCTGTAGAAGAAATCCAAGATATGGTTGAAAAAAAACTAATGAATTCTTCAAATAAAGCAGTAGCCAAAGAATATATAACTTATAGAGAAAAAAGAAATATCGCAAGAGGTCAAAAAACATATGAAACTTTCATGACAATTGTTAATGCTGAAAAGAATGATATTACAAGAGAAAATGCTAATATGAATGCAGATACTCCAGCAGGAATGATGATGAAATTTGCAAGTGAGTCAACAAAGCCTTTTGTTGACGATATGTTGTTAAGTCCAGAAATTAAAGATGCTGTTAAGAATAACTATATACATATTCATGATAAAGATTATTACCCTACTAAAAGTTTAACTTGTTTACAACATCCTCTTGATAGAATTTTACAAAATGGGTTTCGTGCAGGACATGGGGCAAGTAGACCAGCTAAAAGAATTGAAACAGCTAGTATTATTGGTTGTATTAGTATGGAAACGGTGCAAAATGAAATGCATGGAGGACAAGCAATTCCAGCTTTTGATTTTTATTTAGCTCCTTATGTTAAAAAAACGTTTAAAGAAGAATTAAATAAAGTTATAAAAATTATGAATATAGAAAATTTAATTGATATTAATAAAGTTAAAGTAGAAGATTATATAATAAAATCAATAGAATCTATTGAAAATCCAGTAGATAAGGCAATACAATTTGCTATTAATGAAGCTGTCAAAAGAGTTCATCAAGCTATGGAAGCATTTATTCATAATATGAATACTATTCATTCAAGAGGAGGAAATCAAGTTGTATTTAGCTCTCTAAATTATGGAACTGACACAAGTGCAGAAGGAAGATGTATAATAAGAGAGTTGTTATTAAGCACATATGAGGGTGTAGGCAATGGAGAAACTCCTATATTCCCTATCCAAATTTGGAAAAAGAAAAAAGGTGTTAATTTTTTACCTCAAGATAGAAATTATGATTTATATAAATTAGCTTGTAAGGTAACTGCTAAGAGATTTTTCCCTAACTTTTTAAATCTTGATGCGACTTTTAATCAACATGAAAAGTGGGATGAAAAAGACCCTAATAGGTATATATATGAAGTAGCAACTATGGGTTGTAGAACCAGAGTTTTTGAAGATATATTTGGAGAAAAAACAAGTATAGGTAGAGGTAATTTATCATTCACTTCTATAAATATAGTTAAATTAGCACTCGAAGCAAAAGAAAGATATCCTCATAATGAAAATGAAAGAATAAGAGACTTTTTTAGTAGATTAGAAAAATATCTTGATATTGTAGCAAAACAATTATATGAAAGATTTAATTTTCAATCTACTGCTTTGGCTAAACAATTCCCATTGTTAATGAGCGGATTATGGAATGGCTCAGAACAATTGAATCCTAATGATAAAATTAAAGAAGTTATAAAGACAGGCACTTTAGGGATAGGTTTTATAGGATTAGCAGAATGCCTAGTTGCATTAACTGGATGCCATCATGGAGAGAATAAGGAGTCTCAAAAATTAGGAATTGAAGTTATTACATATATGAGAGATAAAGCAGAGCAATATAAGGAGAAATACAAATTAAACTATTCAATACTAGGTACTCCAGCAGAAGGTTTGAGTGGAAGATTTGTAAAGCAAGATAAAAAAGATTTTGGAATAATTACAAATGTTACAGAAAGAGATTATTATACAAATAGTTCTCATGTACCAGTTTGGTACAAGTGTACAGCAGAACATAAAGCAATAATAGAAGCACCTTATCATGAATTAGAAAGAGGTGGACATATTTTCTATGTTGAGTTAGACGGAGATGCTACACACAATCCTCAAGCAATCATGGGTATTGTAGACCTAATGGATAAGTACAATATAGGATATGGTTCAATAAATCACTTGCGTAATAGATGTTTGGATTGTGGATATGAAAGTGCTGAGAAAAATTTAAAGATATGTCCTAATTGTAGAAGTAAGAAAGTAGATACAATTGAAAGAATCACTGGATATTTAGTTGGGACAGTTGATAGTTGGAATGATGGTAAAAAAGCAGAACTGGAAGATAGGATTACACATAGCATATAAGGAAGTGATAACATTAATATTTCAGGATTTTATGAAGAAAGTATGTCTAATGGTATAGGATGGAGAAGTGTTTTATTTATTAGTGGTTGTCCTCATTACTGTGAGGGCTGTCAAAACCCTCAAACATGGAATGAGAGTTATGGAACATTATTTAATGAAAATTATTATTTAAAATCTATATTAAATAATAAAATGATTGATGGAATAACACTTTCTGGTGGAGAACCTTTAACTGAAAAACATATAGGAGAGTTAATACCATTCTTGAGAAAAATCAAAAAAAATAATTTAAACATATGGTGCTATACAGGATTTGTATTTGAAGAATTAATTAAGAGAACAAATCCAGAAACAAAGGAAATATTAAACCTAATAGATGTAGTAGTAGATGGAAAATTTGTATCGAATCTTAAAGATGCCTCGCTGAGATTTAGGGGGTCTTCGAATCAGCGAATAATAGATGTGCAAAAAAGTTTAAAACAAAATAAAATAATTTTATGGGAAGATGATTTTTAAGAGGTATCTATGAATATTTTCAATAAACTTATAGGAGGCTATTTAGTACGATTAATAGATAAACTATCACATAATATAAAATAATTTAAAAAGAAAATAAATACTTGACAATTATAAAACAATTTGGTAATATAATACTTGTAAGGTTTGGACAACCTTTCCTTGCAAGTATATTTTTTAAAAGAAAGGAAGATGTTTAATGTGTAAAGAGATAAAAATTAAATACCATCATAACAACGAGGATTGGAAGTTAAAGAAAATAGATAAAGGAGACTGGATAGACGTTAGAGCTTGTAAAGTTAAAGTAGTAAAGAATACCAAAGGTTTAAAAGAAGAAAGTGATTCAAATTTATTTACAAAAATACATAGTGGGAAAACAACTGTTTATTATAGAAAAGATGATGTATTAAAAATAAAATTAGGCTTTAGTATGGAATTACCTACAGGATATGAAGCTTATGTATTGCCAAGAAGTAGTACATTTAAAAACTATGGATTATTATTAGTCAATTCAGAAGGAATTATAGATGAATCTTATTGTGGTAATAACGATGAATGGATGATGATATTTTATGCAACTAGAGATGGACAAATAGAATTAGGAGCAACTAATTAGTTGTTAAAAATATACCTAAATATAAATAAATATAGACAAAAGTATATTTTAAAACAAAAGCTCCCTACATTCGTAAAGAGTGTAGAGTGATAGATATAATATCTATCCAAAACTCCTTTAATTGCTGGAAGTCCCTAAGGCTACATTAACCACAACGCAAGAATGAAATAAGTCTAAACGTGATGGTGACGAAAGTAGAAAAAATAATGTAGATGGTACAAGGTTAAATCCTAAACACTTTAATAATGGGTAATCAGCAGGTAAGCCTCGAATAGAGGAAACTTCAACGACTAGAGAGAAATCTCGTACCTTCAAGTGAGGGGAAATGGGGAGAACCCTATCTAATAGGGTTGTGATATAGTCTGTGCGTCATATGAAAGTATGAGAAGTTCATAAGAGAACTGCATAGGGAGTGGCGAACCTATGTGAACACTCTAAAAATATATGCAAATGTCAATTAGATAATTAAACAACCGTATTTTAAAATTTTATAATTATTTATTTTCTAAATCTTTAATAATTAATTTATAAACATAATTACTAACAGAACGTTGTTCTTTACTAGCTTTTAATTTTAATTGTTCATTCATTTCCTTAGGAATAGTAATTTTAATTCTTGTATTATTTTTACTAATAGCCATAATACCACACCTCAAAAATACATTTATTAAATTAAGAATATCATAAACCAAAGGTGTTGACAAGGTGGGGACACTATGATAATATATAAATATGGTAAATAAGTGAGGTGATTAATAATGGGTACTATCATTAAAACAGTAAAACAATATTCCTATGAATTAGATGATGATATATTACAAGAATTAAAGTTTATAGCTAATCAATATAAGAATGTAAAGAACTATGTCTATTCAAGATATAGTGGGATTAATAGTATTCCATTATTGGGTAAAGAAAGGCAAATAAGAGATGAATGGACTAAAATTAAATTCTATGAGCAATGGAAATTACCTGCTAGGTATTGGAAATTAGCATTAACCGAAGCTATGGGAAATATTAAATCTCAATGGTCTAATATAAAGAATGAAATTAAAGAGAAGGTTAAGGTTAATGAGAATTTGTCAAATAAAGATAAACATTATATAAATTATATTGTTAAATTTAATAGTTATTATCATAAAGTTTTAAACCATATAGGCTTCGATATTCCTAAGATATTTAAAAACAAAAATTTAAATTTTAAATATCTAAATAATCTTATTAGAAGATATACTAGAAAATATAAAGGACATATACCTTATTCTAAAGTAGGAAAAACATTTTCTATAGATACTGGATTATACTCTTACAAAAATGATTGTATTAATATAACTTCTACAAAGAAAGGCAAAAGACTGTCTGTAGAATTAACTGACAACAATAAGTATGATAGAACAATGATAGTTAAAATTATAGATAATAGAATAGTTATAAATTGTCCTTTAAAAATAAAAACTAGAAAGAATAAAGATACTAATATTATAGGAATAGACAAAGGCTATAGATATTTATTTGCAGTATCAAGCAATAATTTTTATGGTGAAGGCTTAAATAATATATTATCTAAAGAAACTGAAAGATTAAATAAAGTCAATTCACAAAGAAATAGATTTTGGGCTTTATATAGTCAATATTTAGACCAAGGTAATGTTAAGAAAGCTAAGACCATAAAAGAAAATAATTTAGGTAAAGTAAAATATAATCATAACAAACAAAAACATGACCAAATAGTAAAATCTTATATAAATTATTCATTAAATCAATTAATAAAAGAAGAAAAACCAACTGAAATAGTTATGGAACAATTAGATTTTGTTAATTGGAATGATAAATATCCTAAATCAATAAAACGTAAATTATCAAGATGGATAAAAGGTTATATAAGAGAAAGATTAGAGTTTAAATGTGATTTTTATAGTATTAAATATACTTATATAAATCCTGCGTATACAAGTAAGATTTGTAGTTTTTGTGGAAGTTTTGGTAAAAGAGATGGTGATGTATTTACTTGTCCTAAATGCGGAGAAACACACGCTGATACTAATGCAAGTAAAAATATATTAAATAGAAAATATGATAATGACATTACTTTATATACAAATTATAAAAAAGTTAAAGATATTTTAGAAAATAGATTAAAAGTAAGTTAGAGTTAAATTGATATTAAAAGAGTATTTAATCACAAATATATGTACCTCAGAAATGAAGCATATATTTCATCAGAAATGAGGGTTAGATAAATCTTTAATTATAAAATTTTAAAATACGGTTGTAGGATAGTTTAGTGAGTAGTGACTAGAAATCATCTGGTTATCACGAACTTTACGAACTGGTACATCCAAGACTTAAAATTATCATAAGATAAAATAAGTGCGAATTATCTAATTTGAGTACATTTGTACATATTTTTAGAACCAGCAAGAATGGGACAATTTAGAATACAAGAAAAAATGCCTACATTACAATTTATAGAAGTAGAAGATTTAGGCAATGAAGATAGAGGTGGAATAGGAAGTACAGGAGTTAAATAATAGAAATGATTAAATTCATTCCTTAGTTGTAAGAAAGAAGAAGGGGCGGTTAATAAAATGGAAGAAACGAAAATATCAGATATTAGAAGAATTGCAAATTCTTTAAAAATAATAGATATTAACGAAGATAAATTATGCTTGAAAATACAATCTGAAATTCAAAAATTAAAACAAGAAAGAGATAAATTAAAATTTGTAAATATTATGCTAGTTAATGAAAATAAAAAACAAGAATCAAATATAAAAATTCTTAAAAATAAGAATAGAAAGAAAAATGAAGTGGAGCTTAACAATACATATAATAAATTAAAGAATGAGAATAATGAATTAAATATAGCTATAAATGGATTAAAAAAGGAAATTCAATATTATAAAGATTACATAAGGAAAAACAAAATTGCATAAATTAACTATTTTATTCAAAATAATTTAAAAAGAAAGGAGATGAATAGGCTGAATAAAAATGAGTTAGCAAATTTAAAAGAAAATAAGCATTATTGGAAGGTAGAAAAGGTAGCTTTAGAAGTTGGGATAAAGCCAGAACAAGCATTGAAATTTATAGATTATTATGTACAGTTGCCTATATCAGATGTATTTGCAGTAGAGAAAGCAGCAAAGCAATCTGATATATCATTAGAGAAAGCACTAGAGTTTAAAACAGCTTATTATTTATTTGGAAATTATAAATATTTATAAATATATTTTAAAATTATGATGTAATAAAGTGAGGAGAAATAAAATGGGCAAAAAATATTTAGTTCTATGTAATAGACACAATAGTATATTTGGTGGAGAATGGGGTTTGTTTTGGGGATGTAGAGAAAATGAAGGTGGATATAATTCTGATTTGCGAACCGCACATAGATTTGATGAGAGTGAAATACATAGATTTAACGACAATAGGGATATACCAATACCTATAGATGTTCTAGGCATACCAGAGGAATGTGAAGATGAAAAAACTATAAATGAAAACATTAATGTTATGATTGAGAAGGGAACTTTAAATGATTTATTAGATTTAGATTTAAAGCCATTACATCAAACAGGACAATATTGCCCCAGTTGCGGTGAAGAACTCTAAAAACAGAGGTCTAAAAATAAAGTATAAGGAGACAAAAATATATGATTACTAAAGAGATGTATTTAGAAGGTCTTAGATGTAAAGGAATATGTACACTAAATTGCAAAGATAAAAATGACTGTTATCAGTATACTAAAGTGGTTGAAAATGTAAAAAGTGATATAGAAATTAGAATATTCAACCACAAAACAAATAAGGTTGCATATAAAACCTTATCTAAATTAGAAGCAAATTTATTATTAGATAATATAGAATTAAAATGGGATTGATACATATTTTGAAATTAATGCGACGAAATAAAATTAAAAGAAAGGAGATAATGAAGTAATTCTAGATAATATGTGACCGGTCATCTTCTGACGAGAAGATATGAATGTATTAAGTTTATGTGATGGAATGAGTGGA
>NZ_UYZZ01000002.1 GCF_900626095.1 Clostridium rectalis
ACATTGCCTACTTCTTTAACCTCATTTAGTATTGATTCTTTTAATTCTTTTGTATAACTTCTACCTCTCACAAGTTACCTCCAATTACTTTTCTTCATTATATCTAATGCATAAGCAATTGTCCAAGTGTTTTTAGGGGCTTAAGAGTACTGCACTTTCCTTATATTGCGGCTTAATTTTCTACATATTTATCATATTCATCTGGTTAAATATATTCTAAATATTCACTATATAATATTTTTACGTTTATTTGATAGGTCATTCCAAATAACACCCTCAATCAATCCTATGCCAAACTTTTTAATATCAGAGACGCCAAGCCAATATAGACTTGTTGCAATATCTTTTTGTGCTCCACTGTTATATATACCTATAGCATTTGTCAAAATAACAGCCCTTTTGTTAAACATTCTTCCATCGGGTCTTTGTACCATCCAATATACACACAAATGATCAAGCAAAGTTTTCATCTGAGAAGTAGTTTTTAGCGCATAAACAGGGGAAGCAAATATAAGCAAATCAGCATTCAAAATAGCGTTCCAGATAGGTATAACATACTCTGCGTGAGGGCAAAACTGCTCACCTTTAAAAAACAATTTTTGCATCCACAGCAAAAATGAGGCAAATCCTTTGGTAAATAAAATTCTCTTATTTGATTTCCATCACGCAAAATCTCTAAAAATTTTTCTTTTATATTATAGGTACACCCTTTTATTTCAGTTCCATTTATCACAGCAATCTTCATATTATTTAACTACCTAAAATATAATTTATTTTCATGTTCTAAAAATAATCTTACTTACAAATTCCCAATTTATTAGTTGTTTATATAATTTTATGGCTAATGGATTGTTAACAAATATAAGTATTACTACATATCCAATACGGATACTATAAAAACTTTTTTAAAATATATATTAACTAACACACACATTAAACTAATTTACTGAAATATACAAATTTGAATTTATCTTTTACTTAAACTTCTTCCCAGACAATAAACACCAACCAGCATTTCTCCCACAGATAACCCAAAAAGTAATCCAGCAAAAAAATCTTTTACATCAGAACCACCAATACTATGAGAAACAGCCAAGAAAGCAATCCCCATTACAATTAGTAAAATCCCATACATAGTATTTTTTTGTTGCTCTAAATCTTGAGTCCTTTTTAGCAGGTCCATAATCTGTTTCTCATCGTATATGCGTACACTATTTTCTTCAATTTCTTCTCCATCCATTAGTTCTGCAACTGTTATTTCAAGCTCTTTGCATAGTTCTTGTACCACACTGTAATCAGGCATACATTTTCCTGTTTCCCATTTTGAAACAGCCTTATTTGATACGCCTATTTTTTCCCCAAGTTGCTCCTGTGTCATATTGTGTTCTTTTCTCTTTTGTGCAATAAATTTGCCTATAGATAATTGGTTCATATTTAACACCCCTTTGTTTTTGATACTAAAATCCTACTTGCAAAGTATTAAAATGTCTATCCCTTATTATGCGAATATAGGTGGAATCCTTATAACTTGTGATTTTCTAACATCCAAGACTCGAAAAAATCTTCAGTTTTTCTTTGTTGATGATATGCGTCAAATTGGAATTTGTCCAGTAGTTTAAAATGGAACATTATAGCAATCCCACTTATGATAAAACTCATTCATTAAATCATATCTATAAATACAAACTACTTACTCAAAGTTAATATTATTATCGAATTATAACATATTTTACAACTAGTGTATTACTCAATTTTATAAGAACATTTACCATATTTAAATTTAACAAAGTTTCATATCCTTTTAATCATTATGAGTACCTAATATCAATTGTGTTATAACAAATATCAAAGATTTTTAGCATTAAACTTTTTATAAAAGTGTTGACTCTAACGCTACGTTATAGTGCAATAATATATAGAGAGCTTATATTTATTAACAAAAACTCACAGCTGGCTGAATACTAAATTATAATGATAGCTCTTAAATCAAACTCGAGGTGTGGAAATGAAAACAGTAAAACAAGTTTCAGATTTGACAGGAATAAGTGTGCGTACATTACATTACTATGATGAAATAGAATTATTAAAACCAAGTGAAATTACAAAATCAGGATATAGACTTTATGATGATGAAGACATTAAAACCTTGCAGCAAATTTTATTTTTTAAAGAGCTAGATATACCTTTAAAAGATGTTAAAAATATAATATTGAGTCCATATTTTGATAAAATGCAAGCACTAAAAAATCAAAAAAAGTTGCTAATATTAAAACGAAAAAGATTAGATGGCTTAATAGATCTAATAAATAAAACCTTAAAAGGAGCAAATACAATGAGTTTCAAAGAATTTGATATGACTGAATATTATAATGTATTGGAAAATTTTAAGAAATATAATAAAGATAGAATAATTAAGAATTGGGGAAGTGTAGATAAATATGATGAAATGATTGAAAAGATGAAAGATAATGAAACCAAAGTTGCTAAAAACATTATAAAGCAGTATGGAAGCATAAAGAAATGTGCTGAGGCTACGAAAAACGATTTAAACAATGATGAGTTAATAACTAGAAGAGAAAAATATGATAAATTTAAAAATGATTTTCTTTACGATAAGCATCCTAAATTAAAAGAGCTCTATAAAAAACTTACAATGGACTTAAATAAAGATTCCTCTTCAAAGGAAGTTCAAGAAATTGCTAAAGAGATAACGGATATAGCTAAAAAAGACTATGAAATTTTTAAAAAGGATAGAGGAGATGACGCCTGGTATTATATTATGACCAATCCCTTAGAACCTAAGTGGATCGATAAAAAATATGGAAAAGGTGCATCTAAATTTATTGGAGAAACCTTTAAAATTCATTTGCAAGATAAGCAGCCAAAATTAGAAATATTATATAAAAAACTCACAGATGATATAAGTAAAAATCCTACTTCAAAAGAGATACAGAAAATTGTTTTTGAAATAGCAGATATAACTAAAAAGAATTATGAATTTTATAAAGGAAATACAGGATTGGACTTTAAGGGATTTTTCTCTGTTATGTCTGATATTTATTTATCAAATAACGATGAAGGTATAAATGCTGTAGATGAGATATATGGGAAGGGTTCATCTAAATTTATTGGAGAAGCTTTAAAGTTTTATTCTGAACATAGCAAATAATAAACTAAAAATTATCAAAAGACCACTTTAAACAAATAATAATATATTAAATGAACAATATACCATATTAATAAAAAGCACTTATTTAAAGTGCTTTTTTAGTTCACATTATATTTAATATATTACTAGTGAAAAATACCGTAAAATTCATGTAAATAATAGGTTATCTCCATAATTAATCATCAATTAAAAACAATTCTTCTACACTTGTTTCAAGAAATTTTGCAAGTTTCATTGCTAATTCTAATGTTGGATTATACTTATTATTTTCAATAGCATTAATAGTTTGTCTAGTCACATTCATTTTAATAGCTAAATCTTCTTGTGTATAGTCAAGACTTTTTCTCAATTTTTTAATTCTATTTTTCATTATTATCTACCATTCTGTGCTTTATAATAAACTGAGATATAATCAAAATAACATTTTGGGTGATAAATAAAAAAAATGGCAACCCAAATTTTGACTTGGTAACATGCTCATATACTAACCAAATAAATAAAAAAGCTATAGTATAAAACCATGCTATTTTAATACTCTTTAGTGAAATATACATTTCCATTTCATCCATCTTTCTCATAATAAACCTCCTTTAAAAATGCAAAAAGTTTTTTACATTTATATATTACCAAATCACTTAGTTAATGTAAATAGTTTTTTACATTTTATTATTTATTCCCACTTCTTAAATTTTAAAGAACACCATTCGTATCTTTAAATTTAATAGTTACATCACCTTATAATCAAATGTAGTATCCGAAATAAAATAAAAAAAACACCACAAATTCACCTATGAATATTGCAGTATTTTAATATTATATTTAGGTTCACTTTTCTGATCATTAAAAAGCTATATTCTGCTTAGTTTAATATAAATATTTATAGTCTAATTGCCAAATTACAAGTAAAATTATTGATAACATATAACTATTTTATTCCATATTTTTAAAAGTATATTTTCAGGATATCGATTCATTTTAAATTCGCGATTTAAGTAAATTTATTCCAAATTACTTATATATTAAAGCATTTATTATTTTTTTATTTTTGTCATCAAAATTTTAAACGTATTAAATTTATCTGATTCAAATAATGTGAAATCTATAAACCAAATAACTATTTATTGTTAATTAATACGAGTAATCTTACATTTGCTTATCGAAATATCTTAATGCAAACAATTCTATTGCATTTCGCAAACCTATGAATAAGACCACATAAATTAAAATACGATTCAAAGTAAAGGTTATTTGGATATCCCTAAAAAGCAACACCACTTCGATTACAGCTACAAATACTATCAATATATAATATAAATACTTCTCTGCATTATTGGCTCTGTTCTGGACCAATTGCCAACGTTCATCTTTTTTATACTCAATCTCCTTTTTAGCTTTCCATAAATAAAGAGTAATGCAAGTACCAATAATAAGAAAAAATAAAATAATAGTTTGTTCATTCATGTTTTTCACCCTCCTTGTATTTAAAAACTTCATTAATGGAAACATTAAAAACTTGGGAAATTTTAAAAGCTAATTCTAATGAGGGAGTATATTTATACTTCTCAATTGATATAATTGCCTGGCGTGAAATACCTACCTTTTCAGCTAAATTAGCTTGCGTCCAATTATGCTCAGCTCTCAAAACCTTAATTCTATTTTTTATCAAGGTATTACCTCCTTAACAAAATGTAATCAATTGTTTATACTTAAATTGTAATCTACTAATTACATTTTGTCAATATATGAATACTTTTTCAGTACATTAGTATGAAAACAAATAATTTTCCCGAAGTAAAAGGTTTATTTTTGGATATTGCCTTTATTACCCACTAAAAATAATTAGAAAATTAATCTTAATAAAACAAAAAAGCCGCTAGATAAGTTTCAGTTATGGCTTATAATTTTACCATAACCTCCTGCTCTACACTCCAACAGCTACTCATAATATTTTATTCGTTTATCACTCTTACACCTTCTTGGTCCCAAATATCCTATAGAATGAAAAAAGATAATAAAAATTAAAATAAATGCAACTATAGAACTTGATGGAATATAAAATGATATTAATAGTCCAGAAGTTCCCACCAACAATATTATAAAAAGCATCCTTTTTAATTTATGAACAGCAATAATTGGATTATACTTTTTCTGTTCATCACAGTCCATTTGATTGTACCACTTAAACCACTTAGATGATTTATTTTCATTTACTAGTGTATAAATAATGAAAATTAATAAAGTTGCTGCATTAATAGCTAAAAGCCCCCTTTGAAATTTATCCATATCAATTCCTCCATAAAATTACTATTTAAATTAATAAAATTTATCAATAATCAAAAGCATCCACAGGTGAATAATCCTCTATTTTTAATTCATCTTCACTAACTAAATTACTAAAAAACTCTTTAAAATTATTTGCTAATTTAGTTATTGCATAATCATATTCCTAATCAATATGTACAACACTTGTTTCCCCTTGAGATCCGCATTCCCTATAATCTAAAAATAACATATCATATCCAACTGAGGGACAATAATCTATTGCAACACCTCTGTCGGGATATTCCCACTCTTTAATCCAAAATCTATTTCCAAACTCTCCACATAGAAAATCAATACTAAACAATCCTGTAATGTCTGTAGGATACTCAGATATATATTTTTTATATGAATAATCACAATCATCACAAAGATTTTTTAATATATTATTATCAAACATAACTACTTAACTTCTCAACACACTTATTATATTATAATACCTTTATTTAAATTAGAATATATATCATTGTACTTATTTTTTCAAAAACTTTTTAACTCCCCATCAATAATAATAAAAATTTAAGTTTTAAATACGACTTTAAATTCTTCACATACAACTTTTATATCTTCACAAAATTCTTTACCAACCTTTTACATACACATTGTAAAAAAATCCTTATGACATTTTCTCCAATAAGATAGTGTCTTATCCCCCTCACCTTCCTTAAATGCATGTTCTTTACCTACTTCTTTGAATTTTACTACGTAAACTTTTGTTGTTTGAATAATGCACATAGCTTTGCCCTCAGAATCTAAGATAATGTTGTTTTAAGCTTATCTTTTTTCACTTTTCTAGCATCATTAAGATAAATCTCTCTATGAATCATTGATTTTATTTCAAGGTTACTCTTATAGATAAATTCTTTCATCTTTGCAAATGTTTCTGGCTCATCATCATAAGAACCCTTGTGTAGCATTTGAACATTTAATCCATCTTCTATATCATCAAATACAATCCCATCTAAAAGCGGATGTGATTTTTTCTTACGAGCAATCTCAAATGCCTTTTCTACTACATCTTCATTAACAAAATCAGGCTGCCTAATCATAATATTATACATTAGTTCATCCTTGCTGAAAGTTTTTAATTTCCTTCCCTCTTCTGTCAAATTCCACAAACCTTCTAGTGGATATACTGTATATTCAAAATATCCATCTGGTGTAAATCCATTTTTAGGCATCATTCTGACAGCATATGACATAGTATACAATACACCTATTCGTTCTACAAAGTCTTCATTGTTAGGATTGCCTTTGCCTTTTATCATAAAAAATTTATGTCTTGGAACCTTAATTAATGTAGGGACTTCTTTAGGTAAATATAATTGCTTTTCATCTTTTCTCCATTCATATTTCATGTTAACTCTCCTCAATTTCCTTTTGAATTTTTTTAGTTAAACCTTTAAATACCAATTGGTATGATTGTTTTGTAATATCCTTCATAAGAACATCAGGTACAGCTCCTTCTAAATTAATAGAATTCCAATGTATTTTATTCATATAATATCCAGGTTTAATATCTTGGAATTGAGTTCTTAAAAAATTACCATCTGCAGGATTTAGTTTTATAGTAATTATAGAATCTTTACCTGATTCATCTTTACATATAGCTGCAAACATTTTATTTCCTATCAAGTATCTAGTCCACTGCCATTCTTCTTTAAAATCTTTTGTAACACCTTTCATAGCTAATAAATATTCATTTAACCATAAGTAATTCATATTATTTTGCTCCTTCACACCAACATTTACATTGCTTTATTCTGGCACCATCATCTCCTTGTTCCTCATCATAAGAAAATTGTTTTAATATATGGCATGGAAAACTATTACAAAGTCCGCAATTTGCAATACCTTTATCCTCACAACATGACTTTACAGTACAACTGTTACCCCAAAATGGCTTTTCAATATTAATACATCCTGTGCAATTTATTTTTTCTTTATACTCACATACACTGCATTTTATTCCACATCTCGATTCTATCATTATAATAATCTCCTTTTCTTTTTATATAGTATAGCAAAAGAAACACGACAACTGTATGTCATGTTTCTAATATATTCTTTTAATATTTTCTATTATTTTTATAAATTCTTCTTTAATTGACGCGGGGCTAATTATTTTAACTTTATCACTAAAACTTAATATCCATCCGAATAAATTATCTTTACTTGCAAAATGAAACTCAAAATGTAGTTTTCCATCTGCAAGTACACTAAAACTATCTATCCCATATTCCTCAATCAATCTCCACTTTACTGAAGTATCAAACTCTGCTACTAAATGAATTTTATTTTCAAAAACTTGCTCTAAACTTCTCGTTTTGTATAAACTTCTTCTATACTTCTCAAATTCAATAAACGGTTAAGTTTAAAGAGTCTGAAATCTTTTCTATTTCTACAAAACCCCCATATATACCAACTTGACCATTGAAAAACTAATAAATATGGTTCAACTACTCTAGTACTTTCCCCGGAATAACAGTAATAGTCAAATTCTATCACCTTACTTTCATCTATTGCCGCTCTAATTAGTTCTATTTTAGGAGCAAGTGTCCCTTTATAATGAGATGCTAAATCAATTAATATATGACCACTTTCATCATATACATTATCTTCAGCATCTACTACCTCTCTACCAAATATCTTATATACTAGTTGCTTATACTTACTATCGCCCGAAACACTATCCAAACTTTTTAATCCTGCAAATATAGATTGGATTTCTTTTGAGGTAAATAAAGTTTTGTCTACCTTATACCCTTCAGCAATACATATCCCACCACCAACACCTTGTGATGTTACTAATGGAATCCCTGCTTTACATAAATCCTCAATATCTCTGTTAATTGTACGTCTTGATACCTCAAATTTCTTGGAAAGTTCTGGTGCTGTTACCCTTTCCTTTTGTAAAAGAATAGTTAAAATTCCAATTAACCTATCAATTTTAATAACACTCACCTCTTGTACAATCCATTAATTTAATTTTCTTTTTCAGCTTGCTTTAAAAGTCTATCAAAGTCCCTTTCAAATAATCTATCTTAAACTATTCTATATTTTTCAAACTCACTTTCAGTAAAAACTTTTAAATAATTTAGCTGTAAACTTACCTGAATTATTTAAAAGTTTATATTCATTAAATTGTAAAAAGGCATTTAGCTTATTTTCCCAATCTTCCATTGTCATGGGTATTTTTCTTTTTGCTTGGTTTTCAGCATAATCAAGATACATAGTTACTATTCTATTTAATAAATCTATTTCATCTAAAGTTAGATAATTTTTAGTAAAAGAAACATCTCTTTTTACTATTTTACCTTTAGGTGCATTTCTCCAAGTAGTTAATCCCATATTTTCTTTTTCTGCATTTTCTCTATCTATTATAAGTTCTGCTGCTATTTTACTATGTATTGCAAAGTGTAATTTTTTTGAACAGTTTTAAAAAAATGTTTTTGTTGTTAAAGCATCAGCAGAATAATCCATTGATGTTTCAAAATATCTGTTATTTTTTGATAGAATCCTCTTTCACTTGCTCTTATTTCTCTAATTTCTTCAAGCAAATGCTCAAAATAATCTTCATTTAAAAATGTTCCATTTTTTAACCTTTCCTTATCCATAACATAACCACGAATAAAAAAATCCTTAAGTACAGAAGTTGCCCACTGACAAAAAACTATCGCCCTCTCAGAATTAGTCCTAAATCCAACTGCAATAAATGCTTCTAGATTATAAAATTTAGTGTTATATTCTTTCCCATAATAATCATTTAATGTTAATTTATCACATACTGAATTTTTATCTAATTCATCATCTAAAAAAATATTTTTTAAATGCTCTGTAATGGTTGAACGACCTTTTTCGTAAAGGGTTGCAATCATTTCTTGTGTTAACCACACATTATCATCTATAACCATAACCTCGATAGATTTATTGAAACAATTGAAATTAAATCAGATGATACTCCGAAAATCTACTATAGCTTCTCGGAGTCATCTGTTTATTTTTCAGATTCTTTTAGCAACACACAGCACTCCACATGTGGTGTGTGTTTAACCATATTACCAAAGTATATTTTTTTATATCAAAATATACTTTGGCTTCCTTTAAAAACATTAACATGTGAGATTATAAAAATCTTATTGTATTTTTTTATAACTTCTGAAATTTTATAATAACTTCTGCATTAATGTAAAAATAGCGGAAAATTTAATACTTCCGCTATTTTCTTTTTCCCTTATATATCAATTGTTTAAAGATTTTATTTGCATTAATAAAATAGTAAAGAACTCATCCTAACTATTTATCTTTTTCCTTATTACAAAATATTTTATAGCATCTTTATAAGAAACCCCCTTAATTTGAATAAAAGTTTATTTCTGTATTAAATCACACTAATATTTCAATATATATTATTATGTATTCTATATCCTAATTGTTATAAAATCAACATTTATATAACTTACTATATTTTTATGTATCACACTTTATTTTATCATTTGGTGTGAAAGTGGTGGAAGTATTCCAATCTTCCGCCACTTTTTATAAATACATGACCAATCTATAGTAATAATATAACTATACTATTATTAATTCTAGCTTTAAATTTATTTTAAATATAATAGAAGCTTCTTTAGCAAAGGGCTACCACCTAATAGGAACAATTGAATCTATCAAGAAAATATATCCATTAAGAATTTCCTTACAGTTATCAGAATTTCGAAAATTCATTAGTCCTAACACCCTAGACCTCGTTACCGTTGACAGTAACGACTATAAAGTATATACCTATGAAGGTAATGTTGCTAAATTCTTTTATGCTAAAGTACTAATTTGCTATGAAGTTACCAATGATGGATTGAAAAACCCAGTATACTTGCTGTTTACCGACACTTCATTAAATGTAGAAACTATAATTAAATATTATTTACACAGGTGGAGCATAGAAACTTCATAATAAGTATTTAAAAAGCAATTTAGCTTTTGATAAATATAGAATGCATAGCATTTTATATTTAGAACGATATTTTCTTATAGTATTCTTAATATAGAATTATTTAGAGTTAGTTACAAATACAAAGATTTTAAGAAATATCTAAACAGCCTCACGGCGAAATCACTTGTGTACTTTATATACGAAAAATCAAAACAAAATACCACGCTAGAAGATATTTTATCAGAACTAAAAATTACTTAAGAATTTTCAAAAACACATCAATTTAAATTGGATAAGTGTTATTATCCAATTTGGATAATATATACTAACAATAATATTTTATCCAAAATAAGCAATTTAGATTTTAAAATTGCCTAACTAAAGTTAGAAACCTAATGTAGTATGTGGAATATGAATATTCTATGTTTATAATTTATTGAAGGTTATTATAATTTTATAATAATATTGTTTTTTATTGTAATTAAAAGGGAACCCTAAATTAATAGGGCTCTCTTTAATAATACTGTAAATATTTAAACTAAAAGTATAATTTTTTATTTTATTCAAGTTTTATTATATTAACATTAGCTCCTTCAACAGTTATTGGATGCCCTGAAGCATTTGATAATGTTAAAACACTAGGAGCTCCTCCAGGTGTATTAAAAACAGCTGCTGAACTTAATGAAAACCTAGAGGATGCAGGTAAATTTAAGCTTTGTAAATTACTAAATTCACTTTGTGTTCCTCCTACTAAAGAGCCATTTAAATTAAATTGTAGAATTGCACTTCCTTCACCAGCATTACCTAAATTTGATGCGGCTTCATAAGAAGCATAATAAGTCTGATCAGGTTCTAAAATAATAAAAGGTGTTCCTGGTGTATGAGAAATTGCTGTTCCATTAATAACATTATTTGTTGAAAGAGAAACTGGATCACCTGTATCTACAGTCTGAATGGCAGCATTTGTTATACGAGCATTATTGGCTGTAACAAGAGGTCCAGTAGGACCAGTAATACCTTGAGGCCCAGTAGGACCAGTAATGCCTTGTGGCCCAGTAGGACCAGTAACGCCTTGTGGCCCAGTAGGACCAGTAATGCCTTGTGGCCCAGTAGGACCAGTAACGCCTTGTGGCCCAGTAGGACCAGTAATGCCTTGTGGCCCAGTAGGACCAGTAATGCCTTGTGGCCCAGTAGGACCAGTTACACCACGAGGGCAAGTGCATCTACCACATGTGGGAATACATATCATCTTACATTTATTATTCAATAAAATCACCTTCTATTTATATAATTATATTTTTCCTAACAAAATTTAATCTTTTGTTATATGCTATATAATATGATAAACTTTTTTTTTTGATATAAGAATTAATATTATTATATAATTTAAACACAAAATGTATAAAATTATATTATCAACCTAGAACAAATAATAAAAATAATTAAATTACTTTAGTTATGGAAAATAAAAATAACGCAAAAGCTACATCCACTAAAAATTAAAATTACAAATAATAAAAGGTTTAATAACATAATAACTAATTTATATCTTTTCAAACTTTAAAATTAATGGCTGTAATACGAAAATTGATATGATTAACCAGAGAAATATAATCCATCTTTCATTTAGCCTAGTTAACACTATTATAGGTGACAAAGCAATAAAGAAGTATATTAATATTGATTGTTTTGATGCCTTATATTCACAACCACATTTGGGACATGTGTATTTATAATAGTTATTAAAAAATCCTCCTATATAAAAATCCTTAAAAGAAATATTATTGTTACATTTAATACATTCTTTTAACATATAATGCACCTCCGTTATTGATTTTTAAATAACATCCATAATTGCTCATTCAAAATAGTATTTAATAATTTACCATTATATACCCTCTAAAATATAATTTCTAACTCTCTTTCTTATATATTTTTCATTATATAGAGTTTTTCTTACAAAAACAAACATTTATTTAAAATATAACCTTTATTTATACATCACATAAATTCAAGTCGCCGACTTTGTACATGCCCTACCGGAGGAATGACATGTACAAAGTGGAGTAGCCTAGCATGTATAATTTGTAGCCAGCTGTGAAGAATGAATAGCTAGTACAAATTGTACCTGCTTGGCTAGTTCAAGGCGACGATGCGTAGACTACACTATGAAATTTAATCTTTTTTGGTGCGTAGGTAACCATAGAGGAATACCCTAATAAGACCTGAAAGTAGTACCCCAGACGCTTGTTTATTTTGCTAAACAATAGATTTGGCGAAGTCAGACTAGCCTTAATGGCTTGTTTTACTTACGCTAAATCTCCCTTTGTTTAGCGAAGTAGACAAGCGAAAGACCCTATAGGAATACCAAGATAAGACCCCAAAGTAATACTTAAATGCACTACTGCGGGTACCCTAATAAAGGACTAGTTAAAATCGTGTAGCTCTTAGGTTTAAAAAGGCTCGGAAATAAGGGAGAGACTTTTTAAACCTTAGAGCTACTAGATAGGAACCTGTACTTTTTAGGGTGCAGGTTAAAGTGCCCAAATAATATTATTAGAAAAATGCTAGTATAGCTATAATAACAACTAACTAAATAAATATATCTCTGATTATAACAACTTATAAAACTTATATAATAATAACTTTAATAGCAATAACTCTAGCACAATAATTTTACATAACTTTATGTTTACACTACTTGCTTTTAAAATTAAATATCCTTATAAACTAATTTATACTATCTCTAAAACATTGAATTACTTTTACCATACTAACATAACTTTTATAGAAATTTATATTTTTTTATTTTTGTTGGACTAGCTTTCTTTTGCCACTCCTTAGAAGGAATACCCTATGGCAAATGGAAGCCTGTACAACAATTCCTATTTGGATATTTTTAAAAAAGTAATGCTCTACTAAATTAAAAGATACCCTATAACATAGACAAATAAATCTATCTATAAGGTATCTTATAACTAATATTTAAGGTTGCATTTCTTTTTTAATTATAATTTGTCCTTGGAATTGCTTATTTCTGTAGCTATAAAGGAATACCTAAAAGTAGCAGATATAAGCTAGTACAAGGCTACCTATTTCCTCACCATACTTTAAAGTAGTCCAATTGATTTATCTTCAATATAGTAATTCCTTCTCCTTACTACTATAAACTTTAAATGTAATACTTCCTGCCTGTTTTAAAGTATTACGCCCTAGCGGATTAGAGGCTTTAGATAAGCTACGTAATGCACCCTATAGGAATACCTAAAATTAAGCATTGTGTAGCTTATATAAAGCTTCCTATTTACCTTTTGGAATATATTATATCTACTAAAAATTAATATTTCTTCTACTTTAGCATACCAAACTATTCTTTATATATAATATAAATTAATTTACATAGCATTGTATTCTTCTATAGCTTTATTAATTAATTTTTTTCCATAATTAATTTCTTCTTCTGTAACTTCATCATCTTCTATTGCTTCATTTAAAGAATATTTTATAGCTTCTATTGATATTAATTTTTCTAATTTTAAATGTTCTTTAAAGTTCCATCCTTGTACTTGTAGCATTGGCCAATCTGGGAAATTATCTAAACCAAGCTCATACTTTATTAGTCCTTCTTTATATTCCCTTGGCAATTTAATTTTAAGTAATTCGCTTTTCAAAAAACTCACCTCTTTTAAATACTAAAAACATAAATTATTTGATTTTATTTTTTCTTTTTTTATATTCCCTTATAACTTCATCAATTTGTTCTATACTTAAAGTGTCTATAAGCACTTTTGCTACTCTTTCTTCATATGCCTTTTAATTCTCTGGAGTAGGATAATTTATTGTTATATTAAACTTAGGCTCTTTAACCATAACTCTTATCCTCCTCTAATTTTTCTATTATTTTTTCTACTACTTCGGGAGGGTTCTTTTTAACTATACTTGTAGCTAATATTTCCATTGCTTTATCTTGTATTTCTTCCATTACCTTAGAATCTTCTGGATAATTAACGATAATTTTTTTAATCTTACCCATACTTATTTTCACTCTCCTGAAAAATCAATTTTACTATTGAGTTCAACTTAAATATAACATATATCACTAATAAATATTTTTTATTTTGTTGGACTAACTTTCTTTTGACTCTACCTAAAAGGAATACCTTATGGCAAATGGAAGCCTGTACAACAGTTCCTATTTAGAAATAAGAAAAAGTAATGATCCACTAAATTAAAAGATACCCTATAACATAGACAAATAAATCTATATATAAGGTATCTTATAACTAATATTTAAAGTAGCATTTCTTTTTTAATTATAATTTGTCCTTGGAATTGCTTATTTCTGCAACTATAAAGAAACACTTAAAATTAAGCATTGTGTATAACCAAATCTTCCTTGTTCTAAAGAAATCGTTAAAGTTTATCCTACTAATAAAACAAAGCTTATAATAAAAAAGCTTATTTCTAATTATAAATCTGACATCAAGACTTGTCTATTTACTGAAAATATATCTCTTATCTTTCTATGATCATAATTCTTTGCATTACAATATTCAACCAGTTTAATTACATTGGTTACACTTATTGCTGAACCATATACTTTAGTTTCATCTACTATTTCTTTTATCTGATTATCAATATTTTTGCCAAATCCACCAGCTATATAACTAAAAAAAGCTAATGGATGTTTTTGCCCTTGTTTATATGTTTTAATATAATTATGTATCATTCTATTTTTATGGTCATTACTTATTGTATATTTGCTATATGCTTTATTATCTATAATTCCTATATAGTCATCTTCATTAGAAAGTATAAGTACATCTGGTGTTAAACCTATTGGTCCAACATGTTCAGCTTCAAATCCAAATGCTGATTTAAATAGTTCCACTGTTGCTAATTCAAATTCTGTGGCATCATCTCTACCCCTAAAAGCCATTTCAAAATACTCTGTCATAAAAGAACCAATAGCTCCATGAGGATAGTATTTTAATAATGTTTCTTCTACAAATCTAGCATCTATACCAGTTTGTTCTATGATTTTATCTACTAGTGCAGGAGTAACCTTTCCTATTGGTTTTTTCAAAGATTCTGCTATAAAAATTTGTTTTATTTTCTGTTCTGCTATTATTTTATATGTAATAGTTTTTGTCTCTGTTAAATTTCTTGTATCTTTTGAGTGTTTAGGATCTACCCCAAATTTTCTTTGAAAATATTCTTTCTGTTCTGGTCTATCTATAAAATTTGGTGTAGTTGCTAATATTTCTGCTACTTCACTTTGTTTATCATCTAAAATTACTAATTTCTTTTCTTCATTTCTCTTTGCTAATTGAGTATATTCCAACCAGTTAACTATAGTATTTGCTACATCCAGTAAATGGCTATAAGGATGTTCTGGATTTACTTTACCCTTACTTGGTCCATATTTTATATTAAAGTCTTCTTCTAAACAAGTATCACCATAATTTCTAAATTTATTAATCCTATCTACAACATAGTTATAACACTTTTCTGTTTCCTTATCAGCCTCTACTATAACTATTTTTGCTATCTCTTCTTCTGTCAAGTAATACTCAAGTCTGCTATCACTTAGTAATCTTAATAAAAATCTAAATGGTCTAATTTTAAATCTTGAAGAAACTTTAACATTTCTACTTATCGAAAAAGATGATGGAAATTGATATTTCAATATCTGGTGTTTTAATATCTCTACAGGTGATTCACCTTCCATTATAGCCTCGCCAGCTAATGTTAGTTTAGTTTGCTTTGTTGATTCTTGCGTAAAAATCAATCCTAAACTTGCTACCCATGCTCTATAGGTTCTCGCACCACCACCTGTTTGATCCCTTCGTTCACCTATTCTTTTTAATCCTGCTTGTTCTAATGCTTCTTCTAATGTTAAATGTGTATCTCTCTGGCCCTGCCATTCTTCATTTAATGAGATTTCTGCAAATGTAGAAAGAAATTCTGGAATCGTATTTAACCTTCTTTTAGGTCTTGTTACCCACCAATAATTAATCATATACCCTATATTCCCCCTTATAGATCAACATTACATTCTACACTTTCATAAGGTATTTCTGCAAATGTCTTTAATACAGCTTCAAATATTATCTTTGCTCCTTTAACTGGAACTGCCATTCCAATTTGACGTCTTACACTTTCTTTTGGTCCTTTAAATTCATATGTATCTGGAAAGGTTTGTAGTCTAGCCCTTTCTCTATTAGTTAATGCTCTTGGTTCTTCAAAATGATATATATGTGTACCACCACCACCTGAACCTGTTACTGTATAAGATGGTTTATTAGGATCTAACCTTTTATATATTTGACTTATCTTTGCGCCCTTTACATTTAGCTGTAAATGTTCTGGTAAGTTCGCAGTAAAAGCATTCTCCCCTGGTTTTATGTGCATTAATCTCTCTGTTACTTTTGCTGATTGTTTTGTCAATTCATTATTTGGTGCATTTTCTCGTATAGGTGGCACTCTTAAAGCTGTTCTACATGTATTATCCATATCCTTATAAGGTTCTGGAGAAGGAACTTTAAATTCAAAAGGTAAATCCTTTCTAATACCTATAATAATTACCCTATGACGTGCTTGTGGTATTCCATATTGTTCAAACTTATACAAATGCGGATATAATCTATATCCTGACTTTTCTAAATCTCTAAGAATTTTTTTTAATGCTCCACCATCATTTGCTGACCTTATACCGCCCACATTTTCAGCAAGAAACCATTGTGGCTTATGCTTTTTTAATACTTTTACCCCATAAGTATATAAAGGACCATATTCTCCATTAAACCCCTTTTGTTCACCTACTACTGAAAAATCGTTACATGGGAACCCAAATGCTAGCGCATCTATAGATTCAAGAGAATCTATATCTAATTTTCTTACATCTTGACAAATAACTGATTCAGGATCATCTGGACATATATTATGTATATAAGTATCGCAAGTATCACGATCATAGTCATTCGCCCATTTATGAACTATTTTATATTTATTATTTTTTATCTCTGCTGTTTTTGCACCATAGCCCAACCCACCCGGGCCACAGAACAATTCTCCTAATTGAAATATCATTTATAAATACCTCTCTTATTTATACTTTTTCTCCATTCGTTAATATAAAATTTCTCTCAAATTTTACTTCTACTACTTTTGCAATTTCTTCCAATTCTACTATCGTAAAACTTTCTCTTTTCAATTTTGCATTAAAATTTTGAGGAGATTTACCTAACCTTCTCGCTAACTCTGCTATACTTATATTTCTTCTAACACATAGTACTTTAATTTGTTCTGATATTGTCATCTTTCCCACCTCATAATAAGTGAAAATATATTCAAGTATAAAATATAAGTTTTATGATGTCAATTATTTTATTTAGCTTAATAATAATTTATACAATAAAGTCATTAAAAATTCATTTTTTAGCATTTATATAATATAAACATTTTAGATTTCTAAATAAAGATATATTTATTTTATTAATAATATAACTCTCTTAACTAAAACTTAATCTTACTTAAATATAATTTTTTTATACAAGTACTAAAATATCTTAAATTCTATAAATAAAGACCTAAAATATTTTTTATAATATTAATTTTTCTTTATGCATTTCTATAATTATTGTACCACAAAATACTTTTATCACGTAATATAACCCAGTAAAAACCTATCCTAAGCGCTTATATTCACTACTTACGATAGGTTTTAATCTTAATAAAATGTATTTTTTACTCTCTCATTATTCTCTTCCACGTATCTACTCCTATAATTCCATCTATCATCAAATTACAATCCCTTTGAAAACACTTAACAGATAATAAGGTACCATCACCAAAATATCCATCTACTCCAAACCTTCCTACACTATAGCCTATGCTTTGTAATTTATCTTGTATTACTTTTACATTAGAATCAAATTTATTAGGATTATATTTAAGTAAATATCCTGGATAGCTTTTACTTCCTTTATTACTACTTGAACTCTCTATTAAATTATTTCCACCTAAACACTCTTTTTTTATTCTATGTAGCGGGAAGTTTTTTCCTGGGCAATCTGTTTCATTTAATTCTCTATGTCCATATATTTTATTTATATTATATTTATTTTGCAAGTAGCGGGTTAAATCTTTTAAAGAGTTATATTGAGCCCCTCCCATTCTCTCTACATTAAATCTACCTTCCATACAAATACCAATAGACACATTATTATAACTTAAACAATGAGTACCTATGGCCTTATCTGCTCTACCTATATAAATGGATCCATCATTCTTTATAAAATAATTATATCCACAACCACTCCAACCATTATTCAAATGCCATGAATGTATATCTTCTATTGTACAATTAAAAGCTTCTGCATGATGGAGTATAATCATTTTAGGATTATTACCATAAGTTAATCCTCTAAATCTTAAATTTGGATTTATAATATACATAAGAATTCCTCCTAACTAAACTTATAAAATTCATAAAAAGCCCCTACAATTTAATGCAGGAGCTTTTAAACTATTCCTCTATTTTAATTTCTTCTGTTTCAGTTGTTATAATTCTTGCAACCTTAAGGGCTGAAAGATCTCCATTTTTGCTTTGGAATATGTTCTGATCTACTATAGCCTTACCACAGTTTTTTATTTCTTCTTCTGTTACATCCTCTTTAACCTTTGGAATTTTTATTGTTGAAGTAGAATCCTCTGTGGTTTTAAACACTAAATTTAAATATTTTGTTATATTCATTCTCTATTCCCCCCCATTCAATTATTTTATTAATACGTAATTTTCTACTACTCTAGCCTCTGATATACCCTCTGGCATTAATGGATGTATTGTATCCACTACCGCCATAAGAGCTTCTGGTTCTGCAGTTAGTTTTACATTTTTATAAGTAGCCTTTCTCATGATAGCCTTTCCATTCTTATCTAAGCCATCTTGATATTCTAAAGCTAGATTTTTTTCTAACATATTTTTACTTACTGCCATAGCTTTATACCCCCTTATTTTTCTTTGATTTTGTCTTCACCTATATATATGACTTAGAGATAAAAAATGCAAAAATAAAAAAGAAAGGTCCTAAAATTAAGACCTTTCTCTTTTGGTGTTCCGTAGGGGATTATGATTCTTTAGTATAGTTATTAAAAGCTTTAATTAAATCATCAAGCTTTTTTTCAACTCTAACTAAAAGATATACACTAACCGCTACTGGGAATCCTACATTACTTATAAGTTCTACTAGGTCGTCATACATATTCCCACCACCCTCTTTCAGAATACAGATTACAAAGTACAAATAACAGATTCTGTACTCTACTACTAAATATGTCTTTTTAAACTATTTTGTAGTTTTTTTATTACCTTATCTTTCTTGTATCTTGTATTGTTATAGCTCTTATTATTCTGCTTAGCAATACTCTTTATGGTTTTATCTTTAAAATAAGAACCTTCTATTATATTCCTTTCTTCCTTAGTCAAAGAATCTAAAGCCTTATATACTTCCTTTGTTTTTTCATAGGCTAATATCTCATCTTCCAAAGTAAATTCATAAGGGTATATATCTTTATCCTCTGGTATTTCTCGATGATGCTTTATTTCACCTTTTAGAAGTGCTTTGTAGTTTTGTTTTATAGCTTTAATACAATAGAATTTAAAGTTTTTATCTTCTCCCTTGTACATATTTGCAGCTTTTATAACAGATAAATATCCATGTTGAACTAAATCCTCATAATCATAACATTTTATCTTATACTTTGAAGCTTCCTTTAAAATAAGAGGAATAAAATTATCTATTATTTTTTTTAATGCTCTATTGTCACCTTCTCTATATTTCTTAATAAGTTGATGCATTAGCATATCACCGCCTTAAAGGAATAGTTACCAATATTATACATCTAATATATTATCTTTTCATTGTTTTATGTATAAATAAAGATAAATACCTTTAATTATGTTCTTACTCACTAAGATAAAGGTGGACATGCTCCCTGCATTAAGCTACAAGTACAAGCTTTATTGAAAAGTCATGTCCATACAGCTTACGCAGCAAGACAAGTCCACCTTTAGATTAAGTATTCCTCTTAAGCCTCATCATGGTATTCCTAACTGGTCATTCTAATATGTATTTATAAACAAGCCTTCCTTGGCTTTTCTATAAATTAATTTTATTCCCACCCACCCGCCAGATTAACTATATTAGTTATTGGTAATAATTAAAATAATTATTGTTTCTTGGAGATGAAAAATATGGAATTTAAAATTACAAACAAACTTCATTTAAAACTATTAGCTATAGCTTTAATTTTCTCTATAATATTTCATAATTATTTAAATACTATAATCTTTAATTTCTTTAAAAAATCTATGGATATATTTAATTACTCTATTACAATATCTTTCATATTGCTTATAGCTACTATAACTATGGTTACTATAGCACATGAACTAATCCATGGATTAACTTTTACTATATTTGGTGGTACAGTAAAATATAAATTTAAATTTATTTATGCCGCTACTGAAGAAATAAGTAATAAACCTATATCCTTAACCCAATTTACCATTATATTTCTATCTCCTATTACAGTTATATCTCTATTTTCTTTATTAATCCCTAATTGGATAGGTAATTTAATATTTGTATCTAACTTAATAGGATCTGTAGGAGATTTATATATGTCCATAGGACTTATTAGATACCCTTATGATAGTAAGATTATAGATAAACCTTATGGTTATTACGTAAAACTATAATTTATACCATTTTAAAAGGTAGCTCTAATAAGCCCATCTTTACTTCTTACTTCTTACTTCTTATTTATTATTTATTATTTCTTACTTCTTATTTATTACTTCTTTACTTACTACCCCCTTCATAGCCCCTATATAGCCTGTTGTTTTCCTAATGAATAATTCTCCTACTTAATTTTTTATATAAATTTTATTGCTCAATTAATCTACATTTTCATTTTCCCACCCTAAAAGTTTTCGCTCCAATTCTTTAAAATCATATTGTCTTTGATCTATTAAACTCCAGCTATCTGTATTATTACAATTATTTTTTTTATTAGTACTCCATTGTTTTTTATAGTTTTCTACATCTTTTTTTGTTTTTAAAGCTCTTTCATCCCAACTATATAGTACATTTTCAATATACTGTATGTTCTTAGCATTATACTTTACTGCTTCTTCTATGGCCATAATTATTACATCACAATCTATCCTACTAGCCCATTCTTTTATCTTTCTATATTCTAAATCTTTGGGTGTACATATATTTTTTTTAAAAAATGTAACTACATCTTCTAAATTAGTATTAATTTCTTCATTTGTTACTTCTACTTTATTACTTATTCCTTCTTTACTTCCTATATCCTCATTAACCCCTTCAAGGGTCTTTTTTTCATTAGTTAATATAAAAATTCCATCAAATAATTTTTCTATATCTAATTGTAATTCACAATACTTCAAATATAATATTTTTATAAACTCCTTATTTTTTATATTTTTAAGCTCCTTATTAATACACTTAATAGAATTTATATTATTAGGAACATTGTATTTAACCCAATTAAATATCATTATTTCTTTAGTTTCTTCATCATATTTAATTTTTTTATAATCTATAAATCTTTTTATAAGTTTAATTACTGTTTCTCTATTATATCCTGTTTCCATTTCTATAACTCTCAAAGGAAGCTCATACACTCCACATTGACTAGTTTTTGTATTACTCATAAGATATAAATAAAAATATTTTTCCTCTGGAGTTAGATCTAATACAAAACCATCACTCCAAAATTGTGTATGTAGCTGTCTATATTTAGCCAAAGCTTATTCCTCCTTTGATATTTCAGAATTTACTAACAATTCAAAATATAGTTATGCACATATGTGGATATATGAACTATACAATTTTTCTATATTCCATTAAAAATTCTTTATTTTTATTAATCCACTTAATCAATAAAATTTTAGGTATTTTAATTTTATGATCACTTATTCTCAACTTTGGAAATTCATTCAATTTAATAATTTCATAAACTAATCTCATATCTATACTAAAAATATTTTCTAAATCCTTAGGTTCTAATAACATTGGTAATTCATTATAATTTTTTTCTATCATTTGTATCCCTCTTTTCATTTTTATTTAAAAAGTTAGTTCTTTTATATCATCTAAATTTGTTAAATCCTTTCCATTAAAATCTTTTAAAAATTTTAAAAGTGTAGCTTTAGTTATTTTAAGCCTTCCTAATTTTAATGCTATTAAATTGCCACTTCTTATTAAATCATACACAGTATTTTTATTTACTTTTAAAATGCTAGCTACTTCATCTACTGTATATATATAATCCTCCATAAATTTTCCCCCTTATAGTTTTACAATCAGCTATTAAATAATTAATATAATCTACTAAAAAGTTCTAGTTTTAGAAAATATCTTCTTCTGAAATCCTATAAGCTCTTGCTATGGATCTACGACTAGTTTTTCTTGGGTAGCTCCTTGCCTTTTCCCAACTCCAATACATTTTTTGAGTAGCATTGCATTTATCAGCAGCTTCCTCCTGGGTCCAGTTATTAATTCTTCTTAAAATTTCTAACTTCTTATTCCAAGCTAATCCACTAATTTTCTCTTCTATTGTCATATCATATCCCCCTTGCATTATGTCGTTAATTACGTCACTTTCAATATATCATTTAAATATTTAAAAGGACAAACGTCTGCAAATGGATTATTTCACTATATTTTAAGTTTATTTTACAAAAACTATCATTTATGTAAAATTTCATTTTATAGTTGACTTCATGACGTTATTTACGTAGAATAATTGTATGAGATTAATAGAAAGTAGATGATCCATTTGTTGCCTAAAAAAGATTTAGGAAAACTTATTAAAAAAGCAAGAGAATATAAATCTAAAAAAACATATAAACTTTTTACTCAAAAAATGTTAGCAGATGAAATTGGGAAATCTAGAAGTTATATATGCGATATAGAACGTGGTAGAACTTACCCAAGTTTCGCAACTTTATCAGCTATAGCACGAGCCTGTGATGTGCCTTTAGATTTTTTTCAAGGTAATAATGACATTGACGAGGTGCTTAATAAATTTATAAAACTTCAATTAACTGGTTTAAGTGAAAATGAAATCACTAACATTAGAGAAGCATTGAAAGAAGATGATGACGTAAAAATAGATTATATTTATAGTTACATAAATAGCCATAATTTAAATTTAGCAAAAGACGAAAAAAGAATAGATAACTCTAAAAATCCAAAAGATATTATAAAATACATTCTACAAAGTAAAACCATACTAGATTTTTATGAAATAAAACAAGAAAATTCAAAAGAATTTGCAGATGAAGTTTTACACTTAATAGAACTTACTAGTTATAAATATAAAAAATAAATATACATTCAATGTGTATATAACCAATTTAAAATTGGATTATATAAATAAATTAAAAAGAAAGGAATGACCTTTTATGAAAGGTAGTGTAAGAAAAAAAGGTAACAGATGGTACTATTCATTCTATACTGGGACCGTTGATGGGAAAAGAAAACGTATAGAAAGATCAGGAGGTGATACTAAAAAAGAAGCTGAAACCGCTCTAAGAAATGCTCTAAATGAATTTGAAAATTGTGGTTCTGTATTAAATGAAAGTAATATAAGTGTATCTGATTATTTTGATTATTGGCATAAAGAATATGCCCTTATAAATTGCAAATACAATACTCAAGTAAACTATAAAAGAATTATAGAAAAGCACATAAAGCCTAATTTAGGAGTTTATAAACTAAAAACCTTAACTCCAGTCATACTACAAGAGTTTTTAAATAAAAAATATAGAAATGGCTTTGCTAAAAACACTTTATCCAATTTTTATGGAGTATTATCTGTGGCTTTAAAAATGGCGGTATATCCGTATAAACTCATAAAGGAAAATCCTATGACCTATGTTACTATGCCTAAATATAATAATATAAATAATGATAAAGATGATTTAAAAATATTATCTTTAGAGAATTTCAAAGAAATTATTAATCGCTTTTCTGAAGGTAGTAACTTTTACATTCCACTACAAATAGCTTTTAATACTGGTATGAGAGCAGCTGAAGTTTGTGGTTTAACTTGGGATTGTATAGACTTAAAGAATAGCACTATAACTATAGAAAAAATAATTATATATAAAAATAAAGAATGGATCTTTGGAACTCCTAAAACCAAAAGTTCTTACAGAACCATTCTAATTGGAAATACACTTGTTAATATATTAAAACACCATAAAAAACATCAAATTAAAAATAAATTAAAATATGGTAAACATTACACCCTTTCCAATTTTGTATGTACTAAGGAAAATGGTGAACTAGTCACTACAAATAGTTTAAAATATTTAAGCCGCGTAGTCAATTATGAGCTACAAATACCTTTTAATTTTCACTCTTTACGTCATACTCATGCTACTATGCTCTTAGAATCTGGTGCTAATATAAAAGATATTCAAAAAAGATTAGGACACAGTAAATTAGCTACAACTATGGATACCTATTCTCATGTTACCAAAAGTTTAAGTGAAGATAGTGTAGCTAAATTTGAATCAATTATTTCTTCTATTAAATAGTCTTCCGCTACCCTTAAATTTATAGAGTAAGAATAGCGGAAAAACACTATTTATTATCCTTCATTAAACCCTCAATAGCTCAGTTTTGCTTACTTAGCTTAACTATAGTTTCCACATGTGGTGTGTGCGGAAACATGTCTTTTATTTTCATCTTTTCTATTTTGTATCCTGCATTTACTAAGACCTTTAAGTCTGTGACTAGGGTTTTGGGATTACAAGACACATAGATTATGTCTGGGGCGTTAAACTTTATAACATAATCTAGTGCCACTGGGTGAACCCCTGGTCTTGGTGGGTCCAATATTATAACATCTGGTTTTTCTTTTATGGATGTTATTGCTTTTGACACGTCTCCTGCTATAAATTTACAGTTGTCTAAACTATTAAGCTTCGCATTTTCATTTGCTGATACTACTGCTTCTTCTATGAGTTCTATACCTATAACTTGTTTGGCATCTGGGGCCACAATCTGCCCTATGGTTCCCGTTCCACAGTAAAGATCGAAAACAGTCTTAGACTTTGGTTCTCCCATAAATTCTCTAACTATACTGTATAATTTTTCTGCACCTTTTGAATTGGTTTGAAAAAATGAAAATGGTGTTATTTTAAATTTCAAGCCTAATACTTTTTCTATAATATAGTCTCTTCCGTAGAGTATATCTATTTTATCTGCCTTTACAACATCTGAAAGAGAATCATTTGTAGTATGTAGTATTCCAACTAAATCACCGCTATAAGCTAATTTTTTAAGTTCTTCTGTTATTTCATTAAAGTCAAATTCTATTTGAGAAGTGGTTACTATATTTATAATAATTTCACCTGTGTTAGTGGCTTTTCTTATTACTAGATTTCTTAAATAACCTTGGTGGCTCATTATTCTATAGTGAGGAAGATCTTTACCTCTAAAGTATTTTATTACAGTATGTAAAATAATTCTAAAATCCCTATCTACTATTTTACAACAATCTGCATCAATTATTCCAAAACTTTTGCCCTTTGCATGCATACCTAATGTAAGTTCTCCGCCCTTTTCTATATCTCCAAAGGTAAACTCCATTTTATTTCTGTACTCAAATTCTTCAGGACTTCCTTGAATTCCTAAATACTCAAAATCCTTAAGATCTGCTTCTTTAAATAATTTTAATACCTGCTCTTCTTTTAAGGCTAATTGCTTTTCATAGGGCACATCTTGGTGAGCACATCCACCACACTGCCCAAATATTTCACATACAGCCTCCCTTTTATAATCCACATCTTCTAAAATCTTAATTACTTTTCCTTGAGCATAATCTTTTCTCTTTTTTGTAATTCGAGCTAATACTCTTTGGCCTGGTAATGCATTTTTTATATATATAATTAGTCCTTCACTATTTGCAATTCCTGTATCTGGGAATTCTGTAGCTTCTATATAAAATTCGTATTCCTTACCCTTTTTCATGCTGATATCTTCACTCACCTTTTATTAATTTTCTTCTTTATTTATTGTAAATTTACAGTATTTTTCTCCTATTGTTCTTCCATTTTTACTTTGACTTATAGCAGGATATAATATGGATACTATTGAAAATACTATTAAGAACCCTGTTCCTCTATATTCCTTTATAAATCTGTATCCTAAAATTCTTAATACCACAGCATCTAAAACCAAATATAAAACAAAAGATATCCCTACAGACATTAATACATCTATTAAATTAGCCATGAAACTATCATTAAAAGATATCTTTTTTTCTGCGCCATCTACCTTTGGCACCTCTTTAGTAGTTTCCATTTCTGTGTCAGGCATAAAGTCATCTAGTTTTGCAAATTCTTCTTGTTTTTCTTCCTGAGGAATTATTTCCTTTTGACTTTCTTTTTTTACTTCTATATCATCTCTAATTTCCTCAGTAACTTCTTTTTCCTCCACATTATTTACTTTTTCATTTTCTTTACTCATTGATATCCCTCCATTATCTATGATGAACCATATAAATACTATTATGCAATAGTATTTTAATAATGTAAATACATTGACTAACACAAATTTCAGTAATAAAATATATATGTGAAAAAATACCTTCATATAGTTATCATGATTAAAGATAATTATTTCAATTTTTTATTATCATTTTATTAACATATTATTTTCATCATATACATAAGTTTATCTTATACTAATTATCATTGGGGACAAACTTTGGTCTCCATTTTTAAAATTTTATAGGGGGTCAAATTTAATGAAAAAGCTAAAAGAAGTATTTTTATATAACTTAGATATATTAGCTTTCATAATATTAGTAACGACCAAAATACTGATTTTTGGTAAAAACATAGAAACTGGATATTTTTCTTACAAATCCTTATTTTATCCAGTTATAGCCTCAGTTTTACTTATTGTATGTATATCAATACTTTTTACTATGGCAACAAGGCGAAAAATTCTATTTACTGCCAATTTACTTATAAGTATACTACTAATAGCAGATTTAAATTATTTTAGATATTTTAAAGATGTCATATCTATGCCAGTAATTTTAAATGGATTTCAATTAGGAGCAGTAAAATCCAGTGTAGGTGATTTATTTAACCTAACAGATTTACTTTACTTTTTAGATCTCATAGTAATTTTATTTATACATAAATATCAAAAAATTAAACTTAGAAGTTTAAATATTTCTTCACTAAGACTAAAAACTAAATTGATTGCCTTTATATCTATATTTTTAGTTGCAGGACTTATTAATTTTAAAGAAATAAATGCTTTATCTAAGGAACAACCAAAGCTTATTACTACTATGTATAATAAAGTTTATATTGCAAAACAGCTTGGAAACGTAAACTATCACTATTTAGATATTTTTAATTCTGTATCCAATGCAATTAGTAAAAGAACTCCCGTGTCAGATAAAACAAAAGAAGAAGTTAAATCTTTCCTTCAAACTAACTCACAAAAATCCACTAAAAATTTAAAAGGAGTAGGAGAGAATAAGAACTTAATAACTATACAAGTAGAAGCTCTTCAAGCTTTTGCTATAAATTCTAAAATTGATGGTAAAGAAATTACCCCAAACTTAAATAGATGGATTAAAAGAAGTGCTTATTTTAATAATTACTTTTACCAGACATCTTCTGGTGGAACCTCTGATGCAGAATTTTTATCTAATAACTCACTGTATCCTTCTGCTTCAGGTTCTGTAACTTATTTATACTCAGGTAATGAGTTTAACGCTTTACCTAAAGCCTTAAAAGATAAAGGATATACTACTACAGCTTTCCACGGATTTAGAGAAACGTTTTGGAATAGAAATGTAATTTATCCTAAATATGGATTCGATACTTTTTACGGAGAAAAAAGCTATAATATAGATGAAGAAATCGGGCTAGGATTAAGTGACAAATCCTTTTTAAATCAAAGTATTGAAAAAATGAAAACTTTAAAAGAACCCTACTACTCATTTTTAGTTACTTTAACTAGTCATTATCCTTTTGATAATGTTGATAAATATGGAGATTTTAATGTTGGTGAATTTGAAGGAACTTTTCTTGGAAACTATTTGAAATCAATACATTATACTGATGAACAATTAGGAGTATTTCTAGATAATTTAGAAAAAGAAGGTATGCTTGATAATTCTATTGTAGTATTATATGGTGATCATTATGCTATACCAAAAGACCATCAAAATGAACTAGCAAAATTTCTTAACAAAGACAGTTTTACAGATTTAGAATGGATGGAGCTCCAAAAAGTTCCTATGATGATACATTTCCCTAAGGATGAATATAAAGGAACCAGAAAAATGTATGGTGGACAAATTGACCTTTATCCAACTCTTTCAAATATATTTAATTTAGAAACTGATAATGTTATGGGAAAAGATTTGTTTAACAGTAAAGATGGTAAAGTTATATTTAGAAATGGTTCTTTTTCCAATGGAAATATATTTTATCTATCCCAACAAAACTCTTTCTATGATATAAAAACAGGTAAAAAATTAGATGAAACAGATGCTTTACAAAATGAGAAAGAGTCTGCTGTTAGTGAACTTGAATATTCAGATATAATTTTAAAACACAATCTTATAAAAAAGTTTAATACTGATAATAAATAACTAAAAAAGCTATCTAAAATATAAGATAGCTTTTTTTAGTTTATAACTATAATATAAACATTTCATATATCATTTTAACGGCTACTGCAAAAGACATAATTATAAATATAGGTTTTATAAATCTTGCACCCTGCTTTAGTGCAACCTTAGAACCTGTATATGCCCCGAACACCATAAAAATACCCATTGGTATTCCCATTAAATACATTATTTTACCGTTTATAGCAAATAGTATTAATGCAGTTACATTACTAGTAAAGTTTAATGCTTTAGCATTGCCACTGGCCCTTACAAAGTCAAAACCATATATACCTATAAGTCCAAAAATTAGAAAAGAGCCTGTTCCCGGTCCAAAAAAGCCGTCATAAAATCCCATTGCAAAAGCAAAGATTCCTCCCAATATTAAGTTTTTTCTATTTACTCCTTTAAAATTATCTTCCATTCCTACTGTCTTAGAAAAAAAACTATAAATACCTACGGCTAATAATAAAAACAATACTATTGGCTTTAATATATTGGGATCAATTAATAACACCGTAGTTACCCCTGCACTAGCTCCCAAAAAAGCACATGGAACCAATATTTTCAAAATATTGTTGTCCACTTTACCTGATTGAGCAAATTTTATAGTACTTACTAAAGATCCTGATGTTGCAGAAAATTTATTTGTACCTAATGTATAGTGTGGAGGAAATCCTACTAAAAAATAGGCTGGTATACTTATAAGCCCACCACCGCCAGCTATTGAATCTACAAAAGCAGATAAAAAACCTGCTGCACATAAAAATATAACTTTATAAACTATTGGGACTGTTGCTAACACTTAAAGCCCTCCTTAAAAGTATTTTGTATACGTTTCCTTATATTATAATTATACCACGATAGATTAATTTTTAATATAAGAAAGTTAAGTCTATTTAATATACTTTATAACTCAAATTTAAATAGGCTTTGTATAAACAAAGCCTATAAAACCTATTTTGCTAATTCATATATTGCATGTGCATATATTTTTGAATTCATAATTAAATCGTCAATTTCTATATACTCATTGGCCTGATGATCTAGGTCAGGTTTCCCTGGAAATATTGGTCCAAATGCCAAAATATTAGGCATTTCCTTGGCATAAGTTCCCCCACCTATAGCAAGAGGCTCTCCTCTTTTTCCTGTTTGATCATTATAAACGTTTATTAAAGTTTTAACTAAATCATGATCTTTAGAAAAATATAATGGTTTTTGATGACTCATATTATCTATTTCTATTCCTGTATTTTTTAAAGTTTCCTTTAAAGGATTCAAAACATCTTCAAAAGTATATGTTACAGGATATCTTAAATTTAATCCAAGATTTATTTTTTCTTCGTTCATCTCTATTGTTCCTATATTAAATGAAAGTTTTCCCGATTCTTCATCTGAAAGTGCAACCCCAAAGGATTTTCCATCACATTCGAATCCAACATATTGGTTGAAAAATTCAATAAATTTATATATATCCGAGTCTTTTATAGGTAAAGTAGCCAAAAATTTAAACATTTGCATTATAGCATTTTTACCAAGATGAGGTAAGCTTCCATGCGCAGAAACCCCTATTGATTTAATTACCACCATGTCACTTTTTATGTGGGCTGTTAAATTAAATTCACTACTTTGTTTAAATTTTTCTAAAGCCTTTATAACAGTATCCTTTTCCTTTACAACTATTCCAGATTCACAATAGTCAGGGACCATATTTACTCTTTGTCCACCATTTATATATTTTATAAAAATTTCATCTGTTCCTAAACTTTCTAACTTTCTAACTAAGTCAAAACTAGTTATTCCCTTCTCAGCATATATAAGAGGATATTCCGCATCTGGAGTAAATCCTGCTACTGGTGGCTTTTCCTTTTTTAAATAGTATTCCATTTCTTTGCTACCAGTTTCTTCATTTGTTCCAAAAATAATTCTTACTTTTTTTGATAGAGGTAAATTTAAATCTTTTATGGCTTTTAATCCATAAAGTGCAGCCATAATCGGTCCTTTATCATCTAAAGCTCCTCTTCCGTATATTTTACCGTGATGTATCTCTGCTTCATAAGGCGGATAAACCCATCCATCACCCTCTGGCACAACATCTAAATGTCCTAATACACCTATATAGTCTTCTCCTTCACCATACTCTGCGTACCCTACATATCCATCTAGATTTTTAGTTTTAAAACCCAATCTTCTTGAAATTTCAAGAGCACATTCTAAAGCTTTTGATACGCCTTCACCAAAAGGCATATTTTCTTTTGCTTCTTCCTCCACACTTTTTATTCTCATAATCTCTTGTGTGGATTTTATTAATTCTTCCTTTAATTCATGAATTTTTTTATTTAACTCCATGGACATTACCTCCATTAAATTTTATAAGGCATGCTAGAAAATAAGCATCTAGTTTACCATTTTGTTATATTTCATAGTTAAAAACTATAAAATGAAATTTTATCTTAATATTACATTAATATTTTAATTTTCTTTCTCCTGTTTCCCATTCCTCCCTATGCATATACTCTATTATACAATATTATACCATAGTATTACTTACATTTAGAATAATACTTTTTATATGGCTTCAAAAGAAATTAGCTGTTGATAAATATCAACAGCTATTTTAGTATTAACTATTTATAACATTATCGTATATTTGTTTAGAAATCCTTCCTATAAATTCCCTTCCATTTTTATTATCTATATTACTAGTTAAAACACATATTATATAATTAATATTCTTTGTATAAACTATACCCACATCATGTTCTAATCTATCTAAATCTCCTGTCTTATGGGCAATACATAAATCCTCTGGTAAATATAAATCAAGCCTTCCTTTAACCTGTTGTCTCTTTAAAATCTCTAACATAATATAGCTATAATTTTCATTGATTATTTCTTTATTATATAAAAGAGTTAAAAAACTTGCTAGATCCTTAGCAGTAGTAAAGTTATCCATGCCCTGTTTAACTGCCTCAGAATCCATCATTTTACGTTTAATCCTAGTATGTTTAAGATTTAAACTCTCTGCCATACTATTTATTTCATCCATTCCTAAAAAATCAATTAAAATATTTGTAGCTGTATTATCACTTATAATAATCATAAATGTGATAATTTCTTTATACGTAAATATATGCCCTTCATTTAATTCTTTTAATATGCCATCTCCACCACATTTATGACTATTTAGTAGTACTATATTATCCTCTAACTTAACTAATCCATCTCTTACCTTTTTTAAAAATGTTGCCATAATTACTAATTTAATTGTACTAGCAGAAGGAAAAACTTTGTTCTCATTTATATTTATACAGTAATTATTTTTTAAGTTCTTAAATACTACAGATATATCCCCACCACTATTATCTATGATATTTTTTATTTTATCTTCCAATTTCACTTTATTTCCCCCTTATCCAAAGAAAGATCTTACAAAAATCAATATTACATTGGCTATAACTATACTAATTCCAAGTTTAACCATATTTTTTAAATCCTTTGATCTTGCAAGACCCATTTGACCAAGCATATCTGCCTCTGGATATGCAAATGAAGTTATTTGAGACCCAACAAGAATTATCATAGCCCAAAGTCCAGAAGAAATCCCTAATCCTTGAACAAACTCTTTAAACATTTTATCCATAACTACTGACTGAGCCACCGCTGCTCCTCCTATGCCAAAGATACCAGTTAATGTAGATACTAATGAAAATACTATTTTATTACCGGAATCTAAAAGTGGTTTTAAAATATCAACTAAAGCTTTGAATGCACCGGACTCCTCTATAAAGGTTATAAATGGATTAAATAATACAAACATTATGAATAGCCACATCATACGTGAAGCCCCTTCTACTATGGTTTCAAATAATTCATTTAACTTTATTCCTGCTGCTAATCCAGTAGCTATTGCTGAAGTAAACATAACAACTATAGCATAAGATGCACCACTTTTTATTGCTATTCCATAAGCTATAAGCAGTGCGAGTGCAATTAAAAATACCCCTGTAGCCCTTTTAGTATTTTTACTTACTTTAACATCCATGTCTACCTTCTCTATATTTTCATATGCATATATGCCTTTAGTGTCCTTTTGTATTTTTAAAGTCATAAAGTATGTTACTATTAAACACACAACAGTAACAGGCAATCCAGCTGATATTAAATATTCTGTGTAACTAAGGTTAGTAAGTCCCATTATGGTAACAACCTGCGGGGAAAATGGCCCTATAAAAAGACCAGTTATACCTGCTCCCATAAGCACTGCTGCTAATGCCGAAGGAGTTATACCTATAACTGCTACTAATGGAATTACAATTGGTGCTATAATTGCATTAGCCCCGGCAAGAGTTCCAAGGAGTGCAACCAAAAACATTGAAGTTATCATTGAGGAGATTATAGCCTTCTTCTCCGTGTTAATACCAACCTTTCTCATAACCCCTCTTACTATATTTTCTGCTACCCCAGTCTTTTTTAAAACTGCTCCTAAAGCAGCACCAAGCATAATTATAAATCCTACTAGAGATAAAAAAGATCCTAGTGATTCTGCAATAACAGATCCCATACTAAGAAGCGGCTTATTTGTTAAAATAGCTGTAATAATAACACAAAGTAATACATTTAAGATAGGGTTTATGTCTTTAAAAGCTAAAACAATGTAGATTATTAAAGGAATAAGTGCAACAAGAGGTGACATACCAAATAACATAAAATTTCCCCCTTATATTAATTAAAGAGTATATTTATAAATATACTCTTTAATTAAATTTTATGACAAAAATCTATTCCCCCAATGTAAATTCTATTGCACCATACAATTGATCTTTATAAGTACCTCCCTTATCATCTATATTAAGACATATTGGAGTAACCATAACCTGTCTGGCTTTATAATATTTAACTTCACCATTTTTATCCTTATTATAAAATCCTGAAAAATCATGTATCATATAATGTTCACCTTTACATTTTCCTATATAAAGCATAACATGACCGTCCATATACAAAGCAGTACCAGGCTTTAAATTATTAAATATCTTTTCTCTTTCTTTTTTATCTACATTATTTGATATGTCAAAATATTTTCCTATAAATTTTTCGCTTTGTTCCCCCGTATTTCTTGGAAGATTTACTCCCATTGATCTGTATACATCCATAACAAAGGCAGAACAATCCCTAGCATTAAACATACCACCCCAACCATATCTTTCCCCTAGGAACTTAAAACTCTGATTTATAATATTTTCCCTTGTATATGGTAAATATCCAACTGATACATCAGAGTTTCTTCTAATAAGGGCAAGTTTAATTTCTAAAGTTCCATCTTCCTTTCTTGTAGGAAGATTTACTACATAATTACCCGTTATATCCTGACCATAAATTTCATCTCCAAATTCCTCTTCACTTGCCAAAGGAATTTTTACACCCATATCTATTTGCAACTCTGAAGTATTTTTATTTAGGCCATTATATACTGTATAAATTTTACTACCACTCACAACTAAAAAATTCTTAGTTTCTAAATATTTAAACAGCTGCTCTTTTGAAGTTACAGCTACATCTTCTGCTGGAATCCATGCAAGATAATTATAGATTTGTGCAAAATACCATTTTTTATCTTTGCTACTACTTAAAATAACCACAGGCTCTATAGGATAAACTGCTGTTTCCATAAGTCTATCAAATTCATAATTATCTCCCTTGGTAAATAACATATCAAAAGTAGGAAAAGTTTTCATTATAGTTCTTCTGACAGTAATTCCATACCCCACCTTAACCTCATCTTTTAACTCATCTAAATTTAGATTTTCTATAAGGTTATCATAATATTTTTGAGAAACTAAATTCCCCTCCTTATCATATCTAGGATATTTAGATGGAGTACTTAAGTTTAAAATTAACCTTTTTCTTTCCTCCTTTGATAAACTTTCTTTATAGGATTTTAAATCAACCAAAACATCAGACTTTGCTTCTATTTCTCTATTATATTTTACAATTTCTTCTTTGGACATAATTGTTTTATTTTTTTTATTTATTTTTTCTATCCAAAAATAAGAGTTTAACATTTTTTCATCAAGCTTTGGTACATTAGTTTTAAATGAATTTTTATCATTTGCCGCTCCCCTTACATTAGTAAAAATCACTGCAGTAAAGACTAAAGTTAATATACCTACTAACTTAGATTTAATCATAAACTCTCCCCCTATAATAGAGATAATATTTTTCCTACTAAAAGCCCTCCACCGGTACCTACTATATATCCCATAAGAGCCATAAGTACTCCTATAGGCACTAAAGCCTCACTATATGCAGCTGCTAATATAGGTGCAGAAGCGACTCCTCCTATGTTTGCAAGACTAGCAACTCCACAGGTGAATAAATCTAGTTTAAATATTTTTGCAGATATTGTTAATAATAATGCATGTATAGCTAAAATTACAAATCCCGAAATAATATATATAGGTGCCTTTGTAAGTTCTGCAAAATTTGCTCTAGATGCTATTAATGCAACTATTGTATAAAGCATGATATTTGATAATTGAGATGATCCAGGAATTTTAGCTACAGGTGTCATAGCAAATACAATTCCTAAAAATGTAGCAATTATAACTGTCCATGTACTACCTTGGAAGAACTGAGAGTTGGGCATTAGTCGTCCTAAATAAATAGATACAGCGGAAACAAATAAACTTAATCCTAAAAGTAATATTAAATCCCCAAATTCTATTTCTTTTCTCATACTTTGTTTTTTATTATTTAATTTCTCACCTATCTCATCTATAAGGCTAGTATCTGATTTAGTCCATTTATTAAATCTACATGCAAAGGATACAAGCCATAATAAAAACATTACCCATATTGAATAATTTATAGAATCCATTAAAAGTGTATAGCCAAGCTTAGCATCAGGTACATTTAAAGCCCCTTGTACCGCTACCATATTTCCTGTTCCCCCTATCCAGCTTCCTGCAAGAGCAGCAAATGCCTTCCAGGTATCAGTTTCATAAAAACCTTTAAAAATAGCATAGGTAAGTATAAAACCTATCATTATACTTAAGGTAGCAGAAAAAAATCCTATAAGCATTTTGGGCCCCAATTTAACAATTTCCCTCATATCACATCTTAAAAGCATTAAAAATATCATTGCTGGAAGTAAATTATCTTTAAGTGATTTATATACCCTATTTATCTCATCTGTCTTTTGCCACATACCTAAGGTCGATAAAAGCATAGCTGTGAAATACAAAAGTACAATAGCTGGAACATACTTGAAAAAATTTGACTTTGTTTTTTTCTCTGCAAGAACAAGAATGCTAGCAAAAAAGATTAGAAAAGCAATGTAAGTAAACCCCCTAGTTATCAAATGAAATTCCCCCTTTTATTTATATTTTATATATATTTATATGATTAAATTACTTAGCTAATTCACAAATTGCTGCAGCCATTATTTGAATACTTTTCATTAAAGAATCTATTTCTATATATTCATTTGGTTGATGCTCAACTTTAGGTTGTCCTTTAAATACAGGTCCAAAAGCTACTATATTATCCATGGCCTTTGCATAGGTGCCCCCTCCTATACATATAAGTTCTGCTTTTTCTCCTGTTTTTTCTTCATAAACCTTTTGAAGTTTTTTAATAAATTCACTGTCAGGTGATACATAAAGACTATGTTTATGTCTTGTATAAACCTCTTGTAATCTTCCTATTTCCATCTTCTCTTTGAATATATCTATAAAATCCTCAAACTTCTTAGTTACAGGGTACCTCATGTTCATTTCTATAGCTATCTCTTCTTCATTCCCAATGATAGTACCAAGATTAAATATAAAACTTCCCGATACTTCATCTTGTAAATTTATACCTAAGCTTTTTCCATCAGTATTTAATCCTATATACTCTTTCATAAAACATAAAAACTCATTAGTATCTAAAGAAAAATCTATATCATTTAAGAACAATATTAAGTTCATAATAGCATTTTTTCCTTTGTGTGGAGTACTTCCATGAGCTGATATTCCGTAAGATTTTATTAAAATTTCATTATCTTTTTCCTCTATAACTATATCCTTATACTTATCTTTTAACATTTTTATAGAATTAATCTTTTGCTTTTCTCCCTTTATTAAAGCCTCTGCATAATCAGGTACAACATTAGGCGCTATTCCTCCTCTTATAGATTTTAATATTAAATCCCCTTTACTGTCTAAAACTTTTTTATATTTACTAGTTACAATTCCCTTTTCCCCATTTATAATAGGATATTCAGAATCCGGTGTGAACCCCGCTACTGGTATCTCTTCTCCCTTTTTCACATAGTGTTTTACACAATTACTCCCTGTTTCTTCATTAGTTCCAAATATTATTCTAACTCTTTTATTTAGAGGAATATTTAAATCCTTAATGGCTTTTAATGCATATATTGCTCCTATGGTAGGTCCTTTATCATCTGTTGTACCTCTGCCATAAATCTTACCACCATGAATTTCTCCCCCATATGGAGGGTATTTCCATCCATCCCCTTCTGGAACCACATCTAAATGACCTAATACTGCTACCATTTCATCACCTTGTCCATATTCCGCATATCCTATCATATTGTCAAGGTTTACAGTATTAAATCCTAAATTTTCTGAAAGTTTCAGAGAGTACTCTAGCGCTTTATAAACCCCTTCTCCAAAAGGCATGTTCCCCTTAGATCCTTCCTCTACACTTTTAATTTGTACACACTTTTGTATAGACTGAATTATTTCGTCCTTCATATCTAATATTTTTCTATCTAACATATTAAACCTCCTTCTACTTTAATTATATATACTATATTAAATTACCAATTTTCTGAAGATTTGTCAAATAGCTAGTTTTTGTTCCTTGCTTGTATATATTTTTCTATAATGTTATATTTATTTTAGTAGAAAATCTATAAGGGACGTGATTATTGTGGAACTAACAAAAATTAAGGGGAATACTTACTATGTAAATGCACCTACTAATACAGGTATATACGTATTTAAAAATAAGAATTGTCTCCTTATTGATACGGGTATCAATAATACCCAAGCTAGGCAAGTAGATGAGATACTAATTAAAAATAATCTCCATCCAAAATATATAATAAATACTCATTATCATCTAGACCATTGTGGAGGAAATAATTATTTCACAAAAAAATATCCTGGATGCATAGTATACACTACTTCTAAAGAAAAAATATTTATGGAAAATATTGAATTATACCCATCTATGATATTCGGATCCACTCCCATGAAGGGATTATTTCGAGGTAACAAATCCTTTAAAGTGGATTATATTTTAGAATATGGCATTAATAAAATTAATGATGAAAAATTTGAAGTTATTCCTTTGAAAGGTCATACTGAAGAACAGATAGGTTTTATAACTAATGAAAGAGTTTGTTTTTTAGGTGATTCTATATTCAGTGATGAAACAATGGTAAAATATTCTCTTCCTTATTTATATCACATAGGAGAGAGTATTGATACATTGAACTCCATAAAAAAAATAGATGCTGATTTTTTTGTATTAGGCCATAGCAATGACAGATTTTTAGAAAAAAAAGATTTATATGAATTAGTAGATAAAAATTTAAAAAATATAGAAAGCTATTGTGATGAGATCTTGCAATTATTAGATGAACCTCTAACAAAAGAAGACATACTTCAAAATCTTGTCATTTTAAATGATTTACCTATGAATCTTTTACAATATCATATTAATCTTTCTGCCTTATCCGCATTTCTTTCCCATCTTTACAATAATGATAAAATTGATTTTTCATTACAAGAAGGTAAACTTTACTTTTTCAAAAAATAAAGAGCATGTAAAAACATGCTCTTTAAAATTTTACTTTTTTAAATTTACCATCATTTATTATACCTATACCTCTATTGTAATATTGTACTAGTTTCCCCTTATACTTTGTTTCTTTTCCCGAAACTATATCCTTTACTATCCCCTCATCTTCATTGTTTGTATATACTTTGCCATCTGACATTATGTGTATGTTTTCTTTTTTTACTGAATTATTTAACTTAATTTCTTTCCATGAACTTTCATTTTCTTTTAGACTACCGTAAAATACTTTATTTACTCTTTCATTAATTACATCTCCCACATAGACATTATCTTCTTCGTCTACACCTAAAATGCATAAATTATTAGTACCAGGTATTCTTAGTGAATTTTCTCTCTCACTAATTCTAACTCTTCCGTATCTTAAATCTTCGTATATGAATACATCATCCCTACTTAATACAGCTATTTTTCCTACCTTTGAATATCCCTTATATTTTTCCATTTGTGACATTACATTAAGTCTATATATATTACTTCTCTCATCATTTGTTTGTACTTTTACATATTCTACCCCATTTAAAGTTGAGATTACATGATCTAAAATTTTATATTTCCCATTAGCTAAAGGAATCTTTACTTCATTGTAATGATTATCCGTTATAATAGCTCTATCATCCTTATCTCTGTCATAATAACATACCTTTAAATAATCTGATCCTTCACTAAATTTTTCCCATATATACATTCTATGTCTGTCTGGTAGCCATGTATAATACCAAGTTTCAGCCCTTGTAGGTATCTCAACCTTTTTCTCTTCTCCATCAAATGTATTTATTATAATTATGTTATTCCCTTGCTTATAAGAAACATATTTTCCATCATAAGAAAGTTTAACTGATTCTGCATCTTGTGGTATAGGTACCTGTACATTTTTATCTATACCTTCTGATTCCATTTCCTCTACCTTTTCTATTTTGCATTGTCCTTTATTAGTTAAATAGTATCTATCCACATAAAAAAGTGTTGAAAGTTCAAGAGTTAACGGAACTATACTCCATATAATTAATCTTTTTAATAACTTCATCTTCACACTCTCCTTAAGGTGCTACATAAAATGCAGTAGCTACAGTTCTTTCACCCGTACTATTACAAGGATTATTTATTATTTCTCCTTTATAATACATAGTACTTGAAGATCCTCCATCTAAATTTCCCGCGTTCCATACACCTTGTTCTAAAAGAACATCTTGTAAATCTTTTAAACTTGCTCCTTCTTTAAACAATTTTCTACCATCAATCACTATAAACACTACAGTACCATCCCTCTTCTGACCTATGGCTGTTCTCGGTTGGAGTCCTTGTTCACCCTCATCTTCTACCTGTGGTTTTCCATTAACTATTAAAGTTCTATTAAAAGTTAATGCTTCCTTTAAATTCATTTTCTTTAATTCATTAAAAGTTTTTTTACCTACAATTAACTTTCCTTTATCATCAAATGCCATAACATCAACTTCTTCGTCATCCTTAAGATTGTTTCGCACAATTTTTCCATCGGATATTACTAAACCTTCTGGATAGGCACCTGTTCCTACCCACTCTTTTCCACTATCATTTTTATCGAAAAACCCGCCTCCGTTTATTGCTGCTATAGCCTTTCTTTCCTTGGCCATTTCACTTACTCTTTGACCTTGAACACCAATTTTACTTGTACACGCAACCTTAACTCTTTTAGGATCTTTTATTTCTAATATATATCCATCAAATCTATTTTGATGAACATTATATCTAGTAATGCTTTTATCTTCATCTCCGCTTATTTGTATATCTCCCACATCTTGCTTATCATATACCTTACTATTATTCACCATTTTACTTATTTCATCTTTGGATAAAAATAGTGTAGCTATGTATTGATGTTTAAAGGTTGACATTGCTGTACCTACTAAAATCTTTTTAACATTATGAAATGGTCCATGAAATACAAGTATTATTCCTGTTATGCTTAAAAATAATATTTGGTATATTATAAAAAACATAAACTTTTTTATAGAAAACTTTTTTTTCTTTTTTCTCTTCTTCTTGTCCAATAAATCTCTCTCCCTTATTTAAAATAAAAAATATACATCAAATTTTCCCCATCTTCTTTATCTTCATAAAAAGAAGCTACAAGTTTTTTATTATCCTCACTCCAATTTAAATTATTGTTTTTTATATAAATATTTTTATATATCATTAAATTATAACTAATAGAATTTTTATATACCTTAGCCGCATAAAGATTTTTATTACCTTCTTTGTCCATTTTCACATAGGCTATATTTTTTCTATCATTTGAAAGCTTAAACATAATAACTTCATCATCAAGTAATAAATTTATATCTCTTTTAGGTACATTGTATATGAAAAGAGCTTTTTCATTATTAAACTTACCGGTAAAAATTAAATTTTCGTTATCAAGTGCATCAATTTTTTTAATATTTCCTTTAAATATAAAAGATACTTTATTAGGCTTATCTAAATTTATGTGATATATATAACTATAAAAGTCTTCATCCCATTTATAGCATTGTAAAAAAATATTTTTACAATCTTTAGAAATACATATATCAAAAATATTCCCTAATTTTTTTACCTTCTTTTCATCTAATATATTTATATTTTTATTTAAATTTGTATCATGAAAAAACAGTTTATCTTTGACACCTATATATCCACTACTATCTGGCATCCATTTTAAAAATGTTTTATAGTCAATGTTTTCCGCCTTCTGATCCTTTAAGCTATATATAAAGCTTTTATTTTCATTGTCATTAACCTTATAAATACTTTTATCTAATATATCTTTTCCTGCACTATAAAATATCTTTTTTTTATCTGGAGAGGAAATCATAAAATTTTGACTTTTATTGTGTATAGGGCTTAATGGCTTAGACTTATTTTCTTTAATATTTAAAATATTTATTTGAAAATAATTAATTTTATTATCCTTTGAATCTACAAAACTATCACTACTATTTCGAGTTGTACACACTATATTTTCATCATCTACAAAATCACAACATTCCCCAATACCATCGAAGGGAATGGATACCTTTTCTACTTTATTTAAAGAAATAACTTCATCTTTATCCTTTCCTAATGTACTTTCCACAAAATCTTTTTCATCTAAAGTAAAAACTTTAGTATAATCCTCTTTTTCATATTTTATTAAATAAAAACCTAAACCTAAAACTATTACAATTAAAAATATACTTTTAGCTTTATAGTTACCCACAATTTCCTCCTAAATATCCTTATTTTATATTATATATCATACTTGTATCTAACATTGTTAAAGTTGTATCTAAATTGTAAAAATTATAAAAGTGGAAATTCTATTGTAACCTTTGTCCATTCCTTTACCTTACTTTTTATATGAACTTGTCCATTATGTTTTTCCACTATTGTTTTTACTATAGAAAGCCCTAATCCATTTCCTCCTTTTTCTCTAGATAATTTCTTATCTACCCTAAAAAAAGGTTGAAATATATTTTCTATATCTTTTAAATCTATTCCCTCACCTTCATCTATCACTTCTATTATTGCCTTACTATATTTTTTATAAGCGTTTACTTTTATAGTTGAATTTACATAACCATATTTTATAGAATTATCAATAATATTTATAAAAATTTGTTTTAACTTATCCTTATCTGCTTTTATATTAATGTTACCCTCTATGTTGCTTTGTATTGTAATATTATACCTTCTTGCCTTTATAAACATTTCTTCACAAGTAATATTCAATATCCTCGATAAATCTATGAAATCAAATTCATAGGAAAAATCCTTATAAGTATTCTTTGAAAGATCTAAAAGTTCAACTACCATTCTATTTAATCTTTCACTTTCCTGTCTTATATGTGCTATTCCCTTTTTAAAAAACTCCTCTTCGGTAAATCCGTTATCTTCAATTATCTCTGAATAACCTAATATTGTAGTAATAGGCGTTTTTAGTTCATGAGTTACATTATCAAAAAATACTTTCCTACTCATTTCCACTTCTCTTAAAGCATCCCTATCTCTTTTTATAGTTATAATCTGATCTTTTATAGTTTCTACCATACTTTTAAAACTCTTTGCAAGTTCTCCTATTTCATCTTTACTTGTTATACAAACATCAACTTCAAAATCACCTTGTTTTATTTTTTTAGAAGCTTCTTGCAAGTTTATTATAGGTCTTGTTATATGCTGAGTTAACATGGATGATAACAAGACTATAAAGAAAAATAAAGAGCATGCTATTATTTTTATAGTACTTATTATATGATTACTCCCACTATAAAACTTTGTATAATCCCTTGTGTATCTTAAAATTCCAATATTCTTTTCATTTAAATTTATTGGATAACTTAAATTAACAAAAAACTTATTATTTTTTTTATTTATACTATATGAGGTCTTTCCCTCTAAAGCTAGTTTTAAATCTTCTGTACTATCTTTATCATCTCTATGACCATAAGAGTCCCAAAGTATCTCCCCTGCATCAGAATATAGTGATATTTCATCACCTATTTTATAGCTTAATTCTTCTGTTATATTTTTCCCTTCCACTTTAAATATAGATTTGTTTGGCTCAGTATTATTAAGAATAAAATATTGTTTTAAATATATATCTATATCCTTCCTTACTTGTTTCATCTCTTTTTCTATTATGTACTGATTATTATTATTAATTATTTTTTCTGTAGAATATATTAGAACTATAATTCCTATAAAAAATACACAAGAAAAGCTTATCAGTATTTTATACCTTAGAGAAATTTTCACAATTTTCACCTCTAATTATTTAATTTATATCCAACTCCAAACACAGTTTCAATAATAGAATTCCCTTTAAATTCATCTAATTTTTTTCTTATCCTTTGTATATGAATATCTACAGTTCTAGTATCACCTAAGTATTCAAATCCCCAAACTTTATCTAAAAGTTGTGACCTAGAAAATACTCTCCCTTTATTTTCTGCTAAAAATATCAATAAATCAAATTCTTTTGGAGTAAATTCTAATTTATCCCTCCCTTTCATCACAACTCTTTCATCTTTATATATTTTTATATCCTTACCTATAGTAATATAATCCAAATCATTATTTTTAACACTTTGCTGTATAAGATCAATTCTCCTAAATATTGACCTTATTCTTACAAGTACTTCTCGCATATCAAAAGGTTTAGTTATGTAATCATCCGCTCCTAATTCAAGCCCCAAAACTTTATCAGTTATATCACATTTAGCTGTAATCATAACTATAGGAATATTTAATCTTTGAGTTATATTCCTGCATACATCAAATCCACTTATATCTGGTAACATTAAATCCAATATTATAAGATTTGGTTTAAAGCTTTCCGTAATTTCAATTCCTTCTTTACCATTATCAATACTTTTTACTATATATCCCTCTCGTTTTAATGAATAGCTCATTAAGTCTGCTATAGCTGACTCATCTTCTATTATAAGAATCTTTTTCATATTTTAAACCTCTTCCTTTTTTGTTTTCATATTTAATTTAAAATAAAGAGACTTTGTTTTACCCTAGTCTCTTTAAACCAAACTTATCTTTTCTTTTTATTAACATTATTTTTAATATTCTTTTTCTCTTTATCTTTTTCCTTTTTTTCAGCTCTTCCCATAGAAATCTGAAACCCTAGTACTGCTGCTGATACAAAAAAAATTCTTGATATAAATCCAGCTACATTACCACTTTTTAAATCTGTAAAATACCCCCATATAGCAGCTATTGTCATTGCACTTAAAGTAATCAATATTTTATTTTTCATTTGTATTCCTCCACCTTATATAAATTACACAATAATATTATATATCTATAACAGAATATTTTGTAATCATTTTTTAATATATTAGTAACCTATTTGTTAATATCTATAATACTATATAGTATATATTATATACATAAGATAAATAATTTGTTTTGAAAGTTAACAAACTTTATTTTAATTAATAGACACCACAAACCCAAAAATTTTAAAGCTATTAAAGGTAAGGTATATCCTTACCGATTTTTTTATAAAGTTATTGCTAAGTTTCCTTTAGTTGTATATAATAAATTTCGTTATATTAGTTACAACTATAAGGAGCGATTAAATGAACAGACAAAAACAACTAAGAACAGAAAACATAAACTCACTATTATTTAGATTCTCTATACCTGCAATTATAGGTATGCTTGTAAATGCCTTTTATAATATAGTAGATAGAATTTTTATTGGGCATATTCCTAATGTAGGTTCTATGGCTATAACAGGAGTTGGACTTACCTTGCCAATAATGACTATAATTTTAGCCTTTGGTATGCTTATAGGAATAGGTTCTAGCGCCCTAGTTTCTATTAAGTTAGGGGAACAAAAGAAAGATGAGGCTGAAAATATATTAGGCAATGCCTTTGTATTATTATGTATTTTTACTATATTAGTATCTATTGTAGGCATAATATTCTTAGATCCTCTTTTAAAATCATTTGGTGCTAGTGAAGATACCTTTATATATGCTAAAGAATATGTAACCATTATATTAATAGGTGCTATAACTAATTCTCTCGGTTTTGGTTTAAATAGCATAATAAGAGCTGAAGGAAACCCTAAAGTAGCCATGCTTACTATGCTTCTTGGAGCAGTACTAAATACCATATTAGATCCTATTTTTATTAATATATTTAATATGGGAGTAAAAGGGGCTGCTTATGCCACTATAATATCTCAAACCGCTAACACAATTTGGGTTTTATATTATTTCACCGGTAAAAATAGCAGTTTAAAATTAAAAATAAAATATTTTAAACTAAATAAAAATATATTTATAGATATTATTTCTATTGGAATGGCTCCCTTCTTTATGGAATTAGCTTCTAGTATTGTAAATATAATATCAAATAATTCTTTAAAAATTTATGGAGGTGATTTAGCAATAGGGGCAATGGCAATAATAAATAGTATTTCTTTAGTATTTTTTATGCCTATCTTTGGTATAAACCAAGGTGCTCAACCTATAATAGGTTACAACTATGGTGCTAAACAATATTCTCGAGTTAAAACCGCAATGAAGCTTTCAATTAAGGCTGCCTGTGTAATTTGTTTATTAGGATTTTCCTTTATTGAATTTTTTCCAGAAACAATAATTAAAATTTTTAGTAAAGACCCCCAATTAATCCAAATAGCTTCCGAAGGAATTAGAATTTTTCTTGTGATGATGCCTATAATAGGATTTCAAATGATAAGTTCAAATTATTTTCAGTCCGTTGGTAAGGCTAAAATTGCTACTTTCACTAGCCTTTTAAGACAAGTTATTATATTAATACCAATGCTTATAATTTTACCTAAACATTTCGGCCTACTAGGTGTATGGATGTCCGCACCTATTTCTGATTTATCTTCTGCTATAATCACAGGAGTTTTCCTATTTAAAGAGATGAAATGTTTGGATAAAAAAATAAATCTTACTTTTAAAGAAACAGTTGCCTAAGTTAAAGCTAACTAATACAAAATGCCCCCTTTATAATAAACAGTTTTATTATAAAGGGGGCCATTTAAATAATGGTGGCTTTTTAACATATTAGATTTAGTCCAGTATAAACGATCAAAAGTATAATTACTATTATTGATGCAGATATAGTAAACCATAATATTATATTTTGAACAGTATTATTTACATGTTCTCCCATTATTTCTTTATTATTTGAAACTATATATATATATATTAACATTATAGGTGTTAATAGCCCTACAATTTGTTGAGACATTATCACTATTTTAGTAAGTGGTAAATTAGGTATTAGAATAAATATAGCGCTTATTACTACAATAAAAGTAAATATTCCATAAAATATAGGAGCCTCTTTATAGGAGTTTTCCATACCTCTTTCTATTCCAAAAGACTCACAAACAGCAGAAGTTGTTGAAAGTGGAGCTGTAACTCCAGCTGCAATAGATATAGCTAATAAAACTAAAGCAAAGATTATATTTAAATTTCCTCCAAGTAAATTATTAAGTACAGTAACTAAGCTTCTTATATTAAATACATTACCTTTTCCAAGTACTACAGCACTACAAACTAAAATAGAAAAAGATATTATAAAAGATATAAATGTTCCAAAATAAATATCAAATTTTTCATACTTATATTCATCTATATCCACTCCTCTTTCTACTACACAGCTTTGTAAATATAATTGCATATGTGGAGGTATTGTAGCCCCTATCATTGCTATAATGGCTAAAATATATTTTCCTTGAAATAAAAAATGTGGGTAAAATGTATGTTTAACTACCACTGACCAATTTACATTTGCTTTAAACATAGCAGCTACATAAGCAATTAAACCTATACTAAATATAAATAATATTTTTTCTACTTTATTATAATAACCCTTTACTACTACAAACCATATTATAATCAAAATTAATGGAATAGATATATATTGACTTACGCCTAATAATTTTAAAGCTATAGCTATTCCTGCAAAATTTCCAATGCATACTGCAAAATTAGTTACAAATAATACTATTATAGCTAAAAAAGCAGGTCTTACACCATACCATTCCCTTATTAAATCTCCTAGTCCCTTTCCGGTTACCACAGCCATTCTTCCATTTGTTTCTTGTATTACTGATAAACTTATAAATAATAGCAACAGTACAAATAACATACTGTATCCAAATTTTGCTCCCATAAAAGAGTATGTTATAATTTTTCCAGCATCGTTTCCTACATTTAATGTAATAAGTCCTGCAATCATTACACTTAATGCAAACCATGTCTTATTCTTGTTTTTGGATTTTTTCATAGTTAAACGAGCCCCTCCCTTAAGAAAATAACATTATTTTAGCATATATATCTAAATGATACTATAACCATTATACTTTATGTACCTTAATTTAAGTTTAAATAATAAAAAATAGGTATTTATTAATATCTATAATACCTATTTTTTATTACATATTATTTAATTTCTATAGCACTTGTACTTTTAATAGCTTTTTCCCATCTCTCCATATAATCACCTGTAGCCCATTCTGCCATAACAACGCTTTCTCCATTATTAATTGCTATTTTTTTAAGGGGCGTATTTGTTAGTACATTCTTTTCTACTCCATATACATATATATAGTTTTTATTTATAATAATTGCCAGATCTTTATTTGGAGATGCGTAAGCATCTACAGCATCAGGAACCCTTTCTTTTACATCATTCCATGAAAAATAAAAATCATCATAATTTATTATTTTACTAGTAGGTACCATATTTATATTAAAATCAGCATAAGTATAATCATATAAATTTTTACTTTGAAGCCTTCCTCTCATAATCCAATGTCCATTTTTTCTAATCATAGTGAAACTTTCCTCTTTCGGTATCTTTTCAAGTCTCTTGATTATATCATCATTTTGAGATGCTAAATATGCCTCTGCTGAATTATTTAAAGCTAATCTTCCATTTTCCTCTAGTATGTCTGATATTTTTACCCCTTTACTATCAGAAACTTTATCTGTAGGCAAAACCTTTAATACACTTTTACCACTAAAATCATCTTCATTACTTTTTTTACTTTCTATACCAATATAATCATTTCCTATAAATAATATTTTTTTTATAGTATTTTCTTGGGAATTAACATTTAAAATAATTGAATCTTCTTTCCCATTTACTGGATAAGCAAAAATATTGTCTTTATATTTATCTCCCTGAATTTCTTCCCTTTTTACACCGATCCACCAAAATCCACTAATTCTCGGTGCAAATAAATTAGGTGTTTCTAAAATTGGATATAATTCCTTATTCATAGCGGAAATCCATATAGTTCTATAAAATACACTATTATATTTTTCTCCTAAATAATTACTGTAATCCATTGGGGTATTTGATCTCAATCCTATTAAAACCCCCGATCTATGGGTTTCATCATTTTTTTGAGAACTTTGTTTTTTGTGTTCATCTAATTTATTTATAATTTTCTTATTTATAATCTCTTCTGGATTATCTGAAACCTTTTTTAAAAAATAAAATATATTATCAACATACAATATTATTTCATTATCACTAACTTTTATAACATCATAAAATAATTTACCTTCCGATGTAACAGAAATAACTTCTACATTCTTATTTGATATATCTAATTCCTCTAAATTTATTTTATATGTATAAAAGAAATAATACTTGGCATCTACTTCTTTAATTTTATATTGAGCATCTTCACAGGTTTCATTTAAAAATACAGCATAATTTGATTTAAATGCTGCATGTTTACCTATTAGTTCATCTGGATTTGTACCATTGTCATGAAATTTAATATTATCCTTATTAAATATTTTATATTTATAGATTTCCCATACCCCTGAAATAGGAATTAATTCATTTAAGGGTGCTGTTATTTTACCTGTATTTGCCAATTTATTTAGTGAACATCCTTGTAATATTATACTGGGAAAAAATATAAAGCATAAAAATATAACTATAATAATTTTATTTTTTTTCATACTCTATCTCCTGTTAAATCTTTTCCATAAAATTTTTCCTTCTGAAATTCATTATATAAAGGTAAAATTATCTTTACCGTAGTTCCTACATTAATACAACTATCTATAAAAAGCTTTCCTTCATGCATCTTAACTATTTCGTCACATATAGATAATCCTATACCATTTTGAGATTTGCTGCTCTTACCTTTATAAAATTTTTCTTTAACCTTTGGAATTTCCTGGCTGCTTATGCCACAACCATTATCTTCAACTGAAATAATCACCTTGTTTTCACTTAAATTTGTAGACAGTTTAACTACTCTTTCCCCTGTGTCCTTTGTAAATTTAAATGCATTATCTAATATATTTATTAGTACTTGTTTTATTCTGTTACTATCCATATAAATTTTTTTTATGGAATCATCATAGTCTACTACAAAATTTATATTTTCTCTTTTAGCTCTGGGGCCCATATAAGTTTGTATATACCCCATTAAATTTTTAAAATCAATATATTCTTTCTTCAAAGATATTTTGCCGGATATGAGTTTAGAAAAATCAAGCAATTCCTCTACCATAGAAGATAATCTCTCACTTTCATTTTCAATAATGGTAAGGCCGTCTCTTATAAGCTGCTTATCATTTAACTCATCATAATTTAAAGTAATAGCCCAGCCCTTTATTGCAGTTAAAGGGGTCCTTAACTCATGTGAAACAGAGGAGATAAATTCATTTTTTAGCTGTTCTTTCTTTAATATTTCTTCAGCCATATAATTCATTGTATCTGATAGAGTTCCTATTTCATCATCAAAAACCTTCTTATTTCTTTCTTGTAAATCTCCATTTGCCATTTTTTCTGCTGTTATAGTCAAAGACTTTATAGGGCCTATTATGCTATTTGATAAAAATACGCTAAATATCCCAACTATAAATATGACTATAAAACCTATACTCAAAAACAATAAAGATACAACTACCACAGATTTATCCACTTCTTTTAAAGAACTTATATATCTTAAAATTCCAACAATCTTTCCATCAGATTTTAACGGATAAGAAATAGCCATAACCTTATATTTATCATAGGGCACGTTACCTATCCATTTACCTTTTTCTCCTTTTAAAGCTTTTTTAACATCAATTGTATTTATACTATCTTTAGGTTGCAATCCTATGGAGTCCATAAGCACTTTTCCATTAAGATCTAAAATCTCAACCTGGGCTTCCGTTTGTTTCCAAAACACGTCCACATTATCCATTACATTTTCATATAGTGAATTATTAGATAGGTACTTTGAATAAAAATCAGTTGAAATTTTTATTTGATTTGTTAAAACCTCTTCTGTACTATCATAATAGTACTTTTTAACAAAGTTTATTAATATAACTTCAAAAGTCAATACACTAATAACAATGATAAGCATAAAATTTGTTATTAATCTTTTCTTTATACTTTTCATAAATACTCTCCAAATATAATTTTATAATTTTTTCCATCTGTATCCTCTCCCCCATATAGTTTCTATATATATAGGATTAGATGGATTCTCTTCTACTTTTGCTCTTAATCTACGTATATTTACATCTACAATTTTAGAATCACCTACAAAATCATATCCCCATACAATATCTAAAAGCTCATCTCTACTAAAAGCCTTCCCTTCATTTTCTATAAATATTTTCATAAGCAAATATTCCTTTGGTGTCACATCTATTTCCTCATTATTTTTATATAATTTTTGCGCATAAGTATCAATTATGAAAGGACCACTTGATACTGTATCCTTATCGTCATTCTTACTAAATTCAACTCTCCTGAGTAATGCTTTTACCCTTAATATTAATTCAGAAGGATTAAAGGGTTTTACCATGTAATCATCTGCGCCAAATTCTAATCCCATAATTTTATCCATATCTTGTCCTTTGGCGGTAAGCATTATTATACCTATATTAGGAAATTCCTTTCTTAACATCTCACATACTTTATAGCCATCGATTCCTGGCAACATAACATCTAATATAGCAATACTTGGTTTCTCAATCTTCGCTTTTCTTATCCCCTCTTCTCCTGTTTCTGCCTCTATTACACTAAAATTATTCCTTTTAAAATTGATTTTCAAAAAACCTCTTATACTACTTTCATCCTCTACTACTAATATTTTAATCATAACATAACCACCTTAACAATAATATGATCTCTCATTTATTATAAACTATTTTATTTATATAAAAAAATATTAACTTATTATATAATACTCTTATTTTTATACTCATGAGTTACATTTACCTTAAATTTTATTACAAAATGTTAACAAAATAAAGCTGCTAACAATTTTGTTAACAGCTTTAAATATATTATTTCTTTAATATTCTCATTGAATTTAATACTGCAATTAGAGCTACTCCCACATCTGCAAAGACAGCCTCCCACATATTTGCTACTCCAAAAGCACCTAATATTAACACAATCAATTTTACTCCTAATGCAAATATTATATTTTGCCATACTATTCTTCTTGTATTTTTAGACACATTTAAAGCTTCTACTATTTTTGATGGTTCATCATTCATTATCACTACATCAGATGCCTCTATAGCAGCATCTGAACCTAGTCCTCCCATAGCTACACCAATATCTGCCCTTGCAAGAACAGGAGCATCATTTATTCCATCCCCTACAAATAATATTTTACTTTCCTTTGATTTTTTACTATAAAGCTCTTCAAATTTTAATACCTTATCTTGAGGTAAAAGTTCATAATATACTTTATCTATTCCAAGTTCTTCGCCTACCTTATTTGCAGCATATCTACTATCCCCTGTTAGCATACTAATATTATTAATACCTAATAACTTTAATCCCATTATTGCTTTTTTAGCATCATCTTTTACTTCATCAGATATAACTATATATCCTGCATAATATCCATCTAAAGCTACATGCACCACTGTACCTAATATTTTTTCTTTATTGTAATCAATATTTTCTCTTTCCATTAATTTACTATTTCCCAGGAATATCTTTTTATCCTTTACAATAGCTTCTATTCCAAAACCTGAAATTTCTTTATAATCTTTAATATAATTTTTATCAACAGCTTTACCATAATGTTTTACTATAGAGAGAGCTATAGGATGATTTGAATAGATTTCTCCCATAGCAGCTATTTCCAACAAAGTTTCTTTATCTATTTCATTATATGGCACTACTTCTGTAACAGTAAAAACCCCTTTAGTTAGAGTACCTGTTTTATCAAATATTATTGTATCTACATTATTTAAAGCCTCTAAATAATTACTGCCTTTAACAAGTATCCCCTTTTTAGATGCAGCTCCTATCCCTCCAAAAAATCCCAATGGAATAGATATTACTAAAGCACAAGGACATGATATAACTAAAAATATTAACGCCCTATAAAGCCAATCTGAAAATAAGGCATCTTTTATAACAAGTGGTGGTATTGTAGCTAAAATTACTGCTGTAATAACCACAGCTGGTGTATAATATCTGGCAAATTTTGTTATAAAATTCTCTGTATTAGACTTTTTATTGCTTGCATTTTCTACCAAATCAAATATTTTAGATACTGCGGATTCTCCAAAACTCTTTGTTACCTTTATATTAATCAGTGAAGTTTTATTTATAAACCCAGATAAAATTTCGCTGTCTTTTTTTACTTTTCTTTGAACAGATTCTCCTGTTAAAGCAGATGTATCTAAAAAGGATTCTCCCTCTATTACTATTCCATCTAAAGGTACTTTTTCACCAGGTTTTACTATTATTATATCTCCTATATTTACTTCCTCTGGAGAAACCTTTTTTATCTCTCCATTTAACATTATATTAGCAAACTCAGGCTTTATATCCATAAGTTCTGCTATAGATTTTCTTGAACGATCCACCGCATATCCTTGAAACAATTCACCAACTTGGTAGAAAATCATAACAGATACAGCCTCTGGATATTCCCTTATCCCAAATGCTCCAAGAGTAGCTACTACCATAAGAAAATTTTCATCAAAAATCTCTCCTCTGAAAATATTTTTTATAGCTTTTAAAACTACGTCTCCACCTATAAGAATATATGCTACTACATATAATACTATTTCATAAAAAGTATTTTGCATATTATAGGCAACTATTGAAAATATTGCTCCTATAATTAAAAATATAAATTTATTTTTCCCTTCTTTCCCATACTCATGAGTATTATTATGATTTTTATTGTGACTATAATCATGACAACTGCAACAATCATCATTACAATGATTATGCCTTTCAATAGCCTGCACTTTTGTTAGTCTACTATAGTTCTTATTCTTTTCAATAACTCTTACATCTGGCTCCAGTTTTTTTATAATATCTTTACTTTTTAATAAAGCCTCTTCTCTATAGCGTTCATTTTTTAAATTGATTATTAATGTTTTACTAACAAAATTTAAAGATGCTTCCTCCACAAAATCCAGTTTACTTACATTTTCCTCAATTTTAGATGCACAATGAGCACATCCTAATCCATCTAAAATAAGTTCTAATTTATATAAATTCTCCATATCATTACCTCCATTCATATTTATATATGAACATGTATTCATATATTCATTTTAATGCCTGTATTCATACTTGTCAATAACTTTTTATAAAAAAAGCATATACTGATATTTTTTATATCAATATATGCTCTTCCACTAAAATATTCTCAATATTTATTATTCTAAATTATATTTTTTAACACACCAGCTCTTTATTACATGAGTTAAAACTACGTAACTTAGTAAAGTGGCAAATAAAATTGGATAATATAACATAGGTAGCTTTACAAAACCAAAAGCCGATGCTAATGGAGAGTTAACAAGTACCACCCCTAAAAACATAATAGCTAAAGATGTTATAACTAATGCTTTGCTTGGTTTACTCTCAATAAAAGGTACTTTATTTGTTCTTATTATATGAATTATTAATGTTTGAGTAAACAATGATTCTAAAAACCATCCTGTTTGGAATAAAGAAGGATTACTCCAAGCATTAAAAATATAAAGCATTATAAAGTAAGTTGTATAATCAAATATAGAACTTATAGGTCCTATAGCAAGTATGAACTTTTTAATATTTCCTACTTCCCATTTTCTTGGTTTCATTATCCATTCTTCATCCACATTATCAGTAGGAATAGCAGTTTGAGATATATCATATAAGAGATTATTTGTTAAAACTTGTATTGGTAGCATTGGTAAAAAAGGAACAAATATACTAGCACCTAAAACACTAAACATATTCCCAAAATTAGAGCTTGCAGTCATCTTTATATATTTTACTATATTTCCAAATACCTTTCTTCCTTCTAATACTCCTTCTTCTAATACCAGCAAACTGTTTTCAAGAAGTATTATATCTGATGATTCTTTTGCTATATCTACTGCTGTATCAACAGATATTCCTACATCTGCTGACTTTAAGGCAGGAGCATCATTTATTCCATCTCCCATAAATCCAACAACGTGTCCGTTAGACTTAAGAATAGTTATTATTCTTTCTTTATGCATAGGTGATAATTTTGCAAATACATTAGTTTTCTCAACTAGTACACTTAACTGCTCATCAGACATATTATCAATATCCGTACCTAATAATATAGAATCTATTGGTAAATTTACTTCTTTACATATTTTTTTTGTTACTATTTCATTATCTCCAGTCAATATTTTTACATCCACACTGTACTTTTTAAATTTTTCTATAGCCTCCTTGGAAGTTTCTTTTGGTGGATCTAAAAATGCCATAAACCCTAATAAAGTCATTCCTTTCTCATCTTCTATAGAAAACTCGTTTCTATCCTCTTTAACCTTTTTATATGCTACAGCTATTACTCTAAATCCCTCTTCATTTAATGCTGTTACAATACCATTTATACTTTCCGCCATACTCCCTACGAAAGGTTCTGTACCTTCTTTCGTTTCATATCTATTACATAAATTCGAAATCTCTTCTACCGCACCTTTGCATATTAATACACTTTCATTTCTTTGATTTTTAACAACTACAGACATTCTTTTTCTTATAAAATCAAAAGGAATCTCATCAACTTTTTCATATCTATTCTCTATATCAAAATCTACGCTATCACCTTTATGTTCCAAAATAGCTAAATCCATTAGATTTTTTAGTCCAGTTTGATAAAAACTATTTATATATCCATATTTTAAAACTCTATTACTATTCTCACCATATATATTTAAATGTTTTTCTAAAATTACTTTTCCACAAGTTATAGTCCCCGTTTTATCTGTACAAAGTACATCCATAGCACCAAAATTTTGAATTGCATTTAACTTTTTTACAACAACTTTCTTTTTTGATAAAGTTAAAGCTCCTTTTGATAAATTTACAGTTACTATCATTGGAAGCATTTCAGGTGTTAGTCCAACTGCAACTGCAACTGAAAATAAGAATGCATCCCTTAAATTACCTTTAGCAAAAGTATTTATTATAAATACAATAGGCGCTAAAACAAATATAAATTTTATCATTAACCATGTAAAATCTTTTATACCTTTATCAAAACTTGTTTCTACCTTTTCTTCTAAAAGCTTGTCATTTAATTGTCCTAAATAAGTTTTACCTCCAGTATTTATTACAACGGCCACTGCTGTTCCACTTTCTATATTGGATCCCATAAAACATAGATTTGGATTTTCTAGTTCATTTTCATAACTATTTTCTGAAATAAATTTTTCTACAGGCAAAGATTCACCTGTTAATGCTGATTGATTTACAAATAAATCTTTTGAAGATATTATCCTTAAATCTGCAGGCACCATATCTCCTGAAGAAAGATGTACTATATCACCTGGTACAATCATTTTTAAAGGTATTTCTTTTGAAGCACTATCTCTAATAACAGTAGCAGTAACACTTACCATAGACTTTAATTTCTCAGCTGAATTATCTGCCTTTACTTCCTGCAAAAATCCTAATATTATTCCTAAAAACACCATAATACACATAACTATTGCAGCCTTACCATCTCCAGTTAAATAAGATACTAATGCCAAAATAGCCAATAATATAACTAATGGATTTTTAAAATGCTGTATAAATTTATAAAAGTTAGAGTGTTTTTTTTCACTCTTCATTTCGTTATATCCATTCTTAATTATTCTCTCTTCTGCTTCCTTTGATGTTAAACCATTTAATGATGTTTTCATTTTCTCCATAATTGGATCTATTTTTTTGTTTTCAGTGTAATTAAATAATTTTTTCAACTCCATGTTAATACCCCCTCTAGGTATTAACATTCCCATAGTGGTCGACTAAAAGAATATCAATACCATTTTTCTTTCTCCGCCTATATTTTTCCATACTACCTCCATAGCAATCTTCCATGCCAACCACCTCCTTTTTATTTTAAATTAATATAAAAAAACCTTCATTCAACGAATGAAGGATTTAAGCAATACAAAAAAAATTATCAATCTCCACTGGTTGAGTTTTGGCACTACACAGCTTTGAGCAATGACATTCATAAACCTGAATGTTGTCAGCTACATTAAGTAAAACCTTATTTCGGCAATACCTGCTGACCCGTTGGCGTCTCTGGACGTTTCTGGGCAGTAGCGTATATCTGTGTAGGAACCTCACCTAACAAGATGATTTCCCATTAAATATTAAATTTTATATACTTACATTAACATAATATGCAATTATGTTAAATTTGTTCTTTAATTATCATATCATATAATACATTATATGTCCACTTTTGTAAAACCTCTGTTTATATTTTTTTGTTTTTAAGATATTATATTAATATAAAGAAACCATTAAAGGAGGATATTACCAATGAATACTATTAAGTTAAAATCCAGAAATGAAATACCAAAAGAATATTTTTGGGATATGCAAAAAATATTCACTTCTATAGACGAATTTGAAAAAGACTTTAAAAGCTTAAAAAATATGTCAAATGATATTACTTACTTTCATGGAAAATTAAAATCTCCTAATAATTTGCTGAATTTTTTAAAACTCCATGAAAAAATTTCAAGACTGGCTGACACTTTATATATTTATGCTCATTGTAGATCAGATGAAGATACTACTAATACAAAATTTCAATCTTTAAGAGGTGAAATAGATTCATTTTTGGCAGAGCTTTCATCAAAAACAGCGTTTTTTGTTCCGGAAGTATTATCTATTGGTAAAGAAAAAGTTTTAAATGCAATAAATTCTTTACCAGAACTTAAACCTTATACTTTTTATCTAATGAATATACTAAATTTAAAACCACATACATTAAGTAAAGAACAAGAAGAAATAATGGCAGCTGTATCAGATTGTCTAGAAGCTCCCTCAAATATTTATGATATGCTTTCAGATGCAGATATAACTTTCCCTAATATAAAAGATGATAAAGGTTTTGAAGTTGAACTTACAGATAAAAATTATTCTGTATACATAGCTTCAAAAAATAGAGAGGTTAGAAAATCTGCTTTTAAAGGCTTGTTTTCCACATACTATAAATATAAGAATACTTTTGCAATGTCTCTTACTTCCTCAATTAAATCTTTTATTTTTAATTCTAAGATGAGAAACTTTAATTCATCTTTAGAAAGTTCATTAAAACCTAATAACATTCCTTTAACTGTATATGACAACGCTATAAAGGCTATAAATGATAATTTATCTTCCCTTCATAGGTATGTGTCAATTAAAAAGAAACTACTAGGATTAGATAGGATTCACATGTATGATTTATATGTACCAATAATAGATACTCCAGATGTGCATATTGATTATAACGAAGCTGTAAAAATAGTAGAAGAGGGGCTTACTTCATTAGGAAAAGAGTATTTAAAGATTTTTAAAGAAGGTATAGAAAATGGTTGGATAGATGTTTTTGAAAATAAAGGCAAAAGAGGAGGAGCATATTCCTCTGGAAGTTATGATACTATGCCTTATATACTTTTAAACTATAACTATAAATTAAATGATGTATTTACTTTAGCACACGAAATGGGGCATTCTATCCACACATATTATTCCAAGAAAAGCCAACCATATATATACTCGGATTATACCCTATTTTGTGCTGAAGTGGCTTCAACTACTAATGAATGTCTACTTGTTAACCATATGATAAATAATGAATTAGATAAAAAGAAAAAGCTTTATCTTATAAATCAACAACTTGAACAAATAAGAACCACTGTATTTAGACAAATTATGTTTGCTGAATTTGAAAAAATAACCCATGAAAAAATTGAAACTGGTACTTCTTTAACTAGTAATGACTTATGCATAATATGGCATGATTTAAACAAAAAATATTTTGGAGACGAAATAATAATAGATTCAGAAATTGATATCGAATGGGCAAGAATTCCTCACTTCTATTCCGATTTTTACGTATATCAGTATGCAACAGGATATGCTGCTGCCAACGCCTTTGCCACAAATATATTAAATAACCCTAATGCTTCTCTAAAAGAGTATAAAAAGTTTTTAAAAGCTGGTTCAAGTGATTATCCTATTAATATACTTAAAAATTCTGGTATAGATATGACTACCCCAGAGCCTATGAAAAAAACCATTGAAAGATTTAATGAATTATTAAATTTAATAGAAAAAAATATATAATTAAACTAAATCATTAAAAACCCCTATGCAAATGCATAGGGGGTTTTTAATAAACTTTATATAAATTTATAATAATTTTTGTTTACTATTTATAGTTTTTATAGCTTCCTCAATTGTTACAATACTTTGTTCTCCTGATTTCATATCCTTAAGTGCTACCTTATTATTATTCACTTCATCTGATCCTATTACTATTGTATAAGGAATTTTTAATTTATCCGCATGACCAAACTTTTTACCAAGCTTTGCTTCTTCTAAATAGAGCTCTGAGATTATACTATTTGCTCTTAAAGTATTTGCAACATCTATAGCATATTCTATATTCTCATCCATAGGAATCACTAACACTTTACTTAAAGTTTGGCTACTATTTTCTCCTATTATATTCGCTTCTCTTAATTGATAAAACAATCTTGTCAAACCAATGGATATACCAACTCCAGGTAATTTTTGATTTGTATAGTACCCTGCTAGGTTTTCATATCTTCCACCTGAACATACACTACCTATATTAGGATAATCATCTAGTATAGTTTCATATACAGTACCTGTATAATAATCCAGCCCTCTTGCAATAGTTAAATCTATTTTAAAGTTTTTTTCTGGTACTTTGAAACATCTTATATAATGAACAACCTTTTCAAGTTCCTCTAATCCTTTTATAAAAATTTCATTTGTTATATTTAATTTCTTTAAAGATTTAATCACTTCATCATTATTTCCCTTTATATTTATAAAGTTTATTATACTTTCTACTGCTTTTTCATCTATTCCTAATGATTTCAATTCTTCCTTAACTGAATCTACCCCAATTTTTTCTATTTTATCTATGATTCTTAATACTAAAATCTTATCTGTAACATTTAAAGCATCAAAGAATCCATTTAATACATTCCTATTATTTATACGAATAGTAAACTCTCCAAAATTTAAAGCTTTAAATGTAGAATATATAACGGTTGGAATTTCAGCATCATTTATAATATTAAGTTTTCCATTCCCTATAATATCTATATCACATTGATAAAACTCTCTAAAACGTCCCTTTTGATTTCTTTCTCCTCTAAATACTTTTGATATATGATATCTTCTAAAAGGAAAATTTAAATCTGAAAAGTGCTGAGCTACATATCTTGCAAGAGGTACTGTTAAATCAAATCTTAATGAAAGATCTGAATCCCCTTTATTAAATCTATAAATTTGTTTTTCAGTTTCTCCGCCACCTTTAGCCAAAAGAATTTCTGATTTTTCAATAGTTGGAGTATCTAATGGCACAAATCCAAATTTTTCATAATTTTCTCTTATGGTATCCATCATTTTATTAAAAATTATTTGATCTGCTGGTAATAATTCCATAAATCCTGGTAATATTGAAGGTTTTACAATATCCTTACTCATTTATATCCCTCCGTGCACTTTAGTATGATAAATTATTAATATTGTACATTAATTTTTGACATATTTCAAATATTTACTAATATTTTCAAGTACGTGTTTTAATTATACCATAAATATTATTTTTTATCCTTTTTAGGATAAAAACTTTCTCCATATTTATCTACAGTTATATCCCTGGGTAGCGATATAAATTTTGTTTTACTCATTCCAATTTTTTGTGCAGAATATATACTACTATGTCCTGAAAATAAATAACTTGTTACACATATAATAAACATATATTTTCCAATATCTGAGCCAAATAATTCTATTCCCATAATAAAAGAGGCTATAGGTGCATTAGTAGCTCCTGCAAAAACACCAATAAGACCTAATGATGCAAAAAAAGAAATTGGTTCATTCATTATTCCTGACATAAAACTTCCTAAAGTAGATCCTATTACAAATAACGGAGTTACTTCCCCTCCTTGGTAACCAGATCCTAATGTTAAAGATGTAAATATAGTCTTTAAAATAAAGTCTTGAATCTTTGATGTATATTTAAATGCATCCATCATAAGAGGAATGCTAAGACCCAAATAATTTCTGTTTCCTACTATGTAAACTAAGATAATAACTATAATTCCACCTACTGCACTTTTGATTATTGTATTTTTAAAATATATAGAGAACATCTTTTTTAGTTTATGAGTTAACTCACTAAATATTTTACTTATTAACCCAAATATAATTCCTATAATTATAATTTTAAACATTAATTTAGTAGAAAAACTAGGTATAACACCCACTATATAATGAGTATGTTTTACCCCCCAAAAATTAGTAATAAAATCTCCTATAAAAGCAGCTATAGTACAAGGTACCAGCGCCTCATAATTAATAATACCTATAAATATTATTTCCATACCAAAAATGGTTCCCGCAAGAGGAGTTCCAAATACAGAAGCAAAACCACTACTTATTCCACTCATAAGTAATATATTTCTATCTAATCTATCTAATTTAAATAAATTAGATACTCCTTCTGCTATACTTGCCCCTATTTGCACACCTGTTCCTTCTCTACCTGCTGATCCTCCAAAAAGATGAGTTATAACTGTACCAAATAAAGCAAATATGCCCATTCTTACCGGTATTTTTCCTTGACTTTCATGTATTTGTTCTAATATTAGATTATTTCCTTTTGAGGAATCCTTCCCATATTTCATATATACATAACTAACAAGCATTCCTCCAAAGGGAAGAAAAAATAATAACCAGGGTAATTCTAATCTTTTATTAGTAGCAAATTGTAAACTTTTAAGAAAAAAAGCTGCCGCTGTTCCCGTAAGTATACCTATTAACCCACCTAAAACAATCCATCTTAAAAATGTATATATATATTTTATGCTATGACTCATAAATACACTTTTTATATTAGAATTAAACAAATTATTCTCTATTCTCTTCACAGTCCACACCTCACATTCTATAGTATTTACCTTCTATTTTATTTAAGACATAAAAAAATACATAATAACAGTTTGTTATTATGTAGGAGTCATTAGCATAATGCGGTTAATGGTGAACTCCATCACCAAAATTTTTCTTTAATATTATAACATAATTAATATTGTTTTCCAATATCTTTTCTAAAATACATACCATGAAAATGTACTTTATCCATCTCCTTATAAGCTTTATCAATACTATCTGCCAAATTATTTTCTATAGCATAAGTACATATTATCCTTCCACCATTTGTTAGTAAATCTCCTTCTTTAAAAGTTGCTCCAGCTATAAATGAATTAACCTTTTTATCTATATTTATCTTAAAACCTTTTTTATAATTTCCTGGATATCCTTCTGATACAGCAACTACACAACAAGAATAAGCATTTTTCCATTTTAAATCAAAAGAAGATAATTCCTTATTTAAAGATGCCTTAATAAGTTCTACTAAGTCACTATCCATTAAAGGCAGTACTACTTGAGTTTCTGGATCTCCTAATCTAACATTATACTCTAAAAGATACACTCCCTTTTTAGTTATCATTACCCCAAAAAATATTATTCCTCTATAATCAAATTCCTCTTTTTTTATTCCTTCTAAGGTTGGCTTTAAAATATTTTCATTAAAATCTTCTAAAACCTCATAAGTAACATACGGATTTGGTGCAATTGCCCCCATTCCTCCTGTATTGGGTCCTTTATTCTCATCATAAATCTGTTTGTGATCCTTAGCTGAAATAAAAGGTACTATTATTTTTCCATCTGTAATAGATAATATAGACGCCTCAATGCCTTCTAAAAATTCCTCAATAATTATTTTTTTACCTGACCCTTTAAAGATATCATCTATCATAAATTTTTTTATAGTTTCCTCTGCTTCTTTATAATTATTACATATAGATACACCTTTACCATTTGCTAAACCATCTGCTTTTATTACTACAGGGTAGCTACATGTATTAATATAGTTAAAAGCATCATCTGCATTTAAAAAAGTTTTATATTCTGCAGTTTTAACTCCATATCTATCCATGAACTCTTTAGAAAAAGTTTTACTTCCCTCTAACATAGACGCTTTTTTATCTGGTCCAAATATTTTTAATCCATTTTTTTTAAATACATCCACTATACCATCTACTAATTCTCCCTCAGGTCCTACTATAGTTAAATCTATTTGCTCTTTTAATGCAAAATCCTTTAATTTATCTATACCCATAATATTTATATTTTCACATATATCCATCAAAGCCGTACCACCATTTCCTGGTGCACAGTATATCTTTTCTACATTTTTATTTTCAGAAATTTTACAGGCTATAGCATGTTCTCTACCACCATTACCTATTATTAATATCTTCATAGTAAATCCCCCTTTTATCTGCTACTTTTTATTAATGCTTAAAATGTCTTACTCCTGTAAACACCATAGATATTCCATTCTCATCGCAAGCTTTTATAGATTCTTCATCCCTAATAGAACCACCAGGCTGAATTATTCCTCTTATTTTATATTTACATGCTTCCTTTACTACATCTTCAAATGGAAAAAATGCATCAGATGCCATAATAACTCCATCTTTGCCCCTATTTAACGCTTCACATGCTGCCCATATTCTGTTCACTTGTCCTGTGCCAATTCCTATTGCCATACCATTTTTAACCACCACAATTGCATTAGATTTTACATGTTTAACAACCTTCATGGCAAAAATCATCTCTTTTATATCATCTTCTGTAGGATTCTCTTTGGTAACTATATTAATACTATTAAGTAATTTATTGTCTTTAGACTGAACAAGAATTCCACCATCAACTTTATTTATTTCAAATTTATCATTAGATTCTCTATTACATTTTATAATTCTCAAATTCTTCTTTTTCTTAAGAATTTCTATAGCCTCATCCTCAAAATCAGGAGCTATAACAATTTCTAAAAATATTTTTACAATTTCATCTGCTGTATTTTTATCTACTTTATTATTGAAAGCTATAATTCCACCAAAAATAGATGTTTTATCACATTCATAACACTTTTTATATGAATCATACACTGAGTTCCCCATAGCAACGCCACAAGGGGTATTATGTTTTACTGCACAACAAGCAAATTCCTCAAACTCACCTACTACTTTCCATGCTATATCCATATCTTTAATATTATTATAAGAAAGCTCCTTTCCATTAAGCTTTTCAAAATTCTTCATTCCTCCACATTTTGTATTTGATACATAATAAGCTGCACTTTGATGTGGGTTTTCTCCATATCTTAAATTATATAATTTTTTATAACTTAAACTTAAATATTCTGGATAACTATCCTCCAATAAAAACTCACTAATGGCCCCATCATAAGCTGCCATAAGATTAAATACCTTACCTGCTAATTTCCTTCTATAATTAAAATCAACCTCATTATTTAAATTTATTTTTTGTTTTATAATTTCGTAATCATCAATTTCTGTAACTACTATTACATCTTTAAAATTTTTAGCTGCAGCTCTAATCATTGTAGGACCACCTATATCTATAAATTCAACTTTTTCTTGAAAACTTATTTTTTCATTTACTTTATTGAAAAATGGATATAGATTTACTATAACTATGTCTATTGGTGTTATTCCTTTATTATTTATTGTATCCATGTGTTCTTTATTGTCTCTAATAGCTAGGATTCCACCATGTACAGCAGGGTGGAGAGTCTTAACTCTACCATCTAATATCTCATCAAACTTAGTTATTTCAGATACTTCCTTAACTAAAATTCCATTCTCCTTTAAATATTTATAAGTTCCACCAGTAGATAAAATTTCAACCATCCTACTTTCAAGGAACCTGGCCATATCCAATATTCCCCTTTTATCATAAACACTTATTAAAGCCCTTTTTATCAATTTAAACACTCCTTCAATTTAACCTTTTTATCAATAATCTCAACTCTACCTTCCTCTATTAAGTTAATAGCTTCTGAAAGAGCAACATGTTCCTTTAGTGACACCCTATTTTGCAAATCCTCAGCAGTGTCATTAAAATTAACAGGCACTATCTTTTGTAAAATTATAGGGCCATTATCTATTCCCTCATATACAAAGTGCACAGTACATCCTGAAAACTTTACCCCAGAGTCAATAACACTTTTATGCACTTTAATTCCATACATCCCTTTACCACAAAAACATGGGACCAAAGATGGATGTATATTTATTATTTTATTTTTGAATTCTTTAATTAAATCTCCTTTTAATATAGAAAGCCATCCTGCTAAAACTATTAAATCTACCTTATTTTGCAAAGTTTCAAATATTTCCTGAGAAATATTATCCCCATATTTTTCTTTATCTAAAACTTTAGTCTTTATTCCATTTTTCCTTGCTATACTTAACGCATAAGCCTTATGATTATCACTTATTACAATTTCTATTTCACAGTTAAGATTGCCAGCCTTTATATTATCTAAAATAGCCCTAAGATTTGATCCACGCCCCGAGACTAATACAGCTAATTTAAGTTTCTTCTCCATTTGTTTTCCCCCTGATTATTCAAATGTGACAACTTTAGGTCCCTTTTTAACATATCCAATTCTATATGCCTTTTCCCCCATCTGTATTAATTCTCTTATTACATCACTACACTGCTCTTCATCTACACATATTACAAAACCTATACCCATATTAAATGTATTAAACATGTGATTTTTTTCTACCCCTCTGTCCATTAAATACTTAAATATTTTTGGAACAGGAAAACTACTTTCATGAATTACTGCGGTAAAACTTTTACTAAACATTCTTGGTATATTCTCATAAAATCCTCCACCTGTTATATGAGCCATAGCTTTGACATGGAATTTTTCTAATATTTTTGATACAGATTTTACATATATCCTTGTTGGGGTTAAAATTTCTTCACCTATAGTTTTTTCATCAAAAGGTTCATTTAAATCTTCAATAATTTTTCTAACTAAGGAGTAACCATTACTATGTATTCCTGAAGATGCTATTCCTATTAAAACATCTCCGCTTTCTACTCTTTCCCCTGTAATTATCTTTTCTTTTTCTACTGCACCAACTGCAAATCCAGCTATATCATATTTTCCATTTTCATAGAATCCTGGCATTTCCGCAGTTTCTCCGCCAATAAGTGCGCAATCTGCCATGATACATCCTTCACTTACTCCTTTTACTATATCTGCAGCTATTTCGGATTTTAATTTTCCACAAGCTATATAATCTAAAAAAAATAAAGGTTTTGCTCCTTGACATAAAATATCATTTACACACATAGCCACACAGTCTATTCCAATACTATGATATTTTCTCATTTTAAAGGCTATTTCTAATTTGGTTCCTACTCCATCTGTACCAGCTACCAATACTGGATTATTAAACCCTTTAAGTTCAAACATTCCTGCAAAACTACCTATTTTATTTAAAACACCAGGTATATTGGTACTTTCCGTATACTGTTTCATAAGAGATACTGTTTTATAGCCCTCATCAATATTAACTCCACACTCTTTATAAGTTATCATTTAAGCTCCCCCTTATTTTTTTCTAATCTTTCTTTTGCCGATTCTTTAGGCGTAGCTAAAGGATAAATCCCACTAAAACACCCTAGACAAAAACCCCTATCTTTTTTTAAGGATTTTAATAATCCCTGCAAACTTAAGTATCCTACACTATCTGCTCCTATTATATTTTTTATCTCTTCTACACTAAAATTTGCTCCTATTAAATCCTTTCTATAAGGGGTATCTATTCCAAAATAACATGGATATTTAACCATAGGAGAACTTACTCTAAAATGTACTTCCTTTGCCCCTGACTTTTTAAGTATATCCACAAGTTTTTTACTTGTAGTTCCCCTTACTATGGAATCATCTATTATTACAACTCTTTTATTTTCTATATTCACTTTTAAAGGATTTAATTTTATTGAAACTGCCTTTTCTCTTAAACTTTGAGATGGTGAAATGAAAGTTCTTCCCACATATTTATTTTTTATAAGCCCTATTCCATAAGGTATAGAAGATGCCTTTGAATATCCTACTGCAGCAGGTATACCTGAATCTGGAACCCCAATTACTATATCTGCATCTACAGGACATTCTTTGAAAAGCTGTTCCCCTGCAAGTACTCTAGAATTATAAACATTTATTCCATCAATAGTGCTATCTGGCCTAGCAAAATATATATATTCAAAGGCACAAGTGGCACATTTAGTTTTCTCACATATATTTATACTTTTAATTCCCTCATTATCTATTATTACTATCTCTCCTGGTTTTACATCTCTTATAAACTCAGCACCTACATTGTCAAGTGCACAACTTTCTGAACACATAATATAACTATCTTCTAATTTACCAATACATAACGGCCTTATTCCATTTGGATCTCTTACTCCTATAAGTTTATCTTCTGTAAGTATTACTATTGCATAGGATCCTTTTACAGCCTGTACAGCATTTAATACAGCATTTTCTATACCAATTTTAGCTTTCCTTGATATTAAATTTAATATAACCTCTGAATCTATAGAAGTTTGAAATATAGCTCCCCCTTCTTCTAATAATTCCCTTATAACATCCGCATTAACTAAATTTCCATTATGGGCAATTGCTATAGAACCTAATTTATATGTTCCCATAATAGGTTGTGCATTATTTTTATTACTTGATCCTGTAGTTGAATATCTCACATGTCCTATAGCAGATATCCCTTTCATATTATTTATCACTTCAGAATTAAATACTTCACTAACAAGTCCCATATCCTTATGGCAACTTAGTTCTTTACCATCACATACCACTATTCCAGCACTTTCCTGTCCCCTATGCTGCAAAGCGTATAATCCATAATAAGTTATAGCTCCAACTTCCATACTTTTAGGAGAAAATATGGAGAACACTCCACATTCCTCTTTAAACTTGTCCATATCCTCATAAAAACACATATTTTCCATAGCCCTCTCCTTACCCGAATTAATATTAAGACTATTTCTCATTTATCCTATTTAATATTTCAATATAAGCCTCTTTTACATTTCCAAGATCTCTTCTAAATCTATCCTTATCTAGTTTTTCGTTGGTTTTAGCATCCCAAAGTCTACAAGTATCTGGAGAAATTTCATCTGCTAAAAGTATTTGTCCATTAAATCTCCCAAATTCTAACTTAAAATCCACCAATTTTATATTTTGTTTTAGAAAAAATTCCTTTAATATATTATTTATTTTTTTAGTAGTTTTATATATACTGTTTAATTCCTCAAAATTTGTAAGTCCAATAGCAACAGCATGATAATCATTTATAAGTGGATCTCCTAAATCGTCATTTTTATAACTTATTTCAAAAACTGTTGTATTAAGTTTTCTTCCTTCTTCAATTCCCAATCTTTTTGCCATACTACCAGCTGCTATATTTCTAACTATAACTTCCAATGGTATTATTTCTACTTTTTTGCATAATTGTTCTCTATCATTTAACCTTTTCTCAAAATGAGTTTTAACTCCATTTTCTTCTAATAAATTAAATAAGCTAGATGTTATAGAATTATTAAGTACACCTTTTTCTTCAATTTGTCCTTTTTTCACACCATTAAATGCAGTTGCATCATCTTTGTAATAAATAATTACCTTTTCACTATCAGAAGTTTTATATATTTTTTTTGCTTTACCCTCATAAATCATTTCTTTTTTTTCCATTATAAATTCACTCCTTCTTCATTTTCCTTTATAAATCTTTCTTTCATATCTCTTCTATAATTTATTAACTTTTCTTTAATTTGTGGATATTTTAAAGACATTATTTCTATAGCTAACATACCAGCATTATAACTGTTGTTTATCCCTACTGTAGCTACAGGAATTGATTTTGGCATTTGAACTATAGATAAAAGAGAATCCATTCCATTTAATGCTGCATTTATGGGTATTCCTATAACTGGAATAATTGTCTTAGATGCTATTACTCCTGGTAGATGTGCTGCAAGACCTGCTCCCGCTATTATACATTCATAATTTTCATTTTCTAAATAGGTTAAAGTTTCTTCTAGTTTTTCAGGTACTCTGTGTGCTGAAAGTATATAAGTTTTATATTTTATTTCAAATTCCTTTAAAACTTTAGCTGCACCCTTCATTATTTCAGCATCAGATTTACTTCCAAAGATTATTGCTATCCTCATAAAAACCCCTCCCTTATATAAAATATTTATAGAGCAATACTTTTGTTTCATATAGTAAAATAAAAAAGCTAGAGTCTGAGTAAACTCTAGCTTGATAAATAAGATATATCTTATTTACAATCAGATTACCCATAGTGAGAAAATTTAAGGTTTTCTCCTAGAAACTCCCAAACCGTATTATTAGGATTATATGGATTATATGTATCTTATGTATATATAGTAGCATAGTAATTTTATTAAATCAATACATTAATAATTTTTTAATTAAAAATATTCGTATATATACTTATAAAATTATATTTTTATACTTTATTATTCGTATTTTCTATCCTGAAACTATACTCTTTCACAGGTTTATGATAGAATAATTTTATTATAATTATGATGAAATAGTTTAGTAGGAGTTGAGAATATGTTTTTATTTAACAAAAAAGTAGATGAGAAAATTATAAAAGAAATAGAGCGAATAATAGTTGATAATAAATTAGAAATGGATGAATGCTACTTACCTAAAGATGCAACTTTAATATTTTATCTAGGTGGATGTGAGAAATTAGATAGCCTATATAAAAATGAGTTAGAAAATTTCGACTTACCAAACTTATTTAACTATAAAAAAACTTCATTAATAGATTGTTTAAATGAACATGGAAAAGTTAGAAAATCATTTTTTTATGCATTAAATAACATTAAACAAAGTCAAAATTTATTTTATGATGATGCTTTATTAGACTTTTTAAAAGAAAAAGGAAAAATGTTTATTTATAACTACCTAAAAGGTTTTCAAAAATCCGCTGAATATTATAAAAAGAAAATAAGCAAAGGCAAACTCCCTGACTTCAGAGAACTTTTTGTTTGGAAACAAGATGATAAACTACATTTTTTAGACAAATTATTTGTATACCTAGACCCTTTAAAGATAGATATAAACAATATAATATCATATTATCAAGATGAAGATATTGCACGAACAGTACTTGAATATAAAGATGGTGAAACTATAAAAATGCTAAAATTTAATTTGGCCTCTTTTGATATTCTATCTAAAATTATACCTTTTAAAGCTTCTCATTAAATAAAAATTATATACTTATAATTCTTACTATTATAAGTATATAGTAAGATTAAAAAGGGATTTTTTCAAAATAACTTACAACTTATTTTGAAAAAATCCCCTTATATATTAAAGCACCTTTCTTAATTTTTCAAACTCATATTCTTTTATAGACTTAATATTCATTTCATCTCTTACTATTAGTCTTACTACATTCCCCTTTATTTTTAAAACTTTACCTTTGATTTTACTTCCTATTATATTTACTGGTGCACCATAATTAAGCTCTTTAATATTTTCTTCATTACAAAAATTACATTTATCTGTATTTTGTATAACTCTTTTACAATGAACACAATAATAAAGTTTATCCATGATTATCCCTCCAAATAAATTAGTGTACTAACTATATTCTATATTTTGTGAATTTTTCCTTCTAAAATTTGTTTTTTATCGTCTTAAAATATAGAATTTTAGAAGAGCTGGTATTTCCCTTATAAAACCATAGGTTTCATGAGATTTATAAGGAGTTACATATACTCCAGAAAAGGAGGCTTTTATATTAACTTTTTTAGTCATTAAAGATGCTCTTTTTAAATGATAGTTATTTGATACTACTATGGCAGTGTTAAATTTCATATTATCCATTATATCTTTACAGTTATCTAAATTTTCCATAGTTGACGTTGATGCTTCCTCTTTTATTATATTTTTTTCATCCATTCCTTTTTCCATAAGATACCTCCTTACTGCTTCTGCTTCAGATATATTTTCTCCAGGTCCTTTCCCTCCTGATGCTATTATATATTTACCATACCCTTCTTTATAAAGTCTATAAGCCTCATCCGTTCTCCATTTAAGAAATGGACTAGGGGTTTCGCCATAAACACTACAACCGAGTACTACTATACAATCTGATTTCTGTACTTTTGAATTATGTGCAAAATTATATATAGTTAACCCTAATGCTGCAGTTATAATAATTCCTAAACATATTAATGCAGCAATTACCTTCCATATCATCTTCATATCATCACCTTATTTTTCCTTTCATTATTATAATATGTTCACTACACTAATTCGCCTTCTAATTTTCCTTCATTTAGTATTTCTATAATATTTTTATTAAAATCTATAATTCCTTCTTCTTTCATTTTAAGCATCTCTCTTGAAAGCGATGGTCTTGGTATTCCCAAATATTCAGCCATTTCTTTTCTAGAAACATTCAATTTCAAAATACAATTTTGTTGTTTTTTATACTCTTCTAAAATAAAATTACTAACTTTTTCTCTTATGCTATGATAAGATAAGTTTTTTACTTTTCTATTTAACATTAATATTTTATTAGACAAAAGCCCCATAAAATTATTTAAAGCTTTAGAGTCTAAATTAAACAACTTTAAAATTTGGTCTTTAGATATAAACAATATTTCTGATTTTTCAGTAGCTACTATACTAGCTGGATATGTGTTCATATTAGAAAATATAATAACTTCTCCAAAAATTTCTCCTTGATTTAACCTATCTATAGTTATAGCTTTTCCAGAGGCAAATATCTTTTGCACCTCAATTTTTCCATATATAACTATACCAAGACTTGTGCATTCATCTTCCTCAATAGCAATAAACTTAGATTTATTAAAAGTATTTATTTTATATTTTATTTCCTTAAGTAGTTTATCTATTTTTTCTTTATCTATATTTTTAAATATTATACTTTTTTTCAATATATCTATAATATCTTCCTTTTTCATATATAATCTTTCCTTTCTTTAATTTTTATTTTACTATTTTGTAACATTTGTTACATACTTATATAAGTAATTCTAATATAATAAAAACGTAATTTCAATAAACATTAACGTTGGAGGTAAATTTATGATACGTAAAATAATTACTATAGATGAGACCAAATGTAATGGTTGTGAACTATGTGTAAAAGCTTGTCATGAAGATGCTATAGAAATAATAAATGGGAAAGCCAAACTTATAAGTGATGAATACTGTGATGGACTTGGTGACTGTCTTCCTGAATGCCCAACAGGAGCCATTTCTATCATAGAGAGAGAAGCTGAAAAATACAACGAAGATAAAGTATTAAAAAAACAACTAAATAAAAGCTATAATCATAATTCCTGTAAGTGCCCAGGTACACAAACCAAAATTATAAAAAGAGACACTATAAATAAATCAAACTGTATAACAATAAAAGAAAACCATATAAAATCAGAACTTTGCCAATGGCCTATACAATTAAATTTAGTAAACTCTAACGCGTCCTATTTTAAAAACACTAATTTACTTATTGCAGCAGATTGTACAGCCTACTCATATGCTAATTTTCATGAGGATTTTATAAAAAACCATATTACATTAATTGGCTGTCCAAAATTAGATGATAATGATTATTATGAGGAAAAACTAGCTTCAATTCTCCATTCAAACAATATTAAAAGTATTACTGTAGTTAGAATGGAGGTACCTTGTTGTAGTGGAATAGTAACTGCAGTAAAAAATGCTATGTTAAATTCAAAAACTATAGTTTCCTATAGAGAAGTAGTTATATCTACAGACGGAAAACTGGTATAAATATAAAAAAATAACTTCCATACTCTATTATTTATGGAAGTTATTTTTAAATTATTATAAACTTTATCTTATCTATTTAAATCCCTTTGATTTAGTGGTAAAATATGTATACACATTATAAACTTATTAGGTATTGCTGATATAAAGCTATTTCTATTGGGAGGTTTCTTATGTTAGGGTATATTACAGAAGTAATACCACAGGATATGATTATAAATACATTAGAGGAAAAAGAAAATTTTTTCAAAGATTCTCTTCATTATGATAAAATAGTTAATTTCCTAGTGGAAGGATTTGCTTTGCATCAAATTTTATTAGACGATACTGGTATACCATATGACTTTAAGTTTATTAAAGTAAATCATAGCTTTCAAAGACTTACTAATATAAAAAGTAAAGATATTTTAAATAAATCTTTTAAAAGTATATTTCCTGGATGTATAGATTTATGGATAAATATATTTAGTAGAGTAGCTTTAGATGGGAAAATTATTTCTTATGAAACATATTCTTATAAAATAAAAAAATACTTTAAAATTCTTGCCTTCAGCCCTAAAAAGGGGAAATTCATTACCCTATTTTCAGAATTTATACCGGATCAGTCTAACCATAAAACTAGTTGCAAGAATAATATTAAAAAAGAGAATAACTGGAAATTCATGGCTTATCACGATCCTTTAACTGCCCTTCCTAATAGAAGACTTTTGGTTCATCATTTAAATAGAGAGTTTATATTACAAGAAAAACAAAACTCTACTTTTGCTATAATGTTTATAGATATTGACAATTTTAAAATTATAAATGATACCTTGGGTCATCATGCAGGTGACTGTATTTTAAAGGAATTTTCAAATAGGTTAAAATCCATTATAAAATATAATGATAAAGTTTTTAGATTAGGTGGTGATGAATTTGTACTTTTCATAAAAATAAATACTGGACTAGACACCATAATAACTACTATAAAAAAACTAACCCGATCATTACATATTCCTTTTAAATTTGAAAACAAAGAAATATTTCTTACTTTAAGCGTAGGAATAAGCTTATATCCCGAGGATGGTAAAGATATAGATTCTCTTTTAAAAAATGCAGATACCGCAATGTATAAAGCTAAAGAGCAATGTGGTATATGCTTTAAATTTTATAATTATTTACTAGCCCAATCTTATTTAAATATGATAAATAAAAAAGCTGTTGATTAATCTAAATTGCTCCCTGTCTACTTGACAGGGAGCAATTCATACTCCTAAACATCCTAATAATTCATTATATAATATTTTATTTAGGAAGTATAGTAAATCGAATAATAAATAGTGTAGCTAATACATAAACTATAGGGTGTACTTCCTTTCCTCTTCCTGTTACTAATTTAACTATTGGGTAAAATATAATTCCTGATGCTATACCATTTGCTATACTATAACTAAAAGGCATAATCGCAATAGTAAAAAATGCTGGTAAAGCTTCTGTAAAATCGTTAAAATCAATTTTAGTTACCGATCCCATCATTAATACTCCAACAATTATAAGTGCTGGTGCTGTAGCCTGAGCTGGAACTATTCCAACAAGCCCTGTAAAGAACATTGCAAGTAAAAATAAGATTCCTGTTACTACAGATGTTAGTCCAGTTCTTCCCCCTTCTGAAATTCCAGCAGTTGATTCTACATAAGTTGTAACTGTACTTGTTCCTAGTACAGATCCCATAGTTGTAGCAACTGCATCTGCCATAAGTGCTTTATTTAAATTTTTCACTCGGCCATTTTCATCTACCATATTAGCTTTATGTGCTGTTCCAACTAATGTTCCTATAGTATCAAACATATCTACTAAACTAAAAGAAATTACTACCATCATTACATTTAATAATGCTCCTAAGATACCCGTACCACCTTTAGTCAATAATCCACCTAAATCAAGTTTCATAAATGTTGGTGCTAAAGAAGGTGGTGCACTAATAATTTGAGTTAACGGTATTAATTTTGTTATTCCTAAAGGAATACCTATTATAGTAGTTAAGAGTATTCCTATAAGTATTGAACCTTTAACTCCTCTAGACATAAGCATTGCTGTTATAGCTATACCTATTAAAGTAAGTACTGTACTTGGATTTGTAAATTCTCCAAAACTAACTAATGTTTCTGGATTTGATACAATTATTCCCCCGCTTTTAAAACCGATTAAAGCTATAAATAATCCTATCCCCGCAGAAATAGCAAATTTTAAATTTAAAGGTATTGAGTCAACTATTTTTTCTCTTATAGAAGTTAGTGTAATTATTATAAATAATATACCTGATATAAATACTGCCGCTAACCCTTGTTGCCAAGTATATCCCAATGTTAAACATACACTAAAAGTGAAAAACGCATTAAGTCCCATACCTGGAGCCTGTGCAAAAGGCAAATTTGCATAGAATCCCATTATAAAGGTTCCTATAGCTGCTGAGATACATGTTGCCGCAAATACTGCTGCCACTACGCTATCATTTAATGCATTTATACCTGCATTAACAGCCGCTTCTCCTAGTAACCCCTTAGTATTCATACCAGCTTGCATAAGTATTCCTGGATTTACAAATATAACATATGCCATTGTAATAAAAATAGTAATACCTGCAATTACCTCAGTTCTTACATTGGTATTATTCTCTGATAATTTAAAAAATGAATCCAAAAATGTTTTTTTTTCATTATTTACCTTTGTCTCTTTTAACTGTTCCACTCCCCAAACCTCCTAAACAACATTCATACCATAACGAACATTGTTACGTATTTTACATATTAATATTAGCATTTAAAAGAAGTTAAGTCAATATGTTTTTATACTTTTAATCAAAATTATTCGTTATTTTTCCTTCATATATTCTTTTGATCAATATAACGTTCGTAATGATACGTATGTTGTTGCAAAACAAAAGATAACTTTATAACAATAAAGCTATCTTTTGTTTTTTATCTTGATGCCACCTGCTTAAGAGACTCTTCCTCTTCTTTTTTGTCATTTTTCATATTATTAAAATACATTCTAGTTTCATTTACTACTATACCGCTTAATCCCACAAGTGCTATTAAATTTGGTATAGCCATCAATCCATTAACTATATCCGCAATAATCCATATTATATCTAATTTTAATATAGAAAGTCCTCCAACAGCAACTATTCCAATAAATATATATCTATATATTTTTATTCCCTTCACTCCAAATAAGTATTCAGTACATCTTTCTCCATAATAATTCCATCCTAAAATTGTAGTAAAAGCGAAAAATAAAAGTCCTATCGTTATTATAAATTTCCCTACAAAAGGTAATGGTATCCCTTGAAGAAATGCTGAATTTGTCATAGCTGCTCCTTCTAAATCTGAACTCCACGCCCCTGTAATTACTAAAGTTAAGCCCGTCATAGTACAAATAACTATAGTATCTATAAATGTTCCTGTCATGGATATTAAACCTTGCCTTACACAAGATTTTGTTTTTGCAGCAGCTGCAGCTATTGGTGCACTTCCAAGTCCTGATTCATTAGAAAATACTCCTCTTGCTACACCATTTTTCACTGCCTGCTTAACTGTTGCCCCTAAAAAACCACCTATTGCAGCCGTAGGAGTAAAAGCGCTTTTAATAATTAAAGATAATGCCGCTGGCACTGCTTTTACATTTGCAAGTAATACAATTAATGAAGCTACCACATATAATATAGCCATAAAAGGAACTATTTTTTCCGCAACCTTTGCTATTGATTTTATTCCTCCTAATGTAACCCCAGCTACTAATACAGTTATCACCACTCCCGAAGCAATAAATGGTACTCCATAAGAATCCTTTAAAGAATCTGATATAGCATTAATTTGAGCGAAAGTTCCTATTCCAAAATAAGCTACACCTATTCCAAATATAGCAAATAATTTAGCAAGCCATTTAACTCCAAGACCTTTTTCTATATAATACATAGGGCCACCTGACATTTGTCCATTTTTATCTACTACTCTGTATTTAACAGCAAGAAGCCCCTCTGCATATTTAGTAGCCATTCCAAAGAAAGCAGCTATCCACATCCAAAACAACGCCCCTGGTCCACCGGATTTAATTGCCGTAGCCACCCCAACAATATTACCTGTTCCTATAGTTGCCGCCAAAGCAGTGCATAGAGCCTGAAAGCTTGTTACATCTCCCTCTCCTTGGCTGTCACTATCCTCTTTTGAAAAAAGATATTTAAATGCTAATGGAAGCTTTCTAATCTGAAGTACTCCAAGACGTACAGTTAAATATATTCCCGTACCAACTAGTAAGACTAGTAATGGGACCCCCCATACTAAATCATCGATTTTTTTAAAGATTTGAATTATAATTTCCATTTTCCATCCTCCTATTATCTTATTTTTGGACAGAGGATGAATATAAACATGAGAAATAAATAGAGGTCTAGCCAAAAAAATAGCAGACCTCTGGATTACACGTCTATTCTCTGTCCTTTTACCTGAGAGTTTCATTGGAATGGAATATTCCAACTTGCTCCTTCGGTGCTCATTTAAGAGTCTCTCCAGAGTTTCGTCCAATAACAGTCCTCCCCATAAATATGGTACCTGAAAGATTAACATCTTCGGTGGGCTAAAAGCCTCTCTCCTATTACCTTCATCCGAACCACTTATTAAATTATTTATGATTATATCACTAATAATTTACATATGCAATAGATTTTATTAAATAATTCATATTCAAAATAATCTATATTTTGTCAAAATAATTCCTTAGCCCTTTTATTAATGGTAGTGCTAATACTATACCCACTAGTACTTCAATAATATTGCCTGGTATCTCTACCAATGAAATTATTAAACTTTCTTGAAATGTAGCAACCTTTACATATATAAATCTAGTTATAGCTGCATTAGCTAAATAATATGCAACAACCATCCAAATTCCTGCCATAATAAACGCAAAAATATTGTTCCATAAATTGTTCCCGTTATAATTCTTTCTATATGCTATATATGCTGCAACATACGCCATACTTCCTTTTATAATTAATGTAAAAGGTGCCCATACAAAATATCCTCCCAATATATCCGCCATACACATTCCAAAAGCTGCAGCAACAGCCCCCCTTTTTTTACCAAGTAAAATTGCAGATATAAATACCATACTATCTCCTAAATGAGTATATCCAATAAGCGTTGGTATCCTTATTGTCATAGTTACCATACAAGTAACAGCTATAAGTAAAGCTATTTGAACGATTTGTAAGGTTTTACTTTTCCCAGGCAATTTGTTTTCCACTTTAATCCCCCATCTCATTATTATTTATATATCACTTACTATTATAAATAATAATTTAAACTTCTCAAATGTATGGATACATTTTAATTTCTAAACTATGTATTAACCCCCTCCAAAGAGACTATTTTAAGTTACGCTAAAAATAGTCTTTTTCATTTTAAAATATACTATTAACTTATCTATACTAAGCCTTATTGGACTTTATTTCTAGATTACTTTGTCTTTTTCTTATATTTATTAAAAATAAAATTAGTGCACTTATTGCGCCAATTATACCTACTAGATATCCTATAGATGTAGATAATTTAAACCCTTCTGGTGCTACAATTATATATGTTACGCTAACAGCTGTCATAAATATCGCAGGTATCGTAGCAATCCAGTGTGATTTACTTTTTTCTACTAAATACATAGCAGATGCCCAAAGAACCACTGTGGCTAATGCCTGGTTAGACCAGCCAAAGTATCTCCATACTATGTTAAAGTCTATCATAGTTAAAGCATAGCCTATAACAAACAAAGGTATACTTATAATTAATCTATTTTTAATTTTATCTTGTTTATAATTTACAGAATCTGCTATAGTAAGTCTAGCACTTCTAAAAGCTGTATCACCGGAGGTTATGGGACAAGCTATAACGCCAAGAATGGCAAGAGCTCCACCAACTTTACCTAATAATGAACTACATATAATGTTTACTGCCCAAGCTGCATTACTTCCGTTAGATATCATAGCTTCATTTAATTTTCCTACTCCATTAACACCATTTGGACCTGCAAAAAAACTCATGGCTGCTGCTGCCCATATCAAAGCTACTATACCCTCCGCCACCATAGAACCATAAAATATTCTTCTTCCTTGCTTTTCATTAGTTATACATCTTGCCATTAGTGGTGATTGAGTTGAATGAAATCCTGAAATTGCTCCACATGCTATAGTTACAAATAATACAGGGAATAAAGGAGTACTAAATGGATTATGGTGCATATTATAAAGATTTGATGGCACAACTTCTGGTATTGGATAACCATCTATAATTAATTTTGCCCCTACTCCTAAAGCCATTACTAGCAAACAAATACCAAATATGGGATATACCTTTCCTATTAATTTATCTACAGGAAGTAGTGTTGCAAGTATATAATATGCAAATATTATATATAGCCAAAAATTTTTATCTAAATTTTTAGGAGTCAGTGTTGCAAGTAATCCTGCTGGACCTGTCACAAAAACTACTCCCACTAAGATTAATAAAATAACAGAAAATACCCTCATAAACTTTTTAAATCCCTCTCCAAGATATTTTCCTACAACTTCTGGAACACTAGCTCCATCATGTCTTACAGATAGCATTCCTGAAAAATAATCATGTACTCCCCCAGCAAATATGCATCCAAAAACAATCCATACAAATGCTGCTGGACCAAACATTGCTCCAAGTATAGCTCCAAATATAGGCCCTAAACCTGCTATATTTAAGAATTGAATTAAAAATATTTTCCACTCTGGCATTGGTACATAATCCACACCATCTTCAAGTCTTATGGCAGGAGTTTTTATATTTTCATCTGCACCAAAGGACCTTTCTACAACTTTTCCATAAATAAAATAACCTACTATTAAAGCTATTAAAGAAATAATAAATGATACCATTGAAACCCCTCCTTATAATATAAATCATCAATATTCGACTTAATTATAATAATATTTAAAAACATATCCTAGATTTTTTTTGTGAATGGAAAAAACTATAGGTTAAGCTGCATAATATAAGGGGTAAAAAACAAAAAGATATATTTCAAAAGAAGTATTGAAATATATCTTTTTAATACTATTAAATGCTTTTCTGGTTATTAACATTTTCAATCCTTTTTTTCTTTGTTTTATTTAAAAATAACATTAGAATAATTGCTGCACCTATTATTCCTACTGGATAACCAACCCCAGTAGACATTTTCAGTCCTTCCGGAGCAACTATTATATAAGTAATACTAACTATTGTCATAAATACTGCTGGTACTGTGGCAATCCAATGAGATTTATTATTTTCAACCAAATACATAGCAGATGCCCAAAGTACAACTGTAGCTAACGCCTGGTTAGACCAACCAAAATATCTCCAGATAACATTAAAATCTATCCTAGTTAATATAAAACCTACCACAAATAGAGGCATACTTATTAATAATCTATTTCTCATCTTATCTTGTTTATATTTTACTGAATCTGCTATAGTAAGTCTCGCACTTCTAAATGCAGTATCACCTGAGGTTATTGGACAAGCTACAACTCCAAGTATAGCAAGTGCTCCTCCAACTTTACCCAACAAGGAATTACATATTGCGCTTACTGCCCAAGCAGCATTATTACCATTAAATACCATAGCCTCATTTAATTTTCCCACTCCATTTACACCATTTGGTCCTGCAAAAAAGCTCATGGCTGCCGCTGCCCATATTAATGCTACTATCCCCTCAGCTATCATAGATCCATAAAATATTCTCCTTCCTTGCTTTTCGCTAGTTATACATCTTGCCATAAGCGGTGATTGAGTTGAATGGAATCCCGAAATAGCCCCACAGGCAATAGTTACAAATAGTACGGGAAATAATGGAGTTTTAAGTGGGTTATTATGCATATTATAAAGATTTGATGGTACAATTTCTGGTATTGGATATCCATCTATTATTAACTTTCCTCCTACTCCTAAAGCCATTATAAGTAAACAAACTCCAAATACAGGATATATTTTACCTATTAATTTATCTACTGGAAGTAATGTTGCAAGTATATAATATGCAAATATTATATATAGCCAAAAATTCTTATCAAAATTCTTAGGAGTTAATGTTGCAAGTAATCCTGCTGGACCTGTCACAAAAACTACTCCAACTAAAATTAGCAGTATAACTGAAAATACCCTCATGAATTTTTTAAATCCATCTCCTAGATATTTTCCTACAACTTCAGGAACACTTGCACCATCATGTCTTACAGATAACATTCCTGAAAAATAATCATGTACTCCCCCTGCAAATATACAACCAAAAACAATCCATAAGAAAGCTGCTGGCCCAAACATTGCTCCAAGGATGGCTCCAAATATAGGTCCCAAGCCTGCTATGTTTAAAAATTGTATTAAGAAAATCTTCCATTCTGGCATAGGAACATAATCTACACCATCTTTAAGCCTTATGGCAGGAGTTTTTATACTTTCATCTGCACCAAAGGATTTTTCTACAATTTTTCCATAAATAAAATATCCTAAAACTAATGCTATTAAAGAAATAATAAATGATACCATACTCATACCCCCTAAAATAATAACTTAGTTATATATTATTAATAATTCTGACTATTGTGAACAAAATAACTGTCAAAGGAAATTTTTCCAGGTTTAACTGCATAATATAGGGGCTGAATGAATAAATTATGTATACTAATATTTTCACATTTTATGTATAATAAAATATAAATACTATTTACATTTTATTTAAGGAGTCTTTTTATGATTTATATTCAATTATTAGAAAGTATGTCTTTAATAGCATTAGCAGCATATATATACAATCAATCCACAATCTCAAAAAAACTATTTTATAAAAATTACAATACCCCTGCTAATAAACTAGGAATTATATTTTTCTTTACAGTTCTTTCAATAATAGGCACTTATACTGGAGTTAATATAAATCCTATTTCCGCATCAAAAAATAATGTTTTTATAAGCTCTTATGCTATAGCTAATACCCGCCCTATAGGTGCCATTACAGCTGGATATATAGGAGGTCCAGCTATAGGTATAATTGTTGGTTCCTTAGCTGGTTTTCATAGACTATCAATAGGAGGGTTTACCGCTTTAGCTTGTGGTATATCTACAATAGTAGAAGGTCTATGTGGAGGCATAGCCCATGAAATTGGTAAAAAAAAGCATTTGGATTCTAAATTAGGTTTTATAGCCGCAGTTATAGCAGAAATTTTACAAATGATTATCATTTTAGCATTCTCAACTCCATTTAATGATGCCTTTGAACTAGAAAAACTTATCGCCTTTCCAATGATAATAATAAATTCATTAGGTGTAGTTATTTTTATAAATATAACTAATAATGCATTTGATCAATACAATAGAATAAGTGCTCTCCAAGCCCAAAAAGCTCTGATCATAGCAGAACAAACCTTAAATTATTTAAAAAAAGGTTTTAATAAAACTATAGCAGAGAATGTAGCCAAAATTATCTATGATAATAACAATTACAAAACTGTTTTTATTGCAGATAAAGAAAAAATTCTTTGTTATTGTGGTGAAATAATAGATATTAATAAACTAAACTTTAGTATCAAGCCATATTATAAATTTGCAGATTATAGAATAATTTCATACAAAAATGAAACTAATAATAGAGATAATTTATTTTTTTGCATACCAATTTTTGATGAGAATAATTTAGAAATGATAGTTGGTCTAAAAGTAAAATCTGAAAGGCAAATAGATTATTATTTTACATTATTCGCCAAGCAATTAAGCAGTCTTTTATCTACTCAAATGCAAATATATAAACTAAATAAAATAGCACACGAAGCGTGTATTGCTGAATATAAAGCTTTAAGGTCTCAAATTCACCCTCATTTTCTTTTTAATGCACTAAATACTATTTCCTCCTTTTGCCGTACCAATCCATCAAAAGCTAGAGAACTTATAATAGACTTGTCTAACTACTTTAGACAAACATTGAAAAGAGAAGAGGATTTCGTTACAATTAAAGAAGAATTTGAGTTTTTACGTTCTTATCTCTCAATAGAAAATGCTCGTTTTGGAGAAAGGCTAAATGTTAAAACTAATATACCAAAAAACTTACTTAATTATAAAGTCCCTGTATTTATTCTTCAGCCAATAATTGAAAATTCTATAAAACATGGAATTTTGCCTAAACCTAGTGGAGGTGCTATAAATATCGATATATCATTAAAACATGAGGAACTATTTTTTTCTATAAAAGATGATGGGGTAGGTTTTAACGCTTGTTTATCAACTAAAACTCCTTCTACTTCAACTGGAATAGGTCTTAAAAATGTAAATGAAAGACTTAAACTATTATATGGAGAAAAACATTTTTTAAAAATAAAGAGTATTCCAGGTAAAGGTACAATAGTAAGTTTCTCTATACCAAAGGAGGCTAATCTATGAATAATATAAGTTGTGTAATAATCGAAGATGAAATTCCTGCTACAGAAGAGTTAAAATATATTTTAACACAGTATGAGTTTATAAAAATAGTAGGTATTGCTTATGATGGTGAAAGTGGGTTAAACTTAATAAAAAAAACAAACCCTAATGCAGTGTTTTTAGATATAAATATCCCACTTAAAAATGGATTAGAGCTTTCTAAAGATATAAAAATTTTCAATAATGATATAGATATTATATTTGTAACAGCCTACGAAAACCACGCTCTCAAAGCCTTTGAATTAGCTGCACTTGATTATATTTTAAAACCCTTTGATGATGAAAGAATTAATAATACAATAAATCGTTTATATGAAAAGCATAAAGAATTAGATATTCCAAATGTAATAGACGAAATAATAACTAAATTAGATAATAAACAAAGTAATAATATTAATAAAATTCCTTGTGAATATCATGGAAAAATAATTCTAGTACCTATTGAAGACATATATTTTTGTTATACAGAAAACGAAAAAGTTTATGTAAAAACTAAATTTAAAAAATACTTAACTACTTATACCATGAATAAACTTCAAAATAAATATAACTTCTTTAGATCTCATAGAAGTTATGTTGTAAATCTAGATAACATAAAAGAATTATTTTCTTGGTTTAATGGTACTTATAAATTAGTAATGAATGATGATGAAAATTCAGAAGTTCCTATAAGTAGAAATAATGTAAAAAAACTTAAAAATTTATTAGGATTATAAATTTCATATAAAACTTAAAGTAAATTTCTTTAAGTTTTATATACTCACTTCTCCCTTATCTTGATTATTAATAAAAATATAACCCAAATTAAAATGCCAATTATGCTAATGAATTGGGCCACTCTTATAAATCCAAACATTAAACTATCAGTTCTAAGTCCCTCTATAAAAAACCTTCCTAAAGAATAAAGTCCTATATAAGTAAAAAATGTTATCCCTCTTTTTTTAGTCTTCCTAAGTATTATTAGTAGTATAATACACACAATTAAGTTCCAAACTGACTCATATAAAAACGTAGGATTATAATAATTTCCATTCATAAACATTCCTTCTTGTATAAAATGTGGAAATTTACTTATATATTCATATCCTACTATATCACCATAAGCTTCTTTATTAAAAAAATTTCCCCATCTGCCTATACTCTGAGCTAATATTATAGATGGAGCTGATATATCTGCATACTTTAAAAAGCTATCTTTTCTTTTTTTTATGTATATATAAGCAGCTAAAACACCGAAAATTATTCCTCCATGTATGGCTAGTCCTCCTTGCCTTATATTGAAAATACTAATAATATCTCCTTTATAAAATTCAAACTCAAATGCTACATAGTAAAGTCTAGCTCCTATAATAGCTATAGGGAAAGATACTATAAATATATCGGACAGTATATCAAAATTTACTTTTTTTATTTTACAATTATATTTAGCTAACATTAATGCTATTAAAACTCCTGTTGCAATAAATATTCCATACCACTTAATTTCTATTCCTAAAAAATTAAAAGCCACTGGATTCAATTTATTTTCCCCTTTCAATTCTTTAAATAAAATATAGTATATACTGTATCTATATATAGTGTAAAGATTAAATTTAACAAACAATACTAATTATAAATTTATTATTACTTTAATTCACTGTAAATATTATAGATACATAAATAAAAATATATTATTAACTATTTATCAACTGTTATAAAAATAACTTTTACTCATAAAATATTATAAAAAAATTTTATATACATTAATTTTTTACTGAATTATTTATAATTTACTAATTTATTTATCAGAAAATATAAAATTTTACCTTAATTGTATTTTATATATATAATAGATTTTAATATATTTGCAACAAAGCATTGATACCATTTACAATTTACCTTATAATATTTAAATTTTTTCTTTTATTTTTTATATTTTCTGATATAATCAAATTATGTTAAATTTCAAACATTTAAAGGAGGTCTTTAAAGTGTGCTGCAAAAATGAGTTTGTAGAAGCTAAACTAAATGAACTTAGTCAATATATTAACAGCCTTGATAACAAAGAAGGTTCTCTTATAGCAATACTACACAAAGCTCAAAATATTTTTGGATATCTACCACAGGAAATACAAGAATTTATAGCTAAACAATTAAACATTCCTGTTTCTAAGGTTTATGGTGTAGTAACATTTTATTCCTATTTTAATACAGAGCCAAAGGGTAAATATGTTATAAACGTCTGTATGGGTACTGCTTGCTTTGTTAGAGGAGCTGGTGAGGTAGTGGAAGAACTTCAAAAAAAATTAAATATAAAAGTTGGCGAAACTACAACCGATGGAAAATATACCCTCCAAATTTTAAGATGTGTTGGAGCTTGTGGACTTGCTCCCGTAGTTACTGTAAATGATAAAGTTTATGGTCACTTTACTAAAAATAATGTTGATAAATTATTAGAAGAATATAAAGAATAAGGAGGAATGAACATTGGTTAAAGTTAAATCTTTTGAAGAACTTGAAAAGCTTAACAAAGAATTTAGTAAAATATTAGCTATAAAAAAAGTTTCCAGAGAAACTGAACTTGCCTCTGAAAACAAAAGATGTAAAAGATTTGTATCTGTATGTGGTGGTACAGGCTGTAAATCCGCAGATAGTTATAAAATACTAGAAAATTTCAAAAATAATATAAATAAATTAGAACTTGATAATGAAGTAGAAGTTGCTATAACCGGTTGTTTTGGTTTTTGTGAAAAAGGTCCCATTGTTCATATAACTCCTGATAACACGTTTTATGTAAGCGTTAAACCAGATGATGTTTTAGAAATAGTAAATAAGCATTTATTAAAAGGAGAAATAGTTGAAAGATTGCTATACGTAGAACCAACCCTTCAGAAAAAAGTTAAAAGGCAAGATGAGATGTCCTTTTATAAAAAACAATTAAGAATAGCCCTTAGAAATTGTGGTCTTATAAATCCGGAAAATATAAAAGAAGCAATTGCTGAAAAAGCATATATGGCTTTAGGTAAAGCTTTATATAAAATGACTGCTGATGATGTAATTAAAATAATTTTAGATTCTAGCCTTAGAGGTAGAGGTGGCGGAGGTTTCCCTACAGGTAAAAAATGGTCCTTTGCAAAACAGTATGATAACTCTGAAAAATACATTATTTGCAATGCAGATGAAGGTGATCCAGGCGCATTTATGGATCGTTCAATATTAGAAGGAGACCCTCATAGTGTTTTAGAGGCTATGGCAATTGCTGGTTACGCTATAGGAGCAAAAGAAGGAAATATATATATAAGAGCTGAATACCCTTTAGCTGTAGAAAGACTATATAAAGCAATAGATGATGCACATAAATATGGATTGCTTGGATCAAATATATTAGGAACTGATTTCAGTTTTGATATAAATATAAAATATGGTGCCGGTGCCTTTGTATGCGGTGAAGAAACCGCTTTAATTCACTCAATTGAAGGAAATCGTGGAGAACCTACTAATAAACCTCCTTTCCCTGCAGAGAGAGGACTTTGGGGAAAACCAACATGTGTTAACAATGTGGAAACTTTAGCAATTGTACCTGCCATTATAAATAACGGGGCCAATTGGTTTAACACAATAGGTACTAACACATCTAAAGGCACTAAAGTATTTGCACTAGCTGGTAAAATCAATAACGTTGGTTTGGTAGAAGTTCCAATGGGAACAACTCTAAGAGAAATAATATATGATATAGGCGGTGGAATAAAAAACGGTCGTAAATTCAAAGCTGTACAAACAGGTGGTCCATCTGGAGGATGTATTCCAGCTTCCCATCTTGACATTTCTATAGATTATGAATCATTAACTTCAATAGGTTCTATGATGGGTTCTGGCGGTATGATAGTCATGGATGAAGATAATTGTATGGTAGATATCGCTAAATTTTATCTAGAATTTACTGTGGATGAATCCTGTGGGAAATGTACTCCTTGTAGAATTGGTAACAAACGTCTGTTAGAAATTCTAACAAGAATAACCGAAGGAAAAGCAACTGAAAAAGATTTAGATAACTTAAAAGAATTAGCTCAAACCATAAAAGATACTTCCTTGTGTGGCTTAGGACAAACAGCACCTAACCCAATATTAAGTACTTTAGAATATTTTTGGGACGAATATGTTGCTCATGTAAGAGAAAAGCGCTGTCCTGCTGGAGTATGTAAAAACCTTTTAAGTTTTGAAATTACAGATAAATGTATAGGTTGTACAAAATGTTCTAGGGTATGCCCTACATCATGTATAAGTGGTAAAGTAAAAGAAAAACATATAATTTTTCAAGATAAATGTATAAAATGCGGTACTTGTTATAGTTCCTGCCCTGTAGGCGCTATAATCAGAAAATAGAGTTTATAAGAAAGAGGTGTTTTATTTGAGTTTAGTAACTGTTACTATAAATAATAGAGAAGTTCAAGTAAAAGAAGGAACAACTATCTTAAATGCCGCTAAAATGCTTAATATAAACATACCTACACTATGCCATCTTAAATTGCACGACAATAAAACTGAAAATCATCCAGGTTCTTGCAGAGTCTGTATGGTAGAAGTTGAAGGTAGAAAAAATCTTGCTCCTGCTTGTTGCACACCCGTATGCAAAAATATGAAAGTAAAAACTAACTCTATAAAAGCTATACATGCACGAAGAACCATGGTTGAATTACTTTTATCTAACCATCCTCAAGATTGTTTATTATGTGAAAAAAACACAGAGTGTGAACTTCAAAAGTTAGCAGCAGATATGGGTATAAGAGAAATAAAATTCAAAGGGGAATCTACCAAATTTTTAAAAGATAATTCTAGCTATTCTATAGTTAGAGATTTAGATAAGTGTATTCTTTGTAGACGTTGTGTAACTATGTGCAATGATATTCAAACCGTAGGTGTACTATCTCCAGTAAATAGAGGTTTTGATACAATTATATCTCCTGCTTTCTCAAATCCCATGTTAGAAACAAACTGCACGTTTTGTGGACAATGTGTTGCAGTATGTCCTACTGGAGCTTTAACAGAGGTTAATAACACAAGCAAAGTTTGGGATGCTCTTAACGATAAAGATAAAATAGTTATAGTTCAAACTGCCCCTGCTATTAGGGCAGCTTTAGGGGAAGAATTTAATTTAGAAGCAGGTACCATTGTAACTGGCAAAATGGTGGCCGCTCTTCGCTCCTTAGGATTTGATAAGGTATTTGATACAGATTTCGCTGCAGATCTTACAATAATCGAAGAGGCTTCAGAACTTATTCATAGAATTGAAAATGGTAAAAGATTACCTATGCTTACTAGCTGCTGTCCTGGGTGGATAAAATTTTTTGAACATAGCTTTAGTGATTTATTAGATATACCATCAACCTGTAAGTCCCCTCAACAAATGTTTGGTGCTATAGCCAAAACCTATTTAGCTAAAAAAATGGGCGTAGATCCTAAAAATCTAATAGTAGTATCTGTTATGCCATGTCTAGCTAAAAAATACGAAGCTGCTAGACCAGAAATGTATACAAATGGTATACCAGATGTGGATATAGTAATAAGTACTAGAGAATTAGCCAAGATGATAAAAGAATCCGGTATAAATTTTAATTCTTTAGAGGATGAATTATTCGATAACCCTCTTGGTGAATCAACTGGTGCCGGAGTTATATTTGGAGTAACCGGTGGTGTTATGGAGGCAGCCCTTAGAACCGCTTATGAATGGCTAACTGAAGAAGAATTAAAGGATTTAGAATTCAAAAACCTTCGTGGTTTTAAAGGTATTAAAGAGGCTACTATAAAAATAAAAGGAGTAAATATAAAGGTTGCTATTGCAAGCGGTTTAAGCAATGCTAGAAAACTTTTAGAAGCTATAAAATCAGGTGAATCAAATTATCATATGATTGAAATAATGGCTTGTCCTGGAGGATGTATAGACGGTGGTGGCCAACCATATATGCACGAGGATATATTAGTCTTAAATAAAAGAATGGAGGCTTTATATAAAGAAGATAAAAATAAATCTATAAGAAAATCCCATGAGAATCCCTTTATTAAAGAACTTTATAAAGACTTCTTAGGAAAACCTTATGGTGAGAAAGCTCATGAATTATTACACACTTCTTATATTAAACGATGAGATAGTGTAAAAAATAATTTTTTAAAGGCTATGAAATTTATATAAATTTCATAGCCTAATAATTTACTATATTTTAGAACCAATTATTATATTTGGAAACAATCCATCCTTTACCATTATATATTAATGTAATTTTCAAACTCCACTCATCCAATGAATCTAAATAATAGCCTCTTAAAGAAATGTATAGTTTAGATCCCTCATACTTCTTTCCTTCAATCTTTGCATCCTTAATATTAATTCTTGGAGTAGGGTTTCCATATCTAATATAATATTTTCCATCTATATTTTTAAATATATAGCTAATCATATTATTTATAAAATCATCTGTATAATAGTTTTTAAGCTTAAAATTATTATCTAAATATTTATATATAGAATTATATTTATTTAAGTTTTCTTTTAAAGGAGCATAACTTATTCCTTTTATATTTATATAGTCCTTTGAATTAACCTCTATTTTAAATATATTTTTTAAGATTTCATCACAATTAAAGATTAACCTTTTTACATCTTTATCTGAAATAACAGGTTTATTTTCTAACACACGTTGAGATTCCGTGTTTATAGAAGCTGCTCCTCCAATTAAAATAAGATTTTTATAATTATTATTATCTAAATATTCTTTTTGATTTAATATATAATTATCATTAATTAATATTACAGGGGCATTGGTTTTAACTGATAATGCACTTACTGATAATGCATCTGGAAAATCATTCCCATTAGTAATAATAGCAGTATCTCTTGATACTCCAAATTCTTCACATATATTTAAACATGTATCATATCTATTTTCTCCACTAATTCTAGTTATATCCTCCCTGTTTAAATATGGTAGAAAATTCGTCAGTTCATCTATAATACTATCTCCTATTACAGCCTCTCCCCCTACTAAAAATATTTTACTAGGTTTTATATCTTCTAAAATATCTATAGCTTCATTAGGTAACTTTTCTTTATTACTAATGATAACTGGGTATCCCTTTTTTGCAGCAATAAAAGATAAACTTAAAGCATCTGCAAATCCAAATCCATTAGTTATAAATAGTGGAGTTTTCTTTTCCACATTTAAAAATTTTACAATACTTTTATTTGTGGCAAATCTATTTTCTCCACCTAACCTTTTAATATTTTTAAATCCCATATGTTTAAAATAATATTCAAATGTCTCGTCTACAATATCCTTTTCACCTAATATATATATACAACCCTCTTCAGTAAGGTTATTTATTATAAAATTAGTAGTTTCTCTACTGTCTCTAACATTTTTATTTACTAATAATATTGGCGCTTTCAATTTATTTAAAAGCATAGTTCCTGATAAAGCGTCCGGAAAATTATTTCCACTTGTAATAATAACATTTTTAAGTTTCTTATTACTATAATTTTTAGCTATATTTATTGACGTTTCATATCTATTTTTACCACCTATTCTTGATATATTGTAATCTTTTTTACCTGCTAATACAGATTCACCACTTAATATTATAGCCACTGATAAAATTAATGCCATAATTTTTCCCATTTACCGTTCCTCCTATATATATGATTTAAACTTTACTACACAATATCTATATTATGTATAGAAGGAAAAGATGATAAAAAATTTATATATAAATCACTTTAATCCATTTGTAATATTTTTATGTTTGTATAAAATAGAATAGTTATATTAAATCATAATATAACTATTCTAATAAATAATATTAAATTTTATGTAAACTAATTTATTATATTTCCTTTACTTCAACCTTTTTACCTAATTGTTTCAAAAGACCTTCTAATTCTTTTACAATCTTTAATTTTATACCCAATTCCACTGGAAAACCTGGATTCTGATGTGCAGGATTAACAGCCTTACCAACCCATAAGGTAATATTAGTGCATTTATATATAAGAATTCTTGTAAGTCTAGATGCTCCATCATCTTCATTTAAATTAAATTCTTTATTATAGTCATTTATATATGAAATATAAACTTTTAAATTTTCTATTACTTTGTTTAAAGTTATTACTCCTTCAGTTATTAAATATATCCCCTTCATAGACGCAGTTGGAGGAATATCTTTGCATGTTGAATTTAAATTAACTTCTAGTTTCCTTTTAAGCTCTCTTTCAGCGATATTAGCTGCTGTACCTCCACATATAATCTTTTTACCTCTTCCTTTTATAAACTCTGATATAACATATCTATCCTTGCTTTTATCCTTAGGTGGTCCTGTAAACAAATCAATATACTGTGGCTCTTTAACCGCTATAGTAACCACAGTAGCATCATCTCCAGGTTTCCCCCCATATAAAGCAAAACAAGTTTGTATTAACTCCTTTGTCACAGTTTCAGCATTGTCTTTATATTTTGTGCTCCTTTTTAAATAATCTAATATGTTATGCCATTTCCATCCCAAATTCATTATATTTCCTAATCCTGCATGAACTACTCCATCACTTACTATGGTTATTATGTCTCCTGATTCTACATAAAATTTACTTTCATATACTCTTCTTTCATTTATTGATAATAGATTTTTTTTTATATCCATATAATTCCCATTCTTCATATAAAAAAAAGGAGGATTATCATATTCTACAATATATACTCTTCCATCTTCATATATTTTTATAAGTGTAAAAGTAGAATATGCTATTTTCCTAACTTTACATACTGGTAAAGTATTTATTATGGTATCTACAGTTTCATATATATCTGCCCCCTCTTTAAGCATAGTTGCAGATATTTTACTAGTTAAGGTAGCTAATATATTGGCTTTAACACCACTCCCAAGCCCATCTGCCAATACAATTATTGTACTGTCTTTAAGCCTTATTACCTCTACCATATCCCCACATAGTTCTTCCCCAAATTTTTTCAAACTGTGAAAGGATACATCTATAAATAAACTCATCTTATTTCTCCCTCTTCCCCTTCCACAACCTTTTTTAATTTAGTTAATATCATTTTTGTTTCAGCAGTAGTCTCTCCTAAAAGACTAGCTATTTCTTGAGCTACCCTCATTTGTTTCTCTATTACTTCTTGGGCAGCATCTAAGGTTCTTTCTTTAACCTTCATAAGTTCCCTTTTATTTTTTTCCTCCTCCATTATATTTACCATAGAAGCCATTATTATATTTTGTTTAGGAAGATATATTATATTTTCTACAAAAATCACATTATATTGAGGGATTGATATCTTTTTTGCAGTAATACTCCTACCAGTTTCCTTTACGTATTTAAAATCTTCATCATTCATTAAAATGGATATAGGTTTTTCTACTACATTTTCCAAATTTACATTAAATATCTCCTCAGCAGCAGGATTAAGCTCTAATATATTCATATCTTCATTCAAAATTATTATAGATGTGGCGGTATTTTCAAAGATCACATTACTTATATTTTCCGCTTTACTCCTCATATAATGAAGGCACATTGTTGTTTCAGCCATACCTTCATAAATAGCTTTTGCCTTATCTTTACAAGTATCATAACCACATACTCCACAATTCAATTCATCCTCTTTACTATACTTTCCCATGCTTTTCATAATTTTATTTATATCATCTATTAGAGGTTTTTGTGTTACTATCTTCTTATTATTAAATTTAGTGAAAAAATCTATATGATATATATCATTATTATAATTCTCCGTACACAATACAAATTTTTCTCTATTTTTTATATAGTTTTTTACTGTCATTAATCTTAAAAAATAGTCCTTTTTATTTTCTATCCTATTGGGTCCTCCTATACAACTCCCCTTACAGGCACTGGCCTCAACTATTACTCCATTTATATCCTTATTTTTTATACTATTTAAAACTTCAATACACTCTTTTGTGCCACTTACACTTAATTTTTCAAAACCTAATACATCCCCAAGTGCATTTAGTATTCCTCCATTTATGGGATACCCTCTTCCTCTTTTAGAAGCTACCCCTTGTAACTTCTCAGGTTTTATTTGTTTAAAATTTATTTTCTCTTTTTCAATCCATTTTTCTACTTCTTCATAAGTCAGCACTGCGTCTATATATTTATTACATAAATTATCTGCTTCAAATTTTTTACCTATACAAGGACCTATAAATACCACAAAAGTTTCTTCTCCATATTTATTTTTTATTATTTTCCCATGGGCCGTCATAGGCGTTACTATAGGTATTATACACGGTATTAATTCAGGGTAATATTTTTCAACTAATAAGTTTACTGAGGGACAACAAGTTGTTATATGAATTTTTTTATCACTTTTCTTTATATATTTAACATATAAGTTTGTTACTGTTTCCGCAGCTACAGCAGTTTCCTCTACCAAATAAAATCCTATACTTTTAAGTGCTGCTATAAACTTGCCTAAATCCTCATTAAAATACCCTGCAAAGGAAGGTGCTATACTTGCAATAACCTTCTTTCCATTTGATATAGCCTGTTTAACTTTCTCTAAATCGCTAGTTATTTCTCTGGCATTTTGAGGACATATGACTAAACAATGCCCACAATTTATGCACCTATTTTCAATTATTTCAGCCTGTTCATTTTTAAATTTTATGGCCTTTACAGGACAAGATCTAAGGCATTTATAACAATTCTTGCAGTTTGCTCTAGAAAAATTTAAATGGCTCATTTCCTACCTCCTAAAACCTTTTCTTTAAAAAACATTTCTATATTATCCTCATTAATGGAAAAAATTTCTCCATATATTTCTGTAGATACTGCCTCTACACAATGTCCTAAGCAAAAGGATCCTTTTAACTCTACTTTATCTTCTACATTATAATCTTTTATTAATTTTTCAAATTTTTCGATAATTTTATATGAACCTTTTAAATGACAAGCACTACCTACACACACATTTATGGTAACCATAGCTATCACCATCCTTACAATTAAATTTTACACCAAAAATTTCAACCTTTCTACTAATTATAAAAATATGTATTTGGATACACTATTAATAGGCTTAAATAAAATTTAGAAAGGCGGTTTTCATAATGCCAAGTAATGGAAATAACTTAATCTTAGAGATGGTATTAATATTAATATTAATTATTATAAACGCGTTTTTTGCTGCATCAGAAATGGCTATTGTATCTTTAAATAAAACAAAAATTTCATACATGGCAGAAGAGGATAATAATGCAAAAGCTAAACTATTACTAGATATAACAAAGGAAACCAGTAAATTCTTAGCAACAATTCAAGTAGGTATTACTATAGCGGGCTTTTTAGCTAGTGCCTTTGCAGCTACAAATTTATCTATACCACTTTCTAATTTTTTAAAAAGCATAAATGTACCTGCTGCAAACCAACTATCTTTAATAATTGTTACAGTTATAATCTCTTATATAACTTTAGTATTCGGGGAACTTTTACCTAAAAGAATGGCTTTACAAAATTCAGAAAAAATAGCTCTATTTGTTGTAAAGCCAATAATGTATTTCTCAAAAATAACCCTTCCTTTTGTAAAAATTTTAACTTATTCTACTAATGTTTTAGTGAAATTGTTTGGCATTAATGTAGATAATCTAGATGAAAGTATATCTGAAGAGGAAATTAAAATGATGATTCAAGTAGGCGAAGAAAGTGGAGTTATAAACGAAACTGAAAAAGAAATGATAGATAGTATCTTCGATTTTAATGATACTTTAGCTAAAGAAATCATGACAGCAAGAACCAATGTTTTTTCTATGGATATAAATACTTGTTTAGAAGAATTTTTAGATAAAGTCTTACATGAAAAATATTCAAGAATTCCTATATATGAAGAAGATATTGATAATATAATAGGTGTACTTTATATAAAAGACCTACTATGGTTTTTAAGAGATAATTCATTAACCAAAAACCATTTAAGAGAACTACTAAGACCCGCTTATTTTGTTCCTGAAAGTAAAACTATAGACACTTTATTTAAAGAAATGCAAAAAAACAAAAGCTATATATCCATACTAATAGACGAGTATGGTGGATTTTCTGGAATAGTAACAATGGAAGATCTACTCGAAGAGATAGTTGGAAATATATTTGATGAATATGATGAAACAAATGATTATATTAAGAGACTGGATTCACATACTTACATAGTTGACGGACTTTTTCCTATTGATGATTTCAATGATTTATTTAATCAAAACTTACCCTCTGATCATGCAGATACTTTAAGTGGTTTTGTAACAGATCTTTTAGGTAGTATACCTAAAAATAATGATGAAATGACATTAGAATACAATAATATAGTTTTTAAACTAGAAAATGTGGAAGATAAACGTATTAAAACCATTAAAGTGTGTATACCTTAAATTTTTCTTAAGAGTATTGACTATTGTATAGGGTTCTACTTTATAATGGTTATATAACATAAATATATAATATTTACCTTATTGTTTTATAATTGATTAAATATGTTATATATGTTTATATTTTAGTTTAAACATATTAATATATTCTTCAAATCTTATTAAAAGGGAGAGGTTTAAATGAAAAAAATTAAAACTCTTGTAGCCTCAGCTACATTAGGAGTACTACTTACTTCCACCTGTGTTTCAACTGTTAGTGCAAAAGTTGAAAATAGATTAGGTGGAAAAAACCGATATTCTACTGCAGAAGCCATAGCCAATAACTTAGCAAATGGTAAAGTAGATAATATAGTATTGGCAAGTGGTAAAGCACCTTATGATGCTTTATCAGCTAGCCTATTTGCTAAAAATATAAATGCACCTATACTTTTAGCTGATAACTCAAGGAGCACATGTCCTGAAACTTTTAACTATATTACTAATCATTTAAATAAATCAGGAACCGTATATATTCTTGGTGGAGAAGGTGCAATTGAAAAAAAGATAGAAACTGATATCAAAAAACTAGGTTATAAAACTGAAAGGATATACGGAAAAAATAGACTAGACACTAATAGTAAAATATTAGACAAGCTTACTATAAAAGAAGGCATTCCTGTATTTATAACAAGTTCCTCAGCTTTTGGTGATTCTTTAAGTGTTTCAAGTTTATCTGCTATAAATGGATATCCTTTAATAATGACAAATAAAGATAGTCTTTCATCACAACTTAAAAATCATCTAAATAAAATTAAACCATCAAAAGTTTATGTAATAGGTTCAAAAGCCCTAATTTCTGAAAATATAATAAATGAAATTAAAAACATAAATAAATCTTTAAAAGACTCAGATATAACAAGAATCTTTGGTAAAGATAGATACGAAACTAATATTTTAATAAACAAAGCATTTAATATAAACTCATCAAATGCAGTTATAGCTTCTGGTCAAGGTTTTGCAGATGCCCTTACTGGAAGTGCATTAGCTTCTAAATTAAAAGCACCTATTATACTTACAAATGGAAAAGATTTTGTTAATCAAAAAGCCTATATAAAATCAACTGATTATATAAATTACTATATATTAGGTCTTGAAGGTTCTGTAAATAAATCTATAGAAACACTATTAAACAACGAAACTACTAATTTAAAGGATGGACAAGAGTTCTTTGGAAAAATTGTTACTGCTAATCATCCAAAATCCTTTGAACAAAACTCCAAATGCACTATAAAATTCTCAGCAACAGGCTTAAATGGAGAAATGCAGAATCAATATAATCAGATGTTATCTTTAATGGGAGACACTATAACAGTTAATAGCAATAGTAAAAATGAATATATATCTAAAAATTCTTTTAAACAGGAAAGTACTTCAACAACTAAATATAGCGGACTTATGGCTGGCATGCCTTCAACAACACCAACTTGGACAGACATAAATGAAAATGATTTTAGACTAATATACGGTATTCCTGAAAGTACTTCAACTAATTTAGGAAATATGGGTCCTGAATTTGAAATGTTTAAAGATAAGAAATACATGGTAATATCCTCAGATGGACTTAATAAATTCATAACTTCAGAAGATGATATTAACATAAATAAAGATAAATTAGAGGGAATTATCAAAGATTTTAGCCCCAAATTAGAAAAATTAGCCTTAAAATTTATCTCTAACTATCATCCAAATATAGACATGATAAAGAAACTTGGTAATGCTAAAACTTCAGATGGAAGGGAAGCTACTTGTTATAAATTAAATATAAATAATGATACATTAAAATCTCTAATATCCTATACTGGAAATAATACCTTAAACTTTATTCAAGATAAGGATGTAGTGGATTTCATAAAATCATATATAAATGCTTGTATAGAAATTTCCTCAAAAAATAAAGATGCTGATAAAGCAACCTTTGAAAAAGAATTTTCCAACTTTTTGTCTAATATGCCTAGTACTTCCCTATCCTTCAACAAAGTTTTAGATTGTATAAACTCACTTGACATTCTTGGAAATGAAGGAATAGAAATTACTTACTATCTATCAGATAAAGGAATAGTATTATCTGAAGACGGAAGTATAGATTTTAAATTAGACCTAGGGAAACTAAATAATATAATTAATGATAAAGACTCCAAAGATATAAAGGGCGTAGTATTTATGAAAATTATGTACACTAATAATACAACTAACATTAATGGAGATATTAAAGTTAATGTTCCAGAAGTAAATAAAGAAAATTCTATAGATTATTTTGAAATGATTAAACGTTTTGAAAATATTGCAAAATAAATGATAAGAGCCCCTAGTTAGGGGCTCTTATCATTACATTTATTTTAAAACTTTCTTTTTTAGTTCTATTCCTGTAGGAGTAGTAGCAAGCCCTCCAAGAGCAGTTTCTCTAAGTTCCATAGGAAGTTGTCTTCCTACTTTATACATTGCTGCTACTGTTTCATCAAAAGGTATTTTACTTTCAATACCTGCCATTACCATATCTGCAGAAGTTAATGCACTTACAACACCTGCTGCATTTCTTTTAGCACAAGGGACTTCTACAAGCCCAGCCACAGGATCACAGACCAATCCTAATATATTTTTAATTACTATTGCTGCAGCATTTAAAGATTGCTTTACACTTCCACCCATAAGCTCAACTACAGAAGCAGCTGCCATAGCTGACGCAGAACCACACTCTGCTTGACATCCTCCTTCTGCACCTGCTAAAGTAGCATTTTTGGCTATTATTACACCTACAGCCGATGCAGTTAAAAGAGCCTTTACTAATTCATCATCTGATTTATTGAGTTTTTCTCCTGCAGATATAACAGCTGCTGGTAATATTCCACAAGAACCAGCCGTTGGACATGCTACTATTTTCCCCATTGCAGCGTTAACCTCTGAAGAAGATAATGCCCTAGCCATAGCTTTTACCATTAATGATCCTGTTAATGTGTTTCTTTCTTCTTCATAAATATGTAATTTAAAAGCATCTCCTCCTATAAGCCCACTTACTGATTTAACTTTATTTTCCATACCATATTTAGCAGAGTGTTTCATTACATCTAAAGTTTTTCTCATCCTCTCAAATATTTTTTCTTTAGACACCCCACTTTCTTCCGCCTCTGTGTTTAGAGCATATTCCCATATAGATATATTATCTTCTTTACATACTTTTATAAGCTCAGCTCCACTATTTACAAACATATTATTGCTCTCCTTCCATAATCGGATTTATAATTTTAACACTATATATCTCACTAATTTCTTTAAGTTTTTCTATTTTATCATCATCAATTAAACTATCTGTTTCTAAAGCCATAGTAGCTGTAGTTCCTTTACTATCCCTATAAACCTTCATTGTTCCAATATTTATATTTTCATTATATAATAATGTACTTATTTTAGCTATTATACCTGGTGTATCCTTATGTTTGGTAATTAGTGTTGGATAATCCCCTCTAAACTCTACTTCTTGACCATCTATATTAAATATTAATATATTTCCTCCTCCTATAGATGAACCAATTACAGTAGAAATACTTCCATCTTCTTTAGTTATTATAAATTCAACTGTATTAGGATGTACATTTTCCATTTCAATTTCAGAAAAACTTATTTCTAGATTTCTTTTTTTAGCAATTTCAAAAGACTTTTTTAAATTCTCATCCCAGGGATCCATCCCTAATATTCCTGCAACTAATGCTTTATCTGTTCCATGACCCTTGTAAGTTTTAGCAAAAGATCCATGTAATAAAAATTGTACCTTCTTTATATTTCCACCGGCTATTAATGCTGATATTTTTGCAAGTCTAGCTGCACCAGCAGTATGAGAGCTTGAAGGGCCTATCATTATAGGACCTATAATATCAAATACGCTATAATTTTTATTCATATTGGAAAATCCTCCTTGAAATTTTTTTAAAATTATACTCTTATTTCTGCAACTTATATTATAATGCATTTTTTATATTTGTCATTAGTTTTTTATATAACATATTGAAAATTAATACTAATGACATGAATTAATTCATAATATTACAAAATAGACTGTTAGACAACATTTTTTTGTACTTTGACATATATTCCTCCATATTTTTATACTTTTCCTATTAAAATACTAGTTTATATTGCAAAATAAAGGTTAATATGCTATACTTCGATTTGTATTTATTTTGCAGGAAAAAATCATTGTATGTCCGTAGTAGGTATACTTTTGTCATTTAAAATAAAATTTGTAATGACTTTTACCTATTAATATCCTGTGAAAATATTTTGGTCTTATAATATTATTAAAACATGGAGGGAAGTTTTTATGAAAAAATTTAGTTTAGGACTAATACCCAAAATAGTACTAGCTATCATCTTAGGTGTGCTTATTGGTAAATTTACACCTGAAGCCTTCGTTAGAATTTTTGTTACATTCGGCTCAATTTTTGGAAACTTTTTAGGTTTTGCCATACCTCTTATAATAATGGGTTTTATTGTTGCTGGAATAGCGGAACTTGGAAGTGGTGCTGGAAAACTATTAGGATTGACAGTAGCTTTAGCCTACGGATTCACTTTAATATCTGGTTTTTTTGGATTTACAGTAGGAAAAACTTTACTGCCTTCTATTATCACTAATTCAAGTATTTCTAGTGTTGCATCACAGGCTAAAGATTTAGAACCTTATTTTACAATACAAATACCTCCAATGATGGAAGTAACTACAGCACTTATTTTTGCATTCTTATTAGGTCTTGGAATTTCAGCTACAGGAAGTAGTACATTAAAAAAAGCTGCTGAAGAATTTCAAAATATAATATCAAAAACTATAGAGAAAGTAGTAATTCCATTATTGCCACTTTATATCTTAAGTATATTTGGAAATATGACTTATACAGGAAAGGCAACAACTATATTTTCAGTATTCTGGAAAGTATTTATAATAATAATAGCTTGCCACTTTATAATAATACTATTCCAATTTGCAATTGGATCATCATTAAGCAAGAAAAATCTTTTTAAATGTTTAAAAATACAGACTCAAGGTTATATGACTGCTCTAGGAACTCAATCTTCTGCAGCTACTATCCCTGTCAATCTACAATGTTCTGAAAAAATGGGGATAACTAAAGGAATAAGAGAATTTGTAATTCCCCTTTGTGCAACAATACACATGTCAGGAAGTACAATTACTTTAACTATCTGTGCAATGTCTGTTATGATGTTAAATAATATGCCTGTATCATTTTCAAGTTTTGCAGGCTTTATAGCAATGCTTGGTGTGTCATTAGTTGCAGCACCTGGTGTTCCTGGTGGTTGCGTTATGGCAGCATTAGGGGTACTTAAAAGTATATTAGGATTTTCAGAACCAATGTTAGGACTTATGATTGCTTTATATATAGCACAAGATAGCTTTGGAACAGCTTGTAATATAACAGGTGATCAAGCAGTTGCCATGATTGTAGACTTTATAGATAGAAAAGGTAAAAAGAAAACTAATCCAGAAACAATTAGTGCATAAAACACAAAAATACCTATGTCAAATTGACATAGGTATTTTTATATAAGATAGCTACACAATACATATAGCTATTTTACAGTTCTATTTCTCCCCAACCTTTTTGCCTCATACATATTTTTATCCACTCTGCATATTATCTCTTCAAAATCTATATCCTCACCGTTAAAAGTATATACCCCTAAACTTGCGGTAACCTTTATACACTTATTATTACAACACAAATCAAGATTATAAACTCCTTTTCTTATTTGTTCTGCAAATACAAAAGCTTCCCTCTCATTCACATTATTCAATACTACTAAAAACTCCTCTCCTCCATATCTAGCAGTCCAATCTTTATTTTTTCCCAACATAGAATTTATTTTTGAAGCAAATTCCTTTAATGTATAATCTCCAACTACATGTCCATAAGTATCATTTATTCTCTTAAAATGATCTATATCTATTAATATAAGAGATAATGGTTTGTTATTAATTTTACTATTTAACATGTCCACAGGAAGCCTTTCATCTATATATCTCCTGTTATAAATATTAGTTAATTCATCCTTTACAACTAAATCATTCTTCTCTTTAATAAAATCATAAATTTCTCTTTCATTCTTACTTTCTATACTAGAAATTATTCCTGTTCCCACTATATTTTTTATAAGCTCCATAACAAATTTTTTCTGATTAATTTCTGTAATTGTAGAGGTAATCATATATATATTCCCATCCTTACTATATTCAATCTTTATAAATGTTTTATTCTCTTTAATAGTCCTCATGGCGATACAATTTTCACATATATCTGCTTTATTCCATGTATAGTAACAATTATTATGAGAAAACAAACCATCCTTTACATTAGAATATAGTACTTTTTTAGTGAGTGGATTAATTATTCTTATCATATCATATATATCATTTATTATATCTAAATTATTAAGTATTATATTTACTTCTTTTACACTGTCTTCATCATAATCCATGTCTACCATAATGACACACCTCTAATTTCAAAAAATTTATAAGTCTTTATACTTCATACTACTCTTTTTTAGTTCTTTTGTGCTATATAGCACTTTATATTCATTTATATTAATTTTTTTAGCAATTTCCTCAATTAGTTTCTGGCACTGCTCTTTTGTATTTCCATGAATCATAGTAAATAAATTATATTTCCACTGACTACAGACTACTCTTTCATAACAATGGCTTATTTCCTTTTTACTTGATAAATAATCCCCAACATATTCCACGCAACTTTCTGGAACACACCAAACTACCATAGCATTTGCTTTAAATCCAGATTTTCTATGATAAAGAACTGCTCCTATTCTTTTAAGCATTCCCTTATCTTTAAGAAATTTCACTCTTTCTATTATTTCACTTTCATCTACATTTAATTTTTTTGCAATTGATTTAAATGGCTGCATCTCTATAGGTATATCTTCTTGTAAATATCTTATTATTTCCTTATCAAGTAAGCTAAGCATCTTTATTCACCTCTAAATCCAATACCATTTTCACCTTATAGTCTCTATTAGAAGGTAAGTTAATTAATTCATGTATACCTGTATCTTCTTTTATAGTTTCTATAATAGTATTAAGCTTATCTTTTGATGGAGCTATAATTGTAAACCATACATTGTATTTATCTTCCCTTAAATAATTATGAGTAACTTCATCATATTTATTTATAGTCTGTGCTACTTTATAAATTTTATCTTTTGGTACACTCATAGCACATAAAGTACTAACATATCCAAGTTTTTTTGAACTAAATACCCCTCCAAACCTTCTTATATATCCTTGTTTTTTTAATATATTAATTCTTTTTATGACCTCATTTTCTGTTAAATTAAACTTATCTGCTATATAGTTAAAGGGTCTTTCATCTATCTTTATACCTTCTTGTATTTCATTTAAAAGTTTTTTATCTATGTCTTCCATTATACACCCCTCCTATTTACAATAATAAAAACAAGAGTTATCACCTGCCATATAATTACCATTATTATAAAATGCAGCTCTTGCCCTACATCCCCCACATTTTATTTTAAAATCACATTTTCCACAATTTCCTTCATATTTTAAAGTTCTAAGTTCTTTAAAAATAGTACTATTCTTCCATATATAATCAAAAGGTATATCTCTTATATTGCCAGCTATTTCATTTAAATATGCACAAGGTTGCACATCACCCTTAGGACTTATAATGCAATAATTTGTTCCAGCAATACACCCTTTTTTAAATCTACTATTTATCCCAATACTCTCTGCCACTTTTATAAATTGTGGTGCACAAGTTGGCTTTATTTGGATACTTACTTCCTTTTGTTTTTTCATTATATCAGTAAGTAATCTTCTGTATTCTATTTTATCCAACAATTCCTTTTCTATATTCTTTCCACGACCTGTAGGCACCAAAAAAAATATATGATGTGCTATGGCCCCCATAGCCACTGAGAAATCCGTAATATACATTATCTCTTCTTTATTCCAATTCATTATAGTAGTATGTATTTGAAAATCTAATCCTACATCTCTACAATTTTTCATACCTAAAATAGCATCTTTAAATGCATTATCACATCCCCTAAACTTATTATGTAATTTAGCATTTAGGCTGTCTAAACTTATTCCAATAGCCATTACTCCTGCCTCTTTAAGCTTTATAGCTACTTCTTTTGTAATCAGAGTTCCATTGCTACCTAAAACAGGTCTTAGCCCCTTATTTTTAGCATAGTTTATAAGCTGAAAAATATCATTTCTCATAAGAGGTTCTCCCCCAGAAAAAATCATTATTTTAAATCCGGCTTTGCAAATATCATCTATTAGTTCTTTCCCCTCTTTAGTACTAAGTTCTCCATTGAGTCTCTCTCCAGATTCCCTATAACAATGTTTACATTTTAAATTACACTTATTAGTAGTATTCCATGATAATATCATATCCTTCCCCCTAAATTCCTATTTCATTATCTGTAAGATAACAAGCAGGATCAGATTCCCAAAAATCTTTGTAAACTACCTCCGCACGAGTTCTAAAGTTTGCATTGCATACAAAAATCCACTTACATTTACTGCATCTACCCTTAATCAAAGCTTTTCTATTTCTTAATCCATTTAAAATTGAGTTGTCTGAATTTTTCCATATATCACTAAACTTGTTTTGTTTAATATTTCCGAAAGTATATTGCCATGTAAACTGATCAGGATGTATATCCCCTTTATAATCTACACAAGCAAATGCCATTCCCGACCTATTACCTCCATTACTATTTATAAGCTGTAGGATTCTATTTGCCTTGTTTGGAAATTCTTTCAAAGCCTTAAGGTATAAATATACCGAATCTGCATGATTATCCACCGTTAATATTTCAAATTTAGGACCAAGTTCTAAAGTTTTTTTGATAATTAAATCCATTACTTCCCTTCGCTGTTCTTTAGAAATATCGTCCTTTATAATATTGCTTGCTCTCCCTGAATAAACCATATGATAAAAACATACTCTAGGTATTTTTTCTTCTTTTATAAGAGCAAATATTTCCTCAATTTGATGGAAGTTATGTTTATTTATAGTAAACCTAAGCCCAACCCTCTGATTCAATTCTATACAGTTTCTTATTCCTTTTAGTGATTTATCAAATGCGCCACTTACCCCTCTAAATTCATCGTGACGGGATCCAATGCCATCTAAACTTACACCTACATAACCCACATTCATACTTTTTATATCTTTGCATACATCTTTATAAAGTAATGTACCATTAGTAGATATAGTACTCCTTACTGCTAGTTTAGAAGTTAATTCTAATAAATTAAAAAAGTCTCCTCTCAACAATGGTTCTCCGCCAGAAAATAGTATTACTGGTACATTAAACATCTTTAAGTCTTCAATAAAATCTCTTGCTTCTTTTAATTCTAACTCCTCACTACACTTTTCATTATTTGCCTCAGCATAACAGTGTAGGCATTTCAAATTACACTGTCTAGTACAGTTCCACACTACAACAGGTCCTCTTCCAAAATTCACACCATATTTGCACTGAGCTGCCCCTTTGGAATATCTTAAATCATCTCCAAAATTGTTAGAATTACATAATAATTTAGTTAAACTTAACATAACATTCTCCTTATATAATAAAAATTATTATTTAATAATATTTTATAATTATAATTATAACTATATTTTTATACTTTTTCAAAAGATTCCTAATTAATTTCAATAATTATTCCCAATAATTTAAGAAAAATAATAAGATTTTACTATAAGAACTTAAAATATATTATTTTATTCATTATAAAGTTGTTTACACACAATATTTATAATCATTTTATTTATAAATATACTTACTATAAATCCTTTCAAATTTTTATAATTAAAAAATATTATTTGTACTAACAAAAAATATACGTTATCATTATAATATGAACATAATTAATTTAGGGGGGTAATACCATGGAAAACTCAAAAAAATATGATGTTAAAATTACAGTGTTAAAAAAAACTATTGTAGAAGATATTCATAAAGAATATGCTAAAGATGCTGTACCTGTTGTCTGTTCAAAGAGTGAAGAAGGAGATATATTTATATCTAAAAATGCTACTCAACCAGAAGGTTTTTGTAATGGTGCTTGGAAGGGAATTTCTGATACCGTTTACGTTTTAGCTTCTGGTGAAAATAATCCACATGTTAAACAAGATGGAATAGCTATACGTTGTTGTAACGACGGTCTACATCCAGTTATATACAAACTAGAAAGACTTGCATAGTTAATAAATAAAAAAACACTACGTTTTTACGTAGTGTTTTATACTAATTATAAACGACCAAACCTATAAGCGGAGTTCTGTGTTAAACAGTCATCTATCTAGGTCTATTGTTACCAATAGACTCAAGCGATACTACCCGGAAGCGGGACGGGCCATCCCTTTATGCTTCCCTATTCGATCTTGCTCCAGATGGGGTTTACATAGCCGCAAAGTCGCCAATGCGCTGGTGAGCTCTTACCTCGCCTTTCCACCCTTACCGAAGTAAACTTCGGCGGTATATCTCTGTTGCACTTTCCTTCAAGTCACCCTGACTGGGTATTATCCAGCACCCTGCCCTATGGAGCTCCGACTTTCCTCTCCTGCTATAAGCAGCAGCGACTGTCTGGCTTACTCGCAAAATATATAATAACACATACCAATATAAATTGCAACTAATTTTTTAATTTTAAGCTATACATCTTAAATATTGTCTAGTAGAAGTATTCTTCCACAATTATCACAATACACTATTTCTTTTTTCTTATTTAAATCATCTATTGTCTTTGTAGAAATTTTTACTTTACACCCTGTGCACACACCATTTTCTACTAATGCAATAGCATTTTTTTTCCTTTGTCTTACTTCTTTAAATTCTTTTAATATCTCTATTGGGATTTTATTTGTTATTCTATCTATACTATCTTTATTACTCCTATACTCATTCTTACATTTTTTTAAGTTATTATTTACATCTTCCTTATACTTATAAAAATCATTCCTTATTTTTTCTATTTTTAATTTTAATTCTTTTAAGTCTCTTTCTAAATTTTCTTCTCTATCTAATAAATTAATTAGTATGTCTTCTTTTATTTTAACTATACTTTTCTTTTCATCAATCTCCCTTTGAATATTATTTATCATTTTAATATCATTGCCATATTTATTATAAAGATCAAATTCATCTTTATCTAATTCCACTTTAATCTGATCTATTTCAGAGTTTATTACAAAACTTCTACTATTAATTTCTTCAAGCTTATTTTTTTTATTTAAGTACTCATTCTTTAACAAATTAAATTTTTTTTTCATAGAATCTAATACAACTATATAGGATTTATCCTTTAACACCTTATAATTTTCTTCTAATTTAGTATACCTATTCTGTAATTCTAATAGCATTTTTTCATTATTCATAAATAACCCTCCTTTTAAATATTTTACTATATAAAAAATAGAAATAAGCATACTAGCCTATTTCTATTTGTATTTATATGGTGACACAGTTTCTCTAGATATAATTATTTTATTACTATATCCCATAAATCTTATTCTATTCTCCAACCATTTCCCAACAATTTTCATGCCAGGCCACTCTGTAGAAAAATGTCCAGCATCTATAACAGTTAATCCCTCTTCATTTAGATCACTTACATAATGATAGGTAGTATCCCCTGTAATAATACAATCAGCACCTAATCTCTTAGCTTTCCATAAGAAGTCATTACCACTTCCATTTATAACTGCAACCCTTCTTATACCCTTTTTATCTTCTCCAACATATCTTAAAGAAGCTATATCAAAAGCCTCTTTAACTTTTTCACATAGATTCTCCAATGTTATTTCACTATTTAAAGTAACAATTCTTCCTATACCACATTTTTTATCCTCAGCATTAGCATTAATTTCTATAATATCATAGTCGTTAAAATCTAATAACCTCATTACTAAATCATTTATTCCATCTCTAGTAGAATCAAGATTAGTATGACTAGAATAAAGACTTATATCATTTTTTATTAGTTGAATTATTTTTTTACCAAGAAGAGACTCAGTAGTAATGTTAGATGGCTTATTAAATAGTAATGGATGATGAGTTAATATAAAATTACACCCAACTTTTTTAGCTTCCTCAATAACCTTTAAAGTACAATCAAGAGCTATTAAAATAGATGTAACTTCACATTCTGGATTTCCAACCATTAAACCAACATTATCATAATCTTCTTTTAACTTTAAAGGAGCAAACATTTCCATTATTTCCATTATATTACCTACTTTTAAAGCCATTCTAACAACTCCTTTAATTTGAATATTTTTCTTTTTACTTCCTCTCTTCTAACCGCTGCAAGTTTAGTATCTTCTGTTATAGCTATTAATATCCTATTATTTTTTTCTATCTTTTTTAATATATATTCCTTAATGAGGGGATGATTATTTTCCAACAAATATTTACTTACTTCGTAAAAAACATTGTCTATTTTTGTTGATTTTTTCGAATACTTTACTTTAATTATCTCATAAAATTTATTTTCGTCAACACATAATTCTTCCTCTATTATTTTATATCCATTATTATATACATACTCTCTAAATATTTCTGGATTCTGTACGGGCTGAACTATTAAATAATCCAAATCTTTAAATATATCTTTGCCCTCTTCAACTATATCTTTTATTAAATTGCCACCCATACCTGCTACTATAGCACAATTAACTTCTTTTGATTTTAATGTAGTAAGTCCTGATCCTATTCTACACTCAATAAACTTGTCCAAACCCTCAGATTTAATATTAAATTTAGCTTTATTTATAGGACCTTTATTAATATCTGAAGCAATAACTTTTTTACATATATCATTACTTATAAGGTAAATAGGTATATATCCATGGTCCGTTCCTATATCTGCACATGCGTAACATTTATCCACCATATTTGCAATAGTTTTTAATCTCAAACTCAACTCCATTTTCATTCTCCATTCTAGTAAAATCTAAAAGGTAACAAGAATTCTACCTTGTATTATAAAAAATAGTAAAGCCACTATAAGTGATACATATATAAATTTGTAAGCGGATTTTTTATCATATTTTGAATAAAAGTACGATGAATAATACATACAAAGTAAAATAGCCATATTTAAAACCCCATAAGTCATTTGTTTAAATGCAAATTGTTTACCCGTTCCCATTTTTACTGGTTCAAAATTAGCATTGAAGCTAAGTGGCATTTGCTCAGGTAGTTTACCATATAGATACAAAACAAACGGTGTTAAAGTCAAATATATTATTATTAATGTAACTATTCCAAATGGTATAATAAACTTTTTGTCTTTATAAAAATTAGTATTTTTATTAAATTTATATTCCCACTTTTTAAGTTGAATTTCCTTATTTTTTAATATTTCTTCAAACTCTCCTGCATTTTCTGGAGATAATCCATACACCATATCCTCTGTTTTTAAATAGAATATATTACTATTAGATGTAATGTACATTTTTGTAGTTCCTATATTATCTATTATAGATTTTCCCAATGCAAAATTATCTTTACCATATCCATAAAGCTTTATACCTTTTATTCTCCCCTGACTTTTATTATATCCTTTAATTTCTTTAAGTGATATTTTTTCCTCTTTTAGTCCAAATATATTATATATGTATATATATTTATCATCGATACTATATTTTAAGGACATATACATAAATATATAATGAAACTCATATATATTTATTACTATTAATGCTACTTTAATTAAATTTGATAATTCATATGAATTTATAAAAAATAATAATAATACTATAAAGCCATTATATAATAATGTTTCCATTATTATATATGGCATTCCTTTTCCTTTTATAGATTTAAAGTTTTGCATATACCCACCCTTTTCAATTATTTATAAATAAGTGTCCAAAATTAGTTATATGAATAAAGCACCAAAAGGTGCTTTAAAATTAATCTAAATAATCTTTTAATTTTTTACTTCTACTTGGGTGTCTGAGCTTTCTTAACGCCTTTGCTTCTATCTGTCTAATTCTTTCTCTTGTTACATTAAATTCCTTTCCTACTTCTTCTAACGTTCTTGCCCTTCCATCATCTAATCCAAATCTTAGCCTTAATACTTTTTCTTCTCTTGGAGTTAATGTATCCAACACATTTATAAGCTGCTCTTTTAGCATTGTAAATGCCGCCGCTTCTGCTGGTGCTGGTGCATCATCATCAGGTATAAAATCACCTAAGTGACTATCTTCTTCTTCTCCTATTGGAGTTTCCAGTGATACAGGTTCTTGAGCAATTTTCATGATTTCTCTTACTTTATCTACAGGCATTTCCATCTGTTTTGCTACTTCCTCTGGTATTGGTTCCCTACCAAGCTCTTGTAAAAGTTGTCTTGACACTCTTATTAATTTATTTATAGTTTCTACCATATGAACTGGTATTCTTATTGTCCTCGCTTGATCCGCTATTGCCCTTGTTATAGCTTGCCTAATCCACCATGTAGCATAAGTACTAAACTTATATCCTTTTCTATAATCAAACTTCTCTACAGCCTTTATAAGTCCTAAATTACCCTCTTGTATAAGATCTAAAAATAGCATTCCTCTTCCAACATATCTTTTCGCTATACTTACTACCAATCTTAGATTAGCTTCTGCCAATTTTTTCTTTGCTATTGGATCTTCTTCTTCAATCCTTTTTGCAAGACTTATTTCTTCTTCTGATGAAAGTAGAGGCACTTTACCAATTTCTTTTAAATACATTCTTACAGGATCATCTATGGCAATTCCTTCTGGAACAGATAAATCTATTTCTTCTTCATGATTTTCTGCTTCTTGTGCATCTCCTACTACATCTATACCCATTGATTCTAGCACTTCATATATTTTTTCTATCTGTTCTGGACTTAAATCAACTTCGTCTAATTCATCCATAATTTCTTTATATGTAAGGCTGCCATTCTTCTTGCCTTTTTCTATTAATTTTTTTACTAACTGCATTTTTGCATTTTTATCTTTCATAATATTGCCTCCTTCCGCCATTACTGCATACTTCCTAACTGTTTCTTGATACTTACAAGTTCTTGGGCTAATCTAAGTGATTCTTTTATTGCTCCTTGTGATTCATACTCCTTAATTTTAATCATAATTTCTTTTCTGGTCTCCTCTAATTTAAATTTTTTAATTTCCCTTATAAAATCTTCTATTAAAATTTTGTAATCGCAATTATCACTAATCAAATTAGTTTCCAAAATATTAACCCACTCTTTTATTACTTCACTATCTTCATACTTAGTCTCTATAATTTTTCCTATCTCTTTAACATCACAATTTCTATTTTCTAATATCGTTTTATATATCTTTTTATGTACGTTAAATATAAATCCATTTTCATCTAAAATATCACACATATAATCTAATGCTTCTTTATTGGAAACTATTAATTTTAAGAGTTTTCTTTCACTCTTTACATATATTGGTTCTACATATAATTTATTCCCAAATTCCTCATCAATATTCATTTTTTCGTTACTATGTATGCTCTTTTGCATTTTTTCATTAATTAAATCATATAATGCCTGTTCTTTTATACCTGTTTTATCAGAAATCTTTCTTATATAAATACCTTTTTCTACAGGATTTAAATCCTTTATTATTTCCATAGCTGCTTCAGCATACTTAACCATATTTTGGGTTTTGGATAAATCTATTCCTTCACTAGCTTTTTTTATTTTATAATCTATAAGTTCTAAAGCCTTGCCTGCAAGCTTTAAAAACGCTTCTTTGCCATAGTTTTTTATAAATTCATCTGGATCCTTTCCAGCTGGTATAGAAAGTACTCTTACATCAAACCCTTCATTTTTCAGAACATCTAATCCTCTCATAGTAGCCTTTTGCCCAGCTACATCTGCATCATAGGATATTATGACCCTATCTGAATATCGTTTTAAAAGTTTAGCCTGATTGTGAGTTAAAGCAGTTCCAAGTGAAGCTACTGTTGAAAAAATTCCTTGTTGATGCAGAGATATACAATCCATATATCCCTCTACTATTATAAATGTCTTTTGTGGATTATTTTTAATTGCGAAATTTAACCCATATAAATTAATACCCTTTTTAAACACATTTGTCTCCGGAGAATTTAAATATTTAGGTTTGGAATCATCCATAACTCTTCCTCCAAAACCTATAACCCTCCCCCTATAATCAAATACAGGAAATATAATTCTATTTCTAAATCTGTCATAAAAAGAACCTTTTTTACTTTTTATAACAAGACCGGCTGTAAGCATATCTAACTCTGTATATCCTTTAGACTTTAGATGTTTTAAAAGTCCATCCCACTTGTCCTGTGCATATCCTAATCCAAATTTTGTAATAGTTTTTAACTCTATTCCCCTATCAGTTAAATAAGTTAATGCTTTTTTGTTTTTTCTCAAGTTATAAAAAAAGTACCTTGCGGATTCTACATTAATTTTATAAAGCTTTTCATTAATATGTACTTCTCTTTTATCTTTATTGCTACTTATATCTATATTGGCTCTTTCAGCAAGTAATTGTACCGCCTCTAAAAAGGGAACATTTTTTGTCTTCATAACAAAAGTTATTACATTTCCAGCTTCTCCACATCCAAAACATTTGTATATTTGTTTATCTGGAGTAACCGTAAAAGAAGGGGTCTTCTCATTATGAAATGGACACAACCCCGAATAATATCTACCTGTTCTTTTAAGTTTTGTAGTTTCTGAAACCACATCTACAATGTCGTTTAGTTCTTTTACTTTTTCAATGACATCTTCCGATATCAATTATACATTTCACCTTACCTTTTTTTAATAATAAATTTTAATTAAATTTTTTCAAATAATTTGTATATGTTTTTAAATTTTCCTCAACAAAGTTTTATATATTCGACAAAAATTAAGATATTCCTTCTTAGTATAAAAATATTTTACCAAAATTATCTTTAACTATAATATATATTCTTTATAAAAATTAAATATCCTTCAAAATTATAATTTTTTATGGATATATAAGCAAGTATTATTATACCCTAAATCAACTGAATTTTATTCCCATTTTTCATCAATAAATAACAATTTTAGGAACATATATCTTATTAAATAAAAAAAGACAATAATCATCACTCATCCCGGATATATAATCCGCAACTCCTTGATATAATCCTTCTTCATCTACTATATCTTTATAAAGCTTTGGCATATTATCAGGATACTTGTAATAATGTTCAAATACCTGATATAAAACAAATTTAGCCTTATCCCTCTCCTCTTTTAAAATAGTTCCTTTATACACATTTCTAAACATAAAGCTTCTTAACTCTCTTAAAGCATTTTCTATTCCTTCACTTAAAGCTACTTCTTTAACATTGTTTTCAATATTATTTAAAGTAGTATATATGCAATCCCTAACTAAAGTATCCACCCTAGTGCTATGGGTTTTACCTAAAATATTTAATAGCTGGTTTGGAATATTTTCCTGATTTATCATGCCTGCTCTTATTGAATCATCTATATCATGATTTACATAAGCAATTTTGTCACTGTATTTCACTATTTGTCCTTCTAAAGTACATGCCTTTATAGATTTCTTACTGTAGGAAAATCCACTATGATAAAGTATACCATTTAATACTTCATTCGTTAAGTTTAAACCTTTCCCTTGTTTTTCAATTTTTGTAAGTACTCTTATACTATTTTTATTATGAGCAAAACCATTTGGTAATAAACTATTTAAAACCTCTTCTCCACTATGTGCAAAGGCTACATGACCTATATCATGCCCCAGAGAAATAGCCTCTATTAAATCTTCATTTAAGCCGATTGCCTTACCTATAGTTTTGGCTATCTGGGCCACCTCTAATGTATGGGTAAGCCTTGTTCTATAGTGATCACCAGAAGTTTTAATATAAACCTGAGTCTTGTGCTTCAATCTTCTAAAAGACTTACTATGTATTATTCTATCTCTATCCACCATAAAACATGTTCTTACTTCGTCAAATTCCTCCTTATTCTTTCTTCCCTTAGATTTACTAGAAAACGCAGCATAAGGGATTAATATTTTTTTTTCTGCATTTTCTATATTTTTCCTTATACTCATAATATCATCACCACAATTTAAATATTCTATATTCTATTTAAAACTCCTTTTTTTCTTTAATTAATTAATATATTTACAAAATATATTAATTATTTTATTTTAATTCAACATTATTTTTATTCTTTAATATGAATTTTAATTTTATAAATTATACTAGATATTTATGTATATTATAAATAGTTTAATAATATCATTATAAAGAGACAACTTATTAAGGAGTGTTTTTATGAGTTATGCTGCACAAAAATATAGCGCAGATATATTTTCAGAAGAAAATATTAAAAAATGTGTTCTTCCTTATTATGGTTTAGAAACTGCTATAGTAACACAAATAAAATTTAAAGATACAGATAAACAAAGAGCAGTTTATAGAATAGATGACACCAACAATAGTTATTGCTTAAAAAAAGTATATTTTTCTAAAGAAGAATTACTATTTGTATACTCCTCTATAGAATGGTTTTATCGAAACAATATAAAAGTCCCTAGAATTCTACCTACTTTAGACGGTGGAAGATTTGTGAATTATAATGATATGTTATTTATACTTACTCCTTGGATAGATGGCTCAAAATGCAACTATGATATAAAAGAGAATATTCTTTCCTCTTCTGAAAATCTTGCAAAAATGCATAATTGTTCGGAAAAATTTCATTCTATTAAAGGTAGCTTAGTAAGAAAAAGTTTTGATAATATTAATGCGTCAACTTGTAAACACTTTAATCACTTATTAAAATATTCAAACTCTGCTTTTAAATACAAAGATAAGTTTTCAAAATTATTTTTACAACATTTTGATACAAATATATCTATGGCTCAAACTGTATCAAGCATAAGTAATAACATAAAAACTGATAACCTTTCTAAGTCTTTATGTCACCTTGATTATGTTAATAAAAATATAATATTAGATACTAATAATAACATATGGGTTATAGACTTTGATAAATGTAGAATAGATTACTGTGTACATGACATTTCATACTTTATGAGAAGATTTATGAAAAGAACCGGTACCAATTGGGATTTTTCTCTAGCAATAGACTGTCTTAATTCTTATGAAAAGTTTCGTTCTTTAAATTTAGATGAATACAAATATATATTAGTATACCTAGGCTTTCCTCAAAAGTATTGGAAAATATCCAGGGATTATTATAAAAATATCCGTAAATGTAACAAAAACTCCTTTGTAAAGTTATTAAATAAAGCCATAGAAAATGATACCTATCAATATGAGTTTTTATACCAATTCATTAATTATATAGAAAATAAATTTAATGCAAAACTATATTAAAATAAGCTCTGCAAAACTATCGCAGAGCTTATTTAAAACTCTATTTTCTTGGATTTTTAACTTGAGCCTGTGCTGCTGCAAGTCTAGCTACAGGGACTCTAAATGGTGAACATGATACATAATTTAAACCTGTATTGTGGAAAAACTCCACTGATGAAGGATCTCCTCCATGTTCTCCACATATTCCTAGTTTAATATCTGGTCTTGTTTTTCTTCCAAGTTCACAAGCCATTTTAACTAGTTTTCCTACTCCAAATTGATCTAATTTTTGGAATGGATCAAAATCATATATTTTCTTATCATAATAATCATTTAAGAATTTCCCTGCATCATCCCTTGAAAAACCAAATGACATCTGTGTTAAATCATTAGTTCCAAAAGAGAAGAAGTCCGCTTCTTTTGCTATTTCATCTGCGGTAATAGCAGCTCTTGGAATTTCTATCATAGTACCCACATGATACTTTAATTCCATTCCTGAATTAGCTATTATTTCATCTGCAGTACTTACTACAATTTCCTTAACAAATGCTAATTCCTTTATTTCCCCTATAAGAGGAATCATAATTTCAGGTACTATATTATATTCCTTTCTCTTTTTAACATCCAAAGCAGCCTCAATAACAGCTCTAGTTTGCATCTCTGCTATCTCAGGATATGAAACCGTCAGTCTACATCCCCTATGACCCATCATTGGATTAAACTCATGCAAAGACTCCACAGTAAGCTTTAAATGTTCGAAGCTTATTCCCATATCCTTAGCTAATTCTTCTATATCTTCATCTTCTGTTGGTAAGAATTCATGTAATGGCGGATCTAAAAATCGTATAGTTACAGGTCTATCTTCCATTGCCTCATATATACCAATAAAATCCTCTCTTTGCATAGGTAAAAGTTTCTCTAATGCTTTTCTTCTCTGTTCTTCAGCATCTGCTACTATCATCTCTCTAACAGCTGGAATTCTATCTTCATCAAAGAACATATGCTCAGTTCTACAAAGTCCTATACCTTCCGCTCCAAATTTAACAGCTTGTCTTGCATCTCTTGGAGTATCCGCATTAGTTCTAACCTTCATAACTCTTAGTTCATCAGCCCATCCCATAAATGTTCCAAAATATCCACTTATCTCTGGATCAACAGTTTTTATAGCTTGACCATATACATATCCTGTTGTTCCATCAAGAGATATATAATCACCTTCATTATATGATTCACCATTAACTTCAAAAGTCCTTTTAGCTTCGATTACCTTTATATCACCACATCCAGCTACACAGCAAGTACCCATACCTCTTGCTACAACAGCCGCATGAGATGTCATTCCACCCCTTACAGTAAGTATACCTTCTGCAGCTACCATACCTTCTATATCTTCTGGTGAAGTTTCTTGTCTAACAAGTATAACTTTCTCCCCTAATTCATGGTGTAATTTTGCTTCTTCAGCTGTAAAATACACTTTACCACAAGCTGCTCCTGGTGATGCTGGAAGACCTTTTGCTATTACCTTGGCGCTTTTTAGTTCTTCCACATCAAAGTTTGGGTGCAATAACGTGTCCAACTGTTTTGGATCAACCTTTAAAATAGCTTCTTCCTTGGTAATTAGTCCTTCACTTACCATATCAACTGCAATTTTTAACGCTGCTTGAGCAGTTCTTTTACCATTTCTAGTTTGTAAGAAATATAATTTCCCTTGTTCTATAGTAAACTCCATATCCTGCATATCTTTATAATGATTTTCTAAATTACTTGCTATGTTAATAAACTGTTCATAGCATTCTGGTAAATCTTCTTTTAACTTTGTTATAGGTTGAGGTGTTCTTATTCCTGCAACAACATCTTCTCCTTGAGCATTAATTAAATATTCACCAAATATGGCATTCTCCCCTGTAGCTGGATTTCTTGTAAATGCAACCCCAGTTCCTGAAGTTTGTCCCATATTGCCAAATACCATACTTTGAACATTTACAGCAGTACCCCAATCTCCAGGTATATCATTTAGTCTTCTGTATACAATTGCCCTTGGGTTATCCCATGAACTAAATACAGCTGTAATAGCTGCTATTAGCTGTTTTCTAGGTTCTTCTGGGAAATCTTCTCCCATTTCTTTTTTGTATATCTCTTTAAATTTATTTACTATTAATTTTAAATCAGATGATTTAAGATCAGTATCAAATTTAGCTCCTATAGATTCCTTAACTTCATCTAAAACATCCTCAAATTTTCTTTTATCTATTCCCATAACAACATCTGAGAACATTTGAATAAATCTTCTATAAGAATCATAAGCAAATCTTTCATTATTAGTTAATCTTGCTAAACCTTCAACAGTCTGATCATTTAACCCTAAATTTAATATTGTATCCATCATTCCTGGCATAGATACTCTTGCACCAGATCTTACAGAAACTAATAGTGGATTATCTATACTTCCAAACTTCTTTTCTGTTACTTTTTCTAATTCATTTAATGAATTATAAATTTGATCTACTACTTCTTCTACAAGTTTTTTCCCATCTTCATAATACTTTGTACATGCTTCAGTACTTACTGTAAATCCTTGTGGAACAGGTATTCCTAAATTAGTCATTTCTGCTAAATTAGCTCCTTTTCCTCCAAGTAAATTTCTCATTGATGCATTACCTTCCCTAAAAAGGTACACATATTTTTTGCTTTCCATAATAACATCCCCTTTGTTAAATTGTCATTTTTATGTAAAGAGTTTTAACCCATTACACTTATCATTTTAGGAATTTTCGCCCATCTTAACTAGTAATTTAGTTATATTAGTTTTTGACACCTTGCCTATTATTTTAAATGAATCCTTTTTATCTGAATCCTCTTTAACAACTACTGGTAAACTATCAACTTCATGTTCTATAATTTTTATTGCTGCTTCATAGGCATTTTCTTCTTCGTCTACAAATACTATATTAGGCATTCTAGTCATAATAATTCCTACAGGAACTTTATGCATATCAGTTCCACCCATTGCAAATTTTAAGAAATCTTTTCTTGAAGTAGCACCCACAAGTAATCCATTATTTTCAACAAATATTGTACCAACATCATTTAAAAACAAATTTAAAATAGCATCGTAAACCGTAGTAGCTTCATTAACTACCACAGGCTTTGACATAATATCTTTTACCTTTATATTCCTTATATGATCATATATCAAACTATAAGAGGGCTTTTTAGAATGTATGTATCCTACTTTAGGCTTTGCCTCTAATATGCCTGTCATAGTAAGAACTGCTAAATCTGGTCTTAAAGCTGCTCTTGTAACTCCAATCCTTGATGCTAATTGTTCACTTGTTATTGGTTCATGTTCCTTGACTAATTTTATAATTTTTTCTTGCCTTTGTGATAGCTTAATTTTAGTCACCCTCTTTCCAAAAAGATAAATATTCTTCAATTTGTGTTTATTATATCATTATATTTACATTAATAGTATAACACTTTTATCTTATTATGCTTATTTATTTGTAATCATCTTTACCTATTTATCTTTTTCTTTTTCATACGTTATTTTTCATATTATAGTAAGTATAATTTAGTTATGTAATAAAGTGGCATTATAATAATACTTTTATTAATACTAATATAACACATTTTCATAATTTTTACTATTTTTTATATAATTTAGTTTTTTTCTTAAATAAATTAACTCTATGTTATTATAGGTAAAATCTAAAAGTCAGCAGATTTATTCTGCTGACATAAATACCTATTGTTTTTCTTTCTTATCTTCATCTTCATTTGATTCTTCAAAATTTACCGTGTATGAATATATACTATCTTCCTTACTATAACTTTCACCTTTTTTAAACTTATCTTTCATATTCGAAGTAGTTTCATGAACCTTTTCTCTTACGTCATTTACAGTGGTTTTTATTATCTTATTTACCACCTCAACTGAGCCATCTGATTTAGTTATTTCAACTGTAACTTGTGTTAAAGCTGCTGCAAATAATATTAAGGTTATAAATGGTGATACAATAAGTGCAGTTAAAGTTACTAATGCACCTGCATTTACAGGTATGTCAATTACAACTTTATCCTCTTTTTTCACCTTAATCCTACTTATATTGCCCTTATTAACTAAATCTTTTAGCCAAGCAATAAATTCATCTTTAGTTACATATGGATTTTCTTTCTTTTTCTTTTCTTCTATATAAATTAGTGCATCTACTACATTTCCATTGCAAACATCCAATGCTTCTTTAGCTTCCGAATATGTAGCACCTGTTCGTTCTCTTATGATATCAATTTTCTCTAATGTTGTTTCATTCATAATTCTCACTTCCTTTTATAAAATTTAATGTTTCCAAGCTTTTAGGTTTTCTAAAATAATTTTGGGAAATTATAGTAGTTAATATCCTTCTTATCTCATATTTTAAATTTTCTGGAATAATTATTCTATAGGATTTATCTATTTGTATATTATTTAAATATTTTAATATATTATAACCACCATAACTAATAGGTATACCCTTAATCTTTTCACAAGTATCACATACACCACCAATATATTGCAAGCTCATATAATTAGAGGATTTTAATTTTCTCTTACATATACAACACTTATCTAAATTTAATCCATACCCAGTAGCCTTTAATATTTTTAATTCAAAAATAACACTTAAAGTTTCTAAATCTACCACATTATTTCTCATAAGATAAAATGAAGTTACAAATTCTTTGAATAGCTGCCTATTACTTTCTTCTTCTTGTATAGCAATATCCACAAGCTCACAAAAGTATGATCCATAAGTTATAGTTTCCAAATCACTTAGCATATTTTGAAATGAATCTATAATCTCTCCCTCATTTAAAGTATACATACCTTTTCCTCTATACACCATATAATTTCCATAACAAAATGGAAGGGTACTAGAAAAAAATTTACTCCTATTTTTTTTAGCTCCTTTAGCTATTACAGATATTTTACCTAATTTTTCAGTAAAAAACCATACAATTTTATCCCATTCTTTATAATCTTGGGTTTTTATAACTATAGCTCTAGTATTAAATATAGCCAGATGACCATCTCCCTATTAATGTATAATTATTTATATCCTAATTCTTTAAGAAGATTACTACTATCTCTCCAATCCTTCTTTACCTTAACCCAAACCTCTAAAAAAATCTTAGTTTGTAAAAACTCTTCTATATCCTGTCTAGCATATTTGGATATTTTCTTTAGCATGTTACCATTTTTGCCTATTATTATACCTTTGTGTGAATCTTTTTCGCAAAGCATATTAGCACTTATTTGATAAATTCCTTTTTCGTTTTGTTTCATACTTAGTATTTCTACTGCTATACCATGTGGAACTTCTTCTTTTAAAAGTCTTAATGCCTTCTCCCTTATTATTTCTGAAACAATAAATCTTTCCTGTTGATCAGTTATCATATCCTCAGGATAATATTTAGGTCCTTCAGGTAAATTTTCCTTTATAAGATTAATTAATTGGTCAACATTTTTACCTTTAACTGCTGATATTGGAATACATTCTAAAAAATTAAATTCTTCTGAATAATTTTTCAAAGTTTCAGCCACTCTCTCATTTTGATTCTCATCTATTTTGTTTACAACTAAAAATACTGGTATATTAGCTCTTTGAAGTTGCTCTAATATATACCTATCACCTTTTCCTATTTCCATATCAGGTGTAGTTAAAAATAAAACAACATCTACTTCTTTCAAAGAATCCTCTGCTATTTTTACCATATATTCGCCTAACTTATGTCTAGGCTTATGTATCCCTGGGGTATCAACAAATACCAACTGGTAATCTTCTCCTGTTAGTATAGTTTGAATATTATTTCTTGTGGTCTGAGGTTTACTTGATACTATAGATAATTTTTCTTCCATTATTGTGTTTAATAATGTTGATTTTCCAACATTTGGTCTTCCTATTATTGTAACAAATCCTGATTTAAACATATTTCCTCCTTATTTTTCCAAATCCTTGTTTGTAAAAGCCCCTGGTAATATTTCTTCAAAAGTTTTTACAATATATTCATTTTCATTTTTTGCAATTATTATTTTAATATCCTCTGTACAAAATTCACTTATTACCTGTCTACAAATTCCACAAGGGAAAGTAAATTCTTTAAAACTTCCTACTACAGCTATAGCCTTTAATTTTCTTTCTCCTTCTGAGATGGCTTTAAATATAGCAGTCCTTTCTGCACAATTTGTAGCCCCAAAAGAGGCATTTTCTATATTACATCCAGTAAATATTTTATTATTATCCGCTAATATAGCCGCACCAACTTTAAAATTTGAGTAGGGTACATATGCATTTTCCCTTGCCTGTAATGCTTTTAAAATTAATTCCTTATAATCTATGTTACCCAATTACAGTTCCTTCCTTTCACTTTATTAAAATTTACTTTGTAAATAAAATTATAACATTAATACATGTTCCTGCAATAATTATTAGTAATTTTATAATTATATTATTTAAAATAATTTATCCAAAAATATTAAATAATACTATAGTTAAAATGACTCCTAGTAGTGCACCAGCAACTACTTCTTTAACAGAATGAACTTTAGAATCCACTCTACTTTGTGCAACAATTGTAGCTAAAAAATAACTAAGTATTATGGGAACTGTATCCTCTGTTATTAATGCTATGGTAGTTGCTATAGAAAAAGAAATAGCGCTATGCCCACTTGGCATACCACCTTTTAAAGGTGTCCCCTCTCCATATATAGCCTTTATCACTAAAGTAACTATGCAAACTATAAATAGTATTATGAATATCATATATGGATCTGAATTTTTTATTTTCTTTATAACTATTAAATTTATATCTTGTAATTTCTTCCAAAATATTATATATCCTACTGCAAATGCATTAATTGCAGTAACTAATACTGCTCCTGCAGCTACATTTTTAGCTATTTTTACTAATGGATGATAATAATTTGTAGTGGCATCAATAGCAAACTCAATAGCAGTATTTATAAGTTCTGCTGTAATTACCATAGTAATAGTTATTAATATTATTAATAACTCACCTTTACTTAAATCATAAAAAAAACATGCAGTTAAAACCAACAATGTTGCAATCATATGTATTCTCATATTTCTTTGAGTTCTTACTGCATACACTAGCCCTTCTATAGCACAATTAAAACTATCTATTAATTTTTTCATAATTCCACCCACTTTGTTAGATTATATATTTAATGAACAGTTTATAAATAAACTGTTCATTAATTTACTTAAAATCTAATATCTTATGAGCCTATCTTTTTAAATTAAATTTATCCATTATCTCTTCTTCTCTTCTTCTCATTAAATTTTTATCTTCATCTTTCATATGATCATATCCTAAAAGATGTAGTACTGAATGTACTGTTAAATAAAAACTTTCTCTTAAAAAAGAATGACCATATTCTACACTTTGTTCCTTTGATCTTTCTAATGATAAAACTATATCCCCTAATACTAATCTATTTTCATCTAAATCCTCATCTTTAAATTCATATCCCTTATAAACTTCTTTAAATACCTTTCCTTCTGGATAATTAAGCATAGGAAAAGATAACACATCTGTAACTTTATCTATCCCTCTATTATCTCTATTAATCTTTTTTATTGATTCATTATCTACAAATATCAAGCTAACTTCATAATCTATCTCTACTTCCTCAATTTTTAAAACATAATTAATAATATTTTCTATACTTTGCTCAAAACTTTCATCTATAATTATTTTTCCCTGCCTATTATCTATATATATCATTCCTTATGATCAGTCCTTTCACTTTTGTTAACCCATTTATCTGTTGGATATTCTATTCTTTGATGATATATTCCCATAAGCACTTTTGTAAAAGTATTTCTTATTTTATCCAAATCCTTTAAAGTTAAATCACAATTATCTAATTGACCTTCATTAAGCCTATCTTTTATTATTTTGTTTACCATTTCTTCTATTTTTCCCTTAGTAGGCTCACTTATAGACCTTACAGCTGCTTCTACTCCATCTGCTAACATAATTATTGCAGCTTCCTTTGTCTCTGGCTTAGGTCCAGGATATCTAAAATTTTCCTCTTTTACTTCCTCAGGATTTTCACTAGAATTCTTTACTGTTAAATAAAAGTATTTAACCAACGTAGTTCCATGATGCTGCTCTATTATATCCCTAATTGCAATAGGTATTTTATGTTCCTTCGCCAGTTCTACACCATCTTTTACATGAGAAATTATTATAAGTGTACTTAAATTAGCAGTTATATTTTTATGAGGATTGTCATTTCCTATTTGATTTTCTTTAAAAAAGTAAGGCCTTTTTATTTTACCCACATCATGATAATAAGCAGCTACTCTAGCTAACACGGGATTCCCCCCCACTTCTTCTGCAGCTACTTCCGCCAAATTTCCTACTAAAACACTATGGTGATACGTACCCGGAGCTTCTACTAAAAGTCTTTTTAATAACTTGTTATTAGGATTTGATAACTCTAAAAGCTTTATAGTAGTAACTATATCAAACGTACTTTCAAAGAAAGGCAAAAATCCAATAGTTAAAACACCAGATACTACACTACCTATAAATGCAAAAGAAGCTTTTTTGGCAACCTCTATTGTATTATTACTAAGTAAAATTCCTGCAGAAAAAGTTAATAAAACATTTATTATCGCAATATAAACTGCTGAATATAAAATATCATTTCTCTGTTGCATTTTCTTTAAAACTATAGATGCCATAATAACATTCATTATAGCCAATATAGTTATTTCCACATTAAATTCCACAGCACAACTTATGAGTATACAATTTAAGCCATTAATTATTAACGCCGATCTATTATTTATAAGAAGATTAAACAGCATAGGCACACAAGCTAATGGTATTAAAAATGCCTTTATACTAAACACTCTAGCTAAAGTTATAGAAATACAGGTTAATATATTTACCAATATAAGTTTACTAAAATCATTATATATTTCTTTATTATGTTTATATAAATATAACCATTCTATTAAAAGAACTAAGCTTATTAAACCTGCTAAACTTATATATATAAATATCTGTGGTTTATCATTATTATTTAGTAGTCCTAACTTATCAAGAATATCTATCTGAGCCTTAGTTACAGGTTCCCCTTCTTTTACTACAATCTGATCCTTTTTTATAGTAACGGGAGGCTTTTTCTTAGCTTCTTCTCTAAGTTCCTCAGTTTTTTCTTTATCATAAAAAAAGTTAGGTTTTATCTGAGAATAAGCTATATTAGTAGCTAAATCTTTCAAAACCTTTTTAGGGAGCTTAGATGTATTTACACTTAACTGTATAAATTCCTGAGCTTTTTTTATATCTTCTCCATTGTTTGTTTCTTTTGTATCATTTATATTTACAGTATCATATAATTGGGACATAATATCTATTAAAAAGTTATTTAAAGTCTTTAAATCTTCTTTACTCAAATTTAATAAAATTGAATAGTCTTCATCATATAATCCTATTTTAGATTGTTCTTTTAATTTACCTACCTTTTCTTTAACTTCACTATTAGAATCTTTTAACTGAATTAATTGATTAAATAAGGAGTTAATATTATCCATTACACTAGTTTTTATTTCTTGATTCTTATTATATTGAAGCGGTACCGCTTCAATAGCCTGTTTAATCTTAGCTTTTGTGGCAATATCATCTACTATTTCCCTTGGAGCTTTTATATCTACTCTAGCAATATCACCCTCTCTTAGGCTATATTTTTGCGTCACCAATGATGTAACCAATACACCATACAAAAATATAAATGTACAAACAAAAACAGCCCCTCTTTTTATAGCATGATTTTTAAACATTTTTTCTAAAGTATTTTTTCTCATAAATACCATCCTTCTGTTTAACTTAGTAGCGCTACTCTATTTTTTAGCTTCTGCTATATTTTCCTCTGCTACTACTAACACTCTTACAGTTATAGTATCATTTTCCTCTTTATAGTCAATAATTTTATCCACTATATTTACACTTTTATTAAAATTTAAGGATATTTTATTTATTATTTCCTTAGAAGTATTATCTATTAATTCTTTTTTATCAGCATCATATTTTTTTTCCTTTACTTCATAAAATTCTTCTATTATAATAGGTCCTTTATTATTTTCTATTTTATCATACTTACTAAAATTATTCACAGATTTTTTTATTGTAAGTACCTTATTCCCTAGTTTAATATATATATTTTTAATTATTTTTCCCGTTCTCTCTCTCTTTATTTTATACTTTTTTACATCTTTTATTTCTTCATGAAAAGTCCTAGCTATTACATTTCCCTTAGCATGAACTGGATACAAATTATGTTCTTTTCCTTGCTCTCCTTTTACAAGAATATCTCCCTTTTTTACTATATCTCCGTTTTTAACTATAGCAGTTCCTGATACAGTATATACTCTAACTACTTCTCCATCACATCTTGCTACTAAATCACAAGTTTCATCTTCTGCAACTGTTTCTGGTGGTATTCTTCTTTCTGATGCAGTAATTTTAAGAGTGGCTCCTTCTATTCTGGCCCTAATCCACATTATATTATTATTATCATCAAGTAATTTTTCTTCCAATGAATAAACATCTAAATTCTTTTTATTTACCCCTTCTTTTATTCCATAAGAAATAAGCTTTCTTCTTATTTCATAAGGCGATAAATTTTTCTCTGTTTCTATATCTATTTTCCATATAAATGTTGATAAATAATATATTATTAATGCAAAAATTAATATACCAAAAATTAATGCTCTTCTTTTTCTTATTTTTAAAAAGAAAAAAGCTATTCCATTTCTTTTTATAATTTTTACTTTTGTACCTGTTTTTTTAGATATATCATCTATTTTAAAATAATCTTTAAAATTTACTTCTAATACAACTGTAGTAATATTCTTTTTCTTTATATTTTTTACATATATATTATTTTTCCAAAGCAAGTTTATAAATTTTTCTGGTATCAATGAATGTATTTCTAGGGTTACAAAACTATTTTTATACTTATTTAAGTTTATCTTACTCATTTCCCTCATACTCTATTGATTTAAATCTTCCTTTTAATGTTATAGTACTTCCCCCTAGAAACAATATCTCAAAATCTTTTCCATATATGGATACCAGACCTATTCTTGAATTAATTTTAACTACTTTTTCATCAAAAACCACTATGCCTTTATGGTTTTCAATTATTATTTCTCCATCTCCTGTTACTATAATTTTAGGTAAATCTAATACTACATCCCTTGGCAAATCTAATTTTTGTGCTAAATTAACTTTAGCTTTATCTAATTTTTCCTCCAATTTCTCACCTTTAAAAAAGTACTTTCATACTAATTTATGAATTTCTAATAATATAAATGACAACCAAATAAAAAAAGACTGAGTTAAATCAGTCTTTATTTTAGAATTAATTATTTAAATTTCTTTTTACTATTTCACTAACAAGCTTACCATCTGCTCTACCTTTAAGTTCTGGTACAACTATAGCCATAACTTTTCCCATATCTTTTATGCTGTTAGCTCCCACTTTATTAATTGCCTGACAAACAAATTCAGTAATCTCTTCTTCTGTTAATTGCTGAGGAAGGTAACTTAACAAGATTTCTATTTCAGATTGAGCAGTTTCCACCAAATCCTGTCTGTTTCCTTTTTTGAATTCAAGCATAGCTTCACGTCTTTGCTTAACTTCCTTAGCTAAAATCTCAATGATTTCATTATCATCAAGTTTTCTTCCTTCAGTTTTTTCTACTAAAAGTATTGCTGATCTAGCCATACTAATAGTACTAGCTTTTAATTTATCGCCTGCCTTTAAAGCTTGCTTCCAATCTTCCTGCAGTCTTTCTTTAAGGGCCATAATTTAGTACCTTCTTTCAAAAGTTCTATTTTATTTAAATTTTCTCTTTCTTGCAGCTTCAGATTTTTTCTTTCTCTTTACGCTTGGCTTTTCATAGTGTTCTCTTTTTCTTACTTCTGAAAGCACACCAGCTCTAGCGCATTTTTTCTTAAATCTTCTTAACGCGTTTTCTAATGATTCATTTTCTCCAACTTTTATTTCTGACATTGATATCCCTCCCTCCGCTAGCTCAATTTAATTAATAAATTAAACAGGCAATGTGGGTTACTACATAGCACATAGTTTATTATATAATAATAGAGCAGATGCTGTCAACAATTTCATTAATTGTTTTAGTTTATTAGGTTAGCCTGGTGGCCATCGCAATGTTCTTCCTCCTAATAAATGAAAATGAATATGTGAAACTGTCTGTCCCCCATCTTCACCACAATTACTTACTATTCTATAACCTGTTTCAGCTATATTAAGTTTCTTAGCTATAATTTTCGCCACAGAAAACACATGCGAAATAACCTTTGCATTATCCTCATTTAAATCATTTATACTTGATATATGCTGCTTTGGTATTATAAGCACATGGACTGGAGCCTCAGGCTTTATATCTTTAAAACTTAACACTAACTCATCTTCATATACCTTTTCTGAAGGTATTTCTCCCTTTATAATCTTACAAAATAAGCATTCTTCCATGATTTCACCTCCTTTAAAAGGATGGAATATAAATATAATTCAACAAATCAATTAATTTTCCTTCTATAATTATTTATAATAATTTTCTTAAATCTATATAATAATTCCTTCTGAAAATCCCTCTTCTACTTTAACAACCGTTGTGTCTAATATTTTACCAGTGATATCTTCATTACATTTTGATATTACTTTTATATAATTTGGTGTATAACCTTCATAATAGCCCTCTTTATCATTATATGGTTGATCGTATAATACTTTTACCTTATCTCCTATAAATTTATTCATAAACTCTTTTTCATTTATCTTATTTAACTCTATAAGCTTATTGCTTCTTTCTTCTTTTATATTTCCATCTATTTGATCATTCATACTTGCAGCCCTTGTGCCTTCTCTAGGACTATATTTAAAAATATGCATCTTAGAAAGCTTAATGTCCTTAAGAAATTTATATGTTTCTTTAAACTCCTCATCAGTTTCCCCCGGAAAACCAACAATTATATCAGTAGTTATAGAGACATCAAGTATATTTTTTCTTAATGATTCAACTATTTTTTTATACTCCTTTGCCGTATAATGTCTATTCATTCTTTTTAAAATTTCATCACATCCACTTTGTAATGACAAATGAAAATGGGTACACAACTTATTTAACTTTGATACTCTTTGTATAACATCTTCAGTGAAAAATCTAGGGCCAATAGAGCCTATTCTAACCCGTTCTATCCCATCTACTTTATCTATTTCCTCTAATATCTTTACAAGGCCCCAATCTCCTTGTAAATCAACGCCATATGAGGATATCTGTATGCCTGATAAAATTATTTCTTTAAATCCATGTTGAGCAAGTTTTTTTACTTCATCTAATACTTTTTCAGGTGATTTACTACAAACAGGTCCTCTTGCAAAAGGTATTAAGCAATATGAACAAAAACTATTACAACCATCCTGTATTTTTAAAAATGCTCTTGTTCTATCTTGATACTCTTCTATATTAAGTTCTTCAAAAACACTATTCTTAAGAACATCCCTTACATCTACAATTTGCCTCTTTTCATCTACACTTCTCTTTACAAGTTCCACAATTTGGCCCTTATTTTTAGTACCTATTACCACATCCACTCCAGGTATCTTGGCTACCTTATCTGGAGCAACTTGTGAATAACACCCTGCTACAGCTATTACAGATTTATTATTAATTCTTCTCGCCCTTCCAATCATCTGTCTTGACTTTTTGTCTCCCATATTAGTTACAGTACAGGTATTTATAACATATATATCAGCATACTCATTAAAATCTACTATATTGTATCCTGCCTTTATAAACTTTTCAGTCATAGCTTCTGTCTCATATTGATTTACTCTACAACCAAGAGTAGTAAAAGCAACTTTCATTAAATATTTCCTCCTAAATCTCCTAATTCGTACATTAGCACTGAAACGGCTGTAAACCCAGCAGTCTCTGTTCTTAAAATTCTTGGACCCAAAGTTACTATATAAGCACCCAAATTTTTTAATAAATAAATTTCTTCTTCTTCAAATCCACCTTCTGGACCTATTATAACTGCTATATTTTTTATGCTTTTATTTTCTATATTCTTTATAACATTTTTTATGCCATAGCCTTCCTCATTCTCATAAGGGACAATTACTAAATCCATTTTTTTTAGTTTCTCTAAAAGAGAAGAAAATTTAATAGGCAAATTAATTGTAGGTATTATGCTTCTTTTACACTGTTTACAAGCCTCTAAAGCAATTTTTTCAAGTCTATCAATCTTTTTGAATTCTCCCTGTTCACCCTTAACAATAACTCTATCAGTTATTATAGGTGTTATTTCTTTCACACCTAACTCACAATTTTTTTGAACAATTAAATCCATTTTACTTGATTTAGGCATCCCCTGAAAAAGATACATGTTTATAGGGCTTTCATTGTTTATTTCTAAGCTTTCTTTTAATTTTACTTTTACCTCTTTTTTATCAATGCTATATATTTCTCCTAAAAACTCTTCTCCATTACAATTATTTACACCAATAATTGTACCTTCACTAAGTCTTAATACTTTATATATATGCCTTACATCATCACCAGTAATTACAACTTCATCATTAATAATATTATCATAAGGTACAAAAAATTTATGCATAGTTTCCACTCCTTAATTTAGTTTTGATACTACACAAACCCATTCACCATCAACATTTACCTCTTCTATGATAAACCCACAACTTTCAAGTTTTGAAATTACTTCGTCTTTTCTGTCCTTAATAATACCTGATGATATAAAATATCCACCTTCTTTAATAAAGGCCTTAACATCTTGTGCTAATAGTATTATTATATCCGCTATTATATTTGCTACAACTATATTTACCTTTCCTTCTACAACCTCCATTAAATTGCCATGAAGTATCTCTATATTATCTAAAGTATTAAGTGCAACATTTTCCTTAGCAGATTCTACTGCCACTGGATCTAAGTCTACACCAATTACTTTTTTAGCTTCAAGTTTTGCTGCAGAAATAGCAAGTATGCCTGAACCTGTCCCTATATCAAAAACTGTGGTATCTTTACTTACATATTTTTCTAATGCTTTTATACACATTCTTGTAGTTTCATGAGTTCCTGTTCCAAAAGCCATTCCCGGATCTAAGTCTATTACTATCTCATCTTCTTTTTCCTTATAAGGTTCCCATATAGGTCGGACTATAACTTTATTCCCAACCTTTGTAGGCTTATAATATTTTTTCCAATTATTTTCCCAATCCTGTTCATTTACTTTGGAATATGTAACTAGTCCTTTACCTTTATTTATACCAAAATTATGTAATTCTTCAATGCTCTCTTTTATATATTTAATGTATCCTTTAAAACTTTCATCCTCTTTATAATATCCTTTTATTATGGCTCCATCCTTAATTTGGAGTAAATTTTCATCAAAATAATCCCAGTCCCCTGGATGTTTCTTTTTAAATTCAACATCTTCTGGATCTTCAATAGATACCCCTTTAACCCCTGTATTATATAATATGCCTGATACAGCCTCTACTGCCTCACTGCTTGTAATTATAGTAACTTCTATCCAATCTTTTTCTGTGTTTTTCATTACATTTCCTCCAATCACTTTTCCCTTGCTAATTATACATTATAACCCATAACTTTTGAATAAATCAAATAAAAAGAATTTGCCTTCCTTAAGGTTAGGAGGGCAAATTCTCATTAATGTTATTTAAAATTTTTCTTTATTTTTTCAAAAAAACTTGCTTTTTCTGAAGGTTCAATTTCTCCACTTGCTTCCATAAAAGCTAATATTGCGTCTCTCTGTTTATGATTTAATGTTTTAGGTATATCCACAACTATTTGAACATATTGATTTCCTCTTCCTCTTCCATTAACATATGGTACACCTTTTCCTTTTAATCTAAATACAGTTCCTGGTTGAGTTCCTGCTGGCACCTCATATTTCACTTCTCCATCTATAGTCTGAACCTTAAGTTCAGTACCAAGAGTAGCCTTAGAGAAACTTATATGTTCATCTATATAGATGTCATTTCCTTTTCTTTTAAATATTTCATGAGGAGCTACTCTTATATTAACATATAAGTCACCTGACGGACCACCATTTGTTCCAGCTTCTCCTTGTCCTCTTATAGGAATCACATTACCTGTATCTACACCTGCTGGTATATTAACTTTTATACTCTTTCTTTTTCTTATAGTACCTTTTCCTTTGCACTGTGGACATGGATTAGAGATAACACTTCCTTTACCTCCACACATATCACAAGTGTTTACACTTACAAAACTTCCAAATGGTGTGTTTCTCTGAGTTTTTACTTGGCCTGTTCCACCACATTTAGAACATGTTTTTGCACTACTTCCTGGCTTAGCTCCAGTTCCTGAACAAGTGCCACATTTTTCACTTTTAGTAAGACTAACTTCTTTTTCAGCTCCAAATACTGCTTCCTCAAAGGTTAAATTTATTGTATATTCTACATCCTCACCCCTTTGAGGACCGTTTCTTCTCTTTCCACCTGTAAAACCACCACCAAAAAAGGATCCAAAGATATCTCCAAAATCTAAATCTGAAAAGTCAAATCCACCAAATCCACCATCAAAACCGGAACCATTAAAATCAGTAGTACCGAATTGGTCATATTGAGATTTTTTTTGTGGATCTGATAATACTTGATATGCTTCATTTATTTCTTTAAATCTTTCTTCAGCCTCTTTATTCCCAGCGTTTTTATCTGGATGGTATTTTATTGCTAGTTTTCTAAAAGCTTTTTTTATTTCATCCTCACTTGCACCTTTTTGTAGTCCAAGAATCTCATAATAATCTTTATTTGCCATCCTTTCACCACCTAATACTTAATTATACAATAAATTAGAAATTCATTCCTCTTTATTACTATTAACTTAAAATTAAGGGAAGAGTCTAAACTCATCCCTTAATCCTTGAATTTTCTCAACTATAATATTATACACTATTTATGCTGATTTAGTTAATATAATTATTTATCATCTTCTACCTTGTAATCTGCATCTACTACATTATCATCTTGGTTACCTGCTGCCTCTTGATTTGGTCCTCCCATATTATTTGGATCAAATCCTTCTGCCCCTTGGGCTCCTGCTGATTCTTGGTAAATTTTTGATGAAATTGCATAAAATGCTTGAGTTAAATCTTCAGTAGCTTTTTTTATAGCTTCTAAATCTTCACCATCTTTTACAGATTTAAGAGCATTTAATTTTTCCTCTATAGTTTTCTTATCTTCATCAGATACCTTATCTTTTAGTTCTTCTAATGTCTTTTCTGTCTGATAAACAACCTGATCAGCATTGTTTTTAACTTCTATTGATTCTTTTCTCTTCTTATCCTCTTCTTCAAACTTCTTAGCATCATTAACTGCCTTATCTATTTCATCATCTGATAAATTAGTTGAAGCTGTGATTGTAATATTAGCTTCCTTTCCTGTTCCTTTATCCTTAGCAGAAACATTTACTATACCATTTGCATCTATATCGAAAGTTACTTCTATTTGTGGAATACCTCTTGGTGCTGGAGCTATTCCTGATAAAGTAAATCTTCCTAGAGTCTTGTTATCTGCTGCCATTTGTCTTTCACCCTGAACTACATGAATTTCAACTGAAGTCTGACCATCTGCAGCTGTTGAGAATACTTGACTCTTTCTTGTTGGAATAGTTGTATTTCTTTCTATTAATGGAGTAGCAACTCCACCTAAAGTTTCAATTCCAAGAGTTAATGGTGTTACATCTAGAAGTAATACATCCTTAACATCTCCTGTTAAAACACCTGCTTGAATTGCAGCACCCACGGCAACACATTCATCCGGATTAACTCCCTTTGAAGGATCTTTTCCTGTAAACTCTTTAACAGCATCTTGAACTGCAGGTATTCTTGTTGAACCACCTACAAGTAAAACTTTGTCTATCTCATTTATAGAAAGACCTGCATCATTTAATGATTTCTTCATTGGCTCTAAAGTAGCCTGAACTAAATCATGAGTTAACTCATTAAACTTAGCTCTTGTTAAATTCATATCTATGTGCTTTGGTCCTGTTGCATCAGCTGTTATAAAAGGTAAATTTATATTTGTTTGCATTGATGATGATAATTCTATTTTAGCTTTTTCTGCAGCTTCCTTTAATCTCTGAAGAGCCATTTTATCATTTCTTAAATCTATTCCATTTTCAGCTTTAAATGTTTCAGCTATATAATCCATAACTTTCTGGTCAAAATCATCTCCACCTAATTTAGTGTTACCATTTGTTGCTTTAACTTCAAATACTCCATCACCTAATTCAAGTATTGATACATCAAATGTTCCTCCACCTAAATCATAAACAAATATCTTTTGGTTCTTATCCATTTTGTCTAATCCATAAGCAAGAGCTGCAGCTGTTGGTTCGTTTATTATTCTTAAAACTTCAAGCCCTGCTATTTTTCCAGCATCTTTAGTGGCCTGTCTTTGGCTATCATTAAAATAAGCTGGTACTGTTATTACAGCTTGAGTTACTTTTTCTCCAAGATAGCTTTCAGCATCTGCTTTTAATTTTTGAAGTACCATTGCTGAAATTTCTTGAGGGGTAAATTCCTTACCATCTATATCCACTTTGTGATTTGTTCCCATATGTCTTTTTATTGATATTATAGTCTTATCTGGATTAGTTATAGCCTGTCTTTTTGCTACTTGCCCAACTAATCTTTCTCCATTAGCCTGAAAAGATACAACAGATGGTGTTGTTCTTGCTCCTTCTGAGTTAGTAATAACTACAGGTTCTCCACCTTCCATAACTGATACACATGAATTTGTAGTACCTAAATCGATACCTATTACTTTTGCCATATTTAACTACCTCCTTAAGTTCCTTTCACCTTAATTTATCCTTTTAGGACTAAAAATATATATTAAATAGAAGTTTTCTATTTTAATTAGCTACTTTAACCATACTAAATCTTATAACTTTTTCTCCTCTTTTAAATCCCTTTTGAAATACCTCTGCTACTTGATTTACATCATAACTTTCATCTTCTATATGCATCACAGCATTATGAAAATTAGGATCAAATCCTTCCTCAGTTGAGATTTCTTCAACTTTTAAATTTTCCAAAGCATCATAGAACTGTTTAACTGTCATTTCAACACCTTTTTTGATATCTTCCATAGTTCCATCAGCTAATAATGCTCTTTCTAAATTATCAAGTACTGGTAACATTTCTTTTAATACATCCTCGCAAGCATCTGAATATATACCTTCTTTTTCTTTAGCTGTTCTCTTTCTATAATTGTCATATTCCGCTGTTACTCTTGTTAGTCTGTCTTTTAAAGTATTTAATTCATTATTCAATTTCTCATTTTTATCCTTTAAAGTATTTTTTTCTTCATTTAATTTTTCTACTTCATTATCTATATTTTCAAATTCATGCTCTTCTTTTACCTCTGCTTCATCCAAAGTTTCCTCATTTTCTACTTTTTCATCATCAAAAACATCCTTTAAATCTTTATCCTTATTTTTTTCCTCTGCCATGCTAACATGCCTCCATTCTAACTTTTTTATATTTAAAAAGGACCACAAAACCTAATTATTTCTATTCATCTTTAAATTCTTCATTTAATATATTATTGACTTCACCAATTATTTTTCCAAGCATTGATACAACCCTAGAGTATTTCATCCTTGTTGGTCCAATAACCCCTATAGTTCCAAGAGGTCTATTTTTCAAACTATATACAGCAGTTATAACGCTACAGTCCCTTGCATCTTCTAGAAAATTCTCTTCTCCAATTCTTATACTTATACGATCAGTACTATTAATTAAGTTTTTAACCTTATCCTTATTATCAATTAAAGCTAAAAAATCTTTAGCCTTTTTTATATCGTTATATTCTGGATAATTGAATATATTTGTAGTTCCTTCCATATATATATCACAATTATCTATACTATTTAAACTTTCATAAAGTACTGGTATAATAGCATCAAATATATCTTCATATCCTTTTAAATCTATTTTTAAAGCATTTATAACTTCTAAATTAATTTGTTCTATAGTCAAATTATTGAGTCTTGCATTTAATATGTTAGTTAATTTTAATAATATATCTGTATCTGCAGGTTTCTTTAATTTTACTAAACTATTCTTTATAATTCCTGTATCAGCTATTATTACTATTAAAATATTATTTCCATCAACATTAATTAATTGAATGGATTTTATACAACTTCTTCTACCTGAATAAGACTTAACTATACAAGTGAGTCTTGTTAACTCAGCTAATATATTAGTAGCCTGTTTTATTACTTTATCCATTTCATATAATGCTGATTTTAAAATATGTGTTCTTATTATTTCCTCTTCTATAGGTGATAAACTTTGTATTTCCATAAGATTATCCACATATAATCTATACCCTTTATCTGATGGCTTTCTACCTGAAGAACTATGCAATTGTTCTAAATAACCCATTTCTTCCAAATCTGCCATTTCATTTCTAATGGTTGCAGAGCTTACTCCTAAGTCATACTTTTTAGCTATGGTCCTGGACCCTACAGGCTCAGCAGTGTCAATGTAATCATTAATTATAGCCTGAAGTATTCTTATTTTCCTTTCATCCATTTCCATAAAATCACCTCTTTTATTAGCACTCGCTCTTGTTGAGTGCTAACTACTATGATTAAAAAATATCATTCTATCTGATATTTGTCAACTATATTAAATAATTAATAGTAGCATTTAAACACATATAAAACATTTATAATAGTTTCTAATGCTATTTTCTCAAAAAAACTATGATTCTCTCAAAAATACTACTATAATTAATTTAATATAAAATCACACATTATTCTATTAGATACTTGTATGCCTTCCTCTGACAAAGATAAACTATTATTATTATTTATCAGCAATCCATTATTTAAATATTTTTCTATTGTATTCCCATATATTTCATATATGTCTAGTTTAAATCTTTTTTGAAATTCCTCAATATTTATACCTTTAATTTTTCTAAGCCCCATAAACATGAATTCCTCCATACTTTCTTTTGTAGAATTTTTATGTTCTTCTAGATTTATATTTTTATTAGCTTTTACATTTATTATATACTCTTCTATATTATCTGTATGTTTATATCTTAATCCATCTAAAAATGAATGAGCTGCACTTCCGCAACCTATATAATCTTTTGTATCCCAATACACTAAATTATGAATACATTCTTTATTAGGAATTGAAAAATTTGATATTTCATATTGATAATATCCCTTATCCTTTAAAAAATCCACACAATATTTATACATTTCACGTTCTATTTCTTCATTAGGTAATTCTAATTTATTTTCTTCATACATTTTATAAAATGGGGTACCTTCTTCAATAATTAAACTATAGCAAGAAATATGTTCTGGTTTTAAATCCACAACATTTCTTAAAGTTTCTTTCCATTTTTTCATATTCTGTCCTGGTAAACCAAACATAATGTCTATATTTATGTTATTAAAGCCTATGATTCTAGCTTTATTATACCCTTCCAAAAAATCCTTTATACTATGAACTCTTCCTATTTTATTCAATATCTCATCTTGCCAAGCTTGTAACCCTATACTAAGTCTATTAACTCCTAACTCTTTTAAGCAAATTAATTTATTATAATCTACGGTTCCTGGGTTTACCTCAACAGTAAATTCAATATTTTTAGTTTTTTCTAATTTATCTATAGGTTTTTTTAACATATTTAAATGCTTAATATCTAAATATGTAGGGGTACCTCCACCTATAAATATGCTTTTAATTTTAGTGTTTTTTATAGAATATAATTCCTTACATAATGCTTCAATATATTCAAACATTAAATCTTCCTTATTACAATGAGATGGAAAATCACAATATAAACATTTTTGTTTGCAAAAGGGTATATGAATATATAAAGCAATTTCTTTATTTGTATATTTCATTTTGAATAATTCTCCCTTAGTTATAAAAATTTTATGTAATAGGTAAAAGTGAAGATAAAATAGATATCATACCATTTCCTCTTCACTCTTCATATTTAAACTATTCTTCCGTTTTAAGAACTGCCATAAATGCCTCCTGTGGCACTTCAACAGATCCAATCTGTCTCATTCTCTTCTTACCTTCTTTTTGTTTCTCTAATAATTTTCTTTTTCTAGATATATCCCCACCATAGCATTTAGCTAAAACATCTTTTCTAAGAGCCTTTACCGTCTCCCTTGCTATTACTTTTGACCCTACTGCTGCCTGAATTGGTATTTCAAACATTTGTCTTGGAATTAATTCTTTTAACTTTTCAGCCATATTTCTTCCTCTAAAATAAGCTCTTTCTTTAGGTACTATCATGGACAAAGCATCTACCATATCTCCATTTAATAATATATCAAGCTTAACAAGTTCTGCTTCTTTGTAACCTTTAAGTTCATAGTCAAGGGATGCATATCCTCTACTTCTTGATTTTAATACATCAAAGAAATCATATATTATCTCATTTAAAGGTATATCATAATTTAAAACTACTCTAGTAGTTTCAATATACTGCATATCTTTGAATACTCCCCTTCTATTTTGGCATAGTTCCATTATTGGTCCAACATAGTCAGATGGAGTTATAATAGAAGCTTTTACTAAAGGTTCTTCCATATAGTCTATTTCCGAAGGATCTGGTAAATTAGCTGGATTAGTAATTTCTAATACTTCTCCATCAGTTTTCCCTATTCTATAGACAACAGATGGTGCTGTAGTAATAATTTCTAAGTTAAATTCTCTTTCAATTCTTTCCTGAATAATATCCATATGTAATAATCCTAAAAAACCACATCTAAACCCAAATCCTAGTGCTATTGAAGTTTCAGGTTCAAAGGACAAAGCTGCATCATTGATTTGCAATTTTTCAAGGGATTCTTTCAGTTCCTCATATTTTGCCCCATCTACAGGATATATTCCACTAAATACCATTGGTACCGCTGGTCTATAGCCAGATAATGCTTTATCTGCAGATCTATTTGCTTCTGTTATAGTATCTCCTACTCTAGCATCCCTAACATTTTTTATTGATGCTGTAATATAACCAACATCTCCAGCTCTAAGTTCATCAACTTTCATATATTGTGGAACAAAAACTCCTACTTCTGTAACTTCATAAACCTTCCCTGTTGCCATTAGCTTTATTTTAGTTCCAGGTTTTACCACACCTTCTTTTATTCTAACATAGGAAACTACTCCCTTATAGCTATCATAATAGGAATCAAAAATCAAAGCCTTTAGTGGTGCATCTTCATCCCCTTGCGGTGCTGGGACTTTAGCAACCACCGCTTCTAAAACATCCTGGATATTTAATCCTGTCTTAGCTGATACTAGTGGTGCATCAGATGCTTCTATTCCTATAACATCCTCAATTTCTTTTTTTATATCATCCGGTCTTGCACTAGGTAAATCTATCTTATTTATAACTGGAACTATCTCTAAATCATGATCTAAGGCTAGATAACAGTTAGCCAAAGTTTGCGCTTGTATACCTTGAGTAGCATCAACTACCAATATAGCCCCTTCACAAGCGGCTAAACTTCTTGACACCTCATAATTAAAATCTACATGACCTGGGGTATCTATTAAATTTAATATGTATTCCTCTCCATTAGGTCTTTTATATATAAGTCTAGCCGCTTGAGATTTTATTGTTATGCCTCTTTCTTTCTCAAGTTCCATAGTATCAAGGGTTTGTTCATCCATTTCTCTTTGTGTTAATGTTCCCGTCTTTTCTAATAATCTATCTGCAAGTGTTGATTTACCATGATCTATATGTGCAACTATTGAAAAATTTCTTATATGTTTTTGTCTTTCGCTCTGCATGAATTTTACCTCCATTGTACAATAATTCAAACTAAATTATAGCATATGTTTAAGGTGATATGTCAATATTTATAGCCGCTATTTTATGCAAAGCATATACTTATATAATAAATTCCATTTTTTTAATTAGATTTACGAAGAATATCTTTGGTTTTTTCTTTTAACCTATCTGAGATATTAACTAATGTCTCTTTAGTTTCCTCAGTAGAAAGTATCACTCTATTCTTAAATCCATCACTTTTATTTTTTATATTACTAAAAACTCCATTTAGAAAATTATTCATATAATTTTTAATGTTATCAATTGATTTTTTATTTATATAAAATATATACTTATCTGTTTCAAACGTTAAGTTAAAAGGTTTTGTATTATAAATAACCTTAAATTTCGAATTGTCTTTTATAAAATTAGGTAAAGTACTGCTTACCTTAATAGCTCCTATAAATATAACTATAAAAAACACTACCAATAATCTTAATACAGTTTTTTTCTTCATAAAAAGAACACCCCTAATTTAAATCCTAATAGATTCTCATAACTATCTATTATTTATTATAAGGATGTCCTTTCTAATTACCTTTTATTCACTTTTTCCCATTCATGTGTTCTGCTATTATTCTTGCCATATATTTAGCGGAATTTTTAGCCTCATCAAAAGTATTTATATGAGAACCCCATTCAATCAATATAGAATTATTACTTTTATTTTGATGATAAAAACTTACACCGTGTTGACGGTATAATATTCCCCTACAAAAGTTTGGATAAAGTTTATTAGATATATTCATCATACTATTTACGTGAGTCATATTATTTTTAAAATGAGGATTCTTACTTGCCATAACAAACATAAATTTCGCCACATTTTCTCCATTTAACTTTGTAGTAACAGCAGTTTTATTTTCTACAGAATCCCTATGTAAATCTATTACAAGCTTAAAATCTCCATACTTTTTCAAATATTTATCTACCGTTACACCAGATCTTTTATAACTTTGCGTATAAGCATTAGCGTCATGTACTGTTTTGTCATGAATTACTGATATACCATAGTTCTCCTCAAGCTGATGGGCTAGTTCATCACCTATAGCACATATATTCTTACTAGGATCTAAACTGCTTACATTTTCTGGTTTATAACTTTCACAAGTGTGCGTATGATATATAAACACTTCAGGTTTTGCTTTATTTATTTGTTTTTTTAAATTAGGTTCATATACGTTAACAGTCTTATTAGGTAGATTTACATCCTTTGTTTTATCTCCTCCATTTTTAGATACAGACTTATCATTTAATTTAAAAGAATTAAATAATGTATCTGTAGACTCTCCTCTAGCAGTAAGTTGTCCATCTTTATCTGTTTTCATACAAGATATTTCCTTACCAATTAAGGACTCAGGATTATATATATCTATTCCAAATAATTTTAACGTTTCCCTTTTAAATGAATATCTATTCTCCCCTATATCCGCTTCATCAAATACCGTAGCTTTTACCAGTGGGAAACTGCTATTTAATACTTGTACATAAAACATGTCTCCTCTAGCACTTTCCTCTTCATTATTAGCCTTTACTGCAAAAGGTATTGTAATAAATACAATAAACCACACAAAAATTATAAGCATATAAGGTTTAAATCTATTTCTTTTTCTCTTCCAGTAACTTATGATATGCTTTTCTTTAAGTTTTTTAAAATCCATAGTATACCCCCTCATAAGTTTATGCATATTAAATTATATGAGGGGTCTTTATTTTTTATACTATTAACTATATTATTATCTTAATTTAAATAGCTATTTATTTGCTTTAACTCTAAGGCTGGTTGAAGTGCTATATTTATTCCCGTGGAAATTACTTTAGAAACACTATCTATAACACTATCCACATCCTTTGGAGTTACCATTAAATTCCCAACATATGGATTTAGTATTTCTTCTATCATTCTTTGTTTTTCATTCCTATCTAATTGATTTAACATGTCATAAAACTTTCCTCCTGTTTTAGCATGTTTTATCATTTCATCTAATACCAAATCAATAGTATCATTTGCAATTGTTGCTGCATCTACAACAGTTGGTACTCCAATTGCAATTACAGGAATTCCTAAAGTCTTTTCACTTATTTCCATTCTTTTATTTCCAACCCCAGCTCCTGGAGATATACCTGTATTTCCAATTTGGATAGTTCTGTTAATCCTTTCAAGTCTTCTAGATGCCAGAGCATCTATACATATTATTAAATTAGGTTTTATTTTATTTACAATAGCTTTAATTATTTCTCCTGTTTCTATACCTGTAAGACCTAGCACTCCCGGCGCCATAGCACATACAGGTCTTATCCCTTCATCTATGCTATCTGGTATAAGCTGTTTTAAATGTCTTGTTATCATAAGTTTTTCCACAACCTTTGGTCCCAATGCATCTGGTGTAACATGCCAATTTCCAAGCCCTACCACCATAGCAGTCATACTATCATCTAGTTTTATCAAAGGAGATATCGCTTTAGCTAATACTCTACTTACATCTTCCATATACTCTTGATCGTAACCAGTAAGTTCAGGGATTTCCATAGTTATGTAATTCCCCTTAGGTTTGCCCATAATTTTTTCCCCTTCATCACTTACAATTTTTACATCTGTTACTTTTATAAAACCATCTCTAAATTCATTCATTTCTACACCAGGTATTTTGCCCTTATTTTTTTCCTCATATATTTCCTTTGCTTCAACAGCTAAATCCGTTCTAATACTTACCATACAGTTCCTTCCCTTCCATACCTATTTTGTCTTATTGTTCCCTAAATATAATATTCATATTCCTCTAAATAAAAGACAAAATCTACTTGAAGTACTAATAAATAAATGATATAATATGCTTTGTTAATAATTTAGACTCATACGCAGATTTCCCCAAAACTGCTGAGACCCTATAAAAATAAAGGGGGTGAAAAAATGGCAAACATAAAATCAGCTAAAAAAAGAATAAAAGTTATCGAAACTAAAACTTTAAGAAACAGAATGGTTAAATCAGCTTTAAAGACTAATATAAAGCAATTTTTAGCTACTGTTGCTGAAGGAAAAGCTGAAGAAGCAAAAGTTGAATTTAATAAAACTGTTAAAGCTTTAGATATGGCAGCTTCAAAAGGTGTTATACATAAAAATAAGGCTGCAAGAACTAAATCAAGACTAGCAGCAAAATTAAATGCTTAATAAATAAACCGGTTTTCAACCGGTTATTTATTTTTATATATTTTTTAAATAGTCATAGCATTTATAATCATCAATTCCAATTCAACTTTCTTATCTATAGTAGAACTTTTCAATTTCTCCTCAGTATTTAAACATATATCTATAGATTTTTTTACTTGTTTTAATGTAAATTTTTTACTTTGATTTAAAAGTTTTTTACATATAAATTCTGGCAATCTTACTTTAGTAGTTATAGTTTCTATACTTTTCCCACTCTCTACTTCATGTTTTATTATATACAAAAGTTTAAACTGTCTTTCTATCATATATACAATTCCTAATATATCTTCACCTTTATATATAAGTTCATTAAAAATTTCCAATGCACCTTTTATTTTTTTATCTCCTATTAAATCTACTAAATCAAAAATATCATCATCATTCTTTTTAGGATACATGTTTTGTATATCTTCTTTCTTTATATCTCTATCTATAGTATAGCAGCATAGTTTTTCAACCTCATTTTCTATAACCCCCATATCATTAGGTAAATTTGAACAAAACAATTTTAATTCAAAATTAGATATAGGTTTATTCTTTTGTAAAAATAAATCTTTTACTTTAATTTCTAACTGCCTTCCTATTATTTTATCAACTTTTACTACACAACACTTTTTCTTTAGCTTATATATTTTATAACTCGGCTTCTCTCTTTTATTTTTGAATACATAGTAGGCTATTAATATACAACTCTCTGGTATATTGTCTATATAATCATTAAAAGCATTAAATAATTTTTTTTTGTTTCCATCATCACCTTCACCTAAAAAATCAGCTCTATATATTAATACAATCTTTTTATCACTCATAAATGGTAAGGTCTCACAAGCATTTAAAACTTTATTAAAATCATCTATGTTGTTTCCATCAAATTTTACATAGTTTAAATCAATAAATTCTTGACTAACTGATGCATATACTAATTTTTTTATATTTTCTTTTATTATTTCTTCATCTATACCACAAAATAAATAGCTTTTATTTATTTCATTCTTTTTTATATTATTCTGAAACTCATATAAATTTATCAAAATTTAATATCCCCCTCAAATAAAACCTTATCGAATAAAATTTTATATAACAAACAATTTTCCAAATTCCTATCCATTATATCATAAGATAAAAGATTTTTACTTTCCTTATTTTTAATAAATATTTTATCCTTATAAAATGATATATAGTACTTATTACTCAACTTTACATTGGCACCATTTTCTATATTGGTTATAACCTTGTTTGGTTTAAACTTTTCTTTTAATTTTAAAACTTCTTTACTTTTATTCATATCATAATTACATACCATTACACAATTATACTTATGTTTTAAAAATGTAGATGTTATTCCTTGTTTTTTTATAAAATATATCTCAGGAAATAATGTATAGTAACTTATATATAAACTTACTACACAATATAAAGGAAAATACTTAAATTTATTATGTCCCTTTCTTATCATGACAAAACTAATATATATCATTATAAAACAAAGCCCTTCTTTAATTCCAGTTTGTATCATATTTGGAGTGATTCTTAATAATATATATATAGCCCCTTCTATTATTATACAAATTAAATTTAACAATTTACATATTGACGCAAATACTATGGGTATCTTTACGAATATCAATGATATATTACCTATTATAACTACTAAAGAATATAGAGGGATTAGTACTATGTTTCCTAATAAAAATCCTACACCTATATCCCCTATAGTAAAACATAAATACGGCAAGGTAAACACTTGAGCACTTAGTGTTAAACTTAAAGATGATCCTATATTATTCGGTAACATATATAATTTCATCCCAATCTTTTTACTATAGATTATAATACCTAGTGTAGATAAAAAAGACAATACAAATCCAATATTCATAAAGTAATGTGGACATGCCAATAATAACATTAAAAATGCCAATGCCAGGGAAGAAATTCTATCATAATTTTTATATAATATCTTAGATAATTTTAATATAACTATCATTATAAATGCCCTTAATGTAGAAGATTTAAAACCCGTAAAAATAGTATAAACAAAAGCCATGCCTATACCTAATGGAATGCCTCCTATCCCTTCACATGTCTTATATATTATAGATAAATGAAATCCTGATACACATATAGCATGTATAACCCCTAATTTTTTTAAATTATTTTTATCCTCTTTTGAAAGCATACTATCATCACCAAAACATAATGACATTATAATAGAGGTTCTTTCCTTATTTAAATTTTTCAAAAATTCCTTTTTTAATTTTTCTTTAAATCTATATGTATTATATATAAAATCTCTATCTTTTATTGAATAGTTTTTAATAAAAAGAGTTCCGACAATGCCTTTTTCATAAATAGGTTCTCTTTTATATTTCCCATTCACAGATATTTTTTCTCCACATTTTACAAAGTCCACTTCGCCTTTTAATACTAAATACCTATTTTTACACTTTCCAATAAGGTAATTTTCTTTTATTTCTAATACTCTTATTTCATTATTTTTACATGGAGTAAAACTAAAGTATAAATTAAAATTTAATACACCCATTAAGAAAAACAATAGTGTTATTATAAAAAAATTTATTTTAGTAGTAGAAAACACTACTAATAAAAAAAATGCAGCTATAACAATTCCTAATAATAAGCTGCTTTTTTTCATTAATGAATACATAGATCCTATTAATAATGCTAAAGAATAATATACTAATGGTTTATTCATAATACTAATTTTTAACCTCTACCGTTATTTTAACTCTATTAATATCACTATTAATGTCTACATCTTTTACCTCAGCCATTAAACTTTTACCATTATTTTTAAAATAGACCCTAACTAGTTCTTGTGCAATATTTAAATCTAATTTTATATGGTTTAAATTATAATCCTCCTGGGGTATATCCAGAAATGCAACATTGCTTCCCAATGCTATAGTTTGAAAAATATTTTCTAACATAATAGAAAACACCTCCATGTTATTATTTTACCCAATTACATGGAGGTTTAAACTGAATAAAGTTTTCTATGAATTCTATATTAAAACTTCATCATATCTTTTTATTTTTTTCTTAATAAATATAACTGCTATCCATACTAATATAATAATAGCAGAATTTTTCCATACTATTAAATTTAATAGATTTTCAATATTATTATTATTAAATAAAAATATAAATAGTATTTGCATAATAACATTTACTGCAATAGCAATATTAGAATATAAATTTTTAAAAATATATTTTTCTGAAAAACTAATCGTATAAAAAACCAAATTTAGATTTAATACTGTATAGCCTAATACTTCATTTATATCCTTTGGCAAATCCTTATTTATATATAAAACCAAACATGACATTATAGCTATAATTAGTCCTTTACACACCATTTCCCATTTATTATCATCTAAAATAGACTTATCTATATTATCTGGCACATAATTGATTTTTTCACTACTATAATCTAAAATAATTGCTATAGACGATAAAGCTATAGTTATGCTATTAGTAAATATTATACTGCTTGGAAGTAACGAATTAACATTTCCCATAATAGAAGACATTAATATATATATAACTTGAGAAATAGAGCATGTAAATATATAAATAATTGATTTTCTTATAACACTAACTAATTGTCTAGAACTTTTTATAATATGTAATAAATTTTTAAAACTTCTATTTTTAATAATAATATCTGCAAGTTTTTTTACAATATTGCTCTTTCCTATGGATATTCCTATATTAGACATTTTTAAATAAGGTAAATCAGTAACTCTTTCTCCAGTCATTACTGTAAAATGTCCATGTTCCTTATAGTATTTTGCTATTTTTGTTTTATGTTTAGAAGACACCCTAGAGAATATGGCCACTTTTTCTATTATTCTCTCAAATTCATCCTCCCCCATATTATCAATTTCTACTCCTGATAAAACCTTTTTTATTCTTCCTAGAACCCCTAAATTTTTACCAAAAGCTTGTCCTGTTAACTTATTGTCTTCTGTTATAATTATTGACTTTATATGCATACTTTTACTAATATTTAATAATTCATTTACTTCTGGTTTTATTGGATTATAAAATCCCATAAGTCCTGCAAACACCAAATTGCTTTCTATATTCTCTTTAAGGCTTGGTTCATAATTAAAATTCCTATATGCAAACCCCATAACAGATAATTCATGGTTAGACATAGCTATATCAGCATTTTTAATTTTTCTAATATCCTCCTCTGTAATTTCTTTCTCTATACCATTTTTTAATATATGCGTACATTTCCCCAACAAAGAATCTACTGCTCCCTTAACATTTGCCCTATAATTTTCATCCACCTTATTTATAGTAGTCATGATTCTTCTCTCTGTATCAAAAGGTACCTCAAATATTCTTTCATGAATTAATTCTAAATTGTTTTTTATTATACCCTGATTCATTCCAAAGTTTATAATACCTATTTCAAATAAGTCATTTCTAAAATTTTTAAATTCATCTCCAATTTTTTTAGTATTATTACAAAGCAATCCTATGTGTATCATTCTTTCTATATTTCCACTTTTATCTATTTCTTCTTTAATATCAATATCTGAATAATTAAGTATTTTTTCATTTACATATATTTTTTCAACATAAGCATTCTCCTCTGAAAATACCCCAACTTTATCCTCACATATAAGAGATGTTTGGGAAATATTTTCAACCACAGATAAATTTTTAAACTTGACACCTTTTTTATTAAAAGAATTTATAATTATATGAGAAGCTATAGCTATAATTATAAATATTGTTTCTGGTATAAATGCTATAAGTATAGATGCTCCATTATATAAAATTTCATTTATATTTTTCCCAGTTAAAAAATTAATTAATCCCATTGTTAATACTGTAATTAAAGCAAAAATACTAAATTTATTTATAAGTTGTTGCAACTTATTTTTCAATAAATATTTCTCCTCTTTTTCCTCAAACATAATATTTAATATATTAGCTATTTGCGTATTCATACCTGTAGCTATAACTACAGCCCTAACAGTTCCATCCATTATGACAGAAGACTTAAATAAAATATTTTTCATCTCACTTAAAGGTATTTCATTGTCTTCAATTTTAGTATGATATTTTTCCACAGTATATCCTTCTCCTGTTACTGCTCCTTCTATAACCTTAAGTGAATCGCATTTTATAATTCTCAAATCCGCAGGAACTATCTCACCATTATTTAAAACCACTACATCCCCTACTACTAAATCTTCTGAAGATATGGTAAGTTGCTTACCATTCCTAATTACTGCAACCTTTTTAGCATCTAATTTTTCAAGTTCTAAAAAACTTTTTTCTTCCTTGTAATCTATAAAAGTTAATAAAAATAAATTCATTAAAATAATTATACATAACATTATTGAAATATATATATGGTTTGTATAAAAAAACATTGCTACAGAGGCTATCAGCGATATTACCCAAAGCTGTTTTATATATTTCAAAAATACAAATAAAAAACTTTTGCTTTTAGGTATAATTATAATATTTTTACCGTTTTGATCCTGTAATGCTTTAACTCTATTTTCACTTAACCCCATAGTAGCATTACTATTTAATTTTTTTATAACTTCATTCCAGCTGCTATTATACCATTTCGTCATTTAATAATACCTCCATATATTTCACCTTTTAATTATAATATTTCAATCTCAACATCTTCTACCAGTGCTTCAGTATTATTTTCTATAAATGCTACAACATTTTGTATTATAGTATTAGCATATTTAGCTTCGTTGCATACACATGCTATACCTAATCCTATAGATTGGTGTATATCTTGATAATCTATTTCAGCTATTGATACATTAAATTTGTTCCTAACCCTTTTAATAATACTTTGAAGTATCATTCTTTTCTCTTTTAATGAATGTACCCATGGAACTTGTAAATACATTCTAGCACTTCCTATAATCATTATCTCATCTCCTAAAAATTTTAATATTGTTTCAATAGATCTACTGAATTTATTAAACTATCTCCATTTTCAAATCTAGTTAAATTTTCAAGAAATATCTGCATAGCTCTTTCCATATATTTATGCGAATCCCCTGATATATGAGGAGTTATAATAACATTTTTCATATCCCATAAAGGGCTTTCAATTGATAAAGGTTCCTCTTCAAATACATCAAGACATGCATACTTTATATTTTTTCTTTGTAAAGCTTTAATTAACGCTTTTTCATTTACTATTTTTCCCCTACCTATATTTACAAAAATGCAATCTTTCTTCATATTATTAAACTCATTGGTAGAGAATAGACCCTTCGTCATATCAGTTAAAGGAAGAGCTACTACCACTACATCAGACTTACTTAATACTATATTTAAATCATCTAATGTATATACGTAATCAACATAATTAACATCACATTTGCTATTTTTCACTCCTAAAACAGTCATATCAAAAGCTTTTGCTTTTTTAGCTATTTCTTTTCCTATACTCCCTATACCTATAATCCCTATAATTTTTCCAAATAATTCATATACACTAGCTTTTCTCCATTCCTTTAAGCTCTTTTGCTCCCCAAAAACATTAAGTGATCTAGTAAAATATAATAACATTCCAAAAACATGTTCTGAAATAGGTATCGAATGTATTCCACTAGAATTAGTTACTATTATATTTTTCTTTTTCAGGTAGTTAAATGGAAGTTTATCTACTCCCGCAGCAAGGGTATGTATCCATTTTAGATTTTTTGCACTATTAATTCTTTCTTTTGTAAAATCATCAATATCTCCCCAACCAACCATTATATCTATATCATTAAACTCATCACTGATTTTATCCAAATTTTCACTTTTTATTGTTATAACTTCATGCTTTCCACCTTGCGAGATAGAATCTATAAACTTTTTATTTAAATTATCAAATACAAGGATTTTCATTTTATCACCCACTAATTATATATTTCAAATAGTAATATTTTATTTATCGTTTAAAAAAAGAATTACTATATGAATCTATTATATTTTTCCCTGTTTATTTCCATATATTTTACTAATTTGTACTAATTTTTTCTATAATTATAAAAATAGATTTATTGCATAAACTACCTATAAGATTTCGTCTAAAATATTTAAGATTTATTTAAGATTTATGTTTAGATTTATTTAAGAAGATTATATTACAATATTATTTATAGCATATTTTTTATACTATTTAGATATTTTAGGAGGTACCAATGGAAAAAATTAAAAGCAATATTTCTCATTTATCAGCATTAATCTCAATTCCTATAATTAATATTTTTTATGGAGTTTTAAATAACAATGAAAGAGGAGCATATATTATTGCTACAGATTTTGATAAATACACACCATTTTTAAAAGAATTTATTATTCCTTATATACTATGGTATCCTTTTATATTCTTTACTCTTTTTTATTTATGCGTTAAGAATAAAAAGGTATACTATAAAACCTTGATAAGTATAAATATTGGACTAATAGTATGTTATATAACATATTTCTTTTTTCAAACTACAGTTCCTAGACCAATGTTGTATGGAAATGATATATTCACTAAGTTGACATTAATAATATACAAACTAGATAAACCATTTAATTGTTTCCCTAGTATTCATGTATTAACCTGTTATTTAGTAATAAAAGGAATATTATATGATACTAACAAACCATTAAAAATTATAGTATGTTCAATTTCCTCCATAATAATATTATCAACTCTATTTGTTAAACAACATGTATTAATGGATTTAGTTACTGCAATTATTATAGGAGAAATTATATTTACATTAGTTGATAAAGTTAACTGGAGATTATTGTACCCTGTAAAAATGGAGTAAAAAAACTGGCTTAAAATAATCTTAAGCCAGTTTTTTTCTTTAACGCTTTTTTTCTTTTTGCCAAAACCATTGTTGTATATTCAATATTATCTCTTTTTCATATTCATTTAGATATATACTATTAATAGCATTAATAATTTCCTTATTTTTGAACAAAATCCCATTTAAAGCCTCTTCTAACCTAATTAGTAAATCAGTATTTACTATATCAGAATATATATTAACTTTCTTAATAAAATTATTATCTAATAAAAATACCATTTGTATTTCTCCAAAATAAAATTTTTTACTAAATGCTATATCAAAACCGATATTTTCCTCAAAAATCCATTGTAATGATAAATCCTTATCTACCAACTCTACTAATTCACTACTTTCTATATTAATTTCAATTTATTTTATCCCAGTTGATCCAAATCCATTTTCTCCCCTGTTAGTATCAGTTAAAGACTCTACTTGCAAAATTTCTGTTTTATATATGGGCTTTATAATCATTTGAGCAATTTTCATATGTTTTTCTACTTTAAAAATTTTTTTACTATGATTTATTAAAATAACTCCAATTTCTCCTCTATATCCCTCATCTATTGTTCCTGGAGTATTTAAAACAGTTATAGAATTTTTAAGTGCCAATCCACTTCTAGGTCTTATTTGAGCTTCAGTATCATTAGGAAGCTGTAGACTTATCCCTGTGTGTATTAATTGTGTTTCCCCAGGCTCTATAATCTTATCTTCCACTGAATATAAGTCCATTCCTGCATCTCCATCATGGGCAAAATCAGGTAATTTAGCTTCTTCATTTATTTTCTTTACAAGTAATTTATACATAATTCTTTGTCTCCTTACTATATCTTCATTTACAAGGTATATAACCCTTGTATCTACAAATATTTTTTATAAAGTAAATTATAATTTCATTACAATAAATAATTGTATTATTATTTATTGTATTTTACAACCCAAATTTAAAATAGGTAGTAAGTAAATCTCACTACCTATTGCAATTAAAGTATAATAAAAACTTGTTATATTATCAAGAATTTTTATTTTTATTATTATGTTTTTTCATCTCATCTACATGTGTTATATCTGGATTACCACCTTTTTTATTTCCTTTTTGGGCTTGCTTTTTATCTTCTCTATGCATAAATTACAACTCCTTTCAATATATATAATTTACAAAAATTATAAAATTTATTTCATAAAAATATATAAAAAATCTAAATAGATTACATCATTATATTAAATTTAATTAAAATACTATGTTTAAAATTAAAAAAATCCCCGCATAAAGCAGGGAAAGAAGAGGTTATCTTATTTAGTATTCTGCCCAACTTTTATATTTATATTCATAATAAAAAACACACCTACTATATGAATTTACTATCTTCATAATAATAGGTGTATAATATGCCATTATATTTACAACATTGAAAAATATAAAAAAACCTTGAATTTTCAAGGACCTTATTTTATAATAATGCCATTTATCAAAAGACATAAAAATTAATCCCCTCATATAAACCTTTTAAGTCAAAGTTTGCTGAAATATTACATTGTCAAATTTACCTTCCAAAACTTCATTTTTGGCATTATCTATTAGAACCCCTATTTTATCCTTATCCGGCTTAAAATAAACAACTTTATTTATTATTTCAGGATCTTCTATATTAAAATATTTATGAATAACACTCATTCTTTGAATAATTTCATTAGTATTAGGGTTATCTTTTCTTTCGTCTTTTAAACTTACTAATGCTAATAATATTAATAATCTTATTTTATTACTTTTGCTTTTATAATATAGTTCTTCATTAATTGCTATAAGTAAGATATCTTTTATCGTTAGGAATTCTAATTGACTATTAGTTTGTGTACAATCACCAATATAGCTAATATATTTAAATATGCTGTCACTTCTCTTTAGTTTTAGCTGTTTTGGGCTATAGTCAACCATCAATCTACCCCCCTTAACACCTTTTATATATGTACATATTCTACATATGTAATAAAATTCCTTCATAATAAAGAAATAATTGATATTTTTCATATAATAGGTAAATTTTCTAATTTTATTATATATTACAATAGATCTATATGCAATTCTAATTTAAATAACCTTTTTTGTCATTTTACTACTATGTTGTATACTAATAAAAACTTTATAGCAATTTTATCCATAAATTTATAGGTTATTATATATGTATTTGTAATTATTAGTAAAAATATAATTAAAAAATAATAACTTAAAACTCATGTTTTAAAAAAATAAATATATAAATAATCAGTATTATCTATTTAATATCTATTTTAGATTTTATCTTTTCAAAAGTTTTTTCTCCTATCCTATCTACTTTTTTTATATCATCAATAGAATTAAATCTTCCCTTTTCCTCCCTATAGTTAATTATATTATCTGCCGTTATATCCCCCACACCAGGTATGGTTTTTAATTCATCCTTAGAAGCCTTATTTATATTTACTTTACTATCTTTTGTTTTTATATTTGATGTAGTTTGCTCCTTTTCAGTTTTATCTATATAAATATGTTCTTCATCTTTTAATATTTGAGCTAAATTCAAAGTGCTTGTATCTGCATTTTTGGTGAAACCTCCTGCAATTTTTAGTGCATCTTTTACTCTACTATCTATTGGTAAATCATAAACACCAGGGCTTTTTACCTCACCATTTATATATATAGTTATTATTTCTTTTTCCCCATCTACAGTATTATTTACAAATATATCTGTTTCTTCAACCTTTTTTGGTTTTGAAATACAATACCCTACAATTAGAAATGTAAAACTTAATAATACAATAATTATTGAACCTACTATTTTCTTATTATGTTTCAATGAAATCACCTCTAAAAATTTAAACTCTATGTTATCATTATTGACTATTTGACAAAAATTATATCGCATCTTTCTATAATTTCTGATATAATTATTTTTAATACAGTTAAGGAGGATAAGATGAAGAGATTACTCATTTTTTTGTTGTTTTTTGTTATATTATTAAATTCAAATATTGTTAAAGCCAAAGATACCTTGCCTAAAGTTTCTGCAGATGGCGCTGTTATCATGGATGCCACTACAGGTAATATCTTATATGAAAAGAATGCTAATTCTACTTATCCACCAGCTTCTACTACTAAGATTATGACTGCATTATTAACTTTAGAAAATTGTAAGTTAAATGATTTAGTTACCGTTGGTAAAACTCCACCCTTGGCAGATGGTAGTAAAATATATATTTTTGAAGGCGAAACTCTTAAAATTAAAGATTTACTTTATGCTCTACTTTTAGGATCTGCTAATGATTGTGCTGAAGCTTTAGCTGAACACATAAGTGGATCAACAAGTGAGTTTGCTAAACTAATGAATAAACGTGCTAAAGAACTTGGTTGTACTAGTACAAATTTTGTAAACCCCAGTGGATTGTATGATGAAAAACATAGAACCTCTGCAAAAGATTTAGCTTTAATCATGAGAGAATTAGTTAAATATCCTGATTATATATCTATTGCTACTACTTCCGCATACAAAATTAGTCCAACTAACAAATGTAAAGAATCCAGACCTTTATGGAATGAAAATAAATTAGTTCAGAAACTATCATCCTCATATTTTAACGGATGTGAAGGTGGTAAAACCGGTTATACTATTCAATCCGAACATTCTTATGTTGCTAGCGCTACTAAAAATAATGAAAGAATTATAGTATCATTGTTACATGACAAAAACAAAACTTTTTTCCCTGATACTATAAACCTTTTTAACTATGCATTTAAAAATTTTAAATTAATTAAACTTTATTCAAAAGGAGATGTAGTTAAGACCGTAAAATCTGAAAATATTCCTATTGAACTAACAGCCTCTGATGACTTTTATTATGTAACAAAAAAAGAAAACCTAGACAAGCCTACTATACAATTAGAAAATAGAAATTTAAATAATGTTACTTTTAAAAAAGGAGATGTAATCTCAAATGCTACTATTAAAATAAAGGATACTAATATTGGTAGTATAAAGTTAGTAAGTAACTGTGATCACGTAGTAAACAAAAGTTTCTTTGCTAATAAAAACTCTAATGTTTTAAAAATAATTATTGTTTGTTGTGTATTTTTAGCAGGAATTTTTATTATAACATTTACAATAAAACTAAAAAGAAAAATAAGAGCTAATAATTAATTTTAATTATTAGCTCTTATTTTTCAATATATTTAATAGTCTTTCCATATCTTCTGGCAATTCACAATGTAACTTTAATAATTGACCTGTTCTTGGATGAGGGAAAGTTAATTTATATGCGTGTAAAGCCTGCCTTTTTATATAGTTACTGTCTTCATAATTCTCACCATATAAAACATCACCAAACAAAGGATGTTTCAAATAATTTAAATGAACCCTGATTTGGTGAGTCCTACCAGTTTCTAATTTAAGATGTACTAAGGAGGAATTCTTAAATCTTTTTAATACCTTATAATGTGTAACACTTTTTTGCCCTCTAGAGTCCACCACTCTTTTCATACTTCCTTCTTCTGATCTATATATTGGTTCATCTATAGTTTCCTCATCTTTTTCTATTACTCCGTGTACTATAGCTATATATTCTTTTTTAAAATTATCCTTTTGCATATCTCTAGCTAATGCCATGTGGGAAAACTGATTTTTAGCAATTATTATAAGGCCTGATGTATCTCTATCCAATCTGCTTACAAGTCTTACTATACATTTTTCCCCTTTTTCCCTAAAGTAATACAATAATCCATTGGATAATGTACCACTTTGATGGCTTTTAGTTGGGTGTACTACCATATAAGGCTCCTTATTTACAACAATAAGATCCTCATCTTCATATACAACTTTTATATTCATCTTTTCTGGTTCAATGTTTTGACTTTCATCCTTTGTGATAGCAATTTCTATTACATCATTTACTTTTAACATATATCTTAAATTAACTCTTTTGCCATTTACCATTATCCTTCCATCTCTTGCAGAAGATTTTATAAGTCTGCCTGACAGCTTTAAATTATTCCTTAAGTATTCCCTTATCTTTTTTGTTTCAATATCTACATAATTGAACTTTAAACTATTACTCATTTTTCACATCCTATGTAAATTACTTGGTCTCTTTAAAATCTTTTCCTAATAAAACAGTTATGGTGACTTTTTCACTATTTGAATCTATAATTTCAACATTCTCTATACCAAAATCTCTTTTTATTATAGAGACTGATTTTTTACTTACTCCACTTACCTGTATCTTTGATTCATTTGTTTTTTTACCATTACCAGTAGTTATATTTACATAACCTTTTTGTTTTAATCTATTTGATAATCTAGCGGCTAATCCATTTATATTTGTACCATTAAGTATATTTACATATGCACCAGACCTATTAAAACTATTAGTTATACCATCATAACTTCCATTACCCTGTAATTCCTTAATTAATTCTTTATTTTGATTTTCGCTATATATAAAATACGATACTTGCCCAATATATTTTGGTGTTCCTTTTAGTGTAGTTACATTCATATTTTCCTTGTCTACTCTACTAAAAGTATAAGCATATTTTATAATTTCTTCTGGCTTCATATTAGTTTCTGCATATTTAGGTAATGTAGTCATTAACCCAGGTATTCTTGGTATTATAGCAGGGCTTTTAATTTTATCTATTACTTTATTTATAAAAATATGTTGGTTCTCTATTCTTCCTAAATCTCCTTCTGCAAATCCTGTACCATCATTATTTTTTCTCCACCTAAAAAATTCCTCTGCTTTTTTCCCATTTAAATGCACTTTTTCACCTTTTTTAAAGTGTATGTGCAAATCCTGAGAAGCATCATCATAATCCATATTGTTTTGTATATCCATATCTATACCACCAATACTATCTATGATTTTTCTAAATCCATTATAATCCACTTTTCCATAATAATTTATATTCACATGTAAAAGTTCTTCTACACAATTTATAAGAGAGCTTACCCCTCCAATAGCATGAGCAGCATTAATTTTTTGAGCTTTTCCATTTATAACTACTCTAGTATCCCTAGGTATAGATACTACATTTAATTTTTTAACTTTAGGGTTATAATTAATTAACATTATAGTATCTGTTCGCTGAGGTTCAGCTTTATTATTTGGATTACCTATATCCACTCCCATAACTAATATATTTACTGGTTCACCTGGAATAACTTCCTTTGTATCAATAGAAGCCAAGCCTCCTTGACCTATTCTGGATTTACTAAATCCTAATAGATAATAATACATAAAAGCACATACTCCTACTATTATAAGTAGTATAGAAATTATAATAGTTCTGATGGTTTTATTTTTTTTACCCTTTTTTCTTTTTTTCATATTATTCACCCACTGTTTTTAATATATAGTTTCTCCCCTCTATAGTATTAAGATGAATTAATTGACCTCTTTCTATAACAAATTTAATTGTTACATTAAAGGATTCAATCATGGCTTTATCTATATCTTTATATGCTATTTTTCTCAACTCATTTACTCCATCATATTTCCTTAATGGTTCTATGTAATCTGCTAAGTATATTATCTTTTCAATCATAGTCATATTTTTTCTACCAGTAGTATGGTATGCTATAGCATTTAATATGTCCTTATTATTAATTTCCATAACTTCCTTCGCTATTATAGAACCAACTAATCCATGTAATAATTGTGGACTTTTCTTACATACATCATCAATCTTATAACCATGTTTTCTTGCTATATTTATTAATTCATAGCCTTTTATATTTTTAGCACAATCATGTACAAGGCCAGCTATTCTTAATTTTTCAATATTTTCACCATAAAATTTACCCATATCTATAGCTGTATCCCTAACACTTATACTATGCTTAAATCTTTTTTGTTCCAAATTTTTTTTTAAATATTCTTCTATTTGTTCTTCACTCCACATTCCTTATATCACTCCTAACAACGTCAAAGAAAGCATTAAATATTTCTACTATAAAGTTTTAACTGCTTTATAGTATTATATACACCCTCAGGTAAAAAATACCTTATATCCTGTCCTTTTTGTATGAGCCTTCTAACCTCAGTAGACGATATATCTAATAGTGGTATATCTAAAAATATTATTTTTTTACCATACCTTTTTTCTACTTTTTCTTTTTGCATTAATATTTCTTGCTTATTATATCCTGGCCTATTAAAGACAACAAAATTACATAAGTTTAAAATTAAACCTATGTTTTTCCACGTATCTAAGTCCATTAAACAATCAACCCCAGTAAGAAAATACCATTCAACTTTATTATATTTTTTTGAAAAATAATTTAAAGTTTCATAAGTATAGCTTAATCCTTTTCTATTTATTTCATAACCACTTATTTCAAATCTTTTTTCATCTCTTATTGCCATTTTAACCAATTCATACCTTATGTACGAATCAGTAACCATCCTTCGTATCTTATGGGGTGGATTACCTGAAGGCATAAATATAATTTTATCAAGATTTAACCCATATAAGGCCTCATAGGCTATATGAAGGTGCCCATTATGGATAGGATCAAAGGTACCTCCAAATATAGCTACTTTCTCCATATAAATCTAACCCCTTAGAAAATATATTTTAAGGTAATTTAATTTTCGGTTTCTTTTTTGAACGTTTATAAATAACTAATTTACTTCCTATAGATTGAATTCCTTCACAATTCAACTCATTACATATAATGTCTGATGCTTCACGTGAAGTTAACCCACTATTGTTTAAAACTTTTATTTTTATAAGTTCTCTTGCTTCTAACGCAGAATCTACTTGCTTTAAAAATGCCTCCTCTATTCCACCTTTTCCTATTTGGAATATAGGTTGAATAGTATTTGCAAGTGATCTTAAATAGCTTCTCTGTTTACTAGTTATCATGTTTTGCCTCCCAATATTACTTTAAACAAATTATGTTACATAATAAAATCAAATTCAAAATCATTAAGTCTTACTGAATCTCCATCTTTAATCCCTCTTTTAATAAGTTCATCCATTATTCCTTTATTTCTTAATACCGTATGGAAATATCTTAATCCATCTGGATCATTTACATTTACACTAGCAAGTAATCTGTCTACAAAACTTCCTTCTAATATATAAACATTTTCTTCCTGAGTTATAGTATAAGTAAATTTCTTTTCCTCTGGTATATACATCTCTCTCTCTTCTATTTCTAAATCCTTAATAGGGATTGTAGATAAAATCCTCGCTGCTTCCTTCATTAACTCTGTTAATCCAATTTTTGTAGCCGCTGATATTTTATATACATTTTTATATCCAATTTCTTCAACTTTCTTCTTAAACTCTTCAAACTTACTATCATCTTGTAATATATCACTCTTATTAGCTGCTATTATTTGAGGTCTATCCCATAATTTTATATTATACTTTTTTAATTCTTCATTTATTTTCAAGAAATCTTCAAAAGGCTCTCTCTCTTCTATACCAGAAATATCTACTACATGAATAAGTAATCTTGTTCTTTCAATATGTCTTAAGAAATCTAAACCAAGCCCTACTCCCTCTGCTGCTCCTTCAATTATTCCCGGTATATCTGCTATAACAAATGATTGAATTCCTGATGTAGATACTACCCCTAAATTAGGCTTTAAAGTTGTGAAATGATAATTAGCAATTTTAGGTTTAGCATTAGAAACTGTAGACAAAATTGTGGATTTACCTACATTAGGAAAACCTATTAATCCTACATCCGCTAACAACTTTAATTCTAAAGTTATATTTATTTCTTCTCCCGGCATACCTGGTTCAGCAAAGCTAGGCGCTTGTCTTGTAGGTGTTGTAAATTTAACATTACCTTTACCTCCCTTACCACCCTTTGCTACTACGAATTTATCATGTTCATGTGATAAATCTGACATTATTTTCCCTGAATTAGTTTCTTTCACCATAGTACCCATAGGAACTTTTATATATAAATTTTCACCATCTTTACCATAACACTTTGACCCCGAACCATTTTGACCTCTCTCCGCAATATATTTCTTCTTGTATGTAAAATCTAAAAGAGTAGTCATATTAGGATCAACCACTAAAATTACATCTCCACCTTTTCCTCCATCTCCCCCATCAGGACCTCCTAACGGTATATATTTTTCTCTTCTAAATGATACTGATCCATCTCCACCATTTCCTGATTTAACATATATTTTGGCTGTATCAATAAACATTCTACATTCACCTCTTTATCTATCTTTTGCTGTATTAATTATAAAAATATTATTCTATAAGCTATATTCTCTCCGTAATTGCATTTGCATAGCTGTAAATCTGATATATCTGTATGTAGTTCATCCCAATTTTCCATCCAGTTAATTTCATCTAGCATAGATTCATCATTTGAAATAAGTAAACTTTGCCCAATATCATCCTCAAAAAAGTATACATATACCATTTCAATCTCTTCATGCTTTATCTCTTTAAATATATTATTTACTAAATCAAATTTTTTATTGTATTCATTTAAAAAAGGTTCTTTATTTAATCTAGAAATTTCTATATCTAAAGACACCTTTACACTACTAAGCCATAACTTTCTAATATTTAATTCTAAAATATAACCTAATATATTATCCCCTAAACTATATAGTTCACTTATTTTATTGCTGCGTTCACTTAATTCCTTTATATATTCTCTAGCATTATCTTCCTTTTGTATTTGCAAATATCCGTATATAATTTGCAATTCATTCATAAAATCATGCCTTTGTTCCCTAAGTATATCTATGAATTCACATAGACTATTCATCTCACTATCCCCTCTATCTAAATTTTAAAAAAAGCACCCCAAAACCAAGGGTGCTTTATTATTATTCAGCTGCAACTACTTCTTCAACTTCTATTGGATAAACAGAAGCTCTTTTCTTATCTCTACCAACTCTTTCGAATTTAACGATACCATCGATCTTTGCAAATAGAGTGTCATCTCCACCTCTACCTACATTAGCTCCCGGATGGATTTTTGTTCCTCTCTGTCTAACTATGATATTTCCAGCTAATACAAATTGACCATCAGCTGATTTAACTCCAAGTCTTTTAGATTCACTATCTCTACCGTTCTTTGAACTACCTACTCCTTTTTTATGAGCACATAGGCTAAGATTAATTAATAACATTAAACTACACCTCCTCTACTTGAACTTTTATATATTCACCATAACTAATTTCTAAATTCTGAAGTCCAATTAATGTAGTTTTCATTAATACTGAACATTTTTTTTTATCTTCAAATGAACAATTACTTAAGTCAAGTGCTATATCTCCATCCTCAGCCTTATAAAATGCATCCTGTATTTTTAGTACTTCTAAAACTCCAAGAATACAAACTTGACCAATAGTAGATACAGAACCGCAAACTACATCATTATATATCATATTGGTTTCTGAATCATAATCCTTATGATATTTTTCATTAGATAAAGCCATTCTATCCGCATGACCTTTAATCTCATAAGATACTATGTAACCTTTTTCTTTTTTAAAGACTATACCAATCATGATTAAGCATTAATGCTTTCTATCTGAAGTTTTGTATATGGCTGTCTATGTCCTTGTTTCTTTCTGTAGTCTTTCTTTCTCTTATACTTGAATACAAGTATTTTCTTAGCTTTATCCTGCTTTAAAACTTTAGCAGTAACTTTAGCTCCTTCAACTACAGGTTTTCCAACTACAAACTCTCCATTTTCTTTACATACAGCAAGAACTTTGTCAAGTTCAACAGTTGATTCAACTTCAGCATCAAGTTTTTCAACGTATATTACGTCTCCTTCTGAAACTTTATATTGTTTTCCACCAGTAACTAAAACTGCGTACATTATAAAAACACCTCCTCAATCCAGTCTCGCCAATTAAGGTACATAAATATAAAAATCTATGTTTTTCTACCTTTTCTGTGCGGTCTACAAAAGCCATTTTAGCATATAAATTATTGTTTGTAAAGTTTTTTATCCGTATACTTTATACATTTTTAAATTTTCTATTTGTGTTCCAAACAACAATGGTTCTACTTTAAAATTTTCATCTCCAGTAACAAAATTAAGATACACACACTTATCTAATGCATTAATATCTTTAATAAAATTTAGTATGTCTCCTTTTATATCATTTTTGTATACTTCATTAATTTCTATATATATATGCTTTATACTTTTTTGTTTATTTACTTTTTTTATTTCATTGTTTATCAAAAAAGATAAGTATGATAACTTCAGTCTTTCACCTTTACCATGGCACATTTTACATTCTTCTTCAATATAATCATATATTGACTTTCCCATTCTTCTTCGTGCTATTTGAACAAGATTTAATTCCGTAAAAGGGTATATTACCGTTTTATTTTTATCACTTTCAAAACCTTCTTTAAGTTTATCTAATACTTTTATCCTATTTTCATCTTCATTCATATCAATAAAATCTATTAATATTATTCCACTTAAATTTCTTAATCTTATCTGATTGGCTACTTCCTCTGCAGCCTGTATATTAGTTATATAAGCAGTCTTTTTCATAGAATTGCCACTAGTATTCTTACCTGAATTTACATCTATTACATACATTGCCTCAGTTTTTTCAATAATTATATACCCACCACAATTTAATTGTACTTTAGTATTTCTAAGCTTTAATATTTCCTTTTCAATACCATAAAAATCAAACAATTCTCTTTCATCTCTATGTAATTCTAAAAATACATTTATATCACTAATAGTAGATATATACTCATTTATTTCATTATAATCTTCTAAATTATTTACATATAATTTTATAGTACTACTATCTAATTTATCTCTTAATATTCTGCCTAAAATTCCACCATTTTTAAGTAATAGTCCAGGCTTTAAAGAGTATGTAGCCTTCTTATATATTCTCTTATATATGTCATATAGCTTTTTTATTTCATCATTTAATAATTCTATAGAAACATTTTTACTGTTAGTTCTAATCATGATTCCTATATCATCGGGTTTTATTATATTTTCTTTTATGTATTTTTTTATATCTTCTTCTATAATTTTTTTAGAAAAGTTAATTTCTGTATTTAATGTATTCAAAACACAATATCTTCCCGGTATAGATATAGCATTTGTTACCTTAGGGCCTTTAGTACCTAAGGATTCCTTCACTACTTGAACTAAAATTTCCTGTCCTTTTTTAAAATTTGTATTTTTAAATCTTCTATCCATATACATATAACAGTTTTCACCACTACCTACATCAACAAAAGCACATTTTATAGCTGGAACTACATTCTTAATAGTTGCCTTATATATTTCACCAGGTACAGGTTCTTTTGTATCTTCTTCAATAAAACATTCTTTAAGTTTATTATTTTTTTTAATTGCTATACGAAATACCCCATGCTGGCGTTCTATAAATATTTCCTTCAAATTTAACACCTACTTCAACAAATAATAAATATAGAAAGAGTTATTCATTAACACTCCAAGTATATTTACACTTTATTATTTAAAATTTATGTTTTAATTACATTTCCCCTAAAAACTTATATAATGGAATGTATTTTTTATTCTTTATTCCATACATTTCTTCCCTTTTAATATCCACAAAAGCATCCTTCAAAACATTAGATGTATTGTTTTGTATAAATTTTGATAATAAATCTGCCGATAAATTTTCTCTGCTTCCTGCACTTATAAGTACATTAAGTGTTAATACATTTTCCTCAATTTTATATTCAAATTTTTTTATCATAGTTTTAATATTTACTTCTTTTTCACCGCTCTTACTTTTTTTTATAATATTCCATTCTTCTTTCTTACCTAACGCATCTATTTCATCATTTAAACCTATAGCATTATTATACTTTATATTTATTAAATATGCTGCTGCCCCTATAGTTGCCATAGCTTGAGGAATTTTTTTTTCATTTTCTTTTATATTCCTAATTTTAATAACTTCTAAGAATTTTATTCCTGAAGGAGCATTTTCATTTAATTTACCTTTAATATATATGGTATTCAATGTCTCTTTAAAAACTATATCCATATACTCTCCACAGGAATACATACCTACAGATAAAGGCTGAGCTATGGATATATTCATATGAGGATTAAAACCATATGAATACTCTACTGGAAGCGCTGCTCTCTTTACAACTTTTTGTAATGTCCTCATTAAATCTAAATGAGATATGAATTTTATATTACTTTCTTTGCTGAATTTTATTAAATATCGCACCATGAAAACACTTCCCTTCTAAATTTCTATTTACTCCACAATTTGTACAACCTAATCTGCAATCTGGTGTAATAAATGCTTGTTTTGCTTTTTCATTCTGATCTATTAAAAATTGTTTAGAAACTCCAACACTGATAAAATCCCATGGTAATATTTCCTCATACCTTCTCTTTCTATACGCATAAAATTCAGGATTCACATTACAAACTTTAAAAGCATTCATCCAAATATTATAATTAAAATACTCCGACCACCCATCAAATTTAGCCCCATTTTTAAAGGCTTCTACTAAAACATCACAAACTTTTCTATCTCCTCTAGCAAATATAGCCTCTAAGAAACTTACTTTAGAAGCATGATAATTATAATTTATAGCTCTACTTTTTATTGAATCTTTAACCGCATACACCTTATCCATTATCTCTTCCTCCCTTACTTGAGGAGCCCATTGAAATGGAGTAAATGGTTTTGGCACAAAAATAGATGAGCTTACAGTAATTTTCAATCCTTTTTTTCTTTTATTTTTAGGAATTTTATAGTATTCATCTACGACTTTACCTGCTGTTTCTCCAATTCCCTTTACATCTTCTAATCTTTCATAAGGTAATCCTATCATAAAATAAAGTTTTATTGTAGACCACCCAGATTGAAATGCACTACCAGTAGCCTTTAATAAATCCTCTTCTGTAACACCCTTATTTATTACATCCCTCATTCTTTGTGTTCCTGCCTCTGGCGCAAAAGTAAGTCCTGTTTTTCTAACCTTTTGTATTTCGTTTATTAAATCAACAAAAAAAGAGTCAATTCTTAAAGAAGGTAATGATACCCCTACCTTCTCCTTCTCATATTTTTCAACTAATGAATGTATAAGGTTTCCAATATCTGAATAATCACATATACTTAATGATGTCAAAGATATTTCTTCATATCCAGTATTCTTTAATAATGCCTCTGAAAGCTCCATAAGTTTATCTGTAGTTTTTTCTCTAACGGGTCTATAAATCATTCCTGCCTGGCAAAATCTGCATCCTCTTGTACAGCCTCTAAATGTTTCAAGAGTTATTCTATCATGTACTATTTCAGTATATGGAACTATAAGTTTATCTGGATATTCCACATTATTAAAATCCTTAATTATTCTCTTAGTTATTTTTGACGGTACATCCTCATATTTAGGTTTAAATTCTTTTATTGTACCATCTTCATTATAATATACATCGTAAAGGGAGGGTACATATATCCCTTGTATTTTACAAACTTTTCTTAAATATTCTTTTTTACTTTTCCCTTTAAAATTTCTATATAAATCTAAATATTCGTTTGTAACCTCTTCTCCTTCTCCCAAAACAAAAAAATCGGCTATATCATAAAGGGGCTCTGGATTATAGGCACAAGGACCACCACATACTACTATTGGATCATCTTCTCCTCTTTCTGAAGCCCTTATTGGTATACCCGCCATATCTAACATATTTAATATGTTAGTATAACTCATTTCATATTGAAGAGTAAAACCTAAAAAATCAAATTCTCTTAGTGAATCTTTAGTTTCTAATGTATACATTGGTATATTATTTTCTCTCATTTGTTTTTCCATGTCTGGCCATGGTGCAAAAGCTCTTTCACAATAAGTATCATTTCTTTGGTTAATAGAATAATAAAGTATTTTTGATCCTAAATGCGACATACCTACCTCATACACATCTGGAAAACAAAAAGCATATCTAATATCCACAGTCTTTTTATCTTTTTTATATGAATTTAATTCTTCTCCTATATATCTTGCTGGTTTCTCTACTTTACATAGAATATCATCTGAAATAAAGTTCATCAAAAATACCTCCTCTTAGGTTATTCAATTTTATATTCTAACACATAAATAGTTAAATTGAAAATAATTTATATTTCTATTTTATCCTGAATTCTCATAAGTTCCTCCAAGGTTATATTCCCATATATTTTTAGAGCTTCTACAACTTCCTCTTCATAAATTACATCCATAACCTTCATCTCATCATCTAGCACTAAAAAAACATTATATTTATTTTTTTCTACTATACTTAAAATATTAATTAAACTTTTTTTATAATGTACTGAAATACTTTTATTTTCCATATAACCTCTTTTTATAAATTTATATCTCTTTTTTATTATGTCCCCCATAATTAAATATACTACCCTCTCCCTCTCTTTTAATGAAGAAACTATTATAAGTAATGCAATTAATCCAAAATTTATATTAGTTACTCCTGCAAAAAATAAAAAAAGATAATAAAATATAAAAATAATTCCTATACTAATACTTATATATATAGTTATATTATTAGCAACTTTAAAAATTGTTTTACACCTAATAATATCTCTAAGAATTCTACCACCATCTAGTGGATATGCAGGAACTAAATTAAATACTCCTATTATCATATTACATTGAAATAAAACATGATAAATCTCTACGTTATAAATATGATATAGTTTATAAAAAAGTATCCCAAAAATTATATTAAATAAAGGAGCTGACGCTGCAATTATTATATCTTCCTTCGGAGATGCTTCGTCTATATCTTTTAATTTTAAAACTGCCCCCACAGGCAGTATTTCTAAATCAAATCCACCAAATCCTAAAAACCTAGCAGTTATATAATGAACAATCTCATGTAAAAATACCACTAAAAATGATATGGCAATTTTTTCTCTTATTCCTATAAAAATTAGTATTACTATATATGGTATAAAATACTTATTTACTCTAACCAATTAATATATTCACCCTACTTAATTGCTATAAATTCAGATGGGTTCTTGCTTTCTCCCATGTATAACAGTTCAAAATGTAAATGTGGTCCTGTAGATTTACCAGTATTACCACTCTTTCCAATAATACTTCCTTTTTTTAATTCATCACCTTTTTTTATAGATAATTCATTTAAGTGAGCATATTTTGTTTCTATACCCTGTCCATGATCAATCAAAACATATTTACCTAATTCCACGTCTTCTCCACAATCTTTTACTTTACCATCATATACCACTTTTATATCTGTATTTTCCTTTACATCTATATCTATACCTTCATGAAACTTTTTGCTCTTAGTAACAGGATCTTCTCTATATCCATAATTAGAAGTAATATTGCCTTTTACTGGCATTGTAAATTCTGCTTTTACTTTTTCCTTTATAGTTCTACCACCTGTAACCTTTGCCTTTATATTTTCAATAAAATCCGTAGCCTTATCTTGAAATTTACTTATATTCAAAGTCTTTACCTTAGCATATATAGCATTGTAATCATAACTTTTCTCCACAATTTTTTTAGAGTAATTATAAACAGCTTGAGTTTGAGGTGTAACTATCAGTCTACATATTATAACTATGAAAAAAAGAACTACGGCCCCTGATAGATCTCTAATAATCCTCTTCACTAAATAATTAGAATTATTACTACTCTTTTTTTTATTAAGTGAATTCATATTATAACTACTTCTTTCTCTTTTTCTTCTAAGATTCCTATAGTAATCCTCATATTGAGAATTGTAACTTCCCATACTTCTCCCTCCCAATATTTTTTTATATAGAAGTATCTACCTATATATATATATTTAGGATAATTTTTAAATATTACAAAATAAAGAACGCATATTACTTAAAGTAGTATGCGCTTAGAACCTTGAATTAAAAACTATGGGATTTTAATGCTTTTACAAAAATTTCAGCTGAACCCAAATTAGTTGCAAGTGGAACATAATGTACATCACATAATCTTAAAAGTGCTGTTACATCTGGTTCATGTGGTTGAGCAGTTAGTGGATCTCTTAAAAAGATAATAAAATCAATTTTTCCTTCTGCTAACTTCCCTCCTATTTGCTGATCTCCTCCTAAAGGCCCAGAAAGAAACCTATTAACCTGAAGTCCAGTATTCTCATTTATTAATTTGCCTGTAGTACCTGTGGCAAATAATTCATGTTCTAAAAAAACTTCCTTATATCTTTTTATAAAATCAATCATTTCTTCTTTTTTCTTATCATGCGCTATTAATGCAATTCTCATATTTTGTCCCCCTAAAAGTTTATTTTCTTTCTTCTCATTCCTACATTCAAAACTAAACCAATGGCCATAAAGCTGCTCAATATAGAACTGCCGCCATAACTCATTAATGGCAGCGTTATACCTGTTATAGGCATTACACCTATAGTCATACCTATGTTTTGTAATATAGAAAATAACATTGTAGATAAAATACCAATAGTCAATACTGAACCTAAAATATCCTTAGATGTTTTGGCTATTTTTACAAATTTATATAAAATAATCATATATAACGTGAGAAGGAAAATAGCTCCTATAAGTCCCCACTCTTCACCTACTACAGCAAATATAAAATCCGTGTGACTTTCTGGAATAAATCCTCCTGCTACTTGCGTTCCCTTCAAAAATCCTTTACCAAATAGCCCCCCAGAACCTATGGCTATACAGGACTGCCTCAATTGATGTCCTGAGCCTAATTCGTCTCCTCCAGTTACAAAAGATATTAATCTCACTTTCCAATATTCATGCATTAAAGGCGAATTCCATACAATAACTATTAATATGAATATAGCTAAAAAACCTCCACCTATAACTTTGTTATCAAGTCCCGCAGCATAAAAAATTCCTAATGCTGTAAAAAAACATACCATTGTCATTCCCATATCAGGCTGAATAACAATAAGAACCATAGGTATTATTGCATAAACAGCTAGAATACAAAAATTCTTAAAATTATTTATATTTCCTTCCATATCATCTAATCTCTTTGCCAACATTATTACCATACCTAATTTAGCAAACTCTGATGGCTGTCCTAATGTTATGGAACCAATTTTCATCCATGATCCTGCACCATTAACTGTGGACTTAAATATAGTATCATTTAACAATAGAAGTACTACTCCTGACCAATATATTATATTGGCATATCCAGCAATTAATGAATAATCAAAAGCTAATATAAAGTACATTATTATGAAGCTAAGTACAATCCAAATAATTTGCGACTTAAATACAGAAGCTCCAATTGCACTATAAATATTTATAGCTCCAAATAAAGATATAATTAAAGCTATAAATATTATGCTAAAATCTAATTCTTTAAGTAATTTTCTATTAATCTTTAGCTTCTCTAGCATACTTTGAATCCCTCCAATACAATATTGATTATATCAGTATAAAAAAAAAAAAGCTATGTATAAATAATACATAGCAAAAATTTATCTTCTTTTCTTCATTTTCTTTATTGGTATACTAGCAATTAATGCTGGAGAATTCCCTTCCTGCTCCTCTGTACTAGTCATTTTTATCTCCAATTCCTCTTTATCTATATCTGCATATTTAGAAATTACCATCATAATTTCTTCCTTTATATTTTGAAGAAGCTCTGGTGACAAGTCAGCCCTATCATGTATCAATATAAGTTTTAATCTTTCTTTAGCTACTTCTTTGGAGGCAGATTTCGAAGAAAATATACCGAAAAAATCCACAGCTATCCCTCCCTATTTAATGCCAAAAAGCTTTTTTAGAGAATGTAAAAACCCAGTTCCACCAGCATTTAACTCTAAAAATGGAACTTGTTCTCCTATTATTCTATTAGCAATATTCTTAAATGCTTGTCCTGATAAAGCCTTATCGTTTAGTACTATTGGTTCACCTTTATTAGTTGATACAGTTATACTTCTATCATCTGGTACTATGCCTATCAATTTTACAGCCAAACTATCTAATATATCACTTACATCTAACATATCTCCAGTTTTAACCATTTCACTATTTATTCTATTTATTATTAATTGATGATCCTCTACACCTTTAGACTCCAATTTACCTATAACCCTATCTGCATCTCTTACTGAGGTTACTTCAGGATTTACAACTACTAAAGCTCTATCTGCTCCTATAATTGCATTTTCAAACCCCTGTTCAATGCCAGCTGGACAATCTATAATTATAAAATCATATTCATCTTTAAGTCCATTTACTAAACTTAACATTTGTTCTTTTGATATATCAGTTTTGTCTCTGGTTTGGGCTGTTGGTAATAAAAATAAGTTAGGAAATCTTTTATCTTTTATTAATGCCTGTTTTAACTTGCACTTATCTTCTATTACATCCATTAAAGTAAATACTATTCTATTTTCCAATCCCATTAGTACATCTAAATTTCTAAGTCCTGTATCTCCGTCTACAACCACAATCCTTTTGCCCATAGCAGCTAAAGCTGTACCTATGTTAGCTGTTGTAGTTGTTTTTCCTACTCCACCTTTTCCAGATGTTATAACTATTGCTTCTCCCATATATCTTCCCTCCGTTAAAAAAATTTATTAGGTAAATAGGGTTCAACTATTATTGTATTTGCTTTAATTTTTGCTACTTCAGGATATTGAGGTTTTATATTATCATCCGGAGCCCTAGTTGCCATATCTCCTATTTGAAGTATTTGTGGTTGAAGATAAAAGGCTGCTACCATAGCCCTATGATTTCCTCCAACGCCAGCATGTACATAACCTCTTAAAGCTCCAAATACTATTATATTACCACCTGCATATATTTCTGAGCCTGAATTTACATCCCCTATTATAACTAAATTTCCTGGGTAATTAATAATTTGTCCACTTCTTATAGTCCTTCTTATAAATTTAGTCCTTCCTTCATATATTCCAGAAAAAGCCTTGGTTCTTCTTTCTCCAGAATCTTCAATAATACAATCCCTTATAAGAAATTCATCAAAAAGTATATCCTTTAGCCTTCTTAAATCTCTTTCATTTATATATCTTAACTCAGTTGTAATCTTAAGAGTACAGCCTTTAAAAAACAATTTTCCTTTAGATAGCTTTTCAATTAACACTTCGAGCATTTCATCAAAATCTTTAAATTTATTCATATTTATAACTGCATTAAGACCTTCTCTATTTCCTTTAATTATTATACTATCTTCCAACATATATTTAACCCCCAAAAGTCGGCATATGTTTATATTTCAACAAATATTTTTTATTTCCTTCTGTTTGTTATGTTTTTCTTTATTAATATGTCCAATTTTAAAATATCCACACTATATATTATATAAAATAATTTATAGTGTGGATATAGTTCATATTTATTTATATTATATTTTATTCATATTTAGTAACTTTCAGTCTTATTTGAATCCTTAGTACTTCCTTTTTTTTGTGAATTTGATGATTTATTTACATCTGATTTATCTTTATTAAAGTAAGCTTCATACATAGCCCTTGCTACAGGTGCTGCAGAACCTCCATGTCCACCATCAAATATAATAACAGCTACGGCAATCTTAGGCTTATCTACTGGCGCAAAACCTATGTAAACACCATAGGATGTTCTTCCGTAAGCATCCTGCTCATTACTAAATGTAGCTGATCCAGTTTTACCTGCTGTCTTAATTGGAAAGTCTCTAAATACTGATGCTGCAGTACCATCTACTCCCTCATTAACCCTAGCCATTCCTTCCTTTACAGCTTCTAAATTTTTTTTACTTACATTAGTCTTTTCCACAACCTCTGGCTTAATGGTCTCAACCACATTATCATCTGCATCTTTTATTTCTTTTACTAGATGTAGTTTGTATCTATCTCCTCCATTAGCAACAGTACCAACAAAATTAACTAATTGTAATGGGGTAAAGTTATTAATACCTTGACCTATAGACGCATTATACATATTAGCACCTATACCTAACTGAGAATTAGCATCAGATATTGTAACATAGTATATAATGTCTACGATTTTTTTTATCTGCTCTCCACTAATGTTTTTTCCTTTATAAATAGGATCTTCATTAACTAACTCAGTTATCATCCTTATATAATTGTTAGTGTTAAACTTTTTAGTCCCCAATTTAATAGAATCCTGTATAGAATTTTTAATTTGTCTTTTTAAATCTTTAACCTTATCTGAATCCTTCCCACTATCATATAAATTTATAGAAGGAAATTCATTTCCTCTTGAATCTTTTCCAGATTTTAATGTAGACATAGTTTGCCATAAATATTGAGTAGCATATACATTAGATAAAGTATATGTATTAAATACCTGTCCAAATCTCTCAGGGATTTCTATTCCTGTAGAAGCTTTTTCATTTGAATTTGGCGGAACCCCTAATCCAAATTTCCAAGCATATTTTGCAAGTATATCATCTCCAAAACTTTCTCTTAATAATTTACCTACTGTCATAAAATAAGGATTACTTGAAACCTCTAATGCTCTATATAAATCCACGGAACCATAGGCACCTGCAGCAAAGTTTTTTACAAAATTCTTTCCGTCATCAAATACACCCGTGTCATTTATAGAGTATTCAGGAGTTATAACTCCCGATTCTAATCCCGCAATAGCTGTCATAGCCTTAAATGTAGATCCAGGAGGAACTACAGACATAGTAGCATAATTATAAAATGGCTTTGGATATATATCATATAAATCTTCCCTAATAGTTTTATTATTTTTTATTCTTTTATCTAATGGGAATAATTTTTCTACAACTTCATCTAACGTACTCCCAGGATAATAATTCATTAACCCCTTGCTTTGTATATACTGTTTACCAAACTCAGTTAAATCAGGATTAAAATATTGTTTGTAAAGTTCCGGTGTTAACTTTCCTGGTACTACAAATACATTAGGGTCAAATCCCGGCCTACTTGCCAAAGCTAAAATCTCCCCTGTATCTACATCTATGGCAACAGCAGCTCCTCTGTTTGCATTAGAAGTATTAACATCTCCACCGTTAGGGTTTTTCTGTAAATTTTCCATTACAGAATCTAATGTTTCTTCTGCAGCTTTTTGTATATCATTATCTATAGTTAGTTTAATAGTCTGCCCAGGATAAGACTCTCTACTTCCTAATTCCTCTATAACTCTTCCCTGTTTATTTAATTTTACTATCCTTCCGCCCTTAGATCCTTTTAATCTATCTTCATAAACAGATTCAATTCCGGCAGTACCTATATAATCCGTACTTGTATCATATCCTTTTTCTTCATACTTTTTGCTATCATTACTTATTTTTGATATATACCCTAAAAAAGCAGAGCCTAATTCCCCGTTAGGATAATATCTTAAAGGCTGAGTTGATACATCTATTCCTGGAAGATCATTTAGTCTTTCCAAAAATGAAAATGCAGATTCTGATTTTATATTACTTGATATTACTATTGGTTTATAACCTGAAAAACTTTGAATTCGTATAGTATCTCTAATTATCATATATCTTCTTTGTAACTCTAAATCATACTCTAGTTTATCTACTCCATACTTTTCTACCATACTTTTTAAAACTTTCTCTGCATCATTAGCCTTTTTAGTGTTTTTATATTCATTTAATAATTTTTTCAATTCATCTGCATTACTAATCTTAAATCTTTTTACTAATAGATCATATGCATCTATAGAATTTGTTTTATATAACTGAACTAGATTTTTAAAATCATTTTCTGGAGTTAATCCATAAAGATCAGCTAAATATTTAAATGTTTCCTCTGGAGAAATCTTTAATAATTCCTCATCCACTTTACTTTGTTCTTCCTTAGTTAAACCTTCTTTTTTATCTGGAAATAATTTTTTTTGTACTTTTTCATGTAATCCCCTATCTTTTTTAAACTTCAATTCCAATAACTTTCTAGTACCTTCATCATCAGTTTTGAACTCAAACCTAAAAGGATTAGTTTTTAATTCAAATTCATCTTGTTGTGTTTCTTTTGTTTTTCCAAGTAAATTAAACACCTTATCCATAGTATCAAAAAAATATTTTTTACTTTCAGTTGTTTCATTATATACAAGCATATAACTTTGATTACTAGTAGCCAAAACCTTTCCATTTCTATCTACTATATTTCCACGTGGTGCCGGATCTGGTATCTCAGTCATAGCTTTCTTATTTGCAAGTTCTGTATAGGATTCTGCTTCGTTTACCTGCATATAAATTAATCTTCCTACTAATAGAGAACATATAAAAGCCATAACAATAAAAAATGTAATAAATCTATCGAATTTCTTCTTTTTTTTCCTCATAAATCACCATTCCTCTAAAACTTCCATTTTCTTTGCATATAATTTTTATTGCATAATTTGTATATATATTTATATGAAGGTATGGCTATTATCATATTATATATAGAACCAAATATTATATTTTTAATTTCCATTTTAATTCCTACCAAATATAATATAATGAAAACTAATACTCCCTTAAAAACACTTAAAAAGAGGTTACTTATAGTAGGTATTAACATCTTTTGTTTAAATATACCCACTCCGATAAAACCCGCTATAGTGCAGCATATCATATTAGTAAAAGCATTTATACCCAAAATATTGTTAAAATATAAATCTTGCAATAATCCTGCAAATACCCCTAACCATAAACCTTCCCAACTACCATTCATAATTGAAAAACCTATTATGAATATAAATAATAAACTAGGAGTAAATCCTTTAATTGATATAAAAGGTACAAAAGCATTATCAATTATAAATAGAATTAAACTTATACAAATTAAAGTTACAACCTTTCTCATTATCATCACCCTAGTTTTCTAAATTTATTTTCTCTTTGGGAACAACTACAAAAACTTCTTCTAACTTATTTAAATTAGCATAAGGCTCTATTACAGCATTTTTCATTACTTTTCCCTTGTCCTCTTCTATATCTATTACTTTTCCTATCCTAATCCCCTTAGGATAAAGTCCTCCAAGCCCTGAAGTAGATATAGAATCTCCAACTTTGATTTTACAATTTAAAGGTAAATAATATAGCTTAGATAACTGTTTATTACTACTATCTTTAAATCCCTTAACTATGCCAACATTTTCTCCTGTACTATCTATCTTAGCTCTAATTGCCATATTTTCATCAGATAAAATTTGCATTATAGACCAGTTGCTACCAACTGAAACTATTTGTCCAACTACCCCTTCATTAGTAATAACTAACATTTGCTTTTCTATACCATCATTTTTACCCTTATTTATTACAAATTCATCTAAAAAACTTCCACCACTTTTATCTACTATGTCACAACCTACAAAATTATATTTTTCATTTTGCTTTTTAAAATTTAAAACTTCTCTTAAGCTTTCATTTTCACTTTTTAGAACATCATATCCTTGAGCTTTAGTTTCTAACTCAATATTTTTATTTTTAAGTTCTTCATTTTCCTTTTTTACTTCAGAAAAATGTGCGAAGAAATCAAAAAAGTTTTTAACTTTATTATTTACATTATAAAAAACACCCTGAGCAGAATTTAACGTTACACCTAATCCATTCTCTACGAAAGACACCTTATTTCTTTTTGCACTGTAACCAATTAAAACTAAAAATGTAACTGACAGTACAACTATTGTCACTGCCAGTTTATTCTTTAAAAATTTCATATTTATCTTTTCTTATTGTTCATAAGTTTATCTAAAGTATCTAACGCTTTTCCGGCTCCAAGTGCAACACAGTCAATAGAGGATTCTGCTATATGAACTGGCATATGTGTTTCATCATTAATAAGCTGGTCAAGACCTTTTAATGAAGCTCCTCCTCCAGCAAGCATGATACCTTTATCCATTATATCTGAAGCTAATTCTGGTGGTGTTTTTTCTAATGTACTTTTAATTGCATCTACTATAGATAAAACTGGTTCTCTCAAAGCTTCTCTAACTTCACTTTCAGTAATATTTATAACCTTTGGAAGCCCTGTAATAAGATCTCGCCCTCTTATTTCCATTGAGTTTTCCTCTTCTGAATCATAAGCGGATCCTAACTCTATTTTTACATTTTCAGCTGTTCTTTCACCTATCATTAAATTATATTGTTTTTTTATGTAATTTATAATTGATTGGTCTAATTCATCTCCTGCTATTCTTAGAGATTTACTTGTAACTATTCCTCCTAATGAAATAATAGCAACTTCAGTAGTACCACCACCTATATCAACAATCATACTACCTGTTGGTTCATTAACTGGTAGTCCAGCACCTATAGCCGCAGCCATTGGCTCCTCCATAAGAAGTACTTCTCTTGCTCCTGCTTGTTTAGTTGCCTCATCAATTGCTCTTTTTTCTACTTCTGTAACACCTGACGGGAAACATACTACTATCCTTGGACTTGTAAAAGCGCTTTTTGCACTAACCTTTTCAATAAATTTTTTAAGCATTGTTTGGGTAACATCAAAATCTGCTATAACTCCATCTTTTAATGGTCTTATAGCAACAATATTTCCCGGAGTCCTACCAATCATTTGCTTAGCTTCTTCTCCTACAGCAAGTACTCTTTTTGTATCACTATTTATAGCAACAACAGAAGGTTCTCTTAAAACAACTCCTTTGCCTTTAACGTATATTAATGTATTAGCTGTTCCTAAGTCTATTCCCATGTCTCTAGATATTCCAAAAAATCCCATTAATATTTCTCCTTTCAAACTTACACTATACCTTTTTCTTTTAAGCTTATATAAACTCCATCACCTATTATTATATGATCCAATAAATCTATTCCAATTAATTTACTGCATTGATCAATTCTATATGTAACATTAATGTCTTCATTACTTGGAGTTGGATCTCCTGATGGATGATTATGACACATTATTATAGCTGAACTACTATTTTTTATAGCTTCTTTAAAAATTTCTCTAGGGTGTATGATAGATGAATTTAATGTACCAATAAAAATATTTTTAATATTTATTATATAATTTTTAGTATTAAGCATTACTACTTTTAAAAACTCTTGCTTTAGTCCTTTCATTTCTTCCATTACCAATAATGCTACATCATCTGGAGCCTTTATCTGATAATCACTTCCTGATTTAAAACTACGAAATCTTTTAGATAATTCTCCTAAAGCTAAAATTTGTGAAGCTTTAGCCTTGCCTATACCCTTTATTTTAATTAACTCATCTAAAGACAAATTTAAGATTCCATTTAATCCACCTGATATTTTCATAATTCGACCACAAAAACTTAATATATTCTCATTTTTGTTTCCTGTTCTTAATATTAATGCTAAAAGTTCTACATTTGAAAGACTTTCTACTCCATAACGGAAAAGTCTTTCTCTTGGTCTTTCATTTTTAGGCAAATCCACAATTTTCAATTCATCTGACATAAAAACATAACTCCTTTATAGATTTACCCCCATCTTTATTAGCATAGAATATAATTTATTTAATGGCAGACCTACAACATTATAATAACATCCATTGATTTTTTCAACAAAAACGCCACCATAATCCTGTATTCCGTAAGAGCCAGCTTTATCCATAGGTTCATTTGTATCTATATATCTTTTAATCATTTCATCAGTTATATTTGAAAACTTTACCTCAGTGCAAACGAAATCACTTTTTAAATCATTTGTAGCCTTATTAAGCACTGTCAAACCTGTATATACTTTATGAGTATTACCACATAATAATTTAAGTGTGTTGAATGCTTCTTGTTTATTTCTTGGCTTACCTAGAACTTCATTATTAAAAGATACAATGGTATCACATCCAATTATTAAAGCATCATGATACTTTATTTTCTCTCCTACGTCCAATACTTTTCCTTTAGATAATTCCATTACGTATTTCGAACAATTTCCACTAAATAAAACAGTTTCTTCTAAAAAATCGCTAGGTAACACCTCATAGTTTTTTATTATTCTTTTTAATAATTCTTTTCGTCTTTCTGAAGCTGAAGCCAATATAACTTTCATTTTATCACTTCCTATATATTACTATATATTAATTCTTGCCAAGATTATGAAAAATATAGCCATTAATGCTATAATTTCAGTTAAAACAATTAATCTTACCCTATATCTTTTATAGTTTATCATTTAATAAAATGTTAAACAAGTATATATAATACATTGTTAAAAAAATTTTTATAAATAGTCGCTTATATGCTTAATTTGGCAAAAAAAATAGAGAATCTATTAAAAATTCTCTAGTAATATAGTGCTAATTTTTTATCTTTTTTAATACGCTATACAAAAATATATAATTTTCTGAAATTTTTTCCTTAGACATAGTCTCTGGCATAGTTTTAATCTTACCCTTTATTTCATTTAAAACTTGTATATTTTTCTTATTTCCTTGAATTTTTTCTAACTCAGAACACCACTTTTTAAATTCCTTTGTTTCAATAGATTTAACATCCTTTTCCCCCAACTTATTCAATATTTGTATGTATGCATTAATTATTTCACCAATTTCTAAATCGCATATATCCTTTCCTTCAATAACAAATGTCATTTTTGAGTTATCTATTTTCTTATTTTCTAAAGATTTCATGATTTTATTACCCTGATTTTCTGAGTATATACCCAAAAATACCCTTTTATATTTATTATCCTGTATAATAAATGGAGAACCGTAGCTCTGTAATATTTTATACACTTCATTGGCATTATTATCATTTTGGAATATGCCACCTTGGATAGCTAAATATTTAAATGTTTTATTTGACTTAATAATTTCATTTTTATCTTTTTCTTTATTTACAACATTCTCTGTTTTTATTGCAGTATCATTAGCAGTATCTTTGATAAAAATTTTAGAAAAAACGCTTCCTATTAGAAAGGATAAAATAAGTATCATAGAGATTATTAAAAGGAAAACCATATTATTTTTTCTCTTTTTCTTTAAATCGTACCTTGTATATTTTATTTTCATCACCCCGCTTAAATTAATCCTTAATTTAATAATATTTATGTAACTTACTTTTTATGATTAATTTAACATAAAAAAAACCCAGCCATAATGGCTGGTTAAATATTTTATTTAATATTCTACTTCAACACTCTTTTAGCTCCAGCATATCTTTCTACATAATAACTGCCTGAAAGATTACTTATAGTTACCTTACCACTACCAGATGAGGCATGTATAAATTGTCCGCTTCCTATATATATTCCCACGTGGGATACACTACTATAAGTATTAAAAAACACTAAATCTCCTGGAACTAAGTTTTCCTTTGATACTGCTTGTCCTACCTCATACTGTGATCCCGTATAATGATCTAACGCTACACCATAGGCACTATACACGTATGCAGTAAACCCTGAACAATCGAATGATGAGGGACCTGCTGCTCCCCATACATAAGGTCTGCCTAGAAACTTGTAAGAATAAGACACTATATCTCCTCTTCCACTTCCACCTCTACTTACAGATATATTGTTCTTATCAATATTATTTTCTGTATTAAAGGATGTACTTTCCCTATTTACTACTATAACTTTATTAATTTTTACATTAGCAGTTTTTATTGATGCAATTTTAGTTTCATTAATTTTTATACCAGCATCAGCCTTAACGCTATTAGTTTTAAAAATTATTAAAGCCATTAAAAATAAAACAAGCATACACAGTATCAATTTAATTTGTTTTGACAATTGCATTATTTTCCACCTTTCTGCTTCCGAAGTTAGCTGCCGGGTTCGGTTGAAAGTTAACCTACTTAATAGCAAATACCTATTAAGATTGACCCCAAAAATTGGTTCCTCCGTACTTAAGAGTAATTCTTAAGATTCAGCACTTTCCTAAGTATAAAATATTGTTAACTAAAAAGTCAACAAAAATTAATACTTTTTTTGCAATTACCACTATTTTCTGAATTGTTTTTGGAATGTTAACCATATTTTTGTTAAAAATAAAGATTTAGGTGTTAATAACCTAAATCTTTCCCCACAATAATAACTTTAATTCTTCCTTTGTTCCTCTGTCTTCTCAAAACCACGTATGAACTACAAATCCTATCTTCACTACTGCAATCCATGCAATACCCTACTTTAGTACAAGGAGTGTTTTTATTAAGTCTTTTAGCATTAATCGGAGCTGCAATTTCCCTTAACCTTTTTTTCGCCTCATTTATATCCTTAACTATTTTGTTAATCCCGGCTATAATTATAACTTGATCTGGACCATATATCATAGCTGCTACTCTATTGCCATTGCCGTCTATGTTATATAATTCTCCTTGTTCTGTTAGAGCATTTGTACTTGTTATATATGCATCTGCAAAAAATGTTTTTTTATATATATTTTCTATTTCTTTAATAGATAAGTTTTCTTTATATCTGTCAAGAAAATTATATTTGCCACTTCTTAAAAAATCAATAACTCCACTTTCAAATAAAGTCATAGACCCGCCTACAGAAACCGTCATATTATCCTTTAATACTTCATTTAACTTATCTTTTAGCTCCTTTTCATTCTCTACATAAAAACCATCAATATTATTTTTATTAAGATTTTCTATTACTTTATTTACTTTTTTTTTCATATGCCATAATAAATTTTTATCCATTTAATTACCTCTTTTCTTTAAAATAATCATATCTTTGTATTCACCATTTATATTATAAAAATTTCTAGATATTCTTAAAATATCATATCCATTGTTTTTAAAAAAATTTATTGCATTAATATTTGACTTTTCAGTAGTAGTATAAAATTCTTTAACCCCATATTGATTCTTAAAATACCCTATTATTTCATTTAATAGATTGGACCCAAAATAAGTACTTCTTAAAGTAGGGTCTAAAACAAAATACCAAATCCACATTTCAGGTACACTTTTAAACTCCAACCTTCCTTTTAATAGTCCTATTAATTTACTGCTTTTATTTAATTTTAAAAAGAACTCGTTTTCACTTATATAACATTCTAAAAATCTTTCATACAACTCCTTTAAATCTCTGGAACTTGCAAAAGAATTTCTAAAATACTCTTGATCCCTTTGTATTAACTCATAGGCGTCTACTAAGTCATTCTTATCAATGTTTAATATATTGATGTTATCAAAACTTAAATTAACATCTAACATATATTCACCCCATTTCGTTAGTTATTTTATTCTACAAAGGCAAATAAAATCCTTTAATTTAATTAACTCTATTACCTAAAACATTATCAAAAAATCACTAAAAAATAGGTTACTAAACATAGCATTTAGTAACCTATTTTTAAAATTTTCATGGAGCCTCGTACTCTCCAATAAATTCAGTGCATAAGATAGGTTTTTCTAAAACGTTTACCGCACTAGGTTTATTCTGACTTTTAGCTCCCTCTGCTATTTTAAAAGTTCTACATTGTATTTTTCTCTTTTTACCATCAACTCCGATAATTCTTCCAATTATTTCTAAATAGTCGCCTGCAAAAATAGAATTTTTTAATTTAATCTCTTCATATCCTAAACATTTTCCTTCGTTCCCATCATGCATTATCATAAGTTTTGTAGCCACATCTCCCATTAAAGTTATAGAACGTGATCCATTTACTATTCCTCCGCCATAAAATACGTCTTTTGATGACATACGCAAACGAATTTTGGTTTCATAATTTTTATCTGGCTTTATAAATGGCATATCTTAATTTACACCCCCATCCTTTATATCTATTCCCATGGATTATCTATTAATCCGTCTGGTTGCATACCTCTTTGCAACTCTTCTTTTACTACTAAAGTTGAAAATCCCTCTCCACACAATAATGGGGGATCTAATATTTCCACATCATTTGCCTGTGCATATGAATTACCATTTTTTCTAGCAGGTGTGGCTACTTTATATGTCTCCAATTTACAGGTACGGGAACTGTTTCCTACTTTCACTAAGGTAGCTTTAAAATCAACTTGATCACCTACATATAAATCATGATAAAATTTAACATTTTTATATCCTACACATAACGATTCATCCCCATCATTTAATATCATAAGTTCAGTTTCTGCATCTCCCCATATATCAAGCTGTCTTCCAGGATGTACAATTTCCCCTAAATTATTAGCATCTGAAAAAGTCATTTTATAATTTAATACAGTCTCCTTTCTCATAAATCTCCCTCCAAAAATATTTCTTTATATAACGCCTTCCTCTTTCAATTTAGTTAATTCATGTTTATTTATCCCAAACATAGAATATACTTCTTCATTATGTTGTCCTAAAGTTGGTGATGGTGCGTCTACAGCTCCTGGAGTCTTTGATAACTTTATTGGTACCCCTTGAAAATACATTTCTCCAATTGTTGGATGCTTTACATTAACCATCATTTCTCTTGCTTGAATCTGAGGATGCTCTATTGCCTCTTTCATATTTAAAACAGGTCCACATGGTATTCCCGCCTCATCAAACATCTCTTCTAATTCCTTTTTATTTTTATTTTTAATCCAACTACTTATAATTGTTTTTAAATCAGGTTCATAGTTTTTACATCTTAAATCATTAGTTAAAAATCTTGAATCCATTATTAGCTCAGGTTTTTCTATTAATTTACAAAACTTTGCCCACAATTTATCCGTACCAACACCTACAGCTATATATCCATCTTTAACTTTATAAATATCAAAGGGAGCTATAGAAGGGTCTATATTTCCTCTTCTTTCAGGTATTTCCCCTGTAAGAGTTGTAGTTATTATTGAATTTTCCAAAAGTGTAAAAATAGTATCTAACATTGCCACATCCACTGATTGACCCACACCAGTTTTCTCTCTATTATAAAGTGCCATTAATACTCCAACACATAAATATATTCCCGTAACATTATCTGCAATAGATGGTCCTACTTTTGTTGGAGGGGTTTCTGGAAACCCTGTTAAATTAACCATTCCTCCCATTGATTGTGCTACTATATCATAACAAGGCCTGTTACTTATAGGACCATATTGTCCAAACCCAGAGCCAGATGCATATATTATTTTAGGATTTATTTCCTTCAATGTCTCATAATCAATTCCTAAATTTTTCATTACGCCAACCCTAAAATTTTCAACAACTACATCAGCACTTTTTGCCATCTCAAGAAAGATATTTCTACCTTTTTCTGTTTTTAAATTTAATGTTACGCCTTTTTTATTTCTATTTAAAAAAGAATAAAATCCACTTTCTCCGCTTTTTTCATCAATTGGTCCCCAAAATCGACATTGATCACCTTTAAGACTTTCTATTTTTATTACTTCTGCCCCATTATCTGCTAAAAGTGTTGTGCAAAATGGTCCATTGTATGCATGTGTTAAATCTAACACCTTAAGTCCCTCTAATGCCTTTGCCATAAAACCATCCCCCTATTTATTATTTTATATCTTCTTTGGTATTAAATACCACTAATAAATCCTATGAAATTTACTTCTGTGTTATTCCTTTAATTTTTATATAAAAGCTAAAGTAGCTACTAAGTTAAACCTTTTCTTTTATTTATTATAGCTCCAATTATAGCAGCTATAAAAGTTATAGTAATCCAACCTAATCCTTGAGATGTCAATGGAAAAACGTCATGGAATTTCTGTAAAACACCTGCATCTATTTTAAACATTGCCATATAAGTTAAAATCCCTTCATATATTCCCCATATAAACGCAGTAAAAATAGCAAATTTATATGATGAAAATGCGGTTGTATTTTTATCTAAATTTGGAATTAATGCATAAAATAAAGTTAATACTATAGCTGCTGGATACACTATATCTAATAGAGGTGCAGCTAATTCCACAATAGTTGTAAGCCCTATAGTACTTACAATAGCGCTAATAATTAAAGTTATTATAGCTGCGTTATTATAGGAAACTTTATCTTTAGTTAATTCCTGAAAATAATTAGCTGTAGCAACAGATAAACCTATTGCTGTAGTAAGCGCTGCAAAAAGTAATGCTATATTAAAAATTATTCCTCCCACATTACCCCAAAGTTTTAATACTACAGCTGAATATAAAGCCGCATATTTCAATTCTCCAAATGCACTTCCTGTAAATGCTCCTACTATCATATGTCCCAAATGAGTTAAAGTAAGTAATCCTATTCCTACTAATCCCACTTTAATTAAATTTTTATCTAAAAAATTATTATCTATACCTTTAAACTTTAAATCTTCTATTATAATTGTTGCATAAACCAATGCACATAAAAGCTCTCCAGTAGCATATCCATTTTTAAAGCCATAAGAAAAAGAATTTATATTATATGTTTTAGGTTCAATAGATGAAATAGGTATAAATATACCTTTAGCTATTATAGCTATTACAGCTATAACAAGTACAGGAAATAATATTTTACTCACTTTGTCCACAGCATCAGACTTTTGTGCTATAAACCAGTAAGTTATTAAATAATACATTATAGAGAAAATTAAGGGTGCAATTATAGATTCAGATTGAAAACCACTTACTTGTAAAAATGCATCCCAAGCAGCTGCACTCATTCTTGGAATACAAAATAAAGGTCCTAAAACTAGCATAGCTATACTACAAAATATTTTGGCAAATTTAGGAGATACTCTTTCTGATACTTGATAAAAAGTACCTTTAGCTTTTGATAACGCTACATACGCAAGTAAAGGAAAAAATAAAGCTGTTAAGTATACACCAACAAATGCAGGTAATATACTTTGACCACTTTCCTTGCCCCAAGTCATCGGCCAAATCATACTGGACCCACCAAAGTGCATTGCAAAAAGCGCTCCCCCCATTAAAAACAATACTTTGGTTGAAAGTCTAGTCTTTCCTTTTTCCACAATTAATCCCCCTTTTAAATACTTTGATTCCTAAAGGAAATAGGTATGTGTTAATATTGTATTAGCTTTTTTACAAATTATTCCTTAAAAAAATTTAGGCTGTTATCACTTTCATTTGATAACAGCCTAAATTCATAAGTCAAATAATTCCTACTCTATTTAATAACCAAAAACTAAAGAGAGGTATTAATACCTCTCTTTATCATAAAGAATTGTTCTCTTATTTATAATCCAAAATACCGTCGCTCTAATTTTGACACCTATCTTCCGATAGGTGGGTGTTCTCACAGATATTTCTATCGCCCTCAATGCCACATAAAGGTCTCACAAGAAGGTACATATCCATACCTAAATATTAAACTCCCGTTTCTTAACTGTAGGTTCAAAATCTAGAGACTCTCGAATATTCCAGACATTTATACATCTTCCTGGTGCGAAAGACGGGACTTGAACCCGTACGGTCTCCCACACGCCCCTCAAACGTGCGCGTCTGCCATTCCGCCACTCTCGCATTACAATATTAATTATACTATTTCATAGCATATTGTCAATACTATTTATCGTATAAATACTTGTAAATACTATAATTAAATTTCACTTTTTTTACATATTTATCAGTTTCTTTGAAAGGAATATAATGGAGATTTTTGCCATCTTTAGAGTGATTATTATCATTTAACCATTTTTGAACATTTCCTCTTCCTCCATTATATGCTGCTAATACTAAATCTATATTATCATCAAATTCCTTCTTTAAATTATTTATGTACCAACACCCCATAGATATATTATATTCAGGATCATACATTTTTTCTAAACTAAAATCCTTTAGTTTCATTTGCTCAGATATCCACTTCCCTGTATCTGGAGTAATTTGCATAAGTCCATAAGCCTGTTTACAGGAAAGTGCTTTAATATTAAAATTACTTTCAGTTTTAATTATAGCATTTATAAGGTATGGATCTAAATTATATTTTTTTGACTCTATTTTAACTATATCAAAATAAGTTAAAGGATATGTTTTCTTAATTATAAATGGTATACTAAAAATAAGTATTATTAAAATAAATATAATAAACTTTAGCGCTTTTTTCAATTTTCTCTCCAACTCCCCCTATGTGGTATAAATTGTATCAAATATATTTTCAACTTGTTTTTCCGTTTTTTCTAAACTAAACCTATTATCTATCACAAAATCTGCCATAGCCTTTTTTTTATCTAGGGATATTTGAGCTTCTATCCTTTTTATGGAATCTTCTCTGTTCAGATTATCTCTTTTCATAACCCTTTTCAACTGAGTACCCTTGTCAACCCAAACCACCACTAAAAAATCCATATGTTTGTGTAATCCATTCTCAATTAAAGTAGGTGCATCTAAAACACATATTTTCTCATTTTGTTTTTCATATTCATAAAATTCCTTAAATATTTCTTTCTTTATATAAGGTATAATTATGTGCTCATATTTTTTTCTTCTAATATTGCTATCAAATAAATACTTTCCAAATTCTTTTCTTTTTAAATTGTTATTTCCATCAAAAAAATTAACATCAAATGTATCTTTTATCTCACCAGTAATACAAGGATAAATTTGAAAAACTTTTCTAGCAATTATATCCGCATCTATAACCTTTATTCCATTTTTTTTAAGCATTCTTGATACTGTACTTTTACCGCTACCTATTCCTCCTGTAAGTCCCACTTTTATCATTGAGCTACTATTTAGCACCATACCATGTTTCACCTACATTCATATCTACTTCTAGAGGCACTTTAAGGTCTATAACATTTTCCATACATTCTTTTAATATAATTTTTATTTCATCTAGTTCATCTTTATATACATTTAAAATAAGTTCGTCATGTACCTGCAGAATCAATGTACTTTTCAGTTTTCTATTTTGAATTTCATTATAAACTTTTACCATAGCCATTTTTATAATATCTGCAGCACTACCTTGTATAGGACTGTTCATAGCTAACCTTTCTCCAAAAGCCTTTACCATTTTTTTAGAATCAACTATTTCCGGTATAAATCTTCTTCTATTTAATATAGTTGATACATACATATCCTGTTTTGCCTTTTCAATAGTATCATTCATATATTTTTTTACATTTGGATATCTTTCAAAATAAGTATCAATATATTGTTTAGCTTCTTTTCTTGATATTTTCAAATCTTTAGCTAAACTAAAATCTCCAATACCATACACAATTCCGAAATTTACGGCCTTGGCATTACTCCTCATAATTGTGGTTACTTCTTCTATAGGTACCTTAAAAACCTCTGATGCTGTTTTAGTGTGAATATCGGTATGATGTTTAAAAGCATTTATAAGATTTTCATCATCTGCAATATGAGCAAGTACTCTTAACTCTATTTGAGAATAATCTGCAGATATAATAATACTCTGATCATTATTAGGTATGAACACTTTTCTTATCTCTCTTCCCATATCATATTTTATAGGAATATTTTGAAGATTAGGTTCTGTGCTTGAAAGTCTTCCTGTAGTAGTAACTGTTTGATTAAAACTTGTGTGAATCTTTCCATCCTCATCTATCACATTTTTAAGTCCCTCAACATAAGTAGAATATAATTTAGTTAACTGTCTATAGTAAGTTATTTTTTGTATTATAGGGTGTTTATCCTCTAAAGCCTCTAATACTTCAGCATTAGTAGAATAACCAGTTTTAGTTTTTTTAATTACAGGTAAATCTAATTTTTCAAATAAGATTTTACCTAGTTGTTTTGGAGAATTAACATTAAATTCCTCTCCTGATAAGTCAAATATTTCCTTCTGAACTTTGCTAATTTCATTTGAAAATTTTTCACCTATATTTGTAAGACCGTCTTTGTCTATTCTAAATCCCTCTGTCTCCATCGATGCTAGCACAGAAGTTAAAGGCAGCTCTACGTCATAATATAGTTCATTCATATTAAGATCATTTATTTCACTTCTTAATTTTTCATACAATCTCTTAAGATAAAATATTTCTTTTACATATTTTTCATCTTCATGTCCTTTTACTAAAATGCTTAAATACTGTTGAAGTAAGGTATCTAAGTTATAATCTCCTCTAGAAGAATCTATAATATATGCAGCAATTTTAGTATCAAATTCTATACCTTTAAAATCCACCCCTATTTTATGTAATATAGTATGAGGCATTTTTACATCATGACAAATTTTAAATATTTTATCATTATCAAATATTCTCTTCAATATACTTATGGTGTTCTCTTTATTTTCTTTTAATAAATTATCTAAATTTATAATATAAACTTTTTCTTTATAATTTATAAATATTTTTTCAATAAAACTTTTAGAATATATATTTTCCTCTAGTATTTTGAAACTCATATATAATTTATTATTTTCTTTATTATCTATTATTTTCTTTAAAAGTTCATCAAACTCACTAACATTGTCTATAATATTAAATTTTATATTAATCTCTTCTTCTTTTTCATTTGAAGAATTTACTTTATCTAATAAAGACTTAAATTGTAACTCCATAAATATCTTTCTTACAGCAGTAGCATCATAATTTTCCTTTGATTTTATTTCTTCTAAATCTATGTCTATAGGTACTTCCCTAATAATTGTAGCTAATTTTTTACTAAATATTGCTTGCTCCCTATACTGATTTAAATTTTCTTTTACTTTTTTTCCACTAATATTATCTATATTTTCAAGTACATTTTCTACAGAACCATATTCCTTTATAAGTTTTAAAGCAGTTTTCTCTCCTATTCCAGGCACTCCTGGTATATTATCAGAGGAATCACCCATTAGACCTTTAACATCAATAAACTCTGTAGGAGTTATGCCCATCTTTTCAATCATTCTGCTTCTATCATAAATTTCTTTCTCTGTTATTCCCTTTTTGGTTATTATAACCTTTGTTGTATCTGATGCAAGTTGAAGAGCATCTTTATCTCCAGTGACTATATAAACTTCTATATTCTTTTCTTCAGCTATCCTTGATAATGTTCCAATCAAATCATCTGCTTCAAATCCATCTATTTCAAATATACTAATGGCTAATTTATTTAAAAGATCCTTAACTATGGGAAACTGTTCGGCAAGTTCCGGCGCCATTTTTTTTCTACCTGCTTTATATTCTTTATACTCCACATGTCTAAATGTAGGTGCACTTCTATCAAATGTACATACTATGTAATCTGGTTTTATTTCTTCCTTCATCTTATACAACATAGTAGTAAAACCATAAATAGCATTAGTATGTATTCCTTTTGTATTTGTAAGAGGCGGTAAGGCGTAAAAAGCTCTATTCATTAAACTGTTTCCATCCAGTATAAGTAACTTTTCTTTAAAGGTCATTTATATCTCTCCTATCAATTTAACTATCTTTTATAAACTGTATCTCTATAATAATTAATATTTCTCTTTAATTCATAAAACTCATCGGATGGGAATTTATTTAAAATCTCTTTTAATATTTCAAAAGCTACTACATTTTCAAGAACTATAGAGGCTGGCACCACAGCAGAAACATCCGATCTCTCATATCTTGTTAAAACTTCTCCTCTAGTCTTAAGATTTATTGTTTTCATATTCTTTTTAACAGAAGGTATTGGCTTTACATAAGCTTTAAATTCAATATTCTCTCCATTTGATACTCCCGCTTCAATTCCACCACAGTTATTTGTAGATCTCTTAATTTTTTTATCTTCATATATTATTTCATCATTAAATGTAGTTCCTCTAAGTGATAAATCCATTGAGTTTCCAAACTCAATTGCTTTTACACCCTGAACTGACATGACTGCATAACTTAAAATCCCATCTAATTTTCTATTCCATTGAGAATAACTTCCAATGCCTATAGGTACTCCCTTTATAGAAATAAATACACATCCACCTATAGTTTCTCCTTGTTCTTTGCAAATATCAATTTTCTTTATAAAACTTTTTTCTACTTTTTCATTATAACATCTAACAACACTATTATCTATTTTGTTGTACACTTCATTATCAAATAAATTTACATCCTGGTCAAATAAATTACCCATACTATGTACCTTACTTCTTATTTCTATTCCTATGTTCTTTAATACCTGTTTACAAAGTGCACCTATTGCAGTTCTTATGGCTGTTTCCCTTGCTGACGTCCTTTCTATACTATCTCTAATATCCCCAGTTCCATATTTAAAATATCCTACTAAATCACCATGTCCAGGTCTTGGGACAACAATCTTTTCTGAACTTTTAGGTTCCTCTGTTATAATATTCTTCCAATTTTCATAATCTTTATTTTTTATAATCATAGTTATAGGATTCCCCGTAGTTTTTGTTCCCCTTAATCCTGATAAAAATTCTACAGTATCCTTTTCTATCTCCATTCTTTTTCCTCTACCATATCCCATTTGCCTTCTTTTTAATTCCTTATTAATGGTATCTATATTGATATTAAAGTTTGATGGCATTCCGTCTAAAATGGCTATCAAAGCTTTTCCATGTGATTCTCCTGCATCTAAAAATTTAAGCATAATTAATCTCTCCCCAAAAATATTTTACTGTTTCACCTTATATTTTACACATTTTTTTGTACAAAACATAATTTTATTTAATATTAACTTCTTTTATTGTTTTACCCATTATTTATATATAAATTTAGCAACTAATACCTATTATCCATTTAATTTTTGTTATTATATGTTAAATTACACTATTTTTTATAATGATATTTAAATACCTTAAAGTCAAGTTATTATAAATTAAATAAAATATTTTATACTGAAAACTATAAAATAAAACGCAAATAATTTATAAACTCTCTTTTTCTTTATTGACATTATACTATAGTATCCCATTTTTTTTTTATTCTTGACTTATACCTATCAATATGATATTATTTTTTTGTAACTTGCCGAAGTGGTGGAATTGGCAGACGCAACGGACTCAAAATCCGTCGAGGTCAAACTCGTGCGGGTTCAAGTCCCGCCTTCGGCACCATGTAATATCAACAGTTTAAAGCACTTAGATTTAATTTTTCTAGGTGCTTTTTGCTCATCTTTAATAATCTTTTATAAATATAAAAATTAGCTAATATAAATAATTACTCTAATTACCCTAATTAAGCTTTTATATCTTTATATATTGTGGATTTTCTACATTTCTTTAATATATTTTTTATAAATAATTCTATAAAAATCACCTCTTTATTATATATTAACAAATATTCTATTATTATATAGTTCAAAATATATTTTTAAAACAATAGTTAATTTAATAAAATGCACTAGCAATGAGTTTTACAAAATCAAACAACCAAGCAGGTATAATTTGTAACAGTATTTTAAAATAAATAACTAATACAAACTATACCTGCTTGGTTACTACAATTGGTTATGTATAATTTAAAATTTTATTGTTCTTAAATAAAGTTTTATATAAATTTCATTTAAACAGATAACTTTTCCACTTGGTAAAGATTATAAAAATCACCCTTTTTCTTCATTAAGTCTAGAAAAGTACCTTTTTCAATTATTTCTCCTTTATTCATCATTATAATTTCATCATACTGTTTTAATACTTCTTCTATTAAACTATGAGTTATTACAATAGTAGTAAGATTTTTAATATTTAGCAATGCAGTTTCAATTTCAAAACTTGTCCTTCTATCTAATGCTGACATAGCTTCATCCAATAAAAGGATTGGGGTCTTACAAATTAAAGACCTTGCTATTGAAAGACGCTGACGTTCCCCACCAGATAATAAAGATCCATTTTCTCCACAAGCTAATTCTATCCCATCTTTATGTGATGATACTAAATCTTTAAGACCTGATAATTCAATTGACTTTTGAATTTCCATATCAGAATAATTTTTATTTAATGTAATATTATTTTTTAAAGTATCATCAAAAATATATACACTTTGCTGTATAATTGCAATATTTTTATATAAACTTTCTAATGAAAGATTATTAATTGGTTTATCATCAATTAAAATCTCACCTGAATTCTTTGGAATATCAAAAAAACGTAGTATTAAATTCATAATTGTGGATTTACCACTACCTGACATTCCTATTATTGCATATTTCTTTCCTTTTTCAAATTTTAAATCAATATTGCTGATGGCTTTTTTATCAATAGTACTGTTAGGATAATTAAATGAGACATTCTTAAATACAATTTTATTTGAGAATGAAAACTCTTCACCTAATTCATTTTTATTTCTATTTTGTAATAAAGATAATGCTTTTTTTATTGTTGCTCTTCCTGCAGAGTATTCATTTATAAGTATGGAAAGCTCGTTTATTGGTACAACTACAAAATTAACTAACTGAGTAACAGCAACAATATCACCAATTGTTGAATTCCCCATAATAACAAGAGATAATCCCAGTACAAAAGCTACCAGAATAACAGAATAGCTAGCTAAATTAGAAATAGCCAAAACTCTTGCCATCATTTTCTGCTTTTTTTCAAAAATATCTAATTTATCTTTAAAAGAAGAAATATATTCTTTTTCAATTTGAGTCTCTACATGAAAACTTTTAATTACTAAAAACCCATTTAAAATATTAGTAGTCTTAGCAACATAATTTTTTTCTTCAACGTCTGCTTTAATTTGCAATTTTTCGATTTTAGAACTAGAAAAAGTAGAAATTAATATGGTAATTGAACACAAAACTATGATAATAATAGAAATCCTCCAATTACTTATTAACATGGCTATTAATGCAAATATTAACAGTGAAGCATTTTTTATAATGTCAAAGTAAGATATAATGTAACTGTTCCTTATAGTATTTATCTCCTCTGTAAATAAATTAAGATATCGAGCAGATTTATCTCTTTGAAACTCTGGAAAATCTTTTCGTATAACTGTTGAAAATATAGAACTACATAATTGATCAATGGATAAATTAGCATATTTTTCCTTCATCATATTGTAAGAATAGGTTAATAATGACATTAATACTAATATCATTAGGCTATATACACCTGATTTTAATAAATCATTCATGTTTGATTGCAAACCTGAATCAATAAGATTTTTTAAGGATAAGGCAAAAATAATAAAAGTTAATGGTTGTGCAATTGAAAGAATTAAAGTAACTATAAAAAATTTAATGTTTACTCTTGATAAACTCCAAACACTTTTATCTTGAAAATCCATATTAGCACTTCCTTTCTATTTTATAATTTTATCAAGATAACTCTTTGCAAATAAAATCAAATATATCCTTAGCATATTCTTCAATAAAAAAATGATTTCCAGGAAATACTTTATAACCACACTCCATTCCCATCTCTTTATTCCATTTTTCCTGTGAATCAATAGCATCATTTGCACCATTTAGTACAGTTAATCTACATACTTTTTTTGAAAAATCTTGATTGTAATCAAATTGAGATAATAAACGTACATCATCATATAGATACGAAAAAACAATCTCCTTTAACTCCGGTTCTCGTAAGACAATTTCAGGAATTCCTCCTAGTTTTATAAAATAGTTTTCAAACTGCTCCCTTGATTTATTGCATATTTCTGTGTCATTTTTAGAAAGTAAGGACGTTCCTGATAAAAATATACATTTGGGAATGGAAATATTTTTATTAGAACTAATTTCTCTATACACCTGATAAGCAACTTTGGCACCCATACTATGTCCTAAAATAGCATAATCTTCTTTTTCATTAACCATTTTCTCAATTATTTGATTACTAGTAGTTTTAACTAATTCATCCCATGATTTTGGATAAGGGAACTTTTGTCGATTCCCTCGTCCATTATATTCTATAATATCTACCTCAATACGGCCATTAGTTAAACCTTCCCAACAGTTATATGGGCTCCAAATTGATCCTGCATAAGGTAACATAAAAAGCTTCAATCTAATACCCTCCTTATTTCTTTTATTAAATGTAACATTGAAATTTTTTTAAATTGTAAAAAACTTCTTGTACTACATCCACTTATAAAATAGTCATTATGATCACTTACGCTATATTTAAGATCATTGGATACAAATTCATTACCTGCTTTGTCAACAAATGAAAAGTTTAAGTCAGTTATTAAATCAGATATTCCTTCACCACTTCTTTTTACCGTTGATTCTTTAAGTGTCCAATATTTAATAAATAATCTTTTCACCTCCTCTTTATTACTAATATTTTGCAATATATGCAATTCATTTTTATGGCAGGCTATATCTATACACTGTGCTTCAAATGCATCAAAATCCTGTACATCTATTCCAATAGAATCTAATGAAATGCAACAAGCTACACAATTTTTACAATGACTAATATTAACATCAATATTAGGATAATTTTTAAGAACTGGTCTTCCATTTACTCCAGTTTCTATTATTATTTTCTCACTTTTTTTGTATTGGCTATATACCATATAATGAAGAAGTAAATACCCTAGAGTACTAAGCTTCTTGTCTTGTTTTTGGTAATAAAAATTAATTCTTTCCTTTACAGAAGGTGAAAATATTTTTATTAATGGTTGCAAATACTCATACTTAATCAACTCAATATCATCTATATATAAAACTGTATCTAACATATACTTCATTTTTCTTTATTTTTTTCTAGTTCTAGTTCTATAGAATTAGACTTACTAATTAGTATACTAGGCAAATCTACATTACAAGTATGACTTAATGGATAAATAATGAAAATTCCTTTCTCACATAAACTAAAAATAATTTCTAGTCCTTTAGCCCTTCTGTCAATTTGAATGTTGTTTTGTACCTGGGTAACTTTCTTCATATCCCATTGAAACATTGACTGATTATTAATTGAGTAAATTTGTTGAAAATCATACTTCTCATTAGCAGATGTAAAAATATGAGAATAATTAATGTATTTTAAAGATTTCTCTTTTTGCATTTCACATATTTGGTTGGAAATACTGTTGCCTATGGATGATTGTTCAGGCCAAATTATTAAGGGCAATATATCTAGGTAGCACCCTATAGAATTAGAATCTTTCATTGGTAGAAAACGTCTATCATTTTGAACAACGTAAATTGGTATTGGCATTATTAAATCCATTCCATTAGAGTTTGCAAATATTATAGTTCTAGCTAAAGTTGTAATAACATTCCATGTATGCTCCATATAATAATTAAGCATTTTTTTATTCAATGGTATTACGCATGAACTTACTGAATATTTATTATTTAGTGGATAATAATTTACATATCTGTTTTTTATCTTAATAAAATCTTTCACCAGTTCATACTTATAACTTATATCAGTTGTTTTAATGGTAGATAATTCAAAAGTTTTTTCTGAATTATTTAAGTTTGTAAAAATTGTTTTGCCTATTGCCTCAGTAAATAATTCCTCACTTTCTTTATCCCAAACAGCATGTGAAGCGATAACATGTATAATATATTTGTTCTCTGATTGTTTAATTAAAGCAATACTATTTAACCTCTTTGATTTCCTATAACTATTTTCTATATCAAAAGATTTTTTATGATGTTTTCTTATTAGGTTTGTTAATTTTCTTGACGCTTGAGTATCATCATATATCATTATAGGTAAACTGTTTGAATCCAATTGGTGCTCTTGAATTTTATAATTATTTTCATTGCAAATAAAAGAGGAACGTAATGCTGGCTGGGATTTTATAATCTGAACTAAATGCTCAATAAAAAACTGCTCATCTTGTGGGTATACCACTTTTTCTAACTCAAAAAACACAAGATTGTTTTCAAAATTTTTCAAAAAGTGTTCTTGAAGACCTACTACATTTACAGCTTTGCAAATTGGTTTAGACAAATAACTTTCCTTATGAGTACAAATGCCCTTTAAATCTGATGATAACATCTCATTTATTTGAATTTCATAAGAACTAGCTACTTTATTTATCTCACTTTCAAATAAGCCTAACAAACTTTTTACCCACTCTAAAGGAAAATATGAAGTATCAAAAGCCGCCACAGCCTGGAATTTATTGCCAATCTTTGCCATATTTATCGATAATGGGGCTCCAAATTTATTATGTTTAGAAATCTCTGAGGCGAAACTAATATTGCTTGGTGAAAAAATTTCACTTGATTCCATAGTTATATTAAGATTTCCATGGTAATTGAATGTAACACAGGCATTTGCTCTTTCTAATTTTGAATTGCTAACTAGCAATCCATAACTTAATCCATTATTAGGTATATTATCCAGCTCATGTTGTACCGTTAGTAAATCTAAATAAGAATCCTTACCTATATTTTCTACAACAAATGGAAATATTGTAGTAAACCATCCAATTGTTTTATCTAATTCTATTGTTTCATTAAACTCCTCTCGTCCATGCCCTTCTAAATTTATAGATACAATTGAATTAGAAGTGATTTGAGAGATTACTCTGATTAGCGACGTTAAAAACAAGGTTCTTAAATCTAAATTTTGTGATAAAACCAATGAGTTTAATCTCTCCGCAACTTTGTTAGATAAAACCTTATTTAAAAATTGAAATTCCCCTTCTTCCTCTGATGCTATTTTATTAATATACGACCTCTTAACCCCTTGTATTTTTTTTAACCAATAATTTTTACTACAAAGAATTTCTTTATCATTAGAGTATTTGCTTAACGCATTACTCCATTGTGAAAACCTCATTGTTTTTGGAAGATATAAATGTTTATTTTTATTAAAAAATGCAGAATAAAATTGCATAAATTCATCTAAAAAAATACTCCATGACACCCTGTCAATAGCTATGTGGTGTATTGTAATAAAAATATAATTAATACTTTCAGTTTTAATTACTGAAACATGATATAAAGGACCTTTTATAATATTTAAACTTTTTTGCTCTAATTTTGTTAAAGATAATATAGTATTTTGAATCTCTTCATCAGTTTTAAGATTAAATAGTTTATAAATAGCAACATCTGGAATTATATGTTCCTTCATACTTTCTATATATGGTTTTTTATTGAATGTAGCTCTAAGTATGTCATGTCTTTCAACAATTTTTTGTAAGGCATATTTAATTCCATCTTTGTTAACATCAGAAGATGTTTCTAATAAAACAGATTGATTAAAGTAATTTGGTTCCTTTAAATTTAAAGAAAAAAACTCTTTCATTATTGGTGTTAATTTAAAATACTCTGATATTTCTTCACTTTCTTTCTTGTTTTCTAAAGTAATCTTTTTAAGACTTTTAGTTATATCCTTTAAAATCCTTTTATTAATTATATCTTTAACTCTGATATTATAGCCTTTATCTCTTAGCTTAGAAACAATACTTATAGCTTTAATAGAGTCACCACCTACAGCAAAAAAATCATTATTTAAAAATATATCCTCTGATTTTAAAACTTCTCTAACAATATCAAGTAAATCCTTTTCCATTTTTGTTTCAGCTTGTAATATAATATGATTATTACCTTTAATCTCAAGTGACGGTAATGATTTTCTGTCTAATTTACCATTCAAAGTAAGAGGTAGTTTTTTTAACTTTATAATATGTGTGGGAATCATATAACCTGGTAATTTAGTTTTTAAAATTGTACGAATATCTTCTGTATCTAGATTTAAGTTAGAAGACATATATGAACAAATGTATTTTTCCCCATTAATCTCTTGAACAACCGTTGCTGCTTCTTCTATTCCTTCAATAGCTAAAATTGAATTCGTAATCTCATCTAATTCAATTCTAAAACCTCTCATCTTTATCTGTTCATCATTCCTACCAATAATATCTACTGTACCATCGCATCTCCATTTCACAATATCACCTGTGCGGTAAATTATCTCATTAGCACAAATAGGATTATTTACAAATCTTTTTTTAGTAAGCTCAGGTAGATTCAAATATCCAGAAGATAAACCAGGCCCTGATAAACATAATTCACCTAGCATACCAATACCACATAGTTCATCATCTCGTAAAATGTATGCCTTAGTTTGATTAATAGGTCTTCCAATAGGTATGGGCACATCTTTTGACCCATTTATTCTATGTGTTAATGCAAAAGTAGTACATTCCGTTGGACCATATCCATTTATTAAAGTAGTTGTTTTATTATTCTTGAAGAAAAGGTTAATATGGTAATCAGATAATTTTTCTCCTCCAATTAATAACTGTTTGAGACCATTAAAAATTGTATTATCAATAGAAACCATTTGATTAAACAAGGCTGCGGTTAACCACATGGTATTTATTTTATATAATTTTATACATTGTTTTAAATCATTTGGATTTGATAGTTGCTCTTCTTCAGGTAAATACAGCTGTCCACCATTTAACAATGTGCCCCATATTTCAAAAGTTGAGGCATCAAAGGCAAGTGATCCTGATTGCAAAAGCTTTAAATTTTTAAAATCAGCATAATTGGCATCCACCACTAAACGAATTACACTTTCGTGACGAATGATTGCACCTTTTGGTTTTCCTGTTGTTCCAGAAGTATAAATTAAATATGCTGTATCAAAATATTTTACTTTCCTTTTCTTTAATAATACTTGGGAATGGTTATCTATCATTTGTGTTATATTTAGTGTTTTTATATTATCAACTAAAAATTCCTTTTCATTACTTACTAAGACTACTTTACAGCCACTATCTTTTAAAATATACTTTGTTCTATCAATTGGATTCTGTGGATCTATGGCTAAATAAGAACACCCGGCTTTTAGTATGCCTATAATTCCAATAATTGTATTTGAATTTTTAAATGCTTGTACTGCTACACATTGCTCAGATTCTAAACCTTCACTAATTAATATATTTGCTATTTTATCTGATGCTTCATCTAACTCCCTATAGCTTAAGCTTATCTTGTTATCCACAATAGCAATACTATCATTGTATTTATTCACTATTTCGTTAAATACACTAATAATCGTTCTATCATCTTTTTTTTCTATATAATTATTTGTACTAAATTCTAAAATTTTTTCTACCTCTGCTTTATTTAAAAAATTTATATTTGAAATAGTATTTAGTGGATTTTTTAATACATTAAAACAATACTCCATAAAATAATCAATATACTGTTCCATAGTATCTTTTTTAAATAGATCAGATTTATATTCCCATATAATATCAAATGTATTATTAGAAAATCCGAAATTAAAAGTTAAATCGAATTTAGAAGTAGTAGGTGCATAGAAAAATGGCTCTAATTCTACATCCTTAAACTTAAACTTATCTCTTGAATCAGTATTTTGATAAGTAAACATAATATTAAATAAAGAATTATTGTTTTTACTATGAAAATTATTTACTTTATTGACTAATTCATTAAAAGGATAGTCTGAATAATCAAATGCTTTTATACACTTCCTTTTAACTTGCTCCGCATAAGAAAAAAATGATTTACTTAAATTTACTTCATTTCGAATAGCTAAGGTGTTAACAAACATTCCAATCATATTTTCAGCTTCAACATGATTTCTACCAGCAACAGTTGTTCCTAAAACTACATCAGTAACTCCACTATGCTTTGCTATAAAGCTTGAAAATAATGCCATCATCACCATATACTCAGTTGCCTTTACTTGCTTACAAAAATTAATAATATTACTACTAAGTTTTACACCCATTTTTCTTTTAACAATATCCCCACAAAAGCTTTGCTTTGATGATGGTGGAAAGTCATAGGGTAAAATTATTTCTTTAATTGGTTCTTTGTACTCTGACAACCAAAATTCTTCTGATTCTGTTTGATCCTGGCTTCTTAACCATGCACTATAATCTTTATAATGAATTTTTAAAGGCTCTAAAGAGATGTCTTCATATAGTTTTGATAATTCTTCCATAAAAATACTAACTGATGAACCGTCAAATACTATATGATGGATATCAATCATTAAAAACTCTTCATTCTCTCCTATAGCAAGCCCCACTCTTAAAAGTGGAGCTTGTCCTAGATCAAAGGGACGAACAAAAGAATCAATAATATTTTTTATTTTATTTTTTCCCAAAATATACATTTCTATATCAATATTAACTTTATCATTAACTATTTGAAAAAATTTTCCTTCTACGATTTCAAAATGTGTTCTAAGAATTTCATGACGCAGTATCATTTTTTCTAAAGCTTTTTTAAATTTAACCCTATTGAGTTTTCCATTAATCCTAAAAATTGAAGGAATATTATATGCAATATTATCTCCTGAAATTTTTTCCGTAGCAAATAATCTTTGTTGCACTTCACTCATTAAATATCTTTTTTGCCCCATTAAAGATCCTCCTTTGCAACCATTATTGTTGCTGAAATTTCATCAGCACTATTAGAAATAATCATATCTATTTGTCTAGCAATCTCTCTTACAGTTCTGCTCTCCATTATCATACTTAAAGGTATTTTTTTTCTAAAAGCCTGTCTTAGTAAATTAGATAATTGTGTGGCTTTCAAAGAATGTCCACCCAGCTTAAAGAAATCATCTGTGGCACCAACCTTCTCTAATTCCAACAATTGTTTGAAGCAAGTTGCAACTTTTTCTTCTGTTTCCCCTTTAGGTTTTATAAATTCATGTTTTTTATTAAAATATGGATTTGGAAGATCCTTTATATTAATTTTTCCACTTGGAGTAACTTCAAATTTAGATATTCTAACATAGTATTTTGGTATCATATATTCTGGTAAATTCTGCTTTAATTTTCCCTCTATTTTTTCAGTACTTAACTCTTCACTAGATGTGAAATAAGCAACCAATGTGATATCTCCTTCAATTTTCTTAGCTACTACTATAGCTTCAATTATTTCAGGAATTTCTTTTATTTTAGAAGCAATCTCATCAACTTCTATACGCAATCCCCTAATTTTTACCTGTGTGTCTATACGTCCAATATAACGAATATTTCCATCTTTCATCCACATCGAAGAATCACCAGTATGATAAATTCTTTGTTCTTTATCTAAAGGATGTGAAGTAAACACCTCACCTGTTAGTTCTTTATTATTAATATAACCCTCTGAAAGTCCATATCCTCCTATACATAATTCACCGGGCATTCCTATACCACAAAGATTACCATCCTTACCCTTTATAAAAGCTGATACATTTGCAATTGGTCTCCCAATAGGTATAGAGTTGTATTCTCTATTATCAATTGTATATGCTGTAGAGCAGACAGTTGCCTCAGTTGGTCCATAAAAATTATGTAGCAAAACTTTATTATTAGTAAGTTTTAAAAATTTTCTAGCACAAGCCACTGAAATTACTTCACCAGCAACGCCAATCTGTTTAGCACATAAAAGCTCTTCTACCTTTCCGTTTTTCTCTACATAGTCAAGCAAAATAGTTAAGTATGAAGGAACAAAAATAACCGTAGCATTTTTTAACTTTGATAAAATATAATCAAAATTGTTTCTTGCCTCATCATCGATTATTTCCAATAAACCACCTTTAATTATTGATGAAAAGTATTCAGGAATTCCCCCATCAAATGCAAAGGCAAATTGCTCTAATAAAATACTTCCTTCTTTAAAACCTAAATAATTTGATTGCCATTGAACCATATTGGACAACGCTTTATGTTTAACCATTACACCTTTTGGTTTTCCTGTAGTTCCAGAAGTAAACACAATATAAGCATTGTCTTCACCTGAAATATTTGGAAATAATATTTTTGAAAAGAATTTATTGAAAATATTGTAACAGCTTATATAGTCAATTTCTAAAGTAGCAGCAAAATCAATATATTTATCTTCAGTAATAACTAAGCTGGCATTACTATCTTTTAGCATATATTCAATACGTTCTAAAGGTAACGTAGGCATAATTGGTAAAAACGTATATCCAGCTTTCATAATTCCATAAACTACAGGAATTGTATAAGCACTTCTATCCATAATTACACCTATAACACCTTTTTTATCACCCATTTTTTCAAGAATAAATTGGGCAATATTATTTACTTTTTTACTTAATTCAGTATAAGTAAGTTTATTATTACTGTCCGAAACTGCAATTTCATTTGCATTTTTTTTAGCTGCTTCTTCAAAGAGGTTAATAACAGTTTTATCACTTAGTTTATTAGATGTATTATTAAATTCCATCAGAATCTTATTATATTCATTTTCATCTACAAGTTTAATATCATTCATAAAATTATTATTATGATGAACAATTCCCCTTATTGCATTGCATAAACGTTTAATTATAATATTAGCATCATATTCAGTTAAAGATTTAGTTTCAACCATAAGTTTAATATTTAGTGTTTTTGATATATTGGCACTTAATGCAACTGGATATATAGTCTGTTCTCTATAACTCTCAATCTGATTAAAAAGTGAATTATCTTCTTCAGTAGTTCCAGAGTCATAATTTTCAAATACAATTGTAGAATTAATTAAGTTTTCCCCTAAACTACTAGTTTTTTGGATTTCGTATAAAGGACAAAAATCATTACTACTACTATTATTACTTTGCTCCTGAATTTTTTGCAGCATCTCAGTAATGTTAACATTACTTGAAAGATCAATTCGAACAGGAATTGTATTTATAAAAAGGCCTACAGCATCTATTAATCCTTCCACATTTTCATTTCTACCAGAAACAACTTTTCCAAATACTACATCATCAACGCCAAACAATCTTTGTAATACCAGCGCCCAAGCAAGCTCCAATAACGTGTTAGCTGTTATTTTATTATTTGATATAAAAGAAAGGATATCTTTAGTTTCTTTTTCAGTAAATGAGTAGAAATATGCCTCAACTTCATTTTCTGAGTATTTAGGATAATCTGATGATAAAAATTTCCCTTGTGTGTCAAATCCCTTAAGAAGATTTTTCCAGTAATCAAGTGCTACATCCTTATTATGTTTATTGATTTCTCTAATATATGGCTCAAGTACGAAATCTTTTTTTATTGTTTTAGAGATATCCTCCTTACTTTCCCCCCAAAATAATCTATTATAATATTCATTTGTTTTATTAATAATTATTGGTAGACACCATCCATCCATAATTATATGATGGAAATTAATTATTAGATATTTATTGTAATTTGAATCTACTATAACAACAACATTAAACAAACTATCCTTTTCGAAATCATATTTTTTATTAAGAAGTTCTTCCTTTGTTTTAGATAAAATATCTTCAATAAGTTCATTTTCGCAAACTTCAATCATTTTAAAATCTATTTGACGATTAGATAAAATAACCTGTCTAGGAATCTTTACATCTCTATAAAAAATAGAAGTTCTTAAAGCACTATAAGTTTCACATAGTAGTTCAAAAGACACCTTTAATAATTCCAAATCACAATTAACATCAATGCAATAGCATGTTTGAATTATATATGCTGTAGAATCTGGATCTAGTATTTTACTATATAACATACCTTGTTGCATATTAGTTAATGGAATAATTTTATCAATTATCTCTCCTTTTGATTCAATATTTGTTATAACAGAGGTAAATTCTTCATTACTCCATTCCAATTCTCCGTAATCACTGGCAGTTTTAACATATAAATCATCTAGGGACTTTGTGAAAACATTTATTTCTGAATTTAAAGCATATTTTAATGATTGTATTTCATGATCACTTATTACCTGATTGTGATAAAAAATATCAAAATTAAACTTTCCGTCCATAACATAGCAATTTATTGTAAGTGGTGATTTTATTGCATTATATTCACTAATATCTTCCTTTTTAATTGAGCTTTCAATGTTAAATAGTGAGTGGAATTTTCCTTCGCCTTCGCTATTTACTTCCCCCAAGTAGTTAATTGAGACATCTGAAGTAATGTTCTCTAGTTCTGACCCAAATGTTGACAATACCCCATAACTTAATCCATTTAAAGGAACCCTATTAATAATTTCTTTTATATTATATAAATCCACATTAAAGTCATTTTCTGATTTAATCACTATGGGATACATGCTTGTAAACCATCCTACAGTTCGATCAAGAGGCGAATTAAAGCCAATATCCTCTCTACCATGGCTCTCAATTGTCAAAGGCACTTCATCTAATTGCCAAATTTTCTTAATAGAACGAACAGTTATTGCTATAACCAAATGAAAGAATGAATAACCATACTTATTTATTTCATAAACATCTTTTAAAATAGGAACTGAGAAAGAAATATTTTTACTAATTATTTTCTCTCCATCTACTTTTGGAAACAACTTTACTCTTTTTAAAATTTTATTAATATTTTGCCATAAAATTAAATCTTTTTTTGAAGCGTAGGATAAAGAGTATTCCTTTAACAATTTTACCCATTCCAAATATGAAGTTGTTTTTTGTAGGTTAATGTCTTCCCCATTTTTTATAGCTGTATAAATATGATTTAAATCATCAATAATTATATTCCAAGAAACAGCATCAACTATTAAATGATGACAAATAATCCAAACATATGATATTCCTTCTCCCTTAAAAAGAATAACTTTTATCAAAGGTTCTCCAGCTAAACTAAACTTAGATTGAAAACTATTCCCTATTTCCTCAACTTGTCCTAGAAAATTTATACCACTACCTGATATATTAAATTCATAAAAACTAAAGTTAGTATTTTCTCTATATAAATTAATATACTGCTCTCCATTAGATACAGTCATTCTCAACATGTCATGATGAGAAAGTAATATATTAAAGCTCCTTTTTAATATCTCCTTATTAATCTCCCCACTATAATTAAGCAACATAGATTGATTAAAATGATTAGGTCTTTTTAAATTAAGTTTATAAAAATATTCCTGTATTGGGGATCTCTGAACTTTACCCTCAAAATTTTTATTTACCAACTTAACATCATTAATTGTTTTTGCTTTCAGACATATTTCCTTTACTGATTTTGCATTCATAATACTTCTAATATCAATTTGGTAATGGTACTCCCTCATTCGTGCACTAAAACGTATAGCTTTAATTGAATCTCCCCCAAGCTGTAAAAAATTATCTTCCATACTTATTTTGCTTTCATTTAATATAGTTTTTAAAAGCCCAGTAATAGTCTTTTCTTTTTCGGTTACAGGTGGAACATAACCTTTTTGGTTATCCTCCATTGGCAATGGAAGAGATTTATAATCAATTTTCCCGCTTGGTGTTTTAGGAAATTTATCAACAATAATAATGGAATCTGGTATCATATAATCCGGTAATATTTTTCCAATCTGCTTTGTTATATCTCTTGGGGATATAAGATCTTCTGTTATTACATAAGCAACTAATTTTTCATAATTTTTATATTTTTTAGTGGTTGTTATTGCTGCTTTCACACCCTCACAATTCATTAAAACTGAAGAAATTTCTTCAAGTTCTATTCTGTGTCCTCTAATTTTTATTTGTTGATCTATTCTTCCTAAATACTCCACATTTCCATCAGAAAGCCATCGTCCTAAATCTCCAGTTCTATATATAATTCTTTTAGTAATCTCAGCATTGAACTTAAATTTCTCATTGGTTTGAGCAATATTATTTATATAACCTGGCGATACATTTTTCCCGGAAAAACATATCTCACCCACCATTCCTACCCCTAGTAAATTTTCATCATCCATAATATAAATATTAACATTATTAATAGGTTTTCCAATGGGAGGAGATGTACTAGAATCAACATTCTCACAATCATAATAAGTTGTAACTACTGTCCCCTCTGTAGGCCCATAAAGATTTGTAAGCTTTAATCTTGATAAACCAGTTACTCTTTCAAATTTTTCTATTAATGATAAAGATAGCGCCTCTGCACCTACATAAACCCTTTGTACATTATCAAATACACCTCCCTTTTGTGTCTCCTCTAAATAATTTAGATATTCATTGAAAAATGAGGGAATTAACAACATATGTGTAGTTTTATGAGTTTTTATAGATTTAACTAATGCTAGGAAATTATTTTGTTCTTCAGTTGTAAGAAGTTGAATAGCTGCTCCAGTTAAAAGAGCAGAAAAAACCTCCCAAATAGACGCATCGAAAATAAATGTAGACTTCTGTAAGATTACACTTGATGGTTTAATTTTGCCATGATTAATCTGCCAATTAACTAAATTTGAGAGCCCTTCGTTCTTAATCAAAACGCCCTTTGGCTTCCCTGTACTTCCTGATGTATATATTATATACACTGGATCATCTTTAGTTGTAATTACAGTGTCAAAAGTTACTCCTGTAAGGAGATTATTAATATCAATATAATGATAATTTATATTATCCTTTTTCTCTAAATTATTATATTTACTATAATATAATATATTTTTCACTTTGCACTCTTCTAACATATAAGTAACTCTTTTTATAGGCATGTCCAATTCAATAGGTAAATATACGCCACCTGTTTTAAGTATTGCAATAATACCTATAATCATTTCTGGAGTTTGAGATGTTTGCAATCCAACTACATCACCCTTTTTCACACCATTATCCTTTAATTTTTTTGCTAAATTATTAGCATAATTGTTTACCTCTTCATATGTTAAATATATATTGTCATAAATAATTGCTGTATTATTAGGATATTGGTCTACAATTTCTTCAAAAGTACTAATTATGCTACTCTGTCTAATATTAGACTTATAACCTGGTGATATTTTGTTAAGAATTAATCTCTTTTCTTCAAATGATATACAAGATACTTCCGCTACACTAATAGATGCATTATTTATTAAACTATTTAATAAATTTCTAAAATGTCTAGAGATTTGCTCAATAGTCTTTTCTTTATACAAATCAGTATTATATTCCCAATGCAATAAGTAACTTAAATTACTTTCTTTCTTAACTGTTAAAGTTAAATCAAATTTAGATACACCTAAATTAGTAGGATAAATTTGGCAACTACAATCTCCAATATTTATGGGCTTTGAATTTGCTATCTCATATGAAAACATTGTATTAAACACTGGATTACTAGTAAAATCACGTTCATTTTTCATCTTTTCTGCTATCAATTCAAAGGGATATTCTTGATTTTCAAAACCATTAAGACTCGCTTCATGAACATGTTGAAGAAGGTCAATAATACTACTGTTTTTATCTATATTCAAATGTACAAAAATAGAATTAACAAACATTCCTATCATATTTTCTGTTTCACTAAGGGAACGACCTTGCGTAGGAATTCCTACTACAGAATTATCAGCATAGTTATATTTAGCAAGAAGAATCATTAAAGTAGTTAAAAATATGGTATTCTCTGTGAAACAATTATCCTTACAAAATTTTGATATATTCTTACTCATTTCATTATCAATGTAATTTAATATTGATTTCCCATTAAAACTCTGGTAAGATGTCTTTGCAAAATCCACTGGGAAAAGCTTAGCCGTTTCATCAGTTATTTTACCTAATTGCTCATTCCAGTACTTCTCCTCATCTTGAAAATCAAGTGAGTTATGCCAAGCAGCATAATCTTTAAATTGCAGTTCAATATCTGGTAAATCAATACCCTTATATAAATAATCTAATTCTTCAAGAAGTATTTGCGAAGAAGTACCATCAAAGATAATATGATGTGTATCAATCATCAAAGCCTGACCATTATTACCATAATCAATTAACTTCATTCTAATAAGAGGAGCTTTGGATAAATCAAAAGATTTAACAAATTGTTCTATGTCTTTATCAATATCCTCTATACTTGATTTTGCAAAATCCACTTGAACATCAACTTTTTCATGGATAATCTGTAAAAACTTATCCTGTTTAATATCAAATGAAGTACGAAAAGGTTCATGGCGTTTACAAAGTGCCTTAAAAGCACTTTGTAAATTACCGTAATCAAATGAACCTTTAGTTGTTATAACTAATGGAATATTATAGTTTATGCTATTTTTATCCACTTGGTACAATGCATAAATTCTTTTCTGAGATGAACTCATCATATAAACCTTATTCATTGATAATAACCTCCTTTGCCTTACTCATTTTAGATCTTTTTTTACAAATTAACTCTCTACTTTCTACTAAAGCCGCTAACTCCTTAATTGTTGAATTTTCAATAATATCTCTCAAAGTTATATGCTTACTAAACACTTGTTCAATTTTTCTAGATAATGATGTTGCTAAAAGTGAATGTCCTCCCAAATTAAAGAAACTATCATTTACACTAACTTCTTTAAGATTTAAAATTTCTTTATAAATACTACATAAGGCATCTTCTTCTTTACTATTAGGTAAAATAATATTTTTATGGATTAGTTTCGGTTTTGGTAAATTTTTTTTATCAAGTTTTCCACTTTTAGTTGTTGGAAAATGACTTAAGGAAATTATCTTTGATGGCTGCATATACTCTGGTAATTTTTTAGAAATATATGATTTTATTTTTTTTACATCAGCATCTCCAATAAAATAAGCAACTAACATATCATTATATTCTCTATAAACTACAACAACTGCTTCCTCAACATTATTAATTTCCATAATCGTAGACCTTATTTCTTCCAATTCTATACGGAATCCTCTAATTTTAATTTGATTGTCTTCTCTTCCTAAATAAATAATATTTCCGTTATTATCCCAATAACCTAAATCTCCAGTCTTATAAATTATGCCTTCATTAATAATTGGATTTAATATAAATGATTTTTTATTCTCTTCAGGTAAATTTATATACCCTTTAGAAACACCCTTACCTCCTATACAAATTTCCCCTGGAACACCTATGCTACAAATTTCATTATTTGGTCCAAGAATATAAATTTTTGCATTGGCAATTGGACGACCAATTGGTATTTTTTGTGATTTATTAAAATTAGAAAAATCAAAACAAGTAGCACAAACTGTACATTCTGTAGGTCCATATAAGTTTCTCAATGTAGATAGATTTTTACCTGTAACTCTTTTATATTTTTCTATTAATTCAACATTTACACTTTCCGCTCCCAAAAATATAATTTTCAAGGAATCCAAGCTATAGTTTCCTTTAAATTTTTCTAAAGTATCAAGTAAATAACTAAAGACTGTTGGAACCATTAACATATGGGTTGTTTTTGATTTTGTAATCACTTCCAAAACTTTTATTAAATCAGCATTTTCTTCATCAGACAATAATTGTAAACAACCACCTGATTGAGTAGAAAGAAAAATTTCCCAAACTGATGCATCAAATATATAATTAGATTTTTGAAGTATCACACTACTTGGACCAATATTTGCATCATTCATTTGCCATTGAATTAAATTCATTAGGTTATTATGACTAACAGCTATTCCTTTAGGTTTACCAGTGGTACCTGATGTATAAATTATATAGGCCATGCTTTCACCATTTATATTAAGATTTAAATTAGACACATCCTTAGCAGAATAAAAATCTACTACTTTATATTTACAATTAAGTTCTGGATTAATGTTAGAAAGAACTACAGATACATTACAATCTTCCAACATATAATTAATTCTATCTTCTGAATAATCTGGTAAAATAGGTAAATATGTAGCTCCCGCCTTTAAAATTGCATAAATACCAATTATCATCTCAATAGAACGATTAGTAAATAATCCAACTACTTCTCCAGAACGTACCCCTTCATCTCTTAATTTACGTGCTATTTTATTTGCTTCCTTATTTAATTCCATATAAGACATACTGAAATCCTTAAAGGAAATTGCTATTGAATAGGGTGATTTTTTAACCTGATTCTCGAAAAATTCAACAGCTGTACTATTTGTAATTTCACATTTTTCCCCTTGTACAAATTCTTTTAATAATCTGTTTTCTTCAAATGCATTAATTCCCGTATGTTTGGAAATTTCCAAAGTTGGGTTTTCAAGTGCTTGCTTTAAGAAAGTATAGAAACTATTTGCTATTCTTTCAATTGTGCTTTTCTTAAACAAATCAATATTATAATCCCAACATAATTTATATTGACCTTGCAATTCTTTAACTGTAAGAACTAAATCAAATTTAGCAGTCTTATTTGGTAATTCCAATAATTTAAAATTGGTCGTTCCAAACTTGTAATCTTCTAAATCAAGATTTTCCATAGCTATCATTACATCAAAAATAGGATTTTTAGAAATTGTTCTATTTACACCTAAATCCTTAACAATAGATTCAAATGGATAATATTGATTTCTATACGCGTCTAAAAAAGTATGTTGTGTCAAATGAACTAATTCTAAGAAATTTTTTGAAGAATCAATTATTGAGTGTATCACAACTGTATTTACAAACATACCAATCATATCGGAGGTAAATGAATTATCCCTTCCAGATAGAGCTGTGCCGATAGATACATTATTATTTCTTGATAAACGTGAAACTAAAGTTTCAAGGCAAGATATAAATACAATATAAGGTGTAATTTTTTTTGTATTAGAAAAATCATTTACCTTTTTAGATATTGTGTCTTCTAATTTTAAAACTACAGTATCTCCATTAAAAGACGCCCTTTTATTTCTAGGAAAATCTAGCATTAATTCAGAAGTTTCTTCATAATCACTCAATTTTTGATACCAGTATTCTTTTTCTCTACTCTGATCTTTACCATTAATCCATGTTGAATAATCCTTATATTGATACTTAAGAGGTTTAATTTCACTATGGTTATATAACGTACTAAGCTCTTTTAAAAAGATTGAAACTGATCCTCCATCGAAAATAGAATGATGAATATCGAAAAAAACATATTTGTTACCATTTATCACAGTTAAAAGATATACCCGGATTAAAGGTTCACTCTCAAGATTAAAAGGCTTCCTTAAATCTAATACATTAATTAAAAAATTTTCACAATCAACGGTTAGTTCCATCAAAGGAACTTTTACTTCTTTTTTTACCACCTGAATAAAATCTTTATTTGATACTACAAAGTTTGTTCTAAATATTTCATGTCTTCTACACATAGTATCAATTGCCTCTTGTAATTTTTCTAGATTAATTTCACCATCTAGTTCAATCAAAATTGGAATATTATAAATCACTCCACTATTATCCAACTCTGTAGACATATAGATACGTTTTTGAGCTGGACTCATCTCAACTTGTACATCTTTTTTTATGTTTAATGATTGAAAGGTATTGCTTTTACTATCCATTTTCTCAATAATATCAGCAATTTTTTCAACTGTTCTTGCCTCAAAAATATCTGAAATTAAAGGACGAACCCCCAATAATTTATCTATCTGGCTTGATAAAGACATAGCTTTTATTGAATGTCCTCCTAGTGTAAAAAAATCATCTTTTAATCCTACATTTACTTTTCCAAGTACTTTTTCAAACGCTTTTGCAACACTTTTTTGTGTAGTTGTTTTTGGTTCTACATAATTTTCATTAGATTCAATTATTGGGCTTGGTAACTTATTAGTATCTATTTTCCCATTTTTATTTAAAGGAAATTTATCTACAACCATAATTACCTCTGGAATCATATATTCAGGAATTATTTCAAGTAACTTTGAACGGACAAACTCTATATTATAAGTAGTATTTCCTTTTATATATGCACATAAATAATTACCGTTACTACTGTCAATCACTTTAACAAATGCATCACTTACTATATCTAATGATTTTAAAGCATTTAATACCTCTCCAATTTCTATTCTAAACCCTCTAATTTTAACCTGTTTATCAATTCTTCCAATATATTCAATAGTTCCATTACTTAACCATCTAACTAAATCTCCTGTTCTATATATTTTTTCATTAGGTAATTCAGGATGAAGTATAAATTTCTCTTTTGTGAGTTCTTGCAATTTCATATATCCATTGGCAACACCATCTCCACCCAAACAAAGCTCTCCTAACATTCCTATTCCTTGAATTCTATTTCCTGATAAAACATATGCCCTAGTATTAGAAATGGGTTTTCCAATTGGTATATCCTGTGGAACAGGAATATGTACTTCTTGGCATAAAGCAAAAGTAGTACTCTCAGTAGGTCCATACGCATCTATAAATTTTACATGAGGATTGTTATTAAGAAAATCAACAACTGGTTTTCTAGAAACTTTATCTCCACCAACCAATAATTGGGTTAGTCCTTCAAAAGTGTGGACATCTTCATTAATTAATTGATTAAATAACGCCACTGTAACGAACATTGTATTAATATTATTATTTTTAATAGTACTTTTTAACTCCCCAGCATTAAGTAAAACTTCATTACTAGGTAAGTAAACTTCACCCCCATTTAACCATGCTCCCCATATCTCAAATGTACACGCATCAAAAGATAATGAGCCAATTTGCAATGTTTTAATATTTTTAAAATCCACATAGTTTGTATTTTTAACCAATCTCACAATATTATTATGTGTAATCATTGCTCCTTTTGGATTTCCTGTAGTTCCAGAGGTATACATAACATACGCCAGACTATCTGGTTCAGATTGAATAGTTACATTATTTAAGAAATCGTTGTTTTGTACTGAATCAAGATATATTTTATTTACAGATATATCTTCATTAATGGAACTTATTTCTAAATCCTTATATGTCAAAAACGCAACCATATCGCTATTAGATACCATATATTCTAATCGCTCTAAAGGTTCCTTAGGATCTAATGGCAAATATGCTGCACCAGCTTTTAAAATAGCCAACAATCCTATAAGTGTTTCGTATCTTTTAACAGCAGAAATTCCAACAATATCTCCCTTATTAACCCCTATTTCAATTAATTTACTAGCAATATTACTTGCCTTCTTATTTAAATCAGCATAAGTAATTCTTTCTTTTTTATAACTAAGAGCAACATCATTTGGTCTTTTTAAAACTACTTCATCAAATAAATCTATTACACTCTTTTTACTAGGATATTTTGTTGAGGTCTTATTATAATCAAATAAAACTTTATTCTTCTCAATTTCAGAAATTATATTGATTTTATCCAATGAAGTTTCAATATTTTTATAAAGCAATGAAATAAGACGTATAAAATTATCACTTACCCTTTGGATTTCTGTTTCATCATACAATGAGTTATCGTATAAAAATTTAATACTGTAATTATCCTTTGAAATAATATCAATTGTTAGTGGAATACTAACAGACTCTATTGTCTCTAAAAATTTTAAGTCTAATTCATCTGCCTTCAGGTTTTCAACCTCCTCATAACTTTCAAAGGCAACAAGTGAATGAATTAAGTCCCCACCTAATAATGATTGGTTCTGAATATCTGCTAAAGAAACTTCATCATGATTACTGCTCTGTAAATATTGTTTCTGCATATCTTCCATTAAATTGTAAACTCTTTCTTTACCTTCAAATTGAACTCTAACAGGTATTGTATTTATAAATAACCCTAAAGCCTCGTTGATTTGGGATATTTGTGAATTCCTTCCGGACACCACTCTACCAAAAACAACATCCTTTGAATTATTGTATATTTGTAATAATATTCCCCAAGCAGTTTCAAAGAAAATATTGGGAGTAATATTTTTATTTTTACATATTGAACGAATCCTGTTACTATCTTCAAAAGACAACGTTCTGAATATTTCATTTTTCTTCTTACTCATTGATCTTTCTAAATACTCTGGCCTAATCTCAGCTTTTTTATTATAGTCATATAAAAGACTATCCCAATATAATAAATCCTGCTCATAAGTAAAACTATTCTTCTTTCTTATCCATTCTTCAAATAAATTATTTGATTTTGTATCTTCTAATTGGATTGAAAAATCCTGTCCTGATTTTAATAAATAATAATAATAACATAAATCTCTCAATATAATAGAAGTACACCAACCATCTATAATTATGTGGTGAAAAAGTAAAATTAGTTCATAATTGTTAGTTGAACGTCTAATCAAAATAAACTTTATAAGTTTATCATTTTGTAAATCAAATATTGTTTTAGATAAATTAGATAAAATTGAATTATATTTTTTAGTACTCTCATAATCACCCAATAAATCAATATAATTAAAATCCGCTTTATAGTCTTTAAAAACAACTTGTCTAGGTACCGAAACATTAGAAAAAATAATTTTTGTTCTGAGAGAAGGATGTCTCTTTATTAGCAACGACAAGCTTTTTTCAAATAATTCAGGATCTATATCCTTGTTAGAAACATATTTTGATAAAATAACATAGTTCTTACTATCAGGCTTTGAAATATATTGGTATAAAATTCCTTCCTGCATTGATGTAAGAGGTATAATAGTCTGAATAGATTGATTTTTATCATTTACATATTGATGAAAGTTATTAAACTCCTTAATTGACCAATCCATTTCCCCAACATCTGAAGGCGTAGTTATTCTTTCTACACAATCAATACAATGATTCACTAATGCTTTTAATTCTGTCAAAAAACAGTTCTTAATTTCTTCCACAAAAGCATGATTACAATACCCCTTATAATATTGGAAGACAAATTCCAAATGTCCTTCAACAATAGAACCATCTATAGTAATTGGTGTACCAAAACGATTTTTAGGATCTATTTCATTACCAAATTCTATTTCCTCAATATTTATAGGGAATTCTTCTTTTTTTGAATCAAATTCACCTAAATAATTGAATGTAATATCACAACTATGCTCCAACAGTTCAGAACTTCTATATGCTTTAATTACACTATATCCTATGCCTTTATTAGGTACTCTTCGCAAAGTCTCTTTAGTATTTAAAATATCCTCTTTTATAGACTTACCAATATTAGATGCTGTTACTGGAAAAATCGTTGTAAACCATCCCACGGTTCTTTCTATAGATATTGGTATATGTAGTCTCTCACGGCCATGACCTTCCATGCACACACTTACTGTAGTGTTGCCGGTTACTGTATTTATTGCTCTAAAAAGAGCCGTAAGCAAAATATCATTAATTTTTAAATTATATGGTTTCAGCGCCCTCTCAAATAGATTCTTTTTAAAATTTTTCGAAAGAATTAAAACCTCTTTTCCAAATCCATAATCAGCTTCTTTTTCTTTTCCTTTATAAGAAAAATTAGTATTTTCAGAAACTTTATTCCAATAATCAATTTCACTTGAAATTATATCTGTTTTACTAAATTTTTTTAAATTATTTGCCCATTCTAAAAAAGACGTAGTTTTCATTGGAAGATCAATTGGATTTTTATTTATCAATTGCTTATATGCAGTATTTAAATCTTCTATTATTATTCTCCATGATATACCATCTACTACCAGATGATGTATAGCCAGCAAAACATAAGTAATTTTATCATGAATAAAGCACACAGTCTTAACCAAGGGTCCTTTTGTAATATCAATATTTGATTGAATATCCCTATCTATCTTTAATATTTTCTTTTTAACTTCTTCTTTACTCATAAAAGATTCTAAATTATATACGTTAAAGTCTACTGCTGCATCTTTTATGGGTAAAACAATTTGTTTATTTCCATTGTAAGTAGCACGAAGCATATCATGATATTTTACAATATTTTGCATTGCCGTTTTAAGTGCACCTAAATTCAAATTACAGCCTTTTAATAAAAAAGTTTGATTAAAATGTGAAGGGTTTTCTAATTGGCTAGTTAAATATTGTTTTTGTATAGGTGTTAGTGGAACTTCACCTGATATTTTATAATTATCTCCCCTAAATTTTTCTATTTTCACTAAATGCTTTGCAATATCCCTAGGAGTTTTTTTCATCATAATTTCCTGAAAAGGTATAGTAAATCCTTTTTCTCTTAATTTTGATGCAACACATATAGCCTTAATTGAGTCTCCACCTAACTTAAAAAAGTTATCATATACACTTATTGGTGAAATCCTTAAGACATTTTCCCATACTGAAAGGATAACTTCTTCTTTTTCTCCTTCTGCTGCAATATATTGGGTACTTTTAGCACTGTTACTTGGATTAGGCAACAGTGTTATGTCTAATTTTCCATTTATATTATAAGGAAATGAATCTATTTTTATGGAATATCTTGGTACCATATATTCCGGTATAGATTTTCTCAAATAACTTTCTAAAGACTCTACATTTAATTCATCTTTACATATATAATAAGCACATAAGAATATATTATTGTAATCATCCTTCATTGGAACAATGGCTACTTCTTCAATTGAACTATATTTTAAATATTTATCTCTTATTTCTTCAATTTCAACACGTTGCCCATTAATTTTAATTTGATTATCTAACCTTCCCATAAAAATAAGATTCCCATCTGAACGCCTCTTTACCAAATCTCCAGTACAATAAACTTTAGAGTCTTTACAAAAAGGATTCTCTATAAATGCAGTTTTATTTAATTCCTCATTATTTATATACCCTTTAGCAACAGCAATTCCACCAATCCACAATTCACCTACCTCATCAATATCACATAACTGATTGCTTTGTGACATTACATATACATTAATATTAGGCAAGGGCTTGCCAATAGGTATCCCCTCTTCTAAAGCCTCAAATGTTGAAAAATCATAGTATGTAGTACAAATTGAGCTCTCTGTTGGACCATATAAATTTGTGATTATTGAGAGGGATTTTTTAGTTACTTTACAAAACTTTTTAAGAAATTCAATAGTTGACGCTTCTCCTACTACATAAAGCTTTTTTAAACTTTCCCAACAATCATCCATTTTAGATCTGCTACTATAATCTAACAGAGCTGAAAGTACAGTAGGAACCATTACCATGTGTGTAACTTTATATTTTCTAATAGCATTAAGTAACAAACCAAAATCATTATTTTCATCCTCTGTTAATAAACGAAGTTCCACTCCCGCAAATAAAGCTAAAAAAATTTCTCCTACTGCCGCATCAAAAGAGCAGGTAGCCTTTTGTAACATTACTGAGTTTTCTGTAAAATTTGCATGTTTAGCTTTCCATTTTATAAAATTTACAATACCCATATGTTTTACCATTACACCCTTTGGTCTGCCGGTCGTACCAGATGTGTAAAGAATATACGCAACATCCTCTGATGACATACTAGTAATAGGGCCTATTTCACTTTGATCTTTCGTATTAATAATTATATTTTTTAAATTAGACAAATTTGATAATAACTTCTTATTATTCTCCTCTTCAATTAGTACCATCTTTGCACCACTGTCTAAAATAATATGCTTAATTCGATTCTCAGGCAAATTAACATCAATTGGTAAAAACGAATGACCAGCCTTTAATATAGCCAAAATACTTGTAATCATATTTTCTGATCTTCCTATAAGTACTGCAATAACTGATTTAGGAGTAAAGTTCTTTTTAGATATTTCTAAGGCAATAGCATTTGACATTATATCTATATCATAATATGAGTAACTTCTATCTTTTATTGATAATGCAACTTTATTAGGATTCTGTTTTAGTTGATTATAAAAAAAATCAATTAAAGTTTCATTATTATTTTTTTTCTTTAATTCTACAATTTTGCCATCATTAATATCTATTTTATCTACAGTATTTTTCATAACATTTCCCCCTTTTGTATTTATGCCATATCTTAAACGCAAAAATCTGAATTATTTAAATAATATTTTTGATAAAATTTTATATTTCCGTGTTAGTATATATCCAATGCTCATATAAATTAATTTAATATAATTACTCATTGATTGGAATCTTATTTAAATATATTTTATAGCCCCAAAATACATTTAAAATTATACGCATAAACTTAATATTATGACTTTTTCTTATTGTTTATATTAGGATGAAAGAAAAAATATTATAATTTTATAAATATCTTCATTATTACAATTATCCTTTAAAAATAACTGTTTAGTAATTGACCTCCTTGACACAAAATAATCGCTATACCAATAATCAATAATATATTAGAAGCTTTTCGCTTGTTAATTTTTTTATGCCTTAATATTAATCCTAAACCTATTAAACAAAAACCAATAATTATTGTGATAACCCATATATGCTGCAAATTTCCAATATCCGGAATCGAAATTACTTGTGGTATACCTGGCATTATAAATCCTCCTTATCCATTTTTATTATTGTAAATACTAATATAACAATTGATATAATTGCTAATATAATGGATATAATAGGTATGGTAAGTAACCCCTGATTATTTCCTTGTGAGTTTGATATTGCCATAACTATAACCAATGAACTAACAATTACTGAAACACTAGATTTTAACTTGATACCAACAGCTAATGGAATAAATCCTACTACAATTGTTGTGAAAATTGAAATTATATCAATCAGTTTAATATTTAGTGTAAATGAGATTGAAGAACTGTAGATTGATATTATATAAATAACTACATTTTGAAAAAGTATTGAAATAAAATACGCAGATAGTATTAACATGGAAACCAGTATTATTTTTGAAAGAACTAACTGGATTCGCTTATATGGAAAAGAATATAAAAGAGTGATAGTTCGTGATTCATATTCACTAACAATGATTTGAGTTATTAATACTGCTTGCCAAACTATAATTACAGCACGTAGTAGCATCATTGCTAAATCTATAGTACTAAGTGCAAAACTTGGTAACGTAGGTGCCACTGAAGTGGGCCCCGATGATGGATTACTTAACAGCATGTAGGATGTAGAAGCCAAAAATATTACTATAATATTTGAAACAATCAGTGTAAGTAAATACTGGCTTATTTTTATCCTACGAAATTCATTTACAAATAATTTTTTCATTGCATGCCTCCCATTCTTAATAAATTAAAATAATAGTCTTCCAACGAGTTTTCATCAGCTCCAACTTGATCTAGTGAAATTTGAGATAAAATCTTACCTTTATGAATAATACCAACGGTGTCTGCAATTTTTGATATTTCAGATAAAATATGACTTGATATCAAAATTGTTGTTCCAGCCTCACTATTAATCTGTTTCATAAGTTGCCTAAACTCTTTAATCCCATGTGGATCCAACCCATTTATTGGTTCATCAAGTAATAACAATTTTGGATCCGCCAGTAGAGCTCGTCCAATAGCTAACCTCTGTCTCATTCCTAAAGACATTTCTTTGGTAAGCATTTTTTCACAATTTTGCAATCCCACTAACTCTAATATTTTAGGAATTTTAGAATATGAACAATCTAAATAATCACAATATATCATTAAATTTTTATTTACTGAAAGGTGAGTATAAAATACTGGCACTTCTACTATATACCCAATATCTCTATACAAATTTTTAAATCTCTCGTTATTTCCATCCATAGAGTATCCAAAAATTCTAACTTCGCCAGATGTTTTGTGATATAATCCCATTAGTATCTTTATAAATGACGTTTTACCAGCACCATTAGCACCTAAAAAACCATAAATCTCCCCACTTTTAATACTTAAAGATACCTTATCTAAAATATGTTTATCACCTATTTGTTTGCATAGTTTATTTGTCTGAACAGCATAAGACATAGCATCCCCTCCTTATCTTTTTATTACTGTAGTATTATCAAACAATGAATTAATTAAATTATCTAACATAAAATCAAAAAGCTTTATGTGGTCATAACTCTTATCTAAAACATCTTTACTTTGTATTGTAGATAAGAGTGCACTTAATGTTCCTATTGCAAAATCTTCTTCAACTTTAAGAACTAAATTGGCTTTTCTAATCGCCTTTCTAAAAAAATTTACACTATCTACATGTAGCTTTTTTATAATTTCACTATCAATTTTTTTTATTAAAGCAATAAAATCAGGTGTGTTAACTTCATATAAAAACGGAATTTTATCATATTCTCTATATAACATTTTTATGGCTTTTGTATACCCATTAAGAGTAGGCTCTTTTGAAAGAGTCAATTCAAAAAATTGGTAATCTAGCCTTTCCTGAATTCTTATTATAGTTTCAACAAATAAATCTTCCTTTTTATTAAAAAAAGAATAAAAAGTTCCTATGGCAACATCTGCTAAATCACAGATTTCCTTAACGCTGGTCTTTCTATAACCATTTTTCTTCCAACACTCTTCACAAACTAAACATAGCTTATTTCTCAATTCATCTTTACATTGAGAATCAACAATTGTTTTTCTCATTAATTTCTCTCTCCCTTAATCTCTTAAATAGAATATTTATATATGAATATTCTCTTGTGAATATTCTATTTTATATATTCATTTTAACATTTTTTTATTTTATGTCAAGGATATTTTTGAAAAACTATTGACAAAATTCATTCAATTGTTAAAATGAATATATACTTGTGAATATTCATTTTGTAATATTCAATCTTAAGCTTAAGTATCTTAATGTAAAGTTAGATATAATTAACTAATCAAGAATAATATGCTCATGAGCTATTAACAGTTAAAATTTTTATATGACACAAACTCTCTCACTTTAAACTCTCTCACTTTATAATGTCCATTCTTACTACACCACAAACATGTTTTTGAATCTATTAACAATGATAAAAAATTCAAAAACAAATAATAATAAAATAAAGTTTTTCTCACATTTTTTAATATTCATATATATTTACAAAATATATTAAATTACATAAATATATTAAGGAGTTGTATTATGAAAAATCATATTAAAAAAATAATTATTACTTTTACATTAGTGACCTGTGCCGTATGTACAATCATAATGTCCAAAGTTGTGACACCTAACAGTACCCCTAGCACTAAACCCAGTAATAAACCCAGCAATAAATCAAATGATAAAATTAATATTAGTGGTAATAAAAGTAATAGAAGTACTGAAGAAGATGTCCAAAATAAATCCACTAGTGGAGGTGATGAAAAGTTGTTTATAAATATAAATAGTGGTGTTGTAAAGATAATTCCTGGTAATTCTGATGAACCTAAATTTGAATATGATAAATCTTTATGTAGTGTTAATACTCATAAAGATGAGTTTTCAAGAACAATTACTGTTACTTCTAAAAAATCTTTAAATAGCTGGGCAGGCAAAATATGTACAATTTATACTCCAAAAACTATAAAGTCTTTAAAAGTTAACAATGATATTAGTGGTATAACTACAATTTCAGATTTTAATGTAAATTTAGATATAAATGGAAAAGGGATGACTTCACTAAACCTACCTGATAATTTTAGTTCAAATGTTAAAGTTACAACTAAAAATGTTACAAATGTAGTAATCCCAGCCAATATTAATAATGCAACATTTACTTGTACAAACAGAGGATCCGGCCTTATAAAGTTACCCTTTGATGATTATGATTTCTTAATGAAATCCTATAGCAAAGTATTTGGTAACGGACATCAATCTTATTATTTTGAAGCACAGGGACAAGCTATGCTAACAATCTCTTTTTAAATTCTTAAAAATTGAAACCACTTTTCATATAACATGAAAAAAATCGGTGTATACCAATATAATATCCACCGATTTTTTTTATAATACTCTTAGAACAATTATTAATTTATATAATTTTTATTTCCTTTTATTATTTGTGAATTTATTCCACAATCTTAGTATATATCCTCAATTTAATTTTATCATAATTTATAAACTGCATAATCATTTTTGTAATTTTTTAAAATAGATCCTCTGTTAAATCTTTAATAATAATATTGAATTTTCCTGGTCCCCTTATTAAAATTTTTAATGAACTTTAATAATCTTTAGTATATAATCATTTAATAATATATAAAATTTTCCATACTTGAAAATGGAAATATTAATGTAACCTTAGTTCCCTTGTTTACCTGAGAATTAATAGTAATTTTTAAACCTAATTTCGAACAAAGTTTACCGCATAAATACAATCCCATTCCCGTACTTTTACTAAATTTTCTTCCATTTTCACCGGTAAATCCTTTTTCAAAGACCCTATTAATATCTTTCTCTATTATTCCTACTCCATTATCTTCTATAGTTAGTATTACAGAATTAGCCCTTTTTATTGAATATATTTTTATAATTGGTCCTTTACTATTTGAATACTTTATAGAATTTATTATTATCTGATTAATAATAAATTCAACCCACTTTCCATCACTATGAACAATTTTATCAATATCTAATATATCTAATTTTATTTTCTTATGAATAAAATCTCTATAGTTCCTTCTAATTACACTCCTTACTACAAAATCAAGGTTAATTTGTTTTATGATATAATCTTTACTTACATTATTGCTTTTAGAATAATAAAGTACCTGCTCTACAAATCCCTCAATCCTATCCATCTGAAAGTCTATTTTATTAGTTAATTCATTTCTATTATTTTCAATTATTAACTTTATAGAAGCTATAGGTGTTTTAATCTCATGTACCCAAGTCTCTATATATTCTCTATAATCGTTTTGCATTTCCTTATAGTATTTTACATTCTCATGCATATCTCTACTTATCTCTTTAAGTATAAAATTAAGCTTTTCTCCCTCAATAAAATTTGCTTCCTTTATTATTTCTGGAAGTAAATATTTATTATCTAAGTTATCTAATATACTCTGGACTTCATTATAGTAATTCCTATATTTTATAAATTCTAAAGTCATATATGAAACTAATGGTAAAAACCAAATACATAATGCAGATAAAATTATAATTAATCTAACTTTGGCAGCCGCCATTATAACCCCTATAACAATAAATACTAACAAATTACATATTATTACTACCATTTTGTCTTTGATAAATTCACCTATGCTCATGGCATTATATACCCCAGCCCTCTCCTAGTTTCTATTGGATTTTTTATACCTATTTCTTGAAGCTTTTTTCTTAATCTATTTATATTAACAGTTAAGGTACTATCATCTACAAAATAATCTGATTTCCACAGATATTCCATAAGTAAATCTCTTTTTACTATATTGCCCTTATTATTTATTAAATAGGAAAGTATCTTAACCTCATTTTTAGTTAATTCTAATGATTTATCTTTATAAATAACTGTTGCATTTGAAAGGTTTAAATCAAAATCTTTATAGTTTAATATATTATTAGTTTTTAAGTTTCCATAAGTTCTTTTTAATATATTTGTTATCCTGGCTAATAATATCTCCGTGTTATATGGTTTTGTTATAAAATCATCCGCCCCTAAATTTATGCTCATTAATTCATCTATATCACTATCTCTACTTGTAACTATTATAATTGGAACTTCTGAAGTCTTACGTATTTCTCTGCATATATAATAACCATCATAAAGTGGTAGATTTATGTCTAATAATATAAGATCTGCATGTTGGTTTTCAACGTATTTTATTATATTATTAAGATATATAGGCGCCTTTACTTCATATCCATATTTAATTAAAAAATTTTGTAATTCTTCTCTTATAACTTCATCATCCTCAATAATAAGTATTTTCTTCATTAATTACTCTGCCTCCCTAATATAGAATATAAGACTATTAAACTTTGGCACCAAAATCTAATAGCCCTAATGATTATTATAAGATTAAATATTAATTTTTACTATGTTTTTTACTTTTTAATTAATATGTGCATATTTACATAAAGCAAGCTACTACAATTATTGTAAGAAACTATTAAATAAAATATTTATTTTTTCTTTTTTACACCAGGTAAAAGCATCATCAATAGTCCAGTTACCCCATATATAACTTTTCCAATTACTACACTTAGAGGTATGGAAAATACTGGTTCAACTACCTGAAGAGACTCTGGATATTTTGTAAAGAAGTTTCCTCCAAATAAATCCATTGAATACGGTAATGGAATGAGACTTAATAATACCACCCCAGCCATAAGCACAAAAACTACTCCTTGGTGATACTGCCCCCCAAAAGTTCCTAATCCAAGGGTAAACAACATAGCTGGTAACAGTGTTATAATTATTGGGACTAGAAATGCTGAGAAGTTTGTGTAATTAAAATTCACAGCATAGAATAAAAAACTGTAAATAATAGGAACTGAAGAAATTAACCCAAAACCTACAATAATAGTTACAAAGCGTATCACTTGAAACTTAAAGGGGTCAATAGGAGTTGCTTTAGTTAACACCTGTACACCTTTTTCTTGTTTTTGATAAAAAAATGATACAAAAAATAACAGAGTAACAAGCAAAATAGGTAACACTTTAGCTAAGTATGTTCCATAACTCCAGCCAGAGAATGGGGCGGTATTTGCTATTCCAAGAATTATTTGTCCACGCATAATCTCATAACTATATAAAGCAGAAATAATAAGCAATCCTAAGAAAAATTTATTTATAATCAGCCTTTTAAGTTCATATTTAAATATTTTATTCAAGGTTTAATTCCTCCCCTTTTAATTTACAAGCATTTAAAAAATCATCCCATGTAATTTTGGTTTTTGATTTATTTTTATATAATCCGGCCAAAATTTCATCCATTTTATCCTCTCCTCCAACTAACTTTGATGCTTTCAAAATCTGAAGAGGCAATTTTGAGTATAGTCGTAAAGTCCTATCAGTGTCATTAATATCTTGAACATATCTTTTGGGTAATATTTTTAAATATTCTGGATGTCTACTATAAAAATTTTTATTATTTTCCTTTACACGCTCTTTCCATATGTCTACATAATTTTTATGAGCATATTCTTCTCCATAAATTTTCTTCATAGCTCGGTAAGTTGTATAAACAGCAAGGCCTTCAGCTGACCAATTTCTATTATTTCCACCATCACTTACATTTTGCACTCCCCACCATTGATGAGCAAGTTCGTGGGATAGTGTTTCAGCCCCAGATGCACCCTTTGATTTGTCATTTAGATTTTCATCATTAAAACAAAATTCTCCCATGGTACTATGATTTGGATATGCCAATCCTCCTGGAAATAAAGCAGTTTTTTCTACTATTTTTAAAGGTGAATTTTTAGTAACATTATTTAACTTACCATAATGACTAATACAATAATCAATAGTATCCTTCATTACTTTTTCAGCACTTATATTCTTCATAGTGTCCTTATGTTTGCTACTATAATAAAAGTTTATAGGCATTTTTTCATTTCCCAACTGCTTCATAACATAATCACCAGCCATTAAAGAAAAACGAGTCCCCTTAAGATGAACAAACCATGTTTTCTTATCCCCATTCTCTGAAAGTAACTTAGTTGTATCCCCATTTAAGTTTGCTACTGCTTTACCACTTTCATCCTCCTGTGAAGGATCTACTACTGGAATAAGCCCCGCAGGCATTGTAAGTTCGCATACAAGTTCAGAATTTTTCTTGCTACTTTCCACTTTTATATTAGGAATAAAATCACTACTCAAATCTATATATTTTTTGCTAATGTTAGTATCCAAAATATAATCACTTAAAAAATACAGAACTTTAGGTCTTCCTTCATATTGTATAGTGAGTTTAATATCCTTTTCATCAGGTACATTAAATATAATATTATTTTTTATATTATCTATTTTTTTAAATGCAACCTTTTTATCATTTACTATTATTTGCTGAATATTATATCCTGGATTTATTGTAAATCTACATTCCTGTTTATTGTTGCTCAAATTTTCAAGGGAGTATACTCCCTTTGCAAAAAGACTTCCCTTACTTCCATCAAATGAAATTTTCAAATTACTATTTAATAACTTAATCTCTTTATTTACTTTGTCAGTAATATGGTTTGAATCGTCATTAATCATTTCAATAATTCCTTCTTTAGATACCAGAAAAACATCAGGTTGATTCATAAAAGCATAGCATCCACCAGCAATCATTGCTACAGCCAGTATGGGAATATACACTTTTCTAGAATTATAAAAAATAGAAGCAAATATCCTCTTTCCATAACATCGTACACTTAATAACCCAATTAACCACAAACCACCAAATATTAAAAACCAAAACAGTCTATTATGCTTCATTAAACGAAAAATTTGTGCATTACTAAAATAATCTGAAAGCGCTGGAACTGAGGGTTTTATCCAATGCAATATATTCCCAATAGGTAAATCCCTAATTAAATTTGGCAGCATTATTAGAATAAATGCTCCCATACTAAGGTCTACACGGTAAAAAATCTGATAAAATGCAGAAGCTACTAAAATCGATAGCAGTATAGATGGAAGTATCAAAAGAAAAAAGCTGTTTAAATAAGTATATCTATCAAAAACATTACCCATCTTTATAACTGTATATGGATAATAAAGTAGTGAAGTAATAAAAACAGTTACCGTAGCTAATATTCCCAAAGTAAATAATCTGACCACATTTAGCACCAATGGGGATACAATACTATTTGTTAATCCTTCAGTTTCATATTTGTGTACCCTATGAAATTCTAACAGTGTTAATATTGCAAATAAAATTCCTCCTCCTACTGCTCCGGCAATAGTTGGGTTTCCAATAAATTGGCCACATAAGGTTTCATTAAGCATACCCTCATTGTAAAATTTATATCCTGCCATTGGTGAAAGCATAGTCAATATCATAATTAAATAAACAATTTTTGAATGGAAGATACGATTTAATTCCACTCTTAGATAAGAAAAGAACTTCATAACTATTTCACCTCTTTCCTCATAATAAGATACATGTAAGCGTCCTCTAAAGTAGGCTCCACAGTTTTTGCAAAATCTGGAAGTGATTCTGCTACAATACGACAAGCAATACCACGGGCTGTGTTAACTCTTGACGTTATCTTATATTGTTGATTTACCTTTTCTTCTGTTTTTTCTTCAAATACTCCAACATGATTGTGTGCTAAAAGGATCAGTTCCTCTGGTGTACCTGTAAACAAAATTTGACCATGATTAATAACAATCAGTCTATCACATACTGATTGTACATCTTCAATTATATGGGTAGATAATAACACTATCTTATCCTGTGCAGTTTTGGAAAATAAATTACGAAAATTAATACGTTCCTCTGGATCAAGTCCAACTGTTGGTTCATCAAAAATTAATAATTCAGGATTACTCATAAGGGCTTGGGCAATACCTACACGTTGCCTTTGGCCACCAGACAAAGTGGAAATTCGTGATTTACGTTTTTCTATCAAATTTGTCTTCTCAATAACATTTTTAATAACCTTCTTACTATTTTTAATTCCTTTTAACGCTGCCATATAATCTAAAAACTGCCAAACGGTAAGTTCATCATAAAGTCCAAAAGATTGTGGCAGATATCCTAGACTTGCTTTTAGGTTTTTTTCGTTTTTAAGCAAAGGCTCACCATCTATAATAATTTCTCCACTAGTTGGTATCAATTCTGCTACAAGTAGCTTCATAAGTGTGGATTTCCCTGCTCCATTAGGTCCCAAAAGTCCAATAAAACTTGGACTTTCTATTTGCAATGAGACATCCTTTAATGCGTGTTTACCAGTTTTATATGTCATATTTAAATTTTCAACTGAAATTTTCATATATTTATCATCCTTTCATATGTCTTATAAAATATTTCAATATTTTAAATAAAAAACTTAGATATTCCTTTTTACTATATTTTTATATCCAGTATATGTTACATAGAAATAACCTGTATAAACTACACTAAATATTAAAGCTGTTATTAAGGCAGAAAAGCTAATATCAATTTTTGTAAATACACTTATATAATCACTGACTACATTAATTCCAATCACTGAATGAATTAACGCAAGAATCATTGGTATGTTAAAACATATAAGTGTTTGAAAGAAAATTGTTTTATCTATCATTTTTGAATTTGCACCAATCCTCTTTAAAGCTTTATATCTTTCTATACTGTCATTGGCCTCCGATAACTGTTGAAGAGCCAATACAGCCATACTAGTTATTAAAAATACTAATCCTAAATATATTCCAACAAATAATATGGATGTTGTTGCTCCCTTACTGGTAGAGTAAATGTCATCCTTTGAATAAGAACTCATATATGAAATATTTAAACTTTTATACTTACCATCTTTATAGTTATTATTTATTTCACTATATTTTTTATTATTTTTTTCTCTATTTTTATCTGAATACATTACATTAAGCAGGGAATATGCAATTTTATCGTAGTCATATAAAAATTCATCGCTTATAATTACTGTAAAAACATTATCTGCAAAAATATAAGTAGCAAGATTTTCATCTATTATTTTATTATTTTTTACTAAATACTCTTTTCCCTTTATATAAAATTTTCTACTACTTTTTAGCTTTTCATTAGTCTGCTTAATAATGTTATTATCATTAGACATAATTAGAATCTCATTTTTATTTAAATTTACTTCTTTTTTCCCTTTTAGTTTCAGTATTTTATTATAATCAGATATTTTAACAAAAGATACTTCACCATCTTTATAATCTTTATCTGTGATAGATAACAAACTATCTATCTTTATTCCTGAAAGATATTTATTACAAGTTGCATATTCTTCATTTTTACTCCTTTTAAATTTAATTTTATCTAATATCTCCTCTAAATTGTCTTCCTTACTATTATTTGATATTCTTATACTAGCATCAAAAGGTGCTTTTATTTTTAGCCCCTCTTCTAGACCCTTCTTAAAGCTTATTCCTGTTGATAATACAAGTATTGTAATAAATAGCATTAAACAAATCAAAGACATGGATAAAAAATTTGTATTAATCTTACTATTTATTTGCTTTACCAGAAATATATTTAGTCCTTTAAAATATATCCTTTTGTTTTTATTTACTACATATAATATAACTCCGGCTAAACTGAAGAAAAACAGCATAGTACCTAGTATTACAAACACTATGGATAGCTTAAACATAGGATCTCTTAAATTTAACCCTATTTTCAATATAAATTTATATGAAAAACCAAGTAATACTACACATAAAATAAATGTTAATAAATATATAAATGTATTTTTAAATTTTATATATTCATTTTTTCTACCTGCTGTTAACAAATCAATTATTTTATATTTGGATATAACAAATATATTAAACATCATAACCAGTAAAAACATTATTACAAAGTATAGTATAGTTTTACCTATAGCTTTTGTTGAAATAGCAAATGTATATTCATTTATAGAAACCTCAAATAATTTTAATGCAAAAAGGGATACCCCCTGTGATACTCCCATTCCTATTATAATGCCTGTAATTAAGGATATAATTCCTACTATAGAGGTCTCTGTTACTAAGATTTTAGATATTTTTCTTTTCCCCATACCTAAAATCATATATATTCCCAATTCTTTTTTGCGTTTTTTTATCAAAAAATTATTTGCATATAGTATTAAACTTCCTAAAATTATAGATACAAATACGGATATAAAAGACATAAAATCCATTAATTTAAATACATAATTTCCATCTGAAGACTTTAAATCAGTAAGTGCCTTTTGTGAGTCTAAAGAATTAAAGCTATAAAATATACAAACAGCTAATATCAACGTTAAAAAATATATAGTATAATCCTTATAACTCTTTTTTATATTTTTAAGAGCTATCTTAGAATACATTTCTATCATCGCCTCCAAGAAGAGATGTAACTTCTATGATTTTATTAAGAAATTCTTTTCTAGTATCCTTACCTCTAATCAATTCATTAAAGATCCTGCCATCTTTTATAAAAAGAATTCTATGAGCATAACTAGCTGTAAAAGTATCATGGGTTACCATTAAAATAGTAGCCTTTAATTCTTTATTTAGACTAACAAATTTTTCAAGTAATAATCTAGATGATTTAGAATCTAGAGCACCTGTTGGCTCATCTGCTAAAATTAAAGATGGATCAGTTACTATTGCTCTTGCTGAAGCAACTCTTTGTTTTTCTCCACCTGACATTTGATATGGATATTTATCTAATACCTTTTCAATTTCTAGATATTTTGCCACTAATTTAATTTTACCCTGTATTTCAAAACTCTTCTCGCCCTTTATTGTTAATGCTAAAGCAATGTTTTCATAAGCTGTAAGAGTATCTATTAAATTAAAATCCTGAAATATGAACCCTAACTCATTTTGTCTAAAGTTATCTAATGATTTTGATTTTAACCTGGTAATATCCTTATTATTTAATATTATTTTACCAGTGGTAACATTATCAATAGTTGATATACAATTAAGTAAAGTAGTTTTACCACTTCCCGAAGGGCCCATTATACCAACAAATTCTCCGTTATCTACCCTAAAACTTATATTATCTATAACCTTTGTTACATTGTCCTTATTTCCATAATACTTCTCAATTTTTTCTACATTTAATAGCATTGCCATTATAGTTCTCCCTTTTTTATTTAAATAAAATTTTTTATCTTTCCTTTTGTAATTCATTTTATACAATTTTACTCATTCCATCAATTGAAGTATGTTTCATTAATGTTACATTTTTGTTATGTATTAAACATACTCTAATTAAAATACAGTAACAACTTATATATGAATTAAAGTTTATTATTAAAATAAAAAGTAAGCATTTTAACTATTAAATGCTTACTTTAATAACATTGTATAATTTTTGTTCCTACTTTTGTATTTTATAATTTCCCTAACCCGCCTTAATCTGTTTTAACCTTTTCATAATATTATTTGTACCTTTTCCAAAGTAATTATGAAGATTTAAGTATTCTTTATATAAGTTATTATATATGATTACGTTTTCTTTAATAGGTTTAAATGTTTCATTTTTAATTTTACCTAAATTTCTTGCCACTTCATTAGCATTTTCATATCCAGTAATTTTTTTATTATCTGCTGCAGTTCCTAAAATAGCACTTCCTAAAGCCCCTGATTGGTTTGTGTCTATAACTTTTATTTCCATATCACATACATCTGAATATATTTGAACTAACATAGAGTTTTTTAATGGTATCCCACCTGCAACATATAATTCGTTAACTTCAACATTATGATACTGAAACTGTTCTATAATAGCGCTAGTTCCAAAAGCAGTTGCTTCTATGTATCTTTCCATGCATATAATGTTTTATACTTAAACATATTCAACATTATATTTATAAGACCAAGGGGCTATCTTAAAACTATATTTAAGACAGCCCCTAAAGTATAAACCCTTGCATAAAAACGCCTATATTTTTATAAAAACTTTCCTGTTTTTATATTATATTTGCTTATTTTATTATAAAACCTTTTAAATATTATTAATAATATACTTTTTTATAGCCTTTATATTTAATATTTGCTTATATTTTCAAAGAAATTTTCACCTTTATTTTAGCTCCATTTTCCATTGATATTTCCCCATTATGTTCTTTAACTATTTCTTTACATAAATATAACCCAAGTCCTCTGCTATCCTTACTAACACCATTATTAGTTTTTATAAAGGGTTCAAAGATATTATTAAATATTTCCTTTGAAATTGGATTACTATTATTTACTACTTCTATATGATATTTATTATTTAGTACATAGGAATTAACATATATTTTATTATCTCCCTCTGAATATTTAATAGCATTATCAATTATATTAATCATGACCTGTTTAATCTTATCTTCCTGTACCCAAATAGTTCCTTCACTTATATTTTGTAATATCTTTAAAGAGTACTTATTTGCCTTTATATTCATATCGTTACAAATTTGTATAATAAGTCTTTTCATATTAACTTCCTTAAACTCCTCTTTTACAACATACATACCCTTTGATACCTCTATAAGCTGTAGTACTAACTTATGCAATCTATCGCTTTCTGAGTATATTCTTTTGATAGCCCTTTTATCAAACTCTTTATCATCAATCATTCCAGTAAGCAATAACTCAGCATAACCTGATATAGCTGTTAGAGGGGTTTTAAGTTCATGGGTTACACTATTAAAAAATTCTCGTCTCCCTTTTTCTAACTTATAAACCTTCTCTTTCTCCTGTTCTATAGTCTCTATTTGTTCCTTTATTTTAGCTCTCATATTAATAAATTCTCTTTTTAATATTGCAACCTCATCTTTACCATGATCATCTTTATGATTCTCATCTATATATATACTGTATTCCCCATTTCCCAATCTTTTTATTGCGTCAGTTAATTTACTAATGGGTTCAGTAATTTTTGTTGTTCTTAAAAATAAGAATATAAATATAACTATAAATATTCCAATTTCTATAATATTTATTATATTAATAGTTCTTTTATAGGTAGCATACTCCCAGTCATATTCCTTTATTATATTTATAATTCCTATATATCTGTCTTCAATATATATAGGGTAAGTTAGAATAGCAGTTACTTCATCCCCTTTATATTTTAAATCTGCTACTGCTTTACCTTCCGTAGCCATTTCACTACTTTTTTTTGTAACGTTTCTATACTCTTTTTCAATGTTACCCTCTACTAATTTAAAATTCATATCCTTTATATCACATTTACACTTATAATTTAATGATATATATCTTATAATATAATTTCCTTCTTCCACTAATGATTCCCTTTTATCTTTAGAGCTATTAGTCAATAGCTTGTATCTTATATACTCATGGGTACTATTCATTACCTGTTTTAATGAATTATTTATAGTTTTTTCCATATTAGAATTTAAAACATTAGTTATTGTTACATTCATAACTACTACTGAAACTATTAATATAAAAGTCAATCCAAGTATTAATTTATATCTTATTTTCATAAAGTTTACCTCATTACATAGCCTATTCCAAAAACCGTATCTATAATAGATAATGCATTTTTTTTATTCAATTTGCTTCTTAATCTCCTAACATGAACATCTACAGTTCTTAAGTCTCCCTCATAATCTACACCCCAAACCTGATCTAATATCTGCTCACGGGAAAAAACCTTATTTCTATTTATTATAAAAAACTCCAGTAATTCATATTCCTGTGGTTTAAGTTTAATTTCTTCATTGTCTTTAAAGACCATTCTTGCCTCTAGATTAACTTTAATAAATTTATTTATTTCTATAAATGATTCCTCTGATTTGTCTTTGTATTTATTAACCCTTCTAATTGCAACCTTTACCCTGGTTAATACCTCCTTTATATTAAAAGGTTTAGTAATGTAATCATCAGCACCTAACTCAAGTCCCAAAACTTTATCAACTATATCATTACGTGCAGTTAACATAATTATTGGTATAGTAAATTTACTATTTATATACTTGCATAAATCAAAACCACTTTCATCTGGTAAATTTATATCTAATAATATTAAGTGAGGATTGAAAGTATCTAATACATTTTTTGCATCCTTTCCAGAAAATACTCCTTTTACTATATATCCATCAGCCCTTAATGCAGACACTAAAATATCATTTATAGATAATTCATCCTCTACAACTAAAACCTTAAATTCCATTAAAAAATCTCCTTATTCATAATATTACTTATAATTTATATTTTGTCCAAATAATATTATACATCTATTAAGGAATAAATTGCTGTTCTATTTTAACTACAACATCATTTTCTAAATATATGTGGCATAAAAATCCTTTATATCTTGGTCTATCTCCCATATCCATAGTTTTAAATTTTTCATAGCTTACCTTTTGTTGATCTATAGTATCCATATTAACAAAAAATCCACAAACAGATAACTGTGCGTTTTTAGATATTTCATAAGTTTTCAAGCTTTTATCCTTATTTCTAATATAATATCCATTAGGTATTCTCCCATTAGAATCTTTATTTTCAAAAATAGATAGATCTACGCCATCTTTTATAGCTTCTTTTTCTGCAATTCTATCATTAGCATCCTTATTTAAGAAAAATTCTATTTCATCAAATTTTAAATATCTTTTACCATTCTCTTCAAATACCCTGCTAATACCACCAATTTTCTTTACTTTTTCAATGTTTAAAACTAATAAATTTAATTGGACAGCTCTATCATATTTATCTATTTTACCTTCATACTTTATATTTCCTAACTTACTTGTATCTACTGTATTAATATTCCAAGTTACATTTACTTCTTTATCTTCATTATTTATTTTTGCTTTAATTTTATTTGGTAATTTATATTCATCATTTTGATATACAGAATCAGATAATTTAGTAACCTGAAATTTATATTTTATTTCTTTTAATAGCTTTGTCATATTATCACTATCTACACCATTACTTATAGCTAATTTTATTATGCTATATGCATCATCTACTCTTTGTTTTTCCATATATCTGTTTTTTATTTCTATATATGCCCCCTTATTTGATTTGTCCATAGAAATTGCTTTTTCAAAACTACTTTTAGCATCATCATATTTCCTATTCTCTAATAAGTTAATTCCATCAGTAATTAATTTTTTTGTCTCATTTTCTTGCATTGTCACTTCTTGTTTTACATTATCTGCTAAAATGCTGCTTTTCTGTTTATCACTACAACCCATAACATTTAACATAGTCATTATCCCTAATACTAAAATTACTTTTTTTTTCTGCATATTTTATCTCTCCTTATAATTAGTATATATAAATATTACCACTATGTTTTTGCCAAATTTAATAAACTTATTGCCAAATTATTAACATAAACAATTTAATTATAAAATTTTTATATTATAATTTTTAGTAGTGTCAATATAAATTCTGTTACCTAACCCTATTTTCTAACTACAGTTAATCTTCCCTTTTTAAATCTTTTCTGTTTTACCTTTCCATATTTAACTACACATAAAAAATCTATCACATAATTTACATTTAAACATATATTAATATTAGAAGTAAATCATTAGTATCTACTTCTAATATTGATATAGGGGAGAAGAATTTTGAAGATTAGAAATGGACAAGCTTATTATGATAAAACTATTGGTGGTTGGAATCTTTTGACTGGCGATGGCATTAGGGATTATTATACTACAATTAGCTTTAAGGAATCCTTCACAAAAATCCCAAATATAATGCTTGCACTAAGTGGCGTTGATATTATAAACAAGCATAATTCTCGTATTAAAGTATATGTTGATAATGTAACCACCCACGATTTCACAATTTGTATCCACACTTGGGGCGATACAGAAATCTATGGTGCCGGCGTTTGTTGGATAGCTTACTCTGACGAAAATTAATTTTAATGATAATAAAAGGAACAGAATTTATTTTCTGTTCCTTTTTATACTTATCCAATATACTATGCTTTTATAATCATCTGAATTTTTCATATACAACACTATCTTTCATAATTTACATTGAAAATTTTAATAATTAAGATATAATTCCTACTCTACTCATAGGACATTATTTATAGTATGCTAAAATTTTATAAATGTTAATATAAGTATTAAAATAGGAAATTGCCTTTCTATACCTATTAAGTCTAGTAATAATATTCACTGTAGTCTCTGCCACTGATGGGACTACTAAAAGCTGTACAAACATAATTAATATAGATCAACTCTTAGATTTTTCCATTTTATTATAGATATTTTAATATCTTTTTTTATTTAAAATAAGTTTTGCATGATTACCATATTCTTCTACAGCACCTTCATTTAAAATAATAATTTGCTCTGCATCTTTTATAGTGTTTAATCTATGTGCTATAACTATAACGGTTTTATCTAAAGTAAGTTTTTTAATATTAATTATCAGTGTCAAGTGATGCTGTAACCTCATCCAGTAATACAATAGGAGCATCTTTAAGTATTGCTCTAGCTATAGATATTCTTTGTTTTTCTCCTCCTGATAACGTTAATCCCACTTCACCTACTATAGTATAATATTTACTTTCTAACTTTTCTATAAACTCATGACAATTAGCAATTTTAGTTGCTTTACTACCTCTTCTCTAGTGGCATTATCTTTCCCAAATTTTATATTATTATATATAGTATCATTTAAAAGATATACATCTTCACATACCATACTTATATATTTTAACAATGAATCTGGTTTTAAATATTTTATATTTTCACCACCAACTTTTATAATTCCTTTATTTATATCCCAAAATCTAGCTATAAGGCTTATAACTGTTGTTTTCCCAAAACCTTAGGTCCTACCAATGCAGTCATTGTATCTTCTTTTGCCTTAAAGCTTAAATTATTAATAGCATTTTCTCCTTCTTCATATTAAAAACTTACATTTTCAAACTTAATATCATAATTTAAAAAATTTGCTTCTTCATACATATAACTCATTTCTGGTTGATTATAAGTATAAATTAATTTTTGTGATGCTATTTTAAATATCTAAATTGTCCATATTATGCACCAAAAACTCTTATTATATTAGTAATTACCATATTTATTATTATAAATGTTAAAAATCCTTTTTTATCTATACTTCCTAATCCGAATTTAGTTGTAGCTATAATTAATAATATAGAAAACTTATATCAACTATGATCTGAAATATTAGTACAAAAGGTACATAGGAATAAATAAAGCTTTCAAGTTTTTCTATTTCTACATTTATTGTTTTTTTATTCATATTTATCCCCCCTTAAATAATAAAATTATATTACTTAATTTACAGTGTACATGATAATAATTATCAAATTCAACTCCAAAAAAATAAAAATTAATCTTATTTTTATTTTTGAAGCATTTTATATTATCTCACTTTATATATCTTTCTATATTTAAATGGTGTTATTTTGTTATATTTTTTGAATGCACTTGCAAATTTACTTGGATTTTCGTACCCTATTTCATTTGCCACCTCTAAGATAGACATATTTGTACTTTCTAAAAAATATTTAGCTTTATCAGTCCTCATTTTTTTTATATATTCATATACTGTACATTTAGTTGCATTTTTAAACTCTTCTTGCAATTTATATATAGTTATATTTAACCTATCTGCCAATTCTTTAACGGAGGGAGGAGTTTTAAGATTACTATCAATAATTTCCATAGCCTTTAATGCAATATCATTTTCTTTTACTTGTGCATTTTCAAAAGATTTTTCCTGAAAAAAAGTTACCATAAATTCTATAGTTTTATACTTTAGCTTTATATAATCTAAAACAGTATCTAGACTTATACTTTCTATTTCCTCTACTACCTTCTTTATTGGTTGGCTAGCTTTCTCACTTATTAATATCTCTCCTTTAAAGATATAACTTGTATATTTTTCCCAATTAAGTAATATCTTATCTTCCCATATCGGATTTATAGCATTTTTAATTGCATCAAAATTCATATGAACAGATATAATCTTACAGTTATTATGTTTAAATTTAAAATACTCTACATCATTTAGTGTTCTATAAATAAAAATATCTCCTTTATTAAGAACAAAGACTTTATTATATGGTAATGCTGTTACTTTTGTACTACCCTTTAAACAATACCCCAACTCTAAAATATCATCATCATATGTTCTATTATCAAAACTCATTTCAGTATTATTAATATTAAGGGTTGAAACTTCTAATCCATCCTCTATCTTCATTCTAGAAAAATTTCCAACTCCAAATTGTTTCCCAATGATATATTTTTTACCTAATAATTCATCAAAGGTCTTACAATCCAATTTTTCCTCAATATCTTTATAATACATATCTATAATAAAGTTATTAATTTTCAAGATTCCATTCCCCTTTAATTTTCATATTATAACTATGTAATTGATTTTCATTATCAATATATTTATAGTATACTAACACTTCTAATTATTTTTGTCTATATTTATTTTAATATTATGAATAGTTATGAACATTTTTCAATTGAACCATTAACATTAATTAAAATACTATATAGGATTATCTAAAACTTAGTTCTTTTCTTGACTACAAATCTAATTTTAACTATAATACGAAGTATGCTTCATATTATAAAAGTAGGTGAATAATTGAAAAAGGCAAATATAATCCATCAATTATGTTAGCTTATAAAATTGCTTTTATCTTTAATACCACTATTGAAGATTTATATTGTTTGGAGGAGAATATAAAAATTGAAAAAAAAAATAAAAAATAAGAATGGTTTTTTAAGCGGTATAATATTTTTATCGCTAGCAATCGTATCTTTCATCCTTCTTATGGAGAATTACAGTAATATGGTATTTGTAAAAACTATAAAAAATAGTCTATTAAGTATTTTTTGCCTTATTTTAGGGGTAAGTGAGCTATATAAAAGTTTAGTTATTCTGCCTAGCGAGGATGAACAAATTAATGATGAACGAGAAAAAATGATTTCACTTAAAGCAAAAAATAGCGCTTTTAAAATCACCTTAGGATTTTGCATAACTGTATGCATAGTGCTAGCAATTGCTATAAAAATTACAAATTACACAGACTTTATAGGCGTCTTTATTGGTATATTTATTGTTAGCACTATTATGTTTTTATCAGTAATAGGTGCCTACTTTTATCATGATAAACACAATTGAAGGTATATTTTAAAATAAACCTTTAATTGTGTTTATTACATTATATTTACCTTAAAATAATTGGATTTAATTAAAACTTTTTATGAACTTTTAGTTTTGTATATAAAATCTTTAACTTCATTTAAAGAAGGCAAGGAAGGTATTGCTCCCTTTTTTGTGGTGGTTAAAGCTCCTACTGTATTTGCAAAATATATAATATTTTCTAACTGCTCTTTTGACATATTTTTAATGCACTCTAAATTCTTGTTTCTTAATTTATAATGTATAGCTCCTAAAAAAGCATCCCCTGCCCCAGTTGTATCTACTGTATTAACAGCACATCCCGGAACACTACCATATAAATCTCCTCTACGATAAAAAGCACCTTCATCACCTAATGTAACCAAAACTAAAGCAGCACCGTCTTTTGATAGTAACTTCGAACCCTTTACTAAATCTATTTCTCCTGTTAGGAAAATCATTTCTTCTTTTGACACTTTTATAATGTCAGCGATTCTAATCCCTTTTTTTATTTGTTCCATTGCCTCACTTTCATTACTCCATAAAAGATCTCTATAATTTGGGTCATAACTTATAATTTTACCATTTTCCTTTGCAAATGATACAGTATTAAAAACAGCTAATCTTGCAGGTTCTCTCGTTAAAGACACAGATCCAAAATGAAATATATTACAACTATTTACTAAGTCTTTATTTATCTCATTTATCTTAAGCATAACATCTGCTGAAAACTTACGATAAAAGCTAAAAAGCCTCTCACCTTCTTCATTAAGCTGAACAAATGCTAAAGTTGTATTTTCATCTTCTGAGATAACTACACCTTTTGTACAAATTCCAATATTGTCTAAAGTATTTTTAAGAAATTCTCCAAAAATATCTTTACCTACTTTACCAATAAAAGCAGTTTTCCCTCCAAGTATACTATTTGCTGCTACTACATTGGCTGGTGCCCCTCCTGCATTCCTAGAGAATAATTGTTCCCCATACTCATTTACACCATTACAAGTAAAATCAATAAGTAATTCTCCAATAGCTACCACATCAAACACAAACTTTTCCCCCTTACATTAATTATTTTAAAATTCCATATAAAATTACACTAATCACTTGTTTCATAGACTCTTTTATTGTAATATTATTATGATTTTTAAAATTAAAATCCAAAAATAAGTCACTTGATTTTTCTAATATTTTACTTACAATATTAATATTTATATTGTTTTTTATGATGCCTTTTTCCATTCCATATTGCAACATTTTATTACCCCTATCTATTTTGAATCTTTTTAGTTGTTGAACTTTTTCCCATTGGTCAGGATAAAACTTATATACTTCATCCAATACTTTTATAGGAAGTTTATACTTATGGTAAGAGTAAATTATATTATATAATTTTTCTTCTAGACTTCCTTCATTATTTATAATACATAAAGTACTTTCTTTATCACCATCTATTACTTCTTTAAAGTATTCATTAATTATATCGTCTTTACTATTAAAATATTTATAAATAGTCTTTTTACTAATTTTAAGATCTATTGCAATACTATCTACAGTAAACTTTCTTAATCCATAAAGTTGTATATTTTTAGAAGCTGACTCTACTATTTTACTTTTCAATTTTCTCTCTCCTAGTTAAACACTTCTTTAATGTAAAAATTTTAAAATAGCCTGCATTAATCCAAATATACCCAAAGATAAGCCTATCAAAACTGGTGTATTATATTTTAAAGTTTCACCGTATATGGACATAAAAGGTATAACCATAGTCATCTGTCTTATTCCTAATGCACTACCTAGTACGCAAATAAAAAACAATTCTTTTCTAGAGAACAAATCTTTCATATTAGTACTCCTCTCCAATTACCAATGGAAACTATTTTAGTTTATATGGTTTATTTTTTAGTATAATAATACTTTTTATGTATTTTATCAATTTATAAAATTTCATAATAGATTTACATTACTACTTCAATAATATATTATTAAACTATAATATCTAACAAATGTGAGGAATGTATATGGGAAACTATTATAAAAATGGAGTTACATATTATAAGACTATTAATGAATATATTATTGATATAAATGAAGTAATTGATAATATAATATATAATAACAAAAAAATATCTTTTGCTTTAGTAGCACAAAATGCTAATATTACCCCTTTAGTTATAAAACAATATCCTGAACTTAGAAGTTATATATTAAAAAAAATAGATTATTACAAAAATATAAAAAATATTAATATTAAAATAGATAATGCAGTTGAAAGGCTATGTAAGTCTAATAAAAAATTAACCTTCATGGCTATTGTAAAAAGCTGTAGATTTCCCTTAGATTCTATATACAAAAATAAGTATATAAAAGGTAGAATTCTAAGTGTAATGCTAGAAAATATAAAAAAAAAATAGGATTGTAACCAAACAAACTACAATCCAATTTTTGCCTAATTATATATTAAAATTTATGTTACTTAAATAAATCCTTTAATAGTTTCTGCTCTATCATAAGCCTTTTTTGTTATTTCTTTAGGATAACCAATATACTCTAAAAGCCTTATAGCGTTTCTTGTTTGGGATACCCCTATCTTTAACTTATAATCAAAACTTAATCCATTCTTACTATCAACATCTTCACTAAAGTAATAGAATTCATAACTATCTTTTAAAATATCTACTAGTTCTCTATCGTGAGTAGCTACAATAGATATAGTTTTCCTATTATTTAAATAAGATAATATTTCCGCGGACATAGCTATCCTCTCTGTAGGATTTGTTCCCCTAAATATCTCATCTATTGGACAAAATACAGGTAGCTCTTTTTGTAAAGCCTTTACTATTCTAAGAATCCCTTCGGCTTCTGCCATATAGTAACTTTTACCTTTTGATAAATCATCATTAGGACTAATAGATGAAACTATATTAAAAAATGAACCCTCATACCCTTTAGATAACACAAAATAAAAAGTTTGTGCAAGTAGTATATTTATTCCTAGCATTCTAAGAAAGGTTGATTTCCCTGACATATTTGTTCCAGTTAAAACAATACCTTTATCCTTTATAAAAATAGTATTTGCTACTGGCTCTTCTAAAAGTGGATGTACACCATCTTGAATTTTTAGCATTACTTCTCTAGTAAACTTAGGATATGTATAATTCTGATTTAAACTATTTTGATATCCTGAAATAGATAAAATGGCCTCTATTTCTCCTAAAGAATAAAATATATTCATTATGTATTTTTTCTTTCCTTTTAACACTCCAGATATTTTATAATAAGAACATTCTTCTACTAAAAACAGTAATGATACCGCCTCAAAAAATCCTTGCCACATATTTACAAAACCTATTAAAAATGTACTTCTATCAATATCTTTTACATACTGAAGATTCTCCTTTATATTATTTACATGTTCTAAAAGCTCCTTATTTTTTATATTAGATACTTTTTTAGAAACTTTTATAATTTCCCTTAAATATATTATTCCACGAGATTTAATATTATCTCTTTCCAAATAATTTACCGTCATATTTAATGCCGCAGATGCTAATATAAGTGATACATAACCATTATCTACAAATATTGTTAATATTACAGCTAAAATTGGAAATATTTTACCCAATACTGTATAGATATAATATTTTATTTTATTTACTATTAATTCACTTTCTATCATATCTAAAAAAGTATTTTTTCTATCATTTCCTAATCCCAAAAATATACATAAAAGTTTTTCCCTTAAATCTATATCTTTTTTAAATAATTGAATTAATCTATTCCTATGTTTAAGCTTATTTTCATCACTCAAAGGATTTCTTAACATATAATATAAAACCGACTCCCCTAAAGTACTGGAAGTTCTATCTAACTTTTCATATACTCTATCCATATCCATATCAGACCAAGTCTCATCATCAATGGTATATTCTTCTTTAGGTTGCATATCAAAATATCTTCTTATATTAGGTAATTTTCTTTTCTTATCTTCATCTCCCTTATACTGTCTTCGTACAACACTTAATATCATCTGTTTATTCAATTGTGTTCCCCTTTCAACTTTAAAATTTTATTACCAGATAATATTTTACCATGTATTTTACTTATCTATCTTAATAGTTTCTTAAAATTATTAAATTCATATATTAGTCCAATCGTACAAAAATGTAATCTTATAATGTAAAAATGTAATCTTAATAAATGGTTAAGTTTTTACTTATATTTTATAATTTAAATACAAAATTAATTTAAAAAACTTTTAGGGAGGAAAAAACCATGAAAAATTTAAAAAATTTATTTAAAAAAATTTCCCTTAAAAATTTAAAAGTTTCTAAAACAAGTATAGGTAATTTAAAAAACTGTACTAAAGAAACTATTGAATTAAGCTCTATGTTAAAAGGACTAATGTTTTAATAATTACAAACTTAAACTACTATGGAGGATATTAAATGACCTTAGAAGAAACTTATTTATTGAAACCATACTTTTAAATTCCATATATACTATTACAAATAAAGTATATATGGAATTTTTTATTTTATAAATTTATATTTTATTTAGAATATTGAATTAATTTCTTTGTAATTTATGTTAATATTTGGTAATATAGTTATATGAGATATTCTCTTTAAATTTTTATATTTTAGCTTTTAAAGGGAGGTTATTAAATGAATATTTTGTATTCGTATAATACTAAAAGTATTAAAAAACATTCCAAATTAGCAATTGCATCCTTAATTTTGTCTTTTATTACTATTTTAATTACAGTGTGGAGTATTTCTCCTAATTACACTGAAGTATTAGGTAGTAGTCTTGTAAGCATATTCTCTGCATCATTTTGGTGGTTAAAAACTCAAAAAACTTTATTTGATATAGTCGGCCTGTTACAATTGTTATCGATGTTTACAGCCATTGTAATATCTATAAACGAACTTTATAAGGTAAATACAAAAAAAATTATACCCATTATCTCATTAACATTAATGTCACTACTAATTTTATTGTCAACAAAATAAACATATTTTATCCTTTATACTTAAAAAGTGAGGAGATGAATATCCTCTACCCATCCCCTTGCTTTTTTCCTTTATCTAATATTCTCTTTGATCTCCTTTTAATAAATTTTCTATTTGAGTACCCAATTCATGACCTTTTTTATAAGATGAAAAATGTTGAAATGGTACTTCATCTTTATGTTCATCTTTTCCTAAAAGACTATCTATTAATCCTTTTTTAGCTGCAGGCAAATCACCTACATGAATATCCTTTATATCATTTAAATTAAACTGGTCCACTGTTTTATCCTCCTTAAAAACTTTTTTCATTTATAGGATATCCATATATATATTAAATAATGTATTTAGTGTTACTTTATAAGATTACAACTATAAACTACTTAATACCACTTTCTAAGTATTGTTTCATCCGTCCGCTCCACAACTCATACACTTCATTGTATTCTTCATAAACTACCTCTAAGAATTCATTTAGTACTCCTAAATTATTTAAACCTTTCATTAAATGCCTGGGATAAATCACATTTTTTGAATAATTATTTTTGGGATCTATTACCATAATTTTAAAATTACTATCTATATATAGATCCTTACATCTAATATCTATTTTCTTAAATTTAAGTCTTTTAAATTCCTTCATAAGTTTAATTATACTAACTCCTATTTCTTTTCTAAATCCCCTCCTCTTTATATAATGATCTAATCTTTCTCCACCAACATAATCTCTTACAATATAGTAATCCCCTTGTTCATAGGTTTTAGGGAAATACTTACTTTTCCCTGTTTTTTTTAATATACTATACTCTTTATCACACACCTGTTTTTCTTTAAAAATTTTAATTACCTTCTTATTAGGTAATGAATAAACTATTCCATTATGCCCACTACCTAATACTTCAGCTGTTTTTAACATTTTCTCACATCTTTTGTCTAGATCAATGTAATAATAATTATTATCCATACTCATAATTTTATATCACCTACAAGCTATACTATAATTATTGTATGATAATATATATAAAAAGTTTCTTTAATTAATTTATTCTATATAATAATTTTGTCTAAACTTCTTTTTTATTTTTAAAAATTGTTCCATATCATTTAAAAATTGAAAAAGCAATGCTCTATTTTCAAATTCTTCTCTAGTCACAGGTAATGGCATTTTTCTAAATGTTTCTTTTAACATATATAAATCTTCAATCAATTTTTCTGCTGTATTTTTCTCATATAAATGTTTTGCTACTTTTTCAGTAAAATTAGCTATCATTATGGTTTGATCATAGGTTATGAAAAAATATTTAAAATGCTCTTGCATTCTTTTAATAGTATCAAATTGTTGTATTCTCATCTCCATATATTCTACATAGTACTTTGAGTCTTCAAAATAATTATTAAAATTTGTATAGGCACGCTTTTTACCCTTAATTAATTTTCTATCTAATTTATTAATTAAGTCATCTTTCTCTATTAAAGATTTTTGGTTTTTCATTTCCTCTGACATTTTAATTAAAACTCTCTTCATAGTATCTTCAATATAAATTTGGTCTTCTTTTATCTGCTCTTCTATACTAGTCATATAAAGATTCAATACCAATGCTATACTTACTCCTACAACCATAAGTCCCAACTCGTTTAATATCCAAACTATATTTACTGATTTTTCACTTAACAAGTGAGATACAAGAACAGAACTTACTACTATCCCTTCCTCAACATTTAGTTTTACAGTTAATGGAATAAATATTATTAAAAAAATTCCAAACGCAACTTCATTAAATCCTAATATTTTAAATAACACACAGGCAAGTATTAATGCTACTATGCATGAAATAACTCTTTTAATGGCAATTTTAACTGATTGTTTTTTAGTACTTTGTACACTTAAGATAGCTATTATTCCCGCAGATACCGCATACTGTAATCCAATTTGTTTAGCTATTATTATTGCAAGTGATGCACCTATCCCTGTTTTTAATGTCCTATATCCTATAAGCTTCATATTGTACCTCCCTTGTATATATTATAACGTAATTTAAGGGCTATTATTTAAAATAGCCCCTTAATAAATTACTTAGTATCAACCTACATTTTCGCTTTGTACAATATCTAGTATTTCTTGATTAATTGTATTATATAAATCAACCTCCATAATATTCACTAATTTTGTATTATGCCTCCTTTTATGAATTATCCATAATAACAAAAATATTGGTAATCCTATATATGAAGAAATAACTCCACTCCAATCAATTTTATCCGCTTGAAAATAAGTTAAGCCCTGTCCTAAAATTACAATAGTACATAATATAAAAGCTATAATAGGTCCAAAATGAAATAATTTAGCCTTATATCTTAAATTTGTTAAGTCACGTCCCTGAGCTATATAAGCCTTACGAAAACGATAATGACATACTGCTATTCCAAGCCAAGAAACAAACCCTGCAAGACCCGAAACTGCTATAAGCCAAACATATACTGTGATCTCTGCATAAAGCCCTGTTAAAAAACATGCTGAAGCAACTATTGTAGTTAATATTAAAGCATTTATTGGTACTCCTCTTGAATTAACCTTTGCAAGAAATTTAGGAGCCTTTCCTTCTTTAGCCATAGCATATAACGTTCTGCTTGAAGCATACATTCCCGAATTTCCACAAGATAAAACTGAAGTTAATATAACAGCATTCATTAAAAAGGCCGCTGCTGCAATGCCTGCTTTTTCAAATACCATAGTAAAAGGACTAGTATTTACCCCTGCTTCCATATAAGGAATTATTGCACCTACTACAAATATAGTTCCTAAATAAAATACTATAATTCTCCAAAATATAGTATTAACTGCTTTGGGGATATTTTTCTCTGGGTCTTCACTTTCACCTGCCGCTATACCTACAAGTTCAGTTCCTTGAAATGAAAAACCCGCTATTAAAAACACCATAAAAATAGACTTAGCCCCCTACAAATGGTGCTTCATTAATAACAAAATTTTTAAATCCTATAGCCTCTCCTCCAAATATTCCAAGTATTGTAGCTATACCTATTATTAAAAATATTATTACTGTAATAACTTTAATTCCCGCAAAAATATATTCCGATTCCCCATATGCCTTTGCAGACAATAAATTAAGTCCAACTATTAAAAAAAGAAATAATACACTCCAAAGAATGCCTGGTACTTTAGGAAACCAAAACTCCATAATTAATGACCCTGCCACCATCTCTGTCGCAACGGTTATTGCCCAATTATATCAATAATTCCACCCAAGAGCAAAACCTAAAGACTCATCCACAAATTTTGATGCATAAGTCTCAAAAGATCCTGCTACTGGCATAAATGTTGCCATTTCCCCTAGGCTAGTTATTAAAAAATAAACCATAATTCCTATACAACCGTATGCAATTAATGCCCCTCCAGGTCCTGCTTGTCTAATAGTAGCTCCTAGTGCTAAAAAAATTCCTGTTCCAATAGCTCCACCCATAGCTATCATATTTAAATGCCTTGCTTTTTAACTTCTTTTTAACTCTTGGGAATTATGATTTTTCTTATCCATACTATTCCTCCTGAAAGTTTGAATTTTATAAAAAAAGTACTCTAAGCTTACACTCAGAGTACAAAATATCTATTATTAAAATAGCAATGAATGATAGTTCACCACAAATATACACTTGTGACAGTCTTACATATATTTTATGTAATCCCAACTATACAGTATTAAAGCATCTACTGTACGTTTCGGCAAAATTTCCTTTCTCCATTGCTTAATTGTGCTTACCTCCGCAATGTTACTCTTAAATTTTGCTCCTCTATCCATATTATTAAATTATTAATAAGTAAACAGGTTTATTTTGTAATTCACTATTTTTCATCTTAATTCCGGATGTACTATTTTATATATTTGTGCATTTCTCTTTATTTTATCTCCATAATATTGCTTTGCATAATTTTTTATTTTATCATCTTGACTACTATTCCTTTCTATCCAAGCTGCAGCTAATCCTTTATAATCATTGTCTTTAAAGTGCCTAGATATATACCATGCACCTATTTTTATATTTATATCTATGTCCTCTATATCCTCTTTTTTAAAATTTTTAATCCCCATTTCTTTAGCATATTGTTCAACCTTTGTATCCTTTAAATTGAAAGGACCAACTGCTTCACCTTTTTTATATTCATCATTTATATCAGTAAAATTATTCTCAAAATAAATTACTCCTGCTAAAATTGTTGGGTCTATATTATAATCTTTTGCGTATTTTTCTAACTTATCTTCATAATTCAATTTAAAGACAACATTTCTTGTAAAGAAAGTGCCTGCTATTATTATAAAAAAGAATACTGCTAATAAAGATACAACTACTTTTTTCATCTAAACTCCTCCTATTTTATAATGGTTTTATAATAATATTTTACAGTGAGTAAATAATATAATAAATAAATTATTGTATATGGAATAGCCGTTAATACTATAGGTGTAAAAACCCCTATTCCCATCCATTTACCAAACTTCGATAATGCTACTGTACCATGACATACCCCTACTACAAGTGGTATAAAAAACACAAATGCCATCTGTTTATATATAGATTTCTTAATTTCTGATTTTTTAATTCCTATATTTAATAATATTTTATATCTTGCTTTTTCCTCATTTGCTTCTGAAATCTGTTTGAAAAATATTATACTTGCAGTACAGATTAAAAATACTAATCCTACAAAACTACCTATAAAAAATAAAGTTCCTATTTGTGATACTTCTTCTTTATAAACATTATAATAATCTGCTTTTAATACTTTAAAATTTGGAATACCTTCATTATTTACTCCTTTACTTTCTATATAATCTGATATAATTTCAGTGAATTCTTTTGATAGTTGCCCACTTCTTCTATGATTATCTATCAAATATAGATTGTATATTCTCTCTTCCTTACTTTTTCTCAACTTATTAAATTGATTATCTTTAACAATAACTACATCATCTAAATTCCCTGAATTTATCAAATACATCATTTCCATTTTAACTACATTGTATTTATTATTACTTCCTCTTAATTGTACTTTATCTATATAATCTTTAGTATTAACAAATCTTTTTATAATAAAAACATCATTATTAGAAGATAGTTTCATATCCATATTTAAGTTTCTTGCTTTAAGAATTTTATTAAAATCACTTTCTGACATTATATTTTCACTTTCATACCTACCGTCTTTAGATTTTCCTTCATATACAAGAGGCTTGATTACAATTTTACTTCGTAATTTGTTTAGGTTATTACTAACTAATAAATCATCTATTTTATTAGTCAGTAATTTGTCCTTATTTTCTATAACATAGTCAAAAGGATTCTCCTTGTCTATATTTATAGCAAAATTAGTATAATAACTTATACTAAACCCTAAAGATGTCAATGTAGTAGCAATTAATATAGCTATAGTTGCTAAACTCATTGAATTTCCTTTAATTCTATACATTAGTTGAGAATTAGATATCATATTTAATCCATTATAATATTTTTTCTCATTTCTTTTTTTCTCTTTTAAATAAAATACTAAAAATGAACTAAAGAATAAATATGTTCCTGTTACCACTGTAATTAAAGTTATTAAGGAAACCTTTCCCAAAGAATTTTCAAATTCAAATATATATATTAAATAACCAGTTATTAATAATAGTACAGACAATACTGCTATAATAACAGATGACTTGGGCATCTCCTCTTTTTTACTTTCTGCTTTAAATAAATCTATTAATTCATATTTATATATAATAGTAGCACCATGAAAAGATATAAATAAGAATATTAATAAAAATGTTTTTATAGTTTCATAAACTGCAGTAGCAGTGAAAGTAGCTTTTATTATGCCTTCTGCATCTATACTTTTCATAAATAAATAAATAAAGCCTTTAGATAGGATAGCACTACAACATATTCCTATTAACATAGCTAATATTCCCATTACCATGGTTTCATAGAACATCATAACTCCTATACTCTTCTTTTTTACACCAAGAAGAGAATATATGCCTATCTCCCTTTTCCTTTTTCTTATAAAAAACGAATTTGAATACCAAATAAAAATAAATACAAATAAAGCTATTATATATGATGCTGCTTGAAATCCTTGTCCTACTTTTTTCATTTCCTTGGATACTGTAGTTATTTGTTCATTATATTCAATACTTTTAAATAAGGCGTATATAGTTACTGAAAAAACCATAGATGTAAAATATATAATGTAATTTTTATAACTATTTTTTACATTTTTTAAAGCAATGTTAAATAATTTCATTACCTTCACCACCTAATAATGATGTTGTGTCTAGTATTTCTTTTAAAAAAGTCTTTCTAGAATCTTTTTTATATACTTCTTTGTATAATCTACCATCTTTTATAAAAATTACTCTTTTACAATAAGATGCTGCTAAAGCATCATGAGTAACCATCATTATTGTGGCATTTTCCTTACTATTGCAATTTTCTAATGTTTCAAGTAATTCCATTGATGATTTAGAATCCAAAGCACCTGTAGGCTCATCTGCTAAAATTAATGATGGTTTATTAATTAATGCTCTTGAGGCTGCTACTCTTTGCTTTTGTCCTCCAGATATTTCATAAGGGTATTTATTAAGCAGACCATATATTCCTAATTTTTTTGTTATTTTCTTTACCTTTTCATTAATCTCTTTATAATTCATTTTTGATAAACTTAGAGGTAATGCTATATTTTCTTTTACTGTCAATGTATCTAAAAGATTAAAATCTTGAAATATAAAACCCAATTTTTCCCTTCTGAAATCTGATAGTTTATCTCCTTTCAATAATGTTATATTTTCCCCATCAATTACTATCTCTCCTTCTGTTGCTTTATCTATTGTAGATACCATATTAAGAAGAGTAGATTTCCCAGATCCTGAAGGACCCATAACTCCTATAAATTCCCCCTCATATACTGTCAACTCTATTTTATCTAATGCTCTATACTTATTCTTATTATCTCCGTAAATCTTAACTAACTCATTTACTTTTAATATTTCTTTCATTTGTATCTCCTCCTTACAAACTAAAGTATAAAATAATGAATTATTTTTAGATATCGATTTTTCTTTCACTATTATTACAAGCATGTAATACAATATAGTTGTCTAAAAAAATTTAATCTTAACACACTAAATTATTAAATATTTACCTATTTAAAAGAACTTAAAAGTCATATATAATATCTTTTATATATATACTAAGCAAACTATACTGTATATAAATAAAATTTAAATAGACTAAGGAAGGAATTATAATATGAGTATTTTAACTGTAAAAAATTTAAGCCATGGATTTGGTGATAGAGCTATCTTTAATGATGTTTCATTCAGGCTTTTAAAAGGAGAACATATTGGACTTATAGGAGCTAATGGAGAAGGTAAATCAACTTTCATGAATATAATAACAGGGAAATTAATGCCAGATGAAGGTTCTATTATATGGAGCAATAAGGTTAGAGTAGGATATATGGATCAACATTCTAAACTACAAAAAGGACAAACAATAAAAGATGTACTAAAAGAGGCCTTTAGATACCTTTTTGATATGGAAATAGAAATGAATAAACTCTACGAAGATATGGGTAATATGAATGAGGAAGAAATGAATAAAGCCCTTGAAAAAACAGCATTAATCCAAGATATTCTGGATAATAATGGTTTTTATATTATCGATGGTAAAATAGATGAAGTTGCTACAGGTCTTGGTATTAAAGATGTGGGTTTAAATAAAGATGTATCTGATCTAAGTGGAGGACAGAGAACTAAAGTTTTATTAGCAAAATTACTTCTTGAAAAACCAGATATTTTACTTTTAGATGAACCTACTAACCATTTAGATGAACAACATATTAATTGGTTACAGCGTTATCTTCAAGATTATGAAAATGCCTTTATATTAATATCACATGATATTTCATTTCTAAATAATGTTATAAATCTTATATATCATATGGAAAATCAGGAGTTTAATCGTTATGTTGGAAGTTATGATGATTTTATTAGAATTCACGAAGCAAAAAAACTACAATTAGAGGCTGCCTATAAAAAGCAGCAACAAGAAATAGAAGCTCTAGAAGACTTTATTGCAAGAAATAAGGCAAGAGTTTCTACAAGGAATATGGCAATGTCAAGACAAAAAAGACTTGATAAAATGGATATAATTGAACTTTCTAAAGAGAAACCTAAACCAGAATTTATTTTTAAAAAAGCTAGAACCTCTGGTAAGATTATATTTGAAACCCAAAACCTTGTTATTGGATATGACTATCCCCTTTCAAAACCACTAAACTTAGTTATGGAAAGAGGTCAAAAAATTGCTTTAGTTGGCGCTAATGGTCTTGGAAAATCAACATTACTTAAAAGTCTAATAGGGAAAATCAAACCAATAACTGGAGATATTAAATTAGGTGACTATCAAGAGGTAGGATATTTTGAGCAAGAGCTTCAAGGAGGAAACCATAATTCATGTATAGATGAAATTTGGGATGAATTTCCGTCCTATACTCAGTATGAAGTAAGGTCTGCACTTGCTAAATGTGGATTAACAACCAAGCATATAGAAAGTCAAGTATATGTATTAAGTGGTGGGGAACAAGCCAAAGTAAGATTGTGTAAACTTATAAATAGAGAAACAAATATTCTAATATTAGATGAACCTACAAATCACTTAGATATTGATGCTAAAGAAGAATTAAAAAAGGCTCTAAAAGACTATAGTGGTAGTATATTACTTGTATGCCATGAACCTGAATTTTATTTGGATATAGTTACAGATGTATGGCACTGTGAAGATTGGACAACTAAAATTCCATAAATATATTTATAACCCCTTAGGTATTTAACCAAAGGGGTTATTTAAATTATTAAATTTTGATTAAATTAAAAATTTAATTATTGACACGTAATACCTACTTTGCTAATATCCAATTAAAATAAATATATTATTATAAACTAAAGGATGGTGCTTTATGCGTTTACTTATTATAGAAGATAACATTGAACTTTCAAATTTCACAAAAATTGGATTAGAAAAAATGGGCTTTTATGTAGACGTATCTAATAATGGAATAGATGGGGAAGAAAAGGCTTATGTTAATAGATATGATGCTATATTATTGGATTTAAATCTTCCAGATAAAGACGGATTGGAAATTCTAAAATATTTACGAACTTCAAAAATTAATGTACCTATAATAATTATTACAGCAAGAGATGAAATTAGTGAAAGAGCATTAGGATTAGACTTAGGTGCCGATGACTATATTGTAAAACCCTTTCAATTAATAGAAATCCGATCAAGAATCCATGCCATAATTCGTCGTTTTCATGGAAGAACTAATCCTATTATAGTAATTGGATGTATAACACTAAATCCTCTTACTAGAGTAGTAAACGTAAAAGGGAAAACTTTATCTCTAACCACAAAAGAATTTGACATATTGCAACATTTAGCTGAACTTCATCCTGCTGTTGTATCTAGTGAAGAAATTGCTGAACATATTTACGATGAAAATTTTGACCCTTTTTCATCTGTTTTAAGAGTACACATTGCCAGATTAAAAAAGAAATTAAATGCTGCCTATGGTAAAGATATTTTATTAAACATTAGAGGAAAGGGGTATATATTGTGCGTAGAGTAAATATAAAAATAGGTTTGGTCATAATTATATATTCCATAATATTAACTTTAATATTAACTTTAGGAGTTTATGGATTTAAAAATTCCTATAATAAATCCGCTGAAAAAAAGATTATAGATAATACTATTCTTTACAAAATAGACACTAAAGATTACAAAAATATACTGTCCAGTAATTCACTTAATGTATCTATAAGTAATATTGCACCTGCAAAAGAAATTAGCAATTATTATGAAACTGTTGGCTTTAAAAATCTAACACCTTTTTTAATAAAGTTTTTTATCATTTTAATAATTTCCTCCTTTTTATTATGGGCTATATTAAATTCTATACACAATAAAGAAATAAAAATAATTACTAAAAATCTTAATACATTAGATAAAGACATGGGTTTAAATACGATAAATAATTCTATAACATTCGCTTATAATAACATTAAAAATAAATTTAATGAAAATCTTGATGATTACAAAAGATTAAATTCCTACCTATCTCACGAACAAAAAAATGCTATAGCTATTTTACGCACTAATTTAGAAATAGATGAAAATTATAAATACTTAAAATTTATTGATAATATTTCTCATAGTATCGATGATATTTTAACTTTAAGTGATTCAAAAATCCCAAAAGATATGACAGCTGTAGACGTTTCCTTAGTTTGTGCATCAATTTGTGATACTTACAGCAATATATATAAAAATATAAGTTTTGATTTTGATTATGAAAGTAATACAACTATTTTAGCTAAAGAAAGATGGATTTATCGTGCAATAAGTAATTTAGTAGATAATGCTATAAAATATGGTCAAGGAAATCCCATTGATGTGTATGTAAAAAATAAAAATAATAGTGTTATCATTACCGTTAAAGATAATGGTATAGGGATAGATAAAAAGTCTATAGAACAAATTTTCAATAATAAATATAGAATTAACAAACTAAATAAAGCAGGCTATGGAATAGGATTAAGTTTAGTTTCTCATGTATGTGATTTATGTGAAGGTTTTGTAATGGTTGACAGTGAATTAAATAAAGGCTCCTGCTTCTATTTATCTTTTCTAGAATACAAATAGTTTATTATTCATTAAAGGGAATGTAATTAACATTAAATAAACAATGTATTTGTTATACTAACTCCAAGTTAAAGTTTATATAAGGAGAGTGTAGTATGTATATTATAAAAAACTCATTGAAAAATATTATACGTAATAAGGGCCGTAATATTTTATTAGGTATAATAATGATAGCAATACTTTCTTGTGTGGCTATCTCCATTATTATTAACACAACTTCTGATGACATAATAAATAGTTACAAAAATAAATTTGGATCAGAAGTTTTTATTCAAGCAAATCGTGAAAAAATAGAAGAAAAAATCAATAGTGGAGATACAAAAGTACTTGATGAGGGAATTCCAAATGAAATTTTAGAGAAACTTTCCAAATCTAAATATATTAAAGAAACAGTATTTAGTTCTTCCTATAGGGGTTATAGTGATACCATTAAGGCACTAGATCAACAAAAAAATGAAAAATCAAACGGTTTCACAGAGATGAATATTGTAGATAAAAATAACAAAAAAAACAAAAACTCTAAAATAGCAAATTTAAATATTTTAGGAGGTCTTAATCCATCTGGAAGAGATGAATTTAAAAATGGTACAAGAAAAATTGTAGGTGGCAAAATGCCAATAAACGAAGGAGAATGTATAATTAGCGAAAATTTTGCCAAGCTAAATAATTTAAAAATTGGTGATAAATTCAAAGTTCAAAATCCTAATAATCCGGATAAATATGCTCCTTTAAAATTGACTGTTTCTGGACTATATTATGATGGATCTAAAAATGAAAATGTTGGTTTTAAGCATCCTATGGTTAACAGAAAAAATGAAATTATTACCACATATGACACATTGAAAAAATATAACAATGAGATAAAAGACTTTAATAATTTTATTATTGATGCTAAATATTTCTTGAAAAATCCAGATTTATTAGAGAATTTTAATAAGGAAGCACATGAAAAAGGACTAAACGATTTATATGAAATATCCACAGACAAAGAAAATTATAATAACATTGTTAAACCTATAGAAGGTTTAAAAAATGTATCAAATACATTTATGTTTGTAGTATTAGGCTTTGGGGGAAGCATATTAGTCCTAATTTCAATACTTGGAATACGAGAAAGGAAATACGAAATAGGAGTTCTTAGAGCAATGGGCATGAAAAAAGGGACCGTGGCTTTAGGACTAGTCTTTGAAACCACCTGCATGATAATAATTTCCTTAATTCTAGGATTATCTATTGGTAATTTATTATCCCAGCCTATTTCAAATACTCTACTTCAAGGTCAATTAGAAGCACAAAAACAAGCTTCATCATCTGTAATAGGTGGAGTAGTAAGTATAAATGCAACACCTACAACACCTCCAATAGAAAATTTAACAGTTTATCTAAATTGTGAAGCCATTATATTAATAATAGGTGTAGCCTTATTACTTGGAACAATATCTATAGGAATTGGAATTCTTTATATAATGAGATATGAACCTATGAAAATTTTATCAGAAAGGAATTAAGAAATATGAGTATATTAGAATTAAAAAATGTATGTTATAGATATGAAGATAGAAATAAAGATATACTAAAAAATATAAATATAGCCTTTGAAAAAGGTAAAATATATGGTGTTGTAGGAAAATCTGGAGCAGGAAAAAGCACTCTTTTATCTTTGATTTCTGGATTAGATACATGTAGTTCAGGGGAAATCCTATATAAAGATAAAGATATAAAATCTATAGATAGAGATTTATATAGAGCCAAAGATATTGGTGTAATATTTCAAGGCTATAATCTACTTACCAATGCAACTGCTTTAGAAAATATAATTTTATCTATGAATATAAGTGGAATTAAAAATAAAGAAGAAGATGCTTATGATTTATTAAATAAAGTTGGAATCAATAGCGAAAAAGCTAAAAGAAAAATATTAAAACTATCTGGCGGGGAACAGCAACGAATCGGTATAGCAAGAGCACTTTCACATGACCCAGACATTATAATTGCAGATGAACCCACGGGAAATTTAGATGAAGATGCCGAAAAAAAAATAATGAATATTTTAGTCTCATTAGCACATAAAGAAAATAAATGTGTTATTATCGTAACCCATTCAAAAAATGTTTGTACCTATTTTGATGAAATCTGGGGCATTAATTCAGGTAAATTAGTATTTGTTAAATAACTTTAATTATAATTTAAAAGTCTAATCTATTAAATATTTTTGATAGATTAGACTAAATTTATTATTATGGTAAAACTTTATTCATATCTAAGAGCATCTATAGGTTTTAGTTTAGCTGCTTTATAAGCAGGAAATATTCCAAATATAATTCCTACCAACATAGAAAATGAAAATGCAATACATATAATCTTCATAGAAAAAACTAAGTTAATTCCAAATTTTAAAATTATACCCCCTATTGCTAATCCTGTAATAACACCTATTAAACCACCTATAGAACTTAATACTAAAGCTTCTATTAAAAATTGACTCATTATGTCTCTTCTTTGACCACCTAAGGCTTTTCTTATTCCTATTTCTTTTGTCCTCTCAGTTACTGATACAAGCATTACATTCATTACTCCAATACCTCCAACTATAAGAGAAATGCTTGCAATACCTCCAAGTAATACACTTAAAGTCTTTGTTACAGATCCCATAGTCTCTAGTAATTGCTTTTGACTCATAATAGTGTAATTTTTTTTATTACTTCCATTTGAGTTAATCTTATTTGTAAAATATATTTTTAAACTATTTAATAGTTTTGATATGGAAGATTATTTGTTTCCTAGTAGAAAAAGTGTTCATTTAACTATTAAATCACTACATAAAATCATAAAATCTATTAAAAGAGAATTGAATATAAAAGGGAATTACGGAACCCATACCATTAGAAAGACATTTGCATACCATAAATCCAACTACATTACACACCCTACAGAAAATTTTAAACCATTCGACACCAGCAATGACATAGAACTTGAAAAAGAGCTGCTAAGCAAAAGGCTGAAGATCTCAATATGACCATATCAGATTGTATAAAATGCTGTTGCTTAATCAAACCATCACAACAAAAGTGTGAACTTGAAGTTGATTATAAAATAAAAAATAGTAAGGTAGATGGAGTTAATGAGTAAATATATACTTAAATTAACCGGGATTGATTTAAGTAATGATAGTAGTGATGATATTTTTAAAATTATATTTAAAATGCTATGAGTTATGATTTTTATAGTTGGATATATGATCTATATGTTAATTAGAGAGTTTTCACCTGTATTTATATAAATATTTGATTTAATTTTATAAAAAGTTTTTATTTATAAGAGATGTATTAATAAAAATCACAATTACAATAGTAAATTAGTAATTGTGATTTTTTAGAGTGAAAGTTAAATCAATTTAATTTTATGTTTTGTAGGTTATTATCATACTCTGTGCTAATTATTTTATTATATTTATAATAAAATAATATGGAAAGTACTAGATAATTTATACCTATACCTATATAAATCCCTGAAAGGTTTATTTTAGCAACAAAAACTAAACAAATAATAATTATCATACTAATAATATTTATTATCAAACTTACAATAAACACCCATTGTTCTTTATTAATACCTTGTAAACTATATTTATAAACAGAATGCGGTAAATTAAATATTTGTGCAAATATTGCAAGTATAATATAAGAAGCCGAAAAATCTATTACTGTTATATCGTTAGTAATAAATCCTAAGATTTTTGTTTTAAAAATTATATATATTATCGAAATCACCAAATAAAATAAAAAAGTGAGTAATAAACATAGTAAGGGTATAGTTCTCATTTCTTTTCGCATATTTTTAGTAGAAAATTCTCCTACCAAATTCAATGAAGTTGAAGAGTATGCGTGCATTGGCATTAACAATATATTTATTACAGTAAATAATAAAGTATAAGTAGCAGTTTCTATAACTCCTATTCTCGAAACAATACCAATAATAACGATATTAAAAAGAGTACCTTCTAAAAATTCTTGTCCCATTAGAGGAAGAGATGTTTTTATTAATTGGTTTATATAATATTTTATGTTTTTTATATTAGTTTTTAATTGAAACACATTTGTATCTCTCAATATGTAAATATATATAATGACATTTATAAATAATGAAATAATTGAAGCTATTGCAGCTCCAGTTACCCCCATTTCAGGAAAACCCATTTTACCAAATATAAAAATATAATCTAATACTAAATTACTTAAACTAGCAATTAATGAGCCATAAAAAATATATTTTGTTTTTTTAATTATTTTAAATAATGAGGAAAATACAAATAAGATCATTGTTAATCCTATAGACATTCCATATATAGCTAAATAGTATGAAGCTTCTTCTAATATTTTACCATCAAAGCTGAAAAAGATTTTTAGGATAGGAACTCTAAAAACTAAAATTAAAATGTAAAATATTATGCCAATGAACCCACTTAAAGCTATTGTTATTGTAAATTTATTAAATAATTCTGTATTATTATCATCACTTAATACTTTAATTTTAGAACCTAAAATGTTAAAGGCTATTGCAATCATTCCAAGGATTCCACTTATACTATAAAGTGTTAATGAAACTGTTCCTACAGCTGCATAAGCAAAAACAGAAATTCTTCCTACCATTGCTTGATCTACTAGCCCAATTAATAGATTAGTAATCATATTTATTACTAAAGGTAATGCTATGTTATTAATGTTTTTTATATGTTCTTTAAATTTTGACGTCATTAGGTATCACCTCAGTTGGAAAGCTTAAATTTATTAATATATCATAAATTATATTTAAGCATCTATAACTCTTTAAAAAGTTTATAAGATCATTATAAATACTCTTTTCTGGAATGTTATATTTATTAGTAAAATGATTAATTATTTTATCAAATTTATATTTTTGGGAAATTAAATACAACATTTCTGAACCAATCATATTAATTTTTACAAATTCTAAATCAATAGGGTCAAAACTTATAAAAAATTTACCCTCCTTTCTAAAAATCAATGTTTTTTCTCCTTCTATATAAAATGCAGTTATTTCGTCCATACTTATTCCTCCTCTGATTCATAATAACAACTTTCATCTGAACCATAAATACTACCATATAGATTATATGCGGCAGATCTACAACCTGCACCACACCAGCTTTTATTGCACTTTTTACATTTACCTTGCAAATCATCAAAATTTATATTACGAAGTTTTTTAAACACTTCAGATTTTATCCAAATTTCTCCAAATGAGTTTTCTTTTATATTTCCGGCTTTAAACTCATCTATACCAATCATTAAATCACAACCATAAACATCACCATTTTGTATTATAGAACATGCATTTATACCGGATTGACATGAAATATCTCTCTTGGATGAATTATTAATTATATTATTTTGTCCCCATACAGGTAATAGATCTAATCTATTGTAATATTCTAAAGGAAAGTAATATAACCAAAAAACTTCACTTTCATTTGGAGGAACAATTTTGAAATGAAGTTTTATCTCTTTATTAAACATCATTTTTGATAACTGTAAAAATACTGGATACCACTGTTCTTTAGTAACTAATATATCTCCATCAGAAGCTCGTCCAGTAGGACAGACTACCATTACTTTCATATATGTTATCCCTAACTGTTCATTAAATTTTATACATTCAATTAAATTGTCAACATTATTTTTATTAAGAGTAAATAATGTTGATACAGGCAATTTATATTGTTGTAAATTTTTAATTCCATTTATAGTTTTCTCAAAAGTGTTTTTTCCTCTTATTTTTTCATGAGTTTGTTTATTACTACCATCTAAACTTACACAAATTCTATCAAATTTGTAATTAGATAATTTTTTAGCTATATCATTATCTATTAGTGTAGCATTTGTATTTATAATTTTTGCAAATCTGTATTTTTGAGTTGCTTCTAAAATTTCAAAAAAATCTTTTCTAATAAATGGTTCTCCACCACTTAGAGAAATTCTATGTACATTTAATTTTTCTAACTCATCAAACAAGCGCTTAAAATCATCTAACGTTAGTTCTTGATTACTTATAGCTTCAGGGCCAGAAGATGCATAACAATAATCACACTTAAGATTACATCTATTAGTAATACTTATGTCAACTAATCCTGGTGCTGAAAAAAAATCTCTCATATTCTATTCACTCCTTAAAATCTATAATTAATTTAAAAATAAGCTTTATGTTTTACATAAAGCTTATTTTTAAATTAGTTTTTTTAACTTTAGCTTAGCATTTACCCCATGCAACAAAAGTTTCAACTATTGGCTGTTCGTATTTCATCTACATTCACTCCCCTCTAATAATGATACATATTATATATATATATATTGATATATATCATATCATAAAAATACAAAAAAAAACAAAAAAAGTTTTTTTTGTATAAATAATACTTAAATAACAAAAATATATTGTAGGTATTCACTTACCTATACAACAATTATAAAAGATGCAACTTTTATAATATTTAGGTTCATTACTTTTCTTAAGCTTTATTTTTTAGTAGGCGGAAAGAACCTTCCAGGTATTCTTTGAGGTTCTATCCAACTTCCCTAAACAATCAGGTTCTCAAAATAGTATAAATTCGAAAACAATTGTTTAGCAAAATTGGAAGAGGAATTAATCTTAAATTGAGCTATACATATTAAATTTTGTCCTTGTACCTGCCCTAGGCTAGTACAAAAAGCAGCTACAAAAAGGTAAAATATATGGTGTTGTAGGAAAATCTGGAGCAGGAAAAAGCACTCTTTTATCTTTGATTTCTGGATTAGATACATGTAGTTCAGGGGAAATCCTATATAAAGATAAAGATATAAAATCTATAGATAGAGATTTATATAGAGCCAAAAATATCGGAGTAATATTTCAAAGTTATAATTTACTTACCAATGCAACAGCTTTAGAAAATATAATTTTATCCATGAACATAAGTGGAGTTAAACATAAAGAAAGTGATGCTTATAATATATTAGATAAAGTTTTCATTGATAAAGAAAAGGCTAGACGAAAAATATTGAAACTATCTGGAGGAGAACAGCAACGTATAGGTATTGCTAGAGCACTTTCACATGACCCTGACATTATAATTGCAGATGAACCCACGGGAAATTTAGATGAAGATGCCGAAAAAAAAATAATGAATATTTTAGTCTCATTAGCACATAAAGAAAATAAATGTGTTATTATCGTAACCCATTCAAAAAATGTTTGTACCTATTTTGATGAAATCTGGGGCATTAATTCAGGTAAATTAGTTTTTCTTAAATAGATTTAATCCTAACTCAAAGTCTAATCTATTAATTATTTTTAATAGATTAGACTAAATTATTTATTCAGTAAAGCATCATTCATACCTAAGAGCATCAATTGGTTTTAGTTTTGCTGCTTTATAAGCGGGGAAAATACCAAATACTATCCCCACTACCATAGAAAAAGAAAATGCTATTAATGTAACTTTCATAGAAAAAGCTACGTTAATTCCAAACTTTGATACAATACTTCCTATTCCTAATCCCGTAGTAACACCTACTAAGCCTCCCATAGAACTTAAAACTAAAGCCTCTATTAAAAATTGAGACATTATATCTCCTCTTTGTCCACCTAATGCTTTTCTGATTCCTATTTCCTTTGTTCTCTCAGTTACAGAAACAAGCATTACATTCATCACTCCAATACCTCCAACTATAAGAGAAATGCTTGCAATACCTCCAAGTAATACACTTAAAGTCTTTGTTACAGATCCCATAGTCTCTAGTAATTGTTTTTGGCTGGTAATAGTATAAGTCTTTTTATTACTTCTATTAGAATTGAATTTATTTGTAAAATACATTTCTAAATTATTTGTAACTAAATCCACCATTTTTTCACTTTCAGTCTCTATATATAAACTAGTAATATTGGTAGTTTGGGCTAGTGTTACAGTTGTACTTAATGGTGCAATTAGCATTTCATCAATATTTCCACTCATTGAACTCCCTTGTGATTCTAATACCCCTATAACTTTATAGGATTCACCATTGACCTTTACACTCTGTCCCACAGGATTTAAAAATTGAAATAAATCTGATGCAACATCTGAACCAATGACTAATACCTTACTTCTATTTTCATCATCCACATCAGAAATAAATCTTCCAGAGGCAACATTTAATTGCCTTATGTCAGAAAACTCCCCTCTTACTCCTGTAACATTATATGATTCCGATATCTCATCAAAACTTAATGTGGCATTGATAGATAAAGATGGCGCCAAATTTTTTACTCCTTGTATCTTATTAATTTTACTCAAATCTTCTGTAGTAATTTTGTTATTATTCATCACACTAACATAAATCAAATTGGTACCTAAGGATTGTATTTGTCCCATTATATTCTTTGAAGAGCCATTCCCTATTGCTACCATAACTATTACAGATGAAATTCCTATAATTATTCCTATCATTGTAAGTATAGATCTCATTTTATTACTTATAATATTTTTTATTGATAACTTTAAAGTTTGAAGAAAATTCACCTAAATCACCTCTATTCGTATAACCTTCCATCTATTATTTTTATGACTCTTTCAGCTTCCTTAGCAACTTCATTATCGTGTGTAATTAGTATTATAGTCTGCCCTTCTTTATGTAAATTTTTAATCAACTTAATAATCTCTTTTGATGTCTTCGTATCTAAAGCCCCTGTAGGTTCATCTGCTAGTATTATATCTGGATTTCCAGCCAATGCTCTAGCTATAGCAACTCTTTGCTGTTGTCCACCTGATAGTTCATTAGGTTTATGATTTTCTCTCCCCTTAAGTCCAACACGATTTATATAATCTAACGCAATTGTTCTGCACTCTTTTGCTGCTATACCTCTATAAAAAAGTGGAACTTCTACATTTTCTACTGCCGTTAATTTCCATAATAAATTAAAATTTTGAAATACAAATCCCACTTTCTTATTTCTTATATTAGCTAATTGTACTTCATTAGCTTTTTCTATATTTATACCATCAAAAATAAAAGTACCATAATCTACTGTATCTAGACATCCAATAATATTCATAAGTGTTGACTTTCCTGAGCCAGAAGGGCCCACTATGGATACAAATTCACTTTTATTTACAGAGAAACTAATATCATCCAACACCTTTACTAAATCATCTCCCAAAGTATAATACTTGGATATATTTTTTAATTCTAACATAATTATTTCTCCTCTTTATCTATTTTTTGATACACTTGACCTTTCTTGCTGCATATTTTCATCTTGCTTAACCCTACCATTGTCATTAATTTTACCAAATCCTCCTTGCATTCCACCTTTTGATTCAATTTTATTATTACTATTGGTATTATTTTTTATCATTATCTCATCATCCTCAGAAAGTCCACTGGTTATTTCTACATATGTGTCATTAGATATACCTGTCTCAACCTTTTTAGTTTTTGTTACTCCTTCTTCACTATATATTAAAACATGCTTTGATCCATTAGAAGTTTTTACTGCATTAATTGGAATAAGTAATGTATTTTTTTTAGATTCTACTGTAATTTTAGTTTCTACAGACATACCTATTTTTAAATTTTTTACATCGTCTATAGTTATAGTAACCTGAAAAGTTGTTACACCATTTGAGTATTCTCCTTGCTCACTTATATCTGATACTTTTCCTGAAAACTTTTCTCTATTATAGGCATTAGATACTATACTAACTACCTGACCGTTTTTAATTGATGATAGATCTTTTTCATCTACTTGAATCTTAATAACTAGATTTTTATTATCCTTTATAGTTAAAACCTCTTGCCCTGAATTAACATTACTTTCTGCCTTTACATTTACTGTAGATATAATTCCATCATAGGGAGCTGTTATTACATTTCCCCTTTCAAAAGTAATTAATATATCCCCTTTTTTAACTACACTATTTTCTTTTACTAAAACTTCCTTTACAGTATCTTTATAATCATATTTTATTGCATCAATTCTTGACGTTTGTATACTTCCAGAACCTGAAATTGATTTTTCTATATCTCCCTTGATTGATTTTACTTTAGTATATTCATTAACTTTTTGCTCAACTCTTCTATTATTACAAATATAATTATACGAGATTATACCTCCGCTTATAAGAGTTACTGTAACTATTGCACCTATTACTTCCTTCTTCATTTCTACACTATCCTTCCCTGATATAATTTCATGACTTTATCTTAATTTATTAACCTTAAAATAAACTTAAAGAAAAAAAGTACAGATTAACTGTACTCTTTTTTTATCCTTAATTTAATTATTACTCTGGTACCTTTGGGAATATTAGTTTGAATTTCAATACTTCCATTGTGTTTTTCAACTATCCATTTTGCTATAGATAATCCTAATCCTGAACCACCACTTTCTCTTGTTCTAGCTTTATCTTCCCTATAAAATCTTTCAAATATTTTTTCTTTATTCTCTTGTTTTATTCCTATACCTTCATCCTCAACATAAATTAAACATTTATTATCTTTGTTAAAAACTCTTATATTTATTACTTCTCCATTATCTGTATACTTTAATGCATTATCTAATAAAATAATAAATAGTTGCTGAATCCTTCCCTCATCACAATATAAAGAAACATTTTCTATATCTATATTTACTTTTTTACCTTCCATTTCTCCTAGTTCTTTATAAGGCTGTATAACCTTATCTAATAATTCTTTTAAGTTAACTTCTTTTTTTTCTAATTCTATAGTGTTTGAATCTGATCTGGCTAATGTTAAAAGATCTGAAACCATTTTTGAAACTCTTTTTGTTTCCATTAAAGCCGGTTCTATATCATCATATTTATCAATTATTTTAGCATTAGGTTCCCTAAGAATAATTTCTAGTCTTGAATGTATTATTGCAAGAGGTGTTCTAAGCTCATGGGATGCATTTTCCACAAATAATTTCTGTTTTTTCCAAGATTCAATTATAGACTCCATACTTTTACCTGCTAAATACCAACTTGCACCCATTGATACAAATAAAATTATTATCCCTCCAATAATCAATATATTTAAAAGATTATCCATCATTTGTTCAATAGAATTTACATTTGTTAAAATTTGTACAGTAATTTGTCTACCAGAAAAATTTACTAAAAAAGCCAATGTTCTAAATGAATCACTATGTACTGTTATATTATATATTTCATCCAGCCTATTAGGCCTTAGTTCTCTTTCATTAATTTTATAATATTCCATCATTGGCCCTTTATTTAGAATATCTCCATTATTATTTCTAAAGATTACAGTTATTCGCGGATTAGATTTAATCATAAATGGTTCTATACTTTTAGAAATTTTTTTTAGATTCTTCCTATTTTCCAATAACTCAAAATCTATATTACGATATTGGGTAGATTGTATTGTTTTATAAGTTACAATAGAAAAGATTGAAAATATAGCTACAAATATAGAAATATTAATAATAATTAATTTTATTTTTTTTTTATCTTTCATCCTAATTACCCTCTTCTTCAATCATATAACCTAACCCTCTTATAGTTTTTATGTATTTATCATAATTATATTGTTTTAAAATTTTTCTTAAGTTACTAGCATATACCTCTATAACATTGATGGTAGTATCAGAATCAAACCCCCATATTCTATCAAAAATTTGAGATTTAGTTACTATAGTCCCTCTATTATTTATAAGATATTCTAAGATATCATATTGCTTACCTTTTAAATTAACTTCCTCACCTTTTATATATACTTTCTTATTTTTTACATTTAGCTTCATTTCTTTAAATTTAAGAATATCATTATCCACAAATACTCCTATTCTTCTTACCAATGCAAGTAATCTCATAAGCAATTCTTCTCTATAAAAAGGCTTTACCAAATAATCATCAGCCCCAATTTTAAATCCTTTAATTTTATCTTCTATAGAATCTTTAGCCGTAAGAAATAGTACAGGAGTAAACACTTTTTTTTCTCTTAATTCATTTAAAACCTCATATCCACTTTTATTTGGCAGCATTATATCTAATATAATTACATCATAAATGTTTTGTTCTGCCATATATAAACCATCTTCACCGTCCGTAGCATATTCACACACAAAATAGTCCTTTATAGATTTGATAATTGTTTCAGATAATAGGTAATCATCTTCTATTACTAAAGCTTTCATTTTTATTCACTTCTTTCTATATCTTGTATAAAATATTATTTACCAAAAATATTTTCTTAATATAAGACATTTTACTTTTATCATAAATTCTTTAAGTATACAAGCTTATATTGTACAATTAAAAATATATTAATTTTTATAAAAAAAGCTATTACAAAATAACTTTTTATTTTATAATAGCTTTTTATTAATATGTCTAAAATTTAGATATTATTTCTTTTTGAATTTTTTTTACATCTTTTTCTCTAAGGTTAGTTTTTTTTCTTATTTCTTCATTAGTTTTACCATCTATAATCATTTGCCTTGCCATTTTTTTTAAATCATCCATATTTTCTTCTAACATATATAAATCCCACCTTATTAATCTAATTTTTCATCTTTTAAGTCTCCAAAAATTACTCTTGAACTTTCTTCTTGAGAGTTATGCTTAATCTTCTTTTTTCTGAATTTTCCATCATGTTTTTTATTATTTTTTGTCTTTTTTATAGTATTGTCCATAAAAACAACTCCTTTCATCTTTAGTTTTTCTAAAGAAAGGAGTTTTATTCTAAGCATATAATCTGTGATTAAATTTTATATTGTTAATTTTTTAACAGGTTTAAATATATAAAAACTTTTCCCTGTTACTTTATTATCTACAACTTCAGGATTATCTAAATCATAAAACCTTTCAATAGCATCTATTAGTGAAAGCATCTCCTCTTTACTTATCTCTTTTAATTCATATTTAGATAAACTCTCTACTGCAAGAGTTAGTATTAGGTTTCTCCTATCATATTCACACTTAGTAAACTCTTTGTTATCTAAAACTATATTGTCTATTTGGTTTACCAATTTTTCTAGTGTCAAAGTTTCATTTTCCATATACTCAAAACACCTCCATAACTTTATAAGTATATTAATATACAAGTAATTTCCCTAATTTAAATTTATATTTTTTATGTCTGGTAACGTTATAATCTCACCTTTCTCCACTCTGTGCATAAACTTCAACAATATATTAATTATAATGCCATCTTCCCTTTTACAAATAACATACTCATCTTCAAATCCTTTTACTACTGCCTTCATTATTATTTCCCCTTTTATATTACTTATAACTAAGATTATTATAATCCTACTTTTTCCATATTACAAGAAAGAATTACACTATATATTTAATATTTTGTAAAATTTATCTATATTTTACTTCATTTTAATCGTCTTATTTAACATTTACTAACTTTGTTAAATTTTTATCTCTTACTAAAATATTATACACATAAAAACTATAATATATACATAACTTATGATAACTTCATAAATTATGTTACTAAAAAAGGCATATATTATTAAATATATTTAAATAATATATGCTATTATCTTTACTTTAATCACAAAAATTCTATATATGTATAATAGTTAATTTAAATAATCATCTATATGTATGCTTTTATTTCTAAACTTTTTTGTAAAATCTTTATAATAGTCTTCAAAATTATCATAAGAACAAGTATATTCCTCGTAAATGTTGTCATAATTTTCAATAAAATCTTGATATAAGTCATTTAAGTACTCATCAACTAACTCACCTACTTCTTCCGGAGACATCTGCTCTATATTATATCCATTTATTTGAAGCAAACATAATATTTCCTCTGCTATCTTGATTACTTCATCCTTTTTTAACATCATAATAATCCCCCCTATTGAGTTTTGAATTTTATAAAAGTCCTCATATTAATATTATATTCCAGGGAACCATATATCTATTTCTCTTTTTGCATTTTCTTTACTATCTGATGCATGAACTAAATTTCTTTGTTTACTATAAGCATATTTTCCTCTAATACTTCCACTATCCGCTTGTAGTGGATCAGTTGCTCCATTTATTTTTCTTACAATTCCTATGGCATTTTCTCCTTCTAATAAAATAGTCACTATTTCACCTTCCGTTATATAATCAATGAGAGACTGATAATACTCTCTACCTTTGTGTTCAATATAATGGCTTTCTGCAGTTTCTCTATCTGCTTTTATCAATTTGAAATCAACTATTTTTAAATTCTTCCTCTCATAGTAACTTATTATTTCCCCTACAAGCTTTCTTTTTACTCCATCAGGTTTTATTAACACTAAAGTTCTCTCCATAAGCAATCCCCTCTTTTCTGTAATATTTTAATGTATTAATATAATTATACCTTATATTTACTATATAATAAATAATTACTAATTAAAAAAAATAAGAAAGCACTTAATTACTTCCTTATTTTCTATATTTTTCTAATGAATACTCTTGAAATTAAATTAATTTTCTTCGTAGCTAGTTAATACCTGTTGAAGCTTACGTGCTTGCATAGCTGATTCTTCTGCAAATTCTTTAAACAATACCGCTAGCTCTGGATTATCATCAATTCTTTTTGAATAACACTGGTAGTCTCTAACACTCTCTTGTGCATCTAACAGCTTCTTTTTTATAATGTCCTTTGTCTCTAGTTCCACATATACTCCTCCTTACATACTGTGTTTTATAATACGTTATATTTATATGAACATTACTCTTTACATCCATATATAGGACGAAAAGCTTAATGTATCACACCATTTAATCTTCTTTAGTGATATTTTATACTTTTTTCCAAATTCTATGCATTAATTCCAATTAAAATTTATAAAAAAACCTAACTATATATATAAACTATAGTTAGGTCTCTTTTAAGCTTAATTTAATATAATCATATTTTTACTATCCAGATTATAATCCTTAATAGTCACTATTAGTTACATTTATAACTAAATCATCACTTTTACTACTACCACATTCATTTATAAGCTCTGCACTATACACATACTTGCCATTTTTCCTTCCATATATTTCCAAGCTATACTTTTGAGCTTGTGGCGAATTAGAGGTTAAATTAGCCTCATGAATCAAAAAATTGTTTTCATATATTTTGATTTTATTACCATTTATTCCCCACCACATGTTCATTGTTATATTATAATTTCCATCAAGTGATGAACCATTATCGTAGGTTAAAATAGGCTTCCCTGGTTTTTCCTTATCCGGTGAACTAGGATAATCTGTTACATCCACTTCAAGGGTATTACTTTTAGCTACACCATATTTATTAATTATATCCACTGTATAAATATATTTCCCTTTTTCCTTTTCTTTAAAATTTTTAATTATACTCTTGGGAGATACATTGTTTATATTTTCTTCCAATATTAATTTATTATTTTCATATAATTTAACTCTATCCCCTCTACTATTAGATGGAATATTAATAAGAATATCATAGTTACCATAATTATCATTATTCTTTATAGACAATATTGGTTTTAAAGGTAACTTATCATCTGAGGGTTTTTCACCATTTTGAAAAAATCCCTTATAAATAACATCCGTTAAATCGCTTCCTTTTAATGGTGAATCTCCTGCCAATTCCCAAAAAATTATTCCACCATAATCATTCTTATTTACATAATTAACCTTTTCTTGTAATGATACTTCATCTTCATAAGTATACATTTCTCCCTTAGATTCACTGTACAAATAAGGCACCTTTGAATAAGGATCTCTATACTTTTTAAAAGATGAATCTTTTTCTAAAGTACCTTTAATATAATGATAAGGGTTGCATCCTGCTGCACGTCCACCATCCCATATACCTTTTGCTCCACCTTCTGCAGTAGCAAATAATCCTGGTAATTCCTTTATAGGTCCATCATTTTTTACTCCCATCCAACCACGAGAATAATAAGGTGATCCTACTACAAGTTTGTCCTTTGGTATACCGAAAGATTCAAATATTTTCATTGCTTCATCTACATTATAAAAATTCTTTACTATATCTTCATGATTATCATAAGGGTTTTTATATAAAGGTGATTGGTGTCCTGTTATCTTTTCCCATGCACCATTCATATCATAGGTCATTATGTTGATAAAATCTAAATATTGTGAATATTTTTGTGGCTCTGTTTTTTCTATTTTATCCTTACCGCTTCCAACTGCAGCTGTAAGCTCATAGTATTTATTATCCTCTTTACCTGCATTATTTAAAGCTTCTCTCAAATCTTTTAAAAGAAGTGTAAAAGTATATTTTTCATCTTCATCCGCCCAAGGGGTACCTTGATCATTAGGATTATCTACTTTATCTCCTTCTCTCTTAAATGTAGGGTATTCCCAATCTATATCAGCACCATCTAAATCCCATTGGCGAATAAACTCTACAACGCTATCTGAAAAAACTTTTCTGTTTTGTGAAGTTTTAGCTACACTATTAAACCCAGCTGATTGACTCCATCCCCCTATAGATATTAATACTTTTACATCTGGGTATTTTTTTTTGTATTTTTTTATTTGTCCGAGATTACCATTATATGGTGAATCCCAAGCATCACCAAAATTAATGCCCGTGGCAGCCCATTCATCAAATAGAGCTATTTTATTATTTTTTATAGTTGCAAATGCGTAATTTATATGAGTAACTTTATCCCATGGCACGTCAGATATTTTATAATTATCATGTCCACCATAAACACTCCATTCTGTAAAATAGGCTACAATTCTCTTATTACTTCCTTTTTCTTTTGATTTAACGCTACTTCCTCCAAATGGAATCAAGCTAAAAAACATAAACAGAGATAGAAATATTCCTATCCTCCTTTTTAGCTTCTTCTTTTTACAGTTTGTCATATAAATTTCCTCCCTTATAAATATTTTTTCCTCTAACTTTGGGGAAATATTGGAAAAGAAAGAGGCTTTTACAAAATTTAATTAAAACTAGTGTAAAATACATTCATATAGTCTAGTTTTAACTAATTTTATACTATTCATATATTTACCATTATGCCACAACTATCATAAAAATTCTATATATAATGTATTTATATTGTTTTTTATCCAAAATATTGCTTCATTATATTCAGACATATATTTTTCTACTTCCTTCCAAAACAACTTAGAATGATTCATCTGCTTTATATGACATAATTCATGAATTATAATATAATCCATTATCCACTCAGGTGCTAAAATAATTCTCCAATTAAAATTCAAATTTTTTTTACTTGAACAACTTCCCAAACGTGTTTTTTGTTCCTTAATTCTATAATTATTATACTTAACTCCTACAATTTCACTATATAATTTTAGCTTTTCTCCTATTAACTCTCTCGCTAACTTCCTATACCATATGTAAATGTTATCTATAACAATTTTGTTATATTGTATATTTCCACACCACTTTTTAGGCATATATATTTCTATTTTTTTACCTCTAATAAAAATCTTTACTTTTGTTTCTACATAAAAAAGGATTTCTACTGAGTAATAAATACCTAAAAATAAAATTTTGCTAATCACTTCTCCTCCCCCCCAAATTACATAAACTTAATTACTATTATATAAAACCTAAAAACAATATACTATATATACTTAATTAAAAAATAAGGTAAACGTCTCAAAGTACATTTACCTTATTTAAAACTATTTATCTTCTTCTTTTTTTGTGGTAGCTATTCCTAATTCATTTATTTGCACTTCATCCACTACATTAGGTGCCTCTGTTAATGGACAGAACGCATTTTGATTCTTAGGGAAAGCTATTACATCTTTTATATTTTCAGTTCCTGCTAAAAACATTATCATTCTATCAAAACCATAAGCTAATCCTCCATGTGGTGGTGGTCCAAATTTAAATGCTTCAAGTAAGAATCCAAATCTTTCCCATGCTCTCTCTTTAGTAAATCCTAATACTTCAAACATCTTTTGCTGAAGATTAGTATCATGAATTCTTATACTTCCTCCACCTAACTCTTCTCCATTTAGTACGATATCATAAGCTTTAGCTCTAACTCTACCTGGATCAGTATCTAGATAAGGTATATCCTCATCCATTGGCATTGTAAATGGATGATGTTCCGCTTCCCATCTATCTTCTTCATCATTATATGAAACCAATGGGAATTCAGTAACCCATACAAATCTAAACTCTTTATTATCCTTTAATAACTCTAGCTCTTTAGCTAAATGTAGTCTTAACTGCCCAAGACTTTGGAATACAACTTTATCTTTAGCATCAGATACTATTAATATTAAGTCTCCCACTTTAGCATTCATTTTTTTAACTATGTTATTCATTTCATCTTCTGATAAAAATTTAGCTATAGGTGATTTAATTTCATCTTCCTTGCATGCAATCCATGCTAATCCTTTGGCTTTAAATCCTTTTACAAAATCAGCTAATTTATCTATCTGCTTTCTTCCCATATTAGCACAATTCTCAGCTTTTATAGCACGTACAGAACCTCCATTATTTAATGAATCCTTAAATACCTTAAATTCAGAATTTTGTACAACCTCACTTATATTTTCTATTTCCATTCCAAATCTTAGATCCGGCTTATCACTTCCATACTTCTCCATAGCAATTTTATAAGGCATTCTTTCTATAGGAAGCTTTACATCTACATCTATTATATTTTTAAATACATACTTAATTAATTTTTCATTTAAATCTATTACGTCATCTGTTTCTACAAAAGACATTTCTAAATCTATCTGTGTAAACTCTGGTTGTCTATTGGCTCTTAAATCCTCATCTCTAAAACATTTTACTATTTGGAAATATCTGTCAAAACCTGATACCATAAGTAATTGTTTAAATAATTGTGGGGACTGTGGTAATGCATAAAACATTCCCGGATAATTTCTACTTGGCACAAGATAGTCTCTTGCTCCCTCAGGTGTACTTTTAGTAAGCATTGGAGTTTCAACTTCTAAAAATCCATTTAAATCCATAAAGTCTCTAACAGCTTTTGCAGCCTTATGTCTAACCATTAAAATTCTTTGCATATCTGGTCTTCTTAAATCTAAATACCTATGCTTTAATCTTATATTTTCAGCTGCATCTAAATTCTCTTTTATGTATATAGGCGGTGTCTCTGATTCTGATAATATTTTTATATTTTCGCCCTTTAATTCCACCATACCTGTTGGTATATTTTCATTTGGAGATTGTCTTTTTATAATACTTCCTGTAACTGCAATGCAGTATTCAGATTTAACTGTATCGGCCCTATGAAAAGCTTCTTTATCTATTTCTTCCCCAAATACTACTTGAAGAATTCCAGTTCTATCTCTTAAATCTACAAATATTAATCCCCCTAGATTTCTTTTTCTCTGAACCCATCCCATTACAGTAACTTTGTTGCCTACATGGGATTCCCTAAGTTCACCACACATTATGGTTCTCTTTAGTCCTTTTAATGCTTCTCCCATTTCATTTCCTCCTCTTATCAACTCTAATTGAAAGCCGATAGTAATTTATATAGTAGTGCCTCTATTAAGACACATATATTTACATTGCCAAAAATTATTTGTAAACACTAAAAGCTTATATAAATTAATTATATAACTCTTCTAATGCTTCAATTTTTCTTTTTATCATTTCATCAACTCTTTTATTATACTCTATTACATCTTTAACATTAGGTACTCTTTCCAGCCTATTCTCATCTAAAAATACTACTTTAGAAACAGCATCAGCTCCCATAGCTATGATGGTCTGTTTTTCCTCTATCATTTGAATATTATATATACAATGTTTGTTTTTATGAGAATAACCTATATTTTCCATGTTGCCTTTCATATTTTTTTGTCTATACATATAATATGGCTCCATTAATAAATCTTCAGCAAGCTTCACTGTTTCTTTATACATCTCCATTAGTTCATTGTGATTAGTATGGGTTAGCTCTAGTTTCTTATAAAGATCAGATCCTCTTTTAATTGACATTCCATGAACAGTAATGCTATCTGGATTTAATTTTAGAATTTCTCTACATGTATTTTTAACATGGGTTAATCCTTCCTTTGGAAGCCCCACTATTATATCCATATTTATATTATTAAACCCAAGTTTCCTTGCCATATTATACTTTTCTATAACATCTTTTACTGTATGATTTCTACCAACAAGTTTTAATGTATCATCATTCATTGTTTGTGGATTTATGCTGATTCTATCTACCTTATATCTTTTCATAACTTTAAACTTTTTATAACTTAAACTATCTGGTCTTCCACATTCTACTGTAAATTCCTCTATATTATTGCCATATATAAATTTATTATATATTTTTTTCATAATATATTCAAATTCTTCATCATTTACAGATGTTGGAGTACCTCCACCAAAATATACAGTTTGTACTTTTAACCCCTTTTTCTCTATATATTTAGATATTCCTTCAAATTCTTCTACTAATGATCTTAAGTATGGTTGAACCATTTTCTTGCATTTAGTTATGGGATTTGAAGCAAAAGAACAATATAAACATCTTGTGGGACAAAATGGCATTCCAATATACAAACTTATCTTATTTTTATCCTTATTTACCATTTTAATTTCCATCTTTGCAATTCTTATACAAAGTTTTGCTTTCTCTTTATCAGTAAAATAATTTCTGGTAAAATAATCCACTATTTCTTCTTCACTCTTTCCTTTAATTAGCATTGAAAGAGCTATCTTACTAGGTCTTATACCTACTAAAGTGCCCCATGGAAATATTTTACCAGTTTTTTTATTTAAAAAACTATAAATAGATTTCTTTAAATTTCCCTTTTCATTAATATTTTTATCATTTATATATTCCTCTTTTAAAAATTCATCCTCTATAATTATACCGTTTTTTTCTAAAGATATCTTATAATTATAATTTACATTATTAAAATTTATTTCACTTAATGGATAAAACAAATTAAACATTTGGTAAATTTCATATCTGTAATTAATATTTTTTAACTTTATATTAATTGTCATAGTATCTCCTTTGTGTAGTAACTAAGAATCATAAAAATGGATTATACATTTTTTCATACTTTATAGAAGTTTCTGGACCATGTCCCGGTAAAACTATGGTTCCCTCTGGTAATACCAAAAGCTTTTCTTTTATACTTTTTATAATCATATCAAAGTCTCCACCTTCAAAATCTGTTCTACCTATAGAGCTTTGAAATAAAGTATCTCCCGTAAACAAAACATTATCAATAAGAAAACACATTCCTCCTAGAGTATGTCCTGGAGTCTCTATACATTCTAATTTAAGTGAACCCACCTTAAAATTGTCTCCATCTTTTAATTTAATATCAGCTGTTCCACAATTTTCTAAAGTACCAAACATAGAAGCCCTATTTATTATCATATTCTCATCTTTTTCATTTATATAAACCTTAGCACCTAAAATATTTTTCAAATCCAACACTGCTCCTGTATGATCCATATGTCCATGAGTTATAAATATATGCTTTACCTTTACACCTAAAGTATCTACTTCTTTTTTTAAAATTCTACTCTCATCACCTGGATCTATAATTAAACCCTCACTAGTATTTTCATCAAAAACTATATAACAATTGGCAGCATAAACTCCCACAGGGATTCTTTTTATTTTCATGCAATCAACTCCCATAAAAATATTTTAAAAAGTTTTTTTACTATCTAATAATATAGTAACAGGTCCATCATTTTCTATACTAACTTTCATATCAGCACCAAACTCCCCTGTTTCTACTTTACCTAAAACTTCTTTGCATCTTTTTACAAATTCCTTATATAATACTTTAGCCTCTTTACCACCTAAAGCTTCTATAAAACTTGGTCTTTTTCCTTTTCTGCAGTCTCCATACAATGTAAATTGAGAAATCACTATAAGTTCTCCTCCTACATCTAATAATGACCTATTCATTTTTCCCTGGTCATCTTCAAAAATTCTAAGATTTAGTATCTTATCCTTTAGATAATCTACATCTTTTTCACTATCCTCTTTAGATATACCAAGTAAAACATTTAAACCACTATTTATACTTCCTACAGTTTTCCCATCTACTTCTACCTTTGATGATTTTACTCTTTGAACTACCGCTCTCATACTATCACCTCTAATTCTTAGTTCTATATACCTCAGTTACACCTTTTAATCTCCTAATTTTTTTCATTAATTCTTTAAGGTGTTCTACATTAGATATTTTTAACTTTACATTAATTAAAACATTTTTCCCTGTCTTAGCATTTATAGCATATAAATGAGTTTTAGTCTGAGTTATAATATCCATTATTTCTGCTAATAACCCATCCCTGTTTTCCGCTTTTATTTCAATTTCTGCAATATATGCTCCAGATTTAGCAGTGCTCCAGCTTACTTCAACAATTTTATTATCCGAATCCTTTTTTAATATATCTACATTTTTACAATCACTTCTGTGTATGGAGACTCCTCTTCCCTTAGTAATATATCCTACTATATCATCACCTGGTACTGGATTACAACATTTAGAAAATCTAACTAATAAATTACTAACACCCTTTACTATAACTCCTGTGTCATTAACCCTTTTATTATTCTTCTTTTCATTATTTTTATTATTTTTAATAATTGTAGTGTTAATAATATCCTGTGTTGAAATTAAAGAAATTTTATTACCTCTTTCATACAATTCTTTTATTTTACTAACAATATTTGAGGACATTATATCCCCTACTCCAACAGCAGCATAAATATCATCTAAAGTATTGAAATTATATCTTCTTAAAATACCTGAAAGTATCTCACCTTTAGCAATCTCACCAAAATTATAACCCTGTTTTTTGGCTTCCTTTTCTAGTAACTCTTTTCCTTTACTAGTATTTTCTTCTCTTTTAGCTTTCTTAAACCAAGCCCTTATTTTACTTTTAGCCTGATTACTCTTAGTGATATTTAACCAAGATATATTTGGTCCTTTAGAATTTGGTGATGTTATAATTTCTACAATTTCACCAGTTTTTAAAAGATAGTCTAAAGGAACCATTTTACTGTTTACTTTTGCTCCAACACATTTATTACCAATATCCGTATGAATCTTGTATGCAAAGTCTATAGGAGTAGAATTATTAGGTAAATTTATAACTGCTCCCTTTGGTGTAAATACAAATACCTCATCGGAAAATAAATCTATTTTAAATCCTTCCATAAATTCTGTTGCATCTGAAGTCTCTCTTTGCCATTCTAATATTTCCCTAAGCCAACTCAGTTTTAATTCTAGATTATCCTCGGCTATTTTACCTTCTTTATATTTCCAATGAGCAGCTATTCCATATTCAGCTGTTCTATGCATTTCAAAAGTTCTTATCTGTATTTCAAAAGGCTTACCTTGAGGTCCTATTACCGTAGAATGTAATGATTGATACATATTAGGTTTAGGCATAGCAATATAGTCTTTAAACCTACCAGGAATAGGTTTATACATTGTGTGTACTATTCCAAGTGCAGCATAGCAATCTCTTACTGTATCTACTAATATCCTCACTGCAGTCAAATCAAATATTTGCTCTAAAGTTTTATTTTTATTAATCATCTTTCTATAAATACTATAAAAATGTTTAGGTCTACCTTCTATATCTGACTTTATACCAGCATTACCTAAACTTTCTTTAAGTTGCTTTACTATCGTTTCTATATAGGCTTCTCTTTCAGCTCTTTTTTCAACTATCTTTTTAACAAGATCATAATATTGATTAGTATTTATATATCTAAAAGCTGAATCTTCTAATTCCCATTTTATTTTAGATATACCAAGTCTATGAGCTAGAGGAGCATATATATCAAAAGTTTCTTTTGCTTTTTCTTTCTGCTTTTCAACCGGCATATATTTTAAAGTTCTCATATTATGAAGCCTATCTGCCAACTTTATTAATATAACCCTTACATCCTTTGCCATAGCTAAAAGCATTTTTCTTACATTATCTGCTTGCTGCTCTTCTTTTGTTTTATATTCAATTTTACCAAGTTTAGTTACTCCTTCTACTAAATTAGCTACTTCTTTATTAAACTCTTTAGCTATGTCATCATAGGTATATTCAGTATCTTCAATAACATCATGTAATAATCCTGCTACTATTGTATCTGTATCTAATCCCATTTCCGCTAAAATACACGCTACTTCTACTGGATGTATAATGTATGGCTCACCTGATTCCCTTTTTTGCCTATTATGAGCCTCAAAAGCAAATTGATAAGCTTTTTTAATTAGTTCCTTATCTACACTGCTGCAATTTTTATCAATCTTATTCATCAATTTTTCCAGCATACTTTACTCCCCTAAAATCAATGGCTGGTTAAATAAACCAGCCATTATTTTTTTACTAACATTATATAATATTTTGTAGAAACTTGCAATTTGTATTTTCTTATACTTCATACTGTACAAAAGACATTAAATCATACTTTTCTAATTTTTCTCTTCCTTTTAATTCAATCAATTCTATAAGGAAGTCTATAGATACAACTTCTCCTCCTACTTCTTCTACAAGCTTTGCAACAGACTTTATAGTTCCACCTGTAGCAAGCAAGTCATCTACAATTGCAACTCTCTGCCCTGGTTTTATTGCATCTTTATGAATTTCTAGTACATCAGTACCATACTCTAAATCATAACTCATACTTATAGTCTCATAAGGAAGCTTTCCTTTTTTTCTTACAGGTACAAATCCAACACCTAGTGCATAAGCTAATGGAGCCCCAAATAAAAATCCTCTTGCCTCCGGTCCTACTATAATATCTATATTTTTATCTTTTAGATATTCTGCCATTTTATCTATTGTGAATTTAAATGCTTCCTTATCCTTTAATAATGTAGTAACATCCTTAAAACTTATTCCTTCTTTTGGAAATCCATCGATTACTCGTATTTTTTCCCTTAAATCCATTACTATTTCCCCCTAAAACTTTTCTTTACAAACATTAAAATACTATATTATTAAACACCATATTATTATATATTAAATATAATAGTATATTCAATATTATTGACTATTTAACGCAAAACTTACTCATCATTATTTCATTTTTTAAATATTTAGCAATTTGCTGGGCTCTATCACTATTAGAAGTGGTAAATAATTCTACTGCTATTCTAGCATTATCCAGACTTCTTGATCTAGTCCTAGATGGTACAATACTCTTTGCTAATCTATATGCATTTTCCCTATTAACATGTCTTATATTATTTACTTTAATTAAAGCTTGAAGTCCATAATTATTAGTATAATTCATATGATATATTCCTTCATCTATCATTAATTTATTTTCCCCAATATATAAAACATCATTGGATACTGCCCCAAGCATAACTAAATCTAAATATTTACTTATACATTTCATTTGATAATAGGAGGATATGGCTTGTGCTAATTTATATACAACTCCCACACTAGATAATTTTTTAAATGGATAACCGCATCCTTTTTGATTAGGGTTTATTACTATTGTTTCAGGTATATACTTATTGCATCTGTGATAATCAGTTATTATTACATCTATACCCAATTGTTTACACAGTTCTACCTGTTGATAAGAGTTTATACCACAACCTACAGTTATCATTAAATTTGTTCCTAAAAATTTGACATGATTCCTCACTATCCCCTCATCAATATCAAATTTGCCATTTTTGCTATCTGATACATAATATTCCACATCAGCATTTAAATACTTTAACACCAAAAAAAGCACTGACACTGCAGTTATACCATCTAAATCATAACATCCATATACAATTATTTTTTCTCTTAAATTCACAGCCTTAACAATTCTTTTTAAAGCCTCATCCATATTTTTTAATAAAAATGGATTATATAATGTAGAAAGCTTTAACAATTGCGTATCTGTACCTTTTTTTTCCATAATTTTATCCTCCAAAAAATAAAAAAGCATATATATTATAATTTAAAATATGTATTTTGACAAATACTTTGCATATTTTTTTTGCAAATAAATAAACCAGAGCACTTATATACTCTGGTTTATGGAAATTTACTTAGCAAGTGCTTTTTTTTTCTTAGATTTTTTTAAAATTACCCATAGAGGACTTGCTATAAATATTGATGAGTATGCACCACACACTATTCCAACTGTAAGTGGAACTGTAAAGTCTCTTATAGAAGGTACAATTACACAAACAGATACAATAGTAAATAATGTTGTTAACACTGTATTTATAGATCTTGACATAGTCTGAGTTATACTTATATCAGCTAATTCAATTTCTCCCATTCTTCTATGTTTTTTAGAATTTTCTCTTATTCTATCAAAAACAACTATAGTATCATTAATAGAATAACCCACTATTGTAAGAATAGCTGCAATAAATGTTGAATTTACGGGTATTTGGAATATTGCATATATAGATATGGTAACTAATACGTCATGTACCAATGACAATATAGCTGATAATCCAAACTTAATCTCAAATCTAAATCCTATATAAACAAGCATGGCTAAATTAGCAATTATAAGTGCAATTACAGCTTTTCTTGTTAACTCTTTTCCTACCGATGGTCCTATTCTTTGTTGAGATACTAAATCCTTATCCTGCAATTTATATTTTTCTTTTATTTCTTTATACATTTTAGGAATCTGTTCATCTGTTAATGAATTACTTCTTATTTCTAATTGTATTTCATTTTTAGTATCTGTTGCCGTATTAGTGGAGTAGTCTTTAGTATATTTATTAATTATATTCTCCACATCTGCTTTATTGAAATCTTTCTTCATATTTATCTGTACTAAAGTTCCACCTTTAAAATCTATTCCATAATTTAATCCACTTTTGAACATAAATACTATGCCTAATAATATTATAACAAAAGATATTCCAAACCAAAGTTTTGTTTTTTCTATAATTTTTAATGTTCTTGGTTTACTTTCCTCAGAAGTTTTTCTTACTCCAAAAGATTTTAATCCTTTAAGTAACCCTATATCTACTGCTAGCTTTAACAAAAATCTCGTAACTACAATAGCAGTAAACATACTCAATACTATACCAACCATTAATGTAAGAGCAAAGCCTTTAACTGCTCCTGACCCTAAATTATAAAGCACTATACTTGCTATTATAGTTGTAATATTAGAATCCATTATGGAACTTAGTGCTCTATGAAATCCTGAATCTACTGCAGATTTTACTGACTTTCCTGATTTTAATTCTTCCTTAATTCTTTCAAAAATAAGTACGTTAGCATCTACAGCCATACCTATAGTAAGCAAGAATCCTGCTATTCCAGACAAAGTTAATATAGCTTTCATTGATACAAAGGTTAACAATACTAATACTATATAAAATACCAAAGCAATATCTGCAACTAATCCTGGAACTCTATAATATAAAAGCATGAATATAAAAATTAATCCTACACCTATTTTACCTGCTTTAATACTTAACGGAAGAGCATCTGATCCTAATGTAGCTCCAACTGTTTTTACTTCAACAGGTTTTACAACTACAGGTAAAGCTCCTGATTTAATAATATTGGCTTGTCTTTTTGCTTCTTCTAAAGTCTTACTTCCCTCAATCATACCCTTTCCATTAGGTATAACAGAGTTTACTACAGGGCTTGTTAATACCTCTTCATCCATATGTATTGATATAGGCTGCCCTATAAATTTTTTAGTTGCTTGTGCAAACTTTTTAGTACCCTCATCATTTAATTCAAAACTTATAATTGGTTGATTAGTTTCTTGATTTAATTGTGCTACAGCGTTTTTAACATCTTTTCCTGTAAGTATTACCTTTTTATCTGGACCTATAAACTTTAATTCTCCTGTTTTTCCTACACTATCTATAACTCCTTTTGCATCATATATTCCCGGAATCTCTATTCTTATTTTCTTTTGACCTTCTCTTGACACAACGGTTTCACTAACACCCATCTTATTAACTCTCATAGATAACAGTTCCATAGTTCTTTCTATGGTGGCATTATCTACATTATCTGATTGAATCTCTTCTACCAATGAAACTCCACCTTGAAGATCCAATCCTTTCTTTATTGTTTGCCCAAAAGATTTTACATTGTATCCACTTTTAAATATATTATGCACTCCGAAAGCTCCAGCATAAGCTAAAAAGCCTATTACAAGAATAGCTAGTGTAAATAACACAGCACTTTTACTGGAATTCTTTTTTTTCATTTTTATCCCCCTTTGCCTATTAAGTATATCATTTTAGTTTCTAAAAGTTTCAAAAAAATCTCATTAATACTTACAATATACAGAAATTATATTACTCTTGTAAAAAATAGTCAATATAAGCAAGCATATGCTTACCTATATTGACTTTAAATTTTATAATTATCTTTCAATCATTTTAGATTTTAAAGCCACAGCACACTCTATTCTTTTCTTCTGCATTTTGCATCCTATTTCATAAGGAATATGAATATCACCATTAAAATTAAAATTATTAGCTTGACATCCACCACTACAGTAAAATCTAGCCCAACACTCTTTACATATAGGTTTAAAATAAATATTTCCTTCTTTAAATTGTTTTTCTATACCTTCATCTAGGCCTTCTTTAAATAGGTTCCCCATTTTAAAATCTTCATTTCCTACAAATTGATGGCATGGATATATATCTCCAGAAGGGGTTATAGCTACATACTCATGACCTGCTCCACAACCTGATATCCTTTTATATACACAAGGACCTCCTTGGAGATCTATATTAAAGTGATAAAATTTAAACATATTTCCTTCTTTATATCTTTTAACCATTTCTTTATAAAGTTTATCATACTGTTCAAATATTTTTGGTAAATCCTCTTCTCTTAATGATAATGGATGGTCCTCTTTAAGTACTACAGGCTCTATTGATATTTCATCAAACCCTTCATTAGCTAAATGCATGATATCTTCATAAAAATCAGTATTATTTCTAGTAAATGTTCCTCTTGCATAGTATTGTTTTTCCTTATCCCTTGCCTTTACCATTTTCTTAATTTTAGGAAGTATAGAGTCATAAGATCCACTTCCATCCACTCTAATTCTTACATCATCATTTATTCTCTTTCTTCCATCTATACTTAAGACTATATTACCCATATTTTTGTCTAAATAGTCCATTATTTCATCTGTAAGCAGGGTAGCGTTAGTAGTCATTGTAAATCTTAAAGTTTTATTATGTACTTTTTCCTGTTGTTTCGCATATTCTACAATTTCTTTTACTACATCAAAAGCTATTAAAGGCTCTCCACCAAAAAGATCAATTTCTATATGTTTTCTCGGTCCTGAATGCTCTATAACAAAATCTATAGCCTTTTTTCCAACTTCTGCAGACATTATTTGCCTTTTACCTTTGTACTCACCTTCATCAGCAAAACAATATTTGCATCTTAAATTACAATCATGTGCTATATTTAAACATAAAGCCTTTATATAAGATGAACCTTCACCTGCATTTAATCCTATATTTTCATACAAATCCTTTGAATATAAAATCTCATCTTTTATTAGATCCTCTAATTCTTCATAAGCTTCTAATATGTCTTCCTTACTGTATTTTTCTTTATATTTTCCTATCAATTCTTCTTTATTTCTTAATCCATTTTCATCTACTATATTATATACTAATTCATCAACAACATGTACTGATCCTGAATTCACATCAATTATATAGTAATCTCCATCTTGGACAAACTTATGAATATCTGCCACCTTTTTTTTCCTCCCAACTAAACTTAAAGCAGTAACTTAAAGTTACTGCTTCTCTATATTAATTTTCGCAAGCTAAATTTGCAACTGTACAAGAAGTTTTACAAGCTGATTGACATGAATTTGCACATTCCTTGCATCCAGGCTTCTTTAAGCTATTCTTTATATTTGATTTGTTTATAGTTCTTATATGTTTCATTTGAATTCCTCCAATCAAATCTATTTCCGTTTGATTATATCATAAAGCTACAATAAAATAAAGTAATTATCAAAGATTTACCCCTATCATACCCGATAGTAAACCTACTGCTAAAGCAAGTAAAAACCTCGTTATTTGTGTGCTTTCTATAGCCGCAGAATTTCCAGCAATAATAGATACAATATAGATTATTACCATATATATTGCTGCTACAATTACTCCTACTAACCATCCCTTTTTATTAATCCTTTTAACAGCATAGATACTCCCATACATTATGCTTATTATTGATGTAACTAAGTAAAAAATTGAGTTTGTCCTTTCAGTTAAATCAATAAAACTCATAATAACTGCATATATAATCATTAATACCACAGTTATTATAGTACTTCTTAGGACGCCATCTCCTATATCCAAAAAACTACTTTTCTCCATTTATAAAACACCTCCCATCTAATATTATCTATGTAGACAAAAGGTGTTTTATGATGAAATGAATTTATTTTTTTAAAATTAGTTCTCTTTAAATTTAACTTCTTCTTTAACTTCTTCTTTAACTTCTTCTTTAACTTTTTCTTTAACTTCTTCTTTTTTTACTTCTTTACTAGAATCTTTAATCTCTTCTTTTTGGGTTTCAACAGTACTTAGAACTGATAAAATTCCATTCTTATCTAATTTAATTCTAGCTCTACTTGGACCACTTTCTAAAATTATAAATGTATCTTGAATATTTATAATTTTACCTAATATACCACCTTTAGTTATTATCTCATCATTAACCTGCAATGATTCTAACATTCCTTTATACTTTTTCTTTCTTTTATTTTCAGGTATGTATACTATTATATAAAAGAATCCTAGCATTAATATCATAGGAATCAATAATCCTCCTAAGATTGATCCCTTTGGTTGAGCAGCTGTAGCTAAAACTATACCATTTAAATTCAACATTTCCTCACCTCCCTTCGTACTATTAAGTTTATAGTCTTCCACTTAAAGTGTAAAGTAATATTTTTCCTATAAATTGTTAACTTTCTTTGAATTAAGGTTTGTCTAAGCTCTATTTCCCCATTCCTTTAGTTTTGTAACTTTGTATTCCTTAAAATAATCTCCATCTATTGCCTCTCTAATTTCTTGCATTAGATTATTATAAAAATACAAATTATGTAGAACACAAAGTCTCATTGCAAGCATTTCCTTGGCCTTAAATAAATGTCTTATATAAGCCCTTGAATAATTCTTACAAGTTGGACATTGGCATCCCTCATCTATAGGTTTAGAATCCAATTCAAACTTAGCATTCATTAAATTTATTTTACCATCTTTAGTAAACACATGCCCATGTCTTCCATTCCTTGCTGGTAAAACACAATCAAAAAAATCCACGCCTCTATCTACTGCTTCTAATATATTACTAGGAAGTCCCACCCCCATAAGATATATTGGCTTTTCTTGAGGCAAATAAGGTACAACTGCGTCTATTATTCTATACATTTCATCATGAGTTTCTCCTACAGCCAATCCCCCAATTGCATATCCATCCAAATCCATTTTAGCTATAACTTTAGCATGTTCTATTCTTATATCCTCATAAGTTCCGCCCTGGTTTATACCAAATAGCATCTGTTTATTATTTATAGTATCTGGAAGTGAATTCAATCTATTTAGTTCTATTTTGCACCTTTTTAACCATCTTGTAGTTCTTGATACAGAATTTTCCACATACTCCCTTGTGGAAGGATTGGGAATACATTCATCAAATGCCATAGCTATAGTAGATCCTATATTACTTTGTATCTGCATACTTTCTTCTGGTCCCATAAATATCTTCTTCCCATCTATATGTGAATTAAAATATACTCCTTCCTCCTTAATTTTTCTTATACCTGAAAGTGAGAATACCTGAAATCCACCTGAATCTGTTAAAATTGGTCTATCCCAATTCATGAATTTATGAAGTCCTCCCATTTTTTTAATTACATTATCCCCTGGTCTTAAATGTAAATGATATGTATTAGATAACTCTACTTGACATCCTATTTCTTTTAAATCCATAGAAGAAACTGCTCCTTTAATCGCAGCTAATGTTCCAACATTCATAAATACAGGAGTTTGAATAGTTCCATGTGGAGTAACAAATTCTCCTCTTCTTGTTTTACCGCATCTTTTCTTTAATTTATACATAGATACACTCCTTTATCTGTAAGTTTAAAATAGTTATTTAATAAACATAGCATCTCCAAAACTGAAAAATCTATATTTTTCTTCTACTGCTACATTATATGACTTTATTACTTTTTCTCTATCACTTAGTGCACTTACTAGCATTACTAATGTTGATTGAGGTAAATGAAAATTTGTAATTAAAGCATCTACAATTTTAAATTTATACCCAGGATAAATAAAAATATTAGTCCATCCTGACTGCTCTCTTACTCTACTTTTATCATCACCAATTGTTTCAAGAGTTCTACATGATGTTGTGCCAACTGCAATAACTCTTTTACCTGCCTCTTTTGTATCATTTATAATTCTTGCTGTGTCCTCTGTAATTTTATAAAACTCAGAATGCATAGTATGTTCTTCTATCTCCTCTGCTTTAACCGGTCTAAAAGTACCCAAACCTACATGTAAAGTTAAAAATGCTAATTTTACACCTTTATTTTTTATTTTTTCTAATAGTTCTTCAGTGAAATGTAGCCCTGCTGTAGGTGCCGCCGCAGAACCTTGTTCTTTTGAATATACCGTTTGATATTGTTCTTTGTCCTCCAATTTTTCTTTTATATAAGGTGGTAGAGGCATTTGTCCTAATTTATCTAATACCTGCTCAAATATACCCACATATTCAAATTTAACTATTCTACTTCCTTCTTCTCCTAATCCTATTACCTCTGCTTTTAATTCACCATTCCCAAATGAAAACCTTGTGCCTATTTTGGCCCTTTTACCAGGTTTAACTAAAGTTTCCCAAGTATCTTTATCTATTCTTTTTAAAAGCAAAAACTCCATTTTACCATGAGTATCTTCTTTTTCACCTATAAGTCTAGCTGGTAATACCCTAGTATCATTAAGCACCAAACAATCACCATGTTGTAAATACTCTACTATATCCTTAAATATTTTATGCTCTAACTCTCCAGTATTTTTGTTTAAGACCATAAGTCTTGCCTCATCTCTATTTTCCAATGGATGTTGTGCTATAAGTTCTTCTGGTAAATAATAGTCAAAATCTTTTACTTTCATTATTCCAACTCCTTCTCTTATGTGAAAAATAACCAAAAATCAGTTATGAATATTTATTGTGCATTGATTTAATTCTTTATGCTCTTCTTTAAGCCTTTTAAAATGTTTGTAGACTTTGTCTGTTGCAACTCTTCCTCTAGGTGTTCTAAGTATAAAACCTTTTTGCAATAAATATGGTTCGTACACATCCTGAATTGTATCTAACTCTTCTCCTATAAAATAAGCAAGAGTTTCAATTCCAACGGGTCCTCCATTAAAATTATCTATAATCGCTGTTAATATTTTATTGTCTATACTATCAAAGCCCTCATCATCAATTTCTAAGAGTTTCATAGCATTTTTAGAAGTTTTTAAATCTATTATACCATTACCCTTAACTTCTGAATAATCTCTAACTCTTTTCAAAATTCTGTTTGCAATTCTTGGTGTTCCTCTAGATCTCATAGAAAGTTCATAGGCAGCATCTTCAGTTATTGATACCCCTAATATACCAGCTGATCTTATTATTATCTCCTTTAATTCATCCTCTTCATAAAACTCCATAGGACAAAGTACCCCAAATCTGTCCCTAAGTGGAGAAGTTAAAAGTCCTACTCTAGTAGTAGCCCCTATTAAAGTAAATTTGGCTAAATCTAACCTTATAGATTTAGCAGAAGCACCCTTCCCTATAACTATATCTAATGCGCCATCTTCCATAGCTGGATATAAAATCTCTTCAACAGACCTATTAAGTCTATGTATTTCATCTATAAATAATACATCAAAGTCATTTAAACTAGTTAGTATTGCCGCCAAATCTCCTGCTCTTTCTATTGCAGGTCCAGATGTCACTTTAAGATTCCCTGTCATTTCCTCGGCAATTATATTAGCTAAAGTGGTTTTACCAAGTCCCGGTGGCCCATATAACAGCACATGATCTAAAGCTTCCCCCCTATTTTTTGCTGCTCTAATAAAAATATCTAACTTTTCCTTTACCTTTTCTTGACCTATGTACTCTTTTAATCTTTTAGGCCTTAAACTATATTCTATATCACAATCTTCTTTTATATTTAAAGGGGTAACAAACCTATCTTCCATTGTATATTACTCCTTTCAATTCATTAAATTCTTTAAGCATTCTTTTATTATATTTTCAACATTTTCATTTTTATCTACAGATTTAAGAGCTTTCTTTCCTTCCTTTTCCGTATACCCAAGAGAAATTAAAGCCGCTAAAACCTCTACTGTATTATCCTTTATGATACTTTCCTGTCCATTTTTTGAGAAATTTTCTAATATGTCTCCTGAATCCAGTTTGTCCTTTAATTCTAAAATAATCCTTTGCGCAGTCTTTTTTCCAATTCCTGGGGCCCTTGTTAATGTTTTTTCATCTGAAGTTAATATAGCATACTTTAAATTAGATACATTACTTATAGATAAAAGTGATAGTGCTGCCTTTGCTCCAACTCCACTTATTGTAAGCAAAAGATTAAACATCTCCCTTTCTTCCACAGTCATAAATCCATATAAACCATTAAAATCATCTCTAACTATTTGTTGTATATACAACTTAATTTTTTCATCCATTTTAGGAATATTTGTTATAGTGCTTCCTGATGTATATATTTTATATGCAATATCACTATTTTCAACTATTATATAATCTTTACGTATACCTTTAAAAACACCTATAATATACTCGTACACAAAACTCAGCCCCTCATATATATAATAAAATTATCATATATACTTTACCATTTTAACTATTTTAATTCAACCAAAAAAGCCTCAAGGATTATTAATCATAATCCTCAAGGCGTGCTAAGGCTTCCTCTTTAGTATCACATTGAAAATACTTATCTCCATTAGTTAAAAGGCTTATATCTTGTTCTTTTAAATTGCTTATTTTTTTATCTGTTATATCTGTTTTTTCATTTTCTATATACATGTTCCCTTTATAATCAGTCTTATAAATAGCTATCCTATCATCCTTTATACCTAACACATATTTATTAGGGGCATATTTATTCTCTTCTCTTACAAGTATAATATTGCCAGTAGATGCCTTCTCAATTTTATATCCATCTTTTTTAAATTTATGTTCTAACTTATTTTTTGTGTCCACCTTTAAATTAGATGCTTTATCTTCTTTCTCCACAACTAAATCTCCACTTTTTTTATATCTAATTTTAAAAATTATAGATGTATTATTATTAAGTTTTAAATCCCCTTCTCCTTGTACGGTTATTTCATCATTATTATTTACTTGTACCTTTCCAGAATTGTTATTATCTCGCAAATCAAATTTTTCCATAGCTATATAATAACTTAAACTAAACATAGCTACTCCTATAGTAATTATTAAAATTATATATAATTTTTTTCTACTAATAACGTTCATAGTATCCCTCCTATGAACATTATTGTCAAATTTTTGTAAAATTATACACACTTTAATAATATTATTTTCTTTTATTATTCTTAGGGAACCATCCCTTTTTCACTCTATTTTTTTGTTGAAATAATTCTAATATGGCCCATAAAAATACAAATGCGTTTATACCTAGTATACCAGATAATATAGTGCTTTTAGTCCTCAATGAAATAATTATACATAATATACCTATAAATAAAAATAGTGGCCAAATCTTAGTGCCAAAATAATATTCCCCTTTAATTACTATGACATGTCCTATCCCCGTTAAAAATAGAAAAAATAATCCCATAATAATCCCATAAAAATTCATATTTTACCTCCATAATAATCATCTCTATAAAATTCTATTCAAATAACTATAATAATATCATATTTAAAGAATTAATTTATAGGTGATTATTTTATAATTGAATTATAGTTAATAAAATTGTACTTTCTATATAAATGCATTATCAAATGATGCATTAACACACATGCCATAATTGCTACAAATAAGTAATTTTAAAAATTCCATAGTAAAAATTAATAACATAAAGGCACCTTATAAATTAGAATAGTATTAAAAGGACAGCAATAGTTTAAACCTATTGCTGTCCTCAATATTTTATATTATTCTTCAAATTCATCCGGGAATTCGGCATTATGATATACTTCTTGTACATCATCATCATCTTCAAGCTTATCTATAAGTTTTTGAACTTTTTCTGCATCTTCCATATTAACTTCTGTTGTGTTTTCAGGTATGTACTTTATATCAGCTGATATAAATTCATATCCCTTTTCTTCTAAAGAACCTCTGACAGTTGAGAAATCTTCAATAGTTGTTATAATCTCAAAAACCTCTTCTTCCACACTAAAGTCTTCCGCTCCCATTTCCAAAGCTTGCATCATTATTTCATCTTCATCCATATCTTCTTTTCTCTCAATAATAATTTCACCTTTTACTTGAAACATCCAACCAACACAACCAGTAGCGCCAAGGTTACCCCCACTTTTTGTAAAAGCTGCTCTTACATTTCCCGCTGATCTATTTTTATTATCAGTAAGAACTTTAACTATTAATGCAACACCAGCTGGGCCATATCCCTCATACACTATCTCCTCATAATTAACCCCTTGTAATTCTCCTGCTCCCTTTTTAATTGCTCTTGTTATTGTATCAAGTGGCATATTAGCTGCTTTTGCTTTAGCTACTATGTTAGCAAGCTTAGAATTTATTTCAATATTTGATCCATCTTTTGCTGCAACGGCAATTTCTTTGCCAAGTTTTGTGAATACCTTTCCTTTTTTAGCATCCATCTTACTTTTTTTAGCTTGTATATTATGCCATTTAGAGTGTCCTGACATATTATCTCCTCCTTAATATGTGTAAAAAAATATATGTATTAAACTTACAGCACTCACTGTACAGTATTATTAATTAAAAAAATGCCCAAATTATTATACCATAAATTTTAACTTAAACTCAAATTCAGTTACAAATCATTCCCCCTGAAATAATCTATTTTCAATTTTAAAGTAATATCCATATCTATCTTTAGTAAAATCGCACTTACCAGAAGTTACTTGAATTACTTCATTTTTTATCATTTCCATTATATTATTTGTACACAGTATTATAATTTCAACTCTATCTGTATAAATTGTATCTTCTATATACCAAGAATTTTGTGAGCAAACATATTGTATTTTTCCTAAAAGATCATATTCTATATTTATATGAAGAGCCTGTCCCTCAACTCTTTCAACAATACCCCCATCTTTTATTGCTAGTGCAGCCCCCTTACTATAGGCTCTAACTAACCCTCCTTTTCCTAATAAAACCCCCCCAAAATACCTAGTAACTACAACTACTGTATTTGTAATATTATTTTTTTTTATTACATCTAGTATAGGAACTCCTGCAGTACCTTGAGGTTCACCATCATCAGTATATCTTTGAATACCCATATTTTCACCTATGACATAGGCATAAACATTATGAGTGGCCTGACTATGTTCACTTTTAATTTTATCTATAAATGCTTTAGCCTCTTTTTCAGCATAAATTCTCTTTATATGACCTATGAAAATCGATTTCTTCTCCTCAAACTTAGAACTAACTTCATCCTTAATTGTGAAATATGACATATAATCACCTCACCTCTTCCTTATCCAATTGTAAGTTTATATTATCTAAATAAATACCTGCCGCTTTCTTTATATATTCTTTTTGTGAATCCAAATATATTTTCTGTATTTTTTTATATGCTTTTTGGCTATTAATTTTAGTTAAAGCTTTAATTGAATATGTAACCACTTGAGAATTTTCATCTTCCAAAGCCCTAATTAGAGACATTTCAAATTTAATATCCTGAATTTTCCCCATAGCAGATACAGCCATTCTTCTTACATTTACAAATTTATGTACAGAAGCCTTTACTAATATATTATTACAGGAAGTATCTTTCAACTCGCCAATAATCCAAATTGCTGTTTCCTTTTCTTTACCATACATATCTACATAATTTTGCTTTATATATTGTATAAGTTTTTCTTTCATATTTAAGTCTAAAGATTTTATTATATCTAACTTGTCTAACTTACCTGCCTTAGATATATTAATAAGTAGTTCTTTTTCATTTTTACTTTTAGCTAAAAAACCATACTTTATTTTCCCATCTATAATATGTTTTTGAACAGTTTCTTTGCTAATATTTCTTATTTTACTTATTGCATTATAGTCTTTTCCTTCCAAGAATAAAAAGTAGGTTATTTCTTCATCGGTATAATGTTTTATGTCCTCCCATTGAATTTTCAATAAACCTTTCTTCACCTTTCATTCTCCAATCTATATATATTTTTTTATTATATCTATTCCCATTTCTATTTCATTTTTTTCTATTTGAGAAAATCCCAATCTAAAAAAAGATTTCCCATGTTTAGGATTTTTATAATATATTATCCCCGGCGTAATAAGTACCTTTTCTTTTTTGCAATTGTAAAAAAGACTTATACTATCCAAATTATCATCATTGATTTGTAAATAGAAGTGTAGTCCACCTTCTGGAGCATAAAATTTAACTTTCCCATTTAATTTTTTTAAACACTCTTTCATAAATTCGTATCTATCTTTATATACTTTACTTAATATATCTATATGTTTTTTCCACATGCCGTTTTTTATATATAAATCTAAGGCTCTTTGCATTAAACTAGATGTGGCTATGTCTGTATTTACTTTAGAATTTTGAATACTATCTTTAAGTGTTTTAGGACTTATTAAATATCCTAGTCTTATTCCAGGTAAAAATATTTTTGAAAAACTTTTTATATATATAACTCTATCAAATATATCAAGTTTTTTAAAACTTTTATACTCCCTATTATTATATATAAGTTCTGACAAATAATCATCCTCTATGATATAAAAATCATATATTTCTGCTAAATTTAAAAGTCTTTTTTTCTTTTCTATGCTATAGCTTATGCCTGTAGGATTTTGGAAATAACTCATTACATATACACATTTTATCTTATTCTTTTTAGCAATTTTCTCTAAACTTTCTAGATCCATACCATCTTCTTCCATAGATACTTCAAATATATTTGCCCTTCTCCATTTAAACACTGTAAGAGCACCACCATAAGTTGGTTTCTCAACAATTATATTATCATTTATATTTATTAAAGCCTTAGAAACAATATCTATACCCTGTTGTGCTCCTGAAACTATAAGAATATTTTCTTTTTTTATTTTTTCATTCCAAAAAAATTCATCTATTGTTTGTCTAAGTCCTTCATAACCTAAAGCCTCCTGATATACTAACGCATCTGTTCCATCTCTATCTAAAACTTTATTTATAACTTCTTTAAATGGTTCTATAGGAAACAATGTACTACAAGCTGATTCTGCTGAAAAATCAATATACTCTTTAAGATCATCACCTGAAATTTTTCTTATAATACTTCCATACTTTCTTTTAAAATTAATAGATACATCTTTTCTTTTTGCATAAGTTCCACTTCCCATCTTTTGAATTGCATAGCCTTCACTTTCTAACTTTTTATATGCACTTACTATAGTTACATTATTAACCTTCAGCACAGAAGCCAATTTTCTTATTGACGGCAATTTTTCTCCATCTTTTATTAAATTTTTATCTATCATTTTTTTTATATGCTGAGAAATTATTATATATTTAGGAATTTCTTTATTATTTAAACTTATAATATATTTTTCCATACACTCTACCCTCAACCAAATTTAAAAATATTTTAAAAAACGAACTTAATATAAATTAAGTTCGTAATAAATTAGCAATTTAAAATTCTATACAAAATATACATTTTCTTTAATTAAAATTTTCCCGCTACTAGTTTTATAATCTCTTACATCCTTTTTAACTATGTTTTTTTCGCAAAGTTTTTCTAATATCTCTTCCATATGAATATCAAAATTTCGGAAAAGCTTCTCAACCTTAATATCTTCTCCACTTAAAAAGTTATCCTTTTCTCTCATATAATCTAATAATAGAACTGTAATATTTTTTATATTTTCATCAATATTTTGTTCCACAAATTTTATTAGCTCCTCTATACCATTAGCTAAATCATTTTTAACAAAAAATACTTTGTCTACTTTTTCCTTAAATCTATCATCTAAATTCATAGCCATTACCATTGCATCTTTACTAATCATATATCCTGCGGAATTTACATACAATTTAGCATATTCCTCCGCCACTTTAACTGCTGATATATAAGCAGTATACATTCCATTATTATATAAATATTTCTTGCATACCCCTATACTCTTTAAAAGATTCCCTAGATATACCATGCTCCATCGTTCTCTGTCTAAATCCGGATAATATCTAGCATTATCATACCCATTAGTAATATCCATATCTTTAGAAAATACCAACCTAGAAGAGGCAAATATTCTATGCATAAAGCCACCTCTTTGATCTTTATCATAAAGCTGCATAAACTTACCTTTACTCATAAGTTTTATATGAACTGGAACCCCATTTTCTTCCGTATAAATATTTTTCATAGCAAAAATTTTCTCATCTATTATTACAAAAAGATCAATATCTGATTTGTCCCATAAGTCTCCAGTAACTACACTTCCAAAAACCATTGCTGCAAGTACGGTTTCATTCCCCTTAAGATTATCAATCAGGCTATTAAAAGCTTTTTGATATTGTACAATTGTTCTTTCCAAAAGTTTCTCCCCCTTTAATCAATAAGTTTACAACAACTTAAATTAACTTATATTATATAATATAAGTTGATAAAATTACAATACTTATAAAATTGAAAATGAATGTTTTCCTTCATTTTCAATTAATCCACCTAGATCTTTAACTTTTTTATAGCCTTTCTACAAAAATTACCACACTCTCTACATTCATACACATGAAAGCAATAATTTTCTGAGTCATCTAAAGGTTCTTCGGAACCATAGGAATCCATATACTCCTGTACTCTCCCCTTATTTATCATAAGACTGCCACATTTACTACAACTATAATCAAACTTTTTTAAGTCATTACAAACAGGACAAACTTTACTCATGTCTTTCATCTCCTAATTTTAAAATTTATATTAATTTATGGAATTATATTTTAAAATATACAAAATAGCCTACAAATTGTAGGCTATTTGTGAATTTATTATTTTATTAATTTCATTATAAGCTGTCCTGTTTTCATCTGTTGACCTTCTTTTACAAATATTTTCTCAACTTCACCATTAGCAGAGGATAATATATTGGTCTCCATCTTCATGGCTTCTATTATAGCTATACTGTCTCCTTCCTTTATAACCTCTCCTTCTTTTACTAACAGCTTAACTAAATTTCCTGGAATACTTGCACCTATTTCATATTCATCTTTTTTATTAGCCATTAAAACTGAGTCCTCTTCTATAATTTTTTTGCTAATATTAGCTTTATCTATAATATCTATTTCTCTCCTATTTCCATTAACTTCAAATACCAATGTTCTTTTACCCTTATTTAATTTTCCTATTTGAAGTAATTTAATTATCAAAGTTTTTCCTGGTGCAATTTCTATTTCACTTGTTTCACCCTCTTTTAACCCATGAAAGAAAATGTCACTACCCATATGGCTTAAATCTCCATACGAAAATATATATTCTAAATAAGAATTAAATACCTCTGGATACAGCGCATAACTTAAAGCATCTTTATCATTAATTTCTACATTGTGTTTTTTCTTCAATTCTTCTTTTATTCTTGAAAAATCTTCTGGTGGTAACAATTCACCTGCACGTATATTTATAGGTCTTTCACCCTTTAAAACTAAATTTTGTAGTTCCTTTGGGAAACCACCTTTTGGCTGACCCATCATACCTTTAAAATATGAAACCACTGAATCCGGGAATGCCATGTTTTTAGCTTTATCATATATATTTTTAGGGTTTAAATCATTTTTTACCATGAAAATTGCTAAATCCCCTACCATCTTTGAAGATGGAGTAACTTTAACTACATCTCCTAACATTTCATTAACTTTTTTATACATCTCTTTTATTTCATTAAATCTATGGCCTAATCCAAAACTTTCTATTTGAGGTTTTAAATTAGAATACTGCCCTCCTGGAATTTCATACTTATAAATTTCTGCTGATCCGGACTTTAGCCCAGATTCAAATTTATAATAAACGGGTCTTACCGCACTCCAATAATCTGATATTCTTTGTAATTCATCTAAATTAAGCCCAGTATCTCTTTCTGTATTTTTTAATGCAGCTACTATTGAATTCATTGCTGGTTGACTTGTAAGTCCCGACATACTACTAAAAGCTGCATCCACTATATCTACCCCTGCCTCAGCTGCCATAAGCACTGTAGCAACACCATTACCAGTAGTGTCATGTGTATGTAAATGAATTGGAATAGAAATTTCATTTTTCAGTGCTTTTATAAGTTTAGATGCAGCATAAGGTTTTAATAAAGCTGACATATCCTTAATCCCTAAAATATGTGCTCCTGATTTTTCAATTTCTTTTGCCATATTCACATAATATTTAAGTGAATATTTGTCTCTTGAAGTATCTAAAATATCCCCAGTGTAACAAATGCATGCTTCAGCTATTTTACCACTTTTAAGAACTTCATCTATAGCTACCTCCATACCTTTTAACCAATTCAAAGAATCAAATATTCTAAAAACATCTATACCACTTTTAGCAGACTCCTTTATAAATTTCCTTATTACATTGTCAGGGTAGTTTTTATAACCTACTGCATTTGAACCTCTTATAAGCATTTGTAATAAAACATTTGGTACTCTTTTTCTAATTTCTTCTAACCTTACCCATGGATCTTCCTTTAAAAATCTATAGGCTACATCAAAAGTAGCTCCTCCCCACATTTCCATAGAAAATAAATCCTTAGCAAGTTTTGCTTCTGACTTAGAAATTTTTACCATATCTTTACTTCTAAGTCTAGTAGCCATAAGAGATTGATGTGCATCTCTCATTGTAGTATCCGTAATAAGAAGTTTTTTCTGATTTTTAATCCAATTAATCACTCCATCTGAGCCCTGCTTTTCTAATATTTGTTTTGTTCCTAACAGTTCTTCTGACAAATGAACTTTAGGAACAACAGGTACATCAAAACTTGGTTTGTTTCCATGAGTTTCATTTACAACTTTTTCTCCAATATATTTTAACACTCTAAGCTCTTTATCCGCTTTAGGTGATATATCAAATAATTCTCCATTATCTGATATAAAATTAGTTGTACATTTTCCCCTTAAAAATGTTTCATGATTTAAAACATTTATTAAAAAATCAACATTAGTTTTTACACCAGAAACTTTTAGTTCTCTAATTGACCTTATAGCCTTCCTTGATGCATCTTTAAATGTTCTAGACCATGCAGTAGTCTTTACTAGAAGACTATCATAATAAGGACTTATTATGGATCCTGTAAATCCATTTCCACCATCTAATCTTATACCAAAGCCTGAACCACTTCTGTAAACATCAATTCTTCCAGTATCTGGAGCAAAATTGTTCATTGGATCCTCTGTAGTTATTCTACATTGGATAGCGTACCCTCTAGCCTCTATATCATTTTGACAATTTAGATTAATTTCTGAGGAATTTAACTCATGCCCCTGTGCTATTAATATCTGACTTTGAACTATATCTATACCTGTTAACATTTCTGTTACAGTATGTTCAACCTGTATTCTAGGGTTCATTTCAATAAAATAATGATTTCCATACTTATCCACTAAAAACTCCACTGTTCCGGCACTTAAATATCCTACATGCTTAGCAATTTTTAAAGCATCATTACATATTTGATCTCTCTTCTCTTGAGTAAGTGAAAATGCGGGAGCAAATTCTATAACTTTTTGATGCCTTCTTTGTATTGAACAATCTCTTTCATGTAAATGTACTATATTACCGAATTTATCACCTAATATTTGTACTTCTATATGCTTTGGTCCCTCTAAATACTTTTCTATAAATAAATTATCTATACCGAAGGCCTTTTTAGCTTCCTCTTTAGCACTTCTATAAGTAGAAACTAATTCTTTTTCCTCTTTTACTATTCTCATTCCTCTTCCGCCACCACCTGCAGCAGCCTTTACCATTACTGGATATCCACACATTCTTGCTATTTTTATAGCTTCCTCTTCAGAAGTAATAGACTTTTCTACTCCTGGTATAGTTGGAACTTTAACTTCTTTTGCAACAATTTTAGATTGAATTTTATCACCTAATCTTTCCATCATTTCCGGAGATGGTCCTATAAATTCAATTCCCGCTTCTCTACATTTTCTTGCAAATTCAGGATTTTCTGATAGAAAACCATATCCAGGATGTATTGCATCAACACCTTTTTTTACAGCTAAATTTACTATTTCATCAATATTTAAATAAGCTTCTACAGGTCCTTTAGTTTTTCCTATCAGATAAGATTCATCTGCCTTTGTTCTAAATAATGCACATTTATCTTCATTTGAATAAATAGCCACAGTTCTTATACCTAACTCATGACATGCCCTAAATACCCTTATAGCTATTTCTCCTCTATTAGCTACCAAAACTCTTTTAAATCTTTTTATCAACACATTCAGCCCCTTTATATATTATATTTCCACTAATAAATTAAATTTATCTAGTTTATTAATTAACCTATCTAAATTAAAAACACTTTCTTAATATGAATTATATATTTTTTTGTATTGCATCATTTCTATATATATTATTTTTATATTAAAATCCCAACTTGATGAAATAGCTATATATACATTGTTAGCATACTATTTTTATATATTTCCAAATAAATTTCATGCAATTTCCAAACTAGTTCCCTTGCATAATAGAATATATTATTATAGTGTAATAATCAATATATAAATATATTTATTTTTAGTTTTTATTTTATACTACTTCTATAAAACTTCATAATCCTTACACTTTCTTATACTTAAAAATAAGCTCTCTTATATATTATTTTATTATTCTTAATAAAAAAAGTGGAGATTACCCCACTTTTTTCATAACACTATAACTTCCTACACATATTTTTAAAATTATAAACAATTTTTTCCTTATCTATATTGAAAAATTCTCCTTTTTTCATTAATATTTCACCATTGATAATAACATATTCAACTTCACTACCATTGGCAGAAAACACTATATTAGAATATATATCATGATTAGGTATTAAACTAGGTTTATTTAAATTAATCAATATTAAATCTCCTAAATATCCTTCTTTTATTTTACCTAATTTATTTATTCCTAATGCTCTTCCACCATTTAGTGTTGCCATTTTAAGAACAGTTTTCCCATCTAACTTTGTGGGGTTTTTATACCATAATTTTTGAAGTAATGCTGCTGTCTCCATTTCCTCAAACATATTTAAATTATTATTACTTGACGTACCATCAGTGCCTATACAAACATTTATATTTTTATCCATCATTTCTGATATCCTGGCTACACCACTTGCAAGTTTCATATTACTTTGAGGATTATATACTGGGCTTACATTTCTTTTATGAATAATTTCAATATCACCATCATTTAGATGAACACAATGAGCTGCTACTACTCTATTATTAAATATACCTGTTTCCTCTAAAAATTCACAAGGTGTCATATTATACTTATCCTTTATAATATTTATCTCTTCCTCTGTTTCTGCTACATGAATATGTATACCACATTCTAATTTTTCAGCTTCTTTTGCAATCTCTTTTAATGCACTTTTATCTAAAGTATATGGACTATGAGGTGCTAACATACTATTTAATAAACCACTTTTACTATTTTTAACCCTTTTATCTATATTAATTGCCACTTCCATTTGTTTTTCCCATTCTTCTCCTATTATTGCTGACCCAAGCACTGACCTGATTTTTAAACTTTCTACTATATCTATAATTTGATCTTCATAAAAATACATATTATTAAAACATGTACTTCCTGTACTTAACATCTCCAAACATGCAAACTCTGTAGCAAATTTTATATGCTCTTCTTTAAACTTACTTTCCATAGGCCATATTTTTTCATTAAGCCACTTCATTAAAGGGAGTCCCTCTCCATAACCTCTTAAGATAGTCATAGCTGCATGAGTATGACAATTCACGAGCCCTGGTAATGCACAATATCCTTCACCATCAATTACTTGTAAATCACTAAATTCTCCTTTATATTCTCCAAAAGAAATCTTTTTAAATTTATTATTTTTGATTAAAATATAACCATTATCTATAATTCCCCTATCCTCATCCATAGTTAATATCATTACATTTTTTATAAGTATACCCATAAAAAAACCTCCTTATCTTTAAACTATATGAATAATGAACAGCTAAAAATTTTTAACTGTTCATTTATGCATGTTCCTATAATAAATATTTACTACAAATATTATATACCTTTTCATCTACCTGAGCATATATATATGTTCCTTCTACTTTATATTTTTCTTTACTTACATTAGCATTTCTATAAAGATAAGCAACCATTGATTGATCAGAATAAGGTATTAAAAATTCTGCTTCTTTCAATGTATATGGTAGTTTATCTATAACTAATTGCAAAAGTATATCTACATTTTTATTTTCCTTTGCTGAAATTTCTATATAATCTAATTTTTTAAATTTATCTCTTATATAGTCTAACTCCTCATATTTAATCTTATCTATTTTATTTAAAACCATTATTATAGGTTTATCCACTACTCCTAATTCCTCTAATACTTTATTTACAGCATTAATTTGTTCCATAAAATTTTCTGAAGATACATCTACTATATGAAGTAATAAATCTGAATAAATAACCTCTTCTAATGTAGACTTAAAGGCTTCTACTAAATCATGGGGTAGTTTTCTTATAAAACCTACTGTATCTGTTAATGTTATAGTATTATTATTAGGTAATACTATAGCTCTTGTGGTTGTATCCAAAGTTGCAAATAACATATCTGCCTCTAAAACATTTTCCTTTTGGGTCCCTTCTCTCGCAGGAATAGTATTATATAATAAGTTTCTCAAAGTTGATTTTCCAGCATTAGTATATCCCACTAAAGAAACTTTAAGTATATCATTTCTACTATATCTTTGTGTTTGTCGAATTTTTTTTATTTTTTCAAGTTCTTTAGAAAGATCGTATATTCTTGCTCTTATATGTCTTCTATCTGTTTCTAATTTTTTTTCACCAGGTCCCCTAGTTCCTATTCCTCCACCTGTTCTTGAAAGTATAGTTCCAAGTCCTGTTAGTCTAGGTAATCTATATTTTAATTGAGCCAATTCAACTTGAATTTTGCCTTCTTTGCTTTTAGCCCTTTTAGCAAAAATTTCTAAAATCAATGTAGTTCTATCAATTACTTTTACACCAATAAATTCTTCTAAATTTCTAACCTGAGATGCAGTTAATTCATCATCAAAAATTACCACATTAGCCCTTCTAGCTTGCCTTAATAAAGCTATTTCTTCAACTTTACCACTTCCAACATAAAATGCTGAATCTACCCTAGTTCTATTTTGAAGAACTTTATCTACAGTTACTACATTGCATGCTTTAGCCAATTCTTCTAATTCATCTAAACTTTCTTCACTTTCTACCCCAACTAATATTGCCCTCTCACTAGTGTCCTCCTCAATATTGTTATCTTTTATTATAGAATCTATATATTTAATCTTATGATTTAAATTAAAACTCATAGCCTCTTGTAAAGATATCTTTCTACTTACTTCTGATGTTAAAATATTATTTTCTATAGTGCAAAATCCTAATGTTACATCTGTAATACCATGTTCATCTACTCCAATTGCAGTAATACAATCAAGTTTTAATTTAATTAAAGCAGATATATCTAAAGCTGATAATCTTGAATTACCATTTGGATGTGTATGAATAATTCTTACTGCTGATAATCTCTTTTCTTTTATATCAATTAAAGGCATTTCAACGGTAGTACTATCCCCTAAAGCTACATTTATTATATTACCTTTTCTATCTATAGATACACTTACCTCTCTACCTGTTTCCATAGTTACATTACTTATTAATTGAGCTAACTCAAAATTGAAAACTTCATCTTTAGCTACTTTACAGTCATATATATTTTCAAGTCTATTTAAGATGTTATCTTTTACACCATCTATATTACCGCTTATCACACTATCATCTCCTTAATAGTTAACAAAATAAACCTTTCCACCTTGACAACTTTCATATAATTTTATACTATAAAAACAATATTGTAAATATTATATGAATATTTGTATGGTGGAGGTTTGTAATGGAACAAAAGAAAGAAAATATATTAATATCAGAAGAACAAATAAAAAAAAGAATTTCTGAATTAGGTAAAGAAATATCAAGAAACTATAAAAACAAAAATCTATATGTACTTTCTTTGTTAAGAGGAAGCTTTATATATACAGCGGATTTAGTAAGACAAATTACCACTCCTACTAGAATTGGATTTATGACCACTTCAAGCTATGGTAATGCTGAAATATCTACTGGAATGGTAAAGGTTGTTAACGATATCCCAGATAATATAGAAGGGTTAGATGTATTAATAGTGGATGATATAGTAGATACAGGTATAACTATGGATTTTGTAGTAAATCATGTGAAATCTTTAGGTGCTAGCTCTGTTAAAAGTTGTGTGCTATTAGATAAACCTGAGAGAAGAAAAGTAAATATAAAACCGGATTACTGTTGTTTTGAAATTCCAGATGTGTTTGTGGTTGGTTATGGATTAAACTATGGAGATTTTTACAGAAATATTCCATATATATTTAATTGGGAAGAAAAATAAAAATGATTTTAAATTGACAATTAACAGTTAAGCTTATATAGCTTTCTGTCAATTGTTTTTTTTAACCTCAGATGGAGTTATACTCCATCTGAAATATTTATTTAATTACCAGCTCTTATTTTAAACCCTGCACTATCTAAATTTAGATCAATAGCGGTATTAGGTATTTTACCAACTATTATAGTTTCAGATATAGGCATTTCACTTTTTAATTTAATATCAGTATTTTTTAATGGAATTATTATTTTCATATTACTTATAACTTGAACATATATTTTATGTCTTGTTTGATTTATTCCAGCCCCTTCAAAATTTGATTCATACTTTGTTTCAATATATCCAATAGGTTGCATTTTCACTGTAATATTAGGGCCAAAATAAGCTAATATATTATTTTTAAAAATATATCCCATGGGAATTTTTATACCAATAGTTCCTAATTTCTTTAATTCTTCCTGTGCCTCTAATGCAACATCACATGCTATTTTATTCATCTTTAAAGTATCAGCTTTTATCATGGCTACATTCCCTTCTTCATCTTTCTCTATATTAATTACATCTTCATAATTAAATTCTTTAACATAATTTTTAACTATAGTTTTATTCATAACTTCAGAAGCTTTAGCTTTCATTTCTGATTCAGCTACAGTTATAATAGTAGGAGAAATTATATTATCAAAGGCATAAAGGAATATATAAAAACTACTAATGATTAAAATAAACCATACCATAAGTTTAAATTTAAAACTTTTTATAGCTCTTCACATCCTATTTTTATCATTCACTAACTTATATTTATAACTTAAAGAAAATATTCTTAAAACTTTTAAGTTGAATTTCTGGTCTCATTTTACCCATTTAAATATTTTATTATAAAGCTTATAAAATCAGTATTAATTGCTAATAAATTCATTTCATAAAAACCCTATTGTATGATATAATATTTTAAAATTGGTTACAATTAATAATAGAATGTTCAGGAGGAAAATTATGGTTAAAAGGAAAATGGGGAAAAAAAAGAAAAAAACCCGTTTTAGAGTCTTAAAAATAGCATTCACTACTATACTTTTAATTTCCATATTTACATTAGTTGCTGGAATGGGTATAGGTCTTGCTATGATAAAAACAGCTCCCCCTTTAGACATAAATAAAATACGTAGTCTTAACGAACCATCAGTAATATACAATGATAGTGAAAAATTTATGGATACAGTAGTATCTAATGAACATAGAACTATAGTTTATTCTAATGTTATACCTAATAATTTAAAAAATGCTATTGTAAGTATAGAAGACGAACGATTTATGAGTCACAAAGGAATAGATATAAAAAGATTATTCGGAGTTGTAATAAAAAATTTAAGCAATAAACTCACCGGAAAATCTGGTATACAAGGTGCATCAACAATAACTCAGCAGCTTATAAAAAAGACATTACTATCAGACGAAGTTAAAATTAAAAGAAAAGTTCAAGAAATGTATTTAGCTCTCCAACTAGAAAAACAATTAACTAAGGATCAAATTCTTGAAGCATATATGAATACAATACCACTTGGTGGAAGTGCCTATGGAGTAGAAGCTGGTGCTAAACAATACTTTAATAAAAGCGCTAAAGATTTAACTCTTATAGAAAGCGCTTTTTTAGCTGGTGTTATACAAAGTCCTTCAACCTTTTATTATGCCGCAATGTCCCAAAAAAATACAACTTCTTACATAAATAGGACAAAAACCGTACTTTCTAAAATGCAAGAAAATGAGTTTATATCTTCTTCTGATTATAGTAAAGCTATATCAGATATAAATAATAATAAATTAATTTTTAAAAAATCATCTAATAATACAGATAAATTAAATTATGAATGGTTTTCCAGAGAAGTACTAAAACAGGTAAAAAATGATTTAGTATCTCAATATCATATAAGTCAAACAGAAGCTGAACGTATGATAATGTATGGCGGATTGAAAATATATTCTACTATGGATAAAAATCTTCAAGATTCAACGCAGAACACTTTAAATAATATGGATAAAATATTAGGTATTAACTCCAATTCAGATAGTAACAAAATACTTCAGCCTCAAGCTTCTGCAACTATAATGGACTATCATACAGGAGATGTAAAGGCCTTAATAGGTGGAAGGGGAACACAGCCTCCTATGTCCTTTAATAGAGCCACTGAATTTTATAGAGCAGCAGGTTCTAGTATAAAACCTTTAACTGTGTATGGCCCAGCAATAGATACTAAAATAGCTACAGCAGCCTCACCTTTTGATGATGCTCCTGTACCTGCTGAAATAGGTAATCTTTATCCAACAAATAATGGTCCTTATAATCCTAGAAATAGTCCTAACGTATTTGAAGGAACAATGCCTTTACGAGAAGGATTAATGAAATCTAAAAATGTAATTTCCGTTAGAATAGAACATGAATTAGGATTACAAACCGGTGCGGAATATGCTAAAAAATTTGGATTAAAATTAGATAAATCTACAGATGAAACAAGTATGTCTGCTCTAGCCTTAGGTCAGCTAAGTGGGAAACAAGGTGTTAGTGGTACTAACACTTTAGACATGGCTGCTGCTTACGGGGTTTTTGGTAATAATGGAATGAGGTCTGAGCCCAATTTTTATAAAAAAGTTGTTGACAGGTCTGGCAAAACTATTTTAGAGAAAAATTATTCATCAACAAAAGTTCTTTCCCCTCAAGCTGCTTATATAATGTATGATTTACTAAAAGGTCCTGTTAGTGGAAAATCCGGTTCCACTGGTTACGCCGCTAATTTTAGTCCTATGGTAAGAGGAAAAACTGGTACAACTAATATGTCCATAGATTTATGGTTTTGTGGTCTTACACCTTATTACTCAGCCGCTGTATGGATAGGTAAAGATGATCACTCAAGTTTTAATGAAAATTATACCTTTGGTAAATATATAGGAAGTAGCGACGCCGCATTAATATGGGGAACTATAATGAAAGAAGCTCATAAAAACTTAGAATATAAAGATATTAATAAACCCTCTGGAATAGTTGAATATCCTATATGTCTTGACTCTGGTGGAATGGCTACAGATTCATGTCCTAAGGATAGAATAATTACAGAATTATTTATTGAAGGCACAGCCCCTTCTTCAATTTGTAATTATCATACTTACTATTCAGCGCCAAGGAAAGAAAAAAAGCCAGAGAAATCTAAGCCTGATAATAAAAAAAATGATAAAAATAATAAAGATAAACTTAACCCTTTACTACCACCAAAGGATAGTAACAATATAGATAATAACGATGATAAAATTGACCAATAAAAAATACCCTAAATAGGGTATTTTTTATTCTTTTGTTTTTGGATTGAAAAGTATTGCCATAATATATCCAAATATTATAGCTCCTGCTATTCCTCCCGCTGCTCCCTTAATTCCACCAGTAAAAGCTCCAATCAGCCCTTTTTCATTTACCTCTTTTATAGTTGCTTTAGCAAGGGAATTACCAAAACCAGGCAAAGGAACTGTAGCCCCTGCCTTTCCATACTCTATTATGACATCATAAATATTAAGTGCTCCTAATATAACCCCTATAGTAACAAAACTTACTAATATTCTAGCAGGAGTTACTTTTGTTTTATCCATTATTATTTGAGCTATCACACAAATCAATCCACCTACTACAAATGCTCTTAAATAATCCATTTTCTAATTGCCTCCAGTTCCATATTCTATTGATACTGCATGTGCTATTCCTGGAATAGTCTCTCCTTGCAAAGATGATGTAGTACTTAGTAATGCTCCTGTAGAAACCAACAGAACTCTTTTCAATGTACCCTTTAACATATTTTTATAAATATAACCACATCCAACCACTGCTGAACAACCACAACCACTTCCTCCTGCATTAGTCCCTTGTTTATCATTAAAAAATATTTCTTCTCCACAGTCTATATAATTAGCTCTAATATCATATCCATATTCCAATAGTAGTTTTTCCGTAATCTCTTTGCCTACCTTTCCTAAATCTCCTGTAGCTATAAGATCATAATCCTCTGGTTTCCTTCCTGTATCTTTAAAATGGCTATATAATGTAGATACGGCTGCTGGAGCCATAGCAGCGCCCATATTATTGGCATCAGTTATTCCATAATCCTTTACTTTCCCTATAGTAACATATGTGGTGTAAGGATAATTCCCTTCTTTTCCTAAAACCATGGCACCTGATCCAGTTACTGTCCACTGAGAACTTAATGTTCTTTGACTACCAAACTCTAATGGAAACCTAAATTGTCTTTCTGCCGCTGAAAAGTGAGATGAAGTTGCTGCCACTACATAATCAGCAAAATTTCCATCCATTGTTATGGAAGCCATACATAAAGATTCAGCCATAGTAGAACATGCCCCATATAAACCTATAAATGGTATATTCATATCTCTAGCAGCAAAACTAGATGAAGTTAATTGATTTAGTAAATCTCCTGCAAACAAAAAATCTATATCTTCTTCCTTTAAATTTGCTTTTTTTATACTTTCAGTTACAGCAGTATATAAAATATTACTCTCAGCTTTTTCAAAACTATCTTTTCCATTTAAATCATCATTTAAAATTAAATCAAAATATCCTTTTAAAGGTCCCTCCCCTTCCTTAGGGCCTACTACACTAAATGTAGATATTATTTTAGGTTTATTTTCTATCCTTAAAGTTTGTTTCCCTATTTTTTTACTCACATGTTCACCTTCTTAGAAATAATAATTTCAATAAAATTTAAAATAAACTAATTAGATAATGTATTATGCCCACAATTACTGAAGTACTAATACCATATACTAGTACAGGACCTGCTATAGTGAACATTTTAGCTCCTACTCCAAATACATATCCTTCTTTTTTAAATTCCATGGCTGGAGATACTATTGAATTTGCAAAACCTGTTATGGGGACTACAGTACCTGCTCCCGCAAAATTAGCAATCCTATCATATATTCCAACACCTGTAAGTAATGCACCTATAAATACCATAACTACTGCTACATATGTTCCTACTTCTTCTTTAGGCACTCCTTTACTTAAAAAATAATTATTAAAAAATTGACCTATATCACATATAATTCCTCCAACTATAAAAGCATAAAAACAATCCTTTAAAATATTACTTTTAGGCTCTGTTTCTGTAGTTAACTTTTGGAATTCTTTCTTTATATCTTTTTCAGTTTTCTTCATAAAATCACCTCTTTTTAAAAACTTAGTATTATTTTATGCTTAAAATAGAATTTTAAACAAAAAAATAGGATAATATATTTATTATCCTATTTTTATCTATTTTAATTTTTCTTTCATAATTTTTAACACTCTTTTTTCTATTCTAGATACCTGAACTTGACTTATACCTAACATTTTAGCCACTTCAACCTGAGTTTTATCCTTAAAATACCTTAACATTATTATTTGCCTTGATTTTACATCCAATTTATTTAAAGCTTCTTTTAAAGCTAATTTATTAATTATATCACTATCTTGTTCCTTCTCATTACTTATTTTATCTATTAACATTATTGGTGCTCCATCATCTTGATGTATTGTGTCATATAAATATTGCATATTATTAGATGATTCTGTAGCAAAAACTATATCCTCTATTTCCACCCCGGAATACTTAGATAATTCTTCTATAGTAGGTGCCCTATTTAATATTTTGGCTAAAGCCTCTTTATCATAGTGCAATTTTCTTGCGGTATTTTTAATACTCCTACTAACTTTTATTATACCATCATCCCTAATAAACCTTTTAATTTCTCCCATTATCATAGGTACTGCATATGTAGAAAACTTTACTTCATAGTCTGTATTAAAATTATTTACCGCCTTAATCAGACCCATACATCCAATCTGATATATATCCTCAAATTCATACCCTCTATTTAAAAATTTTTTACTTATTGCAGACACTAAAGGTAAATTTAATTCAACTACTTTGTCAAGAGCATCTTTATCTCCACCTCTTGCTTTTTCAATAAGTTTTATATTATCCTCATAATCATATATACCCTTTTTTACCGCTTCTCCACTCATATTATTCACCTAACTTAAAGATTTAAAAACTTTTTTCATTATAATTTTTGTACCCTTCCCATTTTGTGATTCTACTTTTAAATTATCCATAAAAGACTCCATAACAGTAAATCCCATTCCAGATCTCTCAAGATCTGGTCTTGATGTATATAATGGCTGCATTGCAAGTGATATATTATCTATGCCTCGTCCATCATCAGAAATTATAACTGTAAGTTCTCTACCCTGTATAAAAGCTTCTATTTTTACCATTCCTCCACCATTCTCATATCCGTGTATTATAGCATTGGTGACTGCTTCAGATACTGCTGTTTTTACATCTGTTAACTCGTCTATAGTAGGATCAAGTTGAGATGCAAAAGATGCTACAGCTACTCTAGCAAAACTTTCATTCTGAGATCTGCTTAGAAATTCTATTTTTATCATGTTATCGTACATTATAATTTCCCCCCATTAAATATTCTCTAAAGCTTCCTCATTATTGTCATATAAATTTATTATCTTAAACATACCAGATAATTCAAAAACCCTTCTTACATTATCACTTACATTAGTTATGCATACAGTACCATTATTATAAGATAATTTTTTATATCTCCCTATGACTACACCTATACCTGAACTATCCATAAATGATACAGAAGAAAAATCCATTATAAGTTTCTTTATATCATCTCTATTGATTCTATCATCTATCTTATTTCTTACTTCTTCTGCACTATGATGGTCTAATTCTCCTGCCATGTAAACCAATAGTTTGTCTCCATTATTTTCAAAATTAAGATACATATATTTCCCCCCGTTTTAAATAATTATTTTGTCCATTTTTAGAATATAGTACATTAATTATATTCTACATATGACAATTTTTTCCTTCTTTTTTTATTACAAACTTATCCCTTATTTTGTCCACTATTTTTATTTTTATACATTATTTTCATATAATTTATATTTATTAATATTGGTTCCTTATATTCCTTAAGGAATTATTAAATTTTAAGTGGTGGCTAATAAAACTATTAACCACCACTTAAATTCACATATTTTTATCCTGAACTATCATATCATCTTTTATTTCTATTATTCTATTACATTGTTTAGCAAATTAAAAACTTCAGTATCTTTTTAAAATTTTTGTGCATCTTCAATTTCAATAAAAACTTTTTTTATTGAAATATAAATTAAAATATATAGAGTTTTAAATTATAATTTTATAAGCAATTTTCTTTTACTATATCTATTTCTTTTTCCTCCAGCTGATAATATGTGTATATACTATCATCTTCAAAACTTTTGATTTTAGATACATCAGGTAATTTTATCTTCATAAGATTATTAGGATAGTACTCATATATATTTTCTCCTAGCTTTTTTCCAAAAGATTGAAAGTAAAATTGATATAAATCGCTATTTAAAATATCTAATAAATCACTATAAGTAAACTCATTATTTTTTTTTAAAATTATACAATACACATCTGCACTAAAATAGCTACCTTTATTTAGTGCAAATCTATTTTTACTACTCTTATATGGGAAAACTATTTTTTCTTCTTCAAATATTCTATAATCTCTTCCCCATTGTAGTTCATACCATTTTCTCATGTTTTTTACACATTCTCTTCTTTTAAGTAACTTATTTTTAAAAGGCTTAATATGATTTTTTATATTAGGATACGACTCTATATCAGATATAAGATCAGAGTATATTATATATGATAAATTATCTTTTATGTGATTTTTTTCTATACAACTATTTTTAATCCAAGGTCTTATTACATCCTTTTCTAAATTCTCATTTATTATATCCTCTTTTGTTACAATAAAAGCTTTATCACAGCCTGTTATTACTCCTTGATAACTATTGCATATATCTTTTAAACTAAATACAGATTTACTATTTATCTTTTCAATTATTTTAAATTCTTCTTTAGTTTTTAAAACCCATCCATCATTATTCAAATAACTTTTACTTATATAAAACTTTTTTAAACAATTTCCATTATTTAAAAATAATGAATTGTAAAATTCTTTTTTATTATGATTAAAAGGTTTTATAATTTCTATTTGCCTGTTTTCTTTGATTTTATCTTTTCCCAAAAATATTATTACTGGATCGATACCTATATTTTTGAAAGGACGTAATCCATAAAAATCTACTAATTTATACATGAAAAAATTCTCTTTTATAAACTTTCTAAGTTTTTCTCCACTTTGTGATTCAATAAAATACCTTGATGTAATAAAAGCCACTTTCCCATTACTTTTTAAGAATTTTAATGCCGCTTTAAAAAAGCAATAACTCATATCCCCTTTATTATTGTACACTTCTTCATATTTGCATTTTAATTTTCTGAAATATTCTTTACCAATTAATTTATGTCCCACATAAGGAGGATTGCCAATAATAAAATGAAATTTCTCATTAATATTATCAATTAAAAAATCTGCTATTTTAAAATTATTTATTTCAATAAATTTTGACTTTACGAATAAATCTATAATTAGTATCTTTATTGCTAATTCATCTATATCTATACCATATAAATTATTTTTAATAATATGTTCTGATATATTACTTTTATTCAATTTAACATCATTATATTTATTTATTTCATCTAAGTTTTCCATATATAATTCATATAAATACATGAAACATGGAATTAAAATATTACCACAACCACAGGAGGGATCAATTACTTTAATAAAAGCATTATTAATTAAATCCTCCTTTTTAATTATTTCTCTTATCATATAAACTGATATTTCATTGGGAGTATATACCACTCCTAAATTTTTATTACCTTTTAATATATTAATATATATTTCTCCAAAAGTAGAATTAAGCCCTACACCAAGGAATTTTTTATATTTGTTAATAGCTGTTATCTTGTACATACTTTCTATGGGTTGTAAAATAATGCTGTATAATTCCTTAATTTTTTCTATAAAAAAATTATTATCTATCATATAAAATCTCCACAAGTATATTAATTTATTATTACACACAAAATAAAGTATATCATATAAAGGTAGGTGATAAAATATGAAGAAAAAAACTTTAGCACTTTCTCTCTGTTTAACACTGTGTTTAACTACAATAGGATGTAAATCAACTAACAGTAAAACAACTAATTATTTAAATAAAAATATATCCTCCAATAATATAAAAAACAAAATAACAGATTCTTCAAAAGAACGTTCTATTGAAAATAGTACTGATGTTAAAGAAACTGTATCTAAATCTAATAATAAAAATTATGAAACAAAGGAAAGAGATTGGTTTTTCGCACCTGAAGTTCCAACAGACATACAAGGTTTAATTAAAAACCATAGTGCCTATTATTTGGGAGATACTTCAAAAAAAGTTATATATTTAACCTTTGATGAAGGATATGAAAATGGTTATACTCCAAAAATATTAGATATATTAAAAGATAATAAAGTTAAAGCAGCGTTCTTTGTTGTAGTTCCGTATATTAATAGTAACAAAGACCTAATTAAAAGAATGTCAGAAGAAGGGCATTTAGTTTGTAATCACTCTAACCATCATCCTTCCATGGCAAAAACTGCTTTAAAAGGGAAAGATGCCTTCAATAAAGAGTTACTAGATACAGAAAAAGCCTATGAAGATGCAACCGGTAAGAAAATGCCTAAATTTTTTAGACCCCCAATGGGTAAATATAGTGAATTATCCTTAGAATATACTAAACAATTAGGATATAAAACAATATTTTGGAGTTTTGCCTATCATGATTGGGACATAAATAAACAACCAAGTCATGATTTCGCTAAGAAAAAAATTATTAATAAAGCCCATAATGGAGGTATATTTTTACTACATGCTGTTTCAAAAACTAATACAGAAATATTAGATTCTGTTATTAAAGAATTAAAGGCTGAAGGGTATAGGTTTGGAACACTAGATGAATTAAAATAAAAAATAAGATTATCCAGATTAATTTCCGGATAATCTTATTTTTTAATTTTTATATTGAGAATTAGATTTTTTTGTATAAGATTTATTCCATGAGTTTATAAATACATAATCCCTTATATCTTTTTTATCATAGTGCTCTTTATTTTCTTGTGCCTCTCCTACTGGAGTCATAGCTATAACTTTGTAATCCTTAGGTATATCTAAAGCATTTTTTACACTATTTTCATCAAACGCTCCTATCCAACAAGTCCCATATCCTTCTTCAGTTGCTGCCAAAATAAAATGTTCCATAGCAATAGCTGAATCTACTAAATAGTATTCTTTTTCATTAACCATTCCAGATTCATTAGGATTTGCTACTACTATGGCAACTATTGGTGCATCTTTTATTGACTGCGAAGCCTCATCAGTTTTGTTTGCTATTGCATTAGCTAATTCATTTTTCTTATTTTCATCATCAATTATTATAAATTTATAAGAGGTTTGGTTTTTCCAAGAAGGAGCCATCATCGCAGCAGTAATCATTCTATCCACTTTATCTTTAGATATATTGGTATTTTTAAATTTTTTTATACTTGTTCTTTTTTCAATAACGTCATAAAATTGCATAGAAACCACACTCCTTTAAAACTATTATGTGTAGCAATTAAACAAAGTATGCAACTTATTTTTCCCTATTAACTTTAAGTAAAAACTTCGGTATAGAAGTTAATCTTTTGATTCTATATGGTTCTTTGTAAACTCTATATAACCATTCCAATCCTAATTTTATCATCCAATTTGGTGCTCTTTTCAATTCGCCTGCAAATATATCGAAACTACCTCCAACACCCATAAATATTTTACTAGGTATGTCTTCCATATATTTACATATGAACTTTTCTTGTCTTGGACAACCCATTGCAGCAAATAAAATATAAGGTTTCACTGTTTTTATTTCATTTACTATATTTTTACAATTATCTAAATTAAAAAAACCATTATGGTACCCTTTAATTAAAATTTTAGGATAACGTTCTCTTATATTTTCAATGCACTTAAGTAAAGTCTCTTCTCTTGTACCTAAAAAATATACTCCTAAACTATTTTCATTGCAATACTTTAATAGCTCTTCCATTACCTCAATTCCTGCTATTTTTTCTTTAACAGGTTCTTTTACTAACTTTGAAGCTATTACTGTACCTACTCCATCCGGTATTATTACAGATTTATCTGAGATAAAATTTTTATATAATTGTTTATTATTAAGTCCACTAGTTAACACTTCAGGGTTACCTGATATAACATGTACCTTTTCCATGTTATTAATATATTTTATTAATTCTTCTTTACTTCCATTAAATATATTATAATTAAGAATTTTGGAAAACATATATTCCTCCTAAGTTAAAATAAGCTTTAAAAAGCCCCTTCTTTTCTTAAAACTGAAAAAACTGTTTTACATAAAATTTTGATATCTAACCATAGAGAAAAATTTTGTATATATTTTAAATCATATTGTATAGTTTTCTGAAGTTCTATTTCTCCTCTTCCACTTATCTGAGCAAGACCAGTTATTCCTGGAGGCACTAATAATCTTTGTTTATACTCTTTTGTATAGTATTTTACTACATCTGGAATTTCAGGTCTTGGGCCAACAAGGCTCATATTTCCAATTAATACATTAAACAGTTGAGGAATCTCATCCAAGCTACTTTTTCTCAAAAATACTCCTACTTTGGTTATTCTATTATCCTCTTTACTTTGAAAAACAAAGTTTCCTATATCTTCAGGATTTATCTCCAGCTTTCTATTTTTGTCTGCATTTACTATCATGGTTCTAAATTTAAATATAACAAACTCATTACCATTTAAGCCAACTCTAACTTGCCTAAAAAGTGCAGGACCCTTTGAGTCTAGTTTTATCCATATAAATAAAATCAAAAAAATAGGTGATAGTAAAATTATTCCTAGTAATGATAATATTATATCTAAAAATCTTTTTATTACAAACTGAAATCTTTTCCCTTTTATATCCTTTTCTACATCTATAGTAGGCATTTTACACTCCATTTTTACCCTCCTATGCCACAACTTTATTCTTTCTATCTTTTAAAAATAAATTAACATACGCTAAAATATATTTAACTTCTTTTCTATTTATATATGCAATTAACAAAGCTATAACTAAATCTACATAAATATTATTATAAACTAAATCTAATGTTGCTAAAAGCAACATAGAAGATGTATTTAATATATAAAAACCTAATTTAAATTTAAACCATAATTTTCTTGATATAAGAGTTCTGGTCCAAAAGAAAACTGTATATGATATTCCTGTAGCTATTGACGCCCCTAACGCACCATATCTAGGAACTAATAAATAGTTTAAAAAGTAATTAACTATAGCAGCTATTAGTGATACTATTATATTATAAGATGTTTTTCTAGAAAAAGATATTCCTAAACATGTAGATTCAGATACTGTATACATTACAGGCAGCAGTAATAAAAATGGAACAATAACAGATGAACTAGAATAACTTGTACCTAATAATTTTATTATTAAATCCTTAAATAAAACTATACCTACAAACATAAAATTCATAAAACACATTAACATATTACTTACTTTAATAAATCTTTCCCCTTCTACATTTTCCTCATACCATCTAAATGCAGTTGGTGTCCAAAAAGTACAAAAGGCACTTTGAACTATACTTACCACTGTAACTACTTTTAAAGCTGCTGAATACAATCCTATTTCTTCAAAGGATGACCATTGCCTCATAGCTATTTTATCCATTGAATTTAAAAACCATACAATGACAGACGCCGGTACTAAAGGTAATCCAAATTTAAACATTTTATTTATTAACACTTTATTTATTTTAAATTTAGTAAACCAATAATCTCTTGTAAAAAAACATTCTAATACACACATAAAAACTAATGCTACAAAACCTGCATTTATAATACCTTTAAAGCTCTTGTCTATAAATAAAAGATAAGGAACTAGGATTATAACATTTATAATTTTATTCATCACATTAAAAAGGGAGTATAGTCTAGCTTTTTCTTGCATTCTTATAAGTAATAAATTAAATCTATCTATAACTGAAAAAGGTAGTGATAAAGCTAGTATAATTACAATATACCTATCCACATTATCAATCATTAGTATTGATAATGGTTTATAAAAAAACATATACAAAATTCCTAATATTATTGAAAATACTAAAGGAACAATTAATGAATTCCAAAATAAAGCCTTTTTATCTTCTTCCGCATTATACTCCCTTGTAAAAGATTGATCCATACCTAAATATATAAACATTGAACTAATACTTAAAGCCATTGTATACATAGATGCTTTTCCAAATTCCTTAGGGACTACAAAATATGTAGTTATAGGTACAATAAAAAAACTAACAATAGCAGATAGTATTGGTCCCATTGAAAAACCGATAAATCTTTTTATAAACTGCTTGGGACTATCACTCATATTAATTTCCTCCTAATACAAATACATAAAGTTCATAAATTTTATAAAATCTTGGTTTTTAATCTATAAATATATATATAATACCTTTTAATCTAAGAATTCTGTCTATACTATATCAAAATTATTTTTTCTTTACAACATAATTCACTATTTATTTTCTAAGTCTTAATATTTTAAATACTGGATTTATTATCTCCTGTATCTCTTTTACTTTTAATAAATATATAACTAAGGTATAAAATACTATACCAATAACCATACAAAATAAAATTGATATGCTACTTCCTTTAATTCCATCTCCTAAAGTAAATAAGATATACTTGTTTACAATATTAACTATTATACCCATAAAAGCAGCAGCTAATATTATTTTTATAAAAGATTTAATTATATTTTTAAAACCTATACCATCTAATTTTTTATTTAAATCTAATAGCATTATTATAGTTATAATAATTGCTGATATACTAGTTGCTAATGTAAGTCCACTAACGCCTAAATATCTTATTAATAAAATATTTATAACCACATTTATTATTATTCCTATAAAACTATTAGTCATAGGAGTTTTAGTGTCCTTTATAGCATAAAAAGCCTTATTTAAAATATCTCTTATTCCATAAGCAACCATAGCAGGAGTATATAATAGTAGCGCTTGTGAAGTTAGAGCTGCCGCACTTTCAGTAAAAGCTCCCCTTTTAAAAATCACATTTATAAGTGGTGCTCTAAGTATTGCAATTCCCACTGCAGCTGGTACCATTATTATGAGTATTATATTTATAGCCCTACTTAATTCTCTCTTATACTCTCTTTTATCCTTTTTAGTTGCTAATTGAGAAAGTGTTGGATAAACTATCATAGCTATACCTATAGCAAATACTTCATATGCCAATGTATTAATTTTATTGGCATTATCTAATATAGTAGTTGCTCCAAAAAATATATTTGTAGCAAAGGCTCTATTTATAAGAGCATTTAACTGAATAACTGATGTGCTTATAATAACCGGTACTGTTAATTTAAACATTTGCCTAATCTTAGTATCCTGAATATTAACATATGTACTATATTTATAACCTAACTTCTTATACTTAGGTATATTTATTATAAATTGAGTAAAAAATCCTAACACTATAGCAACTGCAAATCCAGGCAATCCATACTTATTAGTTAGAAAAACTAAATATACTACATAAACTATATTAGAGACCATTGCCATAGCCGCAGGTTCAAAAAAATTTTTATGTGTTTGGAGAACCCCTGTAACAACACTTTGTAAACTTACAAAAATCAAAGATAAAAGCATTATTCTAGTTATCTTTACTGATGTATTAAATACCAGTACATCTTTTTGAAATCCAGGAGCGATAATATAGATTATATATTTTGAAAATACTATCATTAATATAGTTAATATAATAGTTCCTATAGAAAAAGTATTAATAACATTATTTACAAATCTATTACTTTCTTCTTTATCTCCATTATTTAAATTTTCTGTATGTATTGGTATAAATGTAGTAGTTACACCATAACTTATAGTAGTTAATAGATTAACTATTCCCAATGAAGAAATATATATATCTGTTATATAAGAAGCTCCAAATTTTGCGGCTATTAAAGAATCTCTTATTAGTGCAAAAACTTTTCCTAATATTATTAATAGCATAACAAAAATAGAACTTTTTAAAGCTTTATTCTCCTTCATATACTTCACTCCAAAACACTAAATTAAGTTTTTATAACATTCATAATAAGATTTACAAAAATTTTTCATAGAGTATTTACTAATTACAGTATTGTACAAGTTTTCACCTAAAATATTTAATTCATTCTTATTATTATAAGCTTCTTTCATTTTATCATAAATATCATCCATGGACGTAGGATTTATTAAAAAACCATTGCTTCTGTTTATAGTAAATGGTATGTCACCCACATTTGAAGCTATTACAGGCACTTTCTTTATACCACTTTCTAGTATAACTAAAGGAGGTGATCCTCCTTCATTTAAAGATGTTAATACACTTATATCCGATACTTCTAAATAATCTTCTATATTATCTTTAAAACCCAAAAATAGAACTTTATCATCTAAATTTAGATTTTTTACTTTTTCTTTTAATTTTTCCTCTTCTACACCTTCCCCAGCTAAAAGTAATTTTATATTTTTATATTCCTTCGTCAATTTATGAAAAGCTTCAATTAATAATTTATGATTTTTAATAGGATGCATTCTAGCTACCATTATATAAATAAATTCTTCTTTTTTAATATTTAATTTTACTCTTAAATCATTATTACATTTACCTCCCTCATAATAATTTAAGTCTATTCCATTATTTATAATAAACTTTCTACTTTTCACATTATCATTATTTAAAATATCTTTTATATAGTTTGATACACATATATGATTTTTGAAGCTTTTTATCCCTCTGATGCTTAAAGGCGTAAATAAATAGTACTTGTATTTATTATTTAAAAAATCTTCCTTATAATTACTATGCACTGTTGCCACCGATGGTATGCTCAATCTTTTATTAACGAAATAGTGGGTAAAAAAAGCCTTTGCTCCATGAAAATTAACTATATCAATATTATTATTTTTTATATATTTTTGTATTTCATTATTTATGAAACTCTTACTACTAAATAATGTGGTTTTTACTCCTAGTTTTTTTGCCTTATTATATAAAGGACCTTCCCCAATACATCCTAATACAGTATGAAATAAGTCTTTAGAATAGTAACATAAATCTAGAACATGTTTGCCGCCTCCACCTATATCATTTCCCGTTATAATTTCAAGTACCTTCACTTAAATCATCTCCTAGCACATTATATTTTACAAATATAATGATATTTAAAAAAGGAGTTTTAAACAACTCCTTTTACAAACTTTTATTTTGAATATTATGTGAATAAGAATCACTTAAAGCTAAAAATATAAAAAAGAAAGTTACCACCTTAGGTGCAGAGAAAAAATTATCAATAAAATTCATAAACATAAAGGCCACTATAGAAGCTGTAAAACCTTTATAAAAATATTTATAAAAATTATTATCCACCTCATTAGAAAACCTATTATTTTTTATAAGTGAGGCAACTAAAAAGCCTACTAAGGATACAGAACCTATAATACCCAATTCACATTGTGCCTTTAAAAAAGCATTATGTGGATGAAAATTTTCATGCGCTTTATAATATCCAATCTTTTTTACTTTTTTATAATATTCCTCATATAAAGTTCTGTAGTTACCATTTCCAACACCTAATATTTTATGATCTTCTATCATTTTTAAAGCTATTTCCCATAAACTTAGTCTTGATAAGTTTTGGCTTAAATTTCCAATATCTTTAATTCTACTTGATATTTGCGGTATGATCATGGCTATTGGTGTAGCAATAATTATTCCATACACCAATCTAAAATTATATATAAAAATTAAGGCAATATAGCCTATAATTATAGCTAGCCAAGCATTTCTGGAAAATGATAAAACTATATTCAATAAAACTATTAATAACATAAAAGCAAATATAAGTTTCTTTTTAATATTTTTTTCTTTCATAAACAATATAATGAATGGAAATAGAAATAAAATAAAAAACGCACCTAGATTATTGGAATTCTCCATAGTGGATATTATTCTCGAAACTGCTTCACTGCCTCCGTAATATTTTATTCCTTTTCCTAAGCAATATTGCATTATACCAATAATCCCTATTATTACAGCTGATGCTATTGATGAGTACATAATTCTATTTATCATTTTTCTTTCAATAATATAATACTTAATTATAAAAAATAAAAATAAATATGTACTAATTCTTAAAGATTCTTTTAAAGCTAGATTTTTATCTGTAGCATATGAAACACTTATAAACATCATAGCAATCCATAAAAACATAAACAATGAGTTTAAATTTTTGAAAAAATCCTTTCTTATTTCATGTATAAATTTATTTCTTATATCCTTCTTTAAAGCTATAGCTACTATACATATAAATATCATAGCCGCTAGCAAGATATCTGCATTAAAAGGTATATTTTTATATTTAAATTTACTAGGTAGTATAGGTAACATAAAAACATATACACTTATAATGTAAGATAAAAAATCACCGAATTTTTTCATAACTACATTCTCCCTAAATTATCATAAAATAAAATGCACTACACTATTTTAATTATTATATCATATTTTTTTATTAATAATGTGTTTATATAACTTTAGTGTGTTCTGTGCATTATGATTCCATGTAAACCCTTCTATTACAGTTTTTTTAGCATTTTTACCAATATCATCTGCAATGTGCTTATTTTTTAGTAAATTATCTATTACACATACTAAATCTTCCACATTCTTTGGTTCTACTAAAAAACCATTTTCTCCATGTTTTATTACATCTTCTATACCCTCACCTTTTACTCCTATAACCGGTTTACCTTGAACCATTGCCTCTACATAAACCACTCCAAATCCTTCCTTCCAACTTGGTAAAGAAAAGATTTTACATTTGCTCATATACTCCATTGCCAGTTTATGTTCTAATTTACCTAAGAAAAATACATTCTTTTTTAGCCCATAGTCTTCTACAAGTTTACTTAAATTTATTCTTTCAACTCCATCTCCAATTATATGGTATTTCAAATTAGGATACTTTTTTACTAGCTTATATACAGCTTTTATATTTATATCTATTCCTTTTGTATTTATAAGATTAGAAACACTTAATATATCTATATCTGGGAAATCTTTTTCACTTACTGTTTTCTCTGCTATAAGTTCATTTACATCCACTCCATTATTTATAACACTTATTTTTTCATAAAAAGGATACTCTTTAACAATATTTTTTAATTTAGTACTTACTGTTATTATTTCATCTGTGCTCTTTAGTGCTTTAAAAACAGCATCCTTTGATGCTTCATTTTTATTTATGGTATTTTGAAAATCCTGTCCATGCACTGTAATGAAATGAGGTATATTTAATCTTTTATTTAATAACATACTACAATATCCATCCGGTAAAGCTACATGGGAATGTATAATATTGAAATCAAATTTTTCATGTAATTGAAACACTAAATTTTTCACACCTTTATACATTCTTTCCCCAGACTTTGAAAAAGAATAACCCTTAGGGAATTCCAAATATCTAGGATAATATACTTCTATTCCATCTATTATATCTTTAGATGGAATTTTAGAATACTTATACCATTTATTATTTATCTTATTTAAGGGGAACCCAGCCCAAGGTACTGGAGAAACAACCTTAACATTACACCCTAAAGAAACTAATTCCTTCACTTGTTTATGTACAAAGACCCCGGATATACTATTATAGGTTGATGGATACATATGCGATAATATTAATACATTCATCATAAAGCCCCCTTATACAGTGAATATTTGTTATAGTTATGAATTTACTATAGTTTCCAATTTATATATAGATAAAATAACTAATAAACATATTAGTTATTTTATCCATATATATTACTATAAAAGTTTATATTTATCTTGATATTTTTTTATTATTTTCTATGGACTTTTTAGATTTAAAAATATAAAATACCAACAAACCTTGTAAAAAACCTATTCCATAACTAATATGTAATATAGGAAAAATTATTGGTATATACTTTAAAACACCCTTTTCTTTTTTACTAACTTTTAAAGAAAATATTAAATCTCCTAATACATAAGTTAAAACTTCTATACCCCATAAGATAAGAATAGGCTTAAAAAATAATCCTAATAATAATCCTAATATATTAGTTAATACAAAGGCCATAGGTACCAAATGCCTTATTGAAGCAGTTTTTCCATGCTTTTGCATAACTTTTACTTTCCAAAACCCATATTGATAATATTGTCTCCATAATTTTTTTAAAGAATCTCTACTATAATAATAAGATTTAATATTTGGAGAAAGTAATATCTTATATCCACTTTTAACTACTCTATAATTTATTTCATCATCTTGATTCCTAACAAGTTCTTCATCAAAATACCCTATCTTATCTAAAACACTTCTTCTGTATGCGCCAAATGCTACAGTATCTACAAAGGTTTCTTTTTTAGCATACCTAAACAAAGCATTGCCAACACCAAAAGGAGAGCTCATAGCTAAAGCTATAGATTTTCCTTTACTAGAACTATTTAAAGTTTCTATAGGGCCACCTACACAGCCTATGCTAGAATCTCTCATTAATAATTCTACATTATTTTTGATAAAATTTTTGTCAGCATATGCGTGAGCTCCAAATATAATAATTACATCTGCCTTACTTTTTCTTATACCTAGATTCATTCCTTTTGGAGCAGTTATACCTTCATTTAATACTAACTTTATATTTTTATAATTGTTCTCATATTTTTTTACTATCTCCTGTGTTCCATCTGTTGAAAAACCGTCACAAACCAAAATTTCATATAGCTCTTTAGGATAACTTTGATTAATAAAAGAATCTAGACATTCTTTTATGTATCCTACTTCATTTTTACATGGAATTACAACAGAAACTGTTGTAATATTTTTCTTATCCATAAATTCACCACCCATTATTAAGCCTCTACTGAACCTTCATTGTTAATTTCCATTAATCCTAATACTAAAAATATTATAATTGTGCCAGTTATTACACCTTTATGATTAAATTCATTACCAGTTAAAGTAGAAAAAATAAGATAGGTTATTAAAGATACAAATAAACTCCTATTTTTACTATAATCTTTAAAAGAAACCTTTATTCTATTAACCATAAGTAATATATAAATTAATAAAGAAATTAATCCAAATTCCACTCCTATTTGTAGTATTATATTATGAGCATGTTCCAACATATAGTGAGCCGCTTTTACTTTCCATCTTAAATCTTCTGGCATCATTAAATACCCTCTAGTTGCAAACTCCTTATAATACTCTGGAAAACTACTCATACCAACTCCAAATGGATAATCTTTAATTATTCTAACATCCGTATAAATGGATTGAATTCTGGCTATAGATGATTCATTTTCTAAAAAACTAGATACATTGTTCCCTCTAGTTAATATAAAAGACATAGCTGGCTTTATTAATATAGCTCCTATTACTACCATAACTATTACTAATTTCTTATATTTCTTACTTATTAGAATTAAAAATACTGCTATAAGCGCACTTAGCCAAGCTCCTCTAGTAAATGTTATTAATAATGCTGCAGTTTGTATACATAGAGAACTATAAAGAAATTTTTTTTCTGATTTACTATTCTTATTATATAAAATATATTCCAGTACAAAAGGCAGAACAGTGACTAAAATTCCTGCAAATATGTTCACGTTATGATAACCAAATGTTAATAGCGCTCTATTCTTATTTATATTATGTAAGGATATACCATCCTTAAATATTTGTACAAAACCATATAAACAACTTAAATTAACACTTAAAATTATAGAATAGATTATATTTCTCATATCATTTTTATTAAACATAGTTATTATAATTAGCATAAACATAATAGGTGTAACTACACCTAGATATGTATCACTAATACTTTTCCAAAAATAAACAGAATATGAATTAGAATTATAAACAAATATTATAAACAAAGACACTAATATATAAAATTTAAAGGTATTTTTATCACCAGTTTTTAATTTATATTTTATATTAGTAAATATGTTTTTAATGTTATATATAAAAACCGTAGTAATAAATATAGTTTCAAATGATATTTTAAATATAAAAAAATCAATTTGAACAAATTTTCGTGCTGTAACAAAGAATGGTAGTGAAATCAAAAATAATAACACCGATTTTTTACCATCTTTAAATGATAAATATATTTCATTTAACAGTAAAAAAGTAGCACTAAATAACATAAAGACATCTTTTTTACTATTTCCATTAACGTTCAAAATAGCTACTATAAAAGATATCAAAAAACTACAGCCAAGTACCTTTTTATCGTAGTGTAAAATTTTTTGTAAGTAATATTTCATTTTTATTACTCCTTATTAAACTTTATTTTTTAAATGTATTTAGTTGTATTTTTCTATATTTATTGGTTAAATCACAATATTCTTTATAGGAATAATTTAGTTCCTTTACAACTTCATCTATTGATTTATCCCCTTTAATGGCCTCTACAGAAAGTTTAACTGTTTTAGCCGAATCTCTAGAAATAAATATTGATGGATCTAATACCTCAGTTTTGAAATTTGAAACTTCATTGTATTCTTTATAAATATCATTTTTAACCTGGGTTTCATTTATAGTAGGAGATATTGCCATTCTAGTACTCAAAATCTCTCTATTAGCATCTTCTGATGTTAACCACTGTAGCACTTGCTTTACTGCTTTTTGCTCTCCTTTACTTTTTTCTAAAGTATTTTTATTTACACATAAAAAGTTGGAATTAGATAAATAGTATTGTCTATCTTTATCCCTGTCATTGAATTTAGGTAAATTACTTATACCAGTTTCAAAATTTAAAGGGATTATGTTTGAAAAATACCCTTTATCTTCAAATGTAGATATATGCATGGCTACATTCCCCTGATAAAAGTTTGTTCTTAAATCCTTCTTGCTTTTCTTGTCGAATTCATCATCTAATAATTTTTCATTGTAAAGTTTGTTATACACTTTAAGAATTTCCTTAGAGGAATCAAAATTATATACTCCATTTTCATAATCCCAAAAAGATGTGTATATTTTATCCAAATTAACACTTGGCTCTCCTATAGATTGTTTAAAATCTTCATACTCTATAAGTGGAAATTGAAACGGTACTATATCTGGAAACTGTTTTTTTATCTTTCTACTATATTCTAATACTTCATTCCAATTTTTAGGTGGTTTATTTGGATCAAGTCCCGCTTTTTTAAATATATCTTTATTCCAAATAAACTTTACATTTTCTTCGTTTACCCTTACCCCAATAGGATTACCATTAAAATAAACAAAATCATCTGTTTTTAAACTGTCTATATCATCTAAAGTTTTTATGTAGTTATCTTTGATTAACTCAAAAAAACCATAAATCATTATATCTGGACCTTTTTCAGCCGCTAATGCAGTTTTTAATATATTATCATAATCCCTATTATCATATAAACTTAACATAATATAAATATTTTTATTATCTTCATTAAACTTTTGAATTTGATATTCTCTTGTATTTGATACCCTATCTTTAGGCAACCATACTCTAACTATAGTTTTATCCTTTAAAAACTCATAGTCATCATTACTAATTTCTTTTTTCCTTAAATCAAATCTATATAAAGCAGATAGTATAATTAAAACTAAGCAAATTACACTTATAAACTTTAAATACAAGTTTTTACGTTTATCCATAATATACAACTCCTGTGTATCTATTTAAAAATATTATTTATTGTATCTAAAACTTTATAGGAAGCCTTTCCACTACCAAAAATACTTTTTTGACTAATATTAGGTTGAAAATTTAATACAGAATTCAATATTTTACTTTTATCCGTTCCTACTACAACATTCCAACCATTTTGCACAGTTTCAACCCACTCTGTTTCATCTCTCATTGTTATACAAGGTTTTTTCATGAAAAAAGCTTCTTTTTGAACACCACCACTATCTGTAACAATTTTTTCTGAATTCATCTCTAAACTTATCATATCTAAATATCCTACGGGATTAATTAACTTTACATTTTTATTGAATTTTAACCCATAATTCTCTATGTACTTTTTAGTTCTAGGATGCAACGGTAAAACAACATCTTTATTACTTTCATTTAAAGCTTCTATAATATTTTTTAATCTATTTATATCATTAGTATTTTCTGCTCTATGTATAGTAGTCAATATATAGTTTTTGTTTTCCAAGGATAATTCTTTGACGATATGTGATTTTTCTTCCGCTAATTTCTTAAAATTAATTACAGCATCAAACATTACATCCCCTACATTGTAAACTCCTTTAGTTATACCCTCATTATGAAGATTGTTTTGTGCTGTAGCTGTAGGAACAAATAATAATTTAGATATGTGATCTGTAAGAATCCTATTTTGTTCTTCTGGCATATTCATATTAAAACTTCTAAGTCCAGCCTCCACATGAGAAACAGGTATTAGTAATTTACTTGCGCACAAAGCCCCTGCTAACGTAGAATTTGTATCACCGTAAACCAATACCAAGTCTGGTTTTTCTTTTAAATATATCTTTTCTAGATCTATAAGCATTCTTCCTGTTTGTTCACCATGATTTCCAGATCCTATTTCTAAATTATAATCAGGCTTTGGTATTTGTAACTCTTCAAAAAAAACTTTAGACATATTTTCATCATAGTGTTGTCCTGTATGAACTAGTATTTCTTTATGTTCTTTTCTTATTACATTAGAAACCGCCGCTGCCTTTATAAACTGAGGTCGTGCACCAACTACAGTTAATATCTTCATTAATTATCTCCTCCACAATTTTTAGAATTTATTAATCATTTTCTAGCTCTTTGTATGCATTTATAAGTACTTTTCCTTCACTTTCCCATGAATACTTTTCTAAAACAAATTTTCTACCATTTTGACCCAATTCTTTCATTAATTCTTTATCCTTCAATAATTTTTCTATTGTTTTAGCTATATCTTCAGGATTTTTAGGGTCTGTGCCTAAAAAACATCCCTTAAATACACTATTCCAATATTCAAAGTTAGACATTATCATAGGCAATTCACAGGCCATATACTCAAAAGGTTTATTAGGTAACGCTGTCACATGATTCTCAACAGGCCAAAAATTAACTATTCCAATATCCGATTGCTTCATATAAGAGTAAGCCTGTTTTTGTGGTATTAATCCAAAATATTTTACATATTCCCATCCCTTTGATTTCATGCACTCTTCTTCATAATATTTATTTTCCCACTTTCCTAAAAGCCATAACTGGACTTCGCCCTTTAAAAATTCCAAAGCATCTATAATCTCTTTAATACCTCGTATTTTAGTTAATCCTCCTGCGTAAATTACAATAGGTTTTTCTTTCTCAACATCTACAGCTTTTATAGAATCTATATCTGAGATAATAGGAAAATTTCTAACTATTACAGTTTTATTTGTATTGAAATTTTTTGCAATTTCCTCTGAAACACATACTATTTTGTCAAATTTTTTTGATGATTTTTTTTCATATCTATTAAACATATTAGATACTAGTTTCCTTACAAAATCATTTTTCAACCATTCTTTAGTTAATATTTGTTTAGGAACATCCTCATGTACATCATATATAACCTTTTTACCTAATTTCTTCAACTTTAATCCTACAGGTATTAACTCAGGATCATGAAAATGATATATATCCGCATTTATTTCTACTGCCCTTTTAAAAGCTATTTTTCTCTTTTTAAAAAACCTATAAAACCTACCATTTTCTTTCGGTAGATGAGCTATTTTTACCCCATCAGAAATTTCATCTTTATCATTAGCTATTAATAAATATATATCATAGCCGTTTTTTGCAATAGTCCTACATTCCTTATGATATATTCTAGTATCATAGGTAGGATGTGCTGTTGATATATGACAAATTTTATTTTTCATTATTTATTACCTCACCAAACTACTGATTTTCTAACAACTGATCTTTTGGTACATCTCTAAATTCTTTCGCTGGACTTCCTACAACTATTTTACCCTTTTCTACATTTTTAGTTACCAAACTTCCTGCTGCTGCAAATCCATCTTCTTTTATTATTTTCCCAGGCAATATAACTGCACCTGCTCCTATTCTTCCACCTTTTTTAACTGTTACACCTTTAAATTTCCCAAATCTCTCTTTAGAACGAGCTGCATAGTTATCATTTGATGTTACTACACAAGGAGCTATAAACACATAGTCTTCTACTTCTGAGTATGCTGTTAAATAAACATTTGTTTGAATTTTACAATTAGAACCCACTTTACAAAAGTTTTCAATAGTGGCACCTTTTCCAATTATAGTTTTTTCCCCTATAACTACATTTTCTCTTACTACTGCCAAGTCAGCTATTAAAGTTTTATCCCCAATTTTACTTCCTGCATATATGATTGTACCTGCTCCTACTAAGCACTCATTTGATATATAAGCAGCATCTAATTTATTTTCATCTTTAAAAATACTATTTACGGATCTCATAGGTTGCTTACCTATAACAGCATTATCATCAATTCTAACATTATCTCCTATTACTGTCCCATTATGTATTACTACGTTATTGGCAATTATGCAATTATCCCCTATAACAACATCATCCTCTATGACAACAAATTTTCCAATTTGTACATTATTACCTAAATTTGATTTTGGTGATACAAAATTAATTTCCATGCTTTCACTCCTATATCAAATAAAATTTTAAAATTACCACCATAATATAATATCATATTTTGATGGTAATTTTTAAAAACTAGTTTTTAATTAATAAATTATTTATTTATCTTATCTACATTTACCATTTCCATTGTTGAAAAATCTTCTAGCGGAAATTTAACTGGCTGACCAGTAAGCCTTGATTTATAAGCTGCAAGAATTATAGCCATTCCTTTTTTTCCTTCTTCTCCATTAATTAAAGGTTCTTCATTATTGTTTATAGCATTTATCATATCTTTAAATAAGTTTATATGTCCAAATCCATAAACTGTATCTGGATCGGCTCCCTGATCTTTTAATATATCATCTTCGCTATCCTTGCCATCTTTAAATCTCCAAGTTTCAATCTTATTTACAGCAAGACCGCCTATTGATACAGCTCCAGTTTCGCCAAAAATACTTAAAGTTTCTTCAAGATTTTTGGGATATACACAAGCACTACCTTCTACTATTCCAATTGCACCATTTTTAAATCTTATAACTACAGCACCAAAATCCTCTGCTTCTATATCTCTTAAGAAAGTATCACACTGAGCATAAACTGTATCTATTTCTCCTCCAAGCATCCATTGTAATAAGTCTATATTGTGTATACATTGATTCATTAATGTTCCACCATCAAGAGCCCATGTTCCCCTCCAAGGTGCCTGTTCATAATAACCCATATTTCTATTCCAAAGTATTCTTGCAGTTCCACTAACTAATCTTCCAAATCTATCTCCTTCTACTGCTCCTCTTAACTTTTGAATAGGTGCATTAAACCTATTTTGATGACTAATACATAATTTTACATTATTATCTTCAGCACATTTAATCATGTTATCAGCATCTTTTATAGATAATGCCATAGGTTTTTCAACTATAGCATGTTTACCCTTATTCATACAATAAATAGTTATTTCTGGATGATATCCACTTTCTGTAGCTATAGTTACAACGTCTATGTCCTCTTTATCTAACATTTCTTTATAATCGGTATATACTCCAACATTTAATGGCTGACCCATTCTCTCAATGTATTCATTTTTTTTAGCTTCTGCCTTTTCCTTTTCTATGTCACAAGTAGCTGCTAATAAAACTTCTTCTTTATTACCTACTAAGGCTTCCACATGTTTATATGAAATCCTTCCACAACCAATAATTGCAAATTTTAATTTTTTCATCAAAATCACCTCATAATTTTATTATAGGATAAGTCAAATGACTTATCCTTAAAATTAAAGCTTATAAATTTTTTCTCTATTATTTTTAACTTCTTTTGTAGCATTTCTAGTATCATAAACTACTTTAGCCTTTGCAGTTAAAGCTTCATAATCCACATTACTATGATTTGTAGTTATTATAACAATATCAGAATCATCTATAACCTCTGTCCAATCTACTGTATGATATTTTTTCCCCTTATGCTGAAACTCTTTAATATAAGGATCACAACAAGATATAAGCGCACCATTTTTTTCTAAATGTTCTATTACTTTAAGGGCTGGTGACTCTCTCATATCATCAATATCATTTTTATATGCTACACCCATTAATAATACTTTTGCACCATTCATTGCTTTCTTTTCTTTATTTAATAGTTTCATTACATTATCCACAACATATTCTGGCATTTGATCATTAATTCTACCAGATGTCTGTATTAAACTTGTGTGGAAATCATATTCCTTAGCTTTCCATTCTAAATAAAATGGATCAAGTGGTATACAGTGTCCGCCAAGACCTGGACCTGGATAAAAAGCCATAAATCCATAAGGCTTTGTTTTTGCTGCATCTACTACTTCCCAAACATCTATATTCATTTTATTACATAGCACTGCTATTTCATTAGCTAATGCTATATTTATATTTCTAAATGTATTTTCAAGTATCTTTTCCATTTCCGCTATTGCTGGTGATGAAACTGTGTGAATCTCTCCTTGAAGTACGCTCTTATAAAGTGCTGCTGCTACTTCTGTACATTCTTTAGTACATCCACCAACAACCTTTGGTGTATTCTTTGTTTTAAATTCTTTATTACCTGGATCAACCCTTTCAGGTGAAAATGCTAAAAAGAAATCCTCTCCACATTTAAGTCCAGTTTCCTCAAGTATTGGTTTTAATATTTCTTCTGTAGTCCCAGGGTATGTTGTACTTTCTAAAACTACTAACATTCCCCTATGTAAGTATTTAGCTACACTTTTTGTAGAGTTAACCACATATGATAAATCCGGTTGTTTATATATATCAAGTGGTGTTGGCACTGCTATACAAACTGCATCCACTTCACCTACAAAACTGAAATCTGTAGTTGCTCTTAAAGCTCCTTTTTCAACTATCTCCTTTAAATCCGTATCTACTACATCTCCTATATAATTATGTCCTTTATTTACTAATTCTACTTTTTTTTCTTGTACGTCAAATCCTATAACATCATATCCAGCTTTTGCTTTTTCTACTGCTAGTGGTAAGCCTACATATCCAAGCCCTACAACTCCAAGTTTTGCTGTTTTATTTTCAAGTTTTTTTATTAATTCGTCTCTTATCTGTGACATTATTTTAACCTCCTAGGTTTATAAGATTTACAAACATATAAAATTATACACTTTGTTAATATTCCGGTCAAACTTTTTTATTTAACATTTATATTATAGAAATTTTTCCTATATTGAATTAAACTTTTTTATACATGTGGTTACATATTCTTGCTGATGTCTAGTAATCTCAGGATACATTGGCAAAGCAAATGTATGTCTACAAGCCTCTTCTGATATAGGCAAATCCCCTTCTTTATATCCTAGATTTTTATACACATCTAACATATGTACTGGCAAAGGATAATAAATCGCAGTAGATACGCCATTTTCCTTTAAAAATTCTACTAATTTATCTCTATCTTTTGCTCTTACTACGTACTGATGATATATATGTTTACAATCACTATCTTCATATGGTAATACTAAATCTGTATCCTTTAATAACTCATTGTAGACATGTGCTTTTTCATATCTTAATTCATTCCATTCTTTTAAATATTTTAATTTAACTCTAAGTACAGCCGCCTGTATTTCATCTAATCTGCTATTGTAACCTATAACTTCATGATGATATTTTTTTCTACTCCCATGAACTCTCAAAACTCTTATTTTTTCTGCTAAATCATCATTATTAGTTACTACCATTCCCCCATCACCATAGCAACCTAAATTCTTAGTTGGGAAAAATGAATAAGTAGCTGTGTGTCCTATAGTACCAGCTCTTTTACCTTTATACTCTGATCCAATAGCCTGACATGCATCCTCAATAACTGGTATATTATATTTATTAGCAATCTCCATTATTTTATCCATATCACACATTTGTCCAAATATGTGAACTGGAATAATAGCTTTAGTATTTTTAGTTATTTTCTTTTCTATACTTTCAGCATCTATACATAGTGTATTTTTATCTATATCAGCAAATACTGGTTTTGCACCTAATACTGACGTTGTTTCCGCTGATGCAAAGAAAGTAAATGGTGTTGTTATTACTTCATCTCCCGGTCCAACTCCTAATGCTCTTAAGGAAAGCATTAATGCATCTGTTCCATTTGCTACGGCTATAGCATGCTTTACCCCTGTAAACTCTGCTACTTCTTTTTCTAATTCTTTTACATTAGGTCCCATTATAAAATGTGTTGATTCCAAAACTTCTTTTATAGCTTTTTCTATCTCTTGTTGAATGTTATTATATTGAACCTTTAAATCTAATAAATTTACTTTCATTTTAACATCTCCTTTATTGCTTTTTTCTTCTGTAAGTAGGTACTTTTTTTTCTACTAAGTTAAAGATACTTTCATTATCTTCATTAATAATTTTTCTAAATTCATTTATGGATTTTTCTACAAATTCAATACTATTATCTTCTGGTTTCTCTACATATATTTTATCATGTTCTGTAGAAGTTAATGCAACTTCATTCATTAAAAGCTCTTCATAAAGCTTTTCTCCTGGTCTAAGTCCTGTGTATTTTATTTTAATATCCACCCCCGGCTGATAACCAGAAAGCCTTATTAAATCTTTAGCTAAGTCTACAATTTTAACAGGTTTCCCCATATCTAATACAAAGATTTCTCCACCCTTTGCCATGGCACCTGCCTGTATAACTAATTGAGCTGCTTCAGGTATTGTCATAAAATATCTATTTATTTCTGGATGAGTTACAGTTACTGGACCACCTCGAGATATCTGTTTTTTAAATAGTGGAATAACTGAACCATTACTTCCAAGTACATTTCCAAATCTAACAGCTACATACTCTGTTTTACTTATTGAATCAAATGCTTGTATAATTATTTCACAAAATCTCTTACTTGCTCCCATTATGTTTGTTGGGTTTACTGCTTTATCTGTGCTTATTTGAACAAATTTCTTTACATCATACTCATGACTAAATTTAACCACATTATATGTTCCTATTATATTATTTTTTATAACCTCAACTGGATTGTTTTCCATAAGAGGCACATGTTTATGAGCTGCTGCATGAAATACTACTTCTGGTTTATATTTTTCAAATACTTCCCTTAATCTTTTCTCATCTCTTATGGAAGCAATTATAACTTCTTTATTAAGTTCTGGATGATTAAAATTTAGCTCCATTTGCAGATCATAGGCATTATTTTCGTATATATCTAAAATTAAAAGTTTTTTTGGCTTAAATTTTGATATTTGCCTACATAATTCCGATCCTATAGATCCTCCACCACCAGTAACTAGTATGACCTTATCCTTTATATATTTATTAATATTTTCACTGTTTAATTTAACTTCTTCTCTTCCAAGTAAATCTTCTATGTTTACATCTCTTATTTTACTTATGCTTACCTTACCATCTATGATTTCATAAATACCTGGTAAGGTTTTTAATTTAGCATTTGTATCCTTACAAATATTTATTATTTCTCTTTTTCTTTCTACATTTGCTGAGGGAATTGCTAAAATAATCTCCTCAACATTTTTCAACTCACATATATTCTTAATTTTCTCTCTACCGCCTATTACTTTTGCTCCACTAATCATTTTACCCTTTTTAAAAGAATCATCATCTATTAACCCAACTATATCATAATTTAAGTTATTACTCCTTTTAATTTCCTTTATAAGTAATGCAGCTGCATCTCCAGCCCCTATTATCAACAGTCTTTTCTTTTTCTTAGTGCAATTTTTTTCTGAGTTTATTTCATCTACCACTCTATATCTAAATCTCATACCACCTAAAGTCACTACACATAATAACCAAAATATTATATGTACACCATAGGGAAATCTAATGTATCTTGTTTCTAATAACTTATAATTTATAAAGTAACTATATATTAAAATAACAACATTAGATAAAGTAATTGAATACACTATAGACATCAATTCCTCTATTGAAGCATATTTCCATATGCTATCGTATAAACGAAAGATTTTATTAAAAAATATAGTTATGATAATTGCAGGAATAATGGATAACTTAAAAAATTCCATATATTCAGTTGGAATTCTAAAATCAAGTCGCAAAAGTAAAGCCAAATATAATGATAAAACAACTAATAACACATCATATAATATAAGTTTTTTATCTTTTCGCATATTCTCACATCCTAAGATTAAAATAGTTTACTTTATTATCTCACCTTAATCATTTTACAACATTTAAAAAATTATTCAACAAAAAAAGATTATTTTAAACCTAATATAAAGTTTAGCATATTAATGGTTAAAAATACATAGTAAAAAAATTCAATCCCATATATTAATACGAGATTGAATTATAAAAGTAATTTAAGTAAAATGTATAAATTTAAATTCTATTTTTATATATTGGAAATCTTTTCATATATATCCTTAAATTTTGGATTTTCCTTAATTGTTATTAGATATTTCATGAAGGATTCCTGTAAATCCTTCCTTTTCAATGCATATTCAACTGTTGCTTCTAAAAAACCTAACTTATCCCCAACATCATATCTTTTACCCTGGAAACAATAAGAATATATAGCCTCTTGAGTAGCCAAAGTTTTTAAAGCATCTGTAAGCTGTATTTCTCCACCTTTACCCGGTTTAGTATTTTCAAGTATGTCAAAAATCCTAGGTGTTATAATGTATCTTCCTAATATAGCTATATTTGATGGCGCCTCTTCTATTTTAGGTTTTTCAATTAAATCTTTAACTTTATATACTCTATCCTCTATATGCATACCTTTTACTATACCGTATTTATGCACATCCTCTTTTTGAACTTCTTGTACTCCAAGTACAGTAGTTTTATATTCATCATAACAATTAATAAGTTGTTTTAAACAAGGAATCTCACTATCTACCACATCATCTCCTAGCATAACAGCGAAGGGTTCATTGCCTACAAAAGTTTTGGCACAATTTATTGCATGACCTAATCCTTTAGGTTCTTTTTGTCTTATATAATATATATCGGCCATATTAGATATATCATTTACCATAGTTAATAACTCATCTTTTCCAGTAGCATTTAACTGCTGCTCTAATTCTACAGACTTATCGAAATGATCCTCTATGGCTCTTTTATTCCTTCCTGTAATAATTAAAATTTCTTCTATTCCAGAGGCTACAGCCTCCTCTATTATATATTGTATAGTTGGTTTATCAACTATAGGTAACATTTCCTTTGGTTGTGCTTTTGTAGCAGGTAAAAATCTTGTTCCAAGTCCCGCTGCAGGTATTATTGCCTTCTTTACTCTCATTAGATTTTCCCCTTTCTTAAGTTCATATTTTAATTATAATATAATCAAATTCATATTTCTACCATTTATACCAACTGCAAGTCAATTCTCTTTATATAATCTACCTGAAACAAAATATTATACATTGCAACGATATATAAACTAATTTCAATTAAAAAAAGTCTTTACAAATTTACTTTGTAAAGACTTTTTTTAATATAAATCTTTATATACCATATTCTTTTATTTTGAATTGTTAAGTATACTCTCTAATTCTAATACTATTTCATCTTCTGGATCCAACTTTTTAGCTATAGTTAAATGCATTTTAGCATCTTCTAATTTCCCAGCATTTAAATAGCACATTACTAAATTTGTACAAATTTCAATAGATTTAGTAGCTTCAAATGCCTTTCTTAAGAATGCTATAGCCTTATTGAAATCTCCTAAAGATGCATAATTTATTCCTAATTCATTAATAACTTCTACTATACTACTATCTATTGAAATAGACTCATTTAAATAATAAATTGCCTTTTCATAATTTTGAAGCATTCTATAACCTACGGCTATATAGTAATAAAGGACAGCATCTTCCTCAAATTCTTTTATAAGTGGTATTAAAAGTTTTAACGCCCCCTCTGGATCCTCATTTAAAAGTTCCTTTCCTCGATCATAATTTACTATTCCTTTTAACCATATTTTCATATCTGTAATTTGGGAAGTCTCCTCTCCCCCTCTAGCAATATAATTATTCAAAGAAAATAAAGCTCCTTGAAAATCCTGTAAATCTTTTTTTATAATACTCTCGTAAGCATATGGTGTTGCTGCCTCTTCAAATTTTTTCTTATAAGTTTCTATTAGTTGTAATTCCTCATCTTTATATCTTTTATCTAAATTCCTTAATTTATCAGCCAACATAAGTAGTTTTTCAAAATTTTCCTCTTCAGTTTCAATATTACAAAGTCCCTTTAACAATAAATATGCTTCCTCATAATTTTTCTTTTCTATTAGTTTATATATTTTACCCTTAATAAATTTGCTACTTTCATCAATATTTTTTAATAATTGGCCATATGCATCATTAAACTTAAATTTTTCATCTGCCCCCATAACATAGTACATGGCTTCAATAAAATAAGATATTGGTATTGCATCTATATTTTCTTTTTCCTTAACATTTTCAACTATATCACTTGACTTAATAGGCATATATATTTCTTTATTTAAGTCTGTTTTAAAGATTTCTTTTATCTTTTTTTTACTAACTTCAACAAAAAGTAATTCTGACAGTTTCTCGGTAAAATGAGGTTTAATCTCCAATATATTCATCTCCTATTATCTATTTCTCATATTTTAACAATTACAAGCTACATCTATTATATCCTTTACTGATTTTTTAAGCATTTTTATTTTATCCTCTGCATGCTTTTTATTATTTCCTATTACAGAGAGGTATATTTTAATCTTAGGTTCTGTACCAGATGGTCTTACAACAAACCATGAACCGTCATTGAAAATAAATTTAAGAACATTTGACTTAGGTAATTCTATGTGATGCTCACTTATAACAAATAAATTTTTTTCTATACTTAATTTATAATCTAATTTCTTGTAAATTTTTACATCATTTAAAGTTGTACTCATAGAGTGTCTTAAATAATGCATAGCTTTTTCAATCTTTTCTTGTCCTTCTTTTCCTTTTAGTTCTACTGACAATAATTCTTCTTTATAATATCCATATTCGTCGTATAACTTTATCAAAGCCTCATATAAACTTAATCCTATACTTTTATAATATAAAGTCATCTCACATATTAGTGCTGAAGCTATAACTGCATCTTTATCTCTAACAAAATTACCAGCTAAATACCCGTAACTCTCTTCAAAGCCAAATATATATTTTGATGTATCATCCTTTTGAAACTCTTTTATTTTTTCGCCAATATACTTAAATCCTGTTAATACCTCTATTATTGGGATTTTAAATTTTTCCCCAATTTTTTTCACTATATCTGTAGTTACTATAGTTTTAATTACTACTCCATTTTCAGGCAATTTATTTTTTTCTTTTAAAGACATTAATATATAATTAGTAAGCAGTGCTCCTGTCTGATTTCCACTAAGAACCCTATAATTATTATAATTATCCTTTACAACTACACCTATTCTATCACAATCTGGATCTGTCCCTAAAATAATATCCGGTTTTATATCCTTTGCCATATCTAATGCTATATTAAATACATCTTTTATTTCCGGATTGGGGTAGGGAGCTGTAGGAAATGTTCCATCTGGTATTTCCTGTTCTTTAACAACATACAAATCTTCAAAACCAAGCTCCTTTAATACTGTTCTTATAGGTATATTTCCTGTTCCATGAAGTGGAGTATATATTATCTTTAAATCTTTAGCATTATTTTTCACTAAATCTTTTCTTATAACAAGTTCCTTAACCTTATTAAAATATTCTTCTTCCACTGAATCTTTTATATAATTTATTATTCCCTTTTCTAATCCACTATTGAATTCTAAAGCTTTTATTCCCTTTAAAATATCTACTTTTTCTATACAACATAGTATGTCTTTTGCCAACTCATCTGTAATTTGTCCCCCATCTTCTCCATATACCTTATATCCATTATATTCCTTAGGATTATGTGATGCCGTTATACTAATACCTATTTTGCATTTAAGCTTACCTACTGCAAATGAAAGCATTGGTGTTGGTTTTATATCTTTGTAAATATTAACTTGTATTTCATTAGCTGCAAATACTTCTGATGCTACCTTAGCAAACTCTTTTGACATTATTCTAGAGTCGAATGCTATCGCTACAGATAAATTTTTTTTGTAATTTCTTTTAATGAAATTTGCAATTCCCTGAGTAGCTTTTCTCACAGTATAAATATTCATTCTATTAGTACCTGCACCTATTATTCCCCTCAATCCTCCAGTACCAAATTTCAAACTTTTATAAAATCTATCCTCTATTTCTTTCTCATTTTTAATTTTTTTTAGTTCATTTTTAGTCCCTTCATCTATATAATCTGAGTTTAACCAGATATTATATTGTTCTTTATAATTCATACTGATATCCTCACTTTCATAGACTTAATAAAAATATTATATATGTTTATATTACAAAAAGCTATAAAAAGAGGGTTTAACAATCTACTTTATGCATAATATAATTATGTCTCCATATATAAAATATTTAATATTTTATATTGCAATTGCATACCATTTACTTTATAATGATATTGTTTTAATATAAGATCCACGGAAACCATTGATTTTTCATAGTTTCACGGGTGTAAATTTGTGAAAGAAGGTGTTTATCAAGGTGTATAAATTAAATCAAAATGAAACCCCATTATTTGATGCTTTAAAAGAATATGTAAACAGAGAAACTATACCATTTCACGTACCTGGTCATAAAAAAGGTGTAGGTATAGAAGAGGAATTTAAAAATTTTATAGGCCATAATGCTTTTAAAATTGATGTTACTGTATTCAAGTTAGTAGACAGTTTACATCATCCTACTGGACCAATAAAAAAAGCACAAGAACTAGCCGCTGATGCTTATGGTTCTGATGCTGCTTTCTTTTCAATCCATGGTACTTCTGGAGCTATTCAGGCTATGATTATGTCTGTGGTTTCCTCTGGTGACAAAATAATTATACCTAGAAATGTTCATAAATCTGTAACTGCAGGTATAATTTTAAGTGGTGCTACACCAGTTTATATGCAACCGGAACTTGATAGAAAAGTTGGTATAGCACACGGTGTTACTAAAGAAACAGTAGAGGAGACTTTAAAAGCGAACCCAGATGCGAAAGCTGTTCTAATAATTAATCCAACTTATTATGGAGTTGCAACAGATATACAAAATATAGCTAATATTGTTCATAGCTACAATATTCCTTTGATAGTAGATGAAGCTCATGGTCCACACCTTGGTTTCAATGAAAAATTACCAATATCCGCAATGAATGCTGGTGCAGATATATGTGCACAAAGTACCCATAAAATTATAGGTGCTTTAACTCAGTGCTCATTACTTCAAGTTCGTTCAGGAAGAGTTGATATTCACAGAGTACAGCAGATACTAAATGTTTTGCAAACCACATCACCTTCTTATATTTTAATGGTCTCTTTAGATTGTGCTAGAAAACAAATTGCACTGCAAGGATATGATTTATTAGAAAAAACTATAGAGCTTTCAAATTATGCTCGTGAGAATATAAATAAAATTCCAGGTTTTTATTGTTTTGGACAAGAAATCTTGGGTCAACCTGGTGTATTCGCCTTAGATCCAACAAAAATAACCATAACATGTAGGGATTTAGGAATTACTGGTTATGATTTAGATATGATTCTTTCAAATAAATATCACATTCAAGTGGAATTATCAGATTTGTATAATGTATTAGCTGTGGGTTCTTTTGGTGATACAAAGGAAAATATCGATTCCTTGATTTCTGCTTTAAAAGAAATTAGTAAAGAATACTATGGAAATAAAGATAAAAAATCTGATTTTATAGATATACCAAATATACCTAAACAGGTTGAAATTCCTAGAGAAGCTTTTAATAGCCATAAAATTTGCATTCCATTAAGTGAAAGCACTGGGAAAATAAGTGGCGAATTTTTAATGGCTTATCCACCAGGTATTCCTATACTATGTCCTGGTGAAATTATAACAAAAGAAATAATTGAATATGTGCAAAAGTTGAAGGAAACTGGTCTATATGTTCAAGGTACCGAGGATTCAGAAGTTAATTATATCAAAGTAGTAGACTAGATTAAAGGGTGTCTTGTATTGTACAAGATACCCTATCTTCTTAACCCTTTAATATTCTCTTTAATTATTTTATTATTATTTGTTCTCACAAGATTTATATACTTGTTAATATCGTAATTAGCTATACTTTCATAAGCAGATATTATCTTTTTAAAATATGTAATCTGATATTCTAACTTTAATAATGATTCCCTTATCTCCTTATTAAATCTAAGGGTCAAAACTCTCCTATATTTTCTAATTAATTTTATAAAATCATCACAGATTTCCTTTACTGAAATTATTAACTTTATACTTTTAAAGTTTGTTATTAAAATTTCTTCATATATTAAGTATGCTTCATTAAAAACATATTCATCAAATACAAGATTATTAATTTTTAATTGTTTTTCTATGTTAATTAGTTCTTCTATTTTTTTATTTTTTTCTTTCCTAAATCTTATGGTTTGTTCTATTACGTTTTTAATCTTTTCCGTATTTTTTTCTGATTTTTCTTTTAAAAATTCTATTGCTAATAATGCTTTGTTAAAATCATATTCATATCTTTTTATTGTACCTTCATCATTATAAGTGGAGATTATAGAAAATTTACTTTCCCTATTGAAAATGCTTTTATAATAAAAGGCTAACTTTGATAATTCTAATATCATCTCTTCATTATGTACAACCTTACCCTCACAGGATAAATACAGTATTCCTTTTATTATATACTTTCCTCTTCCAAAAGCTTTTTTCCTAAATTCAATCTCCTTATATATTTTATCCTTTAACCTTATATCTAAACATTTAACTTTTTCGCCTTTTCTTACATAAGTCTTTAAACTCCTTTCTAAGTTTTCAGGAATTTCCTTATAAATACACAAATAATTCACCCCAATTAAAAGATCATATTTCTTCCTTAAGTTTTTCAAAATCATATTCTGTGAATATTTTTATTCCATTTTTTCTTAACAACTCTGCTGTTACCCCATTACCTTTTATTTTTTTGCCTGAAAATGTTCCATCATATATCATTCCATAACCACAAGAGGGACTGTTAGATTTTAATATAGCATACTGTGCTTTACACTCCTTAGCTATATTTAAAGTTTCATAAGCACCCTTTATAAATTTATCTGTTGATTCATTGCCAGCTAAATCTTTAACTTTTGATAGTCTTTTTAACACTTCCATGCCAGTACCATTTATTATCTCCTGTGGAGGTCTAGGTGTTTGTAAACCTCCCAATTGTTCCGGACATACTAATATTGCCTTTTTTTGCTTAAATAGTTTTAAAACATCCTCACTAAGATTATTTTTACCATTATATTTACAGTTAATACCACACAGGCAAGCACTTATAATTATCATATAAAATTTCTCTCCTATATATTATTTTATTATAACTATAGTAACTCCACTTCCTCCTTCACCATATCCACCTAAATTATAGGACTTAACATGGGGATGATTTTTAAGCATATCATTTATAGCTTTTCTAAGTATACCTGTTCCCTTGCCATGAATTACTGTAACCTCTGATAATCCCGCCATATATGCCTCATCTAAATATTTATCTGTTCTATAAGTTGCCTCTTCGGAATCCATCCCCCTTAAATCCACAGATGAACTTACACTTTTAAAATTTAATTTAGCTTCTCTTTTTACAGACTTTTTATTTATATTACTTTTACTGTCACATTGCCTTAGCTCTTCTGCTTTAACGCTTATTTTCATAATTCCTGCCTGTACTTGCACTTCCCCTTTGTTATCGGGTTTAGATAAAATTATTACTTTTTGATTCAAAGTAGGTAAAAAGACTTCTTCCCCTAACTTTATCTCATGTAATACTTTTCCCTTATCCTTTTTACTATTCTCTAATTTACCCTCCATATTTTCTAATCTATCTTTTAATTTTCTTCTTTCTTCCTCTAATTTTCTTCTTGCATCAGAGGAATAACCCATTCTTTCCAAATCTCTAATGTTTTTTAATATTTCATCTGCTTCTTCTTTAGCTTCTTTTATTACTCTTTTACTTTCCTTTTGAGCCTCTATTAATAATTTTTCCCTGCTACTATCTAGCCTTTTTAATTTATTTTCATAATCGCTTTTTATTTTACTAACCTGTAATTTCAACATTTCAGACTTTCTAGCATCTTCTCCTGCCTTTATACTTTTCTCTTGAAGATTTTGTATTAAATCCTCAAATCTTAAATTATCACTAGAAATACTATTTTTAGCATCTTCTATTATATAAGACTGAAGACCTAGTCTTTTTGAAATCTCAAAAGCATTTGATTTCCCCGGGATACCTATAAGCAATCTATAAGTAGGCTTTAATGTTTCAACATCAAATTCTACAGAAGCATTTTCTACACCCTGACTTTTTAAGGCATAAGCCTTAAGCTCACTGTAGTGAGTTGTAGCAACTATTTTCACTTTTCTTTTTCTTAAGTTTTCTAAAATAGCTACAGCTAAAGCAGCACCTTCTGTAGGATCTGTACCTGCCCCTAATTCATCAAATAAAACTAGTGAACTTTCGTCAGCTTTATCCATAATATCTACTATATTAGTCATGTGTGATGAAAATGTTGATAAACTTTGTTCTATACTTTGTTCATCTCCTATATCTGCAAAAATTTCCTTAAAAAAACTTACTGTAGAGTTTTCTCTAGCAGGAATCATTAGCCCACTCATAGCCATTATATGTAAAAGTCCTACTGTTTTTAGTGTTACAGTCTTTCCTCCGGTATTAGGGCCTGTGATAATTAAAGAAGTAAAATCCTTTCCTAAGTATATATTCATTGGCACTGCCAGATTAGGATCTATTAAAGGGTGCTTCCCTTCTACTATATCTACTATTCCATTTTCATTCACACTTGGACATATACAATTTAATTCACTTGCGAATTTTGCTTTAGTAAATATAAAATCCAGTTCCCAAACAATTTTTGAGTTATTTTCTACCAAATCAATATTATCATATATTTCTTTTGAAAGTTCTTCAAGTATCCTTTGTACTTCCGCTTTCTCCTTAAGCATTAATTCTCTAATTTCATTATTTAAATTAACAAGTCCCATAGGTTCTATAAACAATGTTGCCCCAGATGAACTTTGATCATGGACAAGTCCAGGTACTGAACCCTTATGTTCAGATTTCACAGGTAAAACATATCTTTCTCCTCTAATTGTATATATGTTTTCTTGTAAATATTGTGAATAAGTTCTTACAAATGAATTAACTTTATCTCTCACAGAGGCATTTTTATCTTTCAAGGCTCTTCTTATATTATATAACGCCGTACTTGCTTTATCAGAAATTTCTTCATCACTTACTATAGCCATAAATATAGAATCTTCTATTGTTTTAAGTGGAACTATACCCTCACAAATATCTTCAATAACTTTATAACTTTCCTCTTCTTCTTTATGTTTTATATATTCTTTAAATTTTCTTGCACATCTAATAACAGCAGCAATTTTTAATAATTGGCCTGGCATAAGCAAAAACCCTTTTCCTGCCCTTTTTATAGTACCTCTTACATCAAATATTCCATCAAAAGGAGGGGACCCTTTTTTGCTCAAAAGTTGTAGTGCCTCTTTTGTTTCTTCAAGATGCTCCTCCATTTCATAAATATTATTATAAGGCCTTAAATCATCTATAATATCTTTTGAAGCCTGAGTACAAGTATATTTTTTTAACATTTCTTTAATTTTATTAAACTCTAAAACCCTTAATGCTCTTTCATTCAACCTTCTCAACCACCTTTTCTATGTTACTCTACTCCTCTTTTGTAGTGTCCTCTTGTAAATCCTTTTAAATCATTGCCCACCCAATTTTTATTTATAAATGCTTCTAATACTTTACTAGTTTCAATGAAATCTTCATCTATGAAATCTAATCGAAAATTTTTAACTTTAATTTTCTCTAATTCACTAATATTAGAGATTAAATTTAATGGTACATTATTATAAATATAACTTCTACAAAACTTATCTGTATAAATTGAGAATTCCTCATTTTTTCTATCAATTAATCCAAAACTTTTGTCCTTACAATAACCGGTACATACATTATTTGAATCTTTGCCACCAAAAATACTCCCTATAGGACAATACTCGCTTATCATAAGTTCTATTTTACCATATACAATTATTTGTAAATTACTATGTTTTAATTTACTTATTTCACTTTTATTTAATTCCACACTAGCACAATAGCCATGTATAAAGTTTTTATAAAAATCCAGTGAATAGTTATTAAAAATATTCAATTTATAATCAGATATAATAATTGTTTTATTTCTAAATTTATTAATAATACCTAAGTTTGCAGTTATAATTCCCTTAATAGAATTCAAATTATTTTCTATATAATTATAAATACTATGAAATTCATCCTTTATAATATTAGGGATTTTTATATACACATTAATCCCTTCATTTATAAAATCAAATAAATTTAATTCATTTCTTCTTAAAAACGGATTAAAGGCTATATCTTTAATATTAAAACTTTTAGCTGCCCTCAATTGTTCTTTCGTTGTAATACAAACTAATGTTTTTGGTAGTTCGTATTTTTCTATACTTAATTTATTTATTTTTTTACAATTTAAATTTTTATTTGTATTCTCTCTCTTACTATTTCCATTAATTATTTCTTCTTGCAGCATGGAAATTAGTTCTCTTCTAACTTCATTTATTGATGAAACAGGTAAAAATCCTTCTTCAAAAGAAATAAAATTTATATTATTAACTTGAAATGCTGTATTCCTTGTCTTCTTTAAATTCTCTTCTATCTTTTTTTTATCTAAGGGTCTTTTTTTCGCCTGTTGAATAATGTGTCCCTGATGGATAATAGTTTTATTATTTACTTTTGTAGATATAGTTATAGGCTCATTCACCCTAAAATTCACATCTATTTCTATATCTAATTTTTTATTATAAGGATCATTATAAAACTTTTCATAACTAGATAATAATAATATATCTGAAGTCTTATAAAGTTCATCACCAAATATATAGTTTGCTGGAAATAATTTTACTTTATCTCCTTTAAAAGCTTTATCTACTTCCCTATCTTGTTTAGTTATTTTTGAAATAGTAAACCCTTTATCTTTATTTCTTATTCCATCTTTCAAAATTAAATCTTCTTTTAATGTTACCGTCAAATCTTTATTTATTTTTCCAAGATATAGGCCTGTATTTTTAGGGTAGGAATATGACATCATATCTTTTCCCACATTACCAAATAAATAAGCCTTAGAAAATCCTTCTCTATTAAATAATTGAAGTAATTTTTTATTATCTTTTTCAAAATGTAATTGTTTTTTTTCAGTGTTGTTTTGTACAAAATCTATAGCTCTTCTGTATGTGTCTACTACACCAGCCACATACTCTGGTCTTTTCATTCTTCCCTCTATTTTTAAAGATGTAACACCACTTAATAAAATTTCTTTTATGTTATCTAAAGTACATATATCTTTAGGACTTAATATATATGCTTTTTCTTTTCTTCCTGTGTTTTTATCTATAAGTGTATAGGGAAGTCTACAGGGCTGAGCACATCTTCCTCTATTACCACTTCTACCACCTATAATACTACTCATTAAACACTGACCTGAATAGCATACACATAATGCTCCATGTATAAAAATTTCTATTTCAACACCTAAATTTTCCGATATATATTTTATTTCATTTAAAGACAACTCTCTAGATAGAACTATACGTTTAAAATTTAGCTCTTTAAGGAGTTTAGCTCCCTCTAAATTATGTACAGTCATCTGGGTAGATGCATGTAGTTCTAAATTAGGTATTTCCTTATTTAAAAAATATATAAGCCCCGTATCTTGTACTATTAACCCATCTACCCCTATATTGTATAAAAACCTAGCATAATCTATAGCTTCTTCCATTTCTTCATCTTTAAGCAAAGTATTTAATGTTACATACACTTTCACACCATACAAATGACAATAATTTATTGCATCTTTCATATTTTCATCATTAAAATTTGATGCATATGCTCTAGCAGAAAATTTACTTCCTCCAAGATATACTGCATTTGCACCTGCCAAAACTGCAGCATGTAAACTTTCTATACTACCTGCTGGAGCAAGTAACTCTATATTATTCATTATTCATCTCTCCTATTTAAATCCTAAAGTTTATTATACAATATATTATTATTATTTAAAACCGATTTTCATTTCTACAAACTTAATGAATTAATTTATGTGATTATATTTTTAAATACTTACTTAATTTATATCCACTTTTTTATGTAATTTATATTTTTTTAATTTCTAACAAAAAAAATAAAAAGCGATCCAATGCCGCTTTTTATTTATTTAATATAATATTTTTATAGCAATCATATAAAACCTTTACACATTTTTCCCAATTATAATTTTCTTCAACATATAATCTTAACTTATCCTTTTTCTTATTTTTAATACCATTTTCTATACATTTAAAGATTTCATCATCTTCATAGGGATTACAGTAGCTAGCCATATCCTTAAAATACTCTTTGCCACTTCCTTCAGCCGTAGTAACAATATTACAACCACTTGCAGCTGCCTCTAGTGAAGACAATCCCGGTGTTTCTATAAATGATGGTAATGCATGTAATTTGGCAAATCTGTAGGCATTATATATATTATAACTATCCATAAATCCTAAATAAGTAACATTATTAAAACTCACACATCTATCAAAATAATACTTATCAATAATATTTCCTATAAGAACCAACTGAATCTTTAATTCATTACAGATTCTAGCCAATATTAGTTGATTTTTAATTTTACATATTCTTCCCACACACAATACATAATTATCTAATTCAAATCTTTCTTTAAAATTATATAAAGGAACGTCACTGTGCTCCACTTCTACTCCACTATAAACTACTGTATATGGTGCGTATTTTCCAAAGTCTTTTTTTAATTCTTCTTTTTCCATTAAACTATTTGGGAAAATCATTTTACAAGCCCTTAATATTTCACTTCTATATGGTTTACATTGATCCCATAATTTTATACTATCTAAATCATTGATATAGTTATAATATTTTTTAATATTCCAATAAACTGGTGACAATACTATATTTTTTTTGTAAAACTTTGCAGTCTTATAGTATTTATATGTTTCCCCCATCCTAGTTAAATTAAATAAATGTACTAAATCATAGGATGAATAGTCATTTATTTGACCATTATTTATATCTACCATAACCCCCATTTTTCTTAAATATTCAGCTGTTTTTATAGCCTGCATAGAATCACCAGCAAAATCCCTAAGATAGTCATTTCTTATGCAGAATAAAACCTTCATAAAAATTCCTCCTAATTATGTGCTTCACTTAAATTATTATTATGCATAGACTTTAAATAATATCACGAATTTTATTAAATTAAGGCACTGAATAATATAGTTACTCAAAATTTATTATAATTTATATATAAACTATACAATTAAAGGTATCTTAAAAATATTATTTTAATAAAACTGTAACTTGACAATTATTTTTAATATTCTATGATTATAAAAAAAATGGACCTTACTCAGGTCCCTTTATCAAATTATCTTTATATATTTTAAATTTTTCTTATCCCTTACAATCTCATATATGCCTCTAATAACTATTTTATATTCTTTTAAATAATCTTTTACAAGCTGCAAATACTCTTCTTTACACTTTAATGATTTTGTACAACTTGGTGATATAGTACAGGGTGTAGGTATAATCTCTACTTTGTACCCCTTTTTTAATAATTTATTGTATATAGTAATTGCACCATTATGTGAAGCAAACACTACAACATATTCTCTCTCATTGGAAGACATATCTTTTCACTCCCATAACCCTTAGACTTATATATTTTTTCTTATCCAAAACATTTTTTTTATGGCTTTATTATTTTTATTTAATAATATTATATGCTGTATAGGTACGGAAGTGTATATATTTTTTACCCCTCTATTAAACATAAAATTATCAATAATCTTATAAATTTTTTCTAAATATCTATAATAATCTTTAAAATTAAAAATATATATATGAACAATACTCCAGTCATCTATAATATTAAATGATATATAAAATTTTCCTTCATGAAAAGAAATTTCATAGCAATTTTCTAACTTTTCTTCAAATCTTAATGGGACTATACTTGATATGGCATAATAACTATTATCTTTCCTCTCACATTTCTTAGATTTATACTCTATATTATCTGTTACATAGTCTGAGATAGATATTTTAACAGACATACTTTGTGCTAAAATACAATACCCCATTTTTCTAATGTTATTTTCATCGCTATTTACAATCACTCTATCAAGATACATACAAGACTTATTTTTAACATACCTAGCTATCTCTGATTCTATAATATTATACTGTTTCAGATCAAAATCTTTAATAAAATTAATCTTATGCAAAAAAGCATATTTACCATAAATATCATTTTCATAACTTAATATACAATAAGCGATTATTACCCCATTATTTTTTATTTTTAAAATTTCACAATCTCCTTTTAAAACTTTCTCTTCTAATTTTTCATTATATTTATTGCAATAACTGATTTTATCATTAATATTCTTAACATTACTAATGGACCATGTGTTAGAACTTTTATTTAATATATTATATAGTTCCTTTATAACCATTCTAAATTTATCTTCTCTTACGTATTCATATAATTCCTTATCATTTTCTACATAATTTCTATAACCTTCTAAGACTTTAATTACTAACTCATCATACTCCATATCATTATTTAATGCGTGATCATTTGCCCACTTTTTTATATCACCCACCTAATCCCCCCATTTACACGTTGATCATTTCTATTTTTTCATCACACTATAAATATAAATTATACCCCAGTATAAATTTCTTTTAATGCTTTAATAACACTTTCTATATCATCAAAAGTATTAAAATACCCAGGACTTATTCTTACAGTTCCCCATTTTATTGTTCCAATTATACCATGTATTAAAGATGCACAATGGTATCCTGTTCTAACTGCTATACCTTTTTTATTTAACAAATATCCTACATTGGAGCTCTCCATAGTATCTATATTAATAGATACTACACTACATCTATTTTTATATGAAGTGTGCCCATAAATTTTTATAAAATCTAATTTTTTTAATTCCTTTAATAAATATTCTATCAACTGTTTTTCATGATTTTGTATATTTCTTCTACCCACTTTTTCAATAAATTTTATTCCCTCACTTAACCCAACAATTCCTGGAACATTTAATGTCCCGCTTTCAAATCTATCAGGATTAAAATCTGGCTGGTTCATAGAATTAGAATTACTTCCAGTTCCACCTTCTTTAAAAGGTTCTAACATAATATCACTTCTTATAAATAATCCCCCTGTTCCTTGTGGTCCTAAAAGACCTTTATGACCAGGAAATGCCAATAAATCTATATTATCTCTACAAACATCTATATCTATTGTTCCAGCGCTTTGTGATGCATCAACCATAAATAATATACCTTCACTTTTCGCTAATTTCCCAATTGAGTTAATATACTGTATAGTACCTAATACATTAGATGCATGATTTATTATTATCATTTTAGTATTTTTTTTTATTTCTTTCTTCAAATTAGCTATATTTACCTGTCCATATTTATCCACCCCTACTAATGTAACTTTAACTCCTTTTTTACTTAAACTATTTAATGGTCTTAATACCGAATTATGTTCTATAACTGTACTTATAACATGATCTCCAGGTTTTAATACACCTTTAATGCCTATATTTAACCCCTCCGTAGCATTGCAAGTAAATATTATATTAAAAGGATTAGTTACTTTGAAAAAATTGCTTACTATTTCTCTTGCCTCAGATACTTTAGTTTCCGCTTTTAAAGCCAAATTATGTGAACTTCTTCCTGGATTGGCTCCATAATTTTTCATACAATCCAATACCTGTGTATAGACCTCTTTAGGCTTAGGAAAAGTAGTGGCTGCATTATCTACATAAATCATATATTCCTCCTAAAATAGCTTTATTATTTAAAGACTACTAAATATATATTACTTTTCATAATTTGATATGTATAAATAAAAAAGATATGCATTCTTTTTATGCATATCTTTTTTAAATTTCTACAAAACATCAATTTTTAACATTGGATTATTCTGTTTTTTTTCTTTTGCTAATTCTATCTGAGTTTCTATTAGTCTGTGCTGTAAATCAATTACCTTATATTTAGATGATTGAAGCTGGAATTTATATTCCTTACGTTCTGCCTTTAACAACTTATTTTCATTAAGATATTTTTTGCAGGTTTCTTGAAGAATATCCCTTTCCTTAATTATTTTTTCTACTTCTTCATCTCTTTTTTTAATAATTTCTTGGTAATCATTATCTTCATTCGTAGATTTAACTTTTTCATTCTCAGCACTCAGACGTTCATTTTTACTCTTAAGTTCTTCATTATTCTTTTGTAATTCACTAATACTCTTTCTAAAATCCTGTATATCCCCAAGCAATTGAATCTCGTTTTGCTCTAACTCTTTCATTCTAGATAAAAGCTGTTGAATTTCATCGTCCCTCTTTAACATCTCGTCAACAGCATTTATAGCCGTTAGAATAGCAGCAGAAGAAGTACTTAATTTGCCATTGTTATCTACAATATTTTTTAACTTCTTATCTACATAACTAGCAACTCTATGTAAATATTCTTCTTTTTCATTGCCTTTGAGATTGTATTCTACTCCATTTATCCTAACAGTTACTATGTTCATGTAAACACCCTCTCAGATAAATTCATCTTTTAATCTATTTTAACATAAATTGTTGTTAGTTAAAATATGAATTTATCTTAATTGAGCTCCTAATTTGTTTTCCAAGGTTCTAACTATTTTATCATGTACCTTATTAACCTCTTCGTCTGTCAATGTTTTATTTTCTAGTCTATATAATATTGAATATGCTACGCTCTTTTTGCCATCTTCAATTTGTTTACCTTTATATACATCAAACAATTTAACTCTTTCTACCATCTTTCCCCCTTGCCTTACTATTATATCTTCAATTTCTTGTACAAGTACATTATCATCTACTAATAAAGCAATATCTCTTGAAACTGCTGGAAACTTAGGTAATGACTTATATTTTTTATTTAAATTTGAGTAATTATATAACATATCTAAGTTTAATTCTGCCATATAACATCTTTCATCAATACCATAATTGTCTGATACATCAGGATGGATTTCACCTAAAGTCCCAATTAAATTTTTCTTTATATATATATTAGCTGTTTTTCCTGGGTGAAATGTAGGGTTTTCACTTTCTCTTACAAATTTTACTGAAGATATTCCTAGATATTCTATAATATTTTCTATCACACCTTTCATGTCTAAATAATCAACATTTCCATACATTCCAATATTTATTATATTTCTCTCTTCTGGCAGATTATTTTCATCTTTATCTGGTATATATATTTTTCCCATTTCAAATAATCTAGCTTCATCATTATTCCTTGAATAATTTCTAGATAATGCTTCCATCATTGAAGGTACAGTAGTTGTTCTCATTATACTGTAATCTTCTCCAAGGGGATTTTTAATTTTTACAACATTTCTTAAAAAACTATCTTTCGGTAATAATATTTCATCGAAAACTTTAGGACTTACAAAAGAGTAACTTATAGATTGATTTAATCCACTTCCAATTAAAGCTTCTATTACCCTATCATCTAAGTGCTGTTTTACAGTTTTTCCACCTTTTCTACTACTGCAATTTATTATAGTCGTTGGAATATTATTATATCCATATATTCGAGCAACTTCCTCTGCCACATCTTCTTTTATATTTATATCAGTTCTATTTGTAGGTATTGTTATAATCAAAATATCTTCTTTAATTTTTGTATATAACTCTAATCTGTCTAAATACTCTTTAATTTCTTCTTTAGGTAAATCTGTTCCTAAAAATCTATTTATCCACTTTGAATCAACTTCTAAAACATGTTCCTCTGTTTTTTTAGTATAGACATCCACTGTGCCTTCCATTATCTGACCAACATTTAGTTCATTTATCAAATTACAAGCTCTATCCATAGCTATTTGAACTAAATTTGGATCCAAATCTTTTTCAAATTTTGCAGAAGCTTCTGTTCTTAACCCTAATATTTTAGATGATACCCTTACATTTGTTCCATCAAAATTAGCACATTCCAAAATTATGTTACTTGTATCATCTTTAACCTCAGAATTTAGTCCACCCATGATACCTGCTAAAGCAACAGTCCTGTCCCCATCCTTTATGCAAAGCATATTATTTTTTAATTCTCTTTCTACTTCATCTAAAGTGATGAATTTTTCTAAATCTTTAGCTCTATCTATCACTATACTATTGGTAGATATTTGTCTAGCATCAAATGCATGCATCGGCTGCCCTAACTCAATCATTACAAAGTTAGTTATATCAACAATATTATTAATAGGTCTTACCCCTGCTTCAGTCAACCTTTCCTGCATCCACTTTGGCGAAGGCTCAATCTTAACATTTTTAACACCCCTTGCCATATATCTTCTACAAAGATCATCCTTTACTTCCACTTTTAAATTTTCACATATATTCTCTTTGCATAAAACCTTATAGTTTAAATTAGGCATTTTATAGTTTGTGCCTAATGTAGCTGCTGTTTCCCTTGCAATACCAACTACACTTAAACAATCAGGTCTATTAGAAGTTATCTCAAAGTCAATTACCGAACTATTTAATCCCAGTACTTCTTTAATATCCTTCCCTAAATGAGTTTCTTGTGAAAGAATCATTAATCCATGCACTTCTTCTTCTGCAATTCCTAATTCTTCTTCTGAACACATCATACCATTAGATACTATACCTCTTAATTTTCCCTTTTTAATTTTTAGCCCTCCTGGCAAAATAGCTCCATGAAGTGCAACAGGTACTATATCCCCTTCTTTCATATTGTTTGCACCTGTAACTATTTGAACCGGTTCCTCTTTACCAACATTTAATTGACAAACAACCAGTTTATCTGCATCAGGATGAGGTTTTATTTCTATTATTTTACCTGTAACCACATTTTGTATTTCATCTCCAGAACAAATAATTTCCTCAACTTTCGACCCAGATAGTGTTAACCTATCTCCTAAGTCTTCTGATGAAATATTTATATCAACATAATCTTTTAACCATCTAACTGGAACTTTCATTAATTACTCCTCCATTCACTCTTAAAATTGATTTAAAAATCTCATATCACTTTCATAAAGTAATCTTATATCATCTATAGCATATTTAAGCATAACCATTCTATCTACACCAAATCCAAAAGCAAAACCACTATAAATCTCTGGATCTATTCCACAATTTCTTAAAACCTGTGGATGAACCATTCCCCCTCCTAAAAGTTCTATCCATCCACTTCCTTTACATACCTTACACCCTTCTCCATTGCATACAAAGCATGTTGCATCCATTTCTGCTGATGGTTCAGTAAATGGAAAATGATGTGGTCTAAATTTAGTCTTTACTTTATCTCCAAACATCTTTTTGGCAAAGGTATCTAAGGTACCTTTTAAATCCGCAAATGTTATACCTTTGTCTACAACTAATCCTTCCATTTGATAAAATATAGGAGAATGTGTAGCATCTACAGCATCTGATCTATATACTTTACCAGGTGCTATCATCTTTATTGGTGGTTTTTGATTTTCCATAGTTCTTATTTGTATTGGCGAAGTTTGAGTTCTTAAAACAACATTATCATTTATATAGAATGTATCCTGTTCTCCTCTAGCAGGATGATTTTTAGGAATATTTAATGCTTCAAAATTATAATAATCTTTTTCTACTTCTGGACCTTCTTCAATAGTGAATCCCATTGATATAAATATTTCCTTCATACTTTCTAATGTTAAATCTAGTGGGTGTCTTCTGCCTAATACTTGTTTCCTTCCTGGCATAGATATATCTATTGTTTCCTTTTTAAGTCTCTGAAATTTTTCTTTTTCTTTAATATTATTTGTAGAATCCTCTATTAATTTTTCTATATTTCCCCTAATTTCATTAGCTAACTTTCCTACTATAGGCCTTTCATCATCAGTCAATGACCCCATCTTTCTAAGTATCTGTGTAAGTTCTCCCTTTTTTCCCAAATACTTGACTCTAATACCTTCTAAATCTCTTTTATCCATAACTGACTTTAACTCATTTATAGCATTTTCTTTAATGAGTTGTAATTTTTCTTTCATGTTTGATTGCTCCTTTCATTTATTGTGTAAATAAAAAAAAGCCCCTTAAAATAAAGGGACGAAATTTATCCGCGGTGCCACCCTAATTGGTATATTATACCCAACTTCATTAAATATATCGGTTTAATCCGCTAATTGCTACTAAGTATTTCACAATTAGAACTCAGAAGTGAACTTCAAAATAATAACTCATAAAAAGGCTTACAGTCTGTGACCTTTTCTCCCTAAAAAAATTATTAAATCTACTCTCTTCATCATAGTACTAATATTAAATTATATACCTTAATTTAAGATTTTACATATTAATGTATATAATGTCAATGTTATTTTATATTTTGTCTTACTAATTCAAACATTATTATAGATGCTGCTATAGCCGCATTAAGTGACTCTGCATTTCCAGGCATAGGTATTTTGAATTTTTTATCAGAAATTTCGTAAACCTGCTGGCTTATTCCATTTCCCTCATTACCAATTGCTATTATTATTTTGCCCTTTAAATCTATATCATATAAATTATCTTTACCTTCTAGGGAACTTGATATTAATTTAAAACCATTTTCCCTAAGTTCTTTTATTATGGTAAAGTTATTATCAAAGAGTATCGGTACATGAAATATAGAACCCATAGTTGACCTTAAAGTTTTTTCATTATATATATCCACAGTACCCTTACTAACAATTACACCTAAAGCTCCTGCTGCGTGCGCTGTTCTAATAATAGTTCCTACATTCCCTGGATCTTGTAATTTATCAAGCAATATATAAAACCCATCTTTATTTACTATATCCAATTCTCTATTATTTAATATAGCTATTATTCCTTGGGGAGTATCTGTGCTACTTATATTATTAAATATTTTTTCACTAATAACAAAAACTTCTGTATTAGAATTTAACATATGTTCTATTTGTAACTCTTTATATTTTCCCAAAGAATTATCATGTAAAAAGATTTTGTCTACTATAAAATCTGACATTATAGCTTCTAATACAAATCTAAACCCTTCTACTATAAACTGTGACTTTGCTACTCTATGTTTTTTTTCTTTTAATTTTCTAGTTTCTTTGATAATAGAGTTATCCTTACTTAAAATAGTTTTCAAAATGCATCCACCTTTTATTTAGAAATTAAATTTTCTAGCTTGCTTAATTCTTCTGATCCTCCAATGGCCACTACTATATCCCCAATTTCAATAACATCTTCAGCAGATGGAGACACATTTATATCATTGTTCTTCTTAATAGCAACTACATTGATACCATAATTTGCTCTAACATTTATATTTTGAAGAGTCTTCCCGTGCCATTCTCTTGGACTTACAACCTCAGCTATACTATAATCTGGAGATAATTCTATATAATCTAATATACTTGACGATACTAAATTATGAGCTACTCTTACTCCCATATCCCTTTCTGGTAAAACAACCCTATCCGCACCAATTTTATATAAAACTTTAGCATGTAATTCACTGTTGGCTTTCGCAATTATATACTTAACACCTAACTCCTTTACAAGCAAAGTCACCATAACACTTGCTTGTATGTCAGATCCTATTGTAACAACAGCAACATCAAAATTTCTTATTCCAAGTGATCTTAAACTATTTTCATCTGTTGCCTCTGCCTGAACGGAATGAGTTACTCCATCAGAAATACTCTGTACTCTATCTTCATCAGTATCTATAGCTAGAACATCATTTCCTAATGCATATAATGTTTTTGCTACAGAAGTTCCGAATCTTCCTAACCCTATAACAACAAACTGTTTTTTAGACATATTAAACACTCCTTATCCTACTAACACTTTATCCTCAGGATACTTTATTGTATTTGAAGTTTTCTTTCTTGACAAAGCTAATGCTAATGTTAATGGCCCAACTCTTCCAGCATACATAGTAAACGCAATTATAATTTTACCTATTGTAGTTAATTTGGTTGTTAATCCCAAAGTTAAACCAACAGTTGCAAAAGCTGATGTTGCTTCATACAAAAGATATTCTAAAGATGCTCCTACCTCAGTTATAGAAAGTATCATAGTTACTATTACCACTAATCCTAAGCCTATTATAGTAATTGCTAAAGACTTATAAATTGTATCCTTGCATATCCTTCTTTTGTATATCTCTGTATCTTCTCTTCCTCTTATAATAGACAATATTGTCATAAACAATAAACCTATTGTAGTGGTTTTTATACCTCCTGCTGTAGACCCAGGTGATCCTCCTATAAACATCAATATAGTTGTTAAAAACCTACCTGCTGTAGTCATATCAGAAGTAGATATAGAATTAAAGCCGGCAGTTCTTGGGCTTACTGATGCAAATACAGAAGATAATACCTTTCCTTTAAATGACATATTTTTAATAGTTGCTACATTATTATATTCAAAAATAAACATCAATATGGAACCACCTATAATCAAAAATGCTGTAACTGATAATACCAACTTTGAATGTAATGATAACTTTTTTATTCCTTTAAAATTATATACTTCTTGCCAAACATAAAATCCTAAACCACCTATTATTATAAGTGCAGATATTGTTAATATTATAACGGAATTATCTGCATATTGTGTAACACTTTGAAAATTTCCCATTAAATCAAACCCTGCATTACAAAAGGCAGATATTGAATGAAAAATACTATAATAAATTCCCTTTGCTAATCCAAACTGAGGAATAAATTGAGTAGATAAAAGAACTGCTCCTGCCGCCTGTATAGACACAGTAAATAATAGTACATATTTAGCTAACTTTACAAGTCCCTGAAGCGCAAAAGAATTTAGTGCCTCTTGCATTACCAATCTTTCTTTTAAAGTAATTCTTTTCCCTAACAGTAAAGCTATTAAAGTAGCAAAAGACATAAACCCTAAGCCACCTATTTCTATTAAAAACATTATTACAGTTTTACCGAAATAATTCCAATGTGTTCCCGTATCAACAGTTATAAGACCTGTTACACATGTTGCCGAAGTAGCAACAAAAAAGCAATCTACAAAGGGAGTTCTTTCTCCACTTTGAGTTGCCATTGGTAAATTTAATAATATAGATCCCGTAAGTATAACTATAAAAAATCCTATAGCTAATATCTGGAAAGGTGAAAGCTTTATGCCTTTTACTATTTTTATCTTCATTATATGCACCTCATATAACTTTATACTTTATAATATTATCAATAATTATAGCATTTTAATACCCATTGTCAAATTATGAAAATTACTTACTTTGCCTAATATTCTTTAATAATTTAAAAAATGCAGCTATAATGCTGCATTTTCTTAAGCGTTAATCTGCTTTTTTGCTATTTCAACTAATTCTGTAAATGCTTTTGGATCATGTATAGCTATTTCTGAAAGCATTTTTCTATTTATATCTATTCCAGCTAACTTTATTCCATTCATAAATCTTGAATATGAAAGTCCATTCATTCTTGTTGCTGCATTTATTCTAGCAATCCATAATTTTCTAAAGTCTCTTTTCTTTAACTTTCTTCCAACATATGCATTTCTTAATGCTCTTACAACAGATTCATTAGCTGTTTTAAATAACTTGCTTTTCCCACCATAGTATCCCTTTGCAAGCTTTAGTACTTTTTTATGATATTTACGAGCGTTCATTGCTCTCTTAACTCTTGCCATTTAAATTCAACCTCCTTTTTAAGCACTTCTTATTATAAGTATGGTAATAGTTTCTTTATAGCTTTTTCCTGACATTCAGCTACATATCCTGTTTTTCTAAGATTTCTCTTAGTCTTTGTACTCTTCTTTGTTAATATATGGCTTTTATAAGCCTTAGCTCTCTTTAATTTACCAGTTCCAGTAACCTTAAATCTTTTAGCTGCCCCTCTATGTGTTTTCATTTTTGGCATAGTATATTCCTCCTCCCAGTATTATGCTCTTTTTGGAGCCAGAATCATTGTCATATTTTTACCTTCTAACTTCGCAGGTTTTTCTACAACACAAACATCTTCAAGTTTTGAAACAAACAATGCAAGTATTTTCTTACCTACAAAAGAATAATCAGCTTCTCTTCCTCTGAATCTTACAGTTACTTTTACTTTATCTTCTGCTAATAAAAACTTTTTTGCATTATTAGCTTTTATCCCTATATCGTGTTCTTCAATTGTAGGACTTAGCCTTATTTCTTTCAGATTTATAACCTTTTGTTTTTTTCTAGCTTCCTTCTCTTTTTTGGATTGTTCATATACAAACTTTCCAAAATTCATTATTTTACAAACAGGTGGATTAGCTGTTGGTGCTATAAGTACCAAATCTAATTCCTTTTCTTCTGCTATTTTTAGAGCCTCTGATGATGATAATATCCCTAATGCTTCACCATCGTCTGTTATAACCCTAATTTCTTTTTCCCTAATTTCTTCATTAACAAGGAAATTTTTACTAATAACTTTCACCTCCCAGGTGGTTTAAAATAATATAAAAAAGGACAGCGTAAAGCCGTCCTCAATATACAAACAATAAAATTACCAAACCCTACTAAGCGTTGCCGTAAGGTGAGAAACGGCTAGTTTCTTCTTAACAGATTATATTTTACTATATTTTTTTAACCTTGTCAATACATTTTTTTATTTATTTTCTTTTGAAAGTGAGCTATCCAAATCTCTATTCTCAACTTCTTCTTTTATCATAGCTATGAAGTTACCTAAGTCCATAGCACCTAAGTCTCCACCTTTCCTACTTCTAAGTGCAATTTTATTTTCTTGCATTTCTTTATCTCCAACTATAATCATATATGGAATTTTTTCAAGTTGAGCCTCTCTTATTTTATAACCAATTTTTTCATTTCTATCATCAGTTTCCACTCTTATTCCACTGTTTTTCAATGTTTCTGTAATATTATATATATAATCCTTTTGTGAATCAGTTATATTCATAACTTTTACTTGAACAGGTGCAAGCCACATTGGGAATGATCCTGCAAAATGTTCTATAAGTATTCCTATAAATCTTTCTATACTTCCAAATACAACTCTATGGACCATAACTGGTCTATGTTTTTCTCCATCAGGCCCCACATATGTTAAGTCAAATCTTTCAGGCATTTGAAAATCAAGCTGAATAGTTCCGCACTGCCAAGTTCTTCCTATGCAATCTTTTAAATGAAAATCTATTTTTGGACCATAAAAAGCTCCATCCCCTTCATTAACTATATAAGGAAGACCTATAGCATTTAATGCCTCAACCAATCCATTAGTAGCCGCTTCCCAATCTTCATCACTACCCATTGAATCCTCTGGTCTTGTTGAAAGTTCTACAAAATACTCAAACCCAAATACTTTATAAAATCCATCTATAAGCTTTATTACATTTAAAATTTCTTCTTTAATTTGTTCTTTCGTCATAAAAATATGCGCATCATCTTGTGTAAAACATCTAACCCTCATCAATCCGTGTAATGCACCTGAAAGTTCATGTCTATGAACAAGTCCTAACTCTCCTAATCTTAAAGGAAACTCCTTATAAGAATGCATTGAACTTTTATAAACTAATATAGATCCTGGACAATTCATAGGTTTAACTGCATAATCTTCTTCATCTATTTTTGTGAAATACATATTCTCTTTATAATGATCCCAATGACCAGATTGATGCCATAATGCTTCGTTTAATATAATAGGTGTTCTTATTTCATCATATCCAGCCTCTGTATGTCTTTCTCTCCAAAATCCTTCAAGTATATTCCTAAGAACCATTCCCTTTGGATGGAAAAACGGGAATCCTGGTCCTTCTTCATGTATGGTAAACAAGTCAAGTTCTTTTCCCAATTTCCTATGATCCCTTTTTTTTGCCTCTTCTAACATATTTAAATAAGCTTCCAACTCACTTTTTTTATTAAAAGCTGTTCCATATATCCTCTGAAGCATCTTATTTTTTTCGTCACCTCTCCAATATGCACCTGCTAATGAAAGTAATTTAATTGCTTTTACTTTACCAGTTGCTGGTACATGAGGTCCTGCACATAAATCTGTGAAATCTCCCTGTCTGTAAAATGAAATTATTGCATCCTTTGGAAGATCCTCTATTAACTCAACCTTATATGGCTCATCCTTTTCTTTCATAAATTTTATGGCCTCATCTCTTGAAAGTTCAAATCTTTCAAGTTGGAGATTTTCTTTTACTATTTTATTCATTTCTTTTTCAATATTTTCTAACATTTCTGGTGTAAATGTAAAATCAGCATCAAAATCATAGTAAAATCCATTTTCAATAGCAGGTCCTATAGCAAGTTTTACTTTTGGATACAATCTTTTAACTGCTTGAGCTAATATATGTGAAGCAGTATGTCTTAATGTCCACTTTCCACCCTCATCATCAAATGTCAATATTTCTAAAGTACATTCATCATTAATTTCTGTCATTAGTTCAGCATTCTCACCATTTATCTTAGCTCCTAATGATTTTTTGTAAAGTGCAGGACTAATTTTCATAGCTATATCACTTACTTTTGTTCCCTTTTCTACCTCTATTATTTTTCCATCTTTCAATGTTACTTTCAACATAATTTTCCTCCTTATCTTTTATTTTAATTCATTTATATAAACAAAAAATAAAAAAACCCTCCCAAGCAATGGGACGATTGTAACCGCGGTTCCACCCAAATTAATAATAAATAGTATATCTATTAAAATCTTTGTACCTTTAACGCAGGTAATACGGCTATGCTTACTAAAAGTTCAGCATACAACTCAAAGGTGGTTTTCCATAACTAATATTAAGAAAATTTTTCAGCCAGTGAATTTTCCTCTCTACTAATAATACACTATGTACTCTTCCTTCTCATCGTTTTTGAAAAAAAAATTCTTTATCTTTTTTATAATTATATTCTTTACCAACAGTAATGTCAATGTCTAAATCTACATATAATCATTTTTTTACCTTTTGTTTTATTGATTTGCAAATTTTACAATTATCACAAAGAATAACACGTTGAAGAAAAACGTTTTTAATAGTATTTATCATTTCTTTATTAGAGCAATTATCCCAACAATGAATAACTATTTTTTCAGGGCAATAGGTAATTAATGCACTTATAAGTATATCATCCTTATTTATGTCTCCAGTAACTTTATTTTTGCTTTCATCAAATTCTGAAAATAATTTATCTATTATGTCTTCCCCGTATTCATTTAAGACCTTATATTCGCCACTTCTATCAATAACAATATTTATTTCTTCCATTTTACTCTCTTGAATATCAACAAAATACTTTAATAGTTTTATAAATTCATTGTATTCTTTTTCTATCATATAATTTTCTACTACTTTATCAATAATGCTTTCTAATTCTTTTTTAAATTCTTTCATTCTAAACGTCATAAAACCTTGTATATTAATCTCATCATTCTCATCGATACATTCTGTTATCTTTTTTAACATCTCATTTTTTCTATTAGTATAATAAATATTGTCCTCATCAATAATAGGAATGTGATTTATAAGTATATTTATACTTTTATACTTAATATCATTTATTTCATCATCACTAAGAAAGAAATAAGTATCATTTATAAAATCATTTATATATTTATCAAAAAATTCATTTATTAATATTTTATATAAAATATTACTAATATACATATTAAACATATTAACATTTTTTTTATTTAAATTCTTATTATCACAATATATGTTAATGAAGTGAGTGTTATTTTTTATACTTTCTGAAATGCCAATCTCTACTTTTTTTTCTTTAAAATAGTTCTTTAATTCTTTTATTCCTTCTATAACTTCTTCTCTATCTTTATCATAAATCAGTTTAAAACTTGCCATAAATTTCTCACTCCTTTCTTGAATAGTATGTGTTTAATTTTATTGTATATTCATAAATAAATTCATTAAAAATCGACAGTTTATCCCCTGTGATTTTTACAAAGTTTTTATTATAATTTAAAATAAGAAGTATAAATAACTTTTTAGGAGGGTTTACATGCCAATTAGTTTTGTTGATTATAGAATAAATAAAAATGAAGAAGCTAACTTGAAGAAATTAGGAGTAGAGATAATTAAATGCCCCCCATGCAAACAGTTATATCAAGCGATTTGTGGACATCCCGATATGATTTTACATATAATTAACAATAAAAAAATTATTGTTAATAAAGATATAGATAAGAATTTTATAAGCAAATTGAATTCTTTCAATATTGATGTTATTCTTTCTAAAAACTCTCTTAAGATTAAGTACCCTTATGATATAATATTAAATGCAGTAAGCATGGACTATTTATTTTTTCATTACATAAATTATACTGATCCTAATTTATTATTACAGCTTAATAATAAAAAACAAATATCTGTAAAACAAGGATATACAAAATGTTCTACTGCCATTATTAATAGCAAAGCTATAATAACCAGTGACAAAAGTATAGATGCCGCTATGAAAAAAGAAAATATAGATAGTTTATTATTACCCCCAGGAGATATACTTTTACCAGGTTTTGATTATGGTTTCATTGGTGGATGTTGTGGAATGGTAACTGAAAAGGAAATGGCCTTTTATGGAAATCTAAATTACTATAAATATGGAAAAGAAGTATTAAACTTTTTATATAAATATAATGTAAAACCTATATTTTTAAGCGATGGTAAGTTAATAGACAGAGGAAGTATACTCACTATTAATATATAATTATTTATGGCCATTACTTAATTAATCTTATTAAAACATATATATAATTTATTTCAATAAAAAAAACTAGTATAAATACTAGTTTTTTTTGGAGGCGCCACCCAGATTTGAACTGGGGATAAAGGTGTTGCAGACCTGTGCCTTACCACTTGGCCATAGCGCCATACTGTATTAAATTGTGGAGCGGAAGACGGGATTCGAACCCGCGACGTTCACCTTGGCAAGGTGACGCTCTACCACTGAGCCACTCCCGCGTGGTGGCTGGACCAGGAATCGAACCAGGGACACGAGGATTTTCAGTCCTCTGCTCTACCGACTGAGCTATCCAGCCTAAAAAATTATGGCGACCCAGAAGGGGTTCGAACCCTCGACCTCCGGCGTGACAGGCCGGCACTCTAACCAACTGAGCCACTGGGCCATATTTTGTGGTGGGCACAACAGGGCTCGAACCTGTGACCCCCTGCTTGTAAGGCAGATGCTCTCCCAGCTGAGCTATGCGCCCACAAAATTTATACTTTTGAATTTCCACGACAATTTATATTATACTAATGCAAATAATTTTTGTCAATATTTTTTTATTTTTTTCATTTAATAGCGTATATATCCATTGTAATATTATTACTTTTATAAATATTATGTATAATATATACGCCATTATTTAACGTAAAATTCTTTATTTATCTTTTCTAATATCTACAAAAAATTCGTTATTGTGTATACTTGCTTCTTCCATTGTATACATATTATTCATAATATTTAATGCAGATTCTATTATTAAAAACTCTAGTGGACACCCTGTACCTTCACCTAATCTCATTTCTAAATTCAAATTTGGTATTAATTCCAACTCCTTAATTACATATTCAGCTCCTGGCTCCACAGGTAGATGAGATGGAAACATAAAGTCCTTACTATAAGAGTTCATCCTATAAGCACATAATGCAGCAGCACAAGCTATAACTCCATCAATAACTATAGGCACCCTATTTTTAGCTGCTCCTAAAAAGCATCCACAAAGTCCAGCAATATCAAATCCTCCAACCTTTGATAATACATCTATTACATCATTTCTATTAGGATTATTTAATTTAATAGCATTTTTTATTACTGTTTTTTTATTTCGGAATTGTTTTTCCGTAAGTCCAGATCCCTTTCCAACAACTAAATCCGAATCCATATCAGCAAGAACACTAATCACAGCTGCACTAGTAGCAGTATTACACATTCCAGCCTCGCCTGTACCAAATAGATTATAACCATCATTTACTAGCTTGTCTATTGTTTCTATTCCTGTCTCAATTGCTTTAATAGTTTCATCTCTAGTCATTGCTGGTCCCTTAGCCATATTTTTAGTTCCATAAGCGATTTTTTTATTAATTATTTTAGGATTATTAAAATCTGCTTTTACCCCAAGGTCTACTACACATATCTCTGAATTAGTATATTTTGATAAAACCCCTATACCTGTAAAACCCTTTGTGTAGTTGTCAGTTATTAATGCTGTTAACTCTAAAGGACATGCACTTACTCCCTCTTCCCATACTCCATTATCGCCGCACATTACCACAGTTGTTTTTTTATTAATATTATTTTTTACTTTCCCTGTTATCCCTGCCATTTTTACAGCTATTTCTTCTAACTGACCAAGACTACCTATAGGCTTACTTAATTTATCCATTCTTTGCCATGCACTTCTTATAGCTTCCTTATCAGATGGATATATATTTTTTAATGTTTTATCTAATAATTTCATTATTCCACTCCTCTTAAAATACCCTAAAATATTACGTTTATTAAAACAAATCTAAAATAACAAATATAATACTATTATTTCTATGATCCCACTATTTATAAATCATTATCTATAATTATATAAACATTATATTACTTAGGTGTATACCTTTCAAGAGAATTTACAAATATTTTATTAATTTTGATCTTTATTGTTCGTGATTTCTTTTAATAGATTTCCTATTTGTTCATGTGTAAATATATAAGATTTATTGCAAAACTGACATTTTAATTCTTCCTCTTTATTGTCATTGTATATTTCTTCTAAGTCCTTTTTTCCAATACTTAAAAAAGCTCTTTCTACTCTTTCCCTAGAACAATCACATTTATAAGTTGGCACATCATCATCCAAAATTTTCAAATCCATATCCTCAAAAATATTCTTTAAAATCTCCTCAATAGTCAGTCCCTTAACTATTAAATCAGTAATAGAACTAACTTCTTCTAATCTATAAGTTATTAAATCTGCGGTGAGTTCATTTGCCCCTGGCATCATCTGAATAATAAATCCTCCAGACGCTTTTACACTCAAATCTGTATCAACTAATACTCCTAGTCCAACTGCTGAAGGCGTTTGTTCTGATACAGTAAAATAATAAGCTAAATCATCCCCTATTTCTCCAGAATATATAGGAGTTTGCCCTACATATGGTTCTTTTAATCCCATATCCTTTATAACAATTAATCCTCCATCTTTACCAATAGCTCCACCTACATTTAATTTTCCTAAATTATTTGCTGGTATATCTACTTTAGGATTACCTATATACCCTTTTACACTTGCATCTGGATGTGCAGTAACAATTAATCCTCTTGCTTCTCCACCACCATCCATTTTTAATGTTAAAGTGTCTTTATCTGATTTTAACATAGATCCCATAAGACTACCTGCTGTTAACATTCTTCCTAAAGCAGCTGATGCCGTAGGAGAACAATTATGTATCTTCACTGCCTCGTTAACTAAATCTGTTGTTATGGCTGCAATTATTCTTACATCTCCTCCACTTGCTGTAGCTCTTACTAATTTATCACTCATACTTTTTACCTCCATATGTTTTTACCTTTTTAATACATATACTATTCTTTCACATTTGTTATCAATAGGTATATTTTCATAGTTATTTAATATCTGCTTTATTTGAAAACCTGTTTCATCTATTAAAGTTTCTATATAGTTTTGTGTATAAGCTCTCTCCCTATGAAACTCATCAAATCTTTTGTATAAATCTCCCTCTCTAACAAAAAAGGTTAGATACATGTCCACTATATCATGTTCTAAAATATTTTCCCATATATAATACACATCATCTTCATCATAATTATAAATATTATTTCCCAATATATTGGTTAATTTATAATAAGAATTTATATCAAATATAAATATGCCATTTTTCTTTAAATGTTTAAATACGCTTTGAAAATAAGATTTAATATCACTATCCTTAATTAGATAGTTTGTGGAATCTAAACAACAAGTTATAAGATCAAACTCTTTATTTAAGGTAAGTTTACTTATATCTTGACATATAAACTTACCCTTTATCCCCTTTTCTCTCAACTTTTCCTCTGCCTCAGTAAGCATATTATAAGATAGATCCACTGCCCAGGTATTAATAAAATCCTTACTTATTTCCTGAGTAATATTCCCTGTTCCACAAGCTAAATCCAAATAGTCTCTTTTTTCAATCTCAAATTCTTCACATATATCTAATATTTTTTCAGCCCATGTACTATAATCTATGTCTCCTTTTATAAGCCTATCATAAATGCTAGCAAATCTTCTATAGCAGTCCACTTAACCATACTCCTTTAATAAAATTTTACTCTAATTTATCTTATAGATTTTTATTCTGTAAGTCAACGTTTTTAGGAATATTTAATTCCTTTTTTCTCTTAGTCATAATTCCCCCAATTCTTCCTGTCTCTTCTGCTGTTAAAGCACTCCACCCATATTTATCTACTTTATCACTTAAACCTAGTTCATCTGCTATTTCATATTTTAATTTTTCTCTGATTTTTTCTCCCTGTGTTAATTCCTTATTAGCTTTTATCTTAGCTTTTATAACCTTTTTCAAAGGTGTTTTTCCCATTTAATTCCCCTCCAATTATGTAAAATATCTTTTATTATTGTTTACAATAATAGGAGAATTTATACATAAAAGAGAGGATAAATGATTATCAAACTTTATCTTACTAATCATTTATCCTCTTTTTATTATATATCATTTAAATAGAAATGAAATCATTTTTTCTCATCATATAGATGACAAGCTACAAAATGATTTTTTTCAACTTCTTTAAATTCAGGTAAAGATTCTTCACACTTAGGTTTTGCATATCTACATCTACCTACAAATCTACAACCTGGTTTAGGATTAATAGGGCTTGGTACTTCACCTTCAAGCATTATCCTCTTTCGATCCCTCTCAATATTAGGGTCTGGAATAGGAATTGCTGATAAAAGCGCCTGTGTATAAGGATGCAATGGTTTTTCATACAAATTCTGACTAGTTGCCAATTCAACCATAGTACCTAAATACATAACTCCCACTCTATCGGATATATGTTTTACCATTGAAAGATCATGGGCAATAAACAAATAAGTTAAATCCAATTCTTTTTGCAGCTTTATAAGTAAATTGACTATCTGAGCCTGTATTGATACATCAAGGGCAGATATAGGCTCATCACAGACTATAAACTTAGGTTCTACAGCTAAGGCCCTAGCTATACCTATTCTTTGTCTTTGCCCACCTGAGAACTCATGGGGAAATCTAGATGCATGTTCTTTGTTAAGTCCCACTAGCTCTAATAACTCATATATTCTATTAGTTCTCTTTTCACCAGAATATATTCCATGTATATCAATTCCTTCTGCTATTATATCTCCAACAGTCATTCTTGGATTTAATGAAGCATATGGATCTTGAAATATTATTTGAGCATTTTTACTAAATTCTCTCTTATCTTTGCCTTTTAAAGTTTGAATATTTATCCCCTTAAAAATAACCTTTCCACCAGTTGCCTCATACAATCCTAACACAGTTCTTCCACAAGTTGTTTTTCCACAACCTGATTCTCCAACTAGTCCTAAAGTCTCTCCCTTATTTATTTTAAAACTCACATCATCTACGGCTTTTAATATAGATTTTTTTCCTACTTTAAAATATTTTTTCAAATGCTCCACTTCTATTAATACATTGTCTTTCATTAAAATGCACCTCCTAAAGACTCCGGCATATTAACTTTAGGTGCCAAAGGATGTTGAAGCCAACAATGTACACTATGGTTATCCGTAATTTTAGATACCTCCGGCATTTGTTCTTTACAAATTTCCATACAGTATTCACATCTTGATGCAAAAGGACATCCTGCAGGTGGTTTTAAAAGATCAGGAGGAGTTCCTTTTATAGAATATAATTCATTTTTGTGTTCTGTTTCTAATCTTGGCACAGATTGAAGCAACGCCCATGTATAAGGATGCTTAGGATTACTAAAAATTTCTTCTGTAAAACCTCTTTCAATAATTTTTCCTGCATACATTACTTGAATTTTAGTAGCCACACTAGCAACTACTCCCAAATCATGTGTTATAAGTATAACACCCATCCCTATTTTATCTTGTAATGACTTTATTAAATCCATTATTTGTGCCTGTATAGTAACATCTAACGCTGTAGTAGGTTCATCTGCAATCAATATTTTAGGATTACAAGCTAAAGCTATAGCTATCATAGCTCTTTGTCTCATTCCACCCGAAAATTCATGTGGATATTGATTAATCCTTTTTTCTGCATTAGGTATATTAACTAGCTTCAGTATTTTTACCGACTCTTCTAAAGCTTCTTTCTTATCCATTCCTCTATGAATTATTAAACTTTCAGCTATCTGTTTTCCGATCTTCATAGTAGGATTTAAGGAGGTCATAGGATCTTGGAAAATCATACTTATGGATTCCCCTCTAAGTTTTCTTAATTCTTTATTATCCATTTTCAAAATGTCTTTTCCTTCAAATATTATTTGTGATCCTTCCTTTATCTCACCTGGCGGCGTTGGAATTAACCTCATTATTGACTTTGATGTAATAGTTTTACCACAACCAGATTCCCCAACAATTGCTAAAGTTTCTCCTTTATCTAAATTGAAGGATACTCCTCTAACCGATTGAACTTCTCCAGCGTATGTGTGAAAAGAAACCTTTAAATCTTTTACTTCAAGTAGTTTTGACATAAGTACCCTCCTTACTGACGAAGCTTTGGATCTAGTGCATCTCTTAATCCATCACCAAGTAAATTAAATGCAAGCATAGTTAAACTTATAGCTAGTGCTGGGAACAATAATTGATATGGATAAAAATCCATAACTGATTGCCCGAATGAGCACATAGCTCCCCAACTAGTTTTAGGAGGTTGAATTCCCAAACCTATAAAGCTTAAAAAGGCTTCTGAAAATATAAACCCTGGTATATCAAAGGTCATATAAACTATAATAATACCTATAGTATTTGGTATTAAATGTCTCATTACAATTTTACCCCAATTAGCTCCAAGGGCTTGTGCCGCTAAAACATATTCTGATTCCTTAAGCTGCATAACCTGACCTCTAACCATACGAGCCATACCAGTCCATCCTGTTATACATAATGCAATGAGTAAAGATAACATACCACTTTGTCCTAAAACAACTGATATAATAATAACTATTATCATATATGGAATACTATTTAACACTTCAACAATTCTCATCATAATATCATCTACAAGTCCCCCAAAATAGCCACTAATTCCTCCATAAATACATCCAATCACAACTTCTATTAAAGTTCCTATAATTCCAATTGCTATAGAAACTCTTCCGCCTATCCATAATCTTGAAAATAAATCCCTTCCTAAATTATCTGTACCAAACCAATATTCACTATTAGGGCTTTGATTTAAAAGATTCATATTTTGTTCTGAATATTTATGTGGTGAAATATATGGCCCAACTATACACATAATTATTATTAAAACTAACAATACCAATGAAATCATTGCTATCTTATTTTGTTTTAATCTTCTCCATGCGTCCTGCCAATATGTTATATTAGGTCTTACTATAAGATCTGCATCTGCATTCTCACAACCAATTATTTTGAAATTTTCTTTATTTAAATCAGCCATTTACTACCCTCCTATTTTTTACCGCCTGATAACCTTATTCTTGGATCAATTACACTATATAATAAATCTACTATTAATAAAGCTACTATATATAAAAATGAATAAAATATAGTAAGTCCCATTATTACATTATAATCTTTAGTTACTATAGAGTTTATCATAGCATTTCCAAGTCCTGGTATTGAAAATATTCTTTCAATTACCAATGAACCTGTTATTATATAAGCAACCTGAGGTCCAAGTATAGTTATTATAGGAAGAATAGCATTTCTAATTATATGCTTCCATGCAATAGCTATTTTAGAAACACCTTTTGCCTGTGCTGTTAAAATGTAATCTTGACTAATAACTTCCAAAACAGATGTTCTCATATATCTAGCATAAGTAGCGATACTACTAAACGCTAGCGCCAAAGTTGGAAGTATTGAATATTTAAGACTCTGAATAAATCCAGCATCAGAACTATACCATCCTGCTATAGGAAGTCCGCCTTTTCCCCCTAATCCTTTTTGAAGTAAAGCTGCCAAAACAAAACTCGGTACAGAAACTCCTACAATTGCTATAAATATAACAAAATAATCAACCCAAGTATTTCTTCTAAAGGCTGCTATTATTCCTAAAAATACTCCTATTAATAGTCCAAAAAATACAGCTTGTAAACCTAATCTCGCAGAAATAGGTAGACCTTCCTCTACAATTTTATCTACAGAATATCCCGGAGTTACAAAAGAATCCCCCATATCCCCCTTTATTAAATTCCCTACGTAGGATACATATCTTTCAGAAATTGGCCTGTCCAATCCGTACTTAGCCTTAATTGTTTGTTGTATTTCTGTAGGCAATTGCTTTACCTGTGATGATATAGGATCACCTGGCATAGTACTCATCAAGAAAAATGTAGCCGTTACAATTATCCATAAAGTTAATATCATATATGCAAATCTTTTTAATATATACCTTGCCATGCTTTTCCCCCTCTCTTTTTTTACATAAACTTTAAAACAAAATTATAATTTCACGTTTCTTTTTATATTACATTATAACTTTTATAGCCATAATGGTATTTTCTTATTTAACTTATGTATTGAAAAGAAATAAAAAAATATGTATTTTTATTAAAATTATTATTTTATCTTAATTCACCTTAATGATATAAATGCTACAACAGGTTTTTTCCTGTTGTAGCTTTATAATTTAAAATAAAATATTTAATTAAAACCTATTTTCTATCAGCAGCTGATGCCCATCTAAATTCAAAAGTACCCCCAAAGTCTGGATATTGAACTCCTTTAACATACTTTTGAACAAACATTCTTCTATCTTTATTAAATACAGGTGCAAGAGCAGCCTCTTTCACTACTAACAAGTTTTCTGCTTGTTTTATTAACTCAACTCTCTTGTTAAAGTCTGCCTCAACTCTAATTTTATCTAATAACTGGTCATATTCTTTGTTAGAAAACTTACCATGATTATTTCCATCACCGCTTCTAAATATTGTTAAGAACGAATCTGGATCTGCATAATCTGCTCCCCAGCCTGACATAGCAATTTCAAAATTACCCTTTATAAGCTTATCTAAATAATCTGAGAAATCCGCTGCCGCATCAATTCTTACATTAACTCCAATTTTACTCTTCCATTGATTTTGGAAATACTCGGCATATAATCTTTCCTGTGTATCTGCTCCCTGTGGCAAATATCCTACTGTGTATTTAGATGGATCCGGATTTAATCCCAACTCTTTTAATCCTTCTATAAATAAAGCTTTTGGATCTTTCTTTTCATCAACAAGCTTCTTAAGAGGTTCTTCAGCCAAATCTCTAAATACTTTATCTCCAACATGTAATCCATTTGGTATTAAACTATAAGATACGAATCCTCTTTTATAAACATTTTTAACATAATTGTCTCTATCCATAGCAAGGGAAAGTGCACGTCTTACTTTAGCATTAGTTAATATTTTATTTTTTCCTGCTACATTCATTTCCATATAAAATGAAGTAGGCATTATACCTTCCACATAATCTGCTTTTCCAGATTCTGAATATTTTTTAAACTTTTCTACATACTCTCCAGTAGCTGCCGTTACATCTACTTCTTTTTTTTCAAACATTTGATATCTAGTTGGCATTTCTTTTATATCAACTAAATTAACATTACTTAATTGAATGTTTTTAGCATCCCAGTATTTATCGTTTTTCTTTAATTCCATTTTTGCTCCTCTTTGCCATTTACCAACCACAAAAGGACCATTGAAAACCATCTGAGATGGATCTGAACCATATTTATCTCCTAATTTTTCAACTATATCCTGTCTAAGTGGTGATAAGGCTGGAAATGAAACTAAACCTAAAAAATATGGAGTTGGAGCTTCTAGTTCAACTTTTAAAGTTTTATCATCTACAGCTTTAATTCCTACGTCCTCTATCTTAGCCTTTCCCCCGTAATAATTTTCAGCATTTTTTACTGGAAATAAAAAACTTGCATAAGATGCTTTTGTATCTGGATTTATAAGTCTTTTCCATGCATATTCATAATCCTTTGCAGTAACCTTTTTCCCATCTGACCAAGTATTATCTCTTAGGGTAAATGTATATGTTTTTTTATCCTCACTAACATCCACCTTTTCAGCCCCTGCATTTTCTTGTTTCTCTTCATTGTATCTTAATAATCCCTCAAAGGATTGTCCGACAGCACAAAATGAAGCTTCATCAGTAGCTTTTCCTGAATCCAATGTTCTTATAGTCGCTGTTACAGCATTTATAAATTGTCCCTTATCTGATCCCCCACTGCCTGCACCAGACTTATCTTTACCTCCACAACCAAGTAAAGCAGTGGATATTAACATAGTAGCTGTAAGCAAAACAGCTAATATTTTTTTGCTTTTCACAAATATTCCCCCTTTTATATTCTTGAAATTTATTTAAAATATTTCAATAAGCATTAAAAATTTAAAAATATTTTGAATATGTCATGTAAAAAATTACATGACATCCCCCAAAGATAACATAATTAAATTATAATATTCATTCCATGTTCTTATATCTATTTTAATATTATACGCTTTTCTTGTAAGTTTATTACTTTTAATATTCTTCAAATAAGACATTTAAGAGTAATATTCTTGCATTTGTTTTAATTATATTAGCATAGTTTATTTTTTATGTCAATGATTAACTTTCTACGTATCAAGCTTTATAGAACAAGCTGTTATTTTCCGAATTTTCACTGTTATGAATTTTATCTTTCTGTTTCACTAAATTATATAAGTATTAATTCATTGTGCTAAATGAATAACTATCCACTAAATTCTTTAACACTATTTTTTCTTAATAAAATATATTGATATTAATAAACACTATTAGTTTTATTAGAAAATCTATATAATTTTTTCTATATCAGTTATATAATTATATTAAATAGTTTCTTAGGAGGGATTTTACTATGCAGTATTAATTTTTTTTATATAATATATATAATAAATCATACAAATTAGCCTTGTTTGCAATAAAAATTGCAATATATATATATTATGAAAGAATTATTTAAATATGTTAGGAGAGATGCTTACATGAGTATTTTTAAAGGGTCTGGTGTAGCTTTAGTAACCCCATTTAATGAACATGGAGTAGATTTTAATAAACTGGAAGAACTTATAAATTGGCATATAAAAAATCATACCGATGCCATAATAATATGTGGAACCACTGGTGAAGCTTCAACTATGACTGAAGAAGAAAGAAAAAGTACTATTAAATTTACAGTTGAAAAAGTTAATAAAAGAATCCCTGTTATAGCCGGTACAGGAAATAACAATACTATCTCCTCTATAACCTTTAGTAAATGGGCAGAAGGTATTGGCGTGGATGGTCTTCTTATTATTACACCTTATTATAACAAAACCACTCAAAAAGGATTACTTCATCATTTTAAATGTATAAATGATAATGTAAATATTCCTATTGTTTTATATAATGTACCAGGTAGAACTGGTATGAATATTTCCCCTAGTACTTTAGTTAAGATTTGTAATACATGTAATAATGTAGTTGGGATAAAAGAAGCTAGTGGTGATTTAAGTCAAATAGCAAAAATTAAGTCCCTTTTAAGAGATAGGCTAGATATTTATTCTGGAAATGACGATCAAATTATCCCTATCCTTTCTTTAGGAGGTATAGGAGTGATATCTGTTCTTTCGAATATTCTTCCTAAAGAGGTCCATGATATGTGCCATTTGTATATGCATAAGAAAATAGATGAAGCATTGAAAATACAATTAGACACTTTATCACTTACTAACTCATTATTTATAGAAACAAATCCTATTCCTATAAAAACAGCTATGAACCTATTAGGAATGAATGTAGGGAAATTAAGACTCCCTCTTTGTGACATGGAAGAAAATACTTTAGAAATATTAAAAAAAGATATGTTAGATTTCGGTCTTTTAAAATAAGTTATAATTTAGGAGGATAAAATGATTAATATAATTTTATGTGGTTGTAATGGAAAAATGGGAAAAGTTATAACTGAAGTTTCAAAAGGCTTTTCCAATCTAAAAATTGTAGCTGGAATAGATAAAACTATAGATTCATCTACTGAATATCCTAATTTTGAATCTATAGATAAATGTTTAGTAAAAGCAGATGTTGTATTAGATTTTTCTAGACCTGATAGTTTAGAAAATTTATTAACTTACTGTGATAAAAATAAATTACCATTAATACTATGCACTACTGGATATTCAGAAGAACAATTAAAAAGTATTGAGAATTATTCTAAAATTATTCCAATTTTTAAATCTGCTAATATGTCCATAGGAGTAAATATAATAAATTCTATATTAAAGAATATAAGTGAAAAATTATTTAAAGATTTTGATATAGAGATAATTGAAAAACACCATAACCAAAAGGTAGATTCTCCTAGTGGTACAGCTCTACTATTAGCAAATACAATTAAAAATTCCATAACTGAAGATACTAAATTTATTTTTGGTAGAGATGGTATAGGCAAACGTGATAAAAAAGAAATTGGTATTCATGCTATTAGAGGGGGATCAATTGTTGGAGAACATGATATTATCTTTGCTGGTATAGGAGAAACCATAGAAATAAAACATACTGCTATTTCTCGTGAAGTATTTGCAATAGGTTCTCTTAAAGCATGTGAATTTATGTTTAAAAAAACAGCAGGAATATATAATATGGAAGATGTTATAGGTTAAAAAAAGGCCCAAATTTATTGGGTCTTTTTTTTAAATTGTTTTTAACCACTTCTCAATCCTATTAAAAGCTTCCTTTAACTCTTCATAACTATATGCATAAGATATTCTTATATATCCTTCCCCAGCTCTTCCAAAAGCTGAACCAGGTACCACAGCTACTTTTCCCTCTTCTAATAACCTATTACAAAACCTTTCACTACTCATGTTATATTTATTTATTGAAGGAAATATATAAAAAGCTCCTTTAGGAAAATTAACCTGAAAACCTAAGTTAGTTAACCTTTCATATGCATAATTCCTTCTCTTTATAAACTGTTTTTTCATATACTCTACATCTTCCATACAATATTTAAGTCCATATAATGCACCCCATTGTACTATAGATGGAGCACAACTAGTATTATATTGATGAACTTTAATAATATGTTTCATATATTTATCCTCTGCACATAAATATCCTATTCTTAAACCAGTCATAGAAAACATTTTAGAAAACCCACCTATTAAAATGACCTTTTCCTTTATGTCCTTAAATTGACTTATAGAATAATAATCTTTATCAAAACACAATGAACTATATATCTCATCTGTTATTACCAATATATTATTTCTTTTTATAATTTCATATAACTTATCTCTATCTTCCTTAATCATTACCGCCCCTGTAGGATTAGTAGGAAAGGATATCACCAGTACCTTTGGTTTTTCCTTTTTTATTAGCATTTCAATTTTATCTATATCTAATAAAAATTCTGCATTTAAAGTATAGTTAATTGGGATAGCTCCTAATAATTTTGTACAACTCTCATAGGCCGGATAAGCTGGAGTTGGTATTAAAACTTTATCAAAAGGATTTAATACTGTTGTAAATACATCAAATAAAGCTTCACTTCCACCTACAGTTAAACATATTTCATCTTTGTTATAATCTATATTAATAGTTTTTAAATATACTGATATCTCTTCTCTTAACTCATTTATTCCAATATTAGATGTATACCCAGTTTTATCATTATTGATAGCATGAATTAATCCTTCTTTAATTTCTTTAGGAAGTTTAAAATCCGGTTGCCCTAAAGTTAGTGAAATTGCATCTTGGTACTTGTTAACTTTATTAAAAAATTTTCTTATACCAGATACTTCTATATTTTTTACATAATCAGATATCAACCTATCATCCATTTTACCCCCCCTTTGTATTAATTATTAATATTATATACTTACTAAATATATCTTATCAAACTATAGTTTAAATTATTCTTTGTTTTATATATAATATTTATTATAATTTTTCATATTAAGTGATATATTATATATAAAAACTAGCCAAGGAGGATGTACTATGAGTTACAATTTAACCGATCCATATGAATTAGCACGTTATATAAAAGACACAAAAAAATCCACTCCTATAAAGGCCTATATAGACGGTAACTTAAAAGATTTAGATTTCGGACTTATAGATGTCTATGGTGAAAATAACTTTTTTGTTTTGTTTGGGGAATATAATGAAATAACTACCTTTATCACCAAAAATAGAAAACAAATAAAAAAATTCACCTTAGAAAACGATAGAAGAAATTCTGCTATACCTCTTATAGATATGACTAACATTGATGCACGTATAGAACCCGGTGCAATAATAAGAGATAAAGTAACTATAGGGAAAAATGCCGTTGTTATGATGGGGGCTATTATAAATATAGGGGCAGAAATAGGTGAAGGTACTATGATTGATATGAATGCAGTAGTAGGTGCTAGAGGAAAACTTGGCAAACGGGTTCATCTTGGTGCTGGTGCTGTGGTAGCAGGTGTTTTAGAACCACCTAGTAAACAGCCTTGTATAATTGAGGATAATGTACTAATTGGTGCAAATTCAGTTATATTAGAAGGTGTACATATAGGTGTAGGTTCTGTCATTGCAGCTGGTTCTGTTGTAGTAGAAGACGTTCCTGCTGGGGTAGTGGTAGCAGGTACTCCTGCTAAAGTAATTAAAAGGATAGATGAAAAAACTAAAGATAAAACTCAAATATTAGATGATTTAAGAAAATAAATTTAAGCTTAACATGTTGAAATTCAACATGTTAAGCTTTTCCAATTTATAAATTTTGTGCTAATTCAATTTCTTCCTCTTCACTTATAGTTACTTCATCATTTATTTCTTCTTCATTAATATCATTATTTTCTTCATCCTCTACTTTTTCCATTTTCGATATAGAAACCTCATAAGCTATTTTTTTAATAACCTCTTCTTCAGAAATTTTTTTCTGATATTCTCTACTTTGAAGCCTTCCCCATATTCTTATATTATCCCCAACTCCCAAATCCTTACAGAATCTTGAGTTTCTTCCCCAAGCTATAGTTGGTATATAATCTGATTTATTATAAGCCCTATTCACAGCCAGTAACAAATCTGCTATTTCTCTTCCAAAAGGAGTTGTCCTATATACAGGCTGCTTACATATAAATCCATTTAAGAATATTTGATTAGGATTCTTGCTTCTTTCTTTACATATATCAATATTTCTTGCAAAAACAGTTAAAATCAACCTATTAGCTCCATCTATAAATTTGTTGTATGATCTTAACTGTCCCTCAACTACAAGTTCTGTGCCCATTTTAATATCCATATTTCCTATAAGTCTTTCTGATACCGTAATAAATAATTGATCCTTTGCATCACTTAATCTAGGCACCTCAATATAGAAAGTATAAAAACCCTCACCATACATTTCATGGCTAAATTGTAATTCTGAAACCACTATACCTTCTAAATAGATTTTATTATTTTGTAGTAAATTCTCCATTATAACCCCTCTTTCCCTTAGTATCTTAAATATTTCATACAACATATAACTATTCAAATAATATATGAAATATACTAGTTTTATTTAAATAAATTTTTATATTCTTTTTGTAAATTCAAATATCCTTTTATATTGCACATGTCTTTTCCCTCAACCATAGCTATAGTTATAGCAACAATATATGCATACAACTCATTATTATTTGTAAAAGGTATTGTTATTGGGACTTCCTGAGGTTCTAAATTACATTTATTATTTTGTATATATCTTTGAAGGCAATATACAAAATTACCACTGTCTTTTTCAACACTGGATATGGTTATAGTATTTTTATTACCAAACCCATAAGTTATTATATTTCCATACATATTCAAGCTATTATGTGTATCATTGTCCATATTCATTAATATATAGTCAAAATGCATCTGTGATATATTTTTTAATATATCATCGTTTTCTAACCCATTTAAAACTAAGTAATTATATAACTCTGACTTATTTACATCACCATTTTGCACCAATACATGAGTTACTCCCAATATATTTAAGACTTTTTGTAAAATAATTTTAAACTCCTTATTTTTATCAACAACAATTATACTTTTCATACAATATCAACTCCCAAATATATAACTCTAAGTCTATTTTTAACAGGAGTTAATATTTTATACTTCTCCTTAGTCTTTATTATATATTTCCATTATAATACATATATACCATTCATTCAACAACTTATGATTATTTTTACTTTTTAACCTGTTTACCACTATTATCTATATAAAAATTATCTTTATATATAAGATCTCCCACTTTAACAAATTCGAAGCCCTGATGCTTTAAATACTCTATAATTTTGGGTAGATTATTAGCAGTATATTTACCATCATTATGAAATAATATTATAGATCCTGGTTTTACTTTTTTTATTACTCTGTCATATTCTTTATCTGCTCCCTCTGCTTTCCAATCTATACTATCCACATCCCATTGTATACAGTAGTGCCCTGAAGAATTTACAGTATCTATAACATGATCATTATATGAGCCTGAAGGACATCTAAAAAGTTTTGAAGTTTTTCCTGTTATTTTCATTATTTTTGCATCTGTTATGCTAATTTCGTTTATTATTCTTTCCTTAGACACTCCAATCATATCTGGATGTGCATTGGAATGATTCCCTAGTTCATGCCCTCTTTTATATATTTCTTTAGTCTCATCTGGATAATCATCAATCCAATTTCCTATTAAAAAAAAAGTTGCTTTAACCTTATGTTTATCCATTACATCTAAAATTTCTTTCAAATTGCTTTTTCCCCAATTAGTGTCAAATGTAATAGCAACCTTTTTCTCTTTTGTTTCTACACAATATATAGGCAGCTTTCTGTTTATATTAAACACAGGTTTATTTTTAAAAAATATAGCCGACGCTGCACTAACTGCTAATAAAAATATAGAAAATATGACTTTTTTTAAAACCCCTCTTTTCAAAATAATACCTCCAAATATAAACTTCTCTCTAACCTTTATATGCACACAGGAAGTAAAATTATTACAAATATTTTAACTATAAATTAACTTTTGTGTATTAGTAAAACTTATTTGCCTTTAATTTAATAGTATACCTACAAGCATAATTTGAGATACTACTATTAATTTATAAATATTCTTTCAATCCGACCCCTTCATAAATATTTATATACCTCTTAATATTCTATTCATTAAAATAAAGCACCGTTAAACGGTGCTTTATTCATTTTTTAATTTTATGCTATAATTAATATAGTAATTTGATTTAAATAATATTTAAATAAATTTAGGGGAGGATAAAAATGTTTGAAGATACTTCAGATTTAGCGGAAAACAAGCTTCTTCTGCTTTATATATTTAACAAAATTAAAGTTCCTGTATCTAATAATCAAATAACTCAAATGATTTTAGAAAATAATTTTATAAACTATTTTACCTTACAACAATATTTATCCGAACTTATTGCTTCTAATTTTTTAACATATACTGAGGAGTCTAAACATAGACTAGAATTAACTCCTAAAGGTGAAAAAGTTCTTTCTCTATTTATGAATAGAGTTTCAAAAAATAAACTAGATGCAATAAATGAGTATTTAAATAAGCAAATGGATACTATAAAGAAAGAATTAACGATAACTTCTGATTACACCATAGAACATAAAGATAAATTTATTGTCAATTTAAGGGCTGTTGATGATAAAACTGTATTAATTGATTTAAAGCTTACCGTAAGTTCTAACAAAGAAGCAAGAGATTTGTGTAGCAAATGGAAAAATAAATATTCCCAGATATATGCTAGTATAATTGATTTATTAACAACTGAAAATTAATTAAACCAATATAATACCTGTAGGTTCCCCGCCTATTGGTATATTTTTTTTCTCTCCATTTTCAATATCTATTTTAATTAATAAATTATTATAATTATCACCAACATAAATATCTTTAGAATTTTTTATTATCCCTCTAGGCATACCTCCTATATTTAATTTTTTTAACTGTTTATAGCAGTTTATATCTAGAATACTCACTGTTCCTTCTCCAAAATTTGATACATAACAATACTTTTCATCAGTATACATATCTACAGGAGAATTTCCTACAGTAATTCTATATAAAACTTTAAAGTTTTTTAAAGAAATAATGCTTATACTACCTCTAGAATCTGATCCCAAATTACTTTCACAAACAAATATATATTGACCATCTACACTAAATACTGCTTTTGTTGGATAAGCTCCCACTTTTATATTCTTTGTATTTTCTCTATTAATACAGTCTATTAAAGTTACTGTATCATTTTCCATATTGCATATAAGCAATAACTTCTTTTCCTTATTTAAAACTATACTATGAGGTAAATTTCCGCAGGGAATCTCCTCCACCAACTTACTTTTTATCAGATCAAATACAACTACATTATTGAGTTCTCCACAAATTATATAAGCATTATTATCGTATACTATTACATCGTTACAATGCATACCTATGAAATGATTTGATTCCTCGTTATTCTCTTTTATATCTATTATAGAAATACTATTTCCATAACTATTTGCTGTTATCAATTTATCTTTATATCTGCATATTCCATGAGGTCCTATTTTACTAAAACCATTTGAATTTAAAGTTATCTTGTTTTCTTCCTTAAACATATTTAAATCTACCTTTGATACACAATCTGAAGATGTATTGCAAACAAATAAATAACTCATTTATATTTCCCTCCTCACAGATATAATATGTAGCATTATAAAAAAGTGAGATTATTAATTATAAATCATTATTGTAGATTATAATTTCATATTATATAATTTGGTTATAACATTATTAAGGAGGAATTTATAATGTACACTTATATTCCAAATGGAGTATGTTCAAGAAAAATAAACTTTGATATAAGGGATAACAAAATAGTTAAAGTGGAATTTACAGGAGGTTGTGACGGAAATCTTAAAGGAATATCTAATCTAATAGAAGGAATGGACGCACAAGAAGCAATAAAAAGATTAAAAGGATTAACCTGTGGCAATAAAAACACTTCCTGTCCTGATCAATTATCTAAAGCTATTGAAGAAGCTATAAAATAAAATTAATATGAACAAGAGGAGAATTTTTAAAAATTCTCCTCTTATTATTTGTATTTATTTTTAACTACATAATAATATAATTATCTATTTTTATTTTCTTTTACTATTCTTCTCATATCTCCTATCATATATAAAGAGCCACATATAACTATTAAATCATTATCATCACATGTGTCTATTGCCCTTTCATAGGCTTTTTCATAACTACATAGTGCTTCACAATTTTTATTATATTTTTTTATTATAGTAGCTAACGTCTCGCAATTTTTCCCTCTATAGCTTTTAGGTGTAACTGCAATTACTTTATGTGCCATAGGCGTTATAGTCTTTATCATATCCTCTACTTGTTTATCCTTTAATATTCCCAATATCAATGTTATTTTATTATATTTAAAATATTTTTCTATACTTTTTCTTAAATTATATATACCATCTATATTATGAGCTCCATCTAAAACTACCATAGGATTATAACCCATTATTTCAAGTCTGCCAGGCCATGTAACATCTTTAAGTCCTTTTAATATATGTTCCTTACTAATATTTACTCCTAAATTTATTAACTGTTCAATTGTATTTACCGCCAATGCACAATTTAACAATTGATGTGTTCCAAGTAATCTTAGTTCTATATTGTAGTTATCTATTGGTGTTGCAATTATTAACTTTTGACAAGGTGAATTATACACATTATCCACACTTTTTACTGAATTTTTGTTCAATTTACATAATGGAGAATTCTTTTGTTTACATACCTTCTCTATAACTTCTTCTACTTCTATACTCTGAGGATATAAAACTACTGGCACACCCTCTTTAATTATGCCTGCCTTTTCTTTTGCTATTTCAGATAAAGTTTCTCCTAATATATTCATATGATCATAACTTATAGAAGCAATTACACTTACTAAAGGCATAATTACATTGGTTGAATCTAATCTTCCCCCTAATCCTACTTCTACAACTGCAAAATCAACCTTTGTTTCATAATAATACAAAAACATTGCACAGGTTATTATTTCAAATTCTGTAGGATGTTCATAACCTAACTTAATAACTTCATTAACAGCCTCAGATACTTTTGTTACTATTTTAGCTAATTCATCTTTAGGTATATTCTTATTATTTATTTGAATTCTTTCCTCAAATTCTTCTATATATGGTGAAGTATACATACCTACCTTAAAACCAGCTTCTACTAATATTCTACAAATCATTGCTGTGGTAGAACCTTTTCCATTAGTTCCTGCTATATGTATGCATTTTATTTTTTTATGAGGATTACCTAGTAATTCTAATATTTTATCAGTTCTTTTCGTTCCCAAATTACTACCAAACTTTGCAGTATTTTCAATATAAGCTATTGCTTCCCTGTAATTCATTATAAATCCCCCAATTCTTATTTAGCTAAAAATTAAGAAAGAAGAGTGAAAAATATAATTTTTATTTGTTTTTTAATACATTTTCCACTTTTCAATTACCTAAAATTCCACCCTCCTAATATTTCAACCCTTATTTTAGACTGTTTATTCTTTCTAAAATCGCTTCTAACATTTCTTTATACTTTTCACCTTTGACTCTTTCTTCATTAACAACTGCTTCTGGAGCTTTACTTACAAATTTTTCATTTGAAAGTTTCTTTTCTACTCTTTCTATTTCTTTTTCTAATTTCTCCTTTTCCTTACTTAATCTTTCTAACTCTTTTTCTATGTCTACTAAATCAAGTAATGGCATATATATTTCTGCTCCCTTAGAGACCAATGACACAGCATTTTCTGGAGCCTGTTTTTTAGAATCTAAAAATATAACTTCACTAGCTGATGCTAATTTTTCAAAATAAATCTTTCCCTCTTGGAAAGCTTCCTTTCCCTCTAGAGCATAAATCATAACCTTAGCTTTTCTTGAATTAGGTACATTCATTTCAGCCCTTACATTCCTTATACTCTTTATTGCTTCAATTATATAGTTCATATTAACTTCTGCTTTTTCATTTCTTAATCCTTCTTTAAATTCTGGCCATGCTGCAATAGTTATAGTCTCTTCTTCCTCTTGAATATGTGTAAATATTTCCTCTGTTATATATGGCATTACTGGATGCAATAATTTAAGACCACATATTAATACATCAAACAATACATTAAATACAACACCCTTTGCCTTTTCATCTTCCCCGTATAATATTGGCTTTACAATCTCTATATACCAATCACAAAACTCATTCCACATAAATTCATATACCTTTTGTGATGCCATTCCTAATTCATATTTATCTATATTATCTGTTACTTCTTTCACTAAAGTATTAACTCTTGATAATATCCATCTATCAGCTATAGTGTAGTCCTTACAATTTTTATACTTTTCCATAAGTTCTTTATCAATATTCATCATAACAAATCTTGAAGCATTCCAAACCTTATTAGCAAAATTTCTAGCTGCCTCAACCTTTTCTTCATAAAATCTTATATCATTTCCAGCAGCATTACCTGTAATTAGCATAAATCTTAAAGCATCTGCACCATATTTTTCTATTATATCTAAAGGATCAACACCATTTCCTAATGACTTTGACATCTTCTTACCGTCAGAATCTCTAACTATACCATGTATTAATACAGTACTAAATGGTATATCTTTCATACTATTTAAACCTGAGAATATCATTCTAGCAACCCAAAAGAAAATTATATCGTATCCTGTAACAAGTACATCAGTAGGATAAAAATAGTCTAAATCCTCTGTTTCATCTGGCCAACCTAATGTTGAAAATGGCCATAAAGCTGAACTAAACCAAGTATCTAAAACATCATCATCTTGTTTTAAACTACTACTTGAGCATTTAGTACATTTAATTGGAGAATCCATAGTTACTATCATTTCTCCACATTCCTCACAATACCATACTGGTATTCTATGTCCCCACCATAATTGTCTTGATATACACCAATCTTGAATATTTTCCATCCAGTTAAAATATATTTTATCAAATCTCTCAGGAACAAACTTAATCTGTTTATTTTTTACAATCTGTATGGCCGGTTTAGCAAGTTCCTCCATTTTTACATACCATTGTTTTGATATCATAGGCTCAATTACCGAACCACATCTATCGTGACAGTTTACATTATGAACATGATCCTTTATGCTAACTAAGAACCCTTGTTCCTTTAAATCCTTAACAATAGCCTTTCTTGCTTCATATCTATCCATGCCAGCATAATTTCCACCTAATTTATTAATGGTTCCATTTTCATTCATAATTATAACCTCTGGTAAATCATGTCTTTTACCAACCTGATAATCATTAGGATCGTGAGCCGGTGTAATCTTAACTGCCCCTGTACCAAATTCCATGTCAACATAATTATCCGCAATTATAGGGATTTCTTTATTTACAAGGGGAAGTTTTAATTTTTTCCCAACTAAATGAGCATACCTTTCGTCTTTTGGATTAACGGCTACCGCTGTGTCTCCTAACATTGTTTCTGGTCTTGTGGTAGCTATTTCTAAATACTCATCGGTATCTATAACTGGATATTTTATATGCCAGAAATGTCCTGATTGTTCTTCATATTCGATTTCTGCATCTGATATTGCAGTCATACATTTTGGACACCAATTAACTATTCTATTTCCTTTATATATAAGTCCTTCTTCATATAATTTTACAAATACAGCCCTTACCGCTTTATTTAGATTTTCATCCATAGTAAAACTTTCTCTTGAGAAATCAGCTGATACTCCCATCTTTTTAAGCTGAGTTCTTATTCTATCTCTATATTCATCTGACCATTCCCATACCTTTTCAAGAAAAGCTTCTCTTCCCATTTCCTTTTTCTTAATTCCATTTTTAAGAAGTTCATTTTCTACTTTAACCTCTGTTGCTATACTTGCATGATCTTCTCCAGGAAGCCATAAAGTACTATATCCTTGCATTCTTTTAACTCTTATTAAAAAATCTTGTAAACTATTATCTAAAGCATGCCCTAAATGCAATTTTCCAGTTATATTTGGAGGTGGCATAATTATAGTAAATGGTTTTTTACTCTTATCTACTTTCGGAGTAAAATATTTACCTTTTTCCCACTTTTCATATATTCTACCTTCAAACTCTTTAGGATCATAAGTTTTAGCGATATTTAAATTTTCATTCATATGTATACCTCCCGATTTTTTTGTATAAAAAAAAACGCTGCCATCTAAAAGGACGACAGCGCGCGTTACCACCTTTTTTCCTGCAAATATAAATTTACAGGCTCTTATAATTTTAACGGTTAAGAAAACCGTCTTTGCCTACTACTAATTCAGCAAAGAAGCTCAAAAGCTACCTTCAAGGTAATTCATACAGAAAGTTTCTCAGCCATTGAACTTTCCTCTCTTAGTATTTCTTATCCCTTACTCCTCTTTTTCTAAGCTTTTATATTATTATGCTATAATATAACCTTTATTATAACCTAATTTGAAAAACTGTCAATAGTACTATTTTATATATACTTATATTTTATAAATTAACCTTTGCAAGAATTGCTTTTTCCATATCATTAACTTTACTCTCTATTGACTCCATCTCTTTTTCAGCACACTTAACAAATTCTGTGTCTTTTATCGATCCTAAATTTATTTTAACATTGTAAAATGCTGAATGTACTGCAGTTCTAGCTGACATTGCAGCAACCGCCCCATCTGTAACAGCATTTTGATTGCCTTTTAATACCACTTTTTCAGCTAATTCTAATAATTTAAAAGCATCTTTACCTACATTTAGTGGAACAGTTGCTGCTCCCTTAAATGCTGATTGAACGCTTTTTGTCCTTTCTGCTTTTTCTTCCTCATTATTTTTTGGCATTTTAAATGCTGCCATTATTTTATTAAATGAGTCGGAATCTTCATCTATGTAATTTATAAATTTTTCTTTGTATTCTCCAGATACCTTCTTTATTTCATTCATTTCATTTTGTACATCTTCATAACCTTTTTTTTCCATAGTTAGATTTGCAACCATTTCAATAAGTGCTGCCGCTGAAGCCGCACTTAATGCTGCAATACTTCCACCCCCCGGTGCTGGTGATTCTGAAGCTGTTTCATATATAAATTCCTTTACTGTCATATCCTTTAACATAAAAAATTCCTCCTAAATTCAATATAGTTTTATTGTTTATAAGCCTCTTTACTATTTAAAGAGGCTTATAAAATATATTATAAAAGGCGTCTTAATTAGAATAAACCTGTAATTACTCCATTTTCATCAATATCCATTTTTACCGCTGCTGGTACCTTTGGAAGTCCAGGCATAACCATTATATTACTTGTTTGGCACACTATAAAACCAGCACCTGCTGATACCCTTACATCCTTAACATTAATCTTAAATCCTTTTGGTGCTCCCATTAAATTTGGATCATCAGAGAATGAGAATTGAGTTTTAGCCATACAAATTGGTAATTTATCTAAGCCTAATTCTTCAAGTTTCTTTATCTGCTTCATTGCAGCTGAATCTATTTCAACTCCATCTCCGCCATAAATTTCTTTAACTATAGTATTAAGCTTATCTATTATTGAGGCTTCAATATCATAAAGTGGTTTATATTCAGCCTTTTCAGTTTCAAGAATTTTAACAAGCTTCTCAGCCATTTCAATTCCACCTTCTCCACCTTTTGCCCAACATTCATTTAATGAAACCTCAACTCCAAATTCTTTACATTTATTTATCAATAATTGTATTTCTGCATCTGTATCATTTACAAATCTATTAACTGCTACCAATACTGGTAAACCAAATTTTCTCATATTCTCTACTTGCTTAGCTAAGTTAGCAAAACCCTTATCTAATGCTTCTACATTCTCATTTCCTAGCTCTGTCTTTTTAACTCCACCATGCATTTTCAATGCTCTAATTGTAGCAACTACAACTACAGCATCAGGTTTTAATCCACCATATCTACATTTTATATTTAAGAATTTTTCTGCTCCTAAATCAGCACCAAAACCTGCTTCTGTTATAAGAATATCTCCTAGCTTTAATCCTAATTTAGTTGCTATTAATGAATTACATCCATGAGCTATATTGGCAAATGGTCCACCATGAATAAGGGCAGGTGTATTTTCAAGAGTTTGAACAATATTAGGTTTTATTGCCTCTTTTAATAACATGGCCATTGCACCATTAACATCTAAATCCTTAGCTGTTACTGGTTTTCCATCCAAATCATATGCAACTATAATTTTTCCTAATCTATCTTTTAAATCCATTAAATCACTTGCTAAACAAAGTATAGCCATAACCTCTGAAGCAACAGTTATCATAAACCCATCTTCTCTTACAAATCCACAAGCTTTTCCTCCAAGACCTACTGTAACATGTCTTAAAGCTCTATCATTCATATCGATAACTCTTTTCCAAATTATCTGTCTAGAATCTATTTTTAAGACATTTCCTTGATGAATATGATTGTCTATAGCAGCTGATAAAAGGTTGTTAGCTGCAGTTATAGCATGCATATCTCCTGTGAAATGCAAATTTATATCTTCCATTGGAACAACCTGTGCATATCCACCACCAGCTGCTCCTCCTTTAACTCCAAACACAGGTCCTAAAGACGGCTCCCTTAAAGCTATATAAGCCTTCTTTCCTATTTTATTTAATGCTTGTCCTAAACCTATTGAAGTTGTTGATTTACCTTCTCCTGCTGGGGTTGGACTTATAGCTGTAACTAATACTAACTTACCATCTTTTTCTTTCTCTACTCTTTTCATGCAATCAAAGGATACCTTAGCTTTATATTTACCATAAAGCTCTAATTCTTCCTCTGGTATTCCATACTTTTCAGCCACTTCTACTATCTGCTTCATTTTTGACTTCTGTGCTATTTCAATATCACTTAGTATTTTACTCATTTTAATATCCCCCTTACTATTTACTATAATTTATTTTTGATACAATTTTATCATAAAAATTATCCAATTACATTGTTTATCTTTCTTACTAGTGAAGTATTCTTAAGCGAGTATACAAGGGTCATAAATATAATTGATTCGATTGGAATAAATATTATATTTTTAACAAGTCTTATCGGCAATAAAGCAATGAATCCTTTTCCCATCATTATAGATAACCATAAAGTATTTAAACATATGTCTACTAAAACTACCTTTAATACTACCGCTATTATAACATTTTTATAATTAACATGTTTTTTATAAAAAAACAAACCATATATTATACCTGCTGCAAAAGCACTTATTGTAAATCCTATAAAAAAGGTCCCTGTAGGAAATATATTAGCTCCTATTAAATCTACTAATGCATTTACAACTCCTCCAAATATAGGTCCAAAGAACATTCCTGACAACATAGTGGGTATAAAACCAAAACCTACTCTTACAATAGGAGTATGAATAGAAAAAAATCTAGTTATAATAACTCCCATTGCTATAAATAATGCTACATAAACTGTCCTTTTTGTTTTCAACTTTTTTTACCCCCTTTTATAGGAAATATAATATATTCCATTTTTTTATTTATTTTAATTGTTAATGATTTATAAATTACTTTTTGATTTTGCAAAGATCTATACTAATTTTATAGACCTTTGCTTTATTTCAAGGAATTTTCAATGAATTCTTTAATTACTAGTCGAGTAATCTTTTTTCTAATATCTGATTTATATCGAAGTTTTCAACCTGTAAATAGTATTCTGCACAATCTAATAATGCTTTCATTGGTACTGTTCCTATTACTTCACTTCCTATAACTGGAACACCGTATCTTTTAGCTTCTATTTTAACCATTTCAAATGCTCTATACACTGCTGTTTTTTCATAGTTTACAAGGTTCATTGAAACCTGAACAATATTTCTTTCCTCAAGTTTTAATCCTATAGCTTTTACAAACCTTAAACCTCCACCTATAAATCTTATTTTTTTAGCGATAGCACTAGCTATCTCTACATCATCTGTTCCAAGATTTACATTAAATGCTACAAGTGATACTCTAGCACCTACAGCTGTACAACCACTTTTTGCATTCATTGCTTGTGGTCCAAAATCAGGTTTCCATTGTTCTTCTTTAATTTTTTCAAAAAACCCTTCATATTGTCCCTTTCTTACAGCTGCTAAGTTTTGTCTATCTGGTCTTGTTGCAGCATCCTCATATAAGTATACAGGAATTCCTAATTTGCCTATTTCTTCTCCAACTTCTTTTGCAAGTTTTATACATTCCTCCATAGTAATATCTGATACAGGCGTAAATGGCACAACATCAGTAGCCCCCATTCTTGGATGTCCACCTTCATGTTTAGTCATATCTATAAGTTCTGTTGCTACTTTAGCTGCATTAATAGCTGCTTCCTTAACTAGTTCAGGTGCACCTATCATTGTTACAACTGTTCTATTATGGTCTTCATCTGATGAATAGTCTAATAATTTTACGTCTTTTATTTTTCTTACTTCATCAACTATTTTTTCAATTACCTCTTTATTTCTTCCTTCACTAAAATTTGGTACACATTCAACTAATTTTGCCATTATTAATTCCTCCTTAAAATTTATGTAAACATTTATTTTTTTAATTTTGTTATTATTGCTTCTTTTCAATTTCATTATACCTATAATCCATCAATAAATCGTCTAATTTTTATAATTTTTAGCAAATTCATATAATTATAAATAATTTTTATAGACGCTTCACAATCATTTAATTAAATTTTCATTCTATTTGAAGGTATTTATAAACCATATTATAGTTGGTATTCCAACCAAATCTATTAAAAATGCCCCCACTAAAGGTACAATCAAAAATGCTTTTGTTGAGTGCCCATACTTTTCTGTAACACTGCTCATATTAGCCATAGCATTTGGAGTAGCTCCAAGACCATGCCCTGCCATCCCCGCAACCATAATTGCAGCATCGAAATCCTTCCCCAAAAATCTAAATACAACAAATATAGTATATAAAGCTATAAATACCACCTGACAAATCACTACTATTAACATTGGACCTGCAAGATTAGCTAGTTCCCAAAGTTTTAATGTCATTAATGCCATGGATAAAAATATCCCAAGTGCCACATCTCCAATCAACTCTATTGTATAAAAATCTAGTTTAACTATACTTAACTTATCGTTTATATTTCTAAATATAACAGCCACAAACATTGCTCCTACATATCCTGGTAGTACCGTACCAGTTTTTGCAATCCAATCACAAATTAAAGAACCTATACTCATACATACTGAAATAACTGCTAATTGAATTAGAAACATTTGTGAAGTAACCTTCCCTATATCTTTTATCCCAGCAACTTCTTTATATGACTTACTTTTTTCTTTACTTTCTTCATTAGGAGTTAAATCATACTTATCTATGAGCATCTTAGCTATAGGTCCCCCTATTAATCCCCCAGATATAAGACCAAAGGTGGCTGCTGCTATGGCTACAGTAGTTGCCCCTTCTATACCAAGGCCTTCTGCTACAGGGCCAAAAGCTGCCGCCGCCCCATGTCCCCCTTCCATTGATACGGATCCCATCATAACTCCTAGCAGTGGATGTAAATTCACTGCTTTAGCCGCAACTACTCCAATGATATTTTGCATAATAGCTAATATACAACATAACAACCAATATATAATAAGAGGTACTCCTCCCTTTTTTACGAGAGCAAAACTTCCACCAAGACCTATTGTCGTGAAAAATACAAGCATAAATGGAGACTGCAAGGTAATATCCATACTAATGTTCACCACATTGCTTTGTTTCAATATTAACGCTACTATAGAAAACAATAATCCCCCTATTACAGGAGCTGGAATACAAAATTTTTCAAAAAATTTCACCTTCTTTTTTAAGAAATTTCCTAAAAACAACAGTAAAATAGCTAATGTAAGCGTAGATACCATATCTACTTTTAAAGTTAATATTCCTTCTATAATTTCTGTTTTCATACAAAATCCCCCTTTTCTTCTTTCCGTATAATAGAAGCATTTTTTATGCCAATGAGAAACTATTAAAAATCTTCATTATATTGCATGTTTCCACATAAGTTGCCCTGCAAATATTGCCACACTGCATTTTTTGCAGGGTATTTTCTAAATAATTCAAAAATTTTATACTTTTTATGCGTATCTAAGAGGATTACTGATTTTTTTGTTGAATATATTTAAATGTAGAAGACAAAAATAATTCTTATCAAAGGACGTGGTTAATATGAATAGCAAAGTAGCATTTTGCGGTAATATACGCAAAGGTTTAAGTATTGAAAAAGGTTATATTTTAGCAAATGTAAATTCAGGATTAATTGAAGAAATTACTTTTACAGAACACACTCCTAAAAATTTTTCAGGTAAGATTTTTAATTATGATGATAATTTTACTATATGTGCTGGAGATTTAAACTGCCATTCTCATCCAGAACAATCAATTTACACAGATATTGTAGATAGGACATGGGACTTAGGAACTTGGTGTAAAAACACTATATATAAATATAGTATTAATTTACAACCTGAACACATATATTTAGGATGCCTAAGAGCTTTTTCAAGAATGCTTTCACTAGGGGTAACCTCTGTTATGGTTTCTTATTATTGTCATGGAAATAAAGGAAATATTTTAGACAAAGAAGTTATAAAAGCAGCTGACAATGTAGGGATACGATTGTATTTTGGAAGAATGAATTATGATATAATAAATGAAGACGCTTACATAGAAAAAAAGAATTCTCAAATAACTTACAATGAAACACCTGGAGAAGCAGAATTTAATTTTTTGATTTTAGCAGGTGAAAACTACTCTCATAATATAGTTGTGGCTCCTGCACTCCATAGTATACATGCCTCCTCAAAAAAAGCTATTATAAAGGGTATAAATTTGGCTTTCGATTTCGGAAAATATATGCAAATCCATTTGTCTGAAGATAAGGGGGATGTGGATTTATCCTTAAAATTATATGGTTTGCGCCCACTAGAATTTTTAGAGTCTCTTTTAATAAACGGTGAAATCAAAAGTTTAGAACATATTATTTTATCTGATTGCATATGGATAAATGATAATGAAATAAATATAATAAAAAAATATAATATGAAGGTTGTTTTAAACCCAAGAATGAATAATAGAATAAAAGCTGGAGAAGCAAATTTAAAAAAACTTCTAGAAAAACACATCCCTATATATTTAGGAACAGATGGAGAAGCTAGTAATGATGACTTGTCTATCTCTGGTGAAAAAGAATTTTTAAAGAATAAATATACTGATGTAAGTCCGTGTATAATAGATAACTTAGGTACTACTCCTTTAATGTTCAATAATGGTTTTATAGGAAATCTAGAAATAAATAGTTTTTGTGACTTAAAAATATTAGATAGAAACCATAATATAAAGGACATATTTGTTGGTGGAAAACAGATTATAAATGATAAAAAACTTTTGACTATGGACATAATTAATGATATAGAAATTCCTTTAAAAAATGCTCTAGATAAAATATTATAATAAATAAAAAGGCTATATCTCAAAATAACTTTTATTGATTTTGAGACAGCCTTTTTTTATTTGTTACTTTTAACTTCTAGTTACTTTACGCTTCTCTACTATTCCTGTTAACATTAACGCTATAGCTCCATCCCCCGTTATATTACAAGCAGTTCCAAAACTATCTTGTAGAGCAAATATAGTAAGCACTAATGCAACAGCGGAATCATTAAACCCTAAAACTCCTGTTATAAGGCCAAGAGATGCCATAACTGTGCCTCCTGGAACCCCTGGCGCACCTATAGCAAAGATACCTAATAGTATTATAAATTGAATCATTTTTCCCACTGGTGGTAAAGATCCATACATTATTTTCGATACAGTCATAACAAAAAATACCTCTGTAAGCACTGAGCCACACAAATGAATTGTAGAACATAGTGGAATAGAAAAATCTACTATATCTTCTTTTAAAACCTTTGATTTATGTGCACATTTTAATGCTATGGGCAATGTAGCTGCACTTGACATTGTTCCAACTGCAGTTAAATAAGCCGGTCCATAATGTTTTACTACTTCAAGTGGGTTTTTATTTGATATAGCACCACCTATTGAATATAAAAGAGTTAACCAAATAAAATGTCCTATTAAAACTAATATTATTACTATAATAAAAACAGGTAATTGTTTTGTTATGCTACCTTCATATGCAAGTCCTGAAAAAGTAGCAGCAATAAAATATGGTAAAATAGGTATTATAACCCTACTTACTATAGCAAGCATTATGTTTTGAAATTGATCTAACAACTTTTCTACTAAATCTGAATTAGTCCATGCAGTTGCAAGCCCTATTAAAATAGCCGTAATCAATGCTGTCATAACAGACATAATAGGTGGAATATCCAGTTTAAAAACTATTTCCGGTAATTTTCTCAATCCTTCTGCACTTGTTGCAATAGACAGCTTTGGTATTATTCCATATCCTGTTACTGCAGATAATGTAGCAGCTCCTACTGATGATAAATAAGCTATAACCACTGTAATTCCAAGCATTTTACTTGCATTTGATCTCATTTTCACTATAGAAGGTGCTATAAACCCAATTATTACAAGTGGTATGCAGTAAAATATTACTTGCCCTAAAATATATTTTATTGTTACTATTACTCTCATAATTGGTTCTGTAACTATTAACCCAATTACTATACCTATTATTACTGCTAATAATAATTTTACAACCAAATTATCTTTTAATTTCCCCAAAGTATAACCCCCCTTAATTATTTATAATATATTTAAATTTTAACTACATCTGTCAATCATTACATTTAGAATAACTTCATCAGTACAACTCATACCATCTGTAGATACTTTCCCTAAGTTTTGTATAGATTTTTCTGCTGAATTATCTAAAATACCATCATTAGATGGAACATATATATTATCTAATGCCATTTTTGCTGCGTCAATAGCTGAAGAAACAGATACACATAATTTATATGCACAACCTAGTTTAGCACCATCACAAATCATTCCTGATATACCAGCTATCATGTTTTTTATAGCTCCATAAATCTGTTGAATATCCCCTCCTAAAAGATAAGTAATCCCTGCACTAGCTCCAACACCGGCGGCAACTCCACACCCGCATACTGGAGACAATGCACCGGTATAGCTTTTTATATAAATGGTTACTAAATGGCTTAATGCCACACTTCTTATAATTTTATCATTGTCAATATTTAGTCTTTCTCCTATAGATGCTACCGGTAATATAGCTACTAACCCATGATTACCACTGCCAGCACTACTCATAACAGGCAAAGGATGTCCTGACATTCTTGCCTCACAGGCGGAAGAAGTAATAGCTTTTGCATATTGGTCTATACTTTCTTTATCTTTATATAGTAAATTTCCAAGACCCATTCCTAAACTATTCGATAAAGAATCCTCAGCTATCTTTTTATTCATTACAATTCCTTCATTAATAAATTTTATTTTATCATACTCAGCTTTGTCAACAAAATCCTTAAAATCTTTTATATTAAATTCTCTTATTCTATCTCTTAATCCTAACTTAGAAATTTTACCTGTAGGTTTTTCAGATATGCATTTTCCATTCTTCTCTAAAAGTACTATATTCAAATGACTATTTTTTATTACAACTTTAGAAGTGTTATGTTGGCCTTTTACTATAACCTCTATATATAATTCATTTACTTTCTCTTTTAAATATAATTTTATTATATTCTTGTTTAAAAGTTTTAATGCCTTTTCTATATCATCATTTGTCAAATCTTTTAATACCTGAAGTTTATATTCAGAATTTCCTACAATTATAGACAAAGCAGCAGCCACAATTATTCCCTTCTTATCTGTACCTGGTATTCCTACTTCCTTCCCATTTTTGAATATATTTTTATCCACACTTATATTAACTTCCTTTACTTCTTCTTCTATTATTTCTTTACCTTTTGCAACTGCATATGCTACCGCCATAGGCTCTGTACATCCAAGAGCAGGTACTACTTGGTCTTTTAATATACTTACTAATAAATCATCATTTTTCATAATCATTTTCCTCCTATACTTTCATCCATATAACTAATATAAGCAATTTATATGCCACTAGACTTTTATTGATATGTAAGCATTATAAACATATTAATTTAAAGGTTATTATCACATTTGATAATAACCTTTAAATCTAGTACTCTATTTGCTATTATAAAGGGTTATAATTGATTATCAATTGTGATAATTAATTATTATATTTGATAATTAATTATAAAATAAAAAGCTTGCAATTAAATGCAAGCTTTTATAAATAATATAACTTTATTTTTTTAATTAACCTTCTAAACTTACTTCTTTTTCCACTGCCTCTAAAATCTTTCCACTATTAATTAGTTCTGTAGCCTTATCTAATTCCTTATACATTTCTATATTAGTATCATATTCTATAAAGTCTATTGCCTCTCTAATAACCTTATAAGCTTCTTTTGTTCCTTTTCCTAATTCAAATCCTTTATCTACTCTAAAATCTATAGCCTGACATGCTGCCATCATTTCTGTAGCCACTACTCTTGTAGCATTTTTTATTATATCTCTAGATGTTCTAGCTGCTATAGTTCCCATACTAACAAGATCCTCTTGGTTAGCTGATGATGGGATTGAATCTACTGATGCTGGATGAGCTAGTATTTTATTTTCTGATACTAAAGCTGCCGCAGCATATTGCGTAATCATAAACCCTGAGTTTAATCCACCATGTTTAGCAAGAAATGCTGGTAAATCATTTAATTGATGATTTATAAGTCTTTCAAGTCTTCTTTCTGAAACATTAGCAATTTCTGCTGCTCCAATTCCTAAGAAATCAAATGGCTGTGCCATTGGTTCTCCATGGAAATTACCTCCTGAAATTACATCTCCTTCTTTCGTTATGATTGGGTTATCTGTAACTGAATTTATTTCTATTTCAACTTTCTGTTTTACATAATTAATAGTATCTTTACTAGCACCATGAATCTGAGGTACACATCTTAATGAATAAGCATCCTGAACCCTTAACTGGCCTTGTCTAGTTACATAAGTACTACCCTCAACTAATTTTAGTATATTTCTTGCTGTAGCTAACTGTCCTGAATGCGCTCTTATTATATGAGTTCTTTCATCAAAAGCATCTGTTATTCCTCTTAAAGCTTCCATGGTTAATGCAGCTGCAACATCACTTACTTTCAATAACTCAATAGCATCATATGTTGCCAATGCTCCAGTAGCTGTTAAAACCTGAGTTCCATTTATTAGGGCTAATCCTTCCTTTGCATCTAATTCTACTACAGGAACCCCTGCTTTTTCCATAGCTTCTTTACCTGACATTATTTTTCCATTATATTCAGCCTCTCCAAGCCCTAACATTGGTAAAACCATGTGAGCAAGTGGAGCCAAATCTCCTGAAGCTCCTAATGAACCTTTTTCAGGTATTATAGGATGTACTCCTTTGTTTAACATATCTATTAAAGTAGTTAAAGTTTCAATTCTTATGCCTGAATATCCTTTTGATAACGCATTAGCCCTTGTAAGCATTATTGCTCTAACTGTATCTATTGGAAACTTTGGACCATACCCACATGCATGAGAACGTATAAGATTTTCCTGTAATTTTTTACAATCTTCCTTTGATATTGACACATTACAAAACTCTCCAAAGCCAGTAGTTACACCATAAACAACTTTTTCATTTGTTACTATATCATCTATAATCTTTCTTGATTTTAAAACCTTTTCTTTAGCCTCTTCGCTTAATGATACAACACAACCTTTTCTAGCTACTGCTACCATTTCTTCTAAAGTCAAATCATTTCCTGTTAAAACAATTTCTTTAAATTCTTTCATAACTGTCTCCTCCTTAAGTAATTCTATATTTTTAATAATTATTTTTATGGATTTATACTAAAATTTAATTTACTAACTTATTTATTTTCATTCTATAATAACATAGCTCCTATCAAACCTGCTATAAATAACGGAATATCATAGAATATAAATGTTGGTACACAGGTATCCCAAACGTGATTGTGTTGTCCATCTACATTTAAACCCGAAGTTGGTCCAAGTGTACTATCTGAAGCCGGTGAACCTGCATCACCAAGTGCTGCAGCAACTCCTATTAGCAAAATTAGCGCTGGAACACTTATTCCCAATTTTATTGCAAGTGGGCAATATATTGCAGCTATTATTGGAATCGTACCAAAAGATGTACCAATACCCATTGTTACTAAAAGTCCAACTGCAAGCATTAAGAATGCTCCACCCATTTTTCCTCCTACCATTGCAGCGGTAGCATTGACTAAATTTTCAACAGCACCAGTTTCTCTTAAAACATTTCCATATCCTGCGGCAACTAACATTACGAAAGCTATAAAAGCCATCATTTTCATTCCGCCCTCCATCATTTCGTCAATTTCATTCCATTTAATTGACCCAGTTAATATCATAACTAAAAGTCCCGCCATAGCTCCTATTGGAAGTGACTTTGTGTAAAGCTGGGCAACAAAAGCTGCTACTGCTCCTAAAAGAGCTATCCAATGTTTTTTAGTCATAGTTATTTCTTCATTATCATCTAGAGCTCCATCCATTTTTATGTTCTCATATTCTCTTGGTTTTCTATACACTACTAGTACTGCTGTTAATAAACCTACAACCATAGCTAATCCAGCAATCCACATTACACTTGATATATCAGATATCTCAATTGGTACTCCATTTTGAACCATTTGATCCTTTATTATAGTATGAAATAAGAGTCCAAACCCTACTGAAAAAGATACATATGGTGCCTTTAACCCGAAAGTTAATGCACATGCCACTGCTCTTCTATCTATTTTCATTTTATTCATAAGTGGAATTAGTGGTGGTATTAGAATTGGAATAAATGCTATATGAACTGGAATTAAGTTTTGTGAAAAACAAGCTACAAAAGCTATAAGTAAAGTAAATACTACTGCCTTTCCCTTAACAACTTTAGATATTTTTTTTGCAAGTATAGTAGCAAGTCCTGTTTTACTAATTGCTACTGCTAAAGCTCCAAGTAAAATATAACTTAAAGCTGTTTCTGAGTTTCCTCCCATACCGGCAATAAGTGTAGTTACAGTATCAGGAATTGACATTCCTGCTGATAATCCTCCAACTAATGCTGCTATCAATATAGACAGCAATACATTTAATTTAATAAGACACAAAACTGACATTACTATTACAGATATGATAACTGGATTAAATAATAACACATTAACTCCCCCTTTTTAAGTTATATATACACTTCCTTCTGCTACAATTTCTATTAATCCTTTTATTTCAATGGAAGTAATTATATCGTTTTCAATATTTACCATAATTTCTAGTTCTCCTCCTGGCTGCATAATTTCGGTACTTATATTACTTTTTCTTAAAAAAGCTAATGCTGCTCCTAAAGCACAAGTTCCAGATGCACAACTTCTTTCCCAAAATAAACTATCTATAGCCTTTACATAAACCAATGGCTCCAAATAATTTTTATCTTTATCATAAAACATTATTCCTAGAGCTTCATATTCCTCATCTTTAAAATAGTCTCTTATAACATTATAAAACTCATCCTTATTTAGTATCTTATTACTATCTACTACTATATGAATAATCCCTGGAAATTCTACTTTTAAAACTTCTATGTTCCCATTATTATATTTAATTAATATATTTTCTATTCTTTTTGGTAGCGGCATTTTAACTTGAGATATAAATTTATTATTACTTTCAGTATTCCACACTCTACATTCCACTAAGTCATCTGCCCCTGAAACTTCTAGACTTATAGAATAATAATTATGAAACTTGTCCAAATAAGGATACTCCCTATATACTAAAACTGCTGCCAGTGCTCTTGTGGCATTACCACAAAATTCTCCCCCCATCATCTGGAGCCTCAAACAATTTTTTTCCTTTCCTTTTTTAGATATTGCTTTTTCAATAAAACCAACTTGTTCTGCAAATATATTATTATAGTTCATTATCTTTTTCGCTATATTCATATGCATATCTTTTGAAATTTGATCTGTTATCAAAACTGTCATATTTTCAACGGGATTCACTTTTGTAAAATGCAGTTTTATTTGTACCACATCCTTCCATGTAATTAATTGCTTGGTTATTGCTTACAGGTTGATTATATCATGTTTTCGTCAAATAATAGTCTATTTAGAATTTTTTAAAAAATTCAAAAGTTTAATACACTTTGAATTTTTATTTCTTTTGTACTTCACACCACAAAAGCAAATTCTATTTAAACGATGTTTTTTCGCTGTTAAATCACTAATTACCAAGCTTTTTTCAATATTAAAGCAATTATATTTTTGCCTATCGTCGATAAAACGTCTAATTTTATTAAAACATAGATTATACTTTTGAAATTTCAATATCTTATACGAAAAGAAATATTTATTATTAATATTTCTTTTGTTTGAATTATTAGAATACTCTTCTAATTCATTGTAGTAATACATTGGTACCATTTTAATTAATTAATACTATATCTCATTAAACTACTAAAGTAAATATGTAATTTATTATAAAATCATATAGGCTATAGGGGCAGTTAAAATTATAGTTAAAATTGTTCTTTCTATCCAAATTAATACTATTTCTGTCAAACTTATAGGAATTTCAGTAGATAATATACAAGGAATTGATGCCGAAAAAAACAATATAGATGATACAGATACTACCGCCACGACAAATTTAGTTATTATTGGAGAATTTACTACTAAAAGAGAAGGCAAAAACATTTCCGCTATTTCCACTGAACAAGCTTTTGCTGCCAATAATGGTTCAGGTATCTTAAATAAGAAAGTAAATGGATAAAATATATATCCTATAATATCAAAAATTGGCGTATATTTTGCTAAAGTTATTCCTATTAAACCAACCGACATAATAGATGGTAATATTCCCATTGCCATTACAAAACCATCTTTAAGATTATCTAATATATTTTTTCCTAAGGATGGTGCTTTATCTGCTGACTTCATACCTTCATTCCATGCATTTTTAAGTCTATTTCCTTTTAATTTTGGTTCTGGATCTGAAGTCACGTTTAATCTATATTCTTCAGACTTAATTCTTAATGGTCTTATTCTAGCTGTTATAGCTGTTACTAAAAAAGTAACTAATAAAGTAGTCCAAAAATATTTATTCCATAAGTACATTATATCTAAAGTATTACATATAATTATCATAAAGGTAGCAGATACTGTAGAAAATCCTGTAGCTATAATACAGGCTTCTTTGGTAGTGTACTTTCCCTCTTTATATACTCTATTAGTTATAAGTAAAGCTAATGAATAACTGCCAACAAATGATGCTACTGCATCTATGGCAGATCTACCTGGTGTTTTCCAAATAGGCTCCATAACAGGTTGCATTATAACTCCAACAAATTCCATAAGTCCATATCCAACTAAAAAAGCCAAAAATGCAGATCCTATAGGTACTATTATTCCAACTGATATAACCAATTTATCATATAAAAAAGGTATCATATCTTTTTCAAACATCCATGCTGGTCCCTTATTTAAAAAAGCCATAAACCCAATAATAATTCCTAATAATTTTAATATTGAGAAAACTATGGTTACACTATCTTTATTCCATGTTTTTTTAAAAAATGGATATACTCCTCCTAAAATTATTACTAAAAATCCATATATATTAGCTAATCCTGGAGATGTGTTTCTTATAAAGTTCACTATATGATCAATTGGTATAGTAGATTCCCCCTTAATATTTATAGGAATAAAAAACATAAAAATTCCTACAGCACTGAAAAATAAAAATTTAATTACATTTTCACTATTAGTATAACTACCTCTCTCTTTGTTAAATTCCATAATAATTCCCCCTTTTAAAATAGTGTTATAACATAATTATATTATTATTTTACAAATAAATACACAATAATCTAGTTATTTTCATATAAAAATTAACTGACTTTAATAAAAAGTCAGTTAATTTTTATATGCCTTTCTTATTATATTTATAACTTCTATTTCGTAACTGTCCCTAGCCTCATTTAAAAGTTTTATACCCTCATCACAGTAAAAATTTATATCCTCAGTTAAATATTTATTAAAGGTTTTATTTAATATTTCATTATTTCCCATATTTGCTCTTATTTCTGCTTTTACTCTAAATACAACTCCTAATTCATGAGGATTTTTAATCTTTTGGGAATGATAATCTGCATTTTTTAAATATTTAAGTGCCTCATTGTAATTACCATCCTTCACATGTAGTAAAGACATAAATGCTTCTACTATTGACCTTCTCCATACAGAATCAAACTGCATATATAAATTATATGCTCTTTCAAAATAATCTTTAGCTCTAAAATAATCTCCCATGTCGAAAGCTGCTTGACCAGCATTTATATTGAATACAGATAAACTAGTAAGAGCCTTTTTATCTTCACAAATAACTATAGCTTTATCATAATAATTTAGAGCTTCAGAAAACTTCATATTAAATCTTCTTATTTCCCCGATATAATTGTATGCAGCAGCTATATTTAGTGAATACTTATCTGCCACCTGTCTTGTAACATTAAATATATTTATTGACTCATTTAACAGCTTCTCAGCATCTTTATATTCACCACACATAATTTTATATAAACCTTTTAGTCTTAATAAAATTCCTACTTCTTTATGATAGTTACATTCAACTGCTAAATTTAATGCAAGTCCAACATATTTTATCATTATATCTGTATTATTAGTTTGTATACAATAATATATCATTTGTTTATATCCTTCTAGAGCATAATCTCTATCTCTTACTTCTATTGACTTTTCAATCATATCTTGAATTATATCAGTTCCCTCATCATACTCTCCTTCTCTTATTAAATACCTTCCCTTCATATGCAAAAAAGCAATTTCAAGTTTTAATATATCTTCACTGTTTCCCTCTTTTTTCTTAACATCCTTTAATAAATTTTCTACTTCCTTTAAATGCTTTATAGTTTGTTGCTTGCTAAAATAAGCCGTTTTATGAGACCCGTTATCATGATTGCTTAGAACTGGGAATAATTCATGACTAAAATTTAAATAGTAATTAAGGCTTTTTATCTTATATTTTAACGCATGAGTTTCATTATCAGCATTAGAATAATGGTATATCAATTTATGATAAGTATGTATATCTGTTTTGTCATTTTTTAGCGTTTTTTCTAATAGCCTACCTATTTTATTATGTAAAATTTTCTTACGAGCATCAGATTGCTTAATATAAACAAATTCTCTTAACTTTTGATGAGTAAATTTAAAACTAATTTTCCCATTATTATTTATTTCTTTTAATATAAATTTATTTTCTAATTCTTCTATTATATCCATTAATTCCAACTCGTCTTTACCCGTCAATTTTTCTAAAATATTAATAGTAACTTCATCAAAAAACAGTGAGGCTATATTTAATATTTTTTTACCTTCTAAAGATATGTACACAAATCTACTCTTTAATACATCCTGCATTTTAGCAGACATAATATTTATATCTCCATTGGATTTTATAACATTTAAGTACTCATTTAAAAAGAAGGTATTTCCTTCTGTTTCGTCATATATTTTTTTTACTAATTCTTTTGTAACATCATAGTTCGGTAAACCTTTTCTTATAAACCCTTCAGCTTCCAAACTTGTAAACCTTAATAAATCAATAGTCAATATTTTATTATAATTATTCATTGTTGTTATAAATTTGTCAACATTACTATCATATTCATTTCTACATGTTGCTATAAAAATAATATTATTATCATACTGGTGTAAGATTATACTGCTTAATAATGATAAACTCATATTGTCCATCCACTGAACATCCTCTATAACAAATACTACTTTTTTCTTTTCAGTTATCTTCCTTAATAGATCTACTAATACATCCCCTACAACTTCATATTTTAAAGTATCAATATTTTCTATTAATTTTATGTTACTCCCATCATTATTTTTATGAAATTCTGGAAATATATTAGATATAATACTTTTCCAGATAGATGGAATACTTATATTTTCATTTTCTATAGTTTGTGCCAATTTAGAAATTATGCTACTCCAAGTTTTTAACAAATACTCTTTTTCTACTTGATAGCAACTTGATTCAAAAACATATACATCCTCATCCATATTTTCTAAAAATTTTTCTTTCAATGCTGTTTTTCCTATACCCGCTTCTCCAGTTATTATTATAGATTTTCCATCCTCATTATTTACAAATTGCTTAAAATTTTTCTCTAATAATCTTATTTCATTACACCTTCCATAAAAGAAATTGTTTTCATTTTCAATAGCTTTATTTTCCTTAGAATTTATAATATCTAAAACTTCATTAAATATCTCCTTTGTTTGTTCGTCTGGAGTTATTCCCAGTTCTTTATCTAGCAATTCAGAAAGTTTGTTATATATCTCTAAAACCTTTCCATAACTTCTGTTGACTTTATAAAATTCCATTAAAATTCTATACGCTCTTTCATCAAATTCATCCACTTCTATTAAAAGTTTTGCATATTTTTCAATATTTGATTTTTCTTTATTCTTTGATTTTATCTGAATTTGTTCATAGAGTTTATCCACATATGTCTCTTTAAATTGGTCCCTCATTTTCATAGTCCAATTCTCAAATTCCTCAGCATTTTTAACATAAAATCCTTGTAAAAATTCCCCTGTATATGTATCAATTAATTTTTCATCATCCTTTAAATTTAAAAAAATATCTACATCCGTCTCTATATTCACTTCTGGATTAAGCATTACAATAGATTTCTTAGGTGAAGTAATAACCTCTCCATCAAATGATTTTTTAATTTTATATATGGCATTTCTAAGATTCTTTTTAGCTATAGGTTCCTCTTCTTCAGACCACAGCATCCCTGCTAATTCATCTCTGCTAGCCTGTTTATTAACTAATAGATAGTAAAATAGTGCCTTCACTTTATTATAAGGAAATAATATTTCTTTGCCATCTTTTGTTACGCTGGGAGTACTAAACAGCTTTCCATAAATATTGCTCATGCCTTATCCCTCTTTCCCATAATTATTGTTAAAGCTTATTAATGTCTAGTATAATATATATATACTTCATTGTAAAATTCACCACTAAATATTTGAAAAATTCTGTTTTATTGCTGGTAAGTTTATTCCATATTTAACAGAAACTAAACGTACAAATAGCGTTACGAAAAAACATATGTATGATGCTATAGCTTGGCTAAAAAAAGTTCTAAGATACACTATACTTATTCCTCCTAAAATAGATGCAACTCCATAAATCTCTTTTTTAAATACAAATGGTATTTCTTTAGCAAAAATGTCCCTTAGAACTCCCCCTCCTATACCCGTGAATAAACCTAATACTATAATTATAAAACCTCCTGTATAATTATTATTTATAGCTACATTATTCCCAATAGCTGTAAACGCTCCCAATCCAATAGCGTCTGTAATCAATATTAAATTTTTAAATTTATTTAATTTGTAATAAAATTTAAAAACAATCAATGCGGTTATTAAACTAATAGTACAAAAATGTGGATTCATAAAAGCAGTTGGCGGTGTGTTTCCTATTATTATATCCCTAACAACCCCACCGCCTACAGCAGTAGTTATAGCAAGTATTATTGTACCAAATAAATCCATCTCCTTAGATATAGCTATCATCGCACCTGAAACAGCAAAAGCTATAGTTCCCACTGTTTCAAAAATACCCATTAAATACACAATTCATTACTCCCCTCTCATATTATTCATAATAAATAATCTTTAGTAGGAGTTAATACTAGATGCAAATTTAATACATACTAAATTATATTCTTATTTTGTAAAAAATTTCACTTTCTATAAAATAAAAAACTGCCTCAAAATATATTATATGTTTCTTTATTTTGAGACAGCCCTTATTGTGTGTAACTACCCAAGGGTATTATTAATTATTTATAGATATTAGCTATTTTCTATGAACTAAAACCCCATTTTTTATTACTTTCTCTACTATATTTACCCCTGTATTATATGGTAAAAATTTATATGATGGATATTCTAAAATAACAACATCTCCCTTTTTACCAATATCTATACTTCCTACAGTATCTGCCCTTCCAATAGCTGCTGCTCCATTTATAGTCATAGCATTAATAGCTTCTTCTATACTCATATTCATATAAATTGTTGCTAGTGCAAACATAAGTGGTATAGAATTAGTAAAACCACTTCCAGGATTGAAATCTGTTGCTAAAGCCACAGCACATCCACTATCTATCATATGCCTTGCCCTAGCAAAAGGCTCTTTTAAACAAAATGCTGTAGTAGGTAATAACGTACTTACTACTCCATTTTTGGACATATCTTCTATCCCTTTATCAGAGGCATGCAATAAATGATCTGCTGAAAAGGCCCCTACTTCTGCCGCTAGTTCGGCTCCACCAAGCTGCACTATTTCATCTGCATGTATTTTCAATTTCATACCTAATTTTTTTGCTTTTAAGAGTATCTTTCTAGATTCCTTAACAGTAAATACTCCCTTTTCACAAAACACATCACAAAACTCTGCTAATTTATCTTCCGCTACTTTAGGTAATACTTTATCTAGCATAAAATCTATATATTCATCCGTTCTTCCCTTATATTCATTAGGTACTGCATGTGCTCCTAAAAATGTTTTACATATATCTACTGGATGCACCTTATCTAACTCTTCCATAACCTTTAACTGCTTTAACTCCGTGTCAAAATCCAATCCATAACCACTTTTCCCCTCAACAGTAGTAACGCCAAACTGAAGCATAGAGTCCAATCGTTTTTTTCCTAAATCAAACAGTTCTTCTTTAGATGCATTTCTTGTACCCATTACTGAATTAACTATTCCACCACCACGATTCATTATATCCATATAACTATCGCCACGTAATCTCCATGAAAACTCTTCTGCCCTGTAACCTGCGAATATAAAATGTGTATGTGAATCTATAAAACCTGGCAATACAGTTTTCCCTTTTGCATCAATTACTTCATAATTTGTCTCAATATACTTTTTTAATATATTATCGCTATTACCAATATCTTTAATCATCCCATTTTCTATAACTAAAGTTGCATTTTTTAGCATTGCTATTTCCGACATATCCTTACCAAATTTAGCTTTATCTCCACTACAAGTTATTATTTCAGAAGCATTTTTTATAATCATATTTCCTTTTTTCATAAAAATCACCTACTCCATTAATCTATTTTCTAATATTTTGTCTCTAGAAAAATTATTTATTTGAAGATAATATACAGCTGTATCTATTAATACATCCATAGATACGATACCCGAAATTTCAGTATCAACTATGCTAATTCCATATCTTTTTATTTCAAATTTTATTATTTCAAATACACTATATAAATTAGTATTATTAAAATTTGTTAAATCTATAACTATTTGAATCTTTTCTTTATCTTCTCTATATAAAGATATAGCTCTACAAAACCTTAAGCCTCCATCAGCAAAATTTATGCTTCTAGCAATATTTTTTCCTATTATTTTATCTTTAGTATCTAAATTTATTAGCAACCCTACATAAGGCATTCTTGCCCCTACTCCAGTAACTCCTGCAGTGACATTAATTACTTTTGGACCAAAATCCGGTTCCCACTCTGGCCTTTTTATCTTTTGTGCCATACCTTCATACTCACTTTTTCTAATCTCACATATGTCTTGTCTTTCTGGTCTAGTTGCCGAATTCCCATATAAAAAAATGGGTATATTAAACTTTTTACCAGCTTTTTTAGCAAAATCTCTTGAGATTTTTATAGCTTCAAGCATACTCATATTCCTTATAGGTATAAAGGGAACCACGTCTAGTGCCCCCATCCTTGGATATTGACCTTCATGTACCCTCATATCAATTAAAAAAACAGCCCTTTCCATAGCCTCAAGCATTGCCTCTGCAACTTTTTTAGGTTCTCCTATTACTACTGCTACAGTTCTATTATAAGATTTATTACAATTATAATCTAAAAGCTTTACTTCCTCTTTCCCTCTAAATACTTCTAATATAGCATCTATTTTTCTTAAATCTCTTCCCTCGCTAAAATTAGGTACACACTGCACTACCTTTTTGCCATTAGTCACTTAGGCCCCCACCTTTCTAGCACAATGGTAACAAAACTTAATTCTTATATTAACAATAATAATACAAAAATAAATCTTAAAAATAACTATATATAATTTTGCAGTATACACACTAAATGTATACTGCAAAAGCATTTATTATTTTATTTTTTTATATTATCTATTTATTTTCTTAAATACTTCATCTATTGCTCCTTTAACCTTTTTCTCATCCGCTAAGTATGGTATAGTTATATGATCAGTTCCTATATTGTTCTTATTATATTCAATTACAGTTTCAATTGAATGTTCATTTCTGGCCCATGAACGTCTAGCTACACCACCCATTACGTCCCAAGCCATTGCAGATTTAATTATTTCATCAACTCTATGACTTCCATCTAAAACTAATCCAAATCCTCCATTTACTGATTTACCTATACCAACTCCTCCACCATTATGAAGAGCTATTAAACTCATTCCTCTAGCTGCATTACCTGCATAACATTGAACAGCCATGTCTGCCATTACATTGCTTCCGTCTTTGATATTTGACGTTTCTCTAAATGGTGAATCTGTACCTGATACATCATGATGGTCTCTACCAAGCATTATAGGACCAACCTCTCCTTTTCTAACCATTTCATTAAATCTAAGTGCTATATTTACTCTACCCATAGCATCTTGATAAAGTATTCTTGCTTCGGTTCCTACCACTAATTCATTCTTTTCAGCATCTTTTATCCAGTTATAGTTATCTCTATCCTGATATCTCCTATTAGGATCTATACAATCCATAGCTGCATGGTCAGTCTTAACTAAATCCTCATGCTTTCCGCTTAAACATACCCATCTAAACGGTCCATAACCATAGTCAAATAAATGAGGTCCCATAATATCTTCAACATATGATGGCCAAATAAATCCATCCTTTTCATCTATACCATTTTTAGATATTTCTTTAACACCTGCATCATAAATAGCCTTCATAAATGAATTACCATAATCAAAGAAGTATACTCCTCTTTCAGTTAATGTTTTAATTAATTCAAAATGATGTCTTAATGTTTTATCAACTAATTCTCTAAATTTTTCTGGTTCTTTTGCTAAAAGTCTAGTTCTTTCTTCAAAAGTTATTCCCTCTGGACAATAACCACCTTCATAAACATTATGACAAGATGTCTGGTCTGAAAGAAGGTCTATATGAATACTACTGTCTACTGCATATTTAAGAAGATCTACTATATTTCCATGATAAGCAATTGACATAGCCTGTTTCTTTTCCATTGAATCTTTAGCCATTTCAAATACTTCTTTTACATCTGCAGACCATTTTTTAATCCATCCTTGTTCAAGTCTTGTATCTATTCTTGATTTATCAACCTCTGCAACTATTCCCACACCATTTGCAATTTCACAAGCTTTACCTTGAGCTCCACTCATTCCGCCTAATCCTGAAGTTACAAATAATCTTCCTTTTAAATCCCCATCATTAGGTATTCCAAGTTTTGATCTTCCAGCATTTAATATTGTATTAAATGTTCCATGTACAATACCCTGTGGTCCTATATACATCCAGCCACCTGCTGTCATCTGTCCGTAATTAGCAACTCCCATTTCTTCTGCTATTTCCCAGTCTTTTAAGTTATCAAACATACCAATCATTAATGCATTTGTTATAATTACTCTTGGAGCTTCTGGCTTTGACTTAAAAAGTCCTAATGGGTGTCCTGATTCCAATACTAAAGTTTGATCTTGGGTCATAACCTCTAGATATTTTTTTATTAGTCTATACTGCATCCAATTTTGACATACACTTCCTGTTTCACCGTAAGTAACAAGTTCATATGGGTATAATGCAACATCAAAATCTAGATTGTTATCAATCATTACTTGGAAAGCCTTACCTTCTGTGCAGTTTCCTTTATATTCATCAATTGGTTTACCATAAATTCTTCCCTCTGGTCTAAATCTATATCCATAAATTCTACCTCTAGTTGTCAATTCTTCTAAAAACTCGGGAATTAACTCTTCATGATATTTTTCTGGTATATAACGTAAAGCATTTTTTAATGCTACTTCTGTTTGAGGCTTTGTTAAATGAAACCCTCTATCCGGTGCCCTTCTTATACCTTTTTCAAACTTAGGCATCTCTGGTAAAAAATCATCAAGTTTTATTGTCATAGCTTCTGAAATATCAAAATTCTTTGTCATAATGCATCCTCCTCATATATGTTAATTTTCTTATTTTTTATTTCTTATGTTGCTTTATCTTATAGGTCTATTATATACATTATTCGTCTTTAAAGCGTCTATGTTTTTTTTATTTTCTGAAATTTCTTATTAGTTTTTTTATTTAATTGACTCTTTTATTTATAGACGTTTTAAAGATATTATAAAAAGTAGTTAGTTCTTTTACTAACTACTTAAAAAAGTCTATAATTTATATTCTTTTATCTTATATCTTAGAGTTCTCTCACCAATACCTAAAATTTCAGCAGTCTTTTTTCTATTTCCATCAAATTTATGTAATGTATATTTTATTATCTTCCTTTCCGCTTCTTTCATGCTATCTCCCACATATATAGGTATAAATTTAGTATTATCTACAAAAATATTTTCCTTAATAAATATTTCCTCTGATAAATCTTCTTCCTTTATATACTCATCCTCTGAAAGAGCTATAGCTCTTTCTATAATATTTCTAAGTTCTCTTACATTACCTTTGAATTTATAATTTTCTAAAGCCTTTAATGCACCTGAGCTTATGCCTTTTACATCTCTATCAAACTTAACATTAATATCCTTAATAAAATATTCTACAAGTTTAGATATATCCTCCTTTCTTTCCCTTAAAGGTGGTAATTTTATAGTTATCACATTAAGTCTATAAAATAAATCTTCTCTAAATCTATTTTCTTTAATCTCTACTTTTAAATCTTTATTAGTAGCCGATACAAATCTTACATCCAACTTTATATTTCTAGTAGCTCCTATAGGTCTAATTTCTTTTTCTTGGATTACTCTTAAAAGCTTTGTTTGTAAATTCATATCCATATCTCCAATTTCATCTAGAAATAGAGTCCCCTTATTCGATAGTTCTATTATTCCTTTTTTTTCATCTAATGCACCCGTAAAAGCACCTTTTTTGTACCCAAATAATTCACTTTCTAGTAAATTATTTGGAATAGCAGAACAATTTATTACATTAAATGGTCCATTTTTTCTATTTCCATGGAAATGTACCGCCCTAGCCACCAATTCTTTTCCTGTGCCACTTTCCCCAGTTATAAGTAAGTTTATATCCACATCTTTTACTCTATCTATTAAGTCAAAAACCTGTTTTATTTTTTTAGAATTTCCAATAATATTGTATTTAGAATTTCCATTTATATTATTACTTAAATATCTAATCTTAGTATTAAGATTTATATACTCCTCCACCTTCATAAGTAAGAGATTAAGTTCCTCTATATTTATAGGTTTAGTTATATAATAAAAAGCCCCTGACTTCATAGCTTTAACCGAAGATTCAATACTTCCATAAGCTGTCATTATAATAACTACTGTATCTAAACTTAATTCCCTTATTTTTTTTAACACATCTATTCCACTAACACCACCTAGTCTTAAGTCTAAAATTACTATATCTATATGTGTATTTTTAATTATTGAAAGAGCATCTGCTTCATTATGTGCTGTATATATATGATACTTATCTTCTAATGCAAAGCTTAAAGAAGTACAAATTGATGTTTCGTCATCTATAATTAATAGTCTATACAATTTATTCATCTCCTATTTTATAAAATTCCAAATTAAATATAGTACCTTTTCCCTTGATACTATTAAAATATATTAGTACATTATTTTCCTCTAATAATTGATAGCTTACAAAAAGCCCTAGTCCCGTTCCTGTTGATTTAGTGGTATAAAATGGATTGTATATTCTCTCAATATCTTTCTCGTCTATTCCACAACCATTGTCCCTTATACTAAGGGTAATCTTATTATTTTTAACTTTTGCTAATATATCTATAACTTTATTCTCTTTATCTATACTTTCAATTGAATTTAAAATTATATTTATTAAAACCTGTTTAAAATGATTTTTATCCATATATACATATATATCTTCAGATATATCTACATCTGTTTTAATATTTTTTTCCTTAATTTTATTTTTCATTAAAGATATAACCTTTTCTATGGCTATTAATAGATTTATTTTTTCTTTAAAAGCTTTTCTAGGCTTAGAGTATTCTAATAAATCAACTATTAAATTATTTAACCTTTTTGCTTCCTTAGGAATATCTAAACATATCATTTTTCTAAATTTTTCATTATCATATTTTTGTGGAATTAATTCTGCATATGTTTTTATTGCAGTTAAAGGATTTCTTATTTCATGAGCTATTCCAGAAAGTAAAATACCTAATGATTGCATTTTATCTTTTCTTGCAAGGCTGTGTTGTAAAAATTTTTCCTCTGTAATATCATTAAAATTTATTATGATTTCATCCACCCACTCATAATTTATCTTTAACATATTAACCCTATAGTTTATAAATTTTTTTTCTTTGTTTACTTCAATATAGATTTCTTTGCCTTTTTCTAATACATCTAAATTAAATATACTTGCTATATTTGTTTCATAAAAATTCTTACCTATAATACCTTCCACATTTAAATTAAGAATATCACTAGCAACTGTATTTATAAATGTAATAACTCCTCTACCATTTATAGTAATCACACCATTAAATATATTATTAAGAATTTGTTCTCTAAAATCCTTTTCCCCTTTAATCACCTTATTTTTGAGAATTAAATCTTTGTTAACCTTTTCAATCCTTTGAGTTTGTTTTTCAACTTCTTCTTTTAAAATATCATTCCACATATAAAATATTAAAATCAACGAAATTAAGATTACTGTACTTATTAATGTTATTTTTAATATTTTAAACAAAGATAATTTAGAACTATTTATGCTATATCCAAACCACTTTCTGTATATACTTTCATAAGTTCCATTACTTTTTATTTCTTTTAACCCTTTATTTATTAAATCTAATGTATTTTTATCCCCCTTTTTTACAGCTATGCAATATTCCGTAAAATTAATGGACGTATCAACTATCTTTAGTTTATCCCTTACTTTAAGCTTGTTTATTAAGTTTACTCCAGTTAAAGTATTTCCAATATATGCATCCACCTCTCCATTTAAAAGTTTTTTAAATGCTTCTTCTTGATCTGTTGTATTAATAGTTGTCACATTACTTAATAGATTTAAGTTTTTATAAGCTACATCTCCCTTTTGTATAGCTACTTTATGATTTAATAATTTTTCAAATCCATCAATCTTATTATTGGAAGTCAATATAAAAATCGATTGGGAGTTTTCTAAATACCCTTTAGAAAAATCATAGAGTTTTTTTCTCTCCTGATTATATTTCATGCCTTGTATTATATCAATTTGCCCATTTTTTAATTTTTTACAAGCCTCTTCCCATTTCATAGGATAAAACTCTACTTCTATTCCACAACTCAATGAAACAGCCCTAATTATATCCACATTAAAGCCTGTGTACTTACCCTTCTCATCTATATACTCAAAAGGAGGAAAATTAATATCTCCTGCAACTTTTAAAATATATTTTTTACCCTTATCCTGTAAATAATCTTTATTTATTTTCCAATTCATCCCTATAAAAACTATTATTATTAATGCTATAAATACTATAATTAATCTTAGCTTTTTTTTCATATAATCCCCCTTAGCAAAATTTAAAATTATGTTGCCCCTTATAAAATCCTTTCCTACTTTTATATTATAACAAAATCATAATTTTAAATTTAGTTATATATTCATTACAATAGTGATTTTTCACTTCTTTATTTAGAATAATATTATATAAATTAATATTTTGATAAAAAATATAAGCATAGTGAATCTTATGTATTATAACAAAATAAAGATCTTACTATTAACATTATGGAAAAACACTTATATTTTAATATTACATTATTACTTTTAAAACACATAAAACCATTATTTAAAAATATACTATTTCGTTTATTAGATTTTATTGCAAAATTCTTCTTTTAAATTTCCGTAAATGTAACAGTATCATGGGTTCCCTAAGTGAAGGTAATTCTATAAGTGGTAATTCATATGTCTTATATTAAATTATAGATAAATATATTCACATTATAAAATTCAACTCATATTATAAAATTAGAAAAATTAATAGGAGGGCAACTATATGATAAAAAAAAGGTTAAAACTCACTTCTATTTTTATATCTTTACTTATTGTTTTCACCACACTTACTTCTTGTAATAAATCAGCTAATAAATCAGAAATACAAAAGGTACGCTTAAACGAAGTTGTTCGCTCTGTTTTCTATGCCCCAATGTATGTAGCTATAAACAAAGGTTATTTCAAAGAATATAACATTGAAATAGAACTATCCACTGGTCAAGGAGCAGATAAAACGATGCAGCAAGTTTTATCTGGTAGCGCAGATATAGGTTTTTGTGGTCCTGAACAAGTCATATATATTTATAATCAAAAACGAGATGACTACCCCATAATATTTGCTCAACTTACTCAAAGGGATGGTTCCTTTTTAGTTGGTAGAAGTGAAGATAAAAGTTTTAATTGGGATTCATTAAAAGGTAAAACTATAATCGGTGGACGTCCTGGTGGTGTACCTGAAATGGCTTTGGAATACGTACTAAAAGACCATAAATTAGTACCAAACAAAGATGTAAAACTAATAACCAATTTAGCATTTACTGCCACTGCCGGTGCGTTCAAAGCAGGAACTGGTGACTATGTAGCATTATTTGAGCCTACAGCAACAATGATTGAAAAAGATAATTCTGGAAAAATTGTAGCCTCCATAGGAGAATCTGCTGGTGTTATGCCATATACATGCTACTTTTCTACTAAATCTTATATAGATAAAAACCCTAAAGTAATAGAAAACTTTATTAAAGCAATATTTAAAGCTCAGACATGGGTAAAAGAAAACGATAACGATAGGATAGCAGAAGAAATAAAATCTTTCTTTCCTGGAACAGATGTTAAGGATTTATCATCTGTAATAAAAAACTATAAAAAAATAAACGCTTATGCATGTAATCCTACACTAAAAAAAGAAGACCTTAATAAACTTATGAATATAATACAATCTTATAATAAGGAATTAATTCCTGAAAAACCACCTTTTGAAAAAATAGTGAATACTAATTTATCCAATAAAGCAATTATTAATTAATAAAAATAGCATCTATTTTCTAATAAAATAGATGCTATTTTTATTGTATTTTTTACATTTATTGTTATGCTTTTGAATTAAAATTATGTTTATCCTTCATATTTTCTTATATATATATATTTGTATTAAAGTTTACTTAATAATTCAGATTACTTTTAATGTAATAAAATTATAATTAATGTAATCTTATATTTTATACACTTTTTTATCCTTTTAATATTTAAAAAATAAATTCAAAAGAAATATTAGCTCATATTTAAATAATTTTTAGATTTAAATATCTTACCAAACCACTATCGTTATTAAAATAAATCTTTATGTTATCTTTTCACCATTTATTTATAAAATTTAATCAATTACTTTTTTAGAATTATGAAATCTAATAATTTTTTCAAAAAATTTAGTTTGATAATTTATGATTTTAAAAAAAATTAAAGTTTTATGGGTTTTTAAATATTGTTTAATTATTTTTAAAAATGAAGGATTTAAAAATAATCTTTCATTTTCTTATTGATTTTTATAAATCTTTTATATATAATAGATATATATTATAAATATAACGTTTTCAATTATAGTCTTAATTAGAAAGGTGGAGTTTTTATGGAAATTAAATTGGACATGATGCAAACTACTGCATTAGCTGTAGTTATCTATTACTTTGGCGCATGGCTTAAATCAAAATGGTCTTTTCTAGAAAAATTTTGTATTCCTGCTCCTGTTGTAGGCGGACTTATTTTCGCATTTTTAAACCTTATTTTAAAACAAAGTAGCCTCCTTTCTCTTGAACTTACAGATACCTTGCAGAAACCATTTATGATGGTGTTTTTTACATCAATAGGTTTTACCGCAAGTATTGAACTTATAAAAAAAGGAGGTCTTCAAGTTATTGTTTTCTGGCTATGTGCTACAGTGCTATGCATAATTCAAGACGGTGTTGGTGTGTTGCTTGCAAAAGTTTTAGATGTTAGTCCACTTTTAGGATTGATATGTGGATCTGTTTCAATGACAGGTGGACATGGTACCGCTGGTGCTTTTGCTCCAGAGTTTGAAAAAATGGGTCTTCAAGGCGCCATGACTGCAGCTATGGCAGCAGCAACTTTCGGGTTAGTTTTCGGTTCACTAATAGGTGGTCCTATAGGGAAAAGACTTATTGAAAAGAAAAACTTAAAACCTCATCCAGAACTATATACTTCAGAAGAAGAAGTAGCTTCAACTAAAAAAGAAGTGATTAACTACGAAGAACTTTTCAAGAGTTTAACTTTAATACTAATTGCTATAGGTATAGGTGCTATAATGGAAGGTTTCTTTAAGAGTCATAAAATCACACTACCTTCATATGTAAACTCAATGATTATTGCTGCTATTATCTTAAATATTGGTGAGTCAACAGGCAAATGGCATGTAAACCAAAAGTGTACAGAGATTTTAGGTTCCATAGGACTTAATATATTTTTATCTATGGCATTAATCTCCTTAAAACTTTGGGAACTTGCTGCCCTTGCTGGACCAATGCTTATTATATTATTTACACAAACAGTTATTATGGGGCTATATGCTACTTATGTAACATTTAACATTATAGGAAGAGACTTTGATGCGGCAGTTATATCCGCTGGTCACTGTGGATTTGGTATGGGCGCTACTCCAAATGCTATGGCAAACATGAGATCTGTAGTTGAAAGATTTGGCCCTGCACCTAGAGCATTTTTCGTACTCCCTATAGTGGGTGCATTTTTAATAGATTTTATTAATGCGCTTATAATAACTACATTTTCAAATTTATTCCATTAATCTTTTAGTAATCAAAAGCTGTTAGAGGTATCTAACAGCTTTTTTTAATTTCTATATATTTAAATTAAATTATTTTAAAAATTTTACGTAAATCATCTCAACTAATGTATCATCTCACATTCTTAATGAACTATATACTATTATAGATATTAAAAATCTGAAAATTATAATTTATCTGAATGTATAATATTTATTTTATCTCTACCTATATATAATATATACTGATAAATTACAGGTTCAACTCATTGATAAGCCTTATCTGCCTACACATATTTACATTTTTCTGTTTTTTATTATATATTTCTATACAAATACATATTTTTTACTTTTTATTGAATTGTATATTTGTTCTTTTGACAAGTTTTTAAAAATATATTGAATTCTGAAAAAGATTGTGTTATTATGTATTTGTCCTAATCGAAATGAAAAAAGTTTAATGGACTATTCTAATTTATATTTTTAAAATTTTTATTTTTATTTTTAAATTTAGAAAGGCGGTCTTAATATGAATATCAAACTTGATATGATGCAAACAGCTGCATTAGCTGTAGTTGTTTACTACTTTGGTGCATGGGTTAAATCTAAAGTATCATTTTTAGAAAAGTTTTGTATACCAGCACCAGTTGTAGGTGGAATTATTTTTGCAATTGTAAACCTTATCTTAAAACAAAGTGAACTTATGTCTTTACAGCTCGATAGTACACTTCAAAAACCATTTATGATGGTATTCTTTACAACAATTGGTATGGGAGCTAGTATACAGCTTATAAAAAAAGGTGGACTACAGGTTGTTATATTCTGGCTATGTGCTTCATTACTATGTGTATTCCAAGATGCAATTGGAGTATTTTTGGCTAAAACACTAGGACAAAGTCCATTTTTAGGATTACTTTGCGGTTCTGTTACTATGACAGGCGGTCATGGTACTGCTGGTGCCTTTGGACCTTCGTTTGAAAAAGATTATGGAATAATAGGTGCTACTACTACAGGTATGGCTGCAGCTACCTTCGGTCTTGTAATGGGTTCCATAATTGGTGGTCCTGTTGGAAAGAGATTAATAGAGAAAAAGAAATTAAAATCCCAAGGAGTTACTGAACAAGAAAATATTGCAGCTTCTTCAGTAGTAGAAGAAAAAGTTAACTATGAAGAAATGTTTAAAACTCTTGCAATAATTCTAATATCTATAGGTATTGGTGCAGTACTTGAAGGATTCTTTAAGAGCATAAATTTTACATTACCATCATACGTAAACTCAATGATTATTGCAGCTATTATATTAAACATTGGTGAATCAACTGGTAAATTGCATATCAATCAAAAGTGTACTGACATTCTTGGTACTATAGGATTAAATGTTTTCCTTTCTATGGCACTAATTGATTTAAAACTTTGGGAACTTGCTGCTGTTGCGGGACCAATGCTTATAATACTAATAGCTCAAACTCTACTTGTAGCTTTATTTTCAACTTTTGTTACATTTAATCTTCTTGGAAGAGATTTTGATGCCGCTGTTATGGCTGCTGGTCACTGCGGTTTTGGTATGGGTGCAACTGCAAATGGAGTTGCAAATATGACAGCTGTTACTGAAAGATTTGGTCCAGCTAGTAGAGCATTCTTCGTACTACCTATAGTTGGAGCTTTCCTAATTGATTTTACAAACTCGCTTATAATAACTTTATTTGTAAATTTCTTTAAATAATAATTTAAAATTTATGTATAATTAATTACAATAATTAAAATGCTAATATCAATATGATATTAGCATTTTTTATCTAATAAATTCCTTATAAAATGCTATATTGTGTATATATTTACTATATTTTTTATGTTTTTATATTTTTTCGCATTTATTTTTGTTTATTTTACAAATATAGCATGTTTTTTTTATGTAATTTTAAAAAAAATATTGAATTTAGAAAAAACTTATGATATTATAGTATTCGTTGTGGATTAATCAATTGATCCAATAGGAGTTATGGACTAATTAACCGTTCCATGTGCATTTTTTGTAAATAAATTGGTGAAAGGAGTTTATAATATGACATTAAAATTGGATATGATGCAAACGACTGCATTAGCTGTAGTTGTTTATTACTTTGGTTCTTGGATTAAAACTAAAGTAAGTATTTTAGAAAAATTTTGTATACCTTCTCCCGTGGTAGGCGGACTTATTTTTGCAATTTTACACACTATATTAAAAGTTAACGGAATTATGGAATTTGATCTTGATGTTACATTACAAAAACCATTTATGATGGTATTCTTTACCTCAATAGGTCTTGGTGCTAGTATTGATCTTATCAAAAAAGGTGGTTTCCAAGTTATTTTATTTTGGATATTAGCAGGACTTTTATGTTTATTCCAAAATGTTATTGGAGTTTCTATAGCTAAAGTTATGGGACAAAACCCTTTCTTAGGATTAATATGTGGTTCAGTTACAATGACAGGTGGTCATGGTACCGGAGCAGCTTTTGGTGAACTTTTCCAAAAATCATATGGTCTCAATGGGGCTGTAGAAACAGCAATGGCTTCAGCCACTTTTGGACTTGTAACAGGAAGTTTAATTGGAGGACCTATAGGAAAACGTTTAGTTGAAGGTAAAGGTTTAACCCCTTCAAAAGAAACTATAACTGCAAATGCAGCAGCATCTACAGCTAAAAAAGAATTAGGCTATAATGAAATTTTTAAAACTTTAGCATTAATTCTAATTTCAATAGGACTTGGAGCAATCCTTGAAAACTTCTTTAATAATATAGGATTTACATTGCCATCTTATGTTAATTCAATGATAATTGCGGCAATTATACTAAATGTTGGTGAATCTACTGGTAAGTGGCATATAAATCAAGAAGCAACTGACATTCTTGGTAATATAGGACTAAATACATTTTTATCAATGGCTTTAATAAGTTTAAAACTTTGGGAACTTGCCGCTGTTGCAGGACCAATGCTTATAATACTTATCGCTCAAGCTTTATTTATGGCATGTTTTGCTTACTTTATAACATTTAATGTTATGGGTAAAGATTACGATGCTGCAGTTCTTGCTGCTGGTCATTGTGGATTCGGCATGGGTGCAACTCCAAATGGTATAGCTAATATGGATGCAGTTAGAGAAAAATATGGACCTGCTCCTAGAGCATATTTTGTTTTACCTATAGTTGGAGCATTCTTAATAGACTTTGCTAATGCAATGGTTATTACCTTATTCCTTAATTTTATGAAATAATTTTAAATTGTATAAAAAGCTTTTCTGGTAAATCCAGAAAAGCTTTTATTTTTATTAATAGTTAATATTATAACCATTATTTAATTTATTAACAATAGCTTCCTTTTCATCTCTTTTAATAAATTTATTATCCGTATATTTTAAATTTTTATATGCTACTGAAAGCATTAATTTTATTCTATTTAACTGATTTACTTCACTTGCTCCAGGATCATAATCTATAGCTGCAATATTTGCTCCTGGATAAACCCTTTTAAGTTCTTTAATCATTCCTTTACCAGTTACATGATTGGGTAAACATGCAAAAGGTTGCATACATATTATGTTTTTAACCCCACTTTCTATAAGTTCTACCATTTCTGCAGTTAAAAACCATCCTTCTCCAGTTTGATGACCTAAAGACAAAATTTTAGATGCACCTTCTGCCAACCTTTCTATTCTTACTGGTGAAGTAAATCTAATACTATTTTTTAATGCTTCCTTAACTTCTTTTCTATAAAACTCCATTACTCTTATAGCCACATTACCCATAATAGCTAATATTTTTCTACCAGATAAATATTCATGTTTAAAATTTGCATCATATCCACAATACATGAAAAAATCCAATAAATCTGGTACTACTGCTTCCGCTCCTTCTTCTTCTAATATGTTAACAACATTGTTATTTGCCGTAGGATGAAATTTAACTAATATTTCCCCCACTACTCCTACTTTAGGTTTTAATACATCTTGAATTTCTAAATTGTCAAAGTCTGAAACTATATTGTACACATTTTCCTTAAATTCTTTTCTACTTCCTGTCCTTATGTTATGTTTACATTTATCCATCCAACTTCTAAATAACTTATCAGTGGAACCAATTGTCTTTTCGTAAGGTCTTACTCTATTTACTACTCTCATTAATAAGTCTCCATAAATAAGAGACATCAGACCTTTGTTTACAAGGCTTAAAGACACTGTAAATCCAGGATTTTTTTCCAATCCAATTACATTTGCAGAAATTACAGGTATATTTTTAAATCCAGCTTCTTTCAACGCTTTCCTCAAAAAACCGATATAATTTGTAGCCCTACATCCTCCCCCTGTTTGAGATATTACAACGGATGTATTACATAGATCATATTTTCCGGATTTCAATGCTTCTATAATTTGTCCAACAACTATTATAGATGGATAACAAGCATCATTATTTACGTATTTTAATCCTTCATCAATTGCTTTTTTATCTACAGATGGTAAAACTTCTAAATTATATCCTGCTCCAATAAATGCTTCTTGAACTAATTCAAAATGTATAGGCGCCATTTGAGGACAAAGAATCGTATGATTTTTTTTCATTTCTTTTGTAAAAACTATTCTTTTATCACCTTCCCCTATTTTGTGAGGTTTAAATCCACTCTTTTCTCTTTCCTCCATGGCTGCCTTAAGAGATCTTATTCTAATCTTTACAGCTCCTAAATTACTTCCCTCATCTATTTTAAGTACAGTGTATATTTTCCCATACATATTTAGAATTTCTTGTACTTGATCTGTAGTTACTGCATCTAAACCACATCCAAAGGAATTAAGTTGTATAAGCTCTAAATTACTACTATCTGCTACATAACTTGCTGCCTCATATAATCTTGAGTGATATACCCACTGGTCTACCACTCGTAAAGGTCTTTCTACTTTTCCTAAATGTGCAATTGAATCCTCCGTTAGAACTGCAATACCAAAAGAGTTAATTACTTCTGGTATACCATGGTTTATTTCCGGATCAATGTGGTAGGGTCTTCCTGCAAGTACTATGCCCCTTTTACCAGTTTTATTTAAATACTCTATAACCTCTAATCCTTTTTTTCTTATATCCTCTTTTATCCTACTATCTTCTTCATAAGCTTTTTTCACCGCATTTATAATTTCAGTTTTTGATACATTAAAATCTTTTAATTCATCAAATAATCTTTCTACCAGCTTTCTTTTATTATCTAATGGTAAAAATGGGCACATATACTTAATATTTCTTTCTCTTAATATATCCATATTATTTTTAATTACTTCTGGATAAGAGGTAACCATAGGACAATTGAAATGATTATTAGCTTCACAAAACTCTTTTTGTTCATACGGTATACAAGGATAAAAAATAAAATCAACATTTCTATTTACCAAACTCATTATATGACCATGAACAAGTTTTGCAGGATAACATGCAGACTCTGATGGTATAGTTTCCATACCTGATTCATACAGTTTTTTTGTTGTCCTTGGAGAAACTTCTACCCTAAACTTTAACTCTGTAAACATAGTAAACCAGAAAGGGTAATTTTCATATAAATTAAGTACCCTTGGTATCCCTACAGTTCCTCTCTTAGCCTTTTCTTTTGCTAAGGGTTTATAATTAAATACCTTATTATATTTATACTCATATAAATTAGGCATTTTATTGTCTACTAATTCCTTTCCTTCTCCTCTTTCACATCTATTTCCAGAAACAAACTTTGTTCCATCGGAAAATTTATTAATAGTTAGCAAACAATTATTAGCGCATTTTCCGCATCTTTTCATAGAAACAGATGTTTTGAATTCTTCTAATTGTTGTAAAGTAAGTAAAGTTGTCTTATGTCCTTTAATAAATCTTTCTTTAGATATTAAAGCAGCGCCAAAAGCTCCCATTAGTCCAGCAATTTCTGGTCTTACAACTTCTCGTCCTGAAACTTTTTCAAATGCTCTTAGTACAGCATCATTATAAAAAGTTCCCCCTTGGACTATTATTTTTTTACCAAGTTCATTAGAGTTTCTTATTTTTATAACTTTAAACAATGCATTTTTAATAACAGAATATGATAATCCCGCAGATATATCCCCTATAGAAGCCCCTTCTTTTTGAGCTTGTTTAACTTTTGAATTCATAAATACTGTGCATCTAGATCCTAAATCTACTGGATTTTTAGCTAATAAAGCTGTTTCTGCAAAATTTTCAACCTTTATATTTAAAGAGTGTGCAAAAGTTTCTATAAATGAGCCGCATCCAGAAGAACATGCTTCATTAAGCATAATACTATCAATTACCCCATCTTTTATTTTTAGACATTTCATATCTTGTCCACCAATATCCAAAATAAAATCCACTCCGGGTAGGAAAAAATCTGCTGCCCTGTAATGTGCAATAGTTTCAACTTCTCCTATATCAACAGATAATGCAGCTTTTATTAAAGCTTCTCCATATCCAGTAACCGCTGAATTTACTATATTGGCTCCTTTTGGTATCATTGTATATAATTCTTTTAAAATATTCATAGCAGAATTTAAAGGATTTCCTTTATTGCTTCCATAATATGAATAAAGTAAATCACCATTGCAATCTATTAAGGCTGCCTTTGTAGTAGTAGAACCTGCATCTATTCCTAAAAAACAATCCCCTTTAAATTCATTTAATGTTTTTCTATTTACTGTATAATTATTGTGTCTTTTCCTAAATTTAAATAATTCTTCCTTATTAGGGAATAAACAATCTACTTTTTTAATATCATCACTTATGTAATTATCTAAGTTGTCAAGTTTTATAATCAAATCTTTAAAATTAATAGCTTCATTATTTTTTGAAGAAAGTGCAGCTCCCATAGCTACAAATAACTGTGAGCTTTCTGGAAAAATAACTTGGTTAGGAGTTAATTTTAAAGTATCTATAAATCTTTTCCTAAGCTCAGATAAAAAGTACAATGGTCCTCCTAAAAATGCTACATTACCCCTTATCACTTTTCCACAAGCAAGCCCACCAATTGTTTGATTAACTACAGCTTGAAATATCGATGCTGCAATGTCTTCCTTTGCAGCTCCCTCGTTTAATAACGGTTGTATATCAGTTTTAGCAAACACTCCACACCTAGCCGCAATAGGATATATAACTTTATAATTTTTAGCAAGATTGTTTAGCCCAATTGCATCAGTTTCAAGCAAGGCTGCCATTTGATCTATAAATGCTCCTGTACCTCCAGCACATGTCCCATTCATCCTTTGATCTAATCCACCTCTAAAGAATGTTATTTTTGCGTCCTCTCCACCTAATTCTATAGCTACATCTGTCTCAGGTATTAATTCCTCAATGGTATTTGTACAAGCTATTACTTCTTGTATAAAAGGTATGTTTAACCATTGTGATATGGATAATCCTCCTGACCCAGTTACCATAATAGTTATATCCTCATTGTCTAAGAACTCATAGGTATCTTTAATTAATTTTATCATTGTACTTTTTATATCTGAAAAATGTCTTTCATATCTACTGTATACTATACTGTTATCATGTAATACAACGATTTTTATAGTGGTAGATCCAATGTCTAAACCTAAATTCAATACTTTTTTCATAAATTTATCACCTTTTACTAAAATAATAAAATTTTAATACTTATGCTATAAAAAAACTTATGCTATAAAAAAAAGCCATATATTATAAAATATATGGCTATTATATACTTTTAATTACCTTAAAGCAACTAACAGTAAAGACTGATTTTTTCTTATTTAAGCTAGTTATCTATGCTTTTTCTTCTTAACAACTTTGAGTCTAAAGAAATCTTCTCTTTCCTTTTCCTCTAACACTTCGCCAATACTTTTTACTATAGCCTTAAATCTAGGGATTTGTATATTTTGAAGTGCATTAGCTCTTTTTTGAGTTTTCTTTATTTCCATAGCTAATTTATATACTGCATTTTCTACTTCTGCTAATTCATAAATAAGAAATTTTACTTCATTAAATTTTTCATATGCTATATCCATTGCAGAATTTGTTCTATAAAAACTATATCTAGGATCTATACTCTTTTTTTCAAAAGTTATGTGTGGTACTTCTACCCCCATAACTGATTTAAATATTACTTTATAATCATCTGACTCAGGTATTGTCATAGCTATTTGCTCTACTTCATGTATTCCCATAGTAATATTAGCTTTTCTCAAAGCTTCATAAGCTTCACTAAATGTAACATTAATTTTTTCTTGAAGTTTTTTAGCTCTATCCACATAGGACATCATTTCTCTTATAAGGACATTTCTTTTTTTGTCTAAAAGATCAAATCCTTTTTCAGAAAACTCTAATGAACTTTCTGCACTTATAAGGTTAGCCTTAGTTGGTGCAATATTTTCCATTAGCCTTCACCCCTATAGTATTTATCCAAAATTTCTGGATCTACTCTATCCAATTCTGACTTTGGAAGAATTGAAATAATATCCCATCCTAAGTTTAGAGTTTCTTCTATAGTTCTATCCTCATTAAATTGTTGTTTCAAAAACTTATTTTCAAACTCTCTGCCAAACTCCATATATATTTTATCTATATCAGATAATTCATCCTCACCTATAACCTGCGCTAAAGCTATAACATCTTGAACATGAGAATAACTAGAAAATATCTGATTAGACACATCTGCATGATCCTCTCTAGTAAAACCTTCCCCTATACCGTCCTTCATAAGTCTTGAAAGTGACGGAAGTATATTTACTGGAGGATATATATTTCTTTGATATATACCTCTACTTAATACTATCTGCCCTTCTGTTATATACCCAGTTAAATCTGGTACAGGATGAGTAATATCATCATTAGGCATAGTTAATATAGGTATTTGAGTAATGGACCCTTCTTTTCCTTCCATCATTCCAGCCCTCTCATAAAGAGATGCCAAATCTGAGTAAAGATATCCCGGATACCCCTTTCTACTAGGAACTTCTTCCCTTGATGAAGATAATTCCCTTAAAGCTTCACAGTAACTTGTTATATCAGTCATTATAACAAGAATGTGCATTCCTTCCTCGAAGGCTAAATACTCTGCTGCTGTCAATGCACATCTAGGAGTTATTATTCTTTCAACAATAGGATCATCTGCTAAATTTGTAAACATAACAACTCTTTCAAGTACACCAGCTTCTTCAAAACTCTTCCTAAAAAAATCTGCATCATCATGTTTTATTCCCATAGCAGCAAAAACTATAGCAAATTTTTCATTTTTATCACTACTTATTTTAGCCTGCCTTACAATTTGAGCCGCTAATTCATTATGAGGCATACCATTTCCCGAGAAAATAGGGAGTTTCTGTCCTCTTATTAATGTAGTTAAACAATCTATAGAAGATATACCTGTTTGAATAAAATTTCTAGGGTATTTTCTTGCTACAGGATTCATAGGTCTTCCATTTATATTGTATTTTTTATCACTATATATTAGGCCTCCTCCATCTATTGGCTCTCCAACTCCATTAAATTCTCTTCCTAATACATCTTTAGATAAACTTATAGTAAGAGGTTTTCCCGAAAATGATACTGCAGCATTATGAATGGAAATGCCAGTAGTAGGTTCAAACACTTGTATTATAACCTTATCCTTCTCTATTTGTACTACTTTACCCTTCTTTTTTTCTTTGCCATCTATTAAAATATCAACAATTTCATCATAAGCTACATTTTCTACATCTGACAAAACAATTAATGGCCCCTGCACTTTTTCTAATACTAAGTATTCCTTTTTCATCCTTTATCCCCCCTTACTGCTGTTTATACTGATTTATAAGTTTTTTGTAAAAACCCCTTATTTTCTCTTCTAATTTATCTATTCCTGAAAGATCATCATTTGGTATATTATATTTCATTTTATTTAATTCCTCTACTATTTCCCTATCCTTAACCTTAGAAATAGGTACGCCCAATTTTATACATTCATATGCATTATCATAAAATATCTCCATTACTTTCAGCATTTTATATTGTTTTTCTATTGGTACATAAGTATCGTCTTTATGATAAGCATTTTGTTGCAAAAATCCTACTTTTAGTATTTTAGCAACTTCCAATATAAGTCGTTGATCATCTGGTAATACATCCTCTCCAACTAACTTAACAATTTCTTGAAGTTTGTTTTCCTCAAATAGTATTTTAAGCATTTTTCCCCTAAGTTCTAGCATATCCTTAGAAATATTATCTTCATACCAATCCTCAAGCATAGATATATATCCGCTATAACTAGATAGCCAATTTATTGCAGGATAGTGTCTTGCATAAGCTAATTTTCTATCCAAACTTAAGAATGCACTAACGAATCTTTTAGTATTTTGTGTCACTGGTTCTGAAAAATCTCCTCCTGCTGGGGATACTGCCCCTATAACTGTAACAGAACCTTCCGTATCATTTAAATTTTTTGTATAACCTGCTCTTTCATAAAATTCCGCAATTCTAGATGGTAAATATGCAGGATATCCCTCTTCTGCTGGCATTTCTTCGAGTCTACCAGATATTTCTCTTAAAGCCTCTGCCCATCTTGAAGTAGAATCTGCCATGATTGCAACATGGTATCCCATATCTCTGAAGTATTCAGCTATAGTTATTCCAGTATATATAGATGCCTCTCTTGCTGCTACAGGCATATTAGATGTATTTGCTATAAGCACTGTTCTATTCATAAGGGAGGTATTTGTCTTAGGATCTACTAATTTAGGAAAATCCTCTAATACCTCAGTCATCTCGTTTCCTCTTTCTCCACAGCCTATATACACAATAATATCTGCATCAGACCACTTTGCTAATTGATGCTGTGTCATTGTCTTTCCCGTACCAAATCCTCCTGGTATAGCAACAGTACCACCTTTAGCTATAGGGAAAAAACTATCTAGTATTCTTTGTCCTGTTATAAGTGGCACTTCGAGTCTTTTTCTTTCTTTTACTGGTCTTGCCTTTCTTACAGGCCACATTTGATATAATTTTAAATCATATTCCTCTTGTGAATTTTTAATCTTTACAACTACTTCCTCTATGTTATAATTTCCATTTTCCTTAATCCATGTTACCTTTCCATTGAATCCTGGTGGAACCATAAGCTTATGCTTTATTAAAGTACTTTCTTCAACCTCTGCATATATATCTCCTTCTTTTAACTCCTCTCCCACCTTAACAGTAATAACAGTATCCCACTTTTTTTCTGTATCTATGGATATAAGTCCAATGCCTTCTGGAATAAAACCATAAGAAATCTTATTTATCCTTTGGAGAGGTCTTTCTATACCATCAAATATATTTCCTATAATGCCTGGACCTAACTTTAAGGAAAGTGGCATGTTAGTCGATACAACCTCTTCTCCTAAAGTTAAACCGGAAGTTTCTTCATATACTTGTATGGTAGCAAAGTCCCCTTCTAATATTATTATTTCCCCTATTAATTTTTTATTTCCTACCATAACCATTTCTCTCATTTTAAAATTTGCAACACCTTGTGCTTTAACTACAGGACCGTTAATACCTATAATAACTCCAACCTTATCCAAAACTACCCCTCCTTACTTAAAAGCTTCTGTAACTTTTATTCCTACATTTTCTTTAAAAGCATATATTTTACCTGCTAAACTATTATCTATTCTCATAGTTCCTTCTTTGTCCTGTAATATAAACCCACCAACAATATCATTATTTATTTTCTGTAAGGAGAAATTTTCATTTAAAAGCTTTTTTATCTCTTCTCCATATTCTATAAAATCTTTCCCATTTAAATATACATCATATTTTTTATCAGCATACTTACTATTTAAATCTTCTATTTGAGAATATAATATCTTCTTATAATCTTGTGTCTTAGTAAATTCTTTAAGTTTCATAGTAATACTTTCTAATTGTTCATTTATTAAATCATCTTTTAACTTTAATATTTCTTTTTGTCTAGTAAGTTTTGCCTTGGATATTATTTCATTTGATTTTACTCTTGCTTTCCTAGATATATCTCCTATGCTTTTTTCTTTATATTCGTTAGCCTTCTTTTTTTCGTTATTTATTATTCCCTCTTTTTCCCTCTCAAAGCTTTTTATCTCTTGCTCTATTTCTCCATCTATTTTATCAAAAACTATTTTAGAAAAAAGTTTTATTTTATCATTTATAGTGGTCATACATATCACCTCATATCTTAAGACCTATGGCTTCCCTTACATATCTTAAAATTGAATCATCCTTTTTTATACTACCATGTCTATCTGGTATCTCCACCACAAGGGGGAAATACTTAGAAAGTTTTATCTCTCTAATTTCATCTTTTATTAATGCTCCTATTTTTTCTGTCAGTATTATAGTACCTATATCTTTATCTTTTAAAATAATATCTAGATTTTTTAATACTTCCTCCTTAGAATGAACTACTATACCATTTATTCCTGAAACTCTTAATCCAACAAGGGTATCTATATTATCGCTTATTAAATATGCCTTCATAACAATTACCCTCTTTATTAAAGTTTTGCTAATATCATTATAGAAATAATAAGTCCATAGATGGCTATACCTTCGGCAAGTCCTACATATATTAATGTCTTACCTAAAATCTTAGGATCCTCCGATACAGCACCTAATGCTGATGATCCAACAGCTCCAACTGCATATCCTGCCCCAATAGTGGCAAGTCCAGTACAAAGGGCTGCTGCAATATAACCAAGTCCTGTGGCAGTTCCTATAGCTGCTTCGTTAGCTGCATGTACAATATTTGGTACCATAAAAATAATGGCTGCACTCATAACAGGAATAAAAGTAGCTAAATTTATTTTTAATGCCTTTCTGATTTTTCCTTTTCCCTCTATATCTTCTTTACATCTTACTACAAATCCATAAACTAAAGTTCCTATTGTTATAGCAAAAGTTAAAATTAATAAATATATCATAATTTTTACCTCCCAAATTTACTATTCATTTAATTTTATAGGCTCAAACTTAATTCCAGCACCATCATAATACTTACTAAATAGTTCATAATACTCAAGTCTTAACCCCTGTATAAATACAATCAATCCTTCTAAACCTATTATAACCACATTACCAATTATATACATTAAAATACTTCCAAAACTACTTTTCATCATTTGAGCAATAGATGCAAAAGCTATAAACAAACCTACGTGATTAAGGGCAAACGCTCCCACTCTTATAAAAGATACAGTATTTGAAAACATACTTAAAAGAGTCTCTATTACTCCAAATCCACCCTCAACAAAATAATCACTTTTGCTGTCAGTGTATAATGGTCTTTTATTTAATATTAAATTACTTAGTGGTTGTTTAAATACCATTGCAAGTAATAAAGCTATAAAAAGAATCATCCATACTTTTGTAGACATAGTATTTATGTTTTTAGCTTTTTTAAATGCAAAAACTAATAATAAAATATAAAAAGTTAGCCCAATTATTCCATCCTTGCCAAATACACCATTCTCTAAATCTTTACGTTTAAAGTTATTTATTAAACTGTATATAAATCCTATTATTAATAAACCACACCCAAAGACTATAGCTGATAATAGTATTTGTCTTATATTTTCCATAGGTCTTATAATTAATGGTTTAATTACATCCTCAAATCCAAAAATACTTCCGTATGCTAAACCAAATATACTTGAACTTATTCCAATTCTTGATAGTATTCCCCCAATATTTTTTTTATCAAGTTTATACTTTAAATATAATCCTGCTAATAAAAATACAAGTCCTTGTCCTAAATCACCAAACATTGCGCCAAACATCACCATATAGCTTATAGCTAAAAAAGAGGTTGGATCTGACTCAATATAAGATGGTATTCCGTACATACCCACCATGGTTTCAAAAGGTTTTACAAGAGCATTGTTTTTTAATTTAGTTGGAGGAATTATATTTTCGTTTTCTATTTGGTTCGTTTCTTTTTCTATTATTATTATTTCATCCCCAAAATACTCTAACTTGTTTTTAAAATTATTTAACATACTTTTAGGTACCCATCCACATAAATAGAAAAATTCATTAGTAGATGCTGTTTTATCCTTTAAACTTGAAGTTTTAGTTTGAAGTTCAAAACTTGTTTTTATTACTCCTATATCATTATTATTTTTTTTATAAACCTCTTCTATTGCCTTATTAATGTTATATATTTCCTTATTCAAATCTTTTAGTTCTTCTTGTAAAATTTTCAGTATGTTATCTGCGGTTCCCTTATATTCTTTAGGTAAATTTAGCTCCATACAATTTAAAGATCTAAATACTCTATCATTTTCCTTTTCCAGTAAAGCAGGTACAAAGGCTATTATTATTTCATAATCTTTATCTTTATAAAGTACTTTTACTATGGATTGAATGTTTTCATAATTGTTCTTAAGTTTAGCACTGTTTTCTATTGATATTTTATATATTCTTGCATAGAAATTTTTTAAATTATTAATATCCTCCAAAGGTACATCTATACCCTTAAAATAACTAATATTTTGTACGTATTGTTCCAATTTTTCTTTTTTGTTTTTATTTTCTGATAATTTTTTATATAATTCTTCAAATTTTAAAGTTACTTCATCTACTTTTTTCTCAAGTTCTTCATAATGCATTATTAGTTCTTCCTCATTTACTTCTGTCACCTTATCTATTTCTATCATAGTTAATAATTTTTTAAGCTTTTTGTCTATAATAGAATAATCTCTTTGATGAACATAAGGTCTGACATAATTAAGGTCTACTAATGCATCTAAATTATCTTCTGTTGTGGATATAGTAAAATCTATGGTATTTATCTCGTCCATAGCATTAACCGGATGAAGTGACTTAGATAAAACTACATATTTAGCCACTTGTTCTAATACTTCCATAGGACCAACCACATTTACCATAGTCATTTTCTCTATTGCCACAAGATCACCTCTCATTCACACAGTAATGGTTACATATCTAAAGGCCTCTTCGTTATCTATACTATATCTTTTACTTTCTATTATAGAAACTACATCTCTTATTTCTAATAGCGCCAGCTCTAAATATGACATAACCACAGATATATTATTCCCATGTGTTTTTTTGTACTTCAAGTACACCCTTTTCATATAGGTTAATATATCCTTTTCTATTAAATATTCTTCCTTTTCCCCATCTCCAAAAACATTTTTATACGGAGTTGTACTTATAATAGAAAACATCTCTTCTGTATCCTTTGAATAACAAAGCTTCTTTAATGTATCTGATTTTAATTTATATCCATCATATATAGTGTAATTTAAAAGTTCCTCCGCATTAATCTTATAATACTTTTTCCCTCTAAATATCCACTGTATATTTAATAAATCACTATAAATTCCAATAAGTTTTTTTATAATTTCCTCATCCTCTTTATTTAGTTTTTTAGAAAATTTTCTTAAGCTACTAAAATAAATAAAATCTAATGTCATTTCTATTCTAAAAAGTCCTTCTTCTTTAACAGAATCTAATAATGGATGAATATGCTTATAATATTGGGTATTTTTCAATACCTGTACTGCTGAATATATATCCTTTGCCTTTATAAGATCATCATAATTTATATAATTTAAAGGACTTTCATATGTCATAATAGATTCTATATATTCTTTTTCTTTATCAGCGTATTTACCTCTTAATATAACCTTTAAATCCTCTATTTCAAATCTCATAAATAATATTTTAAATAATCTTTTATAATCTCCTGAAAAATAATGACTTAATTTATAAAAATCCTCTATATAATGTTTCTTTAATATATATTCAAGTTGTCCCCTATGAACAGTCTCCACGTTATACCCCTTTAAAGCATCCTTATAATCAGTATTTTCTTTTAGGTATCTAAGGGCATCTGTATAACTTTTGCTTTCCATAAGCTTAGAATACTGTTCCTCTGTTAATAACTTCCCTTCAAGTGTTTTAACTTTGGTATTTACAGCTGCATATTTTGCTATACTACCCATTTTTACTCCTCCTTATAGGAGCTTAATACTTCCTCCACAATATTATTTGTAATTTTATCTTTAACCAAATTATATTTTGAAATCAGTCTGTTTTTTTCTTCCTCCTTTTCTTTAGTTATTCTTTCAGCCTCTTTTTTTGCTTCCTGAATTACTTTATTTTTTATATCTAGTCTATAGTCCTCTATTTCTTTATCAACCTCTTTCTTAATATTATTTAATTCAATTTTAGCCTCTTGCTTCATTTTTAATAGTTCTTCTTTTTTAACCTTTTTATAATTTTCTGCATCTTGGTCTATAGAAATTATTTTTCGTATCGTAAACTCCATCTATTTCACCTCATCTTTGCTAATAATATAATGTCTATTTTACATTCATTATATATAATTGCAAACTTAATAATCAAAGATTATATGAGATATATTTAGCTAAGTAATAAATTTCACATAAAACATGGGGTTTTCCAGGTTATATTAGCTATTATTAGATAATATTACCTTTTTCATCTACTTTAGCTTTGTTAATATTCTGTAAACCACTCAAAGCATTGATACGACTGGATTATAAAACTATTTCCTATATGTAAAATAGTTTTTAACAATATGTTAATTTGCTTCATATACTAAACTATAACTTTATTTGGAAAATTAATTAACATGAGGTGATCATGGTGGATAAAGTAACAGTAAGTAATATTTGTATGAATTATCATTCAATAAAAAGTTCAACTAAAGCTTTAGAAAATATATGTTTCTCTGTAAAAGATGGAGAGTTTTTAAGCATAGTTGGCCCTTCTGGTTGTGGCAAATCAACTATTCTAAATATAATAGCAGGACTTTTACCCCCCTCCTACGGCCACGTTTATATAGATGGTGAATTAATTAATAATGTATCCACTAAAATAGGATACATGTTTCAAAAAGACCAACTTTTTGACTGGTTAACAGTTTGGGATAATATACTCCTTGGTTTAAAAATCCAACATAAGTTAACTGATGAAAAAGTAACCACTGTAAAACAACTACTGAAAGATTATAACTTATGGAATTTTATAAATCATCATCCAAGTGAACTATCCGGTGGTATGCGTCAAAGAGTAGCTCTCATTAGGACACTTGCCCTTAATCCAGATGTTCTTCTTTTGGATGAACCCTTTTCTGCACTTGACTATCAAACCAGATTAAATATAAGTGACGAAATATATAAAATATTAAAGAAGCAAAATAAAACAATAATAATGGTTACGCATGATTTATCTGAAGCCATCTCTATGTCTAATAGAATAATAGTTCTTTCAAATAGACCTGCTAAAGTAAGAAAAGAAATGTCTATAAATTTTGGTCCAGAATATGATTCTCCATTGAAATGTAGAGAAGCTCCTAAATTTAGATTGTATTTTAATGAATTATGGGAGGAGTTGAATTCCCTATGTTAGATTTTGAAAAAGAACACGAATTATATCTAAAAAGTATAAAAAAAAATAATAATAAAATAAAAGTAACTAGACTTTTAATATTAATACTTTTTTTCGCATTATGGGAGTTAGCTGGAGATTTAAAATGGATAGATCCATTTCTTACAAGCACCCCCTCAAGAATGTGGAAAAGCTTAATAAAAATATATAATGAAGGAACTTTATTTACTCATATATGGGTAACTTGCTTTGAAACTATACTAGGATTTCTTTCAGGAACAATTTTAGGTACTCTAATTGCCATTTTGTTATGGTGGTCTGATTTTCTATGTAAAGTCCTAGACCCTTATTTGGTAGTTTTAAACGCTCTACCTAAAGTTGCATTAGCACCTATTATTATATTCTGGGTTGGTAATGGTAAAACAGCTATAATATTAGTGGCACTTCTTATATCAATTGTAGTAACCATTATAAGTGTGCTAAATGGATTTAATGAAGTTGACAAAGATAAAATCAAACTTTTAAAAACTTTTGGAGCAACAAAATTCCAAATACTAAATTATCTCATTATTCCTGCTTCAATTCCAACTCTTATATCTGCTTTAAAAATTAACGTAGGTTTATCATGGGTTGGAGTTATAATGGGAGAATTCCTTGTAGCAAAAGAAGGATTAGGTTTTTTAATTATATTTGGTGGACAAATATCCCAACTAGATATGGTAATGATGAGTATAATCATACTTTCAATTATAGCCTATATAATGTATGAATCTGTGGCTTTTTTAGAAAAGAAATTAAAATGACACAATAAATATTAATATGTGAATAACTAATAGCTTTTTGGTTAATATTTCTAATGTAATATTATTCACTATTCTAAAATATATTTTATTAATCTCATTATTTGTTTTTTTACAAAAGGAGGATTAAAAATGAACTATTTCCAAAAAGCTAATGATTATTATAATTTAAAAGATTACAAAAGAGCTATTGAATTATATCAAAGATCTATTGAATTAAAGGAAAATGAGGCTGCATCTTTATACAATTCCGCTGTATGTTTTATAAAATTAAAAGAATATATAAAAGCAATACACCTTTTAAAAGCCGCAATTTCATTGAAAAATGACAGCAAATATTATTTTAATCTTGGATATTGCTATGCTATGTTAAAAAATAATAGAAAAGCCCTTATATACTTTAATACAGCATGGTCTTTAGATAATAAAGATGAGGATTGTGAAAAAGCTATAAACTTAATAATAAATACTTATAAGAAGAAAGTCTAAAAGTTTGTGAAGAAAATCTTCACAAACTTTTTTATATAAATCAATATAATAATTCAAAATTATATTTTTCTGATTTTAAATATTCTATTATTTTAGGTAATGCTTGTACTGTGGTTTCTTTTGCTGGAGCATCATGCATTAATATAACTACATGTTCTTTACCATCACAAGAATTTTTTACATTTTCTATTAGTTTATCAACATTAACATACTTAGCCTCAGCATCCCCGTTTAAAGCATTCCAGTCTATATATTTATAACCATTATTTTTTATAGCTTCTTTATAAGGATTTAACGTATCTCCAAAGGATCCACCTGGAAATCGTATAAACATACTTTTATACTTTTCTTTTAATATTGATTTTATAGTCTCATCACACTTTTTAACATCATTTATAAAATTATCTACACTTGAATACAAATAATTATAATCATGGCTATAGGTATGGTTACAAATAGAATGACCTTCTTTTTTTTGTCTTTTAACTATTTCAGGATTTTCTTTTGCTAATTCTCCAATTAAAAAAAATGTAGCCTTAACATCATATTCCTTTAATATATCTAATATTTTAGGTGTCAATTTTCCAGATGGCCCATCGTCAAAGGTTAAATATGCAACCTTTCTTCCATCGCTTTTATATGGATTAACTATAGGTTTAGTGACTTCTTTTTTTCCCTCTGTTCTATTATTATTTTTTATAATGTTATCCCTTGTAGAATTATAAGAGGTACCAACTATTATACTCTTATGTTTTCCTATATAACTTCCAGCTATAAATCCTATACAATAAACAAATAAGAATATTACAAGGAACTTTATAAATGTTAATTTATTACTCTTAACATTATTTTTCAAACCACCATCCCCTTAAAATCCTTAAAGTAATATTTACCACTCACCTGCAATATTATAATCTTTATGGTCCAATTCAAATCTTCTACTATTGAAGTAGTTTCCTCCCTTATAAAATGTGGTATCAACATTTATCCATTTATTTTCCTCTTGAATATATACTTGATTCCATGCATGACTTACCCAACTTACTCCATTAAATCCTTGACCAGTAATTAATCTAACTTTTATATTATTAACTCTACACATAGCCACATACAAGCAAGCATAATCAAAACATATCCCCTTTTTAGTTTGAAATGTAGATATGGCTCCAGACCTTACATCAAAATCATTATTTAAAACCTTAACCGCTTTATCATGATCATAAGAAATATTATTTCCTATCCAATTATATAGTATTTTAGCTTTCCCTTTAGTAGAAGATTCCCCCTCTACTAAACCTTTTGCAAAAATATTTATTTCATTATTGGATTTTACCCCTTCATTTAAAGTTACACCATTGTAATAAACTATTGTTTTACCACTTATATTTTTATTTGGTGTATCTTTTATATTTTGTGATTCCTTTACTACTATTTTAAAGGAGTTATTTAGAATATCTGGAAGTTTTCTTGCAAGTTTTGAGTTAGTAACGGGTATAACCACTTTTTTACAAACGTAATTATATGTATTGGAGGATTCTAAATACTTATTAAATGCTTCATTTGTGTAAAAAATAGATAGTATATTTAACATAAGGGTTACAAGCAATATATATCCTACGGCCTTAGGAAATTGAAATAATGCTCCTATAACACTTCTAAATATATTACTCTTTTTTCTTAAATATGACTCTACAACATCTAATAAAGGATATAAAGTAATGGTATTTAAAAAATATAATATTAAAAATAACAACTTATAAATCAAAAATATAATTATAGGTACTATAATTATATATATAATAAAAGGCTTACTTTCTATGTACCTTATTATATTCACAGGAATAATTTCATATATTATTCTATAGATACCACCATCATGTTGTATAAAAATCTTTTTGCTATAATATATTCCTAAATATAGGGATGCAATAAATGATATACTTCTATTTAATTCTTCTAAATCAAGCTTCATATCTTTAGAAGAATATTTAAATAAAAAACCTCTAATTATAGGATATATAAAAACTATAATCAAAATTGCAGTTATAGGGTTTATCTTTTCCATTTAAAACACTCCTTTAGCCGTAAAAGAATTTATTCATAAAAATCATTCTTTATTATTTTATTTAAAGTATGTTTTACATCCTCAAAATTGTATCCTTTTCTTATAAGAAAATCCCCTAATTTTTTATATATTTTATGTAAATCACTTTCTCTTTTTATTATTTGATTATACTTACTTTGTGCTAATTTTAATAATACCTGATTTTCTATATTTGTATCTATATTATATATTTTTTCTTTAACTATATCCTCTGCTATTCCTTTTTGAAGTAATAAAAATTTTATTTTATTTTTACCTGTATTTCTTATTTTTTCTTTTATATACATGTCTGCATACTTGGAATCATTCAAAAAATTATAGTCTTTAAGAAATTTAACTACCTTATTTATAGTGTCATTACTATAACCTTTGTCTTTAAGTTTACCATAAATTTCCTTTTCAGTCTTGTATTTTTTCTCTAAGGATTTTAAAGCATCATTTTTACACTTTAAATAATTATCCTCTTCTATTATTTTACCTATATATTCTATATCTATTTTGCTTTTACTTTTTAGATTAAACCTATATATTATCTCTGCACTACATGCAAATAAAAATTCTTCGTCTACATATACATTAACTCTACTTTTATTTCTTTTTTGTACTTCAATTTTAGTTATAGTTCTTTTGCAAATATTATTATCTTCCAATATTATTTTCCTCCAGAGTTAATTATTATTTTTTAATACATGTATAGTTGGATTATTTAAAACCTTGTTTCCAACAGCATATATGTCCTCTCTTTTTATATTATCTAACCTTTTCATATCTTCTATGAATTCATAGATATTTTCTCCGTCTATTATTTGGTGAATAACATAATTACTTAAATCTGTTGGGTCTTCTAGTGTAAATACTACTGCTGTTTTTAATACCTTTTTCATTAATTTCATAGTATCCTCATCAAAAACTGTCTTTTTTTCCTTTATATCTTTTATGCAGTTATTTATGACATCGATAGTTTCATTTATACTTTCCTTTGCAACCGCCGTATATAGGTATAATGATTTTACAGAATTAGTAGTATCAAGACTTGTATATACATCGTAGGCTAACCCTCTCTTTTCTCTCAATTCCCTAAATAGAATAGAATTTGTACTATCTCCAAATTTATGGTTTAAAATTTTAAATGCTAACTCTCCATCCTTATCTAAATCATGAAAAGTAAATAAATATACTATTGTACTTTGTTCTATATCATTTTTGTAAGACCTAAAAACACCAGGAACATTTTTTTCAATCAAAACTTTATTTCTGGTAAATTCCCTCTTTTCCCAAGAAGTTAAATATTTATTTACTAATTCTTTTATGTACAAATGATCAAAAGGTGATACAATACATATATAGCAATTATTAGGTACATAGAATTTATTATAAAAGTCCATTAAATTTTTTCTTGTAAAAGATTTAATATGTGATTCAGTGCCTAATGTATCATATTTTAATGGACTTTTCTTATAGGCTACTTCATTTATCCTTTTAAATGTAATATCTTCTATATCATCTTTACTTGTCCTTATTTCAGCTAGGATTACTTCTCTTTCTTTTTTTATCTCTTCTTCTGGAAATATAGATTTGGTTACCATATCACCTAAAAGTTCCACTGAATTTTCTAACTCATCACATAGTGCAGTAATACTATATATAGTACAGTTATGATCAGTATAAGCATTATACTCTCCACCAATATTTTCTAAATTACTATTGAGTCTTTCATTACTTCTAGTATAAGTTCCTTTAAATAACATGTGCTCTATAAAATGAGAAATACCTCTATTATTATCTTCTTCATATAAAGATCCAATTTTTATTCCTAGATGCATAGAAAATAGTTGAGTGTCCTTTTTTATTGATACTAACTTTATTCCATTGTCTAACAAGTGCTCCTTAGAATCAAACATTAAATACTCTCCTTTAGTATAAAATTTCAAATTTAATAATGTCTACAATATAGCATAAGAATATTACTATTACAATATTATAGAGAAAAGTAGATTTAGTACTTTTTTCATGTAAAATTCCTTCATTTTACAGAGTATTAAATAATGCTTTTTATTTTAATTGACTTATTTATAAATATATATTACACTATAAAAAGGCTTTTTAAATAGCCAGACAGTTCGAAACCATCCTGTCTTAAAACAAAACTATGGAGGTATATACGATATGAAAATAAAAACTAGATATTTAGCGATTAGCTCGCTTATTGCTGCAATTTATGCGGTAATAACCATGTTTTTAAGTTATCCAATGAGCTATCAAGCATCTCAATTTAGAGTTGCGGAAGCATTAACAATTCTTCCCTTTTTTTCATCCAGTGCCATTCCTGGATTATTTTTAGGTTGCATTATAGCTAACATTTTAAGTCCTGTAGGACCATTAGATATAATCTTTGGTTCTTTAGCTACTTTAATATCTGCTATAATTACCTATAATATAGGTAAAAGCAAATTAAAATGGAAAATATATCTAGCTCCGTTGCCACCAGTAATTGTTAATGCACTGATTGTGGGATTTTTATTACACTATACTATAGGTTGGCCTTTAGTTATTACTATACTTCAAGTAGCTTTAGGAGAACTTCTTTGTTGTTATGGTTTAGGCTTACCATTATTAGTATTTATTAAGAAAAATAAGGAGCTGCAATTTTTTTTAAAATAGATAAAAGTAAGACATGGATAGATTTTAAAAAGCAAAAGGCAGTAAATACTGACTTTTGCTTTTTATTTGAAAAAATAATTTTATAATTATCTCATATATACAAATAATAAATTTATATACTTATAGAAAGAGGAATGATAATATAATGAAAAATACAAAGTTTACAGACTTACAACTTAACGAAATGGTATTAAAAGCAATTAATGATTTAGGTTTCGAAGAACCATCACAAATTCAAGCAGAAGCTATTCCTGTTGTATTGGAAGGTTACGATATAATTGGTCAGGCACAAACTGGAACTGGAAAAACCTTAGCTTTTGGAGCCCCTGTTATAAGTAATATTGGAAATACCCATAATTCCATACATGCTTTAATTCTTGCTCCTACAAGAGAATTAGCTATTCAGGTTACGGACGAATTATCCCGCCTATCAAAATATACTAAAACACGTTTACTTCCTATCTACGGAGGACAGCCAATAGACAGACAGATTAAATCTTTAAAAAGAGGTGTAGATATTGTTGTAGGTACACCTGGAAGAATATTAGATCATATAAATAGAGGAAGTATTAAATTAAACAATGTAGAATTTTTAGTACTAGATGAAGCAGATGAAATGCTAAACATGGGGTTTATAGACGATATAGAAACTATAATTAAAAATATAAACTCTGAAAGACAAACACTATTGTTTTCTGCTACTATGCCTACGGCTATTAAAAAATTAGCTTCTAAATATATGAAAAAAGATACAAAACATATATCTATAGCTAAAAACACTGTAACAGTTGATAAAATAAAACAATATTACTATGAGATAAAACATAAAGATAGATTTGAATGTCTTTGCAGAATATTAGATTTAGATGAACCATCAAGTGCAATCATATTTTGCAAAACAAAAAAAGGTGTAGATGAAGTAGTGGAAACTATGCAAATGAGAGGTTATAACGTTGAAGGTATGCATGGAGATATGAATCAAAATCATAGAATAAATACCTTAAGAAAATTTAAAGATGGTTCTTTAGACTTTTTAGTTGCTACTGACGTTGCTGCAAGAGGTATAGATGTAGAATCAGTATCCCATGTTATAAACTATGATTTACCACAAGATACAGAATCCTATGTTCATAGAATAGGTAGAACTGGTAGAGCAAATAAAGAAGGAATTGCCTACTCATTAGTTACCGCAAAAGAATATATCATGTTAAAACAAATACAAAAATATACAAAAAGTAAAATAAAAAGAAAAGAAATTCCTACAATAGATGAAATTTTAGAAGCTAAACATAAGACTATATTAAAAGATGTAAAAAACACTTTAGAAAATGATGATTTTAAAACTTTTATACCTTTGGCTATGGAATTAGATGAAGAGTATAATCTAGTAGATGTTGCTGCTGCACTAATGAAATTAATGTTTGATGAAAAATTAAGCTGCGAATACTCAGAAAATGCTATAGCATCTTCTAAATCTGTTAGGTTATTTTTAACAGTAGGTAAAATTGATAAACTTACACCTAAAACTTTATTAAAATTTATATGTGATAACTCTAATGTTAATTCCGCCCATATCGGCTCTATAGATATTTTGGAGAAATTTTCATTTATTGATGTAGATGAGGAATGTGTAAATAAAGTTATAAATAGCTGTAATGGTCTTAAAATTAAAGGTAGAAAAGTAAAAATAGAGATTGCTAATAAGAAAAGATAATCTTGCAAAATATAAGGAGAGATTTTTATGGGAAAAGTATGTTTTAAAGGAAGCGCTATGTTAAATCCTGTTCCTGTAGCACTTATAACCTGTATAAACAGTGAGGGTAAACCTAATGTGTTTACTGTTGGTTGGATTGGAACAGCTTGTACAAAACCACCAATGATAACAGTAGCCATAAGACCTGAAAGACTTTCTTATAAACTTATTAAAAAAACTAAAGAATTTGTAGTAAATTTACCTTCAAAATCTTTAGTTAAAGAAGTTGATTTTTGCGGAGTACGATCTGGCAATACTATTGATAAAATTAAACATTTAAAGTTTAATTTAGAAAAATGCAAATATATAAAAGCACCTATTATTAAACAATGTCCTGTGGCTCTTGAATGTAAGCTAAAAGAGATAATTCCCCTAGGAACCCATGATTTATTCTTAGCAGAAGTTGTTTCTATTCACATAGAGGAAAGCTTAATAGATAGTAAAGGAAAATTCCATATAGAAAAGGCGAATTTAATATGTTATTCTCATGGAGAATACTTTCCTATTCCACAAAAATCTATAGGTAAATTTGGTTTTTCTGTTCAGAAAAAAAAGCATAAGGTAAAAAAATTATAACATTTTAATTGCCTATCCTTCATAGAATAAATTAGGAGGGATAGGCAATGTCAAAATTTAAAAAATTATTATTTACTCTCATATTTATATTTATAATAGAAATAATATTAATATATTTAGGATATAAAAAATCTACTGAAAATTCACTAACTATTAATGGCTATAACCCTAAAAAACCTTTAGTACTCATAGCAGATATTACATTAAATGAACTCTTTGTATTTCAAGATAATAAGTGTTTAAAAACTTATATTATATCTGGTGGTAAACCAAGTACGCCTTCTCCTATAGGCACATGGAAAATTATTAGTAAAGATACCTGGGGAGAAGGTTTTGGAGGCCATTGGATGGGTTTTAATGTACCCTGGGGTAAGTATGGTATTCATGGTACAATATATCCTAATTCTCTTGGGTGGAACTCCTCTAAAGGCTGTATTAGAATGAATAATAAAGACGTAGCCGAATTATATAAAATAGTTAAGCATAATACGCCGGTAATAATATATGGAGGACCATATGGAGATTTTGGAGAATATTTAAGACCAATTAAGCCTGGTATGATAGGTTCTGATATTTATAAGCTTCAACAAATTTTAAAAGAAAAAGGATATTTTAAAGGAGAACCTAATGGAATTTATAACCAATGGATGATACCTTCGATAAATAAATTTCAAAAGGAACATAATCTTCCTATAAACAATACAATTGACAAAAATTTTTTTAAAAAATTAGGAGTAGAACTAATTGATTGATTAATTCCACTCCCATTTTTATAGCTTTATTTTTTAGGTATCCAGCTGTTTACTAAATCTTCATTATCTTTTATCCATTCCTTAGCACAATCTAACGGATCTTTATTACTCTCTTCTATCAATCCCATTAATGTTCCAAGTTGTAAATCATCTAATTTAAAATTCTTTAAAAACTCTGCCACCTCTGGCATATCTTCTTTGAATCCTTTTCTAGATACTGTGTGTATGCTTTCCACATCTCCAAAAGAATGTTTAGGATCTTCTAAAAACTTTAAATTCCATCTCGCAAACATCCAATGAGGTTTCCATCCTGTTACAACAATAGGCTTCTTTTTCCCTACTGCATCTTTAAGCATAGTTGTCATAGCAGGACCACTTCCCTCTAGAAGTTCATAATTCAATTTATAATCTTCTATTGCTTTTTTAGATGCTTTCATTATCCCAGCACCAGCATCAATACCAATTATTTTACCCTCAACCTTATCTTTAACTTTATTTAATTCCTCAATACTATTTATATTAAACTCCTTAGGTACAACTAATCCAATTTTAGCATCATCATAATTTGTTCCTAAATCATCTAAATCACTCTTATATCTATCCATATAATCTTTGTGAGTTACAGGAAGCCAAGCATCTAAAAAAGCATCCAAATCATTTTCCGCAACAGATGTAAAAATCATTCCGGCTTCTCCCATAGTTAAATCAACCTTATATCCCATTTTATCTTCTAAAACTGCTTTAGCTAAATTGGTCATAGCAACACCTTCAGCCCAATTTACATAACCTAATTTTACCGTCTTATTATTTTTTTTAGTTGTGCCTGTGCACCCTGCTAATGCAGTTACTGATAATACTCCAATACACATAGCAGCCATTATTTTTTTTAAGTTCATTAATATTTCTCCCCTTTTTAATATTACTGTCTTTTACATAAAGCCTGAGTTATTCTATCAAGTATCATAGCCAATATTACAACTGCTAATCCACTTTCAAACCCAAGTCCAATTTTAAGCTGTGTTATTCCATTATAAACTTCTCTACCAAGTCCACCTGCTCCTATCATAGCAGCTATAACTACCATAGATAGAGATAACATTATTGTTTGATTTACTCCTGCTAAAATGGTAGGTAACGCTATTGGAAGCTGCACTTTATATAGCATCTGTCCTGGCGTAGATCCAAAAGATTTAGCTGCCTCAACCACATCACTTGGCACTTGTCTAATACCTAAGTTTGTAAGTCTTACAGCTGGTGGCATTGAAAATATTACTGTAGCAATAGTTCCTGGAACCTTACCCATACCAAAAAATAGTACTGCAGGTATTAAATAAACAAATGCAGGCATAGTCTGCATAAAATCAAGTATAGGTCTTAATATTTTATTCGCTCTATCATGCCTTGCAGAAAGTATCCCTAATGGAACTCCTATAAGTAGCGCAATTAACGCAGATACCATAACCATAGATAATGTTTGCATGGTTTGCTGCCAAAGTTCCATAGAATCTATAAACATAAAACCAACAAAAGTAAATATAGCTACCCCTTTACTAGCTAGTTTATAAGCTAATAATGTAAATAATATTATCATAATTATGCTAGGAGGAAATAATAATATTTTTTCTAACCCTTCTATTAATTCTTTATTCATAATTTTAATTATGTTAAAAAATGATTCTCCATTATCTTTCATCCATTCTACTATAAATTCAAAAAAAGGTCCTACGTGAAATGTTATCATATATCTATTCCTCCTCTCCTAAAATTGCTCCTATTATTGTAGATCTTTTTATAATCCCTAATAATGTATTATTTTCATCAATTACTGCCAATGGATATTTTGCATCTTTAGCTAAAGATAGCAACTCTGATACCTGTGCCTGAGAGTCAACTACAGGTATATTTTTTTCAATAATTTCATCTACTAAAGGAATTCCCGCCTTAGCTAATTTCATAGTATCATCAATATTAATAATTCCTTTTAGTTTTCTGTCCTTATCAACCACATATATACTAGAAATTTCCTCATCTTTCATAATCCTTATAGCAGCTTTAGGTCCATCTTTAGGTGATATTATAGGATTTGCTTTTTTCATTATAGATGAAGCAGTAAGAACCTTTGTCCTATCTACATCTTGAACGAAAGTTTTTACATAATCACTAGCTGGATTTGTAAGTATTTCTTCAGAAGTTCCAATTTGTTCTATAACTCCATCTTTCATTATAGCTATTCTATCTCCAAGTTTTAAGGCCTCATCAAGATCATGGGTTATAAACACAATGGTTTTTTGCATTTTAGATTGTATCTCAAGCATTTCATCCTGCATATCTTTACGTATCAATGGGTCTAAAGCACTAAATGCCTCATCCATTAAGAGTATTTCTGGATCTGTGGCTAGAGCTCTAGCCAACCCAACCCTTTGCTGCATTCCTCCACTTAGTTCATTAGGTTTTTTATCAGCGTAATTTGATAGTCCTACTAAATCTAATGATTCAAGTGCTTTCTTCTTCCTTATATTATCGTCAACTCCTTGAATCTCTAGTCCATACTCAACATTGCTTAAAATACTTCTATGTGGAAATAATGCAAAGTTTTGAAATACCATAGCTATTTTCTTTCTTCTTATTTCAATAAGTCTCTTTTCATCACATTTCACTATGTCTTCTCCATCAATTAATATTTCACCTAAACTAGGTTCTATTAGCCTATTTAAACATCTAATTAAGGTAGATTTACCACTACCAGATAAACCCATTATAACGAAGAACTCACCTTCATTCACTTTAAAATCTACATTATTTACACCTACCGGATTATTAGTTTTTTTTAGTACTTCCTCTTTACTTAAACCTTGTTTTAATAACTCAATAGCCTTTTTAGAATTATTTCCAAATACCTTATAAAGATTCTTAACCTCTATATTTGACAATTTAACCACCTCTTAACTTTTAGCACACCAACATTCATAAATATTTATACAACTTTAAATATATGGAAAATTATTTATACTTGAAATTTTCTCCATTTTGATAAATAATGTCGATTAAAAATCATTTAAATAAACTTTTTTTATATATTATTTAAACACACTTGATTTTTATTCAAATATCAGTGACAATCTCATTTTATCATGCAGGTTGTTACTTGTCAAATTACATATTAGTTACAAAAAGCCTATGCTAATCTAGCATAGGCTTTTTATTCTAAGTATTAATCCAGTATAACAACAGGTTTAATTAAATCTTTTGGCTTATCTTTCATAAGCATTAAAGCTTTTTCAAAATTATCAAATCCATGGAAAACATGAGTAACTAATTTACTTGGGTCTAATCTATTATATTTAACTAAATTAGATAAATTTTCCATTCTTAATCTACCACCTGGACATAACCCCCCTCTTATACTTTTATGGGCCATTCCGCTTCCCCACTCTAATCTTGGTACAGGCAAAGTCTCTCCCTCTCCAAAATAATTTATATTTGACACTGCCCCTCCTGGTCTAACCATTTTTATTGCATTACTTAAACTATTAGAATTACCTCCCGCTATTATTACCCTATCTGCTCCCATTCCATTTGTTAATTCCATAACTTGTCTTACTATATCCCCTTCTTTATAATTAACAATATCTGTAGCCCCATAACTTTTAGCTACCTGGACACATATAGGTCTACTTCCTACTGCTATTATCCTTCCAGCACCTCTTAACTTACTCCCTGCCACTGCCATTAATCCCACCGGACCTATTCCTATAACTACTACAGTGGAGCCAAACTGTATATCTGCCAATTCAACCCCATGAAATCCTGTTGTAACCATATCTACAAGCATAACAGCTTGTTCTAAACTTATTTCCTTTGGAAGATGTGCCAAATTCATATCAGCATCATTTACATGAAAAAACTCTGCAAAAACTCCATCCTTAAAATTAGAAAATTTCCACCCGGCTAACATTCCATTAGAATGCTGTGGAAAACCTTGCTGGACAGCAATGCTTCTCCAATCAGGTGTAATAGCTGGAACTATTACCTTATCTCCTACTTTAAAATCTTTAACCTCACTACCAACTTCCACTATCTCTCCTATTGCTTCATGACCTAGTATCATATTTTTTCTATCACCTATAGCTCCCTCAAATGCAGTATGAATATCTGAAGTACAAGGGGCTACCGCAATTGGTCTTACTATTGCATCAAAAGCTTTTGCAAAAGGCTTGTTTTTTTCAATCCACCCCACATTACCTATACCCAGCATAGCAAATCCCTTCATAAATAGCACCTCCGTTTGTTAGTAATTTAACAATTATATTATAACATAATTTTCTGAATTTTTATATATTTAATGTTTTTTTGTAATATATTAAAATCTTTAATAAAACAAAGGTAAGTGAATTACACTTACCTTTGTTATGTTGTATTTCTAATTACAAGTGCTGTATCAAAATATATCTGTTTCTCCCTTACTTCTTCTCCTTTAATTAAATCTATAAGTAATTTACATGCTCGTCTTCCCATTTTATAAATTGGTTGAGAAATAGTAGTTAATTCAGGTTCAAAAAATTTTGAAAATCCTATGTTATCAAATCCCATTATGCATATATCCCTTGGAATATTGTAACCATTTCTAATAAGTAATTTTAAACCTCCATAAGCCATCATATCATTACTATAGAATATAGCTTCCACATCCGGTACTTTTTTTATTACATCTTCTGTCACTTTTATGCCACCTTCTATAGTAAAATTGCTTTGAAAAACATATTTATCTTCATAAATATCATATTTGTTCATTATATCCTTATAACCACAAAATCTTTCTTTAGTTATTTCCAATTCTTCTGGTCCCTTTACAAAAACTATTTTTCTCTTCCTTCTACTAAGTAAATACTCTACTCCTTTAATAACCCCTTGTTTATTAAGACAATATATTCCATACATATCTTCATCTATTTTTATCTGTCTATCTACTACCACAAAGGGAACATTATTATCTTTTAAAATACTTACACTTTTACTACTTTGACCTCCTGCTATAAATATAACTCCATCAACTAATTTACTAATCAATAATGTAGTATACTTTTCTTCTTTTTCTTCTTCATTATCCGTATTGCAAAATATTACATTATATCCTAAACTATTAGCCCCATCTTCTATAGCTCTTGCCATTTCAGAGAAAAACGGATTAGTTATATCGGGAAGAATTATTCCTATAGTTTCAGACTTTTTAGTACTTAAACTTCTAGCAACTGAATTTGGAATATAATTTAATTCTTTAGCTATATCTAATATCCTTGTTTTAGTCTCTTCACTTATATTATCTGCTCTATTATTTATAACCATTGAGACTGTTGTTTTAGAAACATTTGCTTCTCTTGCAATATCCTTCATCGTCACTTTCTTCATAAAATATACCCCTAGCTTAAATATTATAATACTATTTTCAACCTATATAATACTATACTAATTTATTTTTTAAAATCCAGGATTATATTAAATCCTGGATTTTATAAGTTTATTTTTTTATAAGTTTTAAATCAACTGGTATTTCTTTTTCTACTTTTTCACCCTTTACAACCTTTACTGCATTTTCCACAGCTATGCCTCCCATTAAATCCGGTTGTTGAGCAACTGTAGCAGCCATTTCTCCACTTTCTACAGCTTTTTGAGCATCTTCGTTTCCATCAAAGCCTACAACTAATACCTTCTTACCTTTTAAAGCCTTAACTGCTCCTAGAGCCATTTCATCATTATGTGAAAATACAGCATCAAATTTAGGTGTAGCTTGAACTATGTTTTCCATTACATTTAATCCCTTTTGTCTATCAAAATCTGCAGACTGGCTTGCAACTACTTTTACTCCATCTTTTCCATCTACTACCTTATGGAATCCTTTTCCTCTATCCTTTGTAGCTGATGCTCCAGGGATACCTTGAATTTCTACTATGTTAGCTTTCCCACCTAATTTTTCTAAAATAAAGTTTGCCGCTAGCTCTCCACCTTTAACATTATCGGATGCTACGTGGCATACAACATCTCCCTTATTTGCTTTTCTATCCACAGTTAATACTGGAATCTTTCCATCATTAGCTACTTTTATAGCATTTGCTACTGAATCACTATTGGTTGGGTTAATTATTATTGTAGCAACACCCTGCTGAACAAGATCTTCAACATTTGATCTTTCTTTTGCTGGGTCATCTTGTGAATCAACAATTACTAATTCATATCCTAATTCTTTAGCTTTCTTTTCTGCACCCTCTTTCATAGAAACAAAGAAAGGATTATTTAATGTTGATATTACCATTCCTATTTTCTTTTTTTCACCTTTATTTGTATCCGTTGCGCCATCTTTTTTGCCACACCCAGTAAAGCCCGCCATCATAAATACCCCTGTTAATGCTAAAGATAGCATTCTAAATTTTGCTTTTTTCATTTAAACATTCTCCTCCTTTAATTAAACCTTAATAACATTTATAATAAATATTTGTTAACTATTTGTTTTTCTTATCTAAAAGTATAGCAAGTAATATAACGAAGCCTTTAACTATAAGTTGATAATAAGGTGAAACATTCATAAGATTCAAGCCATTATTTAACACTCCGATGATCATTGCACCTACCATAGTACCTGTTACCGTTCCCTCTCCACCAGTAAGACTAGTCCCACCAAGTACCACTGCAGCTATAGCATCTAATTCAAATCCTGAACCTGCGTTAGGAGAAGCAGATCCAACTCTACTTGTAACGATAACTCCGCTTAATGCAGCTGTAGCACCACAAATAACATACACCATTGTTTTAATTCTATCTGTATTTATTCCTGATAATCTAGCTGAATCTTCATTCCCACCAAGAGCATAGACATACCTGCCATATCTTGTTTGAGATAATAAATACCAAGCAATTATTAATACAATTACTATTATAAGAACTGGCATAGGTATTCCCCCTAATTTCTTATTACCTATAGCCATAAAATTATCCGGAAGAGTTGATATTGGGGTTCCATCAGTAAACACATAAGTTACTCCCCTAAATATTGTCATAGTAGCCAAAGTAACTATAAATGCTTGTAGTCTCCCTTTTGCAACTATTATTCCATTAAATAATCCTATTAATGCACCAATTACTAATGCAGCTAATAAAGATAACAAGACATTACCACTTGATTTCACCAATGATGCTGCTATAGCACCAGTTATAGCTAAAGTAGACCCTACAGATAAATCAATTCCTCCCGTTAAAATTACAAATGACATACCTATAGCAAGTATAGCATTTACTGAGACTTGGGTAAGAACATTCATTATATTTGTTACAGTTAAAAACCTTGGAGTAATTAAAGATATTATTAGACAAAGTAATATTAATCCTAGTAAAGACTTATATTTTAAAAGTATACTCTTTGTATCCTTTTTCATTTTCTTTTCTCCTTTTATAAATTAATTTTGCATGTTAACAGCATATTTCATAATATTTTCCTGGGTTGCTTCATTCCTCAAAAGCTCTCCTGATACTTTTCCCTCACTCATAACCAGTATTCTATCACTTATCCCAAGTATCTCTGGCATATCCGAAGAAATCATAATAATTGCCTTCCCCATTTTTTTTAATTCATTTAATACTTCATATATTTCTTTTTTAGCACCAACATCTATTCCTCTGGTAGGTTCATCTATTATTAGTATCTTAGGTGAAATCATTACCCATTTGGCTATAATAACTTTTTGCTGATTCCCCCCACTTAAATTCTTAATAAGTTGTTTATGTGATGGAGTCTTTACAGAAAGTTTTTCTATAAATTTTTTTACTTCCTCTGTTTCTAATTTTTTATCTATCTTCTTAATTGAATTTTCATATTTATTTAAATTGCAAAGACTCATGTTATTTGCAACGGACATATTTAATATCAGCCCTTCTTTTTTTCTATCCTCTGATAGGTATGCAATTCCAGACTTTATAGCATCTTTAGGAGAATTAATTTTTACCTTCTTACCATCTATACATATTTCGCCAGAAGTTTTCTTATATTCTCCAAATACTGTTTTAGCAGTTTCCGTTCTTCCTGATCCCATAAGTCCAGCAATTCCCAAAATTTCTCCACTTCTTACTTCAAAAGAAACATCTTTTACCTTATCTTTGAAATTTAAATTACTTACTTTTAATAAAACCTTTCCTTTTTCCTCTTCTCTGTATGGAAATTGTTCTTCAAGTTTTCTACCTACCATCATAGATATTAAATCATCTTTAGAAACTTCACTAACTTTTGCATCACCTATATATTTACCATCTCTTAACACATTAACTTTGTCACAAATCTGAAATATCTCATCCATTCTGTGTGATATATATATTATAGCTATTCCTTCAGATTTTAACTTCCTTATAACTTCAAATAATTTTACTGTTTCTACATCAGTTAATGCTGTAGTAGGCTCATCCATAATTATTATTTTAGAATGTTTAGATATAGCTTTTATTATTTCAACCATCTGCATTTCGCCTACGTTTAAATCTTCCACTAAGGTATCCGCCTTTATTGAAAATCCTATACTATCTAATAATTTTTCACTTTTTTCTTTCATAGATTTTTTATTTACTTTTCTAAGAAAACCATTATACTCTTCATTTCCTAAAAAAATATTTTCATAAATAGTTAAGTTAGGAAGTAAACTTAGTTCTTGGTGTATTATTGAAACTCCTAATTTTTCCGCTTCTTTAATTCCACATATTTCAACTTCTTCTCCATCGATCCTTATTTTTCCTTCATCTTTTCTATAAACACCACTTAATATTTTCATTAATGTAGATTTTCCAGCACCATTTTCTCCAAGTAGTGCAAGCACCTCTCCACCATAAGCCTTCAAATTTACATTTTGAAGAGCTTTTACTCCTGGAAAAGATTTTGATATATTATTCATTTCCAAAAGAGGTTTTTTCATCTCCATATCTTTTCCTCCTTAAAAAACCACCCCAGATTTTAATATTATATTAGCATATGGCGTTTGTTCTCCTGTTCTAATAACTGCCCTACACTCCTTTAAATTTTGCTTTAAATCCTCATGACTCACAAATATAACTTTTACATTTCCTATTTCCTCTACAATTTTTTTATAAAGCTCAGGACTTACTTTAGTAGTTTCTTTGGCTATTTGTACCTCTTCTATTTGCAATTCCATAAGAACTGCCTTTAAAGTATCTATAAATGTGGGTATACCTTTAACTAAAGCTAAATCTATTCTTTCCGTATCCTCCGGTATAGGAAGTCCACAATCTCCTATGGCTAAACTATCAGTATGACCCATTTTTGAAATTACGGAAGATATATTACTATTTAAAAGACCTATCTTTTTCAATCCTACTCCCCCTTATATATATCTAATACTTCCCTTAATTTTGGTAATGAAGTTTGGGCTCCTTGCCTTTGAACCACAATAGAAGAAACTTTATTTCCAAATTCAATAGCTTTTTTCAAAGTGTCATAATTTATTTTTTCCTCATCTTGAAGCTTAGTAGCCACAGCTCCTATAAAACTATCTCCTGCTGCAGTAGTATCAATGGCATTCACTTTATATGCTGGTATTATTTCTATTTCATTTGAATTCACTAATGCTGCTCCTCTTTCCCCTAAAGTTATAACTACAAATTTAACTCCTTTGGATATAAACTTACTTGCTGCCTGCTTTATACTGTTTTCATCTTCTACTTTAATTTTGGTTAATTCATATGCTTCTGTTTCATTTGGGGCAATTAAATCCGTATACTTTAAAAGACTTTCCGGAATTTTTTTTGCAGGTGCTGGATTTAATATTGTAAATACACCATTTTCTTTTGCTATTCTAAAAGCCTCTATAGTAATCTCTATAGGGGTTTCAAATTGAGCTATAAGAATTTTAGAATTTTTTATAATTTCCTCACAATTATGAATTTCTTCTTCATTTATATTCATATTAGAACCAGACACTACTATTATAGAATTATTTCCTGAATCCTCTACTGTAATAATAGCCATTCCTGTAGGCTCTATATCATCTTTATATATACATTGTAAATTAACGTCATCGTTTTCAAGAGCTTCCAATAATATTTTACCATTATCATCTCTACCAACTTTACCTATCATATAAACATTAGCTCCTAACCTTCTAGCAGCCACAGCTTGATTGGCACCTTTTCCACCAGGTATTTTAGTAAAGCTTTTTGACAGTATTGTTTCTCCTGTTTTTACCATTCTATCAACTCTTAATACCATATCCATATTAATACTACCTAATATACAAATGTTATTCATATTCACTTTATCACCTCTCTGATACTAAACCGGTTAACTAAACCGGTTAAATGTATTATATATTATTTAATTATGCCTGTCAACGTTTAAAAGTACAATTAATATGCATATATTATCATAAAAACTCAAATGTGCTACTCTAATTAATTTTATATTAATATATATTATACATATATGTTAAATATTTAACGGGAATCTGAATATACTATATCAAAATAAAATACATATTTCAATGGTTTTGTTTAAAAAATTCTCACAATTAAATATTTTTTGTAAATTTCGAAAAAGGTATAGATTAATTTTTAAAAATAATCTATACCTTAAGTATTTTAAGTAATCTACTCAATTAAAAAATACTAATTTTGCATCAACTCTTTTTTTTTCTAATTCTAATATCATATAGGAATACCATCTTTCTTTTAGTTTACGACTGGGTGAGCCAGGATTTAGCATCAAAATTTTACCTCTTGTCTTTATTATAGGTTGATGACTATGACCAAATATTATTATATCAACTTTATCACTCTTAAATTGGCTATATGCCCTTTCCATAGCATTTTTACCTTCCCCATGTCCATGAACCATACCTATTTTATAGCCATTTACAGTTATTATTTCTTTAGAATTTATAACCTGTTTTACACTTTTCCCATCATTATTTCCCCATACGCCATAAAATTTTTTACGAGCCTTAATTCTATTTATTACTTCTACGGAGTTAAAGTCCCCAACATGAATAATCATATCAACTTCTTTAAAATATTTATCTAATAATTTATCTATTTTCTCACTATGTTTTGTTATATGTGTATCAGATATTATTCCTATCTTCAAAACTCTCACCCTTTTCAAATTTATTTAATCTTTTATAGCCCAATATATACTATGATTATTTATATAATTATGTACTATTTAAATTCATATGGTTATTATTATATGATTTAAAACAATATAAAAAAGTGAATAATAAAAATTTTAGTTTTATATTATTCACCTTTAATTTAGATTAAAGATTTTCTATTCTTATTATATTTTCTATTTTTTCTGTATCCTTTAAAGATTGTATTATTTCCATTGCCCTGTTAATATTTCCCTCTATAGTACTATGTGTAATAAATACTAATGTAACCTTTTCCTGCCTTTTACCCTTTTGTATAACTGATAATATACTAACATTATTGTTACCAAATATACTTGATATTTCCCCTAAAACCCCTGGATTATCTTTTACTGTTATTCTAATATAATATTCAGATATAATTGAATTCATATTTTTTATAATATTATTCTCTTCTTTAATATCAATTCTAGATGCTCCACTTTGTCTATTTCTTAAAATAGACACTATATCCCCTACAACAGCACTTCCTGTAGGTAGTTCTCCAGCACCCCTACCATATAACATTAAATCGCCTACTGCATTACCCTTTATAAATATAGCATTAAACGAATCATTTACATTGGCAAGAGGATGTGTTGATGGAATCATAGTTGGATGTACTCTTAACTCCAATTGTCCATCTATTTCCTTAACTATAGACAAAAGCTTTATTACATATCCAAATTCCTTTGCATACTCTATATCTATAGGTTTTATATTAGTAATACCTTCTCTATAAATAGAATCTGTACTAACAATAGTATCAAAAGCTAGTGAAGATAAAATTGTTAATTTATACATGGCATCAAAAGCTTCTACATCTGAAGTTGGATCTGCTTCTGCATATCCTTTTTCTTGTGCTTCCTTTAAAGCATCATAAAAGTTTAATCCAAAGAGCGTCATTTTAGTTAATATATAATTAGTAGTACCATTTATAATTCCTATAACCTCTTCAATCTTATTTGCAGTAAGACTCTCTTTTAATCCATGTATAATAGGTATACCACCCCCAACACTTGCCTCATAATAAAACATTACATTTTCTTCTCTAGCTGTTTTTAAAAGTATATTTCCCTTGGTAGCAATAGCCATTTTATTTGCTGTAACTATATGCTTTTTCTTTTTCATAGACTTTACCATATAATCTACTGCTGGATCTATTCCACCTATAACTTCTACCACAATTTCTATACTATTATCTTGTAATATATCTTCAAAGTCATTGGTTAGTACTTCCTTTGGAACGTCTATATCTCTGTTTTTATTAATATCTTTAACTAATACCTTACTTATTTCAATATTATAACCAGATCTTTTTTTTAATTCTTCTTTATTCATGTTTAATATCTTCCAAACACCTTTTCCAACATTCCCTAATCCTAGCAATGCTATTTTAACATTTCTCATAGTTATCCTCCTCTAAGCTAATCTTCAAACACTTTGTATATGGATCTTATTGCCTTTTCAAATTGGTTATTTTCCACACCTATAATTATAGTAATTTCACTAGCTCCTTGACTGATCATTCTTACATTTACTTCTGATAAAGCTAATGCCTTAAAAACTTTAGCAGAAATTCCTACACTTCTATTCATACCTCTACCCACTACAGCTATTAGTGCCATATCTGGATGCACTTCTATGGAATCAGGACTACATTTTATATCTATCTCCTTTATTATTTTTTCTAACTTGCCATCTAATTTCGGCTGTGAAATAATAAGAGATACTATGTCTACTCCAGATGGCATGTGTTCAAATGAAACATCATTGTCCTCAAGTATAGATAAAATTTTACGACAATATCCCTGTTCCACATTCATCATACTTTTTTCTATTGTTATAACTGTGAAATTTTTTTTCCCTGCCACCCCTGTAATAGTACCCATACAATTTTTAGCAATGACATCATTTATTATTAATGTTCCCTGGTGCTCGGGTTCATTGGTATTTTTTATATTTATAGGTATTCCAGCTTTTCTTACAGGAAATATTGCTTCTTCATGAAGTACAGTGGCCCCCATATATGAAAGCTCTCTTAATTCCCTGTAAGTTATTTTTTCTATATTCTTAGGATTATCTACAATACTAGGATCTGTCATTAAAAATCCAGATACATCTGTCCAATTCTCATACAAATTAGCTTCAACACAACTTGCTATTATAGCTCCTGTTATATCTGACCCTCCCCTAGAAAAAGTTTTAATTTCACCATTTCTCATTGAACCGTAAAATCCTGGTATAACTGCTTTATCAACATTAGATAATCTACTTTTTATAGCAAACCTTGTTTTTTCCTCATCTAATATTCCATTTTCTTTGAAAAAAATTAATCCTGCTGCATCCACAAATTGAAAATTTAAAAAGTTAGCTAATATTAATCCATTTAAATACTCTCCCCTACTTGCAATATAATCTTGGGAAGCTCCTAACTTTATTTTCTCCTCTATATTGTTTAATTCTTTTTGTATATCCATACTTAAATTTAATTCACTAACTAGTTTTAAATATCTTCTCTTAACAATTGAAAATACATCATCAAATGGTATATTTTGTTTTATGTGAGCATCACATAGATATAATAGATCCGTTATCTTCTGATCATCTTTAAATCTCTTCCCAGGTGCCGATGGAACTATATATTTTCTACTTTCATCACTTAAAATTATTTTTTTTACCTTATTAAACTGCTTGCCATCTGCAAGTGAACTTCCTCCAAATTTAGCAACTACTATATTTTTCACGTTAATCCCCCATTTTTTTATTAAATTACTTAATTTCTTTTATCACAGCTCCAAAGTTATCAAGTCTTAACTTTTTTATACTCCATGTACTATTAAATATGATTAATCTTTCTTTTAGCCTTTTAAAAAACTCTAAATTACCTTCTTCTACTAAAGCTATAACCGTAGGTCCAGCTCCACTTAAAAATACCCCTAAACACTTTAACTCTTCACAAATTGAAATCACTTCTTCAAAATTATCTATCAGTGTTCCTCTATAAGATTCATGTATTCTATCCTCACAAGCCACTTTTAAAAGATTTAAGTTAGAATTATATAATGAAGATATTAGCATAGAGACTCTACTAATATTAAAAACCGCATCCTTATAGGAAACCTCTTTAGGCAAAACAGCTCTAGCCTCTTTTGTACTTAATTTAAATTTTGGTATTATAGCACAAAAACAAATCTTATCTGGAACAGATATACTATTAAATAGAGTTTCTTCTTTATGACTAATAGATACAGTCATTCCACCAAATAATGCAGGGGTTATATTATCAGAATGGTCTTCTATTTTAGTTGCTAAATTCAAAATGTCTTTTTTATTTAGCTTATTTCCACTAATTTCATTAGCTGCTAATAATCCTGCTACTATACAAGATGCACTACTTCCTAACCCTCTAGATAATGGTATTTGCGCTTCTACTTTTATGTGTACTCCTTTTGGAATATAATTAACTATCTTAAAACATTCCTCCATAGATTTATATATTAAATTTTCTTTTCCTTTATATACTTCATCACAGCCCTCAATTATTATTCCTTCTTCAATTTCTTCTATATAAAATTTATTATACAAATCTAAAGCCACTCCTAGGGAATCAAAACCAGGGCCAAAATTTGCACTAGTGGCTGGTACTTTAATTTCTAACATATCTCTCACCTACAAATTCAAAATTTCTTTTATTACCATTTTCATTTCTTTTTTATTACAGTTTTTTTTATGCAATATATTTTTTATATATATACTCTCTAAAGCTTTGGGTATCTGTAAATTCGTATATAAAGATAAATCCTTTAAAACTTTAAAATCATCTGATTCATCGCTATCTATCCCTATTGCATTACAAACAGCTCTAGTAAATTTAAATGGACTTGCTGTAGATGCTATTACTGTTTTAGTTAAGTCCTTAGTTTTATATTTATAATCTTTATAGACCTTATAAGCAACTGCGGTATGAGTATCTATAAGATATCCTGTATCTTCATATAGATCTTTTATAGTTTTTAAACAGTCCCTATCCTCAACATAACCTGCATAAAAATCCTTTAGTTTTTCTCTAAAATTTGATCCTAATTCATATTTTCCAAAGAAAATAAGTTTTTTCATAATGTCCTTTACTACCTCTTCATCATGGTTACTTATTTCATATATTAATCTCTCCAAATTACTAGAAATTAATATGTCCATTGATGGTGAAATAGTAACCTTAAAATTTCTATTTTTATTGTATATGCCAGTATTAAAAAAATCAGTTAATACATTATTTTCATTCGATGCACATATTAGCTTATTAACTGGCAATCCCATATTTTTAGCATAATATGCAGCTAATATATTACCGAAATTTCCTGTAGGCACTACTATATTTATATTTTCACCACTCTCTATTTCCTTATTTTTTACCAATTGAGCATATGAATATATATAATATATTATCTGTGGTAATAATCTGCCTATATTTATTGAATTAGCTGATGTTAAAATATATCCCTTATCATTTACAGAAGAATTTAATTCTTTACTATTAAATATCTCCTTTACACCAGATTGGGCATGGTCAAAATTACCATTAATACCAATTACAAATGTATTATCTCCTTCTTGTGTTATCATTTGTCTCTTTTGAATATCACTAACACCATTTTCTGGGAAAAACACAATTATTTTAACTCCCTCCACCTGAGAGAAAGCTTCCAATGCTGCCTTTCCGGTATCTCCAGAAGTGGCCGTAAGTATTACAATTTCCTTATTTATTTTTAATTTTCTACAAGAGGTTTTTAGTAAATATGGTAATAATGATAATGCCATATCTTTAAAGGCTAAAGTAGGACCATGATAAAGTTCTAAAAAATAAGCTTCCCCCTTTTTATTTATAGGAGCTATAAGTTTTTCACTAAATTTTTCATCATAAGCTTTATCTACAGAATCCCTTATATCTTTTTCATCAAAATCTGATAAATATTTTTTCAATACATATACAGCTAAACTTTTATAGTTAAGTTTACTTAATTCATCAAAAGACTTATCTATATTAGGGAAATTTATCGGTACATACAAACCTCCATCATCACAAATACCATTTAATATAGCCTCCGAAGACTTTACTTCCTTTTTTCCTCTTGTACTTTTATACAAAGTTTCCATTAATATCTCCCCCATTTATTCTAGATAAATATAATAAAATCTTTCTTCCATATACTATATAATCTTTGATATTATGCTACAATGTTTTCTCTAGAAAGTCAAGTGTATTTTTATAGAGAACAACCAATATAATAAAATTAAATAAGCAGTAAAAAATTTATATAAAATTCTTTACTGCTTACATATTTAAAATCTATCTTTACCTAGCTTTTTAGATTCATTTGAGTACCCTATTTCATTTGAAGTCTCCATCTTCATTTTAGATAGTTCCTTTTTTGTTTTTTCACCAGCTTTTTTATTGCTCTTGCTATTTTTATTATGTTTGTGAGCCATAAACTTTCACTCCTTTTAAATTATATATATTAATTTAACCATTCCCTGATAAACTATGCGTTCATTTAGATTTTTACGAAAAAAACTATCAGTATTAAACTGATAGTTTTTAAGGGGTTTTTATTTAAGGTGTCAATCAGTGATAATTGTAATTTTTATTTGAAATATCTATTTAATAACCCTCTAAAAGCTGAACCATGTCTTGCTTCGTCTTTACACATTTCATGAACTGTATCATGAATAGCATCATAATTAAGTTTCTTTGCAAGTGTTGCTAAATCTTTTTTTCCTTGACATGCGCCATATTCTGCTTCTACTCTCATTTCTAAGTTTTTCTTTGTATCTTTAGTTACAACTTCTCCTAATAATTCAGCAAACTTTGCTGCATGTTCTGCTTCTTCAAAGGCTATTCTCTTATACGCTTCTGCTATCTCTGGGAATCCTTCTCTATCCGCCTGTCTGCTCATTGCTAAATACATTCCTACTTCCGTACACTCTCCCATAAAATTAGCTCTTAATCCTTCTAAAACTTCTGCATCTATATCCTTACCTACTCCTATCTTATGTTCATCTGCCCATTCCATTTTATCTGTTTTTTCTATAAATTTATCTGCTCCTGCTCCACATAATGGGCACTTTTCTGGCGCCTTTTCTCCTTCATAAACATAGCCACAAATTGTACATACATATTTTTTCATTCTTAAAATCCTCCATTCATTTATATCAAATTTATTTAATTATTTTTTTATCTTGTTGACAATTACTATTATATAATAATTATTATTTAATTGCAAGTATTTTTAAATTTTTTTTAAAAAAGCTATAAAAAATAAAAAAAGACAGTTTTAAACCTGTCTTTTTAGTACATAACTATCCCACTATTAAAGGTACAAAATCATAGTAACACTCTAACATATATTCACTATATATCTTGTTCCCCATCAATTTTAATAATATATCTTGTTTTTTATAACCCTCTTTATATCTTTTAATATTTTTAGTTGTTTTTTTTACTTTACTCTTATTTATATTAAGTATTTTACTTAACTCTTCTATAGTATAATATTCCTTACAAAGTAAAATACTTAATTTTCCTTGCATTTCTAATTTATATTTAATATCTAATGCCCAATTTCTATGTGGTCCTTGCTCTCCTCTATGATGTTCAGAACATAGATACTTATAATTTAATTCAAACTCTAATCCTCCTTGGCATCTGTTAATTATATGATGTACTTCCGCATATTTACCACATACTTCACATTTAGCCAATAAATTCACTCCTTTATTATAGAATACTCTTTGTATCTTTATTATACTACTTTTTCTATAAAATAAAACCTTTATTTTAAACTATAATAAACTTGCTTTATATTTTCTTCCATACATTCTATATAGTCCTTACCACTTTCTTTGGATTCTATCGTATAAATAGTTTTTACTTCAGCATTTAATTCCTTTGCTAAAGTCTCCGATACTTTAGGACTAACCATTTCTTCTGTAAATATAGTCTTTACATTATTTTTTCTGCAATACTGAACTAATTCTTTTACCTTATTAGGAGTAGGCTCTCCTTCAGCAAATACTCCCTCCACACTATTTTGTTTTAGACCAAAGTCCCTGCAAAAATAAGCAAATGCTGCATGGCCAGTTACAAAATTTTTATTATTTAGCGATTGGAACTTTGGCTTATAACTTGTTAATATACTATCTAATTTTCCTAAAAAAACACTGCAATTTTTTTCATAGAACTCTTTATTTTTAGCATCTATTTTTATCAATTCATTTTTTATATTTAAAACTTCCACTTTTGCAGTAGTTATACCAAGCCATACATGAGGATCATTATCTATATAATTACATCCTTTCGAAGCCTCAACTATAGGTAAATTCTTATTATCCACATTTTCAACTACTTTATTAACCCAACTTTCCATGTTCAATCCATTATATATAAACATATCTGCATTATTTATTGTAAACAAATCCTTAGCCTTAGGCTCAAAATCATGTGGCTCTGTACCATCCGGTATAATAACTTGAACATCTACTTTATCTTTCCCTATAGCCTCTACAAATTCCCTTAAAGGATTAAATGATACTACAATCCTTAGTTTTGAACTGTCAAGATTTAATTTCTTCTCATAGAATTTGTTGCACCCTACAAACATAAAACTTATTATAATTAATATTATGTAGATTATATTAACTTTATTTTTCAAATTATCACTTCCTAAATTTATTTATTGCAAATTATTCGCAACATTATGATATTATTAATAACCTCTAAAGTCAATAGCATTTAATATTTATATTGCAAATTATTTGCATATAGGTATATAATATTTATATGTCAAATTGGAGGTGTAATCTATGTTAAATATAAACGACTTGTGTTTTTCATATACAGGCAATCCCCCTTATATATTGAATAATATTAACATATTTATTAAAAAAAATACTTATGTATCTATACTGGGTAAGAATGGGAGCTGCAAAAGTACTCTTATAAAACTTATTGCCGGTCTACTAAAACCATGTAAAGGTAATATTAAAATTAATACAACAAATGTAGGGTACGTTCCCCAAAGAGGGGAAAATTTTAATTCTGATTTCCCTATAACAGTATATGAAATTCTAAAATATCATATGGAAGCATTAAAACTAACTGATTCATTACTCATAGATAAATACCTAGAGTATGTTGGCATGCTTAAATTTAAAAATAAGCTTATTGGAAATCTATCTGGAGGGCAACAGCAAAAAGTATTTATAGCCAAAGCATTAATTGGCAATCCTGAATTGTTATTATTAGATGAACCTTCAACAGGTATAGATATTAAAAGCCAATCAGAAATCTATTCTCTTATAAAAAAATTACATATAGAAAAAAATATCACCGTTATCTCTATTGAACACAATATTAAAGCTGCTTTGAATAATTCATCCCATATAATATATTTAGAAAATGCTTGCTCTAATATGTACACCATAGATGAATACAAAAATCTTATAAATAAAGTGCAACTGGCTTAAAAGGAGGAACTAATGTTTCAATATACATTTATTCAAAATGCTCTAATTGCAGCATTATTAATAGCAATTTTATGCCCATCTGTTGGAACTTTTCTAGTTCTAAAAAGGTATTCTATGATGGGAGATACGCTTTCCCATGCATCCTTTGCTGGTGTAGCCGTAGGATTGTTATTAGATATAAACCCAATACTTTGTGCATTTATATTTACATCTATATGTGCCTTACTAATTGAATTTTTAAAAAACTATTATAAAAAATTCCAAGAAATAATTTTAGTAATAATTATGACCTTTAGTGTGGGAATTGCTATTACACTAATAAGCACAGGTAAAACAAAAACAAACGTAAACTCTTATCTATTCGGTAGTATTCTTACTGTTTCAAAAGATGATTTACTTACTGTTTTTATATTAAGTATAGTATCTGTTATTATTCTTTCATTATTATACAGTAAATTAGTGTATATAACTTTTGATGAAGATGGTGCTAAAGTAGCAGGACTAAACGTTAAATTAATAAACTATATTTTCGCACTATTAGTAGGAGCAACCATATCTATTTCTATAAGGATAATGGGAATTTTAGTTATATCATCTATGATAGCTATACCTGTTGCAACTTCTTTACAGTTAAATAAAGGATTTAAATATACATTTATTTTTTCTATTTTTTTTGGGTTTTTAGATATTATAATAGGTCTTGTCTCATCATTCTATATAGACTGTGCCCCTGGTGGCACCATAGCAATAACTTCAGTGGTAATTTTAGTTTTAGTTATATTATTTAAAAAAATAGGATATGCAAAATAAGCATATCCTATTTTTTATTTGTATATTAATATTAATTTTTACATAAAATTGATTGACGTTTGATAATTTTTATTATATAATATTTATGATTATATTAGGAGGATGGTGTATATGAATAGTATTACCGATATATTTAAAGAGAAAAAATTAAAGCTTACTCCTCAGCGTATTGCAGTCTATAAATATCTTAAGTCTACAAAAGAGCACCCTTCCGCTGAAACTATTTATAAAGCATTGCAACCAGAATATCCTACAATGAGTTTAGCTACAGTTTATAAGGCTTTAAAAACATTAGTTGAAGTAAATCTTATACAGGAAATCAACGTAGGTGAAGGAAACTTTAGATACGATGAAAACACTTGTCCACATCCTCATGTTCAATGCTTACATTGCGGAAGAGTTGATGACATAGAAAATATTTGTTTTTCAGAACTAAATGAAAAAATACTAGATTATACTGATTATGATATTTTAGCAAATCAAGTATACTTCTACGGTATTTGTCCTGAATGTAAGACTTCTGAAGACAAATAGATTGTTTTAAATTTAACAATTATATAAACAGCAAGCTTTTATAAATAAAAAGCTCGCTGTTTATATTTACTTCCCACCATATTTAAACAAATCCTCTATGATTATTTCCCATTCTTTCCCACTATACTTTCCTGTCAATATTGAATCTATTTTTGAAGATATATCTACCCTAAATTTATCAGGAAGATTATATATAAACAATATACTATTTTCATTACTCTCTTCTAAATGTTTTTCCATAATTTTAAAATTATCTTTTAGTTCTTCATTTACTTTTTTATTTCCAGTTATAAATCCATTATCTAATAATTTTTTTTGAGTTTCATCACTGTATACAAATTTTATGAATTCATTTGTTTCGTCGCCATTTTCATTATTTACTGGGATGCATAATAGTGCATTAATTATTACAGGCACATTTCCCTTAAAAGAACCTATTCCACTATAGTCCTGTACTATCCCTATATTTTCATCATTAATTTCTTTACTATAATAAGATATAGAGACGGCAACTGGTATATCTGAATTAGATAATTTTTTTAAAGTATTTTCATTTCCTATTTCAAAAATATTTTTATTAATTATACCTTTTTTATATAAATTATTAATACTATCAAACATATTTTGAAATTCTTTTTTCTCTTTATAAGATGCTGCAGAACTATTATATATATTATCTACATTATAAATATTTTTTTTGTTAGATATTATTAATGAAGCTAATGCATTATTTACATCTAAATCATCAGTAAGTATTACTGGAACTTTTATTGAATCCTGATTTAGTTTCTTAGCTATATTTTCTACATCTTGTATTCTTAATGGTTCATTTATTTTACATTTATCTAATACTTCTTTATTATATAATATTTCTATGGTATATGGCATTATTCCTATTCCGTAATATTTGTCAGAATATCTGCCATAGGATGTCATTATATTATAATATCTTTCTTTTATAGTATATTTATCATAATATGATGATAAATCACTTAAAAACCCTTTGTTTTGCAACTCTATCATTTTATTTCTTGAAGTAAAGACTATATCACCGGATGTTCCTTTACTAACATCCTTTAAAACATCTCCCCCAATTGCATTAGTAATATTAACATTAACATCTGCATTCTCCTTTTTATATTCATCCAATAAAAATTTTATTATATTTAATGAATGTTTATCTTTAATATCAACATACACATTCAACTTTTTATCTTTATTTACAACTTGATTTTTATTACAAGACACAATATTTGCAAATATAATCAAACAGAGAAGACATATTATTATTTTATACTTTTTTCTCATTAGCTCCATCACCTCTTATAAATTTATACTTTAGTTTAGTTTGTACAAAATTATCAAAATATATTATTATATTTTAATTAAAAAAATAAAAGGGACCGTATAACGGTCCCAAGGGGGATGGGGGGTTCTCGCATAAAACAAAGTTATTAAACTCTATTCATGCTTACGGAGATTAATCTCCTTTTACATTTTATATATTATCCATAAATAAATATTTTATTCACTTTTTTAAATTTTTATTTATAAATATCTGATAACCTTTTTATTTCTCTTGTTATCTCATCTCTTAATGATGCTGGTTCTATTACTTCTGCACTTACACCAAAACCCATTACCCATTCTTTTATTTCATCTAAGCTATCTAAATATAACTTTAATATAATTTCTCCTTGTTCTGTCCTCTCCACCTGTTGATTTATAGTCCACTGAACATTTTCTATTAAATTTGATAAACTATTATCAAATTTAATTTTTACCAATATTTTACCATCATTAAAAACACCCCAATGATTTTTCAAAAATTCATTTAATGAAAATGTTCGTGGTTTTATATATATATCATTTGTTATTTCTACATTTTTTATTCTAGACATTGTAAAAGATTTAACCATATCATCTTTATGACAATACGATACTATATGCCACTGGCCATTTTTAAATATAAGAGTATATGGATCTATTAGCTCTGTATTTAAAATATTTTTATAAAATGAATAATAACTTATCTTTAAAGAACGTCCTCTTTCCATAGAATAATTAATATTTTTTATTTTATCGTCTAATTTTACATCATTTCCTATACTATTTATTCTAAATCCTACTCCATTTTCTATATTTTTTAAAAGTTTATCATCATTAATACTTACACTTTTAATTTTTGATATTGCATTTCTTAACTCTCTTTCATGAGGAAACCCATTTTTGTTTAAAATATCTTCTGCTGCTAAAAGTGCTTGAAACTCCTCTGCCGTTAATTTAGGTGGCTTCATATAAAATTCCTTATCTATATAAAATCCACCATATCTACCCTTTTTAGTGTATACGGGTATATCAGCTTTGTTTAGATTATTTATGTATCTATATATAGTTTTTTTATCCACTTCTAACACATCAGCTAATTCAGAAGCTGTTGTCAATTTTTTATGTTGTAGTGTTATTAACATTTCCAAAAGATGTGCTATTTTTGACATATAATTACCTCCTGCGTCTTCGTCTCTATGTTTATCGTATTATTTACCAAAAATTTTAGCTAATTTTAATATAATTTCAAATATATCATTATAAAATGAATTTTAAACGAAAAATTTTTTATAGGTATTTAATTGCAACAAATAAACATATACTTAAATATAAATATTTTTTATTATCAATAAAGAGGTGAAAAGTATAATGTTTAATTCTTCTAATAAAGAAAAAAATATAAACAAAATAGAAACACTAGTAGGTAATGGATGCACCGTTATAGGTTCTATTAAAGGGGATGACCTGCTAAAAGTAGATGGATATGTAGAAGGAAATATATTATGTAAAGATGATATATTTCTTGGCAACACAGGATATTGTAAAGGTGATATTACCTGTCAAAATGCATTTATAAGTGGTAAAGTAGAAGGAAATATATACTGCTCCGGATTTCTAACTATAGAAACCCATGGAAAAGTAATAGGTGATGTGAACATAAAAAATTTAGTTATAAAAGATGGAGGAAGTTTTGAAGGGAATTGTTCTATATTAAACTCTACAAAATTAACTCCTATAGAAAGCTTAATCGAATAAAAATAAATAGAAAGACAACAGGTCTTTCTATTTTTTATCCTAATTATTTAATATTTTACTTATAGAGTAAATTTGTATTAACCTATCTATTACTCCAATCTTATCTTGAGTTACCATTGGCCTTAATGCATATAGCAATTGTAATGTCTTATCATTGTTCATAAAGTTATTTGGCATATTATTTGGACCATTGTTTGGTCCATTATTGGATCCATTATTAAACATATTATTAGGCATATTATTTGCTAAACTATTAGCAAGATTGTTAAGTAAATTATTGTTATTCTCTATGTTATCTTCATTATCATCATTATCTTCTGACTCAGAATTATTCCCCATATTTATGTTCGCTAATAGTGAGGATAGCTGTTGGGGATCTATATTATTTATCATATTCAAAAGATTATTATTGTTAAAATTATTTTCTTCTTCTCTTCTCTTTTTACGCCTTTTATGTTTTGACATCTAACCCCTCCCATAAAAATTTATATGAAGGAGGGCTATGATGCCCCCCCATTTTTTTGGCTTAGCAACAGCATCCACATAAGTCAAAATCTCCGCAGCAGCACAAATAATACAATGCAATAATAAATAATATACTATTATCTATGCACCCACATCCACAATTACTTCCAGAGCCACAATTATCTATACGTCCACAATTACGTGGCCTATTGCAACAGCAAAATTGTAACACTATTAATATTAATATTAATAATCCGTTACCTGATGAGCGCCTATTATTTCTACATCTACATCCACATCCACATGTGCACTCACATTTACACCTACATTTTTTCGACATACTAGACCCCCCTTTCCTCTGGGCAATGGTTCTATTCTCATACTATTTATTACTAGTCATTTGTCCCTAGACAGTCATTATCTACACTTAAAACTTTGTGATCGTTGCAAACAGGTCTACATCCGCAGCCACCGCCACAACCATTTCCACATGAACAAAGTATTGCAATGATTAAGATGATAAATCCTAGGCCACAACATCCTGAGTTATTTCCGCCACATCCACAGTTACAGTTGCAATTGCAATCGCAATCACAGCAGCATCTTCTGCGACGTTTGCGCCTACATCTGCATCTACATTTTTCAATACAACATCCATCACCACAGCCGCAACCTCCGCCACAGCCACAGTTGTTACCCCAGTTACCCCAGTTACAGTTATTGCCGCCCCAGCTACCTCCATTACAGCAGCCACAAAAGATTATTAGGAGTATTACCCATATTCCTAATCCACCACAGCCACCGCCAAAAGCTGGACCACCACCTGAACAGTTCCCTGGTTTTCCACATGTAGAATTATTTTCAGCTAGCATTCCATTTAAAATACTATTGAAATCCACTTTACTTCCTCCTTTCAGAAGATTCTCGATTTATTTCTCTTTTGTGTTTATAATATATACTATTCTTATTTTGGCATTTTGACACTGAAAAAAATTATAAAGAAAAAAGTATATAACATTTTTTTGTTATATACTTTTCAGTATGATTTTCCACATTAATTTATTTAATTTTATCTAATAATAATACTATAGTTGAGAAGGAATTAAAAAACGAGTGATTAGCAACTGCATACCAAAATCCTTTTTTATGAATAAGAAAACAATTGAATATTCCTATCCATAATATAACAGCAAATGATCTTATATTAAAATGTATTGTACTAAATATTGTACTAGATACTATGACAGATAAAACCATTCCTATTTTTTTACTAAATGTTTTTTCAAATAGTAACCATCTAAATATAAACTCCTCAACCACCGGTGCAAATATCATAGTTATAGGCATCATAATAATAAACTTCATTAAAGGTAAACTAGACATTATAGTCACAATTTCCTGTTCTTTAGGATATTTATCAATCAATACAAAAAATAATTGTGTCAATTGAGCCACTAATATACTAATAAAAAATGAAAATATGGAATAGGTTAATGCACTACTGATGCTAAATCCCTTTAAAGAAAAATTATACTTATAGTAGTCTATCTGCATTTTGTCACTGGTTTTAAAATACTTTATGCATATTATTACCAATAAAAAAGGCAATAAATTTTGAGTAAATATACTTAAAAAAATATATAATAAACTTACAATAAATAATATAATTCTATTATACTTTTTTTCTAGATATAATTTCCAGAATACCATAAGTGGTAATATATACACACTTATAAAAACAACTATGTCTTTTATTAAATCTATTTTTTTCAATAAATCCCCCTCCATTAAAAACACTACTATATTTAATTATATATTAAATATATATAAAATATACGGCATGTATCACTTAAAGCAATACATGCCGTATATTTATTATTTTTAAAACAAAGTGTTTTCTATATTATTAAGGACAGCTTCTTTTCCTTTTTTCTTCAAAGTAGAATAAAAAATTAACTCTTCATTATTATTCATATTTAAGGTCTCTCTAATTCTTTTTTCACTCTTTGCTATTTCACTTTGCTTAAGTTTATCACTCTTAGTAGCTACAATTAAAGATTTATAACCATAATGATTTATCCAATTATACATAGTTATATCATCTTCTGTAGGCTCACGTCTACAATCAATAAGAAGTACTATCTTTTTTAACTGGCTTCTATTAACAAGGTAAGTTTCTATAGTTTTACTCCAATTTAGCTTTTCTTGTTTTGAGACTTTGGCATAACCGTATCCAGGTAGATCAACAAAATAAAAATCATTATTTATTAAAAAGAAATTTATTAATCTTGTTTTACCAGGAGTAGAACTCACTTTAACTAATTTTCTTCTATTAGTTAAACTGTTTATCAAAGAAGATTTACCTACATTAGATCTTCCTACAAATGCTATTTCAATTCTATCATCATCGGGATATTGATTATAAGTTACTGCAGATGTCACAAATTCCGCTTGCTTTATATCCATATCAAATCTCCTTAAACTAATTATTTCCCTACCAAAGCATTTTTTAAAACTTCATCTATATTTTCAGCTAGTATGAAATTCAGTTTATTTTTTATACTTTTAGGTATTTTTAATAAATCCTTCTCATTATCCTTAGGAATAATCACAGTATTTATACCTGCTCTATATGCCGCTAATGTTTTTTCCTTTAATCCTCCAATTGGTAAAACCCTTCCTGTTAAAGTAACCTCACCAGTCATAGCCACATTGTGCTTAACCTTTGTTAGATTAAGAGCTGACACCATAGCAGTTATCATAGTCACTCCTGCAGAAGGTCCATCCTTTGGAACTGCTCCCTCTGGAACATGTATATGTACATCTTTTTCTTTATAAAAGTTAGGTTTTATACCATACTTTTCTGCATTAGCCCTAATGTAACTATATCCTGTTCTAGCAGACTCTTTCATTACATCACCTAATTTACCTGTTAACTCTAATTTACCTGTTCCCTGCATAACAGATACCTCTACAGGTAAAGTATCTCCACCATAACCAGTCCAAGCCATTCCTGTTACCACGCCTATTTGATCTATTTCATTCGCTTTATCATATGTAAATATTGTAGGTCCTAAATATTTTTTAATCTGATTTACAGTTATTCTTATTTTCTTTTTATCCTTTTCTACCATTTCTGCTATTGCTTTTCTTATTACAGCTGAAATTTCTCTTTCTAAACTTCTAACTCCAGATTCCCTTGTATAATTATCTATTATACAATAAATAGCAGAATCGGATATGGTTATAACATTGCTTTCTATATTATGTTCCTCTAATTTTTTAGGAATTAAGTGTTTTTTAGCAATATTAAATTTTTCTTCGCCAGTATAACCTGATACTTCTATTATTTCCATTCTATCCATTAAAGGTCTTGGTATTGTATGTAAAGTATTAGCTGTTGTTATAAATAATACATTTGAAAGATCAAAATCCAATTCTAAATAATGATCTCTAAAGGTATTATTCTGTTCACTATCTAACACTTCCAACAGTGCATCCTTAGGGTCACCCCTAAAGTCATTACTCATTTTATCTATCTCATCTAATAAAAATAAGGGATTTTTAGATTTGGCCTGTTTCATACCATAAATAATTCTTCCTGGTATTGCCCCCACATATGTCTTTCTATGGCCTCTTATCTCAGCTTCATCCCTAACTCCACCTAAAGACATTCTAACAAAGTTTCTATTTAGCGCATGTGCTATTGACTTTGCTATTGAAGTTTTTCCTACTCCTGGTGGTCCAACAAGACACAAAATTGGTCCTTTTAATGAATTACTCATTTTTTTTACAGCTAAATACTCTATTATTCTATTCTTTACATCCTCTAGTCCATAATGCTCTTTTTCTAATACTTCTCTAGCTACCCTTACATCAATATTATCTTCTGTTTGAACATTCCATGGTAATTCCAATATCCAATCCAAATAAGTTCTAATTACTCCACCTTCTGCGGAATAACTTCCACTATTCCTTAATCTATCTAATTCATATAAAGCCTTTTCTTTAACAGGCTTAGGAAGTTTAGCTTTATTAATTTTATTTTTATATCTATTTATTTCCTTCTTATCTTCGTCTTCTTCCCCTAATTCTTCTTGTATGGCTTTTAATTGTTCCCTTAAATAGTATTCTTTCTGGACTTTATCTATTTTATTTTTAACCTTTATTCCTATTTTTCTTTCTACTTTTAAAATATCCACTTCATTTTTTAATATTACCAACAATTGTTCCAGTCGGTTAAAAATATTATAAGCCTCTAATAATTCCTGTTTTTTATCTTGTTTTAATATTAAATATGAACTTATTACATCACAAAGTCTTCCTGGGCTTTCAATATCGTCTAATGTTAATAGTGTTTCTGTTGGTATACTTCCAGATAACTTTACATATTCATCAAATGCCTTTCGAACTGAACGTACTAAAGCTTCTGTTTCACTATCTTTACTACCATCTTCATCCTTTAATGCCTCTATTTCAACTTTAAAAAAAGGTTCATTATCAACAATTTTTTTAAGCTTTGCTCTAGTTTCTCCTTCTACTAAAACTCTAACAGTATCTCCTGGTAATTTTAGTATCTGCTTTATATTACAAATTGTTCCAGTTGTAAATATATCACTCTCATCCGGTTCCTCTACTTTAGCCTCTTTTTGAGCAGCTAAAAAAATTTCTTGTCCATTTAACATTGCCTCTTCTAATGCTAAAATAGATTTTTCTCTTCCTACATCAAAATGCATAACCATATAAGGAAAAATAATTATACCCCTTAAAGGAATTAGAGGAAGAACTTTTGAATTTTTTTCCATACTTCTCCCCTCACTTTATAGTTATATATTATATTTTATAGATTAAAATTAGTTTAATATGTATAGTTAGACTAATATATTATAACCATAAAAAAAAGTTTTTTCAATTATAAATAGTAATATTTCACTATTATATAATTAAGTATATTAATTATAAAATTATTATATCTCCCTTTAAGGGAGATATATTTATGAATTAACAGATTTATTAGAGTTATTTACTGCGTTTGCAGACAATATGTCCGTTCCTAATTCTATTTCTATAGTATTTCCTCCTTCTTCACATTCAACTAAAGATTTTGATATAACTTCTTTTATATTTTTTACCGGTATTACATCAGCATCTTTTATGCCTGAAAAATTTTCTTGCCAATTCTCCTGTGGAATTATTATTTTCCTAGCTCCCGCCTTTATAGCCGCTTGTATTTTGCTGTTTACCCCTCCTATAGGTTTAACCTCCCCATATAAAGATATTTCTCCTGTCATTGCTACTTCATTATCTACAGGTACTTCTTTAATTGCACTATATATTGCCGTTGCTATACTTATCCCAGCAGATGGTCCATCTACAGGGACTCCACCGGGGAAGTTCACATGAATATCATATTGTTTAATGTTCATATTAAATATATTTTGTAGAGCACTTATAACATTTTCTACAGAACATTTAGCTGTACTTTTTCTTCTTATTTTTTTATGAAATGCACTTATCTCTTCCTGTTCCACTATACCAGTTATATTTATATTTCCTCTTCCAAAGTTATTCTTTTTAGCAATTACCTCAATTTCCATTACAGTTCCCATATTAGCTCCATATACAGCTAAACCATTAACATATCCTATTCTAGGTTTATCATGAATTTTTATCTCTGGTCTTGGAGAATAGTGACCATTTTCAATAATCCATTCTATGTCTGATACGATTATTTCTTTTCTATTTTCATTTAAAGCTATTCCTGATGCTAATTGAACTAAATTAACTGCATCTCTACCATTATTCGCATATCTTCCTATTAATGCATTAGCCTTATCTCCCAATTCGAATCCTATCTTATCGGCTGCATTCATGGCAATTTCCTCTACTTCTTCTGATAGAAGTGATCTAAAAAAGACTTCTACACATCTAGATCTTAGTGCTGGGGTAATTTCCTCAGGACTTCTTGTAGTTGCACCTACTAATCTAAAATCTGCGGGCAGACCATTTTCAAAAATATCCTTTATAAACACCGGCATATTTGGATCTGCTGAATTATAATATGCACTATCTAAAAACACTTTCCTATCCTCAAGAACCTTTAATAATTTATTCATTTCCACAGGATGCAATTCACCTATTTCATCTATAAATAATATTCCACCATGGGCTTTAGTTACAGCTCCAGGTTTAGGCTGGGGTATTCCCGCAATACCTAACGCACCTGCTCCTTGATATATGGGATCATGAACTGAACCTATTAAAGGATCTGCAATCCCCCTATCATCAAACCTTATAGTAGTGGCATCTATTTCTATAAATTTTGCATCTCTTTTAAAAGGAGAATACTTTTTATTCTTAGCATCTTCTAACACAAGTCTAGCTGCAGCAGTTTTACCTATACCAGGCGGTCCATAGATTATTACATGTTGAGGATTAGGACCGCACAATGCAGCTTGAAGTGCTCTTACTCCCTTTTCCTGACCTATAACCTCCTTAAGATTTTTAGGTCTACTTTTTTCAGTTAGGGGTTCTGATAATGCTATTTCTCTTAATTTTTTTAGTTTATCCATTTCTTTTTTACTTTCTCTATCAATTACTACTTTATTTGTTTGCTGACCTTTTAATGCATTAAAAAAATATAACCCCATTATTATAGTAAATATAAATTGAACTAATACAATTATATTTGTCATAACACATCCTCCTATATCCATATAAATTAAATTAACTTCTTTTCTATTATGAACATTTTTCCTTTCATATATTCCAAAAAAAAAGAATAAGGATAAATTTATCCTTATTCTCATTATTTTTCTATGCAGTTTCTGGTCCTTTTTTAGTTCTTGGTTTTTTAACCTTTATAGTGGCTCTTTTTCCATCTTCAGCTATAATCAAATCAGGAGTTTTATTTTTAACTGTATTCTCATTAATAATTACCTTTGCAATACTTTCTTCAGACGGAATATCAAACATTATATCCTTCATTATTTCCTCAAGTATAGCTCTAAGACCTCTTGCTCCTGTATTTCTTTTTATAGCTTCATCCGCAATAGCCTTTAAAGCTCCATCTTCAAATTCAAGTTCAACATTATCTAATTCAAATAATTTTTTATATTGTTTTAAGAGAGCATTTTTAGGTTTGCTTAATATATTAATTAATGCATTATCATCAAGTGCATCAAGAGTAACCACAATTGGAAGTCTACCTACAAATTCAGGTATTAAACCAAATTTTAATAAATCTCCTGGCATTATTTCTTTTAATAATTTCCCTATTTCTTTCTCTTTTTTAGACTTTACATCTGCCCCAAATCCTAATGAACTATTTCTAGTTCTTCTTTCAATTATATTATCTACACCGTCAAAAGCTCCACCACAAATAAATAAAATATTTGTAGTATTTATTTGGATAAACTCTTGATGAGGATGTTTTCTTCCACCTTGAGGTGGAACTGAGGCTATAGTCCCTTCCAATATTTTAAGTAATGCTTGCTGAACTCCTTCTCCTGAGACATCTCTTGTTATAGAAGGATTTTCTGATTTTCTAGCTATTTTGTCAATTTCATCAATATAAATTATACCTTTTTCCGCTCTTTCTATATCGTAATCCGCATTTTGTATAAGCTTTAAAAGTATATTTTCAACATCTTCTCCTACATATCCAGCTTCAGTTAAAGTTGTAGCATCTGCAATAGCAAAAGGAACATTTAAAAATTTAGCCAAAGTCTGTGCTAACAAAGTCTTACCTGACCCAGTAGGTCCAAGCAAAAGTATATTACTTTTTTGTAACTCTACATCCTCACTAGTAGCATTTGAATTTATTCTTTTGTAGTGATTATATACAGAAACAGCTAAAGACTTTTTAGCTTCATCCTGTCCTATAACATATTGATCTAAATAATTTTTTATTTCTACTGGTTTTGGCAAGGAACCCATTTCAACCTGAACATCATCTTCAAACTCATCACTTATTATTTCTGAGCAAAGTTCTATGCATTCATCACATATATAAACTCCCGGTCCCGCTATTAACCTTTTAACTTGGTCTTGAGTTTTACCACAAAAAGAACATTTTAATTGTTTTTTCTCATCAATTTTGGCCATTTCTACACCTCACATAAATGGTTATTTTTTATTAACCATTACCTCATCAATTAATCCATATACTTTTGCTTCTTCAGCATCCATAAAGTTATCTCTTTCTGTATCCCTTTCAATTATTTCAAGTGGCTGACCAGTTCTTTCACTTAGGATTGAATTTAATTTCTCTTTTATTTTTAAAATTCTGTTTGCATGAATACCTATATCAGTTGCTTGCCCTTGGAACCCACCTAATGGTTGATGTATCATTATTTCACTATTAGGTAGCGCATATCTTTTTCCTTTTGCTCCAGAAGCTAATAAAAATGCCCCCATAGAAGCAGCCATACCCACACATATAGTTGCTACATCTGGTTTTATATATTGCATTGTATCATATATTCCCATTCCAGATGTTATAGAACCACCAGGACTATTTATATATAAAAATATATCTTTATCTGGATCTTCAGCCTCAAGGAATAATAACTGTGCTATTACCAGACTGGCAGTTGTATCATTAACTTCTTCACTTAACATTATTATTCTATCTTTTAAAAGTCTAGAATAAATATCATAGGATCTTTCTCCCCTATTAGTTTGTTCCACAACAACAGGTACTAAACTCATAAAACCTCTCCTCCTTTATAACTCATATTCGCTACATTATATATAATTTCCTATTATAGATTTTTTAGTAAAAAATATATATCTTTAGTTAAAATTAATTGCCAGAGAAATTTTTCCTGGCAATTAACTTTACTTTAAATTAAGCTATTTCTTTACAATTGTCAACTAGTAATTTTATAACTTTTTCATTTACAACATCTAGTTCTAAATAAGACTTTTGAGAATTCATTAATAATTCAGCTGTCTTTTCAACATCCTTATCTCCATATTGTTTAGCCATTTCTTTAGCTTTATCCATAAGTTCTTCTTCTGTTGCTTCTATTTTTTCAGCTTTAGCTATTTTAGCAAGGACTAATTCTGTTTTTACTCTCTTTAAAGCTGTATCTTTCATATAATCTCTAACTTTTTCTTCACTACTATTAGTATACTGATAATATGTTTGAAGATCTAAACCTTGATATTTTAATCTCATTTCTAAATCTTTTAGCATGTTGTTAGTTTCTTTTGTTACCATTATTTCTGGAATATCTACTTTAGCATTTTCACAAGCCGAATCTACAACTGCTTCTTCAAATTCCTTTTTAGCTTTCAATTCATTTTGTTCTTCAGTTTTCTTTTTAAGATCTGCTTTTACTTCTTCTATTGTATCAAATTCTGATATTTCTTTTGCAAATTCATCATCAATTGCTGGTAGTTCTTTTACTTTTATCTCTTTAATGTATACTTTAAAGATTGCCTGTTTTCCATTTAATTCTTCCTTACCATACTCTTCTGGGAATTTTACACTAACTTCTTTATCTTCTCCCTTTTTAAGTCCAATTAACTGGTCTTCAAAATTATCTATAAATGTACCTGATCCTATCTCTAATGGATAATCATTTCCTTCTCCACCTTCAAAAGCTTCTCCATCAACAAATCCTTTAAAATCAATAACAGCTATATTTCCTTTTTCGATTGTTCCATCTTCATCTTTAGCTTCAATTCTTGCATTTCTTTCCTGCATTGACTTTAATTGATTTTCAATTTCTTCATCTTTTACTTCATATGTATTCTTTTTAACTTCTAATCCTTTATATTCACCTAATTCTACTTCAGGCATAACAGTTACCTTAGCTGAATATTTAAAGTCCTTTCCTTCTCCAATTTCAATTACATCTATTTCTGGATAATCTACTGGTTGAATATTATGTTCTTTTAATGCTTCTGGGTATGTAGAATCACAGCAGAAGTTTATAGCATCTTCATAAAGAACTCCTTCACCATAATATTGTTTTATTATTCCCATTGGAGCTTTTCCTTTTCTAAATCCAGGCACATTAAATCTCTTCACATTCTTTGAATATGATTTCTTCATTGCCTCATTAAATTTTTTAGCTTCAACAGTTATCTCTAACTTTACAACATTGTTTTCTATTTTCTCCATACTTGCGTTCATTATATTATTCCTCCTAATCACCTGATATGCTCATATTAACCACAATATTATAACATATATTTAATATTATTAATATATGATAGCAAACTTATTTTCATATTTTATATAAAACTTAAAGTAGCCATTAATAATTATAACAAATACCATAAAATTTACAAATGAATTTTTTTAAATAAATATTTTTTCTAAATGTCTTTTTGCCTCTGTAATTTCTTTATAATTTATATAATTATCTCTATATACTTCTATTATATATACTCCATTATAATCTATTTTCTTTAATTTTTTATAAATTTCTACATAATTAATATTACCTTTCCCGGGTAATAAACACATATTATTGCTATCATTGTCATTTATATGAAAATTTATTACTTTATCCCCCATAATATCCAAATATAATTCTGGAGCTATCTTTGCTTTATAAGCTTGTTTAATATCAAAAGTAAAATTTATAGGATATTTACATCTTTCCAGTAATTGTTCTAAAAAATATATATCTGCCGACATACACCAAGATACATTTTCTTGAGCTAACTTTATTCCTTCACTTAAAGCTATATATATGATTTCATCATACACATCTATTATAGATTTTAATCTAATTTCTTTTCCTTTATCTAATCTTAACCCATGAAAAGTATAACACTTGGCTCCTAAATTTTTAGCAGCTTTACAAATTTTTTTAAATGGAATTAGCATGTCTTCCTTTCTTCTTTTATAACTATCAAACAAATATGGTTCAAAAGAAGAAGAAAAAGCATGTACTGAATTTATATAAAAGTTATTTCTCTGGCTCTCGTACTTTAATTTATTTATAAAATCATCTTCATACTCCCTTGGAGTATTTAAAAAAACCTCTCCAATATTAAAATCTAATTTTTTCATTAATGATATACTATCTTCTGTGTATATATCAGGATAAAAACTTGCAGAAGATAGTCCTATCTGTTTTTTTATATCATTTGAAAGGTTATTCATTTATTCAGCAACCTCTCCATTGGCTTTTAAATAACATGTCTTACCGTCAGCAATAATAGTTAGCCCTTTATCTACTAATTTATCGATCTTTATTTCTTCTCCTGATATATTTTGTATATTTATATGATTATTATTTTGCACATTAACAACCCATACATATTTAGTACTTCTTTCAAACCATGGTAATTGAGTTATATATGCTACATTATTGTCATCTATAAACTTTGGCATAGTACACCATACATAATCTGGTTTTGTCTTGACCTGTTCTTCTCTTGTTATAACTACACTTCCATCTGTAGATATATATTTAGTGTTACCAACATCTGATATTTTCCCATCTATATTCACATATATTATTTTTTGCATTTTTTCATCATAAACAATCGCCCCATTTCCTGTGGGACTTATGTCATAGTTAATTTTACTTTCTTTAGGTGCTATGTATTTAAATTTTTTACTTCCATTTTTATCTTCATACATAATCTTAATAGTTTCACCATTAGACAATTTAACTTCATATCCTTCTATTTTATTTTTCTTTTCTTTCTCCTGCTTGTTATCTGCAACTATAGGCTTTTTATCCGAATTATTTTTAATATCTTGTGATTGCTTCTTTGAACTTGAATTCTTTTTTATATTGGATACCCAAGACTTAATAATACCTTTACCAAATAACCAAGCACCTAAACATACGGCAACAATAACTACTACTAATATAATAATTCTTCTCCTTCTTTTTTTCATTCTACGTTCATAATCTTTACTAAAAATACTTGGTTTTCCCACAATAATTCCTCCCACTTGTACTTTTTTTACATTCAAACCACAAATTATACAATTTTATGGTATTTTATCAACTAATTATACGAAGTCACTATTTATTATAACTCAAAGATAATATAATTAGTAATAAATTTTTGTAAATTATGAAATCAATTATAACCCCAACATTCTTTACAAATATTGAGGTTATAATTATTTCCATAATATTATATATATCTAATTTAAGTACTCATTTAAAGCTATATGTTCTATTTTCTTTTTATATCCTTTTTCTACATTTATAGTATTTATAAAAACCTTAGCAGTATCTATGCACGTAAATGCTAAAACTTTATATTCTGAGCAAGTCCTTCTTAATATGAATCCATTTCTGTTTAATTCATTCCCCTTGGTAGGAGTATTTATGACTATATTAATATTTCCATCCTTTATAGCATTGTTAACCTTTAATAGGTTTAATTCTGTACATTTAATATCTCTTTTATTTAAAAACTCAGTAGTTCCTGATGATCCATATAAACTAAACCCTAAATTCGAATAATCTTTTAACATCTCTATACTTTCTTCTCTATCCCCTTCTCTTAAAGAAACATATATATTACCTTTAGTAGGTATCTTTATGCCAGATGCTTTAAATGCTTTATAAATTGCATTATCAAGTTTATTATCTATTCCTAAAACTTCCCCTGTAGACTTCATTTCTGGACCCAAATATATATCCGCATTATGCAACTTTTCACCAGAAAATACAGGTGCTTTTACTGCATAGAAACTCTTATTTTTCCTAAGCCCTACCCCAAACTTTGACTCTTTAAGACTTTTTCCAAGTTTTATTTCCAAGGAAATATCAACCATAGGAACACCTGTTATCTTACTTAATATAGGTATAGTTCTTGAGGCCCTCGGATTTACTTCTATTACATATACTTCATTTCCATCATATACATATTGTATATTTAATAACCCCTTTATATTTAATCCCTTCCCTATTTTTTGCGTATAATCTACTAATTTATCCTTTATCTTTTCTGTTAATGTTAACGTAGGATAAACGGTAATGCTATCTCCTGAATGTACTCCTGTTCGTTCTATATGTTCCATTATTCCTGGAATTAATATATTCTCTCCATCACATAATGCATCCACTTCTATTTCTACACCTTTTATATATTTATCTATTAATATTGGGTGATCGTCTGATACCTTTACAGCTTCTGTCATATACAATCTTAAAGATTCTTTATTATAAACAACCTCCATAGCTCTTCCCCCTATAACATAAGAAGGTCTAACTACCACTGGATATCCTATGCTATTAACAACTTTAAAAGCACTCTCTTCATTTGTAACACAATATCCGTTCGGAGAAGGTATATCAACTTTATTTAAGAATGTTTTGAATTTATCCCTATCTTCTGCTATATCTATAGAGTCAAAAGAAGTACCTAATATTTTAACACCTTTTTTATTAAGCTTCTCAGCTAAGTTTATAGCTGTTTGACCTCCTAGTTCTACAATTACTCCATATACTTTTTCTTCCCTTATAACCTCCAAAACATTCTCTATATTAAGTGGCTCAAAATACAGTTTATCACCTGTATCAAAATCCGTACTTACAGTCTCTGGATTATTATTTATAATAATAGCTTTATATCCTGCTTTTTTTATTGCCCAAATTCCATGTACACAACAATAATCAAATTCAATTCCCTGTCCTATCCTTATAGGCCCTGATCCTATTATTAGTATTTTTTTATCATTTGTAATTAAATTTTCATTTTCTTCATCATATGTAGAATAATAATATGGAGTAGTTGCATCAAATTCACCACTACAGGTATCAACCATTTTATAAGATGGATATAAATCATACTTAGCTCTTAGTTTCTCAACTTTATCTCCATCTATTCCTTTTAATTGACCAATATATTCATCTGTAAATCCCATAGCCTTAGCTTCTCTTAATAAATCCTTATTTAATTTCAGTTTTTTAATTTTTTCTTCCATATTTATTATACTTTCTATTCCATACAAAAACCAACTATCTATTCCAGTTAATCTATTTAATTTGTCTAAAGATAACCCTTTTCTAATTCCTTCTGCTATGGCAAATATCCTTCTATCATCTTTTAGCTCTATAATACTTATAAGCCTATCTAAGTTCAGATTATCAAACTCATTTATCCTAAGAGAATTAAAATTTCCATCCAAGGAAATTATAGCTTTCATTAAAGAGCTTTCAAAAGTTCTACCGATAGCCATTACTTCTCCTGTAGCTTTCATTTGAGTACCTAAAGTTCTCTCAGCTTTTGAAAACTTATCAAAAGGCCATCTTGGTATCTTAGTAACCACATAATCTATTGTTGGCTCAAAACAAGCACTAGAACTTTTTGTAACACTATTTTTTATTTCATCTAAGCTATATCCTACTGCTATTTTAGCTGCAACTTTTGCTATAGGATACCCTGTGGCTTTGGATGCCAATGCACTTGATCTACTTACTCTTGGATTAACTTCTATTACTACGTATTTGTTTTGAAATGGATGCAAAGCAAATTGTACATTACATCCCCCTTCTATTTTAAGGCTCCTTATTATGTCTATTGAAGCTTTTCTAAGCATTTGATATTCCTTATCCCTTAAAGTTTGAGAAGGTGCTACTACTATACTATCCCCAGTGTGTATCCCTACTGGATCAATATTTTCCATATTACATATTATTATACAATTATCCTTCCCATCTCTTATAACTTCATATTCTATTTCTTTCCATCCAGCTACACTTTGTTCTAATAAAATTTGTCCTATAGGACTCATACTTAATCCCTTATGACATATTTCTCTTAGCTCATCTATATTATTCGCTATTCCACCACCTGTTCCTCCTAATGTATAAGCTGGTCTTATTATCACAGGAAATCCATAATTTTCTATAAACTTTTCACACTGTTCTATGTTCGTAGCTATTATACTCATTGGAATAGGCTTATCTATATGAATCATTAACTCTTTAAATTCTTCTCTATCTTCGGCTTTTTTTATAGCATCACTATTTATACCTAATAATTTTACAGCATATTTATTTAGAATTCCCAAATCTTTTAATTTCATTGCTAAATTCAACGCGGTTTGCCCACCAAAGCCTGCTAAAATTCCATCTGGTCTTTCCCTAATTATTATTTTCTCTAGTGTATCTACATCCAATGGTTCTATATAAACTTTATCGGCTATATGTGTATCAGTCATTATAGTAGCAGGATTACTATTAACCAAAATAGTTTCAATTCCTTCTTCCTTTACTGCTTTACAGGCTTGGGTACCAGAATAGTCAAATTCTGCTGCTTGCCCTATAACAATTGGTCCTGATCCTAATATAATAACTTTACTTAAACTCTTATCTAATGCCATACCCTTTCCTCCTCTTTATTATGCACTTTTAATATTATTATCTTTTGACAAAAGCTCTATAAATCTATCGAAAAGATAAATAGAATCATTTGGGCCAGGTGCTCCTTCTGGATGAAATTGTACCGAAAATATAGGTAAATATTTATGTCTTATTCCTTCAACAGTATTATCATTTAAATTAACATGAGTAATTACTATATCTTTATTTTTGATACTTTCTCTATCTACTGCATAACCATGATTTTGAGATGTTATATATACTTTATCCTTCTCAATATCATAAACCCCATGGTTACCACCTCTATGTCCAAACTTCATCTTATAAGTATCTCCTCCAAGTGCCAAAGTAAGTAATTGATGCCCTAAACAAATACCGAATATAGGTAATTTACCTATCAATTTCTTAATAGTCTCTATTGTTTTTGGTAAATCCTTAGGATCGCCAGGACCATTGCTTAAAAATATTCCATCAATATTGAGTTTTACTATTTCTTCATAAGGGGTATTATAAGGGATGACTTTTAAATCACAATTCTTATTTTTTAGATTTTCAATTATGTTCTTTTTTATTCCAAAATCCATAACTGCTACTTTATACCCACTTCCTTTTATATGGGCTATGCTTTTTCTACTTACCATTTCTACTAAATTTTCATTAAAATTATAATTATTAAGTATATTTTTCATTTCATTTAAAGATATATTTTCATTAGATATGACACATTTCATGGAACCGTTGCTTCTAATCTTCCTTACTATACTTCTAGTATCAATATTTTGAATTCCAACTATATTCATTTTATTTAACATTGAATCTAAACTTTCATTACTCATATAATGAGAAGGTACATTGCATAATTTTTTAACAATTAATCCCTTAGAATAAACTTTAGTACTCTCCATATCTTCTCTATTTATTCCGTAATTTCCTATAAGGGGATAAGTCATTGTTACTATTTGACCTGCATAAGATGGATCTGTTAAAATTTCTTCATATCCAACCATAGATGTGTTAAAGACAAGCTCCCCTACTGCCGTTCCAGATTTTCCAAAAGATTTACCTTTATAAATACTTCCATCTTCTAAATATAATAATCCATTCATTCTCTTCACCTCATATTTTTTAATTTTAAGGTGAGGAAAAACGGTATTATTGCAAAAATAAAACCTCCTGCATAAGCAGAAGGTTAGAATTTTTGTAAAAATACTATAGAATAATCTTATTCCATTTTCCCTAACCTTCTCAGCCTCTCTGGACCGAAATTAAAGGCATTAATTATTTAATTGTATTAAATTAAAACATATTTTTCTAACCCTGTCAAGCTAATTTAAAAACTACTTTACTTTATATTTCTACTACCTGGTTTTATATAATTTAATCCTGCTTTGCACAATGGACAGTCTTTTTTATCATAAGACTTAACTTCTAATTTAACTGCACTATAAATTGGATATGGCATTTCTATACTATTATCTCTTCTATCTACTATGCAACATAATCCAACCACTTCTCCTCCTAATTTTTCTATAACCTTAGCCACCTCTAATGATGATTTACCAGTAGTTATTACATCTTCTGATATTATAACTTTCTGGCCTTTTTTTATATTAAATCCCCTTCTTACAGTCATAGTTCCCTCTTGCCTTTCAGCAAAGATACCTGGTTTTTTTAGTTGTCTTGCTAATTCATATGCTACTACAATCCCACCCATTGCTGGACCAACTACCATATCAAAATCTAAATCCCTTAACTTATCTGCAACAAATTTCAAAACTTTTTCTGCTTTATCAGGATATTGTAAAAGTTTTGCACACTGACAATATTTATCACTATGTCTGCCTGAGGACAATAAAAAATGTCCTTCTAAAACTGCCTCACTTTCTTTTAATGTATCTATAATTAATTTATTTGTATTTTCCATATTATATTCCTCCTGAAAATTAATATTTATATTCCATTACTTTATAATTCCTGTTATTTCATTTAAATCTTTTATACCTTCTTTTAAAAGATATTTTTCTATTCCTTTTATTATATTCATCGCTGCAAAAGGATCTATTAAATTAGCCGTTCCAACCTGAATGGCCTTGGCCCCTACCATTATAAATTCTATAGCATCCTCCCAGGTCATAATACCCCCAATTCCTATAACCGGTTTATCAATATTTTTACACACTTCATAAACCATTCTAAGAGCTATAGGCTTTATAGCTGGTCCTGATAATCCTGCAGTTATATTATTAAATACAGGCTTTTTATGTTCAATATCTATTGCCATAGCTTTAAATGTATTAACTAAAGAAATCGCATCTGCACCTGCATCACAACATTTATATGCCATGTGTACTATATCTTCTGCATTGGGAGATAATTTTACTATTAAAGGTTTTTTGCATATGGATTTCACTTCTTTTACAATCTCGTAGGCTACATCTGACTTAATTCCAAAAGCCATACCTCCATGCTTTACATTAGGACATGATATGTTAAGTTCTATCATATCAATATTTTTATTATTTAATTTTAATACCGCTTCAATATAATCCTTTGTAGAGCTACCACCCACATTTGCGATTATAACTGTATCAAGCTTTCCCATAAATTCTAATTCTTCTCTTATAAACCTATCCACCCCTGGATTTTGAAGTCCAACACTATTTAATATTCCTAAGCTAGTTTCAAATATTCGAATTCCATCATTGCCTTCCTTAGGATAAATAGTAAGTCCCTTTGTACTTATCCCGCCTAACTTTGATACATCAAAAATTTCATTATACTCTTTACCAAATCCAAAAGTTCCTGATGCTGCTATAACTGGATTTTTAAATTCAATACCACATATATTAACCTTCACAACTATTCCTCCAATTCTGAACCTAAAAATACCGGTCCATCTTTACAAGTCCTTTTACTACCAGTCTTGGTTTTGCAAGTACATACAAGACATGCTCCTATTCCACATGCCATGTGTTTTTCCATAGATACATAAATTGGCACGTTTATTTCTTTACATATATCCATAGCCTTATACATCATCTTTTCTGGACCACAACATAATACAATATCATATCCCTTAGCATTAAATATATCAGTGACATATCCTTTATATCCTACTCTACCTGACTCTGTGCTTATATAAAAGTTGTCTATATATTTTTTTATATTATCTACTCCATATACTTCATCTTTAAATCCACTATATAAATCAACTGTACACTTCTTTATTTTTTTTAACACATAGTTCATTGGTGCTATACCTATTCCACCAGTTATTAACGCTATTTTCCCACTTATTTTTTCCATAGGGAACCCAATCCCCAAAGGCCCCATCAATTCTAAACTATGATTTTCTCTTACATTAGAAAGAAGCCTAGTCCCTTTTCCTACTACTGCATATAAAAAACTTATGCATTCATCATTAATAGAATGAATACTTATTGGTCTGTTTAATAAAGGTTCATTTTCCCAAGCCCTTAACATATAAAATTGCCCTGGCTCTCCTTTAAACTTACCCTTTATAGATAATTTATAAATTCCCTTACTTATCTCCTTATTCTCTAATACTTTTTCTAATGAATACCTCATGCAACCGCTCCATTTCCCATTATTTATCTTTTAACTTTTTTACAGCATTTAATATATCATCTCTCATATTTATTACGGCTTGCCTTGAATAATCTTCAAAATGTAATATATTTTCGTGTCTTTTATAAGCTAAGAGTATTCCTCTAGATGAATTTACTACTCCTCCATTACCATCCTTTAGATATAAAGCCACATCATCTGCAGTACCTCCCTGTGCTCCATATCCAGGTATCAAGAAAAAAGTGGTTTTCATATTGTTTCTTAGTTTTAAAGCTTCATCTACATGAGTACAACCTATAACTCCACCTATAGAGCTGTATCCACATTGACCCAAATATTCTTTCCCCAACGTTTCAACTTTATCTGAAACTATTTCATATACCCTTTTACTATCTATAGATGATATATACTCTATATCCTTTGCACCCTCATTCGATGTTCTTACAAGTGTAAATATTCCCTTTTCATCATTTCGTACATAGGATAAATATGGTTTTATTGTATCCATTCCCATATAAGGATTTAAAGTTATAAAATCCGTTTCAAAATCACCTTCAAAATGTGCTTTTGCATACATTTTAGCAGTATTTGCTATATCTCCTCTTTTTATATCAGATATAACAATACAACCTAATTCTTTTATATACTCTATAATCTTTTTATATACCGTAAGACCTGTTAAGCCAAGTGCCTCATAGTATGCAATCTGAATTTTATAACAAGCCACTTTATCAAAAGTAGCATCTATTATCTTTTGATTAAATCTAAAAAGAGCATCCTCTGGGAAAATAAATTTCTGCCTAAAATTTTCTGGTATATATGCCATATCTGTGTCCAATCCTACACATACATGCCCATTATCTTTTACCCTATCATATAATTTATCTATAATCATTTAATACTCCCCCTTTTTATATGAATCATAAACAACAATTCCACTTTTTATTGTTTTATATATTTCACCATATACTTGCATTCCTATAAAAGGGGTATTTTTACCTTTGGAAGAAAATTTTTTAGTATCAATATTATATTTTCTATCTAAATCTACTAATACTATATCTCCCTCACAACCTATCTTTATTTCTCCTTTATTAAAACCTAGAATTTTAGAAGGATTTTTAGACATTATTTTTGATAATCTATTTATGGTTATACATCCCCCTTTAACCAATTTTGTATAACATATAGGAAATGCTGTTTCTAAACCTGAAATTCCAGGAGCTCCTTTTAGTTTATCCTCTAAACTATGTGGTGCATGATCTGTACTTATAGTATCCACCCATCCACTACGTATAGCCTGTATTAAATACTCTACATCCTCTCTACTCCTCATAGGTGGATTAACCTTATAGTTAACCTTCTCAGTTAGTCCTATATGGTGTGGTGTTACTTCACAACTAACATGATATCCTTCCTTTTTAGCATCTATTATATATTTCATTGATTCCTTTGTACTTACATGTGCTAGATGTATAGAACATCCTGTATATTTTGCTAATGTAATGTTTCTCCAAGTCATTGTATTTTCCGCAAGTCTTGTATCTGACGAAGTTAATTCATCATTTTCACAATGACACATTACTATAATATTTTTTTCTTTTGCCTTTACCATAGCATCTAACATAATTTTACTATCCATAATATCTTTTCCATCTTCTGAAATTATCTTTACCTTATTATCTAAAGTATCTAAATGTGATAAAGTTCTGCCATCAAAATTTTTTGTTATTGACATAACTTGGTGTACATCTACCAAGTTAATCTCCTTAGCTTTATCTCTTACATAATTAACAGTGTCCATACTGCTGCAAACTGGATTAGTATTTGCCATTAGATTAACTCCTGTATATCCTCCTTGAACTGCTGCTTTACTCCCCGTTATAATATCTTCCTTATAGGTATACCCAGGATCTCTAAAATGCACATGTAAGTCTATAAAAGATGGTAATAAAGCCTTCCCTTCGGCATATATAGTTTCACATTGCTTATATAAATCTTTTCCTATTTCCATTATTATTCCATTGTTTATATATACATCACCAATAAAATCTTGACACCAATCTATTACTCTAGCTTTCTTTATTAGTAACTCCATTACTACTCCTCCATAATTCCATATATTTCATCACAATATTTACATTTATATTTACCTTTTTCTTTATCTATTAAATTAAATATATGAGGAATATATTTTTCTACGGAAGTTATACATCTAGGATTATTACATCTTATTATTCCCTCTACCTTTTTTGGTAACTGTAAATTTAATTTACGTTTTATATTTTCACTTTCAATTATATTTATAGTTATGTTAGGATCTATTAATCCTAACATTGTAAGATCTATATCTATATTATTTTCTATCTTTATAATATCTTTTTTCCCTAGCTTATTACTAAAAGCATTCATTATAAGAGCTACAGAAAAATCTGCCTTATCTAATTGTAAATAATTGAATATTTTTATTCCATATGAAGATTTTATATGATCAATTACTATACCATTTTTTATACTATTTATTGTGAGCATATTAAATCACCCCCAAAAGTTTTGCCATAAGGGCCATCCTAACATACATTCCATATTTAGCTTGTTTAAAATAACAAGCCCTGTAATCCTTGTCGACTTCATAAGATATTTCCTTTACTCTTGGTAAAGGATGAAGTACTATCATTCCTTTTGGTGCTTTACTCATTTTTTCTTCATTTAATATATAAGTATCCTTCAATCTTATATAATCTTCTTCATTAAAAAATCTTTCCTTTTGTACTCTAGTCATATACAATATATCTAATTTTTTTATTATCTCTTCAACATTTTCTACCTCTATAAACTGGATATGGTTCTTTTCTAAAATTTCACTTTTAATATATTGTGGGAGCATTAATTCCTTCGGTGAGATAAGAATAAATTTATTATTAGTATATCTAGATAAAGCTTTTATAAGTGAGTGGACAGTTCTTCCAAACTTTAAATCTCCACAAAAGCCTATAGTTAGGTTAGATAGATCACCTTTTATTGATCTTATGGTAAGTAGGTCCGTAAGAGTTTGAGTTGGATGATTATGACCTCCATCTCCTGCATTTATAACAGGAACTTCACTATATCCAGCTGCTACCATTGGAGCTCCTTCCTTAGGATGTCTCATTGCAATGATGTCTGAATAACAAGAAACTACTCTTACAGTATCTGCTATGCTTTCGCCCTTTTTAGCAGAGCTAGAATTAGGTTCTGAAAAACCAATAACTTTACCTCCTAGTCTTAGCATAGCTGATTCAAAACTAAACCTAGTTCTAGTGCTAGGTTCATAAAATAGAGTTGCTAAAATTTTATCTGCGCATAGATTTGTAAATTTCTTAGGATTTTTTTCTATTATATTAGCTAAATCTAATATTTCTTTTATTTCATTTAATGTAAAATCCATTGGGTCTATTAAACTTTTTCCTTTTAACAAATAAATCTCCTCCTTTTTAGTATCTCTGTACTAAATTTAAAGGTATTAAAAAATGCCTTCCCCAATAAGGAAGGCATAGAATACTCAACGTCTATTATTTGTAGAATTCTATCTACACATTCCTTTAAGGCCTCTCTGGACCTTTTTTAAAGGTTATATATTAGTTTCTTTAGTAATGTTATCACTTTTAATTACATTAGTCAACACTTTTATCTTTCTTCTCTAAAATATGGTACACTTAAAGACTTTGGCGGTGAATTCTCTGAAGATTTCCTTATAGAAACAAATACCATTACAATAATAGTTATTACATAAGGTAACATATCTATAACATATTGCGATACGTTTATTCCTAAACCTTGCAATCTAAAACCTATAATATCTAATCCCCCAAACAAATACGACCCAATCAATGCTTTATACGGATTCCAAGATGCAAATATAACTAATGCTACAGCAATCCATCCTCTTCCTGCTGTAATGTTATCTTGCCATGTTGGAACATATACTAGAGAAAGATAAGCTCCACCAAGTCCACACAAAGCTCCACCTAGCAAAACATGAATATACTTATAAAGAATAACATTAATCCCTGCAGATTCAGCAGATTTAGGATTCTCTCCTATAGCTATTAAATTTAACCCTTTAGATGTTTTATAAATATATATTCCTATTACTAAGGCTAGTATATATCCTATATACACAAAAATATCCTGTTTAAAAAATATATCTCCTATTATGGGTATGTCCTGTAATAAAGGTATATGTATTGGTGTAAAAAAATTTTTAATATTACTAGGAACTACTTTTCCAACTAAATCTTTTCCAATAAAACTTGAGATTCCTGTTCCAAAAATAGTAAGTGTTAAGCCCGATACTACTTGATTTGCTCTTAGTCCAATAGTTAGAACTGCATATATAAATGCACCTAAAGCACCAGATATCATCGATCCTAGCATAGCTAACATGGGATTTTTAGTTAATATACCTATCATAAATCCTATTACTGCCCCCATTAACATCATACCTTCTACCCCTAAATTTAGGTTCCCAGCTTTCTCACATATAAGCTCTCCTAAAGTAGCCAAAAGTAAAGGTGTGCCAGCTACTATACATGCCTGTAAAAAAGATATTAATAATCCCATTTTAAGTCACCACCTTTACTGATGCATTGGAATTTTTTATAACTTTATATCTTATAAAAAATTCACTTCCTAATACAAAAAAAAGAATAGTAGCTTGAAGTATTAAAGCGGCTGACTCAGGTATTCCAAATGCAGTTTGAATAAAAGAACCCCCCTCTAAAAGAGCAGCAAATAATATAGATACTACCACAATTAAAGGAGCACTTAAATTAGAAAGCCATGCAATTATTATAGCTGTATATCCAACTCCCCCGGATACCTCCACAGATAAAGTATTACTAACTGCAGAGGCTTGAATCATTCCCGCAATTCCACATAATCCGCCACTTAAAAGCATAGATATTATTATTGTTTTCTTTATGTTGACTCCTGCATACATTGCAGTGTTTTCACTTTCACCCAGAACTGATATTTCATAGCCCTTTTTCATATAATTCATAAATAAATATATAAATACAACCAAAACTAAAGCTATAATCCATCCTATATGAATGCCAAATATATTTGGTAATATTGCATTGTCACTAAAAGTAGATATTTTAGGCAATCCTTGTGCCTTTGGATCCCTTAAAGGTCCGTACTGCAAATATGTAACGAACTTTAAAGCTATGTAATTCATCATTAAAGTAACAATAGTTTCGTTGGTTCCCCATGAAGATTTGAAATATGCAGGTATATACGCCCATACTGCTCCACCTATACATCCTGCTAAAAACATAACAGGCAGCAATATTACTGGACTGGTTTCCGGAAGTTTTAAAGCAAGATATGAAGACAAAAATGCCCCCATTATTATTTGACCTTCCCCTCCTATATTCCAAAATTGCATCTTAAAAGCAATTGAAATTCCAAGAGATGTTACAATAAGAGGAATAGCCTTTATTATTGTTTCTTTTACACTATAGCTAGATCCAAATGCCCCTTTTATCATGGATGAATAAACTTTTAAAGCATCTAAATGAATTAATTGTATGAATATTCCTACTAATGCAAATGCAAATATAATAGAAATCCCCCTTATAACTATACTTTCTCTTGTAGTTATCTCACTCTTTTTTACTATTCTAAACAACTTTGCGCTCCTCTCTTTTTAGAGTCTTACCACTCATTAGAAGACCTATCTTTTCTTTAGTTGCTTCTACCGCCGTTAGTTCACCTGTTATAATCCCATCGCATAAAACTATAATTTTATCACATAAATGGATTAATGTATCCAAATCCTCACCTATATATATAACTCCAGCCCCTCGCTGTTTTTGTTCATTTATTAAATTATATATAGTATAACAAGTGTTTATATCAAGCCCTCTTACAGGATAAGCCATTATTAACAAATTAGGATTAGAATCCAACTCTCTTCCTAATAATATTTTCTGTATATTTCCCCCAGATAAATTTTTTATGGGATGATATATATCAGGAGTTTGTATGCTTAATTTTTCTTTTATTTCTCTTGCTTTATAAATTGCTTCTTTTCTTTTAAGAAATAATCCTTTTGTATTGTGATATGACTTTAGTAACAAATTATCCACCATATCCATATTTCCTATAAGTCCCATCCCTAATCTGTCTTCCGGTATAAAACTCATACTTACACCCTTTTTAATAATCTCTTTAGGTGTCTTATTCTCTATACTCTCGCCATCTATTAATATTTCCCCAGAACTTATTTTTTGAATACCTACTATAGCTTCACACAATTCTTTTTGACCACTTCCTGCTATTCCAGCTACTCCTAATACCTCTCCTTTTTTCACATTAAAATTTACATTTTTTAATATAGCTACCTTTTCCCTATTTATCAAATTCACATCTACAATTTTTAATACATCCTTACCTGTAACTGCTTCAGGTCTATCTATAGATAATTCAACTGATTTTCCAACCATAAGTTCAATTAACTCTTTTTCATTTGTTTTACACTTATCTAATGTTTTTATACTTTCTCCTTTTCTAAGTATGGTTATCCTATCACACATTTTCATAACCTCATCCATCTTGTGAGATATAAATATAACTGAACATCCATTTTCTTTCATTTTATGCATAATTTTAAATAACTTTTCTGCTTCTTGGGGAGTAAACACTGTTGTAGGCTCATCTAAAATAAGTATATCTGCTCCTCTGTAGAGTACTTTCATAATTTCAACCATTTGTTTTTCGCCCACAGACATATCCTGTACTTTTTTTTCTAAATTTATATCTATACCATATGAGCTACATATTTCATTAATCTGACTTTCTATTTTTTTCTTATTTATAAATAAATTAGTTTTCTGCCCCATAATTATATTATCTCTAGCAGTCATATTATCTACTAACTTAAAATGTTGATAAATCATTCCTACACCATGATTTATAGACTCCTTAGGTGACTTAAAATTCACTAAATCTCCATGTATATAAATAAACCCGCTGTCAGGAGTATATACCCCTGACAACATATTCATTAATGTACTCTTTCCCGCGCCGTTTTCACCTAATATAGCATGTATTTCTCCACTATAAACATTTAGATTTATATTTTTATTTGCTAAAACTTTTCCAAAACTTTTTTTCAAGTTTTCTATTTTTATATAACAGTTTTCCATATATCCTCACCTATTTATTATTTTTGTATTTTACCTTCAACCCCCTGGATAAACCAATCAAAATTTAGTAACTCCTCATCAGACATAACCTTACCATTTTGAACTTTTACAATTCCATTTTGATCCTTTAATGGTCCTCTAAATATTTTATTCTTACCCTCTATTATTTCTTTTTTAGCCTTTTCTATTGCTTCTTTTGCACCCTTAGGAGCATTATTGGTTAATTCCGATAATGCAACAATTCCTTCACTCATACCTTTCCAATGACTTTCAGCCTTCCATGTGCCATTTAAAATTGCATTAACTTGTTCAACATAAAACGGTCCCCAATTCCAAATGGCAGATGTAATATTTGCTTTTGGAGCAGTTTCCTTCATATCTGTATTATACCCAATTGCAGATACACCTTTTTCCTCTGCGGCCTGCTGAGGTCCTGCGGTATTTTGATGTTGTGCTATGACATCTGCTCCCTCAGAAATAAGTGCCTTTGCTCCCTCTTTTTCCTTTGCTGGGTCATACCAAGTATTTGTCCACTTGACTAAAACTTTTGCATTTGGGTTAACCGACTGAACCCCTAATGCAAATGCATTAATTCCTCTAACAACCTCTGGAATAGAGAATGCTGCTACATATCCTATTTTATTAGATTTAGTTTTCATTGCAGCAACAACACCTGACAGATACCTTGCTTCATATATTCTTCCAAAATAATTTGACATATTTTCTGTAGTTTTATACCCTGCACAGTGTAAAAATTTAATATCTTTGTGTTTTTTGGCTTCTTTTTCTAACCCATCCATAAATCCAACGCTTGTACCTATAATTACGTTACAACCTTGATTTATCATATCCTCAACTACTTTTTGCACTTCTGCTGTATCTTCCTTTACAGATTCTTTATACATAGTAGAAACTTTAAGTTCTTTCTCTAAATGTTTTCTTCCTTCATCATGAGATTGGCACCATCCACCATCTGCCACTGGCCCAACATATAAAAATCCTACTTTTAAATCATTTTTGCTTTCTTTTCCGTTAGTAGACTTTTCATTCTTACCACATCCTAATAGTATAAGTGAACATACTAAAATAGAAATTAAACATGTACTTATAAATTTAAGTTTTTTCATAGTTATCCTCCTTAATTAAAAACTTTATGTTAATTGAATATTAATCACCAAAAATAACTTCTCCACTTGCAAACCCTTCTATTATTGCAAGTGATTCTAATTGTATCCCTTTACTTTGAACAATTTCTCTTCCCCTCTGGAATTTTTTCTCTATTACAATTCCTACACCCTCTGCCGAAGCACCTGCTTGTTCAACAATATTTATCAATCCTGATACAGCACTTCCACTAGCTAGAAAGTCATCTATAATAAGTACATTGTCATTAAAGTTTAAATAATCCTTTGCTACCCTAACTGTATATTCCTTTTCCTTTGTAAATGAATAAACTCTTGCTTCATATGTATTTGAATCCATATTATTTCCTACATGTTTTTTCGCAAAAACTACAGGAATATTTCCAAAGTGTTGAGCAGCTATGCATGCAACACCTATTCCTGAACTCTCTACTGTTAATATTTTATTTATCTTTTTTTCTTCAAATCTATTTTTAAACTCTTTTCCTATTTCATTGAAGAGTTCTACATCTATTTGATGATTTAAAAAATTATCTACTTTTAATATTCTATCTTCTATAACCTTACCTTCACTAATTATTTTGTCTTTTAAAAATTTCATTATAATCATCCCTTCAACTTAAATTTTATTAAAATAAAAACTCCCTAAAAATAGGGAGTTTATAAAAGTTTATTATTAAATAATAGCAAACTAATATAAACACCCATAGCCTGACAATTTACGGTTGTCTGGTAGAAACGCCTAGCCCATATTACTAAGCTTATATGAGTGCGAACATTATTTATTTTACAAGTTCTAATATTCGTCATATTCATATTTGTTATTACTATAATATATCAATTTATTATAAAAATCAACACTTATTTATTATTTTATATAATATAAAAAAAATATTCCATGGCAATTAAACCATGGGATATTTTTATTAATTATATATATTTATGCCGCACTATTTTTTACTCTATCATAATATATATCTAAATCTACTTCTCCCTCAGAATTAGCTACGATGAGCGTTCCCACCGCATCTCCAGTTATATTTACAGTAGTTCTTGCCATATCTACTAGTCTGTCTATACTCAATACTAATGCTACTCCTTCTAACGGTAATCCTACTTGTTGCAATACCATTGATAGCATAACAACTCCTGCACTAGGTACACCAGCCGTTCCAATAGACGCTAATGTAGCCACTAATATTATCATTATTTGCTGTTGAATGGATAAATTTGTTCCATAAATTTGTGCTATAAATAAGGCTGCTACTCCTTGCATTATGCCTGTCCCATCCATATTTATAGTGGCTCCCAGTGGAATAGTAAAACTAGCTACTGATTTTGAAGCTCCAAATTTTTTTTCACATGTTTCTAAGTTAAGTGGAATAGTAGCATTACTACTTGAAGTACTTAATGCCATAACCATTACTGGCCAAAACTTTTTAAAAAATTTAATAGGATTTAACTTTCCTATAAGCCTTAATGCTCCCCCATACACAAATAACACATGAATTGCCATTACAAGAAGACATACAAGAAAATATTTTAATAATGGTATTAAAACTTTTAGCCCTTGATTCATAACTACACCTGATATAAGCGCGAATACACCGTATGGTGCTATATTCATAATTATACCAATCATTTTTAAAAGAACAGAATTTACTTGATTCATTATGTTTAATAAAGGTTTTACCTTTTCTCCTATTAAAGTCATAGCAGTACCAAAAATTATAGCAAAGACTATTATTTGTAGCATGTCCCCTTTAACCATAGCTTCAATAGGATTAGTAGGAACCATATTAACAAAAATATCCATCAAAAATGGAGCCTGAGCGGCTTTAACAGAAGTTGCTGCAGGTAGCTTTACCCCAACTCCTGGTTTAAGTACATTGGCTAATAATAAAGCTATACTAACAGCAAAAGCCGTGGTACACATATAAAAAATAAAAATTTTCCCACCAACTCTTCCAAGCTTTTTAACATCCCCAACACTAGCTGAGCCACATATTAATGAAAATAATACTAAAGGTACTACTAACATTTTTATAGCCCTTAAAAAAACATTTCCTACAGGATTTAGTATCCATTTACTTAAAACATCATTAGCTGCCTGTGGGAAAAAAATATTAGCTACAAGTCCAAAAACTATACCAGTAACTAAAGCAAAAAGAATTTTTGTTGTAATAGAAATTTTTTTCTTATGCAAATCGCTTCTCACCTCTGAAGATCATTTTTTCTTAAAGTTTCATTTAACAAAGTATATAATAACAAATTTCAAGGTAATTTGCAAATATTAATCCATGCAAAGTTTAATATTCGTAATACTCTTACAACTAACTGCAATTTTTCTTTTTATAATATGCAGTATTGACATTATATTTCATATTATTTATAGTTTTTCCCTACTGAAACTAAAAATATGTCTATATCCATATTTTTATAATAAATCATTAATAAATATATATAAATCCATGAGCTACTTTTCTAGCCCATGGATTAAAATTATCCTATTCTTTTATTATTTATTCTTTTATTATTTATTCTTTTATTATTTATTCTTATATAATAAATCCATCATAGAAAATAAATATCATATTATTAGTTAAAAAACCTTCTAGGAATTTTAAGCCAAAACATAAATTGAAAAATAATCAATGTTCCCAAAAGGGAAAAGCTAAATCAAGGGTATCTATAAAATTATTTCGAAATATGTGTATTAAACCTGTAAATAAAATAGTTAGAGTAAAAATTAAAGCTAAATTTATAAAATCCTAATTAGATAATGTTTTATCCTCTTTATCTAAGAAGTTATCCACCAGTTTTTCAAAAGAGTTTATTTGGCTTATGTTTGGTACATATGTACAGGAACCACAAAAACATATAAAAAATACAGTATATTCATTAAATATAGTAAAAATATTGATAAAAAAAACTAGTGCAATCATTTTAAAAACTTTCATAATCTTAGAGTCTAACCCATCTATGACTACTTATTTAGCCAGGAGTCAAACCAATAGACATATAGTTATCTTCCCCATAGTACCATGTCATAGTAAGTACCCCATTTCCTAATATAAATCCTGCAACATCCATTGCGAACCAACACCACTCATATCTATAACTTTAGCTACACCTTTAGATAGCTTATTTGGTAACATTAAACGCATGCCTGATTTATTAGACTCTTTTAAGTATAAATCATACATTTCGCTTTCTGTAAAACCAATTTTACTTAACTCATTATAATAACAACCACTTGAGAATATGTTTTATCTTTAATCTCAAGGATACTTTTACATAATATATATTATATAATTTTATTATTTATCATAATATTTATGAATAAAAAAAGGCTTTGTAAGAAAACTTAATTTTCTAACAAAGCCCTTGTATATCAACCCTTGCGTAATGCCTATATATTCTTATGGTGCGCCCAACAGGAGTCGAACCTGCGACCTCCGGATTCGAAGTCCGTCACTCTATCCAGCTGAGCTATGGGCGCTTAAAGCGCATAAAAAAAATGGAGCGGGTGAAGGGAATCGAACCCTCGTAACTAGCTTGGAAGGCTAGCACTCTACCATTGAGTTACACCCGCATACTTTGGAGCGGAAGACGGGATTCGAACCCGCGACGTTCACCTTGGCAAGGTGACGCTCTACCACTGAGCCACTCCCGCAATATTATATATGGTGCAGGTGAAGGGACTTGAACCCCCATGCCACTGGCGCTAGATCCTAAGTCTAGTGCGTCTGCCAATTCCGCCACACCTGCATGTAAACATGTACATAATTAAAAATATATTGGTGGCTCACCGGGGAATCGAACCCCGGACAACATGATTAAAAGTCATGTGCTCTACCAACTGAGCTAGTGAACCATATGGCTGGGATGGCAGGATTCGAACCTACGAATGCGGGAGTCAAAGTCCCGTGCCTTACCACTTGGCTACATCCCAAAATATGGGGTGAATGAAGGGGCTCGAACCCTCGACAACCAGAACCACAATCTGGCGCTCTACCAACTGAACTACATTCACCATATGGTGCGTCTTAAGAGATTCGAACTCCTGGCCCACGGCTTAGAAGGCCGNGACCCACGGCTTAGAAGGCCGTTGCTCTATCCAACTGAGCTAAAGACGCATACTTTGGAGCGGGTGAAGGGAATCGAACCCTCGTAACTAGCTTGGAAGGCTAGCACTCTACCATTGAGTTACACCCGCATATTATTTAAATTTTGTGGTCGGGGTGACAGGGATTGAACCTGCGACCTCATGGTCCCAAACCACGCGCGCTCCCATCTGCGCCACACCCCGATTAACTTCGCCAGAAAGTTGTTTCTCTTTTTTTTCAGCTCCTGACGACATAAATTATTCTACACGATATCTTTAAATCCGTCAATAGGTAATTCGAATTTTTTTTAGTTTTTTTTAAAGTTTTTTACCTAATAGCTTTAATACTAGCATTTATTTTATTATTATCTATATTTATTAATGCCACGCTATTAAACCCATCCCTAGATAATACAGGGCTACCTGGATTAATAAACCATATACCTTCCTCATATATTATTTGTGATACATGAGTATGTCCAAATAATACAATATCTGCATTTAATTCTAATGCTTTGTACTTTAACCTTGATAAACTATGTTTAACATCATAATGATGTCCATGAGTTATAAAAAAATTTTGCCCCTCTATTTCCTCAAAAATATCTGATGGAATTGAACTGGAATAATCACAATTACCTTTCACATTAATTATTCTCTTTTTAAAAACTTTTTTAAACTCTTTTACATCCTGTATATTATCCCCTAAATGTATTAATAAATCTACACCTTTTAATTTTTCCATAACCCTTTCCATTATCCAGGTATGCCTATGTGTGTCGCTTACAACTCCTATTAACAATTTTACGCCTCCTGTATATATTTAATCAATTCCGTTTTTAGTTTATTTAATGCTCTACTTCTATGACTAATCAAATTTTTCTCTTTAGAATTAACTTCCCCAAATGTTTTTTTTAACTCTGGAACATAAAATAAAGGATCATATCCAAAACCATTAGTTCCCTTATTATCATATCCTATTATTCCTTGAACTTGTCCTTGAACCTTTATAATTGTATCATCGCTAATTACTAGTACCATAGCACATATAAATTTGGCCCTTCTATTATTCTCTTCTTTCATTAATTTTAATAACTTTTCATTATTCTTTTTACTATTACCATGTTCCCCTGCAAATCTAGCTGAATAAACTCCTGGCTCTCCCCCTAATGCATCTACACATAACCCAGAATCATCAGCTAAAACCATGTATTCTTCTTTATTATTCAAAATATCAAATATAGTTTTAGCTTTTTTATAAGCATTATCTATAAATGTTATCCCATCTTCCTCTATATCTATATCTATTTTCATATCTTTTAAGGAGAAAATTTCTATATCTATATCCTTTAATATTTCTCTTATTTCCTTTAACTTATCCTTATTATTACTAGCTAAAATTAATTTTTTCATAATATCACCATCCTATTTAATAACTCAAATAAATTTTAAAACAAAATTATATACTAAATTACATTATACCATCTTAGACGGAAATCTTATTTTTTCAAAATTTCACACTAAATAATATATTCTGCTATCATTCTTCATTTTACTAATATGTAAAATGTTTGTCCATAGCAAAAATTATATGGTACTATTTTCATATATATTTCATATTATTTATATAAGGATTAATTTTATAGTAGGTGTTATATTTGAAGTATATTGGTCCATTTTTAAGACTTAATAGTTTAAATAAGGAAAATATAGAAAGTCAACTTTTCTATTTTTCAAAAGAATCATTAAATCATATAGTATTTAACTCAAAATGTGGTTTAACAATTCCTGGAAAGGAATTAAAGCAAAAAAGTTACTCTGATAGTGAGGTAAATCTTTTAAAATCTATGTATCCAATTTTATGTGTATACAAAAAAGCTAACTCAAAATTAAAAACAACTAATGATAAGCTTTATTGGAATGACGAAAAATTCAAAAAAGAAATAACCGTATATAGTAATGCATTTATGACACTATCACTTTTAGAGTTATGTGATTATTATTCTTCCTTTAAAGAACTGGATAAAAGTAAGTATTTTTTTAGTGATATTTACTTAAATTTATCAAAAAAACAATTACAATTCTATGCTACTTACTTGAGAAATCTAGATGGAGTTTTCGTAGATAAAATAAATTCCTCTGATTCTATAGTAGGGGAATTAAAATTAGAAGATAAAAATAAAAAATTCAAATTTTCTAATCAGTCATTTATGATGTCAGCTTTTTACAAATGCTCTTTAAAAGATAATTCGAAAGAAAGTTCTAACTATAAAAATTTTTCATTAGATATACTTAATATGTTTCTTCAGTTTAGAGATGAATTATATACATTGCCGTTAGATGAATTATTACAATTATGTATGGGGTTGAACATATTTTATAAATACTCTCAAAATGAAGACTGTAAAAATCTAATGATAGATATTTCAGAACTAATAATAGAAAAGTACTCTAATAATTTAGATATATTAGGAGAACGAAATCTAGAAAATAAATGTTTATATTATATTGATTTATTTATGTTATATGAAAACACAAAAATATTAAAGTATAGAGATGTTTATAATAAAGTTTATACAGAAATACTAGACTCTTATAACGATGAATTAGGTATTTATATTAAACCTTCTGAAAAAGATAACTTAATATTTTCAGCTACTGAATTATCTTTATATATACTATCCGTAATATTGCATTGTAAAGAAGACAAAGATGACATACACTCTCGCTCTATTTTAACTAGTGTGTTTAAAAAACAAATAATTGATTCGGGTATAATTTTAAGCTGGCCAGATGCTCCACCTTTAAATGATAGAGAAAGATATAGAAATTTCTCATTAAATTCAGAAGATTTATTAGAGGAAGAATTCTTTAAATCTCAGTCACTTCCTACTCCTGAATCATCTGAGCAAGCTCCTATTTTTATAAAAAATATTAAATTTAGCGAGAAAAAACAATTATTTAAACAGGGTAAAACATCATTTTATAGTAATAATAATATGTTTATTTTCTTCTTAAATATTTTTTTATACAATTCATACCATTAAGTAAAATAATTTCATACTATATATTTTTTTTATGTGCATATACTAATATCATTAAAAGCATTTTACTAGGTTTCTACCAACTCAGCATAGGAGGTATAAATTATGGTAAACATAAATTGCTCTGAGAATTGTATTTATTCTATCGACGGTGTATGCACATTTGAAACTGTTAGTAACTTTTCTAACAACATAAATCCTGAACATAATTGTGCTTATTTTGTAGATAAGGAACACCAAAAGAACTTCCCTAAATTATAATTTAGGGAAGTTTTATAGTTGTTCAAAACGAATTTTATCTAACAATAAATCTCCATAGTAGTTTGTTTCCAAATCTACATCTTTTATTTTGCTTATGTATAACTTTTTTTTGTAAAGCTCTAATACTGGAAATTCTTCTTTTAAAATTTCTTCGCATTTGTTTAAAATATTTCCCTTTTTACTTTTATCCTTTTCTAATTTTGCTTTATATAATAAAGCATCATATTCTAAACTTCTAAAATTACATATATTTAAAGGATTTTTAGAAGAATATTTATTAAGATAATACTCTCTACTACTATCTTTTTTTAATTCTACCAAGGCCATATCATAATTATTTTTATTTAGTTTTTTATTAAATTCATCATTTGAACAACCTAATAATTCTACATTAAAGTTTTTAATTTTTTTTAAATCTAGAGCTATTTTCTCACATACCCGTTTATCTTCGCTATTATTTAAATAAATTAATGTTATTTTTTTATTTGAATAATCTCTTCTTTCAAGGGATCCTGTTTTGGCGTCTTCCTTATATTTTACTTCAATAGGTATAGCTGTACTATTTAATACATCAGTACAAATCTTTTTCCTATCTATAGATTGATTAATATCCTTTTTAAATCTTAAATCTGCCAAGTTTGACCTTTTCGAATTGAAAATTAATGCTTTTGTATAGTTAATTTCTTGTTGGTAAATTTCATTGTTATTGATTAATCTACTTATTTCATTAATAAGCGGATCTTTGAATATGTCTATTTTTTGTGCTTTAAAAGCCGCCATTAGTTCCTCTGAATTATTATATTTTGTTACTTCTATAATATCATTATACACTTGAGCTTTACCCCAATAGTTATCATTTTTCTTTAATACTATATTTTTATTATTAATTTGTAATATCTTATATGCACCTGAGAATTTTATATTCTTAAAGTTCTTTTCCCATTGGTATAAATTATCATTTATATCTCTTAAAGAATATCTAGGATTAGATATAATATCCAAAAAATAACTACACGGATAATTTAGTCTAATTTCTAATGTATGCTTATCTAAATCCTTTATAGCTACATTGCTAAAATCCTTTAAACCTTTTCTGTAGTTTTCTAAACCAAATATACAGAAAAGCTCATAATCAAATGAATTTATAAAATCTTTTGCCATGATTTGAGAAAAAAAAACTTTAAAATCTTCTGCAGTTATCTCTTCTCCATTACTCCATTTTGCATTATTTCTAATTTTGAATTTATATACAGTATGATCTTTATTATTCTCAAACTTTTCAGCTAAGGAAGGAATTATATTACCTCTACTATCTTTCTTTACTAATCCATCAAATAATGCCTGTTGCAACTCTTCGTCCTTCTGCTGACTATCATCAAACATATTTAAAGTAGTTGTATTTTTTATAGTTCCATATATAATGGAATTACTTTCTCTCTTAATTTTATTATTACTTACTTTCTTCTCTACGCATCCATTAACAAATAAAAATATAATTATAAAGAATGAAATAAATTTCTTCATAATGTTCTCCTATATTCCGCATTAGTTATACTATATAAATTATTTCCTTAATAAATAAAATTAAACATATTAATTTAATTTATTCAATTTATGACGGTAAATATTTAAATAATTTTAATCTGTTAACTTTAAATTCATCCTCAGCTTTACCATATATACCTAGTTGATCTTTTATAAAATCATATTTATCAATAAGTTTTATTTTTCTGTACGTAGGCATTACAGAGCATCTTTTTCTTATGTTCATATCAAATACTCCAGTAGTTATATATACAGCTTTATTAATATCATTTTTATAAAGTTCACCAATAAAATTTTCAAACTCCTCTATAAAAATCATATCTTTCTTCGAAAATTTAAATAATATACTCTCTCTTTTTCCAATAATTTTTAAAAACAATTGTTGAGAATTTTTAAGTATTATTTCATACTCTATTCCACTATCCCAACATACCTTAGATATATTGTTTAATATATCCTCTATTTCTATTCTTTTAAGAATTGATTTTGCCTTAACAATTTCTTGTCTTCTAGCACTAAAATATATTTTTTTATATAAATTTAACATTATGAAACTCCTTAAATATTGTTATACAATATTATATGTAAAAAAAATATTTTTTTTACATATATTTTATTCAATTCCCCTGTGTTATAAACGGATTTTATGATATAATTATTAAGAATTTTCACTTTATGGAGGGAATTTATATGATTCTAGCTATAGAGATACTTGCTATCTTAACAATGTGTACTTTAACTTTTATTGCAGTATGGTCATTTATAACACTAAAACAAATTTTTAATCAGCTAAAATATAAAAATTATCTATTAGAAAAACTAAATCTACATATTTATACACTATCACAAAATATTTATCAAAATGATTCACAAAAACAGCCTACTAATCAAGATGATTAAAAAATACATTTTAATTAAAAGACCTTTCCTATTTTAAATTAGGAAAGGTCTACTATTTTAAAGTTTTGCAATCTCATTATTTACAAGTCTATTCACTATCTGAGGATTAGCCTTTCCTCTTGTTTCTTTCATAACAAGTCCTACTAAAAATCCAATGGCTCTCTTCTTACCATTTTTATAATCTTCTATAGATTTAGGATTTCCTTCTATTACTTTTTTAACTACCTCCAAAATGGCTCCTTCATCGTTATTCTGAACTAATCCTTTTTCTTCAACTATACCCTTTGGATCTTTTCCACTATTAAACATTTCCACTATAACTTTTTTCCCTATATTATTTGAAATAGTTCCTGTGGAAATTAATTTTATAAGTTCTGCTAAATTTTCAGGAGTAAACTTTAACTCTTCAACAGTAGTAGCATTTTCATTTAATAATCTAGATATATCTCCCATTAACCAGTTAGATGAGGCTTTAGCATCTTTACTTAATTTAGCAGTCTCCTCAAAGAAATTTGCCATAGCCATTGTCAAAGTTAATACACCTGCATCGTACTTAGGTATTTTATATTCCTTTACAAACCTTTCCGCTTTTTCATGTGGAAGTTCTGGAATAGTTTCTCTTATTTTTTCTACCCATTCATCTGAGATATTAATTGTTACTAAATCGCCTTCTGGAAAATACCTATAGTCATTAGCTTTTTCTTTACTTCTCATAACTATAGTAACACCATTTGTTTCATCCCATCTTCTAGTATCTTGTTCCAAATTCTCACCGTTTTTTACAGCCTCTACATGTCTACCAAACTCATAAGTAAGAGCTTTTTCTAAGGCCTTAAATGAATTCATATTTTTTATTTCCGTTCTAACACCAAATACATCACTTTTTTTAGGTTTTACTGATATGTTACCATCACACCTTAATGATCCTTCTTCCATTTTACAATCAGAAACTTCAATAGAAGCTAGTATACTTCTTAACTTCTGAAGATATAGTGTAGCCTCCTCTGGCGTCCTCATATCAGGTTTTGAAACTATCTCTATAAGTGGAACACCTGCTCTATTATAATCCACCAATGTACCTGCTTTAGTATGTAATAGTTTTCCTGCATCTTCTTCTATATGAATTCTTTCAATACCAATTCTTTTCTTTTCTCCATCTTCAAGTTCTATTTCTATATATCCTTCACTACAAAGAGGAATTTCATCTTGAGTTATCTGATAATTTTTAGGACAATCAGGATAAAAATAATTTTTTCTATCCATTCTACTTAATTTATTTATATTACAATTTAATGCAAGACCTGCTTTCATAGCATACTCTACTACTTTTTTGTTTAACTGTGGAAGAGATCCTGGTAATCCCAAACAAATAGGACAAACATGTGTGTTTGGCTTACCTCCAAAATCTGTTGTACATCCACAATATATCTTAGTCTCTGTAGAAAGTTCAGCATGAACTTCAAGACCTATTACCGCTTCTAATTCCATGTGTCTTCTCCACTCCTTTTTTTAAAATTATATCTGTGGCTTCATCTTATGCCATTGCGTTGATTGTTCAAAGCTATATGCTAAGTTAAATAATGTATCTTCCTTATAATAATCTCCTATAATCTGTAATCCCACAGGAAGTCCATTAACCATTCCACATGGTATAGACATAGCTGGTAATCCTGCCACACTTACAGGTACAGTATACACATCTGATAAATACATTGATAAAACATCATCCATTTTCTCACCTATTTTAAAAGCTGTAGTAGGTGATGTAGGGGATACTATTGCATCAAATTCTTTAAATATACGTTCATAATCATGTTTTATTAGATTTCTAACTTTTAATGCTTTTTTGTAATAAGCATCATAGTATCCTGCTGATAACACATATGTTCCAAGCATTATTCTCCTTTTGACTTCTTTTCCAAATCCTTCATTTCTTGATTTAAAATAAATATCCACAGCGTCTGTATATTTATCTGTTCTATGTCCATATCTAATACCATCAAATCTAGCCAAATTTGAAGATGCCTCTGCACTTGATATTATGTAATATGCCGCCAATGCATAATCTGTTAAAGGAAGTGAACATTCCTTTATTTCCGCTCCATTTTCTTTTAATACCTTTATTGCATCATCAATTACCTTACGTACATCCTCACTTAAACCCTCACCAAAAAACTCTTTAGGTATTCCTATTTTCTTTCCTCTAATATCTTTAGTTAATGATTTGCTATAATCAGGTACAATTACATTAGCAGTTGTAAAATCTTTCTTATCTACCCCTGCTATATTTTGTGTTAAAAGAGCACAATCTTCTACATCTCTTGAAAGGATTCCAACTTGGTCTAATGTTGAACCAAATGCTACTGCTCCATATCTTGATATTCTCCCATAAGTTGGTTTTAATCCGACTATTCCACATAAAGCAGCTGGCTGTCTTACAGAACCACCAGTGTCAGTCCCTAAAGCTAAAGGAGTCTCCATAGACGCAACTGATACAGCTGATCCACCAGAAGATCCCCCTGGCACTCTTTCTATATCCCATGGATTTCTTGTAGTTTTAAAAGCACTATTTTCTGTAGATGATCCCATTGCAAACTCATCCATATTTAGTTTACCCAAAATCACACCATTTTCATTTTTAATTTTTTCAATTACATGAGCGTCAAAAGGAGCTTTATATCCTTGTAGCATCTGAGATGCGCATGTGTTCTGCATACCTTTTACACTTATATTATCCTTTATAGATACTGGCACTCCACCCAGCCCAGTTAATTCTTCACCCTTTGCAACCTTTTCATCTAATTTTTTAGACATATTTAGTGCTTCTTCTTTTCCTGTATATAAAAATGCACCTAATTTTTCATCTACTTTATCTATTCTACCTATATAACTTTTAACAACTTCTTCTACTTTAACTTCTTTATTATTAATCTTTTCCTTCAGCTCATGAGCTGTAAGTTTATATAGTTCCATTATGTAATTTCCCTCCTCTTTATGTAACTTATATATTAACCTTCTATTATTTGTGGTACTAATACATACTCTTCTAACTTTTCAGGGGCATTTTCTAGTACACTATCCAATTCCATAGATTGTTGTATTTCATCTTCTCTAAACTTATTTTCAATATAATATGGATTTACTATTATATCCATATCTTCTGTATCCAACTCATTTAACTTTTCCATATAACCCAATACCTTATTTAGATCTTCTATTAATTCTTCTTTTTCTTCTTCTTTTAGCTCTATTCTAGCCAATTCAGCTACATATTCAACATCTCGTCTTGAAACTGACATAATATTCCCTCTCTTTCCACTTATAAATTAATATAACATTTGTAAATATTAACAAATGAAATAATTCAAAACCTTTCCTTATAAAGTTATACTATTTTGTGAATAACAACTATATTGTATCATAAAAATTATTTTTTATATACTAACAGAGTAGCATAAAAAGATACCAACATTCATAGAATATTGGTATCTTAAAAGTACATTTTTAATACACTTTCATAAATATAAAGAACACTGCACAAACTGCAAATAACATGCATATAACAGGGTAAAGTCTATTCCTTACATTATTTTTAAAATCTAAAAATTTAATACACCAAACGCTCATAGTAAAGAAAATACACCATTGTAAAGTATAATAGCTATTAAAATATTTAACATATACGAATTGATACGTGGTAAGTATTGTTAATATTAAAGCCATTGTGGTAATGAATACCGAAAACCATCCTAATAAATTTATTGCTTTTTTCATTTTCTCTTCCTCCAATTTAATGTAATTGGACTAATTGTTAATTAGTTTCTCAAATTCTTCTTCGTTAATAACCTTTACTCCCAATTGTAATGCTTTATCATATTTAGAGCCCGGTTCTTTTCCAACTAATACATAATCCGTTTTCTTGCTTACACTACTAGACACCTTAGCACCTAAAGACTCTATTTTTTCTTTAATACTATTTCTACTATAATTATCTAATGCACCTGTAACTACTATTATTTTATCCATAAATTCACTATTTTGTGTTACTTTTTTTTCTTCCATAATAGGAGTTATTCCTAAATCCAATAATTCCTCTATACTATTCACTATTTTTTCTTGTTTAAAGAAATCTATAACACTTCTAGCCACAATATCCCCAATATCTCTTATATTTATTAAATTTTCATAATTAGCACTTTTTATATTTTCCAATGTTTTAAAATTTTCCGCCAAATCCTTAGCAGTTTTTTTACCAATGTTAGGTATCCCTAGTGCATATATAAATGATGACAAATCAGGATTTTTGCTATTTTCTATAGCATTTATTATATTACTCGCCTTTTTTTCTCCGAATTTATCTAAAGTTAATAGTTGTTCCTTTTTTATTCTATATAAATCTGGTATGGACTTTATATTTAATTTTTCGAAAAATTGTTCTGCTGTCTTTTCACTAAACCCCTCTATATTCATAGCCTCACGACTGGCAAAATGAACTATACTTTTAACCATTTGCGGCTTACATGATAATGTATTCTCACAAAAGTAATGAACACCTTGTTGTATAAGTTCACTCCCACAATAAGGACAATACCTAGGCGCTTCTATTTCTTCACTATCTTCTAATGATTTTTCAACTACTCCCATTATTTCAGGAATTACATCATTAGATCTTCTAATAAAAACCTCACAGCCCTTTTTAACCCCTTTTCTATTAATGTCATCTAAATTATTTAAAGTAGCTCTTTTTACGGTGGCTCCTGCCAATTCAACTGGTTGTAAAATAGCTGTTGGGGTAACCCTTCCACTTCTACCTACATTCCATTCTATGTCTAAAAGAGTTGTTGTGGTTTCCTGGGCCTCGAATTTGTATGCAATTGCCCATTTAGGGAACTTAACTGTATAACCTAAAAGTTCTCTTGTTCTTATATCATTTATAACTATAACTAATCCATCTATATCATATTCTAAATCTTCCCTAACACTGTCTATATTATAAATTTCTTTTGTAATATCTTCAATAGTATTACACTTTTTAATATATGGGTCTACAGGTAATCCCATGCTTTTTATAAAATCCATCATTTCTATGTAAGTATTAAATACTATTTTATCGCTATATCCTACGTCATAAAAAAACGCTGAAAGATTTCTTTTGGCAGTTTCTCTTAAATTTAGATTTCTAAGGGCTCCTGCCGCGCCATTTCTTAGATTTTTAAGGGGTATTTGGGAAACTTTGTTATATTCTTCAAATGCCCTTTTAGTCATTATAGCCTCACCATGCACTTCTATAAGGCTGTGATTCTTTATTCTCAAAGGCAAAGACTTTATTGTTTTTACTTGAGCGGTTATATCCTCTCCTACCACCCCAGTACCTCTTGTAGCTCCCTTAACTAATATTCCTTCATTATCATAAGTACAATTAATAGTTAGACCGTCAAATTTTTTAGTAATAACATAAGTAATATCTGGAAGCTTATCTTCATGTTCTAAATTATATTGTTTCACAAATTTTAAATTTCTATTATGCCATTCTTTCAAAGTTTCAATATCTTGAGCCTTATCTAGACTCCATAGTTTCCCCTTATGAACATACTTTTGGAATTCTGCCATTACATTATCACCCACTCTTTGAGTAGGTGAATATAGAAGAATTATTCCCGTCTCTTTTTCTAATTTAACCAATTCATCATACTTTTTATCATATTCCTTATCTGATACTGTTGGATTATCTAAAACATAGTATTCATAAGCATATTTATTTAATTCTTCTACTAGTTCGTGTATTCTTTTGTTCTTATCTTGTTCCAACTCAAGCCCTCCTTAAACCGCTTCTAAAGGTGCAACACCAAGCATTAGTATTTTTACTCCCATACTATCAAAGGCTACTGTTAGTTTTATATCATTTCCATTTTGCACTGCACTAACTATAGTCCCTATCCCAAACTTACTATGTCTAACCTTATTTCCTGGTCTAGCTTCTTTAGCTGTTAACCTAGTCTTTTGTTTGGTACTGGTGTTACTTGAAATAGAACTAGATATAGAACCATCATTAACAATATTATTCGCTCTACTATTATATACGTTATTACCATAATTAAAATTATTAATAGTTGAATTTTTTCTAACCCCGTTTAAAAACTCTTTTAAATCTGATGATATCTCTTGTATAAAATCAGACTGAGCATATGCCACTGTTCTACCGAAAATTCTTCTACTTTCTGCAGAAGTCATATAAAGTTTTTCCTTGGCTCTAGTTATACCTACATAACACAACCTTCTAGACTCCTCCATTTCATCAAAATTATTAAGTGATTGAGTTCCAGGAAATATTCCATTCTCCATACCAACCATAAATACCACTGGGAACTCAAGTCCTTTAGCACTATGTACAGTCATTAGTACAACAGCATCTGCATCCTCATCATAATTGTCTATATCTGAAACCAACGTAACCTGTTCTAAAAAAGCCGCAAGACTTTTATCTTCTGATGAAGATTCAAAATCTACTGCTGCAGAAACTAACTCTTTTAAATTCTCTAATCTACTTAAATCTTCTACATTTTTTGATTTTTGTAATTCATCTATATATCCTGTTGACTGCAAAATTTCTTCTATTAACTTTGATACACCTATATCATCCTTAGTTCTTATAAAACTGTTTATTAAACTAACAAATTTATTAATAGATGAAGTTGCTCTTGTTGATAAGCCTATATTATCAATATCTAACAATGCACTATACATACACTCTTCCATAGAATTAGAAAAATCTTGTACTTTTTCTACTGTAGCATCACCTATTCCTCTTTTGGGTACATTTATTACTCTTTTTAAACTTATATCATCAAGAGGATTATTTATAAGCTTTAAGTATGCCATTATATCCTTTATCTCTTTCCTATCGTAGAATTTCAATCCTCCAACTATTTTATATGGAATATTACTTCTCATAAATATTTCTTCAAAAATACGAGATTGTGCATTAGTTCTATATAAAATTGAAAAATCCCTATAATTTCTATTTTCATCTTCCTTTATCTTTTTTATCGTATTGGCTACAAACTGAGCTTCTTGCATATCAGAATATGATCTATATATTTTTATTTTTTCCCCTTCACTATTGCTTGTTCTAAGAACCTTATTTTTTCTATTACAATTATTTTTTATAACATTATTAGCCGCATTTAATATATTAGCTTTTGACCTATAATTTTCCTCTAATTTTATTATTTTTGCATTAGGATAATCTTTTTCAAAATCTAATATATTTTTAATATCTGCACCTCTCCATGCATATATGCATTGATCATCATCTCCAACCACACATATATTTTTGTGTGATGCTGATAAAAGTCTAGCCAATTCATACTGACACTTATTTGTATCTTGATATTCATCTATCATTATATATTTGAATTTTCTTTGATAAAATTCTAAAACCTCAGGATTTTTCTTAAATAGTTCTACAGTTTTATATATTAAATCATCAAAATCTAAGGCATTATTACTTTTTAATTTTTTCTGATATAAAACATATGCATCTGCAATTTTATTCATCCTATAATTACTTTCACTTTCCTTTTTAAATTCATCTGCAGATATAAAATTATCCTTTTGAGAACCTATTTTATTTAAAATTTCTCTATCTTCTATATCCTTTTCATTTATATTAAGTTCCTTCATACATTGTTTTATCAAAGTCTTTTGATCATAACTATCATATATAGCAAAATTTTTATTATATCCAAGTTTATCTATTTCTCTTCTTAATATTCTTACACAGGAAGAATGGAAAGTAGATATCCACATATTATCTGCTTCGTTGCCAACTATATTTTTTACTCTTTCTCTCATTTCCTTAGCAGCTTTATTTGTAAATGTTATAGCCAATATCTGTGAAGGATATACCCCTAAATTTTCTATTAGATTAGCTATTCTATAAGTAAGAACCCTTGTCTTCCCTGATCCCGCTCCTGCTAAAATAAGAAGAGGACCCTCCACCGTAGTTGCAGCTTCATACTGCTCCTTATTTAATAATTTTTTTATATCCATATATTTTCACTCCCTGTTTATACTAATCATCATATGCTATTTGACTAACTGTTTTATATTATAACATTTTAATAATCCTTTAATCATCTTAAATTTCATTTTTGTATAAATAAAAGGATTAGCTTATATTTAAAATAAGCTAATCCTAAAAATTTAGCCATTTAAATAACCTAATGCTGCATGGCACATAGCTCTTATTCCAACAGCTATAGATCTTTCATCACATATGAAATTAGGGTTATGAATAACACAACAATTTTTATTAATTTCCGATTTACATCCTAGCCACATAAAAGCACATGGTACATGTTTATTAAAAAATGCAAAATCCTCCGCTGCCGTAGCAGGTTTCTCTGCTATTATTACATTATTTTTCCCCATAAAACCTTCTAATGAATTAATAACATTATAGGTTAATTTTTCATCATTATATGTTAATGGATATCCATTAACATATTTAAATTCAGAAATACATCCTAGAGCCAAGCAAACATTATTAACAATTTCTTTTATTTTATGTGGAATTTTTCCAGCTGTAATATTTGAAAAGGTTCTAACAGTTCCTTCTAAATTGACTTCATCAGCTATAACATTGTATCTATATCCACCATTTATAACTCCGATACTAATAGCAGCACTATCTAAAGGGTTTATATTTCTACTAACTATGGTTTGCAACGCTGTTAATACATGTGCTGCCGCTATTATGGCATCTGCACCTTGATGAGGAGCCGATCCATGAGAGCTTTTCCCCTTTATTTTTATAAAAATTCTATCTGACTGAGCCATTATAACCCCAGGTTTTATAGCTATTTTCCCTAATGGTAAATCCCAAACATGTAGTGCTAATGCGGCGTCAACCTTTGGATTTTCCAATACTCCATCTTTTATCATATAAGTAGCCCCACCTGTAGGATTGCATTCCTCTGCAGGTTGAAAAACAAATTTTATATTACCATTAATATGCTCTCTTAATCTTGATAAAACTTTTGCTGTTCCTATTAAAACAGCTGTATGAACATCATGTCCACATGCATGCATTATTCCAGCATTTCTAGATTTAAAAGGAATATCTGTAACTTCATTTAAAGGCAGTGCATCCATATCTGCTCTTAACAATAAGGTTTTTCCACTATTTTTACCACTTAATACTGCCACTACTCCCGTGTTTCCTATTCCAGTTTTAATATCTAATCCGAGCCCCTGTAAATTTTTTTCTACAACTTCAGATGTTCTAACTTCATTCATTCCTAGCTCCGGATTATTATGAATATCTCTTCTTATCTTTATAATATCATCTATATAACTATTCACTAATTCATCAATTTTTATACCCATACTATTTCCCCAAAATTTTAATATATTATTATTTCTTTATCTAAATAGTTGCCCCTGGACCTAGTGGGAATCCACTTCTAAACCATATCATTGAAAATACTATCCAAACCCCTAACATTATCAAACTATATGGTATCATAAGAGATAATATAGTACCTACCCCTGCATCTTCATCATATTGGTTGGCAAAACCAAGTATAATAGGAAAGTAGGGAAATAACGGTGAAATTATATTAGTTGTACAAACTCCTATCCTACTATAGCTAGTAAAAATGTAGATGCAGACAAAAAGTGCCAAACCCTCAGTAGATAATAAATTTTTAACTTCCATCATTTTGCTATGAACTGGATTTTTTACACTTATCCCTATAATTGAGCACACTAAAGATTCAACCTAAACAATTAATATTAACCACAAAAATAACACGAATCGATGAGGAATTTTATTTCCCACTCTTTTAACCCATTCTAAAAAGCCCCCGGATTTTTTTTTTGTTTAAAACTTTTTTTTCATTATTCATTTTATCACCCCAATATAAAAACGAATTTATAGGTATACTAAGTCTTAATCACCTCCTCTATTGATCTTCATAGCAATATTTGCAAAAACCTTAACTGCAATTTCTAAAACCTTTTCATTAAAATCGAATAAACTATTATGATGCTCTGCAGATTTTTCAGTACCAAAAATAAGATATGCTGCCTTACCTCCTTTCTGCTGCACTCTATTCATCATATAGGTAGCATCCTCGGATCCATTTAGTTTTGAATGAGCTATTATCTCATTAATTTCATGTATATTTTTACATACCTCTTTAACTCTACACGATAATTCTCTGTCACTTTTTCCATCTGTTGATTTTCCTACTATATTAACTTTATATAAAACATTGTGCATCAATGAAGAACCCTTTATTATATCTATAGTTCTTTTATTTATATAGTCATTTATTTCATTATTTTCTCCTCTTGTTTCCAGTTTAACCTTCGCCTTAGAAGGTATTATATTTCTTCCAGTCCCCGCATTTAAAACTCCTACATTTATTCTAGCCATTCCTTCCTCATGTTGACATAATGTATGCAGATTTAATGCAGCTGTAGCCGCAGCTAATAATGCATTATTACCTTTTTGAGGACATGCACCAGCATGGGAGCTTTTGCCTTCAAACTCAATATCTATTTTAGTAGTAGCCATAAAACCATATGTATTACATACAATTTGTCCTATTTTAGTTGCAGAAAATCCTATATGACCACATAGAAAGTAATCAACATCATCTAAAATCCCTCTGTTAACCATAGCTAAAGCCCCTCTAACGCCTTCTTCCGCAGGTTGAAATATAAATTTTATCCTCCCAATTAACTTATTTTCAACTTCCTTTAGTACTTTTGCTAATACCATACCTATAGCTGCATGTCCATCATGACCGCATGCATGCATAGCCCCTTTATTTATTGATGCAAATCCTTCACTAAAGGGTCTATGCTCTTTACTAGTACCCTCTTCCATTTCATTTGCATCAATATCAAATCTAAATGCTATTGTAGGTCCTGGTCGTTTAGTATCCAATATCCCAACAACTCCAGTATATGCCATCCCCATTTTATCTATATATTTTTTTATTCCACCTTGATTAATAGCTCTTTTTTTGCTTTTTTCTAACTCTACTTTTGATGGTAATCCTAGCATATACTCATTATTAAATATATGCTCCCCCAACTTTATATTTAGTCCTATTGATTCCAAATATTCTGCTATCTTAGAAGCGGTTCTAAACTCTTCCCATCCAACTTCAGCATTTTTATGAAAATCCCTTCGTATATTTACAAGCTCCTTTTTATATTGATTTACCACTTTGTCAATAAGATTATTCATAGCATTCCTTCCTTAAATTTTTATATTATTTAATTACTCACTTCGCTACCCTACATCCAACTCCTTTAAAATAATGCTACTTAAATATTAATATCCATTTATTTTGATATTATATAAAAAATGGATTGATATTATAATATCAATCCATTTAAATCGTTTACTTTATTTATACTCAATAATAAAATTATTATTACTTTTACTTATTATTTCCCTCTAGTCTTTTTAATACTAAATTATACCCTTCACTTCCATAATTCAGACATCTATTTACCCTACTTATAGTAGCCGTACTTGCACCAGTTATACTACATATATCCTGATATGTTCTTTTTTCATTTAGCATTTTTGCCACCTGCATTCGCTGTGATAAAGCTTGTATCTCATTTATAGTACAAATATCATCAAAAAATCTATAACATTCTTCCTTTGTTTTCAATGTTAATATTGCATCACATAAAAAATCCATTTCATCATTTTGGACTTTAGACCTGTACTCTCCCATATACTTCAGCTCCCTTTAATTATAGTTACAAATAATAAGCTATATTTAAATTCTATCATTATTGAAACTATTATTCCATATAGTTTTTAATTTACATGAAAAATTATTTTCAAAAAAGCAAAACAACCCATTGGGGCGTGGGTTGTTTAATAAATAAAAGGGGGCTATTCATTCTTTTATTTATTCTTGCAATATAATTATATAAAATATATACATATAATTCAAGTAGTTCTTGCAAAATAAATTGTAAAGTTTTTATTAAAATGCTTGAAATTATTCACTATTTATTAATTTTACACTTTTTAATATTTAATTTATACTCTTTTTAAATCATCTAACTCTCCTTGTGTAAGTTCTCTATATTCGCCTTCTTCTAAGCTATTATCTAAATCTACTTCTCCAAATTTAATCCTTTTTAAATAAACTACATTTTTATATACAGCCTCAAACATCCTTTTAACTTGATGGAATTTCCCCTCTTGGATTGTAACATAAACTTCAGCACCATTTTCATCAGATTTAATTACTTCAAGCTTTGCAGGTAAGCATTTATAGTCATCATCTAACTTTATTCCCTTCTCAAATGCCTCTACATCTTTTACCCCTACAGGTTTATTTATCTCCGCATAATAGACTTTGTCAACATGCCATTTTGGAGAAATTAGTCTATGATTTAACTCTCCATCATTTGTAAGTAAAAGTAATCCAACTGTATCTTTATCCAGTCTTCCTACAGGAAATGGGTTAAATATTTGATATTCTGGTTCTATTAAATCTATTACAGTTTCATCATAATTATCGAATGTAGCTGACACTACTCCTGCAGGCTTATTCATCATAAGATAGATAAATTTCCTATATACAACTATTTCTCCATTCACTTTTATTTCACTTTTTTGTGGATCTATATTTAATCCAGAATCTACAACACACTCTCCCTCCACCTGTACAAACCCTTTTTTAATCATTGATTTAACTTCTTTTCTTGTTCCATATCCTAAATTAGCTAATATTTTATCTAATCTTTCCACTACTTAATACCTCCATAAATATAAAATTTTCGAAATTAATTTAAATATACCATTTATATGCTATCCAAATCCACTAAAAAAAACAGTCAAAGGACTGTTTTATTTATTTCCCATAATATTTCATTACTTTTTTTACATAATCTCTAGTTTCATAAGGTAATCTGTTTATTGCTTCTACATTTTTTACCCCTCTATTTTGTAAGGTTCCTGGTCCAGCATTATATGCCGCTAAAGCTAACTCCTTACAATTACCATACATATTTAAATACCCTCTTAAATGCTTTGCTCCACCATCTATATTCTCCTCTATATTATAAGGATTGTTTATACCTAAATCACTTGCCGTTTCTGGCATAAGTTGCATAAGACCCATAGCTCCCATATATGAAGTACAATTAGGATCAAAATCCGATTCCTGTTTTATAACTGCAAATAATAACTCCTTATCTATACAGTATTTTTTAGAAGCTTTTTCCACTAATTCATCAATTGTTAAATTCCCACTATTTATTTTAGATGATATTTGATTTACAGCAGAAGTTAGTCTTTCCTTTCCTCCATGTCCTAAATCAAATAAATCCTTTTGACTAATTCCAAGCTTTTTCATATCTATACTACCATTTTTATCTGTCATGGCCTGTGTTAAGCTTTCTAAAACTAAAGCAAAGGAGTCTGAATCTTTAAAAGTAGATTTTAGCACCTGTGTCATCATTTTAAATTGTAATAATTGTTCAACTCTTTTATCATCATCAACCTTCATAATTTCACCACCATAAAATATTATACCCTATTAAATCCTATCGTTTATATGAAATATTTCTTTAATTATTAATCTACATTAAATTCGTAAATATCATAATCCTCATACGCACAGTTTCTATATTCATTTTTACACAATGCTAACACCTTGTATTTTCCTTTTAAAAAGGGTATGAAACTATAATAGTTTTTCTTACTATAATTCTGAACTTTAATCCAATTATCATTTTCCATTATATAAAATTCATAAAGATTATCCTTTCCACCACTATTTTCTACTGAAAAAGTAATAGATTCATTATACGGCATATGTTTTTTATCACACTTAATTTTTGTATTAGTTACTGGTAATGCATCATTAACTTTAAATTTTATCTCCCTTTTATTATCAAATTCTTTGCTACTGTTAATATTCTTAGCATATATTTCTAAATTATATATACCCTTACATTTGGGTGTAAATACAAACTTGTTACTTTTAACAAAGTTGCTTTCCTCTGCCTTATACCCATTTATTTTAATCACATATTTTAATAAAGTATTTTTAGTATTTGTGGTTATAGCATGTACTAATATTTTATCTCCACATAAAAAAAACTCTTTTATAGGATATAAGATATAATCTATTCGGGCTGGGAAATACTCATAAGACTCTATATATACAGTAGAATGACTATCAAACGGTCTACTAGAAAACTTATCCTTTACTCTAATCTCAATTTCAAATTTTCCTTCTTCTTCGGGAGTAAACTTAATCCAATTACAACTTCCATAATCAATTACTTCTTTTTCCTTTCCGTTCTTTCTTATTATAAAACTAAATCTTATTGAAGTTGTTCCTGATGCCTTTACCTTTATTATTACGGTATCATCTTTTAAAATTTTATTGCCTTTATCCATTGAAACTTTGTCTATTACAATAGGTTCACTACTCTTATCGTCTATAGTAAAATAAAACTCTTTTTTGTCCTCGTAATTCTTATCAGAAGATGCATCCTTAGTCCAAAGGGTTATTTTATATTCACCAGGCATTTTTGTATCCCAATAATAATTATCTTGTCTTATATATCCAGAATCATCTCCATAATTACCATCAATTATATATCTATATAATAGACTCTTACCGCCTGATACTACTGATTTAAGTAATATTTTAGATTCACATATCTGAGGAGATATCTTATCTGTAGTGAAACTTTCAATTTTTACCTCCTTATACTTCTTAACAAAAAAGTTTATAATAGCCCTATCATCATATTTATTTTGAGAATACATATCCTTTACTTCACACAATAACTTGTAATCCCCAGATTCCTTTTCTATGTAATTTACTATCCTTTTAGTTGAATAATCTTGAATACAACTACAAGTTCCATCACCTTTTATTTTTACAAATCTATACAACACCGTTCTATTATCACTGCTACTTGCATCAATTTGAAATATTATTTCTTCACCTGACAATAGTTCCTTAGATAAACATTTAAAATCCCTTATCTCCACTTTATTTAAGGGAAGAACATTTAACTTTACTTTTTTAAAATCATCGTAACTATTTTTTGAATATACATTTTTACACTCAACTAAGATCTCAATTTCACCAGGCTTTTTTAAACTCCAACTTAATATATTATCTGATGAATAATCTTTTATTATATTCCAGCATGAATCTTCTTTAATCCAATATCTATACATAAGTGGCACTTTATTAGAATTTACAGTAACTAAAACCTTCTCTCCTACCATAGCAATTTTTTTATTCACTTCAATTTTATTTATTAACCTTTCTTCTGATTTACCAATTATAAAATCCTTTCTTGCCACATAATCAAAGCACTTTTTACTATTTTCTTCTTTTGCTTGTACCATTATAGTATATTTACCATCCTTTTTAGGAACCCATCTTACCTCATCACTACTACCAAATTCTCGTAATGTTTCCCATACTCCATTGCAGCCTATAAAAAATTTATATAAAAGGCTTTTCCCTAAATTATTATCTAATTTTATGTTAATTTCTTTTTCTTTTTGTTGAGGACTTTCTATGCTAAATATTATACTAATTTCATCCATAAACTTCGCCTCCCCTTTATGGTATTCTATAATTAAATACTATATTTAAGCTGCATATGCGATTAACTCTAAATCGCAGTTGTTAATTCAGAGTTAACCACCTATCAAATTATAATATACTACTTTTACCCTTAAGTATCCTTCTAAAATTTTATAAAATCATATTAAAATTATCGTGTTAATTCTACTATATAATCAATAATAAAAACAGTTAATACTATAATTAAACATAAATTAGTATTAACTGTTGAATATAACTAATAATCTACACCTTTTATTAACTTTATAAGGTTGTTATATAATCTTAAATCATCTTCACTGCACCTTTTTTTCATATTAGAGATTTTCCCACCACCTCTTCTTACCTTAGAGCTTATATGTCTCTCAAATAACAATCTATCTATATTATTATCACTATAAATATATCCTTTAGGATTTATAGCATATGCCTTTTTCCCTAAGACCATAGCTGCAACACCAAAATCTTGACTAACTACTATATCTCCCTTTCTTGTTGAATTTACTAAAGCCATATCAACACTTTGATATCCACTTTCCACATATTTTACTATACTATACTTACTATTTATTATGTGATTCATATCGCAATACATTATAACTTCTAATTTATTTTCTCTTGCAGCCTTTTCTATAATATCTCTCCCCGGACAGGCGTCTGCATCTACTAAAATTCTCATTATATTTATTTAAACCTTTCTTCTAGTTGTTTTCTCATATTCTCATAACCTGGTTTGCCAAGTAATGCAAACATATTCCTTTTATACGCTTCAACTCCTGGTTGATCAAAAGGATTTACTCCTAAAATATATCCACTTATCCCACATGCCTTTTCAAATAAGTATACTGTATATCCAAAATAATAAGGAGTTAACTTAGGTATATTAACAGTAATCACAGGAACACCTCCATCATTATGAGCTAATGAGGTTCCTTTAAATGCTTGCTTATTTACGAAATCCATAGTTTTCCCTGCAAGAAAATTTAATCCGTCTAAATTTTCATTGTCTAAATCTATGTGAATACTCTTCCTAGGGCTCTCAACATTTATAAAAGTTTCAAATATTACTCTAAGTCCGTCTTGTATATATTGTCCCATAGAATGAAGGTCTGTTGAAAAATCTACCGATGCAGGAAAAATCCCTTTACCATCCTTTCCTTCACTTTCTCCATATAACTGTTTCCACCACTCTCCAAAATAATGAAGACAAGGTTCAAAATTAGCTATAATCTCTACATTCTTTCCCTTTCTATATAATGCATTTCTAGCCGCAGCATATTTATAACATTCATTATTCTCTATACTATAATCAAGGCAGTGCTCTCTACATTCCTTAGCACCCTCCATTACTTCATCTATGTCAATTCCGGATACTGCAATTGGTAAAAGCCCCACTGCTGTCAATACAGAGTATCTTCCTCCTACATTGTCAGGTATAACAAAAGTCTCATACCCTTCATTGTTAGCTAAGGTTTTTAGTGCACCCTTTTTTTTGTCCGTAGTAACAAATATCCTTTCTTTAGCTTTTTCTTTTCCATACTTCTTTTCTATTAAATCTTTAAATATTCTAAATGCTATAGCCGGTTCTGTAGTAGTTCCAGACTTTGATATTACATTTATTGAAAAATCCATATCACTAATAATCTCTAATAAATCCTGCATATAAGTAGAACTTATATTGTTTCCTACATAAAAAATCTTTGGTGAATTTATATTTTCCTTTGACAAATTATTATGAAAAGTATGACATAACATCTCTATAGCAGCTCTTGCCCCTAAATAAGAACCTCCTATTCCAATAACAACAAGTGCCTCTGAGTTACCCTTTATTTTATCCGCAGCCTTTTTTATTCTAAAAAATTCATCCACATCATAATTTATTGGTAAATCTACCCAACCTGTAAAATCTGAGCCTACCCCTGTACCATTATGTAACAATCTATGTGCCTCATTTATAAGAGGTTGTAAATTGTTTAATTCCTCATCCTTTAAATATGGTTTTGTAGTACTTAAATCTACTGTTACCTTTTTCATGTTTTACCCTCCTAAAACTAATCTAAAAATTAGTTTTGCCAAAATTAACAACATTATGTTTATAATATGCCACAACACATATCTTTAAATAAATTTTAGTATATAAAAGTTTCCAATTCAAGTTAATTAACTCCTTATTTAAAGAACACACTGACTATGTAAATAATTACATTTTTAAATGCTTTTAAAATACTATAAATTGTGTTTATGCAAATTATAGTAGCTATTATGAAAATTATATTTAAAATTACTTGTCTGATAAATTTGATGAATTAATAATTCACTATAAATATTATATCGAAGAACAAACATCTATTTATATCTCTATTATTAAGTAAAAATATCCACACTAAAAAATAACCTATGAGAAATTTCTCATAGGTTTAAATTTTTTTTATTTTATTCCCACTCAATAGTTGATGGTGGTTTTGAAGTTACATCATAAACAATTCTGTTTACTCCTTTTACCTCATTAACTATTCTTCTTGAAACCTTATCTAGTACCTCATAAGGAATCTTTGCCCAATCTGAAGTCATTCCATCAGATGAAGTTACTGCCCTTAAAGCTACTGTATGACAATATGTTCTTTCATCTCCCATAACTCCTACAGACTGTATATTTGGTAAACATGCAAAATACTGCCATATCTTTCCTTCAAGCCCTGCATTAGCCACCTCTTCTCTAAAAATAGCATCTGCTTCTCTTACTATAGATAATTTTTCTTCCCTAACTTCTCCTAAAACCCTTATAGCAAGCCCCGGTCCAGGGAATGGTTGCCTCCATACTAATTTGTGAGGTATTCCAAGTTCTTCTCCAACAGCTCTAACTTCATCTTTAAATAACTCCCTTAAAGGTTCAATAAGTTTAAATTGTAAATCTTCTGGGAGTCCTCCTACATTGTGATGGCTTTTTATAGTGGCAGATGTATTTGTTCCGCTTTCAACTACATCTGCATATATAGTACCTTGAACTAAGAAGTCTATCTCACCTAATTTATTAGCTTCTTCTTCAAATACTCTTATAAATTCTTCTCCTATAATTTTTCTTTTTCTTTCAGGATCAGATATTCCTTTTAATTTTCCTAAAAATCTTTCTTGAGCATTAACTCTTATTAAGTTCATATCAAATTGTTGTTTAAATATTTTTTCAACCTGGTCACCTTCATCTTTTCTAAGTAAACCATGATCTACAAATATACAAGTTAACTGCTTACCAATTGCTTTATGCACAAGAACCGCTGCAACAGATGAATCTACTCCACCTGAAAGAGCACATATTACCTTTTTATCTCCAACTAATTTCTTTATTTTTGCAATTTTTTCTTCTGCAAAAGAAGTCATAGACCAATCTCCTTTTAATTCACATACTTTAAATAAAAAATTGGATAGCATTTTTTTGCCAAAAGGAGTATGCTCCACTTCTGGATGAAATTGAACTCCATATATCTTTTTATCAATATTTGCCATAGCTGCCACTGGACACTGTGAAGTCGTTCCTACTATTTCAAATCCCTGTGGTACCTCAGATACGAAATCTGTATGGCTCATCCAACAAATCTCATTTTCTTTAACTCCATCAAATATAGCACAAGAATTATTTAGTTTAACTTCCGTTTTTCCGTACTCTCTAACCTCTGCACTCTGCACTTTTCCACCTAACGTAAAAGAAGTTAATTGCTGACCATAGCATATTCCAAGAACAGGAACTCCTAATTCAAATATTTCCTTATCTATTCTTGGAGCACCTTCTCCATAAACACTTTTTGGTCCACCAGTAAAAATTATTCCCTTTGGATTCTTCTCTTTAATTTTTTCTATAGAATAATTGTATGGAATTATCTCACAATAAACATTATTTTCTCTAACACGTCTAGCTATAAGTTGATTATATTGACCTCCAAAGTCAACTATAAGAACTAATTCTCTATCCATAATTGCCCTCCCTTAATGGATCTTCTACATTATTTATTATTGATTTATACTATAATTTGGTGCCTCTTTAGTTATAGATATATCATGTGGATGACTTTCTCTAAGTCCAGCTGAAGACTGAACAATGAATCTTGCACTTTCATATAAATCTTGTAAGGTTCTAGAACCTAAGTATCCCATACCTGAACGTATACCACCAATTAATTGATAGATTGTTTCTGATACCAATCCTTTATACGGAACTCTTCCCTCTACTCCTTCTGGAACTAATTTTTTATTGTCTTCCTGGAAATATCTATCCTTACTTCCACAGGCCATTGCCGCTAATGATCCCATTCCTCTATATACTTTGTAACTTCTTCCTTGATATATTTCAGTTTCTCCTGGTGCTTCACCACAGCCTGCAAACATTGAACCCATCATGCAAACTTTAGCTCCTGCCGCTAATGCCTTTACTATATCTCCTGAATACTTTAATCCGCCATCTGCTATTATAGGCACTCCATGCTTATTTGCTTCTTCTACACAGTCCATAACAGCTGTTAACTGTGGTACTCCTACTCCTGCAACTACTCTTGTTGTACATATTGATCCTGGTCCTATACCAACTTTTACACAATCTGCTCCTGCAAGTATTAAATCTCTTGTTGCTTCAGGTGTTGCAACATTTCCTGCAATTATTTGAAGGTCTGGATATTTTTCTTTTATGAGTTTAACTCCATTTAATACCCCTTGTGAATGTCCGTGAGCTGTATCAATGGTAATAACGTCCACATTAACATCTACTAATGCATTTACTCTTTCTAACATATCCTTAGTTACTCCAACAGCTGCTCCACATAGAAGTCTACCTTTACTATCCTTTGCACTATTAGGAAATTTTCTTACTTTTTCTATATCCTTTATTGTAATAAGGCCAATTAAATTATTTTCTTTATCTACTAATGGTAGCTTCTCTATTCTATGTTTCTTTAAAATATTTTTTGCTTCTTCAATAGTAGTTCCTTCTGGAGCTGTAATTAAATCCTCTTTAGTCATAACTTCTGATATTTTTTTTGAATAATCTTCTTCGAAAAGTATATCTCTATTTGTAATAATTCCTACAAGTTTTCCTTCAACTGTTATTGGAATACCTGATATTCTATATCTACTCATTAATTCTAACGCATTTTCTATTGTATTGTCTGGTGATAAATAGAAAGGATCTGTTATTACACCGTTCTCTTGTCTTTTTACTTTGTCTACTTCCATTGCCTGCTGAGCAATTGACATATTTTTATGTATAATTCCAATTCCGCCTTCTCTTGCTATGGCTATAGCCATCTTAGATTCAGTAACTGTATCCATTCCCGCACTCATTAATGGTATATTTAACTTTAATTTTTTAGTTAGATTAGTAGATAATGTAACATCCTTTGGTAATACCTCAGATTTATTTGGCATTAACAAAACATCATCAAAAGTATACCCCTTCTTTAGAATTATTGCCATTTCCATTCAACTCCTTTATAAATTTAAAACCTAATAAATATATGTATTTATGTTAACCCACATATTAAAAAAAATACTGATTTCAAACCCTCTAAAGTGAAATCAGTACGAATATATTAAATAGCCATACATAATTTCACCCATAGTCGGAAATTTACGGCTTCCGGTAGATACTCCCTGCCATATTCAGGGGATATATGAGTAAAAAATCAATACCCTAATATTATTAATTTTTTTTATAAACTTGTCTAAATTGCACTAACAATTCCCAACAAAATTTAACTGTTTACACTATTTTATTTATAATTTTGTGTTTTGTCAATTATTTTATAATTTTTTTTAATTTTTTATATCACATTTAAATACCAAAATAATATTTCTTTGCCAAAAAAAATTGCAAATGTACATCCCAATGCAATAAAAGGACCAAAGGGTATATAATCCTTTCTTTTTACCTTTTTTAATAAAATAAGTATTGAGGCTATTATTGCCCCAAATAAAAATGCAAAAAACATCATTACAATGGTCAATTTAAACCCCATAAAGAGTCCACATATAAGACAAATTTCGGCATCTCCCCACCCCATTCCATTGGTTAAAAATACTATTAAAGCAATTACAAAAAATCCTAAACTTCCTCCATATATATATGTTAAGTAATATAAAATCCCATTATCTTTACTTATAAATTCAATAATTATAAATATTATAGCTAAAATTATTGATATAACAGTTACATTAAAATACACATTCATAGTTTTAATATCAATTATACTTATAACTATAAGTATACAAATTAAAGTAGAAAATTTAAAAAATTCAATTAAACTATCATACTTAAAGGATAAAAACACAAATAAAATTCCTGTAGTTAGCTCTACAATTGTATAAGATACTCCTATATTTTCATTACAATATCTACATCTACCTTTAAGTTTAAAATAACTTATTATTGGAATTAAATCATACCATTTTAATTTATTAAAACATTTGGGACAATGAGAAGGGGGATAAGCAACATTCTCTTCTCTTGGTATTCTATATATACATACATTTAAAAAGCTTCCTATGATTATTCCTAATATAAATGTAAAAATATATTTTCCCACCACCATTTTAGTTACCTCCATTTTTATTTTTAAACATTTCACCTATAGAAGAGAATCCTATACCTTTATTAAAAAAGTGATAATTTTTCTTATAATACTCCTGTACATTATGGCTATTTTTTATATAATGATAAAAAGTTATCTCAGCATTTACATCATCATCAATATCATAAACAGTCTCTTCTTCTCTTATCTTAAAAACACTAATATATTTTTTATTATCTTTTATATCCTTATCATTATCTTTTATATCCTTATCATTATCTTTTATATCCTTATCATTATCTTTTATATCCTTATCATTATCCTTTATATCTTTATCAATATTTTTTTTATTTTCTCCATTTAAAATATACTCTTCTATTTCATCAACTTTTTCATCCTTCTGTTCACAATATAACTTTATTTTTTCTACACTTAAATCTCTTTTAGTGATAAGCTTAATATTTTTTATATATTCTTCAATGTTTTCTCTATGCCCTCTAACTTTCAGCTTTATATTAAGTCTTATTATATCATTTGTAACAAATTGATTTTTACTTTTCTCTGAATTTTTCTTGCTAATTTTATCTTTTGTTAATAATTCAAATTCAACTACATCTCCAAATATATTGAAATTTTTGCAAGATCTATAAAAATCATATGCTAGTGTAGCAGTATCTACACTGTCTGCTGTTAATCTATTCAATAAAGCATTATTACCTTGAAGGTTCTCATTTTCTTTACTTAGTCTTATTAGCATTTTATTTTTATTTTCTAATTGCTTAATCTTATCTTCTTTTTTATTATATTCTTCTTTCTTTTCTCTTAAATTTGTAAATTTAGGTTTTAAATAAAAACTATATGTCCCTAAATTTATTAATAGTATTATAGAAATCAGTATAACTATCCTTATCCATAGCTTGTCCTTTTTCATACTAATTAATCCTCTCTCTTTCCCCTTTCTCATAGAAATTTTATTTTATAACAAGATTAATTTCTACATCTTTTTCACTACCATCTAATTTTATATATTCCATATCTATAGGTTCAAATATGTTTAACTTATTTAAAGCTACAACTAAATTTATTTTATCTAAAACTTTATCTCCACTTTGGTTTAACCTAGCTTTTAAATTTACTTTATCTTTATCTAAATTTACTTCTATTATTTGCATATCAGAAGGCATACCTTTCTTTAGACTATCTAAGTAATATATATAATCAACTTTATCTTCTTCTATAGCTTTTATTGCCTTCCCCATTTCTTTATACTCTTCATTTCTTGTTTTTTCTTCTTTATATAACCCTTCTATCTTCTTCATTGAACTTAAATTTTTATCCAAAACTGTACAATCATACTTTTGTAATTTTATACGCATATATAAAATCCCCAAAAAAAACCAAGTTACACTTAAAATAGCTAGGGACACAGCTATAATAGAAAACATATCCCTATCCTTAGTTCTTTCATTTTCTATAACCTTATTAAAATCTATAGACTTTAATTTATTACTATTTAAAAGCCCCCCTAATACATCTGCAAAATCATTTAAATCAATATAATTTTCTTTTACAATTCCTTCATAAATATCATTTAAGCCACAAACCAATTCTATATTCAGCTGATTTTTTATATAACCTATAAACTCTTGATTTTTATATAATTCACTGCCTATATACAATTTATCTACTCTATTACCAAAGTGCCTTGTGGAATAAAAATTTAAAAAATAACTTATATTTTCTACTAATTCTCCATATATCTCTAACTTTTCTTCAGTTAAATCTATATCTGATCTAGAATATAAAAATAACTCTTTCTTATTTGAAATAGTAATATTACTTTTATTATTTATAATATCTAAAAATGCAGAACTAGTGTCAAATTTTGAAAATATATTATAAATACATTCAGCATAAATTGTAATTTTATCTATGTTAATCTCCCATTCTTTAATTAAAGAATATATATGCTGAAATTTTTCCTTAGGCACTACAACTAAAAATATATCTATACTTTCGTTTTTATCAATTTTTAATATTTTATAGTCATAGTAATATTCATCTATATTTACTGTAAAATATTCATTAATATTATTGTATATAAATTTTTTCAATTCTTTTTTTTTAAGAAAGGGAACCTTAATGCTCCTTACTATTATCCCTTCTAAGTTTAATATAACTAAAGAATTTATATTTCTTATTTTATTTTCTTCTATAAAAGAATCTACATCCATAGAAGTATTATCACCTATATCTATTTTTTCTACTTTATTGAATGTAACTTTGCCTAAATTTTTATTAATAATAACTATATCTAATATGTCATCACTAAATCTATAAATAACTCTCTTTTTCCATAACAACTATAATTCCCCCATTTATTATTTATTTTACATTATTAGATATTTGTAGGATAGGAAGTGCTAAAGCAATTATTACCACTCCAACTAAAATTCCTATAATTAATATAAACATAGGCTCTATAAGAGCCATCATATTATTCATATTTTTTTCAACTTTTTTATCATATATATTTGCTAATTTAAAAAACATACTTTCTAAACTTCCTGTTTCTTCTCCTATCCTCATCAATTGTATAGTTAATGAGTCAAATGCCCCTTCATTTTCAAAAGTATCTGCTATTTTATTACCATTAATTATCTCCATTCTGCACTTATTAATTTTTTTACCTATAAAAGTATTACCAACAATGTACTGCACATTATCAATAGCATCTATAATGGGTATAGCAGAGCGAACAAATATCCCCATACTTCTTGAAAATCTATCTATAATAACATTTTTTTTAAATTCTCCAATAACAGGTATATTTAATATTAACTTATCCCAAATATATTTAACCTTATCAATTTTAAAGATATGCTTTAATATAAATATAAATAATATAATTGAAAAAATAATTAAAACAATATTATTGTTAAAATAATTTATCATATCAAGCAAAATTAAAGTTATTTTAGGTAATCCATCATTATCTTCAAATATTTCCATCAATCTTGAAAATACAAAAAAATTAAAAATACCCATAAGCACCACGGTTAGAATTAATAATATACAAGGATATATAGATGCAGATTTTACTTTGCTTTTTATATTAGTCTCCCTTTGATAAAATTCTTCCATATTAAATAATACTTCCTCTACATTTCCGCTTAATTCTCCTGAATTAACCATATCCGTTAAAAGCTTTGGAAACATCTCTGTTTCCTCCATAGCTATTCCTAAACTTTTCCCTTTTTTTACTCCAATTAAAATTCTTTCTGTAACTTTTTCAAGTTTTTTATCCTGTTCCTTTATTATTTCAAGTCCTCTTATTATATTTACTCCAGTATTTATTACTATTGCTAGTTGTCCACAAAAATTTACCAGAGATTCTTCCTTTAATCTATCATTTTTTAAAAGTTTACATTGTGGTTTTTCCTTTATATCAATTATTTTATACCCTTTTAATATAATTTGTTCCTTAACTGTTTCAATGGAATCCTCCTCAATATATCCTTTATTTATGTTAAATTCTTCGTCACATACTTTATAAAAAAATCTTTTCATATTATTTTATCCCCTTTTAATACCCATAAGTTACCCTAAGCATTTCTTCTACAGTAGTAACTCCATTTAAAACTTTTTGTATGCAAGCCTCCTTTAAAAATACCGTTCCACTTTTTTCTAATTCCTCCTCTAAAAATGCCTCTGATTCTTTTGCAGTTATGAGTTGTTTAATATTTTTATCTATATTAATTATCTCAAATATCGCTGTTCTCCCTTTGTAACCAGTTCCACCACATATAGTACAACCCTTCCCCTTCATTAATTTACAAGTATGTTTTATTCCTAAAATTTTCATATCTATATTACTACTTGTATACGTCTCTTTACAGTTAGGACATATTTTTCTTACTAATCTCTGAGAAATTATACCTATAACTGTAGAGGCCACTAAAAATGATTCCACTTTCATATCTTGAAGTCTAGTAATAGCTCCAATACCATTATTAGTGTGTATACTAGATAGTACTAAATGTCCAGTTAAAGCTGACCTTACTGATATTTCCGCTGTTTCATCATCTCTAATCTCTCCCACTAGTATTACATCCGGGTCCTGCCTTAACATACTTCTAAGTCCCTTTGCAAAACCAAACCCAATTTTATTATTTACCTGCATTTGGTTTATGCCCTTTAAATGATATTCTACTGGATCTTCTATAGTAATTATATTTTTTGAACTGTTATTTAATAAATTTAGTATAGAATATAAAGTAGTAGTTTTACCGCTACCTGTAGGTCCACACACCAATAATATTCCATAAGGTTTTTTTATTATATTTTCAAGATTCATTAAATTGTCTCCATATAAACCTATATCTGGTAACTCCACAGAACAATTAGCCTTATCTAATATTCTCATTACAATTTTTTCTCCAAGTATAGTTGGTACTATAGATATTCTTAAATCTATATCCTTTTGTTTAGATTTAAAAGTAAACCTACCATCCTGAGGTAGCCTTTTTTCTGCTATATTAAGATCTGCCATTATTTTTATTCTACTAACCACAGGTTCCAACATACTTCCATCTACTCTCATTATTTCTTTTAAAATCCCATCTATTCTATACCTTACTCTTAAACTATCCTCTTCTGGCTCTATATGAACATCTGATGCATTATTTAAAATAGCATTTCCAATAACTGTATTCATAAACTTTATTATAGGTGCAGCCTCTTCATCTTGAAGTTCCTCCTGAAAAATAGAATTATCCTTTCGATTGATATAGGTCTTACCATAACTTTCTGCAGCCTTTTCTGCCCTATTTCTTCCATAATATTTTTCTATATTGGCAAGTATAATATTTCTAAGAGAAATAGCAGTTTTTACATAGTATCCTGTAATAACTTTAATTTCTTCTATAGCAAAGTAATTTAATGGATCACTCATAACCACTAAAAGCTTACCATTTATAATATCCACTGGAATTAGTTCATATTTTCTTGCTATAGGCTCTGGAATTATATCTATTATGTTTTGTTTTATATTTATATTATCTAAATTAATATATTCTATTCCTAATTGATTTTTTAAAGCTTCAACTATTTGTTCATCTCTTACAAAACCTTCTGTAACAAGAAGTTCACCCAATTTCTTATCCGTTCCCTTTTGAAGGAATAATATTTTTTTTAATACATCTTCTGTAATAAGACCTGAATCTACTAATATTTCTCCTAATCTTTTTCTTATTTTTACCATAATTCCCCTCTTTTCAGTTGAATTATTTATTCCCCTTAAGAACTTTTGAAGTTACATTATTATTACTTTTTGACATTGCTCCATTAGCAGAAGTTATTACAGTAATTACTCCCTCCTTAGCCTCTGAGCAATCAAATATAGAATTACTAAGATTTAAGGCACCAGATGCATGTACTTTTACCTTTATTGAACTAGAATTATCTTTTGTTACTCCTTTTCCCTTTAAATTATTTATATCTACGCTGCCTTTGCTATTAATTTCAATATTATTTTTTCCCTTACCTTCAGATTTAACACTAGCTAGGCTATTATTCCCAAATATACTTCCTGAGCTTTCTATAATTAAATTATTCTCTCCTAAGGATTCACTTTCAGATACTATAATACTTTTATCTTCATAAATAGTTCCTAAACTATTTATATTTATGTTATTCTTTCCTTTATCTTTAGAACCTATTATAATACTGCTTCCATTTCCCTTTATGTTTCTTTTAGTATTTATATTTATATTATTCTTTCCTTTATCTTTAGAACCTATTATAATACTGCTTCCATTTCCCTTTATGTTTCCTTTAGTATTTATATCTATATTACAGCTAGCCCCTTTTTCTGATTTTGCTATAATATTGCAATAATTTTTCTCTATAATATCTTTTGAATTAATCTTTAGATTACCACTAGCCTTTTCATTTCCTTTTGCCTGAACTTTTATATTAGCGTAATTTATATCTAAACTTGAAGAATCTATTTCAAGCTTACTATCTTGATTTTTATCTCCATAAATCTCTAAATTAGATTTTGAAGCCCAAACTTTCTTTGTTTGTATTTTCATTTTATATCCTTTTAAAACTTTTAAGTTTACATTTTCCTTTATTCTTACACCATCTTTTACAATGCAAGTTATATCTCTATTTTCCACTATAAAATCTCCTGGAAAAACTAAAACTCCTTTAACGTATCTGCTATCCTTTTCCCAGTGATACATTCCTTTTTCATCAAAAGTAATATTATAGTCTTCTCCGTTTAATATGCCATCATTATTTATATCAATAAAGGGTTTATTGGGATCTTCTTTATGGAAACATAATCTTAATCTATTGGAAATAGTAAAAACTATTTTTTTATCCTTATTAAATTTATCCTTAATAATTACATCTATTTTTACAATATTATCTTTTTCCTGTGTAATATTAAATCCCTTTTCTATATATAAAACATTTTTAAAAAGTACAAATTTTTCCTTCCCATCCTTCCTAAAAACAGTAGCTACATCTTCTCCTTTTATTTTTTTGCCTTTTTTTATAATATATTCTATGGTTTTTTCCTTATTTTTTATTATATATAAATCTTTTTCCTTTTTTATTTCAGTTGCCACTTCAATATCTTTTTTCATCCATCTTATAGCAACCTTTGTATCCTCCTGTGAATATATATCATTGATTTTTTTATTAAAAACATGAGTAATTGAATTGTTTATAGAATATGTTGCAGCTATTAAAAGGCTTAAAATCCCTACTACAATTATTATTTCAGTTAAGGTGAATGCTTTTTGGCACTTTTTAATTTTTTTAAATTTTATAGGACTTTTAATCAAATTATCAGCTCCTATATATTATTTGATTCCTGCCAATCTACTATTTTATTACTTCTAATATTAAAGGTTGCTTCAATTTTATACTTATTACCACCACTACTTTTCCCTACGGATTCAAATACTCCCTCTTCCTCATTTTTTTTATAATACCCAAATTTGTACTCTCCCCCATTGAATTTTATTTCTTCACTTTCCTTTTTATCAGGTACTAATTTATAATCTTTTTTTTTCTCTAGATTATAATCATATATAGCATGTTCTATTCCTGCTTCTGATAAATATTTTGCTATCATATTTTCTTTTAAAGTCTTTTCTGTTTTTATTTGATTATTTAAAGAAGTAAGTAATATGCCCCCTAAAGATACCACAATAATTCCACATAACATTGCAATAGGTAGTGCAAAGCCATTTTTATATTTTAATTTTTTATTCAATTTTCTCATCACCTTCAAATGAATTATTATCCATTAAATAAAATTTTGTTTTTAATTGGGCTTCATTATTATTTTGTGATTTTACTTTTACAGAAACTATTGCTAATTTATCAAACAATTCCTTCTCCACTTCCCGATCCTCATCTATTGAAATACTTATACTATATCTCACAGACTTATGTACTTCTTCCTTTTTAAGTATATTGTCATTCTTTTTAAAATTTTCCTTCTGAATTAAATACCTCTTTAAACTATCAATGGTATTAAATTCATTATAATCTCTAAAACCTCTTAATTTTTCCATATAGTTTTGAGCTATAATGATACACTGTAATTTTTTCTTGTTACTATTACTAGCTTTAAATCCGGTATATATCACCTTAGAAAATATAGCCATGGTAAAGGCTATTATTACCATGGCTAATATAACTTCTACTAATGTAAACCCTTTCCTTTTTATAATAAATGATTTTTTCATATTATCTTTCCTACTTTTTTAACTTCTTTTATATTTATAATTTCTCTTTATTATATTCCATGTATATCAATATATCCTTATAGATATATTTATTTTCTCCTTTTAATTTGGGATAAAAAAATATTTTAATTCCCAAAATATTCAAACAACACATTCCAAATAAATTTACTACTTTTATTAAAACTAAAAGCCTTTATACTTAATAATTCTAATTAAGAATCTTAAGTTTTTTATTTATTAATTTACAGTTATTTTAAAATAATATTGATTTTTATTTTCCAGTACTTTCTTCACTGTCCTCTTTAGCAATTATTAATGTAACATTACCCGCATTTTCATTATCTATTACTACGTCATTTCCTAAATCATACTTTAGCCTTTTTACAGCATTTTCATTTACCTTATCTAATTCTAAAACTATTTTTTTATCAACATTACTAAACTTATATACTCCCCCCCAAGGATTTTTACTTGGCCATTTTTCTAAATATGGTCCATTCCAAGCATTTTTTATTTCATCATTTAGATTTAATTTATCCCTTGACATAAATCCTGGGTCTTCTCCTTCTTTTCCCTCTGGCCACTGACCCACATCAGCATAAAAATTTAATGCTGCAGTTTTTATAGCTTTGTAATCTGCTTCTGCTGAAGAAACCTTACTTTTTTCAATTGATTTAAATGCATTTGGAGCAATAACTGCGGCTAAAATAGCAATAATGGCTATTACCACCAACAGTTCTACTAATGTAAATCCTTTTTTAACTTTTTTCATTTTCCCCATCCTTCCTAATAAATAATATTTAAATACTCTATATCCATAAAGGCTAAAATAAACATAAAGTATTTTTAACTATATATACATATATTAAAATTGTTATTTAAATATGTGTTACGCCCCTATTTATAACTATTATAAATACCCTAATTAAATTCTAACATTGGGTATTTTAAAAAGCAATATATACCAAAATATCTTTTTTATTGTAAAGCTTTTAATTTTATCAATTTAAAGTTTATTGCCTTTATAATTAATAATATGGGAATATTTGTATATTTTTACCATTGACACTAATGTATTATGCTATATAAAATTAACTTATTAACTAAAGTGAGGAGCTTATTTAATGATACAGTTTGAAAGAAAATATAATAGAATGTTTTTAAGAGATGTTAGAGATATAATAGAAAAATATAAAATGATTACTCCAAAGGATAAGGTGGCAGTAGGCATTTCTGGAGGGAAAGATAGCGTATTTTTACTATTTACATTGAAATTAATTCAGTTAACAGCAATTAAAGATTTTGAATTAATAGGAATAACTATAGACATGGATTTAGGTATGGACTTTTCTCCTATAAAAATATTTTGTAACGAAAATAATATTCCTTTAATTATAGAAAAAACGAATATTGCTGATGTAGTGTTTACAGAACGTAAAGAAAAAAATCCTTGTTCACTTTGTTCAAAATTAAGAAAAGGAGCTTTAATAAGAGTAGCTAAAAGTAACAATGTTAATAAGTTAGCCCTAGGTCATAATAGTGATGATGTCATAGAAACCCTATTTATGAATGTACTAAAAGTAGGTAAACTTGGTACATTTCATCCAAATATACACTATAAAGAAAAAGATATTAATATAATTAGACCTTTAGTAAATATAAGAGAAGATTTTATTGAAAGTTTTGTATTACAAAATAATTTTCCTGTAATTAAAAATTTATGCCCTGAGGATAAAAAAACCACTAGAGAAGATATGAAGAATTTACTTATAAATTTAGAAAAAAATTATCCAGATGCTCAAAAAAAGATATTAACCTCTTTAACTAATATAGATTTATTTAATCTATGGGAGCAAAGATAGATTAATATGAATAAAGTAATTATAAAAAAAAATGAAAAGATATGAAAATCCATATCTTTTCATTTTTTTTATATACTACGCCTAAAACCAATTTAAGCTTAAATTAATACATTCCGTCCATTCCCATTCCTGGAGCTGCTGGCATTGGAGTACTATTCTTTTCTGGAATATCTGCAACTGCAGCTTCAGTTGTTAAGAATGTAGATGAAACTGAGGCAGCATTTTGTAACGCTGATCTTGTAACCTTAGTTGGATCAACTATACCAACCTTTATCATGTTTACATATTTATCATGTAAAGCATCATATCCTGTACCAATTTCACTATCTTTAACCTTATCTATTACAACTGAACCTTCAACTCCAGCATTAGAAGCTATCTGTCTTAATGGTTCTTCAAGAGACTTTTTAATAATTTCTATACCAACTTTAATATCTGCCACATCTGAAGTTAGTTTTTCTATTTCCGGTATTACACTTATATAAGCTGTTCCACCACCTGGTACTATACCTTCTTCTACAGCTGCTTTTGTAGCTGCTAAAGCATCTTCTATTCTTAATTTTCTTTCTTTTAATTCAGTTTCTGTAGCAGCTCCAACTTTTACTACTGCTACTCCACCTGCTAATTTTGCAAGTCTTTCTTGTAATTTTTCTCTATCAAAATCTGAAGTTGTCTCTTCAATTTGAGCCTTTATTTGAGCTACTCTTGCTTGGATTTCAGATTTATTTCCTCTACCATTAACAACAGTAGTTGTTTCCTTTGTCATCTTTACAGATTCAGCTGTTCCTAACATTTCTAAAGTAACATCCTTTAAATCTCTTCCTAATTCTTCAGATATTACTTGTGCACCTGTAAGAATTGCTATATCTTGAAGCATTTCTTTTCTTCTATCACCAAATCCTGGTGCTTTAACAGCTACACAATTAAATGTTCCTCTTAGCTTATTGACAACTAATGTAGCTAGTGCTTCTCCTTCAACATCTTCACAAATTATTAATAGTTTTCTTCCCTGTTGAACTATTTTTTCAAGTACTGGAAGTAACTCTTGAATATTTGTTATCTTCTTGTCTGTAAGTAAAATATATGGATCATCTAATACAGCTTCCATCTTTTCTGCATCTGTAACCATATAAGGACTTATATATCCTCTATCAAACTGCATTCCTTCTACCACATCTAATTCAGTTCCCATGCTCTTGGATTCCTCTACAGTGATAACTCCTTCGTTACCTACCTTCTCCATAGCATCTGCTATAAGTTTACCTATTTCTTCATCTGCAGCTGATATAGCAGCAACTCTTGCAATATCTTCTTTTCCATCAACTTGTTTTGAAATATTTTTAATTCCTTCTACTGCTGTATTAACAGCCATTTGGATACCACGTCTAACAAGCATTGGATTTGCTCCAGCTGTAACATTTTTTAATCCTTCTCTTATAATAGCCTGAGCTAGTAATGTAGCTGTAGTAGTTCCATCCCCTGCTACATCATTAGTCTTTGTAGCAACTTCTTTTACAAGTTGTGCACCCATATTTTCATATGCATCTTCTAGCTCTATCTCTCTTGCTATAGTAACACCATCATTAGTAATAAGTGGTGAGCCAAATTTCTTATCTAAAACAACGTTTCTTCCCTTTGGTCCAAGTGTAACTTTAACAGTATCAGCAAGTTGATCCACACCTTTTTGCATAGATCTTCTTGCTTCTTCACCAAATAATAAACTCTTTGCCATTTTCAAAACCTCCTAAACATTTATGTTATAGTCTAATTAATTATTTTCCTATTCTAAAACTGCTAATATATCATCTTGTCTTAAAATTGTGTATTCTATTCCATCTACTTTAACTTCATTTCCGGAAAATTTAGAGAATAATACTTTATCTCCTACTTTTAATTCCATTTTTACTTCTTTTCCATTGGATATTCCTCCTGGTCCAACTGCAACAACCTCAGCTTCCTGCGGTTTTTCCTGTGCACTTCCAGGTAAAACTATACCGCTTTTTGTAGTTTCCTCTACTTTTAATCTTTTAATAACAACTCTGTCTCCAAGTGGTCTAATCTTCATTTAAACCCCTCCTTATGTTTTTTATATATTTTAATATAAAAATAATAACTATTTTTGTTAGCACTCGTTTATAATGAGTGCTAATACAATTATTATAATAAATAATAGCATATATAATATCAACTTTCAAACTATAACTTTTTCTTGATTTTATAGCTATTAAATTAATTTACATGTAATTATCTTAACATTTTATGATATTACTATTATTTTCTTTAGTTTCCTATTTAAAATATATTTTAATTTTTTATTTACAAAAAAACTTTAAATATTATAATTAAAGTATGTAAATTATAGTTAAATATATTAAAATATTGAAGGAGACCATATACTATGACTAAAGAACCTATTCTAAATAACTTGTTATTGTCATTAATTTTTTCTATATTTTTTATACTAATATCCATTAAAATAACTGTTAACTTCAAACCCCTATACTATTTTGACATACATTATCTTAATATTCCACAACAGTCCAACCTAAATATACATGAAATAAAAGCTAACTACAATTATCTAATAGATTTTTTAACTAGTAATAAAAATTTAGATTTTAATCTTCCAACTCTGCCATCATCTGTAGAGGGTAAGATTCACTTTTATGAAGTTAAAACTATCTTCAAAACAATAAATTATTTAACATACATATCCTCTTTATTTTTTATATTAGGTACTTATAAATGTGTAAAGAAAAAAAACTTTAAAGTTTTTAAATACACCTTTACCATTCTACTTTTGGTTCCATTTATGTTAATTATACCTTTTTGCATAAATTTTCAAACTATCTTCCACTTATTTCATAAAATTACTTTTGAAAATAATTATTGGTTATTTGACATTAATAAAGATCCTATAATTAAAATGTTGCCAGAAAAATTTTTTTTCCACAATTCAATATTAATTGCAATTTTCATCTTAATATTTTCAATATTTTCTTTAATTATATATAAAAAAACTGCTACTTCCTAGCAGTTTTAAATTTATTCTTGGTTTTTGGTTAAATTTTTTATTATTTTTTCCCCTTTAAAAACACCTATTATAAAAATAATGCTCATACACACAGCTATGGTTATTAATAAAGGTATGTTTTTAGAATCTATTTTAGCCCCAAAGTAAGCAGATATAAATATGCCCGGTAATCTTCCCACAGTAGAATAAATCACAAAATTTCTAAAGCTAATGTTTGATACTCCACATATATATGCTAATGCATCTTTAGGTATTCCTGGAATTAAATATAGCAAAAAAACTATATAATTTATACTTCCTAATTTTAATATCTTTCTAAAATGCTTTAATTTCTTCCCTGAAATAACTTTTTCTACAAAAGGTTTTCCATACCTATGAGTTACAAGGAATATAATTATACTTCCCATAGTTATTCCTAATAATGAGATAATGCTACCATAAAAGGTGCCAAATATATATCCTCCAGCTATTTGAATTATCTCCCCTGGGATAAAAAACACAACTACTTGAATAATCTGTAATACTATAAATGCTAGCACACTATAGCTACCATAAGAAGTTATTACTCTTTTTATTTCCTTGGGATCTTGTAATACTCTTGAATATTTATAATAATACTCATATCCTGAATAAATAAATACTGCTAATAATATAGACATTATTATATAACCTTTATATTTCTTCATATAGCAATAAATTGTGTAAAAAAAACTTTTTAATTTTTTATAACTTTTTTTCATATGAAATTTCACCCTCGTAATTCACACATAATACTTACTATTATTCTCACTGAAATATGATAAAATTCAAAAATATTAACTTCTTAATAAAATTATATGTTTTTTTTAAATATTGAACAAAGATATTAAATAATAATATAAACTAATCAATATACAATCAAAAAAGACCTATAATGATATATCTTATCACTATAAGCCTTTTTTTATTATTTTAAGTTATCTTTCTAGGTTTGCACCTTCAAATTTCTTTAAATTTCCATTTGCTATTACATCTTTTTTGGTAGATTCTTTAGCAAATCTAGTTAACTGTGTTCTTGACTTCATTATTGGAACCATAGTTGCCGGTCCACCAATACATCCACCTTCGCACATCATTCCTTCTATAAAATTACCTGATAATCTTCCTACCTTTGCCATTATCATAGCTCTCTTAATTTCATCAGGTCCACTTACTCTTACAGGTTTAAAATCCACATTTGTTTCCTTATCTTTCATATAATTTTGTATTGCAGCAATTAATCCTCCACCTTGAGCAAATCCTCTTCCAAAAGACGAAGCATCATCAACTTCTACAGCTTCATATTCTTGTGGGTCAATCTCTAAAGCTCCCATAAGTGCAGTTATCTCTTCAAAAGTCATAACATAGTCCACTGCGTCTTTTATCCCTTCTCTTTTTATTTCATTTTTCTTTGCAGTACATGGTCCAACAAATACCACTACTGCATCTTTATCAGCTTTTTTAATCATTCTTCCTGTTGCTACCATAGGAGAGACTGTCCCTGATATCCTATCAATTTGATCTGGAAACTTTTTTTCTATATAATTTAAAAAACCTGGACAACAAGAATTTGTCATATATTTGTCCCCATTTTCCATTCTTTCAACAAACTCATTTCCTTCATGAACAACAACAGCATCAGCACCACATGCAGCCTCTATCATATCTACAAATCCCGCTTTTTTAAATGCAACCTTCATTTGTCCCACAGTTGTCTTTGGTCCAAATTGTCCAGTAATAGCAGGTGCTACCACAGCATATATTTTTTTCTTTTCCATTATGGCACGAGTTACATCTACTATAAAACTTTTATCAGATATAGCTCCAAATGGACATGCTGACATACAGGCTCCACAGTTTATACACTCTTCCTTATTTATCTTAGCTTTGTTATCCTCTGGGTTCATTTGAAGAGCTCCTGTTGGACAAACTCTTTTGCAGGGTCTCATAACTTCAGCTACAGCATTATATGGACAAACTTCTTTACACAAACCACATTCCTTACAGGTTTCATGATTAATATATGCTTTACCTGCAGCCCTAGTAATAGCCCCTGCAGGGCAAACTTCCATACACTTATGTTGTATACATCCTCTACAAGCTTCTGTAACTACAAATCTGTTTATAGGGCATTTATCACATGCTGCATCTATTACATAAACTATTTGATCATCATCTTCTACATTTACAAATTCATCTGCCATTTGTCCATTTGGTAAACATCCAATAGCAAGCTTGGCTCTTTCATATACAATAGCTCTTTCCTTATAAACGCAACATCTATATTCTGCCTTATCTCCTTTAATTATTTCAAAAGGGACCTTTTCCATTTCCTCTTTATTAAGTCTATTTTCCAAAGTCATCTTAGCCACTTCTCTTAGTACTAGATACTTTAACTTTTTTAACTGACTATCAAATGTTATCATTATATTAATTCCTCCTAATTTTATAAACCGTAATTTAAAGTTATTAAATTACTTATTTTTATATTAGTATAGTCATACAAGTTCGTTAATTTATTAACATATTATATTATAACAGATAATCAAAAAAAATTAATACAATTTCAAAAAAAAATTCATAAAAATTTTATTTTTAACTTTTAAAATTTTTATGAAAGTTTTCACCCACATATTTTTATCATAATTATATTAATATATTGTTTTCTCTAGCATAATAGAACAAATATTGTTGAGCAACACCAGATAAATCTCCAAACTTATTTCTTGCAAAATCCCTTATCTTTTTTAAAGATACATCTGGTGCTAAATAAAAGTGTTGCATTGCCCTCTTAACCCATACATCTACTGGGAATGCTGAGTATTTCCCCATTGAAAATAGCATTATACAATCAGCAACTTTTGGTCCTATTCCAATAAAATTTTGAAGTGCAGTATGACACTCATCATCATTCTGAATTTTTATCCAATTTATATCAAAGATTTTATCATATTCTTTATTCTCACTATTCATACTGTTATATATTTTTTCAACTGTGTGTTTTATATATTTTCCCCTAAATCCTACACCACAAGATTCTAATTCCTCCTGTGATGCCTTATGTAAATTTTCTATACTTGGGAATGAATAGTATATATTTCCGTTATATAGTATAGATTCTCCCCATTTTTCACTAATATTTTTAATAGCCTTTTTTATCATAGGGATTCTATTATTAGCAGATATTATAAATGAAACAATTAATTCAAAGGGGTCTTGCTTCAATAATCTAATTCCATATCCAAAGTCAACAGATTTTTTTAGCAATTCATCCCTACTTAGTATTTTTTTGATTTCTGAATAGTCCCTCTTCAAATCGAAGTAATCAACCCATAAAGAATTAAATTCTTTTTCACTAGAATTATACAATATTACATTATCATCTTTTTTTTCTACTTCAATTACATGACCAAAGGCCACTCCTATATAATTACCATTTTCTTTTATATTCCATCTAAAACATTGTCCACATTCAAAAATATGAGGTAATTCAAAATTTTTAACTCCTTTTATCAAAACAGCTTTTATTCCGTCTTTATAAAACTCTTCTACTGAATTATAATCCATCTTCTATTCTCCCCCTTCGTTAAATAATTTCATTAACAAAGATTACAAAATTCCAAGCAACCTTTTATTTAGTAATAAATTATGCCTAAATAAAAAGTTGCTTTTTAAACCACATTATATCTATTTATCTATTAAAAATTTATCTATAGCCTTTGCTGCTTTCTTTCCTGCCTCCATTGCAAGTATAACAGTTGCAGCACCTGTTACTGCATCTCCTCCTGCAAAAACACCTTCTCTAGTTGTACTTCCAGTTTCCTCGTTTGCAACTATACATCCCCACTTGTTCCTTTCTAATCCCTTAGTAGTAGCTGATATAAGTGGATTCGGAGAAGTTCCAAGTGACATAATAACCGTATCTATATCCATAGTAAACTCTGATCCCTTTAATTCAACAGGTCTTCTTCTTCCTGATGCATCAGGTTCTCCAAGTTCCATTCTTACACATTTTAAAGCCTTAACCCACCCTTTTTCATTTCCTACTATTTCTACAGGATTGGTTAATAAATCAAATATTATTCCTTCTTCCTTAGCGTGATGTACTTCTTCCACTCTTGCTGGCAATTCTTCCTCTGATCTTCTATATACTACATGTACTTCTGATCCAAGCCTTTTAGCAGTTCTAGCCGCATCCATAGCTACATTTCCACCACCTACAACTGCTACTTTCTTACCAAGTAATATAGGAGTATCATACTCACTTTTAAATGCTTTCATTAAATTATTTCTAGTTAAAAACTCATTAGCTGAAAATACTCCATTATAGTTTTCTCCAGGTATTCCCATGAATTTTGGGAGCCCTGCTCCTGACCCTATAAATACAGCTTGGAATCCTTCTTCATCCATAAGTTCATCTATAGTTACAGTTTTTCCTATAATAACATCTGTTTCAATATTTACTCCTAACTTTTTTACGTTTTCTATCTCGTGATTAACTACAGTATCTTTAGGAAGCCTAAATTCAGGTATACCATATACTAAAACTCCACCTGGTTCATGAAGTGCCTCAAATATTGTAACTTCATAACCCATTTTAGCTAAATCTCCTGCACATGTAAGACCAGCAGGGCCACTTCCTATAACTGCTACCTTTTTATTCTTCTTATCACTTTTTATAGATAAATCCACATTATGCTCCCTAGACCAGTCTCCTACAAATCTTTCTAGTTTTCCAATAGCTATTGGTTCACCCTTTATTCCTAAAACACATTTTCCTTCACACTGGCTCTCCTGTGGACATACCCTTCCGCAAACAGCAGGCAATGAGCTTGCTTCATTTATGGCTTTGGCTGCACTTTCAAAATCTTTCTCTTTCACAAACTGAATAAATTTAGGGATATTTATTGATACAGGGCATTTAGAAATACAAAGAGGTTTTTTACAATTTAAACATCTTGCTGCCTCTTTTATAGCTTCTTCTTCTGTATAGCCTAAACAAACTTCCTTAAAATTTTTTATCCTTTCTTCTGCACATTGTTCCTTAATAGGAGTTTTCTTTAATCTATCCATTATTCTTCTCCTCCTAATCCAACATGACAAACATGTCCTTCTTTTCTTTCTTGTTGTTCAAGTAATTTTTTACCTTCTTCTGTTTTATACATTCCTTGCCTTCTCATTGCTTCTTGAAAATCAACAAGATGGCCATCAAACTCAGGTCCATCTACACAAGCAAACTTAGTTTTACCACCTACAGTTACTCTACAAGCTCCACACATACCTGTACCATCTACCATTAGTGTATTTAAACTTACAACAGTCTTTATTTTTAATTCCTCTGTAAGTTTTACTACAAATTTCATCATTATCATTGGTCCTATTGCTACTACTAAATCATAGCTTTTATTATTTTTTTCTACAAGCTTTCTCAACATTTCAGTAACCAATCCCTTTTCTCCATAGGATCCATCATCTGTAGTTATGTATAAATTGCCTGCTACTTTTTTCATTTCCTCTTCCAATATTAAAAATTCTTTTGATTTACTTCCTACTATAACATCTACCTTTGCTCCAATAGAATTTAACCATTTAACTTGAGGATATACTGGTGCTGCTCCAACTCCACCAGCTATGAATATTATGTTTTTGTTTTTAAGTTCCTCTATGTTTTCATAAACTAATTCAGATGGTTGCCCTAAAGGACCTGCAAAATCCTTAAAATAATCTCCACATTTTAAATCCGCCATTTTTTTTGTAGATGCACCAACTACTTGAAACACTATAGTAACCGTCTTTTTCTCTCTATCATAATCACAAATTGTAAGTGGTATTCTTTCACTTTTATCGTCTACTCTAACTATTACAAATTGTCCTGGTTTAGCAGACTTTGCAACTCTTGGAACTTCAACATCCATTAAATAAATGTTAGGAGCCAAAAGCCTTTTACTCAAAATCTTATACATTTTTATTCCCCCGTATCTTTTTTTTATTTTACAGTTCATAATATTCATTATAAAAAACCCTGTACTACTTATCAACATTATTATTTAATTTTAAAAATTTTATATACATAATATGAAAATCTAAATAAAAACTCTCTTAATAAGCTTAATTAAGAGAGCCTTTTATTAAAATTTATATTAATTTAAAAATCTATTTTCTTTCCATAATAAGCATAGGTATACATATTCTCCATTTCATCTTCAGATATCTTTCTAGGATTTGAAGATGTGCACGCATCTAGTACTGCATTATGTGCCATAAATTTAACCTTATTCTTAAATTCATCCTCTTTTATACCATAGTCTTTTAAAGTTAATGGAATATCCATAGCTTTATTTAATTCTCTAATCATATCAGTTAAGGAATCTATTAATTCATCATCACTATTTCCGCCTAATCCTAAATATTTAGCAATAGTAACATATCTATCCTTACAAGCTTTTTTATTAAAGTCTATAACATATGGAAGAAATATAGCATTTGCACATCCATGAGGTATGTGGAAAACTGCCCCAATCTTATGAGCCATACTATGAGTAATTCCAAGTAAAGCATTTGAAAAAGCCATACCTGCTAAGCACTGTGCTTCATGCATTCTCTCTCTTGCTTCCTTATCTCCTTTATAAGATTTTATTATATAATCTTTTACCATCGCGATTGCCTGCATTGCAAGTGGGTCTGTAAAATTTGATCTAAGTCCTGCTACATAAGCTTCCACAGCATGAGTTAAAGCATCCATCCCAGTATGAGCTGTAAGTTTCTCTGGCATAGTTTCTGCTAATTCAGGATCTACAATTGCAATGTCGGGAGTTAAATTAAAATCAGCCAAAGGATATTTTATTTCTGCTTTATAATCTGTAATTACAGAAAATGCTGTAACTTCTGTTGCAGTTCCACTAGTAGATGGAATAGCTATAAATCTAGCTTTGTTCCTAAGTTCTGGTAATCCTAACACATTTTCTGCTGCTTCCTTAAATGTTAGTTCAGGGTGTTCGTAAAATAACCACATGGCTTTAGCTGCATCAATTGGTGAACCTCCACCTATTGATACAATCCAATCTGGTTGAAATTCTCTCATAATTTCCGCGCCCTTCATAACAGTTTCAACTGATGGATCAGGCTCAACACCTTCTATTAATTTAGTTTCTATTTTCGCTTCTTTAAGGTAGGATTCTACTTTATCTAAAAATCCAAATCTTTTCATGGATCCTCCACCTACAACAATAACAGCCTTTTTACCCTTAACACTTTTTAATACTTCTAATGATCCTTTTCCATAATAAATATCTCTTGGAACTGTAAATCTATACATAATTATTCCTCCTATATATTAAAGTAATAAATCACCTTGATATTTTTTTAACACTATTTAATGTAGCAATTTTTATGCCACTTGCAAAACTCCTAATTCATAGTACTTTTAGACTTTTGTTAATTTATATGAAATTAAAGTGTTGAATTTTAGAACACTTTACATGATAAAATTGTTAAAATAATGAACAATGTTAAAAAAATTAGCATGTTTTTATTGTTGTATATTGTAATTTTATTAACAAAGTTCTGTAAATTTTTTCATATGTTAATCAAAATTTATACTATATTTTTTAATTTTACTATATAATGTATTTCTACTTATCCCCAATATTCTAGATATTTTAGAAACATTATTTCCATATTTATCTTTGCAAGCTATAATAGCCTTTCTCTCTAATTCTTGTAAAGGACATATATATATATCCTCTTCCCCTATATATCTTTTCGCTTTAGTAGGTGCTTCTATTCTAAATTTTATAGTACTTTCTCCATTGAAATTCACCATATTCTCTATATAATTTTCTAGTTCCCTTATGTTTCCAGGCCATTCATAACTAATAATATTTTGATATATATTATTTTGCATTTTGGGTTTAGGTTTATTTAATTTTATAGATTTCATATTAAGAAAATACTCTATTAGAAATTTTATATCTTCTTTTCTTTCCCTAAGAGTTGGTGTATACATAGGTATAACATTCAATCTATAATATAAATCCTCTCTAAATCTTTTTCCCTCTACTTCCTTTTTTAATTCCTTATTGGTAGCAGCTATAACCCTTACATTAGTCTTTAAGGGAACATTACTGCCTATTTTAGTTATATACCCTTCCTGCAGTACTCTAAGCAATCTAACTTGCATATCTAAGGGCATATCACCTATTTCATCTAAAAATATGGTACCACCATTGGCTGCTTGAAACTTTCCTATATGACCCCCTTTTTTACTTCCTGTAAAAGCTCCCTCAACGTATCCAAACAATTCACTTTCTATTAGATTACTTGGGATAGCTCCACAATTTACAGCTATAAAAGGATAATTTTTTCTATTGCTATAATTATGTATAGCTTGAGCTAAAACTTCTTTTCCAGTTCCACTTTCACCCTGTATTAATATTGTAGAGGGACTATTGGCAATTTGCTTGCCTCTTTTAATAAGATTTTTTATAACATTACTTTCTCCTATTATATTATCAAAAGTATATTTAGCAGTATAAATAGTATTTTTTTTACCTACATTAGATAAAAATTTATCCAAGGAACTCTCTGTATAAAACAAGTATATCACCACCTACCATTCAAGTGATTCTTAGACTCAGGTGAAATTTGCTTATTGGGAATCCCTCTTTTAATCTGAGTCTTAGAAGAACTTATCCAGGGGCGTGTCAGCCGTTATCCCCCACCTAAACAGCATGGGAGTTATACGGATGGTAGCCTTCGGATAAAAATTTATAATATTTACTATATATAAAAAGCCATTGGAGATATCCAATGACTTTTATTTATAACTATTTTGCGTAGTTATGAAATCCTCTTCCAGATTTTCTTCCTAACCATCCAGCTCTTACATATTTTCTTAATAATGAATGAGCTCTATACTTTGAGTCTCCAGTTTCATTATATAATACATCCATGATTGCTAAACAAACATCTAATCCTATTAAATCTCCTAAAGCTAAAGGTCCCATTGGGTGATTAGCACCAAGCATCATAGCTTTATCAATATCTTCTGCTGAAGCTATCCCTTCTGCAAATATTCCAACACCTTCGTTAATCATTGGTATTAATATTCTGTTTACTACAAATCCTGGAGCTTCTGCAACTTCTACTGGGTCTTTTCCGATTGCTACTGAAACTTCTTTAACTGCATCAAAAGTTTCCTGTGAAGTAGCCATACCTCTTATAATTTCTACAAGTTTCATAACTGGAGCTGGGTTAAAGAAATGCATTCCTATAACCTTTTCTGGTCTCTTTGTAGCTGTAGCTATTTCAGTTATTGAAAGTGATGAAGTATTTGATGCTAGTATTGTTTCCGGTTTACATATTCTATCTAATTCAGCAAATATTTCTCTCTTAAGATCCATTCTCTCAACTGCAGCTTCTACTATTAAATCACAATCCGCAGCTTGATTAATATCAACTGTTCCTGTAATTCTTGAAAGTATTGCATCCATATCTTCCTGAGTCTTTTTACCCTTAGCAACTAATTTTGATAAACTTTTGTTGATTCCCTTTAATCCCTTATCAACAAATTCATCCTTAATATCTCTTAATACAACCTCATATCCTTTTGAAGCAAATGCTTGAGCTATTCCAGCTCCCATTGTTCCTGCACCAAGTACACATATCTTTTTCATAATATGTACCTCCTTTATATAAATTTTATAATACTTTGAAATATACTAGGGCTATAACTTGTATGAAAATATACATGTTTGTATTAAATACAAACATGTATATTAAGTTAACTATTCTGCCTGAGTAGCCTTTATCTGAGCTATGATTTCAGGAATAACTTTTTTGTAATCCCCTACTATTCCTAAATCAGCAATCTGCATGATTGGAGCACTTTCATCTTTATTTACAGCTACTATGTAATCAGAATCCTGCATAC
>NZ_UYZZ01000001.1 GCF_900626095.1 Clostridium rectalis
CTTATGGATATTGCCCAGTACCAGAAGAATGTGATTGTTCACATGATCCATGTAAAGAATTTATGGAAAGAGAAATACCAACACTTTATCCACCACAACAAATGGAGAATTTATTTGATGATTGTGAAGAAAATCATTATGAAAGGGACGATGAGAATAATATAATGTACAAAAATATGGCACCAAATAATACTATACCCAGTAATTAATATATAAATAAATATTGAAATACCCAATGACCATATATTATATATTTAGTATAGTATTATTAAAATGGTAGCATGTACAGGATAGATATACATGTTAATAATAAGACTATTTGTATATTAGGACTTCAGTCTTTATATAGGGACTTGGAGTCTTAATATATTTTTATTTACATTTATACAATTTGTTAATTAATAAATGAAAGCTATTGGAACCACTAAAAGTAAAGAGAAAAATAATATGTGGAAAAAATAGGTAGTATTTATTGTATTTAAACATAAAATAATAAAGTATAAAAAAGTAACACAAAATTTTTAGTTTATAAATTAAGTGTTAGGTATAGAACTAGGAGGTATAAAATGTCTCAATTAAAAAGAAATTTAATATCTAAATTAAAAAATAGAACAGCTAAATTAGGTGTAGTAGGATTAGGTTATGTGGGGCTTCCATTAGCTGTAGAAAAAGCTAAGGCAGGATTTCAAGTTATAGGTTTTGATGTCCAGGATAAAAAAGTACAACTTGTCAATGAGGGGAAAAATTATATAGGAGATATAATTGATAATGAATTAGAAGATTTAGTTAGGAAAGGCCAATTAAAAGCTACTACAGATTTTTCGTTTGTAAGTCAGGTGGATGCAGTAGCCATATGTGTACCAACACCTTTAGATTTATATAAACAGCCAGATATATCATATGTTGTTAATTCTGCTAGGAGTATTGAAAAATACATTCATAGGGGTATGCTTATAGTCTTGGAGAGCACAACTTATCCTGGAACAACAGAAGAAGTTTTAAAACCGATTTTTGAAGAGACAGGTTTAAAGTGTGGAAAAGATTTCTTTTTAGCATTTTCACCAGAAAGGGTAGATCCAGGAAACAAACAATTTAAGACTAAAAATACACCTAAAGTTGTAGGTGGTTGTACAGAAGAATGTACAGAAGTTGCGGCCATGCTTTATAGAAGTGTTTTAGAGGGGGAAGTATATGTAGTATCATCTCCAGCAGTAGCTGAAATGGAAAAAATATTAGAAAATGCCTTTAGAAATATAAATATAGCATTGGCTAATGAAATGGCTATACTATGTAAAAAAATGAATATAGATGTATTTGAAGTTATAGATGCAGCGAAAACAAAGCCTTACGGATTTATGGCATTTTATCCAGGGCCAGGACTTGGTGGGCATTGTATACCTCTAGATCCCTATTATTTAGAATGGAAGGCAAAAGAATATGATTTTCATACAAGATTAATTGAAGTATCGGGTGAAATAAATGATCGTATGCCTGAATTTGTGGTAGAAAACGCTATGAAATTACTAAATAAACACAAAAAGGCTATGAATGGATCAATAGTTTTACTATTAGGTGCTGCTTATAAAAATGATATAGATGATATGAGAGAATCTCCCATATTGAAAGTAATAGAACATTTAGAGGAAAATGGAGCAAATATACAATTTAATGATCCATATATACCACAGTTTAGTCATAAAGGTAAATCATATAAATCTGTAGATTTAGATGTAGGATTGGATAAGGCTGATATTGTAATTATAATTACAAATCATAGTTGTTATGATTATGAGAATATAGTGAAAAAATCTAAAATATTATATGATACAAGAAATGCTACAAAGGAAGTAAAGGAGAATAGAGAAAAAATATATAAACTATAATATAGAAAGTAGGATAAGTTCTTTTCGAACTTATCCTACTTTAATATTTTTTAATTTATATACTAAATGGTATTGTTAACAATTGTGAATTATCTTTTTTGTGTTAATTTAGGATCATTCTATACATTAAATTTACTATGAATACAAATACTAAACTTAAAGTTATAGGAATAAAGGAGGTGCAATGTTTGAAAGTATTTAAAAAAGTTATTTGTTGTATAGTTATTATTTTACTTATGTGTACTTCAAAGGTATACGCTAAGGAAAGTAGTGAGGTGCATTTTATAAATACACGTCAAAGTGACTGTATTTTAATAAAGTCTAAAGATTTTAATATATTAATTGATACAGGAGCAGAGGAATCTGCAGATAAAGTTTTAGACTATTTAAGTAGTAATGATGTAGACAGAATAAATTATATTTTTATAACCCATTATCATAATGATCATTATGGGGGACTTGAAAAAATTTTAAAATATAAAAAGGTAGATAAAGTATTTATTCCATCTCATCCTGATGTAATGAGAGATATTATATATAGATATTTATATGTTAGTGGAGTAGATGTGTCTTTTATAAAAGATGAATTTAAAATAAAGAAAAATGATATAAAACTTATAACTATAAAAGCTAAGGATTATGATCAGGAGATTGAAAATAACAATGCTATAGTTATAGCAGGAAAAATAAATGGTAGAAGATATATATTTGCATCTGATATAGAAAAAGAAAGAGAGAAGGAAATTGTAAAGGAAGGCATTATAGGAAAATGTGACATATTAAAACTTCCTCATCATGGACTTAATACTAGTAGTAGCAATTTATTTTTAAGAAGAGTACGCCCTTTAACGGTAATTATAACTTGCAATGGAGAAGAGAGCCCGGATGAAGAAATAATTGAAAAATTAAAGAAAATGAGAATTAACATAATTAGAACTGATGTGGATGGTGACATAGTTATTAAATAAGTAGGTGGTTGATAATATGAAGGTCATAGTAGTAGGTGGTGGTTGGGCAGGATGTGCATCAGCGGTAAGTGCAAGAAAATTAGGGGCTCAGGTTACTATATTGGAAAGAACTGACATGATATTAGGAACAGGACTTGTAGGTGGGATAATGAGAAATAATGGTAGATATACAGCAGAACTTGAACTTAGTTACCTTGGAGGAGGAGAATTATTTAATATATGTAAGCAGTGTTGTAAACACGATAATATAAATTTCCCAGGACATGCTCATGCAAGGTTATATAATGTAGGGAAAATACATGGAGCTGTTAAAAATTTTTTAGAAAATATGGGTATTAAAATAGAATTTATGAGTAGAGCAGTGAAAGTGCATATGGAAAATAACAGGATAATCGGTGTTGAGGATGATAAAAAATTTATATATGAAGGGGATGTTTTTATAGATTGTACTGGTACAGCAGGTCCTATGGAAAATTGTAGTAAATACGGCAATGGATGTGCTATGTGTATAATTAGATGTCCTAGTTTTGGAGGAAGGAAAAGTATAGCATCTTTAGCAGGGGTAAAGGAATATATAGCTAAGAGAAAAAACGGGCAAGTAGGAGCAATGAGTGGATCTTGTAAGTTGCTTAAAGAATCATTAAGTACAGAAATACAGGAGAAATTAAATAAAGATGGGGTATGTATAGTACCAATTCCACAGGAGCTTGTGGATGATCATTTAGGAGTAAAAGCATGTCAACAATATGCATTAAAAGAATTTAAAAATAATTTAATAATTTTAGATACTGGTCATGCAAAACTTATGGCACCTTATTATAATATAGAAAAATTAAGAAAAATACCTGGTTTTAAAAATGTAAAGTATGAGGATCCTTATGCGGGTAGTAAGGGGAATTCCATAAGATTTATTGGCATGTGTCCAAGAGACAATTATTTAAAAGTATTAGATGTAGAAAATCTATTTTGTGCAGGTGAAAAAGCTGGCCCACTAGTTGGGCATACTGAGGCTATAGTAACGGGTACTTTAGCTGGATATAATAGTGTAAAATATATTTGTGGATGCAGTATGCTCTCATTTCCAAGAAAACTTTCCATAGGAGATGGAATTGCATTCGTAAATGAAGAGGTTAAAAGTGAAGAAGGACTAAGTAAAAAATTTACTTTTTCTGGTTCAGTTTATTTTGAAAGAATGAAAAAATTAGGACTATATTCTGTAGACAAGAATGAGATAAAAGATAGGGTAGAAGGGTTATCACTTTTAAATATTTTAAATTCAAAATAATGTTTAGAATAATAAGAACTGTATTATGCAGTTCTTATTATTTATTAAAGTTGACTATTAGATTAGCAACTTATAAAAAGACATTATATATATATTATAAAAAATTTTATAAATATATGAATTTAAATTTTTATACAAAAATTTGACAAAATTTTAAAAAGAAGTTAAAATTTAAAATGAGAGTGTCTACGTATTACTTAAATATGGACAAGTGTTTATTTTATGTAAAGGTTTATATTAAAAATCCATTTAAGGAGAACAAAATTTTTATATTAATAATATAACTTGTTATTCAGATTAGTATTTTTTTAGGCCTAATTTATGTTTTGAAAATAATATATGAAGGGAGAAGATAAAAAGAATATAGTATTAGTTATATGAAAATTTTATCGAAGAGTTAGCAGGTTAGAGAAATTGCAAAATTATTTTGGGAGTGATATTATTGAACGCATCTATATCTGAAAATAAAGAATTATCAACAAAAAGAGGATTTACAGGAAGCACATTAAAAATTACTGCGCTTATTTCTATGTTAATTGATCATATTGCTGCAACGTTAATTTTAATGGGAGTATATTATAAGTTTATACCTGTAGCTGCAAATTCAGCAATGGCTAATAATGCAAATTTAAATATGATATATATGTTAATGAGAGCAATAGGACGTATATCTTTTCCAATATTTTGTTTTTTACTTGTTCAGGGATATATACATACAAGTAACAAAAAAAAATATGCATTAAGGCTTTTTATTTTTGCGTTAATTTCGGAAGTACCTTTTAATTTGGCTTATGGTAATAAGGCATTTTTGCCGGCTTCTCGATTAAATAATGTATTCTTTACATTATTTTTAGGAATATGCGTAATGTATTTAATTGAACTTATTAATAGTAGGAAATTGAACAAAGCCATTAGTATTTTTTCTATTATAGTAGTTATAGTTGCATTTGGTGCTATAGCTAAGTTTATAAAATGTGATTTTACTTATTATGGTATATTGTGTATATCTCTTTTTTATATATTTAGAGAAAATAGAAAATTACAGATTTTATCAGGAATTATTGTATTTTTATATGAGGTGCCAGCAAGTTTGGGTATTGTATATATTTCATTTATTCTAATTTATTTTTACAACGGTGAGAGGGGATTAAAAATAAAATACTTTTTTTATATATTCTACCCAGCACATTTACTTATTTTGTATTTCATAAGAACATATTTGGCCACAATAGGTGTTTAATTAGAATACTTTAGTAAAAGAAAGATAGGAACTGCAGTATGCAGTTCCTATTTATTATTTAGCTTGATTTATAAACATTTGAGTCCAGTAACATGTTCCATTAGAGTTTTTACCTAATCCAACTCCTATTTCCGTAAAGGATTTATTTAAAATATTGGCCCTATGCCCTGGTGAGTTCATCCAACCATCTACAACTTCTTTAGCTGTAGAATATCCTGAAGCTATGTTTTCACCAGCAGTAGTATATTTTATTCCAAATTTTTTCATCATATCAAAGGGTGAACCATAAGTTGGGGATGTATGTGAAAAATAATTTTTATCAATCATATCTTGAGATTTAATCCTTGCTACCTTTGAAAGCTCTACATTAGCTTTAAGGGCAGGTAAGGAAATCTTTGCTCTTTCTTCATTAACAAGTTTAATAACTTCTTGTTCTAATGCATTTATACTTGAATCATTGTTTGTTCCTGTTTGGGAATTTGAACTCTCATTATTGTTATTATTGTTCATTTCATTGTTATTTGAAGTATTGTTGTTATTATTTGAAGTATTGTTGTTATTATTTGAAGTATTGTTGTTTGTAGTTGAACCATTGCTACAACTAGTATTTTTATCTTTAGTTGAATTGTTGCTACAACTAGTATTCTGGTTCTTGAAGTCAGTATTACCATTAGAAGTCTTTTTTACTTCTGTGTTACGGGTAGATTGTTTTTTTGTACAATCCTGATTTGCAGTATTTAAGTTTATATTACATTTAGATGCAATTGAGGATCCAGTTTTTATTGGAGAATCAGATAAGTTTAAAGAGCCTCTTGCAGATACTAATTGTATACTAGATACTGCTAAAACTGTAGTAAGCACTGAAGCAGCCATAAGTTTTCTTATGGAAGATTTATTCATTGTAACACCTACCTTAAATATTTATTTGAAAATTTATAATTTCTATTATACTTTAGGTAGGGGTACATGTCTAAGGTAATGTAGTGGGAAAATGTTAAAATTCTTCCACCTCTTTTAAAAATCTGTAAAAGAAAGCTGATAAGTGTTCTTGTAAATACTTTGTAGTTTCTTTGGCTGCAATATTCCATTTTTCAGTATCCCCTTTTAAACCTTTTTTTGCATTAGCTAAATCTTTATATTTATAGGAATGTTTAGCGCAATCTTGAAAGAGTTGGGTGCAATAATTTTCAAATGAAAGAGAGGAAAATTCGTTGTATTTATCACTAGTTGATACTACGTAGTCCTGATTTCTTTCATTTATGAAATCTTCATATTGTGAATGAGTGCTAAGTACAGCTACTAAATTTGCCGAATGATGTGGAACATTTATGTCTTCCAGGAAATGACAAGCACGACCTAACTCTTCCATAGAATAGGATCTGTTATTTTTATAATTCTGTAATGCATTTTTGGTATGGTTTTCAAAACGCACTAGCCCTGTTTCATAAGAAGCATTTATATATTTAGGTAAATAATTTCTACCAGTATAAGGATTATAAAAATGGTAAGCAAAGCCATAGTCTTTCTCATCTTTATCTGGTTTGTCTGAGAAACTCATTATAGTTTTTTTATAGGGCTCAAGAAGATTAAAAACCTTATCTCCTTTATCATTTTTTAATATATTAAGTGACTGGTTAAGAAAAAATTGATGAGAATAGCCTTCATTTCCACTTGCGAAAAATTTATCTGAAGGTATATAAATGATACTTCCATCATCCTTTTCTAAAGGAATTCTTATTAATGTGCAATCTTTTATATTTTCTTTAGTAGTATATGGAGTGACTTTAGCATAACAAGTATTATTGAAAGTAAATATTGAGCATAAAGTTATTAAGAAGATATTAATTTTTTTAAACAATTTTATATGCATCCTCCTTAAATTAAATAATGATTATAGTAAATAATATGAATATATAAAGATGGGTATGTTAATATGTAAAAATAAAACTATTATAGATTATTTTTTAGTTGATTTCATTAGGGTATAATAGGAATATGAAAGTAATTTGGAGGCGGTATAGTGAAAAAGCTAATGAATATGTTTTGGAGTTTCTTTAAAATAGGAGCATTTACTTTTGGAGGAGGATATGCAATGATTCCTCTAATTGAAGTAGAGGTAGTAGATAAAAAGAAATGGATAAGTAAAGAAGAATTTTTAGATATAGTTGTTATATCTCAGTCTTTTCCAGGTGCATTAGCAGTAAATGCGTCTACTTTTGTAGGATATAAAGTAGAAGGTGTTAAAGGTGCTATAATGGCTTTACTTGGAACTATTTTACCTTCTTTCTCCATAATATTAATAATTGCATCTTTTTTTATGCAATTTAGAAATAATTATTATGTAGATTTGGTATTTAAAGGGATATCCGCAGCAGTACCAGTACTTGTTTTAATTGCAGTAATAAGTTTATCTAAATCAGTTAAAAAAAATTATATGAATCTAATATTAGTTTTAGTAACTGTTTTGCTTGTTTCTATAATAAAGATTCACCCTGTAGTAGTAATTATACTTTCAGGAATTTATGGTTACTTTTATTATAGAGAGAAGGTGTAATTATGGGAAATGTAATAAGTTTATTTTTAGTTTTTTTAAAAATAGGAGCCTTTAGTTTCGGAGGGGGATACGCAATGCTTCCTTTTATCGAAAGGGAGATTGTAAATAATAAGGGATGGATTAATTTTCAGGAATTTAGTGATATAATAGGTATTTCTCAAATGACTCCAGGACCTGTGGCTATTAATTCAGCAACTTTTGTAGGATATAAGGTTTCTAAAGTTTGGGGAAGTATAGCAGCTACATTAGGAGTGGTAGCTATATCATTTTTTCTTGTATCAATAGCTACTCATTATATATTAAAGTTTAAAGAATCAAAAATTATTAAATCTTCTCTTATGGGAATGAGACCAGCACTTATAGGACTTATAATATCGGCTTTTTTATCTTTAGCTATAGAATCTTATAAGGATTTCAAAAGTATAATTATTGGAATTATAATTATGGTACTTTTATTATCTAAAAAAATACATCCTATATTGGTAATTGTGGTAGCGGGAGTTTTAGGTATTATTATGTATTAGCTTGTTCAATATATTTTAAAAATATATTGAACATAATCACCTTATATGCTATAATCTACCTTACAAAGGGGAGTAGCGAATTTATAACTATTCGTCATGACGGCATTTAGCCCGGATAGTTACTCTTAGGTGAGATTGCAAGACCTTTGTCCTATTTGTTATACAAATAGGACAAAGGTCTTTTTTTATTAATTTTAAGAGGGGGAATGAAAAAGAAACCATAAAAACTTAAACAGTTAAATAATTTATTCTTTATATACAAATAATATATATGAGGTGAAGTTGAATGTGGTTTGACAAAGGCACGGATGAAGTGATAAAAGAATTAAATACTGATACTGTAAATGGACTTACATCCAAAGAAGTGGAAGAAAGAAAAGTAAAATATGGACTTAATAAATTAGTAACTAAGAAACCTAAGTCAATTGTTCAAATGTTTTTTGAACAATTAAATGATGTACTTATTTATATTTTACTAGCTGCAGCTATAATATCAGGACTTCTTGGAGAGGTAAGTGATGCTATAATAATAGGATTTGTTATTCTCTTAAATGCTGTAATTGGTGTAGTACAGGAATCAAAAGCAGAAAAAGCTTTAGAGGCACTAAAAGAAATGTCTACTCCTAAGGCAATAGTTAAAAGAGATGGTGAACTTAAAGAAATACCATCTGAGGAAGTTGTTCCAGGAGATATAATAATATTGGATGCAGGAAGGTATATACCATGTGATTTAAGACTTGTAGAAACTGCAAATTTAAAGGTTGAAGAATCTGCATTAACTGGTGAATCTGTACCAGTGGAAAAGGATTCAAAACTTTTTCTAGACAGTAAAGATACTGCATTAGGTGATCAAAGAAATATGGCATTTATGTCTACACTGGCTACATATGGAAGAGGTGTAGGTGTTGCAGTAGGCACAGGAATGAATACAGAAATAGGTAAAATTGCTAAAATGCTTGATAATAGTGAAAATGAATTAACACCTTTACAGAAAAAATTAGCAGAACTTGGTAAGTTGTTAGGCTTTGGGGCACTGGGAATATGCGGAGTAATGTTTTTAGTTGCTTTAGTTCAAAAAAGAGACTTATTTGAAATGTTTCTAACCGCTATAAGTTTAGCTGTAGCAGCAATACCTGAAGGACTACCTGCTATAGTTACAATAGTTCTTGCTATGGGCGTTCAGAAGATGATTAAAGAAAATGCTATAGTAAGAAAACTTCCAGCAGTAGAGACATTAGGGGCAGTAAATGTAATCTGTTCTGATAAAACAGGAACTTTAACTCAAAATAAGATGACTGTAACTAAGTTTTATGCAGATAATAATTTGGGTGATATTTCTACAATAGATTTAAATAATAGTGTTCATAAATTGTTAGTGGAAAACTTAGTATTATGTAATGACGCTACTTATTCCGAGGAATCAAAGACTGGAGATCCAACAGAAATAGCTTTACTTGAGGTTGGATTTAAATATGATATGGCAAAGATTGAATTGGATAAAAAATACGAAAGAGTTAATGAAATTCCTTTTGAATCAGATAGAAAACTTATGACTACAGTAAATAAATATGATTCTGAGTATTATGTAATGACTAAAGGAGCTACAGACAATTTAATAAACCTATGTAAAGAAATTTATATTAATGGTGAGATAGTTCCATTGACAGAGGAAATAAAAAATCTTATAGCAAAGGCTTCTAACTCTATGTCAGATGATGCCTTAAGAGTTTTAGGAGCAGCTTTTAAAAAAATAGAATCTAAGCATATAGAAATTGATAAATTAGAAAATGATTTAATATTTATAGGCTTAGTTGGAATGATAGATCCACCAAGAGAAGAAGTAAAAGATTCTATTTTTGAATGTAAAAAATCCGGAATAAAAACTATAATGATAACAGGAGATCATAAAAATACTGCATTAGCTATAGCCAAGGAACTTGGAATTGCAGAAAATGAAAATCAGGCTATTTTTGGAGCGGAACTTGATAAACTTACAGAGGAGGAGTTAGCTTCAAAAGTTGATAATTTAAGAGTATTTGCAAGGGTTTCACCTGAACATAAAGTTAGAATAGTTAAGGCATTTAAATCTAAGGGCAATATAGTTTCTATGACTGGAGACGGAGTTAATGATGCTCCTTCACTTAAGATGGCAGATATAGGTGTAGCTATGGGAATCACAGGTACAGATGTGGCGAAGGGCGCTTCTGATATGATACTTACAGATGATAATTTTTCAACTATTGTATCTGCTATAAAAGAAGGGAGAAACATATTTAACAATATAAAAAAATCTATAGTATTTTTGCTTTCCTGTAATATAGGTGAGATAATTTCATTATTCTTTGCTATATTATTTGGTTGGCCAGCACCACTTAGACCAATACATCTATTATGGGTTAACCTTATAACTGATAGTTTACCAGCACTATCATTGGGTGCAGACCCAGGTGATCCAGAAGTAATGAAGGAAAAACCAAGGGATCCTAAAGCTAGTTTGTTTTCTGGTGGTACAGGAGTGTTTTTAATATTAAATGGTATTTTAATAGGAGTTTTAACATTAGTAGCTTTTGTAGTTGGAGTGAAAGTTTATACTAGGGATCCTAATTTATTCCCATTGTTTCCAAAGGATATACCGGAGGATGCTTTAACTCATGCTCAAACTATGGCATTTGTAGTTTTAAGCGTATCACAATTGTTTCATTCCCTAAATTTAAGACATCCAAGTAAATCTATATTCCAAGTAGGATTATTTACAAATAAGTTTTTAATTGCTTCAGTATTATTTGGAATATTTTTGCAAGATGTAGTAATAACTGTACCTTTCTTTGCTAAAGTGTTTAAAGTATTCGATTTACTTCCAAGAGATTGGTTGTTTGTAGGTATATTGTCGGTAATACCACTTGTAGTTAATGAAATAGTGAAAGTATTTATAAGAGCTAAAGAAAAAAGTGTTAGTGCTGATGTATAAAATTTAATTATAAAAAAGTGTAGGATTATTTATTAATCTTACACTTTTTTATTTTTGGATCATTTTTGTTTTTGGAGTAGATAATGAAAATGATTATCGTTTATAATTGATTTAACTTAATGGGAAACTATATAAATTAATGTAAAAGCTTAAATGAAGTTTAAAAGTAAAAATAATATAAAAAATTTCAATAAATTGGAGGTATAGCTATGAATAAGAATAGAGAAGAATTACTAAAAAAAGAACCTAAAGAGTTAATGTTTAAATTATGTATTCCAGCAATTATTGGGATGCTTGTAATAGGATTATATTCTTTTATGGATGGAGTTTTTGCTGGACAATTAATAGGGAAAAATGCTATGGGAGCAGTAGGGGTTGCATATCCTATAACACTTATTAATAATTCTGTGGCTACTTTAATAGGAATTGGTTCTTCTTCCATTTTATCTAGAGCTATTGGGAAAAATGATAAAAAAACAATAGATAAAATTATGGGGAATTTGCTAGCATTAGTATTGATATTTTCTATTATTATAATGACAATTGGGATAATATTTACAAAAGAGCTTTTATTTTTAACTGGGGCCAAGGGAGAGATTCTAGATTTAGGTGTAAGATATCTTCGTATTATTTTTATAGGATCAATTTTTGTAAATTTTGCTCAAAGTGCAAATATGGTAATGCGTGGGGAAGGACTTATGAAAGAAGCAATGCTTTTTATGGGTATAGGAGCTGTTTTAAATATAGTCTTAGATCCTATATTAATAATAGTATTTGGTGAATATGCTATAGAAGGGGCGGCTGTTGCTACTGTAATATCCCAAGTTATACAAGCAATTATTATAATGTATCATTTTATAAAAAAGAGTAAAAATATTAGATTTCATGAAATAAAGGTTGAAAGAAGCTTACTTCCACAGATATTTTCCGTTGGAATATCAGCTATGATGATGCAATTTATGACCATTATACAGCAGACATTACTTTACAGAATGGCTACAAAGTATGGAGGAAGTAATCAATTAATATTAATGGGTGCAGCTCTAAGAATACAGGCTTTTTCTTTTATACCTCTTTGGGGTATGAGTCAAGGATTACAGCCAGTAGTCGGAACAAATTATGGGGCAAATTTATTTTCAAGAGTAAGAAAAAGTACAAACATATTTATAATAGCATCTATTATTTTGGCCTGTATATTTTGGATACCTATTGAATTGTTTCCTAAAAAAGTATTAGGATTATTTATAACGGATACTGTTATAGTTAGTGAGGGTATTAATAACTTTAGAATAATGTATAGTATATTCCCAGTTTTAGCAGTCTGGATTATGACTATAACATTTTTTCAATCAATAGGTAATGGTAAAAATGCTGGTATAATGGTCTTGTTAAGACAAATAATACTATTTGTGCCTTCAATTTTAATACTTCCATCTATATTAGGAATTGATGCGGTATGGTTTGTAACTCCATTAATTGATGGTATAGTATTTTTAATATCACTATATTTAATTTTTAAAGAGTATAAGAATATAAATGATGTAAAAAATTTAAAAATTAATCCGTAAAAATAGTTTAGGCTGTTGATAATTATAATTTATCAACAGCTCTTTATTAGATATAGCAACTTATTATATATATAATCCATAAATGTAATGGATAAAATGCATAAAACATATATTTTGTAAGTTTAGTATTAATACCCCTTTTCCCATTATATAAAAGTATTAATATTATAGCAAAAATCATCATCCACTGGGTGTTAAGTAAGAATAAATTATCATATATAAAGGATGGAGAAGAATTAATAAATTGCGGAATTAAAGGACCAAGGTTAAGTACTAGGAAAACTAAAACATATACTAAAGGCATGGATTTTTTCCCTCTATAATAATAAAAAATATAGGTCATTACTACTCCAAATATAGAGGATTCTGTATATAACATTAAATATGAAATAAACGTGGCTAATAGTACACCTAATACCATGAGTTTTTTGTTTTCTTTTGTGCATTTAATAAATGTAAATATACTCATTAGAACTACAGATAAACCTAAAGATAAAAATATATTATTATGTATTACTCTATTGCTAGGTAAAATAAAACATAATGTTTTAGATCCAACAAACATTATTAATGCCCAGAAAAATAATCTAGTAATATATTTAAGTTTACTGCTTGTATAAAAAAAACCTTCTACTACTAAGAAAGCGAAAACAGGAGAGACTAATCTTCCTAAATAATTAAACCATATAGGCATGTTGGGCAAGTAAGCATTTACATGGTCTAAAATCATAAGTAGCATTACTAATATTTTTAATTTAAAGCTATCTAACTTCATATTGTGACCTCCCTAAATTTAAATTGCAATTCATATTATATATTGAAGCTAGAAAACATACTATTTATTTGCATTACAGCTACCTTTCAGTTTTGCAATATTAACTTTTCATGAATATTATATTAGATTTATCATATTTTTTATAAGGTCATATAATACCTAAAAGTTTAATTCATAATAAAAACTAAAGCCTTTATAAATAATTTAGACTTTAGTTTGGTATTTAAATAAATTATATAGAAATTTTATATAGTATATTTTAGTAATTTTTTTATATATTTTGAGCGTATTTTTAGAAAATATATAAAATGGATTATAAAAAAGCTAATCCATATAAAGAAAAATCTTATTTTAATAGGATAACTCAGTACCCCTTGTAAACACTTAAGAGCAAAAAAAGTATGGAATATAGAAATAAAATATGGGACAAAAAATAATATAAATGTTTGAATGGTAATTGAAGTTTTTATTTCATTATTAGTTAATCCTAGTTTACTTATATTTTTATATTTGTTTTTGTCTTCATTTATATCTACATAGAATTTAAAGTATAGGAAACTACCTGCCCCTATAAGGAATATGGCACCTATAAAAAATCCTATAAATAATTGTAAACTAGATTGAAATTTGTCATATTCATAAACATCAGAGCTAGTTAAAAATATAAATGAATCCTTATATTTTCTATGTATTTTATTGTTTAATGATGAAATGGAAGATAGGTTGTTTTTCCATTCAGGAACCACATAACCATAGAAAGTAATATTAGAATAATTATTTTTTATACTATCGTATAGAGAATCTTCTACTACTATAGAATTTGAAAGTATTCCTAATGGGAATATATTTCTATTACTTACACCTTTAACTTTTAAAGTAATATTATCTTTTAGCCAAATGCTTTTTTTATCAAGTAATGTTTTTATGTAATGCTTCTTATTATAATTTGATATTAAATAGGTTTCATTTTTATTTAATTTTATAGGAGTTAAAAAAATTTTATTGCTTTTTAAAGTATTTAATATTTTGTTAAAATCAGCTAATTTTATTATATAATAGTCTTCATCCATAACCTCTTCTTTTATAATAGATAGTTTACATTTATTATATTTTTCATTGCTATTGTTTAATGTATTTTCTATAATAGAAACATGATTTTTCTCTTCAATATTTTTATCAAGGGATAAATAAGAAATTGTAAAGGGGAAATATGTTATTATTCTAGAATCTTGATTATAATTTAATATATACAATGATGATATTGTGGTAAATGCAGCTGAAAAAATAATGGTTATTAAGAATAACATATGTGCATTTTTTTTTATTCTATAGGATAAATCTGATATCCAAAGAATATTTGTTTTTTTCATATAAAATTTTTTATTTAATTTTAATTTGTTGATTACAAGAATACTGAATTGAGAATAAAGCAAATAGGTTCCTATTGTAATTAGCATAAGAATTAATGGTATATAATTATTGAAATTTTTAAAGTACTCACTAAAATATGAAATAAAATATCCTAATAAAATTAGAAAAATTGATAAAATGGATAGTAAAGAAGAATAATTGATATATTTATTGCTTTCCTCTTTTATTTTTAGTAGTTTTGTTACTTTTTTAGAGGGAATAATAAAAGAACAAAATAATGATACTACAAAAAATAAGAATGAGAATAAAACTATAGTTATTATTATTGCTTTTCGAGGAAAATAAAAATACATATTTATTCCTATTATATTTGAGCTTAATAATAAAAAGAATTTACAAAAAGCTAATCCAAATATTATACCTATGATAATAGAGAAAAAACCTACCAGTAAATTTTCAATGAGGATTAAGCTTTTAAGTTGAAATTGTGATGCTCCTAAAATAGTTAATATGCCAAAATCCTGCATACGTAATTTCAAAAATGTACTTAAAGAATATAGTATAAATAAAAATGAAAATAAGGATATTATAATTTCAGAAAATAGTAGCATAATAAAAGTAACGTTTCCTATTTTTTCATAGGAATTAATTAAAGTAGGATGAAACATACATATGGCAAAAGAAAAAAATATAGTAACGGAGAAAATGCTACTTAAAAAATAGGCAATGTATGAATTGAAATTTCTGCGTATGTTAGTTAGGGCGAATTGATAAAAAGTCATTATTATAATCACCTCCTAGAAAAGAGAGTACATCAATAATTTGTTGGTAGAACTTATGTCTACTCTCCCCTCTATGAATTTCATTAAATAGTTCTCCGTCTTTAATAAATATTACTCTATTACAATAACTAGCGGTAATGGGATTATGGGTTACCATTAAAGTGGTTACATTATCTTTTTTATTCAAACTTTCAAATAGTTCCATAACATCTTTAGTAGATTTTGAATCTAAATTTCCAGTAGGCTCATCTGCAAGAAGGAGAGAAGGGGAATGTATTATGGCTCTGGCTATAGCTGCTCTTTGAATTTGCCCTCCAGAAACTTCAAAAGTTTTCTTATGTAAAATATCTTCTATATTTAATTTTTGAGAAATTTCTATAAGTTTTTTCTCCATTTCCTTAATAGAATAACCGTCTAAAATCAAAGGTAATAATATATTTTCCCCTAAAGTTAGAGTGCTGATTAAATTAAAATCTTGAAATACAAAGCCTAACTCTCTTCTACGAAATAAGGAAAGGTTTTTATAAGAAAGTTTATAGGGATTTTTATTGTTTACAAAGATTTCACCAGAGGACGGATAATCAATGGTGGAGATTATATTAAGTAAAGTAGTTTTTCCACTACCTGATGGACCCATTATTCCAACAAATGATCCTTTTTCCATGAAGAAATTAATATTATTAAGTGCTATAGTTGGTACCTTACCTTCATATATTTTAGATACATTATTTAAATTTAATATTTCATTCATTAGATTACCTACTTTCTATAGAAATGAATTTTTCATAAAAGATAGTTAATACTTATTTTATAATATAAATATTTACTGCTCTATCTAATAACGTTTCATTATTATTACATTTATGTAAGGAAGGGATTCCTTAAAATAAAACTTTTATACAAGTACCTTTACCTATCTCTGACTGTACCTGAAGTTTAAGATTCAATTTATTACAAACTTCTTTTACTATATAAAGACCTACCCCTGTAGATTCTCCGAATTTGCGTCCATTTTCACCAGTATAAAAGGGTTCAAATATTCTTTTTATATCACATTTAGGAATACCTATTCCCTCATCACATACTTGTAGTATAATCTTATTATTTTTTTCGTAGGAAGAAATAAATATTTTAGAGTTCTCCCTATTAGAGTATTTAATTGAGTTAGTTAAAAATTGTTTCAATATAAATTTTAACCATTTTGTATCACAATTTATTTTATGATTATTTTTAAGTTCTACCTTAGGATATACTCTTTTTCTTATAAATAGGCGCTTTAAATCGTTAATTACCTCATAGATAAGAGAGTTTAAATCTATAGGTTCAATGTGAAAGTCATTTTCAAAAGTATCCATCCTAGCTAAGTATAATGCAGTGTTTAATCCCTCATTCAGTTTTTCTACTTCCGTTTTTATATTATTAAGATTATTAAAATCACCATCTTGAATAATAAGCTGAATTACAGATAAGGGGGTTTTCATCTGATGAACCCATTGATTTATAAAAGTAAGATGTTCTTTTTGCTTACTTATATATTTTTGTAATTGGTTTTGATAAACAGTATATTGCTTTTTTAAAAATATATCTAATTTTATACCAATAGGGGAAGTACCCATTTGCAGAAGGCAGTCTTCAGGGGAATCTATTTTCCTGTCTAAGTTTTCATACATATTTTTATTTATTATATATCTATAAATGAGAAAACATATCAGTAAAAACAGACTTAAGAAAATAAAATAAAAAATATTTTCTTTAGAGCTAAAGCCACCTATATTATAATAAATTAATGGTAGAATTAATAAATTAAATATATATAAAAGTATGAAGGGCATATGTTCTAGTATAAATAATTTCATTAATCATTCCCCCAAGTTATATTTAACCTATAACCAAATCCACGAACGGTTTCAATAGCATTTTTAATTTTTAATTCTTCTAATCTTTTTCTTGCTCGAGTGACATTAACATTTAAAGTATTATCTTCTACAAAATTTTCATCATCCCACAATGATTCAAGAAGAACTTCCCTGTCTACTGTTTTAGGATATTTATTTATAAGAGTTTCTATTAAAACTGCTTCTTTCTTTGATAAAATAATAGTTTTGTCTTTAAATTTAAGTTCGGGTCTTTCAGGATAGAGTGTTAAACCTTCTAAATTTAACACTCTTTCTTTTGTATTTGGTGAATATAAACCATAATTTCGTCTAAGCTGGCTTTTAATTTTAGCAATAACTACATCATAATAAAAAGGTTTTGTTATATAGTCGTCTGCACCAGTTTCAATTGCCATGACTTGTTCCATTTCACCTAAACGAGCAGAGATAAATATTATAGGACATGTGGATACTCTCCTTATTTTCCTACACCAGTAAAATCCATCGAATTTAGGAAGATTTAAATCCATTAAAACCACGTGAGGCTTTTCTTTTTCAAATACTTCTAAAATATTATTAAAGTTTTCTGTTTTAACTGTAGTATATCCGTATTTCTCTATATGAGAACTTAGTAAATTAGCAATATTTTTATCGTCTTCAACAATCATAATTTTATAGTACATTTTAACTACCCTCTTTCTTATGTATTAACAGTATGATATAGCAACATTATTTTATATTATAGTATTTGTCAATAAGTATTTCCTATTGGAATTAATATAAACTAATTATATTAAATTTTATTGAATATGCAAAAATTATTAAAGTACGAAAATACAGTGGTGAGTGTATATATGGATAAAAAACTAATAAATGGAAATAATTATTATTGATATATTAATTAGGAGGAGATATAAAGTAATATGAAAAGGTTATATAGTTTTTGGATTATATTAATATTGTGTATATTGTCAATGTGTTTTGTAATATATAAAAATAATAATGAATATAGTTATGTTTTTAATGAAAAAGGAGCGGAACAATATAATTTTTTAGATATTAAAATGTTAGATAGTTATTCGGGATGGGCTATAGCAAAAGAAGGTATATTAAAAACTGATTCTGGAATAAAAAAGTGGAATAATGTTAATGACAATAAAAATATAAAAAAAGAAATAAAAGATGGAGGATTATGTTACAAATTTTTCAATAAAGATGTTGGAGTATTAGCCTATAAAAAAGATAATAAAATAGTTACTTATAAAACCGCAAATGGAGGTAAAATTTGGAGAAAATATAATTTGTATTTGGATAACCATTGGAATAAATTGGATTTTGATATTAATATAGACATAGTGGATAAAGAAAATATATTTATTATTTTGGTGAATAATTCAAATTATTTAGAGATAGAAAAGTGCATTTTTAAGTCAGAAGGAAGTATTTTTAAATGGACAAGAATTTTTCCTAAATTAAAAGATAATAAAAGTGAAGTAATGAAGTATTCAAATAAATTTAGTATTTTTACAGGTGTAAGTTATACCAATTCTAAAGTAGCTTGGTATGGAGTAAAAACCTATGGTAATCAAGATCCATTTATATATAAAACAGAAGATGGAGGAGAAAATTGGAATGTCCAATCATTGAGTATTCCACCTCAATACAAAAATTTAAAAGATTTAAATATAAATACTTATCCTCCGGTTTTTTATAAAGAGAATGGATATTTACCAGTAGAATATGTTCTTAATAAAAAAGTGTCACTTTGGGTATATAAGAGCAAAGATGGAGGAAAATGTTGGTTACCAGTTCTTCCTATAGATATGGAGTCAGGAATAGAATTAAAATATGGCTTGGATAATAATGGTATCTTATGGGTTCTAGATAATTCAGGTAATAAAATATATAGATTGCTTAATAATGAAACCAATGTACATCAAATATGGAGTGAAGTAAATCTTAAGGATAAAAGTATTCAATTTGTAGAAGGCAGTAAGGGATATACACTTATTCAAAATAAAATATATTTTACTAAGGACAAAGGAATAACATGGGAAAGTATAGGAGAAAAATAGTAAAAATTCAATGCTTTTTGGAGAATTTTAATATATAATAATTCTAAGGGAATATATTATATAAATACTGCATTGAGAGGTGATAGATTTGGAAATATCTAGGGTAGGCAATACTTCACCAGTAGTAACAAGTGATAATAAGACTATAAGCAATAAAAAGGATTTTTCACAGAGTTTTAATTTTGCAAGAGAAAGAAAATCTGAAGAACAATTAAAAAAAATGTTTGAAGATATAAGGAAAAAGGGAGAAAGGCTTGCTACAACAAAATGCTATGCGGATGTAGCTTCCTATAAAAGAATGATAAAAGATTATTTAAAATCAGTTTTAACCTATATGTATAATATTAAAAAAGATATTAGCTTTTGGCAAACACAGTATTTTATAACAGTAGATACTATAGATGAGAAATTAGAAGAGCTAACACAAATGCTTATAAAAGATCAAAAGGATAATTTAGATGTGGCAAGCACCATAGATGAAATAACAGGATTAATAGTAGATATTTATAAATAATATTAAATGGAGGCAGTATAGGAGATAATTTTACTATACTGTTTTATTTTTTTTTGAATAAAAATTAAATTTTTGTTAATATAAAGTAGGGTGGTTTTATGAAAAAATTGATTAAAAAAGATATTTTAGAAGAATATGTATTAGTAGCTAGTATGATTAAATGGATATTTTTAGCCGCTATTATAGGATTAGTAGTAGGGATGGCCACATCTGGGTTCATAAAAATAGTTAGTTTAGCTTGTAGTGTTACTCATAAATATAAATACTATTATTTAATAATGCCGTTGGCATTTTTTTTGAGTAGTTTAATAGTAATAAAATTAGCACCGGATGCTAAAGGTCATGGTACTGAAAAAGCAATAGAAGCTGTAAATAAAAAAGCAGGGAAAATGGATATAAAAGTAGTACCTGTAAAACTATTAAGTACAATACTTACTATAATGTTTGGAGGATCAGTAGGAATGGAAGGGCCTGCAACCCAAATAGGAGCAGGGATATCATCACAAATAGGAAAAATACTTAAACTTAATGAATCTGGTAGAAAAAGAATAGTTGTTTGTGGGATTGCCTCTGGATTTGTAGGCGTATTTGGAGCTCCCGTAGGAGCTGCTATATTTTCAGCAGAAGTTTTGTATGTAGGACAATTTGCATATCTTGCATTATTTCCGTCTTTAGTAGCATCATTTGTAAGTTTTTTTGTGGGAAGAGCTTTAAAAACAAAGCCTTTAATAAGCTATTTTATTGATATGAAGCAATTTAGTACAGAAATAATGTTTTTGCGAATGGTTTGTTTTGGATTAATAATAGGCATAATTGCAATGATTTTTATAAGGATTGTAAATTTTATAGAGGAGATATTTAAAAAAGTTAATATATATACTCCTATTAAAGGTATAATAGGAGGTATTGTTTTAATTTTAATAGTTATATTAACTGGTACTACAGATTACTTAGGTATAGGGGAAGAAGTCATAGAAAAAACTGTAATGGGACAAGGAGTAAATAAACTAGCCTTTTTCTGGAAGACACTAACTACTTCCATAACGTTAGGATCAGGGGGGAGTGGTGGAATACTTACACCTATGTTATATGTAGGGGCCACTTTGGGAAGTACATGGGCGCATATTGTTAATGGCAGTCAAACTTTTTATTCTGCTGTAGGAATGGTTTCTTTTATGGCTACCTGTGCCAATACTCCTATAGCCGGAATTGTTATGTGTATGGAGCTTTTTGGATCTGAAGTTGGTATGTATGCAGCTATAGTTTGTGTTATAAGTTATTTAATAGTTGGGCATAAAAGCATTTATCCAACCCAAATATTAATAAAACCGAAAACTATGTCATTATCAATAAATACAGAATGTGAAATAAGAACGTCAGATGAAAAGTTTATTATTAAAAATAATGTATTAAAAAAAATCATAAGGAAATAGCTTTTTAATACTTAATATGTATTTTATATAGAATAATATTTTACATAGATAAATTACTATAGGAAATATGGGATATGTTTAAATGTTATTATAGTAATAACTTTAAATATTGATGTAATTTAAAGTTATATATAAAGATTAGGATTTTAATAAAGCCCTGATCTTTATATATAAATATATTATTTAATTATACCTATATTGAAAAATTTTTCTACTTTTTCAATATAGATCCCCTTATTCTTTATATAAGATTGAGCATGTTTTGCATTAGCACATATATATATAGCCTTTTGCCCTTTTTTTTCATTATATAACTCATAAGCCATATTTGTTGGAATAAATTCATCTTTGTTACCATGTATAAACATAATGGGGGTGGACACATTTTTTATAGATTCTTTTGGGGATATAGAATAAAGAGAAAAGCCGGATTTGTATAGTGATATTATATTAGTATAGAATAAAACTATATTAGCAATAAGGGGAGTTTTAATTCCTAGTTTAGAGGATGCCTCTCTTTCATATATCTTTTTTAAATTTGAGTAAGAACAGTCGGATACATAAAAACTTACTAACTTGTCTTTTTCATTTATTTTAGAATGCAGTAAAGCTGTAGCCCCACCTAGAGATTCGCCATGTACCCCTATAGTTCCATTGGGAACTTTATTATTCACCCATTTTACACAGCTATCTAAATCGTAACGTTCATAGTAGCCTAAAGATATATCTTCTCCACCACTTTTACCATGATATCTAGAATCGTATATAAATGTATTAAATCCAAGTTTTAAATACATATCTGCATATTTTAAAGAGTTTATTCTACTTCCCATAAAGCCATGTACAATGATTACAGTTTTATTAGTGTTTTTACTATTTTTAAAGTAGGTACCATAAAGTTTATAACCATATTTTGAGTTTATACAAACTTCTTCTTTATGAAGTTTAATCAAATTATTATAGTCAAGAAAATATTTATTTTCTTCTAATTTATTTAAATTTTTATCAATAGAAATTTTGCATACACCATTATATAATAGATTAGCTGCATAAAGAGAAGGTATGCTTATTATACTAACTAATATTATTAAAATTAATGAAATAGTTCCTATAAGTATTTTTTTCTTTTTCACTTTGTCACCTCTAATAAAGATTACTATCTATAAATTATATAATGATAAGATTTTTTTTTCTACTATAAATGCTATATAATTAAATACAAGTAGTAGATAATAATAAAAAAGGAGTTATACCTATGATAGATAAGATTCAAAATTATTTACAAGAAATTGCAGAAACATTAAAAGCCATAGTTGATATAGATATAACTATAATGAATAAGAATTTAAAAAGAATAGCTGGTACAGGAAAATTAAAGGAAAAAATAGGATCTCAGGGACCCCGAAATTCAGTGTTTGAAAAATGTATTCTTACAGGGAAAAGTTATTTTATTACTAATCCAGTGAATTGTAGAGAGTGCTTAAATTGTGAAATAAATAGGAATTGTACAGAAAAGGCAGAAGTATGTTTCCCTATAATTATAGATGGGAAAGTTGAAGGTCTCATTGGGATGATTGCTTTTTCAGAAAAGCAAAAAGAAATTTTTTTAAAAAAACAGGAAAGTTATAAAGACTTTGATAAAAGAATGAGTGAACTTATTTCATCTAAAATTAAAGAAAATGCATTTTTAAACAGATTAAAATATAAATCTATGGAGCTTTTGACAGTAATAGATTCCGTAGATGAAGGCATTATAATAATAGACAAAAATAATATTATATTGTCTGTAAACAAGTATATAAAAAATAGACTAAAAAGAACTGATATAGTAGGAAAAAATATAAATAATTTATTATCCAAAATTGCAATAGATAAATTTACTAAAACATGCTATGTACTTGATGATGAGGAAGTTAATATAACAATTGATAGGAATAAATATAGATTTTTAATGTCCATGGTGCCTATACATTTGGAAGGAGAAATAGAAAGTGCGGTTATAACTTTAAAAGATTTTAATAAACTTCAAAGGTCTGTTTTTAAGATTAGTGAAAGTGGAGATAAATTTACTTTTAATGATATGATAGGAAAAAGCACTTCTTTTTTACAGGTAAAAAATCAGGCAAAACATATAGCCAAAAGTAATGCTGCCGTATTACTTTTAGGTGAGAGTGGAACAGGAAAAGAATTATTTGCAAGAGCTATTCATGCAGAAAGCAATAAAAGAGATGAAATATTTATGCCTATAAATTGTGGAGCTATACCAGAAAATTTAATGGAAAGTGAATTATTTGGATATGAAAAAGGGGCTTTTACTGGAGCTAATGTTTCTGGTAAAATTGGTAAGTTTGAAATTGGTAAAAATGGGACTGTATTTTTAGATGAAATAGGAGATTTACCTCTACATTTGCAGGTAAAACTTTTAAGAGTTTTAGAAGAGAAAGAAATTATAAGAGTTGGTGGAATAACTCCCATAAAGATGCACTGTAGAATAATTGCTGCTACCAATAAAAATTTATTAGATATGGTTAAAAAAGGGCAATTTAGAGAGGACTTATTTTATAGGTTAAATGTTATTCCAATACATATTCCTCCACTTAGAGATAGAGATATAGATGTATTAAATTTAGCCTACTACTTTTTACAAAGATACAATGGCATATATGATAAAAACATTGAAGGTTTTACAAAAGATGCGGAGGAAATTCTTGTAGGGTATTCTTTCCCTGGGAATGTAAGGGAATTGCAAAATATTATTGAGTATGCCATTAACTTTGCTCAAAATAGTTTAATTGATAAAAGTCTTATAAGTAAAAGAATGTCAAATAGAAATAAAAATATAGATACTAATATGACATTAAAAGAACTTGTATCACAATTTGAAAAAGAAGTTATAAATAAATTTATAAAACAATATGGTAGTAGTACAGAGTCTAAAAAAATAATAGCAAAAAAATTGGGTATAGGTACTGCTACTCTTTATAGAAAAATAGATGACTAAATAAAATTTTTTATAAAACTATATATTACTAACATAAGTGTATAAACTTTTGTAAGTTTACTATACATTAAATAAAAATAGCCCTATCATAGGGCTATTTTTATTTAATTATTACTTATTTATATTTGATGAATAGATTTTAATATTAATTGAGCTATTAGAGCGGAACCTAAATAAGTTCCTACAAATACAACTATAGATAGAACTATTATTCTCCAACCAGATTTTTTAAAGCTATCTAAATCTTTACCTATTGAAAGACCTACATATCCTAATATAGGTGTTGTAAGGGATAGGAAATCAACTTTAGCAATATAACTTGAAATTATTTCAGAGTAAGGAATTCCAGGATAGGTTACGATACAACCTAGAGTAACTATATATGCTACAGCTGGAATTTTACCAGGCATAATTTTAGTTAAAAGTATACCTCCAATGGCTATTAAAACAAGTATTAACATTCCAGGTAAAGCTTCTAAAATGTTATGTTTAGCTCCTACCATATTTCCAACAAGTGAAAGTAATGCTATTAGAATTAATATAAAAATAGAATTCTTAAGTTTCATTTTTAGACCTCCTCAGAAGGGTTTGAATTTTTAGTAGCAACTTTTTTAGGTTCTACCCCATATTTTAACTTATATGATCTTTTGTATAACCATTCTGTTAAAGGTAAGGAAATCCAAAGGGACATATAGAGCCCATCTAATCCTGACAACATGTTACTTGCAGCACCAAAGGCAGCTAAAGTGTCACTCATATCAGGAAACATAGCACTTAAAGATCCTACACAAGCGGTCATCATACTAGCACTACCAACTCCGGAAGCCATAGCAAGTGCATATGGATGGATAGGTAGATAAGCAGCACAAAAACTTGCAAGTAATCCAAAGAAAACAGTACCAAATACAGTACCACAGATATATACTCCCATAACACCTTGACCTTCTTCACCATCAAGACCATAAACATCACTTATTAAAGCAATATTAGGTTCACGAGCTATTGAATGAGCTGCACCAATAGTTTCTCTTTTAAGACCAAGAAATACTGCAAGTGGAACTCCTAAAAATACAGTACCTATGTTACCAAACTCTTGTAATATTAAAGCAGGACTGGATTTTATAATTTTTGGCAAAGTAGGGCCAATCATTGTACCATATCTAGCCATTAAAAGCATTAATGAAATAGTAATAAGAGTGCCTGCATCTTTCATATCTTTATCATTTACTACTTTTAAAAATTTAGGTGTTAGTAATACTCCTAAAATAAGTGCATAAAGCATTGGTAAAAGCACAATAGTTCCTGGACCTACATTATATTTTAATACACCTATAAGTTCTGAAATTATAACAAGTATAAGTACGATTATATGATTTTTCCAGTTTTTCATTATTGCATCTTCCTTTCAAAGCAATTTTCTAAAAACTTTATATATTCTTCTTTGCTTTCAAAAGTAGGTTTATAATCACTAATAACTTCAGCTGCCTTTTTTCCATCTTTATATAAAAGATCAATTACAGTCATAGCCATTAATTTAGCAGGCAATATACATGCAGCGTTATAATCTTCTACTTTGAAATCTTTTGTGTGTAGAGCACCAGAAACTCCGCCTACAAATGGATGAATAGAAGGAATTAAATTGGATACGTCTCCCATATCTGTAGAGGCTGCAAAGTGACCTGCACCTATAACAGAATCTTTTGGTAATAGCTGCTTACTATTATTTTCAAAGATTTTATTTAAAGGTTTAGAACATTTTAAAGGAAGATGTCCTGGGATAGTATTTATAATTGTTTTTGTTCCCATGGCAAATCCACCGCCAAGTAAAGCTCTATCTACTTTTTCATTAGTACTTTTCATAGCATCAACGTTCTTAGCACGAACATAGCTTTCCATTCTTACATCAGAGGGAACACTATTTACTGTATCTCCGCCTTTTGTAATTATAGGATGTACTCTTATAGAGTCTTCATCTCTAAAGGATTCTCTTAATGCATTTATTCCCATAATACCTAGCGTAGCGGCGTTTAAAGCATTTACTCCTTTGTCAGGAGCCTCTGCTGCATGAGCAGCTTTACCTATATACTGAATTGTTTTACCAAGAAAACCATTGCTTGTTTCTCCAATAGCAATAGTTGGTTTAGGTGAGTTTTTCTGTGAATGCATCATCATTGCGATGTCCACATCGTCAAAAGCACCTATATATATAAGTTCTTGTTTTCCTGCTAAAAAGTGTATTTTTCCTTCTTCTTTTAATTTTTGTCTATATTCAATTTCTATAAATTCTTCGGCTGGTACTGCCATAAAAGATACGTTTCCACTTAAGTGGGTTTCAATTCCAGATAATTTAAGACCTAAAGCAGCACCTACCATGGTTGCTATTTGAAGGTTATGTCCACAGGTATGAGAGGCACCAGTTTCTTTATTTGCATCTAAACTATCAAAGCAAATAACTCCATCTAGTTCACCAAGTATGGCTACATTTACACCTTCACAATTTTTCTTTAGTTTAGCTTTTACACCAGTTAAAGCTAATTTGTTTTCATAAGATAAATTTAGTTTTTGAAAAAAATGACATACTTTTTCTGCTGTTTTTTCTTCTTTAAAACCTAATTCAGGTGTTGATTTAATATCTTTGGCAAAAGATATTAATTTTTCTGCATTATCATCTATAGTTTTGCATACTAGAGATTTTAATTCGTCTACTGTCATTATTATCTCTCCCTTAATTTTGCTAAATATATACTTGTCCCTTTTCCGAATACAGATGTTTTCTAAAAAAAGACTATCTATATTTTATTATGTGTTTTAAAAACTGTCAACAGAATTATTGGAAATTAGTGAATTAGTTCATTTTATGATATATTATGTCGTAAAAAATATAATTGACAACCCATTAAAAAAGTGATAATCTGATTTTAGATTTATAAAAAATAATTTAAATTGAATATAATTATTCCTTCAGGGTTTGGTGAAATTCCATACCGGCGGTAAAGCCCGCCAGCCGAAAGGCAGATCTGGTGAAATTCCAGGGCCGACAGTATAGTCTGGATGAAAGAAGGTAGAGTATATTAAGCTTATAAATATGTAAGATTATATAGTTTTTTTGTTATATAATTTTTTAACATAAGTTTTGTTTAATATATTATTATGTAAGTTTTTTAAACCCTGAAATTAGTTTCAGGGTTTTTTTATTTATCAATATATCCATTATTTAGTAATGTTAATTAAAATGAATTGGTCATAAAATTAAGAGAAAGGTAAGGAGATGAGTGGATTTGCATGAAAATTATATGCGAAGGTGTATAAAACTTGCCCAAAATGGTATTGGGAAAGTAAATCCAAACCCATTAGTAGGAGCTTTGATAGTTAAAGATGGGCAAGTTTTAGGAGAGGGATATCATGAGTATTTTGGTGGGAATCATGCAGAGATAAATGCTTTTAAAAATTGTAATACTTCTGTAGAGAAAGCTACATTATATGTTACTTTAGAACCTTGCTCACATTATGGAAAAACTCCTCCATGTGTAGATGTGATTATTGAAAAAGGGATAAAAAAGGTTGTAATTGGAATGATGGATCCTAATCCATTAGTATCAGGTAGTGGAATAAAAATACTTAAGAATAATGGAATAGAAGTTATTACTGGAATAATGGAAAAAGAGGTTAAAAAGCTAAATGAAGTTTTTATTAAATATATAAAAGAAAAGCTACCATTTTGTATGATAAAAACAGCTATGACTTTAGATGGCAAGATTGCTACATATAAAGGGGACTCTAAATGGATAACTAATGAAAAATCAAGAGCTTTTGTTCATGAAATTAGAAATAAATATTCAGCTATAATGGTTGGCATAGGTACTGTAATAAAAGATAATCCTAGTTTAACTACTAGGTTGAAAGGTAATAATTTAAGAAATCCCATAAGAATAATCGTAGATAGTAATGGTAGAATTCCTTTAAACTCAAGGATTCTACAGGAAGAAGGAAAAAATATAGTAGTGTTAACAGAAAACGCCCACTCTGAAAAAATAAACATGTTAAAAGAAAAAGGAGTTGATATAGTAATAACCCCAAATAAACATGGGAAAGTTGATTTAACAAGTTTAATGAGAATTTTAGGGGCAAGGGGCATAGATAGCGTACTTATAGAAGGAGGTGGAACGTTAAATTATTCTTGCTTAAAAGAGAATATTGTGGATAAAATTAACATATTTATTGCCCCAAAAATTATAGGAGGAAAGGAGGCAAAAACTCCTGTAGAAGGTGAGGGCATTGAAGGTATTAAAGATTCTATAAATTTAATAAATGTGAACATAATAAAATTTGATGAAGATATTTTAATAGAAGCGGATTTAAATTATGGTAATTAATTGTTATAAAGTATTGATGTTTAATTATTTAAAAAGGATGGGGATAATTTGTTTACAGGTATAATAGAAGAAATAGGAGTCATTGAAAACATATATATATCTGAAAATTCAGAAAAAATTATAATTAAATGTAAAAAGATTTTAGAAGATATAAAACTTGGGGACAGTATATGTACTAATGGAGTATGTCTTACTGTAACTGAATTTAAAAGTAGTAATTTTACTGTGGATATAATGCCAGAGACTAGAAAAAGAACTAGCCTTAGCCAACTAAAGGTAGGAAGTAAGGTGAATTTAGAAAGGGCTTTGAAGGCATCTCATAGATTTGGAGGACATATAGTAACTGGACATATAGATGGGGTGGGAATAATAAAAACATTTAAAGATGACCAAAATGCTATATGGATTTCAATTGAAGCTAATGAGAGCATTCTTAAATATATTGTAGAAAAGGGTTCAATTGCTATAGATGGTGTAAGCTTAACTGTAGCATATGTAGACAATAAAATTTTTAAAGTTTCAGTAATTCCACATACAAAAGAGCAAACGATACTTATAAATAAAAGTATAGGACATAAGGTGAATTTAGAATGTGACGTAATAGGTAAATATGTGGAAAAGCTATTAAAAGTAAAGGAAATTAATAAAAAAACTGTTATAGATATGGAGTTTTTAATGGAAAATGGATTTTAGTATAAATTATTTAATACAAAAATACTAATGAAAGGGTGAATATAAATGATTAAATTTAATTCTATAGAAGAAGCAATAAAAGATATTAAACAAGGAAAAATGGTAGTAGTAGTGGATGATGAAGACAGAGAAAATGAGGGAGATCTAATAGTAGCAGCTGAAAAAATTACACCGGAGATAATAAACTTTATGGCTAAATTTGGAAGAGGTCTTATATGTATGCCTATTGTAGGAGAAAGACTTAAAGAACTTAATATAAATCAAATGGTAGATAAAAATACAGATAATAATGGAACAGCTTTTACTGTTTCTATAGATTCTAAAGAAAGTACTACAGGAATATCAGCTTATGAAAGAGCTGCTACTGTAAAAAAAGTTTTGTGTCCCAAAGCCATAGAAAAAGATTTCAAAAGACCTGGTCATATATTTCCATTAGAGGCTAGGAAAGGCGGAGTTTTAAAGAGAGCAGGACATACAGAAGCAGCTGTGGATTTAGCTACTCTTGCAGGTCTTTATCCTGCAGGGGTAATATGTGAAATTATGAATGAGGATGGAACTATGGCTAGGGTAGCACAACTTAATGAGTATGTGAAAGAACACAATTTAAAAATTATAACTATAGCAGATCTTATAAATTATAGAAGAACTAAGGAGTCTTTAATAGAGAGAGTAGTTGAAGCTAATATGCCAACTAAGTATGGAGAATTTAAAATAATTGGATATATAAATAAGTTAAATGGAGAACATCATGTAGCTTTGATAAAAGGAAATATAGATGCTAAAAATCCAGTGTTAGTAAGAGTTCACTCTGAGTGTTTAACAGGTGATGCACTAGGTTCTATAAGATGTGATTGTGGTGATCAATATGATGCTGCAATGAAAGCAATAAGCAAGGAGAAAAGAGGAATTCTTGTATATATGAGACAAGAGGGAAGGGGAATAGGTCTCATAAATAAGTTGAAAGCCTATAATCTTCAAGATAAAGGCATGGATACTGTAGAGGCAAATATTGCTTTAGGATTTCCACCGGATTTAAGGGATTATGGTATAGGAGCACAAATACTTGCAGATTTAGGGGTAAAGGAAATAAAACTTATGACAAACAACCCTAAGAAGGTATCGGGTCTTTCAGGCTATGGGATAGAGATTGTAGATAGAGTGCCATTACAAATATTTAATCATGAAGAAAGTGAATTTTATTTAAAAACTAAAAGGGAAAAGATGGGACATATATTAAGTTTATAATATTAAGAATGTATAGGAGGATTATGTATGAAGCATTATGAAGGGAAATTGATTGCAGAGGGTTTAAAATTTGGAGTAGTTATAGCAAGGTTTAATGAATTTATTGGCAGTAAATTATTAAGTGGAGCTTTAGATGGATTAAAAAGACATGGTGTAAATGAAGAAAATATAGAAATTGCATGGGTTCCAGGAGCTTTTGAAATACCGTTAATAGCTAAAAAGATGTCTAAGTCAAAAAAATATGATGGAATTATTTGTTTGGGTGCAGTTATAAGAGGAGCCACTTCACATTATGATTTCGTAGCAGGGGAGGTTGCTAAGGGCATTGCTAAGGTCACACTGGACGAAGAAGTTCCAATAGTATTTGGGGTACTTACTACAGAAAATATTGAACAGGCTATTGAAAGAGCTGGTACTAAAGCGGGGAATAAAGGTTATGAGGCGGCTATTTCAGCTATAGAAATGGCAAATTTAATAAATAAAATGGAATAATGAATAAGTTTATAACGTAAATATTAAGGAAGAGATTTTTTCTCTTCCTTAATATTTTATATACTTACAATGTGAGAAAAAAAGTGTATTGACACTGTTTAAATTATATATTAACATGAAAATGATAATCAATAACAATTAAAGGGGGATTTTTTATGAAAAAAATTTCAGGTATAGTTCTATGTATAGCTATGACAATGACACTATTTGCTGGATGCGCATCATCTAATGATGGTAATAAGGGAGCAAAGGATAGTAAAGAAACAAAAACAATAACATATAAGGACGGTAAATATAAAGCTTCTTATGATAAGGCTGATAGTCATGGCTGGAAAGCTTTTGTAGAATTAGAAGTAAAGAATGGTAAAATCTCAGCAGTAGACTTTGACTATTTAAGTAAAGATAATAAGAGAAAGACAGAAGATAGAAACTATAATGAGACTATGAAAAAATCAAAATCTAAAACTAGTCCAAAAGAATTTTGTCCTAAGTTAGAAAAAAATCTAGTTGAAAAGCAAGACTTAAACAAGGTAGATGGAGTTTCTGGAGCTACTAGTTCTGTAGAAAATTTTAAGGCTTTAGCTAAAGCTGCTTTAGAAAATGCGTCAAAAGGTGAAACAAAAGAGACAATAGTACCATTAAAAGAATAATAAAATTTAATTTAAAATAAATACAAAGGGCTTTTAGGAGATAAAAGCCCTTTATTTAAAATTTTAATCTTAATGAAAAACAAAACAGGAGGGATAAATGATTGTTAAATAAAGGTGTAAAAGGTACTTTAGTTTTATTTTTAATAACATCTATTTGTGCTTTAATTTTATCTATAACCCATAGTGCTACTAAGGATATAATAGTTTTTAGAGAAAAGATGGAGAGTTTACAATTGGATATGATATTTCCTCATAGAAGGGCAGATAATGTAAAGGAATTATCTAAAGGTATGGCAGAGGATTCTATTATAAGTGCTTTATATGAGGTTTATGGAGGCAAGGATTTAATTGGTCATGCTATAATGGTTGTATCCAAAGGCATGGGTGGACCAATGAAGATGACTGTAGGAGTATCAAAAGAAGGGAAAATTTCTGGAATAAAGGTTTCATCTCACTCTGAAACCCCTGGTATAGGGGACATTGTTGAAAAACAAAGCTTTATAGATAGATTTAAAAATATATCTATAAAAGAAGGACTAAAATTGGTAAAAACATCTCCTAATAATGGGAATGAAATAGAAGCAGTCACAGGAGCTACTATTACCTCTGCTGCAGTAACATCAGGAGTAAATGAGGCTATAAAATTTTATAAAAATCATGTGTTAGGGGAAGAAACAAAAAAAGAAAGTAAGGAGATAGTTCCTAATTCTTTAATAGAAGGTGGAGATGCTTTTAGGGATATAAAAGTTAATCTTAAAGATAATATAAAGGAAGTAAAGGGAATTTGTAAAGAGAATAAACTTTTAGGATACTCAATAATTGCATATGGTAAGGGGATGGATGAAATAGAAGTATTAGTAACCATATCCTTAAAAAATAAGATTACAGATATAAAAGTATTAAAGCAAAATGAAACTGAAGGATTAGGAGATGCTATAATGGAGGAGGAGTTTACATCTAAATTTAAAAACAGGAGCATTGATACACCTTTTAAAGTAGTGAATAGGCCTTCAAAATTAAACAGTGAAATAGAAGGTATATCCGGAGCTACTATAAGTAGTGATGGAGTAGTAAAAGGTATAAATGAGGCTATAAGTTTTTATAAAGAAATATTAATTAAATAAATGTAGATAAATTATGTATAGTATAATATAACTACAGTTGTATATATTTTTTTATATGACACAAAATATATATTGGCTATTTAGATAAAATATTATAGTATTCAAGGAGGAAAAGTTTATGGCTAAAAAAGGAATGAAGAGACCTGCACCAAATGAAGCTCCAACTTATGAAACTAAAAAAAGAAATAAAAACCAACAACCTGTTCCAGAGACTAAAAAGTAATTAAGGAAGATTAGTATGAAAAGCAAAAGAGAACTTTTTATAGAGTTTGATAAACATCTTATGGAGGATATAAAACCTTCTAATTATTTTAATAGTATAATAGATGAAAATATTATGGACGTTTCTCCATTTTATTTATTAAAGGATTTAGTGAGGACAGATCAAAATCTAAAACATCATCCAGAAGGTTCTGTATGGAATCATACTATGATGGTAGTGCGACTTGTTGCTAATTGAAAAGATTAGCCTAATTAACTGATTAAATTCAGGGATTAGAACTATTATTGCGAGAAATCAAATGAAAGGGTAACGCCTTGAAGGGTTTCCACTGATACTCCAAATAGCGTTTTAATGAGTAAACATTAAAGGGTTATAAGCTTGGTGAAGACGATTGAGAGCCACCGTAAGTAGATGAGATACATTTCCTACACGAAATGCGAACTAGAGGTAGTCGAGTGGTGATAGGTCGGGTGTCTATAAAATGTCTATGGTTAGGATGTTATTAAGTAACTGACGAATTTGGGAATGTAAGAGCCTAGACATAGTATACTTAGAAATGGGTATAACACAAAAAGTGTGGTAAGTGTGGATGAGTAAAATTTGCCGTTATGAAAATCCATATAGTGTTACAGGCACTATCAAGCTTACAGGCTCATACCAAAAACCTAAAGATATATGCACAGATAGCAATAATGGAACAAGGGAAATCTAGAATATGGAGGATTTACTTCCGATGAAGTAGTGATAAGGAAAAGAGATAGTCTATAACTTATCTTAATCTAGATGAAAGTGGTGGCATGAAGCTAAGAAGTTTCTGTAATGGAAGCGGAGCAATAGCCACTAGACTAATTGTTGTTTGAAAATTGAATAGATGAATAGATTCAAGGTTCGGGTACGATTAAGAGATGTGAAACTTCATTAAGGAGGATTAACAGACTTGAAGGAAAGCTTATTAAAGAAGAAACAAAAACTAAGAAATAATGAATACTATAATATGCAGGATTTGTTCGACAACCTTCACAGCAAAGCAAGAAGAAATTATAAATTTACTGATTTAATGAAATACATCGCATCAGAAAATAATATATTACTTGCATATAGAAATATTAAGAGAAATGATGGTTCAGTAACGGTAGGAACTGATGGATTAAATGTAAACTACTTTGAAAAAATGGATAGTGATTACTTTGTGAAATTGATACAAAGAAAATTACAGAATTATCACCCTAAAAGTGTTAGGAGAGTAGAAATCCCTAAAAACGACGGTACTGGTAGAACCAGACCATTAGGAATACCTTGTATAGAAGATAGAATAATACAACAATGTATTAAACAAGTGTTAGAGCCAATATGCGAAGCCAAATTCCACAAACATAGTTATGGTTTCAGACCAAATAGGTCAACAAACCATGCTATAGCAAGATGTAACTACTTAATGTGGAAAAGTAACTTACATTATGTTGTAGACATAGACATAAAAAGTTTCTTTGATAATGTAAATCATGCCAAGTTAAAGAAGCAAATATGGAATATGGGAATACAAGATAAAAATCTAATAAGTATAATCGGTAAAACACTAAAGTCAGAAATAGAAGGAGAAGGAATACCAACAAAAGGTACACCACAAGGTGGTATTATCAGTCCATTATTATCAAATATAGTTCTTAATGAATTAGATTGGTGGATAAGCTCCCAATGGGAAACATATAAAACTAAATACAAATTCAACAAAGACTGTAATAGATATACTAGTATTAAAAAATCTAATCTTAAAGAAATATGGATTGTAAGATATGCAGATGATTTCAAGATATTTTGCAGAAATTATGGAGTAGCACAGAAGATATACAATGCTACAAGGTTATGGCTCAAGGAAAGATTAGACCTAGATATCAGTACAGAGAAATCCAGAATCACTAATTTGCGAAAAAACTACACAGAATTTTTAGGCATCAAACTCAAAGTGGTAACTAAAAATAATAGATATATATGTAATAGCAGAATGAGTGATAAATCCAAAAAACGAACCATCAAAAAACTTAAAGAACAAACAAAGAAAATTAAGAATAAGACAACACCTCAAGAAGTCAACAAACTAAACGCCATAATATTAGGGAGTCACAACTACTATAAGATGGCAACTCAAGTAAATCTTGACTTCTCCGAGATTAATTTCTTAGTTACAAGAACCTTATATAACAGATTGAAGAATGTTATGAAAAAAGAACATAAAACATCCAAAGCTTACCAAAAATTATATGGAGAATACAATGGTAAAAAATATACAATATCAGAAACTACAATATTCCCCATATATGGAGTTAAAACCAAATCTCCTATGAATTTTACCCAAGTAATAAATAATTATACAATAGAGGGTAGAAAACTTATACATGAAAAATTAGGAGGAAATCTAAATAAACTTATTGAATATGCTCTAACAAACACAAGTGAATATAACTCTACTGAATATAATGATAATAGAGTTTCACTTATAGCTGGTCAAAAAGGTAAATGTGGAATAACAGGCGAATGTCTTAAAATAGGAAATATGGAATGTCATCATAAAATACCTAAACACTTAGGTGGAACAGATGAATACAAAAACCTAATTTGGGTATGCACAGATGTACATAAACTAATCCATGCTACAGTAGAAGACACCGTTAATAAGTATTTGGATAAGTTGGAATTGGATGATAAAGGTTTGAAAAGGTTAAATTCTTTAAGAAAGTTAGTAGGAAATTCATATATTCAAATAGCAAGTTAAATAAAGTAAAACACAATTAGTTGGAACGCTGTATGCGATGAAAGTCGCACGTACAGTGTGAATGGGGGGAAAACTTGAAGATAATTTCAAAGAGTTACCTATCCATATATAGATAAAGCTGCTAGTAAAAAGAATCTAAGTAAAAATTCAAGATGTTTCATGTGGGCAGCACTACTACACGATATTGGAAAAGCTCCAACAACGAAGATTAGGAAAAGTAAAATAACTTCTTATGATCATGATAAAATTGGAAAAAAACTTACAGAACAATTTTTGAAAGAATTAAATTGTGATGATGAGTTTATAAAGAATGTGGCTGTTCTTGTTAGATGGCACATGCAACCATTATTTATTTCAAAAGATATGCCTTTTTCGGATATTAGAAACATGACAAGAGAAGTTTCCCTAGAGGAGATTGCTCTGCTATCAATATGTGATAGACTTGGAAGGGGAGAGATGTCAGAATATAAAATCAAGGAAGAAAAAAAGAGTATAGAACTATTTTTAAAAAAAGTAAATAAAGATAAATGAGATTTGTATATGAGAGTTAATTAAAGTGTAAAAAATTAACTCTCATTTTTTTTATAATATTATAAAACGTATTTAATATAATTAATTAAAGGACGTTTTAAAAAATAGAGTACAAACAGTAAAAAACGAACAATAAGAGTTTTTGAATTATAATCAAACTTAATGGTAAGTATAATTTATCTAAATAACATAATAATATTCAAAAAAATTATAAAGACTATATTATTTTAAGTAAAAAGATGATATAATTATAACAAAAGCTAATATATATATAACCTTGTGACAGGCAGCGGTGTTTATTTTTATAAGTTAAGACCACCATAAAACTTTATAAGGGGGATTTTATATGTTGGATGGAAAGAAAATAAGGGAGTATAGATTAAAGTTAGGATACACTGCTTCAGATGTTGAAAAACTTACTCAAAATACCCAGTACCCAACTTGTATATCAAAATCCTATTTAGAGGAGCTAGAAAGGGGAGATAAAAAGAACCCAAGTTTTCAAAAGGTAGTAGTATTAGCAAATATATTATGCTGTAAGTTAGATGATTTAGTAGTACACTAATGATTATATATAAAAAATATGTTTATAAGATAGGATTTCCATTTGGAAATCCTATAGTTTTTTAGTTTTTTATTGTAAATTACATATACTAATAATATAATATGTTTTGTATTAATTAAAAAGGAGAGAGGTAAATGAAAAATCCAATAGTTACTATAGTTATGGATAATAATGAGGTATTGAGGGCTGAATTATATCCTGAAATTGCGCCAAATACAGTTAATAATTTTATAAGTCTTATTAAAAAGGGATATTATAATGGACTAACTTTTCATAGAATTATAAAAGGCTTTGTAATTCAAGGAGGATGTCCTGAGGGAAATGGTACAGGAGGTCCTGGATATTCAATAAAGGGCGAATTTAAATTAAATAAAGTAGAAAATAATTTAATACATACAAAAGGAGTACTCTCTATGGCAAGGGCTGGTCATCCAGATTCAGCTGGAAGTCAGTTTTTTATAATGGTTGGAGATGCTCCACATCTAGATGGTCAATATGCAGGTTTTGGAAAGATAATTGAAGGACTTGATATAGCTTTAGATATAGCAAGAATTCCTACGGATTATATGGATAGACCCGTAGAGCCACAGATAATGAAGGAAGTTACTGTTGAAACTTTTGGGAAAGAGTATTCAGATCCAGAAACTGTATAAAAGTGATATTTTTAATAGACTATTTCAAATTTTTGAAATGGTCTATTGTATTTAAAAAACTATTTATTATTTAGATATAGTATAAATATACTTAATAAAAATTAGATAAATATAAGATATTTTATTTAATTATAAACGAGGAATTATATACAAATATGAGACCTTTAACAAGTGTATAAAATGATGTAGAAATATTAGATACTAAAGAGTAATAAATTTTATATTTACAAATTATGATATATATATTATAATATATAAGTTAAACGAAAAATATAAAGAAAGGTTCAAAAAGGTTAGAAGGTTATTGTAGTTATTGATTTTAATAAATATAAAAATTCAATTGGAAAATTAAGTAATGTAGAGGTAAGGACATGGTATATTTATCATGACAATAATATTGTTAACAAAATAGATAAATCATTGTCAATAAAAGAACAAGCTGTAAAGGCGCATTCTTTAAGAAATAAGTATAGAATGCAGGCCAGGAAGCTGATGAAAGATAGAGAGTTAGCTGAATATTTGGATGTAAATAATTCTAATTTACCCTTTGAATATTATGAAAATAAATATTTTCAACAAGGCTATACTGGAAATTTTCTTTATAAAAAAATACTAGACTCATCAACTAGGTCAAATATATTGGTTAATAAAAAATTAGGAATAATGTAAATTTATTTATAGATATAGATTTAATATGATAAATAATTTTATTTGAAAAAGTGAACCATATGTTGAATATTTAAATTCATCATGTGGCTTTTGTCATTTTACAGAGATATTAAATTTGAAAATTATTTATGAAATATTAGGCTGCTAAAATTTTATAGTCAGCCTAATACTTTATAAATTTATTCCTTAGTCTAAAAATAATTTAAAACTTGCATCAGATGGCATTTTAAAGTCTCCTCTTGGCGAAAGGCTTATGGTACCAACTTTTGGACCATCTGGTATGGCGGAACGTTTAAATTGTTGTGTAAAAAATCTTTTTATAAAAAGATTAAGCCAATTTTTTATTGTGGATTCCTCATAGTCCTTATTGAAAGCATAGTTTGCAAGAAATAAAATTTTTTCAGGCGATGTACCTTTTATAAAATGATATAGGAAGAAATCATGTAGTTCATATGGTCCTACTATATCTTCGGTTTTTTGAGAAATATTTCCTTTTGTATCTGTTGGAAGAAGTTCTGGGCTTACAGGAGTATTTAAAATATCAATTAATATATTAGATGTAATTTTATCTACTTCATTTTCTGCTACATATCTAACTAGATATCTTACTAATGTTTTAGGTATAGAACAATTTACCGAGTACATGGACATGTGATCTCCATTGTATGTACACCAACCAAGAGCCAATTCAGATAAATCTCCTGTTCCGATAACAAGGCCACCTTCTTTATTTGCTATGTCCATAAGAATTTGGGTTCGTTCTCTTGCCTGAACGTTTTCATATGTTACATCATGAATTTTAGGGTCATGGCCTATATCCTGAAAATGTTGGAGACAGGATTTTACTATATTTATTTCTCTTAAGTCAGTTCCACAACTTTTACATAAGTCTATGGCATTATTATAGGTTCTATCAGTGGTTCCAAAGCCTGGCATAGTGATAGTGGTTATATTTTTTCTATGTATTTTTAGCATATCAAAGGTTTTAATTATTACAAGTAATGCTAAGGTAGAATCAAGGCCCCCAGATATACCAACTACAGCTTTTTTTAGTCCTGTATGAGTTAGTCTTTTAGCAAGAGCAGCGCTTTGAATATTAAATATTTCTTTGCAGCGTTCCTTTCTCATATTTTCTTTAGAAGGCACAAAAGGATGCTTTTCAATATATTTATCAAATTCTATATTAGATAAATCTTTAAAAGTAAAATTAATTTCTCTTATTTGTATAGGACAAAATTTAGAATTATCTCTAAAGCTTATGTTTTTTAATCTTTCTCGATTTAATTTATCTACATCTATAGTGGAATTTATAATTTGATTTTCTCTTTGAAATCTATTATTTTCTTTTAACATACTTCCATTTTCACAAATTAGTAAATGACCACTAAACAAAAGATCGGAGGAAGATTCAAGCACACCAGAGGATGAGTATATGTAAGAACACAGGCATTTGGCACTTTGAGAATTAACTAGATTTCTTCTATAATTAGCTTTACTTACTATTTCATTCGATGCAGAAAGATTTCCTATAATATTTGCTCCACTTAATGCTAAATAACTACTAGGAGGAATGGTTACCCAAGCATCCTCACAGATTTCAAATGCAAATTTAAATATTTTACTTGAAAATATTAAGTCTGTTCCAAAAGGAATATTATCTTGAAATTCCAAATTAATGGTTTTATTCACAACTCCAAGACCCTCTGAAAACCATCTTTTCTCATAAAATTCCGTATAATTAGGGATATAACTTTTAGGAACTATTCCAAGTATATTTCCATCATAAATAATAAATGCACAATTATACAATGAATTGTTGTAGTTTAAGGGTGCTCCTACAGCAACTAATATATCTTTCCCTACTAAATAATTACATAAATCCTTTATAGCAGATATTGAAGATTTAAGGATTTCAGTATTTAAAAATAAATCACCACAGGTATAGGAAGTTATACAAAGTTCTGGAAATACTACTAACTTAGATTTTTTATCTAAGCTCATTTGTATACACTTTTTTATATTTTTAATATTAAATTCTATATCTGCTACATTGGTTAAAGGACATGCAGCGGAAACATTTATAAATTCGTAAGAGGAATTAAAATGTTTGCTTAAAAAATTAGTCATAGAATAAGACCTCCAATAAAATATTATTTAATTTTAATTATTAAGTAATGTGTATAAATTGTCAATTTATAATTAGAATAAAATACCTTAGCTAAACTAATAATACTATTAGTTTAATCAATAAGGAGGAAATATATTTATGGCTGTAATAGAAGATATGTTTTGTTTTCAATGTGAGCAAACTATTGGTGGCAAAGGATGTACAAAAGCAGGTAATTGTGGTAAAAATGCGGAAGTAGCAGCACTTCAGGATTTACTAATATATGAACTTAAAGGCATAGCGTTTTATGGGGATAGATTAATAAAAAAAGAGGAAAAAATAGATGATGAAATAGATAAGTTCATGATGGATGGAAGTTTTTCAACTTTAACAAATGTAAATTTTGATCCGGAAAGATTTGTTGAGTATTTAATAAAGGCAGAAAGAATAAAAGAGAAATTAAAAGATAAGTTGGGAAAAATTAATGAGCAAACTCCTAAAGCAGCTATATATAAATTACCCAGTACAAAGGAAGCTATGCTAAAAGATGCAGAAAAAGTAGGCATAATGCAGGATCAAACCTTAGATGCGGATATTCGATCATTAAGAGAAATGCTTGTATATGGAATGAAAGGCATGGGGGCTTATGGTCATCATGCTCATGTTCTTGGATATACTGATAAAGAAGTAAGTAATTTTTTTTATAAAGGATTTTCAAGTATTATAGATGATAGTTTAAGTGTAGAAGATTTATTTAATTTAAATATGGAGTTTGGTAAAGTAAATTTAAAATGTATGGAGCTTTTAGATAAAGCTAATACAGAAAGTTTTGGAAATCCAACACCAAATCAAGTGTTAACCACTATGAAAAAGGGACCTTTTATTATTGTATCAGGACATGATTTAAAGGATTTAAAAGAGCTTTTAGAGCAAACTAAGGGAAAAGGAATAAATATTTATACCCATGGGGAAATGCTTCCAGCCCATGGATATCCTGAATTAAAAAAATACGAACATTTAGTAGGGAATTTTGGAGGAGCATGGCAAGATCAGCAAAAAGAGTTTGATGGAATTTCAGGATGTATTTTAATGACTACAAATTGTTTGCAAAAGCCAAGAACATCGTATAAGGATAGGATTTTTACAACTAGTATAGTAGGATGGCCAGAGGTTAAACATATTAAAGAAGTGAATGGTAAGAAGGATTTTACAGATTTAATAAATAAAGCAATAGAACTTGGTGGTTTTTCAGAAAATGAAAAGGAAAAGAAGATTTTAGTGGGTTTTGGACATAATGCTGTTTTAAGTAATGCAGATAAAATTATAGAGGCTGTTAAAGGTGGAAAAATAAAAAGATTCTTTTTAATAGGAGGGTGCGATGGAGCAAGACCTGGACGAAATTATTATACTGAATTTGCAGAAAAAACTCCTAAAGATACTATAATACTAACTCTTGCTTGTGGTAAGTATAGATTTAATAAAAAGGATTTTGGGACAGTACAAGGTCTTCCAAGGCTTCTTGATGTAGGTCAATGTAATGATGCTTATTCAGCTATAAAAATTGCTCTTTCCCTTGCACAGGCATTTGAATGTGATGTAAATGATTTACCACTTTCAATGATATTATCTTGGTATGAACAAAAGGCGGTATGTATATTAATAACATTACTTTCTCTTGGCATACAGGATATTAGATTAGGTCCTACTTTACCTGCTTTTATATCACCTAATGTCCTTCAGATCTTAATAGATAAGTTTAATATTAAACCTATATCAACGCCAGATGAAGATTTAAATATTATATTAAAATAATAAATAAAAAGGTATGAGGAATGATCCTCATACCTTTTTATTTAGATTTTTATAGAGGAATTGTAAAACCATATAAAAATTCTAATCTTTACTTAAATAAATTTACTCTAAAAATTCTACAAGGCAATAAAATAGTGTATAATGATATCATAGACATTATTTTTGTGTGTAGCAAAGGAGGGGGAAAATGGAGGCTACATGGGAAATTATATTATGGGTATCCATAGGTGTTATAGCGTTAGTAGTAGATATACTAACTAGTAGCTTACTTTTTGTATGGTTTACAATTGGAGCTATAGCTGCCTTAATAACTTTAATACTTGGATACAAAATAGCAACACAACTTATAATTTTTATAATAATTAGCATTATATTTATGGTAATAGGGTATCCGTTAGCTAAGAAAACACTTAAGAAATCTGTGGAAAGACTTCCCACTATGGAGGAAGGATATATAGGAAGAGAACTTATTATTGAAGAAGAGTTTAGTAAAAAAACCATGATAAAAGTGGATGGAATATACTGGACAGTTAAAAGTGAAGGGGAACCTATTAAAAAAGGAGATAAAGTAAAAATAACCAGAATAGATGGTAATAGATTAATAGTAAAAAAGGTGTAGGAGGAAGATTGCATGTCAGGAAAAATAATACTTATTGTATTGATATTATTTGTATTAATAGTAATTTTATCTTCAATTAAAATTGTTAATACAGGATACGTTTATATATTAGAAAGATTTGGACAGTTTTTTAAAGTTCTAGAACCAGGATGGCATTTTACTATTCCATTTGCAGATTTTGTAAGAAAAAAGGTATCAACTAAACAACAGATTTTAGATATAGAACCTCAAAATGTTATTACACAGGATAATGTTAAAATTTCTATAGATAATGTTATTTTCTATAAAGTTATGAATGCTAAAGATGCTGTTTATAATATAGAAAATTATAAATCAGGTATAGTTTACTCAACTATAACTAATATGAGAAATATAGTTGGTAATATGACATTGGATGAAGTTTTATCAGGAAGAGATAAAATAAACAGTGAATTATTAATGGTGGTAGATCAAATAACAGATGCATATGGAATAAAAATCTTATCCGTTGAAATCAAAAATATAATGCCACCAGCAGAAATACAACAGGCTATGGAAAAACAAATGAAGGCTGAAAGAGATAAAAGAGCTGTTATACTTCAAGCTGAGGGTGAAAAGCAAAGTGAAATTGCAAGAGCAGAAGGAGATAAACAGGCTAAAATACTTGGAGCAGAAGCTGAAAAAGAAGCTAATATTAGACGTGCAGAAGGGTTAAAACAAAGTCAGCTTTTAGAAGCGGAGGGTAAAGCAAAGGCAATTGAAGCCGTTGCTCAAGCTGAAGCAAAGGCAATACATTTAGTAAATGAAGCTATAATTAGCTCAGGAACAAATTCAACAGTAATTGCATTAAAGCAAGTTGAGGCACTACAGGATATGGCTAAAAATCCTGCGAATAAGCTTATACTACCCAATGAAACATTATCCTCACTTGGCAGTATAGCAGCGGTAGGGGACTTATTAAATAAGAATAATAAATAAAACCTTTAAGAAATATACTTAAAAAGGATTGCATCGAAATTTCATTTTGATGTAATCCCTCTTTTTATTTATAGGTTTATTTTAAAGCAGTTTATAAAATTAACGAAATAATAATAATGATAAGAAATACAGATTTATATTATACCTTTAAATATATGGTAAGTATAAGAATTTAGAAAATAAAAATAATAAATTATTATTACTATACTACCGTATTTAAATTTTATCATAGTATATACTAGGGGGTGCTATAACGTGGCTATACAGGAAATAGTATGTAGAACATTAATGGCTATAATAATTGCTGGAATAGTGGGATATGAAAGAGAGAATAAGAATAGACCTGCTGGATTTAGAACTCATATTTTAGTTTGTCTAGGGGCTGCTGTAATTTCTATGATACAAATATATGATATGGAATATGTGGCAGAAATGATTAAATCTAATTCAGAATTAGCATCTGCATTAAAATCTGATGTAGGTAGACTTGGAGCACAGGTTATAAGTGGAATAGGTTTTTTGGGTGCAGGAACAATTATTCATGAAAAGGGTTCCGTGAAAGGTCTTACTACTGCAGCAAGTCTATGGGCTGTTGCTTGCATTGGACTTGCTATTGGTAGAGGATATTATTATTTAAGTATTATATCTGCAATATGCGTAGTGATAGTATTAGTTTCTTTAAAAAAACTTGAAGATAAGTTTAGAGAGAAGTGTAAGGAAGTTCACTTACAAGTAGAGTATTTCAATGATAATAAGGAAGAAGTTACTCATGAAATATCAACTTATTTTGAAGAACAGAAAATAAAAATAAAAAATATAGAATTTTTATTAGAGGAAGATGAGATAGATGATGATAAGAAATATTCTCAATATATAAGCAGTAGGTATACAATTTTGATGCCAAGGTGTACTAATAAGGAGGCAATTGTAGGTAGATTAAGTGAAAAAGCAGATGTAATAAAAATAGAAGTCCTATAAAAATTAATATTATAAACTAAAATTTTACATCTATTTAAGTTTTTTTAAAGACCATTGAAATTTATCAATGGTCTTTAGTTTCTGTGTTTATTAATTTTCATAAGGGTTATTTTTAATGAGTTTAGTAGTTTTATGTATAAAAAAGAGTTAAACTGCTATAAAATATAAATAATAAAGGATTAGTTTTATATGAATTTAGGAGGAAATTACTATGATAATAAAAAAGGCGGATATTAAACAATTAGATAATATAATGATTTTAATAAAAGATGCAGTAGAAGATATGATGTTAAATGGAATTGAGCAATGGGATCATATTTATCCAAATGTAGAAGTTATAAAAAAAGATATAGAAGATGGTAGCCTTTATATCTATGTTGAAGAGGATATTATTAAAGGAATTATTGTATTAAATAAAACTCAAGATATAGAATATGAGGATTTAATATGGCAAGTTAAGGATAGATTTGCAGTTATACATAGGTTGTGCGTAAATCCTAAATATCAGGGAGCTGGTATAGCAAAAGCACTTATAAAATATGTAGAGAAAAGGGCGAAGGATAATAAATTTAAGTCCATAAGATTAGATGCTTTTATAAAAAATACTAAAGCCTGTAGTATGTATGAAAAAAGAGGGTTTAAAAAGGTTGGAACTATAAGACTTAGAAAAGGGGAATTTTACTGTTTTGAAAAAAAATTATAGATGATGATACACTTATTTTTTTAATGCTCATATATTGTTAACATAAGCATTAAAAGAGAGGAGTTAATATGATCTATTTTAGATATCCTGAGGATAATTTTGAACAGTTTTTACCCTGGGATGTATATAATGAAAATTTTGTAGATGAATATGAAAAAACTTTATTAGGAAAAGAAATGGAAAGTCAGGCCAAACTTGGGGAGCAAATACTTAAGCCAAATACATTTAAATTAACTTATCCTTTTGTTACTAATCTACAGGAATCAGTTAGAAAAAAAGTAAATGAAGGGATAATAGATGAGGTAGTTTATTTATTTAAAGATCAGGTATTATATCCAGAGAACATAGACTTTAAAGAAGTAATAAGCTTTTATGAGGTACCTTTAAATGAAAAAGGGCTTTTAAGTATATTATTTGGAATTTATACATTCACAGGTGGAGCCCATGGGTATACAAAATATAGTTCTATAACTTTGGATTTAAATAGTGGTAAAGTTTATAGCTTTAGTGATTTATTTAACCCTAAAATATATTATAAAGGTTTTTTAGATGAGATAGCAAAACAGTATATTAAAGATAATAATATTCCCCTTGTTGAGGAATATAATGGAATACATCAGGATCAAAAATTTTACTTAACACCTAATGAATTAGTGCTTTATTATCAAGTGTATGAGTATACTCCATACTATTATGGAGTATTTAAAATAATAATACCATATGATAAAATCTTAAATCTACTAGGACCCATGAGTCCTATTCAAAAATTAATAAATAAATGAATAATATAAATAAATATATAAAAGGTATGTAGTTTTTAAAAATTACATACTTTTTATTCTTTCAAAATTGTAAGGAAATCTATCTATAATGTAACATAATTAAATTGAACTGATTAGGTAATATAAATTATAATTTAATATATAAAAAAGGAGGTAAAATTTATGTCAAGTTATTTATTTCCAATAAAAATGGCATTAATAAGTTTTCCATTTATAGCATTTTTCTTAACACTTCCATTCGTGATATATCAGTATAGAAAGTATAAATATGTAAACAAAATAAGGGTGATAGTTTTATATTCTTTTTTATTATATATGATAACATCTTACTATCTTGTAATTTTACCTTTGCCAGCTAGCAGAGATATAAAAGTGTTAAATGTAAGTAAATATTACCAATTAATACCATTTAACTTTATTCAAGATTTTTTAAAAGAAACTAACGTTGTTTTTTCTAAACCAATAACATACATGTATATGTTACAAGAAAGAGCTTTTTTACAAATAGTATTTAATATATTATTATTTATTCCATTAGGTATATATATAAGATATTATTTTAGAAAAGATTTAAAAAGAGTAATTTTAATATCATTTATCATTTCATTATTTTTTGAAATTACACAGCTCACAGGATTATATGGATTATATAAATATCCGTATAGACTATTTGATGTGGATGATTTAATGTTAAATACTTTAGGAGGAATAATTGGATATTATATGGCTCCAGTATTTATGTATTTCCTACCGGATAGTGGTACATTGGATGAAAACGTAGATTTTTCATGTATGAAAGTGAGTTTTACTAGAAGGCTAATAGCTTTTTTTATAGATTGGATAATACTAAATATTATTATAGAAATATTAGCAGTAAAAGATTCTGTAATTTTTAATGGTATAGTAGTATTTATATATTTTATATTAATAGTATATTTAACAAATGGTAAAACTGTAGGAAAGAAAATTTTAAATATAAAAATAAAAGGACAAAAGGATGTTTTAACTTTTAAAGAAGTGTTTTTAAGATATTCTATACTATATTATGGAGTAATAGGTGTTAATAGAGTGGTTACCGTAGCTACATCAATAAATGAAAATGCCATTATCTTATATGTTATGATGCTGTTTTTATTTGTGTATGATGGAATTATATTTGTACACTTTATCTTACACTTGTTTAAAAAAGAAAAACAGTTTTTTTATGAAAAAGTTAGTAATACAAAAAATGTTATAATAACAGAATAGTAGGAAGTGTGTTTAAGCACTTCCTACTTTAAATTTATAGAAATTTAAATGCATACAAAGCTTTCGATTCGCCTTAAGTCCATTCCAAAGTAAATCCAACGACGTCCAGTCCATCTCCAACCGGAGACAGAATTTCTTCCTACAAAGACTATCCAAGCCCAAAATCCTCTTCCGTTTCTAGGCCATATATATACAAATCTATAAAGACATGGTCTTAAAGAACCTGGATTTACAGCTTTTATACCAGGACTTTTATTAGGTATATAAGAAGGGGGACGTCCCGATGGCGGTCTTCCAGGTGGTCTTCCTCCCCCACCTCCTCCAGGGGGCATTGGTGGACGAGGAGGTGGCATTGGTGGACGAGGGGGCGGAGAAAACTGTCCATAGAGGTACTGAAATGGACATGTAAAATTTTGAAATTTATATGTTTCTTCTAGTTTATCGTAATAGTTTTCATAAAAATCTTCATTTAATTCATCATTTCTGTAGAAACCATCAATGTACATTAAATATTCTCCTTAAAAAAAATTACAATATATTATATGTAAAGTATGCATGTAGTGTGAAAGCCAGTAATGAATAACGTAAATAGTATTGTAAAGTTGTTGCTATTTTAAGTATATGAAATATTAGTTTACTTATAATTTTTAATAGAGTGTATATAACAGGCAATTTATAAATACTAGAAAAAATGTTATTATATACTTAAGAATTTGGATTTAAATCGAATAATTAATAGTGAGGGTGTAATATTTAATCACATTTGTAATTTACTATATTATAAGGAGGTAATAAACATGAAAATATCCTCCCTACTTATGAGAGGAACTATGGAAAATTCAAATATAAACCGTAGTGCTTTAGACAATGAAATAAAGTCTTTACAAAAGCAAAAATTAGAACTTACAAAGCAAATAGATGGGATAAAACAGCAACACTTAGATACAAAAACAGAAGGGGATTTAATAAAGGCACTGCAGGAGCAAATTCAGCAAATAGAACAACAAATTCAACAAAAGAACATGGAAAAATCAAATAATAATAATAATAAAAAAGAAGATAAAGAAATTAATCTGAAAAAAGAGGAAAGGGATTCTTTTGAATTAAGTGATTTATCAAATATCAATATAACATATGATAAGATGAAAAAACTTAATAAAATTAAAACAAAGTTAAATGGAGAAGGCAGAATCTTAGAAAAAGAGGCAGAAATTGATGCTCAAAGGGACAAACTTGGCAATGGGTCTAAAATAGTTCAAAAGAAAAGAAAAAGAGTAGCTGAAATGTATGCATCAGTCCAAAAAATTAATGCAAAATTATCAAAGGAATCTGATAAAATATCTAATAAAATAAAAAAATCAAAAGTAATGATTCATGAAGAAAACAAATCAGAAGAAAATATAGAAAATAATAAAGATGAAAAAATAAATATAGTAATTTAGTGTATATATTACATCCTCATATATTTAAATCTAATGGGAATAGGGGGAGACATATGGGGAATTCAAATGACAAAAACTTAATTAGAAGTTCTAAAATTTTACTTATTATAGGTATAATAATACTAATAGGTGGTACTATTTCTTTATTTATTAAAATGAAATTTGAGACAAGAAGTTCTGATATAGCAAATATAATAGCAGTGATGATTTTATCATTACTTTTAATAGTAAAGGCCACTATAGGAATTATACAAATTAAGAAATATGGGAAATAGATAAACTTATAAATTTTTTAGGATGCATCTTAGAAATTATTTCAAGAGGTATCCTTTTTTATGTATTTATTGTTATAATAAAAGTCTATTTATTAATTTATAATAACGTAATCATTAGTATATCTCCTGTAAATGTTAATAAAATGAAAAATATATAAAATCCCTATGATAAAAAATAGCATATATGATATTATGATATAAAAAAAGAGTTAAATAAAAGGAGTTTTTACATGAACAGTAAGAATATCATACTAAATAGGCATAAATTAGCAACGTTTTTACTGATCATTGGGTGTGTTTTAATGATTTTACCTATAATAAGTATGAAACTGAGATTATTTTTATTAAAAAAAATTAGTCCAAACAGTTTTAAATATTATAATTTTTATAAAATGAAAAGTGATAAACAGGATATATATTTATTAGGAACTTTACATAAGGAACATTTAATAAATCAGGATTTTTCACTAATTCATATAGGAGCAGTTATAGAAAGTTTAAAACCTGATTTATTATTGGTTCAAAGTAGACCTGAGGAATTAAAAAAAGGTAATGTTGGTGATGGTAGTCTTGAAATGCCATTTGCAAATCTTACGGCACATTACTTAGGTATAGATGTGAATGGTATAGATTGGATTGACTATTTGCCTAGTATTAATGAAAGTTTAAGAAATGAAAAAATTTCTCAAAATATAATAAAAAATTCAAAAGGTTATAAAAAGGTATTAGTATTATGCGAATATAAGAAAACCAGAAATATATTAAAAAAACTTAATCGGAAAGGATATTGTATTTCTGGGTTTAATAATAGGAATAAGGAAAGGTTGTTTTCGTCCAATAACAGAAAATTTTCTTTTCCTTTTGGAATGAAATATTATATTCAGAAAAAAATAGACTTTAATAAGCAGAATATAAAATCGGAAAAGGATTCAAGAAAAAAAAATTTATTTAAAGAAGAAATAAATTTTAATAGAGAACTTATAGATATTATTGAATTAGTAGGAGAAAGAACAAAATAAAGTTTTAATCAGCTGGTGCATTTTTGCAGCAGCTGATTTTTATAAAATTTTATTCTATAACTTTAATATCGTATTTAAAATTGTTAAAAGGAACTCTAAATTCTCTAATCCCAGAAGAATAAGGGGCTATTTCATATAAACCAAAATAAATTACTATATTATTATTTTCTATAAAGAAACTTTGATTTTCAGATATAGTTTTAAAAGTATTTTTAAAATAAATCTTTGGATTTTTACTTATTTCATTTTTTATATAATTATTAATAATATGTTTGAAATTTTCATTATTACAAAATAAATCTTTAAGAGTTAGTAGCTTACCAGTTTTAGTATTTATATTAAAAGTTTTTTTAGTGGTGATTCCATGTGCACCACCAGTGTATTCGTAATATATTAATGTTATGCTTAAAATATTATTTTTATTATAGGATAAATTATAATCTACATTAAAAATATATTTATTTTTTAAATTAGTATCTTCTTTGGAGTAATTTAAAATTTTAGATTTATTAATTAATATATCTTCGTCTATTAATGTATTAATTTTATATTCTATAGTTTTATTTTTCAAACCATATACTACAGGCATTTTTATATCTGTATCTAAACGTGGATAAATATCTTTTGTATTTTTGCAAAGTATTCTTGCGCTTTCATTAAGGATATTGTACTTAAGATTAGTTATTATAAAATTTTTAGTTAAGCTACTAGAATAATTTTTCGCAGATACTATTGAGGTACTACTTATTGTCATTACACTAGCTAATACAATATAGAGTATTTTTTTCACATCAACCCCTCCAAATAAAAAATGTAATATTTTACATATATAATACTCTTGTTAAATTGATAAAGGGTTACGGAAAAAATAAAATAAGTTTACAAAACAGTTACGTTTTAAAGATGAAATTAATATTTTATAATTTGTTATAAAATATTAAGCTTATTTTAAGATATGTGTAAGAATTTATAAAGGAATGTTTTTTATAATTATAAGTGTAAAGTTTATTTAGCTTTTAAAAGGAGATGCAAAGTTTATGAAAAACATAGTTATATTTCTTATAATATCTTTAGTATTGTTGATTTGTTTAGATTGTTTCGTGGGAGATAAATATTTTACACGAGAGCCTAGAACATATTATTTTAAAATTTTGAGAAATATATTTAACATATTAGTAGTAACTTTTATGTTTCTTCAAAGAAAGGAATTGTTATCTATAAATAAAATAGGAAATATGCTTATTTTCGCCTGCATCATTACAGCGATATATAATGTATTTAAAATGTTTTTTTCTATTGACATACTAAAAAGAGAGGATTTACTATAGTATACATATTTTATTGAAGTGGTGGAGTGAAACAATTTAAAAAAAGTTTCACTCTATTTATGTATATTGATATGAAAGTCATCTAATTTTTAAATAATATTTAATTATTTTATTTGATTCCTTTAGGAATACAGGGTAAAAATATATTAAAATTTGGGTGTTAATCTTATAATCAAAAATTTTAATATGGTTGAAAGCTTAGAAATTTAAGGGTAATATATAATATATAGATTTTTAAAATAATAATTTTAAAGGCTGATTGATATGAGTAAAGAAATAAAAATATCTGTGAGAAATTTAGTTGAATTTATAATGAGATCTGGGGATTTAGATTCAAGTTTTACTGGAAATAGTAGGGCTTTAGAAGGAACTATGATTCATCAAAAAATTCAACGATCAAAAGGTGAAGAATATTCAAAGGAAGTTTTTCTAAGACGTACTATAGAATATAAGGACATTATAATTATTGTGGAAGGAAGAGCAGATGGAATAATATCCCTTGATAAAGAAATAATTATAGATGAAATAAAAAGTACATCAAGAAATTTAGAGGATATAGATGAGAATTTTAATCCATTACATTTTGCCCAGGCTAAATGTTATGCATATATATATGCAAAGGAGAAATCAATAGAAAATGTAAAAGTACAGCTTACTTATTGTAATATAGATACTGAAGAAGTTAAATATATAATAAAAAGTTATTCTCTGTTTGAGTTAGAGAATTTTTTTTATTCATTGTTAGATAAATATTTTTTATGGGCAGATTTTACTAAAAATTGGGTTCAAATTAGAGATAAAACTATTACTGATATAAAATTTCCTTTTCCCATTTATAGAAAAGGTCAAAGAGAGTTAGCGGTTTCGGTTTATAGAACTATTAGGGAAGGAAAAAATATATTCTTGCAGGCACCAACGGGTATAGGGAAAACAATATCTACTATATTTCCTACGGTGAAAGCTATGGGGGAAGGAATGGTAAAAAAAATATTCTATTTAACAGCTAAAACTATAACTTCCATTGTTGCTATAGAAGCCTTTAATAGAATGTTATGTAAGGGATTAGAATTCAAAGTAATAGTTTTAACAGCTAAAGATAAAATATGTTTAAATAATGAAGTAGTATGTAATGGGGAAAAATGTGAGTTTGCCAAGGGTCACTTTAATAGAGTAAATAAGGCTATAATGGAGATACTTAAAAGTGAAAATTTGATTACAAGAAGTGTTATAGAAAATTATGCAAAAAAGCATAGGGTATGTCCTTTTGAATTATCTTTGGATTTAACTATATGGTCGGATTGTATTATATGTGACTATAATTATGTTTTTGACCCAAGAGTGTATTTAAAAAGATTTTTTGATACGGGAAAGGATGACTATATATTTTTAATAGATGAATCACATAATTTGGTAGATAGAGGTAGAGAAATGTTTTCTGCAAAACTTAATAAAAAGTCAATCTTAGAAGGAAAAAAGTCAATTAAAAACTCAAATAAAAAACTATATAAAATTATGGATAAAATTAATAAATCCATGATTAGTTTTGGTAAAAAGTGTGAAGGTGAAACTTTCTATAAGCAGAAAGAAGAACCTATGAGTATGTACTCACCTCTTAGGGATTTTATAAGAGAGGGAGAGGGTTGGCTTAAGGATAATGAGAAGGATGTAAATTATGAAAATATATTACAAATTTATTTTGATATACTAGCATTTTTGAGGATTAGTGAAATATACGATGATAAATTTATTACTTATATTCAGAAAGAGGAGAAGGATATAATAATAAAATTATTTTGTTTAGATCCTTCATATCTTTTGAGTTTAGGTATAAATCAAGGGAAAAGTGCTATCTTTTTTTCTGCAACTTTAACTCCTATGAAGTATTTTAAAGAAATTTTAGGTGGAGATTTAAAAGAGGATTACCAAATCAGATTTGTATCACCTTTTAAACTATATAATAGGAAACTTATGATAGCATCTAATATATCAACAAGATACATTCATAGGGAAAAAAGTCTACATAATATAGTGGAGAGTTTAGAAGGTTTTGTGTCTGAAAAAACCGGAAATTATATTATATTTTTTCCATCATATAAATACATGGAAATGGCTTTTTATGAATTTAAAAGAGAATACCCAAATATAAATGTTATAATGCAAAATTCAAGTATGATTGAAGGAGAAAGAGAAGAATTCTTAAAAAAGTTTCAAGATAATCCTAAGGAAACATTGATAGGATTTTGCGTTTTAGGTGGAATTTTTTCGGAAGGAATAGATTTGAAGGGGGATAAATTATCCGGAGTGGTAATTGTAGGTGTAGGGCTTCCACAAATTTGTTTTGAAAGAGATATAATAATGGAGTACTTTAATGATAAAAATAATTTAGGTTATGAGTATGCATATATATACCCTGGAATGAATAAAGTGCTTCAAGGGGCAGGCAGAGTTATTAGATCGGAAAATGATAGAGGGGCAATACTTTTAATAGATGATAGATTTATCACTAAACCTTATTATAGTTTATTTCCTAAGGAATGGTATAATAATGTAAAAGTTAGGAATGTGAATGAAATAAAAAAACAATTAAAAAATTTTTGGTGAAAATTTATTTTTGTATTGACAAGTTGTAAAATTATAAATATAATGAAATACAATAAATTAAATTATATTTATACATAAGCTATGACGGAGACAAAAATATCTTTCAGTTAATTACAGAGAACCAATGTTTGCTGAGAATTGGTGTTAATGAGATATATAATACTCACTCCAGAGCTTTCTAGCTGAAAAAATTTTTTAGTAGGTGGGGACGTATACCAGCGTTATATGGTTAGGGTTTTCTTAAAACACTGCATTTAATTGTAAATTATTAAATTGGTAGTAAGGCTTTGCTGTGATTAATAATTATGTAGTTTATTAAGTGTATTTTAAGATTGACCTGAATGAGATATGATTATCAAATAAATCATAAATAAGGTGGTACCGCGAAATTAAAGTCTTTCGTCCTTATAATAAAGTTATTATAAGGACGGAAGACTTTTTTAATATAATTATTTTTCTTTAATACCTTAATGTAGTAAATAAATTTATTTTATAGATATTCACATGTGTAATATTAAAAATTTAATTAACAATTGATTTATCAGTATATTACTCCTAATAAGATAATTGAAAAAGAGGTGGTTTGTGTATGAAAAAAACGACAAAGGATTATTTAGTTATAGGTCTTGCTTTATTTGCAATGTTTTTCGGAGCAGGAAATTTAGTGTTTCCTCCTTACTTAGGAAAAGATATGGGAACTAAGTTTATTATAGGTGCTATTGGTTTTGTACTAACTGGTGTGGGACTTCCTTTTTTAGCTATATTGGCATGTACAAGAAATGAAGGAAGTTTTGAAAATATGGCAGGAAAGGTTAGTAGAAAATTTGCAGTTTTATGCGCTGTGGCTATATTTTTAGCTATAGGGCCTATGCTTGCAATACCAAGAACTGCAGCAACTACTTATGAGTTAACTGTACAACCTATGTTTCCAGCTATATCTTCTTTACTTTCTATGATTTTATATTTTGCTCTTAATTTATGTTTTGTATTAAAACCTTCAAAAATAATTGATAATATAGGTAAATTCTTAACACCGTTACTTTTAATTGTGCTTTCAATAATAATAATAAAAGGCATATTATGTCCAATAGGAAGTGTTATAAACACTAATGTACAAACACCTTTATCAACTTCATTAATTGAAGGATATCAAACAATGGATGCTTTAGCAGCCTTAATGTTTGCTACAATAATTACTTCATCAGTTATAGATAAAGGTTATAAAGGTAAAGATATTATAACATTAACAACAAAGGCGGGGATTGTAGCGATTGTAGGGTTGGCACTAGTTTATGGTGGCCTTATGTACTTAGGAGCTCAAACAAGTTCCATGGCATTAGGAGAAATAACTAAAACATCATTATTGCTGAAAATATCTCAAATGACATTGGGATCTTATGGTAGTATTGTAATAGGAATAGCTATAGGTCTTGCATGTTTTACAACTTCTGTTGGACTAATAACAGCAGGTGCTAATTTTTTTGACAATGTAAGTGATGGTAAACTACCATATAAGATAAATGCAATAGTAATATCATTAGTAAGTATTGTTATAGGAACTTTTGGGGTAGATAAAATAGTTAAAATATCTGTTCCAGTATTAAGTATATTATATCCAGTTGCTATAACACTTGTGTTAATTAATTTATTTAAAAATCTATCTAAAAATAGTATTGTAGTAAAAACTTCAGTATATACAGCATTAACAGTTAGTTTACTTGATTCTCTTCCAAATTTAGGTATTAATATTAGGTTTTTAAAATCACTATTTGGTTTAATGCCACTATCAAGTATGGGATTTGGATGGGTAACTCCCACTATAATAGCGTTAATATTATCTTTAATTATAAGCCAAGTGAAAAAAAATAATTCAGAAGAAGTATTGGAAAATAGAAGTTAAAACTAGGTAATTTAGGGGGGATATTGATGAAAAGAACTACTAAGGATTTTTTAGTTATAGGTCTTGCACTTTTTGCTATGTTCTTTGGGGCAGGAAATTTGATATTTCCACCTTATTTAGGAAAGGTTATGGGAAGTAAATTTATTATAGCAGCTATAGGATTTGTGATTACAGGTGTGGGGCTACCTTTTTTAGGAATATTAGCATGTACAAAGACTAATGGCAATTTTGAAAATATGGCAGGTAAGGTAGGTAAGAAATTTTCAGTATTATGTTCTATAGCTATATTTTTGGCAATAGGTCCTATGCTTGCCATACCAAGAACTGCCGCAACAACTCATGAGTTAACAATACAGCCTATATTTCCAGGTATTTCACCTTTAGTTTCTATGGTTTTATATTTTGCATTAAATCTATGTTTTGTATTAAAACCATCAAAGGTAATAGATAATATAGGGAAGTTTTTAACTCCTGTACTTTTGATTGTACTATCACTTTTAATAGTAAAAGGGATAGTATCTCCAATAGGAAATATAACATATACCAATATAGATTCAGCCTTTTCAAGTTCATTGATAGAGGGATATCAAACTATGGATGCATTAGCTTCACTTATGTTTGCCACAGTAATTACTTCTTCCGTTATTAGTAAAGGGTACAAAGGTGGAGAAGCCATAAGTATGACAATAAAATCTGGGCTTGTTGCTATAATTGGATTGGGTATAATATATGGTGGATTAATGTATTTAGGTGCTCAAACTAGTAATATATTGCCAAAGGATATAACTAAAACAGCACTATTACTCCAAGTAGCCAAGAAAATTTTAGGTAAATATGGTACCTTGTCTGTCGGTATAGCTATGGGTCTTGCATGTTTTACAACATCTGTAGGTTTAATAACAGCTGGTTCTAGTTTCTTTGAAAATATAAGTAAAGGGAAATTACCTTACAAAATTAATGCAATAGTAATATCATTAGTAAGTATTGCTATAGGCAGTTTCGGGGTTGACAAAATAGTAAAGATTTCTGTACCCATATTAAGTGTATTATATCCTGTAGCTATAGTTCTTATAATAACTACTTTATTTACAACTCTGTCAAAGGATAATGTTGTTATTAAAGTTTCTGTATATGTGGCTTTATTTTTCAGCATAATTGAAACACTGCCTACTATAGGTATTGGTGAAATAGTAATTAAAAATATTATGGATATAATTCCTCTATCTAATTTAGGTTTTGCATGGGTTATACCTACATTCATTGCTATGATAATAACTGTACTTATTAGAAAATCTAAGGATCGGTTTAAAACTGTTAATAATTAAATATTTCCTCATGATATAAATTAAGTGTAATAAAAAAAGGTTGTTGATATTTATTGTCATCAACCTTTTTGTTAGCAAAGCAATTACATAAATTTGTTTTAGTAAATTAAATATTTTTTAACAATATAACGCAACATAAAAAAGGAATAAGGAAATCATATAGAATTATAAGGAATAGTATTAAAATAGAAACCACTATTGGTTAATATTTATAAATAGGTGGTGCTTTATTTTTTATAGGTTTATACATAAAATAATACTATAAGTAGATTTAAAGAAGAACCATAGGAGGTATTTTTATATGCAAATTGGAGTTGTTATGGGAGGAATATCTTCAGAAAAAGAAGTATCTTACCTATCAGGTAGGCATATTATTGATAGTTTAGATAAAAATAAGTATGAAGTTTTACCTATACCTATAAATACAAAGTATGAACTTATAGACAGAGTAAAATGTCTACAATTTGCTTTTATCGCCCTTCATGGTAGTTTTGGAGAAGATGGAGAAGTTCAAGCAATACTTGAAAGTATAGGGGTACCTTATTCTGGTTCTGGTGTACTTTCTAGTGCACTTTGCATGGATAAAAATATAAGTAAGAATATTTTTAGTGCTGAAAATATACCTACGCCAAAATGGACTATGATAAAACAAAATGAAAATATAGATTTTAAAAAAATAGATAAAATTAATTATCCTGTAATAGTAAAACCAAATAATGGTGGCTCCTCTATTGGAATTAATATTATCTATAAAAGGGAAGAGTTAGAAACATCAATTAAAGAAGCACTAAAATATGATAATGAAGTTATGATTGAGGAATATATAAAAGGGAAAGAAATAACTTGCTGTATGCTTAATGGAAAGTTATTACCTATTTTGAGTATAGATCCTAAGCAGGAATTTTTTGATTATTCTTCAAAATATGATGATGATGGAGCAGATGAAAAGGTAGCATATTTACCACAAAATGTTTATAGGAAAGTAGAAGAAGCATGTTTAAAATGTTGGGATGCTTTTAAACTAAAAGTTTATGCTCGAATTGATATAATAATAAAAGAGGAAGAAATTTATGTATTAGAAATAAATACACTATCTGGAATGACAAAAAATAGCCTTTTCCCTAAAAGTGCAGAGGCTGCAGGAATGAGTTTTAGTGAACTTTTAGATGAAATTATAAAAATTTCCATGGAAACAAGAAAGCTTTGAGGTGTTTTAATTGTTTTTTAATATTAAATTAAATAATAAAGAGGCTGTGTATATTCAAATTTATAAATATATAAAAGAAGTCATAGAAAGTGGGATGCTAGCTTATAAAAGTAAGTTGCCATCTACAAGGGAAATGGCTTTATTGATGAATGTAAGCAGAAATACAATTCTTAAGGCATATGAACTTTTAGAAGATAAAAATTTGGTTTATACTAAAAAGGGTAAAGGAACTTTTGTATCCAAAGTTAAGATTATTGAAAAAAAGGAGTGGGAAATTAATTGGTTAGATAATATTAATGATTATGCTAATCAATGTGAGAAGCTTGACATAATGAAACATGAAGCCGTATATAAAAAGGGAATGATATCTTTTAAAAGTATAGCTCCTGATGAGTCTTTATTTGATGTAGAGGAATTTAAAAGAGCTTTTTTCAATAGGATTTCTATTGAAGGAGAAAAAATATTAAATTATGGATATGCTAGAGGGTATAAGCCTTTAATAGATATTTTAATGGAGTATATGGAGGGAAAGGGTGTAAACATTAGAGATAAGAGTATACTAATTACAAATGGGTTTACAGAAGGATTTGATATAGTATTATCATCTCTAACTAAGATGGGAGATAGTATTATTTGTGAAAATCCTACTCATAATACAGCTATTAAGATTATGAAGCTTCATAATCTCAATATTGTTGGAGTCCCTATAGATAATAATGGAATAAGTATAAAAGAATTAGATAACTGTTTAAAAAAACAAAGTATAAAGCTAGCTTATATAATACCATCCTATCATAACCCAACAGGAATGGTAATGTGTTATGAAAAAAGAGAAGAGATATATAACATGTTTAAGAAATATAATATACCTATAGTGGAGGATGGATTTAATGAAGAACTTCAACATTTAGGAACTCATATTGCTCCTATTGCTGCTATTAGTGGAGAAGAAAATTCGGTAATTTATTTGGGAAGTCTATCTAAAATACTTTTTCCAGGTATAAGAATAGGATGGATTTTTGCGGACAAATCCCTAATAGAATTATTAGAAAGTGTAAAAAGAAGTAGAAATATTCATACCTCTTTTTTAGATCAAGCTGTTTTGTATCAGTATATGAAAAGTGGAAGTTTTGAAAGATATGTTAAAAAGGTAAGAAATATATATAGAGAAAAGTTCGAAGTTACAAAAAGACTTGCAGAAAAATATATACCAAATGATTATATTTTAGGTGATGGGGGGCTATATATATTTATAAAACTAAAAAATGTAAATGCGCGAAAACTTCTACAAAGGTGTATAAAAAGAGATGTTATATTTACTCCAGGAGATATATTTTATACAGACAAAAGTGGTATTGACACAATTAGAATAGGTTTTTCTAGAGTGCCCTTAAATGATATAGCAAAAGGTATAAGAATTATAGGAGAAGAGATATCAAGCTGTAATAATCTTTAAAAATGGACTGTTGTTTATTTGACAACAGTCTTTTTTTATGTGAATATTTTATTACTTTAGCGATTTAATATAGTAAAGTAATATTAATTATAAAACAACCATATATACCTTATATAAAATTTAAAGGGGGCTTTTGCATTGTTTAGCAAGGAAATATTCAATTTAACAGAAAAATATTATGAAAAAATGGTTAATTTAAGACATAAGTTCCACATGAATCCAGAGCTAGCGTTTAATGAAATAGAAACTTCAAAGACTGTGGCAAATGAATTAGAAAAACTAGATATACAAGTTAAAACTAATATAGCCCAAACTGGGGTTATGGGGTTAATGAATGGTAAATATCCAGGTAGAACTGTACTTTTAAGGGCTGATATGGATGCATTACCAATAAGTGAAGATGTACCTATAGAGTTTAAATCTAAAATAGATGGAATTATGCACGCATGCGGACATGATGGTCATACAGCTGCGTTACTTGGTACAGCAATGATACTTAATGATTTAAAGGATAAGTTACATGGAAACATAAAATTTGTTTTTCAACCTGCAGAGGAAGGAGAGGGAGGAGCAAAGTTAATGATAGATGAAGGGATTTTAGAAAATCCAAAGGTTGATGCAGCCTTTGCTTGTCATCTCTGGGGGGATGTTTTAGAGGGGCATATAGAAATAAAACAAGGTGCTATTATGGCTTCTTCAGATGATTTTAAATTTAAAGTCTTAGGAAAGGGTGGACATGGATCTACACCACATTTATGTATAGATCCTATAAATATTGCAATACAGGTTATTACCAATATACAAATGTTTATAAGTAGGAGAGTAAATCCCATAAAACCTGTAGTAGTATCTTTTTGCTCTATACATGGTGGAAGAGGAATAAATTCTATTCCGGATGAGGTAGAGGTAATGGGAACTATAAGAACTTTTGACAACAAAACTAGAGATTTTTCAATAAATGCAATAAAAAGTATATTAAAGTCTGTAACGGAAAGTGAAGGAGCTGGATATGAATTTAATTATATTAGTTTTGCACCTCCAGTAATTAATGATTATTTTATGACAGATATGGTTATAAAATCAGCGACAGAAATACTAGGAGAAGATAAGATACTTAACAAATTAGAGCCCAATATGGGAGCTGAGGATTTTGCTTTTTTTAGTAATAGTATACCTTCGGCTTTATTTTTAGTAGGTATAATGAAGGAAAAAGAAATAATAGCTCATAGTTCAAATTTTAATTGGGATGATAAAAATTTAAAGACATCGGCAAAATGTTTAGCCCAAGTGGCTGTTAATTTTCTAGAAAGTTAAAGGGGGATATTTATGAGTAATTCTATTGAAATAAAGGGAGAAGAGAAACTGAATTGGTTTGGAAGGTTTTTAAATAAGGTAGAAATTTTAGGTAATAAAATGCCGGATCCTGTAACTATTTTCATGGCATTATCTTTTATACTTATTATAATATCATATTTTGCGTCAGGAGTTACTGTAATAAATCCTTCTAATAATAAAGAGGTACAAGCAGTTAATTTATTATCTAAAAGTGGATTTAGAACTATTTTAACTCAGTGCGTGATAAAATTTCAGGAATTTCCGCCACTAGGAATGGTTCTTGTGGTTATGTTTGGAGCAGGGGTGGCTGAAAAATCTGGGCTTATGGAAGTTGCTATGAAAACTTCTATTGTTAAAGTACCGAAAAAATTAGTTACAGCTACAACTATTTTGATTTGTATATTATCAGATGGTGCTGGAGATGCAGGGTTTATATTATTGCCTCCTTTAGCGGCTACAGTTTTTTTATCTATAGGCAGGCACCCTTTAGTAGGTATGTTTGCAGCATATGCAGGAGTTGCAGGTGGATTTTCTGCAAATTTAATTGTAAATATGACTGATGTATTAATGGCCAGTTTTACTATACCGGCAGCTAAGATTTTAAATAAAAATTACAATTGTACACCGGCAATGAATATATACTTTATGATATTCTCAACTATAATTTTAGTTATATGTGGTGTGTTTGTAACAGAGAGGATAATAGCTCCAAGATTTGAAAAAGATAGCTTTCAGTTTAAACAAGATGAGTATAAAAAAATCTGTGATAGTGAGAAAAAGGGTTTAAAATGGGCGGGTATGTCCATACTTATTATGATAGTAATTATAGTACTATTAAGTGTGGGAGAAGATGCATTTATGTCTGATCCTAAAACTGGATCTTTATTAGCATGGGAATCTCCACTTATGCAGGGACTAATCCCCATAATAACAATTATGTTTCTGATTCCGGGGGTAATATATGGAAAAATAACTGGTAGCATAAAAAATGATAAAGATATAGTAACTATGATGGGAGAATCAATGAAAGATATGGCATCATATATAGTATTAGCTTTTGCTGCATCTATATTTATAGCGCTGTTTAATTGGAGTAATTTAGGTATAATTATGTCGGTGAAGGGGGCAAATTTACTTAAAAACTCTGGATTTACAGGGGTAGGAATCATAATAGGTTTTATAATTCTAGAGTCTTTTATAAATATATTCATAGGTAGTGCATCTGCAAAATGGGCTATAATGGCGCCTATATTTGTACCAATGTTAATGTTATTGGGATATAGTCCAGCAGTAACACAAATGGCATTTCGTATAGGAGATTCTATAACAAACCCAATAAGTCCATTATTTACTTACTTTCCCATTTTAATTACTTTTGTAAGAAAATATGATAAAAAAGCAGGAATGGGTACAATGATCTCAAATATGTTACCGTATTCTATAGTGTTTGGATTATTTTGGACAATATCTTTACTTGTGTTTATAGAATTTAATATACCATTAGGACCAGGTGGGAATATAAAATATATTATTTAATTAAAAAATATAGTATTTAATTTGTAAAAATTCATATAATATAATTAATATTTGACATTCTAAAAAAAATATGATAAAATACTTCCTAAATTAAGAAATTAAAAGCAATGATGAGAATAAGTAGAAATAAATTACCTTTATAGAGAGCTTCCGGTTGGTGAAAGGGAGTGAGGAATTTATTTTGAATACAGCTCTAAGCTGAGACTGAACACTTTCAGTTAGTAGGTTGTTTCGGGTTTCCTTGCCCCCCTTATAGGGCTAGAGTATAAACATATTATGTCGTACTTGAAGAGGTTAATAGGGTGACCTATTAATAAATTGAGGTGGTAACGCGGGTAAAACTCTCGTCCTCTAGTTTTCTAGAGGACGAGAGTTTTTATATTTTAAATATTTTAAATATTTTAAATAAACTTAATAAGAACTAGAATCTTAGTAATATTTAATAATTTTATAGTTATAAGGAGGAAATATAAGTGAAAGATGTATTTGAACAAGTGAAAATAATTAAAAAAGGTGTGGATGAGATAATAAATGAAGAGGAACTAAAAAGTAAAATTGAAAAATCAATAAAAGAAAATAAGCCTTTAAAAATAAAATTAGGTTTGGATCCATCTGCACCAGATATACATCTAGGTCATACAGTAGTTTTAAGAAAAATAAGACAAATGCAGGATTTAGGACATGAGGCTATACTTATAATAGGTGATTTCACTGGAATGATAGGGGATCCAACTGGAAAGAGTAAAGCAAGAAAACCTTTAACAAGAGAACAGGTTTTAGCTAATGCTAAGACCTATACTGATCAGATTTTTAAAGTATTAAGAGAAGACAAAACTCAGGTTAGATTTAATAGTGAATGGTTAGAAAAAATGAATTTTAAAGATGTACTTGAGCTAGCGGGAAAATATACTGTGGCCAGAATGCTTGAAAGAGAGGATTTTAAAAATAGATTCCAAAATAATTTATCTATAGGAATACATGAATTTTTTTATCCACTAATGCAAGGATTTGATTCTGTCACTATAAAATGTGATATAGAATTAGGGGGAACAGATCAAAGATTTAATATACTTATGGGAAGAACATTGCAAAAAGATTATGGAATGGATTTGCAAATAGGATTATTTATGCCTTTATTAGAAGGACTAGATGGAAAAGAAAAGATGAGTAAGTCTTTAGGGAATTATATAGGAATAAGCGAAGATGCTGAAAGTATGTTTTCAAAAGTAATGGCTATTCCAGATGAACTTATAATTAAGTACTATACTTTATGTACGGATATACATCCAGATGTTATTAAAAATATAGAAGACGAACTTAAAAATGGTAGAAATCCTAGAGATATAAAATTAGATTTAGCATTTGAAATAACTAAATTATATAATGGAGAGGGGGGTGCAATAAAGGGAAGAGAGTATTTTAAAAAAGTGTTTACTAAAAGAGAAATGCCAGATGAAATAGAAGAAGTAAAGGTAGATTTAAATGAGGGTTCAAGTATTATAGATGTTTTAGTAGTAGCAAAAGCAGTGAAAAGCAAAAGTGAGGTTAGAAGGCTTATTCAAGGTGGAGGAATAAAACTAAATGGAGAAAAAGTAGAAATGCAAACACAGGTATTTAATGATAATATAATACAAGTAGGAAAAAGAATATTTGTGAAAATAAAAATGTGTAATAAATAATAATTATATAATATTTACTATGTTAAGTTAATATATATATAATCTTAAAAAATTTCATATTAAACTGTATAAAAATAATTAGGGACATAAGACCCTAATTATTTTTTTATCTTTAATTAACTGTTTTGATTTTTTTAAACATAATTAATATGTTTATATAATAAAAAATTTTAAATTTCTTTATAACCATAATGAGGCTATGAAATTTATTGTAATTATTTTGTAATTTATTTGTAAATGAGATGTCATAGGTAGAAAATTATTTTATTGTAGTATAGTATTAAAGACATAGTAAGATGAAGGGATAAAAAACTATGAAAATAAAGGAAAAATTAATAGGTATTTGTATATTTATTTTAACTATAACTTTATCCGGCTGTATAGTTAAGAATATTTCTCAAGACAAAAATGAAGATGTTATAATAAAGAATAGTCATGATGTAAAGGAAAGAGCCTATAGTAAAGAGTTGGCTAAATTTTTCCCTATAAATGATACAGGAAATTTATGTTATTCAGGTACAGGAGAATACAATGAAACAATGAAATTAAATAAAGCCACGGGTACTAAAGAAAAATTAATTCTTAATTATAGAGGGGAAGTTAATAGAGTAGCAGAAGAAGAGGAAGGGTTAAGTAGTGATAAAAGACAATTTACTAAAGAATATATTATTACAGATAATTATGTAAAGGAAATACAGAGTAATATGGAGCTAAAAAGTAAAATATTAAGTATAGAAGAACAAATTGTTTTGAAATTACCTATAGAAAAAGGTAATAGTTGGAGTGAAGAAGTAAAGTTTAATGGATTAAAATACAAAGCTACTACTAAAATTATAGATATATATGATAAGGAAGGTAAAAAAATAGTTAAAATAGAGAGTTTTATAAATGGAATTAAAGGTTATCAAAATGATGTTTATAGAGAAATAAAACTATATAAGCAGGGTAAGGGACTGGTAGAACTTTATAATACTATATTACTAAATTCAGAAAATGGTAAATCTAATACAATAGATTTTTCTTATAAATTATACGAAGGAAATAAATAGTTGATTTTTAAGGAACTATTTCATTTATAGTATTAAAAATGATTTAGTTCCCTTTTAAATTGTATACAATCATACTTTTAGTTATATTATATTGGGCTTTTAACCATTCATCTTTAGGATTTAATTCATAGGCTTTTTTGCAGAAATTTAATGAGGAAATGTAGTTTTCCATATCTCTATAAATTAATCCTTTCTCTAAATAAGCTTCGCTTTTAGTTGGGTTTATTTCTATAGCCTTTGAATAGGATTTTAAAGCTTCTTTATTTTTATTTAAAGATTTAAGTAGGTTTCCCTTTAAGCAAAAACCTTCATAAGAATTTGGTTTTAAGTTAAGATAATGATTACAAATAATTAGAGCACTTTTAATATTATTTGATATGTTTAAAAGGTTTGCTTTTTTTAAATATAATTCTGCATTTGTAGGTTCAATTTTAATAAGTTTATTACAGCAATTAATAGCTTTGTTAAAATGTGTGGTGATGTCATATATATCTATAAGATTTAAGTAAGCTTTTTTATCCTTTGGAAAAAAGTAAAGATATTTTTTCATACATTCCTCTGCTTCTTCCATTTCCAGCATATCCATATGAGCTTCCCCTTTTAAAAGATAAGTTTCTGGAAAGTTTTCGTCTAAGTTAAGAGCCTGATTATAAGTTTGAAAAGCTTCTGAAATTTTATCTCTTTTAAAAAGTTCATTTCCCTTTTGGAGAAGTTTTTTGATTTTTCTTTTAGGGTTATTTTTTAAACATTTCTCCATATCAATTCTCCTTTGCGTAATATATTATAATTATTGACATTAAATAGTATAATATACTTCATTTAATTTAATCTTGGCTTTAAAAAATAAATATTATAGTAATTATATTTACATATAAAAATATTTGTTATATTATATATATAACAAATATAATAGTGGTGGTGATATGTTGTTATTGAAAATAGATTTCGAGTCAGAATTACCTATATATGAACAGATGAAGAGACAGATAATTCAAGGGATAGCTGTTGGGAATCTAGTAGCTGGAGAAATTTTACCTTCTGTTAGACAAATGGCAGAAGATATAGGCATAAACTTACATACAGTAAATAAGGCCTATAATATTTTAAAAGGGGAAGGATACCTTACTATAGATAGAAGAAAAGGTGCCATAATAAATGATAAATTACCAAAGATTACAGAGGAAACCAATACTAAATTGATTGAGGAACTAAACTATATTATAGCGGATTCTAAATGTAGAGGCTTTACTAAAGAAGAATTTTTAGATTTATGTAGTAAAATATTCAACAATTATAGTAGGAAGTAGGTGAATTGTATGGATGGAAAGATAGAAATTATTTTATATAATGCTTTTATTATGGGTATTATCCTTATAATTCAAATAATTACTTTAAATAGTACACGAAAAGATATATATATTGGGGTAAGAATACCGGAAGAACAAAGGGATGATAAAGAGTTAAAACATATAGGAAAACAATATATAAAAACTAATTTAATTATAGGTATACTAAGTATTACAGGTTTAAGTTACTTATCTTATATAATAAATAAATTTGGCTTTTATATTATAGAAATTTTTGTGTTTTTAGGTATAACATTTTATATTTATATTAAATACAATAAAATAGTAAAACAACTTAAGAAGAAAAATAATTGGCTTCAGGATGGAAAAAATATTGTAGTGGTAGATACTAGATTTAGCTTAGAAAGAAGTAACAAACCATATATATCCTATTCTTGGTTTATTATTCCTATAATAATAATAATAATAAATTTCATAATAAATTTAAAGGCGTATCCTAACCTTCCGTCTACAGTTGCAACAAATTGGAGTTTAACTGGAAAAATTACTGGATATAAGCAGAAATCACCATTTTTAATATATTTAATGCCTTTAAATCAAATTATAATAACTTTAGTAATGTTTATAAGTTTTAAAATTGTAAGCTGGTCAAAACAGCAAATTAGTGGTAATAATCCTCAGGAATCTATAGAAAGAAACAAAAAATTCAGGAAAATATGGAGTGTGTATTTTGTTATTATAGCTATTTTAATGAATCTAATATTTACTGGAACGAATTTAAAAATAATGGGGATAATGAATTTTTCTAATATAGTATATAGATTAATGATAATTACTATTACTGGATTAATTACTATTAGTTCAATAATTATTTCTGTTAAAGTTGGTCAGGGTGGAAGTAAATTAAATTTAAAGTTAAATAATACTTCCGAATTTATTCAATCTGGAGATGATGATGGACACTGGAAATTTGGAAATTCTATATATTACAATCCCAATGACCCATCTTTATTTATAGAAAAAAGATTTGGAATAGGATGGACTATAAATGCAGGAAGGCCTTTGGGTATGGCTTTATATATAATTATTATAATAGCAGTTGTATTTTCAATAGTTATGGCTATTTTAAATAAAAATTAAAATATATTTGGGAAAAAAGAAAGGGTGAAGATGATGATAGAGTTAGTTAATGTAAACAAATCGTATAATGGAAAAGAAAAGGCTGTAGATAATTTAAATATTACCATAGAAGATGGACAAATATTTGGATTTTTAGGACCTAATGGTGCAGGAAAGACTACGACAATAAAAATGATAACAGGAATATTAAATGCAGATAGTGGTTCTATAAAGATAAATGGTATTGATATTAAAGAAAATCCTTTAGAAGGGAAAAAACAATTTGGTTTTGTTCCTGATAATCCAGATGCATTTTTGAGAATTAAGGGTATAGAATATTTGAATTTTATGGCAGATGTTTATGAAGTGCCATCTAACCTAAGAAAAGATAGAATAAAAAATTTAAGTAAAAGATTTGATATGGAAAAAGCTCTAAATGATCAAATTCAAAGCTATTCCCATGGAATGAGGCAAAAGATAGTTATTATGGGTGCTATTTTACATGAACCTTCTGTATGGATTTTAGATGAACCTATGACAGGTCTAGATCCTAAATCATCGTATATACTAAAAGAGATGATGAAGGAACATATTGCTAGTGGTAAAACAGTTTTCTTTTCAACTCATGTCCTTGAGGTGGCAGAGAAGCTATGTGATAAGGTGGCAATTATAAATAAAGGTAAAATTTTAGTATGTGACACTTTACAGGGAATAAAACAGCATTTTAAAGAAAATGAGTCTCTAGAAAAGATTTTCTTGGAGGTAACTCACAATGAATAAGTTTTTTTCATTAATTAAAATAAATTTAAAAATGATGTGGGATATGTCAAGTAAGAAGAAAAAGACTAAAGGGGTATTTTTCCTAATATTAATGGCTCTAGCATTTTTACCTATGATAGGATTGATATTTGTAGGAACAGGTGAATTATATGATGGACTTTTAAAGATAAATCAACAGGGAATAATATTAGCTTTAGGAGCATCAATATCAGCACTTATTATATTTGTATTCGGCATAGTTTATTGTATAGGCACATTTTATTTTTCTACAGATATAGAAAAGCTATTATATTTACCTTTAAAACCTTCATACATAGTAGGATCAAAATTTTTCACGGTGATTTTATATGAGTATTTAACCCAGGGAATATTTCTTATACCCATTTTAGTTCAGTATGGAATTAAAAGTGGAGCAAATATAGTTTACTATATTTATTCTATAATTATATTCTTAATAAATCCTATTATCCCTTTAGTATTGGCATCAGTAATAATAATGATAATTATGAGATTTACTAATGTAGGTAAAAATAAAGATAAACTAAAAATTGTAGGGTGGATATTTTCTTTAACGTTTGCTATAGGAATAAATTTAGTATCTCAAAATTTGTCATCTAAAGCATATAGCTCTATAGAATTACAGAACTTAATAATGGAGGGAAGCAATTCTATGGCAGCCATTATGGCAAGAAATATATTTCCATCTTCAAAATTAGTAACTCAAATACTTTTAAAAAGTAATAGTATATATGGAATTTTGTATTTGTTATCTTTTATAGCTATCAATACAGTATTTTTAGTATTTTTTCTTTATTTGTCAGAAAAATTTTATTTCAAAGGAGTAATAGGAATTTCAGAAACTACTTCAAAAAGAAAAGCACTAAAGGATGAAGAACTAAGTAAAGCTATAAAAATGAAATGTAAATTATATGCTTATTTTATAAAAGAAATAAAAATTTTATTTAGAACACCAATATATCTAATGAATTGTGTAATAATGAATTTTTTATGGCCTGTGTTTTTTATGATTCCTATATTTACAAGAGGTAATGTGGGGGGGAGCATAAGCAGTATAAAAAGTATACTAAATAATTCACAATATTTAAATATTATAATACCTATATTTTTTGCAGTAATTATGTTTATATCCTCTAGTAATGGAATTGCATCTACAGCTGTATCTAGAGAGGGAAAAAATCTTTATATTAATAAATATATACCTATAAATAGTACCACTATGTTTATGGGAAAGATATTGTCAGCTGTGGTTATTGAATTTATAAGTACAATTATCATATTAATTATTGTATATAGTATATTTAAAGTACCAATATATATGATTATGATATTTTTAATACTAAGCTTAGAAGCTATGTTTTTCACATCATTTTTAGGTTTATTAATAGATTTAAATTCACCTAAGTTAAACTGGGATAATGAACAAAGGGCAGTAAAGCAAAATTTTAATTTAGTAATCAATATGGTAGCATCGATAGTCTTAGGAACATTAACGGCTTTATTGGTAATTAAAATTAATTTTGAAAGTACATATGGTTTTATATTTATAATTTTATTATATACTATTTTAAATTTTATGTTATATTATCTACTTAAGGTAAAGGGAAAAAATATATTAAATAAAATAAACTTATAAATATAATAAAAAAGGGTATCTCATAACAGGGATACCTTTATTTTTGGTATAATTAGATATAATATAATCCTATGGTAGGTGAGAAAGATGAGTTTAAGATTTATATATGGTAGATCAGGCAGTGGAAAGAGTTATTATTGCCTTCAAGATATAAAAAGAAGAATGGAAAGGGGATATAAAAATTCTCTTATACTTTTAGTTCCAGAGCAATTTTCATTTCAAAGTGAAAAAAATCTTTTACATCATGTAGGGGAGGAAGCCATATCTAGAGCTGAGGTGTTAAGTTTTAAAAGAATGGCTTATAAGGTTTTTAATGAAGTAGGTGGGATTACACATAAACATATGAATGATTCTGGTAAAAGTATGCTTTTATATAGAATAATGGAAGAGTGTAGAAATGAATTTAAAATATATAGTAAAGCATCTAAAAGAGATGGATTTATTACTACTATATCAGATATTATTACAGAGTTTAAAAGGTATAATATTACGCCAGAAATTTTACAAAGTTCATCTAAATCTGTGGAGGAGGTTAATTTAAAGGGGAAATTAGAGGATATTTCACTTATATATTCACAGTTTGAAAAAAGTCTCCATGAAAAATATATAGACTCAGATGATGATTTAACTATCTTAAAAGATAAAATTGATAAATCACATTTATTTGATGATGCGGAAATATGGATAGATGAATTTTTTGATTTTACACCCCAAGAGTATAGTATATTAGAAAAACTATTTTTAAAGGCTAAAAGAGTAAATATAACATTGAATACAGATGGATTAAATAATGGGAGCAAATTTGATAATATAGATTTGTTTGCACCTATAAAAAGTACTGAAGAAAAAATTTTAAAAATAGTAGAGAAAAATAATATAAAATATGACAGACCTATAGCACTTCAATGTAGTCCATGCTATAGATTTAAACATAGCACAGAATTAAGTCATATGGAAAAAAATTTATTTTCTTTCCCATACAAAATATATAAGGGAAATACAAAGGATATATGTATTTTTAAGGCTCTAAATAAGTACACAGAAATAGAAAATACTGCAAAAGATATATTGGAGATGGTAAGGGAAAGACAAATGAGATTTAAAGATATTGCAGTCATTACAGGAGACTTAAATGGATATGAAAGTCTAGTTAAGGCTGTATTTAGTGAATATAATATACCATACTTTATAGATAAAAAAATAGAGATTAATAGTAACCCACTTATAGTATTTATTTTATCTTCTGTAGAAATATTAGTTAAAAATTGGTCTTATGAATCTGTATTTAGATATTTAAAAACAGGACTTACTAATATAAGTAGAGAGGAAATAGATATAATAGAAAATTATGTTTTAGAAAATGGAATAAGGGGTAATAAATGGGATGAGGATAATATATGGCAGTATAAATTAAAGTATAGTTTCAACAATGAAGAAGAATTATCAGATGAGGAAAAAGATAGATTAAGTTATATAAATGATATAAAAAATAGAATAGTTATTCCTCTTAACCAATTTCATGAAGAAATAAAGAATACAAATACAATAAAAAATATGTGTAGAGCTTTATATAGTTTTTTAAATAAAGTTAATATTCAAGAGAAAATACAGGTTTGGATAAACGATTTTATTAAAAAAGATAGGTTAGATAAGGTAAGTGAATATAATCAAATATGGAATATAATAGTTGATATATTAGATCAAATGGTAGAGGTTATAGGTAATGAAAAGTTGGATTCAGAGGTATTTGGAAATATACTTAAAAGTGGATTTTCTGAATATGAGCTTGGCCTTATTCCACCGTCTATAGACCAAGTGCTTGTTAGTAGTATAGATCGTCTCAGAAGTCATGACATATTAGGTCTTTATATTATTGGAGCAAATGATGGAATATTTCCAGGTGCTATTAATGATGAAGGCATTTTAACGGATATGGAAAGAGATATATTGAGACTAAAGGGGGTAGAAATAGCTAAGGATACAAAAAGTAAGGCTTTTGAAGATCAATTTTTAACATATATAACTTTAACAATTATGCAAAAGTATTTACATATAAGTTATCCTATAGCAGATTATGAAGGAAAAAGTATGAGACCTTCTATAATGGTCTCAAGGATTAAGAAAATATTTCCAAATATTTGTGAGAAAAGTAATTTAATAAATAGGAATACACAAGAAGAAGAATTAATGAATGTGACAGCACCTTTAGCAACATTTAATGAACTTGTATCTAATCTAAGAAGGACTGCAGATGGTGAAGTTGATATAAGTCCTATATGGCTTCAGGTATATAACTGGTATATGAGAAAAGATAACTGGAGAGAAAAACTCAATACAATTCTTAAGGGTTTTTATTATAATAATGAAGCGGAAGTAATAGATACTAAAAAGATACGAAATCTTTATGGTAAACAAATGAATGTTAGTGTATCAAGGCTTGAAAAATATGCTCAATGTCCTTTTGCATTCTTTGTAAAATATGGTCTTAAAGCTAAAGAAAGAAAAGTTTATAAATTAAGTTCTCCGGACATAGGCAGTTTTATGCATGAAGTTATAGAAAAATTTTCAAAGGGGTTAAGAGATAAAAATATTTCATGGCAGGAAGTAGATAAAGGTTTATGTGAAACAATTGTATGCAACATAGTAGATGAAAAAGTTATAAATACACCGGGAACTATTCTTAATAGCTCACAAAGATATAAACACATGACAGATGGAATAAAAAGAGTACTAACAAGGGCCATTTTTATAATTTCTAAGCAAATTAATAGAGGGGAATTTAAACCATCATCTTATGAATTATCCTTTGGGTTTAATGGAGATTTTCCATCTATATCTGTAAAATTACATTCTGGAGAGATAGTAAATTTAATAGGAAAGGTTGACAGACTTGATCAGTTTAAGGATGACAAAGGAATATATATAAGAATAATAGATTACAAATCTTCAAATAAAGAATTAAAGTTGTCAGATGTCTATTATGGATTACAAATACAACTTTTAGTATATTTAGATGCATTATTAACAGAAATACAAGAAAAATATGATGTTTTGGCATTACCTGCTGGAATGCTTTATTTTAAAATTGATGATCCAATTATACAAACAAAAGATGAAATAAGTAGAGATGAGGTAGAAAAAAAATTATTAAAAGAACTGAAAATGAAAGGGCTCCTTTTAGAAGATATAGATGTGATAAAAGCAATGGATAGGGAAATAAAAGGTTTTTCAGATATTATTCCTGTAAGAATAAATAAAGATGAAACTTTTTCAAAAAATTCTTCAATAGTTACATTGGAACAATTTAATATTTTAAGGAAGTATGTAAGATTTACTATATCTAATTTATGTGAAGAAATGCTTGAAGGAAATATAGGAATTAAACCTTATAAAAAGAAGGATAACACAGTGCCATGTAAATTTTGTGAGTATTCAACTATATGTCAATTTGATACTTCAATTAGTGGGAACTCATATAGAACTATAAGTGAAAAAAGTGATGAAGAAGTATGGGCAATTATGAAAAAGGCTGTGGATAGTAATAAAAATTAGATAGTTAGATAGGAGGTGACCAATATAAATAATGAAGAATTCTTATATTATTTAAAAGATAAGTGTAATATTAATTTAACTAAAGAGCAACAAAATGTAGTATTTAATATAGAGGGTCCTATGGCAGTAATTGCTGTACCAGGTGCAGGGAAAACTGTTACTCTTATTTCAAGGACGGCTAATCTTATTTTAAATGAAGGTGTAAATCCAAGGAAAATACTTGCGGTAAGTTTTAGTAGAGCTTCGGCCATAGATATGAAGGATAGATTTAATAAATATTTTTCCAAGATTATAAAAGAAAAAGTTATATTTTCTACTATTCATAGTTTTGCCTATGGGGTTCTTAGAAATTACTCAAAAAAAGAAAGAATTAATTATACAATTATTGAGGATAAGAGTATTTCATTAAATAAAAACCATATAATTAGAAGTTTGTATAAAAAATATAACAACGAATATATTACTGAGGATAAATTGGAAGAGTTGACAAGTTTTATAGGATATTTAAAAAATATAATGGTAAATATAAAAGATATAGAAAACTATAGGGAAAGATTTCCGGTACCTAATTTTGAAGGAATATATAAAGAGTATGAGCTTATTAAAAATACAAATAATTTAGTTGATTATGATGATATGCTTGTTAAATGTTATAATATCTTAAAGTATGACAAAAATTCTTTAAATTATTATAGAAATTTATTCGATTATATAGAGGTAGATGAGAGTCAGGATACTAGTAAAATACAACATGAAATAATAAAACTTATTTCTTCTCCTAAATTTAATGTATGCATAGTGGGTGATGATGATCAAAGTATTTACTCATGGCGGGGTGCATTTAGCGAAAGTCTTTTAAATTTTAAGAAAGAATATCATGAGGAAGGTAAAATTTTATTTATGCAAAAAAACTTTAGAAGCACTCAAAATATAGTACAAGCAGCTAATGTTTTTATTAAACATAATAAAAAAAGATACAAAAAAGAACTATGTACAGATAATAAAAAGGGAGATAATATTAGATTTGTTAATGTATTAGATGAAAATAAGCAAATAGATTTTATAATTGATAGTTTAAAGGCACAGAGTAATTTAAGTAGTAGTGCAGTGCTATTTAGAAATAATCTATCATCTGTTTTATTAATTCATAGGTTAATAAAGGAACAAATTTCTTTTTATATAAAGGATTCTGTATCTGTTTTTTTTGGAAGTTGGGTTTTAAAGGATATTTTAAATTTTTGTGATCTAGCTTGTAATTTAAAAAATCTACAAGCTTTTAAAAGTATATTTTATAAAATGAGAAGCTTTATAAAAAGAGAAGATTTAGATAAAATAGGCAAGAATATTGAGTCTAGCGTTTTTGCTGAACTTTATAATAGATCTGAGTTTTTAAATATAAGTTATAGGTTAAAGAGATTTGAAGAAAAATTTATTAAACTTGGGACACTAAAACCTTGTAATGTAGTAGAGTATATAGAAAATGAATTGAACTATAAAGAATATATAAAAGATTATTGCAAAAAATTTAATTATAATATTGATAACATAGAAAATATTTTGTATATAATTCATGAGCTTATAAAAAATTTAGATAGTGTATGTGATATAGTACATGAAATAGAGTATATAAAGCATAAAGTAGAACAGGCTAATTTTAAAGCTTCAAAAAATTGTCTAATGTTAAGTACTATACATAGTTCTAAAGGGCTTGAGTTTAATAATGTATATATGATAGATTTAGTAGAAAAAATTTTACCAAGTCCAGAGAGTATGGAAAAATTAAGAGATGGTGATTTTTCTGCTTTAGAAGAAGAGACTAGATTAATGTATGTAGGTATTACTAGGGCTAAAAGGAATCTTTATTTGATAAGTCCTAAAAGTATTAATAATAAAAATTATAATGTTTCAAAATTTGTTGTAAGATTAAAGAACACAGTGGATTCATTAGCTAATTATAAGGAGAAAGATTTAGAAAAAAACTCCATATATATTAATCTTAAAAAGGGACTTATAATAAATCATTCAGTTTTTGGAGTAGGTAAAGTTAAAGAACAAAATAAAGATATAATAACTATAGATTTTAGAGATAAAGGGGAGAAGAAATTGTCTCTTAAAATATGTGAAAAAAATAAATTTATTTCTTTAGAAAGTAATTAATGAAAATAAAAAAGCATAAGGTAATATTATAATAACCTTATGCTTTTTTATTATAAAAACTTAAATTCTTTTAATTTTTTAAGAGATTCTACTGCATTTTCTCTAGGTCTAACTTCTATAATATATATAATATCTTTGTTAGCTAGTAAATTAAAATATTTTTTAAAATCTATATTACCTGTACCAGGAATTTGATGATCACTTACTCCGTTATTATCATGAATGTGACAGGTTTTAATTCTATCTATATTTTTTATGAAAAACTCTACTTCATTATATTTATTTAAATATGAATGTCCAATGTCCCAAGTAAGGTATAAATTTTCTTCTTTTATTAAATCATTTAAGATTTCTTGAACCAATTTTTTAGGAAATCTTCCGGAGTTTTCAACGCAAATCATTATTTTATCCTGTGCATAATTTACTAAATCCTTAAGAGTATTTTTTAAAATGGAATAATAGTTATTATAATAGAATTCATCCATATAGCTTTTCCTAGTAACTAAGGTAAAGCAGACAGCACTTCCTATATGCATTGTCATTCTAGTAGCTCCAATTTCTATGCCAAAGTCTATGACTTCTTTTAATCTTTTAATACCAGCATTTCTTAAAGTATCATGGAGCTGTAAAAGAGAGATATCCTCAGGAGCATGCATAGTTATATTAATTCCATTTTTATAAGCATAATTTTTAATATCTTCTCTTTGGAGTTTGGTAAAATTCTCTGGAAAATAAATTGGAACATTTAAGTTTAGCTCTACTGCATTCATACCATTTTTTTTAGCAAAATCTATAGTTTCATAGATGTTATTTTCACCTATAGAAGCAGCATACCCTATTTTTTTTATCAATGTTAAACACCTCTTTGATTTATACACTCATTTTAATAAGAAACACTGCCTATTATCTTAAAAAAAGATGTAGGCAATGGTTTTTGGATTTTAAAGTTAATATTATAGCTCTATAACTTTAGCCCAAATTATATTATCTATTTCTATAAAATTATCAAGAGCTTTTTTAGAAATTTTATCATCTATATTTAATATCATTAAGGCTTTATCACCTTTTAACTTTCTGCCAACTTGCATAGTAGCTACATTTACATTTTCATTTCCAATAAATGTTCCTACTTGCCCGATCACACCAGGTACATCTTTATTTTGTAAAAATAACATATAACTTGTAGGATTTACATCAACTTCATAACCAATAATTTCTACTATTTTACCTTCTCCTTTAGTTGAAATTGTTCCACTTATGGTAAATATTTTTCCATTATTGTTAGTTATTTTTATGGTAATTAAGTTTGAAAAACTATTAAAATGTTCACAAATATTTTTACTGTTTATACCAATACCGCTTTCTTTAGCTTTAAACTTAGCATTAATATAATTTATTCTGTCTGCCATTACAGGCTCTAAAAGACCTTTTATGAAGGCAATAGTAACCATTTTAGTATCTTGATAAGCAATTTCTCCCCAATAGGTTATGTCCACTAATTTTACTGCATCTTTATTTAATTGATAGTATACTTTACCCAATCTTTCAGCTAAATCTATATATGGTTTTATTTCTTTTAATTCATCTCTATGAATAGTAGGAAGGTTAACAGCATTTGGAACAATATCTCCATTTATACCATTTAATACTTGCTGTGCAATGGTAATTCCCACATTTTGTTGAGCTTCCACAGTAGTGGCTCCGATATGAGGAGTTACTACCACATTTTTAAACTCATATAATTTTGCACTATATCTAGGTTCTTTTTCATGAACATCAATACCAACACTAGCTATCTTCCCACTTCTAAGACCTTTATATAAAGCATCTTCTACCATGAGTTTTCCTCTTGCAGCGTTAACTATTCTAACATCATCTTTCATAAGATTTACTTCTTTGTCATCTATCATTCCTATAGTCTCATCTGTTCTTGGAGTGTGTATAGTAATATAATCTGATTCCTTTAATAAGGCTTCTAAACTTTGTTTTTTTTCTACATTATATCTTTCAAATCTTTCATCTGAAATATATGGGTCATAGGCTATAACTTTCATACCGAAGGCATTCATTCTTGTAGCTACTAAAGCTCCTATCCTACCAAGACCAATAATACCTAATGTTTTATTAAAGAGTTCATTCCCCATAAAGCTATCTCTGTCCCAATTACCTTCTTTTAAAAATTTATCAGCAGAAACTATATTTCTTCCTTGAGCCAATAAAAGCCCTATAGTAAGTTCACAGGCTGAGATACTATTACTGTCAGGTGTATTTGCTACTATAATACCTCTCTTAGTAGCTTCAGGTATATCTATATTATCCACTCCGTTACCTGCTCTACCAACAACTTTTAATTTTTTAGCTTTATCCATAAGCTCACTATTAATTTTGGTGTCACTTCTTATAATTAGTCCATCATATTCTCCAATTATATTTAAAAGATCCTCTTTTTGTATTCCTATTTTTACATCTACTTGAAGATTTGGCTCTTTTCTTAAAAGTTCTATCCCTAAGTCATCTATTTTATCAACTATTAATACTTTTTTTAATTCCATATATATTACCTCCAATTATTTTTTAGTTATATTAAGTTTTTTAAAGCAAATAATGTTTTATCTATCATTTTTTCGTTTACGCAACCCATATGACCTATTCGAATCATTTTACCTTTATAAGAGCCTTGACCACCGGCAATTACGATGTTAAATTCTTTTTCCATTTTATTTTTAATATAAGTTGCTTTTCCTGGTTCATCAAAACTTATTGCTGTAATTGTATTTGAGAGGGCGTTTTTATTTGTATAGATTTTTAGACCCATTTTAATTACTTCGTCTCTAAGTTTATTAGCTAAAAATTCATGTCTTTTATACACATTATATAATCCTTCTTCTTGAATAATTTTTAAAGCTTCATTTGTGGCAGCTATAAGAGAAACTGCTGGTGTATATGGATTTTGAGGCTTTTCTTTTTCTAAGGTTTCTTTAGCTTTTATAAAGTCAAAATAAAACTTAGGGATATTAGATTTTTTACAAAACTCAAAAGCTTTATCACTGATTCCTATAAAGGTAAGGCCAGGAGGACTCATTAAAGCCTTTTGAGAGGCTGTAATTAGGATGTCTATATTCCAATCATCCATTTTTATCTCTATACCTCCTAGGGAACTTACAGCATCTACTATAAAAAGTTTATTTTTATTCTTTAAATATAAACCTATTTCTTTTATTGGATTTACAGCTCCAGTTGAAGTTTCATTATGAGTAAGTATAACTGCTTTATGGTCATCTTTAATTGAATTTTTGATTTCATCTAAAGTAACGGCATTTCCCCAAGAAATTTTTATTTCATCTACATCTAATCCATAAATACGAGCAATTTTTATAAATCTATCACCAAAATCACCAATAGATATGGCTAGAATTTTATCTCCTGTTGAAAAAGTATTAATAATAGATGCTTCAAGGCCACCAGTACCAGCTGCTGGGAAGGTAAGTACTGTATTTTTAGTTTGAAACACATATTTTAATCTTTCGTTAAGTTCTGAAAATAAAAAACTATACTCTTCTGTTCTGTGATGAAGTATATTTTCGCTTAGTTTATCTAAAACTCTTTTAGGAATATTTGTAGGACCTGGAGTCATTAATAATTTTTCAAACACAATAATTCACCTCTATATTATTAAGTTAATATTTGTCATAATCTTTCATGAATAATTATAAAATTTTATTGAATATTATATGCATAATAATTTCAAAAGTTAATTAAAATAAAAAACTTCGTCCTTAGCTTAAGCTAAGGACGAAGTATATTTCTACGCGGTACCACCTTATTTTACTGTTTGCAAACAGCCTCTAGCTTTTAACGGAATCTATCCGGTATAGGTTGTTACCCCTATACAGCTCATGGTCGGATTCAACAAACTTTATTACCGATTTACACCAAGTATCGGCTCTCTTTAAATAAAGCGAAGTTTACTAATACCATTCATAGCATTGAAATTTGTCTTTAATTATAAGTGAATATAAACAATAATGCAAGAAGTTTTTTTGAAAAAATCATAAAAAAATATTTTTTATATTGTTGAAGAATAAATTTAAAGAAGTATTATTTGTAAACTTATATAAGTTCCTATATATTTTAGGTATTATTAACAAATATTGTATTAACAATATAGATTTTTCAAGAAAAAAGTAATATAATATAATAGATTTACATGTTTAATAAAGAGTTTTTCTAAGGATATGAAAAAAATATAAATATATATAATGGAATAAGAAAGTTTAATATTCTAAATAAAGAGAAAAATGAAATATTAAATTCATATTATATAAAGTTTAAAGTAATAAAACTAATTTATAATTAAATTGACTTATCTACATAATTTTAATTTTATAGAATCTTATATAATAATTAACATAATATATGATAAGATTAAAATTTATTTATATACAATAAAATTTAATACTATACATTGTCTAATGTATGCTTATATGATTTTTTATATTTTGTAAAAATTCAATTTATTAAAAGGTATAAGAATTTATAGCTTTATTTAAATAATAAATTTAAAATCAATACTGTGAGTCATTAATAAAAAAGGAAAATATAATGATAATAGACTAGCATTATAATAAATAAAGGAGTGTTACAATGGCTATGATTGCAGTAGATAGTCAGTATAAGTATCAAGCTATTGTAGAAAATATGTTTGATGGCTTTGCTTATCATAAAATAGTGTTAGACGAAGATGAAAAGCCTGTAGACTATATTTTTCTTGAAGTAAACAAACAATTTGAAAATTTAACAGGGCTTAAAAGAGAATATGTAATAGGTAAAAGGTTCACTGAAATTCTACTTCATAGTAAACAAGCAGATTTTTCTACTATAGATATATATGGGAAAATAGCTTTGGAAGGTGGAAGTGCAAAGTTTGATAAGTATTCGGTAATATCTAATAAGTGGTTTTCTATATGTGCCTACAGTTATGAAAAAAATTATTTTGCTACTACATTTATTGATATAACAGATATTAAAAAATTTTCTAACAGGGTGGCAAAACTTTCTAATACTGTATTTAAATATCTAAAATTTCCCTTTGGACAGATAAACTATCAAGCTATTTGTGATGATATGAGGATGATTTCTGATTCCAAATTAGTTACATTAAATTTGTTTAATAAAAGTGATAATAAAATGTGTGTAAAAGCTATTTCAGCAAACGGTGAGTGTATAAAAGATATTCAAAATATATTAGAGTGCAATTTGTTAAAAAAATGTTGGAATATAGATAATATAACAAATAAAATACTTCAAAGTAAAAGGATTATCAGGTTCAATAATATTGATGTATTACTTAAAAATAAAATGAGTTCTAGTGAAATTTCTAGAATTAGAAAAGAGATGAACTTAGGAAATTTTTATGTGGTACCTATTATTCAGGATGACATTTTAATAGGGGATTTTGTTATTGTGGTATCTAAAGGAAAGGAAATTTTTGAACATAATATTATTGAGATTTTTGCAAATAATTTAAGTTATGTTTTGCTTAGAATAGAAATGGAAAAGGAGCTAAAGGAAAAAGAGGAAATATGGAAATTTGCTATTGAGGCAAATGGTGATGGTGTATGGAATTGGAATATAAAGACTAATGAAGTAGCATTTTCTAAGAGATGGAAGGAAATGCTTGGATATAATGAAGATGAAATAAAAGATAATTTTGAAACTTGGATAAAATATATACATCCTGATGATTTGGAGAATGTATATGATTCATTGCATAAGTTATTTAGTAAAGAGATAGAAGTATACAATATAGAATATAAGTTAAAGTGTAAAGATGGAAGTTATTTAAATTGTTTAGCTAGAGGTAAAATAATTAGTTGGGATGAATTTGGTAGACCCTATAGGATGATAGGAACTCATAGTGATATAACTGAACAAAAAAAAGCTTATGAAAAAGTTGTATATTTAAGTTTTCATGATAAATTAACAGGACTGTATAATAGAGCATTTTTTGAGGAAGAGTTAAAACGACTTGATACGGAGAGGCAACTTCCCTTAAGTATCATAATGGGGGATGCTAATGGCTTAAAACTAATTAATGATGCTTTTGGACATGATGTTGGGGACAAATTGATAAGAAAAGTTGCAGATATATTAAAAAATTGTTGTAGGAAAGAGGATATAGTAGCTAGGGTAGGAGGAGATGAATTTGTTATAATGCTCCCTAATGTAGAGAGACAAAAGGCACTTAAAATAGTAGAAAGAATAAAGTTAAACTGTAAAATGGAAATAAGTGATCCTATAAATCCTAATATTTCCTTAGGGGTGGCAACTAAAGACAACATCAATCAAGATATATATAAAATATATAAATTGGCAGAAGAAAGAATGTATAAAAATAAATTAATAGAAAGCAAAAAATTAAAAAATGAAATAATATCTTCACTGACTGAAATGTTAAGAAAAAAAGATTCTAGAATAGAGAAACATAGCAAAAATTTAAGAAGACTCTGTTTAAGAGTTGGAAGGTTGCTACGCTTAAACTATGAGCAATTAGATAAGCTAAAACTTTTAGCTACATTACATGATATAGGGAAAATCGCAATACCAGAGAAAATATTGAAAAAGGAAGGTAAACTAGATGAAATAGAACTTCAGATAATGAAAAAGCATTGTGAAATTGGTTATAGAATAGCATCTTCTTCCCCAGAACTTGTGCCTATAGCGGATTCTATATTGTGTCATCATGAGTATTATGACGGAGGTGGTTATCCACAAGGATTAAGAGGGGAAGAGATTCCCTTATACGCTAGGATAATTTCTGTACTTGATGCTTATGATGATATGACAAGTTATAGACCCTATAGAAAAATAAGGACTAATAAAGAGGCTTTAGAAGAGTTAAAAAAACGTTCAGGTACCCAGTTTGACCCTGTTATAGTAGATGTATTTAGTGAAATAATGTCAAATAAATTTAGAGAAGATAAAGAATAATAATAGCAGGTAAATATTTTTATATTAAAATATTTACCTGCTAAATTAATTAATCCCCTACACCAAAGTCAGTATTTTCATATAAAACTTCTATTTTATCTATATGATTTAAAAATTTATATGAATCTTTGAACCACTTTATTAGATTCTCATCTCTTTTTATATTAGTAGTGTTTTCTGTAAAAATATTAATAGTGGCATACTCAAAATTATTTAAGATAATATCCATATCATTTTGAATCATTTCTTTTGTTTGACCTTTTATTCCTATCATAATACAAACGGATTGAAAGTAACGTAATACATCATTATAATCCTTAAAAGTAGCATTTTTATTTAAAACTTTATTTCTAAAATTGTAATCAAAGGTTTCTACACCTATTTTAAATATTATTGGTATACCAAAATAGGATTTCATTTCTTCTAATTTATCTTTGTAAGCCCAATGACTTTCTAGAAAAAGGATTTTTATATTTTTTTCATAAATTATACTTTTTATTTTTTCTAAAGTTTTTTTGGGAAGTTCAAAACAGCTACCTGAGTTTATAACTTCTAATCTTTTATATTTTCCTGTTATTTTATTTAAAATTTCATAGTTTAGTTTATTGATTTTGTCCTCATTTAATGAATTGTCTTCTATATAATCGCAAAAACTACATTTACCCCAAAAACAAGGGAAGGATTTTAAAAGAACAATTTCTCGGTTATTCTTATTTTCTATAATATTATATCTATCCACTAGATCACCTTACTTTAATTTTACTTTTATATTTAAAGGCATGTATTTAATACATGCCATAGCAATTAGTATAGCTATGGTTTTGTCTAAAATATCGCTAAAAAATTGTACAGAAAACACACTGGTAAAAAGATTTAAACCAGTTCCTCTTAAAAACGCTACTATATAAGAGGATCCTGAAGAGGTAATACCGTTAAATATAAGTGTTGCAATAGGGGCAGATGTAAAGGAAACTGCAAATGAAAGCATTGTTATGCCCAAGGGAAGTTTCATGTAATTAAATAGTTTTTTATTATAAAGAAAGCCACTTACAATGGCTAGTACTATTTGAACAGGTATAAAAAAGAATGAAATAGGATCAAAAGTTGTTGAGGCAACAATGCTTGTTAATATACCAGTTATTATACCTGAAGGTGTTCCCATTAAAAATGTTGATACTATAGTTCCTATAGCATCAAGGTAAACTGGTAATTTTAAATTAGCTGCAACAAATGAACCTGCAATATTTATGTTTGTGCATAAAGCAATAATTATTAAGTGGAATGTAGAGTTTTTTTTCATATGATGATACCCCTAACAATTATATTTTTTATTTTAAAGTATTAAATTAATGTCTTCTTTAAATTCAGGGAATAGACATGTAAAGAAATATTCCATAAATTTATGATTATCTACCTTATTTAAAACATAAGAGTTGGATTTATAACCATAAAAATTTGCTACATCTACAATAGATTGGCCCATTGCAATACCATCTGTTACTATATCTATGTGAGAATAAAATCCGGAGCATATACTGTTATCTATAAAATAGGCTACTGCTAAGGGATCATTAATTACACAACCTAGAGTACGCTCTTGTCTCCAATGAAAATCTACATAAAATTTTGTAATATCTACAATAAACTTAGATAATGAAGTATTAAACTGACTTAAAAGTTCTATGTAATTTGGAGTGAGAATAATTTCTCTTGTTACATCAAGATTAACCATAGTTATTGGAGAGTTTATATTATCATATACGTATTTTGCAGCATGTGGATCAACCCAATAATTAAATTCTGCTACAGGAGAACAATTACCATGGCTTTTAAAAGAGCCGCCCATTGATATAATTTCTTCTACTTTGTTTAAAGTGAAAGCGTCTTTTTTTATAGCTTTAGCTAGATTTGTTAAAGGGCCTAAAGCTATAATACTTATTTTGTCTCCTTTTTTTATAGTTTTAATTATAAAATCCACAGCATTGTAAAAAATATTTGTATTAGAAATGTCAGGTAAAAAAGTTTCTCCAAGACCATCTTTACCATGGGTATCTTCAGCAGTAACAAGTTCTCGCACTAGAGGATATTCCTCACCTATATAAACAGGGATATCAAGTCTATTTAGTAAATTTAATATTTTTAATACATTTTTTGCCCCTTGACAAGCTGGAACATTACCGGAAACTATTGTTATTCCTTGTACATCTAATTTATTTGATTTTAACGCAAGTAATATAGCCAATGCATCGTCGATTCCAGGGTCACAATCTATAATTACTTTTCTTTTTATCATTTTTGCATGTCTCCTTTAATATAATTTGGGATAGAACAGTATTAAAAGTTATATCCAATAGTAATTATTAAAGTAATAAAAATATAACAGAGATAAGGAAGTTACTTTGGATAAAACAAAAAATACTATATCTAAGGATACAGCATTACAATCCTTAGTTTTTTATAGAGGGAGTTTCCGAACCTCTCCTATAAATTTATTTTATATAAATCTATAGAGTTTATATAAGTTTTTCATGTCATATTATAGCATAAAATTTTAGGTGGCTCTAGACTTGATTTAAAAAACATTTTACATTAAATGCTATAATAATAGGAAGTTGTGTGTGGAAAATAAAAATGTGTGGGGGGATATATGATGAAAAGATCGCCAATTGTTAGGGGGATTATAGCACTTGTTATAGTAGTTGCCAGCGTATCATATTGTCATGTGACGCCAGAAATAGCTATTAGAAGTAATTTGTTTTTTAAAGGATATAGAAAAGAGGCTATAAGTACACAAGTATATAAAATAAGGGAAGAAAGCAATTCTAAAAAAATTTATACATGTAGGAATCCTAAGGTAGGAGCCAAATATTATGTATTAAAAAAGAAGAATTTGGGTTTATGGTTTATAGATTGGAATGAAGTAAAATAGAGCGTAATGGTAAAGTAAAAAAGGGAAAAAGATAATTATGTAGAATATATATTTGTAGAATATAGTAGTTTAATCTTAAATTAAAACGACAAAAATTTTAGAAAGGTAGATGATTTATATGGAAAAATATATAGAGTTTAAATATGGTGATACAGAGCAATTTTTACAATATGAACCAGGGGACAAAATGGAGTTTAAATTTCCTTCAGGAGCAATATTTTTTGTTGGTAGTAATGAAGGAATGGTATTTTGCAATAAAATAAATATATTTAAAGAGGAAGCAGGAAATCAAGTCCATACTAAAATTCAACTTTCAAATAACGAAGAGATGGTAGGTGTTTTTTTTGCGGATCCAGAAAAAAAATTACAAGTAATATTATCTTCAGACGATACTGTATTCAAAGCTGTATTTATTTATAATGAGCTTTAATTGAAAATATTTATTAATGTATAATTTTATAAAAGCTAGTAAGAAATAATCTTGCTAGTTTTTACATTTTATATTAAAAAAGGGTTGGTGTGCAAATAATTTTATAGCACTGTTATAAATATTCTAAATTAATACATAATTATGGAGATAAACCACGCAATTATGGATATTATATCTAAAAAATAGAAAATTTTCTATATATATGTTGAAAGTTGGTAAAAATACCTATATAATATAATAAATTAATGATGATAGATTGTATATAAAAGAGGGGAGGAGCAAATTGAAAGCAAAACAGTTATTTTGGAAATTAACTACTAATTTAGAGACTATAACTTACTCAGTAGTTATGCCAGTTGCTATTATAGGTACCTTTGTTATAGGAGATTTTAAAGGAGACAGATTATTACCGGGAACTCTTTCTTTAATTTTGGCAATACTTTTTAATATTTTTGTTGGGATAAGCATAAGAAAGAAAACCTTATTTGATAATTTAAAATTATTATATGCAGATAAACACCTTGAGGATGAAGAATGCTTAAAAATAAAAATAAGTTTGCTTAAGTTTCCTCTAAGAGAAGGTTTAACTATGTCTTTTAGATGGGCACTTGGAGTTCCAAGTATAATGCTTATAGCTAACATATTTATGTCTATAACATGGAAACAATATTTTGTATCTTTTATAATTGGATTATGTTTATCATTTATAGGCTTTATGACTAATTATCTTAATTCTGAAAAATTACTAATAGATATTTTTCTAGAAAAAAAATTAAACTCTTATGAAATTGATGAGAGTAATTATATTAAGTTTACTTTGGGTAATAAAATATATTCTTTTGTTTTTAGTATTTTAATATTACTATCCTTCACTTATGTATATATAACATATGCCATTTCCCAAGGTTTGTTTACATATTTTAAAACTTATATATATTATATCTTTGGGTTTTTAATGATGTTTTATGTAGTTACTGTATATATATATATATTTGTGGATAACATACGAAAAAATATAAAGCATATAGAAGTAGCAGTTAACAAAATAGCAGAAAAAGACTTAACTGTAGAAATTGCAAGGATTACTTCTGATGAGATAGGTAATATAGGAAAAGATATTTATATAATGAAACAAAGTTTTAATAAATTTATTCAGGGTATTTTAACACAAGCGGAAAGTACTCTTAAATTTTCAGAGGAATTATCTAAAAGTTCGGAAACTACTGCTTTTTCAATAAAAGAAGTTGCAACTTCTGTAAATGATTTAACTAAAGGTTCTTCAATTCAAGCACAGGATTCGCAAAAAGCAGTGGAAAAACTCTTAACATTAGGTAAGGAAATAGAAAATAGTAATAATAATTCAAATAATGTAAGAACTAATATAATTAAAACTGGAGAAGCGTCAAAAGAGGGTATAGATGCTGTAAATAATTTGGTTGAAAAGTTTGATGAAAATATAAATATCTCCAATAAAATAACAAAAAATATTAAGGAGTTATCTTTAAAATCATCTTCCATAGGTGAAATAGTAGGTACAATAAATAATATTGCAAATGAGACTAATTTACTTGCATTAAATGCTAGTATAGAGGCGGCAAGAGCAGGTGAAGCAGGAAAAGGGTTTTCAGTTGTAGCAGATCAAATAAAGAAGTTAGCAGAGCAAACGGATTTAGCCACTAAAAATGTAAAATCTATAATTGAAGAAATGCAAAATGAGATAGAAAGAGCTGAAACAAATGGTAAAAAAGCAGAGGTAATTTTAAAAAATACTTCCCAAGCTTCTAATAAAGCAATAAATTCTTTCCATACTATAAATAGTTCAGTAGAAAAGACTATAAATATGGTTTATATACTTACGGAAAGTATGAAGAATATTGATGAGGAGAAAAATCATGTATATTCTTTTATGGAGAATATATCTAGTGTTTCTGAACAAGGGGCGTCATCTACGGAGGAGGTTAATTCCATAGTAGAGGAACAAACTGTTACTATGGAAAGGTTGTCTTCTATGTCAAATAATTTAGAAAAGCTTGCACAAAAATTAAAAGATGAAGTCAATAATTTTATACTATCAAATTAAGTATTTATGTAAATTAATATTATTTTATGTAGACATAATAAAGGTTATCTAATATATCTATCAATTACTAAATGTTAGATATATAAAATAGAATAAATAAAATTTTAAATGAGGTGTGTTTTATGGCTTATTTTTTAACAGATGATAATATGAAAATTTTTTATGAAGTAAAGGGTCAGGGGAAACCGATAGTTTTTATTCACGGATGGACATGTAATCATATGTTTTTTAAAAAGCAAGTAGAAGAATTAAGTAAACATTATCAGGTCATAACTTATGATTTAAGAGGGCATGGTTTTTCAGAGAGGCCTGAAAATGGACTTACTATGGAAAGAATGGCTAAAGATTTAAGAAATCTTATAGAGTTTTTGAATTTAGAAGAAGTAACTGTTGCAGGGTGGTCTATGGGAACCACAATAATTTTAGAGTATGTAAGGCAATTTAGTTGTGATAAGTTAGGAAAGATTTGTTTCATAGATATGACACCTAAGGTTGTTGCAGAGGGAGATTGGCATAGGGGACTTTTTGGTGATTTCTCATATAAAGATAATTTGAATCATATTGCTAATGCGGCTTCGGACTGGCCAAAATTAATCGAAAGTTTTGTCCCATCACTATTTGCAACATCAGGTTGTAGAATTGAGGAAGATATAAAATGGGTTTATGAACAAGTAAGAAAAAATACTCCTCATGTAGTAGTGGATTGTTGGGTATCTATGTCTAAACAAGATTATAGAGAGGAACTTAAAAAAATAACTGTACCTTGCTTAATAACAAGGGGAGAAGAAAGTGCATTTTGTACAAAGGATACTTGTGAGTATATGAATAAGAAAATTAATAAATCAAAGTGGATTGATTATTCAAAATGTGGTCATATATTGTTTATGGAAGAAGCAAAAAAGTTTAATAAAGATATTTTGGAGTTTGTTGGTTAATAAATTAGTATATAGTATTTAAAAGGACTGTCCCATAAAATAGGATATGACAGTCCTTTTATTGTGTAAGAGTATTTTATTAAAATATATTTTAATGAAATACTCTTAATTAATAATATTTAGCTTATTTTAAAAATACTCCAAATATTATAGTTGAAACTATGGTCATTACTAATCCTATTAAGGACTCGTAAGGTATGAGTTTTAATCTTTCTTTCATGTTCATAGAAACACTACCACCTGTTGCATGAAAAAAGCTACCATGAGGTAAATGATCTAAAACCGTAGCACCAGAATGAATCATAGCTGCTGCAGAAAGAGCAGGTACTCCTAAGGAAATAATTGTTTTACCAAAAACAGAACTTGCCACGGCAGTACCAGATGTGGTAGAAGCCGTAACACCTGACATTAAAACTCCTGAGATTGGAGCTAGGTCATAGGCTGGCAAACCAGAGATTGTTAGTCCAGATATTATAAGATCTTTTAAGGCGGAGTTGGCAATTATTCCTGCTATGGTACCAGTACCTATAAGAAGTATAGCAACTCCACTCATTTTTGATAGACCTGAAATACTGTAAGAGTTTAGGTTTTTAAATTTTCCCATACATAATGCACCTATTATACCACCTAATGGAAGGGCTATAAGAGGATCGATAGAAATACCGTATAAAGGTCTTAAGGCTAATAATATAATTGCTATTAAAGGTCCTATTATAGATGAAATAAAGGAAGGTTTATTTTCACAAAATCCAGATAAATCTTCTTTTTTTATAAAGGTACCCTTATTAGTTAACTTTTTAGCTAATAAAATTGTAATTATTATACCGAATATTGATGGTATAAATCCAGCTCCCATTAAAGAGGTAAGAGGAATGTTAAATGTGTTTGCAGCGGATATGGTATTTGGATTAGGGGAAATAATATTTCCGGCTTTTCCTCCTCCTATCATAGCTAATAGTATAGCAGGCTTTGAAATTTTACTGCGATATGCAATAGCAAGCGCTATTGGGGAAACAGTTATAACAGCCACGTCAATAAATACTCCTACAGCAGTTAATATGTAGGTTGCTAGAGTCAAGGCAATTAGAGAATTGGAGTCACCTATTTTTTTTACAATAGTTTCTGAAATTTTGGCAGCAGCTCCAGACTCAATTAGAACACCTGCTAAAACACCTGCTGTAACTATTCGTAAGATTGCAGGCATTATACTTTTTGCACCATCGATCATTAATTCAACGGTGCCTACAAGACCTGCTCCACCTATTAGACCACCTATTAAAGAACCTAGTATTAAACTGTAAGCAGGATGAGCTTTTTTAATAATAAGTATTATTGCAATTGATAGTCCTATTATTGCACCTAATGCAGTTACTTGCATAGTTATCCCTCCTTATATTTTTCAGACTATATTAAATATTGTAAAATTATAGTCTGTTTTTAACATCAGTCATATGATTAATAAAAAAAAATATTTTTAGTGCATATGAACAAAGGTTAAAGTTTGGAGACTATGTATGCTGTGTAAAGCTCTAACAGATCTAAAAGTTTTTTAGGATCTTTATTAGTTAGTTCATGTATTTTTTCAAGTCTATAATTAAGTGTATTTCTATGTATGTGAAGTTTATCTGCAGTGGAATGTAATTCCCCATTGTTATTTATATAAGTTATTAGGGTTTTTAGTAAATTAGCCTGTTTTCCTTCTTTTTCCAACTTATTTATAAATATAATAAATCTTTCTTCTCCTTTAAAATTTGATAATGTTGAAATAAAGGATAAATTTTTATATGAGTATATTCTTTGTTTATCATAAAGTTTTTTACCTATGTTTATAGAATTAATAGCTTGTTTAACAGATATACCTATTATTTCTTCTTTAAGTCCAATCCCAGCAATAATATTAAAATTAGTATGATTATTTATAAAATTATAAAGACGTTTTTCAATTAAGTTATCGTATTTTACGAATAAACATATACTTGAACTACTTAAGGTAACATTAAATTCATAAGACTCTAGAAATTCTAGTAAGGAATTTTTTATTTTATCATTATATTTTTCGTGAAACTTTAATACTATAGCAACTAGTGGCATTTCTAAATTTATTCCCAAAGAGAGGCTTTTTTCTTTTAATGACTTTGAATAGGGGGAAGTATTATAAGCTAATTCATGCAAAATTTCTTCTTTATGACGTTCATAAATTTTTCTTTTATTAAATGAATATTCTTGGTTTATCAAAAGTTCTGCTGTAACCCTAACCAATTCACCAAAGGGTCTAACTTCATCGGGAGCTCCTGTTATTCCGATAACTCCAATGGATTTATTATTAAATACTATAGGAGTGTTCACACCGGGTTTAACCCCTCTCCAAGGAGTGTATATTTCCACCATTTTTTGTTTAGATAGTGCCTCAAGTGCACCTTCGTGTAGAGTATGAAGCCTTTTTAAATCCCCACTACCTATTATAATTCCATGTTCATTCATAATATTTATATTATAAGGAAGTATTTCCATCATTTTATGAGATATATTTTGTGCTAACTGTTCATTTAAATGTATCATATAGTTAGATTCTCCTTTTTAGCATGTTAAAATATAAGTTTATTTAAGGAATGTATATATTTTATTGATTTATGGATAAGTTTAAAAAATATATTTTATAAAAGGAACTTTCTTTTATAAGAAAGTTCCTTTTATATTATTATATCATCGTTATATTTGGTAATATCTTAAATAAGTTTAATTAATTCACAGTAAATAAATTTATGAGTCTAGCTATATTCTCACAGGTTCTTTCAATATTTTCTTTTCCATTAATTAAAGCTTCTTCTAAGGACATGGCTTCAGGAAGTATTCCAAAAATAGAATTTATTCCATAATCATAAAGATTATCATAACCATCTCCCAGTTTGCCAGCTAAAACTATAACTGGTTTATTATATTTTTTACTTAGTAAAGATACTCCATAGGGTGTTTTTCCAAATTGGGTTTGATTATCTATTGCTCCTTCGCCAGTTAGTACGAAATCAGCATTCATAATTTTGTCTTCTAGTTTAGTGTATTTAATTACTAATTCAATACCTTTTTCTAAATTAGCAGATAAAAAAGCCATAAGACCTGCACCTAATCCTCCTGCAGCACCAGATCCTGGAACTTTTTCTATATCTATATTAAGATGCTTTTTTATAATTTTAGAATAGTGCATTAGATTACTATCTAGAGTTTTAACCATTTCTTCTGTAGCCCCTTTTTGTGGTCCAAATATATAAGATGCTCCATTTATGCCAGTTAGGGGATTTGTAACATCGCAAGCTACGTCAATATCTATATTGTTTAATCTAGAATCTAGATTTGATAAATCAATGGTACATAATTTGTTTAGGTTACCTCCACCAAATTCCAAATCTCTCCCAGAATGGTCCAGTAATTTTCCGCCTAAGGCTTGAATCATTCCTGCGCCACCATCATTAGTGGCACTTCCTCCAATTCCAATAAATATATGTTTAACTTTTTTATCTAATGCGCATTTTATTAGTTCTCCAGTACCATAAGTAGTTGTAATAAAAGGATTTCTATTTTCTTTTTTTATATGATGAAGACCACTAGCACTAGCCATTTCGATTATGGCAGTTTCTCTATCTCCAAGTATTCCAAATTTAGATAAAACTTTATTCCCAAGAGGGCCTGTTACTTCGGTATTATATATTTCCCCATTTGTAGCCTCTATTAAAGACTCAACAGTTCCTTCTCCACCGTCTGCCATAGGTACTTTTATATATTGGGCGGAGGGAAAAATTTTCTTAAATCCTTTTTCCATACAATCAGCCACTTCTTTTGCTGTCATACTTTCCTTAAAAGAATCTGGGGCCAACACAAATTTCATATAAATCAATCTTCCTTTCTAAATATATCCTAAATTAGAATCTATATAAAAATTATAAAATAATAAATAAGATTTAACATTATGCAAATGATTAACTATTAAAAATATTGTTTTGTTCAATTGAACAAAAAAAACTGCATACTTGTTTAAGTAATTATATATATGAACATAAATTAATACATAAATTGACAATAAATTCTCATTGATATATTATTTACTAGATAAAAAGAAAAATACAAAATTATATTATAATAGGGGGAATATGAGATGGAATGGAAACATAAAATACCTAAGGATTTAGCAGAAAAAACTGTTGAGATGCTTTATAATATTACTGGTAAAAATGTAAATATAATGGGAGAGGGAGGAATTATTATAGCTACGGCCCAAAAAGAAAGATTAGGTAAGGTACATGAAGTAGCTAAAAATATAATAGAGGGAAAACTAGGTGCTTCATCTATAAAGGTGGAGGAGGCTGAAAAACTTCAAGGGGTTTTTCCCGGCTATAATGGACCTATAAAAGTAAATGGTAAAATAATAGGATGTATTGGGCTTACAGGAGATCCAGAAATAGTGAAACCTTTGCAAAAGTTGGCTTCTAAGATTATTGAAGATGAAATAAATAAAAGATATGATGAAAAAAATAAAGAAAATATGATTGAAAATGTTTCAAATAAAATACGAGAACTTTCGGCTATAGTTGAAAAAATTGTTAATTCATCTGAAGAGATTGCCTATAAGGGTAAGGATATTCAAGGAATTGCTAAAAATTTAGAGGATGAAATAAGTAGTATAAATAAAGTTTTAGAGTTTATAAAAAACATTGCAAGACAGACAAATCTTTTAGGGCTTAATGCAGCTATAGAAGCTTCAAGAGCAGGTGAGGCAGGAAAAGGATTTTCAGTGGTTGCTAATGAAATACGTAAACTCTCTTTAAATTCTTCAACATCATTAAAAGATATTGAAGAAATTCTTGATAGGATAAAAGGATTTATACTAAATGTATCAAATACCATAGATGATAATATAAGTAAAACAGAAAAACAGGTCACTGGACTTGGACAAGTTGAAAAAAACATGATGGATATACAAAATGAAATTATAAAAATAAACAAATAATTGAATAAATTCATTTTACAGACAATTATCTCAAGTGTATTATATATATAGTGAGTTTTTTAATATATAACTTGGGGGTAACATTATGATACTAAGAAAGACTATTACTATTAAACATGAAAAAGGACTCCATGCACGTGTTTCTGCAATGGTTGTAAATAAAGCTAATGAAATGGAAAAAAAATTTAATGTAAGAATATACATAATATGTAAAAATGACTTTAAGATTCCTGCTACTAGCATTATGATGATTATAGGGTCTAAAATAAAGAAAGATGAAGAAATAGTTGTAGAGGTTATAGGAGACGAAGTAGCGATTCCATTGGAAATTATGTGTACATTTTTACAAGGGGATTTCGATATAAAAAGTGAAAAAGATATAAACAAAATAGATAATATAATAAATGAAAATACTATTACACTAGAGCATATTATAGATAGCATGGTCAATGGAGTTATAGCTGTTGATGAAAATAATATTATAACAGTGTGTAATTCTTCAGCAGAGAAAATGTTAGATATTAATATAAAAAATATAATTGGAAAAAATATAAGAGAAATTGTACCTGATACTAGATTGGATATAATAAATAAGACTAGAAAAGCGGAACTTACTTCTAAAATTAAAATTGGTAAATATACAGTTTTAGCTAACAGGACTCCTATTTTTATAAATAATCATCCTAAGGGTGCTGTAGCAATTTTTGAAGATATTTCTATGCTGGAAAAAATAACAGGAGAGTTTTTTAAAGTAAAGGAGCTTAAAGAGCAATTACAACTTATTTTAGAGTCTGTTCAAGATGGTATTTGTGTTTTAAATAGGGAAGGAATTATAAATTATGTTAATTCAGCTTATTTAAGAATATTAAATCAACAAAAAGATGAAATTATAAATAAACACATAGATAAGATATCACCAAATGGAGTAAGAAAAAAAGTACTGGAAAATGGAGAGAAAATTTTAGGAGCAATTAGGCACAAAGATAATGGAATAAATGTTGTATCAAGTGTAAGTCCTATAATCATTGATGGAGAGGTGCAGGGAGTAGTTTCTGTTGTCAAAAAATTAACAGAAATTCAAGAGCTTTATGAGAAACTAAATAAAGTATCTCATAAAGCTGAGTATTTAGAAGATGAACTTTTAAGAACTAAAAAACCAGATTCATCTTTTAAAAAATTTAAAGGTAAAAGTGGGAATGTATTAGATGCTTTAGCTTTAGCTACAAAAGCGGCAAGAAGTAATGCTACAGTTCTTATTAGAGGGGAAAGTGGTACAGGTAAAGAACTTATTGCAGAAGGAATACATTATGCAAGTCAAAAATCATTGGGTCCTTTTATAAGGGTAAATTGTGCTTCAATTCCTGTTAATTTAATAGAAAGTGAATTATTTGGACATGAAAAGGGAGCTTTTACTGGAGCAGTAAAGAGAAAACTTGGTAAGTTTGAGTTAGCTAATAATGGTACTATATTTTTAGATGAAATAGGTGAGCTTGAAAAAAGCTTGCAAGCAAAAATATTAAGGGTCATACAAAATAGGGAAATTCAAAGAGTAGGTGGTGAAGATACACTTAAAGTAGACGTAAGAATAATAGCTGCAACTCATAGAAATTTAGAACTAATGATAAAGAAGGGAGAATTTAGAGAGGATTTATATTATAGATTGAATGTTATTCCTATTATACTTCCACCTTTAAGAGAAAGAAAAGAAGATATACCTTTATTAATAGAACATTTTATTAATAAGATAAAAGGGAATAATAAAATAGAAGGGATAAATAGACAAGCAATAAATATTCTTATTAATTATAATTGGCCTGGAAATGTAAGAGAACTTGAAAACGTTATAGAAAGGGTGTTGGCTTTAACAGATAATAAAATTATAAGTGTAGAAGATCTCCCTTTATATATTAAAGAAAATAAGCAAAAGCAGGTATATTTTGAGGAAGAAGAAGATTACAAAAAGGAAAGTATAATAAATATTATTAAAGAGGAAGAAATTCTTCCTATGAGGGAATATGAAAAGATTATAATAGGAAAGGCTTTAGAAAAATATGGAAGTTTCAATGCGGCAGGAAAAGCATTGGGAATAACTCATAGAACTGTTGCAATGAAAGCTAGACAATATGGGATAGAAAAAGTTACTCTTTGGAGAAAAAATGAGAGATGATATTTATATGTTCTAAAGAATAAAAACTGGGTATAAGTTTAATAATAAATAATATATTAAGGGAATTGATAAAAATATTACTAACTGATAAAAAATATCAATATGATATATTTTATCAATAACTTTATGAGTAATAATACAAAGAAAATTCTATATTGTAAGTGGAATATATAGTTTTAAAGGGGATAAGTATTAAAAATGAAGAATTTACAGAAAATTTATCTTATTGGCACGATTTTTGCTTATTTAAGTATATAACTTAAAATTTAAAAAAATTATTTAATTTTAAGGAGGAGTATAAATATGAAAAAGTTGATTAATAATCCGGAATATGTAGTTGAGGATATGATAAAGGGAATGGTTGCCGCCCATCCAGAATATATTAAAAAATTAGATCAGGGAAATATTATAGTAAGAAAAGACTCACCTATAGAAGGAAAGGTTGCACTAGTTAGTGGTGGAGGAAGTGGACATGAACCAGCTCACGGTGGATATGTAGGATTAGGCATGTTAAATGCTGCTGTGGCTGGAGCTGTGTTTACATCACCAACTCCAGATCAAGTATATGAAGCCATTAAGGCAGTGGATGGTGGTAAGGGAATACTTCTTATAGTAAAAAATTATAGTGGAGATGTAATGAATTTTGATATGGCAAAGGAAATGGCAGAGATGGATGGAATAAAGGTAGAAAGTGTGGTTGTAAACGATGATGTAGCTGTAGAAAATAGTACTTATACTGCTGGAAGAAGGGGAATTGCAGGAACAGTATTTGTTCATAAGATAGCAGGGGCAAAGGCAGAAGAAGGTGCTATGTTATCTGAAGTAAAAAGAGTGGCAGAAAAAGTTATAACAAATGTACGTAGTATGGGAATGGCATTAACCCCATGTACAGTACCGGCAGCAGGGAAACCTAACTTTACTTTAGATGAGGATGAAATAGAGATAGGAATGGGGATACACGGAGAACCAGGAACTCATAGAGAAAAGATAAGAACTGCAGATGAAATAGCACAGCAGTTAGTTAATAAAATATTAGATGATATGCCTTTGGATAAAAATAATGAAGTGGCGGTTATGATTAACGGTCTTGCAGGAACTCCTTTAATGGAACTATATATTATAAATAAAAAGGTTAGTGAAATTTTAAAAGAAAGAGAAATTAAAGTTTATAAGACTTTTGTAGGTGAATATATGACATCATTAGAAATGTCAGGATGTTCAGTAACAATATTAAAACTTGATAGTGAAACTAAAAAGTTGTTAGATGCACAAGCTGACACACCAGGTTTTAAAATTTATTAATAAGGAGTGACAGTATGAGTATTAATAGTACACAGTTAGTCCAAATCTTAAGTAAAATTAATATGATAATGGAAGAGAAAAAGCTATATTTAAGTGAATTGGATGGTGCAATTGGTGATGGGGATCATGGACTGAATATGAGTAAAGGATTTAAAGCAGTTGAAGAGAAAATTAAAGAGGAAGATTCAAGTGACATAGGGAATATTTTAAAAAAGGCAGGCATGGCTCTAGTTTTAAATGTAGGAGGAGCTTCAGGACCACTTTATGGAACAGCCTTTATGAAAGCTGCTACATGCGTAAATGGGAAATCATCAATTGATATAGTTGACTTTTATAATATGCTTTATGAAGGTTTAAAAGGTATTAAACAAAGAGGAAAAAGTGATAAAGGTGATAAAACAATGATAGATGCTATTGAACCAGCATTAGAGGAACTAAAAAAGGGAATAGAATCTAAAGAAGATAGTATAAAAATTTTGGAGAAGGTTAAAGAATCTTCCTTAAAGGGAATGGAAAATACTAAAAATATTATAGCTAAAAAAGGAAGAGCAAGTTATTTAGGGGAAAGGAGTATAGGTCACCAAGATCCTGGAGCTACATCAAGTTTTTATATATTAAATACAATTTATGAAGAAGTAAAAAAAATTAGTAAATGATATTATACAACATAAAGGCAAGGAGAGATGAATTTGGTAGGAATAGTAGTTGTATCCCATAGTAGTAAAATTGCACAAGGAGTTAAAGAATTAGCAGAGCAAATGGCTTCAACAGTACCAATTGCTACAGCAGGAGGAACCAATGACCAAAGAATTGGCACTGATGTAGAGAAAATAACTGAGGCTATTAATGAAGTATATTCAGAGGATGGAGTAATAATATTATTTGATTTGGGAAGTGCATTTATGAATGCTGAAATGGCTATAGAATTTTTAGATGAAGAAAAAAAAGCTAAGGTTAAGATAGTAGATGTTCCTTTAGTAGAAGGTGCAGTAGCAGCAGTAGTAGAATCAAGTATAAGTAAAAATATTGATGAAATGTTAGAAATATTAAAACCAATGGCTATTGGTAAAATTTCTAATTAAAATAAAATAATTTAAATTTAATTAAAGGGAGGTAGCTAGTAGGAATGCTAGAAAGAAAACTTATAATTCAAAATGAAACAGGTATTCATGCAAGACCTGCAGGTAAAATAGTTAAGGAGGCATGTAAGTATAGATCTACAATAACATTTAAAAAAGGGGAAGCCTCATTTAATGCTAAAAGTATAATAAATCTTATGTCTATGGCAGCAGCAAAAGGCGATGAAGTAGTATTAATAGCAAATGGAGAAGATGAAGAGGTTGCTATTAAAAACATGTCACAATTAATATTAAACAATCTGGAATAATTTTAAATAAAAATTGCTTTGAGTGTAAAGTTTAACATTCAAAGCAATTTTTATATCTATAATTAAATTATAATAATTAATGTAAAAAAATTCAATTAATATAGGATAAAATATAATATATAAGTTTATTTGTGTAAAAAAAATATGATATTTTAAGAAATAATAATAATTTTTTTAAAAATAAGAAGGAATTTACAATAATGTGTAGAATAATACAATTACAGAAGTGGTAATTACATCGTAACGTCATTATGTAATTCTAATATGTATTAGGAGGCAGCTATGAATAGATTAAGAAATAATCCACCTATTCCACTATATTATACCCTAGTTGAATATATAAAAAAACAGATAATAGAAGAGGAGTTAAAACCAGGAGAAACTATTCCTTCTGAAAGGGAATTAATAAGCACATTTAGTTTAAGTAGGACTACAGTAAGAAAGGCAATAGATGTTTTGGTAAATGATGGATTGTTAATAAAAGTGCAAGGAAAAGGTACCTTTGTTCAAAATAAAAAAATAAATGATGGATTGATAAAACTTACAAGCTGTACAGAAAGTATAAAAAATATGGGATTAGAACCTAGTAGAAGAATAATTAAATGTGGAATTAACATTCCTATTAAATGTATAGGAGAAAAGCTTCAATTAAAAGAAGATGAAAAAGTTTTTGAGTTAGAAAGAGTACTCTATGGAGATGACGCACCAATAAATGTAACTAAATCTTTTACTTCATATAAATATATTAAAGGTGTAGAAGAATATAATTATGAAAAGGAATCGTTATATAACGTATTGGAAACAAAGTTAAATATAAAAATAATTCACTCAGTTAGGACAATAGAAGCTGTACTTGCTAGTGAGAAAGACTCTGAATTATTAAATATTAATATAGGAAGTCCTATATTAATATTTAATGGTGTAGTTTATGGGGAAGTAAGTGGTAAGGAAGTACCAATAGAATATTTTGTAGCTAGATATAGATGTGATAAAACTAAATTTTATATAGAACAGGTGAGATAGCTTTATATTAAATTATTTAATAATTATATATTAAGGGGGAATTAAAAATGAAAAAGCTGAAACCGATTTCCATTTTACTAACGGCAATTATTTTAGTAATGAGTTTAGTTGGTTGTGGAGGAAAGAAAGAAGATATTCAAACATCTCAGGAATCATCAGGTAAAAAACAAAAAATAGCAATGATATGTAGTGCTGGAGGACTTGGAGATAGATCCTATAATGACTCAGGTTATTCTGGACTTAGAAAAGCAGAGAGAGATTTAGATGTAGAAATTAAAGTTGTAGAACCAAAGGATATTTCAGAAGGTGAAAAATATTTAACAGAGCTTGCTAAGTCGGGATATAACCTTATCATTACTTTAGAATATGGACATGCGGAAATATTAGACAAAGTAGCACCACAATTTCCTGAAACAAGATTCTCCATATTCAACATTTCAGTTAATCAACCTAATGTAACATCTGTAATATTTAAAGAACATGAAGGTTCATACCTTGCAGGTGCTCTTGCTGCAATGGCATCTAAGGATACAAAAATAAAAGGTATGAATGATAAAAAAGTTTTAGGGTTTATTGGAGGAGCTGATTCTCCAGGAATAAATAAATTTTTAGAGGGATATAAAGAAGGCGCAAAATTAATTGACAAAGATATGAAGGTTATTTCTGGATATGCAAATGCTTTTGGCGATCCAGGAAAAGGAAAAGAAATGGCACTATCTCAAATAGAACAGGGTGCTGATGTAGTTTATCAAGTTGCTGGTGGAACTGGTGAAGGTGTTATAAATGCAGCTAAAGATAAGGGTGTATTTGCTATAGGGGTAGATTCAGATCAGGATTATATAGCACAGGGATATGTATTAACAAGTATGATGAAAAGAACTGATGTAGCTGTATATAATATCATAAAGTCATTAAAAGAAAATAAGATAAAAGATTCAAATACAATGGAATTAGGTTTAAAGGAAGAAGGAGTTCAATTAAGTCCAATGAAGTTTACAAAGGACAAAATTCCAGCAGAATATCTAAAGAAAATTGAAGAAATAAAAAAGGATATAATAGCAGGAAAAATTAAGGTTACTGATATAACTCAAAAATAAAAAATCTTACTTAAAATTAGGGATACTACAGTAACATAAAAGTTGCTGTAGTATTCTGAAATGTAAAGGAGTGGAATCCTTGAAAATTATTGAAACTGTAAATCTTACTAAAAGATTTGGAGAATTTGTTGCAAATGATAATATAAATTTTTCAGTAGAAGAGGGAGAAATTCATGCCATTGTTGGTGAAAATGGGGCAGGAAAGAGTACTCTTATGAATTGCCTTTTTGGATTATTAAAAGCAGATGAGGGTGATATTTATATAAAGGGTAAAAAAACTAGTATAGCAAGTCCTAAAGATGCTATTAAATTAGGAATAGGAATGGTACATCAACATTTTAAGTTAGTCCCCAGTCTTTCAATTGCAGAAAATGTAGTTTTAGGACAGGAATTTGTAAATGGAATAAAGGTAAATTATAAGAAAGCTGTAGAGGAAGTAAAGAAGGTTTCTAATTCATACGGCTTAAAAATAGATCCGAAGGAAAAGGTGCAAGATGTATCTGTAGGAGTGCAACAAAGAATAGAAATATTAAAGATGCTTTATAGAGATGTAGATATACTTATATTAGATGAACCTACAGCTGTGTTAACACCGCAAGAAGTTGATGGTTTTTTAAATGATTTAATTGAACTTAAAAATAAGGGGAAAACTATAATTATAATAACTCATAAATTAAATGAAGTAAAAAAATGTTCAGATAGTGTAACAGTTATTAGAAGGGGCAAAATAATTGATTCCGTTAAGACAAAGGATGTAGATGAAAAAATATTAGCTAAGATGATGGTTGGTAGAGATGTATTGTTAAAAGTTCAAAAGGGTGAGAGTAATCCTGGAGATATAATTTATCAGGCTAAAGATATATGTACATATAATAAAAGAAATATAAAGGTATTAGATAATGTATCGTTTCACGTGAGAAGTGGTGAAATACTTGGTATTGCTGGTGTAGAGGGGAATGGACAATCAGAAATTATAAAAGTTATGTCAGGTTTATTAAAGACTACAAAAGGTGTACTTGAATTTATGAATAAAGATATTACAAATAGTAAACCTTGTGAGATTAAAGATATGGGAATAGGTATAATTCCAGAAGATAGATATAAACATGGATTGTGTAAAAGCATGACTATATATGAAAATATGATATGTGGATATCATAAAAGGAAACCTATATCAAATAAAGGTTTTATAAATATAAAAGAAGTTAAAAAGAATACAGAGGAACTTATTAATAAATTTGATATAAGAATAGGAAGTAAATCTGAGGGAGTTGGGAAACTTTCTGGAGGAAATGCTCAAAAGGTTGTAATTGCAAGAGAAGTGTCTATGAGACCAAAGGTCTTAATAGCCAGTCAACCAACTAGAGGCGTAGATATAGGATCTATTGAATTTATACATAAACAATTAATTAATTATAGGGATGAAGGAAATGCTGTGGTTCTAATTTCATCAGAATTATCCGAGATAATAAGCTTAAGTGATAGGATAGTAGTTATGTACAAAGGAAAAATAATTGGAGAAATTTCATGTACTGAGGCTTCTAATGAAAAACTAGGATGTCTTATGGCAGGAATAAAAGAAGATGAGAAGGTGAAGGCTTGATGAAAAAATTAAAAGTATATGCTAGCAAAATATTAAAGCCTATAATAACAGTGCTTATAGCATTTATAATTGGAGGTATTATAATAGCTATCTCTGGGAAAAATCCATTCTATGCATATGCTGCTTTATTTAAAGGGGCTTTTGCTGGTAATGGTGGTTTTTATAATACCTTATTTTCAGCTACACCTTTAATATATACAGGTATAGCAACTGCAATAGCATTTAGAGCTAATATTTTTAATATGGGTGTAGAAGGACAACTATATTTAGGAGCATTTACTGCAGCATATATAGGGTTCTTTGTAACAGGATTGCCACCTATACTTCATGTAACTTTATGTATAGTAGCAGCGGCAGTAGTAGCTGGTATATTTGCGGCTATACCAGGTCTTTTAAAGGGGTATTTAAATGTAGATGAAATGGTAGTAACTATAATGCTTAATTATGTAGCTACTTTATTTACTGGATATTTAGCAAGTTATCCTTTTAAAGCAAAGGGTATTGGTTTTTCTGCTACAGAAATAATACAAAAATCAGCCGAAATACCTAGGTTCTCTAAGTTATCACAACTTAATGTGTCTTTTATAATAGCATTATTAGTAGTAGCTTTTGCTTATGTTTTATTTAAAAGAACCACTTTGGGATTAGAAATAAAATCTATAGGTGAAAACAGAAATTTTGCTGAAGCCAATGGAATGAATACATCTTTTAAAATATTAATAATTACAATCATAAGTGGTATGATTGGCGGTATGGCTGGTGCAGGTGAAGTACTAGGAGTGCACCATAGATTTATAGCCAATTTCTCACCAGGGTATGGGTGGGATGGTATGACTATAGCTTTATTAGGGAAAAATAACCCAGTAGGAGTATTAATTGCGGCTTTATTTTTCGGTGTATTAAAAAGTGGGGGAAGTACTATGGAACTTGTAGCTGGAGTTCCAAGATCACTTATAAGCATATTACAAGGATTAATAATTTTCTTTTTAGCAATAGATTTAGCACTTACTCATCCTAGATTTAAATCTATAAAAAGAAAAGGTATAAAGAAACAAGCTGCAAAGGAGATGTAAAATATGGATATAATTTCTATATTAAATTCAGCACTTAGAATGTCCGCACCTATAATACTTGCAGGACTTGGTGGACTATTTACCCACAAAGCGGGAGTTTTAAATATAGCCCTTGAAGGTATGATGCTTATAGGAGCCTTTGTATCTGTTATAGTAAGTTATGTTACTGGGAATGTTATTATAGCTGTAATTTCTGCTATAGGAGCTGCTCTATTAATGGGATTAGTATTTTCTATATTTGGTATATCATTTAAAGGTAATTTTATAATAATTGGACTAGCAGTAAATATATTTGCATTAGGTTTTACATCCTATATATTACAAACTGCATTTGGTACTAGAGGAGTTTTTTCAAATCCAAGTATCATAGGTATAAACAAAGTAAATTTTCCTATTTTAGATAAAATACCTTTTATTGGCCCTATATTAAATAATCAAACCCCAATAGTTTATATAAGTTTGTTATCAGTAATATTAGTAAATTTTATAATATATAAAACTAAATTTGGATTATATGTTAGAGTTGTTGGAGAAAATGAAGAAGCTGCGAAAGCGGTAGGACTTAATATAAATAGAATTAAATATTCTTCAGTTTTTATAAGTTCAATATTTTGCGCTTTGGCAGGGGTTAATTTATCTTTAGAAAATTTAAATATGTTTGTCGAGAATATGACAAATGGAAGAGGATTTATAGCATTAGCAGCTATTTTCTGTGGAAAAGGAACACCTATTGGTACTTTTATATTTAGTGTATTATTTGGATTTGCAGATTCACTACAGATGAGATTACAAAGTCTAAAAATTCCTGGAAGTTTTATTCAAATGATACCCTTTATATTTATAGTAGTTATTTTAACAGTAGTTGCAATAATGCAAAACAAAAGAAGATTATCAAGGGAGGCATTTGATGAGTAAAACAGCACTTTTAGTAATTGATATGGTTTATGATTTTGCTAATCCTAATGGGTTAGTATATTATCCGCAAAATGAGGAAATACTGCCAAGGATAAAAAAACTTATAGATAAGTGTAGAGAAAAGGATTTATTGATTATATTTGTAGTGGATTCACATAGACCAGGCAAATATGATGCAGAACTAGAAGCAGTTAGGAAACACTGTATACATGGTACAGGGGGAGATGAAATAATGCCCTGCCTTGGATATAATGAAAAAACTGATTTTATAGTAACAAAACGAAGATATAGTTCTTTTTATGGAACTGATTTGGATTTAATTTTAAGAGAACATAAAATAGAAAATGTTATAGTATGTGGTACAAAAACTAATTGTTGTATAAGGTCTACTGTACATGATGCATATTTTAAGAATTATAAAGTAATTGTACCTAAAAATTGTGTTGCAACTAATAGTGATGTAATAAACCAAGTACATTTAACTGATATAGATAAGTATTATGGTGCTGTATTAACTGAAAAGGAGTTATTTAATAAATTAGATGGTGGTGAACTATAAAATGAAAGATGTGGATATAACTGTGGTAGGATATCCTAGTATAGATAGGATAATTAAAACTGAAACTCATCCATGTTTTTGTAAAACATCTGCTATAACTAATCAAGATAATAATACCCCATATTTTGGAGGGTGTAGTGTTAATGTAGCTTACTTAGCCAGTGAACTTAATTTAAAAGTTGCTTTAGATATGAATGTTGGACGAGATTTTGAAAGTACGGGTTATAAAAGCTTTTTGCAGAAAAAAAATATAGTGTTAGATGCTGTAGATATAGTAAATGAGGATGTTACTTCGTGTACATATCTTATTACTAATCCAGCTGGAGAACATATGACATTGTTTTATCCAGGTGCTATGGATTGTAAATATAATATAAGATTAAATGAAGATATTATAAAAAGATCTAAATATGGAATAATTACAGTAGGAAATCCCCAATATAATATGAATTTTGCAAAGCTTTGTAAAATTCATAAGGTTCCTATGGTGCTTGGGATGAAATGGGATACAAAATCTTTTCCATTGGAAATTGTGAAAGAGATAATAGATGGATCAGAAATTATGATTATGAATCAAAGTGAAAGAGTAGAAATGGAAAGAGCACTAAATATAAAGGACATTACTGAACAATTTAAAAATAGTGTAACCAAAATAATTATTGTAACTAAAGGTTGTAGTGGAAGTGAAATATACGAATATAAAAATAACTATATTAAAAAATATTTTATTCCTATAGCAAAACCTAAAAGAGTAGTAGATACCGCCGGAGTTGGAGATGCTTATTTAGCAGGATTTATGGCTGCTTATATTAAAGGAAAATCTGTTGATAAGTGTGGAAGATTGGGAGCAACATTATCATCTTTTATCATTGAAAAAATGGGATGTTTGACTAATATACCAACTAAAGAGGAATTAGAAAATAGATATAAAGAAAATTATAAGGAGGAATTTTAATGGGGACATTATATCTTGGAGTAACAAAAGAAACTGTTAGTAAATATGTAATATTTTCAGGGGATCCAGGTAGAGTAAGAAAAATAATATCTTATATGGAAAATGTAGAAGAGATAGCATGTAATAGAGAATTTAATACATACACAGGGTACTATGAAGGGATAAAGATAACTGTAACATCTACTGGAATAGGGGGACCTTCTGCTGCTATAGCTATGGAAGAAATGTATGAATGTGGTATGGAAGTAGCAGTTAGACTTGGAACAATAATGGGATTAAAAGAAAATTTAGGTAATGTTCTTATACCAAGAGGATGTATGAAGCTTGAATCAACAAGTAAAACTTATGTGGATTCCTCTTATCCAGCAGTAGCCGATTATGATTTGATAAATTGTATGAATGAAAGTTCTAAGCAAAATAGTTTAATATATGAAAATCCAATAATATGTAGTATGGATGGTTATTATAGTGAAATGAAAGAGCTAAAACTATCAAATAAAATGGGTATAGACGTTAAGGGGAAAATAGAAAATTTAAAAAAATATAATATTGGTGGTATAGATATGGAATCAGGAGTGATTTTAACTCTTTCCAATCTTATGGATATAAAAGGTTGCGTAGTTACAATGACTACAGTACTTGAAAATTTAAAAGATTATTTAAAAGGTAAAGATAGAGTAAAGGCAGAAGAGGATTTAATAAAAGTAGTACTTGATGGAATTAAGATTTATGCATCAAAGGAGATGAGGTAAATTTGAATAGATTTTATGAGCTATTTAAAGATAAAAAAGCTATAATCGGCATGGTACACTTACTTCCACTCCCAGGTTCAGCAATGTTTGATGGTGATATGGAAAAAGTATATAGTCAAGCTATACATGATACAAAGGTATTAGAAGAAGGTGGAGTAGCAGCCCTTATGGTTGAAAACTTTGGTGATATGCCATATAGCAAGGAATTAAGTTTAGAGCAGTCTACTGCATTAGCTGCAGTAGCTGCTGTAGTAAAGGAAAATACTAAATTACCTGTTGGTATAGATGCTGCTTTTTGCGACTATAAAAGTGCCATTGCATGTGCTAAGGCAACAGGTGCGGATTTTGTAAGACTTGCTGTTTTTGTTGATACGGTGGAATGTTTTGCAGGAATTTTAGAGCCATGTTGTGCTCAGGCATTAAAATATAGAAAACAAATAGATGCACAAGAGGTTATGATTTTTGCAGATATTCAGGTAAAACATACGCATATGTTAGTAGAAAATGTGGATATAATTGAATCTGCAAGTGTGGCTGTAAATTGTGGCGCAGATGCAGTTATAGTAACAGGACTTGCAACAGGAATGGAGACTCCTATTGAAACAGTAAAAAGGGTAAAAGACAATGTAAGTTGCCCTGTTATTATAGGAAGTGGAGTTAATTGTAAAAATATAAAAGAACAGATGAATATAGCAGATGGAGCCATAGTAGGGTCAAGTCTTAAATATGATAATGTTGTGACTAATAAAGTACATATAGATAAAGTTAAAGAACTTATGTTTAATTTGGGTAAATAGTTTTATTTTAAGGAGTGATAGTATATGATGAGACCTATGAAACTTGCTGGAGAATATCTTTTATTTGGCAATGGAGCATTGGAATATTTAAAAACAATAAAAGGGGAAAAAGCTTTTATTATAATAAGTGGAGGATCTATTGAGAGAAGTGGATATTTAAAAATTATACAGGATTATTTAAGTGAAGCAGGTATTCAATCCAGTGTATTTAAAGGAGTGGAACCAGATCCTAGCATTCATACTGTATTAAAAGGTGCAGAAGAAATGAAAAGATACAATCCCGACTGGATTATAGGACTTGGTGGTGGTTCAGCAATGGATGCAGCAAAAGCTATGTGGATATTTTATGAACATCCTCACTTAAAGACTTTGCAAGACATATCTTCACCAAATATAATACCTGCATTAAGGGGAAAGGCAAAGATGATTTGTATTCCTACAACTAGTGGATCAGCTAGTGAAGTTAGTAGATCCATTGTTATAACAGATCCTGAAAAAAATATAAAAGTAGGGATTGGAAATATGGAGATGATGCCTGATATAGCTTTACTTGAGCCAGGAATCACATCTTCCATGCCAGAACATATTACAGCAGATACTGGTATAGATGCATTAACTCATGCATTAGAAGCATATGTTTCAAATAGATCAAATGATTTAAGTGATACATTATCAGAAAAAGCAGCATTAGAGATATTTAAATATTTGCCACTTGCTTGTTCAAATGGAGAGAATATACTATATAGAGAAAAAATGCAAAATTTTTCAATGATAGCTGGTATTGCTTTTACTAATGTATCTTTAGGTATAGTACATAGTATGGCTCACACCGTTGGAGGTAAATATGGTGTAGCCCATGGTCTTGCAGATGGTATTATACTGCCTTATGTAATAGAGTATAATATGCAAAATGCGGAGGCAAAGAAAAAGTATGATAAATTAGCAAAGATGTTAGGTGGAGAAAGTTTTGCTAAAATGGTAAGAAGTTTAAATGAGCAGCTTAATATACCTTCTAACTTAAAAGAGGTTATAAATAAAGATGAAGATTTTGAGAAAAATCTAGAAGAATTAGCTACTATGGCTAAAAATGATGGTTGCACAAAAACTAACCCAATAATTCCTGATATAAAAGGATTTCAAGAATTATTTAGAAAAGCTTATTACGGAAAGTAGGGGGAAATTTGAGTAGTAAATTAATCGGGTATTTATCTTATGGATATCCATCTATTGAAAAAAGTATAGAAATAGCTAACATATATGCAAAGTCTGGTTGTGATGTGATAGAAATAAGTTATCCTACAGATAATGCCTATATAGATAGTGAATATATAAGTTTAAGAATGAAGTATGCTATAGAAAAATGTAACGATACAAAAAAATATTTCCAAGGTATTTCAAAAATAAGAGAAAATAATCCTAGTGTACAGTTACTATTGTTAATATACGAACATAGTATAATTGATTTAGGAGTAAATAATTTTATCAAATATTGTAAAGATAATTTAATAGAGGATATTATTTTAGTAGGAACAAAGGATAATTTTATTAAAAATAAGCTTATAGAAGAGGGACTAAAGATATCTTGTTATGTTACGTTTTCTATGCCAGATAGTGAAATAAAAGAAGCTAAAAGTTCTAATGGGTTTGTATATTTTCAAGCCAAACCAAGTGGAAAAGTTAAAGAAGGATATGAAACATTAGATAAATGCATAAAATATCTAAAAGAGATAGGAATAAAGACTCCTATATATGTTGGGGTTGGAATTTCTACAAAGGAAGATGTTTTGATGGCATCACGAGCTGGAGCAGATGGAATTTTTGTGGGAAGTGCTATATTAAAAAAACAAGATGATTTTAAAGAATTAGAAGATTTTATAATAGAATTAAAGTCTGGTATTATTAAATAAATTTGTTAACCTTAACACACATATTTATATAATGGATTTCTCTATATTAAATGAGAAGTCCTTTTTTTATGATGATTATTTATAATGAAAGGTAAAATTAATTATTCTAAGTATTTATGAAAAGTTAAAACTTAAAAAAAACTTAAAATTCTTTAATTATAAAGAATTTTAAGTTTTTTTCCTGTATAATATTGTTAACAAACTATTAACGGGAGGTAATTATGGAATATAGTAAGTTAAATAGTAATTCGAAAAAATCTTGGTTTGTTGCAAGAGCTATAACTACAATAATATTTTTTATTTTATCAGAGGGGATAAAATATTTTTTGATGAATAAACTTAATATTTTAGTTATTGTTCAATATAATAAAATAATAAATATTTGTATAGCAATAATAATTTTATTATTACTTTTAAATACTTTAATATATCCATTAATAGAATATAATCAATGGAGATATAGTATAAATAAAGATAAAATTGAATTTAGAGAGGGAATATACACGATTACAACTACTACAATTCCAGTGGTTAGGGTTCAGCACATTAAAGTTAAACAGGGACCGATAAATAGGATATTTAAATTGGCTAATATACAAATATTTACTGCGGGAGGAGTTCATATAATACCTAATATAGAAATTGAAAAGGCGGAGGAAATAAGTTGTTTTTTAAAGGATAAAATAAGAGAAAAGGCGGAAGAACATGATAGAGAAACCTACTAGAAATCATTGGAGCTTTATTGTAATAAATATATTAAAGAATTTAAAAGAATTTTTTATATTTATTTTAATGATATTTATAATTAAATATAATATATATTTAATTATTGTATTTTCATTATTTATAATAATCAATTCTATTGTAAAGTGGAAAAATTCAGTGTTTTATGTAAAGGAAAATATGTTGGTTTTTAAGGAAGGAATATTTTCTAAGTCAAAACAGGAGATACCATTTCATAAAATAAGTACAGTTAACATAGACAAAAACTTTATTGATAGGATACTTAAAACTTGTACTGTAAAAGTGGATAGTGGAAGTGCTGTAGCAGGTGAAAGTGATTTTGAAATAAAGGTTAAATATGATTTGGGGGATAAAATTAGACAAACAGTCCTTTCTCATAGTAATAATGGTGATGAAAAAGAAGAGGATATTAAAATAAATTATAAACACGTAATCTCTATAAAAGAAATTATAATATACTCATTAACAAAATCAAAAATTGCATGGGCATTTGGAATTTTTTTTATAATTTCAAAATATATAGATAATGTAAAAAGATTAGTTCCTGTTTTTATGAAATCTAGAATATCACAAAAGATGAATATGAATGAAGTATTTAATAAATTGTCTCTAAGTGGAGTTTATTTAGTGCTTTTAATAATTAGTGTATATGTATTTATAAGTGTAATATTTTGTATTTTTGAAATTATAAAGTTATATAATTTTTCTTTAGAATATAAAGAAGAGAATATAAACATAAAGTATGGAATGATTAGTAAAAAAGAATATTCCATACCTGTAAAAAAAATTAATGCATTAAGATATAAACAAAATTTTTTTCAAAAAAAATTTAAAATATATTCGTTAGAGGCTATATCTATTGGATACGGTGATGAAAGCAATGAACAAGCTATTGTTTATCCTATGGTTACTGAAAAATTTCAAATAGAACTTCTAGAAAATGTTTTACCTGAATTTAAATTTTATGGTGAAATACAAAGAGCACCTAAAAGAAGCATATCTAAATTCATATTTAAAAGTACAGCTATATTATTTGCTATATTAGTTCCTTTATATTTTAAAGTTTCTATAGTTTCAAAAGGATTAAAGATAGTTTTATTTTTTGCTGTGTTACTATTAAATTTTATTCGTGGATATTTAAATTATAGTAATACATCACTTGGTGTAGACAAAAAAAATATACTTGTTAGTTGCGGAAGTATAAAAAAAGTCACAACTCTTATAAAGCAAGATAGGGTTCAGTCTATAACTAAAACCCAAAATATTTTTCAAAGATATAGTAGTGTTGTAAGTTACAAAATAGATATTTACTCTAATAGTTTTGGTGAAGTGGTTAATATAAATAATATGGATGAAAATACTTATAAAGTTTTATATAAAAATTTGATATTTTAATTTAAAAAACTGGGAGGAAAACATGAAAAGTAAAAAGATTTTAAGTTTTATTATGATTTTTTTAATAAGTGTTATGTCAATTGGATGCAGTAATAAATATAAAGTTAAATCAGGAGATAGAAAGGAAATGTGGATAAAGGATATTGAATATTTAGGCAAGCAGTTACCCAAAAAACATAAAAATTTATTTTTCAATTTAAGTGAGGAAAGTTTTAATGAAAAAATAGAAAATTTAAAAAATAAAATAGAAAATTTAAAGGACGAAGAAATTAAGACTGAAATATATAAGATAGTTGCCTCTGTGGGAGATGGTCATACCTTTGTTTATGAAAAATTTAATAAACTATATCCACTTTCATTATATTCATTTAAAGAAGGTATATATACTGAAAGTACAATAGAAGAATATAAACAGATAATAGGATGCAAATTAATCAAAATTAATGATTTGGATATAGAAAGTATAAAAGACAAGATTTCTAAGGTTATTTCACATGAAAATGAAGCTCAAATTAAAAATGAACTCCCACAATTTATAATTGCACCAGATATATTATATGGATTAAAAATTATAGATAATAAAGAAAAAACTAAATTTACATTTTTAAATTCACAAAATAAAATTATAAATATAGAGGTAAAGCCTATAAAGATTAATGAAAATAGCAGAAAATTATTTATTAATCCATATAAAGAGGGAAATATACCTATGTATTTAGAAAAGGGAGATAAAAATTATTGGTATAAGTATTTAAAGGATGAAAATACATTATATTTTAAATATAATTCTTGTATGGAAATGGAGGATAAATCATTTAAAGTTTTTTCAAAAGAACTTATAGAGGCATTAGATAAACATAATCCTGAAAAATTTATTATAGATCTGAGAGATAACGGTGGCGGAAATTCATCCATATTAGATAAATTTATAGATGAAATTAAAAATCACAAAATCAATAAAGAAAATAAACTATTTGTTATAGTTGGTAGAAGAACATTTTCATCAGCTATATTAAATTCTATAGATTTAAGAAATAAAACAGAAGCTATATTTGTTGGGGAGCCTACAGGGGGGAAACCAAATCATTATGGAGAGGTAAAAAGCTTTAAATTACCTAATATGGGTATGGAAATTAGCTACTCTACAAAGTACTTTAAATCATCTAAAGAGGATACACCTTCTTTTATGCCAGATAGGTTAATAGAGCCATCTATAAATGATTTTATAAATAGTAAGGATTCAGTCCTTCAGTATATATTAAATAAAAAATAGATAAAAGTATTTTTAAAATATAAAAATAATAATGGATGGATAGTAAAAATCCATCCATTATTATTTTATTTAAATTGTCATAGAGTTTATCTTCACTCCTTGTATTTTTAAAAGGTCATGTTCTAATTCTTTTATTAAGTTTTTATCTTTAGAGAGTTGTAGAATTATTAAACCTCTACGGGAACAATTATCTTTTGTGGCTTCGTGAAGTCCAAGTCTTGTTTTTATAATGCATCCATGTTTGGTTAAAATATCTTGCACATGGGCTGCATAATTATTTCTTTCTTCAATGGCTATTCCCATAATTATTGAACTTTCCATATTAAACTCCTTTTCCTATTATATGATATTAATATTATTATCAATAATAAAGAATTTTATAAAAATCTTTATTTAAATTAATTTTCTATAGACAGATATGTCTTGCTAATACTTTATAAAAGGATAAGGTATCATCTTCCTTTAAAAAACATAATTCATATTGTCTCCCTTTGGCAAAAAATCTTATTTTATTGTTACTACAAGTGCAGTAATTTTTAGGTATAGTTATAATATCTATTTTTGAATAAGGTATAGAAACAATAGAGGTTTCCTTCATTATAGTGTTTTCATCTACAAATAAAAGTCTTTTATTTGTTACACAAGAAAATTTATTAACTGTTTCATATATATGCTCTACTCCCTCACCAGGAAATAAGAAATTTTCTATCTCTTTCATATATTTTTCATTATTATTTAGAACATTTTTCATAGTTTCTAACATTATATCATTCCACCTTTATATAAAGATTTTATATCAAGTGAGTTCTAGAAGAACTTATCCTAGGCGTATTAACTGTTATCTCTCACTTAAAGATGATGTAGCCTTCGGATAAAATATTCTATAATAAGTTTTTTCTATAAAAGTATACAAAACTCCTTTAAATTTCTAATTATTTTTAATATTTTAATAATAAAAGAAAGCTTAACTAGCTTTTAAATTGTTTAGAAAATAATATTTTGTTGAAATAAATAAAGTATAAAGTGACTAGGTTTAATCTTAGTATTTTAAGGTATAGCTATTAATTTAAAAGGAGAGATATTTTGAAATAGTTTTAAAGGCAGTATACATGTAGTCTATTAGAAAGAGAAATACTAAATAACTGTAAAGTATGTAATTTAGAGTTTATGTAACAAGGTAGATAAAATAATAAAAGGGTATATGAAAGACAATTCTGTAGTTAAAGAGGAGTTTAATTTTTATTTATTATAATTCTACTTAAATAAGTAATTTAGAAAAACATTTTAGATAATATTTACTCATATAATTTTTTTCTACATTTATATAGCATAAAATAAAATTTTTCATATCATTATAGTAAGATTAATAAAATTATAAACTATATTATTAATATTAGAGGGTGATGATTTGAAAAATAGATGTAATAAAACTATATGCATACAAGGATGTGGAAGATGCACATGCCCACGAGGAATAACAGGACCTACAGGTCCAACAGGACTACAAGGAGTAACAGGAGTAACAGGTCCAACAGGACCACAAGTATTGATAGTATACGGCGGCTTATACAACGATGCCATACAAACCATTGCAGTTGATCCAGGAGTCATAGAGATGATTTCTATACCTAAAGCTATGCCAATTAACAATGTAACACTTGGAGCAGACACTGTTATAATTGATGTTACAGGCAAATATTTAGTAGAGTTTACGGTTTTTCTAAATTCAGCAGGAGGAGGTGGAATTACTACTATTGGTGTTCAAATCAACGGAACATTCTCAGAACCGTCTTTGGTAACGACTACCTTAATAGATTCAAATTTCAAGTGTATTACGTTCAGTTCTATTGTCACGTTGGCTAAAGACGATGAATTGACATTAGCAATCTCCAATACAATAGCCACAACTTTTTTTCTTGAGGCAGGAATGAACGCAAATTTGAATGTGTTACTGTTAGGAAGTTAAGGATTAGATGCCTAAAAATCATTGGTGATGCTGTTTTTTTATGCAGTAGCAGACAGCATTATTTTAGAGTTCCACCTCTTTGTCATGAAAGTAAGCGTATGTTTTCAAATGTAGAAAGGTTTGATGAAAATTTCTTCAAGCCTCCTTTTTTTAAAACTAACAATAGGTTTGCGTTAATGTGTTCAACTTGGCATCATTAGTAAAACTTTTTTATAGTAAAGTCAGAAAATTCTTTAAGCTACAGCAAATTGACAACAGAAATTTTGGATACTAATTTTTATAAATAGCGAAGGATATATGTAACTATTATGTTTCTTACAATAATTTTTAGTACCGAATCTTATTGTATTGTTTAAGCTAATAACTTTGTGATAAACACATCAACTATAACTGAAAATGATTTAATATTTATAGTCTTTTAACCCTAAAGTGCTTTTTTATCTGTAATAATTTTAAAAAATTCATTTTATTCACTATAATTCAAATTTTAAAAGATTTTATTTTATACTAATAGGCTTTAACCTAGATTGTTTTTAGTACATAGTAAATATACGTTATTTAAATATAATTTTTGTCTGGCCTTTGGCTTTTATTCCGGTAAGTTCTATTTTGATATTTTTATTATCTTTATCTGAAATATTTATAGTTTTATTTATTGGACTTTTTTCCTCATATAATGTTTTTTGGTCATTATATATTTTCACCAATAGATCTCCACTTTTTACTTTGGAATTAATTTTCATATCATAACTGGATTTATGTGAAGTTATTTGTTTTATATCTTTACCATTAAAAAATTGGAATTTAATGTTATAATTATTAAATTTACTATTGTCAGCCCAAAATTTTCCTTCGCCACTCCAATCTAGCTGACTTATTTCAAAGTTGCTTTTCTCCATATAATTTGAATACTTATATGTAAAAACAATTAAAAATAAGCACAGTACAGTTATAACAATAATAAACTTCTTGTTTTTTTTCATGCCAATCCTCCAATTTGTTAATTTTTGAGATTATTCTTTAGACTAAAAATCCTTTATTATATAGAAATTATATCATATTTTTCATATTGATGGAGAGTTAAATTTATCTTTATATGGTGTATTTGTTAAAGTAGGTTCTTAATATAAAAATTATATTTATAAGGATTTAATTAAATACTAAATAAATTTAGTTTATAATTAAAATTTTTTATTTAAATAAATGTTTTGGTCTATGGTAAAATAATAGATAGTTAATAATGCTTTTAAATGGAGGGATTAATTTGGCAAAAATTGAGTGGACTAAAGAACAAGAAAGTGCAATATATACAGATAAATGCAATTTATTGGTAGCTGCCGCGGCAGGTTCAGGTAAAACTGCTGTTCTTGTTCAAAGAATTATAGAGAAAATAATAAATAAGGATAATCCCATAGATATAGATAGACTATTAGTAGTTACGTTTACAAATGCTGCTGCTTCGGAAATGAGAGAAAGAATAGGGGAGGCTATTTCTAAAGAATTAGATAAAAATCCAGATTCTAAAAATCTTCAAAGACAGCTAACTTTGTTAAACAAAGCTAGTATAACAACAATACACTCATTTTGTTTACAGGTAATAAGAAATAATTTTCATCTTTTAGATATAGATCCAAGATTTAGAGTAGGAGATAGTACAGAGACTATTCTTTTAAAGGGAGAAGCATTGGATGAATTATTTGAAGATATGTATAATGAAAAAAACTGCACAGATGAGTTTTTACAATTAGTTGATTCATATGGTGGCAAAGATGATTTAAAGTTAGTAGATACAGTAGGGGAACTTTATAATTTTTCTCAAAGTTTACCTTGGCCATATAAGTGGCTTACAGAAATGACTGAGTGTTTTAACGTAAATGAAAATTTTAATTTTAAGGATTCTAAATTGGCTAATATATTAATGCAAGATATAAGTATAGAACTACAAGGACTTAAGGTTAAGATTTTAAATGCTATAAATTTATTGGAAAATAATCAAGGATTAAACCATTACTTACCTATATTTAAACAAGATTTATTGGATATAGAAAAAGTATTGAATAGTAAAACATGGGATGATGTTAGTGATTTTATACTAAAAATTTCCTTTTTACCTCTTCCAAGGAAAAAGGTAGATGAGTCTTTAAGGGATATAAAGGATAAGGCATTAAATATTAGAAAAAAAGTTAAAGAAAAAATTGAAAAGATAAAAGAGAATATAGTTGCAGGTACTGAAAATATTGGATTGAGACTTTCGGATTTATATCCAAGAATGAAATGTTTATCAAAACTTGTTATGGAATTTAATAAAAGATATAGTCAAAAAAAAAGAGAAAAAAATATAATAGATTTTAATGATATAGAACATTTTGCATTAGAAATACTTACTGATTTTGATAACTATGAGAATGTGATACCTTCATCTATAGCTATAGAATTTAGGAAGAAATTTGAGGAAATTTTAGTGGATGAGTATCAGGATAGTAATTTAGTTCAAGAATCTATACTAAACTCAGTATCTAGACAACCTAATATAGATTTGAAGGAGAAGAATTTAATATCTCCAAATATGTTTATGGTAGGGGATGTAAAACAAAGTATATACAGATTTAGACAAGCAAAGCCAGAATTATTTTTGGAAAAGTATAATAATTATTCTGAAGAGGAAAAAACAGATAATAGAAAAATAAAATTGTTTAAAAATTTCAGAAGTAGAGAAGAAATTATAGATGGAGTAAATTTTATATTTTATCAAATAATGTGCAAAAATATTGGAGATTTAGATTACAATGAAGGTGAAAGATTAAATGTAGGAATTGCCTTTAATGAATCAAAGGAAGAATTAAATTATGGAGGCCCTATAGAGGTACACCTACTAGAAAAAAATAATAAAGACTCCATGGTAAATGTTTATTTAGATGATAATGATATAGCATCAGAAGATGAAGAAGGGCTAGATAATATTCAATTAGAAGCTAATATGATAGTGAAAATAATAAACAGGCTAATAAATGGAGATGAGCTAAATAAACCCTTTAAGGTTCTAGATAAAGATACAAATAAATATAGAAAAATTCAATTTAGAGATATAGTCATACTTATGAGGGCTACGAAAAGTATGGCTCCTGTATTTATAGAGGAGTTTAATAACTCTGGGATACCAATTTTTGCAGATGCCAATTCAGGATATTTTGAAACCACGGAAGTTAAAACTATACTTTCATTATTACAAATGGTTGATAATCCAAGACAGGATATACCTATTCTTGCGGTGCTTAGATCACCTATTTTTTCTTTTACTGCGGAGGATATTATAGATATTCGACTAGTAAATAAAGATTTAAGTATTTATGAAAATATAGAAAAAATACAATCTATTGAAAACTGCAATGAGGATGAAATTAAGTATGTTAAGAATTTAAATGAATCTTTTATTAAAAAGATATGTAAATTTCTAAAAAAGCTTAACATATGGAGAAATAAGGCTTTACATATGGCTATAGATCAATTTATATGGGGGATTTATACTGATACAGGATATTATGGATATGTAGGGGCAATGCCTGGGGGGATACAAAGGCAAGCTAATTTAAGAATATTGTTTGAAAGAGCAAAACAATTTGAAAGTACAAGTTATAGAGGGCTATTTAATTTTATAACTTTTATTAATAAACTTAAAAATAGTAGTGGTGATATGGGGAGTGCTAAAGTTATTGGTGAAAATGAGGATGTAGTAAGAATTATGAGCATACATAAGAGTAAAGGATTAGAGTTTCCAGTGGTTATAACTGCTGGTATGGGAAAAGGGTTTAATTTGCAAGATATGAGAAAGAGTATATTATTTCATCATGAAATAGGATTTGGCCCTGATTACGTGGATTTAGAAAAGAGAATAAGTTATCCTACAATACTGAAACAGATTATTAAAAAGAAAATAAAGATAGAAACTTTATCTGAGGAAATGAGGATTCTTTATGTTGCCTTAACCAGAGCAAAAGAAAAACTTATTATTACTGGAATGGTGAATAAACTACAAGATTCTATAGAAAAATGGTGTGAGCTAGGGGAAATTTATGAAGATAAAATTCCAGATTACGCATTATTAGAAGGCAAAAATTATTTAGACTGGATAATACCAGCAATAAGTAGGCATAAGGATTGTTTAATATTTAGAGAAATAGCTGGTAGTAACTTTTCACAAAAATTAATAGATGATAATTCAAAATGGAAAATTAAAATATGGGATAGGATTGAGTTTATTGAGGAACAAGTAAAAGATGATGAAAAAAAAGATATAATAAAGGAGTTAGAAATTTTACAAAGGGATAGAAAAGAAAGTAAGTATAAAAACATTATAGAAAAAAAACTTGAATGGGTATATAAATATAAGGAATCTTTTAATATACCAGCAAAGTTTTCAGTATCAGAAATTAAAAGTAGATTAACTAGTTTAAATGAGGAAAATACAGAGAAAATTATGGCGTCTTCTTTGCTTAAAAAACCTTTGTTTTTAGAAAATAATAAAAAATTTTCTCAAGTAGAAATAGGTACAATTACGCATACTGTAATGCAGCATATAGATATTAAGAAGATTTTTACTAAGGATGATATTAAAAAACAGCTTAAAGAAATGATATTAAGTGAATTTATTACTGAAGAGCAATCTAAAGTAATTAAATTAGAAAAAATATTTAATTTTTTTAATAGTTCTCTAGGAAAAAGAATGAAAAAATCTAATAATATAAAAAGGGAGATACCTTTTTATATAGAAAAAAGTAGTACGGATTTTTATAAAGAATTACCCCAAAATATATATGCTAATGAAAAAATACTTATTCAAGGGGTTATAGATGCATATTTTGAAGAAGATGATGAATTAATTATTATAGACTATAAGACAGATTATGTTAAGGATTTAGAAATGATAAAGGAAAAGTATAGTATGCAGCTTAATTATTACTGTGAAGCCTTGGAAAGAATAACTCATAAAAAGGTTAAGGAAAAATATTTGTATTTATTTTATTGTGATAAGGAAGTTAAATTATAATATTTTTTTTATTAAAGGAGATAATATAGCTATGAAAATATTTATAATCATTTGATAATAGCTATTATTTGATATATAATATTATCACAGAATAAATTTATGCATAGGGTGGTAATAATATGAATAAAAAAGGGATAAAAATATCTATAATAGGGGCAGGGTTTGTAGGTGCAACTACTGCATATGCACTTATGATGGAAGGCTTAGCTTCAGAAATAGTTATAGTAGATATAAATAAAGATAAGGCACAAGGAGAGGCTATGGACTTAGCACATGGAGTATCTTTTGTTAAACCTGTAGATATATTATCAGGGGAGTATAAGGATACATTGGATTCTGATATTGTAATAATTTCCGCAGGTGCAGGTCCTAAACCTGGAGAAAGTAGATTGGATTTGATAGGTAAAAATACTAAAATATTCAAAGGAATTATACCAGAGGTTGTGAAATATAGTCCTAATTCTATATTATTAGTAGTGTCAAATCCTGTGGATATACTAACATATATCACTTATAAGTTATCAGGATTTCCTAAAGAAAGGGTTATTGGTTCAGGTACAGTACTTGATACTTCAAGATTTAGATATCTTTTAAGTGAACATTTTAAAATAGATGTAAGGAATGTACACACTTATATTTTAGGAGAGCATGGGGACTCGGAAATAGCTGCATGGAGTTTAACTAATATAGCAGGTATAAGTGTAGATGACTATTGCAGGGATGTATGCAAAAAATGTAGTGGAGATTTTAAAAGAAAGATACCTGAAAAAGTAAAAAATGCTGCTTATGAAGTGCTTAATAGAAAAGGGTTTACTTCTTATGCTGTTGCACTAGCGGTTAGAAGAATTGTAGAGGCTATAATAAGAAATGAAGATTCTATACTTACTGTGTCCACATTATTAAAAGGTCAGTTTGGCATAGAAGATGTGTATATGGGAGTACCAACTGTTATAGGAGAAACTGGGGTAAAAAGTATATTAGAAGTAAAATTAAATGATGAAGAATATAAAAATTTACAGGATTCGGCTAAAGTATTAAAGGAAAATTTAAATCAAATACAGTTATAGGTTGAAGGACTCTTATCAAAAATTTATGTTGATAAGAGTCCTTTAATTTGTAAGTACAGATTATTTCAAAAAATAATAATAGGATTAAAGTATTATTAAAGATTTAAAATCGTTAAGCTATTATTAAGTTTCCTTATTTATAATGGAGTCATAAAATTATAAGGAGGTGAAAAGTATGAATAAAATTAAATTTAGACACGAAATAAAGCATTATATAAATATATCAGACTATTTAAGTATAAAAAATAGATTAATAAATATTATGAGATTAGATAAGAATTCCAATAGTGATAGGGAATATAGAATTAGAAGTCTTTATTTTGATAATTATAGAGATAAGGTTTTGATGGAAAAGATAGAGGGAATAAATTCTAGAGAAAAATTTCGTATTAGATTTTATAATGATGATCATTCTTTTATTAGATTAGAAAAGAAATCTAAAATTAATGGATTATGTAATAAAGTAAGTGAGTCTATTTTAAAACATCAGTGTGAAGAATTAATAAGTGGAAAAATTGATTTTTTAAAGGAATCTAATAAAGATTTATTTATAGAATTATATTCAAAAATGAAATGGCAGTTATTAAGGCCTAGGACAATAGTAGACTATACTAGAGAAGCTTATATATATCCTGTTTCAAATGTGAGAATAACTTTTGATAAATGGATAAGAACAGGAGTATTTAGCAGAAACATATTTGATACAAACTTACCTACTGTAAAATCAATTGATGAAAAATTTATAGTATTAGAGGTAAAGTACGATGAATTTTTACCGGAGATAGTACATGATATTATACAAACTAATAATAGAAGATCTTCTGCTATATCAAAATATGCGGCGGCAAGGATATATGGTTAATTTTAAGGAGTTGATAAAATGAAGGGAACAATTAATTTTAGTGATATTTTCAAATCAAGTTTTATAGAGAAAGTGAGTTCAGTATATTTTTTAGATATAGCTATAGCTTTATTTTTAGCATTAGCAATAGGAATATTTATAATGCAAGTGTACAAGAAGACATTTGTTGGAGTAATGTATTCATCAAGTTTTGGTGTTGCATTAATGTCACTTACTTTAATTACAACATTAATTATATTAGCAATTACATCTAATGTAATTCTTTCACTTGGTATGGTAGGTGCTCTTTCTATAGTTCGTTTTAGAAGTGCAATAAAAGAACCATTAGATATAGCGTTTTTATTTTGGGCTATTAGCTCAGGAATAGTTATTGGAGCAGGGCTTATACCACTTGCTATAATAGGCTCTGTTTTTATAGGGGTGGTTATGATTTTATTTGTTAATAAAAAGAGTAAAGATAATCCTTATATATTAATAATAAACTGTGAAGATGATGGTTGTGAAAGTATTGCAATAGAAATGTTGGGTAGAAAGGTGAATAAGTATATTGTTAAATCAAAGACTGTTTCACCGGTTAGTGGAATTGAAATGACTGTTGAAATTAGAATTAAAGATGGTACTACAAATTTTGTAAATGAAATTTCAAAAGTAAAAGGAGTTTCTAATGTGGTTTTAGTTAGCTATAATGGGGATTATATGGCGTAAAATTAAATAGGTATAAAGGAGGTGCAATCCTTTGATTGATGAAAAGTATATGGATAGTATTTCTATAATAGCTATAATATTATCATTAATATTTATGATATCAGCCATTTTTATTACACTTAATAAAGAGATAACTAATAAAGAGGTATCTAATATAGAAACTGTTTTAGATAAAAATAGTATTATGAATATAAATATTGAAATAAAGGATTCGGATTGGGAATGGCTATTGGAAAATGCCACCGAGGAAGAGTATCGTAGTGCTAATATAACTATAAATGGAGAAACATTTTATAATGTAGGAATTAGGCCTAAGGGAAATTCAAGTTTAAAAATGGTAGCATCAGATAGTACAACAGATAGGTTTAGTTTAAAGATAGATTTTAGTCAGTATGTAGATGGACAAACATATCATGGTATTGAAAAGTTAGCATTGAATAATAATATATCTGATACAACTTATATGAAGGAGTATTTATCTTATGATTTATATAAGTTATTAGATGTTCCTACACCTGAATACTCTTATTCAAATATAAAACTTAATGGTAGTGAGTGGGGATTATATTTAGCAGTTGAAGTAATTGATGGAAGATTTATTGAAAAACAATTTGCAACTTCAGAAGGTAATTTATATAAACCAGAGTCAATGGAAATGGGTGGAGAAAAAGAAGGAAACATAAATCAAGGCCATATTGCAAATGGTGATATACCTAATAAATCACAAGTGATGCAAGAACCTCTTAATAAAAATAAATTAGATGGATATGAAAATGAACAACAATTTTATATAGATAAGACCGATGATAAATATGGAAAACATACCCAAGTGGATAAAGAGCAAAAATATAATATGATGGTAAATAAGCCTAAAGGAAAAGGAACAAATGGAGGTGCTAATCTTAAATATATTGATGATAATCAGTCTAGTTACTCCACAATAAAAGATAGCAAGATATTTAAAAAGACTACAGATCAGGATTTTGAAAAAATAATAACTATGATTAAGAATCTAAATCAGGGTAAAGATCTTGAAAAATATTTAGATGTTAAAGAAATTTTAGCATATTTTGCTGTAAATACTTTTCTAGTTAATCTTGATAGTTATTCAGGTGGTATGTACCATAATTATTATCTGTATGAAAATAAAGGAAAATGTTCAATAATTCCTTGGGATTTAAATATGTCTTTTGCTGGATTTAAAGTAAGTGATAGTTCAAAGGCAGTAAATTTCCCAATTGATACGCCGGTTACAGGAAGTTTAGAGGAGGCTCCATTAATAGGAAAACTTTTACAGATTGATGAGTATAAAGAGATTTATCATAATTATTTACAAAAAATAGTTAATGATTACGTTTATAATGGAGAATTTGAAAAGAGTGTTAATTTTTTAGATAAGCTTATTGGTAATTATGTTAAGAAAGATCCTACGGCATTTTATACCTATGAAGAATATAAAAAGTCAATACCACAGTTGCTTATTTTTGGGAAGGATAGATCGAAAAGTGTTACTGCTCAATTAAAGGGAGAGCAAAATTCTGATACTTACGGAAATATAATAACTACGTTAAATTTAGATGCATTAGGATCAATGGGAACAGGTGATAAAGAAAAAAGTGAAAGTGAACAAAAACATAATAATAAAAATACTAAGATAAATAAAGAAAATATAAGTAAAATTAATAAGATTATAAATGGAGCTGATATAAAAGATTTAACATCAGCGCAAAAAGAAGAGCTAGAAAAGTTAGGTGTAGATGAAACTGTACTCAATATGTTCAAAAATAAAGACCAGGCCATGGATAAAGGAAAACTACCAGGAGATATAGAAAACAAGGATGAAGAATTTAGTCAGGGAGTAAATAGTTTTAATTTGGCTAATAAAATTATATTAGTAGCATCTATAGTTGCATTAATAGCAGGACTTATCTTTTCCAAAAGATTTAAAAGAAAAAATAGAACCTATTAATGGGTTCTATTTTTATATATAAGATTATGGTAAGTATAAAAAACTTAAATTATATAATTTATAGTTTAAAATTAAACTTGCTATAAAGAATTAAAATGTTATATTATTGTATAGAAAATATTTTAAAGGACAGGACGAGCCAAAATGGAAGAAATAAAAAAATAATTAATGAAATAATTGATAATAAAACAACTGAGGAAGAAATTATAAGAGTTGTTATTAGTAATAAAATAAATAAAGACATAATAAAAAAAATTAATGCAAAAATGATAGTATTAGATCTTAAGGAAGATGTTATAAAAAAGTGTAACGATATAGCTAAAAGATATGATTATAAAAACCTTCATTTTGAGCTTGGAGATATATGTAGATTTAAATACAATAATGCAGTAGATATGGGTATAACACTCCATGCTTGTGATATGACCACAGACTATGCACTATATAATGATATAAAATTCAGCTTTTAGAGTTTATAGATATATTGCATTCTCATAAAAATATATTAATTAGAGGGGTAAAATCTAATATACCTAAAGCAAAAAAAGGAAGAATCGCTATTGCAAGTGCAAGGACTAATTCATGAGCTTAATTTAAAGCCTACACTATATAATATATTAAAAGATGATAACATAATTTAATATATTGTTTTATGAAAAGGAAGGGGTTACCTTATAAATGCACAGGTAAATAGTATAAATAATATGCTAATTTTACCTGTATTAATATGTAAATTACAAGAAAATACATTGACAAAATTTTTGTTATATGGTATATAAGAATTATTATTAGCACTCACAAAGGTTAAGTGCTAATAATATATTTAAGTTTAAATTATTTATTAAATAAATTTTTTATAGTGGGAAGGGAGAGAATTATATTGGAAAAGAAACAATTTAAAGCTGAGTCTAAAAGACTACTAGACCTAATGATTAATTCAATTTATACTCATAAAGAAATTTTTTTAAGAGAGCTTATTTCTAATGCTAGCGATGCAATTGATAAAATTTATTACAAGACTTTAACTGATGAATCATTAAAGTTTGAAAGAGATGATTATTATGTCAAAGTAATACCTGATAAAGAAAATAGAACATTAAGAATATGTGATACTGGTATAGGAATGACAAAAGAAGAACTTGATAATAATCTTGGAGTAATAGCTAAGAGTGGTTCTTTACAGTTTAAAAAAGAAAATGAATTAAAAGATGGATATGATATAATAGGACAATTTGGTGTTGGATTTTATTCTGCTTTTTTAGTGTCTGATGACGTAACTGTTATAAGTAAAGCATTTGGTAGTGATAAGGCATATAAGTGGCACTCAAAGGGAGCAGAGGGCTATACTATTGAACCTTATAATAAGGAGAAGGTTGGAACAGAAATTATACTTAAGATAAAAGAGAATACAGAGGATGAGAATTATGACGATTATCTAGAAGAACATACGTTAAAAACCATAATTAAAAAATATTCTGATTTTATAAGATACCCAATAAAGATGGATATAAATAATAAAAAACTTAAAGAAGGTAGTGAAGACGAATATGAAGAACATATAGAGGAACAGACAATAAATAGTATGGTTCCTATATGGAGAAAAAATAAAAATGAGCTTAATAAGGAGGATTATGAGAATTTTTATGCTGAAAAGCATTATGGTTTTGACAAACCAGTAAAATATATTCACACTAGTGTGGATGGTATAGTAAGTTATAATGCAATCTTGTTTATTCCAGAAAAAACACCTTATGATTTCTATACAAAGGAATACGAAAAGGGTTTAGAATTATATTCAAATGGCGTTTTAATTATGAATAAGTGTGGAGATTTATTACCAGATTATTTTGGGTTTGTAAAAGGTATTGTAGATTCAGAAGATTTATCACTTAATATATCAAGGGAAATTTTACAACATGATAGACAGTTAAAATTAATTGCTAAAAATATAAAAAGTAAAATTAAAAATGAATTAGAAAACTTATTAAAAAATAACAGAGAAAGTTATGAAAAGTTTTATGATTCTTTTGGAAGACAATTAAAATATGGTATTTATAGTGATTTTGGCATGAATAAAGATGTTTTAGAGGACTTAATAATGTTTTATTCATCTAAAGAAAAGAAGATGGTAACTTTATCTGAATATGTTGATAGAATGCCAGAAGATCAAAAATATATATATTATGCAGTGGGAGAATCTAATGAAAGAATTGAAAAACTTCCACAAATAGAGGTTGTTTTAGATAAAGGGTATGAAATTTTATATTTCACAGATGATGTAGATGAATTTGCTATAAAAGTACTAATGAAATACAAAGATAAAGAATTTAAATCAGTATCAAGTGGTGATTTAGGTATAGAAGTGGATAAGAAGGATGAAACATCTAATGAAGAAGATAAAGAAAATAAAGAATTATTTGAAAGTATGAAAGAAATTTTAGCAGATAAGGTTAAGGATGTTAGAGCCTCTAAAAGATTAAAGAATCACCCAGTGTGTTTAGCAAATGAAGGTGAACTTTCAATTGAAATGGAAAAGATATTAAATTCTATGCCTAACAATCAAAACTTAAAGGCAGATAAAGTTTTGGAAATAAATATAAATCATGATGTATTTAGATCATTAAGAAATATTTATGAAAGTGATAAAGATAGGCTTAAGCTATATACAAAGCTATTATACAATCAGGCATTGTTAATAGAAGGATTGTCAATAAGTGACCCTGTTGAGTTTACAAATAATATTTGTGAATTAATGAAATAAAGTAAATTAATCTTATTAAATATTGATTCTTCTTAGTTATAAAGAGATTAAAGTATAAAAGATACTTCTATACTTTAATCTTTTTTATTATAAATCTTTATTTTTTAGGGCTTTCCTTGTGTTTTAGTTACTATATTATTCTTAAAATCATAATATATATTTATGCTAAATAATATATTTGTTATTATAAGAATAATACAAAAAATACTTGAAAAATTTTAAAGCATAGTATACAATGTATTTAATTTATTTTCATTTTGCAGAAATGTGGTAAAAATACTTTGTAGTTTGAATATAAGAAGGTATATTATAATAAATATATCATGGTAGTATGGATTAATGTATTATAAAATTTGTAGTATGGAATAATATATGGTAACAAAGATATTTTGTTATAAGTAGTTGGGAAAATAGTAGTATGGTAGCTTAGTAGGAGATATTAGATGTGTTTTAAGTGATAAATTACAGTAGTGTATTTTATCGCTTAATTGGTATAGTTAAAGTGCTCTCCTAAGGAGAGCTTTTTATTTTATATAGTTATAATTAAATAGGAGGATGGTAGTATGGTAGTTAAAAAAGTATCGGTTTTATTGTCAACTTTATTAATAGTAGGTGCTTTATCAGGATGTAATGCATCAAAACAAGATGAGGCAAAAAAAGATATCAAAAAAATAGGAATAGCACAAATCGTAGAGCACCCTGCTCTAGATTCTACAAGAAAGGGCTTTATACAAGCATTAAAAGACAATAATTATATTGATGGGAAAAATATAATTATAGATTATCAAAATGCTCAAGGAGATAATGCCACAATTCAAACAATTGCTGAAAAATTTGTTAATGATAATGAGGATTTAATTTTGGCAATTGCAACTCCTGCAGCACAAGCTGCATATAATTCAACTAAGAATGCTAATAAAGATATTCCAATAGTCATGACAGCTGTTACAGATCCTGTAAAAGTGGGAATTGTAAAATCTTTAGATAAACCAGGAACTAATGTTACAGGAACCTCTGATGCAGCTCCAATAGATGTCCAATTAAAACTTATAAAAAAAGTAATACCATCAAGCAAAAAAATAGGTATACTTTATAATACCAGTGAGGTAAATTCAGAAATACAGGTTGAAGAGGCTAAAAAAAATGCATCTATATTTGGCATGGAAATAGTAGCACAAGGGATTACTGCAGAAAATGAAATATCTCAAAGTCTTCAATCAATTTTAGGGAAAATAGATGTGTTACTTACGATAAAAGATAATATGATAGCATCTGCTATGACAACTATTACTAAACAATCTTATGAGAAGAATATACCAGTTATAGGTACAGAAAGTGCCCATGTTAAAGGTGGAGCTCTAATAACTGATGGAATAGATTTTGAAAAGTTGGGCTATGAAACAGGATTAAAGGCTGTGGAAATATTAAAAGGTAAAAAACCATCAGAGATACCTATAGAAATACAAAAGGAATCATCAGTAGTAATAAATAAAGAGTCATTAAATAAATTAAATATAAAACTTCCAAAAGATATTTATTCAAAGGCAAAGGTAATATCTGGAGGTGAAAAGTAATGCTAGGATTTTTATTAAGTGTATTAGAACAAGGGCTTATTTTTTCCATAGTATCATTAGGGGTATATATTACTTATAAAATTCTGGATTTTCCTGATCTGTCTGTGGATAGCACATTCCCATTAGGTGCAGCCGTTACAGCATTATGTTTGTCTAAAAGTATTAATCCATTTTTGGCTACTTTTTTATCAATGATTGCTGGTATGTTAGCAGGGACGATTACAGGATTACTTCATGTAAAACTAAAGATAACAAATCTTTTATCAGGAATATTAGTTATGATAGGACTTTATTCTATAAATTTAAGAATTATGGGAAAGTCTAATGTGTCTTTTTTTAATTTTAATACTATTTTTTCTACTGCAAAATTTATGAGTTCAATTATTTTAATTCTTATATCTGCAGTGTTTATTAAAGCATTATTAGATTTATTTTTAAAAACTAAACTTGGTTTTATGTTAAAGGTAGTTGGGGATAATGAACAGCTAGTAACTTCTTTAGGAGTTAATAAAAATATTATTAAGGTAATAGGACTTATGGTTTCCAATGGGGTGGTGGCTTTAGCAGGTTCAATAATGGCACAACAACAAGGTTATGCAGCAGTATCTATGGGTACAGGAACTGTAGTAATTGGATTAGCCGCTGTAATTATTGGAGAAGCGGTATTTAAAAAGCTAACTTTTGTAAAGTCAACAACTATGGCGCTTATAGGAGCAATACTATATAAATTAACTATTGGTGCGGCCCTAAGATTTGGACTTCCACCATCTGATTTGAAGCTTGTAACAGCGTTGATAGTAATTATAGTGTTAGGGGCTAAAAACATTTGTTTAAAATTAAATGTTCAAAGAAAAAAAGGGGGGGATATAATTGTTACAGATAAAAAACCTATGCAAAGTATTTAATAATAATACTGTAAATGGGAAAAAAATTTTTCATGGACTTAATTTAACTGTAAATAAAGGGGACTTTATAACTATAATAGGAAGCAATGGCGCAGGAAAATCTACTTTGTTAAATATTATATCTGGTACAATTCCTATAGATCAAGGAGCTATATATTTAGAAGACATAGAAATATCCAAGCTTTTAGAGCATAAATCCAATAGATTTATAGGAAGAGTATTTCAAGATCCTTCAAAGGGAACGTCTCCTTCTATGACAATTTTAGAAAATATGTCTATGGCTAAGAATAAGGGAAAGAGGTTTGGTTTTAGTTTTGGTATAGATAAAAAAAATATTTCTTATTTTAAAGAGTTGCTTTCAAAGCTTGATTTAGGTCTTGAAGAAAAAATTAATAGTAAAGTGGGACTTTTATCTGGGGGTCAAAGGCAGGCTCTAACCCTCATAATGACTGCAATGACAGAACCTAAACTTTTATTATTAGATGAGCATACTGCTGCATTAGATCCCAAAACTTCAGAAAAAATAATTAAATTAACAGATAATATTGTTAAGGAAAGAAAGTTAACAACGCTTATGGTAACTCATAACTTAAATCATGCAATAAATTTAGGAAATAGATTAATTATGTTACATGAAGGTAAAGTAATTTTAGATATAGAAGGTAAGGAAAAAAAGAACCTTACTAGGGGAAAATTACTCCAATTATTTGGAGAAAATAAAGGAAAAGATTTGTTTAGCGATAGATCTTTGTTTGCATAGTATAAGAAGGGATGATGCACTAAAAAAATTAATGCATCATCCCTTTATTTTATTAAAAGAAAGTAGTTATAAAAATTATAATAAAATGTGATTTAGATTATATATTCCAATAAAATGAAATCATAATAACTTGTTTTTATAAATTATTTTACAGAAAATAAAATCTAAAAATAACAAAGTATAGTAAATACAAGATAAAAAGTTGTTTTATGTTTATACTACCATTAAAGGGAATAATATAGTAAGAAATAGATTGTTTATTTGAATGAAATATTTATCAATAATTCCATATAAAAAATAAAATTACTGAAAATTTGTTTCACATAAAGTCTTATAATATTCATGAGAGGTATTTAAATGTATAAAAATATTTTTAATCCAATAAAAATAGGAGAACTAACTTTAAAAAATAAAATAATATTTGCACCTACTTCTATGGGAGACAATCAAAAGAAAAATATTGAAAAGATAATTAACATAGCAAAAGGAGGAGTTGGTCTTATTATACTAGGAGATATTTCTGTGGTTGAAACACTCCAAGTACATACATCTACTTTATCAGAAAATAAGTTTATAAGTTATTTTAAAAAAATTACTAATGAAGTTAAAAAATATGGATGTAAAATTTCTGTTCAATTATTTCATCCAGATTATAATGTAAAATATGTTAAATCTTTATATGTAAATCAGAAGAAGAGTAGGGATGAAATAAGAAAGTTACTTAAGGAAAATATATATAGTTATACAAATGAACTAAGTTTACAAGAAATTTTAAATATAAAGGATGCATTTGTAAAAGCTGCTTTAAGAGCAGAAGAGGCAGGATTTGATATGATACAAATTCATGGAGATAGATTATTGGGAAGTTTTTCATCTAGTATTTTTAACAACAGAAAAGATTTATATGGTGGTACAGTGGAAAATAGGGTTAAATTATCAAAAGAAATTGTAAAAATGATAAAAGTTCAACTACCTTATATGCCTATTGATTATAAATTGCCTATAAGAAAGGAAAATCCGTGTATAGGTAAGGGTGGACCTAGTTTAAAGGAGGTTAACACATTTGTAAAAGTTCTTGATAAAGCAGGAGTAGATAGTTTTCATGTAACAATTGCTAACCATTCTAGAATACAGGATACTATACCTATGTATAATCATCCATTTTTAAAAGGGGAGGGATGCTTTTTAGATTTATCTACAGAGGTAAAAAAGTATACTAATAAAATTGTTTGCGGATTAGGTAAATTAAGTACACCCCAATTTATTGAAGAAGCTTTGGAAAATAATAAAGCAGATGTGGTGGCATTATCTAGACAACTTATTGCAGATGAAAATTGGGTTTTAAAAGTAAAAGATGGTAGAGAAAAGGATATTTTATATTGTGAATTTTGTAATATAAAATGTACAAATGCATTAATGAATAATAAGGAATTTGGATGTGTTTTGCATAGATAACAAGGGAGGTTTTATTTTGAAAACTTTAGTTATATATTCTTCCGTAACAGGAAATACTGAAAAAATAGTAAAAGCAGCTTATGATGAAATCCCTTTTCCCAAAAAAATTTGTAAGTCATTAAATAAACTTAGTTTAAAAAATTATGAGCTTATAATAATTGGATATTGGGTGGATAAAGGGATATGTGATAGTAGAAACGTAGAAATAATAAAAAATATCCATAATAAAAAAGTTATCTTTATGGGGACTTTAGGTGCTAAGGATAATGGTAACTATTATGAATCTATAAAAAAAAGAGTGGAAAGTTTTTTACCAGAAGATAATAAATTAATAGACCATTTTTTATGTCAAGGTAGGATAAATGAAAAACTAATAGAAAGATATAAGACAATTTTTGAAAGTAACCCTGGTGATGAAAATATAAAAAGGCAACTTGAAAATGCTAAAATAGCAAGTACTCATCCAGATAATACGGATTTAAATAATGTAAAAGAATTTATAAAAAATATTTTTAAGAAAATTGAATTTTAGTAGTTTTAAAAAGTAAAAAATAAATTACTTTATTTTTACAGGTTAAAAAATTTTAAAACATTGCTATAATAAAGAATGTAGCAGTGTTTTTTATTAAGTCTTACTTAGGAATGAAAGTTAAGAATTTGTTAATAATTAGTTTAGAAAAACTATAGCTACCTGATTTATCATAATAGTAGGGAAAGCTTTCCTAATTTAGTATGAAAATAAAATATAAAGGAGAGAGTATAAGTGAAATTAAAAAAGAAAACTGCCATGGTTACAAGTTTTACTATGGGAATATTAATGTTTGCTACAACTGCTATGGCAGAAGTAACATCTAAAAGCCCTTATGATCAGGCTAAAGATGCGATAAAATTTTCTGCAGAAAGTTTTTCAAGCAAGCTTTCAAGTTATACTATAGATGTATCAATGGTAGTTAAAGATAACGGTAAAATTATTGTCTCTGATGGAGCTGTACACAAATGTGATGTAACAAAAAAATCCTATGAACATGTTAATACCAAAACTAAAGGAGATAAAAAACTTAAAAACTATTATTATAAAGATAGAAGTGTTAGGATAGATAATAATTCAAATGAGGATGTATATTATATAACTGAATTTAAAAAACCAGATGAACAGTTCTTTCAAAATCCTTTTAAAGAAAAAGGAGCAGAGGATATTGAAAAAATAGCAGATGCTCTAGTAGGCAATTTAAAGGACTGTGTTGTATCAACGGATAAAACAGATGGTAGCAAGGAACTATCTGGGTCTGTTAGTGAAGCACAAATACCTGCTATTGTAAATGCTGTAACTTCTTATATGGTAAAAAGTAATACTCACTCAATTAATTCAAATTCTAGAGAAAATAATTATATACCTTTAATTACAAAGGATGTATATGTTAAAGAAGTTAATGGTAAAATGCAAATAGATAAGAATGGATTAGTTCAAAATCTTTTGGGTACTGGAGTATTTTGTGGGAAAGATGATAGTGGAAAAGAACATAAATTAACTTTTGAAGTGCTTTTTAAGTTGTCTAATGTTAATTCCACAGTAGTAAAAAAACCAAATTTATCAGGGGAAAAAGTTGAAAGACATGAAGAAAATGCTGTTAATATTTTAGAAAATCCTGAAAAATATATTGGTAAATATAGAAATGATTTAGTAATAATTAAAGATGGGAAATTTGTAAAAATAGGTGACAGAATTCTTGAAATAACTAATTCAGATGGCAAAAAAGTTTCAGGAACCTATAAAGAAACTTTTATAAAAGGCTATGAAAATTATAAAGATAGATATTCACATTTTAAATTTAATGGTAAATATGACCAGAGCAAATTCAGTGCAAATATTAAGATAGAAGGTTTAGAAGAGGAAGGGCATATGAATTTTGGTTATAATAAAAATATATATTTTAGTATACCTAGAGAAAATCGTAATAGAGTAGATGATGATACCTTCTTTAGAGTATTTGAATAGTAGTATATAAAGCCAAGTAAGCTTCAGCTAAAATATAAGATTTAGCTGAAGCTTACAATGTATATATTTACATAGAAATTATAGGGGGAATTATTTTGGAAAAGGTTATAGATATAAGTAACTTAAATAAGGTATATAAAAATGGAAGAGGGATAGTTGATATTAATTTAGATATATATTGTGGAGAAATATTTGGGTTTTTAGGCCCAAATGGCGCAGGGAAAACAACAACTATGAAAATTATGACAGGGCTTATTAAGCCGGATAGTGGGGATGTTAAAATATTAGGATATAGTATATTGGAAGACTTTGAAAAAGCTATGGCAAATGTAGGGTGCATTATTGAAACCGCTGAATCTTATCAGTATTTAACTGCCTATGAAAATTTAAAACAGTTTTCTAGATACTATAATGAAGTAGATGATAAGAGAATAGATGAAGTACTAGAACTTACGGATATTAAAAGATTTAAAAATGAAAAAACAAAGAAATTCTCTCTTGGTATGAAACAGAGACTTGGGATTGCAGCGGCAATTTTATCAAGGCCTAAAGTAGTTATTTTGGACGAGCCATTTAATGGTTTAGATGTAGAGGGAATGATTCAAATGAGAAATATTATAAAAAATCTTGCAAGAGAAGAAAATACCACTTTTTTCATTTCAAGTCATCTTATACATGATGTTGAACTTACATGCAATAAGATTGGAGTACTTTATGGAGGTAAAATGCTGAATGTTGATAGTACTAAAAATATATTAAAAAATTATGCTTCATTAGAAAACTACTTTGTAAGTGAGGTGGAAAGAAATGCTAGAGTTTAAAGCAGCTATTTATAATGAAATTGAAAAGTTGTATAAAAAGAAGAAAATTTTAGTATCAGCAATTGTATCATTAATTTTTATCATAATAGGACAATTTACTATTGTTGGGCTCAGAAGCGGATTTGGTGTTAGAGGAACTTCTAATATGGAATTTCCTATACTAGTGCTTTCAGTGGTAGTGAATAGTATTTTACCTTTATTTACAGCCTTAGTTACTATAGATAGTTTTTCTGGAGAGTTTTCTCAAAATACAATGAAGATTGTAATTACACGACCTATTTCAAGGCTAAAATTATTTTCTGCTAAAATATTAGCTATAATGTTATTTGTTGCAACTAATCTTGTTTTTGTAATGATTTTTTCTACTATTACTGGGGTTATTTTTAATTCTAACTCTTTTACATTAAAAGGAATAACAAAAATTCTATTATCTTATACAGTTAGTATAGTACCTATGATAATTTTAGTACTTATTATTATAATTTTTACTAATATTTTTAAAAGTGGAGTTGGAGTTTTTTTCTTATCTGTACTTATAGTTATTATTTTTAAAGCAATGGAATTTGTTTTTTCAAGATATTCTGGAATATTTTTTACATCTTTATTTAGTTGGTATAATTTATGGATAATGAGTAATTTCCCTGCTTTGAAGATTTTTCGTCAATTTATGATGATATGTAGTTACGGACTAATATTTTTTACATTTGGCTATTATTTATTTGATAAAAAAGAATTTTAAGGTGAGAATATGAATATAAAAAAACGTCTGTTAATATCTAATACTATGATTGTTATTGTACCAATAATTGCAACGGTTATAATTATGAGCACTTTTTTATTTCTTTCTCTAAAAATTACTGGTAATAATTTAGAATATGATGGGATTAAAGAACGTGTGTTTATTCAATCACAATTAATAAGTATTAAAAATGATTTGTTAAAGGAATATCCCAAAAATATAGATAGTATTGATTTTCAGGAAAATTTATATGAAAGTCTCTCACAAATCAATGGTGAATTTATTATTATAAAATCAAATAAAATTATAAAAAAACCCGATAATATTAACAAAATAGATATAGAAAAATGCTTTGATGTATCAAGAGAAAATACTTTAAATAAAAGTATTAATATCGATAATAATTCTTATATAATTGAAACTATAGATTTAAATTTCAAAGAAAATACTAATGGAGCAATAATTTTGTTGGCTCCAATTAAAAAAGATGTAAACTTTTTTAATAAATTTATTTTTATAACTGTTTTGGTGTTTGTAGTAGCCTTTATAATTACTAATATAAGCATGTCTTACATGTTTTCAAAAACTATATTAAAGCCTATTAAATCTTTAAAAAAAGCTACTACTGAAATTAGTAATGGAAATTTAGATTGTAGTATACCAGAAGAAGGAGATTGCGAGATAAGACAGCTTTGCGTTGGATTTGAAGCTATGAGGGTACAACTTAAGGATTCTATAATTACAAAAATGAGGTATGATGATAATCGTAAGGGACTTATTTCTAGTATCTCTCATGATTTAAAAACTCCAATAACTTCTATAAAAGGTTATGTAGAAGGAATCTTAGACGGAGTAGCCAATACTGCTGAAAAAAAAGAAAATTATTTAAAAACTATTTATTCTAAAGCTGAACATGTTGACCATATGATTGATGACTTGCTTTTATATTCCAAGCTGGATTTAAATCAAATTCCATTTAATTTCGAAAAAGTTGATGTTGTTGAATATTTTAATTATTGTATATATGAAAGTGAACCAGAGCTTAGAAAAAGTAATATAGATATATATTTAAAAAATGAACTAAAAACTTCTAAATTTGTTATGATGGATAGAGAAAGAATGAGAAGGGTTATATTAAATATTATAGGTAATTCTAAGAAATACATGAATAAAAATAAGGGAAAGATTATTATAAACTTAAGAGAAACTAGCTTAAGTATTATTATAGAAATAAGAGATAATGGTGCTGGGATACATAAAGATGATGTAAATAAAATATTTAATAGATTTTATAGAACTGATGCGGCAAGAAGTGGAGCAAAAGGAAGTGGATTAGGACTTGCTATTGCTAAGCAGATTGTGGAAGGACATAATGGTAGGATATGGGCTATAAGTCACGAAGAAGAGGGAATAAGCATTATGATATCTCTTGGAAAGATAAATGATAAAGTAGAAGGAAACTAAGACTTCAAATAAATTATAAATGTGCAATACTATTAGAATTTTTAATTTAAAAGGAAATAGCAAAAGTTAAGGGGGAATTTTATATAATGAAAAAAATATTAATAGTTGAGGATGATTTAAGTATTGCAGAACTTCAAAAAGATTATTTGGAGATTTCTGGATTTGAAGTAAAGATTTGTACAGATGGTGTTTCAGGATTAAATGAAATAAAAGAAAATAAATACGATTTAATAATTCTTGATGTTATGCTACCTAAAATTGATGGTTTTGATATACTAAGGATTATTCATGATAATAAAGATATTCCTGTTTTAATGGTTTCTGCTAAAAAAGAAGAAATTGATAAAATAAAAGGATTAAGTTTAGGTGCCGACGATTATATTACGAAACCTTTTAGTCCTGGGGAATTAGTCGCTAGAGTTAAATCTCATATTCAAAACTATGAAAGATTAAAAAATAAATTTAGTAATGAGATAAGTAGTAATATAATTTCCATAAGAGGACTTGAAATACATAAAGATTCTAGACAAGTTTTTATTAATGGTGAGGAAATTAATATGGCACAAAAAGAATTTGAGTTGTTATTGCATATGGCTAAGTATCCCAATAGGGTTTTTGGAAAAGACGAGTTGTTTGAAAGCATTTGGGGATTGGATTCTCTTGGAGACAGTGCTACAGTTACAGTTCATATAAGAAGAATAAGAGAGAAAATTGAATTTAATCCATCCCAACCACAGTATATTGAAACGGTATGGGGAGTTGGTTATAGAGTAAGAGTTTAGAAAATGTCCTAGCTTATAAACTAGGATATTTTTTATACAGAAATTAATATTATTATATAATAATTTAGGCCAAAATTTATAAAACATATAGGAAGAGGATGGTGAGTATAAAAAGGGTCTTAGTAGATTGAATAAACATAAAAATATTATACTAATAACAATTTTAATTTTATTTATAATAAGAATTCTTTTAGAGTGTATTAGGGTATTAAGTTGAAACTCTAATACACTCTTCATTATTAAATATACCTTTATATAATTATTTTTAGTGTGGTAAAATATAACCTTCATTTCTAATGAATTTATATCCAGCTGTCAGGGCATCTTTTTCCCCTTGGGCAGTGGCTGTAGTAAAATTATCGTTTCGATTACTACTCCAAAACAGTTTCAAAGGGACAGTCCCTGGTATATGATTAGGAAAAATATATCCCTCAACTCTAACGAATTTATATCCAGCTGCCAGAGCATCTTTTTCCCCTTGGGAGGTTGCAGTAGTAAAATTATCACCACGAGTACTACTCCAATATAATTTTAAAGGTACCGTACCAGGTGCCTCATATGGGAATATATAGCCTTCAACTCTTATAGGTTGATATTTGGCTGCCAGAGCATCATTTTTCCCCTGAGAAGTTGCAGTAGTAAAATTATCACCACGTTGGCTACTCCAAAACAGTATTAAAGGTGAAAATAAAATTTTTACAGCTAGAATTTCATTTGAAGAAATATTAACAGGTAATAATAATGATTCCACAGTTATAGTAAAGGATTCAGGTTTACCGGTTATTTTTTTTATATTATACCAATTACTTGGAGGAGGTAAGCCTTCCCCAGGAGGTTGAATAGTATCAGAGGATGGAAGGGGTTTAAGACAAACAAAACATTTACAATTGTTTTTGTAACAGTAATTAAGAAAATAATATTTAGTAGGATTAGGTTGTTCAGAAACACCATCACATTCGTTCCGTATATTTCTAGTTGGATTATATGGATACATTAATTCATTAGATGTAAAATAGGGATTTGTGAAAAATGGCATAAAAAAAAACATTATAGAATCTCCTTATTTTAATACACTTTATTATATGTATAAATTAACATTAAGGATACAAATATAATTTAAAATAATTAATTATTCAATTTACAAAATATTCTGTTAGCATTATAATAATATTAAGTTAATTTAGTATACTTAATATGTTTAATGCATAAATTTAAATTGTATTGTGTTTTAAAAATAAAAGTAAAGGGGGATGAATATGAAGGATAAAAAAAATGATGTAATTATTATTGGGGCAGGAGTCGTTGGAAATGCAATTGCAAGAGAGTTATCTAGATATAATATTAAGGTTTCAGTATTAGAGAAAGAATTAGATGTGGTTTGTGAAACTAGTGGTAGAAATAGTGGAGTACTTCATGCAGGGTTTAACAATAAACCTGGAACACTTATGGCAAAATTTTGTGTAGAGGGGAATATAGGATTTGATAAAATAGCAAAAGAACTTGATATACCTTTTAAAAGGGTTGGAAAATTAGTAACAGGTTTTACAAAAGAGGATATTCAAGGTTTAAAAGAATTAAAAGAACGTGGAGAAAAAAATAATGTCCTAGGATTGGAAATTATATCAAGAGAAGAAATTAAAAAATTGGCTCCAAATGTAGAAGGAAAGGCAGCACTCTATTCTAAAATGACAGGAATATTAGATCCATTTATATATACTATTGCTTTAGCAGAGAATGCTTGTGAAAATGGAGTGAAATTTTATTTAGATAGGGAAGTATTAAATATAAAGAGAATAGATAATTACTATGAAATTACTACAAATAAAGAAACTTTTTATAGCAGATGGGTAATTAATAGTGCAGGATTGAATTCTGATAAAATTGCTAGGATGGTTGGCATTAAAGATTATACAATACATCCTTGTAGAGGAGAATATTTTATTTTAGATAAAAGAGCAGGATCACTTCTTGAAATCCCAGCCTACCCAGTTCCAAATAAAAAAGAAGGTGGACTTGGAATACATCTTACACCTTCAATTCATGGAAATATATTTATTGGACCTAGTGCTCAGTATATAGATGAAAATGACAATTACTCTTCAACCAACGATATTATGGACATGCTTATAAATGAAGGTAAAAAAATATTACCTGAAATAAAAAAAGAGCATTTCATTAGAAATTTTTCTGGTATTAGACCCAAATTAGTTGATAAAGAAAAAGGAGGTTATGGAGATTTTGTAATAGAGGAAAGAAATGAAATACCTAATATGATTAATCTAATAGGAATTGAATCTCCAGGTTTGACTTCCGCAGTGCCTATAGGAAAATACGTAGTAGAAAAAATTAAAGAAAAGGAAAGTTTAAAAGAAAATAAAGAATTTAATCCAGTACGAAAGAGTATATTAAAGTTTTCTGAGCAATCAGAAAAAAAACAGGAAGAACTTATAGAGAAAAATCCTAATTATGGAGAAATTGTATGCAGGTGTGAAACTATTACAAAAGAAGAGATACTGCAGGCTATAAATAATCCATTGGGAATTGATACTGTAACAGGAATTAAATACAGAACAAGGGCTATGATGGGAAGGTGCCAGGGTGGATATTGTCAAACAAGAATCACTGAACTCATTATGAATGAAAAAAATAAGGATGTTAAGGAAATTATTTACTCTAGAAAATATGGAAATATGTTTTCAGGGAGGGTGAGATAATGGATACTATAATAAAGGATGTAATAATTATTGGTGCGGGACCTGCTGGACTTTCAGCAGCATTAAAATTTAAAGAAAAAGGAATAGAGGATATTTTAATTTTAGAAAGAGAAAAAGAAGCAGGGGGGATATTAAGACAATGTATTCATGATGGATTCGGATTAGTAAGATTTAAAGAAGCGCTTAGCGGCCCTGAATATGCAAATAGATTTATTGAAAAAATAGAACAGGAAAAGATAGAAATAAAAATGGAGGCAACGGTATTAAATCTTACAAAGGATAAAGAAGTTTTAGTATCTTCAAGAAATGGACTTATAAGGTATAAAGCTAAAGCAATAGTATTAGCTATGGGATGTAGGGAGAGAACTAGAGGGGCTATAAGTATACCAGGTACAAGACCCGCTGGAGTGTTTACAGCGGGAGTAGCACAAAGTTATATGAATTTAAAAAATATAATGGTTGGGAAAAATATAATAATATTAGGTTCTGGCGATATAGGACTTATAATGGCAAGAAGATTTACATTAGAAGGAGCAAAAGTATTGGCAGTTATAGAAAAATTACATTATCCTAGTGGATTACCTAGAAATATTCAGCAATGTTTAAATGATTATGGAATTCCATTATATTTAGGACATACAATAACCAATATCAAAGGGAAAGAAAGATTAGAATCAGTAATAGTAAATAAGGTTGACGAAAAGGGTATACCTATTGAGGGAACAGAAAAACAGTATAAATGTGATACTTTAATATTATCTGTGGGATTAATTCCTGAAAATGAATTATCTATTAAAGCAGGAATAGAAATTGATGAGAGAACAAAAGGTCCTATTGTAAATGAGGATTTAGAAACTAGTGTTAATGGAATTTATGCTGCAGGAAACGTTTTGCATGTTCATGATTTAGTTGATTTTGTATCCAATGAAGGAGAAAAACTAGCGGAGGCGGCAACTAGGTATATAAAAGAAGAGAGGGAAAAAGAAAATAATATTGTTATTACCATGGATAATACTATCGCCAATGTAGTACCTCAAAGGATAAGTGGCAGGGAGGATGTAATGCTTGCTTTAAGAGTTAGTAGACCTTATAAAGAAAGGGAAATACAAATTGTTCAGCATGAAAAGGTAATAAAGGCAAAGAAATTAAAGAAATTAAATCCTGCGGAAATGATACACATATTATTAAAAAAGGAAGAAATTTTAAATAAAGAACAGATAAAGGTGGTGGTATATTAATGTATAAGGAGATAACCTGTATAGTTTGTCCAAATGGATGTGAATTAACCATAGAAACGCAAGAGGATGAAATAATGGTTTGTGGAAATTTATGTAGCAAAGGAAAAGAATATGCTATACAAGAGATTAAGAATCCTAAAAGAACCATAGCATCTTTAGTTAAAGTAATAAATGGTGTAATACCGCTTGTTAGTGTAAGGACCACAAAGGCAATACCTAAAAAGGAGATATTTAATGTTTTAGAAGAGATAAAAAAAATTGAAAGAGATGCACCAGTGAAAAGTGGAAATATATTAATTAGAGATGTATTGGGGCTTAAATCAGATATAATTGCTACAAAATCCGTGGATAAAAAGAACAAATAATATTTTACCCCTAGGGTAATTAAAATATTATAACTACTATTTTAATTAATCCTGTGTTAAAATTAAAAAATAAATTTAGTTATAATATAGAGAGTATTGTTTATGTATTTTATAAAAAGTTAAAATAAGATATAAAGTACGGATAGCAGTATTAAATTATTAAAAGGGGGATTTTTATGGAACTTTTAAGTGCTTTCGGTAGCATATTTAGTATTATTATTATGATAGCTATTGGTTATTTTTTAACTAGAATGGAATGGATTGACAAACAAGGGGCGAAACTATTTTCTAGAATAGTTATAAATGTATCATTGCCTGCGTTGATGATTAATAATCTTATGTCAGACTTTGATAGAAATAAATTATTGAGTTTAGGCAAAGGACTCATTATTCCTTTCCTTTCTATAGCTTTAGCATATATAATAGGTAAAATATTTATTAAAGTATTTAATATTACACCAGGTAGAAAAGGGACATTCTTGTCAATGTTCTTTGTTTCAAATACTATATTTATTGGATTACCAGTTAATTTAGCATTGTTTGGGTCTGAAAGTGTACCTTATGTTCTATTATATTATATAGCTAATACTACATTCTTTTGGACTATAGGAGTTTTTGAGATTAGCAAGGATGGAGCAGGGGAAAGTGGTAATTTTTTATCTATGAGTACATTAAAAAGGATATTTTCACCACCTTTAATGGGATTCATAGTGGCTATAATTTTAATACTTTTATCTATCCCTGTTCCTAAATTTATAATGGACACTTGTAAATATCTAGGTAATTTAACTACTCCTTTATCTATGTTATTTATAGGTAATACTATGTATTATATTAATTTAAAAGGAATAAAATTTAATAAAGATATTTGGGGAGTTTTATTGGGGAGATTTATAATATCACCATTGTTAGTTGTACTGTTATGTATTATATTTCCACTACCAGATAACCTTATGAAAAAAGTATTTATTATTCAAGCTGCTATGCCAGTTATGACTAATACAGCTATAGTTTCTAAATCTTATAATGCAGATTATCAATATGCGGCCATTATGATAACAATAACTACTATTTTGAGTTTATTTATAATTCCTATATATAAAATACTTCTTCAGTAGAACAAAAGAACCTTTTATTTTAATGATAAAAGGTTCTTTTTATTTTATATAAGTTTATTACAAAATATGTTAGGTAATTCTTTGGTTACACCATAGGCATGATTTAAATGATCCCTCATAGCCTGTCTAGCTTTTTCTTCATTCCTACTTATAAGTGCTTTATATATAGCACTATGTTTTTCTATAGTATTAAATCTATCATCATTTGTTAAAGCTTTATGTATTTGTTCTAATTGATTATATATCAGTACATTAAGTGTGTTCATTAATTTAGAACATAGGTTGTTTTTGGCACAGTTTAATATTGTAATGTGAAATAATTGGTCTAGTTCAGTAAATTTCTTAATATCTCCTTTAGGAAGTTTTATAAGGTCCTCAGAAATTTTTTTTAATATTATAAAGTCCTCCTCTGTTGCTCTTAATGCAGCAATACCTACCATTTCTATTTCTATAGACATCCTAAGTTCAAATAAATCAGTATTGCTTGTTTTTTCAAAGGCTAATATATATGTAAGAGGTAAATAATAATTGTTATTTTTAGGATTACTAATAGCTATTCCTTTTCTTGGAGAAACAGTAACAATGCCCAAAAACTCCATAACTCTTAATGCTTCACGTAATGTTGGACGACTAACATTTAAAATTTCCATTAGTTCACCTTCATTATATAATTTTTCACCATAGTCTAATTTATTGTTTAGAATAGAATCTATAAAAGTTTGAATTATCTGAAAGTAAGTTTTTTTATTTTTTATAGGTTTAATATCTGCTTTATTCATTATGGCACCTCAATTTATATATTTTTAAATTATATAGATTAGTTTACAATATTATACTAACACTTTAATTGAAATAGGTCTATTAAAATAAGTATGATGATTATATTTTAAATTTATTTTAGAATTTTTATATAACTAGTATCATATTTATTATAAGAATGGATTAATAGGAGAGGGTAAGTTTATGAAACCTTATCAGTATGAAAAACTGATACACAGAATGGAGCAAAATATATACAGCCTTCAAGTTATAAGTTTTATGAGTATTAATATGTGTGAAAAAGTATTTTATCATAAATTGGCAATTGAAGAAATGTATAAATTAGATATTTTAAAAGATTTTATATGTAATATGAATTATACAGATAAAATTTATAGAAATAATATTAATGTAAGGCAACAGCGTTTTACATTAGAGGAACTTTCAAAATATGATGGGAAGAATGGAAATAAAGCATATGTTGCTATTGATGGTGTAGTTTATGATGTAACTTATACTGCGGCTTGGGCAGCAGGAACACATTTTGGACTTAAAGCAGGGAAAGATTTGAGCAAAGAACTTACAGAATGCCATAATAAGGAGAAGATAATAAAAATTTTAACACCTATAGGAACTTTAAACAATTAATAGGAGGAATATATTTGGGAAATCATGTATGTCTAGTACTAAAGTCTAAACATTATACAGCAAAAGATCTTATAGAAACAGCTATTTCTAGAATAGAATCTAAAGAAAAGAAAAAAATGAATTTAGTATGGATAGAGGCGGCTGGGTGTTCGGGAAATATAATATCATTATTAAATGGATGTGCGCCTAATGTAACATATTTTTTAACAGATTTAGTTAATTTAAAATATAATAATAGTCTTATGAGGGCTCAAGGAGACGAGGCCGAGGAACAATTAATAAAAACTCTTGATACAGAATTTATACTAATAGTAGATGGTGCTATATCAACAAAGGACAATGGAATTTATAATATTGTAGGTTATTATAAAGGAAGATCTATAACGGGAATGGAAGAGGTAAAAAGAGTTGCTGAAAAAGCTAAGTATATACTTACTGTAGGAACTTGTGCCTCTTATGGTGGAATTTCTGCAGCAAAACCAAATCCATCTGGTTGTATTAGTGCAGCTGATTATATAAAAAAGGAATTAAATCGTGATGTTATAAGGTTACCAGGATGTCCAGCTCATCCAGATTGGATTATGGGTACTATAGCAAATTTAATATTATTTGAAGATATAAAATTGGATGAGGATAGAAGACCAATTACTTTTTATGGTGTAACTATACATGATATATGTCCTAGAAGATCGTTTTTTGAAAAAAGGATATTTGCAAAATCTGTAGGAGAAACAACTTGTATGTTTAAGCTAGGATGTAGAGGACCAGTAACAAAAACTGACTGTTCTATAAGAAAGTGGAATGATTATGTAAATTGGCCTATTGGAGACAATACACCATGTATAGGCTGTGCTCAAAAAGGATTTCCAGATGCTATGGAACCATTTATAAATTTTTAAGTTTGGGGTGAAAATAGTGGCAGATAAAGTAGTGATAAATCCTGTAACTAGAATAAGTGGATTTTTGCAAATAACGGCTTACATAGAAAAAAACAAAATTATAGATGCTAAAAGCCAAGGCATGCTTTTTAGGGGTTTTGAAAAGATGTTAAAAGGAAGATCTCCATTAGATGCTATTTATTTCACTGAAAGAATTTGTGGGATATGTTCTACAGCGCATTCTGTAACGTCTGCAAAGGCTCTTGAAAATGCTTATAGTATTATGGCAGATAGCAATGAAGATATGATTAGGCAGGTATTACATGGAAGTGAATTTTTACAAAATCATTTAAGACATTTTTACCAATATGTTATGCCAGATTACGTTAGTGGATTTAATATAAATCCCATTTATTCTATCAATCATAATGATTTTAGAATACCAAAAAAGCAAAGTGAAAAGCTTATAAAAAATTATTTTAATTCTTTAATTTATAGTAGAAAGGCTCATGAGATATTAGCGGTTTTGGGAGGGAAGGCGCCTCATAATCATGGAGTTTTTTTAGGTGGAGTTACAGTAAATATTACAGCTCAAGAAATTGTTCAAATTAAAGCACTGGTTACAGAAATTAGGGATTTTATAACAAACAAAATGTTAGACGATGTAAATACAATTTCAAAATATTATAATGATTATTTTAATATAGGGGTAGGTTCTAAGAACTTAATGACCTATGGTGTATTTGATAATCTTGAAAAAAATACTCATTATGTATCACCTGCAGTTATTATAAATGGAAAAAGAGAAGAATTAGATACTGATAGCATAAATGAAAATATATATAGGGCTTGGTATAAGTCATCAGATAACGTGTTAAATATTGAGGATGAAAATTGGGAAACGGATCCGTTTAAAGAGAAAGGGTATAGTTTTATAAAGGCACCAAGATATAAGGGTCATGCAATGCAGGTAGGGCCGCTGGCAAGAATGTATATAAGTGGGGATTATAAAAATGGAATTTCAACTATGAGTAGGATTGTTGCTAGGGCATTGGAAGCTGAGAAAATTTCAAATATTATGCTTAATCTTTTAGATAAAATACAACCTAGGAATAGTACAAATAAGGTTTTTTCTTTACCTAAAAGTGCTGTAGGATATGGTTTTATGGATACTACAAGAGGGGCTTTAGCTCATTATATAAACATAAAAGAAGGGGAAATAAAGAATTATACAATAATAACCCCAAGTACTTGGAATTTATCTCCGAAGGATTCTTATAGAGTTTCTGGAGCTTTAGAGGAAGCTTTAATTGGTACACATATTAACAATCCCAAAAATGCTACAGAAATTGGAAGGATAGTTAGATCTTTTGATCCATGTGTTTCTTGTGCCACACATGTTTTAAGTAATGATTTCTCTTCTATTGATATAAGGGTGGTGTAGTTATGGGTAAAAAGGTTATTGCTATAGGAAATAGAATAATGAAAGATGATGCTATTGGAGTAATTTTAGGTGAGGAACTTAGAGATGATTTAGAGAGGATAGGTTTTCAGGTTATACTAGGTGAAACAGATGTAGATTATTGCTTAAGTTTTATAGAAAGTGGAGATTTTATTTTTATTTTAGATTGCACTTTATATGGTATTAAGCCTGGAAGTATTTCTGTAATAAATATTAAGCACAAAGAAGATTTTTATGAAAAGGGGTATTCTCAGCATCAATTAAGCTTAATAAAGCTTTTAAATAGTTATAATGTTGAAAGAATAAATGGGTTTATTATAGGAATAGAAGGAGTGGATGTAAATTATGGAGTGGACATAAGTAAAGAAATTTTAGAAAAATTTGATCATATAAAAGATGAAGTTTATAATATTATACTTTCAGAAGTAAATTAAGTTAATCTTAAAATATATAATATCTTGATTTATTGGCAGTATTTTAATAAGGAGGAGTGTTAAATGCATGATTCATTTTTAATGCAAAATATTTCTAGTGAGATTAAGAGGATATGTAAAGAAAATGGTTTAAAGCGTGTAACTTTTTTAGAAATTACTGTTGCACATAGCAGTCATATAACAGAGGATAATCTTTTAGAACATCTTAAGGATTTAAATGGTGATTTAATAAATAAATTTACTAAGGTAAAAGTAAATTATGAGGATATAGAAGAACTTATAGCTATTATAAAGGAGGTTCAAGGGGAAAAAAATTAAGATAGATATGATAGGAGAAAAGGTATCTTATGTGGTGAAAATATTTGGAATTGTTCAGGGGATAGGGTATAGACCTTATATTTATAAAAGAGCAAATAAATTAGATATCAAAGGTTGGGTTAGTAATTATGGTGGTACTGTAATTATAAATGTGGAAGGAACAAGAGAAAAGGTAGGTACTTTCCTTATAGATATTATAAAAAAGCCACCTAAACTAGCAGATATAGAAAAGGTAGAGGTGCATAAAGAACAAATAAATGGTTATGAAAGTTTTAATATAAAAAAAAGTATATATTCCAATATTAAGTTAAAATATATTATGCCTGATATAGCTACATGTGATAACTGCCTAAAAGATATTTCAAACAAAAAATCCGGAAGATATAGATATGCCTTTACTAATTGTACCTTATGTGGACCAAGGTATTCTATAATAAAGTCATTACCTTATGATAGGTGTAATACTACTATGGATAAGTTTTTTATGTGTCCAGTATGCCATGAAGAATATAAAAATGTAGAAACAAGAAGATTTCATGCCCAGCCTACTTGTTGTGAAAACTGTGGACCGACACTTGTGCTAACAGACAATAAAGGGAGAGTTATTAATTGTTTAGATCCAATAAATAAATGTGCTGGTTTTATAAAGAAGGGTAAAATAATTGGAATCAAAGGAATAGGTGGATTTCATATAGTTTGTAGTGCTTTAAATACTCAGGCCGTTAAGGAAATTAGAAAAAGGAAAAACAGAAAGGAAAAACCTTTAGCATTAATGATGAAAGATATAGAACAGGTGAAAAAATACTGTAAAGTTAGTATAAATGAAGAAGAAATATTAATGAATAATAGAAGACCAATAGTTCTTTTAAATAAAAAAAATGAGGAAGATGAATTTATAGACGTAGCACCGAGGGTAAAAAAATATGGTGTCATGCTTCCTTACACACCAATACATCATCTTTTATTTAAAGAAAATATACCTCCTGTTATTATGACAAGCGGCAATATTAGCGGTAGCCCAATAGAGTATAGTAATGAGGGTGCTATAAAAAATATCTCTAAATTGGTAGACTTTTTTTTAATTAATAATAGGGATATTAATACGCCGGTAGATGATTCGGTAGTTAAAGTTATAGATGAAAAATTAGTAATAAGTAGATTAGGACGAGGGTATTCGCCTTATTGTGCTTACAAGAAGATAAATCATAAAATACTTGCTTGTGGTGCAGAGGATAAAAGCACTTTTTCTTTTTCATTAGATGGTATGGCATATATGAGCCAGTATCTTGGAGATTTAAAGGAATTAAAATCCTATAAAGAATATATAAAATGTATGGACAATATGAAAAATATTTTTGGATTTCAGCCTGATTTTATAGCTTTTGATATGCATCCTAATTATATGTCTACTAATTATGGTAAAAAAATATCTAAAAGTAAATTTAAAATACAAGTACAGCATCATCATGCACATATGGCAAGTTGTATGTTGGAACACAATATATGGGATAAGGTTATAGGTATAGTATATGATGGAACGGGATTAGGAAATGATGGGAATATTTGGGGAGGAGAATTTTTTATAGGGGATAGACACAGGGTTAATAGAGTAGCGCATTTAAGAAATACAAAAATACAAGGTGGAGATTCATCTCAAAGAGATATATGGAAAATTGGTGTAAGCTATTTAAAAAGTGTAGAGAATAAAGAATTAAGAAATTTTGGTTTGGAAAGATTAGAAAGCATTTGTAAAACAACTACAGATAATACTTGTACTGCACTAGATTATAATTTGAATTGCTATAACACATCAAGTTTAGGAAGATTATACGATGGAATTTCTTCTATTTTAGGAATAAAAGAAAATATAACTTATGATGCTCAGGGAGCTATAGAACTTGAAAGTGTTTTAAATCCATATATTAAGGAAAGTTATAATTATTTAATAGAAAATAAAAATGGTATGTATATTTTAAATTATTATCCTATTATAGAGGATATATTAATGGATATAAAACATGGTAAAAAAATTTCAGTAATAAGTGCTAAATTTCATAATACTATTATTAATATGACTGTTGATATGACCTGTCAACTAAGAGAGGAGTTTAAAATAAATGTAGTGATTTTAAGTGGAGGAGTTTTTGAAAATATATATCTTATAAAAAAAATATATATATTATTAAAAAGTAAGGGATTTAAGGTTTATTTTAATGAAAAAATACCTATTAATGATAGTGGAATTTCATTAGGACAAGTAGCTGTGGCAGATGAAATATTAAATAAAAAGGAGATATAAGATGTGTCTTTCTGTATGTGGGAAAATAAAAAGTGTTAATTTACCCTTTGCATTTATAGATATTAAAGGAATAGAGACCTGTGTAAATGTTGATCTTATAGAAAATCCAGAAAATGGAGATTTTGTATTAATTCATGCAGGGTTTGCTATAAAAAAAATAGAAAAAGAATATTATGATTACTTAGATCACGCATTAGAAGAAATGTTTATTGAGGATAATAATGTATTTTAACTTAGAGAATGTAATTACTAGAATAAATGAATATGCATGGGAAATAGACACAGAAAAAATAAATATAATGGAGGTATGTGGAACTCATACAAATTCTATAGCCAAATATGGTATAGGTAATGTAATTTCAAACAAGATAAATTTGTTGTCAGGTCCAGGATGCCCTGTATGTGTTACTAATGAAGAATACATAGATGCAGCAATATATTTGGCATCTAAAGATAATATTATCATAACTTTTGGGGATTTAATGAAGGTAAAGGGGAGTAACTCTACACTTTCTATAGAAAAATCAAAGGGAAGAAATATTCAAATAATTTATTCTATAGCAGATGTAATTGATATAGCTAAAATGCATTATCCTAGAGATGTGGTGTTTTTAAGTATAGGATTTGAAACTACGGCACCTTTGATTGCATCCCTCATAAAGGAAACATATATACAGGGAATTAAAAATTTATTTTTTTTAACCTCCATAAAAATAATGCCGCCTATATTAGAAAAAATTATATCGACGAAAAATAAAAATATACATGGTATAATTTGTCCAGGAAATGTTTCAGTTATAACTGGTGAATGTAAATTTAAATTCATTTATGAAAAATATAATGTTCCTGCGGTAATTTGCGGTTTTGAGGAAAAAGATATACTAGCTGGAATATATTTTTTGCTTAGAAATATTTATAGAAAGGATAATAATATAAATGAGTATGGCTTTAAAAATTTATATAGAAGATGGGTTAGCGGTAGCGGAAATAAAAAGGCACAAGAAATTATTAAAGATGTTTTTGAAATAGGAGATGCAGTATGGAGAGGAATAGGTAATATAGAAAAGTCAGGATTAACTATAAACAGAAAGTATTGTTTTTTAGATGCAGTAAATAAGTTTAATTTACATGAGAACATAAAAGAAAAGAATTATAAAATAAAGAATAAATGTAGATGTACAGAGGTTTTACTTGGGAGTATAAATCCTTATGAGTGTGAGTTGTTTAATAATAGTTGTACGCCAGATAATCCTCAGGGAGCCTGTATGGTTTCAAGGGAGGGGTCCTGTGCAGTGCATTACAAATATAGTGCTCAGATTTTTAAATATAGTGGAGGTAAATAGTTTATGAATATGGATACAATTGGACTTATTCATGGAGAGGGAGGCAAATTTACTCAAAAGTTAATAAAAGATATTTTTTATAAAAAATTTGATAATCCTATTTTAGTAAGAGATACTGATTCTGCCCTTATAAACCTTTATTCAAAGGAAATTGCATTTACCACGGATTCTTTTGTGGTAAATCCTATATTTTTCAGAGGAGGTGATATAGGAAAATTATCGGTTTCTGGCACTATCAATGATTTGATTTCTTGTGGCGCAGAACCTAAATATCTAAGTTTAGCTCTAATTATAGAAGAAGGTTTTTCTGTAAAAGAATTAACTAAAATTGTTAACTCCATAAAAGAGACTAGCATATTAGCTAATGTTCATATAGTTACAGGAGATACAAAAGTGGTGCCCAAGGGTAAAGCAGATGGTATTTTTATAAATACTACAGGCATAGGATATACTTATGAATACAAGCCTAAAAATATAGAAAATAAAGATAAGATAATAATAACTGGTACTATAGCAGAGCATGGTACGGCAATAGCCGTAGATAGATATAATTTAAAGGTGAAGGGAAATATAAAAAGTGACTGTATGCCTTTAAACTATCTTACAAAATATATAAAAAAATATTATAGATATATTAAGTTTATGAGAGACCCAACTAGAGGGGGAGTAGGACAAGTATTGAATGAATTATCTAAAAGGTATGGTTTAGGAGTAAGAATAACCAAAGATAGTATTCCTATAAGGCAAGAGGTGGAGGCAATAAATGATATGTTAGGAATTAATCCTCTCTATTTAGCTTGTGAAGGAAGGATGATAATAGTTGTTGATAAAAATATTCCTTTAAACATTTTAGAACAATTTAAAAAGGAAATTAGTATGGATGCTGCTGTTATAGGTGAGTTCACTGATAAAAATGATTTCGTATATATAGAAAATTATTTTGGTGGTAAAAGAGTATTAGGAGAATTAGATACTCAAATATTGCCTAGAATATGTTAATTTAAATAATAACTCTTTTAGATATTAAAAAATAACTATTTAGAAATAAAGACCATTTTATTATGTTTTTCCTAACAGCATATTTAAATTATAGCAAAATAAATTAAATAAGATATAATATTTAATTTTTATGTAAATAGTAGGTTGATAGTTTGGAAATAATGTGATAATCTTCATTTTAAGAATATACTTATATATAATAGTTAGGAATTTAAATTAAATCTAGATATAAATTTAACTTATTATAATAGATATAAGGCTTGTTTATAAATAATTACGAAGGACCAGTAGAATAAAAGTATAATCAATGGTTAAGATCAATTCAAGTTATATAAAAAATCTTAATAATTTATGTTTACTAATAATTTAATAAGTTATTATAAAGAAGGAAATACAATAAATTACTGTCATAGATTTATTTCAGATGGTATAATACTATTTGAAACTTAATAAAGTATGAAAAAACCATTAATTATTTTTGAAGTCTACGTATATAATCTACATAAAGATTATTAATTAAGAGGAGGAAAAAGAGTGAAAATTAAAAGGAAAGCTGTGTCTTTGGTTATAATGTTTTCAATAATTATAACTAATACAGGAAATTTTTTTACGGTTTCAACAGTTAATGCATCCAATGAGTTAACTCAAACTCAAAAGAATAAAAAAGAGTTGCAGGAAAAAATAAATAAATTGGACAAGGACATAGATGGAGTAATAGAAAGAATTGATAAAAATAAAAAGGATATGAATAGAATTGATAGCCAAATTAAAGATACTAAACTTAAATTAAAATCTATTGAAGAAGATACAAAAGCACAAAATGAATTGTTTAAAAAAAGGGTAAAAGCGATGTATGTAAGTGGTGGGACTAGCTATATTGATGCACTTTTATCTGCAGAGGATTTTGGAGATTTTATATCTAGAGTAAATACCATTTCCAAAATAATGGAATATGATAAGAACATTGTGAAGAAGTTAAAAGACGAAAAACAAGCAATGGAAAAGTATAAACAAAATTTAGATTATGAAAACAATAAGTTAGATGCTTTAAAAGAAAGTAATAATACTACACTAGAGAAATTAAGTAAAAGTATAAAAGAGCAAAGGGAATTACTTAATAAGGAAACAGAGAAGGAACAAAGGCTAATGGCTATTGAAAGAGAAAAAGAAAGGAAAAGAGTGAATTCCAATGATTCACCATCTCGAGGGGGATATAATTCTTTTACGTATTCAAAGATTGTGAATATGGAGTCTACGGCATATTCAGGAGATGGAATTACTGCCACAGGAACTAAAACAAAAAGAGATGCAAATGGATATAGTACTATAGCTGTAGACCCAAGGGTTATTCCATTAGGAACTAGAGTTTTTGTAGAGGATTATGGATATGCTATAGCTGAGGATATTGGTGGAGCTATTAAAGGAAATATAATTGATGTATTTTTTTATTCTGAAACAGAGGCGCGAAGCTGGGGAAGAAAATATGTCAAAGTTTACATACTAAAATAAATGATTATAATTTTACTTGGTCAATGTTTTGATATTAAGGTGATAAGTAAATAAAAATATAAGAATATAGTAAGAAATAAAGTTATTTAAGTTTTAGGAAAAAGTTATCTAAACTTAGATAACTTTTTATTTGGTTAGTATTTAAGTAATAATTAGGTATTACTTGTTTAGTAAAATTAAATTTAACATTTTACACAAAGAAAAAAACCTGAATATCACTATTCAGGTTTTTCTAATAATCCAATAAAATTAGATTGTTTTAATGTTTTCAGCTTGAGGTCCTTTAGCGCCATCAACAACGTCAAAAGTTACCTTTTCGCCTTCTTCTAAAGTTTTGAATCCTTCTTTAGAAATTTGTGAGAAATGAGCAAATACATCATTTCCTTCTTCTGTAGTAATGAATCCAAATCCTTTAGTTGCGTTAAACCATTTTACTGTACCTGTCATGTTTTCTTACCTCTAATATCTTTATTCCTTAAATTCTAAATTAATAATTAATAAAATCCTGAAATCTATACAGTAAGTTATATAAACCTTATATCGTTCCAAAAAGATTAAAAATAAATTATTTAATTTGAATCAAGGTTGAATACATTTATTATTATATAGCATATACATAATATTTCAAGTGTTTTTTATGATTTTATATAAAATATTTATGTTAAAGTTCATTTTCTTAATTTTCAAGCGATAAATCTATTGATTATTCATCATAATATTTACCATTACTGAGAAGTTTTTTCATTTAGAACCCCTAATATTTTATAATTACATTTTTTAAAACATTTCTATGACCTTTCATTAAATAAGAAAAAATTTAGCTTCAAATATATTTGCTTTGATTAAATATAATTTTTAAGAGTTTTTATTGCATTTGATTCATAACCTTTATTCATAGAATTTTTGCTCCAATAAATAGGATTATCGTTGATATTTTATTAAGTTAATCTAAATTGTTACCTCACAGCTGTCTATATACAAATCTTCTATGGTAAGGGTGTTGGTGTCATTTTCAGTTAAAAGTATGACATAAAGTATTTTGATTTTAGTTTTAATAATAGTTTAAAAGATGATGAAAATGAATGAATATACAAAAATTTAATTTATAAGATTCAGTGAAATATATGTTTTGAAAAAAATATTGTAGAGTATTATAATAGATTTGGTAGATATTATAGGTTTGTGTAATTATATGTATATAATATTTTTTGAATATCTACTAAAATAAAGCAAATGGAGAGTGACACAGAATGGCAGAAAAAAAAGAAATATTAAGATGGCAAAGTATATTGCAGGAAAAAGTTCAGCCTGCTTTTTTGGCACCCTGGGAGGAAGAGGCAAAGGAAGAAGAGTTTAAAAATGTAGTCAAGGAGACTTTGAGAAATATTAATACATTAAAAGGAAGCAAAGAAGATAAGAAATGTTTTCTAGGGGAGCCAACTTGCTGTATTTCTAATGAAAAAGATATTAATGAAGTAAAAAAAATGGCTGAAATGCCTGAAAAGTCTACTTCAGTTAAAGAAGTTATGAAGGAAGTAGTTCATTATTTTAATGGTATGTTTAATTGGGTACATCCTAAAACTATGTTTAATGTAGCGCCGCCTGCAGCAATACCATCTGTTATGGGAAATCTAATGGGTTCTATGTTCAATCCTAATCTGGTTGAACAGGAATACTCAGGAAATATAGCAGCACTGGAAATTGAATCTGCGGCTATGATTTCAAAACTTATAGGATATGATCCAATTAAGGCTACAGGGCACTTTACTTTTGGGGGAACAGGAGCATATCTTTTTGCAGCTAAATTGGCAATAACTAAGTGTCTTGGTAAAGAAAGTAGATATTTTGGAATAAGAAAAGATGCACAAATATTAGTGTCAAAAGTTGGTCATTATGCAGTAAAAAATTGCAGTGATTGGACTGGCCTAGGTATGAACAATATAAGAAGTATAGACTTACTTGAAGACAGTTCAATGAACCTTAATCATTTAGAACAGGTTATGGAAGAATGTTATAGGGAGGGAAAACCTATAGCTATGATTGTTGCCACTATGGGAACAACAGATGCATTTGGAGTAGATGATATAAATGGTATTGTTAAAATATGTGACAGATTTGTTAAAAAACATAAATTAAATAAAAAACCGTTTATATATGCTGATGCAGTAATAGGTTGGGCATGGTCAGTATTTAATTCATATGATTTTAGAGAAAATCCCATGGAGTTTTCAAAGGACACCTTAAATGCTATAAAGGAATGTAAAGAAAAGATAAAATATCTTAAACTTGCTGATGCAGTAGGTATTGATTTTCATAAAACAGGGTTTACTTCTTATAATTGTAGTATGGTGTGTATAAAAAATAATAGTGATTTAGAATTATTATGTAGAGATAAAGATCAAATGGCATATTTGTATCAGTTTAGTGCTTATACACCAGGAGAGTACACTTTGGAATGCTCAAGAGCAGGAAATTATGCTCTTGCGGCTTGGTGCAATTTAAAATATTTCGGACTAGAAGGATATAGAGTACTTTTAGGGAATTTAATAGAATCCGAGAAGGCATTACGAAAGGTTATAGAAAATGAACCTTCTATGGTATGTGTAAATGAAAAAGATCATGGATCTGTTACCCTATTTAGGGTTTATCCAAAGGAAATAAGGAATAGACTAGATTGTGATAATTTTGCCAATGTACAGTATAAAAGAGAGATTGGGGAAGAAAAGTTTAAAGAAGAATTAAGAAAAAATAATGAATATCAATTTAAGTTAGCACAAGAGATACAAAGAATGTTATTTGAGGAAAATGGACCGGCATTAAGTTTTACAAGTAGTTTTAAACTTACATCTTACGGGGAACCTATAGCAGCTATAAAGGCTTATCCAATGTCTCCATATATGGCATGTTATGAAGAAGAATTAAAAGAAGATATAATTAAATTTATATTTAAAGCTGCTAAAAATTTAGAAAAATAAAGTAGTCTGGCTGTGATAAATATTTTATCACAGCCAGACTTTTAGCTATTATTGAAAGAAAATTGGATTTTAGAATTTTTTATTATAAGTCGTGCGCTAAACTCTTTACCTTTTTTTGATTTCAAACCCGTTAATAGATCTGTTTCACCTGTTTTTATTAATTTTTTTATTTGTGTATCAGATACTTCTTTACCACATATCTCACCTAAAAAAAATTTACAACCACTTTGCCAATTATCACATCCATAGCCTTTACTGTTTTTTACTATGTTACCAGCTTTGCAAATAGGACATAATCCTAAGGACTCTCTAGATGTAAAATTGTATTTTGTAGCTTTCTTTTTAGTATTTGCAGTAGATTTATTTTTAGGTATATTACTATTACTTTCTTTTACTTTTTCTAAATGGCTATTTATATTACCTATATTGGTTACAGAAATAACCCTTTGTATATTTGACTTTGTGTAAGACTCAAGTTTTTTCATAAAAATTTCAGGAGTTATTTCTTTTTTATATACCATGGTTAATCCTTTTTCCCAACTAGCAGTAAGTATTGGATTTAGTAAAGTTGGAATAGATTTTTTTATAACTTCATAAATCATTTCTCCCTTTTGCGTTGGAGTAATAATTTGAGTTTTTTTATCGCAGCTAATATAGTCTATCTTTTGCAATTTATTTAATATTTCCGCTCTTGTGGCGGAGGTTCCTATACCTGCGCCTTTAATTTGTTCTCTAAGCTCTTCATCTTCAATAAGTTTACCTGCGTTTTCCATAGCTATAATTATAGAACCTGAGGTATATCTTTTAGGAGGAGAGGTTTCACCTTCTTTTACTTCCATATCAATTACATCAATGGGCTGTCCTTTTTTTAGTTTGCTTAAGAATTTCAGATTTTTAGAATCCTTAACTTTTTTATTATCTTTTAATACCATAAGATAACCCTCATCCACACATACTTTATTTGTTGTAAAAAATCTTTCGTTACCCACTTTAGTTGTAATAGCTATTTTATTGTATTTAGCAGCAGGATAAAAAATGGCTAAAAATCTTCTTACAACTAAAATATAAATAGATTTTTCTAAGGATGAAAGAGTTTCAAAGTTTTTTAGCCCTTCACCTGTTGGAATAATTGCATAATGATCTGTTATTTTGCTATCATTTACATACTTAGTTTTTTCTAAATTTAGGTGCCATTTTTGTGTAAGTATGTTTTCTGCTATTTTAGAAATTTCTAAATTTCCTTTAAAAGAAACTAATTTTTTTATATTTTTAAATATTTCTTTTGCTACTGCTTTAGATAAAACTCTTGCATCTGTTCTAGGATAAGTAAGTAATTTTCTCTCATATAATAACTGAATTTTACTTAAAGTTTCCTCAGGAGGAATTTTAAATTTTTTAGAACATTCATTTTGAAGTTCCGCTAAATTAAATAATAGGGGAGCATTTTTATTTTCAACAGTTTTTTTAATAGTTTCAATTAAGGATTCTTCTTCAAATATTTTTTCGCCTATCTCATCTATAAAGGTTAGTGCAATATCTCTATTTTTAAAACCACCTTCATTATATAAAAGAGGAGAATTAAAATATTTAGAATTTTTAAAAGATTTCCACTCTCCATCATAAATACATTCTTCTTCAAAAATACCTTCAGTATCACCATCAAAACTTCCTAATATTTTATAAAAGGGTGTTTTCACAAAGTTTCTTATTTCACGTTCTCTATCAACAATCATACCTAATACACAACTCATAACCCTTCCAACAGCAATACAGGCTTGCTTGTTATCTGTAGCATTAGCTATTGATCTGCCATACTTTAGCGTCAAAAGCCGTGAAAAATTTATACCTAAAAGATAATCTTCTTTAGCTCGTAGATATGCAGAGTGGGCCAGTGAATCATATTCAGAAAGATTTTTAGCTTCTTTTATACCTCTTTTTATTTCATCTTCAGTTTGAGAATCAATCCAAACTCTCTTTTTTTCTTTGCCTTCTACGCCTACTAATTGATCTACAAGCCTATAGATATACTCTCCCTCACGCCCAGAGTCAGTACATACATATATTGTATCTATGTCTTTTCTTAGTAATAAATTTTTTACGGTATTGAATTGTTTAGAAACTTGTGGAATTACTTCATATTTATATTCTCTGGGTAAAAACGGTAATGTGTTCAAAGACCATTTTTTAAGATTAGGATCATAAGCCTCAGGGTAACTCATAGTTACCATGTGTCCTACGCACCATGAGAATACTGACTTGTCTGATTCTATGTAACCATCTTTTTTTGTACCTTTTATGTTTAAAAGTTTTACATATTCCATAGCCACTGAGGGCTTCTCTGTAATAAATAAAGCTTTATTCATTAAAAAACCTCACAATACATAAATAGTTTAAATTTCCTATTAAGGAATGTATAAATATAATCATATCATAAATTAATTAATTAAATAAAAAAAACTGAATAATCACTTTTTAAATATATTTGTTTATATTAACTATAAAGACTATAATCAAGGTAAGGAAGATTATTAAAAGGTTGGTGTGGATTTTGAAAGAAACTGTATTAATTACTGGTGCTTCTTCAGGAATTGGATATGAGCTGGCACAAATATTTGCTAAAAATCATTATAATCTTATTTTAATTGCTAGAAGAGATAAGAGACTTAATGAAATGTCTAAAAAATTTTATAAAAATTTTAAAACTAATACAATAGTTTTAGTTGAAGACTTAACAAAAACTAATACAGTGGAAGAAATTGTTAATAAAATTAAAAATATGGGCATTAATATAGATATACTTATTAATAACGCTGGTATTGGATATTGTGGTTTATTTCACGAAATAGATTTAAAAAATCATAATAAAACAATAGAATTAAATATAGTTGCATTAACTAAGCTAACAAAACTAATATCTATTGATATGGTGAATAGAAGAAAGGGTAGAATACTAAATGTGGCATCCACTGGTGCATATCAACCAGGACCTTTAATTTCTGTATACTATGCCACAAAGGCATATGTATTATCCTTTTCAGAAGCTCTTTATAATGAACTAAAACCATATAATATAACGGTTTCTACATTATGTCCTGGGACTACCATGACAGAGTTTAGTAATAATGCTGGAAAAGGAGATCTAAAAAGTGCTATGAGTCCTGAAAGAGTAGCAAAAATAACTTATAATCAATTAATGAGGGGCAAGAGAATAATTATACCAGGTGTTTTAAATAAGATATTAATTTTTTTCTCTAAAATAACACCCAGAAGAATTTTGGCTGCTATAGTAAGGAAAATTCAATATAAAGCAATGAAAATTTAAACATGAAAAGAGGGTTTTAATTATGAGTACTATAGAAAATAATAGTATAGTTGATTTTGCATTATCACAAGGGGCTACCTATGCGAAATATTTTAATCCAGATATTTTAGTGTTTTCTGAAAAGATTAGAAGATACTGTGAAGAGAACTTATGTGGTCACTATGGAACCAATTGGGCTTGTCCTCCTGGGGTTGGACCTATTAAAGAATTGGAAAAGGAAGTAAAAAAATTTAATAATGGGGTTGTATTTCAAAGTGTAGCAAAAATTAAAGGAAAATATGATAAGGAAGGTATGTTTAAAGCTAGAGATATACATAATAAACTTTTGAAAGATTTGTATAAGCAGTTAAAGGATAAGTATAAAGATATTATATTTTTCCCAATGGGAGCAGGACAGTGTGATATTTGTAAAAAGTGCGCATACATTGACAATGAAAAATGTAGATATCCAGAAAAAGCAATATCTTCAGCAGAAGCGTATGGTGTTGATTTAGTAACTCTCATTAAGGAGTGTGGTTTAAAGTTTAGTTACTCTGATGATACAGTTGCATATATAGCATTGATAATGTGGTAAATGTAATAGTAATAAAATTAATCTTTAAGATATATCATGTAACTGTTTTATAAAATATGATAATATAAGGGAAAATATAAATTACATAAGGAGAAATAGTATGGAAAATAATGAAACCAATAATGAAGAGTTCCATAAAGAAAATAAGCCACATGTGCATGGTGGCAAGTATATTGGAGAAAGAAAAAATGGTAAGGCTCATGGAGAAGGAACTTATTTATATAAAGACGGGAGTAAATATGTAGGTCAGTGGCAAGATAATAAAATGCACGGACAAGGAGTGCATACTTGGATAGCTGGAGAAAAATATATTGGCTCATGGAAAAATGATGAGAAACATGGATATGGAATATATACTTGGGAAGATGGAGAAACCTATGTAGGTGAATGGAATAATGGGAGAAAACATGGGTTAGGTATATATGTATGGTCAGTAGGTGATAAATATATAGGACAATGGGAAAATGATAAAAGAAGTGGAAATGGAACATTTATTTGTTCAGATGGGGAAACATATACGGGTACATGGGCAGAAGATAAACTTATATTAAAAGATTGTAAGTAATATATAAAGAGCATCTAATGTTTTTAATATTAGATGCTCTTTATATATATGTATTATTTGGTTAAAATATATAGGGCAGAAAAGGAGTTTTGTAAGTGACTTATTTTGTAGTAAAAAGAAAAGCAAAAATACTATAGAAGTAACTGGACATCTTTACGATAATTCTAGCTTTTGTGATTACAGTATGGGAGATACAACAATACCACCTATATGTTTAAAGCAAACAGATTTAAAAGAATTATATTCAGTACAAACTCCACTATTTGCAGCATCATATTATCCTAATAGACATTTAAATGAAAATTTTTTGGGATATGAAATTTTTTTAGATGTAATAAAAGATGCAGCAAATTGTGGGAGAGAAAAATTTGATACAGATATAGAGTTGGATCATTATTACATGGCACTTTGTTATTTAAGCTATGCTGGAATCGAAGATAAAAAAACTTTAATGATTTAACATCAAATATAATAGGAATAGATAAAAACGATATATTGACTGTGGATAAATTTTAAAAAATTAATATTCCATCAATAGTATTTGGAGGATTTGGTAAGGATTTTCATAAATTTACCGAAAGGCTAAACATCCCTTATTCTTTAAAGGTATTATCAAAACTTTATTATAAAATTATAGAAAATTTGTTTAACAAATATGAAAATAAGGTAATAAATAAAGGTTTACAAGGGTGAAATTTTATGATATAATCCGTGAATATAAGATATATTGTAAGATGGTAGTACAGATAATGAAGGAATAGTAGTAACTTTTGTGTATTATAAAGAGAGCACAAGTTATGGTGAAAATTGTGTGTTGCGAAAGTGTATGAATTACAATCCGGAATCTTAATGTGAAAGCATTACGGAGGTCATCCGATAAAATGATTTAGAGATTATATATAAACTTTTTATATATAAAGTAAGGTGGTAACGCGAGTCTTTTCGTCCTTATACAGGATGAGAAGACTTTTATTTTTAAATTTAATTATAGTTAGTTATTATAAGTTTTATACAATTTCAAGGAGGAAGGTAGTATGGTAGAAAAAAGAGAAAGTTTTTCAGGTAAGTTAGGTTTTGTTTTATCTTGTTTGGGATCTGCAATAGGATTAGGTAACATATGGATGTTCCCTTGGAAACTTGGAGAATATGGAGGAGCTGCTTTTTTAATTCCATTTTTTATATGTGTGTTTCTTTTGGGAGCTACAGGTCTTGTAGGGGAATTTGCCTTTGGGAGAATGAGAAAAAGTGGTTCTCTACAAGGTATAAAATATGTTTTTGAAAAAAGAGGATTAAAAGGCGGGAAAATATTTAGTTTAATACCTACCTTAGCAGTTGCAGGAACATTAATTTTTTATGCTGTAGTAGTAGGATGGGTATTTAGATACTTTTTTTCTTCTTTCAGTGGGGCTATTTACAATGTGGATATAGAAAATTATTTTAATACGTTTGCTGGTACAAAATCTAGTATTATATGGCATTTTATAGCACTATTTTTTACTCTATTAATAGTTACTTTAGGCGTAACTAATGGGATAGAAAAAATAAATAAGATTATGATGCCAGCACTATTTATTATATTTTCAATATTATTAATTAGAACTTTGACATTACCTGGAGCCAGGGAAGGATTGAAATATTTATTAGTACCAAAATGGGAGTATTTATTAAAACCAGAAACTTGGATAATGGCACTTGGACAAGCATTTTTCAGTGTATCTCTTAATGGAGCAGGTATGGTTGTGTATGGAAGTTATTTAAAAGATGATATAGATATACCTAAGGCAGCTATTCAGGTTGCTATATTTGATGTAATATCAGCTCTTCTTGCAGCATTTATGATAATACCGGCAGTTTTTGCTTTTGGGTTAAACCCATCAGCGGGACCATCTTTATTATTTATTACTATGCCACATGTATTTAAGGCCATGCCTTTTGGTTATATTTTCGGTATATTATTCTTTTTAAGTATTATTTTTGCGGCAATATCTTCTATTATAAATATGTTGGAGGCAACTTCTGAAGCTTATATGGGAAAATTTAAGGTAAGTAGATTTAGGGCATGTTTAATAATTGCTATCATTGCATTTGTTATAGCCATTCCTTTAGATTTAAGCATGGTTAGGTTTGGAGCTTTTGCAGACTTTATAACAATTTATTTAGCACCATTAGGATCAATAATTGCTGCCATAACTTTCTTTTGGATTTATGGTATAGATAAGGCTAAGAAGGAAATAAGTAAGGGTATGAACCATCCTATAGGGAAATGGTTTGAGCCATTAGCAAAGTATGTATTTGTAATATCAGGTATACTAGTACTTATACTAGGTATTGTATATAATGGTATAGGATAAAAATAATAAGATATAAACAGGAAACATATTTCCAGTTTATATCTTTTTTACTTTAGTACATTTAATATATAAGTAATTGGTTATGGTAAATATAAAATAATAATATTTTTATTTTGTATTTATCTAAATTATAATAAATTACGGGATTAATAAATATTATTTTTAGGAGGATTTTTATGAAAGATTTAAAAGAAAACTATAAAGGTATTATTTTTAGTTTTATAATTGCGTTAATTTCAACAGGTCTTGGGAAAAAACTCCCTATAATTGGGGGGGCTGTTTTTGGTATTGTAATTGGGGTAATAATAAACAATACTATAGGTAAACCTGATTCAACTAAAAAAGGAATTGCTTTTGTATCTAAAAAGGTTCTTCAATGGTCAATTGTTTTATTAGGAGCAGGACTTAGTTTTAATCAGGTTAAAGAAACTGGTATGGAGTCTTTATCAGTTACTGTAGTTACTATAAGTGTAGCTTTTTTGTCAGCATTTTTAATAGGAAAGTTTTTAAATGTACCAAGTCATTTAAAATCATTAATAGGAGTGGGAACAGCTATATGTGGTGGTTCAGCTATAGCAGCCATATCACCAATAATAGAAGCAGATGAACAGGATATTGCATATTCAATTTCAACTATATTTTTCTTTAATATTATAGCAGTATTAATTTTTCCACCTCTTGGACATTTATTGAATTTAACAGATAAAGGTTTTGGATTATGGGCTGGTACAGCTATAAATGATACATCATCTGTGGTAGCCGCTGGGTATGTATTTAGTAATGCAGCAGGAGAGTTTGCAACTATAGTAAAGCTTACTAGGGCTACACTTATTATTCCGATTGCCCTTATATTTGCGTTAATAACTGCTTACAGAAAAAAACAAGAATCCAATTTTAGATTAAAAAAAATATTTCCTTGGTTTATATTATGGTTTTTGATAGCATCAATATTAAATACTGTTGGAATAATTCCTAAGGTTTCGATTCCTTATATAAATGAAGTAGGTAAGTTTATGATAGTTATGGCCCTTTCGGCAATCGGACTTAGTGCTAATTTTAAAGATATGATTAAATCAGGAGTAAAACCTATATTTTTAGGGCTTATTGTATGGTTTAATGTAGCAGTATCAAGTTTGATTGTCCAGCATTTTATGAAACAATTATAATTAAAACGCTTATAAAGTTATAACGATTAATTAGATATTAAATATGAGGATTTCCTTTTATGGGAGTCCTTTTAAAGTTTTCTTTTATAAAAATAAAAAAGTTTTATGAAACTAATAATTTAAAAAAATTTTAAATAGATTTTTATGTAGAAAAATAGGATAAATAATATAAATTTACTTAATAATTTAATTAGATTGATATAAATCAAAAAATATGTTACATTTTAATAATGTTACTTTTAAATTTAAAGTAAAAAATTTAATGAAGGTAGGTACATAATTAATGGATAATAAAGTTTATGAAAATAGATGGTTAATTTTAGCTATTGTAGTTATACAACCTTTTATGGCTTGCTTAGATGGAAGTATTGTAAACATAGCACTGCCCATTATGGCGAAAAATTTTTCTGTGTCTATGGCATCCATAGAATGGGTGGTAACAAGTTATTTAATAATGATTTCTGCAGCTATTTTATTGTTTGGAAGACTAGGAGATGTAAAGGGAAAAACTACTATTTTTAAATATGGATTAGTAGTTTTTGGATTGGGGTCTTTGCTTTGTGGTATTTCTAATAATTTGATTTTACTTGTAATGTCAAGAGTGGTTCAAGGGATAGGGGCATCTATGACAATGGCCACGAGTCAAGGTATAATAACTCAGGTTTTTCCAGCTAATGAAAGAGGTAGGGCTTTAGGCATTTCTGGAACATTTGTGGCTTTAGGTACCATGATTGGTCCTCCAATTGGTGGATTTATTATATCTGCATTTAGTTGGCAATATATTTTTTTAATAAATGTTCCAGTAGCAATAGTGGCTTTTATATTTGCCATGGAAATACTACCTGTTAATAAGGAAATAGTTAAGCAGAGAATAGATTTTTTAGGTGCAATATTATTCTTTATATTTACAGTGTTAATATTTAGTGCAATGATCATAGGGCAACAAATAGGATATAGTAATAGATTTATAATTTTAAGCTTTATAGTTTCTATTATTTCATTTATAGGTTTTATAATGGTACAGAAAAAAGTAGAGGAGCCTTTGTTAGATTTATCTATATTTAAGAATAGGGTATTTTCTACTAATATATTATGTGCTTTTATATCTTTCACGGCTTTAAGTTGTGTTAACATAATTCATCCATTTTATCTTCAAGATGTACTAAAAATTACCCCTGGGAAAGCTGGTATAATTATGATGATATACCCAATAACCCTTTCATTAATAGCCCCTTTAAGTGGGTATTTATCAGATAAAATAGGAAGTAAAATACTAACTTTAAGTGGATTATTTGTTGTTACTTTAGGATTTTTATTTATGTCTACTTTAAAAGAGAATACTAGTATAATTTATATTATTTTATTTGTTGCTATGTTAGGGCTTGGTAATGGATTATTCCAATCTCCTAATAATTCACTAGTTATGTCTACTGTACCTAAAAATAAATTAGGCATTGCAGGAAGTGTTAATGCGTTAGTTAGGAACTTAGGATTTGTTTTTGGGGTATCAGCCTCAACTACAATTTTGTATAATAAGATGAGTTCTAACATTGGATACAGGGTTTTAGGCTATGTAAGTGGCAGAGAGGATGTATTTGTTTATGCTATGAAGTGGGTTTATATGGAAGCTGCCATAATATGTTTTATTGCATTTAGCTTTTCCTTAATTGATAAGCTTAAAAAAAGATAAATTTATATATCTGTTCTAAATAAAAATGCTTACACTATATATTATAGTGTAAGCATTTTTAGGTGTGAAATAAATTGAATAATTTTATTTTTCTTATTTTTATTTTACAAATTTGTGTATTTATAAAACTTATAATTAATTTACTCAAAAGAAAAGATGAGTATGCAAGTGATACAACTATACCTTTAAGAGAAAAATTAATATTAAGTACAAGTTGTATAGTATGTGCAATAATTGTATATACAAATAATACTACTTATTATTCTATATTTGTACTAACAGGTATGATAATATCCTTTTTCGGAGATTTAGCTATGGCGGGTGTATTAAGCTTTTCTAATAGATTAATAGGTGGTATGACATTATTCGGATTAGCACATATATGTTATTTTGTTGGATTTATTTTTACTATAATATTTATGGGCAAATTTAAAATAGGTATTAGTATATTAAATTTGTTTATATTAATTATATTTATATGTATTTGCAATAAGTTTATTAGAAATAAGTTTAATGGGGATATAGATACATTTAATATAGGAGTAGTTTATTCAACTTTAATTTTAAATATGGCTATTAATGCTTTATGGCTGGCTTTTGCATCTCAGGGAAAATTTATAATTACTTTTATAGGAGCAAGTTTATTTATAATATCAGATGGTATAATAGCATTTATGGAAAGTCAACTATTTCAAATAAAACATTCAGGACTTGTTATATGGATAACATATATTGCAGCACAGATGTGCATTATAATTAGTCCAATAATTAAATAATATAATAAAAAATGCGACTATTATAATATAAGTCGCATTTAGGCTGTTTTTTAAATTTAATTTAGTAACAGCTTTTTTTATATGAAGAATTTTAGTATAAACAATACTGCCAATATATAAGTTGCTATAGATACTTCTTTTCCTCTGTTTGTTAATAATTTCAATAACACATAAGAAACTACTCCAAATATTATACCATCAGAGATATTATAAGCTAACGGCATCATTATTATAGTAAGAAAGGCTGGAATAGCTTCAGTAAAATCTGACAAGTCTATCTCCTGTATAGGAGATAGCATAAATAATCCAACTAAAATAAGTGATGGCGCAGTAGCTGCCGATGGGATCATTAAGAATAATGGAGATAAAAATAATGCTAAAATAAACATTATTGCAGTAGAAACAGCTGTTAAACCCGTTTTACCACCGGCTGCAACTCCTGATGCACTTTCTACAAATGTAGCTACAGTGCTGGTACCAAAGCAAGCTCCTAATGTTGTTCCAATAGCATCTGAAAGTAAAGCTTGTTTTGCTCTGGGTACATTTCCATTTTCATCTAACATTCCTGCTTTAGTAGAAACACCTACTAAAGCTCCTACAGTATCAAACATATCCATAAATAATAAAGTGAATAATGCTATAAACATATCTTTACTTAATATATCATTCCATTGGAATTTCAAAAATATAGGACTTATACTAGGAGGGGCACTAAAAATAGAATTTGGAAGTTTAGTTATTCCCATAGGTATTCCTATTAGAGTCGTAAGTATAATTCCAAGTAGTAAGGCTCCATTTACATTTTTAGCAAGAAGAACTCCTGTTATTATTAACCCTATAATTGCAAGTAATGCTATACCATTTGTTATATTTCCTAATGATAGTATTGTACCTGATTTAGGGTGCAATACTATTTGAGCATTTTCTAATCCAATAAATGCTATAAATATGCCTATACCTACAGAAATTGATTTTTTAATATTATTAGGTATAGAGTTCATTATAGCTTCTCTAATATTAAAAGCGGAAAGTAATATAAAAATTATTCCTTCTAAAAAGGCTGCAGTTAATGCGAATTGCCATGTGTGGCCCATTCCTATTACAATAGTGTAAGCAAAAAAGGCATTAAGTCCCATGCCTGGCGCTTGGGCAAAAGGCAATTTTGCGTATATTCCCATTAATAGGGTTGATACTATTGCAGCAAGTGCGGTGGCTGTAAACACGGAATTAAAATTCATGCCAGTTTCTGATAAAATTGCTGGATTAACTATTAAGATATAAGCCATTGTCATAAATGTAGTTATTCCTGCTAAAATTTCTGTTTTAATTGATGTTTTATTTTCTTCTAATTTAAAATACGAATTTAATAAGTTATGCATGTTATTCTCCTTTGCTTTATTTTTGCACTCGTACATATTAACAAAAACAAATATTAAAGTCAATAATATCTGCGAACGTTCTTATAAAAATATACTTAATTTTAAGGGGTTAATATTGAATGAATTTCATATAAGCATATTTAAAAATCAAATGTTCGTAATTATTATGTTTTAGAAATTATAACAATTTCCACTAAATAAATTTTAGAATATAACGATTATTTAATTTGAAACATTAATATTAATAATTAGAAAGTAAAAAAATGAACTATAAACTAATATTTATACTTATAACTATAGGGTTTGTACTTCCTTTTACAATTATACTAGTAGTTATATTTTCTTATTTTTTTAAATCCTAATGGGAAAGTTATTTAAAATATTATGTTTTTATAGGATTAATTCTTTAATTAATAACTTTATTTACATATTAAATAAAGAATAGTTTAAAGATAATCTAACTACAGGAGAGTTAAAGTACTTGGAATAATCTCTAAAGTATTATTCCAAGTACTTATGAAATAGCAGTAATTACTAAATATATGTAATGAGAGTAGAAATTAATAAAGAAATAAATGGTTTATTCAATAGTGTCATGGTGAAAGTAATGCGGAGATTTAGAAAATATATTTTAGAAATTATTTATAAATTTATTATTAAAGTAAAAAATGATATAAATGAGTATAAAATATATTTTATATTAAATTAATGTAAATTTTTTTATTATGTATGTAATAATGTATATGGCAGTGTTAATATTATTTTAAATGGCATCACTTTTTTGTATTAATATGTTATAATTTGGATATAGTTTATCTAGAGGGAGTTGATAAAAGTTGCAGTTTCACAAAAATAGGATTTTAAGATATTTAGATATAGTTATAGCAGTGATAATTGGATTTATATTAATAAAATTAATAAATAATTATAATGTGTTTTTTTCTTTTGTAAGTAAGTTTTTTTCTATAATTTCTCCCTTTATATTTGCTATGATAATAGCGTATATATTAAATCCTATAATGAATTTTTTAGAAAGAAAATTTAAGTTAAAAAGAAGTTTAAGTATTTTGATTACATATTCTTTAATAATATTTATTATAGCTATTTTTTTAATATATTTAATGCCTAAAATTACATCTAGTATCATAGATATCGGGAAAAATATTCCAGAAGTTGCCACTAAATCTCAAAATTGGATAAATAATTTTATACAAAAACATGGGTTGCAAGACTATATAGTCAATTCAATGGGAGATTTTAACCTTAAACCTGATTTTTTAGTTTCAAAGGCTAGTACTATATTAGTAAATGTGTTAAATACATTATTATCTAAAACTTTATCATTTACTAATTCTTTTATAAAATGGATTTTTGGTTTTATTATATCTATATATGTTTTAGCTGACAAAGAAAGAATAATAGATTTTTTCAAGAAAATTATATATATAGTTTTTAAAAATAAAAACGGGACAAGAATAATGACTTTCTTTAAAAATATACATTATATGATAGGAATTTATATAGGAACTAAGGCATTAGATTCACTAATAATCGCCATAATAGCGTTTGTAGGATTAAATATTTTAAAATCCCCATATACACTGTTAATAGCTTTAATTGTAGGGGTTACTAATATGATACCTTACTTTGGACCCTTTGTTGGTATGGTAGCGGCCTTTATTATTAACATATTCTTTAGTCCATTAAAAGCACTTTTTGTACTTATATTTCTATTTTTGTTGCAGCAATTTGATGGATGGTATTTAGATCCGAAACTTATAGGTGGTAAGGTAGGGTTAAATCCATTCTTAATAATATTTGCAGTCACTGTAGGAGGAGGTTTTTATGGTGCTATAGGGATGCTTTTAGCAGTACCTACCATGGCAGTTATAAAGATTTATGTAGACAAATTAATGTTAAAATACAATGATATTATAAACGATAGGGTTTATTCTAAAGATATAAATAATGAAGAGAAATAATAAAACTGGGGCATGTAGTAATTAATGTATTACTATATGCCCTAATTTTTATACAATTTATTTAGAAAGGCGTATATTTTAAGAAATAATTTATAAAAAATGTAATAATTAATTAATAAATTTTTAATAAAAAATATATTCTTATAAAGTAATATGGTTATAAATAAAGGAGTATAGATTGAGGGAGATATATATGGGAAATGATAGAATTTTAGGATTAGTTATTATAATGATAAGTGTTTTATTAAGTATTTTTATATCTAACAGAAAAAATTTAAATAAAACCAAATGGATATTAGGAGATTTAGTTTTGTTAGCAGGTGGCTTTTATATTATAGTTATATAATAGGCAATTTTTAATATAGGGGGAATACAATGTGCAAAAAGAAGAAAACTTGTTTGATTACTGTATTAATTATATTTTCTGTTGCAATTTATAGTTTGAAGATATTATTAAACTATAAAGGTGTAAAAATTGATGTTGGTTATATGAAAAGATGTATAGAAATAGCAGATGAGGTTAGTTATAATAGTTTTCAAGTAAATTGGAAATATTTATATGCAATAACTTTAACTGTGAATAAAGATGAGTTAAAAAAAATAAAAGACCAGGAAATCAGAAGTATTGCTAATAGTTTTATTGTGAAAAACAATGATGCTAATAAGTTTAAAAAAAGCAACTATAAATTAAGAAGTTTGGATGAAGTTTTAACGGAAATGAATATCATAGATAAGCAAAAAGATAAGGTATATAAATATATGAATAAGCTGGAGAATAAAGCTTTAGTAAACATAAGTGTTGAGCAAAAGGAATTTATAAATAATTTAGAAAAATATGCCATAGAGGGTTATTATAATTTTGGTATACTGCCATCAATAACTATCTCCCAGGCTATATTAGAATCAGGTTGGGGAAAATCTAAACTAAGTATACAGGCTAATAATATTTTTGGAATAAAAGCAGATAAGAACTTTCATGGGAAGTCTATATTAATGGAGACTAAAGAAAACTACAAGGATGTTATAAAAGACAAATTTAGAAGTTATAATTCACCAGAGGAATCTATTAAAGACTATATGAATTTTTTGAAAGAAAATAAAAGATATAAGCAAAATGGTGTATTTGATGCCACACATTATACTAAACAAGCTAAAGCTATAGAGAAAGCAGGATATAGTACTATACAAAATAAGAAAGGTGATAAGGTATATTCACAGATGTTAATAGACATAATAAAGCAATATAATTTACAGCTTATAGATAATAAGGCACAAACCTACTATTTTAATAAATAAACAAAAATCATATATAGAATTTTAAAATATTTGAGTTTGTTTTTGTAAGATTAATCCAAATAAAAGGATAAGTAAAGAAAGAATAACTGTTTAATAAATACATATATATATAGTACAACTTTCTGTTATTACATTATAAAAATATTTATAAATAATTGGGAGGAGTGAAATGGAAAGTTATGATACTATAATAAAAAATGGTATTATTGTTACCGAAGGGGATACTGTTAAAGGGGATATAGGAATAAAAAAAGGGAAAATAGTAACCATATCTGAAAGTTTACAAGGTGCTGAGGGGAAAATTATTGATGCTTCTGGAAAGTATATTTTTCCAGGTGGTATAGATCCACATACACATATGGATATGCCGTTTTGTGGAACTTTTTCTAGTGATGATTTTATTACTGGAACAAAAGCTGCTGCATGTGGTGGAACTACTACAATAGTAGATTTTGCTATACAGCCTAAAGGTAAAACTTTGAAAGACACAGTTAAGATTTGGAGAGAAAAATCAGATAAAAAATCTTGCATAGATTACGGAATTCATATTGTAATTACAGATATGAATGATACCATTATGAGGGAAATACCAGATATAATAAAAGAAGGATATTCTAGCTTCAAATTATTTATGACTTATGATGGAATGAAAGTAGATGATGATACTTTAATGAAAACTCTTATGCATGTTACTAGAAGTGGTGGATTGACTTGTGTGCATGCAGAAAATTACTATGTTATAGACTACTATACAAAAAAATTTTTAAAAGAAGGGAAAATTGAACCTAAATATCATGCAATATCACGTCCTGAATTATGTGAAGGAGAAGCGGTAGGAAGAGCTATAAAACTAGCGCAAATATGTAAAGCTCCTTTATATATAGTTCATAATACTTGTGAGGCATCTACATCAGAGATAGCTAGAGCAAGAGAAAGAGGATATCCAGTTATGGGTGAAACTTGTCCACAGTATTTATTTTTATCTAATGAAAATTATGAAGAACCAGGTTTTAATGGATCAAAATACGTTATGTCCCCTCCTCTCAGAAATAGGGAAAACTGGCCGGTTTTATGGAAAGGATTACAAAATAACACATTACAAGTAGTATCTACAGATCATTGCCCTTTTTTTATAAAACAGAAGGAAATGGGCCTAGATGATTTTACCAAAATACCGAATGGGGTACCAGGAGTGGAACTTAGAATGTGTCTTATGTATAATTATGGGGTTAGAGAAGGAAGAATTAGTTTACAAAGATTTGTAGAATTAACTTCTACTAATGCAGCTAAAATCTTTGGGATGTATCCCCAAAAAGGAACTATTGCAGTTGGGTGTGATGCAGATATAGTTATATTTGATCCCAATAAAGAACTTACTATAACTCATAAAAATCTTAATGAAAATGTGGACTATACACCTTATGAAGGTTTTAAAATAAAAGGATATCCAATTATTACATTATCACAAGGAGAAATAGTGGCTAAGTATGGTAAATTTATTGGAAAAGAGGGAGCTGGGAAATTTATAAAAAGAGGAAAACCTAAAATTATATAATATTAAGATAATTACAAGGGTAGGTTTGAATTATGAGTTCACTGACTAAACTTACCATAACTACAGCTATTATTTGTGGAGTTGGGCGTTTATATGTAGTTTTTCTACATTTGCAGCCAATGGAAATTTAAAAGTTACACTTCTGGTACTTATTTAGGAGGAATTCTAGTTTTGTAAAAAGGTAGAAAATAGCTTTATAGGGTAATAAATAAAAGAAATAATAATAAAAATAAATTGCTTTCTTTATATTATACAGTTAAATAAAGAACTGTTTTTATAAAGGAAGCATTTTAATGTTTAATGTATTATTTTATCGAGTTTAAAATATTTTTAAAGTTATTTAAGAATTTATTATAAATAACGATAAATAACTGTAGTAATAAGGGGAATTACTTTACATGCAATAAGGGAGGGACAGTGGTGAAAAATATAAAAGGGTTTTGGAACAAGATTACTAAGGACAACTTAGAAAACGATATCAATATTAAAAAATATATAATGGATTTTGGAAAAACAAAAGAAACTATAGAACTACTAATGATGTTAAATAATAGTTTTATTATAAAATAGGTTTATAATTTATCAGTATGATAGCAGTTATATTGAAAACAATTATATAAAATAGCATAAATATTAGAAAATAAAATTATTTATAAAAATATTGAAAGATAAATATATATATGGTACAATAGTGTTGAAAAATGTTATGATTAATTTAAGGCAGAGATTAGAGAGCCTTAATTTAGGAGAGATAGAGTTCTCTCTTAAATTAAGGCTCTTATTTTTTGCCACAAAGGAGGAACAATATGTTTGATATAATAATAATTGGTGCTGGAGTTACAGGGTGTGCAATAGCAAGAGAATTATCTAAATATAATTTAAAAACATGTGTACTAGAAAAAGAAGCAGATGTTGCAGCTGGTACTAGTAAAGCAAATAGTGGAATAGTGCATGCTGGAGAAGATCCAATGCCAGGTACACTAAAGGCTAAGATGAATATAAGAGGAAATGAAATGTTTGATAAACTAAAAGAGGAGTTAGACTTTCCTTTTAAGAGAAATGAATCTTTAGTGCTTTGTTTTAATGAAGAAGATATATGTAAATTAGAAGATTTAAAACAGCGTGGACTTGAAAATGGAGTTCCTGATACCATGAGAATATTAAATAGAGATGAAGCTTTGAAGTTAGAACCAAATTTATCAGATAATGTTGTAGCGGTATTAACTCTGCCTACAGGAGGAATAGTATGTCCTTATGAATTTACAATTGCATTAGCGGAAAATGCAAATATAAATGGAGTAGAGTTTAAATTTGATACAAAGGTTTTAGAGATAGAAAAAAAAGAAGATTCATATGTATTGCAAACTAATAAAGGCAATATAGAAGGGAAAATAGTTATAAATGCAGCAGGTCTTTTCGGAGACAAGCTAAATAATATGGTTAGTGATAAGAAATATAGAATTGTTGCTAGAAAAGGTGAATATCTATTATTTGATAAGTCTGTTGGAAGCATGGTAAATAGAACATTATTTCAATTACCAACTAAAATGGGAAAAGGGGTTTTAGTAACTCCAACTGTGGATGGAAATTTACTTATGGGACCTACTTCAGTGGATTTAGATGATAAAGATAATTTAGAAACTACAGCAGAGGGATTAGGTATGATTTTTGAAAAAGCTCCTCTTACAATTAAAGAAATACCGTCAAGACAAGTTATAACGTCTTTTGCAGGACTTAGGGCTCATGAGGTATCGGGGGATTTTATAATCGAAGAGGTGGAAGATTGTAAAAATTTTATAAATGTTATAGGTATAGAGTCACCAGGACTTACTAGCGCACCAGCTATTGGTGAATATATTAGAGAAATAATAGTGGATAAGTTAAAACCTGAGAAAAATAAAGAATTTAATCCTATAAGAAAATCTATACCTAAATTTAGAGAAATGAATAATGATGAAAGAAAAGAACTTATAAAAAGGGATCCAGCCTATGGGAGAATAGTTTGTAGATGTGAAACTGTTACAGAAGGAGAAATAAGAGATTCTATAAGAAGACCTTTAGGTGCAAGAAACTTAGACGGAGTAAAAAGAAGAACGAGAGCAGGTATGGGAAGATGCCAAAGTGGATTTTGTTTAAATAAGACTGTTGATATATTAGCTGAAGAGCTAAAGACTATGCGTAAAGGTGTAACTAAATTTGGTAATAAATCAACTGTACTTGTAGATAATGAATAAAAAAATGGAGGGCTTAATTATGCAACAATATGATATTGTTATAATAGGTGGGGGTCCAGCAGGACTTGCAGCAGCAATAAAGGCTAAAGAAGAAGGAATTGATAATATATTAATACTTGAAAGGGATAAGAGTCTTGGTGGGATACTTAATCAATGTATTCATAATGGTTTTGGGCTTCATACTTTCAAAGAAGAACTTACAGGACCAGAGTATGCTCAAAGATTTATAGACAAGATATCAGATATGAAAGTAGATTATAAACTAAATACTATGGTTATTGATTTAAATGAAGATAAAATTATAACAGCAGTAAATGATGAGGATGGAATATTAGAAATTAAAGCAAAGTCTATAATACTCGCTATGGGCTGTAGAGAAAGACCAAGAGGTGCAATAAATATACCGGGTAGTAGATGTGCGGGTATATATACTGCTGGTACTGCACAAAAGTTTGTAAATATAGAAGGGGAAATGCCAGGTAGAGAAGTAGTAATACTTGGATCTGGGGATATTGGACTTATAATGGCTAGAAGAATGACCCTTGAGGGGGCGAAGGTAAAGGCAGTAGTTGAGCTTATGCCGTATTCAGGTGGACTTAAAAGAAATATAGTTCAATGTTTAGATGATTTTGGTATTCCTTTAAAACTTGCCCACACTGTTACTAAAATTGAAGGAAAAGATAGGGTTACAGGAGTTAATATATCAAAAGTAGATGATAAAATGAGACCAATAAGGGGAACAGAGGAATACATTCCATGTGATACTTTATTGTTATCTGTAGGATTACTTCCTGAAAATGAGCTTTCAAGAAAAGCAGGAGTAAAACTTGGTGTAACTGGTGGACCAGAAGTAGATGAAAGAATGGGAACTAACATAGAAGGTGTATTTGCTTGTGGGAATGTACTACATGTACATGATTTAGTTGACTTTGTTACGGAGGAAAGTTATAATGCTGGTAAAAATGCAGCTGATTATATAAAAGGTAAGAAAGTTAATAAAGAAGTTGTGGAATTAATACCGGGAAATGGAGTGTCTTACACTGTTCCAAAAACTATTCATGTAGATAATATAAATAAAGGTGTGGATATTAGGTTTAGAGTCAGAAATGTGTTTAAAGATAAATTTATATCAGTATATTTTGATAATAAGCAAGTAATTCATAGAAAAAAAAGGGTACTAGCACCTGGAGAAATGGAAACTTTAAAACTTGCAGAAGGTATGTTTGAAGAAAATCCTAACTGTAAAAATATTACCATAAAAATTGAGGACTAACGTATATAAATATTGTGTTAATATAAGTAAGAGAGAGGAGAATTTTTATGAATAGTAAAGATTTAGTATGCATAGGATGTCCTATGGGATGTGCTCTTCAAGTTGAATTAAAAGATAAAAAAGTTACAAAAGTAACAGGGAATATATGTCCTAGGGGAAAGGCTTACGCAGAAAAAGAGTGTACAAATCCTACTAGAATAGTGACTTCTTCTATTAAACTTGAAAATGGTGAAATAGATATGGTTTCTGTTAAGACAGAAAAAGATATACCTAAGGGTAAAATTTTTGAATGTGTACAGGCTATAAATAAATTAAAAGTTAAAGCACCAATAAATGTGGGAGAAATACTAATAAAAGATGTTGCCAATACAGGAGTAAATATTGTAGCTACAAAAAAAGTGAAGGCAGTTAATTAAATAGATTAAATAAAGCATGTAATGTTAAAGTTTTAATATTGCATGCTTTATTTAATATTTACATAGTAGAGAAAATGTAGTAAAATATTATTGATAATAAATATCATTATCAATAACGAAATGGTGTTTTAATTATATTAAAAATTGAACTTATTAGTTTAAGGAGGAATATATATGAATGGATTAAATGTGCCTTTAAATTTTTTGAACGAGGGAAGATTTGGCAGGGTAGAAAGTATATCTAGTGGTGAATTAATAATTAAAAAACTTATGGAAATGGGTATTGTAAAAGGTAGTACTATACAGGTTATGAAAAATGATATGGGACCTATGATACTAAGAATAGGAGAGACACGTTTAGTATTAGGTAAAGGAATGGCGCAGAAGGTTATAGTTAGGGAATGCTAATATGAATAAGTTTATAGTGCATACTTATAAAAACACTGTTACTTATTTTTTATTAATAAATTTAATAACTATAATTATTAGTAGTATTTTATTTTTGAAAGGTATCAATATTCGTAATTTATTAATGATCCAATTTATAGAAATTTTATTAATTTTTCTGTTAACCTTATTTGTAAAGAAAGTTTTTTAAAAGGAAATACTATAAAATCTATTAAAAATACAGAAGTAGTTTTCAAAGATATAGAAAAAGGTATTATAAATGTTATTAATAAATCAAAAAATGTGGAAGAGATAAATAAGATTTCGGAAGATATTATAAATATAACTAAACGAACTAATTTACTTGCACTAAATGCATCTATTGAGGCTGCTAGGGCAGGAGAACCAGGAAAAGGATTTACTAGCTTGCGGAATAATCATCTGTTAATGCGGAACATATTAAAATTATAATAGCTATAATAAGAGAGTCTATAAACGTTTTAAGTAGAGGAGCCAATACATTACTAGAGTATATTAAGTCTAATATTAATAAAGATTATAATGAATTTTTAAGTATCTGTGAAGAGTATAACGTGGATATAGAAAATATAAGTAATACTATGGTTGAAATCAGTAATACAAAAAAAGAACTTACTTTTTCTATTGGAGAAATAAATAAAGTAAAAGAAAATGTAACATTATCTATAGGAAAAGCTTAAAATGATATAACGGAAATGTCTTTTGATATATTAGATGCTGTAGATAAAATATATATAATTAAAGAAAATACCAATAATATTAAAGCTACAGAAAAATTAGATAATTCCATGGAAAAGTTTAAAACATAATGATTCCGTCTAGATAGTTAGACGGAATTAATATTTTTTTGTACCCTTTATTATAATTTCATCTGAGCATTTATAAGTATCATTTGAAATAAGCTCCTTAGAAATTAGTTTATTATTTTTATAACCTATTAAGTAAACTTTAACTTTTAAACCTTGTACAGGGGATTGTACTTTTCTACACATATCATAAGGTAAGTTTTTATCATATTTGTATATTGTTTTAGGAGGTTTTTTTTCATAGACTTCATTTTTTAAAGTATATTTTATTTTATTTAAAGAAGAATTAGAGTAAATGTTAAAAGTTAATTTATTATTTTTTATATAACCCTCTATATAAATAGGAAAATTTAAAGTGTTTTTAAATTTATAATCAATTTCCTTTCCGGATACTGTGGCATCAAATCCTGGTTGGATGTAAGATGTAGTTAATGAATGGTTACTTCGTTCTAAAGACTTTATATTAAGTCTTATTATTGAATTATATAGTGTTGACGATACTTGACAGAGTCCCCCTCCAATACCTTTTGAAAGTTTATTGTTTATAATTATGGGGGCTTCTTTAAAACCTCTTTTTTCTGTTGTTTCTCCAACTGTATTATAGAAACTAAATGTATCTCCGGGCATTAATATTTTTCCATTAATTTTTGATGTGGCTAAAATTATATTAGTAATTCTTTCTTGAGAGGAAGAACCTAGATTAGTAGAAAAGGAAGACACTGTGGTATTAATTTTTGAAAGTTCATTTTTAGTTATGGATGGATTAAGTGTTTTTATTTGTGCATTTATTTTAACTTTATTCTGTCTAGCATGGGTTGACACTCTTGTTTTTATATCTTGAATCAGTTGTTTTTTATCAAGTTTTTTCCCAAATACATCATCTATAATGATGAGTTTACCTGGTGAAATTGACTTTATTGAAGCATTTATGGCTTGTTTATTTATATCTTTTTCTATTTTATTTACTAAATTTATTATTGGTTTATTATCATATCTGAATTCTACAGGAAAATTTTTTGAAGGTGATTTTATTAAAGTTCTAATTTTATTTAAAAGTGTTGAGTCTTTTCCATATAAGAAAGCTTTATTTACTGTAGATTCTAGATTATACTGAGGATTAAGCTTTGATAATTCAATTTCATATATTTTTTTATCAGCGTTTATTAAGAATATAGCATGACTATTATACTTCAAGTTTTCTTTTAATAATTTAATTCCGTCATCTTTGGTTTTACCAGATACATCTATACCATTAATAGAAACATTAGGATAAAATACATTACTCCATTTATTTAAATAAAAATAAGCCAAAATACAAGATAAAGTTAAAATAAATATTATTACCATGAAAATTAAGGTGTTGTTTCTTTTCATATAATCATCCCTTTATATATTAAAATAACAAATATCATTATATTGTTATTTTAAACATATAAACTCTAATTATTATGGTGGTTTAATGGTATAGCTTCATTAATAAACATTATTTGGAAATTTTTAAATTTATTTGGATTCACTTTTACAATTAGATTTAGTATATATTTTTGAATTTAAAATATAATCTGTGATTTTATCTACTAAAGCAGCTATAATTATACCTATAAAGGTGTTGATTATTCTATCTATAGCATACTCTTGAGAAGGAACACCTTTAAGATTTGTCATGATAGCAACAAAAACTATGCAACTTATAACAATGGAACTAGGATGTTTAAATAATCTACAAAGATATACTATAATTATAATACCTATACCACAATAGATAGCTGTATCTTTAAGAAAGAGATAGAATATAAGTCCCATTAAAGCTCCAATACACGTACCGAAAAATCTGTTTTTACCTGCTACACAAGTAGAGGAAACAGATTCTTTCATGCAAGATATAGCAGCTATACATGCATAGAAAGGATACTCTCTATGAAGTATATTAAATAAAACAATACATAAAGATACAGAAATAGCTACCTTGATACTATATGAATCTATCCTTTGCATGTAAAAATCCCCCCGAAGTATTTGTATTTATTATGCAATATTATTTTATCATAAAATATCATTTATTGTCTTATGATTATGTTACATATGTATTAACTTCATAATTATTAAGGCATAATATTAATATTAGGGGACAAGTTTAATTATGTATTATTTTATTATATAATAAATCATAATGAGTTATTTAATCAAGTTGAATTTTACGGAGATAATATAAAATATTTACTTTAAATAATAAAATTAGATATAATAAAATTTTAGTATAAAGAATATTGTAATTACTATATAAATAATAATTTAATATGAATATAAATATATATAAAGTTTAATATAAATAAAAAACTTTAGTATGAAAAATTATTTCATTAGTTGTAAACTTAATTATTAGGGGAGGATTAGGATGCTTGAAGAAAAGCTTATAGACATTATTAATACTTTAGATATATGTAACCTAGAGAAATCTAAAGAAGAACTAAAAAAATATATGTATTTACATCTATTGTCCTTAGATGATAAAGATGATTTATCTTGTGAAGAATTAGAAAGAATTTATTATATTATTTATGAAAGAAAAAGATTTAAATCGGAGAATAAAATAGGCACAGAGTTATTGCTTTTAGAGAAGTTTAAGAAAGCTTTTAATAGTTTTATATATGATTTAGTGGAAAGGGATTATTTATGGGATGCTATTGAGCTTACATCTAGTGTTTTAAAAGATACTGGAGGAATTTCGAGAAATATAAAACTTTTAGTTGAAAATAATAAACAGCAGGAATATTTATATTCTGAAATTTATCTTGAGGATTTAAAAAGAGAGTTTTATATTAATATAAGAAGGAAGGTATTATATAGTATATTTTCAGAAATGAATTTAGTTATGGGACTTATTTATTCTATTAGATTTGATATAGAAGAAAAATGTCAAGAACATGGGAGAATAGTATTATCTTTTTTAAAGGATTATAAAACAGAAAAAATTAAAAGTTTACACGAATTTAATAATGAGGCTCATACAAAAGAGGTAAAGAAGCTATTAAGTGAAGAATATTCATTAGAGCTTCAAAGAAGGATGTATCTGTGGGATAAGTTAACTATAGAATTAAAGGATCATTATTGTCTTGAAAAATTATATTTTGATGAATAGTGTTTATTTTCATATAATTTAAAAAAAACATGTTGAAATTTAGTAATAAATATTTTATAATATGAGGAGAGGGACATGATTGATGGATATAAGGTAATAAAGCCATTAAATAATAATGTAGTTGTTACTGAAAGATATAATAAAATATTTATTCTTTCAGGTAAAGGTATAGGATTTGGAAGAAAAAAAGGAGAAATTATATCGGAACAGGCAACTATAGAGCAAAAATTCATACAAATTGACGAGAAAGAAATAGATAGTTATAAAAATGTACTAGAAAATATTGATGAAGATATTTTAGCAGTAACAGAAGAGATAATTGATATGGCATCTAATAAACTAGAAGAAGAATTAAATTCTCATATCCATATTGGTTTAGCAGATCATATAAATTTTGCTTTAAAACGTTTAAAAGAAGGAATAGATATCATTAATCCTTTTTTATATGAAATTAAAACTTTATATAGTGATGAGTATGCTATTGGGGAGAAAACCTTAGAAATTATAAAGGAAAGGCTAAATGTTCAATTGCCGGAGAGTGAAATCGGTTTTATTGCTCTGCATATATATTCCGCTAAAATGAATGTACAGGTGTCAGATAGCCTTAAAATTACTAGAATAGTGAAAGAAGTAATTGAATTTATAAGTGATAGATTAGATATTAAATTAAATGATAAAACACTTGAATATTCTAGATTAATATCACATTTAAGATATGCACTATATAGAATAGACCATAATAAAAGCTTGGAGAATATGTTTTTACCCTCTGTAAAAAAGCAGTTAAAAAAGGAGTTTAAAATATCAAAGGAAGTATGTGAATTTATAGAAAAAAGATTAGAAAAGAAAGTACCAGAAGATGAAGTAGGGTATATTGCAGTACATATACATAGACTAATAGAATCAAATTGAATAGAAGCGTGTTACTGATACGATCAGGCATGAGCTTTATTAAATGCTATTATAGGCATTTTATAAGCTTATGTCTTTTTATTTGTTTAAATTTAAAAAAAACTAATAATTTTTCAAATTAATATAAAACTAAAGTAAGGAGTAGTAAAGGAGGATATAATTATGGCTAATAATAAAACATTTAAGGTATTACAAAAAGTTGGGAAAGCCGTTATGACACCTGTATCCGTACTACCTGCAGCAGGTATTTTAGTTGCAGTTGGTAGATGGTTAATGCAAAGTAGTGGAATGGTAAATTCTATTGGGCAGGTAATATATAATGGAGGCTTAGCGGTATTTGTAAATTTATCGTTAATATTCGCTGTAGGAGTAGCTATAGGGTTTACTGGAAATGTTGGCGTAGCAGGTTTAGCTTCAGTGGTAGGTTATGGAGTATTAACTAGTGTACTTAAAGCTATGGGTGGAATTTTAAATATTCAAGCTAAGGGCATAGAAAACATTGATATGGGAGTATTTGGAGGAATAATTATAGGTCTTATGGCAGCAAAAATGTATGAAAAATTTCACGAAACAAAATTACCTCCATATTTAGGTTTCTTTGCAGGAAAGAGGCTTGTGCCAATTGTAACAGCAGCAATGGCTATATTAATAGGAGTTGTTTTTTCATTTATATGGCCTCCCATTCAGACGGGGATAAATTCTTTTGCTAATTTTGCCACAGGGTCACCCTTTGGACCAGCAATATATGCAGCAGGAAAAAGAGCATTAATTCCTGTAGGATTACACCATGTATTTTATCCGCCATTTCTATATGAATTTGGCAGATTTTTAGATCCAGCAACAGGAGAGATGTTAAGAGGGGAAGCTGCTAGATTTTTTGCAGGAGATCCTACAGCGGGATACTTTATGGCAAGTGAATTTCCAATAATGTTATTTGGACTTCCAGCAGCAACTTTAGCTATGTATTTAAGAGCTAAAAAACAAAAAAGAAAAGCTGTGGCAGGTATGATGTTGACAGCGGCTGTAACTTCTATATTAACAGGTATAACAGAACCTATTGAATTCTCATTTATATTTTTAGCTCCAATTTTATATGTATTTCATATATTTGGGGCATTTATATCAGGGCTTTTAACTAAATTTTTTAGTATAAGATTGGGATATAGTTTTTCAGCTAGTTTAATTGATTATATACTAGGTATTTCTAACTCTCAAAATGGATGGAAGTTATTTTTAATAGTAGGACCTATAATAGCAGTATTATATTTTGTGGTATTTTATTATGCTATAGGAAGGTTTAATTACAAGACTCCAGGAAGAGAAGAGGATTCTGATTTGGAAGAGAATGTAGAAAAAAAATCATTAGATAGTTCCTCGAAGGCAGCAAAAGTTTTAAAGGCACTTGGAGGAAAAGAAAATATAGATAGTATAGATGCTTGTATTACTAGACTTAGACTTACAGTAAATAATACAGATAAAGTTGATAAAGAACAGTTAAAAAGGTTAGGAGCAGCAGGAACTATGGATGCTGGAGGAGGAAATTTACAAGTAGTATTTGGACCAGAAGCTGAAATGCTTAAGGATGAGATAAAAAAAATAATGTAGATAGATATACAAATTATTAATATGAAGGGAGCAATATAATGTTCAAGTTTTTCAAGAAAAATAAAGTTGTAAAAATAAAATCACCATTTATAGGAAGTTGTTTTAAAGTAGAGGAGATTCCAGATGAGGTGTTTGCATCAAATATGATGGGATATGGAGTTGGATTTTCATCTAAGGATGGAGTATTATATTCACCAGTAAATGGAGAGATAGTTCAGGTATTCCCAACTAAACATGCTGTAATTATTAGGTCAGAGGAAGGACTTGAAATATTACTTCATATAGGTATAGAAACTGTATCTATGAAAGGAGAAGGATTTGAAACTTTTGTTGGAGCAGGAGATAAGGTTAAAGTTGGAGATAAATTAGTATCTTTTAATTTAGATTTAATAAATGAAAAGGCTAAATCAGATTTAAGCCCTATGATAATCACAAATAAGGATATTATAGAAAAGGTAGAATTTAATTATGGAGAAGTAGATAAAGAGTCATTAATTGCTGAGGTTTGGTTAAAGTAATTTAGAAGGATTTTGAAACTATAATAAAGAATATATTAATAAAAAATAAAACTGGTATATATGCTAGGGTAGATATGAAGACAGTAAATAAAGCTTTAAAATTTAAGTTTAGTATAAAAGCAAATAATATAATGCTAAAAGTTTTGTTGGTTTATGTCTATGTCATGTACAAAAGGAGATGAAATAATCATTAAAAGTGAAGAAAATGATGAAAAAGAGGCTATTAATCAAATAGTAGATTTAATAGAAAATCGTATTAAGTGATTCTAAATTTATAATACGTATTTAAGCTACGGCTTCTCTATTTTGTAACTATTCTTATTTAGAGTATGAAAGTTATTATAATAAGGTAGTATTCATAGAGAGGATAGAAATGCTTGAAGGAATCCAATAAAAAAACACTGGATAATAAAGAGGGAGGATTTCAAATGTTAAAGGGAGTAAGTGCGTCAACAGGAATTGCTATAGGTAAGGCTTTAATATTAAAGGAACTGAATTATAATATACAAAAAAACAATGTGGAAAACGCAGAAAAAGAAAAGGAAAAACTAAATTTAGCTATAGATAGGGCAAAAGAGCAGTTAGAGAAAACTATTAAAAGTACAAAGGAAAAATTGGGGGAAGAAAAATCTAAGATATTTGAAGCACATTTACTTATGTTAGATGACCCAGAGTTTACAGGAGCTATAATTTCTAAAATAGAGGGAGATAAAATAAATTCAGAATATGCTGTAAAAACTACTAGTGATGAATTGGCTATGATATTTGAATCATTAGATGATGCTTACATGAGAGAGAGAGCAGCTGATATTAGAGATATAAGTAAAAGATTAATTAAAATATTAAATGGGGATGAAAGTTTATCCATTGAAGATATAGATCAGCAATGTATTATAATTGCCAATGATTTAACACCATCAGATACTGCTCAAATTAATAAGGATTTAGTTTTAGGATTTGGAACCCAAATAGGAGGAGTTACATCACATTCAGCAATAATAGCACGTTCTATAGGTATTCCAGCAGTATTAGGGGTTGGGGAAGATATTAAAACTATAAAAGAAAATGACATATTGATTCTTGATGGAGATAATGGAAATATCATAGTAAATCCTGCGGAGGATGTGCTAATTCAATATAGAGAAAAAATGCAGGAACAAAGAAAGTTTAGGGAAACTTTGTTAAAATTTAAAGAACAAGAGTCAATAACATTAGACAATAAAAAAGTTGAAGTTGTATCTAATATAGGTTCTATAGATGATGCAGAAAATGCTCTAAAAAATGGAGCGGAAGGAATAGGTCTTTTTAGAACGGAATTTTTATATATGTCTAAAGATAATCTTCCTACAGAACAGGAGCAATTTCAGGCTTATAAAGAGGTTTTGGAAAAACTAAATAACAAACCTGTAATAATAAGAACATTGGATATAGGTGGGGATAAAAAACTAACATATCTTCCTATAGGAGAGGAATTAAATCCTTTTTTAGGGTATAGAGCTATTAGGTTATGTTTAGACAGAAAAGATATATTTAAAACTCAATTAAGGGCTTTACTTAGGGCTTCTGTATATGGAAATTTAAAGATAATGTTTCCGATGATATCAAATATACAGGAACTTAGGGAAGCAAAAGAAGTGTTAGAGGAATGTAAAGCAGAATTAAGAAAAGAAAAGATAGAGTTTAAAAATGATGTACAAGTAGGAATAATGATAGAGATTCCATCAGCAGCAGTATCATCAGATATACTTGCTAAAGAAGTGGACTTTTTTAGTATAGGAACTAATGATCTTATTCAATATACAATTGCAGTAGATAGAATGAATGAAAGAGTCTCCTATTTATATGATTTTTTCAATCCAGCAGTATTAAAACTTATAAAGATGGTTATAGAAAATGGTCATAAAGAAGGTAAATATGTAGGCATGTGCGGAGAAATGGCTGGTAATAAATATTTAATACCACTTCTATTAGGAATGGGATTAGATGAATTTAGTATGAGTGCATCTTCTATACTAAATGCTAGAAGAATAATAAGTGAATCAAATTATAAGGAATGTATTAAAATAGTAGATAAAGTAATGGCACTAAGTACTTCTACAGAGATAAAGGAATACTTAATGAGCATAAGTAAATAGTTTTAAACACCTAAAGATTTTTTATAATAAGAAGTCTTTGGGTGTTTCTATTTAGTAGAGAAATAAATTTACAAAGTTTAAAATCTATAATAAAATGAAGAAAATAATAAGTAAGGGATATACTAAATGGTATAGTATTAAATTGGGGGAAAGAATTAAAATGAATATAAAGAAATATTTAATTGATAAAATATATTTAATTATATTTTTTGTTGTATTAATGATATTTGTATCTTTAATGGTTTATTTAGATGGAACAGTTAAGGTTCAATTAGCCAATATTATATATATGAATTTTGTATCCTTGTTTCTATTCATTTTTTATTTATTTATAGATTTTTTTAAGCGTAAAAGATATTACAATGCTTTGAATTATATTATAGAAAATGTTAATGAAGATATTGTTAGTGCCCTTCCAGAGGCAAGAAATAATGAGGAGAAAATATATAATAACCTCTTTAAAAAACTATTTGAAGAAGAAGCTATTAAAATCCATAGATTAAATAATGATAGAAGGGAAAATTCAGAATTTATAACAAGTTGGGTACATGAAATAAAGACTCCTATAGCAGTTACTAGACTTATAATTGAAGATTCTATGGATAAATCTAAGGAAGAGATATTAGATAGTATAGAAGATGAAATAAATAAGATAGATGGATATGTAGAGCAAGCTTTATATTATTCAAAAATAGATGATTTTTCTAAAGACTATTTTATACAGGAAATAAATTTAGATAAAAGTATAAAAGAAATTATAAAAAAACATGCCAAAACCTTTATTGGAAAGAAAATAAAAGTAGAGATAGGTGAAATAAATATAGAAGTGCTTACAGATAAAAAATGGATAGACTATATAATAGACCAGATTTTAAGTAATGCATTAAAATATACTAATGTATCTGGTAGTATAAAAATTTATACAACGGAAGATAAAAAAGAGAAAAGGCTTATAATATTAGATAATGGAAATGGTATAAAAAAGGAAGATATAAATAGAGTATTTGAGAAAGGTTTTACAGGACACAATGGAAGAGAGAATGTTAAATCTACTGGAATGGGTTTGTATTTATCTGATAAGTTAGCTAAGAAATTGGGTCATTATATTAGTATAGAGTCAAAGTTTTATGAGTACACAAAAGTTATAATACATTTTCCCAAACTTACAAACTATTATAGAGTGTATAAAAAATAAATTATAAACTAAAAAGCTGTTGAAATATATTATTTTCAACAGTTTTTATTTTTAAAGTTAGTATTTAGAAAATATATAAAGGTAATAATATATATAATGTTATTTGTGACGAAAATGTAAGGAAATATATTAAATTGTAAGTTATATAAATGGTTTAAGTGGGTATAAAAAATTATAATTTAAAGTGTAGTTTTAGTTCCATACGGTCAATGAATTAAAAAATTGATGAAACTTATATAGAAGTATGTCTAATACTCAAAAAGGATTTTAGGAGGATTATTTAATATGAAAAATGTATTAGTAATAAATAACTTAAGAAAAGTATATGGAAAAAAAGGAAATATGTATACAGCTTTAAATGATGTTAATTTTGAAATAAAAGAGGGAGAATTTGTTGGAATAATGGGACCATCTGGGGCTGGGAAAAGTACACTTTTAAATGTAATAGCTACAATAGATACTCCTACTTCAGGGAACATTATTGTAGATGGCAAAGATATAGTGAAAATGAATGAAAATACTTTATCAAATTTTAGGAGGGAAAAATTAGGGTTTATATTTCAGGATTTTAATTTATTAGATACTTTAAGTGTAAGAGAAAATATAGTTTTGCCATTAGCACTTTCTAAAATTAAACCTAGTTTAATAGATAAGAATGTTTTAGATATAGCAGAAAGTCTTGGAATAAAAGATATATTAGAAAAATATCCATATGAAATATCAGGAGGTCAAAAACAAAGAACAGCGGCTGCAAGAGCTATGATAAATCATCCAACATTAATACTTGCAGATGAACCTACAGGTGCATTAGATTCAAAGTCTTCTACAGAACTTTTGCAAAGTCTAAGTGATATGAATGAAAGCGAAAATGCAACAATAATGATGGTAACACATGATGCATTTGCCGCTAGTTATTGTAAAAGAATCTTATTTATAAAAGATGGGTCAATTTTCACGGAAATTGTAAGAGGTGGATCACGTAAGGAGTTTTTCCAAAAGATTTTAGACGTACTATCTACTCTTGGTGGTGGACTAAGTGAAATGTAGTATTAATTTATATAAGGGGGTAGAACAATGAATCTATTTGAAATTGCCACAAGAAATATAAAAAGAAACTTTTATAATTATTTCATATATTTTACATCAATAGTATTTAATATAATAATATATTATACATTTTCAGCCATAAGATATAATCAACAGGTGCAACAAACCGCTGGACAATCTATAAAAGTGGCAGCAGGCTTCAAAGTGGCAGCTATAATAATAGCAATATTTGCTACTATTTTCATATGGTATTCTACATCTTTTTTCTTAAAAAAGAGAAAAAAAGAAATCGCACTATATTCTCTTTTAGGAATAAAAAAGAAAGAAATTGGAAGAATGCTTTTCTATGAAAATATAGTTATAGGATTTATAGCATTATTTGTAGGGATAATACTTGGAAGTATATTCTCAAAATTTTTTATAATGATACTTATAAAGTTTATGGAAGTTAATATATCCATAGCATTTTCTCTAAGTCTACAGGCTATTTTAAATACAACTCTTGTTTTCGGTATATTATTTTTGTTAACGTCCATTCATGGATATAGCATAATTTATAAATATAAATTAATAGATCTTTTCAAGGCAGAGAGTGTAAGGGAAAAAGAACCTAAAGTTTCTATTGTGTTATCAGTAATTTCATTGTTAATTATTGTGCTAGGATACGTAGTGGGACTTAAAACAGATAACGGTAATTTTTTATTAAATGTGTTATTAACAACGATTTTGGTTATAATTGGAACATTTGGTTTCTTTAACTATTCTTTAGTATACTTTATAAAAAGGTCAAAGAAAAATAAAGAAAACTACTATAAAGGTATAAATATGATTAGTACATCTAATTTATTGTATAGAATAAAAGGCAATGTAAGGACTTTTTCTATAATATCTATTTTAAGTGCCACTACATTGACTTCTTTAGGTATAACATATAATCTTTATTCAGGAATAAAGGAAGCAGGAGCAGTACAATATCCTTATACATTTGCTTATATAAATAGTAATGAAAAAATAGATGAAAAGGTAGAGGATATAATAGCTAAATATCCAAGGAATAAAAAGGTATTATCTTCTGAAGCTGAATTCATAAAAGTAAATTCTGTTAAAGCTGTAAAAAATAAAAATGGGATATATTTAATATCGGAAAGTGAGATTAATAGATTACTTAAGGAAAGAGGAGTTAAGGAAAAATTCTCTATAAAAAATGATGGTGAAGCTATAATATTAGAAAACTATAGAGATGATAAAAATTATCAAAATAATATTGAAGAGATACTTAGTAATGGTAAGAAGTACAGTTTTAGAGTTGTAGATAAAAGCAACTATTCTCCATTAAACTATTTCATGATAGGTACTAGTTTTATAGTAAAAGATAATATATATAATAAACTATATAATGAAAATCAAGTATTACGAGGGAAAGGTTATATATTAGAAAATAAGGATAATACAAAAGAATTAATATTAGATTTGGTAAAAAATTTACCACAAAATATAGAATTATCCTCTTACTATGATGAAGCATTTAGCATTGTATCAGGACTAGGAATATTTATGTTTGTTGGTGTTTTTATAGGGCTAGTATTTTTAATCTCCACAGGTAGTATAATTTATTTCAAGCAGCTTATGGAGGCAAACGAAGATAAAAAAAGATATAATATATTAAGAAAAGTTGGAGTAAATAAAAAAGAAATAAGAGCTTCTATAGCAAAACAAATATTTATAGTATTTTTTATTCCATTAGTTCTAGGAATAAGTCATAGTAGTGTTGCTATAATTATGTATAAATATTTATTTAATGCTGAAGTTTTAAAACCCACATTAATAATAATGGGAGCATATACATTTATATATTTAATATATTATATTTTGACAGTAAATTCTTATACAAAAATAGTAATGGAAGAAAGAAATTAAAGATTAGATAAGATATGGTTTTTATTATGCAGATTAATACCTGTATGATAAAAACCATATAATTTTATTAATATTTATAAATTTTCACTATAAGTTGTAATAATGGCTTGGATTAATGTAATATATATGAGTAAGATAAAATAATGTATTCAAATGGGGTTGGAACTTTATGAACAATAATTATATGATGAAGAACTATAAGAATATAGCTAATAATTTTAAAGAAAATAAACAATTAATAAAAGCAATTCAATTTTACCGAAAAGCTTATAAATATGATGAAGGTAAAAGAGATATAGAATTACTTATAGATATGGCAATTATTTATGATGAACTAGGTAGTTTTAAAATGTCTTATGAAAAATATTTAGAAATTTTGAAGATAAAAGAAGATGAGAGAGCTTATTATGGTATTGCTATTTTGTATGATGGTTTAAGGGAATACCAAAAAGCTATAGAATTTTATAAAAAGGCCATAAGTTTAAATCCATTTTATTATGAGGCATATTTTTTTATGGCAAATACATATGATGAATTGGGTAAAAAAGAAAAGTCAATTAAATACTATAAAAAAGCATTAGAAATTAAGCCTTTAGATTTTTGGGGACATGCAAATTTAGGTTGTATATATGAAGAATTAAATAAGAATGAATTAGCTTTAAAAGAGATGAAAAAGGCCTTAGAGATTAAAGAAAATCATTATATGGCTTTATTTAACATGGGAGTAATATTAAAAAAGATGGGGGAGTATAAAGAAGCTATAAAGTATTATAAAATGTCTATAAATGAAAATAAATATTATGGATATTCATTTTTGAATTTAGCAGTTTTATATAAGGAGTTAGATGATCTTAAAAAAAGTATTATAATTATAAGTCAGGGCATAGAAAATAATCCTAAGGAAGGTTATTTATATTATAATAGGGCATGTTTTTATGTTCATGAAAATGATATAAAATCTGCGGTAAAGGATATGAGAATAGCTATAAAGCTCTACCCTGATTTTAAAGAATATATGAAAGATGATGAGGAACTTAAACCTCTACTGCATTTAATATAAGAATTAAAGACCAATGGATTTTAGTCTAAGGTCTTTTATTTTATATAAGATTTCACCTTAAATCTATATGAATAATTTTTTATACTATTGTTAATAAGATGTTAAATTGATACAATCTATATTGGACAAATTATTATTTATATACTAGAAAGGAGTTAGTATGAAAAAAAAGAGTATATGGAAAATAGTCATTTTAATTTCTATAATAATATTTATAGTATTTATTGTTACAAAACATGGAGTTGATTTTAAAAATATTAACATAAAATCTCTAACTCATTTCGTAAGAAGAAGCGGAAAATATGCGGCAGTATGCTTCCTTATAATATGCGGATTGAAACCAATAGTACTTTTTATCCCAGCAGCTATGTTATCTATAGTAGCTGGAATTATATTTGGTCCTGTAAAAGGGTTTATATTAAATATGGGAGGCTTTTTTTTAGCAGGAACTCTTGCATTTTATTTATCTAGATTTTTAGGTAAAGAGTTTGTAGATAGGATTCTTAAAGGAAAAGCACTTAAAATAAATAATAATTTAGAAAAAGATGGATTTAAGGTGTTGTTTTTATTAAGACTTCCACCAGTACTTCCTTATGATCCTTTGAGTTATACTTGTGGTCTAACTAAAATGAAATACTCAGATTTTATATTGGCTTCATTGTTAGGGGTAGTACCTGAAACTTTATGTTATTCACTAATGGGGAAAAATATAATTAATCCATGGTCACCTAAGTTTATAATCCCTTTATGTTTTATAATCATTGCGACAGTATCATCAACATACTTTTTTAAAAAGGCAAATTCATAAAAATACATAAAGTTAAGAGTAATAGATGAATACTTATAAAAGGTTTTATCATTACTCTTAACTTTTACTTTAAATTACACAATAAAACTTACTCTAAGGATTTTTTACTGGGTAATAATGCGGCTGCAAGTCTTATAACATATCTTATACTATCATCTGATATAGAACTTTGTAAATTTAATGCATTAATAGCTTCCTTAGCCATTTTTAAAGCTTTTTCCTCTTTTATTTCATTATCCTCATCTTTATAATTAGACTCTACATAATTTACAGCTGTAGAAATTGCTCTAAGAATATTTTTGGCATTTTCAGGAGTAGCCTCATCATTACTTAAAGTATCTAATAGTATATATGCTACACCAAAGTAGTCATCTTTTATTGAGACGTCTTTATCTTTTAACAAATATACTAGATATCCTATTCCAACTACTAGAAATGCTATTAATACATATTGGAGAATTATAGAAACCATCAATTCATCTCCTTTCCAATGTCTTAATATTTGTATATGCAATATAATAGAAAAATGAACCTTTTAGAATAAATAATTATTTTAATTATATGAGAACATTTGTTTTTATAAAAAATATTTGATATAATCTTAATCTGTGATAAAAGTTTGTAAGTAGAGGAGGATTTATATGATTAATGAAATAGATAAAAGCTCCTTATATGATGTAACAGCTCTTACATCTCTTGAAAAACTAGAGCCTGTACGTATAAGACCTGGAATGTATATAGGTTCTACAGGTTTAAAAGGACTACATCATTGTATATGGGAAATACTAGATAATGCTATAGATGAGATTTCTAATGGATATGGTGATACTGCCACTATAATTTTGAATAAAGATAAAAGTGTTACTATAAAAGATAATGGTAGAGGTATTCCAACGGGAATACATCCTATAAAGAAAAAATCTGGAGTAGAGATGGTATTTACTGAATTACATACTGGAAGTAAGTTTGATAACTCTGTTTATAAGACTTCAGGAGGACTTCATGGTGTTGGAGCTTCGGTGGTAAATGCTCTTTCTAATTGGCTTGAAGTAACAGTGAGGCAGGATGGACATATATATAGACAGAGGTTTGAAATGGCTTATGATAAGTCTCTAAAAAGGGAAATGCCAGGTACGCCTGTAACTAGTTTAAAGATAGTAGGAAAAACAAAAGAAACAGGTACAGAAGTTACTTTTATGCCAGATAAAGATGTTTTTTCAACTATAGAATTTAAATTTGATATAATAGATGAAAGACTCCAAGAATTGGCTTTTCAAAATAAAGGCATAAAACTAAAATTTATTGATAATAGAAAAGAAGAGGTTTTAGAAAAAGTATATCATTCAGAAAGAGGACTATTAGATTTTATAGATTATTTAAATGAGAGCAAAACTGTTCTTCACAGTGAAGCTATATTATTTGAAGGGGAGAGAGAAGTAAATAATATAAAATTGTACGGTGAAGTGTGTGTTCAGTTTACAGATTCAACTACAGATTATATAGCAAGCTATGTAAATAATATCCCTACTACTGAGTCGGGTACTCATGAAACGGGGTTTAAAACTGGGATGACCAGGGCGTTTAAGGAATGGGCTAAAAAACTTAATCTTATTAAAGAAAAAGATAAAGAGTTTGAGGGTGATGATTTAAGAGAAGGAATGACTGCTATAATAAGAATTAAATTAACGAACCCTATTTTTGAAGGACAGACTAAGACAAAGCTTGGAAATAATGAAGCTTATGCAATGATGAATGATTTAGCTTATACTAAATTTTCGGAGTGGATAGAGGATAATAAAGATATAGCATCATCTATAATAAACAATGCATTAGATGCTGCGGCGAGAAGAGAAAAAATAAAGAAAATAAATGATGCAGAAAAAAAGAAAATAGGAAAGGGTACTGCTCCTCTTGCAGGAAAGATAGCGGTTTGTACATTAAAGAACACATCATTTTCTGAATTTATAGTAGTGGAGGGGGACTCTGCTGGTGGTTCAGCAAAACAAGCAAGAGATAGAAGATTTCAAACTATAATGCCTTCAAAGGGTAAAATAATGAATACGGAAAAACAAAAGCTTGAAAATGTGTTAAGTAGTGAAGAATTAAAAATATTTAATACAGCTATAGGTACTGGTGTACTTGATAATTATAAAGAAAAAGATCTAAAATATAATAAAATAATAATTCTTTCCGATGCAGACGTGGATGGTTACCATATTAGAACATTATGGATGACTTATATATATCGATACATGAGATCATTAATTTCCAATGGGCATCTATATATAGCACTTCCACCACTTTATAAAGTATATAAACAAAGTAAAAGTAAAGAAACTGTAAAGTATGCTTATAGTGATGAAGAATTAGAGAAAGTAAAAAAAGAAGTTGGCAAAGGATGCCTAATACAAAGATATAAAGGGCTTGGAGAAATGAACCCTGATCAACTGTGGGAGACTACATTAAATCCAGAAACTAGAACGCTACAAAAAATTACTATAGAAGATGCTTCGAAAGCCGAAAAAATGGTTTCGTTATTAATGGGAGATATAGTAGAACCCAGAAAAAACTATATGTATAAATATGCTGAATTTTAGGCTGGAAGTATTTCCAGCATATTATTTTTTACTTGGAGGTATTAACTACAATGGCTAAAAAATTTGATATTCCAAATGATAAAAATATATTAGAAGTACCTATTGAAGAAGCCATGCCAGAAAATTATCTTCCTTATGCAGTAGAAGTTGCTAAGGATAGAGCCTTACCAGATGTTAGAGATGGTTTAAAGCCTGTACATAGAAGGATAATTTATGGAGCTTATAAATTATCTGCTTTCCCAGATAAACCTTATTATAAGTCTGCTAGAATAGTGGGAGATATATTAGGAAAATATCATCCGCATGGAGATACTTCAGTATATGATGCAATGGTAATACTTGCACAGAATTTTACTACTAGAAAACCTATAATAGATGGGCATGGAAACTGGGGAAGTCAGGATGGAGATAGTGCAGCCGCTATGCGTTATACAGAAGCTAGATTAACACCTATTGCCTTGGAAATGATAAGGGATATTGATAAAAATGTAGTTGATATGGTAGATAATTATTCTGCCTCGGATAAAGAGCCAGAAGTGCTTCCGGCAAGATATCCTAATATACTTGTAAATGGAGCATTTGGTATTGCGGTAGGACTTGCTACAAATATACCGCCACATAATTTAATAGAGGTTATTGATGCATCATTAGCTTATATTGATAACAATAATATAACTACTAAAGAACTTATGAAACATATAAAGGGGCCAGATTTGCCAACAGGAGGAACTTTAATAGGGAAAAATTCGTTACTACAAGCTTATGAAACAGGTGTTGGAAAAGTTACATTAAGAGCTAAAACTAGTATTGAAACATTAGAAAATGGAAGGTTTGGAATAATAATAAAAGAATTTCCTTTTAGGAGAAATAAGTCTAAAATTTTACAAAGTATATCTGATATGACTGGAGATAAAAAACATTCTAAAGCTTTAGAATCTATTAGCGACATAAGGGATGAATCAGATAGAAATGGAATTAGGGCAGTTATTGAATTTAAAAAATCAGTAGATAATGATACTGTTTCAAAAGTACTTAAATATTTATACAAAAAGACGGAGCTTCAATGTAACTTACCTTTCAACATGGTAGCTATAGCTAATGGAAAGCCGGAGACTTTAAGTCTTAAGTCAATAATAGAGTATTATATTGAACACCAGAAAGAAGTGGTTACTAGAAGAACCGAAACTCAACTTCACATTGCAGAAAAAAGATTTCATATTGTGGAAGGCTTTATAAAAGCTATAGGAATTATGGATGACATAATAACCACTATAAGAAGTTCAAAATCTAAAAAAGAAGCTAAAGAAAATATTATGAAAAAATATTCATTTAGTGATATTCAGGCAGAGGCTATATTAGACCTTATGCTTTATAAACTTACAGGGCTTGAAATAAAGGCATTTGAAAAGGAGTATAAACACCTTGAAAAAGAGATAAAAAAACTTAGAAAAATATTGGAAAATAAGAAAGAATTATTAAAGGTAATCAAAAGTGAACTTGAAGAAATAAAAAATAAGCATGGAGATGCTAGAAAAACAGCAATAGTTGAAGATGACTCTAAGGCTAAAATTGACATAGAGGAGTTTGTAGTAGAAGAAGATGTAGTAATTACAGTTTCAAATGAAGGGTTTACAAAGAGGGTATCTTTAAAGTCTTATAATCGCTCTAATGCTAATATAGAGGATATAGAATATAGAGAGGGAGATTTCAATAGATTTTTAATCAATAGCAATACAAGAGATACATTAATGATTTTTACAGAGAAAGGCAATATGTATCAGACAAAGGTTATAAATATACCTGAATTTAAATGGAAAGAAAAGGGTAAGAGGTTAGAGGAAATAATAAAAGGTATAAATTTAGAGGAAGAAAATATTGTAGATATATATTCTATAGATAATATTGTGGCTCAAAAAGATTTTATATTTGTTACAGCTAATGGTGGAATTAAAAAAACTAGTTTAGATAAATATAATACTAATTATTCTAAATACATGGCTTTAAAACTTAAAGATGGTGATAAATTAGTAAAGGTTAATCTTTTACAAAAAGAGAGAGAAGAAAAGTTTATAAAGATAAAAACCAAATTAGGATTAGAGTTTGTTTTAGAAGAACCTATATTAGAAAATATGGATAGAAATATACTGCCTATTACAGTAGCCAATTTAGGAAATAAGGATTTTATAAATTATGTTAATTTTATAGAAGAAGGGGTATTTAAAGAATTTACATTACAGTGGAATAAAAATGGTAGAATAAAACAACTTCTAAAGGTAAGACAGAATAAGAAAGTGGGTAATATAACTACGAATACTCATGAAGATTTACTTATATTTTTGGATAGTGGCGATGTAGTAAAGATACCTTCATTAATATTTACTAATATAGAGAATAAAGATATCAATTTAGAAGATTTAATAGAATATCAAAGTGAAAAAACTAAAATTCTTAATATAATAGCAATAAATAATAAAGATATTGAAGAAATATATTTCTTTACTAAACATGGATTAGTGAAGAAAACGTTGATAAATGAGTTTTTAGGAGATTATTTAATTACTACTGCATATAAATTTAGAGGAGATGACCAATTAATATCTGTTCAAGTTAGTAAAGAGTGTGAAGAGTCAGATATAATTATGATAACTAAAAGAGGTATGTGTATAAGATTTAATAAAAATTTAGTAAGTGCTATGGGACGAATAGCTTCAGGTGTTACTGGGATAAGTGTTAAAGATGATGATGAATTAGCCTATGTAATTATTGCTACAGATAATATAAAAGGTTTTTTAATAAAAACTAAAGAAAAAAATTCTAAGAAGATATTATTAAAGGATATTAAAAGGCAAAATAGAGCAGGTAGAGGTAATAATATAATGATGGTAGCAATGGAAGACTATATAAAAGAAATAATCTTAAAAGAATAAATTTTAAAATATATAAAGTCTGTGTAAATCTAAAAAGATAGATACGCAGACTTTATTTTAAATATAATTATTTTAAATATTTAAAAGTCCAATCCAATAAGTCTATGCAAAGGTCTGAAGTTATATCATCTTTATCTAAGACAGGGTTTAGTTCAACAAAGTCCATAGATTTGACTAATTTACTTTCGGCAATACACTTTAATAATGTTTTAGCTTCACCGACAGTCATTCCTTCTTTAACCGGAGTACCAGTGCCAGGTACAAAGTTTGAATCTATACAATCGATGTCGAAACTTAAATGCACAGTAGATATATTTCTCTCTTTAAGTGTTTTTATTATATTAGTTATTACTTTTTTCATACCAGCTTCTTTTACATTTTGTGTTGAATAAACATTAAGATGGTTAGTTAAAATAAGGTCAGATTCACCTTTATCTAAATCACGAGCTCCTATAATAAACACATTTTCCATTTTAACCTTTGTACCATGAAAATATAAGTCAGTTAAATCTTCATAACCTACACCCATAGCGGAAGCAAGTGGCATTCCATGTACATTACCAGTTTCAGTAGTAATGTGAGAATTTATATCACCATGAGCATCTACCCATATAACTGCAAAGTTTTTATAGTATTTGCTTACGCCTGAAATACTTCCAAGACCTAAACTATGATCCCCACCTAAAACAAGAGGAAAACTTCCAGAGTTTAAGGAGGTATATACCTGATGAGCTAGGTTCGTATTTACTTCTACTATAGGTTTTAAATATTTCATTTTTGGATGAAAAGAAAATTTATGATTTTCTTTTACTGAAGGTACAAATAAGTCACCTAAATCATAAATTTTATGATATTTACCTAGGATATTTAACACATTTTTTTCTCTTAGTTTTCTAGGACCTAAATCCACACCTTTTATATCTGAACCATAAAATATTGGAACGCCTATTACGTTTATGTCCATTTAATTACCCCCTTAATATGATATAATTTTATAGTACGATAAAGAATTATATAACATATTAAAAAAATATATAAGTCTTTTTTACAAATGCAGATTATTAAAAATTTTCATACTTATTATTTGCTTAAAGTGACTTTTTTATATATTTAGGTTTGGAGGGTTAAAAGTGAGCAGAAATAATGAGTTACAGGATATTATGGATTTACTTAAAAAATTAGAAGGTAAAAAATATGGTATATGTATTAGAGATACAGAAGGTATTATAAAGTATATAAATAGTATATATTTAAAGAATATAAATTGTGAAGCTGAAAGTTTTATAAAAGGTGATAAAAAAGAGTCAATTTTAAATGAGAGGGATTGTTATTTAAAACAGAAAACTATAAAAGAGAATAATGTATGTGAAAAAGATCCTTTTATAAAATTTATTGGTAAAAGCGATAGTATAAGTGAAGCATTAAATATAGCAACTAAGGCGTCTAAGGGGAATTCTAACGTAGTTATTTTTGGAGAAAGTGGAACTGGAAAGGAACTTATAGCTGAAGGAATACATAAAGGAAGTTACAGGGCAAATGGACCTTTTATAAGAGTTAATTGTGCAGCTATTCCATCTAACCTTTTGGAAAGTGAGTTGTTTGGTCATGAAAGAGGGGCTTTTACAGGTGCCATAAGAAAAAAATTAGGCAAATTTGAACTTGCTGAAAATGGCAGCATATTTTTGGATGAAATAGGAGATTTAGAAAAGAGCTTACAGGTGAAAATTCTTAGGGTTATACAAGAAAAAGAGTTTCAAAGAGTAGGCGGAGAAGAAACTTTAAAAACAAATGCAAGGATTATAGCCGCAACAAATAGAAATCTAAAAAAAATGGTTGAACAGGGTGATTTTAGAGAAGACTTATATTATAGACTAAATGTTATTCCAATACAGCTGCCTCCTTTAAGAAATAGGAAGGATGATATTGAATTATTAATTGATTACTTCTTAGAAAAGATGAATTTACAATTAAATAAAAATGTAAAGTTTATTACAGGTAGAGCTATGAAAGTATTTATGAATTACAATTGGCCAGGAAATATTAGAGAATTAGAAAATATTATAGAAAGGATTATGACTCTTATAGATGAAGATTACATAGACATTCATCATATCCCTAAAGGTATATTAGAGCAGGATAAAACTTTTATAAATGAAAATGATAAAAGTAAGGGTGGCATAAATAATATATTAAGTATTTCAGCTAAGGATGAGATATTACCCTTAAAAGTGTATGAAAAAAAGATTATAGAGACTGCTTTAAAAAAATATGGAAGCTTTAATGCAGCAGGTAAGGCACTTGGAATAAGCCATAAAACTGTAGCTGCAAAATCAAGACAATATGGAGTAGAGAAGCAAGTTATATGGGACAAAAGAAATAAAGTTAAATAACCTGGTAAAAAAGAACAAGTTGGTCAAAATTACCAATAAGATTATGATATTAGGTAATTTTGACCAGGTTTTATGAAATGCTTTTCTTAAATATATTTCAGAAAAATCTGCAAATTCAGACGGGAACTATATGTGGTAGTTATTGGCATATTAATGGCATAGTTATTGCTAATATAAAACATAGGAGTTGTAACCGGTTACCCAATTCCTACTTAACAAAAACATGGGGGGTATTTTTTTATGTCAAGTTTTATGGGTGAATTAGTCGGAACTATGCTACTAATACTACTCGGTGATGGTGTTGTTGCCAATGTTGTATTAAACAAAACAAAGGGACAAAGTTCAGGATGGATTGTAATTACTACAGGTTGGGCTATTGCAGTTGCAGTACCAGCGTTTATTTTCGGTACTATAAGTGGTGCACACTTTAATCCAGCTCTAACAATAGCACTGGCAGCTATAGGGAAATTTCCAGCAGCTGAAGTTTTTTCTTATATAGTTGCACAGATGATAGGTGCTATCATAGGAGCCTTTTTAGTTTATCTTATGTATTGTGATCATTTTGATGCAACAGAGGATCCTAATTCAAAACTTGGAGTGTTTTGTACAGCTCCAGCTATTAAAAATACATTTATAAATTTTATGACAGAAGTAATTGGTACATTTGTATTAGTATTTGGAATACTTGGTTTTGGACTTCAAAAGGCAGCAGACGGTGTAGGTACATTATATGTTGGTCTATTAATATTAGTTATAGGTGTTTCACTTGGTGGACCAACAGGATATGCTATTAATCCAGCAAGAGACTTAGGTCCAAGGATTGCACATGCAATATTACCAATAAAGGGAAAAAGAGATGCTGACTGGGGATATGCATGGGTTCCAGTTGTAGGGCCAATAGTTGGTGGACTTATAGCTGCATTTTTATTTGTAGCGTTGTTTTAATAAAGTATAGACAATGTCTAAATTAAAGGAAATTATTTCTAAATTGAGCAAATGAAATATGAATAGTATTAACACATGTGGATGTATATGAGCGGAAATCTAATAATTATCTAAAATAAAAGTATTTTATCTTAGATAATACAGCATTTATACTAATAAAATTAATTTATGTGTATAAAAATTCACAGTGCACAATTGTGCATAGGATAAATTTATTATATAATTTTAATGGCAGTTGTGCATTGTGGGTTTGTATGTTTAGTTATTTATAACAGTTAATTCTGCTTTAACCATTAGAAAAACGTATATAAAGCCCAATTTAGTTTTATATATAAGAAAGAAGTTATAATTAAAGACAACAAGGATAACTTAGATTTATAGAATAGAAATAGTATATAGTTCCCCATTATCTAAAAACCTAAATTTTAAAAATAAAGGAAAAACCCCATATGCTTCATCAGTTTATCAAGCTATAACTGGAGCTGTTAAAATGAGTATGGATATAAGTTATGTAAAAAAGTTAAACTATAGTTGGAGAAAAGAATTTTGTAAAAAAAGTATAAAGGAGCTCATAAAATGATTAGATTTAGAGAACTTTTATTGGAAAACCCTGTTATAGCGGCGCTAAGAAATGATAAAGATTTAGAGAATGTAATAAAAAGCAAAGCTCTAATTACATTTGTACTTTATGGAAATCTTATGAACATTGGAAAGATATGTGAAAAACTTAAGGCTGCAAATAAAATAATATTTGTGCATTTGGATATGATAGAAGGGTTAAAAGGAGATGCGGCAGGAATAGAGTATATAAAAAAATTTGCATCACCTGATGGTATAATTACAACTAAAAGTAGTAATATAAAGTATGCTAAACAGTTGGGTTTAGCAACTATACAAAGAATTTTTATAATTGATTCACTATCACTTAAAACAGGTATAAAAAATATCCATGAAACAGGTCCTAGTGCTGTAGAGGTTATGCCAGGTATAGCCAGTAAAATAATACATTCTATTGAAAAAGAAATTAATATACCTATAATAGCAGGAGGACTTATAAAGACAAAAAAAGATGTTATTGACTCCTTATCAGTAGGAGCACTAGCTATATCTACTACTTCAGAGAAGTTGTGGAATTTATAGAAAATATTAAAAAGTAAGAAAAGTTGAAAAATAGACAAAATTCTAATATAATTATAATAGAATATTGAGGCGGAGAAAAAGAGAGCCATATTTATGAAAAACTCATAGTAGTGAGTCTTCTTAAGTATGGCTTTTTTTATATAAATTATACAAATGAAAATTTAAATTAAGATGATATTAAATATTATTTGGGGGGTTTTAAAATTATGGCTAAGTATGTAATGGCATTAGATCAGGGAACAACTAGTTCAAGATGTATTATTTTTAATGAAAGGGGTCTTGTTGTTAGTGTAGCTCAAAAGGAGTTTAAACAGATATATCCAAAGGCTGGTTGGGTTGAACATGATCCAATGGAAATATGGGCAACACAATTTAGTGTAGCTGCAGAAGCTATGGCTAAAGGTAATATAGAAGCTGATGATATAGCGGGAATAGGAATTACAAATCAAAGGGAGACTACTATAGTTTGGGATAAGAGAACAGGACTTCCTATTTACAATGCTATAGTTTGGCAATGTAGAAGAACTTCAGAAACTTGTGATAAAATAAGGGAAAAAGGCTATGCTGATATGATTAAGAGCAAAACAGGATTAGTACTTGATGCATATTTTTCTGGAACAAAAATTAAATGGATACTAGATAATGTACCAGGGGCTAGGGAAGAAGCTGAAAAAGGAAACTTATTGTTTGGTAATGTAGATACCTGGTTAATTTGGAATTTAACTAAGGGAAAGGTACATGTAACCGATTATACAAATGCTTCAAGGACTATGATTTTTAATATACATGATTTAAAATGGGATGAAGAGTTACTAAAATTATTAGATATTCCAAAGGCAATGCTACCAGAAGTAAAACCATCTAGTTTTGTATATGGTGAGACTAATCCAGCATTGTTTGGAGCACCTATAAAGATAGCAGGTGTAGCAGGAGACCAACAAGCGGCTTTATTTGGACAAACTTGTTTCCAAGAAGGAACAGCAAAAAATACTTATGGTACAGGATGTTTCTTGCTTATGAACACTGGTACAAAGGCTGTTGAATCCAAAAATGGTCTTTTAACTACTATAGCAGTAGGTATAGATGGCAGAGTTGAATATGCACTTGAAGGAAGTATATTCGTAGGTGGTGCAGCAATCCAATGGTTAAGAGATGAAATGAGAATGATTAAAGATTCTCCAGAATCAGAAAAATATGCAGAAGAAGTAGAAGATACAAATGGTGTATATGTAGTTCCAGCTTTTGTTGGGCTTGGGGCCCCATATTGGGATCAATATGCTAGAGGAACAGTAGTAGGACTTACAAGAGGAACTAAAAAAGAGCATTTTATAAGAGCTACTTTAGAGTCATTAGCATATCAAACTTATGATGTGTTAAAGGCTATGGAAGAAGATTCAGGTATAGATTTAAAGGCATTAAAAGTTGATGGAGGTGCTTGCGCTAATAACTTCTTAATGCAATTCCAATCAGATATATTAGGAGTTTCCGTAGAAAGGCCAGAAGTTATAGAAACTACAGCTCTTGGAGCAGCTTATTTAGCGGGGCTTGCTGTGGGATATTGGAAGGATAGAAATGATGTAGCTCAAAACTGGGCGATATCAAAGACATTTGAGCCAAATATGGAGAATGAAAAATCAGATGATTTATTAAAAGGATGGCATGATGCTGTTAAGAGGTCAATGGGATGGTGTAAATAGATATAATAAATAAGAAGTGAGATTTAAATCTCACTTCTTACTTTATAAATTTGTATTTTTAAAGACCTAATCTGATTAGTTCATCATTAGGTATAACTCTTACAAGTTTGACAGTTTCTTTTCTGTGTTTTACATGTAAATTATTCACTATCCTTAGTATCCCATAGGATAGTGCTAAAAAAGTTAATCCAGTAAAAGCTGAGGTGAGTTCATTTTTAGTAATGTAATATCCTATACCTACACCTAATAGCATAAGTATAAGTGGAACTACATAGGCGAAAAATGTAAATTTAAAGAAAGTATCATCTTCCATATTAACTTCTACGTAATTTCCGGTTTCAGCAAGTACCTTTTTATTATCCATATCTAATGTTAATGGTGGTGTTTCACAGTGAGATGAACAATGGGCACAATTATCTCCGCAAGCAGACATTCGCTTAAAAATAACGTAAGCTTTATCATTTTTTACTTCTTTTACAAAGCCTATTTGATTCATAATCGTCACTCCTTAGCTTAGAGTTTAATATGAAAATATTATACCATAGGATTATAAAATTACAAGTAAAATACCATATGGTGGTATTTTACTTGTAATTTTACTTTTATTATGTTATATAATTATTAATTCTAATGTTAATTTAGATCAGAGAAGATTTAATTTACAAATTATGCTATTTAATAGATAATAATTATTAGTTTCATATAATTAGTTTCATATAATAAGTTAACTTTAAGGGAATTAAAAGCTAAGAAAAATTAGAGAAGGAGTAGGGATGTGCAATGAAAAATATTTTGGTGATTTTAGCGGAAGGATTTGAAGAAATTGAGGCATTTACAGTAGTTGATATTTTGAGAAGAGCTAATTTGATTTGTGAGACATGTTCCTTAAAAGATGAGTTTGTATCTGGAACTCATAATATAAAAGTAAAATGCGATGTAAGTATAGATGATATAGATAAAAATGATTATAGTGCAGTTATTTTACCAGGGGGGATGCCTGGGGCAATAAATTTAAGAGATGATAATAGAGTAATTAGTTTATTAGATGATTTTTATAAAAGTAAAAAATTTATTGGTGCAATATGTGCAGCACCAATAGTTTTAGCAAAAGCTAATATAATATCAAATTTAAATATAACATCTTATCCAGGTTTTGAAAGAGAGCTAATTGGTGCTAATTATTTAGAAAAAGATGTTGTACAAGATAAGTTTATAATAACAAGTAGAGGACCTGCTACTGCTATGGAATTCACCTATAAATTTTTGGAAAATTTAATAGGTAAATCTAAGGTAGAAGAAATTAAATCCAGTATGCTATTTAAATAAAAATAACTAGTTTTTAAATATTAGCTTTTTATTTATTAAAAAGCTAATAATACCTGTACATATAGAAGCTATCAATGCACATATATTGCACCAAAGGATTTGAGGAATATTAAACCTATTATAAAGTGATAAAGTTGACAGTATTAATGAATTTAAAAGGGCGGCTATTCCTAATATTGAAGCATATTTTATATAGGCCCCCTCTAGTTTAAAAGTATATTTTTTATTTAAGTAATATCCATTAATAGAATAAAACATAAAGGAAATAAATTTAAATAAAATATTTATATAGCCAGAATACATATTTGTTATTTTCCAAAGTATGTTTAGTATAATAAAATCTATGATTACATTTGAGGTGCCTATTGCAGCATATAGTATAAATTGTTTTAAAGTTTTCATAACACACCATCCTAATATATAATTAATATAATTATATACCTAATTAAGGAAATTTTAAAAACTTATATTATAAATTAAAAAAATATTAATATGTAGGTGATATAATGATATCTTATGAGTTAGAAAATGGTATAAAAATTATATATAAAAAAATAGAGGATAACATAACCTCATTTTGTATAGGAGTTAAGGCTGGAGCTATAGAAGAAAAAGAATTTCCATTGGGAACAGCTCATTTTGTAGAACATATGGTATTTAAAGGTACTAAAAAAAGAAATGAATCTACCATAAATGCTTTGTGTGATGAAATATTTGGATTTGAAAATGCAATGACTAATTATCCTTATTGTATATATTATGGAACCACTTTAACAGAGGATTTTGAAAATGGATTAGAGCTATTTTCAGATATAATATTAAATCCTGTATTTCCTGAGAAAGGTTTTGAAGAAGAAAGAGAAGTAATACTAGAGGAGTTAAAACAGTGGAGTGATGAGTTGAGTCAATATTGTGAAGATCAACTTTTTCTAAATGCTTTTTCTAAAAGAAGGATAAAAGATTTAATAATAGGAAATGAAATAAGTATAAATAATATTAAATTAGAAGATTTAAAAAGTTTTTATGAAAAATATTACATAGGAAATAATATGGTTATTTCTGTAGTAACTTCTATGGAATTTGAAAAAGTAAAGTTAATAGTTAGAAAGTATTTTAGTCAATGTAAAGTTAGTGAAAAATTTAGTGTTTTAAATGAAAATATTAGGTATGAAAATAATATTAAAGGCATTTTTACTAGTGTAAGGGAGGATATAAAGGGTGCAAGGATACAATATTGTTTCCCAATACACCAATTAAATAATAGAGAGGTTAAAATATTAAGTTTATTTAATAATTTTTTTGGAGAGGGAACTAGTAGTATATTATATGATTCCATAAGGACTAAAAATGGTGTTGCCTATGAAATAGGAAGTAGTATAAAAAATGAAATAGGAATAAAAGTATTCTCTATTACTTTAGGTACTTCTAAGGAAAAAATAGATAAAGCTTTAAAGCTCATAGATAGTTGTATTCATGATATTAAAAATAAAAAAGAATTTTTTACAAAAGATAAAGTAAATAAAGCAGCTAAAAGTATGAAGTTAAAGAGAGAATTAAGGCATGAAAAATCCGTACAAATGGCTAAAGATTTTACATGCTATGAACTTATGTACGGTAATTATAAATTAGTGTTTGAGGAAATAGATTATCTTTTTGATATAACCCATGAAGATATAAATAAAGTTATAAATGAGGTTTTAAAATGTCCTAGTATTCAAATAATAAAATAATATATGAATAAAAAAAGAAAAAAATAGGATATAAGATCCTATTTTTTTCTTTTTTTATTTTTAGTTTTTAAAAAACCAGGTCTATGATTATTAAGTCTTATATCGCTAAAAACAAATTCCTTCATATCATTAATATTTATAGGGGCAATAGGAGAAGTATATGGTACACCAAAACTAGATGTGGAAACTAAATTTACTATTATAAAAGTTATTCCTATGACAAAACCAAATAAACCTAAAGCTCCTGTTAAAAAAATAAGTCCAAATTTTAATATTCTTATGGGGTTCATTATGGTATAGTCAGGTACAATAAAGGAAGTCATAGTAGATAGAGAAATTATAATAACCATAAGAGGGCTTACAAGTCCAGCGGATACAGCAGCTTGACCTATGACAATAGTTCCTACTATACCTATAGCGGGACCTATTTGCTTTGGTAATCGCAGACTTGCTTCTTTTAGAAGTTCAGCAACAAATTCCATTAAAGTTGCCTCAATTAAGGCGTTTACAGGAACTGTGGCTCTTGCAACAGCTAAGGCTAAAATATATGAAGGAGGAAGAAAATCTGGATGAAAACTTACCAAAGCCACATAAAAGGATGATAAACTAAGTGAAATAAAAAATGATAATATTCTAATGAATTTTATTAATAGTGATAAATATAAATTATCATAATGATCATCACCGGAGTCTAGAAAATCTATAAACGTTTGAGGTAAAAGTATAGCAAGATTACTTCCATCTACTATAATACAAAGTTTACCATTTAATATACTAGCACAAGCTTTATCAGGCCTTTCACAAATTCCTGTTTCAGGGAATAGACTTATAGTTTTATTAGATATAAGTTTTTGAATATACCCTGATTCCAGTATTCCATCTATATCTATACTTTCTAATCGTGATTTGCATTCATGTACATATTTGGGATTTATAACATCATCTATGTATATAGTGGCTACTTGAGTTTTGGTTCTTTTACCAATATAGGTATAATCAACTTTTAAATTTGGATCTTTAACTCTATGGCGAATTAAAGATAGATTTGTTTCAAGGCTTTCTGTAAATGAGTCTTTAGGACCTTTAATAGCATTTTGTATTTCTGGTTTATCTATAGATCTTTTCTCTACTTTTAAAGTATTGGTGACTATATATTTATTTTCATGGCACATTAGTATAACGGAATTTCCGTCAAGGATGTAGTCAAGTATTTTATTTTCATCTTCATAAATATAAACATCATCTATATAAATAATAGAATGAGCTATTATATCTGTAGTTAAATTATCATAGGGATATTGTAAAATGGGTTTAATAACATGGGTTGATAGTCTATCTTTATTTGTTATAGAAGGAATGTATAAAATGTAAATAGTTTTCCCTTCTTTAATTAATTTTCTTACGGAAATATCTGATTTATTATTAACTAAATCTTTAACAAATATATTTATATCTACATTTTTTATCATAGCTTATATCCACCTTAAAATTTATTGTTTTTTTGCACTAGAGTCGAATAAATTTAAGTTAATAATATCCACATCAATATTGATATTGATTTTTGCTTCAGGAAATTTATCATTCCAATTGATAGAGTTATAAATCATTGGATTTTCTGCCCTAAAATATTTGGCAAATCTAAATATGTCACATTTAAATTTATGTTGATATCTGTCTATTGTACTTGAAACTTCATTATAAATTTTTTTCTGTAGCATTTTTTCTAAAGTTTTAATCTTATTTTCATCTATAGGAGTAATATTATATTGATATTGGAGTTTTTCTTTTAAAGACAAATTAAGATCTATAACTACAGTATTATTTACATAAGAGGTTTTAATGTGCCTTTTTACTTTTACTGGTTCAAATGACAATAGGTTTTTGCTATCCTTATCCAAAGAAAAAGTTTCTGGAAAAGACGGATTTTTAGATAATATATATAAAAGTCCTTTAGTATCTGTACCTGTTAGAATATCAATTAATTTAGAGTCCTTTAATATAGCAAGGCCTAAGTTTCTTATAGAACCGTTATCTATTCCAATGTACGGAAGAACGTATCCAATATTTTCAAAATTAATATCATATACTATGTCTCCTATTGTTGGATATACAGATTCTCCAATTTTAGCTAAAGTGTTTATGTTATGTTCTATAAAAAAACCTACAGCAATGTCGTTAGGGATTTTTTGACTTAAAATATCTTTGGGAGAATCTTTACTTATAACAGGAAGAAGGGTTTTTCTATAATCGTATAATTTATTAATTCTATTTATATAAGGCTCGATACCTTGCTCTGCGTAGTTTTTCCCAAAGATTACAATTCTAGTTGCACCTAAAAATGTCGGGTAAGCTCCGCTTCTATCTATATTAAGCCTTCCGTTTTCAAAATTACTACCATAAGCTATATCCACATAAGATTCTGGTATAACAGCGGAGTTCATATTAGTCATAGAATGAAGTTTAGCAATTTCTCCATAGAATTCATAAGTATCATTTACTTTATCTACTCCAATGGAAATTACAATACTTCTCTTTTCAATATCCTCATAATCCCAGCATCCACAGAGTGTTATAGGCATTATTAAAAGAAGAAACAATAAAAGTAGTTTATTTATATTTTTTATCATATTTTTCCACCTTAATTACTATAAATATTATAAAGGGAATTACAACGCTACAAAAAATTCCTAGATATTCTGAGAATCTAAGTAGTTTATCTATTTCAAAAGAAGTTTTAATTAAAGTATTTAATGGGATGGATAACATAAACAGTAATACATAAATTATTCTACAATTTTTTATTTTAAGTAATCTTTGTGTTAAAAAACCAGATGCGTAAGTATATATAGTGGCTGTTGTATATACACTCATTAGCCAGGTTATTAAAGAGATTCCATCAACTCTACCAAAAAAATCTAAATAAGTAATGTCAACTCTTCTGATAGCCGCAATTAATGCATCTTCGTAGTGTATAATATCGTCTAATCCAATAATAGATAAAGTAGATTCTACAATTAATATATATAGTAGTCCTATAATTATCATCATATAAGAAGAGTATTTAAATAATTGTTTTTTCTCATTCTTTTTATTTAGTGGTATTATTAATAATAGTTCCATTCCTAAAAATGGCATTATAGCTTTTGGTATATCTTTTATGTAAGAAAATATATTTCTAAAACCTAAAATAGGCTGTATATTAATTAGTTTACCATTAAAAAACATAATAATATGGGTTATAAAGGTAAATAGTATAATGAACACTCCATATAACTCACACATTCTAGCTATAACTGATAATCCTTTATTAGCAGTATAAGTACAAATAGATATAAGTAATAAAAAGATTATCCATTGGGGAGTTTTGACTAAAAAATTTGCCTTTATTATTTCTCCAGTATTTCTTATGGAAAGGACGGAAAAAGTATAAAAATATATTATATATACTAGTATTAAAATTTTACCTATGGATTTATTGGTTATAATATTAATATATTCATCAAAGGTTTTATTTTTAAAAGTATAATTTATATATAAAATTATATATGTTATAAATAAAGCTAAAGTAGTTGCTAAAATAATGGTTATCCATGCAGCAGTTCCAGAAGCTTCTGTTAATGCCTTTGGAAGCCCAATTATTCCATATCCAACAATAGCGGAGAATAAGTAAAAGGCTAGCTGCCTATTAGAAATATATTCTTTCATATAGTAACCTCCCAATGTATAGTTATTATATGTATTTACTAGTGATTTATTCTCTATATATATTAATGGAATAAAAAATTTCTAATATAAAAAGCTCTATTAAAAACTATAGAGCTTTTGTATAGGTATTAAATTTTATAATACAAAATAATAGGAGTCTAATAAATAAGTAGCATTGTATTTTATACAAAGTTTTTTTAGCATATTTTTAGGTTTATCAGGATTGTCTAATTCATCTAATAATTTGAAAAATTTATTTTTTTCTTTCTGAGATGCACTATCCTTAACATATCCCCAGGTGTGAAGTATTGTATTTTTAAAATTTTTTTCATTATAAGGTAAAGATAATATTTTATCTAAAATCTTATAAAAATTAATTATATCAGCTTTAGAGTTAATTATTTTACTGCATTCTTTATATAGCAAATAGTTTTTTTCCATGACAGTGTATTTGTATTTAGACCACTCATTGAATTTTATATATGGCTTGTTTTTAAAATATAAGCTATTTATACATTCTATGGCGGAAATATCTTTATCTTTTACTTCTAACATAATATCTGTATCTAATTCTTTAATATGATCATAAAAATTTAAAAAGTTTTCTATATTAACATGATTTGAATGAGCAGCATTTCTTTTTTCGGGATTACTATCTGAATAATGAATTTTCATGTTTCCATCCTCACTTTTCCAAGTTGATTTTACAATTTTTAGGATTTCTAAAATATTTTCATTGGTGCTGGGATTAAAGTAATTATGAAGATTATCAAATACAGCGGGAATATTCAATTCTGTACATAGATTTAAAACCTCGTCTATATTAAATAATTTGTCATCATTTTCTAAGACTAATCTTTTCATAGCGGAGGTGGATAATTTTTTAAAATTATTCTTAAATCTTTTTAACGCTAATGTTTTATCATTATAAGCACCACCTACATGTAGGATAATTTTGTTAGAATAATCTACATTTAAAGCATCTAAAAAACGAGTATGATACTCTATATCTTCTATACTCTTAATTGCAACTTCTTTTGATGGTGAGTTAAGTATAGTATATTGCCCTGGGTGCATGGAAACCCTTATGTTATTATCTTTTATAAAATTTCCAATGCAATTTAATTCTTCGCTAAATGTGCTCCACCATTTACAATCATTTATTTTATGACTACCAAAAGGAATAATATCCGAGCTTATTCTAAACATATATATATCATTATCAAGATTATATTTTAAAATTTTTTGTAAATCTTCAAGATTAAGCTTTACACTTTCATAGAAACGATCAAAGGTAAAGTTTTTTAAAATAAATGATCTGGTAGTTCTTGCATCTATACCCATTGGTATACAAGCATATCCTATTTTCATAAAATTACCTCCATTGTTCTTAGGTTAAATAGAATAATTTAACTAATAAGTAGTTTATAGTATATTGAAAAAATAGTCAATATTGGTTGCAAAGTCTAATATATTGTAGTATTATTATGTTTATAAAATTAAATAATATAATCTCAGGGGAGCTGGTTGTGCTAGCTGAGAGTAAGAACTTGATTCTTAGACCCTTTAACCTGATCTGGGTAATTCCAGCGTAGGAAGTTTTAGATTTTATTTACGAAATTAAAACACAAATCCTAGGGTGGTTTGTGTTTTTTGCTATACACAAATCTAAATAAATTCATTTAGTTAACAGTTATAAGGTTAAAGAAATCAAAATCAGTTCTTACTATATTCCCAAAATATATTAAAAAATTTTTAATATGAAAGAAAAAATAAAGGAGGAAAATTTTAAATTACTTTAAAAAATTAAAAGAAAAGGGGAATTTTAAATTATGAAATTTTCACAAAAATTATATAAAAGTGTAGAGAAAATATGGAATTCATATTATACTCATCCTTTTGTAAAAGGTATAGGAGAAGGAAATTTAGATGTTGAAAAATTTAAATTTTATATGATTCAGGATTATTTATATCTTTTAGATTATGCTAAGGTTTATGCATTAGGCATTGTAAAAGCAGATGATGAGGAGACTATGCAGGGATTTTCTTCTATGGTAAACGATATATTGAATGGAGAAATGAGTATTCATCGTTCATATATGAAAAGGCTAGGAATTACTAATGAAGATATAGAAAAGACCAAGCCTAACCTTAGTAATATATCATATACTCATTATATGCTTGCAGTAGCACACAATGGAAGTTTAGCAGAACTTACGGTATCTTTGCTTGCTTGTATGTGGAGTTATCAAGAAATAGGAACAAATTTAAATAAAGTACCAAATTCTATAGAACATGAGTTTTATGGAGAGTGGATAAAAGGGTATATCTCTGATGAGTATAAAAAGTCTACAAAATGGGTTATAGATTTAATAGATAGGTTGTCACAAGATATGAGTAAAATGGAATTAGAAAAATTAAAAGAAATATTTATAAATACTAGTAAATATGAATATATGTTTTGGGATATGGCTTTCAATAAGGGGATGTAAAATTATATGTTGAATTTTTCAAAGGTAACTTTTAAGTATAAGGACAATAAAGATTATATTATAAAAGATTTAAATTTTGATGTAGATAAAGGGGAATTTATAAGTATAATTGGTCCAAGTGGATGTGGTAAAAGCAGTTTATTTAGAGTGATTTTAGGTCTTGAAAAAATATTATATGGACAAATTTTTGTGAATGAAAAAAATATAGAATATTATAAGCCATATATAGGTTATATGCCCCAAAAAGATTTGTTAATACCTTGGAGAAATATTTTAGAGAATACTTATCTTCCAATGGAGATACAAACAAAGAATATAAAAAAATCAAAAATCGAGGCTGAAAAATTTTTAAAGGATTTTGGATTAGAAAAATATAAAAATAAATATCCTAAAGATTTATCAGGAGGTATGAGACAAAGAGTGTCTTTTATTAGAACATTGCTTACAGGAGCAGAAATTTTATTGTTAGATGAACCTTTTAGTGCTCTAGATGCTATAACTAAAATTGCTATGCAAGAATGGCTTTTAGAGCAATGGAGTAATTTAAAAAACACTATATTATTTATAACTCATGACGTAGAAGAGGCTATATTTTTGTCTAGTAAAATATTTGTGGTATCTAATAAGCCTATAACTGATTTAAAAGAGGTTATAGTACCTTTAAAATATCCAAGGATAAGAAAGGATCTAATGAAACCAGAAATTTTAAAGATAAAAGAAGAATTAGTAAATGAATTAAAACAGAGGGTTAAATTATGAAAAAATATACATCATCAATAGTAGTAAGTAGCGTTTTTTTTATAATTTGGGAGGGAGTTGCAAGATATATTAATGCAAGTTATATATTACCTTCGCCAAGCAAAATATTAGAAAAAATATGGATGTTAAAGGAGCCTTTATTTGAAGTACATTTACCTGCTACATTAATGGTTACATTTTTAGGGCTTTTTATATCTATATTTTTAGGAGTAGTTTTGGCTATAGCTATGAGTTTTAATGAAAAAATAGAAAGGACAATGTATCCCATTGTTGTAATAACACAAACTATTCCCATAACAGCATTAGCACCGATATTTGTGCTCTGGTTTGGCTATAGTATATGGAGCAAAGTTTTAGTAACTATACTTATGACTTTTTTCCCTATAACAATTAATGTTTATGATGGATTGCGATCAAATAAAAAAGATATAGAAGAACTTTTAATAACTTATGGAGCCACTAAAATACAGATTTTTTTAAAATTAAAGTTCCCATCAGCATTACCGTATTTTTTTTCAGCACTTAAAATATCCTTACCCCTTAGTGTTATAGGTGCAGCTATTAGTGAGTGGCTTGGATCACAGTCAGGTCTTGGATATTTTAGCAAAAGAATGATGACACAACTTGATGGAGCAGGAGTTTTTGCACCAATAGTAATTTTATCCTTTATAGCATTAATATTTGTTTGGATTATTAATATTTTGGAAAATAAAATAATAAAATGGAGGAATGAAGGATGAAAAGACTGAAGAGTTTATTTTTAATAATATTATTAATAGGTATAATTTTCACCGCATGTGATAATAAGGGGAGAAATAAAAAGGATAGCCTATCACAATTAGAAGATATAGACTTGGTATTAGATTGGTACCCTAATGCAATACATAGTTTTATATATACTGCTATGGAAAAGGGATATTTTCAGGAACAGGGATTAAACGTAAATATTAAGTTCCCATCTAATGCAACTGATCCAATAGCATTAGTAGCCGCTAATAAAGCAACTGTAGGGATTTATTATCAACCAGATGTTGTAATGTCAAGGTCAAATGAAAAGGTCCCAATAAAGTCTATAGGTGCTATAGTACATAAGCCTTTAAACGTGATTATTTCATTAAAGGAGAAAAATATAAATTCACCAAAAGATTTATCAGGAAAAACTGTTGGATATTCAGGAAATCCTTTGAATACTGAATATGTTAAAACAATGGTACAAGCAGATGGAGGGGATGCTAGTTCAGTAAAAGTTATAGATGTGGGTTTTGAATTGCTATCTTCTATGATAACAAAAAAAGTGGATGCTACCACAGGGGGACTTATAAATCATGAGATACCAGTTCTTAAACATGAGGGACATAGTATTAATTATTTTAATCCATCTAAATACGGAGTACCTAATTATTATGAAGAAATTTTTGTTACCAGCGATGAAACTCTAAAACAAAAATCAGAAACTTTGAAGAAATTTATGAAGGGATGCAAAAAAGGATTTGAATTTATGAAAAAAACCCCTGATGAATCTCTTAATATATTATTGAAAAATCAGCAAAAAGATAGCTTTCCTCTAACAAAGGAAGTAGAAAAAGAAAGTATGAATATGCTTTTGCCTAAGATGGAATCTGCTGAAGAACCGTTTTTATATCAAGATAGGAAAGTATGGCAACAGAATATAAATTGGTTATACAAAAAAGGTTTATTGAATAAAAAGATGAATGCAGATGATTTTTTTGTTAATTTAGATGAAATATAATAGGAGGTTATTATGAGTACAGAGAAACTTACATTTTCAGCATTGCTAATAGCCATAGGTATTTTTCTGGGAAACTTAATTTATATTCCAATAGGAATCTCAAAGTGTTTTCCAATACAACATAGTATTAATGTTATTTCAGCGGTTACTTTAGGATCTTATTATGGAACAGCAATTGCTTTTTGTATATCATGCTTTAGAAATATATTAAGTACAGGTTCTTTATTAGCTTTTCCAGGCAGTATGGTTGGAGCATTGTTAGCTGGTATCATTTATAAGAAAACAAATAAAATTTACTATGCATGTTTGGGAGAAATTGTAGGGACAGGTATAATTGGTGCATTATTAGCATTTCCAATATCTAAATTTATTTTAGGGAAAAATGTAGTAGCACTATTTTTTATAACACCTTTTTCTATAAGTACAATAGGTGGAAGTGTTATAGCTTTTATTGTATTAAAAGCATTAGGAAAAAAGATTCCAATATCAATTAATTAAGGGAGGATCATTATTTATGAAAAAAGTATTAACTATTGCGGGGTCAGATAGCTCAGGGGGAGCAGGTATACAGGCAGATATAAAAACTATGTCAGCTCATGGGGTTTTCGGTATGAGTGTTATTGCTGCAATTACTGCTCAGAATACTCAAGGAGTTTTAGCAGTTCAGGATATAGATAAGGAGATAGTTGCTGCACAAATAGATGCAATTTTTACAGATATTGAAGTAGATGCAACAAAAATAGGAATGGTATCTAAAATCGAAACTATAGATGTGATTAGTGAAAAATTAAAAAAATATAAGCCTAAAAATATAGTTTTAGATCCAGTGATGGTATCTAAAAGTGGGTATGATCTTTTAAGACCAGAGTCTAAAATGAATTTAGTTAAAAATTTGATACCTTTAGCTACAGTTGTGACTCCTAATTTACCAGAAGCAGAGGAAATAGTTAAAACATATAATAAAATTTTGCCAAAAGAGGATAGGTTAAATATAGAAAAAATAGTAGATAGTAAAGATATGGAAAAGGTAGCTAGTTTTATTTCAGGTATTGGACCTAAATATGTATTAATAAAAGGAGGACATTTAGAAAATGATGCGGTGGATATTTTATATGATGGTAACAAAATGCACTATTATCAAGGTAAGAAAATAAAAACTAAAAATACTCATGGTACAGGGTGTACTTTATCATCTGCAATAGCTTCTAATTTAGCACTTGGCTATTCTGTAGAGGAATCGGTAAGATTAGCTAAAGAGTATATAACTATTGCAATTGAGCATTCACTAGACATTGGAAAAGGGGTAGGACCTACAAACCATTTTTATATTCTTTATAAAAATGCTGGAATGCAATAAGGTAAAAAGTTTTGTGAAATTTATATCTAAATATAAGTTTAAAAATTGGAGGAGCAAAATGTATAAAGATATATCAAAAGCTTTAGAGAAGGTAAAAATCAAAAATCCACTCATCCATAACATAACTAATTATGTGACTATAAATGATTGTGCAAATGTTATTCTAGCCATTGGTGGATCTCCAGTTATGGCAGATGATGAAAATGAGGTAGAAGAGATGGTTTCTATAGCTTCATCATTAGTAATTAATATTGGTACATTAAACAGCAGTACCGTTAAATCTATGTTGCTGGCAGGTAAGAAAGCTAATGAACTAGGAATACCAGTAATCTTAGATCCCGTTGGAGTTGGTGCTACCTCGTATAGAAAAAGAATATGTGAAACACTTATAAAAGAAATTAAATTTGCAGTTATAAGAGGAAATATATCTGAAATTAAAAATATAGCTGGAATAAAAACATTTACTAAAGGTGTAGACGCAGTAGAGGAAAGTGAGAATTTATGTAAGGACTCTATTAAAGTTAAAAAACAAATAGGAGAATCTTTATCCAAAAGATTAGGAACAGTAATAGCTATATCAGGTAAGATAGATTCTGTAAGTAATACAAATAATACTTATTTTATTAAAAATGGAAATGAGAATTTATGTAAAGTCACGGGAACTGGGTGTATGAGTACAGCATTAATTGGAGCTTTTTGTGGGGGAGAAGATGACTATTTGAAAGCGACGATTTCAGCAGTAGTTTCTATGGGGATTGCCGGAGAAATAGCTTATGAAAAAGCAAAAAAATTAGGAATAGGTTCTTTTAAAGTTGCCCTAATGGATGCTATATACAATATAAATGAAGAAATATATAAAGAGAGAGGTGGTATTTTCTGTGAATAAGAATGAGAGAGTTTTTTGCAAGAATAATATTGATTATTCTCTTTATTTAGTTACTGATAGAACTATATTAAAAGAGAAGAATTTAGAAAAGGCAATAGAGGAGGCAATTCTTGGAGGAGTAACATTAGTTCAACTTAGAGAAAAAGATATAGATACAAGGAATCTTTTTGAAATTTCAAAAAAAGTTAAAAAAATTACTGATAGGTATAATATACCTCTAATTATAAATGATAGAATTGATGTTGCATTGGCAGTAGATGCAGGTGGTGTACATGTAGGACAAAGTGATATGCCCGCAGATGTGGTAAGAAAAATTATTGGTGATGAAAAAATAGTTGGGGTATCAGTAGGAAACTTAAAGGAAGCAAAGGATGCTAAGAAACAAGGTGCAGATTATTTAGGTGTGGGCGCTATTTTTTCTACAAGTACCAAAAAGGATGCTAAAAGTGTATCATTAGATGAATTAATAAAAATAAGAGCGAATGTAGAAATTCCAATAGTAGCTATAGGGGGAATAAATCAATACAATGTTAATAATTTAAAAAACACAAATATAGATGGAATATCTGTTATATCTGCCATTTTAGGTAGGGAAAATGTGAAAAAGGCTGCTGAGGAATTAAAGGGAGTATTAAAAGAATTTTAAAAAGGAATATATCCTATAGCAGCATTATAGTTTTCAGTGCCATAGGATATATAAATATTTATTAAGCAAAAGTGATAATTATAATGAAAAATAATATTCTTTTAATAACAAGGCATCTTCTTCTAATATTGGACTTTCACATATAATACATCCTTTTATATTGAAAGCTTTAAAAGCTTTAAGACAATCTTTATAATTAAAATCACTTTCTAAAAATGGAAGGTGATTTTTTTCTCCTTTTGGTCCATAGTTTATTCCGGATATATGAATATGCATATCTTCTAAAGCGTCATAACCAAGTTCATCTTTTATATATTGAAGTATTTTTGCAAAATCATCATATTTTTTAAGAGAACCGTTATATCTAGCATGAACATGGGAAAAGTCTATACAAGGTTTACAAGTTTTAATGGATTTACATAGGGCTACAATTTCCTCAAGGGACCCAAATTGTGTCCCTTTACCGGTAGTTTCTAATCTATAATTTACTCCTATATCAGGAAGTTTTAACAAGTTTTCTTTTATTGTATTAAAGGTTTCTCCCTTTGAATCTTTCAAATAAAATCCAGGATGAAATACAAGACTTTTACCATTAACTTTTTTTAATCCTTCTGCTCCTTTTATTATTCTTTCCATAGATTTGTTTTGTTTTTCTATTTCTTCTGCATTAAGGTTAATATAATAAGAACCATGGGCAGAAAGATAAAAGTTATTTTCAAGCTTAGATTTTAAAACATCATCCTTATTTTTATCCGTTATATTAACGGAACGTACAAAGGGAAGCTCCATAGCATCTAAATTTATTTTTTTCAGATAGTCTATACCGGTTTTATAAGTAAACTTAGATGAATCCTTTCCTATAGGTAGTCCAGATATTCCAAAAAGTAATTTATCCAAAATAACACAACCTTCCTATATATGATAATACAAATATTTTAAACTCCATAGGTATTTAAGTCAAACAAAAGTAATTTTATATGAAAATTAAGAAGGAAATTTTAATTGTTATACTCTAAGTATAGGAAGAGTACTACAAGTAAAACTTCCACCTGCTTTCATTATTTCACTATAATCTGTGTAAATTCCCCAAAACCCATTTTCATTTAAAATATTACTTACTTCTTTACAGCTAGTTAGTATTTTTCTATTACCAAGGCATATAAAATTAGGACCTAAGTTGTCTGCGGCATTTCCTTTTAATATTATACAGTTATTGAAGTATTTAGAGATTATATTTTTATCAAAAACATAATCAGTTATTACACAATTATTCTTATCTATACTATTAAATACACAGTCTAAATGAAGTTTATGGTTATCAAAATTAATAGGAATAACTTTTACAGATATATTATATTCATTTAAAACATTTTGAAGTTCATTACAGGCTTCTTTTGTACTTCTTCTACTCATACCAACAAAAACTACATCATCATGAAGTATAATATCCCCGCCTTCTATATTATGTTTCATTTCATATGTTTTTAAGTTGTGTTTTTTTGCAAACCTTTTTAAAACAGTAGGTTCAATTAATCTTTCAGGACTTTTCAATTTGGATATAAAAAGAATATCTTTGATTACAAATCCAATATCTCTTGTAAAAACTTGAGAGGGACTATTTATTATATCTAAAAATTGAACTTTTACGCCATTTTCTATCAATAAATTCACAAAATTGTTGTACTGGGAGTACATAAGATCATAGTTAATTCTACCTTTATAAGGATTATTAGAATCTATTATTTCAAAATTACAAGGATACACCATCAAATAATATAAAAGTTTATCATATTGATTATTTAAGTATACATGCATATAAAACTTACCTCCAATAATTATATATCTAGTTTTTATTTAATTACTAAAATTTATTCATTTAGATAAAAATATAAATTACAGAAATTGAGAACTTTAGATATTTATTATATAATTAAATATAAATGCAATTTTACAAAAATTATTTTAAAAGATGATGAAATTATATTAAATCATATATATAATATATAAAGAGGTGATATGGTGAAAAAAAGATGGATGCTTAAATGTAACAGTAGTGATATAAAAAAGTTATCAAAAGAAACAGGCTATGATGAAACTTTAGTAAATATATTAGTTAATAGAGGAATAAAAAAGCTAGAAGATATAAATAAATTTATGAATGCATCTTTAGAGGATCTTTATGATCCTTTTTTAATGAAAGATATGCAAAAAGGTATAGACATAATAACCTATGCTATAAAAGTGAATAAAAAAATAGTTATATATGGAGATTATGATGCAGATGGAGTTACTAGCACAGTAATATTATATAAAGCATTAAGAAGATGCAATGCAAACTGTAGTTACTATGTTCCTCACAGGGAATTAGAAGGATATGGAATGAATGATGAAAGAATAAGAATTATGAAAGAGGAGGGTGTAGAACTTATTATAACCTGTGATAATGGGATTTCATCCATTGAACCGGTTAAATTAGCAAAAAAATTGGGAATAGAAGTTATTATTACAGATCATCATGAACTTCCTTTTATGGAAAATGAAAATGGTGAAAGAGAGTATTTTATTCCTGAAGCAGATGCCATTATAAATCCTAAAAGGCAGGATTGTAAATATCCTTTTAAAATGCTTTGTGGGGCAGGAGTAGCTTTTAAATTTGTACAAGCACTATATAGGAGTAAGGATATACCTATTGAGGAAACTTATGAGTTGCTGCAATACGTATCCATTGGAACTATATGTGACATAGTAGATTTAGTTGATGAAAATAGAATACTTACCAAACAAGGTTTAAAAGTTTTAAAAGATACAAAAAATAAGGGGCTTATTGCTTTAATGGATGAAAATAAAATTGACATTAAAAAATTGAAGTCTTATCACATTGGATTTGTTATAGGACCTTGTATAAATGCAACTGGGAGACTTGAAACAGCAGAATTGTCTGTTAAATTACTTTTAGAAAGTAATGAAGAACAAGCCAAAGTTTTAGCTAGTGAGCTTCATAATTTAAATACTGAAAGACAAAGGATGACTACAGAAAGTGTAGAAAAAACAATAGATTTTATAGAAAATTCATCTATAAAAAATGATAAAGTATTTGTTATATTTATGGATAATATACACGAAAGTATAGCTGGAATTGTGGCTGGTAAAATTAGAGAAAAATATAATATACCTACTATAATATTAACTAAAGGGAAAAATATAATAAAAGGTTCAGGAAGGTCTATAGAAAATTATAATATGTTCGAAGAACTTATAAAATGCAAAGATTTTTTAGAAAAGTTTGGCGGACATCCTATGGCTGCAGGACTATCTTTGAAGGAAGAAAATATAAAAATACTTAGGGAAAAACTAAATGAGAACTGTATTCTTAAAGAGAAAGACTTTATTCCCAAATTAACAATAGATAAAAGATTAAGATTAGATTTAGTTAGTGAAGAGTTTGTAAAAAATATTCAATTATTAGAACCTTTTGGGAAAGGAAATTCTTGTCCAATGTTCGCTGAAAAAAATGTTTTAGTAAATCAAATTAACATATTGGGTAAGGATAAAAATACTTTGAAGTTGAATTTAAATTTTCATAAAGGTTTTAATAAAATAAACGGAGTTTGTTTTGGGAGGGCACAAGAGTTTTTAAACGATTTAAAAGAAAAATTTAATGGAAATTATGATAATGTTTTAAATAATCCTACAAATTTATTTATGGATTTTATATTTTACGCAGATATAAATGAATATAAAGGATTTGTAACTCCACAAATTAGAATAATAGACTATAGGTTCAGTAACAATAGTAAAAAAAAATAAAATTTACATTAAATTAGTTAACAGTACAGAATATAGAAGGGGATTAAAATTAATTAAAAAATAAAAATATAAATTTGAGTACATTATGGGGGACATGAGATGAGCAATTTTTATGAAAGCATTCCTTTTGGAGTAATTTTACTTAGAGGAGATCCTTTAAAAGTAGATTATATAAATAGTAGGGCAGAAAAAATTTTAAATGTAAATAGGGTTTTAAATGAAGAAATTAACAAATTACCATTTTATAGCGATATAATTAATATTGTTAAAAAAGTTAAATTTGATAATAAAGAAAGATATTTAAGAAATATAAAAATTCATTCTGGAAAATTTATAGATGTGACTATAAATTCAGATAGGGAATGTGTAAGGTTATTTATTGCTGAAATACCTTTAGAAACTTTTAAGGAAAATGAAAATAGTATATTTAAAAATGACAAGGTAACTATTAATGTATTAGAGGCATTACCACATTTAATATATATAACAGATATAAAAGGGGAAGTTAAATATGTTAATGATGGTGGAACTAATAAGTTGCTAAAAAAAGATTTGATAAAAATGGAGAATATATTTGACCACTTTAAAGTGCATACCCCTTATGATGAAAATGAAAAACCTTTAAATATAATTCAATTACCTGCTTATAGAAGCTTAGAATATGGGGAAGAAATAATTAATAAGGTGCTTTTGTATAAATTTAATAATCAAAATGTGTATATATCAGTTTCAAGTTTTCCTATATATAATTCTAATAAAATTATAGGATTGGTTTGTATTTGTTTAGATGTAACTGGTGGATATTTAAATAGATTAAAAGAAAAGGAAGAAAGAGAAAAGTTTTTATCTCTTTCCACAGAATTAAAAACAAAGTGTGATATTATAGAAATTCTTAGAATGAGGGAAAAGGAACATTTAATGCATTTAAAAGATGTCATAAATAATATATCCGAGGGTATATTGGTGGTAGATAGTAATCATAAAATAAGCATCTGCAATAATTCGGTACATGATATTCTAGGCTTAAAGCAAATAGAACTAACAGATTATAAAAATATAATAAGAAAATATACTATAAACATAGATGAGGGAGAAAAAGTATTAGAGGAATATTATAGGGATTACTATATGAAAAATAAACCTATTAGAAATATGACTTTAAAATTAACTGATAATGGTTCAAAAGAGGTTAAGTACATAGAGTTTAATAGTAATCCTATAATTAAAAGCAATGGGAAATTAGTTTATATAATAATTACAATTAAAGATGTTACTGAAAAAAGATGTCATCAGATATATGCAGAAGAACAGGCAGAGTTCGTAAAAAATGTAGTTAATACTTTAGATGTACCTATAGCGGTACTAGATTATCCTAGATTAAAATATAAATTATTAAATGAACAATTTGTGAAAATGATTTCTAAGATATTAGGAAGAAATTTCTTAGAAAAAGAGATTATGGAAAAAAGTATATTAGAGACTTCTCCAGATTTAATTGATAGTAAGTCTATAGTAAAATTATATAATGCAGTGAAATATAAAGAAGAATTAGTATTACCAATATATTGTATTAATGAATCTGGGGAGGAAAAAAAATATTATAAAGTAAAAGTTGTGCCATATACAATTAAAGAAAATATAGTTAGAATATATATTCATGGATTAGATGTAACAGAAGAAATAAATCATAACTTAGAATTGGAAAAAGTAAATAAAATGAAAGATGAATTTTTTACAATAATCTCTCACGAACTTAGAACGCCTCTAACAATTATATATTCTGCATTACAATTAGCATATGATATTTATAAAAAAGAATTAACCCCTAATATAGATAAAACATTAAATAGAATAAAACAAAACTGTAGTAGATTATTAAAATTAACTAATAATATTATGGATATTTCTGAAGCAGATGCAGGTTTTTTAAGCATAAATAATAATGAATTTGAACTTGTTTTAGAAAGTGAAAATATAGTTAATTATTCTAATTATTATGCTAGAAAAAAAGGTATTAATATAATTTTTGATACTAATGAAGAGGAATGCATAGTTAATATAGATATAGAAAAATACCAAAGAATATTATTAAATTTAATATCTAATGCAATAAAATATACTCCTGAGAACAAAAATATTTATGTTCTGCTACATGTTAAAGAAGATGAGTTTTGTATAAGTATTAAAGATGAAGGGGTGGGAATACCAGAAGATAAAATAGAATTTATATTTGATAGATATTCTCAAATTAATAGCACATTGTCTAGAAGAGCAGAAGGAACTGGATTGGGGTTAGCCATAGTGAAAAAATTCGTTGAAGTTATGCAAGGAGATATAAAGGTTAATAGTAAGGAAATGCAAGGATCAGAGTTTATAATTACTTTAAAAAAACAATCGCCAGTTAAAGATACTACCAATAAATGTGTTACTTTAAATGAAAATTTTGATGATATAGTGAGTATTGAAATGTCTGATATATATTAACAAACCGCATAATAAATATTATTAATTATTATGCGGCATGTATATTGCCATATGGGGAACAGTGTGTATTTTTAGCACACTGTTCAATTCTTTAATTTTTTATTTTATCTTTTGTAAATATTTTATAAGTTTTTTTCGTATTGTTCTACCATTTTTTTTACCATCTGACCACCAACAGAACCACATTCTTTAGAGGTTAAATGTCCATTATAATCAGTAAATTGAACTCCTAATTCTCTTGCAGTTTCCATTTTAAATTTGTTTAATCCTGCTTTGGCTTCTGGTATTAAAACTTTATTATATGCCATATTTTCTCACCTCTAATTTAAAATGAAATTAAATATATCTATTTTGAACTTAAATTTCTTTCATATTGTTCTACCATTTTTTTTACCATCTGTCCACCAACAGAACCATTTTCTCTTGAAGTAAGATTTCCATTGTATCCTTCTGTTAAGTTAACACCTACTTCTCTTGCTGCCTCCATCTTAAATTTGTTTAACCCTGCTTTAGCTTCTGGTACTAAAACTCTATTTCTACTTGCCATTTTTATTACCTCCTTTTTATTTTTGTACTATTATCTTAACCAGAAGAGAAATAAATATATTAGTTTGTTGAAGGTAAAAAAAGTAGTAGATGCATAAATTAGAAAATAGTACCAAAAATAATTTTATTTAATATTTTAATATTATAGGTATAATAGACAATTGGATTTAAATAATATAAAATTAAAAAGGAAACTTATAAGATAATAAATAATAAAAAGTAAAATAAGGGTGGTTGGTTACTTTGGAAAAACGTAAAATAATTTTAACTGGCGGTGGCTCAGCGGGACATGTAACTCCCAATTTAGCCTTAATACCAAAGCTTATAAAATTAGGATATGAAGTTGAATATATAGGGACCAGTGATGGAATAGAAAGAAGTATTATTGAAAGTGAAAATATAAAATATCATGTTATATCTAGTGGAAAACTTAGAAGATATTTTGATATAAAAAATATTTCAGATCCTTTTAAAGTTTTAAAAGGTATTTTTCAAGCTAAAAAAATTATAAAAAAGCAAAAACCTAATATAGTTTTTTCAAAAGGAGGATTTGTATCTGTACCAGTAGTTATAGGAGCATATTTAAATAAAATACCTGTTATTGTTCATGAATCTGATATAACTCCTGGTCTTGCAAATAAGCTTTCAACACCATACTGTACAAAAATTTGTGTTACCTTTCCAGAATCTATAAAAAATATAAAAGGTAATAAAGCAGTTTTAACAGGAACTCCAATCAGGGAAGAACTATTTAAGGGAAAGAGAGAAGAAGCAATAAAATTATGTAAGTTTTCTGGTAAGAAGCCAATATTACTAGTAATAGGTGGAAGTTTAGGGTCAAGGATTATAAATGATAATGTAAGAAAAATACTACCAGAGCTATTAATGAATTTTGATGTAATTCATATATGTGGTAAGAAAAATACTGATAATAGTTTTAATAATGTAGAGGGATATAAACAATATGAATATGTACAAAATGAGATTTCCCATTTTTTAAATGCAGCAGATATTGTTATATCTAGAGCAGGTGCAAATGTTATTTTTGAACTCCTATCATTAAAAAAACCTAACTTACTTATACCTCTTTCTAAGAAATCTAGTAGAGGGGATCAGATATTAAATGCCAATTCTTTTAAAAGAAATGGTTATAGTATAGTAATAGAAGAAGAAAATCTTAATGAAATAAATCTTTTATCTAAATTAAATGAATTATATAACAATAGGGGAAAATATATAAAAGCTATGGAAAAAAGTCCTGTTCAAGATGGTGTAGAAAATATTATTAAAGTTATAGAAAAATATTCAATAAAATAATTTAGAATAGTGGGAAAGATTATCTGAAAATACTTTAGATAATCTTTTTTCTATTTATGAATAATAAAGTAAAAATATTTTAAAATATATAATAAACATATTGATAAAAATAATAAAGAAGAATATAATAAATATATAATATCAATTAATGATAATTATTAAATAGTAATTATTATATATAATTGTTTTGAGAGGAGAATTAATGATGAAAAAAGTATCAATTATTTATTGGAGCAGTGGGGGAAATGTGGAAGTACTTGCAAATAATATAGCAGAAGGTGCAAAAGAATCTGGTGGGGAAGTCAAAATTAAATATGTTAAAGATGCTGAAGTTGAAGATGTGTTAAAAGCAGATGCAGTTGCTTTTGGTAGTCCTTCCATGGACAACAATAAGGTGGAGCAAGATGAAATGGCTCCATTTTTAAAAAAAGTTTAAAGAATTACCTATTCAAAAGAAACCTTTAGTTTTATTTGGATCTTATGGATGGGATAATGGAGAATTCATGAAGGATTTAGAAAAACAAATGGTAGATTATGATTTTAATGTGGTAGGAAAAATAGTAGTTCAAGAATCACCTAATAAAGAAGAGTTAGAAAAAGCAAAGGAGCTCGGTAAAATTCTTTCTAAATAATATTGAGTTTATATTAAAAAAGTTGCTAAAAATATTAGCAGCTTTTTTAGTATATTAATATTACTCATATAACTGTGTTTTGCAAAGATTTATGTGGAGTGAAAAAGTTAATTTAACCAATAAAAAATAAAAAAAGTGTACAATAATAAAAAATTTATGTTATAATAGCTTTGCAAAGGTTTTAATAGAAAAAAATTATATATATATTAAAATTTTATAAATAAATCTTATTAAACCTTTATTTTAAACAATTTTTTTAATGTAAACTATAATTATCTTATTTTACATATTTATTTTTTTGGTGTATATTAGAAATAATGATATTTTTATTATATATTGAATTAATCAAAAGCAAAAAGTATAAAAAAAAATAAAAGTATCAAAATATGTAAAATCACACATTATATTATAAAATTTAATATAATGTTATTTTAAAGTTAGTCTTTAAATATTTTAATTAAAATAGGAGACAATATTTTAGAGTAATTTAACTTGTTTATTATAATTTTGTAGATATTCTACAAAATTTTAAACTTATATATCAAAAATATATAGAAAGAAGGGAATTTTCAATGAGAAGAATGAAGACTATGGATGGTAATACCGCTGCTGGATATATATCCTATGCATTTACAGATGTAGCAGCTATATACCCAATCACTCCTTCATCACCAATGGCAGAACACGTTGACGAATGGGCTGCTCAAGGACAAAAAAATATATTTGGTCAAACTGTTAAATTAATGGAGATGCAATCAGAAGCTGGAGCTGCAGGAGCAGTTCATGGTTCATTACAGGCTGGTGCATTAACTACTACATATACTGCATCACAGGGTCTATTACTTATGATTCCTAATATGTACAAAATTGCAGGAGAATTTCTTCCTGGAGTATTCCATGTAAGTGCAAGATCAATTGCAACACATGCGTTAAATATATTTGGAGATCATTCAGACGTTATGGCAGCAAGACAAACAGGATTTGCCATGATTGCTGAAAGTAGTGTTCAGGAAGTTATGGACTTATCAGCTGTTGCACATTTATCAGCTATAAAAGCCAGTGTTCCATTTGTAAGTTTCTTTGATGGATTTAGAACTTCACATGAAATACAGAAAATAGAAGTATTAGAATATGATGAATTAGCAAAATTAACTGATATGGATGCTGTTAATGCGTTTAGAGCAAAAGCTTTAAATCCTAATCATCCTGTAACTAGAGGTACTGCTGAAAACCCTGACGTATTCTTCCAGGGAAGAGAAGCAGCTAACAAGTTCTATGATAAAGTTCCTGAAGTTGTTGAAAACTACATGAATGAAATCAATAAATTAACTGGTAGAGATTATAAGCCATTTAATTACTATGGTGCTCCAGATGCTGAAAGAATAATCGTAGCTATGGGTTCAATCTGTGATTGTATTGAAGAAACTATCGATTACTTAGTAGCAAAGGGAGAAAAAGTTGGTTTAATAAAAGTTCATCTTTATAGACCATTTGCTCCAGAATATTTATTAAAAGTTCTTCCAACTACAGTTAAGAAGATAGCTGTTCTTGATAGAACAAAAGAACCAGGATCAATAGGAGAACCATTATACTTAGATATTAAATCAGTATTCTACAATAAAACAGATATGAAACCAATAATTGTTGGTGGTAGATATGGTTTAGGTTCAAAAGATACAGTTCCATCACATATAGTTTCAGTATTTGAAAACTTAAAAGAAGAATGTCCAAAAGATGATTTCACAATAGCAATTGAGGATGATGTAACATTTAAATCACTTCCAATGGGAATAGATATAGATGCTACACCAGAAGGAACAACAGCATGTAAGTTCTGGGGTCTTGGATCAGACGGTACTGTTGGTGCTAATAAGAGTGCTATCAAAATCATAGGAGACCATACTGATATGTATGCTCAGGGTTACTTTGCATATGATTCAAAGAAATCTGGTGGTATAACAGTATCTCACTTAAGATTTGGTAAGAGCGCTATTAAGAGCCCATACTTAATAAATAAAGCAGATTTCGTTGCTTGTCATAATCAAGCATACGTTCATAAATATAATGTACTTACTGGATTAAAACCAAATGGTACATTCTTACTTAACTGTATATGGTCAGAAGAAGAATTAGATAAGCAGTTACCTGCTTCAATGAAGAATTTCATTGCTAAAAATAACATTAAATTCTGTACTATAAATGCAGTTAAAATAGCTCAGGAAATTGGTCTTGGCGGAAGAATCAACATGATAATGCAGGCTGCATTCTTCAAATTAGCTAGCATAATACCAGTAGAAGATGCTGTTAAATACTTAAAAGAAGCAGTTGTAACTTCATACGGTAAAAAAGGTGAAAAAGTTGTTAATATGAACAACGCTGCTATAGATAAAGGTGTAGAATCAATTCACGAAGTTAATGTTCCATCATCATGGGCAGATACTACTGAAGGATTCGTAGCTGAAGAAAAAGAAAAACCAGAATTCATAAAGAATATTGTTGATGTTATGAACAGACAAGAAGGAGACTCACTTCCTGTATCAGCATTTAACGGTTATGAAGATGGTACATTCCCACAGGGAACTGCTGCTTATGAAAAGAGAGGTATTGCAGTAAATATTCCTGAATGGCAGGAAGATAAATGTATTCAGTGTAACCAGTGTGCATATGTTTGTCCACATGCAGTAATTAGACCATTCTTATTAAATGAAGAAGAAGCTAATAATGCTCCAGAAGGATTAAGAGTTGTGGATGCAAAGGGTGGCGCTACATTTAAGGGCTTAAAATTCACTATGGGAATAACTCCATTAGATTGTACAGGATGTGGAAATTGTGCTGACGTATGTCCAGCTCCAGAAAAGGCTCTTATTATGAAGCCAGCTGAAACACAGTTAAAAGAAGAAGCAAACTGGGATTACTTAAAAGCTACATCACCAAAAGAAAACCCAATGAATAAGATGAGCGTTAAAGGAAGTCAGTTCGAACAACCATTATTAGAGTTCAACGGAGCTTGTGCTGGTTGTGGAGAAGCTTCATACGCTAAATTAATAACTCAGTTATTTGGTGAAAGAATGATGGTTGCAAATGCAACAGGATGTTCATCAATTTGGGGAGGATCAGCTCCTTCAACACCATATACAGTTAATCATAAAGGACAGGGTCCAGCTTGGGCTAACTCATTATTCGAAGATAATGCTGAGTTTGGTTTAGGTATGTATCTTGGAACTAAACAGATAAGAGAAAGATTAGCAAAAGACGCTAAAGAAGCTATGGCTACTGCAAGTGCTGAATTAAAAGCTGCTTTACAGGCCTGGATGGATAGTATGTATGATGGAGAAGCTTCAAAGAAAGCTACAGAAGCTTTAATGCCATTACTTGAAGCTGAAAAGAATAGCAGTGAAGCTATAAAAGATATGTTTGAACACAAAGATTACTTAGTAAAACAGTCACAGTGGATCTTTGGTGGAGACGGTTGGGCTTATGACATCGGATATGGTGGAGTTGACCACGTTCTTGCATCAGGAGAAGATATAAACATATTTGTATTTGATACAGAAGTTTACTCAAATACTGGTGGACAGTCATCAAAATCTACTCCAACTGCTGCAATAGCTAAATTTGCTGCATCAGGTAAGAAGACTAAGAAGAAAGATCTTGGTATGATGGCAATGAGCTATGGATATGTTTATGTAGCACAGATAGCTATGGGTGCTGATAAGAATCAAACATTAAAAGCTATAAAAGAAGCAGAAGCTTATGATGGACCATCATTAATCATTGCTTATGCTCCATGTATCAACCAGGGATTAAAAGTTGGTATGGGATGTAGCCAGTTAGAACAGAAGAGAGCCGTTGATTGCGGATACTGGCAGATGTATAGATTTAATCCAGAACTTAAAGAAGCAGGAAAGAATCCATTCAATCTTGATTCAAAAGAACCAGATTGGAGTAAATTCCAAGACTTCTTAATGGGAGAAGTAAGATATGCTTCATTAAAGAAAGCATTCCCAGAAGTTGCAGATGGATTATATGCTAAGACTGAAGAAGATGCAAAATCAAGATACGAAAGCTACAAGAGATTAGTGTAGTTTATAAATAAAAGAGAAATCCTTTTGGATTTCTCTTTTTTTATATGTTTTTTATTTAAAAATATATTTAAAATATTTAAAAAATTCTTTTAATATGATATATTTTACATATAAACTATAAAATATTACAAACATGGGGGGAGAAATAGCTAATGAGAAAGTTAAAAACAAAAATAAGTATTTTTATACTATTTATTTGTATTACTTGTCTTTTTATTTCCTTGGGTATAAGTTATTCAGTTTCGTATTCATCCTTATCAAGAGAATTTAAAGAAAAGAGTATAGAAGCATCAAAGAAATATGCAAATGAATTTGACGGTTGGATGAATGAGCAAGGTAATGTTTTGCTAAATATTAAATATAATATAGTATATTCTAATTTACATACTGATTTTAATAAATTGCAAAAATATTTAGATTATATGTTAAGTATCAATAAGAAAGATATGTCAGATGTTTATATTGGGTATCCAGATAATAAACTTATATCTGGAGCAGGATGGAATCCAGGCAGTGATTATGATTGTAGAGAAAAGGAGTGGTACAAGGATTCAATAGATAAAAAGGATATAGTGTATACTACTCCTTATTTTGATCCTGCATTTAAAAAGATGGTAGTTACTATAGCGTGTCCTATATTTGATAATAACAAATTAAAATGTGTATTAGCTGCAGATGTACATTTTGATTCCATTGTGAACACTACAGCAAAGGCTAAAACTTCTAATGAAAGCTATGCTTTTTTATTTGATAAAGATAATAATATTATAGTTCATAAAAATGATAAATTTAATCCTAATGATACGGGAATGAAAAATTTATCTAATGTTGATAGTGGTAGGTATAATAAATTATCATCTAGTATTTTAGGAAATAAATCTGGTATAGAAACTTATAAAGATTTTGATGGAAAAGAGAAATTTTTTACTTACTCCCACTTAAAAAGTACTAATTGGACATTTGGATTTTCAGAACCGGTAAAAGAACTTAATAGTAAGTTGTTTAATCTAATAAAAGGATTTATTATAGCTCTTTGTATATCTTTTGCAGTATCTATATTTTTAGCACAATTTTTAATAAAAAATTTAGTAAAACCAATTATGGAACTTACAAAATGTACTGAATTTGTTGCTGATGGAGATTTGACCAAAAAAATATATATTAGTTCTAAAGATGAAATTGGTGACCTAAGCCGTAAATTCAATTTTATGATAAATAATTTAAAAAAAATAATTGAAAATATAAATTTAGTATATGATGTTGTGAAAAATTCATCACAGGATTTAACTTTAAAAACTACATCATTAGGAGAAATATCTAAAGAAATTTCTGAGGCTACTCAACAGATTGCATCTCAATCAGTACATTTAAGTAATAATATTATAGTACAGGAAAATTCCATAAATGAATTTAATGGAAAAATAGATGAGGTAATATTGGTAAGTAAAAATTTAAGAAATAATACAGATTTAAAACAAGAAATAATAAGAGACAATATGCATAATTTAAAAGAGTTAAAATTAATAGATGAAAAGTTAGATGGACATTTTTCATTGATTTATAATGTTATGGATAGTTTTACTGAAAATGTAGATAAAATAAGTTCCATGACAGAACAGATATTCAATATTGCATCTCAAACAGAATTACTTTCTTTAAATGCCTCTATTGAAGCTGCTAGAGCAGGTGAGTTTGGAAAAGGTTTTTCAGTAGTAGCAAATGAAGTGAAGAAGCTTTCAGAGGAGTCTTCTAATACTGTAAGTTTCATTAATTCTATAATTAGTAAACTTTCTATGGAATCAGAAAGACTTAAGGAGGTAAAAATTAAATCTGTAGATATGAATAAACAAAGAAAAGATATCAATGAAAAAGTATTAGCATCATTTGAAAGTATTGAGAGAAATTTTAGGGATGATATAAATGGTATGAATAGCTTAGATAATAATATGGATAAAATAGGATTTGAAAAAGATAATATGAAAGATATTGTTGCAAGTATATCTACTATATCTCAAGAGACTACAGCTGCTACAGAAGAAGTAACAGCATCAGTTGAGAATCAAGTCTCTATAATTCAGGAAATAGTTATGGATATATCTAAGTTATCAGATAAAATAGGTGAGTTAAATTCTTCTGTAAAAAGATTTAAAGTATAATAATTATTTATAACTAGACTGCTGATGTAGCAATTCATTAGCAGTCTTTATTTTTATGAATATATGAAATATATAAAGGTTATACTATCCAAATGAGGTGATTTTTATGAGTATATCCTTTCATAATGAAATTAAAAATAAAGTTTATAGTATAAAAGAAGCTGTAGGGGATAGGGTACAGGTATCTTCAAGAAATATATATATAAAGAATAAAAAAGCTACTATTATATACATAAAAGGGTTGATAAACAAAAATATTTTAGATAGAGACGTACTAAATCCACTTATGTTAAAGGTAAAAGAAAATCTAAATGACACTGAAAATTTAGAGGAATATATATGTAGTAAATATATACCAAGTAGTGACGTATATTTAGAGATAGATTTAAACTCTGTAGCAGAAGAGGTTAAAAAGGGGCATACGGCAATTATTATTGAAGGTTGTGAAAAAGTTATTTTAATAGATACTTCTGGTGGAAAGTATAGAGATATTACAGACCCTATAAATGAAAGTTCTGTAAAAGGTTCCAGGGAAGGGTTTGTAGATAATATTGAAACTAATATGAGTATAATAAGAAGAAGAATAAAAGATAAAAATTTAGTTATGGAGAAATTTGTTGTAGGTAGAAGATCGCAAACTGATGTGGTGATGATTTATATAGATGATATAGTTAGCTTAGAGTTATTAAATAATTTAAGAGATAAAATAAACAATATAGATGTAGATAGTATCATAGCATCCGGTATGTTAGATCAATTTATGGAAAGACATACATTTAGTTTATTTCCTCAAAGTTACTCTACAGAAAGACCAGACTTAGTACAAGCAAATTTAATGGAAGGAAGAATAGCCATATTGGTAAATGGGTCTCCTTTTGCAATAACTATTCCTGCACTATTTTTTGAGTTCTTTCATACTGTAGAAGATTATTCAGAAAGAACTCTACTCGGATCCGTAATAAGATTTATAAGATATATAGCTATGTTTATAGTAATAAGCTTACCTGCTGTATATTTAACGTTTATTAAATTTAATCCTGAGTTAATTCCACTTGACTTTATAGAGTCATTAATACAATCAAGACAAGGGATAGCACTAACTCCATTTATGTCCCTTTTAGGAATGAACCTAATTGTAGAATTTCTAAGAGAAGGGGGGCTTAGATTGCCTATTAAGATAGGTCAGACTCTAAGTGTAGTTGGAGGTATAATTATAGGAGATGCTGCAATAAGGTCTAAACTAGTAAGTGCATCGACGTTAGTTGTAGTAGGGGTAACAACTGTTTCTACCTTTCTTATACCAAATTATGAAATGGCTTTGTCAATGAGGCTACTAAGTTTCATTATGACGGTATTAGGAAATTTTCTAGGCATGTTAGGTGTGGCATCAGGGTGGTTTATTATAATTGGATATTTATCTTCTTTAGATAGTTATGGTGTACCATATTTTAATTTTAAAGCTAAAGATTTAAAAGATATATTAGTAAGGGCTCCTTTATGGACTATGGATAAAAGACCAGAAGCAATCCCTAATAGGAATCCTATAAGGCAAAAAGAAATTAAAAATCAAAATAGGAGGAAAAATAATGGATAGTAATAGGAATGACTTATTAAATAATGAGCAACTTACTATAATTCTTATAGGGAGTATGGTTGGGATAGGGATTTTGAGTCTTCCTAATAATGTAATTAAATATGCAAAGCAAGATTCATGGATAGCAGCAATTTTAGGAGCTATATACCCGATTTATATGATACTAATAGCAAATTATATGCATAAAAAGTTTCCTAAACATGACATATTAGAATTAAGCAAAAAATATTATGGTAAAATACTAGGAAGTATTTTAAATTTTATATTTATAGGTTATTTTTTAGTTTTAGCTACAGAAGTAGCATCGGGAACTAGTAATGTTTTAAGAATATATATTACTCCATTTTTAAAGAATTTTCAGGCACTTTTAATAATTATATTGGCACCTGCATATGTGGTATATAAAGGGAGGTTTGCTCTGAAAAAAACAAATGAAGTGGTGTTTTATTTAACTGCTATTATTTTAATTATACCTTTAGTAGCAATAAAAGATGGTGATATATTAAATATAATGCCAGTTTTTCAAAATAATTTTAAAGATATATTAAAGGGCAGTAAAGAGACTATGTTTGCTTATGCAGGTGTAGAAATAATTTTTTTATTATACTCGTATCTACAAGAGAAAAAAACTGTGGTGAAAGCTGGAATGATAAGCATATTATTTTCTATGGTAATCTATACAGCTGTAATATTTATAACTATTTTATATTTAGGAGTAAATAATAGTGAAAAGTTTTTATGGGCTACAGTAACATTAACGGAAAGTATAGATGTACCTGTTATAAATAGTTTTAGATATATTTTTATGGTACTATGGACAATGATAATGTTTAAAACCATAGCTAATAGTTATTATGCTATGACTTATGGAATAAATAGGATATTTAAAAAGATTAGTAAAAAAAGTATAACTATAATTTTATATCCTATTATATTTTTTTTAGCTCTTTGTTATGGCAATCCTACAGAAAGAAGAGCATTTTTAACAAAGGTTATACCTCCATATGTTTTATTTAATATAACCTATGTGTCAGTATTAGCAATACTTACTAAAATAAAAAAGGATGATAGAAAATGGGTAAATGGAAATTTATAAAAATATTAGTTTTTATATCTATTTTTATAATTGCCTCATTTGGAGTAAAAGGAGGGGTAGTTGAAAATTTAAACATACCTAGAGCTATAGGATATGATATACAAAAAAATCAAGATACTATGGTTCAATACATTGTACCTATAGAGGTTTATACTCAAAACGGTATGGATTTTTCTAGTAAGGTAGATATAGGTATAGCAAATAATATAGGTGAAACTAGAGAAAATAGACAGTTGAAAGCAAATAAAAAATTTTTGTTAGGTTTGGAAAAAGCTATATTAATAAACGAAGAACAAGCAAGGTTTGGAATCGATGGAATATTGGATATTTTAATAGATAATCCACAAATAAATGATAGAGCTACAGTTGCTATTTGCAAACAAAAGGCTACAGATATATTGAATTATAGAACAAAGGACATAAAAAGTGCCACTGAATATATTGATGGAATGATTGAAAACTCATATCAATATAATTTTTTAGCGAAGCACTACACTGTAATAGATACGGTAATAAGATCAGGTTTAGAAGGGGTAAATATGGTGATACCCTATGTGGAAATAAATAATAATAACATAGAAATAACTGGGTTAGCTATATTTAATAAAGATAAAATGGTTTTGAAAACTAATATAGATGATATGAAAATAATAAATTTACTTAGAGAAAATAAAGTCTATGGAATACTTACCCTTCAGGAAAATTCAAAACAATATATAAATTATTATGCTAGGTCTAAGAGGAAAGTTAAATGTGAAAGGGAAGGAGATAAATATAGATTTATAATAGATTTAAATTTAAATGGGGATATTATTTCTAACGAATTATATGAAAATATGAGAAATAATAATAATGTAATAGAAGAGTTTAAAAACAACATGGCATTACAAGTAGAGGCGCAGTGTAATGATTTAATAAATAAAATGAAAAAAGAATATAAAATGGACATAATAAATTTAGGAAAGGTAGCGGCGGCTAAGTATGGAAAAGGCACAGGCGAGGATTGGAATAAGGTAGTTTGCAATTCAGATATATTGGTTAATGTGAAAGTTAAAATAGACAAAGAAGGAAGAGGGAGTTATTGATAACTTTTAATAAAATAATAAATTTTTTCAAAAAACCCTTTTAAAATTCTGCATTTAAGGTTAAAATTATACCATAACCGAAAAGGAGGTGAATATCTGGTTTTAGTAAACCGGATAGATGTATGGATAAAGATAAGATGTTCGAATGTGGATGTGGAGATAATAGTTGCGAGGGAGCAGAACATAGTTGTGGATGTGGATGTGGATGTGGTGAACACGAGCATGAAGCTCTTGTAGTAGATTTAGAAGATGAACAGGGCAATGTTGTAACTTGCGAAGTAATCGATGGTTTTGAATTCAATAGTAATGAATATGTTTTAGTTCAAAATCCTCAAGATGGTTCAGTTTACTTATTTAAAATTGTAGGTGAGGGAGAAGAAGGAGAACTTGTTATCCCTGAAGATAAAGAATTTGAAGAAGCAACAGCTCATTATCAGTCACTTTGTGATTCAGAAAAATAGTTTAAAGAAAGAACCGGCTTTGTCGGTTCTTTTTAATATAACATTGTAAAACAGGAGGAGCTTATGAATAAAATAAAACTTGCTATATTTGATGTGGATTATACTTTAACTAAAAGAGAAACTTTGATGGAATTTTACATGTTTATGATAAGAAAAAAACCTAATTTAATTAAACATTTACCTAGAAGTATTAAAGCAGCTTTTTTTTATTTATTTAAAATATATGATTCTCAAAAATCAAAAGAAAGTTTTATAGCTTTTATAGATGGAATAAATGAAGAGGAAATGAAGGATTTGGTAAAGGAATTTTATCATAAAAGGCTTAGTAAAATACTTTATAAAGATGCTATAGATACTATGAGGAAATTAAAAAAAGAGGGATGTCTAATATACTTAATATCTGCATCGGCTGAATTTTATTTAAATGAGTTGTATAATATAGATATAGTAGATAGGGTAATAGGAACTAGATTTACTTTAAGTGATGGAATTTATGGAAGTAAAATAGAAGGGAAAAACTGCAAGGGTGAAGAAAAAGTAAATAGACTAATGGAAGTTTTAGAAAATGAAGATTTAGAAGTGGATTTCAAAAATTCATATATGTTTTCAGATTCGTTAGCAGATTTACCTTTATTTAAATTAGTTGGTAATCCATATTTGATAAATTATAGAAAAGGGCATGAAGAAATAAAAATATTAAAGTGGAGATAAGTTAGGAGTGAATAACATGAATAAAGTTAATGAATTTGTATTATTGGATGGAGAACTTTATAAATCATTGGAATATGAAGATATATTAGGTAAAGGTAAAGCTTTATATGAAGTTTTAAAAGTAAAAAATTCTGTTCCACTATTTTTAGAAAGACATCTAGAAAGACTTCATAATTCTTCGAAACTTACAGGATTAAAAATATGGATAAGTGATAATTATATAAAGGAAAGTTTATATAAACTTATAAAGTCAAATAATGTGGAGGAGGGGAGTCTAAAATTTGTTCTTAATTTTCAGAAAAATAAATTTTTGGTTTTTTTTGAAGATAAAAGTTTTCCTACTATTGAGAATTATAATAGTGGTGTGAAAGTGGCCTTTTATTCTAGAGAAAGATGTAATCCTAATGCAAAAGTATTGAATATGGAATTTAGAAAGGATTTGGATAAGTTTATAAAAGAAAATGAAATATTTGAAGGAATTTTACTTGATAAAAATAATGATATAACAGAAGGAAGTAAGTCCAATGTATTTATTATAAAGGATAATATGCTTTATACTACTCCAGTTAAAGAAGTACTCCCAGGAACTACTAGAAGTATAGTTTTTGATATATGTAAAGAACTAGAAATATCCATAATAGAAAAGAAAACAAATAAAAATGAGATTAATAATATACAGGGAATGTTTATATCTAGTACACCTTTTGATATACTTCCGGTAAGCCAATTAGAAGGGAAAAATTTGTATTCATCACATAATCAAATAATTCAGAATATAATGAATAAGTACAATGATAAAGTAGAAAGGTATATAAGGGAAAATAGCCTTTGTTGGAATATATAAAGTTATCAAACAAGGGCACGATAGATTTTATAAAGACTTTAATTAAATTTAAAATTTAATTAATTTTACGGGGGGATATAATGAAGGCTATATTTAAAGGCACAAGCATAGATAAATGCATAGATGATGCTTGTGAGTTATTTAATATAGAAAAACATGATCTAAAGTACAATATTTTAGAAGAAAAAAAGATTTTATTTAAGAAAAAATTTGTTTTAGAGGTGACAATACCAGATAATGAAAAGGAAAATAAAAAAAATGAAGTAACTAGTGAATGCAAAAAAATAGATGAAGAGGTAAAAAATGAAGAAGAAGATACTGTAAAATATATTGAAGAAAGTGTAAAATTAAATGAAAAACAGGGGACAGTAAAGGTAAAGGATGGGAAAATAATAGTAAAGAATCCACAGGAAGACGGAGATTTTGCTAAGATAATAGTAGACAAGTCTATAATGTTAACTTTGAATGGGGAAAATGTAAATGGACAAGTACAGGTAACTGAAAACGATAAATTGAAAGTTGACTTTGAAAAGGTACCACCTACTAGACATTTAGATATAAGTGTTAGTGAGGAAAAAATGGAAGCATATATATCCATAAACTATACACCAGGCAATGAATATATTCTTAAAGATTGTGAAGAAAAAAATATAGTTTTATTAGAAAAAAAGGTATTTATGCAAAAATATTCTCCTAAATACACAATAGAAGAAATTGAACAAGAATTATCCAAACTAGGAATTGTTTATGGTATAATAAAAGAAAATATAGAGAATTGTGTAGAAAATGATTGTACAAATGTTCTAATAGCTAAAGGGGATGAAGCGGTAGATGGACAAGATGATATATTAGAATATAAATTTCCTATAGATGAAAAATTTAAAAAATTGGTTGAGGATGAAACAGGAAGGGTTGACTTTAAAAGTATTGGTTCTGTAAAAGCAGTAAAAATAGGGGATATAATAGCTATAAAAAGAAATGGTAACAGTGGAATTAATGGCAAAGATGTTAAAGGAAAAGTAAAAAAAGCTAAACCCGGAAAGAAAATTAAGATTAGGGTAGGACAAGGATGTAAGCTAGAGGATTCAAACACAGTTGTGGCTACTATTTATGGCAAACCTTGTGTGAAAAATAATACTTTTTATGTATATAAGGTGCATGAAGTTAGGTCAGATGTGGATTTGAATACAGGAAATATAAAATTTATAGGAGATATAATTATACATGGAAGTGTAAAAGAAGGCATGGAGGTAACTGCAGGTAATTCAATTGTGATATTAAAAGATGTAGAAAGATCCACTATACAGGCAACGGGAGATATAAATATAGATGGGAATATAATTGCAGCGAATATAATTGGCGGAGGGGAAGATGTAAATAGATTAAAACTTCTAGAAAATTTAACTAATCTAAAAAACGACATAGTAGAATTGATAAATACAGTAGAAGAGATAAAGAAGTTCAACCTTTTAGGCGATGATAAAAGGGATGGAGAAATAATAAAAGTACTTATAGAAAATAAATTTAAATCTCTACCTAAAACTTGTTTAAAAATTATTACGGGCATAACACTGATAGGAGATACTAATGCAGATAAAACCATAGTACCAATAATAAAACAAAAATTAGTAGGGCTTGGTCCTATTACAATAAAACATTATTCAGAGTTAAGTAAAATTTTGGATGTATTAGAATATGAAATAATATTGTTAAAAGGTGAGTTAGCTTTGCCTGTAAATTTGAAGATGAATTATTGTCAAGATTCAAAGATAAATAGTTCAGGAGATATAATTGTTGCAGGTAAAGGAGAATATATATCTGATATAATTGCCAATGGTGGAGTATATTTCTTAGATGAAAAAGGTGTAGCAAGAGGAGGACTTATTAAAGCTAAGAAAGAGATAAAATGTAAAACTGTTGGAAGTATTGGAGGAGTATGTACGAAGCTAATGGTTGAGGAAAGTGGACATATATGGGCAGAAGTGGCTTATCCAAATACAATGTTTGTATTAGGACAAAGGGAATTTTTATTGGAAGTTCCAAGCAAAAATATTCATGCATATATAGATAATAAGGGAGAACTGATAGTGGACAGATTATTATTATAGGAGGAATACTATGGACAGTAGAGAGATTAAAGTATTGATATTTAGCATAAATGATGAGTACTATGCTACAAATATAATGGAAATAGAAAGAATATTAGGCTATGATAAGCCCACAAAGGTTCCGGACTCTCCTTCCTTTGTAGAGGGGGTCATAAATTATGAGGGTAATATATTACCTGTAATATCCCTAGCAAAAAGATTTGGTATAGCTGAAAATGAAAATAAAGACGATGCAAAAATAATAGTAGCAAAAGAAAGAGAAATGCAAATAGGAATAATAGTTGATGTAGTATCTGAAGTAAAAGGAATACATGAAGAGGATATAGAAAATACTCCAGATATAATAGCTAGTATATCTAAAAGATATATTAAGGGGCTTATAAAAATAGACAAAAAAATAATAATATTTTTGAATTTATCTACGATACTTACAGAAGAGGAAAAGAAATTGATCTAATTGTAAATAATAACTATAAAATTATGAAAGGTGCATACTATGGAAGTAAAAGAGTATAAAGTGGGGATTGCAGATCTAGATGTGGCAGTGTCACCGGATAGATTAATTACAGTAGGACTAGGTTCTTGTATAGGCATAGCGTTATATGATAAGTTGAATAAAGTAGGAGGATTACTTCATATAATGCTTCCTGACAGTACTCAATTTAGTAAAGTAACTAATCCATTAAAATTTGCAGATCTAGGAATTCCAGTACTTATAGAAAAAATGGAACAAAAGGGAGCTGTAAAAAGAAATTTAAAAGCTAAAATTGCAGGTGGTGCATCTATGTTTAATTTTTCTGATAAAAGTATGATAATGGACATAGGGAATAGGAATGGAATTGCAGTGAAGAAAATGTTAAAAGAATTAACCATTCCAATACTATCGGAAGATATAGGGGGAAACAAAGGAAGAACCATGGTATTTAATACTTTAAATGGTATTGTACAGATAAAAACTGTAGGAATGGGAATAAAAGAAATTTAATGGAGTTGGTATACCTTGAATAAAATAAAAGTTTTAGTTGTAGATGATTCAGCACTTATGAGGAAAGTAATTTCTGACATGATTAATTCACAGTATAATATGGAAGTTATAGATACAGCAAGAAATGGAGAGGATTTTTTTAAAAAACTTTATAAAAATATTCCCCAGGTAATAACATTAGATGTAGAAATGCCTGTAATGGATGGCATTATGGTATTAGAAGCCATGAAGGAGAAGGGAATAAATATTCCTGTAATAGTTTTGAGTAGTATTTCAAAGAAATCTTCTGAGTTAACTATGGAATGTTTGGAGAAAGGTGCTTTCGACTTTTTACCTAAACCTTCAGGAGCTATATCCCTTGATATAGATACAGTAAAGGATGAACTTATAACAAAAATAAAATTAGCTTACGAAAAAAATCAAGAAAAGAGTATTGAAAAAGAAACAAATATGACGCGAAAAGTAAATAATATAAATAAACTAAGTAAAATAGAAGCGGTGGTAATTGGGGCCTCTACTGGGGGACCAAGAGCATTATATAATGTTATAACGAATTTACCAGAGGATTTAAATGTCCCTGTATTTGTTGTTCAACATATGCCTGCTACATTTACTAAAGCTTTTTCAGATAGATTAAATGTAAATAGTAAACTTAAAGTGGTGGAAGCACAGGATAAAGAATTAATAGAAAAAAATGTAGTTTATGTAGCGCCAGGTGGTTTTCATATGGAGCTTAGGAATGATAAAAGAATACATTTGAATACAGGACCTACCATATGGGGAGTAAGACCAGCAGTAGACAAGCTTTTCATATCAGCAGCTCAAGTTTATAAAGACAGACTTTTAAGTGTAGTTTTGACTGGTATGGGAAAGGATGGTGCTCAGGGAACTGTAGAGGTAAAAAAACACAATGGAATAACTATTTCTGAGGATAAGTCCACTTGCACCATTTACGGCATGCCAAAAGCTGCTTTTGAAACAGGAATGGTGGATGTTGTTTTGCCTCTATCAAATATATCAGATGAAATTATAAAGATAGTTAGAGGAAACTGGAGGTAAATATGGACTTAGAATATTTTAAACAATGGGTTTACAAAGAATTTAGAATAAATTTATATGCATATAAGCCTAATCAGCTTCATAGAAGAATATTAAGTTTAATGTCTAGAGTAGGAGTTAAATCTGTAGATGAATATATAAATTTATTAAAAAGAGATGATGGTCAAAGACAAAAGTTTTTAGATTTTATTACAATAAATGTATCTGAATTTTTTAGAAATCCTGAAATATTTGAGGACTTAAGAAATAAAATTAAAATAGAACTTTTGTCTAAAAATAGAAATTTAAAAATATGGAGCGCAGCCTGTTCTATAGGAGCTGAACCATACTCAATTGCAATGATATTAGATGAAATAGCACCTATGGGTAAACACACAATAATTGCTACAGATATAGATAATACAATATTAGAAAAAGCTAAAAAAGGAATCTATAATATTTCTGAAATTAAGAATGTTAAAAAAACACAAATTGATAAATATTTCGAAAAACAGGGAGAGCAATATGTATTAGATAAAAAAATAAAAGACATGGTAACTTTTAAAAAACATGATTTGATTTTGGATAGATATGATATAGGGTTTGACTTAATAATATGTAGAAATGTAGTAATATATTTTAATCAGGATGTAAAAGATGAAATCTACAAGAAATTCGGTGCATCCCTAAAAAAAGATGGACTGCTTTTTGTAGGTGCTACAGAAAGTATATATAATTATAAGGAATTTGGTTTTGATAAATCTTCCACGTTTATATATAGAAAGCTATAAGGAGGGAATAATATGGATACATCACAGTATATGTCAATGTTTTTAGAAGAATCTATGGATAATCTACAAACATTAAATGAGTCATTACTCCAATTAGAACAGGAACCTGATGATGTTGATAAGCTCAATGAAATTTTTAGAGTAGCTCATACAATAAAAGGAATGGCTGCAACCATGGGATTTAATGAAATGGCAGAGCTTACTCATAAAATGGAAGATGTGCTCTCAGAGTTTAGGGATGGGGAACTTAAAGTGACTCAAAAAGTGGTAACAGTACTTTTTAAATGTCTGGATACCCTTGAACAGATGGTAAATAATATATCAGATGGTATAGAAGATGAAATTTCTATAGATGAAATAATAAAAGAATTAGAAACAGTAGCTGAGGCAGAAGAAATAGGGGAAACAGTGGAAAATAAGGCTATTTTACAACAGGAGGAAACTTTAGATAAAAATAATGAGATAAGTAATGTGGATTTAAATGAATATGATATAAATATTATACAACAAGCTGTGGATAGAGGATATTTTGCATATGAAATAAAAATAACTTTAAGTGAAAATACCCTTTTAAAATCCGCAAGAGCCTTTTTGATATTTAAAAACTTAGAGGATTTAGGGGAAATTATAAAATCTATACCAAGTACAGAAGATATAGAAAATGAAAGTTTTGATTTAGAAATTGATTTAATTTATCTTTCTATGAAAAATAAGGAGGACATTTACAACATTTTAACAAATATATCTGAAGTTGAAGAAGTAATTATCGATAATGTAAATGTAAAAGCAGAAAAAGCCAAGAAAGCAGAATTAGATCAAAAGAAAGTTGAAGAAGTAAAAGAAAAGATAATAAAACAAAAAAGTAAAGTAGCTTCCTCAAATAAAGATCAGCATAAAAACAAAAATGTTAAGGATAGAGAACCTGGCCATAGAAAGCAGCATCAGTCTGTAAGAGTAGATCTTGAAAGACTAGATAAGTTTATGAATATGGTTTCAGAGTTGGTTATTCACAGAACAAGACTTGAACAGATAAGTTCTAATTATAAATCAACGGAACTTAATGAGACGCTAGAACAAGTAGCAAGAACTACATCTGATCTTCAAGATTTAGTTATGAAAATTAGAATGCTCCCACTTGATGTAGTGTTTAATAGATTTCCAAGGATGATAAGGGATTTGTCTGTAGAGCTTGAGAAAGATATGGAGCTTATTGTACAAGGTCAAGATACAGAATTAGATAGAACTGTCATTGACGAAATAGGAGAACCATTGATACATCTAATAAGGAATGCGGCAGATCATGGCATTGAACCTAAGGAAGAGAGAATAGCAAAAGGCAAAGATCCTGTAGGAAAAATAAGACTTATTGCTTATCAAGAAGGTACAAAAGCTGTTATAAAGGTTGAGGATGATGGCGCAGGTATCGATGTGGAAAAAGTAAAAACTAAAGCCGAAAAAGTAGGTATAAGTACAGAAGGCATGTCTGATAATGATATTAGAAACTTAATATTTATGCAAGGTTTTAGTACAAATGAACAAGTAACAGATATATCTGGCAGAGGCGTAGGAATGGATGTAGTTAAAACTAAGATAGCATCCTTAGGAGGAACTGTTGAAGTAGCAAGTGAAATGGAGAAAGGGTCAACTTTTATAATAAGACTCCCATTAACACTTCAAATTATACAAGCCTTACTTGTTAAAGTAGGTAGCGAAACTATGGCTATATCCCTTGGATATATTGATAGAGTTATAGACTTTGAAGAAAATATAGTTAAAAGAACTAATAATAAAGAGGTTATAATATATAATGGAAATGTAATACCTCTTGTAAGACTTAATAAGAAGTTAAACCTTTGTGAGTCTGAAGGTGAAAAAAGATATATAGTTATAGTCAAAATAGGGGAAAAGAATGTAGGACTTATGGTAGATTCCTTATTAGGCCAACAAGAGATAGTAATAAAACTTCTTGGGAAAACACTTCAAGGTATGAAAGAGTATATAGGAGCAACTATTCTTGGAGATGGTTTAGTTACCCTAATTCTTGATGTTGCTGCTTTAGTTTAAGGGGGAATATATATGTCATATGAACATCTTACACCTATGCAGATAGATGCGCTTAGAGAAGTTGGAAATATTGGAGCAGGTAATGCAGCTACAGCATTATCCCAACTTTTAAATAAAAAGATAGATATGTCTGTGCCTTCAATAAATGTAGTTCCTTTTGACGAAATTTTCTCCGGAATTGGTGGAGAGGAGATCGTATTTGGAGTATTAGTTAGAGTTTTAGGAGATACTCCAGGGAATATTTTATTTGTGTTTCAAAAAGAAACAGCTATAAATATCATAGAAAGTTTAACTGGTGTTAAGGAAGAATCTATAAGTGAGATGGGTAATTCAGTTATTTCCGAGCTTGGAAATATAATCTCAGCCTCTTATATGAATGCAATTGCAAAATTTGCTAATTTAACTATAATACCATCTGTACCAGCAGTAACTTATGATATGTTAGGTGCAATACTTTCGACAACTTTTATAGAGTCAGGTCAATTTGATGAATATGTACTAGATATTGAAACTGTATTTTTACAGGATAATTCAGAGATTAGTGGGCATTTTTATTATGTGCCAATGCCTGGTTCATTAGAAAAAATACTAAATTCATTAGGAGTAATGTAATGTGGAGGGAAGAAAATGGCTAAAATATTAATTGTTGATGACGCTGCTTTTATGAGAATGATGATAAAAGATATATTAGAAAAAAACGGATTTGAAGTTATAGGAGAGGCAAATAATGGGCTAAAAGCTGTTGAACTTTATAAAAAGGAAAGACCAGATGTGGTTACTATGGATATAACTATGCCAGATATGGATGGAATACAAGCTGTTAAAGAAATAAAAGCTTTGGATCCAACAGCTAAAATAATAATGTGTTCAGCTATGGGACAACAAACAATGGTTATGGATGCAATAAAGGCAGGAGCAAAGGATTTTATTGTTAAACCATTCCAACCAGATAGGGTTCTAGAAGCAATTAAAAAAGTGATTGGTTAGTCTAGAATATTAAAGTCTAATATAGTAAAGAAAGATTAAATTAGTGAAAAATTAAGGGTGAATAGTTAAAAGTTAAGGTAAGATTCCTTTAGTACTACTCACTCTGACTATCACTAATATTTTAAAAGCTTGTAGAAAAGTTGGGGGTGAAATAGTGCAGGTTGTAATTTTTAAATTGGACAAGGAGCAGTTTGCTGTTGAAACTGCAAAAGTTCAAAGTATAAACGATATTATGCAAATAACTAAGGTACCCAATGCACCAGCTCATATAAAAGGACTAATAAATTTAAGAGGTAATGTTATATCTCTTCTAGATATAAATTTACTTTTAGATGTGTCCAAAGAAGAAGATAGTGGGCAAAACAATATAATAATACTTGATATAGAGGAAGAATTAGTAGGAATTACAGTAGATCAGGTAGATGAAGTTTTAGATGTAGAAGAAAGTTTAATTGAAAAAATTGAAGAAGATAAAAAGAAGGCTTATATAAAAGGAGTTATAAACTTTAAAGATAGAGTAGTAACATTAATAGACATAGATAAACTCCTTTCAAACTAGTAAGAAATGAGGGAGATATATGGCAGAAGTTTTATCTCAAGGCGAAATAGATGCCCTTTTATCTGCTCTATCATCAGGTGAGATAACACCGGATGAAATGCCTAAAGAGGAAGAGAAACAAAAGGTAAAGCCTTATGATTTTAGAAGTCCACAAAAATTTTCTAAAGATCATATAAGGACTTTAGAGCTTATACACGATAATTATGCAAGGATTATTTCAAACTATTTAACTGCACAGGTAAGAACTAATGTAAAGGTAAAAATAGAATCTGTTCAACAAATAACTTATGAAGAGTTTATACACTCTATTCCAAATCCTACTATATTAACTATATTTAAAATGCCTCCATTAAGTGGTTCAATTTTATTTGAAACAAATCCTCAGTTTGTTCATGAAGTAATGGATGTGTTACTTGGAGGTACAGGACATGGAAAGTATAAGTTAAGAGAGTTTACTGATATAGATAAAAACATTATAAAACAAGTAAACCAAGGACTCATATCCTGCCTTAAATTAGCATGGGAAGATGTTTTAGAGGTAAACCCAGAAATAGAAGGATTGGAAACAAATCCAGCCTTAAATCAAACACTAGCGCCTAATGAACCAGTGGCTTTAATTACTTTTTCTGTTGAAATGGGTAAAAGTAGTACTTTTATAAATATATGCATACCTTATTTAAGTATAGAAAAAATATTGGATAAGCTAGTAGTTCAATATTGGTTCCAAGAAAATAATGAAGGTGTATTAGAGGAATCAAGAAGAAAATTAAGAGATAGGCTTAATATAGTAAATACTAATGTTGCTGTAGTTTTAGGATCCACTTATATAACTGTTGAAGATTTTCTAAAGCTATCTTCAGGAGATGTAATTACATTGAATGAGAAAGCAAATAGTGTTGTTAAAATTAAAGTAGAAGATGAAATATATGCATATGGTAAACCAGGTAAAATGGGCAAAAATATGGGCGTTCAGGTATTAGATATTATAGATAAGGATGTGGAAAATTATGGATAAGGGTTTTCTTTCGCAAGAAGAAATAGATTCTCTACTAAACGGTGATGGAGATAGTGGCAAAGATACAGCTCCACAAAATGATAACTCAGAAGAGGTTGTAGCTTCTGATGATGAGGTTTTAGAGCAATTAACAGATATAGAGAAAGACCTTTTAGGTGAAATAGGAAATATATCTATGGGTTCTGCATCTACGGCTTTATCAACTATAATAAATCAGAAGGTGAATATAACTACTCCAGTGGTTTCAGTTACTACCTTAAGAAAGTTAAAGGGTACTTTTGAAGTTCCAAATATTGCACTAGAAGTTAAATATACTAGTGGAATAGTAGGGGAAAATTTACTTGTTATGAAAATAACAGATGCAGCAGTGGTTGCAAATCTTATGATGGGTGGAGATGGAAAAATAGAAAGTTCCACCAGCTTATCAGAAATTGAAATAAGTGCAGTATCAGAAGCTATGAATCAGATGATAGGATCAGCTGCTACTTCTATGGCGACAATGTTTTCAAGAGAAGTAAATATTTCTCCACCATTATCAAGAATATGGGATGATTTAACTTCTCCCCTTTCGGATCAATTAAGTGAAGATGAACCAATAGTAAAAGTATCCTTTAGTCTTACAATAGGTGAATTGGTGGATAGTAATATAATGCAACTATTACCTATTGGTACTGCAAGAAAAATAGTAGCTATAATGATGGGGCAAGAAGAACCAATAGATAATAATGTTGAAGAAAAAAATGTCGAAAACAATGCTACTCATAAAGAAGAAAATAAAACAGTAAAAGAGCCCAATAATGATAATAGTAATTACAATGAAGGTTCTAAAAGTTATGAAAAAAATCCTGTTTCTGAAAAACCTATAGAGGTGCATCAAGCTCAGTTCCAAGATTTGAATGCACCAAGGCCAGTGGGAGATATTTTACCAAGAAATATAGATCTTATAATGGATGTGCCACTTGAAATATCCGTTGTACTAGGAAAGACTAAGATGAATATACGGGATATTTTAAATTTAGGAACAGGCTCCTTAATAGAGTTAGATAGATTGGCAGAGGAGCCAGTAGAAATTTTAGTGAATGGTAAAAGGGTAGCTTTTGGGGAAGTAGTTGTAGTAGATGAAAACTTTGGAGTAAGAATAACAAGTATTGTAAGTAATGAAGATAGAATTAAATCTTTAGGTAGATAAAATAACGGCTAATAAAAGCCGTTATTTTTTTATTGTGGGCATACTATACTTTAGTTGATGCTAATAATTAGTTGATAGTATAATAAAAGAAACAAAAAACTATAAACAATTTAAATTTGGTATCGATAATATAAATAACAAATAATATGGAAATATGTAGTATGCATATATCATTAAATTAAATGTAACTTAAAGTATGTTTAAACTTTTACAAAAAAATTACTTTATCACATTGTTACTGAAGGAGTGTATTAAATGAAAGTAAACAGAACAATACCGAGCAAGGTGTTGAGCCTGTATGGAGAGAATAAAAAAAGCATTCAAAGTAAAAAAGTAGGAGAAGTTAAAAGTAAAGATTCCATACAGATTTCTTCTGTAGGAAAGAGCTTAAGTTCCTATTCTATAGAAGATAAATTTATAAATTCAAAAGAAAAATTAGAGAAATTGAAAGAAGCAATAAAAAATGGGACATATAATAGAGATTCAAAGGTCATTGCAAAAAAAATTATAGACTGTATAAAAAAAAGAGAAGATTAAATATTTTACTAAGTAAAAGGGTTAACTTTTTAACTCTTTTCTTTTTAATCTAACTTAAGAAGGTTTTGAGGTGAAAAAAAGTGTACAGAGAATTATCATCTATAATGAAAGAGGAGATTACTTGTTTAGAAAAGCTTTTAAAATGTTTAGAAAGGCAGCATGAATATATAGCAAAAAATGAAGTGTTTAAAATGGAGGCTGTTATAAAGGAAATTGAAGATAGTAATAGGGAAATTGCAAAGTGGGAAATAAAAAGGCGTAAATTAACAAATGGAGAAGCCATGAGTAAAATTGTACAGGTATCTAAGGATGAAAACTTAGAAGAACAATATATGTTTATGAAAAAATTTGTAGAAGAGCTTAAACTTCAGAAAGAATTAAACGAAATGTTAATTAGACAAGGATTAGGATATACTACAAGAATGCTTAAAATACTAAATCCGGATAGAACTGCTAAAACCTATAGCTCTTATGGCAAAATGAGATAAAAGTATATGAGGTTAATTTAAATAAACTTTTGGAGGGTGATAAATTGTCAGGATTATTTGGAACTATAAATACAGGAAAAAGTGGGATATTTGCCAGTCAAAAGGCTATAGATGTAACATCTCACAATATAGCCAATGCAAATACAGATGGGTATTCTAGACAAAGGGCAAAGCTTCAAACAAGAAGACCATTTTGTACTCCTGCCTTTAACAATGCAGTAGGACCCGGACAGATGGGGACAGGGGTAGAGGTATCTGAAATAGAAAGAATAAGAGATGCATTTATAGACTATCAAGTAAGGGTAGAGTTAGGAGTAAATGGAGAGTACTCACAAAGAGAGAAGTTCTTATCAGAATTAGAAAGTATATTTAATGAACCAAGTGATACAGGAATATCTGATATCTTAGGAAATTTTTTTAGCGTATGGCATGATCTTGGTGGTGATGCACAAACATCTAGTACAAGAGCCTTAGTAGCAGAACAAGCCAATGCTTTAGCAGAGGAATTAAATCATAAATATGAACAAATGCAAAAATTAAAAGGAAATGCTCAAGATATTATAAAGCAAAGTGTATTTGATGTTAACTCTATTTTAGATCAAATAAAAAATTTAGATGAGGAAATCGTACAAGTAAGTGCAGCAGGCAATAATCCAAATGATTTACTTGATAAAAGAGATTTACTCTTAGACGAGTTAAGTTCAAAATTTGGTATAAAAATAGATAAAAAAAATTATAATGGCATGGATGTAAGCACAAAGGATGACCCTAATGCTCAGCCTCCAGGAGGATTAAATTTAGTGCAGCATATAAATCCAGAGGATGTAGCAAGATTTGGATTTATATCAAAAATTGAACCAAAAGAGGGGACAAAGCCAGGAGAAGCAGGTACATATACAGTAACTTATTATAAATATGGTGATATGACTTCTGAAAAGAATAAAGTAACATTAGATGTATTAATCGAAGATGATGCAGATCTTAGTAAAGAAGGTGCTATGACTGCAGAACAAAAGGTTAAAAAGTTAGAAGAAGGAAGAGTGCTTTGGACAAACAAAGATGGTTTAGCACTAGACAAAGAAGGAAAGCCTGCACTAGGAGAAGTTGACTTTTCAAACTTAGCGGTATTTACTCCATCAACCGGAGAAATAAAGGGTTATTCTTCAGTTCAACAAGAAATAGATAATAATATAAATCAACTTAATAAGCTTGCTAAAGCTTTAGCTTATGCAGTTAATGCAGTACACAGTCAAAGTGAAAATTCAAAGGAGGATGATTTGCCTTTCTTTGTTAATGGAAATGTAGCAAAATACGATGATAGTAGTAATATGGTTAATTTAGATGATATTTTAAATGGAGAAATAGATATTAATGCAGGAAATATATCTATAAATAAAAGTATTTTAAAAAATCCTATGTTGATTAAGGCTGGAAAAACAGAAGATGGTGGAGAAAATAACGGACTAAGGGCTACGGCAATAGCAGGTCTTAGAGACAAGCTTATGGAAATACAGAGTATACAAGATAAAATGAATAGAGAAGAGTTTATAAATAAACTTTCTGGCGGGTTTATAGAAGGAGAAGGTGGAGTTTTAACATTAAAGGGCAATACAGGAGGCATGAAGGTAGATAATTTTTTTAAAGATACTGTAAATAAATTAGGAATACAAGTACAAGATGCTAGAAGGGTAGTAAAAAATAAATTGGTGGTACTTTCTGGGTTTGAAGAAAGAAGGGCGTCTGTATCTGGTGTATCTATGGACGAGGAAATGGCAAACTTAATTCAATTTCAACATGCCTATCAATCTAATGCAAAGATTATATCCACAGTGGATGAACTTTTAGATGTAGTTGTAAATGGACTTAAAAGATAATTAGGAGGGATTTTAGTGAGAGTAACAAATAGTATGCTATCAAAAAATTTTTTAAGTGATATGCAAACAAATCTTGATAATTTAAGGATTCTTCAAATGCAGTTAACTTCCGGTAAAGAAATAAGAAAACCTTCTGATAATCCTTTTAAAGTATCAAGAGCAATGCAGCTTCATACGGATATAAATACAAATAAACAGTACAATACCAACATCAAAAATACTATAAACTGGCTTGATGAAACAGATACGTCATTGAATCAATTAGGTGAACAGTTTAAAAGAATGAGAGAGCTTCTTGTTTCATCAGGAAATGCGGGTTATGGTAGTGGTGAGAGGGAAAAAATAAAAGATGAGATAAATGAAATAATAGGTCAGATTTCCCAAACACTGAACTCTAGTTTTGATGGAAAATATATCTTTGGAGGAACAAGAAGTACAGCAAAGCCTACGGAAGTTATAAAAGGACCAAAGGTTACTGAGCCTTCCCATGGGTTAGTTTTAGGGGATGAAGTTCCAGGAAAGGCAGAAGCTTTAGGTAAATATTCAGCTAAAGAAAATAAAGATTTTGTAATAAAAATTAATGAAGCTTCAGCAGGGGAAGTGAAAAAAGTAAGTGTAAGTAGAGATGGGGGAAAAACATTTGAAGATCCTATAGAGGTTAAAGATGGTAAAGTAGATATAGGGGATGGATTGACTTTTAAGATAGAAAAATCTGATGGCAATGTGAAAGATACAGAGTATAAATTTATTGCTATAGCTGAGGGGAATTCAAAACTTGTATTTAATAGTAGAGAAGGAAAGCCTTTAAGAGAGGAATCTTTAGCTAAGGTAACAGATATAAATAACTGGAAGGGAAAAGAAATAACTTTTATAGATAGAGATTTATCATCTAAAGAAGTTTTAGAAAATCCTATAAAAATATCAGTAGGGGATGACATATCTGATATAGATAGTTTGGTTAAGAGTTTAAATGATAACATTGAAAAAAGTGATCTTTCAGGTAAAGTAAAGGCTGTAAAAATTATAGATGGAGAAAATAGCAGTGTAAAATTTGTATCAACTGAAAAAAATCATGAAGTGGTTATAGATGGGAATAAATCTAACACTTCTGTAGAAAATGATTTAAATGGCTTAAAAGGAAAAGCTATAGGGAATAATGAATACGAAATGATGGGAGATAGTCTTATAACTGAGGTATCCCAGGGGGTTTATATAGATTATAATGTAGTGGTAACAGATCTTATAAATTTTACTGATGCAAAAGGAAATGAAAAAGATTTAAGAGGCATTTTAGAGGGAATAATAAGGGATATGGACTCAGAAGACTCTTCAGTATCTGTAAAAGATTTAGTAACAGAAGATTTAGCAAATATTGACCATGTAATTGATAATGTATTAAAGCTTAGATCAAAGGTAGGAGCTAAACAAAATAGAATGGAAAGTGCTGAAGAAAAAAATAAAGCAGAAAATTTTGATATGACAGAAATACTTTCAAAAACAGAAGATATAGATTTTACAGAAAAAACTATGGAGATGGCAGTGGCACTATCTGTTTATATGGCGTCACTTCAAACTAGTGCTAGAGTACTTCAACCTACTTTAATGGATTACCTGAGATAATTGTAATTTTGGAGGAAAAAAATGAAAATAAATACAAAGTGCCATGGAGAAATACAGTATAGTGAAGAAGATATAATAACATTTGAAAAAGGTATACCAGCTTTTAATAATTTGACTAAATTCATAGTATTTAAACTACAGCAAAATGAAGTATTTAGTATAATTCACTCCATAGAGGATTTAAGCATTGGAATTCCTGTGATATCCCCATTTGTTATATGTAAGGATTATGAAGTTAAACTTTCAGAAAAATTAATAGAGAGTTTAAAAATAGAAGATGAAAAAGATGTAATGCTTTTAAATACAGTAACTATTAACTCAGATATAAAAAATATAACTTGTAATTTAAGAGCTCCTATTATTATAAATATAAAAGAAAGATTAGGTGAGCAAATAATACTATGTAATGAAAGCTATAACATTAAACACCCAATTTTTCAGGAGGAAGATTAATGTTAGTTGTAGGAAGAAAAAAAGGTGAGTCTATAATAATAGGAGAAAATATAGAAATTACTGTAATAAAAGTAGAGGATGGTAGTGTTAAGCTTGCCATAGAGGCTCCAAGAGAGGTTACTATTTTAAGAAAAGAACTTTATAATCAGGTTGAGGAAGAAAATAAAAACTCAATAAAATTTGATACTTCTATACTAAAAAAAATAAAGCCATAATTAAGTTAAAAGAGGTGTTTTGCATGGATGTAAATGGACTAGGTCAAGGAGGACCAAAAGCCTTTAAAACAAATGATATATCAGTAAAAAATTTTTCAGGTAATAAAATAGCTTTAGATGGAAAAGTAAAAAATGAACATAATGTTTTAACACACAAGGATGATACACTTGAAAAGGACATAAAAGGAGCAGTGGATAAGCTTAATAAGTTACTTGAAGATAAAGATACTTCTATACAGTATGAGGTTTATGGAAAGTTTAGAGATATAACTATAAAGATAGTTAATAATAAAACAAAAGAAGTTATAAAGGAGATACCCCCTAAAAAGATAATAGATATGGTAGATAAGCTTTGTGAACTTGCAGGAATGTTTATGGATGAAAAAGCTTAAATAAGTTGGGGGTGGTTCTTTGGAGTATAAATTAAATAAAATCGATACAGAGTTAAGAAAGAGGATTGAAGATACTACAAAGGAAGGCTTAATCCATAGAAAGAAAGAAATTATAATAAAAAAAGATGGACACAAAAGAGAAAAGGATAAAAGTGAAGATTTTAGAAATAGTCTAAAAAGATATTCTAAGGAAAAGAAAGATAATAAAAAATTTTTTATAGAGGCTTTAAAAGTAGAGAATGTGAAAGTTGAAGCTTTTATAGAAGAAAAGGATAAGCAAAATACTAGTACTGGAAGATTTTTAGACATTAAAAGGTAGGGATGTAAAGATGTATTCAACAAATGCATTTAAAGCATATAAAAATAATAGTGTAAATTATGCATCAAAGGAACAATTGCTTCTTATGATACTTGATGGAGGGGTTAAGTTTTCAAAAATAGCTAGACAGGCAATATTAGATAAGGATATAACAAAGGCTCATGAAAATATAGTTAAAACAGAAAATATATTTTATGAACTTATGGCTACACTTGATGTATCTCAAGGTGGAGATTGGGCACCAAATCTTATGAGTATATATGAATTTATTATAAATAGATTAGTTGAAGCTAACTTAAAAAAAGATGCAGCTATTATGGATGAGATTATTCCCCTTATAGAAGAAGTAAGAGAAACTTGGCATGAAGCCTATAAATTATCTATAAAAAGATAATGAAATAATGGAAGGGAGCTTTAAAAATGGGTGATTCAATTAGTGGTTTAACTGGTACTGGCGGCGGAAATATGATGAGAGTAATAGGTATGGCTAGTGGACTTGATATAGATGGTATGGTAAAAAAAATGCTTTTAGCGGATCAAACTAAAATAAATAAAGTAAAACAAGATAAACAGATAATTTCATGGAAACAGGAATTTTATCAAGATATAATTAAGGATGTAAAGGAATTACAAAATAAATATTTTAGTGCTACCAGTGAAGATAGCTTAATTTCTTCAAAAAATTATTCGGATTTTAAAATAGAAAGTTCTGATAAAACTGTGGCTACGGCTACAGCAACTGGTGCAGTTGTTGAAGGAAATTATAACATTGAGGTGTTACAGTTAGCTAAAGGAGCCGCCTATGATTGTGATATTAAAGGAACTATGGATACAAAATTATCTAAAGAAGGTACAATCACAATAAAACAAGGTGAAAAGACCGCTAAAATTAATTATAATGAGGGAGATAGTATTAAAGATTTAGTAAATAATATAAAAAACTCTAAATGGGAGGATGGCACAGCAGTAGGAAATGATTTAAAAGTGTCTTATAGTGAACTTACTGAAAAATTTACTATTGAAACTAAAAAAACTGGAGAGGATATTGATTTACAGATTAATGGATTAGATTTTAAGGAAAAACATAAGTCACAAAGTGCTGAATTTAATATAACAGCACCAGATGGAAGCTTAGTTAAAGGGATAAAAAAGGATAAAAATAATTTTTCTATAGATGGTATAAATTACAATTTAATCTGTGAAGGAAACACAAGTTTAACAATTGCTAAAGATGTGGATAAAACTTTTGATAGAATTAAAGGCTTTATAGATAAATATAATGGATTATTGGAAAACATAAATGGTAAATTATCAGAGAAAAAAAATTATAGCTATAAGCCGCTTACAGAAGAGCAAAAAAAGGAAATGAAAGATGATGAAATAAAAGTCTGGGAAGAAAAGGCTAAAAAAGGCATACTTAGAAATGATGATAGATTACAGAAAATGTTAAGTGAGTTAAGAGGATGCTTTTTTCAAGAAGTTCCAGATGCAGGTATATCTTTTGGAAGAACAGATATGGGGCTAGATACAGCGGATTCATCAAAGGATATAAAAAAATCTGGACAAATAGTTTTTACAGCAAATGGAGAAGAAAAATTAAAGGAAGCTTTAAGAGAAAAACCAGAAGAAGTTATGAAATTATTTAATACAAGCTATAAATTAACAGATGAGGATAAAAAATTATTAAAAGAAGAACAAAAAAAGAAAGTTTATAATAATTCAGGTATATCTCAGAGAATAAATAATATATTAAAGGATTATGTAGGTCTTGCAGGAACTACATTAAATAACTCTATACTAACTGAATTTGCAAATAAGCAGGAAGATTATAGTTTAAAGGGTAGTGGAGGGGCAAATAATCTTCCAGACCAAATGTATAGAAAAGATATTTTAATTAAAGAATTAAATACTAAGATGAAAAAAAGGGAAAATACTTTGTATAATCAATTTTCAAGACTTGAGGTAATAATGAATAAATATAACTCTCAAGCAGGATGGCTTGCTCAACAGTTTGGAGGGCAATAACTTTAACTTTAAGGTAAGGAGAAGTTAAATGTGCAAATTAGAAAAATATTTAAATACTTTTAAATTAGCCACTATAGATATGATAGAAACTATTGAAAATGAGGACTATAATAGTTTAGAAAGTTTAATGGAGAAAAGGGAAAATATAATAGATAAAATAGATAAACTATTCTATAAAAAAGAGGACTTTATTAAAATATGTAATGAAATTGAACTTTTAAAATGGGATAAATTGTTAAATGATGCTATGGTGGAAAAAAAACAACAGATAAAAAAAGAAATAGCTAAGGTTAATATAAATAGGAATGCTACTAATAACTATAATAAAAAATTTTATAGAAATAGTGTAATATTTAGTAAAAAAATATAAGTTATATTAGTATAATAATGTATTTTGTAAAATATCCTTGAATTTCTATAAAAGTAATTATATAATAAAATTAGGAGCAAATACTTAGTAAGTTATTTTATCTTACTAAAACTCTGCATCAAAATTTAATCCCACAAGCTCCTAAAGTGTATTTTGCTTTAGGAGCACCCCTGATAATTCTAGAGGCAATGAGCCTCTTTTTATTTTATAAAAGTTTTTTAAAGGTTATAAAGTAAAAATAAATTATCTCGATAAAAGAAGTGTAAGTATAAAGGTAACTTTATAAAATAAATACAAAAGTTAATGACTAAAGGTATAAAGTAAATAAAAGTACTTACGATAAATTTAATGTAATTTAAGAAAAATATGGTATAATACATACCATATGCTTAAACCAAGTGGCCATAGGTTTAAGAGTAAATAAAATATCACACACATTATACCAAAGATAAAATTAAAAGTTTAAAATGTTAGTTAGTCAAAAGACTTTCTATAAAAAGCACAGGGAAGTGCAGATTAAAAATCAAGGAGGAATTTATTATGATTATTAACCACAATATGAATGCTATGAATTCACACAGACAGATGGGAATTAATGTAGGTAATGCAGGAAAGGCAATGGAAAAACTTTCTTCAGGTTTAAGAATAAATAGAGCTGGGGATGACGCTGCAGGTCTTGCAATTTCAGAAAAAATGAGAGGACAGATAAGAGGACTTGATCAGGCATCAAGAAATGCTCAAGATGGTATTTCACTAATTCAAACAGCTGAAGGTGCTTTAAATGAAACTCACTCAATTCTTCAAAGAATGAGAGAACTTGCTGTACAATCATCAAATGATACTAATGTTAAGGTAGATAGAGCGGCAATACAAGACGAAATGAATGCTTTAACAGAAGAAATAGATAGAATATCAAGGGATACAGAATTTAATACTCAAAGCCTTTTAAACGGTTCATTTAAGGGAAAATTCCAAATAGGAGCTAATGAAAATCAAGTTATAGATATATCAATAAACAAAATGGATTCTAGTAGTTTAGGATTAACTTCTACATCAACAAAGGTGGAAGAATTAGCTGGAACACCAGCAGGTACAGGATTCAAAGGAGATGGAAAATATACAGTAAAAGGTACAGATGTATTAAATGAAAAGGGTGAAATAGTAGGTAAGGTATCAGGTAAGGATATAACTTTAGGCGATGCTACTAACAATATAAAGATTACTTCTAAGGAAGACATCAAGGATGGAATAGAATTTACACTAAAGGGTAAAGATGCAACAATAAAACATTCAGGCGATTTGTCAGATAAGGGTAAAGAATTAGCAGCAGGTAACTATGAAATAAAAGGCGACGTAGTTTTAAGAGATGGAAAAGAAGTAGGAACATTTGATGGAACTGGTAAAGAAATTACAATAGGGGAAACAAAAGTTAAAGCTGCAGATTTAGGATTAACTGAAGATTTAGCAGATGGAGCTAAATTTTCTATTAATGGAGCAGATATATCAAGTGCTGATAAAGCTACCGGATCAATAAAAACAATAAATACTGCAATAGAAACTGTTTCCACTCAAAGATCTAAATTGGGAGCTGTTCAAAATAGATTAGAACATACAATAAACAATTTAAATACTTCATCTGAAAACTTACAGGCAGCTGAATCAAGAGTTAGAGACGTAGATATGGCAAAAGAGATGATGACATTTAGTAAAAATAACATATTACAACAAGCTGCCCAGGCAATGCTTGCACAGGCTAATCAGCAGCCACAGGGAGTATTACAGTTATTAAGATAAGCAGCGAAATAGTTTTAGTGGTTTTCTAAAATTTCGTGTGTGGCTTACTCCTTAGACGAAGGAAAAGGAGTTACTACAGTGTGGAAAAAGTTTTAGTGTTTTTCTAATTTTAAGATGTATGTTTATAATTATAAAAAGGAGTTAGATATATTCTGACTCCTTTTTGTGTATTTTAATATCTTACAAATTTAAAAATCAGTAACAGAAGAAGTTATATGGAAGCTTAATATTGCTTTAAACATAATTTACTCATTCCCTATTTATCATGACAATATTAAAAATGATAATTTTAAGAAATATATAGATACAGAATTTATTAAGTAGAAATTAATATTTTTATTAAATATTATCTAATAATTACCGATAATATAGTAAATATTTCTAGTCAAAATATTAAAAAGATTGGGGAGATTTACTATGTACACAATACTTCATATAGAACAAAGTGAGTTTTTTTGTAATATAGTAGAGGATGCAGTAAGAGATAAAGGTTATCAATATATGTATACTGATAGTTTTGAAAAAGCCTATAGTATATTAAAAAGATTTTATGTGGATTTAATAATAACATCCTTATCTGCTAAAGATGGAACTATTGAGGAATTTTTGGTAAAGGTAAATAAAAATATTAAAGATAGAGGTCCAATTTTTGCATTAACAGGGGATAGTTTAGATAATAGAAAGAAAAGAATAATTGATTTAGGGGTAAGTGATTACATATTAAAGAGTAATATAAATGAGGAAATATGCAGTCGTATGGAAGATGTATTAAAAGAGAAGGATGATATGAAATATTTTAAAGAGGTAAAAATGGCAATTGTAGAGGATAATTTTATCGAAAGAGATGTGGAAGAAAGACTTTTAAACAGATATGGTATATATAATATAGACTATTATAAGTCTGGAAAAGATCTTTTAAAAAGCAAAATTATATATGATGTATATTTAGTGGATATAGTTTTAAAAGATGAGTTTGGAACAAATGTTATAAGAAACATAAGAGAAAGGGAAAAGGATGCCTTAGTTATAGCGGTAACTTCTTTAAATAATCCTAAGACCTTAGCTAGCGTTTTAAATTCAGGGGCAGATGATTATATTATAAAGCCTTTAGATGAAAATTTGTTTATGGCAAAACTAAAATCAAATATAAGAAACTATATGTATTGTAGAAAATTAGCTCTTTAAAAATATAATTAGGTGTAAAGTTTATAGCATACTATACGATAACGATTTAGATTATATAACCTACAAAAGGAATGATTAAACTGTATGAATAATTACATTAGTTCAATTAAGAATATTTCAAGTGTTTCTCTTACACTTAAAAATGGTATAGAGTATATAAAAAAGAATATATGTGTAGATACCTATGATGAAGATATAGAAAAACTTATAGAGGATAGTGAATCAGCTTTAAATACTATAGATAAAGTACTAACTCCACTATATAGTAAAATACATAGTGGTAGTAATTTAAAAAATTATACCAAAAGATTAAAAACTATATTTAAGAAAATGAAAGAAGAATTTTATTGTGGAAATATTGATAAATGTATTATTTTAAATAAAGAATCCTCTGATGAATATACTAAGTGGAAAAAGGCTTTTGATAATACTTTGGGAAAATATACTATTTCTTAAATTTTTATAGGAGAAGAGGGGTAAAATGGATATAGCAGCATTATCTATGACAATGAATCAAAATAATCTTAAGGAAGCTGCAAGTATTGCAGTTATGAAAATGGCTATGAATGTAGGCAGTGAAAACAACTCACAGTTGATGGAGTTGATGAACAATTTGTCTTTAGATCCAAATTTAGGAACACACATAGATATTAAGGCATAGAAAAAAGCCAAGAAACTCTTGGCTTTTTTTATTTTGAAAAATATAAGAAAAAGAATTGAGTGTAATGAGTAAAAATGAGTAAAAATGATTAAAAATGTAGTATGACGGAGAAAAAATGTATAAATTTTAAACATATTGTAAATTATATATTGACTTTTCAAATTTACAGATATATACTAGAAAGGAAATGAAGACAAAAATTAAATATTTTATTAGGTGCTTTTACCTTTATGGGTAAAAGTTAAGAGGGAAAGTGGATAAGCCACTGCAGCCCGCCGCTACTGTAAGGATGATGAAACCTTATATGCCACTGGATTAATATCTGGGAAGGTAAGGGAGTAAAAAGAATCCAAGCCAGGAAACCTGCCTAATATTTGTTGATTTCTTTCGGAGGGGAAGATATACACTTAGATAGTAGTTATTTGTTATGGCAAATTCTATTTCTTTTGTTTGTATTTAAAGAACCCTTATGGGTTCTTTTTTATGTATATTTTTAAATTTAATTTATTTTACCTCCGAAATTTTGAGAGGAGGTGTATCATATGAAGAAATTCAAAAAAATCTTGCCAATTTTAATACTAGTCATAATGAGCATTTCTATAGTAGGTTGCAAAAATAAAGAAAATTCGGATAAAAATTTGACGAAACCTACTAGTATAGTATCAAAAAATCAACAAAAAAATGAGAGTAAAAAGGAAAGTGAGAAAAATTCTAGTGTAAAAAAAGATAATAAATCTCTAAAAAAAAGAGATAAAGAAAATAAAAATAAATCCACTGTAAATAGTAAAGAAAAGGATATCAAAAAAGAAAGCAGTAGTAAGAGCGTAAATGTAAATAAAACAAAGAAAGTTACAGCCAGTAAAGCTTTGGAAACTAAAAAAGATAATAAAACCTTTACTTTAGTTGTGGGGAAAAACATAAAAGGATATACAGGAAAATCTCAGGAAATTATTTTAAAAAAGAGAATAGATATTTCAGAAAATAAAAGTGCTATGACCTATTTAAGAGAAAATTTGGATTTAAGAGATGAAGGTGGTTTTATTTATGAAATAAACGGTGTACATAATTTGTATCCCATACCTATGTCACAAAAAACTGAGCAGCAAAAAAAATTAAAAATAATGGGGATAGATTGGTTTATATATATAAATGGTAAAAAAGCATCTGTAGGGGCTAATGATTTATATCCAAAGTCAGGAGATGAAATATTATTAGATTATCATGAATGGGATAAAAGAGAATTAGTAAAAGATAGCTTTTAAATACAATAGATTAATTATTGGAAAGGGAGAAAGTTATGAAGAAAAGATTGTTAAGTAAAATAGCTATAGCAATACTTACTGTAACTTCTATTATAACTACACATGGAAGTGATATTAAAGCAAAGGTTAAAAATAATAGAATATATGGACAAGATAGATTAGAAACGTCAGTAAAAATAAGTAAAAGTGGATGGAAAAATGGCTCACATGTGGTAGTAATAGCTCAAGGTTATGATTATGCAGATGCACTTTGTTGTGCTCCTCTTGCAAAAAAATATAATGCACCTATACTTTTAACTAAAACAGCTAAATTAAGTGATAATACGCTAAATGAAATCGAAAGATTAAAAGCTAAAAAAGTGTTTATTATAGGAGGACCTAAAGTAGTATCAGAAGAGGTTAATAAACAACTAAAGAGCGTAAATATAAATGAAATTCAACGTGTTTATGGTGCTACAAGGTATGAAACTTCTTTGGAAATTGCAAAATGCATGGGAGATACAAAGGAAGTTTTTCTTACATCAGGTAATGGATATGGTGATAGTTTATCCATAGCCTCTATTGCAGCAAAAAAAGGGGCGCCAATATTATTTTCAGATAAGAAAACCGTTAAGGATTCTATAAAACAGTATATAGATAATAAAAAAGCTTATGTTATAGGTGGTAATGGGGTTATTGCAGAGGATGTAGTAAAATCTTTAAAAGGTTCTGAAAGAGTATGGGGAAAGGATAGATTTGAAACAAATAAAAATGTATTAGAAAAGTTTAAAAAGGATATAAGTTTTGAAAACCTATACCTAGTTTTAGCTGCGGGACCAAATAGAAATGAGTTTGCAGATGCTCTTTCTTGTTCAGCATTAGCAGGTCACAAGGCTTCGCCCATAATTTTAACTTATAAAGATATAAAACCTTCCTTAGAAAGTTTTATTAAAAACAATTTACTTTCTATAAGTAGTGTAACTGCTATTGGTGGTGAGGCAAATGTACCTAGTAAAATATTAGATAAACTTAATGTAAAATTTGATTTTATAAATATAAGCAATGACAATACAGTTTATGGGGAAGAAAAAAATACTAAAACTATAAATGGTGATTTAGCTGTAAATTCTAATAAAGTAACGCTACAGAATTTGAATGTTTTGGGAGTTCTTACAGTAAATCCAGGAGAAAAGGGATCAGTAGATATTAAAAATGTAACTGCAAATACTGTAATTGTAAAGTCTGGAGATGTGGATAGTATTCATTTTTACAACTCTAAGATTAGAAATTTGATAATAGATAGTAGTAGTAATGTAAGAGTTAAACTTTTAGAAAATAGTATTATAGATAATACAAATGTATTAAGTGCTTCCCTTTTAGAAAACACTAAAGGAAGTTTTGGAAATGTTTTAGTTGAGGATATGAACTCTAAAAAACCCAATAATAAAGTAGATTTTATAGGAGCGTTTGAAAAGCCTATAGACATTATAGGTAAAACTGAGGCTAGATTTAAAGGAACTTTTAGTGAGATAAAGATAGGTAACCAGTCAAAAATTGATATATGTAAGGAATCAAAGGTTGAAAAAATTAGTGCCAATGCTAAATGTGATATAAAAGTTTTTCAGGGTGCTGAGGTAAAAAAAGTAGAAAAGGGAATAGAAGATGTTTCAATATATGGAAAAGTTTTGGATGTAGTTAATTCAAATACATCTAACTCTTCGGGAAGTAGTAATAATAATCTTAAACCAAATTCTGATGAGGTTTGCATATTAGTATTAAAAGACAATGGAAGTTCAACTTTAATAAGTAAAAATTTGAAAATAGAGAAGGATAAAAATGCCTTAGATTATTTAAAATCTGTGGCTAAGATTTCTGAAAGTGATGGGTTTATAGATTCTATAGAAGGGCTTTCTAGTGTTACAAATTCAAGTCTTACTTTAGAGGAAAGAAAAAAAGGTGTTCTTGGTATAGATTGGTTTATATATATAAATGGAAAAAAATCATCCAAAGGGGTTAAAGAAATATATCCTACAGGTGGAGATAGTATAAAATTTGTCTATGAAAAATGGGATTGGAAATCTTTAGTGGATGAATCTGATAGGGATAAAATGCCTATAAAAATACAAAGTGTGCCTTCAGATATTAAAGCAGGTGAAAAGTTTAAGATAAGGGCTACTTGTATTAATAGAGGTGTATACAATGCAGTAGTTAAAGTAAATGGAGAAAAGGTAGCTACAACAGATATAGATGGTTATGCCACTATAGAGATTAATTCATCTGGTAAACACAGTATAAGTGTAGAAAAGGATGGAGGAACAGAAAAAGTTACAGTAAATGTTAAATCTAGTGGATCAGGAGGTAGTGGATCTGGTGGTAGTTCTTCTGAAGGTGGAGATGGTGAGGACTCCTTTAAAGAACTTAAAAAGTTTGATGGATATATAATCCTTAAAGTACTAAAAAACAAAGATAATAAAATAAAATTGGAATTAACAAGTAATATAAATGAAGAAGTTACAATAACACTATTTGATAAAAATAATAGTTTATGTTATATAGGACAAGGTATTTTGAAAGACGGGAAGTATATTTTTAATACAGTTTTAGATAAAGGTAAGTACTATGGAGTTTATAGAGGGAAAAATGGTGAAAAAATTGAAGTGCAATTTGAAATAGCTTAAAGATGGCAGTTCTTAAGAATTGAAATTTTTGTTAATATCAACCCTTAACGGAAAAGTTTAAATATAATTAATCTTAAGAACTGTCCTTTAATAAAGAGGACCCAAAGGAAGTGATTTTATGCTTACTTATAAAAATAGAAATACTTTTCTGCAAAAGCTACATCCAGTAACTGGGGTATTCCTTGTGGTAATGTATCTTATTTTATTTTTAAAAATTAACAATCCAATATATTTATTTTTAATTTTAATAAGCTTAGTCTGTCTTTCCTGTATGGATGATTCTTTAAAGGATTTGCTTTCCTATGGAAAGCTTGTAATACCTATTACTATAATGATAGTCATATTAAATCCTCTTATAGTACATACGGGCAATACAGTAATTTATCAAGGAAGGATAAATTATCCGGTAATTGGCGCTATTAGAATTACTTTAGAAGCTGTACTTTATGGAGTTTTTAGTGGAATTAGGGTAGTATGTATAACCCTTGCTTTTGGTCTTGGAAATTTGATAATCCATCCTGATAGAGCTTTTGGTTTTTTTTCTAAGATTTTAAAAAATTCCTCTTTACTTATGAGTATGACCATTAGACTTTTTCCTACTATGATGACCTCTTATGAAAATATAGTGAATGTTGAAAAGCTTAGAGGCAATAAACTTTTTCATAAAAATATGAAAAAAACTGTAGCTAGTAGTGGAAATATAGTTAATATATTATTTATATCTAGTCTTGAAGATTCTTCTGATATGGCAGAATCTATGTACTCAAGAGGATATGGAGCTTATAAAAAAAGAAGTTCTTATTTTCATGAAGTATTTAGAGCATGGGATTTAGTAATTCTTATAGCAATTATAATATGTTTTGTATATTTTAAATATTTTGAATTTAAGGGTTTTAATGTGTTGAGTTTTTACCCTAAAGTAGATAATCCTATTAAGCTTTTATCAAAGGAAGGATTTATACTTTGTGTAGTTATGTTTATTCCCACATTGGTAAATTGGGGGTGGAAAAGGTGGAAATAATAAATATAGATAATGTAACATTTAATTATCCAGAAAGTAATAAAAGTGCTTTAGAAAATATTAATCTTAAGATAAAAGAAGGAGAATTTGTTTTAATTGTTGGACCTTCTGGATGTGGCAAGTCTACCCTTATAAGGCTATTAAATAAAATAGTTCCTGATTATTATGGAGGAACTTTGAAAGGTGAAGTATATATTAATGGTAAAAATATAGATTACTTAAATAAAAGTGACATAGTAAAAACCGTTGGAATGGTGTACCAGCATCCTGAAAAACAAATCATTCTTCAAGATGTGGAAAGAGAAATAGCCTTTGGTCTTGAAAATTTCAATACAGATATTAATGTAATGAAAAGAAACGTAGCAGAAGTTATTTCCCTTCTTGCGTTAAATGACATTAAGGATAAACAGACAAATGAGATATCTGGAGGTCAAAAGCAAAGGGTGGCAATAGCCTCTGTGGTTTCTATGGATCCCGATATTATACTATTTGATGAGCCTATATCACAGCTTGATCCAATAGCCTCAGAAGAAGTTTTAAATTCTATAAAAAGGCTTAATAGGGATATGGGGAAGACCATAGTTTTAGTGGAGCAAAGGTTAGATAAGTGTTTCCATATGGCAGATAGAGTTATATTTATGGAGAATGGGAAAATTTTAGGAGAAGGTACACCTTATAATATTCCTCAAAATATAAATAAAAAATATCATCTTCCTAATATATCTTATGTTTTTAAAAAGGCTGGTAAGGATATAATCCCTGTAACTGTAAAGGAAGGAAGAGAGGCTATAAATTCTATAAAATTTAATAAATCACATATAGACAAAAGACAACGTTCTTTAGGCAAATGTGTTATGGAAGTAAGTAAACTAAGTTTTGAATATGAAAGAGGAAGCAAAACTTTAAACAATATAAACTTCAAGCTTAATGAGGGTGAAATACTCGCGGTTATGGGGGAAAATGGAGCAGGAAAAAGTACATTGTTTAAAATAATTTGTGGACTTATAGATAACTATAAAGGTAAGGTTTTTATAGAAGGTGAAAATTTTAAAAAGTTTACCATGGATAAAAGGATAAAGAAAATAGGGTATCTTTCTCAAAATCCTAATAATTATTTTGGAAGAAAAACAGTTATGGAAGAGGTTTCATATACCCTTAAAAATATTTCAGAGTATGATGAAAAAAGAGTTTTAAAGGTCTTAAAAACTTTAGATTTAATTCATTTAAAAGATAGAAATCCTAGGGATTTAAGTGGTGGGGAAAAGCAAAGAACAGCTATTGCCTGTACTTTAATTACAGATCCAGATATTTTAATATTAGATGAACCTACTAGAGGAATGGATTCAGTAGCAAAAGAGAAGCTTGGAAGCATAATAAAAGAATTATCTAAAAAAGGTAAGGCTATAGTTTTAATAACCCACGATGCAGATTTTGCTGGAGATTATGTTGACTCTGTGATGCTAATGTTTGCTGGAGAAATTGTAGCAAATGGAAAAGGAGATGAAATCCTTTGGAATTCCATTTATTATTCACCACAAATTGCAAAAGTTTTTAAGAAAAAATGCAAAGTCATAAGATCTAAAGATGCTATAGAGCTTTTAAGGGTGATGTAAATGAGAGGAAAATTTAAACTAGGTCCCTTAATAATACTTTCTTATATAGTTACTTTAATTATAATTACATATTTAGAAGTTGGTATGGAAGATGGGGTGCAAATTTCAGCTGTGTTTATAATAATTACAATTATTATTTTGTTTGAAAATAGGGAAATGAATTCTCGAACTATGGCAGCTTTAGCTACATTATCTGCACTAGCAGGGGTTTTAAGAGTACCTTTTGCAGCTATACCTGGATTTCAGCCTGTTACTTTTATATGTGCAGTAACTGGGTATACATTAGGACCAGTAAATGGATTTATGGTAGGCTCTATGAGTGCCTTTATTTCTAATTTTTTCTTAGGACATGGTCCCTGGACACTATGGCAAATGATGGGATGGGGACTTTGTGGAGTATTTTTTGGGGTGTTTAAAAAGGGAATAGAAAAAATGGGAATAAAATCTTTTATTATATTATGTGGACTCTTTGGATATATCTATGGATTTATATTAAATCAATGGTATGTATTGGAGTTTATGAGACCAGTTACATTAAAGGTTATAATCATGGGAAGTATTATGAGTTTTTCCCATGATACATGTCATGCCGTAGGTAATATAATATTTGCAAGTATATTTGGTAAAACCTTTATACATGCTCTTGAAAGGTATAATAGAAAAAATAAAATAATTAGAATAAAAAATGATATATGTAATGAAAAAAACTACAAAGAATCTAGTAAGGCATTATAAGTTAAAAATTATAGATTATGTTTTAAAGCTTTGTAAGTTTTACTTAGGGGAGGAAACACAAATGAGGAAGATTTATAAAAGGATAGTGTGTTTTGTATTATCTTTTTTAATGTTATTGTCCTGTGGAGACTTTGGAATATTTAAAGAAAGTAAAGTTTGGGCTCAGGGAAATTCACTTAAAGTTAAGGTTAGAATTGAAGCTAATGATCATACAATAGTTTCTGAAAAAGAAATGGAAATATGTGAATTTGATTTAAAAGAATATGGTATTAAAGAAAGCTCTGGCAAAATTACTCCAATACATGCCATTATAAAGGCATTGGAAAGTGAGAATATTAATTGTAAAGACAATACTAAATTTAATTCTAATGATGGAACTTATTTAGATAATATAGGTGGCGTTAAACAAGGGTCAGTAGGATCTAAAGATGGATGGATGTATTATATAAATAATAAATATGTACCAGAGTATTTAAATAAAATTCAGTTGCAAAGTGGAGATAGTTTAGTAGTTTTTTTTCAAGAAGACTATGAAAAGAATACTTACTCCTATTTCAATAAAAATTTAATTAAAGCAAAGACTGGAGAAGATATAAATTTAAAACTTCTAGGGCTTAAGTTTGATGTGTATACTAATGAATTAAGGGATGTATCTGTAAAGAATGCTAAAATTTTAGTTAATAATAAAGATTATGTAGTCAATGGAAAGTATATTAACACAGATAAAGAAGGTAATGCTACTTTAAAATTTGATAAGGAAGGTACTTATGAGATTTCTGCAGTAAGATTTGATAAAGAATCAAGTAATAGAGATATTTCAAGACCTTATTGTAAAGTTGTAGTAGAAAAGGGAGAAGTAATTGTAGATAAAACTTCTTTAAAAGATTCCATAAAAAAGGGGGAAAAGCTTTTAAATACTGCAATAATTGGTACAGAAGCTGGACAGTATTCAAAGGAATCTATAGATTTATTTAAAATTTCTATAGATGAGGCAAAGGTAATTTTAAATAAAGAGGAAGTTACTGTAGATGAGATAAAAAAAGCTATACTAAAATTAGAGAATTCAATATTTAAATTTAAGAATAGTGTTAATAAAGATGAAGGTTTGTTATCTGTTATAGCTGATGTTCTATCATATTATTCTACTTGGAAAGATAATCCATATAAACAACTTGATTTTATAACGGCAATGGCTTTAAGACGGGCAGGGGTTGATACAGATAAGCTTGCAAGTAAAATAAATATTTATGGCATGGAAGGTGTACATAATAATGCTAGAAATGTAATGAGTATTATAGGAATTGGTAAGAATCCTAAAAACTATAAAGATAAAGACTATACTCAATTTTTAGTTGGATATGATTACAATAAAGAAAACTCTTCAGAAAATATTGCTAAAGCTATTATAGCAATGGATATGGCAAATGTTAAATATGATAAAGAAAAGGTGGTAGAGGCACTTTTAAGTAAGGCTCAAAAAGAAAAAGATGGTAAAATTTCCTTTGGAAAAATCTCAGAATCATATTGGGACGATTTTTTTGAGGAAGAGGTTGAAGGGGAGTATACTTCATCTATAGATTGTATAGCTTGGAGCTTAATTGCATTAGCAAATCATAAAGATTTAAATAATTCCAAGGAAGTAATAGATGGATGCATTAAATTTTTAAAATCAAAACAAGGGGAAAATGGTCTTATCCAAAATTCTGCAGATACAGCACTTGTAATTCAAGCTCTTATACTATTAGGTGAAAACCCAAAAGATGATTATTGGTGCATATTAGATGGGGATAAGAAAATTAGTATGCTAGAAGGCATATTAAAATGTAAAACTAAAAATGAATTTATGTTAACAGAAGCTGCTAATATTACATCGGATTTAGCAACTTCACATGTACTTGCATCTTTAGTAGATTTAAATACTATGTGTTCAATGTATAAATCTCTTAAGTATGAGGAAGAAAGTGTACCTGTAAAAGTAGAAATTTTAGGAGAAAATCAAGTTTATAGTGGTGAAATTCTTAATCTAGAGGCTAAAGCCTATGATTTCAATAATGTGGTAATTAAAAATGCGGCTATATCTTGGAATAGTTCAGATAAAAATATTGCAAATGTAGAAAATGGAAAAGTTAAGGCATTAAAAGAAGGAGAAGTAGAAATTACTGCATATATTTCTGGAACAGATAAAATAAAAGCCAGTAAAAAAGTAAAAGTAGTAACTCCTCCGGAGGTGGATTATAGCGATAGATTAAAAGAAGAAATAGAATTTTTAAAGGATCATTATGTAACTTATGGAAGTTATGAATTTTTAGCATCACCAGCAGCTACTTTATCAGGAGTAGATAAAAGTATTGTAAAAGATAAAATATATAAGTATTCAAAAAATTCTACTGGATTATTAAATGCCAAAATGATTATTGCATATGCTGGAGCTGGTTTAAATCTTAAATGTGCCAATATGAAAGATACTGAAGTAAATTATGTAGAGATACTAGAAAAATCACAAATTGTTGATGGAGAAAATAAAGGAAAATTTATAATAAATAAAAGTACAGATGAAACCTCTATAGAAACTCAAGCGTATTCAATAATAGCTTTAGATTTAGTAGAGGGTAAATATAATAAAGAGTTGGCGGTTAAAGCTCTTTTAGATATGTTAAATGATTCAAACTATAAGGAAGATATCTCCTATAAAAATATTAAAACAGAGGCAGTGGCGGCTTGTGCATTAGCAAACCACAAAGATATATTAGGAACAGAAAATAAAATAAATGAATTAATAAAGTTTTTTAAAGAAAATCAAAATGAAGATGGGGCATTTAATATGGTAGCTGGAAGTACATTTGTAAATAGTCCAGTTGCTACAGGTGCAGTAGTACAGGCTCTAGTAGCCAATGATATTAATCCGTTATCATGGCAGTGGGTCAATAATGGCAAAACTATTTTAGATGGAATGTTAAAAAGCAAATTTCAGGGCAGGGATGCCTCTACGTCAGGATATTCTCAAGGAGAAGGGCTTGATTTTGAGAATTCAGAGGCTACTTATTATGCTTATTCTGCATTAGTTCAAATGTTAAGTAAAAAGTCTATATATGATATGACTAAAGAATTTATAAAGGAAATACCAGAAGAATCAAAGCCAAAAGAATATGAATTATTAGTAAATAATACAATAAATAATATTATAAATAAGAATATATTATTAGGAAATGATTGGTATACTATAGAATTAAAGAAAAGTGGTAGGGAAGTACCAAAGGATTATTTAAAAGAAGTTACAAAAGTGGTTGTAGATGCTAAGGGTAAATTATCTAGTTCTACTGAATATGCCAAAAAGACTTTAAGTATTTTAGCTGCAGGGGGAGATCCTACTAATGTAGGAGGATACAACCTAGTTGAAAAAATATATAATGGAAATTTAGATCAAGGATTAAACGCATATGTATTTTCACTTATTGCTTTAGAATCAGGAAACTTTAATATATCAAGTGAAAGTAAATGGGATAAAGAAAAGCTTATAGATATTATTTTACAAAGTAAAACAAAGGAAAATGGATGGACGTTTTTTGGAAGTGCTGCAGATGTAGATGCTACGGCAATGACTATAGCGTCTTTAGCGCCTTATTATAATAGTAAAATAGAGGTTAAGGAAGCTATAGATAAGTCATTAAATCTTTTATCTAATTTGCAAACTTCAAAGGGTGGTTTCAAGTCCTTAGGAAGTGAAAATAGTAATAGTATATCTATGGTTATAATAGCTCTTTCAACTCTTAATATAGATATAGCTAAGGATAGCAGATTTATTAAAAATAACAATACCATAATAGATGCATTAATGGAATATAAAACAAAAGACGATACATTTGGATTTTCTAATAATAAATATAATGAATTATCTACAGAACAAGCATTAAGAGCTTTAGTTGCTTATAAGAATTTTAAAGAGAAAAAGGGGTCTATATACAAGTTTGATTTTACTCCTCCAGTTGAAGATAAAAAGGATATAGAGATTAAAAATATATCAAAATCTAAGGAAATTAAATTAGGTCAAGAAGCAAAGATAATTGTACAGGCAATAAATTTATCAAAGGAAACTAAAAGTGCTATGTTAATAGTTGGACTATTTGATAAGGAGGATAAACTAATAAACTATGTTGGAGTAAATCAAAATATAGAAGGAGAAAAAAAAGTAGAGTTAATAGGTAGGATTAAAGTTCCTAAAGAAGGAGAATTTGAAATAAAGGCATTCGTTTGGGATAGTTTAGATAATATGAAACCACTTTCAAATGTTATAGAAATACCGGTAAAATAAAAAAGTTAAATAAGGTAGGGTATTATAAAATATTATATAAAAATTCTACCTTATTTAATACTAATTATTAAAGGAGATAAAGTATGTTTAAAAATAGAAAGTTTTTTATTTCTCTATTTGTTGCAGGTGTTATGGTAGTATCTCTTTTTACCACTGTAAGAGCAAATACAATTGAGGGGAAAACAACGGATAGTGATAAAACATGGAATATATTATTTAATGGTGAAATAGAGCTTGATGAAGAGACGAAAAAAAGTATAACTGTTAAAGATAGTAATGGGAGTTTAATAAATGTAAAGATAAATTTAAAGGATAATAAAACCATTGCCGTATCTCCTTTACAACAGGGATATAAAAAGGGAGAGATATATACTTTAAATATAGGAGATAAGGTACATTCAAAGGATTTAAAATATCTAAAAACTCCAAGAAATTTTAAGTTTAAAATTGTAGAAAAAACAGATAGTAGTAATAAGATAGACTATAAATATAAAGATTTGGTTAATAAATCAATATTAAATGTAATGGATATCATAGAAAAAAAAGGTATTGAAACACATTGGGAAGCACTTGCAATGATGAAATCTGGTAAATCTATACCTAAATACTATACAGAAAAGCTAGAAAATGATTTTATAAAAAATAAAGGGGTATTAAAACAACCTACGGATTATGAAAAGTTAGTCCTTTATACAGTTTTAATTGGAAAAGAGCCTAGAAATTTTGGCGGATATAATCTTTTAGAGAAAATATATAACAATGAAGATATAGAAAGCCAAGGAATAAATGCTTATATTTTTGGTCTTATAGCTTTTGATTCAAAGGATTTTAAGATTCCGGACAATGCACTTTGGACAAGAGAAAAATTAATAGATAGTATTTTAGAAAATCGTACTGAAGACAATGGATGGGATTTTGCAGGGATAAAGGCAGATCCAGATATGACTGGAATGGCTATTGCTGCTTTAGCACCACATAATGACAACCCTAAAGTAAAGGAAGCTATAGATAAAGCTATAGAAAAACTATCTATGATTCAAAATAAAACAGCAACCTTTGTTAGTTATGATATTGAAAATTGTGAAAGTGTTTGTCAAGTAATAATGGGACTTTGTGCAAATGGCATAGATCCTACTGATCAAAGATTTGTGAAAAATAATAAAACATTAATAGACGCACTTTTTATATTTAAAACTTCAGATGGGGGATTTTCACATACCTTAAATGGTAAAAAAAATTCTAAGGCTACAGAACAGGCAGTGCAAGCTTTATTGGCATATAAAAGTTTAAAAGAAACTGGTAAAGGATCACTTTATATAAAATAAATGAATTTAAGTAATTAATATGGGGGGAGAGTTTTTTATGAACGTTAAAAAGAAGAGAATAATATCTTTTTTAATAGCATTTACTATGATTTTATCAAGTTTTAATTTTTCATTTCTAGTAAATAATAAAGTTTATGCTGAAGAAGAAATTACTATACAGTCTACTGCCACAGTAAATGATGCTATAAAAGTTTTAATTGATTGTATGAATAAAGATTATCGTGATAAGGTTTATGAACAGTTAAATGGAGAAGAATATGCCGCCATGTATAAGGCAGGTGCAGATTTAAAAAAAACTAGCTGGAAAATAAATAAGGATACTTCAAAGTATGGGTTAGAAAAATTAGGCTTAAAGGTAACTCAAGCATTGGCTTTAATGGATTTAGATGAAGACCCAACAATTTATAAAAATGTAAATTTAATTAGTGATATTGCAAAAGAAATAGGAAATATAAAATCAGCAAGGGATATGGGTAGAAATGAAGTTAAAGCGTTAGTTCTTTTGGAAAGGTATAATGATAAATATAAGGATAAAAAGGTTAATTATAATGTAGAAAATGCAATTTTAAATTTAGTTAAGGCTCAAGATAAAGATGGAGCAATAAATAGTGCTCCTCATCATACTGCTATGGCTATATATGTATTAAATAAACACAAAGATATAGAAGGAGTAAATAATTGTATAAATAATGCTTTGAATTATTTATCTTTAAAATATAATAAAAATGGAGCATTGGTAAATTCTAAATTTTTCACAGCATATAACGCTGAGGCTGTGATGTGGTTTTCACAAATTGGGGAAGATTTAAAAGAAGATAAATGGATTAAAAATGGAAAAGGCATTATTGAAACTTTGTTTAATTTATGGAATGGTAAAACTTTTGTAGATTATAATGGTAAAATTAAGCATACTGATATACCAAAGGTATTAAGTGCATTAGTAGCACTTAAAGAAGCAGGCTATGGGGATTATGAGATTAAGGGTGTTAAATTTGAAAATTTTAAAAAACATAAACCTGAGAATAATAAGAATGGAAGCAGTATTGATTCTGTAATAAAAGGAGTAATAGATTATTATAATACAGATCATTTTGTGAAAAATCATGCTCAATTAGTAAATTATGAGTATTCTGCTATGTATAAAGCAGGGGCAGATTTAAAGAAAAAACCTTGGTTTCTAGTTGAAAAATATGAAAGCAGTTATGATCAATCATTAAAATATCTGGCATCAAAAGTTCATCAAAGTACAATATTATTAGATTTAGATAAAGATGCTAATAATTATGAAAAAATCAATTTAATTAATGAAATAGCAAAAGAAATAGATGAAAGTAGTAGCTTTTTTAACCAAGTGAAGTTACAGGCTGTTATAGCTATAGATAAATATAATGAAAAATTCAAAGATAAAAAGGTAGATTATAATACTGAACATGCAGTTGAAAAAATTTTGCAGGCTCAGTGTGAAGATGGAGGGTTTAAAGAAAGGAAGTCATCTGCTTTAGTAAATACAGCATATGCTTTGACTGCGTTAAGTAAACATAAGAATATAAAGGGAGTAAATGAGGCTATAGATAAGGGCATAAAGTATTTACATGCTATGCAAAAAGATGATGGAGGAATATATGAAAATTCCTTTGTAACAGGATATTGTGCAGAAATTATTCGTGGATTAATTTCAGTTGGTGAAAATCCAACCTCAAAACAGTGGACAAAATCCTCAGGAAAAAATTTAGTAGATGCTTTATTTACACTATGGAAAGATAATAATTCTTTTGATGGTAAAAAAACTGATAGTATAAATATACGTGGATATGTAGAGGCAACATGGAAAGCATTATATGCATTAGTAGATTTAAAAGATGCAGGTTTTGGAGAATATATAGTAGATGGGGTAAAGGTTAAGGGAATAAGTGATGGAGAGGTTGAAAAGGAAGAAAAAACATGTAAGGTTAATGTATGCATATCTATCCCTGAAAATGGAAAATATATTGCTTATACAAAACCAGAAGAAGTTGCTATAAGTGATAAAAAACATAGTAAAGGTTTTACTGCACTTGGTGCATTACAAGCTAAAACAACACTTTTTACTATGACAGGGGAAATGGTTACATCCATTTATGGATATGAAAACAAGGACCAAAATGGTTGGATGTATAGTGTAAATGGGGTTATTCCAAATGTAATGCCAGAAAAACTATCAGTTAAGCCAGGGGATAAAATTATATTTTTTTATTCTATGAACTCAATGAAGGGAAAGGCACCTAGATGGGAAGAATTAATACAAATTAAAGAAGAAAAGCCAGAAGAAAAACTTGATGATGCTACTATAGAGCCAAAAAAAGTAGAAGTTTTTTCTGGGGAAGATATATCTTTTAAAGTTTTATGTGATAAAGGAAATTACCTTGTATATACATCAGAAGTTCCAGGTGTAGAGAGTGGATATAAAAAAATAGGTAATAGTATAAAAATTAATATTCCAAAAGATACTAAGGCTGGAGTCTATAAACTTGTAAATTTACAAGTTTATAATGTAGATGAAGGTAAATTAGAAAACTATCAAGATCCTATAAAACAAGGGTTACTTGAAAAAATGTTAAATGATAAAGAGAATAAAGTTGCAAAATTGAAAGATGTAACTGTAGTTGTTAAAGAAAAACAAGTAGAACATAAGGATTATGTAAAACAGGTTAATGAGGCAATAAATTCATCTGCTTCACTTATTTTAAAAGGGGAAGTTAAATCTTTTCAAGCCATTGCTTTAAAAGTATCAGGCTTTGAAGTTCCTATTTCATATACAGAATGTGTAAAAGAAAAGTTAAGAAATAAAGATGCAAGTTTAATAGATGAATCTGGTAAGTTTAAGGCTACAGAGTTAGAAAAAATAATTATAGGATTAGTATCATCAGGTGAGGACCCAAGAAGTATAGAAGGCTTTAATTTAGTTGAAGAACTTTCAAATATGGATTTATTGAATATAGATAATGTATACACTTTATCCTATGCCTTACTTGCTTTAGATTCAGGGAAATTTAGTTTAACTAAAGATAGTAAGTATACTAGATTAGATTTATTAAACAAAATAATTAGTATGAAGTTTGAAGGTGGATGGGGCTTTGGAACAGTAGATGTAGATACTACTTGGATGGTTTTGGCTGTACTTTCAAATTACAAAAATAAAGATTTTGTTAAAAAGACTATAGATGAATCAGTAAAAGTTTTAAGTAAAATGCAAAATGAAAATGGAGAGTATATTTCCCCATGGAATGAAAATGGATCCAGTGAAAGTCTTTCACAAGCAATAATAGCACTTTGTGCTTTAGATATTGATCCAACTAGTAAAATGTTTACTAAAGGTGATAAAAATTTATTAGATTGTTTATTTGGGTATAAGAGTAATGATGGTGGTTTTGTACACACAAAAGAAAAATTAGATTTTTTTAATGAATTATCAACAGAGCAAGCATTAACAGCGTTAGCTGCCTATAATAATTTTAAAAATAATAAAAAAGGTTCTATTTATAACATTAAGGAATTTGAAGGTGAAAAAGTAACAAAAGATTTAGAGATCAAAAATCTGACTAATACAAAGGAATTTAAATTAGGAACAGAGGCAAAAGTAACTATAAAGGCGGTTAATAATTGCAATGAAGAAAAAAGTGGAGCTTTAGTGGTAGGACTATTTAATAATGATGGAAAACTTATAAATTATGCTTCAGCAGAGCAGATTATAAAATCAAAGGATAACGTTATATTAAAAGTGTGGCTTAAACTACCAAATGAAGGGGAGTATACTATAAAGGCTTTTTTATGGGATAATTTAGATAATATGAAACCACTTTCAAATGTTATAGAAATACCAGTGAAATAAAAACAAAAAGATAATTATAAATATAGTAGAGGGTTTAACTTTAAAAATTATATTTAAAGTTAAACCCTCTTTATTTATATTATCTTAAATATCCTTCTGTTTTTAGAAGCTCTGCAGTAAGTACTGAACCACCTGCAGCACCACGCAATGTATTGTGAGAAAGACATACAAATTTATAATCAAATAAGCTATCGTCTCTTAATCTTCCAAGAGTTATTCCCATGCCCTTTTCTATATCTCTATCTAGTTTTGGTTGAGGTCTATCAGTTTCTTCAAAGTACGTTAAAAATTGTTTTGGAGCATTAGGTAAATTTAAAGTTTGTGGTTTACTAATATAATTTTTCCATGATTTTATTATATCATCTTTAGAAGGTTTATTTTCAAAAGAGACAAATACTGCTGCTAAGTGTCCATCAGATACTGGTACACGTATGCATTGAGAAGTAATTATAGGATCTTTTGCATTTATTATTTCTCCATTTTCTATATGTCCCCAAACTTTTAAAGGCTCTTGTTCGCTTTTATCTTCTTCTCCAGAAATAAAAGGTATAACATTATCATTAATTTCTGGCCAATCAGAAAAAATTTTACCACTGCCTGAAATGGCTTGATAGGTGCAAACTAATATTTTTTTAGGTTTAAATTCCATAAGAGCATTTATAGCAGGAACATAACTTTGTATCGAACAGTTTGGTTTAGCAACAATAAATCCTTTTTTAGTACCAAGTCTTTTACGTTGTGAGTTTATTAATTTTAAATGTTCATGATTAATTTCAGGGATAACTACTGGTACATCTTTAGTAGATCTATGAGCAGAGTTATTAGAGATTACTGGGATTTCAGCTTTGGCATATTGTTCTTCCAATACTCTTATTTCATTTTTAGGCATATTAACAGCACAAAATACAAAGTCAACTTCATTTTTAATTGTGTCTATTTCATAAATATCTTTAACCTTAATGTTTTTAATATTTTCAGGAATAGGAAGATTTAATTTCCATCTATTTTTCACAGCTTCATGATAGGTTTTTCCAGCTGAGTTTTTACTGGCTGCAATTGTTACAATTTCAAAGAAGGGGTGATTTTCAAGTAAAGTAACGAGACGTTGTCCTACAAATCCAGTTCCACCAAGTATGCCAACTTTAAGTTTTTTGTTCATAATAATACCTCCAATTATATTTTTAGTTTATTTAATCTATATAATTTATTTTTAATCAATTTAAAGACAACTACTACTTTTGATACTAACATAGCTAAGATTATATTTCCAGTGGAATTTAGTAAGATGGCTGAAGTATTAATATATTATTTTTATCCACCTTAAAATATGCTATATTAATATTATACGTATAATTTTTACAATGTTTAGTATTAAAAATGCTCTAAACATTGTAAAAACTGCTATATTTTTTATCCTATGACTGTCAATTTTAATAATGCTATAATCTTTTAGTGAGAATTAAAGAGAGGCTACGTTTATGGATAATAATTTGTGAGTTTTAAAGTGAATCTCTAAGTTAAGAACTTTGTTTTGTGAATATAATTTAATAGAAAGTGAGAAATTTATCTATGGAATGTTTTAATGAAAAGTTGGAAAATAAAAGAGGATATTTAAAAAGTGATTTTGAAATATTTCATTTAAAAGATCAGAAGGATTTAGAATTTGCATTTCATTATCATGATTTCAATAAGATAATAGTGTTTATTTCAGGAAAGGTTACTTATTTAATAGAAGGCAAATCATATAAACTAAGGCCTTGGGATATTTTGATAATAAATAAGAATGAGATTCATAAACCTATTATTGATTCTAAGGAAGTATATGAACGTATAATTATTTGGGTAAATACAGAGTTTATTTTAAAACATAATTCTAAAGAATGCGATTTATTAAAATCTTTTAAAATAGCACGAAAGGAAAAACTAAATCTATTAAGGTTAACACCAAATTTGATTGAAAAGTTAAAATATATATTGCTGAATTTGGAAAATGCTAAAGTAGATAATAGATTTGGTAGTCATATACTAAGTAATTCATTATTTTTGCAATTTCTTGTTTATTTAAATAGATTATTCTTAGGTAATAATAAGGCTAATAATGAAAATGTAGATATTGAGTATGATGAGAATATAGATAAAGTGTTAAATTATATTAATGTAAATATTTGTGATGATTTGTCTATAGAAAAAATAGCTTCAATATTATATATAAATAAGTATTATTTAATGCATAAATTTAAAAAACATACAGGATATACTATATATAATTATATAATTCAAAAAAGATTAATAAGAGCTATCACATTAATGAAGGAGGGGAAAAATGCTACAGAGGCCTGTATGAATAGTGGATTTAAAGATTATTCTAATTTCGTAAGAGTTTTTAAGAAGAACTTTAAAATGTCACCTAAAAACTATAGGGAGGGTTTTAAATAATTATAATAATAAAAATGAAAGTTTTTCATATTAAAACTTAAAAGGTATGATTACTATAGTATAGTGCTCATACCTTCTAAACTTAATTGTGTAGTATTTTATAAGGGAAAAGATAAAATATATTGTACTTTTTTTAGCACTTAAGTTATGTAAAGATAAAAATTATATATTTTTAAAAATTTGAGTTCACAATTTTCATCATAATATCTTCCTCTTCTTTAATACCTGCAAGTATAAGTATATCACCTTCTAATATTAAGGTGTTACCATTAGGGATTATTTCATTTTCATTTCGAATTATTATAAAAACTCTACAATTATCAGGAAATTTTATTTCCTTTAAGGCTTTATTAAATATATTTTTATTAGTAACAATTGTCTCTCTTATACATATTTTGTCTATAGCTGGTGTAGCTTTTTTATTTATTCCAACATATTTAAAAGTCGAATCAAATAATAAAGGAAATAATAAACAAGATATTATGGTTGTTATAATTATAAGAGAGTAATAAGTGTCATTTATAAGTTTTAAATTGTAGGCAATTTGTGATCCAACAATCATAAGACTTAATTGACTAGATAAAATAAAAGATGAAGATATAGCTTTATTTATTCCATAAAACTTTGAAAGTATTAAACTAGGTAGGAATTTTACTAAATAAAATATTAAAAGTAATATTGGAATCATAAATAAGGTGTTGTAACTTTTAAAAACGGAACTTATATCAAGATTTACTCCAACTTGAATAAAAAATATAGGAATTAAAAAGCCATATCCAATTATATCTAATTTAAACTTTAAATCTTCTTTACCTTTTCTAAATAGCATAGAAAATATTACTCCAGCCAAAAAGGAACCAAGAACTATTTCTGACTTAACCACATGTGATACAGTTACTAAAATTAATATAATAGCAAAGGCCGCTCTTACTTCAATATGAAGGTTTTTAAATTGTGAGGTAGAGTAGTCAAAACCTTTTAGAAATTTTTTAGCTATTAAATATAACACTAAGGACACTAACAACACAATAATAAATAAAAAACTTTTATAGCTTAATCCATTTATAACACTAGAAGATAATATAGTCATAGCAATAAGACATACAAATTCTCCAATTAATGAAAATATTAAAAGTATTTGTCCATATTCTGTGTTTATAATATCTCTTTCTTTCAATAGTGGAACTAAAAGTCCAGGGGCGGAAGAAGCAAATAAAAAGGTAAAAAATGCAGTGTTAGTTATAATTCCAAAATGTTTTAATGATAGTGATATTAAAAAGGATACCATAATAGAAGCTATAAACATAAGAGAACAGATAAAAATGCTTTTAAAACCTTTACTATTGGAACCATTTGGAAACAAATCATCTATGTCAATTTCAAGCCCACTTAGAAACATAAGATAGGCTAGACCTAAATCAGACAAAAATACTATCCATAAGTCATTATGTACAACATTTAGAAAGCTTTTACCAACAATTAATCCAACAAATATTTCACCAACTACATAAGGAATTTTAATTTTTCTAAAGCTACTAATTATAATAGGAGTAAAAAATGCTAATAAAGATATTATTAAAATAGATTGAAAATTTATACTTTCTTCCATGAAAACACTCCTTTAATAAAGTTTGGTTTAATTTAAATAAATATAATTTAACTTTAATCGAAATTATTATAGTAAGATATTATATATTATTTCTCAAATATAATAGGGTTATAACAGGTTATTAAATAAAATTATTATATTATCTTTTATATAAAGTATCAAGAATTATTTAATTTAACTTATAAAGAAAAAGCACATAGAATTATTGAAAATTCTATGTGCTAGATTAAAAATTATATTTTTGTAAAGTCAAATATTGATTTAATAGGATTTTGAAAAATGAAATTCTTAATATATAGGAAGTCTTATTAGCCAGCTAATTTATCTGATAGTGTTTTCCCTAATTGTTTACATTGTTCTTCTCCATCAGCATCTGGAGTATTGTTTACTATAAGACCTTCTTCTGTTATTAAATCTGCATTGTAGCTTTCCATTCTTTCGTACCAATCTCTCATCCATTTCCCATCTCCCCAGCCATAAGAACCGAAAAGAACACAATGTTTTTTACCTATAATGTTTTGTAAGGATTCAACAAAAGGCTCCATTTCACTTTCTTCTAAAACTTCATCACCCATAGAAGGGCATCCTAAGGCTATAGCATCAGCCTCTTTTATGTCTTCAATGCTTGTTTCATCTACCCTTTTAAGTAAAATATCTACCTCTTCATTTTTAGCACCTTCACTTATACAATTTGCCATTATTTCAGTATTACCTGTACCACTCCAATATGAAATTAATAATTTTTTCATGTAAAAACCTCCTTGATAATGATAATCATTTTCATATTAATAATAAACTATAAACATAATTTTGTAAAGGGAATTTTATAAAGAATAACTAAAATTTTGTATATTAATAAATATTATTATAAAAGTCACGATAATAAAGTAAAGATTTTTATAGGTGGTGATGGTGTGCTCATAAGCAATACTACAATGTTTTTTTCATGTAGTAGAATAGGAAAAGCTAAAAACTTAAAAGAAAATATGGTTGAAAAAGTTTCTTCTGGTATGAGAATAAATAAAGCAGCAGATGATGCAGCGGGGATTTCTATAAGCGAGAGTTTTAAAGCACAGGTAAGGGGACTATCTCAAGCAGAAAGAAATATTCAAGATGGTATTTCTCTTCTTCAAGTTAGTGATGGGGCCTTACAGGATGTCCAAAAGCATCTTCAAAGGATGAAGGAATTGGCAGTTCATGCTTCTAATGGAACACTGACAGATGAAGATAGAAAATGCATTGATGAAGAATTTTTACAAATAAAAAATAGTATTGATAGTATAGCAGAAAATACAGAATTTAATGGAATAAAGTTATTAAAGGAGAATAAGAGTATTAAAATACAGATTAGTGATAAACCTTTTACATATTATGATTTAAATCTTGATAAGCTTGATATAGAGGCTTTAAATATAAAAGATAGCAATTTAAGTAATAAAACTTATGCTGAAGATTCATTACAGAAAATAGATAGGTCTATTTTAAAGCTTAATGATTCCTTAAATAGCATTGGAGCATCTACAAACGAACTTAAACATGCTTTAACTAATACAACAAACTCTAATATAAATTTATCGTCCTCTTTGTCTAGAATAAAAGATGCAGATATGGCATCATCCGTAATGAACATGGTAAAAAGTGATGTTATAACCCAATATAGTGAGTTTATGTATTCCGTATCCAAACAGGATATTGAATCAGTGAAAAAATTTATATAAATTATAGTATGGATAGCTAATCAAAGCTATCCATACTACATTAGTTACTTTTTATAACTAGATCTTCAACTTCCGTAATAAACTCACTAGGCTTTAAATTTAAATTCCTACTTATTTGAAATATAACATTTAAAGTAGGTTTTCTTTTACCTCTTTCTAATAAACTTATATAAGTTCTATCTAAATTACATCTATGAGCTAATTCTTCTTGTGAAAGCTGAAGAGATTTTCTTTGAGTTTTTAGCACGATCGAAATAGCTTGTTCTAGATTCATAAAATTCATCCCCCCATACTATCATTTTTTTAGTAGTTTAATTTTTAGTCTACGGACTATAGTCTACAAAAATTAAGCAGAATATGTTATAATTAGTCTAAAATTCAATTTAAGTATTATTTTACATTGGAAAATTCAACAATATAGGACAAATTATTATCATAACATATTTATATCTAGAATTTATGTAAAATTTAGAAGGTAGTATGGATAAAAATAGAATATATTAAAATAAAATATTATTTATATTTAACATGCAATCTAAAAGAATAGAAAAAACTTCATATAAATTTTTAAAAAATATGTGATAATTTTGATGATTTTATGAAGGCTATTTCTTTAGATTTTTATATAGATATATTATAGAAAGTGGGTGTTTAATAAATGAAAAGTATAAAAGGAAAGCTAGTGTTATATTTTAGTATACTATTAGTAGTAATATGTAGTAGCTTAGGTATTATAGCTTATAAAGTATCATCATATATATTGATAAAGCAGTTAGATACTTCTTTAGTGGATATGTCCAAACAAGCAGTGAAGATAACTGAAAGTAGATTAAAAGATGAACTAAATACTTTAGAAGCTGTAGCAGATAGAGAAACAATAAAAAGTTCAAAGGATACTTGGGAAAGTAAAAAAGGTATTTTACAAAAAGAGGTTAGACGAAATAATAATTTGATTATGGCTATAGTAGATAAACAGGGAAATGCTTTATATACTGATGGAAACAAAGCAAATATAAGTGATAGAGAGTTTTTTAAAAAAGCGATTAATGGGGAAAGAGCGGTATCAGATCCTATAGTAAGCAAGCTTGACAGTAGCATAGTAATAGTTTATGCAGTACCTATTAAAAACAATAATGAAATTGTTGGAGTACTACTTAATATAAAAGATGGAAATGACCTTAGCAATATAGTAAGAGATATAACCTATGGAGAGTCAGGTAAGAGTAGCTTAATAAACAAAGAGGGAACAATAATTGCAGATGAAAATGAAAAGCTAGTATTAAACGGATTTAATGCCATAAAAGAAGCAGAAAAAAATAAAAGTTTAAATAATCTTGCACAAATAGAAAAAGAAATGATAAAAGGAAGTTCTGGTACTGGTAAATGTGAATATAATGGACTTAATAGTTATGTAGCATACTCACCTATAAAATCTACAGGATGGTCTATATTAGTGTATGCGTCTCAAGACGAGATATTAAAGGGAGTAAATAATTTAGTAAAATATATTATTATTATTTCTTTCATATTTATTTTGTTGGGAGTATTGGTAGTGTACATAATTGGAAAGATGTTTTCAGAACCTTTAATAAAAGCTATTAATCATTTAGATATAATAGCTAATGGTGATTATACTGTAGAGATTTCCCTTAAATCTTTAAAATATAAAGATGAGATAGGAAAGTTATATAGATCTATAAATATAATGCAATATAATATGAAGAAAGTACTTTATTCAGTAAAGGATACTTCTAATATATTAGAAAAGGAATCTGAAGGGTTAAGTGCAGTGTCAGAAGAAATGGCTTCTTCTGCGGATAATGTATCCCAAGCAATACAGGATGTGGCTATGGGAACAGGAAGTCAGGCTCAAGATTTAGTAAAAGTTACTTCTATAGTAGATGAGTTTGGAAAGGCCATAGACAATATAATACTATCTATAGAAGAAATAAGGGACAATTCTAAGAATATAGAAAATATAGCTAGTACAAGTAATGGTGATATGGAAAATTTAATTAATACTGCTAAGGATATAAAGAATGCATTTAAAGAGTTTGCGCCTCAAATAAAAAAACTTGGGCAAAGAGTTATAGAAATTAATGATATAACAGCTCTTATAAACAATATTGCGGATCAAACAAATCTTTTAGCATTAAATGCAGCAATAGAAGCTGCAAGGGCAGGAGAAGCAGGAAAGGGCTTTGCAGTAGTGGCAGATGAAATAAGGAAACTTGCTGAACAAAGTAAAGTTTCTTCAGAAAATATAAATAATTTAATATTAAATATAGCTAAAGAGACGGAAGATATGATTAAATCTACAGATGTTATGAGTAATAATTTAGAAGAATCTGTTACCATAATAGATAATTCAATAGTATCATTTGAAAGTATAGTTCATTCTATAGATGATGTAATCCCTAAAATAGAGAGTGTGTCAAATTTAACTAAAACTATAAATCAAGAGAAAAACTCTATAATAGAAAAAGTAGAATCTGTTTCTTCTATATCAGAAGAAGTTTCAGCATCTGCGCAAGAAATTGCAGCCTCCTCAGAAGAAATGACTGCTTCAACCCAAGAAGTAGCCAAATCTGCGGTGAATTTAAATGAAATTACTAAACAACTTATAGACCATGTTAATAAATTTAAACTTTAATAGAAAACTCTACAGAAATGTAGAGTTTTTATTATTATTAATAATTATGGAATTGTAGTTAATAAAATGGTAAAATTTAAATAGATAAATAAAATAACTTAAAATATTACATTATATAGAAAAAAACATACAATAAATGCAGCATATTTGATTTAAGGGGAGAAATATATTGAAAAATATAAAATTTTATAGAAATATACGAAAATATATATTATTTCAAATAGTAATAATGATTTTAATACTGATAGTTTTTCAAATTATATATTTTAAATATAACATAAACGAAGGAAAGAATAAGCTTACAATAGTAGGACAAGATGTACGAAGTAAAATAGAAAAGAATATTAATCTTAATATATCTTCATTTAAGGGATTTGTTTATAATTTTGATATGGAAAATGATGTAGATAAAATTAAGTTTGGTAATCTTGCAGAGGAATATTTGACAAATTTTAGTAATATAATGTGTGTTACCTACGAAAATAAAAAAAATATAACTCACATGTTTTTTACAAAAAAATATAAGGATACAGATATAGTGTCTTCAATAAAAAATGATAATAAAAGAAAATTAAGTTTTAATTTAAAAGTGAAAGACAAATTAATATTTGTACGAGGACCTTTTAATTTAAATGGAATATCAGATGAAAGGAAGTTTTTAGAAGTAACTTATCCTAGATTTTCAAATGAAGAAATTAATGATATTTTTGCCTGCATAATAGATTTAAATAGTTTTTTTAATACATTAATACCTAAGGAGATATCAGATATTTATAATATATCTATATCTGATGGCAGGTATAATTTTTATGGAAATAGTTTACATCATAATGAAGTTTTTAGTAAAAAAATAAAAGCAAATAAGGATTGGTGGTATCTAACTTTATCTAGTAAGACTAATTATAAATTGAAGATTTTTAAAGAGATTTTTGTAATAACAATTTGTTTTATTTTTATAGTATTAATTTTATTATATATAGAAAAAAAGATAATCAATAAAAATAGAATTATACGTGAACTAACTATTTTAAGCAAAAAATTAAAAATGGAAATATTAACAAGAAAGTCTGTGGAGGAAAAACTTAAAAAAAGTGAAGAAAGATATAAATTGGCTGTAGATGGTGCAAATGATGTAATATGGGAATGGAATATAGAGAATAGGAAATTGTTTATTTCGGACAAGTGGAAAAATATAAGTGGATATACTGATAATGAGTATATCAATATAAAAAAATTATTAAAAGATGTTGTCTGTTTAGAAGACAGAGGTAGAATGCTTAAAGACTTACGAAATTATATTAATGGTAAAAGCGCTTTTTATAGGAGTGAATTTAGAATTAAAACAAAAAATGGTTCGTATAAATGGATTTATAATAGAGGAAAGATGTTAAAAGATTCTACTGGAAAGATTATAAGAATGTCAGGATCTATAACAGATATTACAAAAAGAAAAAGAATAGAAGAAAAGATAAAGTATTTAGCATGGCATGACCAACTGACGGATATACCTAATAAAAGATATTTTATAGATGTAGTTTCTAAACTAATACAAAGTAACAAAGAAGATAATTTTTATGCAGCGGTGCTATTTTTAGATTTAGACAATTTTAAAAAAGTTAATGATATTTTAGGTCATTATTTTGGAGATGAACTTTTAAAAAAGGTGGCTAAAATATTAGAAAATTGTATAGGAACGAAGCAAAATATAGCCAGAGTAGGTGGGGATGAATTTTTAATATTTTTACCCTGTAGCAGTGACTATAGTAGTATATTGGAAATGTGTTTAAAAATAATAAATGCATTCAGTAAACCTATAAAAGTTGAAAATAAATTCGTACATATCTCTACTAGTATAGGAATAAGCGTATTTCCACAGGATGGAGATAATATTAATGTTTTATTAAGAAATTCTGATGTTGCTATGTACAAAGCTAAAAAAATAGGAAAAAATACTTATTGTTTTTTTAACAAAGAAATGGACAGAGAGATTAAAAGAAAGTGCCAAATTGAAAAGGAATTAAGAAATGCTTTACAAAATAATGAATTTGAAATATATTATCAACCTGAAATAAATGCTAACACTGAGGAAATAGTTGGGTTTGAAGCTTTATTAAGATGGGAAAATAAAGAGATAGGTCAGGTTTCACCTATGGAGTTTATACCTATTTTAGAGGACATGGGTCTAATTGTAGATATTGGGGAATGGGTTATAAAGAATGTTTTTATTCAAAATAAAAATTGGACAGACGCAGGGTTTAAATTTGATTTTATTGCTATAAATTTATCAGTTATCCAACTTCAAAGCTATAGTTTTAAACAAAGGATGGAAAATCTTATAAGGGATACAAAGGTTGAACCTAAAAAAATTCAATTTGAAATAACAGAAACAGTATTAATGAGTTATTTATCTGAGAATATTAAGCTTTTAAATCATTTTAGAAAGTTAGGATTACAAATTTCATTAGATGACTTTGGTACTGGATATTCTTCTTTTAAATATTTAAAGGATTTACCTGTAAATACTTTAAAAATTGATAAATGTTTTATAGACAATATTAATACAATAAACAGTGATAAAACAATTACTGAGGGCATAATTAAATTGGCACATAATATAAATATTGATGTGGTGGCAGAAGGTGTGGAGACACAAGAGCAATTTAATATTTTAAAAAGTATTTATTGTGATAAAATTCAGGGGAATTACTATAGTAAACCATTACCAGCAAAAGATATTGAAAAAAAATTTTATTGTAAGATTATTAAAAATTAATTTATAAGTAAAAAAGCAATAACTACGCTAGAATTTTTATTTATTAGAACTCATAGAATATTGCTTTTTTATATAAATTTATATGTTAGCATATAAAAATTCTTATTTACTATTTAAAAATTATATAATATAGTAAATAAATTTTAATTATTTATGTGTTTTTAATAAGGGGTGTAAACGATAATGTTAATTAAATATTAGTCTGATGAAATATATAGATGTATATAGTTATAGTTTATAATTATTGTAAAAATATTTCACAGCACTTCTCAATGTAAGGAGGAAATGTAAATGGCTATAACTATAAATGACATTGCCAAAAAGGCAGGAGTATCATTAGCTACAGTATCTAGAGTTTTAAATAAGTCTGGATATGTTAAAAAAGAAACAAAAGAAAGAATTTTAAAAGTAATAGAAGAATTAAATTATTCACCTAGTGCCATAGCTAGAAGCCTATCTAAAAATAAAACCAATACTATAGGGGTTATAGTTCCTCAGATTAATAATCCTTTTTTTGCTGAAATTATAAAAGGGGTAAGTAAAATAGCAGATGAGCATGACTTGAATATAATATTATGTGACACTGATGATAGTTTAAATAAGGAAATGAAAGCATTAAGGCTTTTAAAAGAACAAAGGATACAAGGAATATTAATAACCCCTACGTCTGTTGAAGATGAGTTTAATAGTGAATATTTAAATATAATTGAGAGCTTTGGTATTCCTATCATATTAATAGATGGACATGTAAAATGTTCTACTTTTAGTGGAGTGTTTGTTAATAACATTAAAGCTGCTTATGAATCTGTAAGTACGTTTATAAAGGCTGGGCATAAAAAAATAGGTATTATTACAGGGCGTATGAATTCAAAACCTGCACAAGATAGACTAATAGGTTATAAAAAGGCTCTTAAAATGAACCATTTACCCTTTAATGAAAACTATGTTTTTTATGGTGATTATCAACAAGACACAGCATATAAAATAACAAAAGGCATTATAAATATGGAAGACAAGCCTACAGCTATGTTACTTTGTAGTAATATGACCACCCTTGGATGTTTGAAAGCTTTTTTTGAGTGCAATATAAAAATACCAAAGGATATGGCTATTATTGGATTTGATAGAATAGATGTATTGGAGATAGTTGGCTTGAATATTAGCTATGTAGATGGGCCTACAATAGATATGGGGAAACTAGCTATGAAAATGCTAATAGATAATATTAAAAACAACAATAAAGAAGTAAAAAGAGTAACACTTATGCCAGAGCTTGTGCTAAAGGGATCGGAGGTTTACTATAACAGATAAAGTGTGAAGACATTCACATTTTTGTATGTTATATGTAACCGCTTTCCTATTTTAAATCTTTCATTATCTTAATTTTAAGTAGATGATAAAATCACATTTTAAAACTAAAAGCTAGATTTTTAGCAGATACATTTAAAATAATATGACTGTACTAGGAGGGCTACTTTAAAACTTTAAGTGAGTTTTAAATGCCGAGAGTTTTTGGTTAAGATGCAGAAGTTATATCTACCGTTCTAGAAGAAATAACGTCTAATAACAATGAATTTTTGTGTTTATAATATGGAAACTGGAATTTTAAAGCTTTCATTAAATAATAAAGATATTATAAAAACTTTTGCTGTGCCTAAGGAGAAGTTTATAAAGCTTTATATTATTAATAAAAAAACTTAATTATAATATAAGCTTTATAGTGAATAAATTAGTAGGAGTAATAGGTTTATTTATGAATAACCTTTTTTATAAAATTTGTTTTTAAGTTATATTTTTTAGATGATAAGGAAGTGCTTATAGCTTTTTCAGGGCAAGAGTCAATACATTGGCCACATCGAATACATTCCAAATTATTTGGAGTCTTATAAACTTCTATATTTAGTTTGCAGATTTTGCTACAAGCATTACACTTAGTGCACTTAAATTTATCAATTTTAAATTTATATATACTTATGGGATTAAATAGTGAATATATGGCACCTAAAGGGCAAATGAACCTGCAAAATGGTCTAAAAATAATTAATGATAAAAATAATAAAATTATAAGTATAGTAAATTTTAGTTTAAATAAAAGTCCTACAGCAGTACGTAAAGAAGCATTGATAAAAGTTAACGGCACGGCTCCTTCTAATGTTCCAGCGGGACAAATATATTTACAAAAAGTTGGGCTTCCCATGCCTATACTATTTGTCCAAAACATAGGAAAAATTATAACAAATACAAGGAGTATCAAATATTTTATATACTTAAGGGGATTAAATTTTTTATTTAGTTTAATTTTGTTAAAAGGAATTTTATATATAATTTCTTGGATTAAGCCAAAAGGACATAAGAACCCGCAAATAGCCCTACCTAAAAGTAACCCCATAAGCATTAAAAAACCTACAATATAATAAGAAAATTTGTATTTTAAATCACCTATTATTGCTTGTAAAGAACCTATGGGGCATGATCCAAATGCACCAGGACAAGAATAACAATTTAAACCAGGCACACAAATTTTTTTGAAATCTCCTTTATAAATAGTACCATTTATAAAACCTTTTAGGTAACCGTTATAAGATATAGTAGACAATATCTGAACAAATTTACGTTTACATTTACCCAATACCTATACACTCCAAACATATATTAGTTGCTTTTATAAATACTCTATCTATTTCACCACGGTATATTCCTAATCCGATAAAAATTATACTAATTACAAAAAACAGATTTGTGATTTTTTTATTCATAAGATCACCTATTGTATTTCCATTAAAGTCTTTTTAATTATATTTTTATATTCCTCTTTTGATTTAGAACCTATAATTATTTCTCCAACCCTTTGCCCCTTATTATTTATAAAAATAGATACAGGGGTTTCACTTGTTCTACTTACAAATTCTTTTATAAATTCTTCATTTGGAATCATGTTAATAAAATTAATTTTCTCATGGTTCAATATTTTTATTGCTGTTATCTCGTTACTTAATCCGTCTCCGACAACACCTATAATTTGAAAGTTTTGTGATTTTAATTCGTTATTTAATTCTTCAAGATATGGAAGCTCATCTATACATGGTTTACACCCTGTCCCCCATATATTTACCATTGTAAGATTTTTACCTTTGAAGATGTCCTTTGTAATATATCCATCTTTAGTGTCCTTACATTTAAATTCTGGCATAGTTTTTAATGTGTCAAAGGTTTCTCGAGAATTAGTCTTACTTTGAGAATTGCAACCAATAAAAGTTAGACTTATAATAAGAAAAACAAATAAAACAAAATTTTTTTTCATAATAAGTACCTCCAATAATTTACACGAATGATTTATTTAACTACATTTTATACATAATATAGTTTGTAAACCATTTATTTGACTTACAATACTGGAGGTATATCTTACAATTTCGTAATATTATTTTATGGAATTATATATCCCTGACCTTTTTTTGTTTTAATAAAGTTTTTTAAATTAACGTCATCTAGTTTTTTTCTAAGTCTATTTATATTTACTGTTAAAGTATTATCATCTACAAAGCTTTCATCTTCCCAAAGACTACGCATAATTTTATCTCTACTTACAATAGAACCATTATTTTTCATAAGAATATAAACTATTTTATACTCATTTTTTGTAAGTTCAATTTTTATATCCTTATATATTAAATTATTATCTTTTAAATTTAATACTACTCCTTTATGTTGTATAATGTTAGAATCTACATTTGAATATGAGTATGTTCTTCTTAAAAGGGCATTAACTTTTGCCATTAAAACGTCTAAAGAAAAAGGTTTTTGAATAAAGTCATCTCCACCCATATTTACTGACATAATTATATCCATGTTGGTGTTCCTAGAGGAAATAAATATGATGGGAACCTTTGAGACCTCTCTTATTTTGTTACACCAATAAAAACCATCAAATGAAGGGAGATTTACATCCATTAGTACTAAATGAGGTTGATATTTTACAAAAGAGTCAAATGTTTTATTGAAATCTTCTATATACATTCCATCATAACCCCATTTTTTTATATTTTCTAAGATAATTTCTCTAATTTTAAAATCATCTTCTACAATCATTATTTTAAACATAAAAATCCTCCCTTTATTTAAAGTATATTATATTATATACTTTAATGTTTTTTTATAATCCTGTAAAGTTTTTAATTGAGAGGAAATTAATATTATGTTATAATGTGAAAATATTTTCATATTTTAAGGAGGATTTTATGAATATAGAAGAGTTACTAAAAAGAATAAATTTTCTTTATAAAAAAAGTAAAGAACAAGGGTTAACAGATGAAGAAAAAGAGGAGAAAGAAATATTAAGAGAGAAATATCTACAAAATTTTAGAAATAATTTTAGAAATCAGTTAGAGTCTTTAGGGAGATCCTCTAATAAAAAAAGAAAAAATTAAAGGATATACATATTTTAAATTGGGTAAATAACTATATTATGGTATAATAGAAGTGAAATGGAGTTATTAGTTTTAATAATTAGTTGGGGGGACACTAATGGGAGAAGATAAGATAGTATTAGATAAGGAGATTTTAACAAAAATACAATCCAGGGCAACAGCAATAAAACTTATATCAAATGATAAACAAATTATTAAAGAAGCCAGTGAAATTTTGAGTATAATAGAAGAACAGTTTAAAGTAAATTCTGTTAGTCTATTAGAAAGAATAAATCAAAAAATGAAAGAAACTAAATTATCTAACCCAGAATTAAATGCTAATTTATATATACTTTATAGAAAACTATCAGATAATAAGATTTCTGAAGAAGATGCAGCAGTCTTGTATGATCTTTATGTATCTTCGGAGCCATTTGATAAAAAAATATATTAATAATTCTACTAAATAGGACTAGTATCCTAGTCCTATTTAGTAGAATTATATGATTTCTATAACTTCTACGTCATAGTCTCCATCTGGAGAAGTAACGGTAACTTTGTTTCCAATTTCAAGTTTATATAAAGCCTTTCCTAAAGGAGAGTCAATGCTAATCTTCATATTTTTTGCATCAGCTTCAATTGAACTTACTAATGTAACCTCTTCAGTTTCATCTACATCATAGAATTTAACTAATGCAGTCTTATTTAAATCAAATATAGTTTTAGAGTCGGAGCTTTCTACTACTATAGAATTTTTCAGCTGAGCTTCAAGATCTAAAATTTTAGTTTCATTAAGAGATTGATCATCTTTTGCAGCACTATAGTCTGCATTTTCACTTAAATCTCCTTGGGCCCTGGCAGCTTTAAGGGCAGCTTTAATTTCTACTCTTTTTACAGTCTTTAAAAATTCTAGTTCGTCTTCTAATTTCTTTTTTGCAGATTCTGTTAAGATAACTTTATTAGACATTTATATTCACCATCCTAAATTTAATATAAATTATGTATATAATAGAAAACATCTTAAATAATTGTACCACTAAAATAATGTTACTATCAAGTATAGAAGTGAATAGCATCATTATAGATAAAAAATGATAAAAAAGTAGTAGTTTTATGCTTTAGTCTGATAAAATTTTGTTTTATGACAATTTTCAGAATATCCAATAAAATCCCTTGTAATTTTGTATCATTTTGTTATATAATAGAATAGAAATGAATTTGCTGGTTAGAGTAGGTGGTTGCGCGTAAAGTGCTAGTTGAACGGGAAGTTGTCACTAGACGAAAAAATCTAAAAGATTTTGCGATGCAATTACCGCATTCCGCTAACAATGCCACTTCTCTATAGGCAAAATCAAAGAATATTAAATATTCTTAAAATTATCCTATGACTAGTATTTCTAATACAGCCACTTAAAGGTGGCAGCAAAGAGTTACTACGTCTCTGGATAACGATTTCTAGGTTTTAAAGGATAAGAAATTTCCTTAAAACTGAGAATTTTGTTTATGAGAGGAGGTGGCCAAGTGAAAGATACTAAAAAAATGGTGATTGTAAGTTTATTAATAGCATTACAAGTTGTGCTAACGAGATTTTTAGGAATAGAAACCCCAATTGTTAGAATAAGTTTTGGGTTTCTTCCATTATCCATTTGTGCGGCTATATTTGGACCTGTGGTTGGAGCAATAGCAGCAGTAGCAGCAGATATAATTGGTATGTTAGTATTTCCTAAAGGGGCATATTTTCCGGGATTTACTTTAAGTGCTGCTTTGTCAGGGTTTATCTATGGATTTTTTCTTCATAGAAAACCTAAGTCTTTATTAAGTATTATTTTAGCTGCAGTTTGTGTAACTTTATTTGTTAATCTAGGCCTTAATACTTTATGGTTATCTATGATAACTAAAAATGCTGTTTACGCAGTTATTTTGCCTAGAATAGTTAAAAATTTAGTTGAATTGCCAATAAGAATATCCATGATATATATATCATGGAGAGCAATAGGAATGTATTTCAACAAAAATTTTACAAATATTTCAATGTGATGATATTTTAATAAGTTAATAACACTCCTTTGTTAATAATAAAAAAGGTAGGATATGTATTTTATATCCTACCTTTTGTCATTTTAATTTATTTAAAAGTTTTTAGAATAAAAGTTATTCTATTAGGTAAACTAATAATGAAGTTATAAATTAGATAATTAGGAAGTGGAAAAATATGAAATCCTATAAAGGAGAAAAACATAAAAAATGTGATAAAAAAAGACATGACGGTATAAAGCCAGAAGATAGATATAAAGGTGAAAAGAAAAACTCCCCAATGTATGAGGATTTTAAAGGGAATCCTATAGAGTAAATTGAGTTTTCCATATCTGCTGAAGTGAAATTTATTTAAAGGGCATATAAGCATTAGCTTTATATGCTCTTTATTTTTCTAGAACGATTATTAAGATTTTTTTGCTTTAGATTTATAAATAAAATGTATTAGTTTACACTATAAGGTAAATGTTGTATAATATTGCTATGACTTATGATAAATTATGAAATAAAATAAAAAAATGTAAAAGTAGTAGAAAGGGGAGGTTATATGTTTAATAAGTTAAGAAAATGGACTTCTTATTTGGTAGCTATATTTATGATGTCTGGAATTCTTATGCCTTTAAATGTAGAGGCAGCTACTAAGATAGTGAATATTCAAATAATTGCCACTAGTGATACCCATGGAAAGTTCTTGCCTTATGAATATGCTACAAATTCGGAAAATAATTCTGGTAGTATGGCACAAATTGCTACTGTAATTAAAAAACTTAAAAGGGACAACCCTAATACTATAGTAGTAGATGCAGGAGATACTGTTCAAGATAATTCAGCCAGTTTATTTTTAAATGACAAAATTCATCCTATGATTTATGCTATGAATGAAATAGGATATGATACTTGGACTTTTGGAAATCATGAATTTAATTATGGTATACATACATTAGAAAAAATATCATCTACATTTAAAGGTACATCTTTATGTGGAAACGTTTATAAAAAGAATGGGGAAAGACTAGAAAAACCATATAAAATTATAGAGAAGGCAGGAGTAAAGATAGCTATAGTAGGAATGACTACTCCTAATATTACAAAATGGGATGTAGAAAATTTAAAAGATTATAATGTTAAAGATCCTATAAAAGAAACTAAAAAAGTTATATCAGAAGTAAAAAATAAAGTTGATGCAATAGTTGCAGTGGTTCATATGTCGGAAGGAGAAGAATATAATAATAAAAGCTCTTCTGCTATAGAGCTTGCTAAATTATGTCCTGAACTATCTTTAATAGTTTCAGCCCATGAACATAAACCAGTGGATGGTGTAAAATACAATAATACATTATTAGTAGAGAATAAAAACCTAGCTCAGACATTATCAAAGATAGATATAAAGTTTACTAAGAAAAATGGCAAGTTTGTAATACAAGATAAGTCTAAGGATATTTCATCTAAGATTATATGGATTCAGGACCAGGATACAAAAACTATAAATTATGAAAAGGATAAAGAATTAACAGATAAATTAATGCCTTATCATGAAAGGGCTTTACAAGATGCTAATAAAATAATAGGGGAATTAAAAGGTGGAAATTTAATTAAAGATGATGAAATAAAAGGGATTCCAACCTCTCAAATAGAGGAAAACCCTATGATTGATTTGATAAATAAGGTTCAAATGCATTATGGTAATGCAGATATATCTGCGGCGGCAGCTTTTAGATCAGATGCTAATATGAAAGAAGGTAAAATAAAAAAAAGTGATACATCTTTAATATATAAGTATGATAATACTTTATATATACTAGAGATTAATGGTAAGCAATTAAAACAGTATATGGAATGGTCTGCAAATTATTATAATACCTATAGAACTGGAGATTTAACTATATCTTTTAATGAAAAAGTTAGAGGATATAATTATGATATGTTTTCAGGAATTAAGTATGATATAGACATTTCCAAGGAACCAGGAAAAAGAATTGTTAATTTGAGAAAAATGGACAACTCTCTAATAAAAGATACAGATGTTTTTAAATTAGCAATAAATAATTATAGAGCTAATACTCATTTATTAAATCCTAGTGCAGGTATATTTAAAGAAGGAAATATGCCCAAAGTAATAGCTAAGGATATTTATAATGGTAAAGCAATAAGAGATATGATAGGTGAATATATTATTAATGAGAAGAATGGGGTATTAACCCCAGAAAAAAATCAAAATTGGAAAATTATTGGTAATAATTGGAGTGAACCAAAGAGAAGGGATTTAATTAAATTTATTAATGAAGGAATAATAAAAATTCCTAGGTCTAAAGATGGAAGAACTCCTAATGTGGCAGCTATTACAGAAAGTGAGTTAGAAGATGCTAAAAATACTAAGATCATTAATATAATATCTTTTAATGATTATCATGGAGTAGTAAAGGAGTCAGGAAAGGATGTAGGGATTGCTAAATTTGTGGACGCTATCAAAAAAGATAAAAAAGAAAATAAAAATACAATAGTTGTAGGGGCAGGAGACTTATATCAAGGAACAGCATTATCTAACTTAAATTATGGTGCCCCAATAAATGAAATGGTAAAATCTATGGATATGGTAGTTTCTGCAGTTGGAAATCATGAATTTGACTGGGGAACAGAAAAAATAGCTAAGTGGGCTGATGAAGGAGAGTTTAATTTTTTAGCCTCAAATATCTATAGCAAAAAAACAGGAGAACCCGTAAACTGGGCTAAACCTTATAAAATTATAGAAATAGATGGTGTGAAGATAGGATTCATAGGCCTTGCCACTCCTGAAACTGAATTTAAAAGTAAACCAACCAATATTAAAGAGTTAGATTTTAAAGATTTTAAAGTTGCAGCTAAAGAGTGGACAAGAAAATTAAGAAGTGGGGAATTAAAGGAAGGTAAAGCGGATGTAGTAATAGCATTAACTCATTTAGGATCTATACAAGATAAAAAGACAAATATTATTACAGGGGAAGCAGAAGAACTTGCTAAGGCTAATGTAGGAGTAGATGCTATAATTTCGGCTCATACCCACGAAGTGGTTTGTGGAAAAGTTAATAAAATTCCTATAATACAGTCAGGAAAGAATGGAAGAAATTATGGGAAAATGAGAATAGCTTTTAATACTAAGACTAATAAAGTGAATGTAAAATTGCAGGTAGTTGATTTAGCATCACAAGTAAAAACTTTATCTGAGGATGAAATGGGAAAAAGTATAGTTAAAAAATATGAGGAAGCTTCTAAATCAAAATTAGATGAAATAGTAGCAGTAACAGATAAGGAGTTATCCCATGACAGATACGGTGGTCCATCAATTCTTGGGGAATGGGTTTGTCAGGTTATGGCTAAAGAATCTAATGCAGATATCGCTTTAACTAATGGTGGTGGATTAAGATGCCCTATAGAAAAGGGAAATATTACTGTTGGGAAATTATATCAGCTAATGCCTTTTGATAATACATTATATACAATGGAACTTAAGGGATCTGAATTAAAAAAGATAGTCGAAAATGGGATAGGAAATGATAATAAAGTAGGATGGATTGCAGTATCAGGGATAAAGGTTAAATATGATTTAAGTAGACCTTTTGGAAATAGAATATATGAAATGAGATTATGTGATGATTCAAAGGTTGATATGAATAAATACTATAAGGTAGTAACTAACGATTTTATGGCTGCCAATGGAGACAATTATGATTTTACAGCAGCTAAAAACTTGAGAGATACTAATTTACCTATAAGGGATGCTTTAATAAAAGAATTAAAATTTGTTGAAAATCTTTCAGTGAAAAGAAAGAACTACTTAACTGAAGGGAAGGCATCTAATAATAAACCAGAATTAAAGCCATCATCTAAAAAAGTAGTTTATACAGTAAAGAAGGGAGATTGTTTATATTCTATCGGAAGAAAATTCAAGGTAGATTATAAAAAAATAGCTAATGAAAATAAAATTATAAATATAAATTTAATTTTTGAAGGCCAAAAATTAATAATACCTATAAGATAAAATAAAACCTTGCTTATGCAAGGTTTTATTTTGTTTCTATATTAGAATTTAAATTTACAATTTTTTCATTACACAAATTTTTTCTGTATACCGACCAATATAAAGTGGCAACTAGAACACTACCTCCAACTATATTACCTAAAGTTACCCATAGAAGATTATGGGATATATTTAACATGTTTATATTCGAAAGTTGGTTAATATTTAAAGAAAGGTTGGTTAAATAATTAGGATTGTTTTTAGCCAAAAGTCCAATAAACAAAAAATACATATTAGCTACACTATGTTCAAACCCAGAGATAACAAAAGCCATAATAGGAAACCATATTATAGATATTTTACTTATAATATCTTTGGCTGCAAAGGAGCCCCACACAGTTAAGCAAACAATAAAATTGCATAATATTCCACTGAAGAATGCTTTGGAACTTGAAAGTATACTTTTGGTATAGGCGGTTTTTATAGCAAAGCTCCCTAATTTACCAGAGTTTACATCTAAAGAACCACTATAATATATTAATAAGACTATTAATAAGGAACCTACAAAATTTGCTATATATACTAAAATCCAATTTTTCATCATTTCTTTAAAAGTAATTCTTTTTTCTAAAACAGCGGTGACCATTAAAGAATTACCAGTAAAAAGTTCAGCACCACAAATTATAACTAGCATCAATCCTACAGGAAAGATCATTCCAGCCAATAGTTTTGAAATAGAAAAATTTGTGACATTATGAGAGACTATAGCTGAAGAAAAACCACCTATGGCAATAAAGGCACCAGCTAATATACCGAGTATTAACATTTGTTTAGAAGATAGATTAGCTTTAGATATAGCTGAATTAATATTTTCTTTACATAAATCATTTGGCTTTAACATTCTTTTTTCCATGAAAATCCCCCTTTGTATTATTGCAAATAGTACTTTGAATTACAAAAAAATTATAATAGTGAAAATTAATATATATTTTATTATATTAGCATAATAAGGTCTTGTCAAAATTTTCAGTAAATTATCATTGTAGAGTTTTACTATAATAAAGCTATTTTAGTATATTAAAATGAACTGTCTAAAGAATTCTCTACAAGACAGTTCAGCTGGTTTTAAACTATATAAACTTTCTATATTTATCTATAAAATTCATACAGCCTTCATCTAAATTGCTAAGAACTTTAAAACAGTCTATTGTTTCCATTATATCTTTTGAGCTAGTATCCACAATAACTGCATCAACTCCATAGATTAAAGCTGCTGCTAAAAATGTTCTATTTAAACTTTTTCTTAAGGGAAGTCCAAAGGAAACATTACTTATACCAAGTACCGTTTTTACTTTTAATTTTTCCTTAACCATTTTTAATGATTTTAAACATTCTAAAGTTTTTTCTTGATATACTGATGTTGGTAAAACAAGGCAATCTATTAATAAGTCTTCTTTAGGAATACCATAGGATAATGCGCAGGCAACCATTTTTTCAGCTATTTTAAATCTATCTATAGCAGTTGAAGGTATGCCATTTTCATCTAATGTTAAGCATATAATACAAGCACCATATTTTTTTGCTAAAGGAAATATTCTTTCCATTACTTTTAATTGCCCATTTATAGAGTTTATAATAGGCTTTCCATTATATATTCTTAAAGTATCTTCAAATATATTTATGTTGGAACTATCAATTTGTAATGGAATGTTTATTGAACTTTGGATTTCTTTTATGCACTTAAGCATTGAGCTTTTTTCGTCTATTTCAGGTATTGCTACATTTATATCCAATATATCTGCACCAGACTCTTTTTGTTCAATGGCTTCATCAACTATAGTATCTATATCTTTATTTATTAAAGCTTTTTTTAAGTAATCTTTTCCTGTAGGATTAATTCGTTCTCCTATAACTGTCATATTGTTATCTAAAATTACAGTTTTACTTCCAGAGGATACTGCAGAAATATGATTATTCTTTATTTTTTTAAAGGGAATATCTAATAATGCATTTTTTAAGGCTTTGATATGGCTAGGAGTTGTACCACAGCAGCCACCTAATATGGAAATACCTTTTTGTGCGAAGGTTTTCATTATACTTGAAAAGTTTTCACAAGTTATATCATAACTTTGATGGTTTTTATTTAATTTGGGTATTCCTGCATTAGGTTGTACAATTATAGGAATTTCACTGTAATTAATTAGTTCATCAACTAGTGGAATCATATCACTAGGTGTTAATGAACAATTTATACCTAAAGCATCTACACCTAGTCCTTGAAGTACATTTACCATAGTTAAAATATCTGCTCCAGTTAATGTTCTTTTATTTTTATCTAAGGTTAAAGTACAAAATATTGGTAATTTGGAATTTTCTTTTGCGGCTAAAATCGCAGCTTTGGCCTCATATAAATCACACATAGTTTCTATTAGTATTATATCTACCCCAGAGTTATACCCGCAAATAATTTGTCTTTTATATATATTATAGGCATCATTAAAGGATAATTCTCCTAAGGGTTCTATTAATTTTCCAATTGGACCTATATCTAATGCTATTAGATTTTGATTTGAAACTTTTTTTGCTATTTTTACAGCACTGTTTATTATTTCTTCAACAGAATAATCATACTTAGATAATTTTAATTCATTTGCTCCGAAAGTATTGGTGGTTATTATATCTGAACCTGCCTTTAAATAAGATCTATGTAAATTCTCTACAACAGTAGGGTTAGTTATATTAAGTATTTCAGGGATTTGACCAGAGTAAGACGAATATTTTTGTAGGTTAGATCCCATAGCACCGTCTAAGATTAAAAAGTTATCTATATCCATATAATCACATCCTTAAAAATTATTTTATATAATAATTATAACTGTTGACAAAGTAAAAATATACAAATAACATATAATAAATTTTGTAAAAGTATAAGTTTGAAAATATAGACTAACATATTTATATAATGTAAAATATTAAATTATTAATATGTTAAAATTTATTAGATTTATTTTAAGGAGTGATAAAATATGATTTATAAATTTAAAAATTTACAGCCCAATATACATGAAAGCTGCTTTATTGCTAAAAGTTCGGATTTAATTGGTAGTGTGATTTTAGGAGAAAATTCTAGTGTATGGTTTGGAAGTGTAATAAGAGGAGATAGTAATAATATAGTTGTTGGAGAAAATACAAATATTCAGGATAATTGCACACTACACGTGGATAGCAATGCTGAGCTTAAAATAGGAGATAATGTAACTATAGGTCATAATGTAATTTTACACGGATGTAATATTGGGAACTGTTCTTTAATAGGTATGGGAAGCATTATATTGAATAACGCTAGAATAGGTGAAAATACTATAGTTGGAGCTAAAAGTTTAGTTACTCAAGATAAAGAGATTCCTTCAGGAGTGCTGTGTATAGGTAGCCCAGCAAAGGTTGTAAGAAATCTTACAGAAGATGAAATAAGAAATTTAAAATATAGTGCAGATCACTATGTTCAATTGGCAGATATGTATAAGAATATTTAAGTCTATGTTTATAAATCTCATTTCTGGATAGAATCATAAAAGAGCGTCACGCTAATAGAAAATAATCAGAGGTGAGAATATGAATAAGGTATTACTTATAGGTAGACTTACAAAAGATTGTGAGGTAAAATATACTTCTCAAATGGGTAATCCATTTTTAAACTTTACTCTGGCGGTACAGAAACCCTATAATAAAAACAAAGAAAATAGAGACGCAGATTTTATACGTATTATATATTGGAAGAAATGGTGTGAATCTTTGGCACCTTATTTAACTAAAGGGAAATTAATAAGTATTTTTGGAAGAATCAGTGTAAAGTCTTTTACAGATAAAGATGGGGAAAAGAAGTTTATGACTGAAATTGTTGCTGAGGAAATACAATTTATAGATTCATCTAGTTCTAAGGAAAAAAGTAGTTAAATTTACATACAGGGTTATGGTTAATAAGAACATAAAAGGTAGGATTTAAAAAGTCCTACCTTTAATCATATTATTATAAAAAATTAATAACTATAAGATTTAATAAGTGCAAATAATATTAAAATATACGTTCTTTTCCTAAAAAGCATATAGAAAGCATGTTTTCTCCTGTATGAGAAGCAAGTACTGGTCCTACATAATTCATTAATACATTCTTTATTTTGTATTCTTTAATTAAAAGTTCTTTCAAATGCAAAGCATCTTCAATACAATCACCATGTGTTATTCCTATAACTTCATTTTCGATATTAGTAAAGTTATCCTCAAATGCTTTTACTAATGACTTAATTGCTTTTTTCCTCCCCCTAATATTATATGGATTTATTAATTCTCCTTTTTTATTTATAAATATTATGGGTTTTATATTTAATAAAGTTCCTATGGTTGCAGAAGTAGAGGACAATCTACCTCCCCTTTTTAGATGCATAAGATTATCTACCATAAACCAATGATTCATTTTTAATATATTTGTTTCTAACCAATATAATACATCATTTTTTGAGGCACCTAATTTTAACATCTCTATAGCTTTGTATACCAAAATTCCTTCACCTATAGAAGCACTTTTACTATCTACTATATTTATATCTGCATTTGGTATCTCTTCTATTATTTGATTTTTGGCTATTAATGCACTGTTTATGCAACCACTAATAGCAGAAGACATACCGATATATATAATTGATTTTCCCTCGTGTACGTATTTTCTAAAAATTTTCTCAAATGTATATGTATTTATTTGAGAAGTTTTAGGCATTTCTCCCTGCCTTAAACTATTATAGAACTTTTTATAGTCAAGTGTATTACCGAAATCGTCTTTAAAATCTCCATAACTTAGGTGGCAAGTTAAGCTTAAATAAGGAATATTATTCTCTTTTATATAACTTAGTGGTAAATCGCAACTAGAATCTGTTAATATTACTATGTCCATTTCATCACTCTCCTTAAAATACAATTGGTATTATTATATACTTATAAGTCTAATTATAAATATATTCTATAAAGTATAAAAGTAGTCCTTTTTATATTATTGAAAAATAGCTTGGAATTTATTATACCACTATTAAGTTTATATTACATAGTACGATAAAAATAAAGAATTAAATTATATATGGAGTGATTAGTAAATGAGATTAAATCATAATCTAACGTCTTTAAATATATATAGAGAGTATGGAAAAAATTTAAAAAGTCAAAGTACAGCTTTATCTAGAATATCCTCAGGATTAAAGATTATAAAATCAGGAGATGACCCAAATAAAATAGCAAAAAGTGAAAGAATGAGGCTTCAGGTAAGAGGGCTTCAAATGGCTCAAAGAAATGTTCAAGATGGAGCTAGTATGATGCAAACTGCGGATGGGGCATTAAGTAGTATAAATTCTATACTATTAAGAATTAGAGAACTATCTGTTCAATCTGGTAGCGGAAGTAATAGTGATTCTGATAAAGAGGAAATAAAAAATGAAATTAATGAAATGGTTGAGACTTACAAGGATATAGTAAATAATACTGAATTTAATGGAGTAAAGCTTTTTAAAAGTGAACAGGAAAAGCCTATGCAGATAGGATCTGATGTGGGAGAAGTAATGGACATAAAATTTTACGACTTATCCGCAGATAAAGTAGGGGTGTATAAACTGGATAATAACGGTACTAAGGTTATAGATGATAATAAAACTTTAGAAAGTCTAAAAAAAATGGATCCTAAGGAAAAAGATTTTGCAAATAGGGCTTTAGAAATAGTTGATGCAGTTTCTGAAAAAGTAGTGGATACAAGAAGTAAATATGGAGCATTGTCAAATAAATTTGAGAGCACCTATAAAAATTTGGGGGAATTTGAAGAGATTACACAAAGAAATGAGAGTAGTTTAAGAGATGCAGATATAGCAGAAGAAATGATGGATTATGCTAAAACTTCTATTTTAATAGATGCTGGTAATGCTATGATGGCACAAAGTAATAAATTTCCACAAGACATGCTTAGAATACTTGAAAATGTAAGAACTAGATAGAGAGTAAAGATAGAGATATATGGTAAAATTATCTCTATCTTTTTATTGTTATATAATATATCAAAAAAATACAAATAACAACAATAATAATACAATTAAATGTTTGATAATTAACATACTTTAATGTAAAATAAAGTTAGTTTATATTAAATGTTTCTATAAATGTCTATATTTATAAAAGTAAAAAGTGTACGAAAATAAAAGTATAAAATAAATTTTAATTTCAATATAAAAAGAATTAAAAACATATAGAAAAAAATGTTCAAATATTGTATAATAATTGTGGTAATGGTAATTTAATATAATTAGTATAAATAAAATGATATACATGAATATTATATTATAAATACAATAAAAATAAAATTAATCTATTATATTACAAATAAACATTTTTATTCATGACGGAATATAGGGTTACATGGGAAAAAATCTATTAAAATGTAATTACATTAAATCTAAAATTTCATAAAAAATAATTTGTTATTTATAAGTATGAACTATTATGAAAAAAATGGCATGTTTTTGGAGGATGATATTATGAAAGTTCAAAATATGGCACTAGATAGTAAAAATTATGATTTAATTAAAAAAGAATTACAGGCAAGCTCTATAAGGGGTAGAGTTATAAGTAATAATTTATCTAATATTAACACTAAAGGATATAAAAGAAGATATGTTAAGTTTGAGGACACATTAAAAGAAAGTTTAAATAATTTGGAATTAAGGACTACTAACAATAAGCATTTAAACACAGGGGAGGATTATGGAAGCATAAAAGTTGAACAGGACAAGGTATCAAGTATGAGGGAAGATGGCAATAATGTGGATTTAGATATTGAAAAGGTGAATCAAGCGGCAAATGCCCTTATGTATAATACTATGATTTCTCAATTAAATAATAGGCTGTCAACTAAAAGATATATTATAAATGGTAGATAGGAAAGGGGATAGAATATTGATAAAAGCATTTAGTGGTCTTAGAATAAGTGCAAGTGGGCTTTCGGCTGAAAGACTAAGAATGGATGTAATATCATCTAATATGGCAAATGTAAATACTACTAGGGGGGAAGATGGGAAAGCTTATAAAAGAAAAGTAGCTATATTTCAAGAGAATCTTGAAAGGGAGATAAATAAAAGTACAGGTACACTAGAGGAAAAACCTTTAGGTGTTAAAGCAGTGAAAGTTGAGGAGGATAAGTCAGAACTTAGAAGAGTTTACGATCCATCACATCCGGATGCAGATGAATCTGGGTATGTACTTATGCCTAATGTTAACATTTTAAATGAGATGGCAGATATGATAACAGCAGCTAGATCTTATGAGGCTAATGTAGACGCTATCAATTCACAAAAGAGTATGTTTGCTAAAGCGTTGGAAATAGGGAGGTAGACGTATAAATGAAGATTAATGAATTTACACCGGACTCTAAAATTTTTGAAAGTAATAGTGTGGGGAATGTTATAAATAAAGAAAATAATGATAGTAATGTTTTTTTTACTATTTTGAAAGATAAATTAAATGAAGTAAATAATAAGCAGATTAGTGCAGAAAAGTTTACTTCGGATTTTATAAAAGGTGAAGATGTAGATGTACATGAAGTAATGATAAACTCGGAGGAAGCAAAAATGTCTATGGAACTTGCAGTTCAAGTTAGAAATAAGATAGTAGAGGCTTATCAGGAGTTGAATAGAATGCAGTTATAGTAAGGAGTGCTAGAAATGAACAAGCTATCCCAATGGATAAAGGGTTTAAAAGAAAAATGGATTGAATTAAGCAAAAAAAAGAAGATAGCTTATGGGGTAATTTTGGCAGGTATAATAGCAGCATTAGTATTTGCAGTATTTTCATTTGGAAAGACTAAATATGCGGTACTTTTTTCAGATGTTGATAAAAATGATACGGGATTAATATACAACAAACTAAAAGAGAAAAAAGAGGATTTTAAGGTGGATGGAAATACTATATTAGTACCAAAGGATAAGGTAGACACCTTAAGAATGGAAATACTTGCAGAAGTACCTATGACAAATGGAACTCAGGGTTTTGAACTTCTTGATAAAAGTAAATTTGGAGCTACAGATGCTGAAATGAAGATTAACTATCAAAGAGCTTTACAAGGAGAATTAGAAAGAACAATTAAAGCTTTTCCGGAAGTGGATAATGTAAGAGTTCATATAGTATTGCCAGAAGATAGTGCTTTTGTAAAAGATACTACCCCAGGAAAAGCTTCTGTAACCTTAAAGTTAAAACAATACAAAAAACTTACGGAAGAACAAGTAAAAGCAATAGTTGCATTAGTATCTGGTAGTGTGAAAAATTTACCTCAAGAAAATGTAGAGGTAAATGATACTAATGGTAGTTTAACAAAGGATTTATTTAAAAAAGATTCAATGGACATGACAGATTCCACTGAGAAACAACAACTTTTAAAAAGCGAATATGAGAAAAAATTAGAAAATAAAGTTTTAAGTATGCTTCAGGCTGTTTATGGTAAAGAAAAAGTAAAAGTAAAGGTAAATGCAGATTTAAATTTTGATGCTGTAAAAAGAGATAGTATTATCTATGATCCTAAAAACGTAGTTGTAAGTGAAAAAAGTGTAAAGGACACTAATAATGCTGAGAAGGATACAGCTAGTGGTAGTCCCGTAGATGATAATATGAGTAATAGAGCTAGTGACAATACGGGATCTGGTTCAACAAGTAGTCATGAGGAAAATACAAAAAACTATGAGGTATCAAGAACAGAGGATAAAACAATAAAGGCTCCAGGAGATGTAAGAAGATTAACAGTTTCTGTACTTTTAGATGGTAATCTAGATAATGCCACAAAAGCCTCTGTAAGTAATGCAGTTATGTCCGCTGTAGGATATGATGACAAAAGAGGAGATACTTTAAGTGTTGAAGGACTTCCTTTTGATACAGCTCAGCAGGATAAGATTAATAAAGATATAGAGGAAATGAAAAAAGAGGAACAAATAAAGAACCGTAAAAAATTATTTGCCATTGTTGGTATAGTAGCTGCTATTGTTATGGCCTGTATAATAGCTTTTATAATATGGAGAAGAAATAATAGAGAAGAAGAGGAAGAAGATACACTTGCCACGCAAGGTTTAGATGTTGTAATTGGTGATGAGGAAGCTAAAAATGAAACACCAAAATTCAAACCTATTGAATTAGATATTGAAAATGAGAAGAGCCATATAGAAAAGGAAATAAGAAAATATGCGGCAGAAAAACCAGATCAAGTTGCCGAAATTGTTAAAGCTTGGTTGGCAGAAGATGAGAGGTGATAGTGAATGGCTAAAGTAGGAGATGGTGAAAAACTTAGTGGGTTTCAAAAAGCAGCAATACTATTTATAACCTTAGGACCAGAAGCTTCTGCAGGAATAATAAAAAAATTACCTGAGGCGGAAATTCAAAAAATAACCTATGAAATAGCAAATATAACATCTGTTAAGTCAGAACAAAAGGAAAGAATATTAGATGAATTTATACAAATGAACAAAGCTAAGGATTACTTAATAGAAGGCGGAATTGAGTATGCAAAAACTTTGCTAGCCAAAGCATTAGGGAGTCAAAGAGCTATGGAAATTTTAGATAAAGTTACAGAAGCTACTCAGCAATTTAGACCTTTTGCTATTGCAAGAAAAGCAGATGCAAATCAGCTATTAAATACTATATCCAATGAGCATCCACAAACTATTGCTCTTATACTTTGTTATCTTCAGTCTGATAAGTCAGGGCAGATTTTATCTGCTCTTCCTGAGGATGTACAGTCAGATGTAGCTTACAGAATAGCTACAATGAGTACTACATCTCCTATGGTTGTTAAGGAGATTGAGAAAGTTTTAGATAATAAATTGTCCTCAGTAGTAAGATCAGATATGAAGGTTATAGGTGGAGTTACTACAATAGTTGATATATTAAATCAGGTTGATAGAACAACAGAAAAGAATATTACAGAAGCGTTAGAAAGAGAAAATCCAGAACTTGCAGAAAAAATTAAGGAATCTATGTTTGTATTTGAAGATATTATTACATTGGATGATGTGTCAATACAAAGAGTTTTAAGAGAAGTAGAAACAAAGGAACTTGCACTTGCATTAAAAGGATGTTCAGAAGAAGTTGCTAATTGCATCTTTAGAAATCAATCCAAGAGAGCTGCTGCTTCCTTAAAAGAAGATATGGAATTTTTAGGGCCAGTAAGGCTTATGGATGTTGAAAAATCACAACAGAGAATAGTCAGTATTATAAGGCGACTTGATGAGGCTGGAGAAATAGTTATATCAAGAGGTGGAGAGGATGCAATCATTGTATAAAATAATTAAAAATACTAGCGTCATAAAACAAGGAAAAACAAAAATACATACAGATTATACTCCACCAGTAGAAGAAGAAGTAGAAGTAATAAGGGAAGTAAATGCTAAAGAGTTTATAAATAGTTATGAAAATTTAGCAAGGACTATGCTTGAAAGTTCTCGAAAGAAAAGTGATGATATAATTGCTAAGGCCTTTCAAGAAGCAGAAAAAATACAGTTAGAGGCATATCCTAAGGCTTATGATAAGGGATATAAGGAAGGAAAAGAAAAAGGATACAAAGATGCTTATGAAGAAGCTTATGTAAAAAATATGGAAAAGTTAGAAGAGGAAAAAACTAAAATCATAGAAAATACTAGAGAAGAAATAAGTACAATGATGAAAAATGCTCGAGAAGAATATTTAAACTATCTTCAGGATAAAAAAGATGAAATAAAGGATACCATAGAAAATATAGTTGAGAATGTATTTCAAAGAGAGATTAAGGATGGGGACAGTTTAAATAGTATGATACTAAATGTATTAGATGATGTGAAAAATTCTAAGACCATAATTATAAGGTGCAATGGAATATACTTAGAAGATATAAAATGTGGAATAGATTCATGGAGACAAAATACAGTATTCAAAGGAGAAATTTTTGTTATATCAGATGAATTTATAGAAGAAGGATCAGCTGTTATAGAAAAAGATAATGGGAAAATAGTTGTAAGTTCTAGTAGGGCACTTGAAAAGGTAAAGCAAATAATAGAAGACTCAGAATAAGAAAGGTTTTAGTTTGAGGTGTTTATATGGATTTTTTAAATCTTCAGTTAATAAATAAAAGAGTTAAACAAACTAATTATTCTTATAGAGAAGGTGTAGTAAAAAAAGTAATAGGACTTACAATAGAAGTAGAGGGGATAAGGGCTTTTATTGGAGAAGTTTGTTTAATTTATAATGAAAGAAATGATACTATAAATTCTGAAGTGGTTGGTTTTAAGGAGGATAATGTAATTTTGATGCCTTTAGGAGAGCTTGTTGGTATAGCACCTGGATGTAAGGTAGTACCTACAGGTGAAGCTTTAAATGTAAAGTGTTCTGAAGAACTTTTTGGGAAAATATTAGATGGACTTGGGCAACCACTTACAGATGAAGAAATTATATCTGGGCTTTACTATAAACTAGATACTGAACCACCAGATCCACTGAAAAGAAGAAGAATAAAGGATGTAATATCTACAGGTGTAAGGGCGATAGATGGTTTTTTAACCTGTGGAGAGGGTCAAAGAATCGGCATTTTTGCTGGTAGTGGAGTAGGTAAAAGCACAACCTTGGGTATGATTGCAAAGTATGCAGAAGCAGATGTGAATGTTATTTGTTTAATTGGAGAGAGAGGAAGAGAAGTAAGGGATTTTATTGAAAAGGACTTGGGAAAAGAGGGCATGAAAAAAAGTATAGTTGTGTGCGCCACATCAGATAAACCTGCTTTAGTTAGACTTAAAGGTGCTTTTGCAGCCACAGCTATTGCCGAATATTTTAGAGACAAAGGGAAAAAAGTAATATTAATGATGGACTCAGTTACTAGATTTGCTATGGCTCAAAGAGAAGTTGGACTTGCTATAGGAGAGCCTCCAGCAACTAAAGGATATACTCCCTCTGTTTTTGCTATGCTACCAAGGCTTATGGAAAGAGCTGGTATGTCTGATAAAGGATCTATTACTGCTTTTTATACAGTACTTGTGGATGGGGATGATTTCAATGAACCTATAGCAGATGCAGTAAGAGGTATTTTAGATGGTCATATAGTATTGTCTCGTAGTTTGGCCTCTAAAAATCATTATCCAGCTATAGATATACTAAATAGTGTTAGTAGACTTATGACAGAAATTGTAGAAAAACAGCACAAGGATAATGTTTCATTAGCAAGAGATTTATTATCAACATATAAAGATTCGGAAGACCTTATAAATATAGGGGCTTACGTATCTGGAAGTAATAAAAAAGTGGATATGTCCATTAAGTATATAGACGAGATTAATAGATTTTTAAGACAAAAGATAGATGAACATACGAATTTTGAAGATACAGTGAAATGTCTTAATAATATTTTTAAAAAATAATAGATGAAAGTTAGTGAGGGTAACATGAAAGGATATAAGTTCAGACTTCAAAAACTTTTAGATATAAGGGTTTCTAAAGAGGAAGAGTGTAAAAGAAGATTCCAAGAGGCACAAAGAAGAAGATTAGAAGTTGAGAATAGATTAAGTTTGCTTAAGGACAATTATAAAAAATACAGTACCATAAATGCTAAGGATTCTATAATTGAAAAAAAAATAAAGCATCAGTATTTAATAGCTTTAAATTCTAGCATTGAAAACACACATTTAGAATTAAAAAATAAAAAAGAGAAGGTTAATGAAGTAAGATTAGATTTAAAACAAAAGCAAATAGACAGAAAAACTGTTGAGACTTTAAAGGAGAAAGGACAGGATGCATTTATAAAAGAGCAAAAATTAATTGAACAAAAAAGCAATGATGAATTTGCATTGTATGCATTTTTAAGAAACATTGAAAGGAGGTGAGGAATATGGAAAGTGTAATGGGTATTATAGGCAATACATCTTTAAATAATTCTAATGAAAAAATGAAAGGAAAGCAAAAATTAGAAACAAGTTTTGTAAAAACACTAAATAAGGTATCTCTAAAAGAAATTAATACAGATGATAGTATTAAGAGTAATTTGAAGTACTCTAAGAAAATATATCCTAATAGTAGTAAAGAAAATGAGGATATTAGTGCTATAAAAGATACATTAAAGAAAGCTGGATTTACCGAAGAAAAGTTAAATAAGATAAATTCTTCTGATGAATGCATAGAGTTATTAGATTCTTCAATAGGGGATATGAGTTTAGATAATTTAACTTTAAATGAGTTATTAAATCTTTTACAATCCTTGTTTGTAAGTAATAATTTTTTAAAAGAGAATGTATCATTAGAATTAAAAAACAATATGGAAAATTTAGTTGATAAAACATTAGATTTTATAAAATCTAATGACAGCTCTAAAAATATTCAAATAAGTAATCTGGGAAAAGAATTAAAAAATTTGCTTAAAAATATGTTAAATGAAAATTCTTCTACAATTCACTTAGAAATTAAAAATCTTTCAGATATTATAGATAATTTTGTGGATACTGCATTTAATAAGGTAAGTACAGAAAAAGAGTCAAAAAATAATGTAAAAAAAATATTAACTGAAATAAAAGCAAGTTTGGGTAATAACTCAAAGATTGAAGATAAGGAAATAGTAGCTAAAAAAGATAATTATATTGCTTTAAGGGATGCTTTAGAAAATAGCAAAAATACAGTTTCTAAAAATATCTATAAAAATCAACAAAAAAATTCATTTTTAAAAGAAGATTTTTCCTCTGAAGAAAAATTTTTAAAAAATATAGTTGTAGAAGAAAAAGAACAAAAGTTTTTGAAGAATGTAAATTTTTTAAGCCAGTTTAATAGAGTGGATAATATAGAAAATTTAAATGTAGAACCACAAGAGAAATTAATTTTAAATAAAGCTACATTAGGACAAGATATAATAAAAACTGTAAAATATATGGAATTAAATAATATAAAAGATTTAACTGTAAAAATAAATCCTAAGGAACTTGGGGAAGTTATAATAAAAGTTACTATGGAAAATGGTGCTTTAAAGGCTGATATATCTGCTAAGAATAAAGAGGCATTTAATTTGTTAAATGCTAATATAAGTGATATTACAAATAAACTTCAGAATACAGATATAAAAATACAAAACTTTACTTTAAGTTTATATGAAGATACTACCTTTTATAAAAAGGATGGAAATGAAAATAATAATGAAAGTAAAGAAAAAGGAAGGAATTCAAATCAAAGATCTATTGAAGGTATTGAGGATATCAATTCCATAGAAAATTTAAGTGAAGATTTAAGCAATGTAAATATTTTAGCTTAGGAGGTATTGAATGCCTGATTCAACTATAAATTCAAAAAATCAATTTTATACTAAACAGACTAATAAGTCTAAAGTAAAATCAAGTGCTGGTAATTATACTGAAAATGGTACTAGAATAGTAAAACCAGGTGGGGAACTTGATAAAAATGCTTTTTTAATGATACTTTCAGCAGAACTTTCTCATCAAGATCCTATGAATGCTAAAGATGGAACGGAATTTGTTTCACAAATGGCTCAGTTTGCAGCACTAGAGCAGATGACAAACTTAAATAGTAATATGAGGTTTATAGGTGCTACATCTTTAATAGGTAAAGTTGTAATGGTAAATAGAGTAGATGAAAATGGGGATTTATATTTTGGTAAGGTTAAAGGTGTGTCAAGGGATAAAGATTCTATTAGAATAAATGTAGTTGTTGGAGAAACTGAAGATGAAGAAGGTAATATAGTAGATGTAATTCAACAGTTTAATTTAGAAGATATTATAGAACTTATTAATAATCCTATTGATGATGGTAAAGATATTGATGATGGACAGGATGATGAAGAAGATATTCATGATGACAATGATGAAAATACTGAAGATATTATAGAGGATAAGAATAAAAAAATATAGAAAAGGATAATTTACTATGGGATACAGGGTTATAAATGGTAAAATTCAATTTTTAGGACAATTTGATTGTAACTATTCTAATAATAAAACTAAAATTACTCAAAATACTGATAAAAATAATTTTTCTAATGTATTAAAAAAGGAAATAAATAAAGAAAATAGTTTTGTTATTTCTAATCATGCATTAGATAGACTAAGAGAAAGAAATGTGTCCTTTAACCAAAATGATATGAAAAACATAAATAATGCTATAAATAAAGCAGTAAATAAAAACTGTAAAGAATCAGTAATATTATACAAGGATATAGCGTTGGTAACCAGTATAAAAAATAGAACCATAATAACTGCTGTAAATAAAAATGAGGGAAAGGACAATGTATTCACTAATATTGATAGCTTAGTAATTATATAGGCAGGACCGTTAGGATGCCTAGTTTTGCGGAATGATAGAAGCAAAACGATTAATAAGAAGAAAGATTTTGGAGGGTTAATATATGTTAAGATCTATGTACTCAGGAATCAGTGGATTAAAAGCAAATCAGATAAAACTTGATGTTATAGGTAACAATATAGCTAATGTAGGAACTACAGCATTTAAGACTCAGAGGGTAAGATTCCAAGATATGTTGAGTCAAAATTTAAGACAAGCAACTGGTCCTGGAACTAATCAAGGGGGAACAAATCCAAGCCAAGTTGGATTAGGAACTCAAGTATCTGGTATTGATACAACAATGTCACAGGGACATTTGCAACCAACAGGGAATGATTTTGATTTTTTAGTAGATGGTAATGGATATTTTGTAGTTGGAAAAGGAGCCACAGGAGATGATGCTGGTGTTACTTTAGGAGAGAATCATAGCATTGAAACAGAGGGAGACGATGGAGAGGATGGATCTTTTGAACTATCTTTTACAAGAGATGGATCTTTTACGTTAGATGAATATGGACAACTTGTTAATTCAGATGGGTTGAGAATTATGGGTTATGCTATAGAAGGTTCTGAAATAACTTATGATGAAAATGGAAAACCACAAATTTCAGAAGCTGCAGATGTAAATTCTGAAGAATTAAAAGCTAATGAAGAAAAATTAGTGCCACTTTGTATACCTGATGAGATTGCAGGACAAAAGGTAAAAAGTTTTTCAGTAGGAAGAGATGGGATTATAAAAGCTAGTTTAGCAGATAATAGAACAGTTGCAGTAGGGCAGATTGCTATGGCCACTTTTAAAAACCCTGCAGGTCTTTCAAAGGAAGGAAAAAACCTTAATACGGCTACAGCTAACTCAGGACAACCAGTATTTAGAAGTGGAATTGGGGCAGAGGAGAATAATAATGAAAAAGGCTTTGGTAATATAGTACAGGGAGCATTAGAATCGGCTAATGTGGATTTAGCAGAGCAATTTACAGAAATGATAGTTGCAAGTAGAGCTTTTCAAGCAAATGGAAAGATAATTAGTACTGGAGATGAAATACTTCAAGATCTTGTAAATTTAAAAAGATAATAATTTAAATTAAAGCTTCGCTTCTAAAGTATTAATTTAGAAGCGAAGTAAAAATTAATTAGAAAACAAAAGAGGGTTTCTCTTTTAATATAGATTGATACTAATGGATAAAGAAGCTAGGGGGGATAAATATTATGATTGAATTGACGGGGTTAAATCATAAAAGATTTATTTTAAATGCAGAACATATTGAAAAGATTGAATCAGTTCCTGAAAGCATTATAACTTTAATTAATGGTAAAAAATATTTAGTTGAAGAAAATATAGATGAAATTATAAACAAGGTTGTAATTTATAAAAGAAAAATATTTACAATGAATATACAGGAGGCATCTGCAAAATGAAGAGAAGAGATATTTTGACAGCTATAGGAGTTATTGCAGGATTTGCAATGATGATATGGGCTATGGCTATGGTAAGTATTACTAAATATGATGTTAAACAATTGAAGCTATTTTGGGATGTATCATCAATAATTATAACCATAGGTGGATCCTTTTGTGCAATGCTTGTTAATTATCCAGCTAATAAATTAAAGAAAATAATAAAAATAATTATAGAGTCTTTTAAAGAAGGCGAAAAGTCTAGTATTGATATAATTCATCAGTTTATAGAGCTTTCTAGAAAAGCTAGAAGAGAGGGGTTACTATCTTTAGAAGATGAAATAAACCATATAGAGGAAGATTTTTTAAAAAAGGGATTACAAATGGTGGTAGATGGTATAGAGCCAGAAACTATAAGAGAAATACTAGAGCTTGAGATATCGGAAATGGAAAGAAGACATAAAATGGGTTCTGATATGCTTAAAAATTGGGGGGCATATGCTCCAGCTTTTGGTATGGCAGGAACTCTTGTTGGACTTATACAAATGCTTGGGAATCTTACTGATTCTGGTCAGATAGCCAGTGGTATGGGGAAGGCCTTAATAACCACCTTCTATGGTGCAATAATGGCATATATAGTTTTTAACCCTATGGCGGCTAATTTAGCTTTAAAAAGTGAAGAGGAAGCTGCTATAAGGGAAATGATGTTGGAGGGAATATTATCTATTCAATCTGGAGTAAATCCAAGAATAGTAGAGGAAAAACTTATATCATATTTATCACCAGAAGAAAGAAAGATATATTCAACAACTGTAGCTTCAGGAGAAGGGGTGTCAGAAAATGGCTAGAAGGAAAAAAAATAACGGGGATGGAGGAAGTACAGGTAATGAATGGTTACAAACATATGCTGATACAGTTACGTTACTTTTAACATTCTTTGTTCTACTATATTCCTTTTCTAGTGTAGATGCTCAAAAGTTTAAGCAAGTAGCTAGTGCTTTTCAAAGTGTACTTATGGGACAATCTGGAGATACTATTTTTGATTTTAACATGAAAAACGGAGAGGTACCTTTAGTTGGAGAAACGGTAAAAATGGGACCTGCCAGTGGCGGACGGGAAAATGAATTGTATGACAAAGTAAGGGAAGCTGTGGATAAAAATCAGCTTCAAGGAGCAGTTAAAATAAAAAATGATAGTAAGGGTGTAATATTAGAGCTTAAAGATAGTATATTATTTGAAACAGCGGAAGCTAATATAAAAGAAGATAGTAAGCCAATTTTAGAGAAATTATATAAGCTTATAGGTACCTTCCCCAATAATATAGTAGTAGAAGGTCATACAGATAATGTGCCTATAAAAAATTACAAGTATGATTCTAACTGGGAGTTATCTACAGCTAGAGCTGTTAATGTATTAAGATATTTTGTGGAGACTAAAAAACAAAATCCTTCAAGATTTACTGCTGCTGGATATGGAGAATTTAAACCATTGTATCCAAATGATACTAATGAGCATAAGGCTAGAAATAGAAGGGTAAATATTTTAATAGTTTCTTTAGAAAAGGAGAATGTTAAGAAATGAGTGAAAAGAATGTAGAAGCTAAAAGTGGGAAATCTTTAAAGATAGTAATCATAATTTTAATAATAATAATAATAGGTGGAGGAGCTTTTGGGGGATATATGCTACTTAATAAGAAGGGAAGTGGCATAAGTAATAATTCTGAACCTGTTAAAAATAACCCAAATGTAAATATAAATGCTAATGGCGTAAGACCAGTAGTATCAGAATATACTTATGATATGGAAGAATTTTTGGTTAATTTAGCAGATGAGGACGGAAAAAGATTTGTAAAAGCTAAAATTTTCTTGGGATATGAGAATAAAAAATTAACTAAGGAAATGGAAAATAAAAAGCCAATTATAAGAGATGCTATAAATAATGTTTTAAGATCTAAAAAGGCTAAAGATATTTCTAATTCAAAAGGATTAGAACAAGTAAAAACAGATATTTTAAATAAAATTAATTTGATGTTTGAAAATGGAAGATGTGATAGTGTTTATTTTAATGAAATCCTTATACAATAGATAATTTATAGAAAGATGGATAAAAAATGGACAGACAGTTTGTAGTTATGATTTTTAAAATATTAGTTTTTTTACCATTCATTTTGCTTATATTTTATATATCTATAAAGTATGGGGGAGATAAACTTCAAAAGATTCAAAATGGACGGTATATGAAAATATTAGATAGAATTTCACTATCAAAAGACAATGCTCTTTTGATAGTGAAAATAGGAGAAAGAGGTTATGTAGTTTCATCTTCTAATGGGAAGATAGAGATATTATTAGAAATTTCTAAAGAGGAACTTTTAAAAGTAGAATCTTCTAAAGAAGTGATAGAGCTTAAAAGTTTAAAGGATATGTACAAAAAACTTATAACTAAAAAGGAAGATAAGTATGAGTAAAAAAATCAATAAAAAATTAATATATATATTAGGAACTTTAATAGTGTTAATGGTTATATTTACTTGCAACAAGGTGTATGCAGCCTCAAACACTATACCTATTCCCAAAGTTAATATTTCCGTAGATGGAGCTGGTACACCTCAAAATTATGTGGATAGCATAAAGCTTTTAATAATACTTACTATATTAACATTATTACCATCTTTTATAATTATGATGACAAGTTTTGTAAGAACTATAGTAGTATTTGGTTTTTTAAGAAGTGCCATAGGAACACAGCAATCTCCTCCTAATCAAGTGCTTATAGGACTGGCATTGTTTTTAACAATATTCATTATGAGACCTGTATATATTGATATAAATTCAAAGGCATTGCAACCCTTTCTACAAAACAAAATTACGCAAGAGAAGGCTATAGAGGAGGGGAGTAAACCATTAAGAAACTTTATGTTAAAGCAAACAAGAAAAAAGGACTTAAAACTATTTATGGAAATAGGGAAAATGGGCAAAGATGTAACAGAAGAAAATGTACCATTATACATAGTAATACCGTCTTTTATGATAAGTGAGTTAAAAACTGCATTTCAAATAGGATTTTTATTATTTGTACCATTTTTAATAATTGATTTAGTAGTATCAAGTGTACTTATGTCTATGGGAATGTTTATGTTGCCACCGGTTATGATTGCACTACCATTTAAATTATTATTATTTGTAATGGTAGATGGATGGTATCTATTAATAAAATCTCTTATTTTAAGTTTTAAATGAGGTGATTAGATGAGTGAAAATATGGTTATAGGTGTAGTAAAAGATGCAATACAAACAGGTCTATTAGTAGCAGCACCCATACTTACAGTCTCAATATTAGTTGGTCTTTTAATAAGTATATTTCAAGCCACAACACAAATACAAGAACAGACATTAACCTTTGTCCCTAAACTTGTGGCTGTAGCATTGGTTGGCTTGTTAACTGGTAGCTGGATGCTTCATCAGTTAGTAAATTTTACTGAGAGGATATTTTCTATTATTTCAAATATTATAAATTAGATGTTTAATTTTAAAAGTAGGTGTTATTTTTGATTAATGTAGCATTTTTTACAGGAGTAATATTGATCTTTTTAAGATTATTAGGATTTTTAGTAATAACACCTGTGTTTTTTCCAAAGGGAACACCGGTAATATTAAAAGTTGGTTTTGCGCTAATATTAGCCTATATGGTTATACCAGGAGTTGATTATTCCACTATAAATAATATAAATAACACATTTTATTTTATTGGTGTTTGTATAAGTGAGATTACTACTGGAATTACATTGGGTTTTATAACTGAATTATGTTTTATGGCAGTTAAATTTGGTGGAAATCTTATGGATCTACAGATTGGATTTTCAATGATGACAATGTTTGATCCTAACTCAAATAGTAATTCTACACTACTAGAAAGATTATTATATTTTATAAGTTTAGTAATTTTTCTCATAGTTGATGGACATCATATGCTTTTATTACAAATAGTAAATAGTTTCAAAGTTGTGAATTTGGGGAAATTTATATTAAATGGTGATTCACCTACAATAGTGATACAAGCTTTTATAGAGTTTTTTACTATAGGGGTAAAAATAGCTATACCTATTGTATTAATAATTATACTTACTGATTTAACCTTAGGGCTTGTAGCTAGGACTGTTCCCCAATTAAATGTAATGATACTTGGATTGCCAATTAAAATATTAGTTGGTCTTGCAAGCTTTGTATTTGCACTACCTATTTTTCTACATTTAATAAGCGATTTATTTTCACAACTACCGGAAGCATTTAAAGGTATATACAAAACAATTCCAATAATAATTATTTTTGCTTCAGAAGAAAAAACTGAAGATGCAACCCCTCATAAGCTTAACGAAGCTAAGAAAAAAGGACAAGTGGCTAAAAGTAAAGAAGTAAACTTAGCTTTGACCCTTTTAGCGGCTACAATGGTATTATCGGTATTTGGCGATTATGTCTTTAGTAGTTTAAAAGACACCATGGTGGCTTTTTTAAATGATTTTATAAATATGGAATTAAATTATGATAATATATTTAATCTTACAATGATTGTAATATTCAGAGTGGGGGTCATAGTATTACCTATAGCGTTGCCAATAATGATTATAGGAGTATTTTCCAACCTATTACAAACAGGTTTTATACATACTAAGGAACCATTGAAACCAGATTTTAAAAAGATAAGTCCTATAAGCGGATTTAAAAGGCTTTTTTCTACTAGAACGGTTATAGAACTTATAAAAGATGTGGCTATTGTAACTGTAGTTGGAGTAGTAGGATATAAGTTTTTGTTAAATAATTATACAACAATTATAAATTTAAATAACTTAAGATTTCCTGTACTTATTGAAGGGATTAGGAAGTTGTCAGTAAGTATATTTTTTAAAGTAACACTTATAATGAGCATAATAGCTTTAGCAGACTTTATATTTCAAAAGAAACAATATAAAAAAGATATGAAAATGACTAAACAGGAGATAAAAGAGGAATTTAAACAAGAAGAGGGAGACCCTCAGATAAAAGGAAAAATTAAACAAAAGCAAAGAGAAATGGCTATGAGAAGAATGATGCAAAGCGTTCCAGATGCTACAGTAGTTATAACTAACCCAACACATATAGCCATAGCTTTAAAATATAAAGATGGGGAGGATAAGGCTCCTAAGGTAGTAGCTAAGGGAGTAGATCATGTAGCGTTTAAAATTAAGGAGAAAGCTAAAGAGTTTAGTGTGCCTATAATAGAAAATAAACCTTTAGCAAGACTTATATACAGTGAAGTAGAGATAGATTCTGAAATATCACCACAGATGTATCAAGCGGTGGCAGAAATATTAGCGATTGTTATGAAAATAAAGAAATCGTAACTTTATTAAGGGGTGTTTTTGGTGGAAGGTATTAGAAAAAGGCTAGATTTGAAAAAAAATATAGATGTAATTATAGCTTTGGGTGTTATAGCTATTGTTATGATGATTATTATTCCAATGCCATCACAAGTTTTGGATATATTAATAGCCTTAAATATAACTATATCTGTAGTAATTATATTATTAACCATGTTTACAACAGATGTTTTACAATTTTCATCTTTTCCCACTTTGTTATTGGTTACTACACTTTTTAGATTGGGATTAAATGTATCATCCACTAGACTTATTTTAGGTGATGGAGATGCAGGTAAGATAATAGAAGCTTTTGGTACTTTTGTTGTAAGAGGAAATTATGTGGTTGGAATTATTATATTTTTAATTATAATAATAATTCAGTTTATAGTTATAACCAGTGGTGCCACAAGGGTAGCAGAAGTTTCAGCCAGATTTACATTGGATGCTATGCCTGGAAAACAAATGAGTATAGATGCAGATTTGAACTCTGGTCTTATAGATGAAACTGGGGCTAGAGATAGAAGAAAAAAGCTTCAACAGGAGGCTAATTTTTATGGTGCTATGGATGGTGCATCAAAATTTGTAAAGGGAGATGCAGTAGCAGGACTTATAATAACGGCTATAAACATTTTAGGTGGAATAATAATTGGAACATTGATGATGGATATGACTGCTGGAGATGCAGCTCAAAAATTTACTAGACTTACTATAGGAGACGGGCTAGTAGGTCAAATCCCAGCACTTTTAATATCAACCGCATCGGGTATTTTAGTTACTCGTTCAGGTAGTGATGAAAATTTTGGGTCCGTTGTAGGAAAGCAGTTAACAGGATTTCCTAAAGTTATAGCTATGGCATCAGCAATTTTATTTTTCTTATTTTTAGTACCTGGTTTGCCTAAAATACCATTTTTTATACTTTCAGTAGCTAGTGGCATATCTGCTTACTTTTTATATAAAGATGAAAAAGAAAAGATAATAGAACAAATTGAGATGGAGAAACAGGAAATTACAGATATAGAGAGTAAAGAACCAGAAAATGTTATGAGTCTTATTAATGTAGAACCTATGGAAATAGAAATAGGTTATGGACTTATTCCCTTAGCAGATGAAGGTTCAGGTGGGGATTTACTTCAGAGAATTACCTCTGTTAGAAGACAATGTGCTATTGAAATGGGTATAGTGGTACAACCTATAAGAATTAGGGATAATCTTCAACTTAAAGCTAATGAGTATATTATAAAAATAAGGGGAACTGTTATTGCTAGGTCAGAACTTATGCCTAATATGCTTTTATGTATGGATCCAACGGATGGGGAAAGTAATATAGAAGGAATTAGAGGAGTAGAACCAGCCTTTGGACTACCAGCTATTTGGATTAATAAAGATGCTAGGGAAGACGCGGAAATAAAAGGATTTACAGTAGTAGATCCTACTACTGTAATGGTTACTCACTTAACGGAAACTATAAAAGCACATTCCTATGAATTAATAGGAAGACAGGAAGTAAAACTTATTATAGACTCTGTAAAGGAGAAATATAATACAGTAGTTGAAGAACTTATACCAGATTTAATGACTATAGGAGAAATACAAAAGGTTCTTCAAAATTTATTAAAAGAAAGAGTATCTGTAAAGGATATGGTAACAATATTAGAATCCCTTGCAGATAATTCTAGAACTACAAAAGATATAGAAATTTTAACTGAATATGTAAGGTTTTCTCTATCAAGAAACATATGTAATTCATTAGTGGATGAAAATGGAGCTATAACTGTAGTAACCCTCCATCCGGATATAGAGGAGATAATAGGAGACAATATTCAAAAATCAATGCAAGGCTCTTTTCCAGCATTGGATCCGGATACTACGGGTAAAATATTAAGTTCTTTAAAAAATGTATTAGAAAATACATTCTTTTACGAGGGACAACCTGTAATTTTAGTATCACCTAAAATAAGACCAGCTTTTAGAAAACTTACGGAAATGGTATTTCCAAGCCTTTATGTACTTTCTATAAATGAAATTCCTAATGATATAGAAATAAAAACTGAAGGAGTTGTGACAATATAAATGTTAATTAAAAAGTATATTGTAAATAATATGAATGAAGCTATGAATAGAATAAGATATGAACTAGGGAAAGAGGCTATAATAATTAGTCAGAGAAAAATAAGAAGACCAGGTTTTCTAGGATTTTTTAAAAAGAAGGTTATAGAAGTCACAGCTGCAATAGATAATTCAAATAAAGATGATAAAGATATGGAAAGCAGTGTAGAAATTATAAAAAAGATAATGGAAAATAAAGAAAAATTAAATAGCAAAAAATTAGAACTTTCAAAAGAAGAATTTAATAAAAATTCTCATGAGGATAAGAATAAACAGTTATTAGATAAAGAGATTTTATTAAATGAAATTCAAGAAATGAAAAACATGATGAGTAGTATGATGAATAATAGCTTAAGTGTATCTCAAGAGGAAAGTGAACTTGAGGGCTTATTAAAGAATAGTGATTTAAATGAAGATATTATAAGAAATATTTTGATGAAAGTGGAAAATATAGATAATGAATTAGAAGATGTAGAAAAAGCTAAAATTGTTATAAAAGAAATGATTCCTATATCTACAATGATTTTAAAGGATGTGATTGTCTTAGTTGGTCCAACTGGTGTTGGAAAGACTACTACCATAGCAAAATTAGCTGGTCGCTTATCTTTAATAGAAAAAAAGACAGTAGGTCTTATAACAATAGATACTTATAGAATAGGGGCAGTAGAGCAATTAAAAACTTATGCAGATATTATGAGAATACCTTTTAAAGTTGTTTTTTCAATAAAGGATATGGAAGAAGCAATAAGTGACATGAAGGATTGCGATGTAATTTTGGTAGATACTACTGGGAGAAACTCTAAAAATACTATGCAGATATCTGAACTTAGGGCGTTTATAGATAATACAAGAACAGAAAATATACATTTAGTAATAAGTGCTACTACAAAAAATAGAGATATAGATACTATAGTGGAAGGATACAAGCCTTTAGGATATAATAACATTATAATAACTAAATTAGATGAAACTACCACATATGGGTCTGTACTTAATATAATACAATATGCAGGAAAACCTGTAAGTTTTATTACAACAGGACAAAATGTACCAGATGATATTAGAAAGATAGATCCTGAAGAAATGGGAACTTTGATACTAGGAGAGAATAATATATGTTAGATCAAGCAGCGAGTTTAAGAAAAATTGTATTTGACAGTATGAATCCCGAAAGTATAGATAATGAAAAGACTAAGGCGAAGATTATTACTGTTACATCTGGAAAAGGTGGAGTAGGAAAAAGTAATTTTGTAGTAAACTTAGCTATTGCTCTTCAAAAAAAAGGTAAAAAGGTTATGATTTTTGATTCTGACATTGGTATGGGAAATGATGATGTATTAATGGGTGTTATGCCTAAATATAATGTATATGATGTTATATTTAATAACATGGAGATCAACGAAGTAGTTGTTAATGGACCACAGGGAGTAAAGTTATTATCTGGTGGTATGTGGGTTACTAAAATGGATGAAATTACAGATAAAAACCGGGATATCTTTGTAGAAAAGTTAACTAAGTTAAGAGATTTAGATTATATTTTAATTGATACTGGAGCAGGAATCAGTAGAAGTATTTTAGGGTTTATAGCTTGTTGTGAGGATGTTATTGTAATTACTACACCAGAACCTACATCACTAACTGATGCATATAGTTTACTAAAAGCTATAGATCATTTTAAATTAAAACCTACTGTAAAATTAGTTATAAATAAAACTTTAAATATAAAAGAATCTTTAGAAACTTATAGTAAATTTAGTAATACTGTGAATAATTTTTTAAAAATTAATTTAGATTATTTAGGGAGAATGTCAGAGGATAGAAAACTTGTAGAATCAGTTAGAAAACAAGAACCGTTTATTATAAAATTCCCCGAAAGCAATGTAGCTAAAGATGTATCTTATATTGCAGACAGGTTAATAGGTTTAAATACTAAAGAAAAGGGAATGGGTATTGAAAAATTTTTCAAAAAAATATTTAAAATTTTTTCTTGATTGGGGAGAGTTTTATGTATAAAAATATCAAGTTTAATATAAATAGAAAGATTGAGATTTTAATGGAAGATGGGGTTTATAAAAGTAATGTTCAGGATTTAGAAAGAGATTATATAGGAATAAGTATTCCAGTAAAGGATGGACAATATTTACCATTAAAAACAGGAGAAAAAGTAGAGGGTGTATATTATGATGAAAAAAATATATACAAATTTTATACAACAGTAAAGGGAAGAAAAATAGATAGAATTATGATGATTCTCTTACATTATCCAACCAAATTTATAAAAATACAAAGGAGAAATTTTGTAAGAGTACCTTTAGTTATTAATGTTTGCTGTGGATTACTTAACAAAGATTTAGATTTTAAGAATATTGGGGACAATCAAATAGAGTTCTTTGACGCTTTTTCTATAGATATGAGTGCTGGTGGAATAAAGATAGCAACTGAAAGGAATATAAAGATAGGAGATATATTAATGATAACCCTTCCTTTAAAAAATGAAGTGCTAACTTTAAAATGTAAAGCTGTTAGAATTGATAGAGATTTTAATAATAATAAAAACCTATGTGGCTTAACTTTTATGGACTTAGAAAATAAAACTAGGGAAAAAATAATTAAAATGCTATTTCAAATTATGAGGGAACAAAGGAAAAAAGCACCTAAGGGGGATTAAATTATGGCTATGGCAGCAGATTGTGATATAAAAGAACAAGTAATAAAAAAATATATACCGTTAGTAAAGTATATAGCTTCAAGAGTTATAATTGGAAAAACTAAATATATAGAATATGAAGATCTAGTTAGTTACGGTATGATAGGGCTTATGGATGCATTAAATAAGTTTGATAAAAGTAAAGGTATGAAGTTTTCAACTTATGCATCCATAAGAATAAAAGGATCTATGATAGATGAACTAAGAAAAATAAGTCCTATATCAAAGGGAGCTATGGATAAGTTAAATAGATACAATGATGCTATAGAAAGATTGCAAAAGAAAAATTATAAAGATCCTGATATTATAGAGATATCTAAGGAATTAGGAATTTCTATAAAGGAAGTTTCTCAAATTGAAAATTATATAAATTATATTTCTATAGTTTCTTTAGAGGATTTAATTTTTTCTGAAGATGATGATATACCACTGATTGGAACTATTGTGGATGAGAAGAGTCCAAGCCCTGAAAATACTTTAGAGGAAAAAGAACTCTTAGAGTATTTAGCTAGAGCATTAGATAATCTAAATGAAAAAGATAAAACTGTATTGTCATTATATTATTATGAAAAGCTCACATTAAAAGAAATAGGGAAAGTTTTAAGCGTTTCTGAATCAAGGGTTTGTCAGCTTCATAGCAGAGCTATAATACATTTAAGGCAAGAATTGAAACGACTTAAATATAATATTTTAAATTAATTTTTGGGAGTTATAATTATGATTATAATTTTAATATTAACAGGGACTATACTTATTGTGTTAAATGTTATAGCTTTAAAAAAAGAACAAGGTTCATTTAGAAAAATATTAGATAATAAAGAAAATAATATGGAAAATTTCCAAATAGAAATAGGAAAAGTAAGAAAAGATATGGCAGAAACTATTTTTCAGCTTCAAAGTGAAGTGGAATTTTTTAAAAAAGAAATTGAAAATATAAAAAAAATGTATAATGTAAAACAAGAAGAAAACGAAAATATAAGTGAAGAAGATAAAAAAGCATTATATCAGCAGGATAATAATGTGGTAAAAATAAAAGAAGTAGAAAAAATGATTAGTTCTGGTATGAGTGTTGAAGATATATCTAACGATTTGGGTATTGGTAAGGGGGAAGTACTATTAATAAAAGAATTATATCTAAAATAAAAAAAATTATATTTTTTCTTGGTGATAGAAAAATACTTTTAGGTATAGGAATAGGAATAATTATTTCTACTGTAATTATGACAGGTGTAAAAATTAATTATGAGTTAAGTAACTATGAGATAGAAAAAAAAGCTAGGTCAATGGGAATGGAATATCCTGATGAAACAAAAGTTATAATTGATAAGGATGTGGGGAAATGATTAGAAGTCTTTATACAGCTGTGTCTGGTATGATAACACAAGAAGCAAAACAGGATGTAATAACAAATAATTTGGCAAACGTTAATACTGTGGGATTTAAAAACGATGGTGTAGTAACTAAAAGTTTTGATGAAGTGTTATTGTATAACTATGACAAAAAGGTTAACGGAAAAAATTTTAGACAAAACTTAGGAAATTTAAGTTTCGGAAGTAGAATAGATGATGTAAATACGAATTTTACTCAAGGAATTATAGAAAAAACAGATAAATCAACAGATTTTTCTATTATGGGAAGAGGTTTTTTTACTGTAGTAAGAGATGATGGGATAAATACAGAAAGATTATACACTAGAGATGGGCATTTTCATACTAATAAAATGGGGTATTTAGTAAATGATAGTGGAAACAATGTGTTAGGAAGAAATATTCAAAATGGGAGAGTAGAGCCTATTAGAATAAATGGTGGTAAAATTACAGTAGATGATATGGGAAACATAAAGGAGAACGATGTATTAAAATATAAATTATATACAGTTGATTTTCCGGGAGATAATTCTTATAGTAATTTAAAAAAGGTAGGAGATAATCTTTACATAGGTGGTAATCCAGAAGAAAATAATAACGTAGTAGTAAATCAATATGCATTAGAAAGATCAAATGTAAATGTAACTAAAGAAATTATAGACATGATTACGGTCATGAGAACTTTTGAAACTAATCAAAAGGTTATACAAACTATAGATGAGACTCTAGGTAAAGCAGCAAATGAAGTTGGAAGTATTAGATAATAGTTTGGGGGTGTAAGAATGCTTAGAATCCTTTGGAATGGAAGAAGTGCTATGATGGCGCAACAAGAAAAATTAGATTGTATTTCTAATAATATTTCTAATGTAAAAACAGAGGGTTACAAAAGAGAAGAGGTGACTTTTCAAGATTTAGTTTATGAGACTTTAGATAGAAGGGGATATCCAACGAATTCAGGTGAAGATAAAAATTTAATATCCGGTACGGGTGTAAAAGCAGGAAGATGGATAAGAGACATGGAAAAGCAAGGTGATTTAGTAAATACAGGAACAAATACAGATTTAGCTATAGATGGGTTAGGATTTTTTAGGGTTGTAAATTCTAGTGGGCAATATAGATATGAAAGATCAGGGAACTTTAGTGTGGATACTAATGGCGATATAGTGGATAAGATGGGGAATAAATTAGATATTCAATTTTATGGAGAAAAAACTAAGTTTACTGAGGATAGTTTTGCAGTTAGACAAGATGGTACTGTTTTTGTACAGGAATACAGTAATAGTGGAAGTAAAACTAGGGAGGTAGGCAGAATAAATATTTATAATGCTGTAGGAGATGATGCTTTCATATCAGTTGGAGAAAATTTATATGAGGCTGTGGAGGGGGTTAACCCTACTCCGATACAAGCTGATATATTATCCGGTTATTTAGAAGGATCTAATGTGGATATGGGGAAAGAGATGACGGATATGCTTATGTCACAAAGAGCCTTTGAATTTGGATCTAGAGCGTTAAAAGCGGCAGATGAGATGTGGGGAATGGTAAATAGCTTAAAAGGCAGATAAAATACATAATTAAAGAAAAAATAGCATGTAGTAAAATTCTACATGCTATTTTATTCTTATAATTGAAAAGAAAAGTAAAAAGGTTATCATACATATGCTGTAAGTAATGCTTAAATAATCTTTTATAGAGTGTGCATCTATTTTTTTACTATATTGTCCATAGCTCTTTAAATAAGAAGTGTTATCTGCATTAAAATAATAATAAAAATTTACAGATTCAATATAAGCTGCTAAAATATCTACATTTAAAAGAGGATTTTTATAAAGATTAACCAGAAAATCTCCTCTAAAATTAATAGTAAATTTTTTATTTCTAATTATATATATTAAATATAAAAATACTTCGGCTATTATAGATGGAATTATAGTAAGTGTGTTAAAAACAAACTTTAATTTATTAGATTCATTATTAAGGTTAAGATTATAAATGTAAGTATAAATCAAAGCTAATGTGTTACCAGATATTAATATATATAAAAGAGGAGCTATAAATCCACATACAACGCATTGAGAGATCGTAGATATAGAATCATAAAAGTGGACCTTTTCTCTTTTCTTTAAATTTTTTCGTTCATTATTACTTATATCTATAACTAAAAAACTGGTAATAAAGTTTAAAAGTTCTTCTTTTGGAATAAATTTTATAATAAAGCAAATAAATAGTAGCATTAAAATATGAAATAGAAATAATATATATTTGTTTTTAAAAAATTTTTTTATTAAAAGATCCATTTTATAATATATTATTTGTCTATCTATTCTCCATAATAAGATGCTAAAAAGACAACCAATTAAGTAACCCACTCCCAAAACTTACTCCCCTCCTATATAAAAATAATATTAGTAATTAATATGCGGGGAATAGTAATTTAATTCTAATATATTTTATGTCTAATCTATTACTTCGCTTATATCTACCTGTTTAATTTTTATATTACATTGATTTTCTGAAAAATCTAAATCGTTACAACAACTCCTAAATGGAACGTAGTCTTCTGTATCTACCATAGGACACATATACATAGGGCACTTATATCTAGACAAATAAGGGATATGAAAATTATTCATATAATACATAAAAAATTCCTCCTAAAAATTTATCATTATATTATATGAAAAAAATAATCGATATATTTACAAATTAATAAAAAAAAGAATGTAGCTATATTTAAAATGGTACCTATAGATTGGATACATAAAAAAGAGTGTCTAGTTATAGGTGTTTTTTTGTATATAATAACTTTTGAATATGGAGGTTAATATGAGTAAAATTACATTTTCTAAAGAAGTTATTAAGACACTAAATCGTAATCCCTATGTTAAACCCGTTAGCAAGAAGTCAATAACATACTCTGACGAGTTTGAAAGATGATATCATTAATAAACAAGAAGCAAAAATAAAATTTTTAGAGGAACAATTGAAGTTGTTAAAAAACTCGATATAACAGAAAAAAGGCTGGTAAGAAACTGCCTAAATCTAATAAATAATGAAGTATATAAGAAAGGCTCAAAATCTATTAAAATGACTCTGAAAAATTAATTTAACATTACATATAGTAGTTCCTAATTTACTACATAGGAACTTTAAACAAAGTATTCCTGGTAAAACTTTACTCACAGATATTACGTATATCCCTTACGGGATAAATCAAATGGCGTATCTATCAGTTATAAAAGATAGTTTTTGTAATGATATTTTGGCATATCATATATCTAATCAAATTACACTAGATATCGCAACTACAATTATTTATAAACTAATAAGCTTACATAAATATGTATTTATTCACTCAGATCAAGGATTTCATTCTTTGGTCATATGAAAGATGAAGTAAACTTTAAATCATGTTGTTTCACTATTGAAGATGTATTTAATGAAGTCGACGATTATATAGAGTATTATAATAATCATAGATGTCAATGGGGATTAAAAAAGATGATTTCTAAACAATTTAGAAATCATCTTTTAGATGTTGCTTAACCCTTTTTTTATAATGTCCTTGACACGGGATCTATTTTAAATTTAGCCACACTTTTTTTATTATTAATTACTTTCTGTTGCTGCTGCAGTTAGTGGTGGAATAACTTGTTTTTTTCTTGACATGAGACCAGGAATATACGCACAAGATTCATTAAGTTGAACGTTAAATGCTTTATTTATGAGGTATTTCTCAGGTCCTTCTGCCAATAGTTCAGAACCATCTTTTAGAAGGTCTGTTACCATAAGGATTAGAAGATTAAAGTTTTCGCTATTAGATTTTTCATTCATATATGCAAGCATTTCATTTTTCATAGTAGCAAAGCCTTCTGTATCCATTGTAGTTATTTGGCCTACACCTACTTTAAGGGAACCTATTTTAAACACTTTAAAGTCTTGATTAAATATTTCGTCTAACGTCTTTCCTTGAAGTGAGGTACCTGCTTTAAACATCTCCTGTGCAAATTTATCTACGTCTATATTAGCTATTTCGCTAAGTCTTTTAAGCATTATTTTATCGGTGACAGTAGATGTTGGGGACTTAAATAAAAGTGTGTCTGATATTATTGCAGAGCAAAGTAATCCTGCGATTTTTTTAGTTGGTCGTAAACCATTCTCAAAATAGATTGAAGCAATTATTGTTGCAGTACATCCTACAGGTTCATTTCTAAAATATATAGGAAGACCTGTTTGTATATCGCCTATTCTATGATGATCAATTACTTCTAAAAGTTCTGCATCTTCAAGCCCTGGAATTGATTGTGTCCTTTCATTATGATCTACTAAAATAACTTTTTTCTTATTTTTAGAAATCAAATGATATCTGGATATACTTCCAAGTATTTTATTATTATTATCTACTACAGGGTAACTTCTATATCTGGTTTGGAGCATTGTTTCTTTAATTTCATCTACTAAATCTTCTTTGTTAAATACTATTAAATTATCTTTAGTCATTACGTAGTGTACAGGAACACTTTGGGGTATCAATCTTGCTGCAGTGAAAGTATCATAAGGAGTCATTATTATAGAACAGCCTATTTCTTTAGCTTTTTTTATTATTTTATCAGTAACATCATGTTTTCCTGTAATAATCATAAGTGAAGCTTTGCAATCAAGGATTATTTCTTGAGCATCTTCTCTATCACCGCATATAATTATATCATCTTTTTCTATAAGTTCTCGGGCACTATCAGGTTGCATTGCAGTAACTACTATTTTTCCATTGAAATTTTTAGTATTTTCACTTACGTATATGCATTTGGCAGAAAGAGTTTCTACTATATTTTCTAAAGTAGTGTTACTTTTTGATAAAATATTATTATCCCATATATCCATATAAGTGGAGGTTATATTTGAAAGTGAAGCAAGACCTATTAGTCGTTCTCTTTCATCCACAACTGGTAATGTTTTAACATTATGTTTTTTCATTATTGACCAAGCCATTTTAAGGGAAATTTCTGGTGATATAGGAGTTACAGAATCAATAGCTAAGTCTTTTATTTGAGTTCTAACTGTTTCAATATATTTAGGAGATTCCACACAAAAATAGTTAAGAACAAACTCTGTTTCTTTATTTAAATTTCCAAGTCTTACTGGCAATGTAGGAGCATCTCCAATTCTGTTTTTAAATTCGGCGTAAGCTATAGCAGAACATATAGAATCTGTATCCGGATTCTTATGACCGCTAACATATATTATATCTTTCACATTAAAAACCTCCTTAGGTTGTCATTGGTTAATAAAAATGATTTTTTATTAATTTAACTTACAAATCAATATTTGTAAAACCATGTATATTTATATATAATATCACTTTTTTATCATATCAAAAAATAAAGGAAATTTAAAGTAACATTTCTTTTAAAGTTGGAAAATGTAAAATTGGGTCTATTAAAAAAATTAAAAATATTTCACCTGTACCTTACATATATTTATATAGTAAAAATAATTCTTATGATATGTAAATTATGGGTACGGAGGTGTTTATATTGATTAACGAAAAAGAACTTTTCTCGGGTTTAACAACTATAGAAGCAGAGAGAAGGCTTAAAAAATATGGACCAAATGTTTTAGAAAAAAAAGAGAAAATTTCTCCAGTTAAAATTTTACTTCAGCAATTTAATGACTTTATAATATGGGTATTACTAGCTGCTACAGTTATATCAGGATTTATGGGAGAAAAGGCAGATGCAATAACTATTCTAATAATAGTAATTATGAACGGAATTTTAGGATTTATACAAGAATTTAAAACAGAAAAATCTTTGGAGGCATTAAATAGCTTAGCTGCACCTACAGCAAAAGTTATTAGAAATGGAAATGTAAAAGTTATAAGTGCAGAAAAGTTGGTTATTGGAGATTTAATAATTGTAGAAAGTGGTGATAGGATTCCAGCGGATTGTATTATTGTAGAAGACTCTGCATTAATGTTAGATGAATCTTTACTTACCGGGGAATCGGTTGGTGTTAATAAAAGCAGTCAGGATAAAGACAATATAGTATATATGGGTACTATAGCTTTGACAGGTAAGGCTAAGGCTAAAGTTATTGCTACAGGTATGAAAACTGAAATGGGAAAAATCGCAGGTATGTTACAAAATATAGAAAAAGATAAATCTCCACTTAAGGAAAAGCTTAATGCTTTAGGAAAAGTATTAGTAGTTCTTTGTATTGGAATTTGTATTATTGTTACTATAACAGGCATAAGTAGAGGTCATGATAAATATCAAATGTTTTTATTAGGTGTAAGCTTAGCGGTAGCAGCTATTCCAGAGGGATTGCCTGCTATTGTAACTGTAGCATTAGCACTTGGTGTGTCAAGAATGCTTAAAAAAAATGCATTGGTAAGAAGGCTACCTGCTGTGGAAACTCTTGGATGTACATCTATTATTTGCAGTGATAAGACGGGTACATTAACTGAAAATAATATGACAGTTAAAGCGTTGTATTTTAATAATAATTTATATAATTTGAATAAAGATACAGTGCCAGAAAATATGTTGTTTAAAAAATCTGTTACATATTGCAGTGATTGTAATATAGATTATAATGAAAAAAATTTGGATAAGGGATTATTTGGTGATCCTACAGAAACTGCTCTTATAAAGGCATTTTTAAAAAATACGGGGGAACTTAAAAATTTTCTATCAAAAGGAAAGAGGATAAAAGATAGACCATTTACATCGGAAAGGAAAATGATGTCTGTAATAATAAATGAGAATGGGAAAAAGAGATTATATTTAAAGGGGGCTCCAGAAAGGGTAATAGATAGATGTAGATATATTGTAATTCATGGGGAGGTAAAAGCTTTTACTTCTTTATACAAAGATAAGGTATTAAGAAGTGTTGAAACTATGTCATTTAAAGCATTAAGATGTATTGCTACTGCTTATAAAGAAATATCAAGTGTTAATGGTAATAACTTAGAAAATGATCTTACTTTAATAGGTGTTGCAGGTATTATAGATCCACCAAGAAGAGAGGTTAAGGATGCAGTACTAAAGTGTAGAATGGCAGGTATAACACCAGTTATGATAACAGGAGATCATAAAAATACTGCTTATGCTATTGGAAAAGAATTAGATATAGTAAATAATGAAAATCAAGTGATTACGGGAACAGAATTGGACAAAATAGATAACAAGTCATTAATAAGTAAAATAGATAATATAAGAGTATTTGCTAGGGTAAATCCAAATCATAAATTAAGAATTGTAAAAGCTTTTAAAGAAAAAGAAAATATTGTGGCAATGACAGGAGATGGAGTAAATGATGCTCCTGCAGTGAAAGAAGCTGATATAGGTATATCTATGGGTGTATCTGGTACAGATGTAACTAAAGAAGCATCCTCAATGATATTATTAGATGACAATTTTGCAACCATAGTATCAGCTGTAGAAGAGGGAAGGGTAATATATGATAATATAAGAAAATTTATAAGATATTTACTATCATGTAATTTAGGTGAGGTACTTACAATGTTCTTAGCATCTATATTAAATCTTCAAACACCCATGTTACCAATACAAATTTTATTTGTAAATCTAGCTACAGATGGTTTGCCAGCCATGGCTCTAGGAATTGATCCTGCTGATATGGATATTATGGAACAAAAGCCAAGACCTAAAAATGAAAGCATATTTGCTAGAGGATTAAGGGAGAAAATACTTATAAGAGGTAGCCTAATAGGGATTTGTACAATACTTGCTTTTATTATGGGAAGTAAATATGATATGAGTCTTAGAACTTGTAGAACATTGGCACTATGTACACTTGTAATGTCTCAACTTATACATGTATTTGAATGTAGATCAGAAAGACATTCAATATTTGAAATTAAATTATTTACAAATATGTATTTAGTAGGTGCAGTTGCTATATCAATTGTTATGCTTATGAGTATACTATATATTCCTTTTTTACAAGGAGTATTTCATACAGTCCCTTTAAATATAGGGCAATGGTGTATAGTATTATTTTTCTCAGGGATTATTGCATTCATAAATAGTTTGTATTTGTTTCTATTCCATAAAAATAAATAATGTTATGTAAAAGATAAAAAACAAAGTCTTGAAAAGATATTAAACTTTTCAAGACTTTAGATTTATAAGATTATATTATTTAAATCTTGTTTTGACTCTCTGTACTTTAGGCTCTTTTCCTTCCATTGGAATTAAGTCTTTTTTTGTAGTCATATTACGTACATTCATAATTTCTAGTTGTTCTCTATTTTCTTTTCCTTTTTTACCTTTAAGACCTTGTACTAAAAGATAATTTCCTTGAGATATTGAAATGAATTGAACAGGTTTAAACCATCTATGTTTTTTATAAGTGCATCTAACTATATTTTTGCTTCTTTCAGGTCTTACAAGTAATACTACAGTTAATTTATGGAATATTCCTAAAATAGTCTTTTGCTCTACTTTAACGGATACAGCATTACCTTGGACTTGAGATAATCTATCTCCATATTTTTTTATATAATTTTCAGCATAATATTTATTTAATTTTTCTCTGAAACTCATGTGCAATAACTCCTTTGCGTTAAATTTTGTGCATAGTTTTATAAATAATATAATATATGTATTATTTCATAATATAAAGTAGTAAATATCTACTAATTTTCTAAAATACTGTTAGAATTGATATTTAGAACATTTTATATACATTATAGCATAGTATTTTGAAATTTAAAATATATTAAAATCAGGTTTTATGTTCATAGTTTAACCTTATAAAAGAATATTTATTATTATATTATCTTTTATTTGTAAATTAATATTCTTTTATAAATAAAAGATTGAATTAAAAGATTTGTAAAGTTATAAAGAATAGTATAAAATATATATGTAAAATTTTAGATATTAATGATAGTTTAAATTAAAGTTTTATTAGTAAAGTTAGGGGGATTAAAGTATGAATAAATGTGATTTAGCTAGTATGATTGACCATACTATGTTAAAACCTGAATCAATTGAGGAAGATATAAAAAATATATGTAAAGAAGCAATTGCAAATGAATTTGCATCAGTATGTATTAATCCTTGTTATGTTAAATTAGCATCAAATTTATTAAAAGAGAGTAAAGTTAAGGTTTGTACTGTAATTGGATTTCCATTAGGAGCCACTACAACTAAGGTAAAAGCTTTTGAAGTAGAAGATGCCATATTAAATGGTGCAAGGGAAGTAGATATGGTTATAAATATTGGGAAATTAAAAGATAAGGATTATGATTATGTTAAGGAGGATATAAAGGCGGTAGTGGACAAGGCTAAAGGAAGAGCATTAAGTAAAGTTATAATAGAAACTTGCCTTTTAACAGAGGAGGAAAAAATCATTGCCTGTAAAATTGCAAAAGAAGTAGGCGCAGATTTTGTAAAGACTTCCACTGGATTTTCTAAGGCAGGTGCTAAAGTAGAGGATATTAAAACAATGAGAGAGACTGTAGGGAAAGAAATGGGAGTTAAAGCATCAGGAGGAGTGAGAACTTATGAGGATGCTATAAAAATGATTGAAGCTGGAGCAAGTAGAATAGGTGCATCTGCGTCTATAGAAATATGTAAAAATTGTAGGAAATAATATATTTATCTTTTTAAGGGCTAGAAAAGTAAAAGTTTTTCTAGTCCTTATTTTTATCTTTTTTAAAATTTTGTTCCTAAAAACACAGATTTGGAATATTAATATATTAATGGATATTAAGGGGGGATTATAATGAATGAACTTACGTCCATGGAAGTAAAATATAATATAGAATTTGACAATATACAGAGGAGAGATTCAAATGATTATATACCAGAGTATAGTGAAGTATATAAAAGTATTAAAACCGCTTTAGAAATTGATAAGGAAGGATATAATGTATATTTAATAGATGATTTTTCACAAGACAAATTAAATAATATTATGAATTTTATTAAGGAGAATTCAAGTGATATTCCACCTAAAGATATATGTTATGTAATATATGATAATCCTAAAGAACCTAAGGGCCTATTTGTGGATAATGGAAAGGGGCATTTATTTAAAAGCTATGTAGAGGAGATAAAAAAGACTTATTTAGAATTAACTTATGAATTTTATAATACTTCTGATAATAAAAATAAAGAAGAACTTTTAGATAAGATCGAAAAGGGAAGAAGCGAATTGCTAAGTAAAATGATCAAAATAGCTGAAGAAACAGGATTTGATATAAGATTTAGTCAAGGGGGATTCTCTTTTATACCTCTAAAAGATGATGGAGAGGTTATGAGTGAAAAAGAATATGAGTCATTAGAAAAGGATAAAAAAACTGAAATTATAGATAATGTTAGTATTTTGAAGAAACAAGCAGAAAAAATATTGGATGATATAAAAGAAGAGGAAGATATAGGAATAGAGAGTATAAAAAAACTTATGAGGGAATATTATAAAGTTAATATGGAAAATGTAAGAGATTCCTATGGGAAAGACTTTAATAGGGAAGGAAAGGTATTGGAGTATTTAGACAATATGTGCAATACTACAGAGGATGAATTAATCGAAAATTATTCATCTACTTATGAGGATGATGAGGAAGCTATAGGTGAGATCGTAGGGAAGTATATGGTAAATGTGTTAGTAGATAATAATGAGAATAAAAAACCTGTTTGTATATATGAAGATGATCCTAGTTTAAGCAATTTATTAGGAACTATAGAATATGAAAATAAAAATGGAGTATATATAACAGATGTGAGCCTTATAAAGGCAGGCTCTATGCTGAAAGCTAATGGGGGATGTCTTATAATAAGGCTCAGTAGTCTTTTGGCTAATCAATCAGCTTATTACTATTTAAAAAAATCTCTTATAAGTGGAAAGGTGGATATTGATCATAACAGAGGATATTTAGAATTATTGTCTTTAAATGGTCTTCATCCAGAACCTATAAAAATAAATGAAAAAGTTATACTTATTGGAGATTACGAAACTTATGATGTATTATATAGGTATGATGATGATTTTAAAAAGATTTTCAAGCTAAAAGCTGAATTTAATCCTATTGTAAAAATAAATGATAAGACAAAGGCAGCTCTCATAAAAGATATAGAAAAGATAAGTTATGAAAACAGTTTAAAACCTATAAAAGCTGAGGGTATAAAAGAAATAGGAAAATTTTTATCTAGAAGAGCGGAGGATCAAAATAGATTTTATTTTGATGGATATGAACTAAATAAATTATTAATGCTTACAAATAACAAGGTAAAAAATCAAAATAAGGATTTTATTGATAGTAATGATATAAGAGAAATACTTTATGAGGAAGAAACAATACAAAAAGAGATTCTGGAAACTTTTAAGGAAAATAAGATATATATAAATGTTAAAGACAAGGTAGTGGGGGAAGTAAATGGGTTAACTGTGTTGGACGCAGGATACTTGAGGTTTGGAAAACCTGTAAGAATAACCTGTAGATGTTATAAAGGCGATGGAAGTATAATAGATGTGCAAAAAGATTCGGAGTTAAGTGGAAAAATACACAGTAAGGCTATAAATATATTAAATGGATATATTAATGGGCTTTTAGGTGATTATGGAAAGTTGCCAGTGGATTTTCATCTTAGTTTTGAACAGGTATATGGAAAAGTAGATGGAGATAGTGCTTCAGTTGCAGAAATAATAGCTATGTTATCTTCTTTAAGTAAAATTGGTATAAAGGGAAACATTGCAGTTACAGGCTCTGTAAATCAGTTAGGTGAAGTTCAACCAATAGGAGGAGTAAATGATAAAATAGAAGGTTTTTTTAAAGTTTGCAATATAGTAGATACAACACATGGCAAAGGGGTTTTAATACCCTATTCTAATATTGACAATTTAGTTTTATCTAAAGAAGTAGAAGATGAGATTGAAAAGGGTAATTTTCATATATATACTATGAAAAATATAGAAGAAGCAGTGGATACTTTAATGGGTGATGGTAATATTAGTTTTAAAGATGTATTAGATTTGGCAGAAAAAGAGCTGAAGAAATACGGAAAGAAAAGAGGGTTTTAAAAAAATATAAAATCAAATTATTTAACTATTTAAAAATGAAGTAACATGGATTTCCCTATGGGAAATCCTATTATTTATTTTGTACAAAGATAATAAATTTATAATATATGTGATATAATAAGTTAAACTATTAAATAGAATTCGGGTGATAATTTGGAAGGAAATTTCTATACTAAAAAAGAAGAGATAATGAATGCATTAACTCATGGTTTAGGTACTTGTTTAGCAATATCCGCCTTAGTAATATTAATAGTGTTTGCTTGTATTAAGGGGACAGTGTGGCATGTAGTAAGTTTTTCTATATATGGTTCAACGTTAGTCATTCTTTATTTGGAATCAACACTTTATCATAGTTTACCAGGTAAAAAAGTAAAAAAATTATTTAGAAAATTTGATCATATGTCTATATTTTTACTCATAGCAGGTACTTATACACCATATTGTTTAACGGTATTAAGAGGGTATATAGGATGGTCAATATTTGGTATAGTTTGGGGATGTGCTATATTTGGAATTGTTTTAAAAGCATTTTATACAGGAAAAAAAGAAATACTATCAACACTGTTATATATTATTATGGGTTGGATTATAATATTAGCAATAAAACCTTTATATAATATAATGACAATTAGTGGTTTAGCATGTCTAGTAGTTGGTGGATTATTATATACACTAGGATCATACTTTTTTATTAAGGACAAAATAGTTTTTAATCACGCCATATGGCATTTATTTGTATTAGGGGGAAGCGTGTGCCATTTCTTTTCCGTAATGTCCTTACTTTACATAGGATAAAAATAAGTTAGAATATTTCAGTAATATAATTAGTTATGTTTAGTATTATAAAAAAGGTTTATATTAATTCTAAAATAAATAATCTATAAATATATTATTTTTTATGATGTGTTTAAGTGTATAAATAAGGGGCTGCTTTATAGCAGACCCTTATATTATCTTAAAATATTATTTAAAAAGAAAGAGGTACCTTTTAAAACAAGTATGTTAAATAGTGCACCTAGTAAAATTGCTATAGAAGTGTAAATAATACATTTGGTTAATTTCACTTTTGTGGGAAAAGAATTATTTGTACTTGATTTTATACATTTTGATGAAAAGAATATAAATATAAACCATGGGACTATACTTTCTATAGAAAATATAGGGATCAAAATACAAATAAATATAAATATTAAACACCATTTAGGAAGTGTAAAGTCCATAAAATTCACCTACTTTTTAAAATAGTTTGCTCTTATTATTTTATCACTAATAGTAATACCTTTAAGAAAAAATTCTTTATTTAATTTTTTAGTTTCTTTGCCAATATATTTTCCTGTAGAGGTTACTGCAAAATCTAATTTTGTGTTTAATAGATTCCTCCCTATAGAGCTTAATAAATAATCAGAGGAATTGGCTCCCATAAGGTAACTTAAAGTGGGAAGCAGATCAACTTGTCCACCAGTTGTAGATATAGTTTCTCCCTTTATGTCTTTAGAATATATTATTAGTGGAATTTCTAAATTATTATCCCACCATTTTTCCTTTTGTGACATAGAATTTATTTCATCATCAAAGAATTTATGGACTCCTTCATGGTCCCCATATAAAACTACCACAGAATTATTTAATAGATTTTTTTTCTTTAAAATATTTAAAAAATTGCCTATTTGTTTATCTGTATAGTGTATTGATTGAAAATATTTTCCCATTCTACTTTCATTAAAGGAAGAGTTAAGTTTTAATTCTTCATATTCCTTAGGAAGATTAAAAGGAGAATGACTAGTAACAGTTATTGAAAAACTATAAAAAGGTTGTTTTTCTTTTTCTAATATATCTGGTAATTGATTTAAAAAGCTTTTATCGCTTATCCCAAGGCCTATAACTTCATCTGAGTTAAAAGAGCTTGAATCATAACATTTATCAAAGCCTATGGATTTTAATGCAGGAAGCCAGTTCCAATAAGAGCCTTTATCAGGATGGCAGGCTACAGTATTATAACCTAGTCTTTTCATAATATTTGGCAATGAATTTACATATGTATTTCCTGGATATCTAAAAAAAGTACTCCCACTGCGTACAGGATAAATAGAGGTATTAGTTAAAAGTTCAGCATCGGAGGTTGTACCATTATGTGTTTGTTCTATATAATTGTCAAAATATAAACTATTTTTTAATAGCTTATTCAAATTAGGAGTAATTTCTTGGTTTTGTATTTTTTGTCCAACAACAAAATTTTCCAAAGATTCCACTTGAAGTATTATTAAATTTTTATCTTTAAATATACCTTTATATCTATTGTCAGGTAGAGTAACAGATTTAGATTTAAACCAATTATCTATTTGAATTTTTTCATTATCATCTATAATATATGGTTGAGATTCTTTATAGAATGTATATATATCAAAAATATGATATCCAATTGGGGTAAGGGAAGCCATAGTTTGATTTTGAGTCCAACTTCCTTTAAAGAGAATTTGATTTTCATAACCTTTTTTTAATATATCTACTTTATAATGAGCATAAACTAAATACAGAATAGGTAATAAAAATAAAATAAAAAAACTGGTTAAATTCCTCTTACATCTTTTATACATTTTTAGATCCTTTAAAGATATAAAAATTATAAATATTATATCTAATAAAAATAAAATATCTATTGATCGTGACATAGCAAATATGCTATCACCTAAGTTATTTAAGTTGGAAGTAGCTTTTAAAAGATGGTAGCTTAAAAAAGAATGATTACTTCTATAATACCAAATGTCACCTATATATATTATAGTTAAGATTATATTTGTTAATATAAAATAACATAGCTGTGGTATTCCATTAAATAAGAAGCTGAAGGAAAATATTAAGCATATAAAGCTTATGTATACCAATATAGGCGGAACACTATGAAGTACTGTATTTGCATTAATGCTAACTGCCTTGTCACTAGAAATAAGTAATACAAATAGTAATGTTTTTATTAATATGATTATAAAACTATATTTAAATAATTTATTTTCTTTTATATTTTTATAAGATAAATATAAATTATTTAAAATTTTATCAAATTTACTATATTTAGTTTTAAAATTTGTGTTTTTAAAAGTTTCCATAATATCTCCTTTTCAAAAATATTTTAGTAAAATTCCATATAATAATTATACTATGATAATACATAAACGCAAAATATAAGGGTTATATTGAAATAAAAGCTGTAGTAGAGTATAATTTTAGAAGGAATTAACTAAAGGTAGGAAAGGACTGGATACACAATATGAAATTAGGAATTGTTGGCTTACCAAATGTAGGTAAGAGTACTTTATTTAATGCTATTACCAGTGCAGGAGCTGAAGCAGCGAACTATCCATTTTGTACTATAGAACCCAATGTTGGAGTAGTTACTGTACCTGATAAAAGATTAGATGTGCTTGAAAAAATGTATAATCCTAAAAAGAAGATATATGCAACTATAGAATTTTATGATATAGCAGGGCTAGTAAAGGGTGCAAGTAAGGGAGAAGGATTAGGAAATAAGTTTTTATCTCATATAAGAGAAGTTGAAGCTATAGTTCATGTTGTAAGATGTTTTAATGATGAAAACGTAGTACATGTGGAAGGAAGTATAGATCCTATAAGAGATATAGAGACTATAAACTTAGAACTTATATTATCTGATTTAGAAATTTTAGATAGAAGAATTGAAAAAACTTTAAAGATGGCAAGAGGCGGAGATAAAAAATCTAAGGAAGAACTTGTTTTAATGGAAAGGGTAAAAGCTCATTTAGAAGCGGAAAAACCTGTGAGAACTTTAGAGGTTACAGAAGAAGAAAATGAAATAGTAAAAGGATTATTTTTAATTACATCAAAACCTGTCTTATATGCAGGAAATATTTCTGAAGAAGATTTAGTATCTGGAAATGTGGAAAATGACTATGTAAAAAAAGTTAAAGAATATGCTAAAAAGGAAGGTTCAGAAGTAGTTGTAATAAGCGCAAAAATAGAAGAGGAATTATCTACATTAGATGAAGAGGAGAAAAAGGAAATGTTATCTGAGTATGGCATAGAGGAACCTGGACTTAATAAGCTTATACAAGCTAGCTATAAATTATTAGGACTTATGAGTTTTTTAACAGCTGGATCAGATGAAGTTAGAGCTTGGACTATAAAATTAGGAACTAAGGCCCCAATGGCAGCAGGTAAAATACATACAGATATTGAAAGAGGATTTATTAGAGCAGAAGTAGTGTCTTATGATAAGTTAATAGAATGTGGCTCAGAAGCTGCCGCTAAGGAAAAAGGATACTATAGACTTGAAGGAAAAGAATACGAAATGCAGGATGGAGATATAGTTTTATTTAGATTTAACGTATAATTTATAATTTATTTTGTGAAGATAAAAAGCATTTAGAAATAATATTTCTAAATGCTTTTTTTTATATATTTTAAATTCTTAATTTGAAGAAAGGAGGAAAATATTTAAATAAAAACATTTGATATTCACACTTAATATTTATATAATTGTATATAGAGAATTTTATGAAAATTATAAAAATATAATTATGAGGGATTTGTAAAATGAATAAAAAAAATAAAGTAATATCACTTTTTATCTGTGGGCTCTTTTTAAGCTCAAACTTAGTTATACAGGGTGTACATGCTAAATCTATAGAGGATAAACATATACAAAATAATTATGATTATAAATTATTTACTAATGATAATAAGAATAATAAAGTAGAATATTTAATGATTAATGATGAATTAGTTAAGTATGAATACTTATTTCAAGAAGATGAAAGAATTGTAATAATGGAAACTAAAAATGGTAAGGAAATTGCAAAATATGATATTAAAAATGATACTCTCTATTTGAATAATAAAATTATAGAGACGGAAACATTAGAAAGTAATATATTGCCACCAGCATGGAGACAGTACAATTATAAAGAAAGAAAAATAAATGTTAGTGGTATGACACTAGCAGGTACTACAGCAGCAATATCTGCGGCAACAGGAATAGTTGGAGGAGGAATACCTGGAGTTATAGCTAAATATATAGATGATAATATTCATCAATTATATTTTAGTTATAAAATTTATTACTATTATGATGATAGTACTTTAAATCATGGAAGACCATTTACAAAGGCTGTAAAAAAATTATATTATGGTAAAGAATTTAATAAATTTTTAGGAACCTTTTAATTATGCGTAAAGTTTGGAGAGTTTATTTATTTATCGCGACTTTTATTAGTTTAATATTATATATGGATGTTTTTTGTATACAAATTAAATATATTAAAATATTTTCATTTGTCCCTATATGGATGTATATATTATGGTATAAGAAAAATATTCTAAATTTAGATATAACATCTAAAATTAGAAAATATGATAAAATAGGAATTCCAGTAATATTTACATTAACTTTATGTTTAACAATTATTGAAATTTTTAAAAATATATTTTAAATTATATTATTTCTATAAAGTTAAATTCAAATAAAATGGTATTATTTTAATAAAGTGAAACTAAGGGATATTATTAATAAAAAAAAGGGCTTGTCACATAGAATTAATTCAATTGTGATAAAGTCCTTTTTTAACATTTATACTATATATAAATATATTAATAGTATAAATCTAAAAATAATTATATGAATTAGCTTAAATCTTAATTTAAATTTATATTAAAGGACTTGAAAAAATGAGTAAATTGGAAAATTTAAATTATAATGAAGAATTAAGAGAAATAAAAATAGAAAAAAATTTAAGAGATGCAATAATTAAAGAGGAATTAGAACTTTATTATCAACCTCAAATTGATATATCTACTGGTAAGATTTGTTCAATGGAAGCATTGGTTAGATGGAACAGTAAAGAATTAGGTATAATACCTCCTAGTGAATTTATTAAAATAGCGGAGAAAACAGGATTAATAAATGAAATGGGGGAGTGGATTTTATTAACTGCTTGTAAGCAAAATAAAATATGGAAAGAAAAAGGATATAATTATAATTATATGGCTGTTAATATATCGGCAATCCAATTAGAAAAAGAGGATTTTGTAACGCAGATCAAAAACGCATTAGATAATAGTAAATTAAGACCTGAAAATCTAGAACTAGAAATTACAGAAAATATATTAATGGATTCATTAAAGTGTAATATCGAAACTTTAAAAAAATTAAAAAAAATGGGCGTAAGAATTGCTTTAGATGATTTTGGGAAAGGATATTCTTCATTAAATTATCTTAGAATATTGCCTATGGATACTTTAAAAATAGATAAATGTTTCATAGATAATATATGCTACAATGAAAATGAAAAAGCAATAATAAAGTGTATAATAGAACTTGCAACTATCTTAAATTTAGATGTGGTAGCAGAAGGAGTAGAATATAGACAACAATTAGATGTTTTAAAGAATCTGAATTGTTTTAAAATACAGGGCTACTATTTTAGTAAGCCTTTGAAAAAAGATGATATGGAAGCTATGTTAGACAAGCTTAAATAATATATTTTATACAAAGGGTAATAATAATTATATTAATGCTGAAAGGAGGAAAGGTTAATACAACCAACGATATGGCAAAGGATAGTCAAGTGGACAATAAATTAAAGAGAATGGAAAAATGTAATTGGGATACACCACTAACAAGAGAAACGGCTAAGAATCATAATGCCACCAGTAAAAAACAATCTATAAAAAAACAGTAATAAAGTTAAATATATAAAAAAGAGAGTATATAGTAGCTTTTAGTTATTATATACTTTTTTTATTAAAAAGCTATTGACCATTACCTAAGGTCATGGGGTAAAATAAAGAAAACAGAGGTGGTAATTATGGAAAGTAATACTGAAAAATTATTTAGTGTTGGAGAGTTTGCTAAAAAAGCAGGAGTTACCATAAGAACTTTAAGATATTATGATAAAATAGGTTTATTAGTTCCCACTGATTATAGTGAATTAGGATATAGGTTATATAGTAAGCAGGACTTTGCTAAACTTCAAAAAATATTAACTTTAAAATTCATAGGATTATCCCTTGAAGAAATTGGCGATATTATGAAATACGATATAAACGATAAAGATTTTAAAAAATCATTATATATTCAAAAGCAAATTATAGAAGAAAAAATTAGACATATGTTTACTGTAGTAAAGGCTATTGATGAAACTATTCACATGGTAAATGAAGAAGATACTTTAAATTGGAACAAATTCATAAATATAATAAATGTGCTTAGTATGGATAAAAAATGGGTAGAACAATACAAAAATGCGTCTAATTTAAGAGCTAGAATAAATTTACATGAAAAATTTAGTTCAAATAAGCAAGGATGGATGCAGTGGTGTTTTCAACAATTGAATTTAAAAGATAAGGACACTGTACTGGAATTAGGCTGTGGAGATGCTACATTTTGGGTGAAAAATTTAAAATATATACCTAAAGATTTAGGTATTGTGTTAACTGATTATTCGCAAGGAATGTTAAAGGATGCAAAAAATAATTTAGAGAATAAGGCAGGAAAGTTTAAGTTTAAAGTAGTAAATGCTGAAAACATTCCATATGAAGATAATAAATTTGATATAGTTATAGCAAATCATATGCTTTATCATGTTGACAATGTAGACAAAGCATTGTCTGAGATTAAGAGGGTTTTAAAACCCGAAGGAAGGTTTTATGCTTCAACAGTTGGAGAGAGTCATATGAAGGAAATGAGGCAGATGATATCTGAAATAGATGAAAATATTTTAAAAAACGAAAGTTTTTATCTAACTAAAAAATTTCAATTAGAGAATGGGAAAGATATATTAAGTAAATTTTTTGATAATATAAAGTTAAAAAGATATGAGGATAGTTTAAAGCTAACAAAAGCAACTCCACTTGTTGATTATATATTCTCTATGCCTGGGAATATAAAGCAGGAGTTTAATGAAGAAAAATTAGGAAAACTATATGAATATATAAACAAAAGTATAAATGACTTTGGGAAAATTTATATAACAAAAGATACTGGTTTATATATTTCAGAAAAGGATAGTAATAAAGGAAGGAAATAGACTATGTTTAAAGAGCATAGTTTAATATAAAATAAGGAGTGAATTATTATGAATAAGAAAATACCATTTTCACCACCGGATATAACTAAAGAGGAGATAGAAGAGGTAGTAAAAGTTTTAGAATCTGGATGGATTACCTCTGGACCTAAATTAGCTCAATTTGAAGAGGATATGAAAAATTATTGTAATGCAAATCATGCAGTTGGAGTAGCTAGTGCTACTGCTGGAATGGAACTTATTCTGAAGGTATTTAACATTAAAGAAGGAGATGAAATTATAACAACTCCTTATACCTATACTGCAACATCTAATGTAATACTTCATAGAGGAATAAAACCTACTTTTGTAGATGTGGCAAAAGATAGTTTTTTAATGGATTTAAATAAATTAGAAGAATCTATTACTCCTAAAACTAAAGCTATAATAACAGTGGATTTTGCTGGAGTACCAGTAGATTATGACAAGGTAAGAGAGATTTTAAGAAAAAAGAATAGAGAAGATATAATATTAATATGCGACTCAGCCCATGCTTTTGGGGCATCATATAAGGGAAATAAAGTGGGAGCTCAATATGATTTTCATGTATTTTCTTTTCATGCAGTGAAGAATTTAACAACAGCAGAAGGGGGAGCTATAACCTATAATGATAATAACTTCCATGGCAAGGAGGATCTTTTCCGAGAACTTAAGTATACTGCTCTTCAAGGACAGACAAAAGATGCCCTTAGTAAAATGAAAGCTGGAGCATGGAAATATGATATATTAACAGATGGATTTAAATGCAATATGACAGATATACAGGCAGCTATTGGAATTATTCAATTAAAGCGTTATGAAAACATGCTAAAGATACGTAAAGAAATATTTAATATATACACTAATGCGTTAAAGGATAAGCCATGGGCTATAATTCCATTTGATGAAGATCAGGTTATGGAGACATCATATCATTTATATCCTCTAAGAATAAGAGGATTTGAAGAAAAGCAAAGAGATATGGTTATAGAAAAATTAGCTGAAATGGATATAGCTACTAATGTGCATTTTATACCTCTTCCTATGTTTACATTATATAAAAACTTAGGATATAAAATAGAAGATTATCCTAATTCATACAATCAGTATAAAAATGAAATAAGTTTACCAGTGTATTCAATTTTATCATTAGATGATGCTAAATATGTAGTTGATAATCTTATAAAGAAAGTAGAATCAATTTTAAAATAATCCAGTTGTAAGAAGTTTAAAGAGTAATAAAGTTTTGTAAATGCATTAATTTATTTTTTACTATATATAATAAATATATGGAGGGGATAATTATGAGAGTAGGGTTTTACACTTCAAAAAGAGAATACTGTGAAAAGAAACAAGAGTTTCAAGAAGCTATAGAAAAAGTTTTAGTAGATGGGATACAAACTTTAGGTAAGGAAGTAAAGGATCTTGAAACAGAAATTGAAAATTTTACTGAAGTAAAACATGCTATAGGAGTTGCTTCTGGCACAGATGCACTTGTTATTGCATCGGATATATTAGGATTTAAAAAAGATAAAGAGGTAATAACTTCACCTTTTACTTTTTTAGCATCCGCTTCTTGTATAGCTAAACATGATGCTAAACCAGTTTTTGTAGATATAGACGAAGATACATTTAATATAGATACTACTAAAATAGAGGAAAGAATAACAAAAGACACTTGTGGTATACTTCCAATACATCTATTTTGTCAAATGGCAAATATGGATAATATAATGGAGTTAGCAAAAAAATATAATTTATTTGTATTAGAGGATGCTGCAGAAGCTTTTGGAATGAAATGGAAGGGGAATGGAGACTTTTATAGATATGCAGGTACTATAGGCGATATGGGCATTTTTTCATTCTTCCCAACTAAAACTTTGGGAGGCTATGGTGATGGTGGAATGATAATCACTAATAATGATAGATTGGATGAACTTACTAAAATATATAGAGTCCATGGAGCCAGTGTAAAATATCACTATGATTATATAGGATACAATTCTAGGCTAGATACATTGCAGGCAGCAATATTACTTGTAAAGATGAAATACATTAAGGGAGCTATAAGAAAAAGAGAAATTATTAGTGAGTGGTATAAAGAGAGATTAAAGGATATAGAATATATAAAATTACCTAAGATAAAAGGGGAACAAGAGCCTGTATATTATGTATTCAATATATTATGCAAGGATAGAGATAATCTTAATAAATATTTAAAAGAAAATGGTGTAGGAACAAGTATATATTATCCAATTCCATTACATCTTCAAAAATGTTTCAGTTATTTAGGCTATAAAGAAGGAGATTTTCCAGTGGCAGAAAAAGCTTGTAAGAATGTGTTAGCCTTACCTATATATCCAGAAATAACTATAGAAGAAGTGGATTATGTATGCGAAAAAATAAAAGAATTTTATAAAAAATAAATAGAGGACACTGTGCAACAATATAATTTATTGCACAGTGTTTTTGTTAATAGTATATTATTTTTCATTTAAATACATACCTATACAAATTCCTCTTATGAAAGTTAATACAATTAGTCCTGAGATACAAATTTTATCTTTTCTATTTAATCCTCTAAAATTCGTTTTGTATAATTTTTTCATACATTTCAATTTTAATGCCTCCTAATCTAAAGTTTTAATATGGATATAATATAATAGTTTATACAAGTAATTAATTATTATTAAAAAAATTGTAGGATATTAGGAGAAAAAACAGATGAAATTTAATTTTATAATAAATATATTCTATTTAATTAAGATAAAGTGTGTTTTTATTCAAAAAATTACACAGCATATACTGATTTGTAAGGAAAATATTATAAATATAAATCGATTTATAAAGTTTAATGCTTTTAAAATTTTTATTAAAAAACTCTTTAAAAGAAGGAAATTTTGTTTTATTATAGAATAGTAAAATAAGTGGATTAAAGTGGTTGAAAGTGGAGAGAAATAGGAAATAGGGGTGCAGAAATGTTTATTGGGGAGTATGCACATGCTATAGATGCTAAAAATAGAATGATTATTCCTGCTAAGTTTAGAGAGGAATTAGGGGAAAAGTTTATTTTAACGAAAGGTTTAGATGGATGTTTATATATTTATCCATTATCTGAGTGGAATATACTGGAAGAAAAGTTGAAAAAACTTCCATTAACTAGTAAAAATGCTAGAGCATTTGTTAGATTTTTTTTCTCTGGAGCTAATGAGGTTTATATGGACAAACAAGGCAGGGCTTTAATACCCCAAAATCTTTTAGAGTATGGAAATATAAAAAAGGATATAGTAAGTATAGGAGTGTCAACTCGAATAGAGATATGGAGTAAAGAAAAATGGCAAGAATATAATGAATCTAATATAGATTTTGAAGAGATAGCAGAGAAGATGTGCGAGTTGGGAATTTAGTATTAAATTAAAGCAATAAACAAATTAAATTTATAATTGAGAATTCAATAAAAGGATGGAGAGAATATATTATGAAATTTAAACATGTATCTGTACTATTAAATGAATCAATAGAGGCATTGGATATAAAAGAAGATGGAATTTATGTAGATTGCACATTAGGTGGAGCAGGACATTCATCTGAAATATTAAAAAAATTATCTGCTAAAGGAAAATTAATTGGAATAGATCAAGATGAAGATGCCTTAAATGCAGCAAAAGAAAAGTTGAAGGATTATAGTAACGTAACATATGTACATAATAATTTTTACAATATAGAGAAAATATTAAAAGAACTTAGTTTAGAAAAAGTAGATGGAATACTTATGGATTTAGGGGTCTCATCTTATCAATTAGACCAAAAAGAAAGAGGGTTTAGCTATATGCAAGATGCTCCTCTTGATATGAGAATGGATAGGAGAAATAGTTTATCAGCTCATGATGTTGTAAACACATATAGTGAGGAAGCACTTGATAAAATAATTAAGGAATATGGAGAAGATAATTTTCATAAAAGAATTGCAAAATTTATTATTGAAAGAAGAAATAAAGAAGAAATAAAAACTACATTACAATTAGCTGACATTATTAAAGAAGCTATACCAGCCAGGTTTAGAAGAGAAGGACCACATCCAGCGAAAAGAACATTTCAAGCTATTAGAATTGAAGTTAATAAAGAATTGGAAATATTAAACAATACAGTTGAGCAGGGAATAAAGTATTTAAATAAAAATGGAAGAATGGCTATAATAACATTTCATTCACTTGAAGATAGAATAATAAAAAACAAATATAAAGAACTAGCCAATCCGTGTACTTGTCCTAGTGATTTTCCTATGTGTATATGTGGGAAAAAACCATCTATAAAAATTAAAACTAGAAAACCTATAGAACCGTCAAAAGATGAGGTGGAGATAAATCCAAGAAGTAGGAGTGCAAAGCTTAGGGTAGCAGAAAAGCTTTAAGAACTTGTTGTTCTAATTATAAAGGAGAGTGAATAAAGTGATAGTATCAGGGAATGAAGAATATATAAGAGGGAATACTGCTCTTGCTCCACAGGTTGAACCTGAAATTAAAAAAGAGAAGTCCAAGAAAAAACAAAATAGATCTAAAATATTAAAGAAAAAAAACAAAAGTATACAAAAGAAAGCTAAAACTATCAAAAGTATATCTATAGCTTTTATTATAGGGGTAGCTTTATTATCTAGATATAGTTATATCTACAATATGCAGCAGAATTTAAATAATATAAATAAAGGAATAACTAAGCTAAATAAAAATAATGAAAACTTAAAGGTGGAACTTGTTAAATATAATAATATACAGTATATAGAAGATATAGCTACAAAGAAACTAAAAATGACAAAGCCATCAAAAAATTCTATTGTATATTGTGACTTGAATAAAGAAGTTTTTAAAAATCAACAGAAAAGTGATGTTAAAAAAACTGAGGAAAATATCTTTAAAAAGTGGTTCAGCAAGTTATTTTAACGGAGGTATAAATCTTGGACAAAAAAATATATAGAGATAAGGTTGTTATTAAAAAAAGATTATTTTTAATATTTATAGGATTAACATTTTTATTTACAGCTCTTATAGGAAGGCTCTCCTACATAATGATTAAAAAATCACCGGAATACGAAAATATGGCTATAGAGCAGTGGACAAGTGAAGTAAAAATAGATGCTAAAAGAGGACGAATATTAGATAGAAATGGCAATGAATTAGCTGTAAGCGCTAATGTATATAGAGTGGATTTAGATTTAAATACATTAAGGCAAACTATGGATACAAATAAATTATCTGTACAGGAAGTTTCAGATCGTCTTTCAAAAGTTTTAGATATGGAGTCTCAGGACATTGTAAAAATCATAAATAAAAAACTTCCTAATGGTATACCATATGGTTCTGCTACACTAAAAAGAAGAATAGAAAAACCCATGGCAGATAAAGTTAGTGCTTTAAAAATTAGGGGGGTTATAGTATCTGCGGATACAAAAAGATACTATCCGAACAATAATTTTTTAGCGCATGTTCTTGGACATACTAATTCAGATGGTAAAGGGTTAACAGGAGTAGAAATGATGTATGATTCAATACTTTCAGGAAAACCTGGTAGGAGAATTTCGGAAATGGATAGTGGCAGATCTAGTGAGCTTCCTTATGTTATTTCAGAATTTACTAAACCTGAGGATGGAAAAGATGTAGTTTTAACTATAGACGAAATGGTTCAGCACTTTTGCGAAAAAGCAGCAGACCAAGCTTTGAAAGATAATAATGCTAAAAATGTTTCAATTATGGCTATGGATCCTAATACTGGAGAGATATTAGCTTTAGTAAATAAGCCTGACTACAATCCAAATGATCCATGGGTGGAGGGTAAAACTAGTGATGAGCTTCAAGCTATGTGGAGAAATAGAGCTGTAAATGATACATTTGAGCCAGGGTCAATATTTAAAGTTGTAACAGCGGCTACTGCCTTGTCTGAGAATTCAGTATCAGATAGTGATAGATTTGTTTGTGGTGGTGCCACTAAAATAGGAAAAAATACTATTCATTGTTGGAAAAGTGGAGGACATGGATCGCAAAGTTTTCCAGACATACTAAAAAATTCTTGTAACGTTGGGTTTATAGAATTAGGAAAGAAAATTGGGAAAGAAAAGTTAAATGATTATATAGAAAAATTTGGTTTTGGAAAGAAAACAGGAGTGGATTTACCTGGTGAAGCTAAAGGGATTATAAAGAAAACTTCGAGTATAACAGAGGTGGATTTAGCAACAATATCCTTTGGACAGACTAATACGGTTTCTATGGTTCAATATATGGCAGCATTTAATGCTGTGGCTAATGGAGGAAAATGGATTAGGCCACATGTTTTAAAAGAATTGGCTCATTATGATGAGGAAAATGGAAAAGAAATAACAGATAAAAAGTTTGATAATTATGGGGAAAAAGAAATATTGGATTCAAACAAAATGTCTACCCTTAGAGGATACTTAGAAAAGGTTGTTTCTGAAGGTGGTGGAGGAAATGCTTTCATTGAAGGCTATCATATTGGTGGTAAAACAGGTACTGCTAAAAAAGTTTTAAATGGAAGATATGGAGATGGAATGTATATTTCATCTTTTGTAGGGATGGCACCTGCTGATAAACCTAAAATAACAGTTTTTGTTTCTGTGGACGAACCGGATGCATCAGGACCGTCAGGCTATTATGCATCTCAAACTGCAGCACCAGCAGCTAAACAGGTATTTGATGACATATTTAATTATATGGCATTTAATTCTGATGAGTCCTCTGGAGAATTAGCTGATAGCTTAAAAAGAGATGTTATAATACCAGAAGTAAGGGGATTGAAAAAAAATGAGGCACAGAAAATATTAAAGGATAATAAATTGGATTATAAAATAGAATCTAATGGGGAGTATGTCACGGATATAAACCCTAAACCAGGGTATACAGTAAAGGAAGGAGCAAAAGTTGTACTTTACACAAAAGATACATCAAATTATAATAAAGTAGTGGTAGTTCCAAATGTAAAAGGCTGTACTGTACAAAGAGCATCTCAAATGTTAAATAGTATTGGATTAAAATTACAATATACAGGAAGTGGGCTTGTAAATGACCAAAACAAAAAACCTGGAGAAGAAGTTACAAAAGGTACTACAGTATTTGTAAAATTAGAGGAGATGGCTGATTAATTACAGTGAACGGATGAATCCGTTCACTGTTATATTGTAATATGGTAAATAACCAACTTTTATAGAGAGGTGTAGTTATTATGCAATTAAAAGAAGTATTAAAGAATGTAGATTATGAATTATTAAATGGAGAAGAAAACATAGAAATATGTGATATGCATTATGATTCAAGAAAAATAAAAAATGGAGATCTATTTTTTGCAATTCAAGGATATAGTACTGATGGACATAAATATATAAAAGCCGCTTGGGATAAGGGTGCTATCGCTGTAATTTGCGATAAAGAATTAGAATTTATGCCTGAGTGTACAGTGATTAAAGTAAAAGATAGCAGAAAGGTAATGGCAGTATGTTCTTCAAATTTCTATAAAAATCCTAAAGATAAATTAAAAATTATAGGTGTAACTGGTACTAATGGGAAGACAACTTCCACATTTATGATAAAATCTATTTTAGAAGAGGCAGGTTATAAAGTAGGACTTTTAGGTACTATAACAAATTATATAGGCAGTAAAAAAATAAATTCAGATAGAACAACCCCAGAATCATTAGAAATTCATAAATTGTTTAAAGAGATGGTAGAATCTAAGATAGATTACTGTGTTATGGAAGTATCATCTCACTCCCTTTATTTAGATAGAGTATATGGTATAAATTTTTCAGAGGCAATATTCACCAATTTAACTCAAGATCATTTAGACTTTCATAAAACCTTTGAAAATTATTATAATTCTAAGCTTATTTTATTTAAAAATAGTAAAAATTCTATAATTAATATAGATGATAAATATGGTAATAGAGTAATTAAGGATTGTGCAAATAAAAAATATACTTATTCTATAGATAATAAATCCGATTTTCAGGCTTATGATATAGAAATGCATTCACGTGGTGTGGAGTTCACTGTTAAATTTGCCGATAAAGAAGTAAGATTTAATTTAAATATACCAGGAAGATATAATATTATGAATGCTTTAGGGAGTGCTCTAGCTTGTTTAAATGAAGGAATTGGAATTGATAAAGTTAAAAAAGGGTTAGAAGATATGGTTGGAGTTCCTGGAAGATGTGAAATTGTTACTAAATCCTATAAATTGGGGTATGAAGTTATAGTTGATTATGCACATACACCAGATGGATTGGAAAATATACTAAGAACAGCTAGAGAATTTACAAAGGGTAGACTTATAAGTGTGTTTGGATGTGGAGGAGATAGGGATAAAACTAAAAGACCTATAATGGGACAATTAGGATCTATTCTTAGTGATATAGCTATTATAACCTCAGATAATCCTAGAACAGAAGAGCCATTGGATATTATAGAGGATATAAAAAGTGGAATAAAAAAAGATAATTATATGTTAGTAGAAAATAGAAGAGATGCTATAAAAAAAGCAATGGAGATAGCCCAAAAAGACGACGTAATTGTAGTAGCGGGAAAGGGTCATGAAGATTATCAAATTTTAAAGGATAAAACAATTCATTTTGATGAAAGAGAAATAATTGAAGAAATAATTGAAGAATTATATTAAGAAAGGGGTTTTCTAATTGGAATACTTAGCTTTTGATGAGTTAGTTCAATCTGTAGATGGAGTAATTATAAAAAAAGGAAATATTATAAATTATGATAAAATTTCTACAGATACTAGAAAAATAGAAAAGGGAAGTATATTTATTGCGTTAAAAGGTGAAAATTTTAATGGAAATGATTATGTAATTGAAGCTAGTAAAAAGGGAGCATATGTATGTATAGTAGATGAGTTGAATTTTAATAAAAAGGATTTACAAGAATTTACATCTGTAATAAAAGTTTGTAATACGGGAAAAGCTCTTTTAGATTTGGCTAAATATTATAGAAGTAAACTAAATATAAAAGTGGTGGGTATAACAGGATCTACTGGAAAAACATCCACTAAAGATTTAACAGCAGCTGTTTTAAGTAAAAAATATAAGGTGTTTAAAACTGCAGGAAATTTTAATAATGAAATAGGATTACCACTTATGATTTTTCAGTTGGACAAAAGTTATGATATAGCAGTATTAGAGATGGGAATGAGCGATTTTAGAGAAATACATAGAATGGCTGAAGCAGCAAAGCCGGATATAGCACTTATAACTAATGTGGGTATTTCGCATATAGAAAATTTAGGAAGTAGAGAAAATATATTGAAGGCAAAAATGGAAATAACAGATTTTTTTAATGAAGAAAATTCATTAATTATAAACTATGATAATGATCTGCTTAAAAATGTAACAAAAACTAAATTTAATTTAATAAGAACTGGCATAGAAAGTGGAGAAGATTTTTATGCAGAGGATATTATTTTAAATGAGGATAGTGTAGAATTTAAAGTTATAGAAAAAGAAACATTAAGTGAAAAAAATATACATATAAATATACCAGGAAAGCACAATATTTTGAATGCATTACTGGCAATAGCTTGTGCAAGAAATCTAAAAGTTAGTTTTGAGGAAATAGTAGATGGACTAAAAAATTTAGAAAAAACTTCCATGAGATTAGATATTATAAGAGGGGATAAATTTTCAATAGTAGATGATTGTTATAATGCAAGTCCTGATTCCATGAAAGCTGCTATAGATGTGCTTATGAATATGAAAGGTAATAGTAAAATAGCTATATTAGGATCTATGAAGGAATTAGGAAACGAAGGGTTTGATGCTCATAAAGACATAGGAAGATATGCTTATGATAAGGGGGTAAATATACTTATAGCTTTAGGAGAATATAAAGATGCTTATAAAAAAGGCTTTGTTAACTTAGACAAAACTAGAGAATTTATATACATAGAATCCTATGAAAAAGTTATAGAATATTTAAGAAAAATTTTAAAAAAGGATGATGTGATTTTAGTAAAAGCTTCTAGAGCAATGAAACTTGAAGGAATCGTAGAAAGATTAAAGAATTATAAGGACTAGGGGAGGTGAAGATGCTCTTAGTTATAGAGCATAGAATAAAATGAACAAAATAGCGTATTCAGTACTTGTAGCTTTTTTATTATCAATAATAGGAGGTCCTATTTTAATACCTATATTACATAAATTAAAATTTGGACAAAATATAAGAGAAGAAGGACCTAAGAGTCATCAGAAGAAGGCGGGAACGCCTACAATGGGTGGAATAATTTTTATAATTTCCGCACTTATATCTATGGTGATTTTGGTTAAAAAACCTAGTGATGAAGCAATGTTTGCTTTATATGCGTTTATCGCATTTGGATTTATAGGTTTTATAGATGACTTTTTGAAGATAGTTCATAAAAAAAATTTAGGGCTTAGAGCATATCAAAAGATGATATTAATTCTTATAGTAGCTTTTGCTTTTGCTTATTATGCTTATAAAAATCCTGACATAGGTAGTTCAATAATTATGCCATTTACAGGAAAAGCCTATGATTTAGGAATATTCTATATACCATTTATAATTGTATATTTTGCAGCTACCACAAATGCAGTTAATTTGACTGATGGTCTAGATGGTTTAGCCACATCAATTACTATACTTGTAATGACATTTTTTGTAATTGTAAGTTATTACATGGGACATTATACATTAGCCATATTTTGTGCAGTTACTGCAGGAGCACTATTAGGTTTTCTAAGATATAATGCTTTCCCAGCTCAAGTATTTATGGGTGATACAGGATCTTTAGCTCTTGGTGGAGCTGTAGGTGCTGTGGCTATGATATTAAAATTACCTTTGCTACTTATATTAGTAGGTGGGATATATGTAATAGAAACTTTGGCAGTTGTTATTCAAATAGTATATTTTAAGTTCACAAAGAAAAGATTTTTCAAAATGGCTCCACTTCATCATCATTTTGAACTTTGTGGATGGCATGAAACAAAAGTAGTATCCATATTTTCAATAATTACTGTTGTATTATGTATGATTGCTTTTTTATCCTTTAAATAATTTAGTGGGAGGTAAGTATGAAAAAGCTCCGAAATAAAATGGGTTCTGTTGACTTTTTATTATTTTGTGTGATTATGCTTTTAGTTGCTATAGGTGTAATCATGGTTTATAGTGCCAGTTCATATTTTGCATTTTACAAGTTTAAAGGAGATAGTATGTACTATCTTAAAAGGCAGGGACTATGGGCAATAATTGGAATATTTTTTATGCTATTTGCTATAAATTATGATTATCATAAACTAAAAAAGTACACTAAAATATTAATGATAATTACAACTATATTATTACTAGTAGTTTTTGCATTTGATGAAAGAAACGGAGCAAGAAGATGGATTCCACTTGGACCTGCTACATTTCAGCCTTCAGAAATAGCTAAATATGTTATAGTACTTTATTTAGCTAAAAGCATAGAATCAAAAGGTGAAAAAATGAAGAGTTTTATGTATGGAGTTATTCCATATTTACTTGTAGCTGGATTTTACGCAGGACTTGTATATGCAGAAAAGAATTTAAGTATTGCTACAGTAATAATGATGGTAACATTTTTTATGCTTTTTGTGGGAGGCTCTAAGTTTCACCATTTAATTGCAGTAGTTTTGCCTGTTATGGTAGCAGGTATGGCTGCTATACTTATGGTAGACTTTAGAAGAAAAAGGTTTTTTAATTTTACAGATCCCTGGCAAGATGCAAAGGGTACGGGATATCAGCTTATTCAATCTTTTCTGGCATTAGGATCTGGAGGGATATGGGGAGTTGGACTTGGCCAATCTAGACAAAAGTGCTATTATATACCTGAACCTCACAATGATTTTATATTTGCAGTTATTGGAGAAGAATTAGGGTTAATAGGGTGTACTTTTATAGTAATACTTTTTGGAATACTTATATGGAGAGGTATTGTAACAGCTGTAAAAGCAAATGATACTTTTGGTACTTTATTAGCCACAGGTATAACTTCTGTTTTGGCAGTACAGGCTTTAATTAATATTGCTGTTGTAACTGGTTCCATACCTGTAACGGGAGTACCTCTTCCTTTTATAAGTTCTGGAGGGTCATCCTTAGTTGTAAATATGACTGCCGCTGGAATACTTCTGAATATTTCAAGACAAAAGGGTAATGCTTAAAAATCAATAATTATATTTAAAACATGTATTGTAGCTACAATACATGTTTTTCTTAATAGGTTTATTTAAATTAAAATGTACATAAAATTTAATAATTAATTTAATGAAATTAATTTTATATCGTGTTATTATATATATAGCTTATATATTTTTATAAGGTGGAGATGATATGGTAAGTAAGGTAGGGTTTAATGATTCTCAAAAAAATGAACTAATTATAAGAAGAAGAAGAAAAAAACTTATACAAAAAAGTATATTGTTATTCATATTTCTTGCTTCTATTTTAACTACGTTATGTTTTAAACACCCATATTTTAATGTGAAAAAAATACAGGTTAAGGGTAATAAAAATATTATTTCTGAGGATATAATAAAATTCTCACAAATACATAAGGGTGATAATATATTTTATTTAAATATGGATAAAGCTAAAAGAGGTATAATGGAAAATCCATATATATTAAAAGCTGAAATTGAAAGAAAAATTCCTGATGGTATAGTAATAAATGTAAAAGAAAGAGAAGCTGTATTTTATAGTGGAGAAAAGGAAGATTTTTTTATTATAGATAAAAATGGAGTGGTTTTAGAAAGAAAAAAAGATATTAAAGGAATGAACTTAGTTAAACTTGAAGGTTTTGATGTTAATAAATGTGAAATTGGTAAGGTTATTAACATAAATGATAAAAGAAAAATAGAGGCTGCTAACACTATAAGTTCTCTAATAGGTACAAAAAAAGATAATTTTAAAGTTTCACTAGTAAATATAAGTAATATAAATAATATACTAGTTTACTATAAAAATATATGTATTAAATTAGGAAATATAGAAAATTTAGAAAAAAAACTTAATAGGGCCTTTAGCATAATAACCCAAAGAGAGGAATTGGATAAAGCTAAAGGGTATATAGATGTAAGTTTTGATGGAAATCCAGTAGTTTATATACAAAAATAGGAGGAATTTTATATGCGTAAAATAAGTTCTCAAATAAGTGTAGCTGTAGTTTGTGCTATACTTGGTTTTATGTTAGCTTATCAATTTAGGGTACTAATTAGGCAAGAAAATGCTGTAACTGTTAATCCATATAATAGTACGGATATTGCAGCACAGATTGAGCAGTACAAAAAAGATAGGGAAAAATTAACAAAAAAAGTTGACGAACTTCAAGATAAGGTAAAAAAGTACGAGGAGGCAGCAGCAGGAAGAAATGATGCTGCTAAGGCACTTTTAAAAGAATTGGAGGATACAAGAATAATCACAGGAACTACAGATGTTCAAGGTGAAGGTATCATAATATATATTACACCTAATAGTGGAATATTTGGTGCGAATCCAGATGCTAGGGTATCGGATAAAAGCTTAGTAGAATTAATTAATGAATTAAAATTTGCTGAGGCTGAAGCTATTTCAATAAATGATATAAGAATTACCGGGGCTACAGGGATAAGGGTTTCAGGAGATAGTATTTCTGTGAATGGAGAGGATAGAATTTCTCCTTCAAAGAAAATAGTAATAAAAGCTATTGGGGATAAGAAGAAATTACAGACAGTATTAGATTTCCCAGAAACTTTACAAAATTTCAAAGGAATCTGTGAAGTAAAGTATGAGCCAACTGATAATTTGAAAATAGATGCTTATAAAAAACAATATAAATTTGAGTATGCAAAGCCAGTAAAAGAGTAAGAGTTAAGTTATTATAAAAAGAGTAAGAGGTGATAAAAAGTGATTGCATTTTTGGGACTAATAATAGGAATAATAATAGGTACTGTCTGGAATATTAACATTCCAGAAAAATTTTCACCATATATGTCGGTAGCTATACTGGCATGTTTAGACTCAGTATTTGGAGCTATTAGAGCAAGTCTTTCTAAAAATTTTAGGGCGGATATATTTATATCAGGTTTCTTCGGAAATTCTGTGCTTGCAGCTGGATTGGCTTACTTAGGAGATAAACTAGGTGTTCCTATATATATAGCTGCTGTAATAGTATTTGGAGGACGAATTTTTGATAACTTTGCAATAGTTAGAAGGTTGTTATTAGAAAAAGCAAGAGGTCACGCTAATGAGGTGAAGTAAGTGAGAAATAATGAAGCTAATATTTTTATGTTTATAGCTTCCATAATCATAGGGATTTTAATTGCTATGAATATGAGCTTTTCTAGAGAAAGTAAAACTATATTTTTAAGTAGTAAGCAATACCAAGATGCTTATGCATATAGAAATAATCTTTTAAATGATATAAGTAATTTAATTGATAAATGTAATAAATATGAAAATAAACTTGAAAAATATGAAAACAATACAAAAGATACAAATAAGATAACACAAGAGGTAGAGAAGGAACTAAATCAAAATAAGGAAATTTTAGGATTAACTGATCTTAAAGGGCCGGGAATTAGAATGACACTTAAAGATGCAAATACTGATTTTGTAGTAGATAGATATGAATATAAGCTTAGGTTAATTCACAACACTGATATAATACATGTTATAAATGATCTTATAAATGCAGGAGCAGAGGCCATAGCTATAAATGGTATCAGATATGTTCCAACAAATGGTATATATTGTAATGGAGCTTTTTTAAGGATTAACGGAATCCAAGTAGGTGCACCATTTTACATAGATATTATTGGAAATAAGGAATCATTGAAATCTTATATGGAATCAGAAGAGAGCTATACTAAATTACTAATGTTAAGAAAAATATCTGTGGAGATAGAAGAGGAAGATAATATTAAAATTCCAGCTTTTAATGGTGAAATTAAAAATAAATTTATAAATTCAGTAAGTAAGTAGACAAAAATGCAGGAATTTTAAGTTTTATGAAGAATATTTAAAGTAAGAAAATATTATAGCGTTAAGGGGACGGTAGTAATGTCGATAGCTGAAAATATAAAAAATATAAAAAATATCATTGAAGATGACATTAATTTAATAGCTGTATCTAAGACTAAGCCATTTAAAGACATTGAAGAAGCCTATAATGCTGGAATAAGAAATTTTGGAGAGAATAAAGTTCAAGAATTATCAAGTAAAATGGAAATTTGCAAACATAAGGATATAAGATGGCATCTTATAGGACATCTTCAAAGAAATAAAGTTAAGTATATTGTAGGAAAAGTGTATCTTATTCATTCACTAGACAGTGTAAGATTATTAAATGAAATTGAGAAACAATATAAAAGTAATGGGGAAATTGCTAATGTATTAATTCAAATTAATATAGGTAGAGATGGAAATAAAACAGGATTATTAATAGAGGATTTAGATGAGCTAATTAGTCTTTGTGAAAAATGTGATAATGTAAAAGTAAAAGGCTTAATGGCTATAATACCAATAGGAGATGAAAAACAATGTAGAAAATATTTTAAAGAAATGAAGACATTATTCGATAAATTAAAGAGAAATACATTTAAAAATATTGAGATGAAGTATCTTTCTATGGGTATGACAGGAGATTATAAAATTGCTATAGAAGAAGGTTCTAACATGGTTAGAATTGGTGAAGGTGTATTCGGTAAAAGAAATTATAATATAAATAAGGAGGAAGATTAAATGGCAGGTAAAGTTTTAACAAAGGTTATGGGTATGTTTGGCTTAGAGGACGAACTTGATGAATATGAAGAAAATGAATTAGAAGAAAGAGAATTACAAGAGGAAGAAATTGAACCTTTAATTCATTCATCTAATAAGAAACAAGGAAAAGTTGTTAGTATACATACTGCAGCTACGCCAAAAATAGTTATATTAAAACCTAATAGCTATGATGAAGTAGTAGATATTTGTGATAATTTAAAAAATAGAAAGATTATAGTTATAAATTCTACTGGGCTTGATCCTAAAATAGGACAAAGACTTTTAGATTTTGTAAGTGGTGCTACATATGCTTTAAATGGAACTCTTGAAGAAATAGAGAGAGGAATATATATAGTGTCACCTTCAAATGTTGAAGTTGATAGTGAATTGAAAAGTGAATTAAGTAATAAAGGAATTTTTAGTTGGAATAAATAATATTGGAGGGCACCATGAATTTTGCATTTTATAAAATTTTGGATATGCTTTTTAACTTTATGGAATGGGCTATACTTATAGATGTAATATTATCATACGTAATGCGTGGTAGTGAAAATGCTTTTACTCAAATAGTGCATACTATTACGGAACCCTTGCTAACTCCTGGTAGAAAAATACAAGAAAAAATTCTACCAGGTCTTATGTTGGACTTTTCACCTGTTTTTGCTATATTAATAATATATTTAATTAGAAATATAGTATTTGCAATAATATGATAGATAAAAAGCAATTCCTAGATTATTTTACTTATGAAGATAAAAACAGGCTTTCTCAAATTTATGATAAGATATTATTTTGTAATAAAACTGGTATAACTACTTTTACAGAGGAGTTCTTCACTCCATTAGTATGGAAAGTATTACAAGGGTTAAGAGATAGTTTACCAGTACAAATATCCTCCAATGGAGTTTTTATGCAAAGTGAGAGAAGAATAATAGCTTTTTCAATAGATCAGGTGTGGGAATACCCAATAGTGCTTTTGAGAATTAAAAGTAAATCTTCTTTTAAAAAACTTTCTCATAAAGATTTTTTAGGTGCGTTAATGTCTTTAGGAATAAGAAGAGAAAAAATAGGAGATCTTATAATTTATGAAAATTGCTGTTTTGTAACGGTTAGTGAGGGCTTAGAGAATTTTATTTTATGTAATTTAATATCTGTAGGAAATTGTCCTTGTGAAGTTGAAATTGTTGATATTTATTCAGAATATATACCAGATTATAATTTTGAAGATTTAAACCTTATAAGCACTTCTTTAAGATTAGATTGTATAGTTAGTTCTATAATAAATTTATCTAGAAATAAATCTTTAGAATTGATATCTTCTGGAAGGGTACTTCTTAATTATATGACTGTAAGAGAAAAAAATAAGATAGTTCAAAAACAAGACATTATAACTATAAGAGGATTTGGTAAATATAAATTCATAGAAGATTTTGGATTTACTAATAGTGGAAGATTAAGAGTTTTAATTAAAAAATTTGTTTGATTTGGGGTGTTATTAATGAAAATCACTGCAATGGATATAACAAGTAAAGAGTTTAAAAAAGGCTTTAGAGGATATGATATGGATGAAGTAGATGAATTCCTAGATAAGATAGCTGAGGATTATGAAGCCTTATACAAAGAGAATTCATTTTTAAAAGAAAAGTTAAACAATATGGAAGAGAATGTAAAACATTATTCTAGAATGGAAGAAACTATACAAAATACACTTCTCTTAGCACAGAATGCAGCAGAACAAGCTAAAAAAGCTGCTCAGAAGGAATCTGATTTTATAATAAAAAATGCTAATGAAACCGCTCAGAAGTTATTAGATAAAGCCCATAGTGATGTTATAAAAATTAATGATGATTATCAAAATACTAAACAAGAATTTGTAATGTTTAGAACAAAATTTAAAAACTTTATGCAATCACAGATAGAGATGTTTGAAAAAATGGAACAAGGTTTTGTAAAAAACTATAATATAGGTAGTTCTATAGAGGAATTAGAAGAAAAGGATATAGAAATTGAAGGGGAAGAAAATAATATAGAATTTTCACAATTAGAGATAAAAAAGGATGTAAAAGAAGATAGTTTAGAGGAAATTAAAAATTTTTTTGTTAAGGATTAAATCTCGCTCACACAAGAGTGAGATTTTTTATATGGGATATTATAATAAGTAGTGAGGTGATTATATGAGAGAAATAAAAATAAATTTAAAAAGGCCATATACAATTTACATAGACAGCAATCTAGATAAACTTTTTAATACAATGAATGAATATAAAATAAAGAAAAATGATACTTTATTTTTAATAACGGATGATAAAGTAAGTGGTTTATATAATGATATAATATTAAAATTTGAAAAACATTTTAATATTAAAAAATATTTTTTTAATAATGGCGAACTAAATAAAAATATGACTACTATTCAAGGAATATATTCTTTTTTAATAGAAAATAATGCAAATAGAGATAGTATTTTAATTGGACTTGGGGGAGGAGTTGTGGGAGATTTAGTTGGATTTGTAGCTGCAACTTATATGAGGGGAATAAGATACATTAATATTCCTACTACACTGTTATCTCAAGTGGATAGTTCTATAGGTGGAAAAGTAGGATACAATTACAATGGAATCAAAAATATAGTGGGGAGTTTTTATAATCCCGAATTTGTATTTATATCAACTAATTTTTTAAAAACATTAGAGAAAAAACAATTTATTGATGGATTAGGTGAAGTTATAAAGTATTCTTTAATAAAGGATAAAACTCTTTTGGAATATATAAAAGAAAATATTAAGGGTATAGCTGAAAAAGAAAATGATAAAATGCTTTATATAATAAGAAGTTGTTTGAGTATCAAAAAATATTTCGTAGAAATAGATTATAAAGATACTGGAATAAGAAATCTTTTAAATTTTGGACATACAACAGGTCATGCAATAGAAATTACATCTAATGGTAAATTTACTCATGGTGAATCTGTTGCATTAGGAATATTAGTAGCTATTAAGATGTCAGAAAATATTTTAGATTTATCTAATGAAATATATAATGATGTGGAGGAAGTTTTAAAAAAGCTAGGATTACCTATAGAGTACAAAGTTGACAATTATAATTTATTTATGTATGCTATTAATCATGATAAAAAAAATGGCAAAAAAATAAGATTTGTTTTGCTTCAGGACATAGGAAAAGGTAAAATAAAAGTAGAAGTAAATAATGAAGATATTTTAAAAGGAATAAAACAAAGCATAGATAAAGGGGAGTAAGAAAGATGATTATAGGAATTATTGGAGCAATGATTGAGGAAGTACAGCCACTTTTAAATGAAATAAAATTAGAAAAAAAAGTTCATAAAGCACAAATGGAGTTTAATTATGGAAAACTTTGGGATAAAGAAGTTGTTATTGTGAAAAGTGGTATAGCAAAAGTTAATGCAGCTATTTGTACTCAAATATTAGTAGATGATTTTAATGTGGATGCAGTAATTAATGTTGGTGTAGCTGGTGGAGTTGCAAAGGATATTTACCCAGGAGACGTAATTGTTGCGGATAATTTAGTTCAACATGATGTGGACTCTACTGTATTTGGAGATAGAAGAGGGCAAATACCAAGAATAGATACTTTTGATTTTAAATGTGATAAAAATTTAATATTAAAGGTTAAGGAGGCATGTAAAAATATAGATCATTGTAAGTGTTTTGTGGGAAGAATAGTTACAGGTGATCAATTTATAGCTGACAAAGAGAAAATAAAATGGTTAAGTGAGGAGTTTAATGCATTAGCATGTGAAATGGAGGGCGGAAGTATAGCTCAAGTTGCATATCTAAATAATATTCCTTTTGTGGTTATAAGATCTGCATCGGATAATGCTAACAATGGAGCGCATATGGAATATGAAGAATTTAAACCTATTGCAGTTAATAATTCAGTAAGAATACTTAAAAACATGATAAAATCTATGTAGGTGATAAATTAATGAAAGATTTACTAGTTGATTTAAAAAGTGGAGATAAAATTACTGTTCAAGTTGGAAATGTCATAATTGGGGGAGAAGAAAAAATTTTTATATCTGGACCTTGTTCAGTTGAAGATTATGATTCAATGCTTACTATGGCAAAAGAATTAAAAAATGTTGGAGTAAACATATTAAGGGGAGGGGCTTTTAAACCTAGAACTTCCCCTTATGACTTTCAAGGACTACAATTTGAAGGGCTTGAAATATTAAAAAAAGTAAGTGAAAAAGTAGGCATTCCTATAGTAACGGAAATAATGGATACTCGACATATTGATAAATCCATAGATCTTATAGATATGATACAAGTTGGGTCTAGAAATATGTATAATTATAGTTTATTAAAAGAAATAGGGAAAACAAAAAAACCTGTATTATTAAAAAGAGGAATGAGTGCTACTTTATCTGAGTGGTTATATGCAGCAGAGTATATAATGGCTGAAGGTAATGAAAATGTTGTGCTTTGTGAAAGAGGAATTAGAACTTTCGAAAATTATACTAGAAATACTCTAGATTTAAATGCGGTGGCTGTCATAAAAAATAAATATAGACTACCTATTATAGTAGATCCAAGTCATGGAACAGGACTTAGGGAAATAGTACCTACTATGAGCTTAGCTGCTATTGCTACAGGAGCAGATGGTCTTATGATAGAAAGTCACATTAGTCCTGATAATTCAGTATCAGATGCTAGAGAAACGATTACAATAAAGAGTATGGAACATATAATAAAAAGAATAAAATCTAGAAAATTATATTAAATACCGATTTGGAGAGATAAAAAGTGAATACAAATTCTATTATTATAAAATCTGCAGGTGGACTTGTGAAAAAAAATTATAGTATGTTAGGGGATAAATCTATAGCCCATAGAGCTATTTTATTAGGAGCTTTAGGTAGTGGGGAATATAAAGTTAAAAATTTTCCTAACAATAAAGATTGTAGTACCACTTTAAACTGTATGATGCAACTTGGTGTGGATATAAAAAAAATAGGCAATACACTATATATAAGTTCTCCAGGATATAGTAATTTTAATAAAAAAATTTATAGCTTAAATGGGGAAAATTCGGGAACTACAGTGAGGCTAATTTCTGGAATATTAGCTGCTTTAGGAATTGAAACTAAAATTATAGGAGATGAATCTTTAAGTGGGAGGCCTATGGGAAGAATAGTTGAGCCATTAGAACTTATGGGTGGAAAAATTAAAATGGAAGATAATCATCTTCCATTATATTTTCATAATAATAGTGGGATGCATGGAATAAATTATCATATGAAAGTGGCATCAGCACAGGTGAAATCATGTATACTTATGGCAGGTTTTTTATCTAAGGGTGTTACTAAAGTTATAGAAAATATGTATACTAGGGATCATACAGAGAGAATGTTTAAATTCTTAGGTGCGGATATAAAAATTATAGATAAAGAAATAGTAATTAGAAATTCTAAATTACAATGTAAAGATATATTTATACCAGGTGATATTTCCTCTGCGGCTTATTTAATTGCATGTTGTATATTGGGAACAGGATGTACTATAACCATTACTGATGTGCTATTAAATGAAAGAAGAAGGAAGTATATAGATATTTTAAAAAGTATGGGTGCAAAAATAAAATACAATACAACTAAAATATTAAATGAAGAAAAAGTAGGAGATATTGTTGTATGTAGTGGAATTTTAAAGGGTACTAGTATAGATAAAAATATAATTCCATATATAATAGATGAAATTCCTATATTATCTTTATTAGCGGCATTTGCCAAAGGAGTTACTATTTTTAAAGGTGTTGAAGAGTTAAAATACAAAGAGAGTAATAGAATAGAGGCTATAATATATAATTTAAACAACATGGGAGTGAAAACTAAATTTGATGGAGAAGATCTTATAATATATGGTGAGAAAAAGTACATAGATAAAAATATTTATATAAAGACATTTAATGATCATAGGATTGCTTTAACATTTTTATGTGCTGCTGTTAGAAGTAAGGAAACTGTGTTTATAGATAATTGGGCATGTACGGATATATCCTTTCCTAATGCAATAAATTATTTTAAGGATTTTATAAGAATAATTTAGTTATGTTGAAGGGAAAATAGTTATAGTAAACCACTTTTGTAGAAAGGGGATTTTATAACTATGAATAAAAATGAAATGACTAAATTTAAAAAAAGACTTCTAAAAGAAAAAAGTGATGTAGAAGAAATTATAAAACTTATGAAAAAAAATGAAACTATTACTTCTAATACTGAAGCATCATCCGAATTATCTACTTATGATAATCATCCATCGGATACAGCCACTGAACTTTTTAATAAAGAAAAAGGATTGGCACTTAAAGAAAATGAACTAAATATTTTAAAGAAGATAGATTCTGCTTTAAAAGATATAGAAGAAGGATCTTATGGAAAATGTAAAGGCTGTGGTAAAAAGATCAATAAAGAAAGATTGAATTTTATACCTTATGCAGAGTATTGCGTTTGTTGTCAAAATAATATAAATGCCCCAGTTAATTATAAAAAAGAAAAAACAAATTTTGATGCCAAAAATAGGGCAATAGAAGAAAAGGCTTTAGGACGCTTTGCTGGATATGTTAATAATGATTTTAGTTTAAAAAATAAAGTACAATTTGATTCAGAGGATAGTTATCAAAGCGTAGCAAGATTTAATAGATTAGAAAATGTATATGATGAGTATTTTGATGATGAGGAGGATGGATACGTAGAGCCAGTAGAAAAAATCAGTAATGAACAATATAAAAGAAGTTTAGAGTAACAAAAGTTTTTAGTTTAGAAAAATAGTTTTTTTATCTAAAGGTAGAAATTATTTTAAAGGGATGCGTAGTACTTATTAGCTTCTACTTTTTAAAAAAGTGGAGTATATAAATTATATAAGAAAAAAATGTATTTAATAAAGGTATGGGGGGGATTTAATGATAGTCATCATGGTTGTAATCGGAATAATTTTTGATAGATTAACTAAACTTTGGGCAATAAAAAACTTATCTTTCGGAGATGACTTAGTTATAATAAAAGACTTTTTTCAGTTTTCATATTTAGAAAATTCAGGTGCCGCATTTGGAATATTAAAAGGAAGATCTATATTTTTAATAACTATAACATTAATAGTTATAATAAGTATAGTATTTTTTATGATAAAAAATAAAAATAAATGCAATCCCTTGTTAAGTATAAGTTTAGCATTAATTATAAGCGGAGCTATAGGAAATTTAATAGATAGAATTCAGTATAAATATGTTGTAGATTTTATATTAGTTCATTATAAAGAGAGCTATTATTTTCCTACTTTTAATGTGGCTGATGTGTTGGTATCAGTTGGAACTTTTTTGTTAGCAATATATGTGTTAAAGGAAGATGCTTATGGAAGATAATATATTTTTAATTGGTAAAGAAGATGAATTAAAAAGAGTAGATGTATTTTTATCTCATAAAATAAAGGATAAATCTAGATCCTATATACAGTCACTTATAGAAAAACAAAAAGTGAAAGTAAATGGTAAAATAAGAAAAAGTAACTATAAATTAAAGGAAAATGACGAAGTTTTTATAGATATTCCGGAATCCATACCATTAAATATACAAGCTGAAGATATACCATTGGATATATTATACGAAGATAAGGATATAATTGTAGTAAATAAGTCCCAAGGAATGGTAGTTCATCCTGCTAGTGGAAACTTAAATGGAACATTAGTTAATGCCCTATTAAATCATTGTAAGGACTTATCTGGTATAAACGGAGTTACTCGTCCTGGAATAGTACATAGAATAGACAAAGACACTTCAGGAGTTTTAGTGGTAGCGAAAAACGATTTAGCACATAATAAGTTAGCAGAACAATTAAAAAATCATTCTATGAATAGAATTTATGTAGCTTTAGTTGAAGGAGTATTGAAAAATGATGAGGGGATTATAGATGCACCTCTTGGTAGGCATCCTGTTGAAAGAATAAAAATTGCCGTAATAAAGGGTGGTAGAAAAGCTATAACCCATTATAAAGTAATAAAAAGGTTTAATAATTATACTCTTGTGGAGTGTAAATTAGAAACTGGTAGAACTCATCAAATAAGGGTACATATGGCCTATACTGGACATCCACTTGTAGGGGATCCAGTTTATGGGTACAAGAAACAAAAATTTAATCTATTAGGACAAATGTTGCATGCTAAGAAACTGGGTTTTATACATCCCTCCACTAATAAATATATTGAATTCAGCACAGAATTACCGAGTTACTATAAGAATATACTTATAAATTTAGAAAAACAGTTGAAATAGAATATAATCTGTGATATTATAATTAAAAACCTTTAAGTGATCCAGAGAGATCATAAGGCGTAAGTATGTTTTGCAGTATTAGTTCTCTACGTCTTGATTTCTTGATCAAGGCGTTTTTATTTTTCTTAAGTTTATAAAAGTTAAAAATTTTAAAAATATATGTTAAATATTGTTAATAATCATTATTTTATTGAAAAGAGAGGTAGGTGAAAAAATTGAAATTAAAGGCGTCAATATTAGATGATAAATCTGTTAAAAGAGCTCTTGTAAGAATTTCCCATGAAATTATAGAAAAGAATAAGGGGATAGAAGATATTGTATTGGTTGGAGTAAAGAGAAGAGGATTCCCTTTAGCTGAAAGAATTGCCCAAAATATTGAATTTATAGAAGGAATAAAGGTTCCTGTAGGAAGTGTTGATATAACTTTATATAGAGATGATCTTACAGCAATATCAGATAAGCCTGAGATAAAAGATGATGATATACAGGTGGATGTGAAAGATAAAAAGGTTATTCTAGTTGATGATGTTATATATACAGGTAGAACTGTAAGGGCAGCAATAGATGCAGTATTTCATAATGGAAGGCCTAAAATGATACAACTTGCTGTACTTGTAGATAGAGGACATAGAGAATTACCTATAAGGGCAGATTATGTTGGGAAAAACATACCAACATCTAAGAGTGAAATAGTTTCTGTCCAGGTGGCAGAAATAGATAAAGAGGATTCAGTAAATATATATGAACTATAAAAACTTTTAAATTAGTCCTGTGAGACTAAAAAGGAGGAACTGATAATGAAAGATTATATTGATATAAACGAGAAATTACCTATTTTAAAAACTATTCCTTTAAGCCTTCAACATTTATTTGCTATGGTTGGAGCGACCATATTAGTACCAATGTTAACGGGAATGAGTCCATCTATAGCACTTTTCTGTAGTGGTGTAGGAACACTTTTATATATACTATGTACTAAGGCGAGACTGCCAGCATATATTGGATCATCCTTTGCATTTATAGGCCCAATGACTGTGGCATCAGCAGCTTATGGTGCTAATGCAATGATGTCTGGGGTTATTGCTGCAGGAATAGTTTATGCAACAGTAGCTATTATAATAAATTTTACAGGAACTAACTGGTTAAATAAATTGTTGCCTCCTGTAGTAGTAGGATCAGTTGTAATAGTTATTGGACTTGGACTTGCATCAGTAGCTATAAATTGGGCAGGACTCAATTCGAGTTTTACAGTTGAGTCAATGGCTCATGTACCTAGGTGGCAGTGGATAGCAGTATCTATGGTTACTTTAGCAGTTGGAGTATTAGGAACTATGTATTTTAAAGGGTTTTTAGGAGTAATTCCAATTCTTATTGCTATGATAACAGGGTATGTGTTAGCTCTATTTTTAGGAGTAATATCTCCTGAAAATTTAAATAAGATTGCAACAGCTAAGTTATTTCAGTTTCCACCATTTATGAAGCCGAAATTTAATATAAATGCGATGATACTTATGGCACCGGTTGCTTTTGTAACTTTAGCTGAACATATAGGACATGTTTATGTAACAAATAATGTAGTTGGAAAAGACTTTACTAAAGATCCTGGATTGCATAGATCAATACTTGGTGATGGAGTAGCTACAATTTTTGCAGGGTTAATAGGGGGACCTCCAAATACAACTTATGGAGAGAATGTAGGAGTAATGGCCATAACAAAGGTTTATAGTGTATGGGTAATAGGTGGAGCAGCTATAATCGCTATAGTATTATCTTTCATAGGTCCTGTTGCTACTATAATAGAAACAATGCCAATGCCAGTAATGGGTGGAGTAAGCATATTATTGTTTGGTATAATAGCTTCATCTGGTTTTAGAGTATTTGTTGAGGATAAGGTAGATTTTAGTAAGAAAAGAAATCTTGTCATAGCATCAGTAATAATAGTACTTGGAATAGGTGGAGCAGCTATAAAATTTAGATTTAATGGAGCAGATGTAGAAATTGCAGGAGTAGCATTAGCGACTTTAGTGGGGATTATCTTAAACTTAATTTTACCTGCTAAGAGTAGAACAGAAGAAGAAACAAAAGAGAAACAAGGAAAAGTAAAAAAGGCAATTTAAAACATAATATAGATATTAATTTGAATAAAAGCTATTGACACTATAAAAGTGTTAATAGCTTTTGTGTTTTGAAGTGTTATTGTGATATAATTTACATTAAGTATTATGCTGGTTTATTAAATATAAGGAGAGATATAGATGGAAAATGTGTTAGTTATATATTCTTTTTTAGAACCATTAGTTAGTATAATGGCTAAAATGGCATTTATATTTTTAGCTTATAAAGCTATGCAAGTTATGAATTTGTACATACATAAAAACAAATAGTTTATATAAGGGGAGAATTAGATGAGGATATACTCATGGAATGTAAATGGATTAAGAGCTATAGCAAAGAAAAACTTTTTTCAATGGATTGAAATTGAAAAACCAGATATTTTGTGTATTCAAGAAACTAAATTGCAGGAACACCAACTGGAAGAAAGTTTAAAGGATATTAAAGGATATAGTTCCTATTTTAGCTTTGCAGAAAAAAAGGGATATAGTGGGGTGGGAACTTATACCAAAGTTAAGCCTATAAGAGTGGAAAGGGGTATACACTTAGAAAAGTTTAATACTGAGGGTAGAATACTTTTAACAGAATTTGATGAATTTATACTTTTGAATATATATTTTCCTAATGGTCAGATGAATGAAGAAAGACTTAAATATAAACTAGCCTTTTATGATGCTATATTAGATTTCAGTAATGATTTAGTTGAACAAGGGAAAAAACTGATTATATGTGGAGATTATAACACAGCCTATAAAGAGATAGATTTAAAAAATCCAAAGCCTAATGAAAAAAGTTCTGGATTTTTACCTATAGAAAGATTATGGATAGATAAATTTATAAATAATGGGTACACAGATGTGTTTAGACATCTATATCCGGAAGAAGTACAATATTCTTGGTGGAGTTACAAATTTAAAGCAAGAGAAAGAAATGCAGGCTGGAGAATAGATTATTTTTTTGTATCTAATAATTTTATAGATAGAATTGAAGATGCGAAAATATTAACGGATGTATATGGTTCAGATCATTGTCCGATACAGCTTGTAATAAAAGACTAGAAAAAGGTAACACCTTATTCTAGTCTTTTTAATAACGGTTTTTCCGGGTTTATATATATTGTTTTATTAGTATAATATATAACCATACCGGGTTTGGCTCCATTAGGTTTATGAACATTTTTAATATTTGTATAATCCACTGCTACCTTAGAGGAGTCTTTGGCTTTACTATAATAGGCTGCCAGATTTGCTGCTTCTTCTAAAGTTTTATTAGTAAAGTCTTTTGTAGTTTTTAATATAACGTGAGACCCAGGTATTTCTTTTGTATGCATCCATAAATCATGATTATTAGCAAATTTTAATGTTAAAAAATCATTTTGAATATTATTTTTGCCTACATATATATCCACACCCTCAGAGGAAAGAAAATGCATGGGTTTACTTTCTTTCTTCTTTTTTTTAGATTCTTTTTTAAACTTTATATAGCCAGTTTCCATAAGTTCCCTCTTAATATCATCTATACTTTTATAATCTTCAACATTTAGTACACTAGTTAGTACAGATTGAAGATAATTTATTTCTTCTTTTGTAGAGTTTATCTGTATAGTAGTAGCTTCTTTGGATTTCTTAAGTTTATTATATTTCTTAAAATAGTTTTGTATGTTTTCAGATGGAGTTTTATTTGGTGATAATTTAATTGTAATATATTCGTTATTTTCGTTATAATAATTAAGTACAGAGATTTCTTTATCCCCCATATTTATATTATATATATTTGCTGTTAGTAATTCACCATATGTTTTATACATATCTTTTTTATTACATTCTTTTAAAGTATTTTCAAGGAGTTTAATTTTTTTAAAACACCTATCTAAATTATTATTTAAAAGTCTTAAAAGATTTGAACTTTTACTATGAAGTCTATCTTTTTTATCTTTTTCGTAATAATAGGTATCTAAAAGAATTGATGGAGTTTTAAAGTTTTTTGTATTATAATCCTGTAAATTAGTAAGTGGCAAACAGTAAAAATCTTTCCATTCTTTTTCATTATAATAAGCATCAAAAGTAAAATTATCTTTTTTTATAGTGTTAAATATATCTAAAATATATTCATTGATTTCAAATAAATTTTCTACAGAGAATTCGATGTTTTCACTATATATTTTAAAGTGTATTTCTGTTGAAAATTGTTTACTTATACCTGTGAAGACCTTATAAAAAAGATTTTTGTCAAAGCTAATATAATTATTTATGATAAATAAGGATAAATCTTCATAATTATAATTAAAGGGATTTAGCTTATTTGATTTTGGTGGGAATTTAAAGCTAATTCCTGGATAAAGGCATCTTACACTATTTATTTCAGGAGTAACATGTTTTATACTATCCATTATTAAGTTATCTCTATCTCTTATCAAAGTTATATTACTATGTCTTCCCATTATCTCTATAATTAAAGTATATATACTATTAAATCCTAAGTCATCGGTACTCTCGAAGTCTAAAAGAACTATTCTATCTGAATCTATTTGTCTTATATTTACTAACTTAGAGCTGTTAAGATATTTTCTTAATAGCATACAAAACATTGGTGGTGCCATAGGATTTTCTTTTATTATATTTGTAAAGTGTATTCTAGGATAAATTGCGCTAGCACTTATAAGTAATTTATAGGTTTTTCTATCCTTTTTCATAGATAATAGTATTTCGTCCTTTTCAGGTTGGTTAACTTTCTCTACCCTTCCATTTATAATTTTATTTTTAAGTTCTTGAATGATGCTATATAAAAAAATTCCATCTAGAGCCAAGTCTATCATCCTTTCGGTAGTATAATTTATTGCTTTCATTAAAGATTTTATTTATGTATAGTATAGCATTATAAAATTTTAAAATAAAGAAATATTATTATTGATATTGTATACTTAAAGTAGTAAACTATTTCTGATATTTTTTTAGGAGGAAAGGGTTATGAAATTTACTAAAATGCATGGAGCTGGAAATGATTTTATAGTTATTGAAGATATGTTTGAATTATATTTAAATAAAGAAAGTGTGATGGCTAAAAAATTATGCCATAGACATTTTTCAATAGGAGCAGACGGTGTATTATTTGTAAGAAAAAGTAATATTGCAGATATACAAATGGTAATAATAAATGCAGATGGATCTTATGCAACTATGTGTGGAAATGGAATACGATGTTTCGCAAAATATGTTTATGAAAGTAAGTTGATAAATAAAGAAATTATAGAAATAGAAACAGGAGATGGGATAAAAAAGGCTTATTTAAAAGTTATAGAAGGAAAAGTGCATAGTATAACCATTAATATGGGAAGTTTTTCTTTTAATCCTAAAGATATTCCTGTTAATTCATCAGAAGAAATAATCAACAAAAAAATTTGTATTGACCATAAAGAATATAAAATAACTTCTGTATTTATGGGTGTGCCACATACTGTTGTATTTGGTAGATTGGATGATTTTAATATATTAGAGGGAAGTTTTATAGAAAATTATAGTATGTTTCCAGAAGGAACCAATGTGAATTTTTGTGAAATAGTAGATGAGGATAAAATAAAGGTTAAGACTTTTGAAAGAGGAGCAGGTGAAACTCTTGCATGTGGTACAGGTAGCTGTGCTACTGTAGTTATAGCAAATAGACTAGGGTTTATTAGATCTAATGTAAAAGTGAAGGTTCCAGGTGGTACACTTTATGTGGAAGTTGTGAAAAAACAGGTATTTATGACTGGTAGTGCTGATATTATTTTTACAGGAGAAATTGATTATAAATGATGAATGTTAGAAAATTATTACTGATAGGTATTAGTGCTTTTATGGTAACAGCGGTATCGTCTTGTAGTAATAAAAAAAATCATAATGAAATAGAAAATGCTATTACTAAGCCCCAATATACAAATGTAATAGTTGCAGAAAATAAAGATGAAAATATAAAAATTTATGGTGTAAACAAAAAAGAATTAGCTAAAATAGAAGATAGAGAGAAGTTTTCACAAATATTATATACTAATAAAGATTCTACATTTGTATATTTAATGAAAGATAAAGAGAATGAAAAGAAAAATAATATTAAGATTTTATCTAATAATGTTGAAGACACAATAAACAATTTTTTTTGGGCATCAGATTTAAATATGTCTCCAAATGGTGGAAAGATAGCATATAGAACTTTTAAAAGAGAAGAGATAGATAGTATAGAGGGCTTAACTTTATATGATACAAATAAAAATATATCTATTAAATTTGATAGTAAAGTAACAATTTCAGGTAATTTATACACATGGATAAACGAGAAAGAAATTTTATATTATGGTGTGGATAGTGATACAGAAAAGAAGGGAATTTATAAATATAATACGGAAACAAAAAAAGAAAATGTGTATTTAGAAAATATGGATGGCTACTGTATGTATTTTATGTATTTTGACAATAAATTATTAGTATTGTCAAGTAACAGGGATAAAGATAATCTTTATATCTATAATAATGGGCAGAAGTTATTATTGTCTAATAAAGTAAATAAGATATATAAGGGGATATATGATAAGTATAGAAAAATAATATATATTATAGCATCTGATTTAGATAGTGAGGCTACACTGTATAAAATTGATACTGAGAAAAATTTCATGGAGAGACTTACTTATGATTTGCCAGAAAAAGTAGACGAAAATGGTGGAATAGGCGTCTCAAGTGATGGACTTGTATATTATTGTGGATTTACATCATTAAATGATAATAGTAATGATGTATTTATGTATAATCCAGAAGATAACTCCAATAATTTGATATCTGTAAACCCATCAAAATATCATATTTTTACTTCTAATTAAAAGGATAAATAGTTTTAAAACTATTTATCCTTTTCTGATTATTAAAAAGAAGTATGGGTATAATGATTAATGGAAAATAGTTACAAAATTTAAAGGAGCTTATTTCATATGGATGAATATTTAGATTTAAGTTTTACACAATTAAATATGGATGCATTAAAGTATGTGCCTATGGATATAGCAATTAATTACTGTATATTTCCGTTTAATATAAAGGATAAAAAGTTGTACTTAGCTGTAACGGATAAATTTAATAGTAACATTATGGAAGAATTAAAATTTATTTTTAATGTTGATTTATTAACATTTAAATCAAACGAAGATGATATTATAAATCTTATACATAAATATTATAGAAAATATGAAGTTAATAAAGTAGTTACTAGTTTAAAATATGATAAAAATGAAAAATTACAAGGACTTGAAATTAATAAAGAGGTCTCACCAGTAGAAAAAATAACTAACTATATTATAGAGGAAGCTATTATAAAACATTCCAGTGATATACATATTGAACCTTTTCCTAAAGAAGCTATTATACGATTCAGAATAGATGGGATATTATATAAAATTAAGCAGATTCCATTAGATGTTTACTACAATTTATTAGGAAGGATAAAGATATTGTCTAATATAGATACTACAGAAAAGAGAATTCCACAAGATGGAAAGTTTGTATATGAATTTAGAAGAAAAAAGTATGATTTAAGAGTATCTACACTACCAATTGTAGATGGAGAAAAACTAGCTATAAGAATATTGGATAAATCCGATAGATTTAAAAAATTAAGTTCTTTAGGTTTTAATAAACAAATAGATGAATCTATGAAAAATATAATAAATAAACGGCATGGAATTTTTCTTATAACTGGACCTACGGGAAGTGGTAAGTCTACTACCTTATATGCAATTTTAAATGAAATGGATAAAGAACATAAAAATATTATAACACTTGAAGATCCCATAGAATATTCAATAAAAGGTATAAATCAGGTCAATATAAATCCTAAAATTGGATTAGATTTCTCTTTAGGACTTAAAAGTATAGTAAGGCAGGATCCAGACATAATAATGATAGGTGAAATTAGGGATGAAGAAACTGCTCAGATGGCCATAAGAGCTGCAATTACAGGTCATTTAGTTTTGGCAACAATGCATACTAATGATGCTATTTCATCAATTTTAAGACTAATAGATATGGGGGTACCTACATATTTGTTGGCAGATGCAATGATAGGAGTAATGGCACAAAGATTAATTAGAAAATTATGTCCTTATTGTAAGGAAAAAGAAAGTAATGAATCAGCTTATTATATATATAGTTCAAAAGGATGCAAAAAGTGTAATAATGGGTATTTTGGCAGAATTGCAGTTTGTGAGTTAGTAGAGTTTACAAATGAGCATAAAAGATTAATTGCAAAGGGTTTCAGTATAGATAGATTAAGAGAATTTAGTATAAAACATGGTATGAAAACATTGAAAAATAATGGAATGGAACTAGTTGAAAGTGGCAAAACTTCAATGCAAGAAATTATTAATTTGTAAAGGAGGGAATAAAATCTATTATTATAAAGCTATAAATTTAGAGGGAAAAGAAATAGAGGGTAACTATAATGGTAAAAGCATAGAAAACTTAACTTTGAATCTAAAAAGTAGAGGTTTTTTTATTATAAAATACAGAAAAACTTTAAATTTAAAAGAAAAAATTAAAATATACAAACCTTCCAATAAGAGCATATATATTTTTTGCAAACAGTTAACAATTCTATTGTCCTCAGGAGTTACCATTACTCAATCCATTAATATATTGTCAGAAAACAATAGTAACAAAATATTTAAGAGCAGTTTATTAGATATAAATAAAAATCTATTAGAGGGAAAAAGTTTATCCAGTAGTATGAAAAAATATAAGTTAATATATCCTAGTTTATTAATAGAAATGATTTGGATTGGGGAGAAAAGCGGAACATTATCAACAGTATTAGAAAAACTAACTATATTTTATGAACAACAATATAAAATGGATAATAAATTAAGAAAGGCTTTAGTTTACCCTATAGTATTATGTTTAGTGTCTTTTATATCAATATTATTTTTAATAAATAATATATTACCACAATTCATAGACATTCTTAAAAACACATCTGTATCAATACCCAAGCAAACTAGTTTTATTATATATACTTTTAAATTTTTTCATAGATATAAATTTATTATATTAATAGTTTTTATTTTTTTAATAATGTTTTTGCATAAGTATTTTAAAAGTGAAAGAGGAGATTACAATTTATCTAAAGTTAAATTAAAATTTCCTATTCTAAAAAATATATATTCCAATTTGTATATTTATAAAATATGCACAACATTAGGTATTATAATAAAATCTGGAATGAATATAAATCAATCTTTTGAAATACTATCATCCGTTGTAAAAAATAAAATTATAGAGAGAAAAATTATAGATGTCAAGGAATGTATTCAGCAGGGAGAAACTTTAACCAATTCCTTTAAGAATAATTACTTATTTAATTCAAACTTTTTATCAATGATATATGTAGGAGAAGAAAGTGGTAATTTGGATAATGTGTTTATCACATTAGGAAAACTATCAGAGGAACAAGTGTATATTACTTTAGATAGTATGATAAAACTAATTGAGCCAATTATAATACTTGTTGTGTCAATTATAATTCTTATAATTATCTTATCTATAGCAGTCCCTATGTTAGATATTATAGATACGTGTATAGATTAAAGAAAGGAGAAGTATTGTGAGAAAACATAAAAATGGATTTACTATAGTAGAACTTTTAATAGTAATGTCCATAATATTTATACTAATGGGGTTTATATTACCAAGATTTAAGGGGTATCAGACAAAGGCTAAGAAGCTAAAGGTTGAAAATTATGCCAGGCAACTATATACAGCAGTAATGGCAAGTTATGGAGAAAATAATGGAAAGTTAGAAACAGAAAAAATAGAAAAAGATATAGAACAATTAGTAGGAATTTTAGAAGGGAAGGATGATTCTGTTGCAGTTTCTGTAATAGATGATAATGCTATTATAGATTTTAGTTTAGATAGTAATAAATATAACATGGTAGTACATGAAGATGGATATACTTTAAGGGATTCTAAAGGAGAGATTATAAAATGAGGTTAGGTATTTAAAAGAGGGAGATAATGTGAAAATTACTAATAAAAATGGGTATATGTTAGTTGAAGTTATTTTAAGTTTAACTATAGTTTTTTTTATATCAACCATATTTATGTTAAACATAAATGGAATAAAAAGTTTACTGAATAATATTCAAAATGATTTTTGTAGTAGCTCTATACTAAATTTTATCAATAATAGCAAGGAGTATTGTAGATATAATCAAACTAATGGAGCGGTTGTTTTTGTATATAAAGAGAATAAGCTTATGTTTTATAGTAATAGGAAAAAAATATATGAGTATAAATTACCGCAAAAATTTAATATATATTATGTTAATGCTAGGAATAATGAAATAAGAATTGATAAAACAGGGTTTAGTAGCGATGCATGTACAATATGTTATAAAGATGGAAAGGGGAAAGAACACAAAATAACTATGTGTGTTGGAACTTCACATGTACAAATACAGGAAAGATGAAAAGGGTTTTATACTAATAGAGGTTCTATGCTCTATTTTAGTATTTATAGCCATATGTACTATATCTTTTAAAGTAATAATAAGTGCTTTTAAATTAAAAACATATAATGAAAATTTATATTATTATGCAAGGTTTTTATCAGAGGTTAAAAACTGTATTATATATAATGACTTAGACATTCATAAGGAAGACAAAGAAGTTTATATTTGGGGAAAGGATATGAAACTTGGAATTTTAAAGGAAAATAACTTAATTGATATTAAAAAGGAGACTCCTCCATCAAAACCTCCATATTTGATTATAAAAGTTAATAAATTTCATGAGAACAAAGAAGAAATATTATTAAGCATAATGCTTGAAAAGGAAAATATAGAATGTAATTTTATTAGAGGAGGTTCTAGATGAAAAAAGGATTTACATTAGTAGAGATGATAATATCTATAAGTTTAATGTTAAGCATATATACCATGGGATTTAAGGTGATGACCCAATATCTACACTATTATAAAAAAGAACAAAATTATGCAGTTAACGAATTTTATGCAAATGAAGCTTTTATTTTTATTGAAGAACAAATTCATAGGGCAGATAATGTAGAACTTTTAAATAATATGGGAAAATCAGAACTAAAACTATGTAAAAATGGCATGGAAAATTATATAAAATTAAAAGGGAAAAAACTAATTTTAACATATGGGAATAGTGATACAGGTTACCATAATAATATCTTAGTAAATATAAAAGGGTTAAATATGTATAAAAAAGGAAATGTTTTATATCTAGCTATAATTACAGAAATGGGGAGTGAATACGAAAGGTGTATAGGAATACCGAAGAAAAAGGTTTTATCCTTGTATATATAATATTTATAGGTATAGTTTGTTTAACTATTTCTCTGTATATTTTTAAAATTCAGTATATGAGATTTGAGAATACAAAATCTTATATGAAAACTTTAAATATACGCTATAGATAATCTATTGGGTAAGTAGGAAGGTGATAATTTTTGTTTAAGAAAAATACTTTGCTTGAAATAGATAAGAAAAAAATATATATTAATAGATTAAATAAAAAAAATGTTTTTAAAAAAACAATAAGAATTACAAAGGATAAAGAAATTAGAAAAGAAGATTTAACAAATAGTAAATTAAAGGTTTGTTTAAAAAATAGAAATATATTTATGTTATTAGAAGAAGAAAAAATCTTTATAAAACTTATAACCATTCCAAAAGTTAAAGGAAAGTCATTAGATACAATAATTAAAGGTGAAATAAAATGCTATTTTAAATATAATAAAGATATTATATATTCCTATAATATATATAAAGAATATGAAAAAACTTTAGAGGTGCTATTATTTTGTGTGAAATGGGATGATATTTTTATATTGAGAGATTTTCTTCATAATAACAATAGTGTTAAATCTATATGGTTGGTGCAGATATGCTTTTTACAATATTGTAAAGATAGATTTAAAGAGGAAGACTTTATATTTTCCTTTATTTTTAAGGATAATTTATATTTATTGGCTTGTAAAAATGGGAAATTAATTAATAATAATATTATTAAAAAATTTTATGACTATGAGTTTTTTTATAAAAATTTGTATGAATTTATAGAGGATTGTAATGACAAAAAGATTAATTTAAATCTAAAATCAATTTATATAGCTAATTTTAAAGATAAGTTTGAGTTATTTAAGGAGGGTATATCATATAAGATACATAATTTAGGGAACATAAATAGAGAGGAATTGATAAATTTTTAGATTAATAGGATGGATTTATTATGGGAAAAATAAATTTTTTGCCTTATTGGTATAAAAAGGAAGAACAAAAAAGAGACAATAAAAAAATTAAAGGAATAATAATTGTAGAGATTTTTATATTCTCTATACTTATATTTTTAGTTATGTATAACAAACCTAAGTTAGAAGAATTATATAATTTAAAGAAGAAAAAGGAAATTAATTTTCAGAGAAATTCAAAGACAAAAGAGGATGGTGTTGAAAAGTGTTTCTATGCTGTTGAGAATTTATTCAAACAGGATATTGAGTATAAAAGTATTTTTATAGATAAAGATTTTGTTTTTATAGAAGTTGATTTTGATAAGTTAAATGATTATAAAAAATTTATAGAGCTCATAGAGCATGAGAATATTCAAATTTTAAGTGTTAAAAAAATGGATAATACAAATAAAAAATATAATTATAAATTGAGTGTGAAAATAAATGAAAAATAAGAAAAGTGTACTAATAGTCTTCCTATTGTTTTTTGGTATAATAGGATTAAGTATTATAAATATTAAAAAAATAAGGGATATTAAGAATTTAAATTACATAATTAATAATAAAAATAACATAGAAATATATAAGGAAGATAAAAAATTTTCCTATAGTGATATCATAGAATGTAGCGAAAAAGATAATAGAATAAATATTTTACATTTTAAAAGAGAAAATAATAATACAATAAAATTAGATTTAGAATTTAATGGAGATATTAGGGAGATACATGATTTAATTTCATTTTTCAAAAATAAGAATGGATATAAAAATATACATAATATAAATTTATTAAATAAAGATAATAAAACATATAGTAATTTAAAAATAAATTTCACAGATAGATAAGGGGGAGTAAAAATAAATATAATTTTAATAGGTATGCCTGGGGCAGGGAAAAGTACATTAGGTAGAATGTTAGCATTAAAATTAAACTGCAAATTTATAGATACAGATAAATGTATAGAAGAAAGAGAAAATATGAGTGTAAGTAGTATATTTAAAGAAAAAGGGGAAAATTATTTTAGAAATTTAGAGACACAAATTGTTTCTGAATTAAGTTTTATAAAAAATTGTGTTATATCTACAGGGGGAGGCACGCCTATTTTTAATAATAATCTGCAAAAATTAAATGCTTTAGGCACTACTGTCTTTTTAAATGTTTCAATTGATGAACTTTTTAAAAGAAATAATCTAAATATTGAAAGACCGTTGCTTAAAGTAAATATGAAAGAAAGATTAAGTAATATGTATAAAAATAGATTACCCATTTACAATAAAGCAAAAATAATAATAGATATTACTGATTTTAATATTAAGGAAAGTTTAAATAAAATATTACAACTTGTGAGAAAATGAAATAAATATACAATATTATTTGCAAATAATCACAAGTTTTGATAAAATATCATTGTTCAATGAAGGAGAATATATCTATAAATTTTATGGAGATGAAAATTATTTGAAGAAAATATTAATTATAAATGGACCTAATTTGAATCTTTTGGGAGTTAGAGAAAAGGAGATATATGGATCTTTAACTTTAAATGATATAAATAAAATTTTGATTAAAAAATTTAAAAATGTAAGTTTATATTTCTATCAAGGTAACATAGAAGGTGAAATAGTATCAAAAATAGGGGAATCTATAGGTAAATATGATGGTATTGTTATAAATCCAGGAGCCTATTCACACTATAGTATAGCTATTCTTGATGCTATAAGAAGCATAGATATTCCGGTTATTGAGATCCACTTAAGTAATATATACAATAGAGAAGAGTATAGAAGGAAGAGTGTAACGGCTCAAGGGTGTAAAGGTATAATAAGTGGTTTTGGATATTATGGGTATATTATGGCTATAAATGCACTAATAAATAAGTGCTTTGGGGGTGAAAGATAATTGTTTCAAGAAAGAATTAAAAAGCTAAGACAGTCTATGGAAAGACAAGATTTAGATGGAATACTATTGGTGGGTGATGCTAATAGAAATTATCTGAGTGGATTTACTGGGGATGAGAGTTTTTCTATAATTGGATTAGAAAAAGCAATATTTATAACAGATTCAAGATTTACTGAACAGGCAAAAGAGCAGGTTATAGGGTATGAAGTAAGAGAGTATAAAGGGAAAATAGAAAAATTTATGTCAAAAATAGTGAAAGAACTAAACATAAAAAAATTAGGATTTGAAGAAGATATAGTTACCTTCAAAAATTATGTTACATACAAGGATAGTTTTTCTTGTGAACTAGTACCTATAAAAGGTATAATAGAAGATATAAGAATTATAAAAGATGAAGAAGAAATAGTTTGCATTAAGAAAGCTGCTGAAATAGCAGATAGAGCTTTTGCAAAAATATTACAATTTGTAAAACCAGGTATGACGGAAAAGGAAGTTGGAGTAGAACTTGAGTATTGGTTAAAAAAATTTGGAGCTAGTGGACTATCTTTTCCATCAATAGTAGCGTCTGGAGAAAGGTCAAGTTTACCTCATGGTCAGCCTACAGATAAAGTAATAAAAATGGGAGATTTTTTAACACTTGATTTTGGGTGTGTTTACAATGGCTATTGTTCTGACATGACTAGAACAATAGTTATGGGAAATGCAACAGATAAAATGACAGAAATATATAATGTTGTTTTAGAGGCCCAAGAAACTGCAATTAAAGCTTTTAAACCGGGATCAACAGGTGCTGAAGTTGATAAAGTTGCTAGAGATTATATAAAAGAAAAAGGTTATGGAAAATATTTTGGACATGGATTGGGCCATGGTGTAGGAAGAGAAATTCATGAATTACCAGGAATTAGTCCAAATGGAGATATAATATTAAAACCTGGAATGATAGTAACAAATGAGCCGGGAATATATATACCAGATTTTGGTGGTGTTAGAATTGAGGATTTAATCCTTATAACTGAGAATGGTTGCGAAGTGATTTCAAAAACCACAAAAAAATTAATAACTATATAAAATAAATAGTATTAACTTACCTGATAAGGTTATAATATAAATGAATTAATAGTTTTGGAGGGATACTTAAAAATGATATCAGCAGGAGATTTAAGAAAAGGAACCACTTTTGAATTAGATGGACAAGTTTATACAGTAGTAGATTTCTTACATGTTAAACCTGGTAAAGGTGCAGCATTTGTAAGAACTAAAATAAGAAATGTTATTTCTGGTGGAGTTACTGAAACAACATTTAACCCAACTACAAAACTTCAGGAAGCTGTTATAGAAAGAAAAGAAATGCAGTATTTGTATTCAGATGGAGAATTATATTATTTTATGGATCAAGAAACTTTTGAACAGATTCCATTAAACTTTGAAAAAGTAGAAGAAGCTATAAAATATTTAAAAGAAAATATGTTTGCAGTAATTAAGTTTTACAAAGGAGAAGCTTTCTCTGTAGAGCCACCTAACTTTGTTGAATTACAAATAACTCATACAGAACCAGGAGCTAAAGGAAATACTGCAACTAATGTTATGAAACCTGCTACTGTTGAAACAGGAGCAATTATCCAAGTTCCATTATTTGTAAATGAAGAAGACGTTATAAGAATAGATACAAGAACTGGCGAATATATGGAAAGAGTTTAACCAATACTATGGATAGAAGTTAAAAAAGGCGACATACATAATTTTATGTATGTCGTTGCTTTCTAAATTATAAAATAAGGATGTGAATATATGGATACAATTAAATCAAGAGTTTCTTATTTAAATGGACTGATTGACGGTCTAGAAATTAAAAAAGAAAGTAAAGAGGGAAAGGTTTTATATGAAGTGGTAGAGGTGCTTAAGGATATAGCTGATGAATTAGAGGAGTTAAATGATAGACAAAATGATATCGAAGAATATATGGATGCAGTTAATGAAAATATATCATTTATTGAGGATGATTTATACGACGAAGATGATGATTTTTCAGAAGAGGATATAGAAGATTTTATAGATATGTTATGTCCTAAGTGCGGCGAAACTTTATATATAGATACTAAAATTTTACATGATAAGGACAGTATTGTATGTCCAAATTGTCATAATGATATTCCTTTGGATTTAAAATGTGGGTCAGAATGCGAAAGCTGTAATAGTTATAAATAATAAATTTAAATATATAAATTTAAAAAGATAGATTAATTTTATTTTAAAATTAATCTATCTTTTTTATTGTTATTGTCATATTTTTTGATTTGTTAAAATACTTTTTAATAAGAAAGGAGGATAAATAAATGATAAACATGAGAGATATAACTAATGTTTTACCAGATAGTATTAAAAATTCTATTAGATTTGAAGAGTTAGATAAACTTCAGGAAATACGAATAAAAGCTAATAAACCTATAATACTTCAAAATGGATATAAAGAAATAATAACTAAATATACTACAAATGTAGAAGAAATAAAATCTATCATTCAAAGAATGAGTAATTATTCTATTTATGCATATGATGAAGATATAAAACAAGGATATATAACAATTAAGGGAGGACATAGGGTAGGCATATGTGGAAGATGCATTATTGAAAACAATAAAGTTAAAACAATAAAAGATCCGGCATCTTTGAATATAAGAATATGTAGAGAAGTTATAGGATGTTCTAATTTTCTAATACCTCATATTATACGAAATAATAGTGTTTATAATACAATTATAATATCTCCTCCTAAATGTGGTAAAACTACAATAATAAGGGATTTATGTAGGAATATTTCTAATGGAGTTTTAGAATTAAAACTTACAGGTAAAAAAGTTTGTGTTATAGATGAAAGAAGTGAAATAGGAGCATGTTTTAATGGAATTCCACAGTTAAACGTGGGAATTAGAACAGATGTATTAGATAGTTGTCCTAAAAGTGAGGGAATAATAATGGCTATAAGAAGTATGTCTCCTGAAGTAATTGTTTGTGATGAAATAGGAACTCTTAAAGACGTGGAAGCTATGATAAATGCAATGAATTCTGGAGTAAACTTAATTAGTACAATTCATGGATATGGGATAGAAGATTTATTAAATAGAACTGTATTTAATGAAATATTAAAAAATAATATATTTCAAAAAGCTGTTGTTTTAAGTAACAAAAATGGAGCAGGGACTATAGAATATATATTTGATTTTGAGAAAAATAAAAAGCTTTCAAATTAATAAAAAGGAGTTAGTATGTTAAAAGTTATAGGAAGTTTAATGGTTATTCTGTCTTGCAGTATAATTGGTTTTTTATATGGAGAAAAATTCAAAAGAAGAACTTCACAATTAAAAGAGTTAGAAAGGTCTATTCATCAACTTCAAAATGAAGTTATATATACCCATACTGCTTTGCCAGAAGTATTACATAATGTGTATCTTAAAAGTAATAGTACTGTAGGAAAAGTATTTGAAGATGTATCTAAAATGCTTTTTTTAAATGATGTGGATAATGTATATGATGGATTTTATAAAGCATTTAATGATTCATTAGAATGTATAAGTTTAAAAAAGGAGGATGTAGATGTAATACTTAATTTGGCAAAAACATTGGGAGAATCTGATGTGGAAGGACAAAACAGAATGTTTTCATTAACAATAGAAAATATAAAAAAACAAATATCTAATGCAGAAGTACTTATGCACAAAAATGTAAAAATGTATAGATATTTGGGGTTTACTTTAGGAGCTACAATAGTAATCATGTTTATTTAAAAAGGGGGAAACTAAGCATGCTAGATATAAATTTAATATTTAAGATAGGAGCAGTAAGTATACTCATAATAATTTTAGATAAAATACTAAAAACTAGTGGGTATGATGATTATGCTGTAATAACTAATTTAGCAGGAATAGTTATAATACTTATGATGGTTATAAATTTAGTAAGTAAGTTATTTAATGCTGTAAAAACTATGTTTCAACTTTAGGAGGCTTCTATGGAAATAATAAAAGTGGTTAGTTTTGCTTTTGCAGCATTGTTTATAGTTCTTATTGTAAAGGATAGAAGAGAGGATTTAGCTATACAGATAAGTATGGCAGCTGGTATATTAATATTTTTATTTATGATAAGTAAAATAGCTACTGTGATGAATTTACTGCAACAACTTTCGTTAAAAGCCAACATAGATTTTGTATATCTTACTACGGTGTTTAAGATACTTGGAATTGCGTATTTAGCATCTTTTTGCAGTGAAATTTGTAAAGATGCTGGGCAAAGTAGTATAGCTTCTAAAGTGGAATTTGCAGGAAAAATATTAATACTTGTACTTGCTATCCCAATTCTTATGGCGGTGTTACAGTCTATTCTAAGGATAATGTAGGTGAGAAGAATGAAAAAGATAATTACCAAGTTATTAATATTTTTAATGTTTTTTTGTGTGACCTGTAATGTACAAGCATCTTCTAAAGAAATTGCCAATAATAATGATAAAGAGGTAGAGCAACTTTATGATTATATTACCAATATGAAAAGTGAATATGAAATTTTAAAGGATATGAATATAAAATCATATGTAAATGAGTTTATGAAAAATGGAAAAGATAATATGTCTTTTAAGAAAATAACCAAGGCTCTTATATCTTTTGGATTTAAGGAAATGTCAGCGGCTATTAAACTTATGGCAGTTTTAGTTATTATTTCAATCGTATGTGTACTTATAACTAATTTAGAGAAAGCGTTTAGCAATGAGGGGTTATCAGAAATCGCATATTTTGCTTGCTACTCGTTGATAATAATAATAATGGCTAAAAGCTTTTATATAGGTGTGGATTTAGGAAGAGAGACTATAAATAAAATGGCGGATTTTATGCTTGCATTGATACCAGTGTTATTAATGCTTCTTGCAAGTATTGGAGGAATTGCAGAAGCAGCAGTAATAGATCCCATAGTAATAGGTGCAATAAACATAAGTGCAAGAATATTTGCAAATGTTTTAATACCAATAATATGCATGACATTCGTTTTACAATTTGTAAATAATATAAGTGAAGAATATAAAATAGATAAATTGACTAAACTTTTAAATCAGGTAGCTCTTTGGGGACAAGGTGTATTAATGACTGTTTTTATAGGAATACTTACAGTAAGAGGAATTTCTTCAAAAACCTTGGATCAAGTAGTTGCTAAAACTGCTAAATATGCAGTAGATAATTTTGTACCTATAGTAGGGAAATGTTTATCTGATGCTATATCAACTGTAGCAGGATATTCATTATTACTTAAAAATGCTTTAAGTAGCGTAGGGCTTATAGTTCTTATAGGAATAGTAATTTTTCCAGTAATAAAAATACTTATAATTGCTTTGTTATATAAACTTACTGCTGCTTTAATTGAACCTATAGGAGATAAAAAACTTGTAAATTGTATAGCATCAGCTGGTGATTCTTTAATATTAATAACATCTTGTCTTATATGTGTATCAGTAATGTTTTTTATAATGATTTCTATAATAGCTTCCGCAGGGAAAATAGCTGTAGGAGGATGATATAGTGTTAGAATTTTTAAGAGGTTGGATAGTTAATATAGCTACTATAGTGTTATTTATAACTGCAGTAGAAATGATACTACCTAATAATAGTTTGAAGAAATATTCTAAATTTGTATTAGGGTTAATACTTATGACTGCACTTATAAACCCACTTATAAAAATATTTAATAAAAATTTCGATATAAATATTTATAGTGAAAATATAAGCAAGAAAATAGAAGAGGATAATTTTAAAGGAGAGATAAAGGAATATCGAGAAAAAAATGTTGATAATACAGTGAAGGCATTTCAAAAAAATTTAGAAGAAGTTATAGAAGAAAAACTTTTAAAAGAATTTAAAGGAAATAAGTATAAGATAAATACCAAAGTTGAGTTTCATGAAAAAGAAAACAAATTTTTAATCAAAAATATTAACCTAGGAATTAAAGATAATAAAATTAAAAAGGTGAAGAAGGTGCAAGTAACCTTAAATAATAAGATTAAGAAAGAAGAAAATGTAGATTCTGAGCTAGCTAAAAATATAAAGGAATATTTAGGGAAAGAGCTTAATATTTCTCCTAAAATAATAACAATTCATAAGATATAAAGGAGGTTAACTATGAATCTAAAAAGATTACTAGAAAAACTTAAAGATAATAGTAATAAAAGTAAAAAAGTTTACAGTAATAAGACTACAATTAATTTACTAATAATTTTTTTAGTAGGAGTATTAATATTAATAACTGCAAGTTTTTTTAAAACTACGGGTAATGAATCTAAGGAAACTTTTATAAAGAAAGGTAATGATACTGAAAAAAAGGTTGGAGAAGATGAGGAAAATAAAAAAGATCAAGATTTAGAAAAGACACTTAAATTTGATTTGAAAAATATTCTGCAGCAAACGGAGGGTGTTGGAAGAGTAGAAGTAATGATTTATTTTGAAAGTGGTGAAGAACAAGTACCTGCAGTAAATATTAATAATTCAACTAACTCAGCAGTAGAGACTGATAATGAAGGGGGGAGGAGAAATACAACACAAAAAAATAATGGTGAAACAGTAGTAATAACTAATGAAGGTGATACAAGTAAACCACTTATAGTGAAAAAGAATAAACCAAAGGTAACAGGGGTGCTTATTGTAGCGGAAGGAGCAGAAGAAAAAGTTACAGAGTATAGGATTAGAAAGGCGGTAACTAACTTATTTCAGATTCCAGATGTTAAAGTTAACGTTTATCCTATGAAAAAGTAGTATATATTTAATTATTAAAGCATATAATTCTTTAGAAAGATGGATAGGGGGAATGTTTTATGAATAAGAAACAAGCTGTTATAATTGTTACTTTGTCGGCACTTATTATTTGCATGGGGTTACTAGCTACAAGACTTAATAGTCCACTGTATACTCAAAGTGGTGCAGAGGATAAAAGTGCTATTTCATTAAAAGAAACTAGTTCTAAAAAAGAAGCTACTACTTCAAATTATTTTGTTGAAGCAAAAATCAATAGAGACAATAAATATTCTCAAACATTACAAAGTTTAAAAAATGTAATGGAAGATAAGAACATATCACAACAGCAAAGGGATAAATCAGCTGAAAAATATGCACAAGTTGCTATGGCAGTAAATCATGAAAATAAGATAGAGATGAATTTACAGGCTAAAGGTTATGAGGACGCAGTGTGTCTTCTTAATGGAGATAAGGCTACAGTTATAGTTAAAACCAAGGATAAGCTAACAGATAAGCAACTTAAGGAAATACAGAGTGTAGTAATTAATGAGGCTAAAATTAAGGATGTAGAGATTCAACCTAAACAATAGTAATTGTAAAAGGGAAATGTATTTGATATAATATAGCTAATGATTAACCTTTTACGAGTGTAGAAGATGAGAAGCAGGGGGTAGAGAAGTATGGAAGAAGAGATGAGAAATGAGTTAGATATGGGTATAGTTAAGATATCAGATGAAGTTGTAGGAGTAATTGCAGGGCTTGCTACTACAGAAATATCAGGAATAGTTGGCATGAGTGCAAGCCTTGTTGGCGGGATAACTCAGATACTTACAGGCAAGAAAAACTTATCTAAAGGAGTAAAGGTTACTGTTGGAGAAAATAGCGCAACTATTGATTTATATGTTGTAGTAGAATATGGAGTAAAAATTCCTGAAGTAGCGGTAAAAGTTCAGGAAAATGTAAAAAAGGCTGTAGAATCTATGACAGGGCTTACTGTATCTGGTATAAACATACACGTACAAAATGTGATGATCCCCAAAATGGAAACAAACAACATACAAGAATTAGAAGAGTAAGTTTATCACCCTCTGTTTTCAGAGGGTGTTTGTATGTTATAAATAAGTTAGTATAATTATGAATTATGTGACAATAATTTAAATATGAGTAAATATAGGAGGCATACTATGAACAGAAAAAAGACTAGAGAAATAGCAATGAAACTATTATTTGAAATGGCAATAAAAAAAGAAGATTATAAAGATGTAATTGAAAATTTAAAAGAAGCCAATACACAAGAAGAAGGAAAAACTGGAGAAATTCTAGGTATAAAAATAGAAAAAGATCCAGAAAATATAGATTTACAAGATGTGGATATGCCATATTTAGTAAGAGTTCTTAAAGGTGTTGAAGAGAATAGAAGTCTTATTGATGAGAAAATAGAAATGCATTTAAAAAAGTGGAAATTACATAGAATTGCAAAAGTGGATTTATCTATATTAAGACTTTGTACATATGAAATATTATTTGAGGAGGACATTCCAGAAAAAGTATCCATAAATGAAGCAATTGAACTTGCTAAAAGATATGGAGAAGATAAGTCTTCTTCTTTTATAAATGCAGTATTAGATAGTATAGTTAAAAATTAAAGAGGAGTTGTTGCAATAATGGGAGTACCAATAGATGGCAAAAAAGTGGCTATGGATTATAGAAAAAATTTGAAAGAATTTATAAAGAAAAGAGTTGATAAGGGACTTGAACCTCCTTGTATTGCAAGTATTTTAGTAGGTAGTGATAAAGGCTCATTATTTTATATAAAAAATCAAAGCAAGATTTGTAGCGAAATGGGGGTAGAGTTTAAAAGTATTATTTTAAACGAAAATATTGCTGAAGAAGAAGTGTTAAAAACTATTGATAATTTAAATAAAGATAAAAATACACATGGTATAATTCTTCAACTGCCTTTACCCAAAAAATTTAATGGAGAAAAAATTATTAATAGGATTTATTATAAAAAAGATGTAGATGGATTAACAGATATTAATTCAGGTAAGTTTTATAAAGGAGAAAAGTGTTTTATACCATGTACTGCCCAAGGAATTATAGAACTTATAAAAAGCACTGGAATAAAAATTTGTGGAAAAAAAGCTGTGGTTTTAGGAAGAAGTACTATAGTTGGGAAGCCAGTTGCTCAGCTTTTAGTAAATGAGGATGCTACTGTTACTATATGCCATTCAAAAACGGAAAATTTAGAGAAAATTTGTAAGGAGGCTGATATTTTAGTATCAGCTGTTGGGAAACCAAAAGTAGTTACTCTGGATATGGTTAAGAAAGGGGCTGTAGTAATTGATGTTGGTTTTTCAGTAGAAAATGGTAAGATGGTAGGAGATGTAGATTATTATAATGTGTTAGGAAAGGTTAGTTTTATAACACCAGTACCAGGTGGAGTTGGTTCAATGACGCCAACTATGCTTGTAAAAAATACATGTGAGGTTTTAAAGGGATGCATATAAAAACTTTATCTGTGTCAGATGTGAATAATTATATAAAAAAGATTATAGATAACGATTTTATACTAAATAATACATTGGTAAGTGGGGAAATTTCTAATTTTAAATTACATTCTTCAGGACATATGTATTTTTCCTTAAAAGATGAGTTTAGTAAAATAAATTGTGTAATGTTTAGAAGTAATACTAGAAATTTAAGGATAATTCCAGAAAATGGAATGAAAGTAAGAATTAGAGGAAGAATATCTGTATACACTAAAGATGGTTCTTATCAGCTTTATTGCGATGAAATTCAAATGCAGGGGCTAGGAGAACTATATATAGCTTTTGAAAAACTAAAAGATAAGTTGCAAAAGGAAGGTCTTTTTGATGAAAATCATAAAAAGCCCATTCCCTATTATGCTGAAAATATAGGGGTAATAACATCTTCTACAGGAGCGGCTATAAGAGATATTATAAATGTTTCTAAAAGAAGGAACGCTAATTGTAATATATATATATTTCCTGCATTAGTTCAAGGAATTGAGGCTAGTCAGACAATAATAAATGGAATAAACTTTTTTAACTTTAGAAAAAATGTAGATCTTATAATTATTGCTAGAGGTGGAGGGTCTATAGAAGAGCTATGGACCTTTAATAATGAAGAGTTAGCAAGACAAATTTATTCGTCTAAAATTCCTATTATTACAGGGGTAGGGCATGAAACTGATTATACAATAGTAGATTTTGTTAGTGACAGGAGGGCTTCAACTCCTTCTGCTGCTGCAGAAATAGCCGTACTTAACTTGCAGGAAGCTAATAATAAATTAAAGCAATATAAAAAAAATTTAAACAGCTATATGATTAACATGTTAAATGAAAAATATAATAAAGTTGATATATTAAATAGAAGGTTGAATTTTAATAATCCGTTAAACAATATAGTTAAAGAATATGAAAAAATAGATAGGATCAAAAAGCTTTTGACACATAAAATTAATTCTTACTTGAACATGAATAAAGAAAAGCTTTCTAAGCTTAATGCATTGCTTATTGCACGTAATCCATTGAGCATATTAGATAAAGGATATTCAGTAATTCAAGATGAAGACAATAAAATAGTCAATGAAATTGAGATTTTAAATGCTTTATCCATTGTTAAAATAACTTTAAAAGATGGATATGGCTATTTTAATATAGATAAGAGAAATAAATGATAAAATATAATTTGTAGTAATTATTTAATAGGGTGGTGTTATTATGCCAAGGAAAATTGAAAGTTATGAGAGTTTAATGGATAAGTTAGAAAATATAGTGGAGATTATGGATAGTAATGAGCTTACTTTAGAAGATTCTATGAAAAAATATGAGGAAGGTATTAAAATATGTAATAAACTATATAAAACTTTAAATGAAGCTGAGGGTAAAATAAAAATTCTTACGGATAATGGAGAAAAAGAATTGGACTAAAAATATTTTTTAAAGATTGAGGTGATATAAATGCACGTAGAAACCTTAAAAAAAGAGGTAGATGTTTATTTAAACAATTATTTTAATAATAGAGAAAGTTTTAATAGGAAATTATTTGAAGCAATGTCTTATAGTCTTAATATTGGTGGTAAAAGAATAAGACCTATATTAAATCTTCTTACATATGGCCTCTATAATGATAATTATAAAGAGGCTATGCCTGTTGCAGGGGCTATTGAAATGATTCATACATATTCCCTTATACATGATGATCTGCCATGTATGGATGATGATAATTTAAGAAGAGGAAAACCAACCAATCATAAAGTATTTGGAGAAAATTTAGCGGTTTTAGCAGGAGATGGGTTGTTAAATGAAGCGTTTTCCATATTAATTGAAAGTGCTTTAAATAAAGGTTTGAATTTTTTAAAGGCTGCTAAAGTTATAGCAGAAGCTGCTGGTACCGATGGAATGATTGCAGGCCAAACTGTAGACATATTAAGTGAAGGTAAATCTGTGGAATTAGATGAGCTTTATTATATGCATAATAAAAAAACAGGGGAGCTTATAAGAGCCTCTATAATATCCGGAGCAACTATGGCAGGAGCTTGCTCAAAGGACTTAGAGAGTTTAAAAAAATTTGGAGAAATGCTAGGGTTGGCATTTCAAATTAAAGATGATATTTTGGATGTAGTGGGAAACAAAGACAAAATTGGAAAAAGTTTAAATAAAGATAAAAAAAATAATAAGACTACTTTTGTTAAGAAGTATGGGTTAGAGCAGTGTAAAAATATGTGTAATGAACTTAGTGAAGAATGTATAGAGGTTTTAAATAATATGGAAAGAGATACGAGTAAATTAGAGGAATTGACTTTATTCTTGCTTAAAAGGGATTATTAGAATATTGACTTTTAAAATAGCATATTGTAAAATTATGAAACATCATCTAAAGTAAATTATTATTTTTAGATGGAAATATGTTATAATCTTATAGGAATGGTGGCGCAGTATTCTAGTCAGGTAAGTGTCTTCTGAAGGCGGGGCTAAAAATCCGTCAAAGGGCACATCGATGAAGTTCCTTGTGCTGGCTTATGACGCCCAGTCATGGGTTGGTGCTGGGAGTAAGGAAAATGGGGCGGCCGCAATGGCATGCGGGAACTGACCCTATTTCCGTGGAGACCATTATTTGTGTTTTAGGTTAGTCGCCTATTGCACGAAAATGGATTAAACCTGCATTGTGGTATAAAAGCTATGTGCAGTGTAGCCTGCCTTGAGTGATGTGGGGAGAGGTAATAGCAACTTGTAACTTTGGCCAAAAGTTACAAGCCTAGTGTGCTGAAACCTATATTGCAAAAGAGGCTAAGGGGATACCTAACTGTCGAGGAAATCTCCTAGACTGTTCTCACCGAAGTATATTGAGGATTGCAGTGCGGACTAAGTGGTAATCCAGTCCTGTTAATGGCGACATTACAGATAGAATATTAAAGGGAAACCGTCAAAATGGCGACATTTTGATTATTCTGTGGGAAATCCTACTGGACCTAAGCCGCAAGGTTTACTCGATTTACTGCCACCTTCCATTTATAATTGGAGGATTTTTAATTTGGATAATGATGTAAAAGTCAAAGATAAGAGTGATAATAATATAAATAAGAAAAATACATTAAAAAATAATAAATCAAGGGTTAATATGAAATGGACTATAACTATTGTATTATGGACAATAGTTATTTCAGGAACTGCTAACCTTTTGTCTGATATGCTACTAAGAAATATAAAAATGTTATTAGTAGCTTTTATTATATTGATTTTTATAATATGTGTAGGTATTATATTTGATATAATAGGGGTAGCTGTTACTGCAGCTGATGAGACTCCTTTTCATTCTAAAGCTGCTAAAAAATTACCTGGTGCTAAAATTGCAGTTAAACTAATTAGAAATGCAGATAAAGTATCTAACTTTTGCAATGATGTGGTGGGAGATGTATGTGGTATAGTTAGTGGTTCTGTTGGGGCATTAATAACTAGTAAAGTTTTGATAACCTTTCCTAACGGTAATACAACTTTAATTGCTGCATTTATGGGGGCTATTGTAGCCGCAGCTACAGTTGGTGGAAAAGCACTTGGAAAAGGTTTTGCTATGAATGAAAGTGAAAAAATAATAGATAGGGTATCAAGAATAATATATCTAATAAAAAAGGATAGATGAACATGTATAAAATACTGGATGAATATAAGGATATAAATGAAATAAGGAGTATGACTTTAGAAGAGTTAGATGTTTTTGCAAAAGAAATTAGAGAATTTTTAATAGAAAATGTTTCGAAAACAGGAGGACACCTTGCATCAAATCTTGGAGTGGTGGAATTAACTATAAGTTTATATAACGTATTTAATTTTAAAGAAGATAGATTAATATGGGATGTTGGACATCAATCATATGTACATAAAATACTTACAGGTAGAAAAGATAAATTTGATACACTTAGAAAGTATAATGGACTTAGTGGGTTCCCTAAAAAAGTGGAAAGTAAATATGATCATTTCGAAACTGGCCATAGTAGCACGTCTATTTCAGCTGCTTTGGGTATGGCAAGAGCTAGAGATTTAAAGAAACAGCATCATGAAGTTGTTGCGGTAATTGGAGATGGGGCTTTAACCGGGGGAATGGCTTTAGAAGCGTTAAATGATATAGGGTATAGAAATTCCAAGATGATTATAATATTAAATGATAATCAAATGTCTATAGGTAAAAATGTAGGAGGGTTATCTACATATCTAAGTAAACTTAGAGTAGAGCCAGGGTATAATAAATTCAAGCAAGATGTAGAATCTGTATTGAAAAAAATACCTAATATAGGCGGTAGCATGGCTAGAACTATTGAAAAAATAAAAAATGGTATAAAACAGATGGTTGTACCTGGTATGCTTTTTGAAAATATGGGAATAAAGTATTTTGGACCGATAGATGGTCATAATATTAAAGAATTAAGCAAAGTTATGTCTAAAGCAAGAGAAATAAAAGGACCCGTACTTATACATGTTGTTACAACCAAAGGGAAAGGGTACGAGTTTGCTGAAAATAATCCAGATAAATTTCATGGAATAGGACCTTTTGATTGCACAAATGGAAAAGCTTTAAAGGGAAAGGTATTAACATATTCTCAAGCTTTTGGAGATTCTATGATAAAAGTTGCAGATGAAAATGAAAAGGTGGTAGCTATAACCGCCGCTATGCGTGATGGGACAGGACTTGAAGGTTTTGCAAAAAAATTTAAAAATAGATTTTTTGACGTAGGTATAGCCGAGCAACATGCAGTGACTATGGCAGCTGGTATGGCGGCAGATGGATTAAGACCTGTTTTTGCTGTATATTCTACTTTTCTTCAAAGGGCATATGATCAAGTATTACATGATGTATGTATACAGAATTTGCCTGTAGTATTTGCAATTGATAGGGCAGGTATAGTTGGTGCTGATGGAGAAACGCATCAAGGAATTTTTGATTTGTCTTATCTTTCCCATATACCTAATATGACTATAATGGCACCTAAATGTGTTTATGAAATTGAACATATGTTAAGGTGGGCATTAAATCAAGATTTTCCTGTAGCTATAAGATATCCTAGGGGAGGAGACTGTGATAAGTCAGATATACCTGTACAAAAGGATTTTAAAATAGGAAAATGGGAAGTATTATATGATGAAGGTAATATAGCAGTAATAGCTACTGGTAAAATGGTAAGTACAGCGTTGCTAGCGAGGGAAAGGCTTTTGAACATGGGGGTAAAAATATCAGTTATAAATGCTCCTTTTATAAAACCTTTAGATATAGCTATGCTTAAAAATTTAACTAAGGATAAAGAGAACATAATTACTTTAGAGGATAATGTGTTATACGGTGGGTTTGGCTCGTTAGTATTAGATTATTTACATGATATAGGTAAAAGTTGTAAAGTTATTAATTTGGCTTTTAAAGATGAATTTGTTCCACACGGGAATGTAAATATTTTATATAAAAATTATGGATTAGATGTGGATGGAATAGTTGAAAATATAATAAAACTGATATAGAAAAGGAGTTAAACATGTCTGAAAAGAAAGTTAGACTAGATGTATTGTTGGTTGAAAAAGGTTTTTTTGAGTCAAGGGAAAGAGCTAAGGCTAGCATAATGGCAGGAGAAATATTTATTGATGGGATTAGATTCGATAAATGTGGAGAAAAAGTTAAAGAAAATTCTAATGTAGAATTTAAGGGTGAAAAAATGCCTTATGTTAGTAGAGGTGGATATAAATTAGAAAAGGCTATAAGAAACTTTGATATAAATTTAAAGAATAAAACATGTTTAGATATAGGTGCAGCTACAGGAGGATTTACAGATTGTATGCTCCAAAATGGAGCTAGCAAGGTTTTTGCTATAGATGTAGGTTATGGGCAACTTGCATGGAAACTTAGAACAGATCCTAGAGTTATATGTATGGAAAGAACAAATTTTAGATATGTAACTTATGATGATGTAGGTGAGTATGCTGATTTTGGTAGCATAGATGTATCTTTTATTTCTTTAGAAAAAGTAATTCCTCCAGCTTTAAAGTTATTATCTGATAAAGGAGAAATGGTAGCTTTAATTAAGCCGCAGTTCGAAGCCGGAAGAGACAAGGTTGGAAAAAAAGGGGTAGTTAGGGAGAAAAGCGTTCATGAAGAGGTAATTAATAAAATAGTCCTCTTTGTTAAAAAATCCAATTTAAAAATTAAAGGATTGCAGTATTCACCAATAAAAGGGCCTGAAGGCAATATAGAGTATCTTATTTATTTTACCAAGGATAAAGAATATAATGAAAAATTTTCTATAAATAATATAAAGGATATAGTAGATATGTCTCATGAAAATTTAGATGAGAGGTAATTACATGAAAAAAATAGGGATTAATGTTAATTCGAATAAAGATTTTGATGGTAGAATATTAGAATCTTTAGTATTAAAAATAAGAGAAGTTTGTAAAAATATAGAAACAATATCATATAAGGATTCTGTAGGATTTGAAAATGAGACCACTAAAGATTTAGATATGGTTATAGTACTTGGTGGAGATGGAACTATACTAAAATCATCTAAATACTTAGCAAAATATAATGTTCCTATATTGGGAATTAATATAGGACATCTGGGCTTTTTAGCAGAGGTAGAAAGTTCAGAATTAGACTTTGCAATAAGAAGTATTTTAAACAACAATTATACTATAGAAGAAAGAAGTATGATACAGTGTTATATAAATTTTACTGATAAAGTAAACACATATCATGCTTTAAATGATATTGTAATATCTAAAGGTGTCATAGGAAGAGTTGTAAAGTATAATGTACATATTGATGGTAATTATTATACTACTTTTGTATCAGATGGAGTTATAGTATCTACTCCAACAGGATCTACAGCATATTCACTTTCTGCTGGTGGGCCTATAATATATCCAACACTTAAGGTTATGTGTTTAACACCTATTTGTTCCCATTCTTTAGGTATGAGGAGTATAGTTCTTAATGAACATAGTAATATAAAGGTTACATTTGAAAAAAAATTTGGAGATGTGCATTTATCAATTGATGGACAGGAAACAATTGATTTATCAGGTGTAGATAATATAGATATAAAAGCTTCTCCTTATAAATGTAGACTTATAAAATTAAATTATCAGGATTATTTTAGTATATTAAGAAAAAAATTATACTTATAAAATTAAGAAATAAGAAGGTGAAAAATATGAAGGTTACACGTCATGCAAAAATATTAGAGCTTATAGCTTCAAAAGATATAGAAACTCAAGAGGAGTTGGCAGAAGAACTTAAAAAAAGTGGCATGAATATTACTCAAGCTACTGTATCTAGAGATATAAAAGAGTTAAAACTAATAAAAGTTTTATCAAATAACGGTAAGTATAAATATGCTACTATAAATCATAAAGAAAATTATATTTCTGATAAACTTGTAAATATATTTTCTCAATCTGTTATGAGTGTAGAAAATGTAATGAACTTTGTAGTAATAAAAACACTTCCAGGTTCTGCTGCGGGAGCTGCAGAAGCTATAGATTGTTTTAGGTTTGATGGGATAGCAGGAAGTTTAGCAGGAGATAATACAATTTTTGTTATGGCCAGAAGTGAAGAACAAGCAGCTGAAATAACTCAAAAGATGAAAAAAATGATAACAGGATAGGTGGATTATAATGCTTCTTCAGTTAAATATAAAAAACTTTGCATTAATAGAAGAATTAAGTATTTCCTTCGAAAAAGGATTTAATATCCTTACTGGTGAAACTGGTGCAGGGAAATCTATATTAATAGATGCAATTAACTATGTATTGGGTGGAAAATTTAATAAGGATCTTATAAGAACAGGAAAAGATAAGACCTTTGTAGAAGCTATTTTTACATTAGAAAATGAAAAGACAAAAGAAGAACTTATAAATAAGGGAATAGAATATGAAGATTATATAATAATAAGTAGAGAGACTTTTCAAAGTGGAAAGAGTATAACTAAAATTAATGGAAGAACTATACTTTTATCAGCTCTAAAATCTATAACGGAAACTTTACTAGATATACATGGTCAACATGAAAATCAAAATTTATTAAATACCTCTAAACATTTAATGTATTTAGATTATTTTGGAGAAGCTAGTATAAAAAAAGAATTAGAAGAATACAGGAAATGTTATAATGATTTAAAAAAAATAGAAAAAAAAATATTGGAATTGTCAGGAAATGATGGTGAAAGAGAAAAGTTAATAGACTTTTTAAAGTTTCAAATAGATGAAATAAATAATGCAAAATTAAAAATTGAAGAAGAAGAAGAGTTAAATGAAAAATTTAATATATTATCCAATTCTGAAAAAATAAGCAAGGTTTTATCTTTAAGTTATGAAGTTTTATATAATGGAGAAGAAAGTACGCCATCTCTTTTAGATAGTATTTCTTACATATTAAAAGATTTAAGAACTGTTGAAAATCATATGGAAAAAATAGAATCTATTACAACTTCTTTGCAAGAAGTTTATTATATTATACAACAAATTACACAAGATGTGAGAAGTATAAAAGAAGATATATATTATGATGAAGATGAGCTTAACTTTATTAATAGTAGGCTATTTCAGCTAGCAGCATTAAAGAAAAAATATGCACCAGATATAAAAGGAATTATAGAATATAAAGATAAAATAGAAAAACAGTATGAAGATTTGTTACATAGCAGTGAAATAATAGAGAAGTTAAATAATAATAAGAAGGTAATATTAAAATCTTTAAAACTTAAAGCTTTGGATATTAATAAAATAAGGGTTAATGTTGCAAAAACTTTAGAAAAAAATATTAAAGAAGAGTTAAATTATATAGGAATGGGAAAAAGTTCATTTAAAATACAGGTAAATTTTAATGAAGTTGATTTTAATGAAAATGGAATGGATACAGTTCAATTTTTAATAGCCACTAATCCAGGAGAACCATTAAAACCTCTTGAAAAGGTGGTATCTGGAGGAGAACTTTCAAGAGTAATGTTAGCTTTAAAAACTGTGTTTGTAGATAAGGACAAAATACCTTCTGTAATATTTGATGAAATAGATACAGGAATTAGTGGAAGAATTGCGCAAAGTGTAGCAGAAAAAATGTATGTAATATCAAATAAGCATCAAGTTTTTTGTGTTACTCATCTTCCACAAATTGCAGCTATGTCAGACTATCATTATTTAATTAGCAAAAAAATATGTAAAAGTAAAACTTATACATTGGTAAAACAACTTTCTATTGAAGAAAAAGAAAAAGAAATAGGAAGAATGATTAGTGGAACAGAAATGACTGAACTAACTTTAAAGAATGCTCAAGAAATGGTAAAGATGGCGGAACATAAAAAACATGAACTTATAAGTTAAAATTTTGTATAATTTTTTTAAAATTACTTTAAATAAAATTTGATACAAAAAGATATATTTTTTTATTAAAAAGGTTACAATATAACTATTATTGTAACCTTTTTTTTGTCTCATTGTTATAAATTTAGTTTATACAAGTAATAGTTGACTACATATACAAAGATATCACAGCATAATAAAACTTTTAAAAGGGCAACTTAAATGTATACAAAAGAGCAAACAGGAGGTATAAACATGAAAAAAATAAAAAATAAAATATTTTGTTCTTTTATAATATCCATCCTGTTAATTACAGTAGTTGCCTATTATAAAGCATATAATGTACCAACTACAATATTTTTAAGAGAAGGTCAAAATTTTGAATCAAATAAATTTGTAAAATTAATAGAGGATGATAGTATAAAAACATCTCAGGGTATAAGTGGAAATGAAAAAAGCGCAAATGTTAGCTTACTAGGGTTACTTAAAATAAAGTCTGTATCTATAAAATCTATTCCAAAAGATCTTTCTGTATATCCTGGAGGGCAACCAATAGGAGTAAAGTTAAATACAAGAGGAGTTTTAGTAGTAGCACTTTCGGATTTGGAAACAGAAGAAGGTAAAGTGCCAAGTCCAGCAATAGATTCTGGTATTCAAATTGGAGATAGTATAGTAAAAGTCAACAATACAAAAATAAACAGCTCCGAAAAGTTGGCTTCCGAAATAAGTAGTAGTAAAGGAGAAGAAATACAATTAGTAATAGAAAGAAAAAATAATACATTAAATACAAAAATAAAACCAATAAAATGTTCAGACAGCAATTATAAAATAGGACTTTGGGTAAGAGACTCTACAGCTGGAGTTGGAACATTAACTTTCTATGATGAAAATTCTAAGATATTTGGTGCTTTAGGTCATCCTATAACAGATGTAGATACAGGAACTATATTAAATGTTAATTCTGGTCAAATAGTACAGTCTTCTATAGTATCTGTTAGAAAGGGGCAAAAAGGTACTCCTGGTGAATTAAAAGGAATTTTCATAGATGAAGATGTAGTATTAGGTGAAATTTTTAAAAATACTCAATGTGGAATATTTGGAAAATCTAATATGGATATAAATAATAAAGCAAATAAAAAAATGAAGTTGGCACTAAGAAATGAAATAAAAGAAGGACCAGCTCAAATACTTAGTACAATTGACGGAAATGAGCCTAAGCTGTATAATATATTGGTAGAGAAATTATTACCACAAAGTTCACCTGGTCCCAAAAGTATGATAATTAAAGTTATAGATAAAGAATTATTAGCAAAAACAGGTGGAATTGTCCAGGGAATGAGTGGAAGCCCAATTATACAAGACAATAAAATAATTGGTGCAGTCACGCATGTTCTTATAAATAAACCAGATACAGGATATGGAATTTATATTGAGTGGATGTTAAAAGATGGAGAAGTAATAAAATAAAACTAAGTAAAATAAAAGTGAAGTAAAATAATGTTTAAAATTTTTAATAAATGACTAAGATTATAATATAATGAGATTATTTTTACTAAACTGTATCCTTGTAGATAGCAGTAATATGATTGCTATCTATTATTTTATATTGTTATGAAAAAATTTTCTTATTAAAGAAGGAATTCTCATTCTTTTGTCGAAATTATTAATTGCTAAGATATGGGAATTAATATGTAAAGGGGAGTAGTTATTATGGAAGACTCAAAAATAAGTGTTGTTATTGCGGACGATAATAAGGAATTTTGTAATATTTTAAACGATTATTTACTAAACCAAAGAGACATCGTAGTAGTTGGAGTAGCTAAAGATGGAGTGGAAGCATTAAAACTAATAGAGGACAAAAAACCAGATTTAGTTGTTTTGGATATAATTATGCCTCATCTTGATGGTTTAGGAGTATTAGAAAAGTTAAATGGCATGGATATAGAACCAATGCCAAGAATCATAGTATTATCGGCTGTAGGACAGGATAAAATAACTCAAAGAGCAATAACTTTAGGTGCGGATTATTATGTAGTAAAACCATTTGATATGGATGTATTTACAAAAAGAATTAGGCAAATGTTTAATAATACAATATCAAGTGATGAAGTTAAAAGAACAGTACCTATAATTGAAAGTGGAGAAATTAGAGTAAATAGAAATGAACCTATAGACTTAGAAGCGGAAATTACCAACATAATACACGAAATAGGTGTACCAGCTCATATTAAAGGTTATATGTATTTAAGAGAAGCAATAACTATGGTAGTAAATGATATGGAATTGCTATCTGCTGTAACAAAGGAATTATATCCATCTATAGCTAAAAAGTATAATACAACCGCTAGTCGTGTGGAAAGGGCTATAAGACACGCTATAGAAGTAGCGTGGTCTAGAGGACAAGTAGATACAATAAACAGGATATTTGGCTATACGATACATAATGATAAGGGTAAGCCAACTAATTCTGAGTTCATTGCTATGGTAGCTGATAAGTTAAGATTAAAAAATAGAGTTAGCTAGGATAGTAATATATGCTTTACGGTGTATATACACTATACGGATAGACCAACTGATAACTTTTTAAATTAAATAATATATTAAATTTTAAAAGACACTTTTGTATCAGGATTTTTCTTGATACAAAAGTGTCTTTTGTTTTGTCTTGAATAATAAAAATTTACTACTATATTTGTGCCAAAGGTTTTGGAATAAGAATTTGTATATCAATTCTTTAGTTATATGGTGTTATTGCTATAGTATATTCAGCAATAGGAGATATAACAAAAAAATTATTAATAAAGATGATATATAATATAAAATTGAAGAGTGATATATTTGAATGTTATTATATAAAAAGTGGATTATAATAAATCATATATATTAGTTAATAGTATCTTGTAGAAATATAATAAAAAAGAACTAAGATAAGATATGTTGATATTGCGGTAATAGTTTGTATTAATGGAAAATTATTTATAATAATTGAGATGGAATATAATCACATGATATTCCTTTAATAGTAATTTTTTTATAAATTAATTTTTAAATAGAATCTCTATATTATTTTTATTAAATAGTTTTTTAATCGTTATATTTCTCCTTATGTAAATTAATTTTTATTCTATTATACATAAAAGTATCTTATGGAATAGACTTTTTTATAGTGACTTTCCTATAGAGTAGATTTTATTTAAATTTAGTCTTTTAAAATTAGTTCTATTAAAATGATTTAATCTTCACAGGAATGATGAATTTTTTAGGAGAACAATTTTTTGAAGATAGAGTTACTTCTATATTGGCATCAGGGTTAACCAAATATATATATTTAAAATTTAATTGTTAAAAAGCACCTTTTATCTATATGTTTAAGATTTAATATACAAAAGGTAATATTATTTTCATGAAAAAATTAAATTTTCCATAATATCCATTTACATGAGTTTATTTCATATTTAATTTCGTAAAGTTTTTCAATTCCATTAATGTAACTTTTACACCTATATACAAGCATAGGATTACCGGCTAGATGTTCTTTATCTCTAATTAAAATATCATTAATTTTAATGATAGTAAAACTTTCGTCTTTATTTTTAAATCTAAAACGAACGGGAGTAGGTATTCCATTTTCGTCAAACCAAACAACCATTTGAACTATTTTATTAAGGATTTTCATAATTTAAAATCACACTCCATTTATAATTTGCTATTCATAATAGGATAATCAAAATCCCCAACTCCACCAGACATATGATAAATTCCTGAATTAATAAAACAAGAACGTTTAATTGCAGTAGCACCATATTTTTGTCTTATTTTATCAATTGTTGAATCAATAGATTTTTGTTTTTCAATACTTTTATTTTCAAATAATGAATATTGACAAAAATCATTACTATATAAATCAGCTACATGAATTCCTAAATGTCTAATAGGATTACCTTGCCAATACTCATCAAAGAGTTTATAAGTGACTTCAGCAATTTTTTGTGTAGAGTCTGTGGCAATATATAATTTTTGTTGGTGAGAATAGAAATTAAAATCATTTTCTTTTATATTAACTGATATTACTCTACAACAATTATTTGATTGTCTTAAGCGTGATGCTACACGCTCACATAAAGACAATAAGATTATATGTGCAGTTTGTTTATCAGTAACATCAAAGGGGATAGTTGTGCTATTACCCATACTTTTTATATTAATATGATTATTTTTTTTTACTTCTGAGTTATCTATTCCATTTGCATAATTCCAAAGCATGACACCATGACTTTTTAAATGGTTTTTAAGAATTTCCACATCATAGTTTGCCAAATCTCCAATAGAGAATATATTTAATTTATGAAGTTTAAGTAATGTAGCTTTACCTACCCCAAACAAGTTTTCCACGGGAAGTTTCCACATTTTGGATTCAATTTCATGAGGAAATAGAGTAGTAATTGCATCAGGTTTTTTCATATCTGATGCAACTTTAGCCAAAAGTTTGTTACTGGATATACCTATGCTTACAGTGAATCCTAGATTGTTTTTAATTTTATCTTTAATTTCATAGGCTAGTTTAATATAATTAGGGTAATGATTCTTCATATCTGTGAAGTCCAGCCAACTTTCATCAATGGAAAAACGTTGAACTATAGGAGTATAGTTTTCAAAGAGTTTATGCATTGCATTACTACATTTAATATATAGATCATATTTAGGTGGCACTATAATTAGATTAGTACATTTATTTTTAGCAGAATACAAAGGTTCACCTGTTTTTATATCAAACTTTTTTGCAGGAATACTTTTGGTTAATACGATACCATGTCGTAATTTTTCATTGCCACCTACAACTGAAGGAATCTTTCTTAGATCAGTAAGCTCTCCATGTTGTAATCTGTAAGCTGCCTCCCAACTTAAGTAAGCAGAATTAACATCTATATGAAATATTAATCTTTTAGAATTATTTTTCATTGTTTATCTTCCTTTGCCAATTAGTATATCCATATTATACGGAACATATGTTCTTGTGTAAAGTGGTATTTTATTGAATATTTTTATCTGTGAAATCTTTAGTTTTAAAAGAATCATAATATAGTTATGAAAATAAGAATGGGTAATAATCACATTGGTATATTGTTGAAGAAAGCAGAAAAAGCCATAACACTAAAAATAGTGATACAGCTTTTAAAAATAATATTGTGGAGGTTGCTTATAAATATGCTATCATGTTATTTTCAAAATAGGAGTTAAGAGGAATATAAACTATGATATTTCTAGTTACTATTAGTATGTTCTAATTATACTTTTTTATACTATTAATTAAACTTTCATATGATATGTTTGTTATTATAAATATAATGAAGATGAGGTATTATGTTTAATAGAATTAAAATTGTTGTTTAAAATATAATATTTATATAATTTTAATGTATAATCATATTTTCTAATAAAAATAAAAATTAGTGAGATAATATATTATTGATGATATACTTACACAAAGGAGAGGGAAATGAGAAAATTTTTAATTAAAATTTGTATAATTTTTATTTTTATATGTTCTTTATTTATAACCAATGTGTATGGTTTTGATAAAAAAATAGAAGCTATAGACGATTCAAAGGATAGTAAAATAATATATTTAACATTTGATGATGGACCTAGTTGTAATACTGGTAGTATATTAAATACACTAAAAACATATGATGTTAAGGCTACATTTTTTCTTATAGGAAACCAGATTCAGGGACAAGAAGCTATAGTTAAAAGAATTGTAAATGAAGGACATAGCGTTGGACTGCATAGCTATACTCATAAAACTAAAAGTATATATTCTAATAATGAAAGATTTATTGATGAAATGTTAAAATGTCAAGATGAAATTTATAGAGTAACAGGTGTTAAAACAAATATAATTAGGTTTCCCTGTGGGAGCGCTAAAAGACTAAATAGTGGATTTAAGGAAAAATTAGAGTACCAAGGTTTTAAAATATATGATTGGAATATTGACTCAGGAGATGGAATAAAACCTAAAACTGCCCCAGATAGGTTGTTTAAACGTTCTATCGAAAATAAAATGGGGAAAAATCCTGTAATATTGCTTATGCATTGTGATTATTGTCAAAAAAATACTTGTAAGGCGTTACCTAAAGTAATTAAATTCTACAAGGATAAAGGATATGAATTCAAAGTAATAGATAAATCAACTCCTGAATATTATTTTCCATTTAAAAAATAATATGCTTGTAAAATCTTTAGTTTATATAATTAGTGCACTAAAGATTTTTTCTTTAATTAATTTTTAAGAAAATTTAAAATATTTATCTGTTTTAAGTACATATTTTTTAGAATTTGCATATAATATTAATATAAATTGTTAAAAATTTAATTAGCAATACATAGGATAAACTTTCTAACAGCTCATCAGAAAAATAAAAATATTTAGAAAATATTTTTATTTTAGCAGGAATTTTTTCATTTTTATAGAAAGTATAATTATAGAAAATAAAGAGAGGGGTATAAGTCATGGATGAAAATTTATTAAAATTATTGGAAAATATATCTTATAGTTTAAAAGACATTGATAAAAAATTATCAAAAATGGAGGAAGAAAACCAGGGAGAAGATAGTTATTTAATTAACAATAAAAATTATAGTAATAACATTTTTTCTAATTCCATAGATATAGAAGATGTTTTATAAAAGAAAACTTCCTCTATTAACTTTAAAGTTAATAGAGGAAGTTTTTTATGTTATAAATTTTAACTTGGTATAATTCTTCTAAATATCTCTTCTATTTCATTTCCGAATTCTGACAAAGGTCTACCTTCTTTAATTCCATTACCTACATTAGTTATTCTGGTAATCACATCTGGATCTGCAGAAACAGCTACTGTTTTAATTTCTGTATCCGTTTCTTTTACTTTAGTATCCACTTTATTTTTTAAATCATCTGTTATTTTTCCCTCGGCATTATTCTCAATGTTGACACCTACTAACGCTCTTTCTTCAGAAATAACTACATTAGCGGTTTTTATTCCTGGAATAGAAGCTACAGCAGTAGCAATTTTCTCTGCTCTTTGAGAGAGATTTTTAGTTTTTTCGTCCATTTGTTCTGTGCCTTTTTCCTGGGCTTGCTGTGTATTATTTTTGGACTCTTGTGCAGTTTTATTATTAGTTGAGCATGCCATTATATTCAAAGAGAACGCACAAACTAATAATAAAGTCATAATAGAATATTTAAAATTCATTTTTATCACCTCTTTATGTATTATGTGCAATTTTAACATTTTTATAAAGTTTATTGAAAATTTATACTTAATATTTTATTCATATACTTTATAAAAAAATCATAAATATAAAAAGATAGTAAACAAAAGGGGGAGAATAAATGGGGAAGAATAATTTTTTACAAAATTTTAGTGATCATATAAGATTAAATTTTTGGCTGTATGTTATAAGTCTCATATTTATATTTACTGGAGTAGTACTTGGAATATATAGTGTAAAATATATGCCATCTGTTAATAAAAATGACCTTTTAAGTTATTTAAATAGTTTTGGAGAGTATTTAACAACAAAAGATTTAGATTATAGATTTATACTTATTCAAAGTATAAAAAGTAATATTCCTTTTATAGTAGTAATTTGGTTTTTAGGAATGACTATGATAGGAATACCTATTATACTTATAATTGATTTAATAAAGGGATATACATTAGGGTTTACTATAAGTTTTGTTATAAGTAGTGTAGGTATTAAGGGGTTTAATATGGCTATGCTAGGAGTCATACCTCAAAACATAATATATGTGCCTTGTATAATATTTTCTTCTGTTTTAGCTATGGAGTTTTCTTTGAATTTTTTAAGAGAGAGAATTAACAATAAACTTTCAAGTGGTTTATTAGTTAAAGTAATGTCATATTCAGTATCTTTCTTAGTAATATTTTTTGCTATGTTTTTTGGATTTGTTATAGAGGCTTATATTACACCTAATATATTAAAAATTATAGTTTAAAAGCTAAAATAACAGATTGGAAGTGGTAAAATGAAAAGCATTAGCATTATCATAGAAATTGTGATTAGGTTTTTAAAATGCTTTTTTATATTGTTGGTATTTGGACAGTTTTTACCTAAAATATTGGACTACATATTGTATAATTTTATTGAGAAGATGAATGTTTATGATAATAGTATTTTGGTATACAATATACTAAGTAGAAATAAAAATATATTATATAATTATATATATATTTTTAATGAATTTTTAAAATTTTGAAGGTTTTGCATTATTTTTGTTGAATTAAATACTAATAAACATATTTGTTTATGATAGGAGAATAATCTATGGATGAATTAATTAATAATTATTTAGAGTTTTTAAGAAAAAAAAAATTAAGTAAAAATACCTTAGATGCTTATGCTAGAGATATAAAGAGGTTTTGTCAATTTGTTGTAAAAAGAGATGAAGACATATTATCAATTGAGGAAATAACTGTAATGGCATATGTACAAGAGTTGCAAAAATCAAAAAAGGCTAATTCTTCTATTGTAAGAAATATAGTATCTATAAGAAATTTTTATAGATATCTTAATAGAAAGGGGATTATAGAAGATAATCCTGTTATAAATTACGAAATACCTAAAATAAAAAGGAATATACCACAAATACTTTCCATAGAGGAAGTGGATAAGCTATTAGAAGCACCAGATTTAACTACACAAAAAGGTATAAGAGATAAGTCCATGCTTGAAGTTATGTATGCAACTGGAGTAAAGGTAAGCGAATTATTAAATATAACTATTTTTGATGTTAGTTTAAAGTTATGCTACATAAAGTGTAAGGGAAGTAAAAATAAAGAAAGAGTTATCCCAATAGGATCCTATGCAATACAATGTTTAAGTGAGTATTTGAAAATCAGACCAGATCTTAATATATATAATTTAGATTATCTCTTCTTAAATTTAAAAAGTACAAAAATGACAAGACAGGGTTTTTGGAAAATAGTAAAATATTATGCAAAATTAGCTGGAATAAATAAAACTATAAATTCCTATACATTAAGGCATTCATTTGCGGTGCATCTTCTTCAAAATGGGGCTGATATAAAATCTGTACAAGAACTTTTAGGACATAGTGATATGGCTGCAACTCAGATATATTCTACTATATCTAAAAAGAGTAAGATTGCTGAAGTTTATAAAAAAGCTCATCCTAGAGCTTAAGCATGTATAGAATAAGAGAAGTTTATAATTGTATGTTTATGCTTTAGATAGTAGTTTATTAATAATATATAGTTAATTTCAAATGAGGAGGAAAAATTATGAATTTAGAAATAATAAGTGAGAGTGTTAAATACATAAAAAGTAAGATAAAAAACAAACCTGACATAGGAATAATACTTGGGTCAGGTCTTGGAGATATGGCAGAAAGTGTTGAAAATAAAGAGGTAGTTAAGTATGAGGATATTCCGAACATGCCTAAATCTACTGTAAAGGGTCATAAGGGACAATTTGTTTTTGGTAGATTAAAAGGTAAAAGTGTAGTAATGATGCAAGGAAGAATACATTTCTATGAGGGTCATGAAATGGAATCTTTAGCATTACCTATTCATATTATGAAAAATTTAGGAATCAAAACTTTAATAGTTACTAATGCAGCAGGAGGAGTAAATAAAAGCTTTACTCCAGGAGATTTAATGATAATAACAGATCATATAAATCTTGCGTTTACTAATCCGTTAATAGGTAGAAATGAGGAAGAGATAGGGCCAAGATTTCCAGATATGAGTAATGCTTATGATAAGGATTTAGTAAATCTAGCTAATGAAATTGGTAATAAATACAATGTGAATTTAAAACAGGGAGTTTACGCTATGATGACAGGACCAACTTATGAGACACCGGCGGAAATAAAAATGATAAGAATCTTAGGTGGAGATGCGGTTGGTATGTCAACGGTTCCAGATGTAATAACGGCTAAGCATTGTGGCCTTAAAGTATTGGGAGTATCATGTATAACCAATATGGCGGCAGGCATATTGGATCAACCGTTAAATCATGAAGAGGTTATGGAGACCTCTAAAAAGGTGAAAAATAACTTTATAAAATTGATTAGTGAAATAATAGGGGCAATATAATTAAAGGGGATGATGTTATTATGGAACTAATTAAAAAAGTTAGAGAGGCTAAAGAATATATAAATAGAATTGACAATAGTGAAATCGATATAGCTATAATATTGGGAACAGGTTTAGGAAGTTTAGGAGAAGAAATAAAGAATAAAAAAGTAATAAAATATACACAAATACCTCATTTCCCAACGTCAACGGTTTTAGGGCATAGTGGGGAACTTATAATAGGAGATTTAATGGGAAAAAGAATTTTAGCTATGAATGGAAGATTTCACTATTATGAAGGATATAATATGCAAAACATTACCTTTCCAATAAGGGTTATAAATGATTTAGGAATAAAAAAATTAATAGTTTCTAATGCTGCAGGAGGAATGAATGAAAGATTTAATCAGGGGGATCTTATGATAATAACAGATCACATAAATCTTATGGGGGATAATCCTTTGATAGGCAATAATTATGAAGAATTTGGACCGAGGTTTCCCGATATGAGTAATGCTTATAATAAGGAGTTAATTAATTTGGCAAAGGATTGTGCAGATAATTTAAATATAAAAGTTAAAGAAGGTATATATATAGCAGTATCGGGACCAACATATGAAACTCCAGCAGAACTTAGAATGCTAAGAAAAATAGGTGGAGATGCAGTTGGTATGTCAACTATACCTGAGGTAATAATAGCAAATCATATGAAAATGAAAATTTTAGGTATTTCATGTATAACAGATATGGCTATTGCAGATAATTTGGAGCCATTGGATCATGCCAAAGTAGTTGAAATTGCAAATAAGTCAAAAGATAAATTTGTAGACTTAGTAAAAGAAATAGTATTTGAAATGAAGTCAAATTAATTAGCAGTAGGAGGTATGAAATTTATGAGGATGTATGATATTATTTTAAAAAAAAGAAATGGGGAACAGTTAACAACTGAAGAACTAAATTTTTTTGTGGATAATTATACAAACGGCAATATTCCTGATTACCAAGCATCAGCATTATTAATGGCTATTTATTTTCAAAAAATGAGTAAGAAAGAGACTTCAGATTTAACTATGGCTATGGCAAATTCAGGGGATGTACTTGATTTATCTTCAATAAATGGTATAAAAGTGGATAAACATAGTACAGGAGGAGTAGGAGACACTACAACTTTAGTATTAGGGCCCATGGTAGCTTCTCTTGGAGTCCCAGTGGCTAAGATGTCAGGAAGAGGTCTTGGTCATACTGGTGGAACTATAGATAAATTAGAATCTTTTAAAGGATTTTCAGTAGAGATGTCTGAAGAAAAATTTATAGAAAATGTAAATAAAATAAAACTTGTAGTAGGTGGACAAACTGGTAATTTAGCTCCTGCAGATAAGAAGTTATATGCATTAAGAGATGTAACTGCCACGGTAGATAGTATATCTTTAATAGCTTCTAGCATAATGAGCAAAAAAATAGCATCAGGTGCTGATGCTATAGTATTAGATGTGAAAGTTGGACAAGGTGCCTTTATGAAGACAAAAGAGGAGGCAATTGAACTTGCAAGTGAGATGGTTGAAATAGGTAAGAACTTAAATAAGAAAACAGTTGCCATAATATCAGATATGGACCAACCTTTAGGATTAGCTATAGGAAATGCTTTAGAGGTTAAAGAGGCTATTAATACTTTAAAAGGTGAGGGACCTAAAGATTTGTTTCATTTATGTCTTACTTTAGGAGCTAATATGTTGGTATTGTCTAAAAAGGCAGATACAGTTAAAGAAGGAGAAAAACTTTTACTACAGTCAGTTAAAAGTGGAAAAGCTTTAGAAAAATTAAAAGAGTTTGTAAAAGCTCAAGGAGGAGATACATCTTTTATAGATAATACAGAAAACTTTCCAAAGGCTAATTATATAATAGCAGTAAAAAGTAAAACAAAAGGTTATGTAAAAAAAATATGTGCTGAAAAAATAGGATTAATTGCTATGGAACTTGGAGCAGGAAGAGCTACTAAAGAAGAAAAAATAGATCTTTCAGTAGGATTAGTTTTAAATAAAAAAAGAGGAGATAAAGTATTAGTAGGAGATATCCTTTGTTATATCCATGCTAATGATATGCAAAAAGCTAAGAAAGCAGAGAGAGAAATATTAGACAGTTATAAAATATCACAAACATTTACTGGGGATATTCCACTTATATATAATATATTAAAATAAATAAAGAGGTTTTGGAATCTGTATTCTGAAACCTTTTATTATTTTTTTTGAATTGTAATATAAACAAATATGAAGTTTAATACATGTTTTTTATGGATAAATTTTTGAAAGAAAGGAGAAAATACTATTGAAAGGAAGGAGGAATTTATCTATGAAAAAAATCCATGTAAAGTTAATAGCATTAAATTTATTTTTACTATTATTATTCCAGGCCGTTATAGTACCCATTAAGGTTAAAGCCGCTGGTGAAGAAATAAAAGTAGATGCCCAATCAGCATTGCTTATGGAACCAGTGTCTGGTAAAATAATATTCGAAAAAAATCCACATGAAAAATTAGCGCCAGCATCGGTAACTAAGATAATGACTATGCTTTTAGCTATGGAGGCTATAGATTCCGGTAAAATAAAATTAACTGATAAAATAACTGTAAGTGAAAATGCAAAACTTAAAGGTAAGAATGGAAATAGTAGTATGCTATTAGATACAGGAGAAGTAAGAACTGTAGAGGAAATTTTAAAGGGAATAGCTATAGCTTCAGGGAATGATGCTGCTACTGCTATGGCAGAATATATAGCGGGAAGCGAAGAAGCCTTTGTTAACATGATGAATAAAAGGGCTGAAAAGTTAGGAATGAAAAATACTACCTTTAAAAATTGCACAGGACTTTCTGAACCAGGACATTTAACAACTGCTTATGATATATCTATAATGTCAAGGGAACTCTTAAAGCACCCTAAGGTACTTAAATATACAGGAACCTATATGGAAACCATATCGGAGGGAAGAAAGAGTCCTATTGGACTTGTAAACCATAATAAACTTGTAAGGTTTTTTAAAGGGTGTGATGGACTTAAAACAGGATTTACAAATGAAGCAAAGTATTGTATATCGGCTACGGCAGTAAGAGATGGAGTTAGGATGCTTTCTGTTATAATGGGATCACCAACCTATAAAGTTAGAAACAAAGAAGCAAGTTCACTTATAAATTATGGATTTTCTAAATATGAGAGTAAAAAGGTAATTAAAAAGGATGAATCAGTTGAAAAGATAAAGATAGGTAAAAGTGAAGATAAATTTTTTATGGCAAAGGCATGTGAAAATTTAAATTGTATAGTAGAAAAAGGCACTAATAATAAAATCTCTAAAAAGTGTGTAGTGAATTTAGATAAGAAACATTATAATAAAGGTGATGTTGTAGGACACTGTGAAGTATATTTAGATGACGCATTGGTTGGAAAAGTGAAAGTATATTGTGATAGAGAAGTAAAGAAGGCTAGCTTTATTGATAATTTTAAGTTTAATATTAAAAACTTATTCAATAATGCTATATAGTATTAAATTATATGATAGTCTAAATTAGACTATCATATAATTTTTTTTGTGATTTAAGTATGTATATTGGACTTATATAAAAATTTTTTATAATATATAATAAAGAATATTATGTTAAAATAATTATACACATATAATAAATTTAAAAGTAAAAACTATTTATTTAGTTAATTAGGAGAGAGATTTAATGGCACTTAATATAAAAATAGATAATTTTGAAGGTCCTTTTGATTTGTTGCTACATCTTATTAAAAAGAATGAATTAGATATATATAATATAAAAATATCTCATATAACGAATCAATATATTACATATATAAATACAATGAAAGAAATGGATTTAGAAATAACTTCTGAATTTATAGTTATAGCAGCAACTTTAATAGAAATAAAATCTAAGGAATTATTACCTAAAGGTAATACAGATGAAATCGCTGCAGTAGTAGAGGAGGACCCAGAAAAAGTTCTCATATCAAAACTTATAGAATATAAAAAGTTTAAATATGCTGCATCTTTTTTAAAAGAGCAATGTAAAGAGGAAGGAATTATATTTACAAAAAAACCAGAAATAATAGAAATTAAAAGGGTAAAAGATAATGAAGAGATATTAAAAAATATCTCTATGCTGGATATATACAATATTTATAATGAGCTTATAAAAAATTATAAAAATAAAATTAATATAAATAGTATATCCACTGAAATACCCATTGATACCTACAAGGTTGAGGACAAGATATTAGAATTGCAACATATACTCATAAAAGATAAGAAAATATGTTTTTTAGATATTTCTAAAAAATGTACAAGCAAGATTGAAATAGTTGTGACTTTTTTAGCATTATTAGAAATGATAAAATTAAAGACTATAATAGTGCTACAAGAAAAGAATTTTGGGAACATATTTATAGAAAGAAGTGAAAGTATTGAAGGAAATTAATTTAACTCAAATAGAAATGGAAGAAGTTTCTATAAACAATAGACTTATGTCTGTAATAGAATCTTTATTATTTGTTAGTGGAGAACCTTTAAAAATAAAAGAAATAGCTAATATAATAGAGTGTGACATAAATTTTACGAATGTATTATTAAAAAATATGACTAATAAATATGAAGAGGATGATAGAGGAATAAAATTAATAGAAATAGAGGGAAGTTATCAACTAGTTACTAAAAAGAAAAATAGTGAGTTTATACAAAAACTTTTGAAAACCAATGTGAGACAATCCTTATCACAAGCTGCATTGGAAACATTATCCATTGTAGTTTATAAACAACCTATAACGAGGGTAGATATAGATGAAATAAGAGGTGTTAAGAGTGATAGGGCTATTCAAACATTACTTGAAAAAGAATTAATTAAGGAATGCGGAAGACTAGAAGTTCCTGGTAGACCAATACTTTATGCAACTACTGAAGAGTTTTTGAGACACTTTGGATTAGAAAATTTAAGTCAAATGCCTAGTTTAGAAAGTTTATTAAATGATCATAGCGTAAAGGAAAGATAAAGGTATATAGTGCTTTATTAGCACTATATACCTTTATCTTATTCTAAGGGTTCTACTTCTATAGTTCCACTTTTGTATGAATTATTTTCATTTTTGCACTTTTCTTTTTCAGAAGAATCTTTTTTAAACATATCTTTAAATGTATCTATTAGTTGAGGTACAGTATCTATAATTTTATCATAGGTATTATCTTGATCTAATGGTAGTAATCTTACAGAGTCAGGTTTTATTACTAAAAAAGCAACAGGTTTTACAGTAACACCTGCTCCTGAACCACCACCAAAAGGATATTTAGGATTGTCATTGTTTATTGTAGGACAAAATTCACTACCCCCAGAGGCGAATCCAAAAGATACTTTTGAAATTGGTAGAACTAGAGAGCCATCTTGCGTTTCTACAGGATCACCCACAATGGTATTAACATCTATCATTCCTTTAATATTTTCCATAGTACTTTTCATTAAATTTTCAATTGGATGATTTTCCATTAAATTACCTCCTAAATTAAAAGGCATTACTACCCTTTAATGTTTTTTTTCGACTATGTAAACTAAAAAATATTAATAACCCTATATGAATAATTTTAACTAAATTTATAAAAATTATACCTTGTATTTCAATATATAAAAATTCTTTATTAAATACTGGATTAACTTTTAAATCAATATGTTTTAAATTAAAGAAGAAATTTAAAATATTAAAGACAAAAGGATATAAGCTATAAATTAGACCATTTAAGATAGCTGTTATAGCAGCATCAGATAAACCATAGCCTATAGTTATATTAGTTGTTAATTTGGGTTTAAATATATTTTTTTTAAATTTTTCCATTATGATTTTTGCATTATCACCATCAATATTTTTTTTAGAAGACATTTCTTCCATATGATGTTTAAAGGTTAAGATATCTTTAGAACCATTTTTGGTACTTAAATTAAATTCTTTCTTTAAAAATTTAACGCTTATTTTATTTTTTTCATATTTAAAATTAATTTTTATGGAAAAAGGAAAAAATAAGATTACAAATAATAAAATTAAAAAAATTAACATCATATAAATTTAACCTCGGTCCTTATTTATTATTCTATATTATAGCCGTTAAATGTAATAATATACCTTTTCATTTACTTATTCCAATTAATGCATGAGTAATAAAATTAAATTTGAGGAAAAATAAATAAAGCAGAAAGAGGTGGATAAAATGAAAAGATTAACAAAGACTATAATCTATGGAGTTGTATTTTCCTTAATTATAAATATATTTTTACCTGTAAATTTTGTTAAGGCTAGTAATAAACAAGTTAAAATGGAAACAGATTTAAACATAAATGCAAGAGCTTATATAGCCATGGATGCAAATTCAAGAGTTGTACTTGAAGAAAAAAATTCTGAAACTATAATGCCTATGGCGAGCACTACAAAAATAATTACTTCTTTAGTAGCGTTAAAGTACGGAGATTTAGATAAAAAAGTTGAAATTTCATCAAGATCAGCCTCAATACACGGATCTACAGTGGGATATAAAAAGGGTGAAACTATAAGCATAAAGGAGCTTTTATATGGACTTATGTTAAGATCTGGTAATGATGCAGCCATAGCTATAGCTGAAGGTATAAGTGGCACAGTGGAAGAGTTTGTAAAATTAATGAATGAATATGCGGCTTCTTTAGGGCTTATTGATACACATTTTCATTCGCCACATGGATTAGATGATCCGGAACATTATTCTACTGCATATGATTTGGCTATTGTTACAGCAGAAACTAAGAAACATCCATTATTTAATCAAATAGTTAGTTCAAAAGATGTAGAAGCGAATAAATACAATTTTACAAGAAGTTATCATAATATAAATAAAATTTTATGGCAGATTCCATCTGCTAACGGAGTAAAAACAGGATATACTGGAGGAGCAGGTAAATGTTTAGTAACTTCTGTAAATGTCAAAGGGAATGATGTAATAATAGTAGTATTAAATGCCCCAGGCAGATGGAAAGAAACTTCAAAAATCTATGATTATGTAAGCAAAAACTACGAATATAAAAAATTTTATTCAAAAGGAGAAATAATAGATTCTGCACCGCAAGGTAGAAGTGATTTAAGATTAACTTGTGATAAAGATATTATAATTCCTATAAAAAATAATGGAGAATATTCAGTTAAAACAAGAGTACCAAAAGAAATAAATTATAATGTAAAAAAAGGCGAAAATCTAGGAACTTTATATATATTTAAACAAGATAAACTTATATTTAATTACGCCTTAAAGGCTGACAATGATTACAAAGTAAGTATAACTAAAAAGATTAAGTTTCTTCCCAGATTACTAGGAAAATAGTTTTTAAAATGAGAAGTGTTTAATTTAGATGAATTAAAATTTAATATATGATTAAATAAAGACTTAGGCATAATGCCTAAGTCTTTATTTAATTTATTATCATAAGATAATTTTATTATTATGATATAATAAAGATAATAATATTGTCCAATATATGGTATAGATTAATAGTGGTTTAGGAGGAATTTATAATGAAAAACTTGATTTTTGGAGGAAAGAAAATAGTAACAGGTATAAATTCTATAGAATATTTAAAAAACTTTAAAGAAGAAAGGGTATTTATAGTTACGGGTGCAGGTTCTATGGTTAAAACTGGAGTTGTAGCTAAAATAGAAAAAATACTAAAAGCTATTAGATGCCAGGTTTATTTGTACTCTGGAGTTAAGAAAAATCCAGACAAAGAGGATGTAACCCAGGGTATAAAAAAAATGCAAGAATTTAAACCAAGTATAATTATAGGACTTGGTGGTGGTTCAGCTATGGATGCAGCAAAAGTTATGAGTATTTTATACGAAAATAAATATATAAACTTTAATAATATATTATCATTGGAATTACCTAAAAAAAGAAAAAAAATTAAATTGATATTTATACCATCAACATCTGGTACTGCTAGTGAGGTAACAAAATCTGCTGTTATAACTTTTAAAGAGAAGAATTTAAAAATAGGTTTTAAAACAGAGGCGTTTATACCAGATTTAGCCATATTAGATGCTAATTTAACGATGACAATGCCAGATAATATTGTAGCTGAAACGGGAATGGATGCGTTAACCCATGCCGTGGAATGTTATATAAATGAAAAATCGGATGACTTTACTGATGTTATGGCTATAGGAGCAATTGAGGGAATAATAAAATATTTACCTATATCTTATGTACAGAAAACTTTAGAAAGTAGAGAAAAAATGCATAATTTTCAATGCTTAGCCGGATTAGCCTTCGCTAATGTAGGATTAGGAATGGCCCATGGAATATCCCATGCAGTTGGAGGAAAGTTTAACTTAGGTCATGGCTTAATTAATGCTATTGTTTTACCCTATGTACTCAATTTTAACTGTAGGAATATTAAAGTTAAGGAAAAACTGAGTAAGTTAGCAATAAGACTAGGAAAAGATGATTTTATAGAGGAAGTTATGTCATTAAATTCTTTATTAAATATACCTAAATCATTAAGTGAACTAGGTGTAGATAAAAATGATTTTTATGGTAACTTTGAGTTAATAGTTGAAAATTCTTTAAAAGGCTCAACAAAAGTTAACCCAGTAAAACCTTTAAAAGGGGAAATGGAAATGTTATTAAAGAGCATATGGAAGGGGGATATATAATAAATAAATGCAAAAGAAAAATAAATTAAAAATACGTGTGATAGTAGTATGTGTGATATTGTTGCTTCCGGGATTGTTGTTGAAACTTTCAGCATTTGACAATGTTAAACAAAGTACTATATACATATTAGGTATGATTGTTTTTTCATATTTTATAGGTGTATTTGTAAGTAATATTATATATGATAAATAATAATTAAAATTTAAAAAATGGTGGTGGGTATTGTGCAAAACAAAATACTATTAGAAACTGGTACAGGGGAAGTGGAGATATTAGAATTTGTTATAAATAATAAGCATTATGCTATTAATGTAATCAAGGTTAAAGAAGTAGTAGACATAGATAACTTAACTAAACTTCCGAATTGTCCCCCTTCTATAGCTGGTTTAATACTTTGTAGAGATGAAATAATAACATTAATCGATTTAAAATATATAATAGAAAATAAAAAAGAGTATAAAGAAAAGTTTAAAACCATAATATGTGAATTTAATAAACTTAGAGTAGCTTTTAATATTGATAGTATTGTAGGTGTACATCGCATTGCTTGGGATAAAATAACTAAGCCAGATGAAATATCAGCAAACTCTTTAGTCATAGGGAATATTGTTTTGGATAAAAAGATTATATTATTATTAGATTTTGAAAAAATAGTTACGGATATTAATCCTAGCACGGGGATTAGCGAAGATAAAGTTGTTCAGGTTAATTATAAGGATAGATCACATATCAAAATTGTTTTAGCAGATGATTCTGATTTAATAAGAAGATTATTAAAAGACACCCTTACGAAAGCTGGATTTAAAAACTTGAAACTGTTTAATAATGGTAAACTAGCATTAGATTATTTGTATGAGAGAGTGGATGAAAAAAAGGATAAGTTTATGGAGGACGTTGATTTACTAATTACTGATATTGAGATGCCACAAATGGATGGACATACTCTTACTAGAAAAATAAAAGAGCATCCTATATTAAAGAGATTGCCAGTGATAATCTTCTCATCACTAATTACTGAAAGTCTTAGGCATAAAGGGCAGGCAGTAGGTGCAAATGCTCAGTTAAGCAAACCAGAAGTAGGAGACTTAGTTGATTGTATAGATAAGTATATAGTTTCTTAAATAGAATAATAAGAATAGATATTTAAGACTGTCTATATATAGACAGTCTTAAATTATTTTATTTTAGTTTTTTAAAAGTATGAGGTACATGCGAATTTTTTACATGTAAATCCATAATGGAGCCCTTGTATATTTTTTTAGGTTTAATATTTATGTTAAATTCTTTTTCAAATTTATTAATCAAAAATAACTCTTGGGTTGTAATAATTGAAATAGCAGTTCCTATATTGCCAGCACGTCCTGTTCTGCCTACTCTGTGTAAATATTCTTTTGAATTTTCAGGTATGTCTAAGTTAAATATATGGGTTATTCCTTTTATATCTAGTCCTCTAGCAGCTAAGTCTGAAGCTATTAAAATATTTATTTTCCCATTTTTAAAATTATCTATGGCTTTTTTTCGATCTTCCTTTGATGAATTACCATATATTGAAGAACAATTAATGTGATGATATAAAAGTTTAGAATTTGTTAATTGTATCTCGCTGTTTTTATTTATAAAAACTATAGCTTTTTTAGTTTTTATAGAAGATAAGAGTTTTCTTAAGACTTCAATTTTATCTCTTTTTTCACAAATAAAATACATGTGATTAATATTATCACTAATTATAGTGGTGTTCTTTATTTTAATTATCTCTGGATTCTTCATTAGTTTTTTGGCAGTATTGATGGTTTTTTCATTGATTGTAGCGGAAAATACCATAAGTTGTGTATCTTTCATTACAGATTTAATTATGGCTTTAACAGGGAATAAATTATTTTCATCTAATAATCTATCACCTTCATCTATTACTATAGTTTTAATAGTATGGGCACTTATTTTTCGTTTCTTTATAAGTTCAAGTACTCTACCAGCAGAACCTACAATTATTTGAGGTTTTTCTTTTAATTTATCTATTTGTCTTTTAATGTTTACTTCACCTATTATAGCAATAGATTTTATATTTATATTAGAGTTTTTGGATAAAAGCTTAATTTCATTATGTATCTGCATAACTAGTTCATGTGTTGGAGCTAATATTATGGTTTGCATCTCCTTTTTAGAGGTGTTAATTTTTTCAAATAAAGGTAAAAGGTAAGCAAGAGTTTTACCTGTACCTGTTTCTGATTCAGCAATAATATCCTTATTTTTAAATACCAAAGGTATAACTTGATTTTGGACAGATGTAGGTTTAGTTATATTACTTTTTTTTAACCCCTCTATTAAAGAATTATTTAAATTATTAAATGAATTTATCATGTTTATCTCCTTCGCAAAGTATTATAGTAAAAAACTCCTATAATTCTATACGTAGCATATAATTTTGTCAATTTAATTTATATTAAATAAATTTTAACCCCCATGAAATTTTCCATGGGGGTTAGGATTACATTACTCTACCAGGTATAATCATATCTATTATTCCTATAACAAGGGATGCTAAAAGTGCTCCAATTATAGAAACACGCATATTAGGTACTATAAATTGAGTTATATAGATTATTATAGCTGCAACTAAGAAACCTTTTATACCTTTACCAAAAGGAGAGGCATCAATTCCCATATAGTTTTCAATTAATAAATCGATAACAGTTATTACTACTGCAGCTAAAAGCATTGGCCAAAAACCAACTATACTAAAACCAGGAGTGAAAAATGATGTAATGGCCAAAACAATGGCAACTAATATAAATCTTACTATATATCCTAATATACCTGGTTTTCTATCTTCAGTATTTCTATCATCCATAAAATAAAATCTCCTTTCAATGAATTTATTAAATAAGTTGTTCTAAGTATATTATGCTCATAAAATTTAAAAATATTAAAATGTTTATAGGAAATTATATATAGCGTTTTTTATATTACAAGGTTGAAAAATATAAAATTTTAAATTATTATATCTTTAGCATATTTAGATATATAATATATATATATTTATAAAAGTGTAAATTTTAATAAAATAATTGTGCAGAAAAGTTATGGATGTGAGAAAAGTGGATAAAATGGATCAATATAGACAAAGAAGTGTGAATGAAATATCTGTAATAACTAAATTATTGTTATTACTGTTTTGTATGGTAATACTATTAAAAAAACATTTAAAAAATTTAGATTATAGTAATAATAGTATATATTTAAATTTATACAATATAGTAACTTTAACTATATTTATTGGTGGAATTTATGGATTATGGGCATTTATTTCTTTAAAAAGATTTAATATGAAAACATTTAAAGTGATTCAGTATATTGAAAACTTCATGTTTGTAATTATATTTATAATATTAATAATGTATACAGGTGGAAATGAAAGTCATTATAAATTTATATTTCTTTTCATAATAATAATATCCACTATACAATTAGGGGTGAAATATGGACTTTGTATTTCAATAATATGCTCCATTTCTATATTATTTATAGATTTAATATGGCAGCCAGGAATTAAAATCAATGAAGATTTTGAAAATGATTTAATACTTTCCATCCTATTTTTGTTGACAACCTGGATATTGGGTTATTATAGAAAAATGGAAAAAAAATATATAGAAAAATTGTCGTATTTGGCTAATGTAGATGGTCTTACCGGAATATATAATCACAGATATTTTTATGAAAATTTAAATAGGTTTATAGAGTATGCAAAAAATAGCAGCACTTCCGTATCATTGATTTTGATGGATATAGACTTTTTCAAAAACTATAATGATCTCTATGGACACCAAAAAGGAGATCAGGTGTTAAGAAATATAGGAAAATTATTGAGTGATAATATTAGAGAAGATGATATGGTAAGTAGATATGGAGGAGAGGAATTTGCTATAATTTTGCCTAAGACAGAAGAAAGACAAGCTTTAATTTTAGCTGAAAATATAAGAAAAAAAATAGAAGAATTTAGATTTGAAGGAGAGGAAAATCAACCTAATGGAAAGATAACTGTTTCAATAGGAGTATCTGTGTTTCCATATAGAGCTAGAAATCAAGTTGAGCTGATAAGTAATGCAGATGATGCTTTATATAAAGCTAAATTTTTAAATAAAAATAGAGTGGAAAGTTATTCTTCTATATTAGAAGAATTAAAAAATGATATAACTAATGATGAAATAGAGGTTATAAGTTCTATAAAAACTTTAATAGGGGTAATAAACTCTAAAGATAACTATACTTATGGTCATGTAGAAAGAATGATAATGTATTGTGGACTTTTGGAAGAAGAATTAAATTTAAATGAAAGAGATAAGAAAATCTTAAAATATGCAGCATATATGCATGATGTAGGGAAAATAAATATATCAGAAGAGTTATTAAATAAGAAAGGGAAGCTAACAGAGGAAGAGTTTAGTATAATGAAAAACCATCCTATAAATAGCGCAGAAATAATAAAACCTATAAAATCACTAAAAGAAATTATTCCTATAATTTTATATCATCATGAAAAATATAATGGAACAGGATATCCAAAAAAATTAAAGGGAGAAGAGATACCATATTTGGCAAGAATACTTGCGGTTATAAATACATTTGATGTAATAACTACAAATAGATTGTATAGAAATAAGAGTACTTATGAGGATGCGGTAAACCGATTAAATGAATGTAAATATAGTTGGTTTGACCCATATATTGTAGATGCATTTATAAGAGTTTTAAATAATAATAAAGATAAGTTTCAAGATTTAATAAAGTAGTAGTTTTTTTATATTTAATTTAAATATGGGCATTGCTGTATTAATATATAATAGTTTGTTATAATATACTTAATTTACTGAATAATTATATGCGTAGATAAGGAGAGATGATTATGGAAAATAATAAGGAAGAATTATCAATGAATGAAATGATCAATGAAATAGAAAAATCAATGACTAAAGTTTATGTAGGAGACATTATAAAAGGGAAAGTGATATCAATATCCCAAAATGAAGTGCTAGTTAATATAGGATATATGATAGATGGAGTTATTTCTAAAAATGAGCTATGTGAAAGTGAAGAAATAGAAATACAGGATTTAGTAAAACCAGGAGACGAAATATATGTATATATTTTAAAAGTAAATGATGGGGAAGGAAATGTATGTCTATCAAAAAAAATGGCAGATAAAATTAAAACGTTAGAAAAATTAGAAGAATATTTTAAAAATGATAAAATATTTACTGTAAATGTATCAGAAGTTGTTAAAGGTGGAGCATTAGCTTTTGTTGATGGAATAAGAACATTTATACCGGCTTCACATATTTCATATTCATTTGTTAAAAACCTAACTTCATATTTAAATAAAGATCTTAAAGTAAAAATAATAGAATTTGTTAAGGATAAAGAAAAGGTAGTATTATCTGCTAAAGAAGTAGAAAAAGAAGAAATAGAAAATAAGAAAAAGGCTTTATGGAAATCACTTAAAAGAGGAGAAAAAAGAAGAGGAAAGGTAGTAAAGATAGTTAAATTTGGTGCCTTTGTAGATTTAGGTGGGATACAGGGATTAATACATCTAAATGATTTATCTTGGAAAAGAGTTAATAATCCTTCGGAAATTTTATCTGTTGGAGATAGTGTAGAGGTGTACATAATAGATTTTGATAAAGATAGTAATAGAGTTTCATTAGGACTTAAAGATGTAAGTGAGGATCCATGGAACAGTGTTGAACAAAATTATAAAGTAGGAAGTGTATTGGAAGGAACTATAGTTAAACTAATGGATTTTGGAGCCTTTGTAGAACTAAAGGATGGAATAGAAGGATTGGTTCATATAAATGAAATCTCAGAAGAGAGAGTATTAAAACTAGATGATGTACTTAAGGTGGGAGATAGAACTAAAGTAAAAATTATGGACATCGATAAGAAAAGAAGAAGAATGTCCTTAAGTATAAAAGAAGCTAATAATATAGTGGTTGAACAGTTAAATAAATACAATGACAAAGAAGAAGGATTTACTTTAGGAGATATATTAAAGGATAAGTTAAAAGGATTTAAATTTGAAGAATAAAATAGGTAACAAAACATGACCTCTCACATATAATGGTAATGTAGTTAAAAATTATATTAGAGGTGTGCTATGGAAGATTACTTAAGGGGCTCAAAAAAGAAAAGTGGGAAAACATGTGGTATGGGTGGAATGAAATCAATGTGCCCAATGATGGGTATGTGCATGATGCCGCTTTTCCCAATGTGGAACATAAAGGATATGATGGGGATGAAGCCAATGTGCCCAATGATGGCTATGATGCACCATATGATGTGCATGAAACCAGTATGTCCAATGACACAAATGAAAAAACCTATGGAACAGGGAAAGAATAATATGGGATGCATGCAGGGAGCGAACTGTACTCAACCTATGCAGGGTTGTAATATGCAAGGTATGATGGGGATGTGTCCTATGAATCAAATGATGGGATGTAATATGAAACCCATGTATCCCATGATGGATATGAAAGATATGTGTGAATGTGATAAGTAAATAGTTACTTTTGTTAAAGGACTAATTTAGAAAGTTAGTCCTTTAACTTTTTTTATTAATGAAATCAGTAAATTTTTTTTATCACATTAAAAATATACTTAAAAGGGTAGTAACTGCAAGGCCAATTGCTACTGGTATCAAATTTCGTTTTGCTAATTCAAATGGATCTACATTACATATGGCAGCAACGGACAGTAATGACCATGGAACAATTGTTCCACCACCAGTCCAAATTGCAGAAATTTGACCTAACGCCGTAAGAGTAGCAGTGCCCTTTCCCAGTGCAATACCAAATATTTTTGCTATGGAGCCAGTAAGAGATATGCCTGAAAAACCAGAGCCATCCAGTCCAGTTATAACTCCTACAGTAGTTAAGGTAGCGGCACCTACAGGAGCATTTAATGGAACTGTAGACGAAAGAGCTAGTCCTAAATCGTTTACTAGGCCTGTAGAACCTTTAGGGAGAACTTCACCAAATATTTTAATAAAACCTGTATCACCAAGATAAAAAAATGCAGCAATAGGAATAACAGGACCAAATACTTTAAAACCAAAAATGAAACCTTCTACTATATATGAAATTACTAAAGAGGAGGCCTCCCTTTTCTTTATATATAACGAAATGGAAATTAATATAAAAATTGAAGTTCCTCCAATTAATGCAGTGGCAGCTCCACCTTGGAGATTTAATTTATACATAATATATATATCAAGTATAAATAAGAAACCTATTAATATAGAAAAAATATTTTTTTCTTTTTCATTTAATAAATTCTTTAAATTATTATCATCAGATGAGTTTATTTTAGAGTAATTTTTATGTGAAGATAATGTTTTATTTTTAAATTCTTTTTTTAACATGAAAAAAGATATTAATGTTGTAACTATGCCCATTGTAATAACTAAAGGTATAGAAGCAGCAATTACGGTTGATACGGATATTCCCGCACTATCTGCAGTAAGTTTTGGAGCACCTTGAATAATAAAGTCTCCAGATAATGCGATACCATGACCAAATAAGCTCATAGCAATAGCAGCACCTATGGCAGGTAAGCCAGCTTTCTGGGCAGCTGGAAGAAAAAGAGCTCCTATTAAAGCAATTGCAGGAGAAGGCCAAAAGAATAATGATATAATCATTGTAAATATACCTATTATAAAATAAGCAGATGTGGGATTTTTTATAAATTTAGTAAAGGGTTTTACCATGCATTCATTTATACCAGTTTTATTAAGAAGTATGGACATAGATGTTATAACAGAAATTATAAGTATTGTACCCATAAGTTCAGTTATAGCATAAGCCAAACTATCAAAAACTCCTGTTATAGCTAAGGGAATAGAATTAGTAGAAATAGTACCTAAAGTAAATATACCAACTAAACAAAGAATAGTTATATCTTTTTTAAAAATCATAAATACAATAATTAGAGCAATAAAAATTAGATAAATATAATGTAAACTTCCTAATTTAATTAACATTTTAGTCCCCCCTATATGATATGAAGGTAATAAAAACTTCATAAACAAAAAATTTAAAATAGAAAATCATGATATCTATATAATTTAAATATGCACTGTAAAAAATAGAATGTTACAATTTCAATGCTACAAACAATTGAATTTTTAAAGAGAAAGAATATTTTAATTTATACTATACTAAATAAATCTTATATTTAATATTCATATTATATGTTAGTTGCATTTTGGAGGTGACACTATATAATAATAATCTACTTAATTCAAAGGATATCATTTAGGTGGGATCTTATTAACTTTATTTATATATATGATTATTAAAGGGAAAAGTGATGATATTACTTAGAAATTTGATATTATAAGGTGGATAATATAAAAAATAAAGTATAAAAATGATGAAATTTATTTTTAATGGATAGTGACCATAAAGTTTAATTGTAAGTTTTAAATAAGAATAAAACATTTAAGTTAGGGATACTATAGAAATGATAATAAAAAATACAAAGGAGAATTATTATGAAAAATAAGGATGAAGTTAAAAGTAATAATAAGAAAAATTATAATGCTAAAGGAAATAAATCTCAAGATCAATTTAGTAAAAATCAAATAGTGCAAACAATAGAAGAGAGGGAATTTAATGACAGTGTAACAAATAGCAAGAAAAATGGTTATTAAAAGTTGTACATTTACATAGGTTAGAATAGTGTTATTTTTTTACAAATAGGTTATATTTTAAAAATGAAATTTTCAAATTTAAGTATTAAATTATTTAACTTATAATATTCCCCCATGTGGTTACATGGGGGAATATTTAGTGATCAATTTTATAATTTAAATATTTTTTAAGCGTCTACATTTACAGAAATACTTTCAGAGGAGTCTTGTATTTTGTCTACAATCATTGCAACTGCTTGGTCACCTGATACGTTACAAGCTGTTCCAAAGCTATCTTGAGCTATATATAGCGCAATCATTAAAGCTAACATAGGTTTAGTAAATCCTAAAATAGATTCTAAAACCCCAAGAGATGCCATAACAGCACCACCTGGAACTCCAGGAGCTGCTACAATGGAGATACCAAGCATTGCTATAAATCCTGAAAATGCTCCTAAATTTACAGGCATACCATTAAGCATCATAACTGCCATTGCGCACATTGATAAAGTAATAGTACTACCTGACATATGAGTAGTGGCACATAGAGGAATAACAAACTCTCTTATACCTTTAGAAGTACCCATATTTTCAGAGCATTGTATATTAATAGGGATAGTTGCTGCAGAAGATTGAGTACCTAAAGCGGTTAAATATCCGGGAACCTGCAATTTTAAACATTTAAATAAATTCTTTTTACTTATAGAACAACTAATAGCAAATTGGAATAAAAGTATAATAAAATGACAACATATTATAATTAAAAATACTTTCCAAAACACAGAAAATACCGTGGAAACTTGACCAGTATATGCCATGTTCCCAAAGATTCCTACTATGTGTATAGGAAGCAAAGGAATAATAACACTTTCAATTACTTTTGTAATGATTGCTTGAAAGTCTTCTGCTATTTTTCTAAGAGGTTTGCTATTAATAGCAGCAATGCCTAATCCTAATAAGAAAGCTAGTATAAGAGCACTCATAACCCCCATAATTGGAGGCATTTCAACTTTGAAGAAGGGTTCTAAATCTTTAGCTGATGAAGCTATATTTTTAGCTGTATCAGCTGTTATTATTGAAGGTAATAAGGTTTTCCCTACCCCATATGAAAAAAAACCAGATATTAATGTAAAACCATAAGCTATAGCCACTGTTATACCTAAAAGTTTACCAGCACCAGTACCAAGTTCAGCAATACCTGCGGTTACAAACCCTAATATTAACAATGGAATAATGAAACCTAGAAAATTACCAAAAATAGAACTGAATGTTACAAAAATTCTGATAAAAACAGACGGACATGTTTTACCGATTAGTACACCTATTATGATACCAATAATAATTTTAGGAATTAATCCTAACGTAACTTTTTTGCTACCCATAAATATTTCCCCCCACTATTAATTGAAATAAATGGTAGATTAATCGATTAATCAAATTACTTTTCAAAATGAAGTATAGCATATAAAGTTGCATATTTCAACTATTAAAAGGCTTAAATACAAATTTTTTACTTTAAATTTATATTGAATAAATATTTAAGCTCTGAATATAGAGAATAATAAAACTAGCACTTATTGTCAATGCTAGTTTTAAAGTTTATCTTAAGTTTTGGTCCTTTATTTTTTGGTATAATTCAGACAAATAGGCCCAGCGGTCCATTTTTTCTTCTAACGAATTTTCTAAGGATTGTTTTTGTAACATAAGATCTTGAAGTTTAGAAAAATCTGTACAATTTATTTCTATAGCTTCATTTATGGTAAATAATTCATTTTCTATACTTTCAATTATGTTTTCAATTTCATCAAATTCTCTTTGTTCTTTATAGGAGAATCTTAAAACTTTTTCTTTATTTTTTGTTATGGTAGGAACTTTATTGGAACTTTCTATTAGTGTATTTTTATTTAAAGTATCTTTTATTTTTTCTAAGCATTCTGTATAATTGCCAGTAAATTTACTTATAACTCCATTACCTTCAAAGAGGAATATTTTTTCTGCAAATTTATCTAAAAAATATCTATCATGAGATACAGCTATAACTGCACCATTGAAGTTTTCTAAATAATCTTCTAGTATTGTTAATGTTTCTATGTCTAAATCATTTGTTGGTTCATCTAAAAGTAAAACATTTGGAGAAGACATTAAAATTTTTAATAAATATAATCTTCTTTTTTCACCACCAGATAGTTTACAGATAAGAGACCATTGTGTATCTGACGGGAATAAAAATTTTTCTAGCATTTGAGATGCACTAATTTTGCTACCATCTTTACAGGAAATAAATTCAGCAGTTTCCCTAATATATTCTATAACTCTTAAGTTATTGTCCATTTCATCACAGTGCTGTGAAAAATGACCTATTTTTACTGTATCACCTATATCTATAGTACCGCTATTTATAGATAAGTTACCATTTATTATATTCATAAGAGTAGATTTACCTATACCGTTAGATCCAACAATTCCTATTCTATCGTTAGGTAAAATAATATAATTAAAGTCTTTAATTATAATGATATTTTCAAAATTCTTATTTATATTTTTAAGTTCTATAACTTTTTTTCCTAGCCGACTGCTGGCTGTAGATATCTCTAATTTGGGATCAAATGTAAATGGTTTATTTTCCTGTAGTTTTTCAAATCTATCTATTCTAGCTTTTTGTTTTGTGGATCTAGCCTTAGCTCCTCTTTTTATCCATTTTAATTCTTGTCTTAAAAGATTTTTTCGTTTTGCTTCTGAAGATTCTAACATTTCTTCCCGCACAAGTTTTTTTTCTAAAAATAGACTATAATTACCCATATATATATGTAAATTACCTTTTTCTAGTTCAAATATTTTATTTGTTACTCTATCTAGAAAATATCTATCATGGGTAATCATAATTAAGGCACCTTTTCTGTTATTTAAATAATCTTCTAACCAAGATATTATTTCATTATCCATATGGTTAGTAGGTTCATCTAATATAAGTAGATCAGATGGATTTATAAGTGCACTGCAAAGAGCAATTTTCTTTTTTTCTCCTCCTGATAAGTTTTTTACTTTTCTATTAAAGTTATTTATACCAAGTCTAGTTAATATAGATTTGGCTTCACTTTCTATTTTCCAAAGATTTAATCCATCCATTTTTGAAGTAACAGATATAAGTTTTTTTTGTAAGTCTTCATTTTTACTATCACTTTGAATGGAACTTAAACAATTTTCATATTCTCTTATAGTTTTCATTATATCAGAGTGTCCCTTAAAAACTTGTTCAATTATTGTAGCGTTTTGATCAAATGTTGGATTTTGAGGTAGATACTCTATAACTAAATTACTATTTTTAAGCATAGTTCCAGTATCATAGCTTTCTATACCAGCTATGATTTTCAGCAAAGTAGATTTTCCAGTACCATTTACTCCTATAATACCTATTTTATCGCCTTCATTTATTCCAAACCCTATATTATTAATTAGTATTTTTTCGCTATAACTTTTACTTAAATTTTCTACAGAAATTAAATTCATATAATTTATCACCTCTTATTTCTACATGTAATTTTATATCATATAAAAAGTATAGTCAAAGTTTAGGATACAACATTAATGAAGTTAAGAAAAATATTTGGTGATAATATATTTTTATATTAAGATGAAAAATTATAAAAAAATGAAATAGAATAATAATATATATGTAATATTATTTATACTGGGCTATAATTACATAACACTAATTACAGTAGTTGTTCTAATAAAGCTAAAGTAGTTTTTTAAATTAATTTATGATACTATTAGGTAAGCATATTTTGAAAGGACTGTTTATATGAATAAAATATTAGTATTAGCTGAAAAACCTTCTGTTGGAAGGGATTTAGCTAGAGTATTAAAATGTAGTAAAAAAGGGAATGGATATATAGAGGGAGAGAAATATGTAGTTACATGGGCTTTAGGACATTTAGTAACATTGGCAGATCCAGAAGCATATAATTCAAAATATAAGGTTTGGAAGATTGAGGACTTACCAATGCTTCCTAATAATTTAAAATTAGTTGTTATTAAAAAGAGTGGAAAACAGTTTAATATTGTTAAACAACAAATGATTAGACAGGATATAAAAGAGATAATTATTGCTACGGATGCAGGAAGAGAAGGGGAACTTGTTGCAAGGTGGATAATAAAAAAGGTAAGGGTGAATAAGCCAATAAAACGTCTTTGGATTTCATCTGTTACAGATAAGGCTATAAAAGATGGTTTTAATAATTTGAAACTAGGTAAAGACTATGAGAATCTTTATTTATCAGCAGTTGCACGTGCTGAGGCTGATTGGGTTGTAGGACTTAATGTCACAAGGGCATTAACCTGTAAATATAATGCGCAACTTTCAGCAGGAAGGGTTCAAACCCCAACTTTAGCAATGATAGTTCAAAGGGAAGAAGATATATCAAATTTTATACCAAAGGATTACTATACTATAATAGGGAATGGTATAGGATATACAATGCAGTGGCAAGGTAAAAATGGACAATTTAGTACATTTGATGAAAGTTATGCAAAAAAAATTATAGAAAAAATCAGGGATAAAGAAGGAAAAGTACATAATATAATAAAAAGTGAAAAGAAAAAGCATGCACCTAATTTATATGATCTAACAGAGCTTCAAAGAGATGCTAACAAGATATTTGGATACTCTGCAAAGCAGACTCTTTCTATAATGCAAAGATTGTATGAAAATTATAAAATATTAACATATCCAAGGACGGATTCTAAATACATAACTAAAGATATAGTACCTACTATACCAGATAGATTAAAAGCTATATCTACTGGAGAATATAGTAATATTTGCAAGGATATATTAAAAAATAAAATAAAAGTCCATAAAGGTTTTGTAGATGATAGCGAAGTCTCAGATCATCACGCTATAATTCCTACGGAAGAGAGGGTAAAATTATCATATTTAAGTACTGAAGAAAGAAATATTTATAATTTAGTAATCAAGAGATTTTTAAGTGTTATGCTTCCTCCATTTGAGTATATTCAAACTACTATAATTTCAAAAATTAATGAAGAGACATTCATTGCTAAGGGGAAGGTAATAAAATCAGAAGGATGGAAAATTTTATATCGTAAAAGTGAAGATGTTGAGTTTATAGAGGATGGTTCAAATGAATCTATAAAGGAGCAGATACTTCCTAAAGTGCAGATTGGAGATTCTATAAAATTTATTTCTGTTAAGATGAATAAATTAAAAACAAAAGCACCTTCAAGATTTAATGAAGGAAGTTTGCTTGCTGCTATGGAAAATCCTCAAAAATATGTACAGCTAAATAAAGATGCAGCTAAAACATTGAATGAAACTGGTGGACTTGGTACAGTGGCTACGAGAGCAGATATAATTGAAAAATTATATAATACATTTTATATAGAGAAAAATGGAAAAGATATAATACCTACTTCTAAAGGAAAGCAAGTTATTCAATTAGTACCAAAGGACTTAAAATCGCCACTTTTAACTGCTAAGTGGGAAAAAGAATTAGAATTGGTTAGTAAAGGCAAACTAAATAATAAAAACTTTGTAAATAATATGCGAAATTATGCATTGAAATTAGTAAATGATGTAAAAAATGGTAATCAAAAATATATACATAATAATTTAACTGGACGTAAATGTCCACAGTGTGGTAAATATATGTTGGAGGTTAATGGTAAAAAAGGTAAAATGATTGTATGTCAAGATAGGGAATGTGGGTACAGAGAAAGTTTAAGTATATTTACTAATGTAAGATGTCCAGAATGTCATAAGAAATTAGAATTAAGAGGACATGGGGAAGGGAAAATATATGTTTGCACTAATTGTACTTTTAGAGAAAAATATTCCTCTTTTGCTAAAAGGTTTAAAAATAAATCAGATAAGGTTAATAAAAGGGAAGTAGCTAAATATATGAAAAAAATGAAAGAGGAGAATGAAAGACCAATAAATTCAGCATTGGCTGAGGCACTATCAAAACTTAATTTTAAATAAACAAGTTATGTAATAAATTTTAATTAATTAATAAATTAGTGTAAATAATAATTTTAATTATCTACAATAATTATTATAGATGGTATAATAATTATTGAATAAAATTCAGATAAATTACTGCTTAATATAATGGATGGAGATGAGGTTATGAAATTATGTTCTATATGTAAAAAAAATATGGCTACAGTATTTACAGCAAAAATAGAAAATGGGAAACCTCAAATCGTGGGAGTATGTCTAGAATGTGCTAAAAAAATGGGACTTCCAGAGTTTAATCAGTTAATGCAAGCAACAGGCATAACCCCAGAGGAGATGGAGAATTATACTGAACAAATGAATAATATGCTTGAAAATATTGATATGAACGAAATTGCTAATAGTGACATGTTCAAAAATATAATAGACAATTTTAATAATTTTAGTGACTTTTCATCTGAAAATAATGTAGAGACTATAGATAAAAGTAATGTAGAACAAGAAGGTAACGAAAATTATAAAAAATCAGACTTGAAAACTAAAAATCCTATACAAAGGAAAAAAAGAAGTAATTTAGATAAGTATGGTACAAATCTAACAGATAAAGCAAAAAGAAAAGAAGTTGATATAGTAGTTGGAAGAGATAAAGAAATAAATAGAGTAATTCAAATATTAAATAGAAGAACAAAAAATAATCCTATTTTAATAGGAGAACCAGGAGTAGGAAAAACTGCTATAGCAGAAGGGCTAGCTGTTAGAATAGCAGAGAAACAAGTGCCTACAAAATTGTTTAATATGGAGGTATATCTTTTAGATTTAACATCTGTAGTTGCAGGAACACAATTTAGAGGTCAGTTTGAAGGACGTATGAAAGCTATTATTGAAGAGGCAAAAGAGAATGGAAATATAATTCTTGTCATAGATGAAGTACACAATATAATAGGGGCAGGTGAAGCACAGGGGGGCGCTTTAAATGCGGCAAATATATTAAAACCTGCACTAGCTAGAGGAGAAATACAGGTAATCGGAGCTACTACCCTAGATGAATACAGAAAATATATAGAAAAAGATTCGGCTTTAGAAAGAAGATTTCAGCCTATTTTGGTAGAAGAGCCTAGTATAGAAGATACTATAAAAATACTAAAAGGTATAAAAATGTATTATGAATATTATCATAAAGTAAAAATATCTGATGATGTAATAGAGGAATCAGTAAAATTATCAGAAAGATATATAAATGATAGATATCTTCCTGATAAAGCTATAGATATAATAGATGAGGCTAGCTCAAGGGCCAATTTAAATAACAAGGCATTAGTTAAATTTGAAAGTTTAAAAGGAGAGTTAAAGGCATTACAAAATGAAATGCTTCAAGCAGCAAATAGCGGAAATTATGAAAAAGCAGCAGAGTATAAAACAAAAGAGTGTAGACTAAAAGAGGATATTAAAAAAGCAAGGGAAGAAAGCAAAGATGTAGAACTTACTGTAGATGATATAGCTTTTGTTATAGAAGCTTGGACTAAAATTCCTGTTCAAGGTGTAAAAGAGAACGAAGGAGAGAAGCTTTTAAATTTAGAAGAAAGACTTCATAAAAGAGTAATAGGTCAAAATGGAGCAGTGAGAACTTTATCTAGAGCAATAAGAAGAAATAGATTAGGTTTTAGAAGAAAAAAAAGACCATCATCTTTTATATTTGTAGGATCTACTGGAGTGGGTAAAACAGAACTTGTAAAGGCGTTAGCTGAGGAATTATTTCAAAGTGAAGATGCTTTAATAAGAATTGACATGTCAGAGTATATGGAGAAACATACTGTATCCAAACTTATAGGTGCGCCTCCAGGATATGTTGGATATGATGAGGGAGGTCAATTAACAGAGAAGATAAGAAGAAAACCTTATTCTGTAATACTTTTAGATGAAATAGAAAAAGCTCATCCCGATGTGTTTAATATGTTACTTCAGATATTAGAAGATGGTAGACTTACAGATAGTCAAGGGAGAACTGTGTATTTTGATAATGCTGTATTGATTATGACATCTAATGCAGGAACTAATTTTAAAGGGAATAAAATAGGATTTGGCAATGAAAATGAGATAGCTTATGAGAATCATATTAAAGATTCTTTGAAAAAGGTATTTAGGCCAGAATTTTTAAATAGAGTAGATGAAATAGTAATATTTGAACATCTCACAAAGGAGCAGCTATATAAAATTATAGATTTAATGTTAGATGAGGTAAGAGAAGAGTTAAGGCAAAAGGATATAAATGTTGAAATTGCACCGCAGGTTAAAGATTTTATTTTAAAGGTAGGATACGATGAAAAATATGGTGCAAGACCTTTAAGAAGAGCTATTCAAAAATATATTGAAGACGAAATAGCAGAACAATATTTCCAAAAGAAAATACAAGAAGGTTCTTTAGTTAAAATAACTTTAAATGGGGAAAAGATTGTTCTAGAAAAGCTTTAGGGGATACTTGAAAGTATCTCCTAATTATTTTATGGTATACTTAGTATGTAAAAAATAAGTAAGGAAACATAGTTGAGGTGTTTTATGAGAAAAGAATATTTAAATTATTCTTCTGATATTCCAGTTAGCATATCTTTTGCAACAATAAGGGAATACCCCTTTCATTGGAATAATTCTATGGAAATATTATTTGTACTAAAAGGAACAATAAAAGTTACTATAGATTCTTCAACTTATGAGATACATGAAAGAGAATTAGAAATAATAAATGTGGATGAAACCCACAGAATATTTAGTAATGATAAAGATAATAGAGTTTTAATATTCCATTTTGATTCCTCTTTTTTCTCAAAATATTATAGTGATATAGAAAATTTGTCTTTTTATACTAATACAACTGATGAAGGTGTTCAGGAAACAGAAGAATACATTGAGCTTAGAACATATCTTTCAATAATTTTATATGAAATCATACAAAGAAAAGAGGATTACGATGAAGAACTTGAAAAAACTTTGGTAGACTTATTATATCATTTAATAAATAATTTTCATTATTTAACATATGAAAAAGAGGAACTAAGGGAAAATGAAGAACAATTAGCAAGATACCATAGAATAGCTAAGTACATATATAATAACTATAATAATAAAATAAGTCTTCAGGATATAGCTAAAAAGGAATTTTTAAGTACTCACTACTTGTCACACGAAATAAAGTATGCAATGGGGTATAGCTTTACAGATCTTTTAAATCTAACTAGGGTGGAGGAGTCTGTTAAACTCTTATTAGATACTGATAAAACTATTTCAGAAATATCAGAGGAAGTAGGATTTTCTCATACAAGATACTATAATAAACATTTTAAAATTCATTTTAAATGTACCCCTATGCAGTTTAGAAAAAAATATAAAGCCTCTGAAGAAATTTATGAAAATCAAAAAAAGATTACATACTATGATTTAAATGAAAGCTTAGAGTATGTAGTATCCTATCTTGAAAACTATGATAGATTTAGTTATGAAAATAAGATTATTAGAATTAATATAGATGTAGAAGATGAACTAGAAGAGATGGATAAGAGTTTTAAGGAAATAATAAATTTAGGAGATGCTTTTGATCTTTTAATTGAAGATAATAAAGATATATTAGAAGAAATACAAGAAGAGGTATCTTTTAAATATGGTAGAATTCTAAATGTTTTTAGTACAGATATGGGTATTTTTCCCTCCACAGAATTTTATAACTGGAATAGAGTTAAATCTGTATTAGAATATTTAGATGATATTAATTTAAAGCCTTTAATAGTACTAGATAATAATGGATTTAAAAAGGATGAGTTTATTAAAGCTTTAAGAAATTTTATAGAGTACTTTATAGATATAGAATCATTAGATATAAATAATTTTAGATTTCAATTCAGTGTAAATATTGATGAGGATTTATTAAAGGAAGTAAAAAATATTTTAGTGAATGAATATGATTTAGAAGTATGTAAAAAGTACTTTTGTGTTCCAAATGACATTAATTATATTTATGATACAGCATATATGTTACCTTTTATAATTCATAATATAATAAGTGGCAATGTAAATTTAGAATTTTTAAAAGCTTTTGATGTACTTGAAAGACAAGTTAATCTTACCAATGAAGTATTTTTTGGATATCCAGGTCTAGTTAATGACATGGGTATAAAGAAACCTTCCTATTATGCTTATTATTTATTAAATAAGCTTGGAGATACAGTTATATGTAAAGGGGATGGATACATTATTACTAAAAGTCATGATGAATTTCAGATTCTTTTATATAGTTATAATGAGGAAGTAGATAGGTTATTAAGCTTTGAGGATTTTTCTAAAATGAGAGGTTTAAAGAGCAACATAGGAAGAAAATTATCTATGAATATAATAAACGTATTATCTCATGTAAGAATGATAATATATGATGTAAATGAAAAGATGGGTTCTTCTTATAATTATTGGCTTGGTATGGGAAGTCCTGTAAGATTGAGCAAGGAGGAGAAAGAGATATTATATAAAGCCTCTTTTCCTAAAATAGATTTTAAATATGCTAAAAAAAGTACAGTATTAAACATTGTTACTGAGATTAAAAATTATGGGGCTACTTTAATTTTAATTAAAAAGATATCAAAACACCTTAAATAAGGTGTTTGTTTGCTTTTTTGAATTTTGTTCCATTTTCAAAACACCTCATATTAGTACCTTCAAGTGAGCACTTAAGTGAATGTAATAAATATGTATATATCTTATAATATTATTAAGTGATAATTTAAGAAAGAAGATTTTAAATTATGAAGTGAATTTATTTATACATAATAATATAGACAGTAATAAGAATTTGAGGTGTATTTAATGGGGATTGATGACAGGATATTCACTAACGGAAAAATAGGTAAGACTTTGTTTAAATTTGCAGTACCTTCAGTTATATCTTTATTGGTAGCTGAGCTTTATAACTTAGTAGATACTATATTTGTAGGGAGATATATAAATTCAAAAGCTATAGGGGCTTTAACCATAGCTTTCCCAATTCAAAGATTTCTTATCGCATTAGGACTTCTTATCGCAGTAGGAACTTCTACAATGGTTGCCAGAAGTTTAGGAGAAAAAAATTATGATAATCTTAAAAAGGGTATTATTAGTGCATTTAGTTTAACCTTGATTGTCATTTCTATAGTCACATTTACTATATTTATTTTCAAAAAACCTATTATTATTAGCCTTGGGGCTAGTGAAAATATATATCCATTAGCTAATAGTTATATAAGTATAGTTTTAATGGGAGCGGTATTTCAATGTTTAGGTGTAGTGGCTTCCTATATAATGACCGCATTAGGCAATACTAAAATTACTTTACAGGGAAACTTAATCGGTGCAATAGCCAATATCATAATAGACTATTTATTAGTTGTAGTTTTCAAAATAGGGATTGAAGGTGCGGCTATAGCTACAGTTATATCTCAGATATTAAGCTTTACCTTTATATTTTATAAATTTAGTTATATTAGAAAAGCATTTAATATTAAATTAAAATTTAAATTAAGTAATAAATTAGCATGGACTATTATAACTGTAGGATTTTCAACTTTTATTGTAGAAATATCAGATGCAGTAATAGCTGCTATGTTGAATAATTTGTTATATGCAGAGGGCGGAGATGCAGCTGTTATAACAGTTGGAGTAGTAACTAAATTATCTATGTTTATGTATATAACCATTATAGGTATAAGTGCCGCTATGCAACCTATAATAGCTTATAATTATGGAGCTTCAAATTTTAAAAAAATGAGAGAAGCATTAAGAATATCTATAATTACTATTGTTACAGCTTCTTTAGGATTCTGGGCTATATTCATGATTTTTGCAAAACCTATGATAGGATTCTTTTTAACAGATGCAGCTATATTACCAGAGGCAATAAAGGCTTTTAGAATATGTATATTACTTTTACCAGCCATAAGTATTGAGTATATAACAATATACTATTATCAGGCTATTGGTGAGTCAAAAAAATCATTTTTACTTTCAATATTCAGGCAGTTAGTAGTATTTATTCCTGTTGCATTTATTTTGATTAAAAAAATAGGAGTAATGGGAGCTTGGATAGCTTATCCTGTAGCGGATGTAATAGCATTTGTAACAGCTGTGTATTTTATTAGAAGGGCTACAGAAGAAATAGAAGAAGAAGTTGAAATGTTCCAAGATCAGGATAAATCTTTAGCAAAAGCTTAATATAGCATAGTAAATAAATACCAAATAGCTCCCTGTCAAGTAGCCAGGGAGCTATTTGGTATTTATAAATATTTCCAGTTAATTTTTTCTAATATTAAAGACTATATATTATTTTATAATATTAATATACATGATAAGATTAAATTACTTAATAAGAAAGGTAGCATTATGTGGAAATATTCAAATAAAAGAAGGGATCATATTCATTTTATAACACAATATTATTGTAATACTGAGAAATATACAGGGACTAGAATAGTAGTATTTATAAAAAATGAAAAAAATATATTTATGATATAGATAATTTTAAAATACATAAATATAAGAACCCAAAAAGTAAGTCACCAAGTATTTCTACCTGGGAAATAGTGAATTGTGAAATAGATAAAGTAATAAAAAAAGAGATGATAAATTTTAGTGAGGATGGTAAACTTAAGATGTATCACACTATATATGAATCTATAGACTTAGAATTATATCAGTATTATTTGCTAGCCTTCTATAAAGAAAATATTAATCCGTTAAAATTAAAGATAAAGTGGAAATAAAACAATATTTATAATAAGCTAATAGTTTTATAATATATAATAACTTATTTGATTAGGAGGAAGTGAAATAATGAATATTCAAATTTTGGGGATAAAAAAGTGTTTTGAAACTAAAAAGGCAGAAAGATACTTTAAGGAAAGAAGAATTAAATATCAATTAGTGTATTTAAATGAAAAACCTTTAAGTAAAAGAGAACTAGAAAGTGTAAGGGCTAATGTAGAACTTAAGGAGTTAATTGATATTAAATCTAAAGATTATGAAAAATCAAATATTAAACATATGAGAGAAGATAGTGTAAAACAAGAAATATTATTAAATAATCCAAAACTTTATAAAACTCCTATAGTACGTAATGGTAGACAAGCTACTGTAGGATATAAACCTGATGTATGGAAAGAATGGGAATAAATGATGCTGTAGCCAAATTTAATTTGGGATAGCATTTTAACTTTTTAATATTAAAAGTTATAGCATAGATTGTAATTAATCTAAATTTGGATATTAAATTGTAAATAGGGAGAAAATCTATAATAAGTTATTTATAAACTTATATTTTAGAGATATAAGTTATTATACAAAAAATATTATGGTATAATTTTATAAAAAGTTTATATATTGGAGAGGTTGAGGTTTTTGAATTATTTTAAAGATGCTTTAAATAAATTTAGAATTAAAATAAAAAAAGTATATGAAGAGTATGGAAATAAAAAGACAATGTTTTTTTTATCTATGTTTTCTTTAATTATTATGATTTCTATAGGGTATTGGTTTGGAATGCTAGTAGGGAGTAAGGAGCGAGTAATAAATGGTTTTGAAAAGGCAGTTATTGCTAAGAACAAAAGAGCCATATTAAAATATGTACAATTAGATAGTGATATTATTAAACTTAATTCTAAAAGTATAGAACCATTTATGAGATATATTAATGATAATCCTGACAGTATAAAAAATAAAATAAATATACTTAGGTATAGCAGTGGAGAGAATAGTAAGGAAATAATAAATCTAAAAAGTAAAAAGGGAATTATAGGATACAAGTATAAAATATTAATTTCTCCGGTATATGCAGATATAACTACTAATTTAAAAGATATGGAAGTTTTTTTAGATGGGAAATTTTATTATAAAAGTGACAAGGATAATTATATAAAAAGTATTGGACCATTGGTTCCGGGAATTTATAAAGTAGAAGGAAAATTAAAAACTTATAATGGACAGATAAAGGATTTAAAATCTATAACTTTTTTAGAGAAAAAAAATAAAATTAGTATTGAACCTAAAATAAGTAAAATATCTATAGATAGTATAAATGAAGAGGCACAAGTTTTTATAAATGGTGAGAACACTAATAAATTAGTAAAAGAGTTTAAAAACATAGGGCCGATACCTATGGATGGATCCTTCAAAGTTTATATACAACAGCAGTTCCCTTGGGGGAAAATTAATAGTGAAGAAATAGAAATAAAAGATTTATCAAATATAAAATTAAAAATTAATCCTGTAAATGATGAGTTAAAAGAGAATTTAAGTTCTATATTAAAGGAATTTTATTACAATGGGTTCCAGGCTGTAAATAAGGTAAATAAGTCTATGATGATAAATAGTAGCGATGAAATTAAAAATAAGTTTTTTGATGTTTATGGAGATAATAGAGGAGTTTTAAAAGAAGAGTTTTTTTTAAAGAAATTAACTATAGATGAAAGTGTTATAGAGGTTAAGGAAGACAAAGAAAGTTACTATATATCTATAGTTGCATCTATTGTTTATAAAAAAGAAAAAAGCTTTTATGGGATTTCTTTAGGTACAGGGGAAGAAAAAGATAGATTTATAAATGAATTAGTATATGAAAAGAAAACTAAACAGTGGAAAATAGTTTCTATTGAAAAAGCTTAATACAACTGAAAGTAAAAAAAGGTATAAAGAAATTTGTGGGTAAAGTATGACCATTAGAATAGTATATATTAGCAAGATATATTTGGAGGAGATTTAATGGCTTATAGTATTGATACACCTATATATATAAATAAGGAATTAGTACTTTCCTTATATTCTATATTAATAGATGGATATATAGAAAGTAGGTCTATTAAATGTGTAAAAGACAGAACTGATAATTTAAAGTTACAAAGTTGTTGTAAGGGTGAAGAATGCTTAGGAGAAAAAAAATCTAATAATAATAAAGAAAAGAATATTACAAAGGATGGTGAACAATGCTGTAGTCGTCAACTTACAGCAGGGTTAGACGACAGGAATACTACAAGAAATGAAATAAGTATAAAAAAAATATATACTACTTTCCAAATTTTTAATAATTTAAAAGAGATTATGACAGATGAAAACATAGTAAAAAATATAAGAGGTAAGGATATATTAAATTCTAATTTTGTATGTGGAGAATGTTTAGAAATTAAAGGTGATATATTACCTAACTCTATAGTTTCACAAATAAATACTATAATAGATACGTTAGATGCCTATGATTGTAAAAATTTAGACAAGTTTCTTAATAATAAGAAAGAAGATACATTAACTAACTACTCTTTTATATCAAAACAATTAAAAAATTTAAGTAATTGTTTAATTAAAAATAATACTGTAAATATGATAATACAATGTAATAATTTTAAAACAATTCTCAATGTAAATTTAAATAATTTTTTAGATAAAAGTAATTATATATATGATAACGCTAATTGCTCCTGCACAGTATTATGTAAAACTATTAAATTTGCAAATGAAGGTGAATATATAGACTTATTGTGTAAAACTTGTATGAGTGACTATTATAATAATTTTGTGGATGCTACTAATAATTATATAGATATTTTAGAAAGAAATAATATTTTAATACCAGGGAAAATTGTTACTAAAATTTGGGGACCGGCTATTCAGGCTATACCCATTGCTATGTATGTATAGAAAGGTTGCTTTTGATGCAACCTTTTTTATTATATGCAATACAGTAGTCAAAATAGGATATACAAATATTGTTTACTTATTTGTTGTTAGTATAAAATTTTAATTTTACAAATAAAAAATATTTGTATATTGTAATTATATTAGAACATATTTTTATTAAGTAGTTGTGACTTAAGCTAAAAGTAAACTATAAAAGGATTATTTTTTAATATGTAGAAAAAAATCATAGAAAGATAAAAAAGGGCAAGAAGAAAAACAGCATAATATAAAACCAGGACTGGTAAAAAATATCATAGATTAGGATGTAGGTATTTAAAGAGAAGTTGCTATGAAACAACATTTATAGATGCGGGAAACATAGGATTGACTCCATGTAGTGTATGTAATCCATAAAGTGAAATTTAAGTAGCTTTTATTGAGTCACTTATTTTCGCATAAATATATTTAATAAGCCTATATAGTATGTTTGATAAAAGCAAAATTAAATCCTTCAAAGGATATTTATTAGTATTAATTTAGGGGATAAATAGATTAAAAAACGATCCACATGAGAGAATACGAAATGGATTATAAACAAGCTGTATACAATGTCATATATAAGTAAATTTTATTTGGAGTAATTGAAAAGACTAGGATTTTATCCTAGTCTTTTCAATTTGTGATGTTTATGCAATTATGGCATATTCATCTCATTCTTTCTATATTGTAATAAGAGCTGAATAAAGCTAGATATACCAAGGTTTGTTTAAATAAAGAGGATTTTATTATAGACCTATCTTACAGAATTGTAATAATTAGTATCTATGTGTAAGTCTACTGTTATTGTTATCAGGTGTATAACAAAATATAATAAAGACATGGCTATTAAAAACAATTTTAATAATTAATTTTGGTATTTTTAAAAGTTTTATTAAAATTATAAATTTTGTTATATATATATAAATTTTTATTTAAATATTTAAAGAGAGGTAATGTTAAATGGAGATATTAAAGGTAGAGAACTTATCAAAAATTTATGGTGAAGAAAATAATAAGGTTGTAGCACTTAAAAATGTATCTTTTTCTGTAAATAGAGGTGAATTTACTGCAATTGTGGGAGCTTCCGGTTCGGGAAAGAGTACTTTACTTCATATGTTAGGGGGATTAGATAGACCAACTTCCGGAAAGGTATTTCTAGATAGTGAAGATATATATAAGCTAAATGAAGAGAAATTAGCTATATTTAGAAGACGGAATATAGGATTTATATTTCAGTTTTTCAATCTTATACCTGTTTTAAACGTAGAGGAAAATATATCTTTACCCACATTATTAGATAAAGGGAAAATAGATAATAGGTATTTAGAAGAGGTAATAGGTATTTTAGGGTTAAAAGAAAGAATAACTCATCTTCCATCAGAATTATCTGGAGGACAGCAACAGAGAGTATCTATTGGAAGAGCTTTAATAAATAAACCAGCTATAATTCTTGCAGATGAGCCTACGGGAAATTTAGATAGTAAAAATAGTAAAGAAGTAATCGAACTTTTGAAACTGTCTTCAAAAAAGTATAATCAAACCCTTATAATAATAACTCATGATATGTCTATAGCGCAGCAGGCGGATAGAGTAATAACTATTGCAGATGGTGAGATAAATTCAGATGAAAGAATGGGATAAGGGGGAAACATGGTGAAAAGTTATAAAAATATAACCAATAAATATTTGGCTCATAATAAAAAAAGAACTATATTAACTATTTGTGGAATAATATTATCCGTAGCGTTGATAACATCAATAGGATTATTTATAAAGAGCTTCCAAAATAGCTTTGTGGAAGAGACAAAAAATAGCGTAGGCTCCTTTCATGGAATATTATGCAAAAACGATAATGAAGTTTATGATAAAATTACTAAGAACCCTAAAATAGGAAAGGTAGGAAGAAACGAAATTTTAGGGGAGGCAGAATTAAAATCTTCAAAACACATAGAAATAAATAAATTTGATAAAAGTGCGTTAGAACTTTTGCCTTATAAAGCTATTAAAGGAAGATTGCCTGAAAAAGAGGGGGAGATAGCTTTAGAAAGTTGGATATTAAATTATATAGATAACTTTCCTAAAACTGGGGACATAGTAAAATTAAAATTAAATAACAGGTTGGAAAAGAAATTTAAGATAGTAGGACTTATTATGAATAATTCTTTTAACCAGTATAAAGGTAAGTCCTTAGGTATAGTTTTTTCTAATAATTTTAATATAGAAAAATCACAAATTTATTTTACTGTATCTGAAAAAGCAAACATAAAAAATACCATAAAGGAATTAGGAGAGACTTTTAAAGGTTTAAAGACCAACGAGGAATTATTGAGATTTTTAGGGCAGGCTTCTGATAAATCTATAAATAACAGTTTATATTCCATGGCTGCAATAATAATTTCTATAGTAGTTATAGCTACTATTGCGGTTATATATAATTCATTTCAAATTAGTGTAGTTGAAAGGATAAAACAGTTTGGATTATTAAGAGCAGTAGGTGCTACTCCAATGCAAGTAAGAAAATTGGTTTTGAGGGAGGCTTTTATTGTAAGTATAATAGGCATTCCAATAGGGATTTTATCAGGAATATTTGCAATATATATACTATGCATAGTATTTAATTTCATGTCAACATCTGCCTTTTCAAATATGAGTTTAGTAATATCTTATCCTATAATAACTATAAGTGCTTTAATTGGGTTATTAGCAGTATATGTATCGGCTTTAATACCAGCAAGATTTGCAGGAAAAATATCTCCTATGGTAGCTATAAGTAGTAGAAACTCTATAATAAAAGAAAAAATTAAAAAAAGAAGAGGAAGAGTAGTAAAAAAAATATTAAGTATAAATGGGTTAATGGCTTACAAAAATATAAAAAGGAATAGAAAAAGGTTTAATATAACGGTATTTTCTATAACTATAAGTATTACACTTTTTATATTTTTCTCATCATTTATAAATATGATTACAAATTTTGATGGTGGTGAATCGGAAGAAAGTAAGTTTCAATTTAGAGTAGAGGGGTTAATAGATAAAAATAAAAATAGTTCTTTAAACGAGAATTTTATAAATAAAATCAAAAGTAATGAAAATGTAAAAGAAGTTTATATGTATTATCCTAAATACGAATCAAAGGCTATATTAAAAGAAAAATATAAAAGTAATGACATTTCAAAAATACAACCTGATATATATAATAGTATTCAAGTAAAAGGTAAGAATTTAGTTTATTTAAATACTACTTTAGATGTTTATGATAGTAATAAATTTAAAGACGCTAATAAATATTTAAGCAGTGGTAATATAGATGAGGAAAAAATAAATAAAGAAAATGGGATTATTATTATAGAAAGTGAAATGTTTAAAAATAAAGGAAAATATTATAAAATGCCAATAACAAGTTTAACGGTTGGAGATAGTTTATATATAGATAAAAATTTACATATAGTAGATTCAGATAAAAATAAAAAAATAAATATTGAGGATAATAACCTTGTAAAGGTAAAGGTCATTGCAATAGTTAAAAATCCACCTTATGATCTTTTTACATTGTCACCTCAATTAAGATGTATAACATCAAAGCAAGTTATGGAAAATATGTTGGGAAAAAATATGGAAGATATGACGTATGTTTCTATGGGGATAGTACTAAAGGATAAAAACACTGAAGATGAATTTGAAAAATGGATTAGACCTTTAGGGGATAACAATGGTGTAAAAGTTATTAATACACTAAAGCAAAATGAAGAGACTAGTGATACCGCATTACAAATGAAAATACTAATGTATGGTTTTATAGCAGTTATTTCTCTTATTGGAGTAGTAAATATAGTAAATACTGTAACTACTAATTTGATATTGAGACGAAGAGAAATTGCCTCTTTAAGTGCTATTGGTATGACATATAAAAATATAAGGAGCATGATTTTAAAAGAGGGTGTTTTATATGGATTATATGGGGCAGTATATGGTTCTATTATTGGGACAATATTATCCTATATGATAGCGTCTCCTATGAGAGAGCTTTTAGAGTTTAAATGGCCTATTCCATGGATGTCCATATTTATTGCCACTACAACATCTATATTTATAGGGGTAATTGCTATTATAAAGCCATTAAACAAAATAAAGAAAGAAAATATTGTGGAAGTAATAAGAGGGGAATAAAATATAATATTTAAAGACATACAAAGTTAAGGTCTATGCCTATATTATGTATGTCTTTTTAAGTGTTGGAATTAATTGTGATATAATTAGTTCATAATTACCTTTAAGGGAGGCTTTAAAATATGAGTAGAATACTTTTAGTAGAAGATGATGAAGGATTAGCTTTAGGTATGGAGTTTACGCTTAAGGATGAAGGGTTTTCAGTTAATAGGTCTTCGTCTGTAAAAGAAACTTTGGAAAAATTTAAAGGAGAAAAATTTGATATAGTTATATTAGATATAATGTTGCCAGACGGTACTGGGTATGATATATGTAAGTATATAAGAAAAGAAAGTGATATTCCAATAATATTTTTAACTGCCTGTGACGATGAAGTAAATGTTGTGTTAGGTTTAGATATTGGTGGAGATGATTATATAACAAAGCCATTTAGAGTAAAAGAATTTATTTCAAGAATAAAAGCAATTCAAAGAAGATTTGAAAATAGACTTTGTAAAAAAACTGTGTTTATAAGTGATGATATTATACTAAATACAGAAAATGCATTAGTAAAAAAGGATGGACACACTATAAGTTTATCTTCGCAAGAGTATAAACTTCTTTTAATATTTATGAATAATGCTAATAAAATAATGAGCAGAGAAGAGATATTAGATAAACTTATGGAGGGGGCAGGCTCTTACTTCGATACAAATACCCTTTCGGTATATATAAAAAGAATTAGAGAAAAAATAGAAAAAGATTCGGCAAAACCTAGATATATAATAACTAAGCGAGGATTGGGATACCAATGGAATATAGATGTAAAGAAGGGGTAAATACAATATGAATAAATATTTTTATAATCCTGAACTAAAAAAAAGTTCCTTTATTATGGTAATACTAGCAATTAGTACTTTGTTCATAACGATTATTACAATAAATTCCAACTATGAAAATATAAAAAAAGGTTATATGGAAAATAATATGGCATTAATTGGAGGCATAATAAAAAAGCACCCTGAGTTAAAAAAAGAGATTGTCCCTTTAGTGTTGAAAGCACCTAAAGAATACAATATACAATATGGGAAAGAAATACTAAAGGAGTATGGAATAAATGAAAATTTAGAAATTGAGTTTATTCCTACAATGAAATTTAGTAATAATATAGCTTTAAAGAATATAATTATTACTTTATGCTTATTTTTTGTAATAGTACTTTTATATAATTATGTTCAGTACATAAAAATATACAAAAGACTTGAAAGAATTATTTTAGCTTCTGAAAATATGTTAGATAGTAATTTTGATATAGGAATTTATGAAAATTCGGAAGGAATATTTTCAAAGCTTGCATACTCATTTAATAATATGAGAGTAGTTATTAAAAATAACTTTTTAGAGATTCAAAAAGAAAAAAAATTTTTGGTAGATATATTATCAGATATTTCTCATCAGTTAAAGACACCTGTATCTGCGCTAGTAGTTTATAACGATATATTATTAAATAGAAAATTAAATGAAGTAAAAAGAAAGGAATTTTTATATAATAGTTCAAGACAATTAAATAGAATAGATTGGCTTATAAAAAGCTTACTTAAACTTGCAAAGTTAGATGCGGGAGTAATAAATTTTGATAAGAATAAGTATGATTTAAATATGACAGTTAAAGAGGCGGTAGATACACTTATTTCAAAAGCATATGAAGAAAAAGTAAAACTTATATTTAATAGTAGTGAATCAAAAATTTTGTTTTTACATGATAAAAATTGGTTATGTGAAAGCATAATTAATTTGATTAAGAATGCATTAGAACATACCCAAAAAGGTGGAACAGTGCAAGTGTATACAAAAAGAACTCCAATATGTACTAAAATAGTAATTAAAGATAATGGAAATGGAATTTCTAAGAAAGAGTTGCCCCATATATTTAAAAGATTTTATAAGGGAAGTAGAAATAAAACTGTTGAATCTGTAGGCATTGGTTTAGCTCTTTCAAAATCTATAGTAGAGGAACATAATGGTATGATAGAAGTTAAAAGTAAGGAGGGGGAAGGCACTACTTTTACAATTATCTTTTTATCGTACAGTCAATAACTTATTGTTGATATAAAGGAGCAGTATTTATGAAAATTACAACGTTAATAGAAGATTCTTTTGGGAAAAATAAAGATTTAGCTAATGAGCATGGATTGTCTTTTTTTATAGAAACAATTAAAGGAAATATATTATTTGATACGGGGAAAAGTGATAAAATTATAGACAATTCTAAAAAGTTGGATATAAATTTACATACTACTAAGAGTTTAATACTTAGTCACTCACATTATGATCATTGTGGTGGAGTGAAAAACCTTTTGGATACTTTTGAATTTAAACCAGAGCTTTATATTCACAAAAACTTTTTTAAAAATGCAAATAGATATCATCGGTTAAATAATAATAAAAATCATACTGATTTAAGGGCATATAAATACATTGGTATTGATTTCGATGAAAGCTATATAAGATCAAAAGAAATAAATATAAATTATGTAGGTTGCTCTATGACAAAAATAATAGATAATATATATGTTTTTGCTAACTTTCAGAGAAATTGTCTATTTGAAGATTTAAATGAGAGAATGATGATTAAAAATGAAGAGGAACAATATGTGATAGATAGCTTTGATGATGAAATAGTGGTAGGTTTAGATACAGAAAAAGGTTTGATTATATTATTAGGATGCTCCCATCCTGGAGTTATAAATATATTAAATACAATTTCTAAGGTTACTTTAAAAAAAATTTATGGTATATTTGGAGGAACCCATCTTATAGAAGCAGATGAGCAGCGTATTATTAAAACTATAAATAAGTTAAAAGAGATGGAGATTAAACTTATAGGAGTATCGCACTGCACTGGGGACAGAGCTATAGATTTATTCAGTAGGTCCTACTCTAATTTTTTTATTAATAATACAGGAAGTGTTATATATATATAATAAAAGTATCAAGGGATACTTCCCTTGATACTTTTATTCTTTGGTTAAGGCCACTTCATCACTAACTTTATTAAAGTTAGTATCATTTATGTTTTTATTGTCATCCAATTGAATTAACATTATTGAAAATATAATTAAAAACATGCCAACTAGTTGAGGGATTTCAAAAAGTTCACCAAATATTAAAAATGCTAGTATTGAAGCTATTACAGGTTCTACACTAGCTACAATACTTGCTTTACCTGATTCAATGTATTTAAGTGATTTAACAATTGTGCTATTTGGTACCAGTGTAGCTATAATCCCAAGGCCAATGACATTAATAAGTGTTGACCTGTTATTAATAGAAGTTACTAATTTCCATGGTGGTGCAAAGAACCATAAAAATATTGCTCCAAATAAAAATGAATATACTAAAAATGTTTTATGTGAATATTTTTTTATTGCAACTTTACCCAGAATATTTTGTAGTGCTACTGCAAAACCAGAAAGAACACCCCATATAATTCCTATTAAGTTTAATTTGAAAGAGGAACTGTCATAAGCCTTTACAACTAGACAGCATCCAATTAAAGCAAAAATAAGGGCTAAAAACTTTTTAAAATTAAAGCTTTCTTTAAATAGGAAGTATGATAATACAACCACTATAATAGGATTTATAAATAGTAACACAGATGCTGTAGCTACTCCTGTGTATTTGACTGCATAACTGGAAGCAATAAACATGCCATCTAAAGCGAATATTCCATATATAGCAAATAGAAGTAGGCCCTTTAAATCTGTTTTAAAACACTTAGGATTCTTGATTAAATTAAATATGAGATAAAAAATTATTGCTATAGTTGGCCTAAAAGATGATATGGTCATAGAATCTAGACCTATAAGATCTAAATTTTTCACAAAAATACCCATGGTACCCCAAGAGGCACCAGCAATTAAAGCTAAAAGATATCCTTTCTTATTTGAGTTTGTCAAAAAAATCCTCTCCCTTCTGCTGTTGTTTTTTTAATACACAAAAAATACAGAGAAAACAAACCCATTATTGTTCTCTCTGTTTATGTCCAGAGTCTATCCAGATATAATCCACTTGCCTGAGAATTTCACTTTATTTTTGGGAAATAATAAAGCTTGTCCCTTCGGCGGCTTATAAATTAAGCACTCTCTTATACCTTTCACCTAGTAAGTTTTATTAAAATTTATTTTAATAAATATACTACTAATAATTTTGAAAAATAAAAAGAGAACAAACCCCTTGTTTGTTCTCTCTGTTTATGTCCAGAGTCTATCCAGATATAATCCATTTGCCTGAGAATTTCACTTTATTTTTGGGATAAAATAAAGTTTGTCCCTTCGGCGACTTCTAAAATTAAGTACTCTCTTATATCCTTCACCTAGTAAAAATATTAATATTGTTACATCGTTTACATTATATCTAATAAATACACCATTGTCAACATAGCTTTATAAAATCTACTTATAATGTTATCTATTGAAATAGAATTTTATTTGTTATAAATTGTGAAGCTGGGACAAAGCACTAACTAGTGAGAAAATTATTACTGCAGCTAAATTAGCGGTAGTATTATCTTGGTCAAATCTAGGGGAGACTTCACAAATATCAAAACTTACAACTTTATCAGATTTTACTATATATTTTATAAATTTTAATACTCTTTCAGGGTCTAGTCCCAATACTTGAGTTGCACTCACTCCTGGAGCATAGGCAGATGAAAATACATCTGAACATATGGTTATATATATATGCTCTTTCATTTTCATGAATTCATCTAGTTGTTCAAATATACTCCAATTATCGCTATTTAAAATATCTTTAGACAAAATATACTTTACACCCAGGTTATCTGCAGTTTTAAATAAATAATTAGTATTACTGTGTTTTTGTATACCTACGCAAAAATAAGAATATGGAAGATCTTTTTCTTTACATAAATCAGCAATTTGTCTAAACATTGTTCCTGAGTTACATCCATCATGATATGATCTTATATCAAAATGAGCATCAAAATTTATAATACCGATATGTGGCCTAGCCTCTTTTTCACATAAATAATTTAATACTCCCTTATAATTACCAAATGTGGTTTCATGTCCACCACCTAGTACAATAGGAAAAAGGTTTAAATTTAGTATTTTTGATACTGCTTGAGAAAGTAATACATGAGCTTCTTCTAATGCGATATCTTTACAATATATATCTCCCGCATCATAAATTCTAACTTCTTCTGAAAAACAGCAGGGAAGATTGGCTAATTCTTTTCTAATACTTTCAGGACCTTTTGCGGCACCTATACGTCCTTTATTACGTCTAATACCTTCATCGCAACAAAATCCAATAAGTGCAAAGCCTAATTTTCCAGAAAAGGAAGGTAGTGTTTCCTTAGATAAATCTATAGGTTTAATCCACTGATGCCATCTAAATGCATCAAAATCGCTGATACTGTCAATACGGCCATGCCAAGTATCTTTGTTTATAGGTTTATAGCACATATTAAACATTTTACCGCCTCCTAAAATCAAAAATAAAACATTATTTTACATATAATTTCAAATTTATATAATATAAAGACTCTATAATAATAATATAGCAAAAAATAATGTGATTTGCATTAAAAATATTAGCCATATTAATTTATGTATTAAAAACCTATTATTAGATATTATAAAGAAAAATATTCTTAAAATAATTAGTGTGAAATATTTTAAGAATTTAATTAACTTATAAAAAGAAAGCTTCCTTATATTTTAAGGAAGCTTTCTTTATGTTAAATGAGATTTATTAATTTATTTTGAAGTTGATTACATTTTATCTTGTTCATAGGAGGAGTATTTGAAAGCGTATAATTATAATTCATTAATTTATATTTATTTATTCCTAATGTATTGTAGGGGAGAAGTTCTATCTTTTCTATTTTATTAGTTATTTTAATGTTTTTTATTAATTGTGAAAGTAGGGTAATATACTCTTTTGAATCGTTAAAGTTTGGAACTATAACTTGTCTAATCCATAAAGGTGTTTTAGTTTTTGTTACTTCATCTAAAAACAAATCAAATTTTTTTTTGTTTTTATTAGTCAATTTTTTATAGTCTTTAGGATTAACATGTTTTATATCTAACAAAATTAAATCTACATATTTTAGGATTTCAGCATAATTACCTTCACCATACCCCGCAGTATCTATGGCAGTATGTATATGGTTTTCTTTACAAAGCTTTAGCATTTGTAGCAAGAATTTGGGTTGAAGAAGAGGTTCTCCACCAGAAAAAGTTACACCACCGCCATTTTTAAAGTATGGTTTGAATCTAATGATTTTTTCTATCAATTGATTTGAAGAAATTTCTGTTCCAACATTATAATCCCACGTATCTGGATTATGACAAAATTTACATCTAAGATGGCATCCTTGAAAAAAAACTACATTCCTAATACCAGGACCATCTACTAATCCCATACTTTCAAAAGAATGAATTCTGCCCATTACCATTATAAAAAACTCCTTTTAAATTTTTTCGTGGAAAGTTCTTTTAATAACTTCCAATTGTTGTTCTTTAGTTAACCTATTAAAGTGAACAGCATAACCAGAAACTCTTATTGTTAAAGTAGGATATTTATCTGGATTTTCCATGGCGTCTTTTAAAGTTTCTCTATTTAATACATTAACATTTAAATGAAAAGCATTTTGTGCAAAATATCCATCTAATAACGTTACCAAATTATGAATTTGGTCAGTTTTTTCAATTCCAAGAGCATTTGGAACTATAGAAAAAGTATTTGAAATACCATCTTGACACCACTGTGAATAAGGAATTTTAGCTACTGAATTTAGAGAAGCTAAGGCACCATTTATATCTCTTCCATGCATTGGATTAGCACCAGGAGCTAGAGGCTCTCCTTTTTTTCTTCCATCAGGGGTAGAGCCTGTCTTTTTTCCGTATACAACGTTAGAAGTTATTGTTAATGCAGATAAAGATACATCTGCATTTCTATAAGTGGGATGTTTTCTTAATTTTTTTGTAAAATCTTTTACTAATTGTATGGCAAAATCATCTACTTCATCATCGTCGTTTCCAAATTTAGGGAAACTACCATATACCTCAAAATCTACAGCAATACCATCTTCGTTTCTAATTGGCTTAACCTTAGCGTATTTTATTGCGCTTAATGAATCTGCGGCACAAGAAAGACCAGCTATTCCAAAGGAAATATATCTTCCAATATTTGTATCATGCAGTGCCATTTGTCCAGCTTCATAAGCATATTTATCATGCATATAATGTATTACGTTCATTGTATCTACATAAAGTTTAGCTACGTAGTCTAATACCTTATCATAGTTGAATTTTACTTTATTGTAATCTAAAATATCCTCAGTGATTTTTTCAACGCCAGGTACTACAGTAATTAGGCTACCATCTTTATTTTTTTTAATTTCATCAATACCACCGTTAATAGCATATAATAATGATTTAGCAAGATTAGCTCGTGCACCAAAAAATTGCATCTGTTTACCTATTTGCATAGCAGATACACAACAAGCAATAGCATAATCGTCACCAAAGATATGTCTCATCATGTCATCATTTTCGTATTGCAACGAATCAGTTTCTATAGACATTTTAGCACAATATTTTTTAAAATTTTCAGGTAATTTTTCAGACCATAGTATTGTCATATTTGGTTCTGGGGCAGGACTTAAGTTATTTAGAGTATGAATAAACCTATAAGTGGTTTTGGTTACTAGGGATTTACCTGATAAAGACATTCCTCCTAAAGACTCAGTGATCCAATTTGGATCTCCAGCAAATAAACTATTATATTCAGGAGTTCTTAAATGTCTTACTAATCTTAATTTAATAACTAATTGATCTATTAATTCTTGTGCTGTGTTTTCTGTTAGTGTGCCATTTTTTAAATCTCTTTCTATATAGATATCTAGGAAGGCTGTATTTCTACCAAGGGACATTGCCGCACCATTATTTTCTTGAACTGCAGCTAAGTATCCAAAATATAAAAATTGAACTGCTTCTCTAGAATTTTGAGCAGGGGAGGATATATCAATCTTATATTGAGCTGCAAATTTTTTTATTTTATTTAATGCTTTTATTTCTTCCGATATTTCCTCACGACGTCTTATATTTTCTTCAGTAGTTGGTTGTTCATCTAAATATGTTTTATCAATTTTTTTATTAGCTATTAGGTAATCAATACCATATAAGGCTATTCTTCTGTAGTCTCCAATAATTCTTCCTCTGCCATAAGCATCAGGTAAACCAGTTAAAAGGCCTACATGTCTTGCTATTTTAGTAGCATTACTATAAGTATCAAATACTCCATCATTATGAGTTTTTTTAAACTCATTAAAGTTTTTTTCTAATCCTATATCCATCTGGAATCCATATTCATTTAGAGATTGTTTTACCATTCTCATACCACCATATGGATTCATTATTCTTTTTAAAGGAGCATCAGTTTGAAGGCCTACTATGACTTCATTATCCTTATCAATATAACCCGCATCAAAATTGCCAATCCCAGAAAACTTAGTAGTTTCTACATCTATGATACCTTTTTTTATTTCTTCAATAATTAAGTTATTAGCTTTTTCCCAAACTTTTGACGTTTTTGATGTAGAGTTGGATAGGAAAGATGCATCCCCTAAATATTCAGAAAAGTTTTTGAAAATAAAGTCCCTAACATCAATAGTTTCTGTCCAATTGCCAATATTAAATCCTTCCCATTGTATAAACATTAAAATACCTCCTTGAAATTGAAAATCGTTATCAAACATTTGAGAAAAAAATAACAAAATATTAGTTGTAAGTTATCATTTTCTCTAATTGATTACATTATACGACAACTTTTATCAAAGTATAAGGGGTTTTATTTAAAAAAATAAAGAAGTAATATTTTAACTTTTTTAAATATTTTAATTATATAAAATATAAGCATTACACATTGAATAATTTTTAACAAATAATATTCATAATAATTTAGTGTTTTTACTCATAAAGATGGAATATAAGAAGGTATAAGTTTAAAAAGAGATGGGTATTTTTTTATTATAATAGAAAAGAATCATAATTTAAATGTGAAAATGCATGATACTATATTTGGAGAGGATAAAAATTTTAAAGTAAATAACAAGACTTATTATATTGGAAGACCTAATGATGTTTCATTTTTCTAAAAATATAAAGAATTTCAATTTTTTTAGAGATGAATAAGGAAGTTCACAATATATTAAAAACAATTAAATATTGTTATATTAATTGAAAAACCTTCTTATTTAAAATGTTTGCTATTATGAAAACTATGTTAAAATTTATTTTTATTACTATTTATATTTATAATATATAGTATAATATATTGGACAGGTAAAGGAGAGTGAAGGCATGAAATTTAAAAAAGGTATAAGCAAATTTTTAATCCTTTTAACAACTATGGGATTAATTTTTTCGACCACAACTAAAAGTGTTTATGCAGATGCATATAAAATTGTTACATTAGGGGCTAATTTAACGGATAAACAAAAAGAAGATATGCTCAAATATTTTAATGTCAATAAAAAAGAGGCTAATATAATAGTGGTTACTAAAGAAGAAGAAGAAAAATATTTAGGAGATGTAGCTTCCGCAAAACAAATAGGTACAAGATCTATATCTTGTTCTTATGTAGAACCAACTAATAAGGGTGGATTACAAATTTCTACACATAATATATATTGGGTTAATGATAATATGATAAGAAATGCATTAATTACTGCAGGAATAGAAAATGCTGTAGTAAAAGCATCGGCTCCTTTTAATGTATCAGGAACAGCTGCACTTACGGGAATATTAAAGGGATTTGAAAATAGTTCCGGAGGTAAAAAAATAGATGAAAATAAAAAGAAGGCTGCTAATGAGGAAGTTGTGGTTACTGGTAATTTAGGAGAGAAAATTGGACAGGATAAGGCTGCTGGATTAATAAATGAAGTCAAAAAAGAAGTTGTTAAAGAAAAACCGAAAAGTGAAAATGAAATAGAGAAAATTGTGGTAAATGTAGTTAACAATTATAATCAAGATTTAAGTAAGGAAGATATAAAAAGTATAACTTCCTTAATGGGGAAAATAAATTCATTAGATTTGGATTTTAAAAAATTAAAAGGTCAATTAAATGACGTTACAAAACAATTAAAGGATACTTTATCCAGTGAAGAAGCTAAAGGCTTTTTTAGTAAATTATGGGAAAATATTAAAAGTTTTTTTGTAAATTTATTTTCAAGTAGTAATAATACTAATGAAAATACAGTGAGTAATGAAGAAACTATAACCACTAGTACTTTTGAAAATGAAAGTGATAATACATATAAGAATAAATCTTATAGTGAAGAGAATAATAATAATGAGAATGTAAAAACTTCAACTAATAATAAAAAATAATAAAGTGAAACTGTAGATTTTTAAAATTCTACAGTTTTATTTTATAAATGAAAAGGAATTTTACATGGAAAGTTGAAAAGATATATAGAATATAATTTATTTATAGAAGCCAAAATAGTATGGAGATAAAAATTAATTAATGTAAGGGGGTAAAATTTATGAAAGGTAATCATAGTGTAAAAGTGATTCCACTTGGAGGAATTGGCGAGATAGGTAAAAATATAACGGCTATTGAATATAGAGATGAAATTATAGTTATTGATTGTGGTATATCATTTCCAGATGAAGAAATGTATGGAGTAGATTTGGTAATTCCAGATATTACTTATTTATTAAACAATTCAGATAAAGTAAAAGGAATCTTTTTGACACATGGTCATGAAGATCATATTGGATCACTTCCATATGTTTTAAAACAATTGAATGTACCTGTTTATGGAACAAAATTAACATTAGGTATAGTTGAAAATAAACTCAAAGAACAAAAAATACTTTCTGATTGTAATTTATTTGTCGTAAGTGCTGGAGATAAAATTGAAAAAAATTATTTTCAAGTTGAATTTATTAGAAATACCCATAGTATAGCAGACTCTTGTTCAATTGCAGTTTATACTCCAGTAGGAACAATATTACATACTGGAGATTTTAAAATAGATTACACACCTATAGACGGTTTAGTAATGGATTTAGAACGTATATCTGAAATAGGGAAAAAAGGTGTATTATTACTTATGGCTGATAGTACTAATGTTCATCGTAAAGGACACTCAATTTCTGAAAAATCAATAGGTGAAACTTTAACTAGGATATTTTCTAAAGCTAAAGGAAGAGTAATTGTTGCTACATTTGCTTCTAATATACACAGAATGCAACAAATAGCAAATGCATCTATGAAATATGAAAGAAAAGTAGCGTTTAGTGGAAGGAGTATGGAAAACATTTCAAAAGTAGCTATGGAATTGGGTTATCTACATATACCAGAAACTTCTATTATAAGTGTAGATGAATTGCGTAATTATCCTAATGAAAAAGTTACTATAATAACTACAGGTAGTCAAGGAGAATCTATGGCTGCATTGGCTAGAATAGCTTTTTCAAACCATAGAAAGATTAGTATACAGCCTAATGATTTATTTATAATTTCTGCTTCTCCAATACCAGGAAATGAAAAACTTATATCTAGGGTAATTAATGAATTGCTTAAAAAGGGGGCAGATGTAATATATGAGGCTTTAGAAGAGGTGCATGTATCCGGGCATGCTTACGAAGAGGAACTAAAACTTATTCACACTTTAGTTCATCCTAAATTCTTTATGCCAGTTCATGGAGAATATAGACACTTAAAACATCATGCTGAATTAGCAGAACAATTGAGAATGAAAAAAGAAAATATATTTACCTTAGAAAGAGGAGAAGTTTTAGAATTATCTAAAGGAAGTGCTAAGATTTGTGGTAAAGTTCCTACAGGTGAAGTTTTTGTAGACGGAATTGGAGTAGGAGATGTTGGGAATATAGTGCTTCGTGACAGAAAATATTTAGCTCAGGATGGAATGTTAACTATAGTTGTAACTTTAGAGAAAGAAACATATAGTGTTATAGCGGGACCAGATGTAATTACAAGGGGCTTTATTTATGCTAGAGAATCAGAAAAGTTAATTAATGATGTAAAGGATATTGTAAAAAAAGAATTAGATAACTGTTTGGAAAATAAAATAATTGAATGGTATGTACTCAAAAATAATATGAAAAAATCCGTGGAAAAATATTTATATGAAAAGACAAAAAGAAGACCAATTATACTTCCTATTATTATGGAGATTTAAGGAAAAGCTAGGGTTTGTAGTTAAACTCTAGCTTGTTTTATATAATCAGTTTTTAAATATTATTAATATGTAAGAATTTAGTGCTATAAATTATAACCTAATTTTTTAGCTTTATAATAACAAGATACAAGGGAGGCTACATCGTATCTAGCATCATGAAAGCTTATATTATCACAATTAAAGAGTCTTTTAGCACCATTGGATAAGCTATTTTTATTTACATCAAGGAATGTTAAAGTTTCTTCTAAACTGGGATTTTTAATTCTACCTGTTTTAGATTTGGCTTGTACTATAGGTTTAAAATATTCCATTGTGCAAAAGAAATCTTTTGGATTCCAAATAATTGAGTTTAATCTTTCAAACTCTGCAGCAATAAACTTTTTATCGAATTTCACATTATGGGCAATAAATATTCCATCTTTTAAGTCTTTAGCAATTTCTTTTGCCGCATCTCTAAAGGTTTTTCCCATAGATAGATTTTTTAAATTTTCTACATTAAATCCGTGTATTGCTTGAGCAGAAGGTTCTATATAATCAACGGAAAAAAAGAAGTTTTTTGCAAAAGATACTTTTTCTAATCCCTGTTTATTTATTTCACATACGCAATAAGTAAGTTGAAGAATTTGACCGGGATTTAAACCAGTTGTTTCTGTATCTAAAAAAATTTTTTTCATATAAATTATAAGCTCCTTTCTATTTAATGTCATGGTAAATATATTAACATGGTAATCCATTTATTAATATAATAACATATTTTAAAATACTGAGTTAATTAATATGGGATTTTACATTATAAAATATGGTACAATTAAAAATACATTGTATATGGATAATAGTTATAAATAAAGGAGGAAGTATAATGGAAGAATGTATTGAAGAGTTTAAATATAAGGATTTAAAAGAATGTATATACTTATTTATAGATGCTTTTAAAAGTGAGCCATGGAATGACAAGTGGGATTTTAATACTGCTTTTAAAAGATTAGAAGATATATATTACACTCCAAAATTTAATGGGCTAGTTTATAAGATAGATAATAAAATTGTAGGAGTAATTATGGGGAATTATGAACAATGGTATGAAGGAATGTACTATAATTTGAAAGAATTTTTTGTAGATAAAACTATTCAAGGAAGAGGAATTGGAAGTAAGATGATAGATATTTTAGAAAGGGAGCTAAAAGAGAGAGGAATAAAATCTATACAATTACTTACGATTAAAAATCACAAAACGGAAGGTTTTTATATGAATAATGGATATAAATCCCAAAAATATATTATCAATATGAGTAAGAATATATAAATTTATTTTCATGAACGGGTTTATTGATTTTAATAAATAAATTTATTGACTTTAACACTGTGTCATAGATTACTATATAATTGGAGGTGAATAAATGTATTATAAGATAAAAGAAGTTGCAGATATGGCAGGTATAAGTGTGCGTATGTTGCATCATTATCATAAGATTGGATTATTAAAACCAGACTATATAAAATCTAATGGGTATAGGTTATACACATACAGAAATCTTGAAAAATTACAACAAATTTTATTTTATAAAGAATTAGATTTTAGCCTTCAAGAAATAAAAAATTTATTAGATAATCCGGGATTTAATAGTAAAAATGCATTGAAGGCTCATAAAAGATTGCTAATTGAAAAAAAAGAAAGGATGGAAAGAATTATTAAATCTTTGGACAAAACATTAAAATCATTAGATGAAGGAGTAAAAATGAATAGTAATGATTTGTTTAAACCTTTTGATATGACACAGATAGAAAAGCACAAAAGAGAATATGCAAAAGAAACAAAAGAAAAGTATGGAAGTAGCAAAGAATATAAACAAAGTAAAGAAAAAACAGCAAAGTATACTAAGGATAATTGGATTAATATTATGAACGAGGCAGAGAAGATATGTGAAAAGGTTGCACTTTTAATGGATAGAGAACCACATAATCATGAGGTTCAAGAAGCTGTAGGTGCATGGAGAAAATTTATAACAGATAATTTTTATGAATGTAGCATTGATAATTTTAGAGGGTTAGGGGAGCTTTATATTGTAGATAAACGATTTACTAAAAATATTGATAAATATAAGAAAGGCCTTGCAAAATTTTTAAGTGAAGCTATAAATATATATTGCAATAATTTGAAATATTAGTCTATTTTAATGAAATTTTTGTGAAATATAAGTTTTATATTGAAAAAAAGTTGAAATATATATAAAAGAATTATATAATGTAAACGTAAGTCAAATTAATATTAATGGCAGAGAATAAGAGAGCCAAATAAGGATAGATATCTATCTTTATTTGGTTTTTTAAATTATTAGTATAATTATTTAGGAGGGTAAAAATGGGGAAATATATAATGGTGTTTGACCAAAAAAGTACAAAGTCTAGATGTGTATTATTTAATAAGAATGGAGAAATTATAGGGGAAGCTGAAAGGGAAATAAAAACCATATATCCGGAGACACAATGGGTAGAACATGATGCTATAGAGATATGGGCCACTCAATTTTCTGCAGCTATAGAAACTATGGCAAGGTTTAATATATCTTCAAAAGACATTGTTTCTATAGGAATTACAAATCAAAGAGAGACTTTTGTAGTATGGGATAGAAGAACTGGAGTACCAATTTATAATGCTATATCATGGCAGTGTTCAAGAACTGGGGAATATTGCGAACAAATTAACAACAATGAAATAACTAGGAGAATAAATGAAAAAACGGGTTTAATATTACATCCATATTTTTCTGCAACAAAATTAAAATGGATACTTGATAATGTTCATGGAGCTAGGAAAGAAGCAGAAAAAGGTAATTTGTGTTTTGGGACTATAGATTCATGGCTTTTGTGGAATTTAACTAAAGGGGAGAAACATATAACTGATTATACTAATGCATCTAGAACTATGTTGTTTAATATAAATACTCTACAATGGGATGAAGAACTTTTAAGTTACTTTGACATTCCAATAGCTATGATGCCTGAAGTTATGCCATCTAGTCATTTATTTGGTCATTCAGATAAAGTTTTATTTGGGAAAGAAATAGCTGTATCAGGTATAGCAGGAGACCAACAAGCGGCTTTATTTGGTCAAACTTCTTTTGAAGATGGTATGGCAAAAAACACATACAGTACTGGTTGCTTTATGCTTATGAATATAGGAGACAAACCTATAAAATCTAATAAAGGTCTTTTAACTACAATTGCATGGGCTACAGATAATGAGGTTAAATATGCTTTAGAAGGAAGTATATTTATGGCAGGAGAAGCAATAAAATGGATTAGTGAGGATCTTAGAATGATAAAAACCCCACAAGATTCAATAGAATATGCTTTGACAGTGACAGATACAAATGGAGTATATATGGTGCCAGCTTTTGCTGGTCTTGGGGCACCATACTGGGATACTGAAGCTAAGGGAGTAGTTGTAGGATTGACTAGAGGAAGTAAGAAAGAACATTTTATTAGAGCTGTACTTGAATCTTTAGCTTATCAAAGCTGTGATGTGTTAAAGGTAATGGAAGAGGAGTCAGGTATTAGACTTAAGCACTTAAGAGTTGATGGAGAAACATCTATGAATAGCTTTGTAATGAAGTTTCAAGCGGATATACTAAATTGTAAAGTTCAAAGACATAAGGATATTGAAAGTACAGCAGCGTTAGGAGCGGCCTATTTATCAGGGCTTTCAGTAAAGTTTTGGGAAAATAAAGATGATATATTAAGAAATAATGCAATTGATAAAGAATTTATTGGGCAAATGGGTGAAAAACAAAGAGAAAATCTCTTAAAAGGATGGCATGAAGCAGTAAAAAGATCTAAAAGTGATTATACGCTATAGGAAAATAAACCTCTCTATGCAAATAGGGAGGTTTATTTTTTACAATTAGGATATAATTGTACATAGGCAAAGAATAACTATGAAAAGAAAGGCAGGCAGATATAATGTTACAAAATGCTAAGAAAATTTTAAAAAAATATTTTGGATATGATGAATTTAGAAAATCACAGGAAAAGGTAATTCAAAGTATTTTAAATAAGGAAGATACTGTAGCAATTATGCCAACGGGAGCAGGAAAATCTATTTGTTATCAAGTCCCAGCAATACTATTAAAGGGAGTAACTATAGTAGTATCTCCACTTATATCTCTTATGAAAGACCAAGTGGATTCTTTAAAGGAATTAGGAGTAGAAGCGACTTATATAAATAGCTCACTTAATGATTTAGAGATACAGGAAAGGTTATTTAATGCTGAAAGTGGACAATATACACTTATTTACGTTGCACCAGAGAGACTAGAATCCAAAGATTTTTGTAATAGCTTAAATAGTATACATATTTCATTAGTAGCAGTGGATGAGGCTCATTGTGTATCACAATGGGGACATGATTTTAGACCAAGCTATAGAAGAGTAAAAGAATTTATAGAAAGATTGGATAAAAGACCTATAGTTGGAGCTTTTACAGCTACAGCTACGGAAGTAGTACAGAAAGATATATTAAAATTACTAGCTTTAAATAATCCCAATGTATTTTTGACAGGGTTTGATAGACCAAATTTAAGTTTTGAAGTAATAAAAGGAGAAAATAAAGAGAATTTTATATATGATTTTTTGGAGAATAATAAGGGTAATACGGGTATAATATATACCTCAACAAGAAAGGAAGCCCAAACTCTCTATAATAAAATAAGCTCTAAAGGTTATAAAGCTTCAGTATATCATGCAGGGCTTAATGATAAAGAAAGAAAAAAAGCTCAAGAGGATTTTTCTTTTGACAATATACATATTATGATAGCAACTAATGCTTTTGGTATGGGGATAGATAAATCTAATGTAAGATTTGTAATACATTATAATATACCTAAAAATATGGAAGCATATTATCAAGAGGCAGGACGTGCTGGAAGAGATGGAGAGGAAAGTCAGTGTATATTGTTATTTTCACCAAAAGATATACAAATACAAAAATATTTTATAGATGCAAGTTTAATGTCACCAGATAGAAAAAATTATGAGTATAATAAATTAAGAGCAATGGTGGATTATTGTTATACATCTAAATGTTTGAGGGCATACATACTAGAATATTTTGGGGAGAAAAATGTATTAAAGAACTGTAATAACTGCAGTAATTGTAAAGATGATAGGGAAGAAAAGGATATAACTTTAGAGGCGCAAAAAATACTTTCTTGTGTTTATAGGATGCAGGGGAGATTCGGTGTTACTATGGTGGCAGATGTGTTAAAGGGCTCTAAAAATAAGAAAGTATTAAATTCAGGATTAAATGAAGTATCTACTTATGGAATAATGAAAGAATTTCCACAAAAAAATATTGTGGCACTAATAAATAAGCTTATAGCTGATGAATATTTGGCAACTACAGATGACAAATATCCTGTTGTAAAATTAACATCTAAATCTTATCAGGTTTTAAGGGGAATAGAAAGTGTATTTATGAAAGTTAGTAAGGTGAAAAAGGTAAATAAACCAGATAACACCTTATTTAATATATTAAAGGAACTTAGAAAAGAAATATCTAGTACTGAAAATGTTCCACCTTTTATGATTTTTCATGACTCTACATTAAAAGAGCTTAGTGAAGTTATGCCTACTAATGTAGATGATTTTATTTTAATTAAAGGAATTGGAGAAAGGAAATCAAAAGTATATGGAAAATTATTTGTTGAAACAATTAAAGATTATGTTAAAGATAATAATATACAGATAGACAGATTTAAAACAGAGAATTTAGGAAAGGAGGAAAAAACTAAAACTCATATAGTAACCTATAATTTATATATAACAGGAAATAACTTAGGTACTATTGCAAAGGAAAGAGGTTTGGCAGTAAGCACTGTAAAAGAACATTTATTGAAATGTTTAATGGAGGGTATGGAGGTAAATACAGATAATTTTATAGACCATACTTGGAAAAAATTAATATGGGAGGCCATTGAAAAAATAGGAGGTAATAGGTTAAAACCTATTAAGGAAGCTTTACCAGCAGAAATTGATTATGCTACTATAAAGTTTGTATGGTATAAATATAATAGTGAGAAAATAAATGAAAAGACCAGTTAATAAATATTGATTTTTTAAATATTATTGTCTGTATATTTTAGCTACATTCTTATATGTTGATTATAAAGTTTTGTATATAATAGTTTTTAATAATTGTAGGATATAAATATTATTTATAAAGGAGGGAGGTATGCATAATATTAAAGATTCATCGGAAAATTATTAGAAACAATTTATAGATTAAATATGAGGAAAAACATTATATGATCTGTTTTAGTTGCTAGATCTTCTGCTACAATGGAAGATTTAATGGATGGAAGTTTTCAGGGCAACAGGAAACGTATCTAAATGTTAAGGATATAGAAGAACTATTATTTTGAATAAAAAAGTGTTTTGCATCTCTTTGGAATTTCCGTTCTTTTTCTTATAGAAATAATAATGGATATGATCATTTAAAAGTTGGAATGGCTATTGTTATACAGAAAATGGTTGAATCAGAAGTTTAAGGGGTGTTGTTCATAGCCAATCCCATAACAGGTAAAAATGAAATAATTATTAATGCTTCCTATAATCTTGGAGTAGCTATAATAGCCTGAAGCTATATTCTAAATAGGAAGGTGGAATAGGTAGATGCCACTATAAATAATAAGGAGATTTCTAATGTATACTCAGTTAATGGCATAAAAGTTATTAATAACTCCTATGAAATGAGAGTAAAAAGGGTCCTAAATGATAAAAGTTAAAAAACTATTTTATTTATCCTTAAAAATAGAATATATATATAACCTATAGATTTTGAGATTGAAATTATTTTAAAAAATATGAAATATAAGCTTTTTAAAGAGCTGGGATTGATAATGGGATCCTCAACTTATATACACAAAATGGAATTATAAGAATGAAAAAATAAAATTAAAAATAAAGATGTAATTTCAAATAGAAGTTAGCATCATAAACAAGCAGAGGAAACTTGGAATAGTATGATATTTGATATTTTTTATGATGATAAAAAAGATGTTTTTTATGGAACAAGTGATAGTAATGGATTAGTAAAAGGGAAAGCTTGTTTAACAAGCAGTTCTAAGGAGTTTAATAAATTAAAGAAATTGGATATATTAATATGTTCCTATACAGACCCTGAAGGGTCTACATTTTTCAAATTATCAGTGGTAGTAGTTTTGATACAGGAGGTGCCTTATTACATGTGGCTATTGTTGCACGTGAATATAATATACCTTCAGTATTGGGTGTAGGGAATTTAACAACAAATTTAGATGATGGAGGTTTTGTAATTGTAGATGGTTATAATGGGATTGTGAAAAAGATATCTAATGGTTTTTATTAAAAAATCATTAGATATTTAAAATAATAGCAATATTTATTTAAGGACTTTTAGGATAACTTTTTTCTATAACACAAAGTTTTACAGCGTTATTCAAAGGTTAATTATTATATTTTGTATAATAACAAGCAGTTAAATTTTAAAAAAAACACTAATAAATATTTTTCATATATTAAAAAAATAATTAGTATTTTTGAATCGATAATATATCTTCAATTCTATCAGTCATGTATTTATACGAGTCATATACTCCTTGATTGTAAAATTCTGGTGCTATTTCTTCTATTATAAAATTCAAAATTAAATTAGCAGCTAAATCTCCTAATTCTTCATCTCTCTCATTTGAAAAATATTCTTTTATTGAAGAAATAATATCTTCTTTTTGATTTTGGTTTAACTTAATTTTTACTTTATTACTGTTCATTTTTTCCTCCTTTAAATCTATTTTAATTTTATTTATTAGTAATAAGGATAGAGTCACTTAAAAAGAGTGTACTACTGCATTTATAAATTGTAAAACAAAAAATATACTCATCTATTATATTACAATTTTTATAAATAATTTTTATAAAATATATAATAGCTTTCTTAATTTACTTAGGAGAGTATTAAAAAATATCTTAATTATGAAGCGCTTCTTCTTTTTTAGTCGTCTTATAAGTGTAAGTTATTGAAATATAATACATAGCAGGCGATTATATGATTTTAGAGAAAAATTTTGTAATATAATATAAATACAAAGATGTTAATTATATTTAAAATGAAAATTTTAGTATATTAATTATATCCTAACATATGTATTAAACATAACATTTTAATATATTATCATCTAAATTTTAGTATAATGCAATATAATGTAAAAGTGTGTAAAAAGATAAAAATGAAAATAACAAGGAATTTAATTATATGTAAAGAAGGTTATAATTATAGGCTGTTATGTGAAAAACAAAATAGGAGGTAATTTAGTGATTAAAAAGAAAATAGCTTTATTGTTGACATGTGTTTCTCTAACTTTTCCAGTTCAGGGAGTATTAGCTGCGGAAAATGTACGAGAGGATAAGGTACCAATTAACCAAAATATATCAAATGACAAAATACACAGTGGAAAAGAAAAATTAGATATAATGTGTAAGGAAGGTAAAATAGTTAGTTTATTAGAAACTAAACAGGGCATTATGATGCAGATGAGTGATATAAATATATTTCTTGATGATAAAAGTGAAATAATTGATGAATTTAGTGGTGAAAAATTAACTAAGAGTGATTTAATAGAGGGCACAAAAGTAAGAGTACTATATGGACCAGCTGTTACTTTAAGTATACCACCAATGTCTTATGGAAGAAAAATTATGGTTATAAATGATTATAAAGGTATAGATAGATCAAAACAAACTGTAGAGAAAGTAGTAAAATTTAATGATGGTAATAATGCTTATATTAAGTCTAAATATAACGAAAACATAACTTTGATAAGTAGTAAAACTGAAATAATAAATGAAAATGGAGAAAAATCATCTATTGATGATATAAAGTCTAGGTATAATATAAGACTTTATATTAATGAAAAGGAAGGAATTTTAAGTTCGAAATTATATTTACCAACTATATATGTACCACAAAAGGTTGTAATTTTAGGCAAAGAAAAGGAAAATCTGTTGAATACAGAGGGCAATATAAGTAATATAAAAAATAATAATCAAGGGAAATCTTTTTTATTAAAAGGAGAAAAAATAACTGAATCTGGTTATGATAAAATAATACTTAATGTTGATAGTCATACTAAAATTATAGATGGTAAAAACAATAAGGAATTATCTATTAATGACTTAAAGGATGGTATACGTATATTGGGTTATTATGATAAAATGGTTACAAGAAGTATGCCACCTATAGGAAATTGTAAAGAAATAATAGTGTTAGAATAAATAATAGGCTGTTGATAAATTAAATTTATCAACAGCCTATTATTTTTGTTTTAATTATAAAATCATTAGATTTATTTGATAGGATATTATACATAAAGAGGTAAGGGAGCGTAAAAAATGAGTGAGTATTATTTAGAGACAAAAAATTTAACTAAAAAATTTAGAAAACAAAGGGCCGTAGATTCTATTAATTTAAAGATAAAAAAGGGAAGTATTTATGGATTTTTGGGCCCAAATGGAGCAGGAAAATCTACCACTTTAAAAATGATTGCAGGATTATTATATCCCACAGAGGGTGATATATTTATAGATGGACATAAATGGAGTAGAAAAGATCTTAGGAATATAGGTGTACTTATAGAATCTCCAGCCTTTTATGGCAATTTGACGGCTAGAGAAAACTTAAAAGTTCATACAACACTTCTAAATATTACAGATAGTAAAATCGATGAGGTTTTAAATATTGTAGATTTAAAAAACACAGGAAATAAAAAATCATCACAATTTTCCTTAGGAATGAAACAAAGACTTGGTATTGCAATAGCACTTCTTAATGAGCCAAAGCTATTAATATTAGATGAACCAACAAACGGCTTGGATCCTTTAGGTATACAGGAATTAAGGGATTTGATTAAATCTTTAAAGGAAAAAGGAATAACAATTATTTTTTCTAGTCATATTTTATCAGAGGTTGAGCATGTAGCTGAATATATAGGCATTATTCACCAAGGGAAGTTAAAATATCAGGATAAAATTAATAAAACTGAAAATTTAGAAAAATTATTTATGAATGTAGCTACAGTATAGGGAGGAAGTTTAACAATGATTAATATGTTACAATCTGAAAATTTAAAGTTTAAAAGGTCTTTTTCTAAAAAATTTTGTTTTATAGTGCCTATGTATATATTAGTTCTATCCCTTCAAATGAATATATACTTTTTTACAAATACAATGAATTGGTGGAGTGCTTTCTTTATTCCGTTTGTTGTATGTATAGTTTGTATACTGTCTACTAATAGAGAAAAAAAGGCTGGAAACTACAGAACTTTGAAGTCTAAGGATATAAATTTAAAGGCATTGTGGATTAGTAAAATTATGGTTATAGCTTATTATTTATTGATAGCCTCAATAATTATGATAATTAATTTTCTTATAGTAAAATTACTATACATTAGTTATAGTAATAATCTTATTCCAATAGATAAAACAATTAAAGCTATTTTAACTATATGGATTACAACCCTTATATTAATTCCAATTTGTTTATTTATCGCAGAAGCCCTAGGTACATTTATGGTAATATTAGTTACCTGTGTGGGAATTATAATAGGACTTTTTACAGTTGGGAATAGTTTATGGTATCTATGTCCTTGGGCACTTAATATTAGACTTATGTGTCCAATATTGAAACTAAATCCTAATGGGGCTTTATTAGAGGCTGGTGATCCTTTGTTAGATTCAGCAGTAATACCAATTGGAATTTTAGTAGGAATTGTAGGCTTTACAGTGTTATCCTTATTAACAAGTATTTGGTTTGCTAAAAAGGAGGCACGTTAATAATTATGTGTTTAATAAGAGCTATTAAATCTGAGTGGAGAAAAACTAAAAGGACCCCCTTTAGATATATAGTATTACTAGTACCAATTTTGTTTTCTTTATTAGTAATATCATATATATCTATTTATAATATAAATTACACATTTCAGATTAAAGTGTATGAACTATATTTTGGAACAATTGGTATAGCATTGCCCATGGTCACATCAATTTTGGCGGGCTTAAATATTATAGAAGAAGAAAATGCAGGAGATTTTAGAGCGCTATTGATGGTTCCTATTTCAAGAAAAAATATATATTTGGGAAAGTTATTTATGATTATTTTAGTTACTATAATTGATATGCTTGTGTCTTTAGGAATTCTATTAGTAGGAATGAAGTTTATTTTTCCCGGAATAGATATTCAGTATGGAGTTTTTCTACAAGGAACAATATTTGGGACTATAGGAGCGTTATTTTTATATGTAGTATATCTTATTATAAGCTTAAATTTTGGTATAGGTGCTACCATTGCAGTAGGAGTAGGCGGAAGCGTTTCTGGAGCATTACTTCAAACAGGCTTAGGAGACAAGGTTTGGAATTTTGTACCTTGGGCTTGGTCTGGAAGGCTTAGTTCACTACCATGTTATACATTAAAAGGGTTTATAAAATTTAAAGGTTTGAATACTATAGAAAATATAAATGAGATCTTAAAGAAAGTGTTAATGAAAGAAATATATAAAGGATTATCTATTGCAACCATATCTTTTATTTTAGTAGCCATTGCTGGAATGGTATGGTTCAAAAAGTGGGAGGGTAGAAAAATTCGTTAATTTTAAAATTATGTATAGATATTTTAAAGCTGCATCAATTTAATAAAAAGAAATTGATGCAGCTTTTGAAATTTGAAAAAGTATAACTTAATAAAACATGAGACTAAGCATTATATACTTTTAATTTATGAACTATAAAATGATATAATAGTAAAAATATGTTATATTATAAATGAAATGAAAGTAAGGGGGAATAAAAATGAAAAAAAGAAAAATATTGAAAAAAAGTTGTTCTTTTTTATTTGCAATTTTAGTATTTAGTAGCTTATTTTTAGTGAATAAAGTACAAGCTAGTAAAATGGGTTCACATAGCGAAATCCATCTTATTATTTTATTTAATGACGATAGGATTGATACAAATGTTAATAAATTTATAGAGAAGTCTGGGGGAGCTATACTAAATACATTATCACAAGTTGGAGGTATAGAAGTTAAATGTGAAGCTAAACTTATACCAGAAATTAAATCTTATAATACTGTTAAGGCATTGGTTCCAAATCATAATGTTAAGATACCAAAGGAAAGAACTATTAAATTTAGGGAAAGTAGAAGGAGCAAAAGAAGTAGTGAATACCAAGAAGGGGATTTATATAAATTATATCAATGGGATATAAAAAAGGTAACTAATAATGGTAAGAGTTTTGAATTAGGAACAGGTAGTCATGATGTAGTAATAGCCATTTTAGATTCCGGAATAGATAAGAACCATGCTGACTTAAAAAATAATCTTTTAGGTGGTGAAAATTTTATTCCTAAAAATTTTAATGGCAATAAAACTGAAACTGGAGAACCAGAGGATATAGAAGATAGATTAGGACATGGCACATATATATCTGGAAGTATTGCTGGAAATGGAAGAATTAAAGGGGTGGCTCCTGATATTGGATTTAAAAGTTATAGAGTCTTTGATTCAAATGGACAAACAAATGCTACAATAGTTTGCTCCGCTATAATAAAAGCTACTGATGATGGTGCGAATGTTATTAATTTAAGTATGGCTGGTTATGATATAAAAGGAAAATGTTATTGGACTGACCCAGAAACGGGAATTAGATATGATCTTGGTGATGATATGGCTGAATATGAACTATATAAACGTTCTATTGAATATGCAGTAAACCATAATGTTTCAGTAGTAACTGCATCAGGAAATGACGGATTAGATTGTACAGATGGAGAGCTCTTAACTGAATTTCTTAATAAGCGAGATAAAGAAGATGGATTTGAATATGAAGGTGTTACTTGTGAAATCCCAGGGGGGATTGATGGTGTTATAAATGTTTCTGCAACAGGTAGAAATGATATTATAGCAGAATATTCAAATTATGGGGATGGCTTTATTCATGTGTCAGCACCAGGTGGAGATTATTCTGAAAGAGAGTCTATATATGATATGTGTCTAAGTACTGGAATAGGTAATAGTTATATGTTTGAGGAAGGAACATCAATAGCTGCCCCAAAAGTTTCAGCTATAGCGGGATTGATGTTATCCAAGGATAAAACCCTTACTCCTAAAGAAATAGAAAAAAAGATTTGTGAAAAAGCAGATAAATTAAATGGGAATAGGTTAAAAGAATTTTATGGTGCAGGACTTGTTAATGCTTATAATATTTTAAATAAAAAGTAAGAAATTTATTTCAGTAATTAGTATAATAAATGTAAAAATAAAACATTTTAGTGAAATAATATAAAAAAAGTAAAAACATTATAAAAAAATTAGAATTATATTGTAAAATATTAACTGTAGACAAGTCTATAAGACATAATAAATAGTAACTTAAATATTTTGTTAAGACGTCAAACAAAATTTATTGGTTACAACATATTTAAAGAATATATTGGAGGGTGGAAAAATGGGAAAATTAAACGATTTTGATTTAGACTTAAAGGTAAAGGAAACTACTAAGAAGGGTGTAGAGCCAACTTGGAAAAGTAAAAGTTTTTGTACACCAGGATGTGTTACTGGAATATTAATGACTTGTACAAGCAATGGTTGTAAATAATATTAAATAAACCAATCAGTTTTTTATAAATAAAAGATAGTGAAGGATTAGGTAATTCTTTACTATCTTTTATCTGTAAATATGTGAATTAATTATGAATTGCTTTAAAGGTTAATCAAAAGTATTAATTATCAATGGTAAATTAATGTTTTTGACTAGTCTTTAATAAAGCTAGTTTTAAGCATTATTTGGCAAAGGAGATTAAGAAATGAAAAAAAACGTATATGAAAATATAAATACATTTATGATTAGAACTCCAACACTTCCTATAGAAAAATTTTTTGATTTTTTTAATGAACAATATGAAAAAGATAAGAGTTTAGAAGAAGTAAGAATACTATGTAATAACCCTATCTTCAGGGAGAGCATTTTAATAGGTAGTCCTAATCTTTATAATACTCTAACGCAGTTTGCACAGGGGAAAAGTATAAAAAAGCAAGGTTACTTTTTACAATCTATATATAAATATTTAATTAGAATAAGTACACGACCAACTCCTTTTGGATTATTTTCTGGAGTGGATTTTGGAACTTATAATAATTATAAAACTATATTTCAATTTTCAGATAATAAGTATAAAAAATATGTCCGTCCAGATATGAAATGGTTAGTGGAATTAGTAAAATATGTAGAAAAAAAGGAATATATTAATCTAAAATTTAGAACAAATGATAGCATTTTTTTAAAAGGGGATAGAGCTTTTTTACTATATACAACAAGAAAAAAAGAGGATGATAGTATTGAAGAAATAAGTGTAAGATTAACAGGAGCATTAGAGAAGGTATTAGTGTTAGCAAAAAAATCAATATCATATAAAGAATTGATGAAAAGGTTAATTGAGAATTATGGATATGAGTATAATGAAAAAATCCAAGATTTTTTAATTAATTTAATAGAAAATGAATATCTAATATCTAATTTAATGCCTCCTCTAACTGTAGAGGATCAGTTTGACTATATTATAAATGAGATTAATAAATTAAATAATGATTGTAAATTAGTAGAAAAACTAAAAAAAGTTAAAAAAATGATTAATGAGTATATGGAAACTGACCTAGGGGAAGGAGAGGAACTATATAAAACAATATGTCATATAATGAAAAATATTGTTGCTTGTAAAAGTTTGTTACAAGTAGATATGAAATTAAATTTAAAAGAAAAAACAATAAATAGTAAAGTTATAGATGAAATAAATGATTTATTAAATATACTTTTAACTTTGGCAATTCCATATAGACAAAAGGATTCATATTTTGAAAGATATAAACAACAATTTATTGAAAATTATTGTCATAATAGAGAGGTACCGTTACTAGAGATGTTAGATAATGATAGAGGGATAGGGGCCCCAGCTGATTATATGCATCCTGAAAGTAATAGATATGAAAGTACACTATTAAATAACGAAGTGGATAATAAAATAAAAAGGTACTTTTCAGATAAATATATAGAAGCAATAAAAAATAATAAGCATATAACTATAACTGATAAAGAAATAAAAAAATTGCAGTTAGATGAGTATTCTTATGAAGAACTACCTAATTCTTTAGAAATTAATTTAATAGTAAAAACTACTTCTAAAGATAAAGAAGAGAATAAATATAGATATTATTTAGGTCCTAATTTGGGATCTAATACTGCAGGTAAATCTTTTGGAAGATTTTCCTATATGATGGAAGAAGAGAAAAAATGTTTCAATAATATAGCTGAAAATGAATTAGAAAGAACTATGAGTAATGATTATATAACATGTGAACTTGTATACCTACCTAATAGAGTAAGAATAGCTAATGTTGCTAGGAATATACATGGAAGTGATTACGAATTAGCTTTATTTACTAATAGCTCAAAGGATGATAAACACAAATTATCTTTAGATGATATTCTTATAGGGTTAGATAATAATAAATTTTATGCTAAAAGTAAATCTTTAAATAAAAAATTAGTCATAACAATGAATAATATGCTTAATACGGAGTTGGCACCAAATGCTATAAGATTTTTATCAGATATAAATTATGATGGGAAAAGATCATGGTTTCAATTTCCATGGAAAAATATTTTGAAGGATAGTATTTTTATTCCTAAAGTTCAATATAAAAACTTTATTATTTCACCTTCAATTTGGAGGATTAATAAAGAATTTTTAGGAGTGAGTAAAAAGACTAGTTTTGAGGATTTTAAAAATAAAGTAGAAACTTATTTCAAGAAATATAATATCCCTAAGTATATTTATATAACATTACAAGATAATAGGACATTATTGAATACCAAGGATAATAGATGTTTAAAAATATTACAACATGAAATTAATAATAACCAGGATGAAGTAGTGTTAAATTCTTATGAAGATGGTGAGTTTAATATAGCTATAGATAGTGAAGATAAAGAATATTTATGTGAAGTAGTGATTCCATTAGTAAAAGTAAGAAAAGAAGGGGAAAAGTTAGAAGGAATGGAAAATACAAAGGAATATATTCCTAGCTTAAGTGAGCACCGTCTAAAACTTCCTTTCGATCAATGGCTTTATTTAAAGTTATATGGTGTAACAAGTAATATAGATGATTTAATTGGATTTTATATTTCAGAATATTGCAGAGAAAAGGTTAACACAGGGGAAGTATATAGATATTTCTTCATGCGTTATGCAGATCCAGTACCACATATTCGATTAAGATTGAATTCATCAAGGACGAAACTTTTGGATTTATATCCTGAATTACAAGTTTGGCTTAAGGATTTAATAAGCAAAGGATTAATAAGTAAATACAATATTGATGCTTATGATAGAGAGATAGAAAGATATGGTGGATTAGAGCTAATGGATGTAGCGGAAACTGTTTTTTATTTTGATAGTATGGTAGTAGAGGACATATTAAGAGAAGTTAGATTAAAAAACTTAGGGTTTTCAAGGGAGCTTATAGGGATGGTGTCTATAATACATTATATGGACTCTTTTAAAATTAAATATGAAGAACAAGTTTCTTTTTTAAGGACACAAGTTAAATCTTCAGATTATAGAGATGATTTTAATAAAAATAGAGATGAATATATAAAGCTATGTAATAGTAGTGATAATTGGAGAAATCTAAGAGAACTAGAAGAAGGAGTTTTATTATTAAATATTTTAGATAAAAGAATGGAAATAGTAAGGGAATATGGGGATATAATAAATAACAATTTGCAAAAATTGTATAAATTGTCTATATTAGATAGTATAATACATTTACATTGTAATAGATTATATGGTATAGATAGGGATTTTGAAAAAAAGGTTAGAGCATTAACATCCCATGCACTATATGCATTAAAGTATTTCAAGAATAAAGAAAAGAAAAACTATAAATTTTAAAATTATAAGAGGAGAGTATATTATGGATTTAAAAGAATATGATACTCCGGTTACAATAAAGGGAATATTAAATATTATGAAAATGATCCCTAGGGTATTTAAATTAATAAAACAGGTGGATAAAACTAATTTTTATATAATTTTATTATTGAGTGCAGTAACAGGAATATGTCCTATAATTACTTTATTAGCTTCTCAAAATCTTTTAAATTTAATAGGAAGAACTACTATGAACGTAATACTCGTTGCATTAATTATATATATAGTAGCTAACTTGTTTAGTGAATGTATGGGGTGTTTATCTGAATATTTTGATGGACGTTTTCAAAAACTTATAACATATAAGCTTAGTTATATGGTTATGAAAAAATGTACTAATTTATCGTTAAGACATTTTGAAGATGCAGATGTGTATGATAAGCTTCAACGTGTACAAGATCAAACTTCTTATAAACCCTACACAATATTTATGTCTATTATAAATATAATAACTTCTTCGGTTACTTTAGTATCCTCTGTTATTATTATATGCAATTGGAAGCCTTGGGTATTGCTTATACTAGTTCTGATTCCTCTAGTATCATCTTTATATTTTTTCAAAATAGCTCAAAGGGAATTTAATGTTTTATGGGCAAGAGCTTCAAAGGCCAGAGAAAGTTGGTATATATCATATTTGCTAACAAGAGACAATGCATTTAAAGAAATAAAATTATATAATTTGGGAAAATATTTACTTCAAAAATTTAAAAATATAAATGAAAATTTTTTAAAGCAGGATATTAGTTTACTAAAGAAGAGGAATTTATTCACATTTTTATTTGAAGTGGTAGAACAATTATGTATAGATGTAATATTAATAATTGTAATATATTTTGCAGCTATAGGAGAAATACTAATAGGAAATGTAGTTGGATTAATAAATGCGTTGAATTTAGTTTCTTCTAATAGTAAAAAGATATTAAACACAATATATTCTTTATACCAAGATAATTTATATATAGAACAATTATTTGATTTTTTATCTATAGAGGAGGATTTATCTGAAAATGGAGAAACTTTGGATAAAAAAAATATGATAAGTGAAATAGAAAAAATAGAAGTTAAAAATTTAACTTTTAGTTATCCATCTAATAATATTGATGTTCTAAAGGATATAAATTTTGAAATAAAAAGAGGAGAAACAGTGGCAATAGTTGGTAAGAATGGCTCGGGTAAAAGCACTTTAGTAAAGTTGCTATTAAATTTATATAAAGTAAAGGATAATAGAATTTTTTTTAACAATAGTTGCATAAATACCTATGATTGTATTGAATTAAGAAGGAATATCGCTGCATTATTTCAAGATTTTGTAAAGTATGAGCTAACACTAAGAGAAAATGTAGGTTTTGGTGATATTGAAAATATATCTAACGATGATGAAATGAAAAAAGTGCTTGAAAGCATCAATATAGATTATATTGATAATTTAGATGATCAATTAGGATTATGGTTTAATGATGGGGTAGAGTTATCAGGGGGGCAGTGGCAAAAAATTGCTATAGCAAGAACTTTATTTAGAAATGCTTCTTTATATATCCTAGATGAGCCAAGCTCTGCCTTAGATCCCATAGCAGAAAAGAGTATTATTGATATGTTTATAAAGATGGTTAAGGGGAAAATAGGGATTTTTATTTCTCATAGATTATCAACGGCTAAGTTAGCGGATAAAATAATTGTTATAGATGCAGGAAAGGTCATAGGTATTGGTACACATGAAGAATTATTACAGAATAATAAAACATATAGAAAGATGTATGAAATTGAAACCCTTCAGTGGAAAGTAGTAAGTTAGGAGGATTTATCGTGGAACAAGAACTGTACAATTTGGATATTAGGGAGATAGTATATAATACGGCTTTTAAGTTATCGGATTATAATAAAATATTAGGGTGTGTTACTAAAGAAGAAAATTATATAGAAATTGATGGAGAAAAAATTTCTAGATTTAATGAATTATCATTAAGTGAGGGGATACCCTCATTATGTATTTTGTATGGTGAACTAAATGAGTTATACCCTGAAGATGGTTGGGATGTAAAAGGTCATGAATATATAAAAAAAATAGGTGAATTATTAGAGGAAGATTCAAATTTGTTGTTATCTATGTTCTCAGGGTTGTCTGGAATAGGGTTATCAGCAATATGTTTATCTAAAAATGGAACAAGATATAAAGGTTTCATTAATACTGTTAATAAAATTATAAAAAACCAAATAGGAGATTTCTTAAGTTTTCTAAATAAGAAATCAGGTGTGGACGTACAAGATTATGATGCTATTTCTGGAGTATCTGGTATATTAAATTACTGTATGTTATTTGAAAATGATATGGAAGAAGAAATAATTTTGATGCTTAATTATATAGTTGAATTGTGTAAATATAAAAATTTTAGGGGAATAGATCTTCCAGGATGGTATATAAAACCTGAAAAACAGATAACTAAACAAGAAAAAGAACTTTGGGAAAAAGGATGTTTTAATCTTGGGCTATCCCATGGGGTTCCATCTTTACTAGTTAATTTGTGTAATGCAGAAAACTTGAATATAAAAGTTAAAGGACAGCGGGAAACTATTGAGAAAATTTCTGAGTTTTTATTTAATTATAGAGTAAGAGAAAGAAGGGAATACGGGTGGGATTATGTTGTAACTCTAGAGGAATATAATAAAAATATTAATAACAAAGAGTGCTGTAGAGATGCCTGGTGTTATGGAGCTCCTGGGGTAGCATATTCATTACTTTTATCTGGGCGATTATTAAATAATAAAGAATATATTGATTATGCATTTCAGTGCATAAAAATCGCTAGTAAAAGACTGAAATGTGTTCACTCCCCTACATTTTGTCATGGGTATTCAGGCATTGCTTATATAAGTAATAAGTTTTATGAATTAACAAATATTGATGAATTTAAGTTTATATCATTGGAGTTATATAATAAGATTCTTTCCTTCTACGATGAAAAAAATATATTTAATTTTGTAGATATAGATAAAAAATTAGGTAAGGTTAAATCTTATAATTCAATAGGAATACTTGAAGGGGTAGTAGGTATAATTTTAACACTATTATCTATAAAAGAAGGGAGAAAAACTCCCTGGGACACAGCTTTTTCATTAGGAGATTATAAACAAAGATATTAACAAAAATAGATTGGGATTAATCAGATAATAATTTATATAAAAGAGGCGATTAATATGAAGATAAATAATAAAATTTTAGTTATTGATGATAATGAGGATATTTGTACAACAATAAAAAGTTATATGCAAAATTATGGTTATGATATTAAAGTAGCTTTGAATTATAAAGAAGCACTAAAGATTATAAATGAGGGATTTAATTTAATAATATTAGATATAATGATGCCTGGTATGGATGGTATAGAGTTTTGCACTCTTATTAGGGAAAAGGTATCTTGTCCTATAATTTTTGTAAGTGCTAAAGTTTTAGAAGAAGATAAACTAGAGGCTTTTTCTGTAGGAGGGGACGACTATATTACTAAGCCATTTAGTCTCAAGGAATTAAAGGCTAGAATAGAAAGTCATTTAAGAAGGGAACAGAGAATAAAGAACAAGGAAGTTTATATATTAAGTTCGGGAAATATAATATTGGATGTTTTTGCTAATGAAATATTATGTAAAGGTGAAAAGTTAAAGTTAACTAAGAAGGAGTATAAACTTATAAAGTTTTTAATGACTAATAAAAATATAGTTTTTTCAAAAGAAAAAATTCTTGATAGTGTTTGGGGAATGAATTCTGAAAGTTATCTAGATACTGTTACTGAAAGTGTAAAAAATGTAAGAAAAAAAATTAGATGTATAGATAAAGAAAAATCTTATATTAGTACAGTATATGGACAAGGATATAAGTGGGAAGTAAAAGATGAAAAGTAAGACTATAAAAAGGGATTTTTATAATTTAGTTTTAAAAGTATTTATATACACTGTTATTTCAACTATGGTTACTTATATATTTATAGTGCTAGTTATTCAGATGCTAGGTAATAATAAACCTACAGATTATTATGTTAAGTATATTCATGAAGTAGCTAAAGAGGTAGAAAAAAATGGGGATAGTATTTTAAAAGGAAATTTAATAGATATAAAAAAGTATAGTATAGAACTTCAAGGTGAGGTTATAGATTTAGCAGGTAACCATTTGTATGGTGAAGAAGGAATAAAAAATGATAATTTTAATATCCTAAATTCCATTAATCAAGATAAATATGATAATAATTATATTTACAGATATGTAGGAATAACCAAAGATAACAATATCAAAGCTATATATGTTATAAAAGCTCCTTTTGATTTTATAAAAAACAATTTTAAAACTAATAATTGTAAGTTAATAATATACTCAATAGCAATGTTTGCCCCAATATTGTATTTTATATTATTTTTATCTTTATTTACTTCTAAATTGTATAAATATATATCCAAAAATGTAGATATACTTTTAAATGGTGCCGAAAAAATTTGTGAAGGTGATCTTGATTTTCATATAACAGGGGTAAAAGGAGAAGAATTTAACAAAATTCAACAATCCTTTAATATGATGGTAAAAACATTAAGAAGTAATATTAAAGATCTTTCTAAATTAGATAATGAACGTAGAATGATGGTTTCATCTATAGCTCATGATATAAGAACACCTATAACTGTCATTAAAGGACAAATTGAAATAATAGAGGATTTAAAAGATAATCCTAAGTATAAAATAGATGATAATATGAGTATAATTAATAAAAATTGTGATAAGATGACTAATTTAACTAATAATCTTTCATTACTATACAAAGTTGAAGGGGAATGTTTTTTACTTAGAAATGAGAAAGTTGATTTAAAAAAGATGCTTCAATATAAGGAGTTAGAAATAAAATCTTTAACACAAAAGAAAGATGTAACTATTGAATTTATTATAAATTTAAATAAAGAAAAATATATATTAGATGGAAGTATGTTATTTAGAATATTAGATAATATATTATATAATAGTTTAAGGTTTACTGAAAGGGGAAAAATAATATTAGAAGTCAGGGATGATTTAAGTTTGTTAAATAAAATCATATTTAAATGTAGTGATACAGGCTCTGGATTTAAACAAAAAGATACATCTAAATTATTTGAGGCTTTTTATCAAGACGAAGATTATAAAAACCATTTTGGATTAGGGCTTTTTATAGCAAAAAAGATAATAGATAATTATGGTGGTGATATTAAGGCTTATAATAATGAACTAGGTGGAGCTACAATAGAATTTTATATAAAAGAATTAAAAGAGTATCCTATATCTTAACATTAAAATAAACAATTAAGCTGCCCTAAAGTTTAACTTTAGGGCAGCTTAATTGTTTATAAGATATATATTTTTTTATAAAAAGTTTTTTGAGAATTTTGGTGTGATAGCGAATATTATCTTCTCATTTTTAATGGAATATATCACAAAGCTGCATTAAAAGTACTACTTATTGATTTTAAAATATGATATAAAAACTTTACAGAAGTGTGAATAAATTATGTATATCTAAAAGTATTATCAAAAAAGATGCAGTTATTTATAAATACAAAAATTAAAAGAACCGCTTATGCGATTCTTTTAATTTTTATTATAGATTTCTTTCGTAGGCTTCAACCATTCTTTTAGTCATTTCTCCACCTACTGAACCATTCTGTCTTGAAGTTAAGTTACCCTTATCTACTGTTTCGTAGTTTGCTAATCCAAGTTCTGAAGCTACCTCAGTTTTAAAATTGTTCAATCCTTGTTTAGCCTCTGGTACTACTAATTTATTAGAACTATAATTTGCCATAATGTTTTTCCTCCTATTTTTTTATATTTTTTTATTTTTGTTTTGTTTTTCTTTTGTACTATAAGTTTTTGCTTAAATGGCAACTTATATTCTAGAGGATTAGAGGAAAATATGGAATGATATTCTACATTATATTAATTTTTCCGACATTATATTGCTTAAGTTAAGTTTCTGTATTTTATTTTTTATTTCTTCATTATTAACGGAATATAAGTTTGTATCTTTCATTCTTTTAAAATATCCCGCACCAGCGAAAGTATATCTATTGCGTCTACCTTCTTTTGTAGCCATTTTACAATTAGCATAAGCTATAAGATCCCCTATGGCTGTTGCTTTAGGAAGTATTAAAAGAGGCATTCCTAAATAATGTCTTACTGCATTATGCCCAGCTAAAGATCCCGTACACATTGCTTCAGCTTTCCCAAACAAACTGCAATAATAAAATTATTTTAGGTATATACTTATGGTTTCTATTGAGGCATCCCAAATAATTTTTTTTATTAAATAATGAAATAAAATTTTTTTGTATTTATCTTCTAATTTCTCTGTAAAATAACTAATTTTTTTTAAATCATGGCAGATGACATGGATATTATTATTAGATAAATTAATTTTTGAATTTTTATAAGTTAAGATTTGTTTTTTAGTATTATTTATAATATTTTCTTTTGCTTCTATTTCTTTTATTATATATTTACCAGCAACGGAAGTTTTATTTTGTGATAGTTGATTTATTAAATTTTTAATAGCCATCTCATTTTCCTTTATAGTTTTTTTAAATAAATTAAGTTCTATATTAGGATCTTTAGAATTGGAACTATATTTTAAATGATTGTAAAATGTTTTACTTAAATGAGAAAATGATATTAATATATGTTTATTTAAATTATTTAATAGGGCACTTTCTAATTTATCTGTGCGTATATTTTTATTATTACATTTAGAACCTTTACTAGCTATTTTCATAGAACAGCTATAATAGAAAAATTTAGATCCAAATTTATTTTTAGTTCCATGTATAACAGTCATAGGTGAACCACATTTTGCACACCTTAATATACCTGTAAGTAAAGCATTATGAGTTTTTCCTAATCTAGGTGAATTAATTTTATTGGAGTTTAAAATAGACTGAACCTTAAGCCAAGTTGATGCATCGATAATACCTTCATGTTTAGATATTGCAGCTAACCATTTTGATGTGTCTTTGTATTTATTTTTTTCATTTTTTTTGTTATACGTTAATATACCATGTTTATTATCTGGTATACCAACACAATTTATACCTAAATTTTTTAAATAGTTAAAAACAGCCTCATTAGCTATTACATAAGTTGGATTGCTTAATATATCCGATATTGTTCTAATATTGAAGTTGCATTTAAGCTTAGTTTTAAAGTTGTTTTCTAATAGGTAATTATTAACTTTTCTTAGAGATTTAAATTCTAGGTATTTATTAAATATTAGTTTAACCAAATTTAGTTCAGATTCTATTGGAGAAAGTTTGTACATATACTTTTCTTGATAATTATGATCAAGGTATAATATTTTTTCACTATGAAACCCTAAAGGAGTTTGACCACCAAGCCACCGTCCTGTTTTAGCTAATTCTAACATATTATCCTTCACACGTTCAGAGATAGTTTCTCTTTCTAATTGAGCAAAAACAGAAGCTATATATACCATTGCTTTTCCTATTGGAGATGTGGTATCAAATTGTTCTTTAATAGAAATAAAACTTATATTATTTTTTTGTAGTAATTCTAAAGTAGAAGAAAAATCTGCTACATTACGGCTTATTCTATCCAAACGGTAACATATAAGGAAATTGAATTTTTTAGCTTTAGCATCTCTTATAAGTTTTTGAAAACTTGGTCTATTTGTATTCCCACCAGAAAAACCTTCATCTTCATATAAGATGTATTTTTGAATCCCTATTTTATTTCCATATTCTTTGCATAGTTTTATTTGATTTTCAATAGATTCCCCCTTTGATGTGAATATAGATTTTCTTGAATATATTGCGGCAATCATGATTATCACCCTTCAAAATTATAAAGTTATTATTAAAATATGAATTTAAAATAAATTTGGAACGGTTTAATATATAAATCATATATTGTATAATGGGAAATAATTTTAAAAAGGGGATTAAAATTTGGCTAGAAAATCATCTGAGGTAAAGGAAGTTATAGTACATTATCCAGAAGGAGAAAATAAAGAAGAATTTAATAAAAAAGCTTCAGAGGCAGTAATAAAAATTTTATGTGACAAATATCCAAAAGAGGTCATAGAAGAAGTATTAGATAAATTATCAAAACTATAAATTAGAAATGCAATAGATGTAAAGTGATAAACTTCAGATTTTTTCAAAGTTAATATTAAAATTTGAATATAAATTGGGAATAACAATTATAGATTAATTAAGTAAATTGAGTTAAAATTTAACTATGGAAATAAAAAGGGGGTAATAAAATGTCTAGTTTGTCTTTAAGGCATATTTACAAAATATATCCTGGGGAAGTGAAGGCAGTTAAGGATTTTAATTTAGAAATTGAGGACAAGGAATTTGTAGTTTTTGTTGGACCATCCGGTTGCGGAAAATCTACTACTTTGAGGATGATATCTGGTTTAGAGGAAATCTCTAAAGGAGAATTGTATATTGATGATAAATTAGTAAATGATGTAGAGCCAAAGGATAGAGATATTGCTATGGTATTTCAAAACTATGCTCTATATCCTCATATGACAGTTTATGAAAATATGGCATTTGCTTTAAAACTAAGAAAAGTTTCTAAGGGAAAAATTGAAAACAAAGTAAAAGAGGTAGCAAAAATATTAGATTTAGAAGAACTTTTAAAAAGAAAACCAAAGGCTTTATCAGGAGGTCAACGTCAAAGAGTCGCATTAGGAAGGGCAATTGTTAGAGAACCAAAAGTATTCTTGATGGATGAGCCATTGTCTAATTTAGATGCAAAACTTAGAGTTCAGATGAGAGCGGAAATAGCTAAGCTTCATGATAGGCTTAAGACTACATTTATATATGTAACTCATGACCAGACTGAAGCTATGACTATGGGGACAAAAATAGTTGTGATGAAAGATGGAGTTATTAATCAAATAGCATCACCAAGAGAAATATATGAGAATCCATTAAATATGTTTGTAGCTGGATTTATTGGAAGTCCTCAAATGAATTTTATAGAGGGAGAAATAGTCGAAAGCAATGGAAACACAGACTTTGATTTTAAATATGGGAATATTACTATTTTAAATAAAAAATTTGATATATTGAAGAAAAAGGAATATGTAGGGAAAAAAATGATTCTAGGTATAAGACCAGAAAACTTAAAGATATGGGACGAGAAAAAGGGAGAGAAATATGATATAAAGGGTGTTGTGGATGTTACAGAACTTATGGGGGCCGAGAGTTATATATATATTAAAGTGGGTGAATTAAGTTTTACAGCTAGAGTAAATGGAAATACTCCATTTCAAAAGGGAGATGAAATAAAATTTTCTTTTGATGATAATAGAGTTTATTTTTTTGATAAAGAAACTAAGAATAGAATAATATAAAAAATATGATGACAACTTCACATATTAAAAAAATATTTTAGTTTATCTAGTAGTTACTACTTTAGTTAAAAATAATCTATATATTATAAATTATTTTTAATTTGGAAGAATTAATGTATATTTATAAATTTTTGTATTAAACTAGAATATTCTAAATATTAAAACAAATATGTTGTTTAATATTTAAGTAGGGTGTAATATATAGTATATAGGAAACATATTGTATTAATAGAAATATGTTAAAAATATATTTGGAAACGGTACCGGGTAGTTTTTGTAAAAGATAAATGTATTTTGTAACAGGAGGGGTTTTGTGGATATAAAGGATATAGCTAGAATATCTAAGGTTAGTGTAAGTACGGTATCAAGGGTTATTAATAATCATCCAGACGTAAAAGATGAGACAAGAAAAAAAATATTAAATGTTATAAAAGAAAATAACTATATACCCAATAATAGTGCTAGAATATTGAAAAAAAATAATAGTAAATGTATAGGAGTATTAGTAAAGGGTGTGTACAATCCTTTTTTTTCAGAAATGGTTAAAGTTATTAGTGACAAAATAAAGGAAGCAAACTATACTATGATACTTCAACACTATGATCAAAATACTACAGAAGACTTAAATGCTTTAATAACTTTTATAAAGGAAAAAAAGTTACAAGGAGTTATATGTTTAGGTGGAGACTTTACTTGTATAAGTGATGAAAGTTTTAAAAAATTAGATGTTTCAGTTGTGCTAACATCCGTTACAAATTTTTCTAAAACTGCATGCAATAGTTTCTCATCTATAGGTATTAATAATGAAAATTCTGCTTATGAGGCTACAAAATATCTTATTAAAAATGGCCACAGAAAAATTTTATTAATAATTGGAACTTATGATGATTTTGGTGTTGGAAAACTAAGGTTAAAAGGCTATAGACAGGCTTTATTTGATTGTGGGATATGTTTTGATAAAGAGCTTGTAACCATAGGAAAATATAGTTTTCATGATGCCTATATTACTACAAAGAAAATATTAAAGAGACGAGATGATATTACAGCAATATTTTGCATTTCAGATATTATGGCGATAGGTTCGGCTAAAGCGGTGATAGATAGTGGATATAAAATAGGGGTAGATATTTCAATTATGGGGTTTGATGGTATGGATATTGTTAGATATTATAATCCACCTATAACCACAATATATCAACCTAAAACTAAAATGGCCATTAGGAGTGTAGAGTTATTATTAGGATTAATGAATAAAGAAGAAAATAACCAACATATTATTCTAGATACTAAGTTAGTGGAGGGACAGTCATGTAAATTAATTTAGTGTAATTTTAAATATTTATTGGTATCGGTTCTAAAACTAAGTTTTATATTAAAAGTAAAAGGAAGGTGTAATTAAAGTGAAAAAAAGAAGACTTTTAGTTTTAACTATGGGGCTAACCAGTGTATTAACGTTTACCATGCTAGGATGTGGAAAATCAGCGGAAACTAGTAGTACTGGAAAAGAGGATAAAACAGAGGTTAATATATTTCAGTTTAAAGTGGAAGTAGCAGAAGAATTTAAAAAAGCTGCAAAGGAATATGAAAAAGAAAATACAAATATAAAAATAAATGTAGAAACTGTTGGTGGAGGAGATAATTATGGTGCAGCTTTAAAGGCTAAATTTCAGTCTGGTAAAGAACCAACAGTGTTTAATGTAGGGGGACCACAGGATGTAAAAGATTGGAAGAAAAAGTTGGATGATTTATCTAAAGAGCCCTGGGTAAGTAAGGCTTTACCAGGAATGTTAGATGGTGTAACTATGGATAAAAAAATATATGGACTTCCCTACAATACTGAAGGGTATGGATTAATATATAATAAGGATATTTTTAAAGCGGCAGGAATAGATGGAAGTAAAATAAATAGTTATGCAAAATTAGAGGATGCTGTTAAAAAGCTTGATTTAAAAATAAAATCAGGAGAACTAAAAAAAAGTTTCCCTAAGTTAGAATCAGTTTTTGAATTTCCAGCTAAAGAAAAATGGGTAACAGGGCTCCATAGCTCAAATGCTGTATTAGGGCAAGAGTTTAAAAATTCAATAGAAGCGTATAATACAAAAAAACTGTTATTTAAATATGAAGATGGGTATAAAAAACTTATAGATCTTCAAAGTAATCACTCATCAAATGGTAACTTTAGAGAAAAATTAAATGCAGTAGATTATGCAACACAAGTTGAGCAAGGTTTGGCTATTGAAAGGGTGGCTATTATTCAACAGGGTAATTGGGTTTATGGTCAAGTTAAAGGAGTAGATGAAGAGGTTGCAGAAAAGTTAGATATAATTCCAATACCAGTACAAGGTGGAAAAGAGGATTGTATACCTGTTGGAGTACCAATGTATTGGGTTATAAATAAAGATCAACCAGATCAGGCTAAAAAAGCAGCTAAGGATTTTTTAAATTGGCTATATACTTCAGATAGAGGAAAAGATTATGTTGTAAATAAATTTTTCTTCATACCAGCTTTAAAGGGGTATGAGAATATAAAGCCTAATGATCCATTAGGGAAATCAATTCTTGCATATATAGAAAAAGGAAAAACAACTCCTTGGGTATTCATGGGATATCCAACTGCTTGGGGAGAGGATACTTTAGGTGTTAATATTCAAAAATATTTATCAGGGAAAATGTCTTGGGATGAAGTAATAAGGGAGTCTAAAGCGCAATGGGAGAAGAGTAGAAAATAATTTTTAAAGGGTGGGGGAAGATCCCTCACCTTCTCCATTTAAGGAGGGACAAATATGAATAAAAATAACAAAAAGTGGTTTGCTGTATTTGTATTACCAGTGTTATTTGTATTTATAGTAGTAGTTTTAATACCTATTATTATGGGAGTACTATATTCATTTACTTCATGGAATGGTATAGAAGAAAAATCACAGTTTATAGGGTTGGCTAATTACGTTGAGATTATAAAAAATGATAAATTTTTTTTTGATGCATTTATGTTTACCGCTATGTTTGCTATAGTTTCGGTTATTACAATAAATGTAATAGGTTTTTTACTGGCAATTCTTGTAACGAAGGGATTGAAAATTTCTAATTTTTTAAGGGGAATATTTTTTTTACCTAATCTTATTGGAGGACTAATTTTAGGGTTTATATGGCAGTTTATATTTACTAAAGGATTTGACTTTATAGGAGCAAATTTAAAAATAGATTTTTTAAGAGGATGGCTTTCAGATACAGTGACTGGTTTTTGGGGATTAGTTATACTTATGTCTTGGCAAATGGCAGGATATATGATGATAATTTATATATCTGCGTTGCAGAATATACCAGAAGATGTAATTGAAGCAGCGAAAATAGATGGAGCTAGTGGAGGGCAGATATTAAGAAAAATAATAATACCTTTAGTTTCTCCAGCTTTTACAGTAGGAATATTTTTAACCTTATCTAATTCATTTAAACTTTATGATCAAAATCTCTCCCTCACAGCTGGGGGACCATTTAATTCAACACAAATGTTAGCTATGAATATATATGATACCGCTTTTAAATTTAATAATTTTGGATTAGCTCAAGCTAAGGCAATAATATTTTTAATTATAGTAGCATCTATTACACTTACACAAATGTATTTTAATAAGAGAAGGGAGGTAGAGATGTAATGAAGCGGAGTAAAAAAATTTGTATACTATTAATTTCTATAATACTTGCTTTAATATTTATATCTCCTTTTTATATTGTACTTGTAAATTCTTTTAAAACACAAAAGGGTATATTTTCTGATGTTATAAGTCTTCCTAAAGATAGTTTTACACTAGAAAACTACAAGGAGGCCTTTGAAGAATTAAATTTTATAAAATCTTTTACTAATTCCATATTAATAACTGTGGTTTCAGTTGTAGTAATAATATTTTTTTCCTCTATGGCTGCTTGGATGCTTGTTAGAACGAAAAGTAAGATAAGTACATTTATCTTTTTAATGTTTTCCGCCTCGATGCTAGTACCTTTCCAAGCTGTAATGCTTCCACTAGTTAGGATAATGGGAAAAGCGGGTCTTTTAAATCCTGGAGGATTAATTTTTATGTACTTAGGATTTGGTACATCATTATCTGTAATTTTATATCATGGGTTTATAAAAAGCATACCAAAGGAGATAGAAGAAGCAGCAGTAATAGATGGATGTAATAAATTTCAGATATTTTATCTTATAGTATTTCCAATATTAAAACCAATAACAGTTACAGTTGCAATATTAAACTCTATGTGGATTTGGAATGATTTTTTATTACCACAGTTAGTAATAAATAGACCCGAATGGCAGACTATCCCTTTAAAAATGTTTTATTTCTTTGGGCAGTATTCAAAAAGATGGGACTTAGCTTTAGCAGGGTTGGTAATATCTATAATACCAATTGTAATATTCTATTTAATCATGCAAAAGCATATCATTCAGGGAATTATGAATGGATCAGTTAAGTAGGAGGGGTAAAATTTATGAGTATAAATAGATTCAGTTTTGGTTCTGTTCCCCATACAGAAGTGGTTACATTAAATATTAAAAAGAGCGACAATAATTTAATACCTTATTTTAAAATAAATAATAGTAATGAATTAATATACAATCTTTATAAAGATCAAGTAATATATGGACTTGGAGAAAATGTAAGGGGTATAAATAAAAAAGGATGGATTTACGAAAGTTTTTGCAGTGATGAGTTTGATCACACAGAAGATAAAAGATCTATATATTCCGCACATAATTTTATAATTATACATGGGAAAGAGACTTTTGGTGTGTTTATTGATTGCCCAGGAAGAGTGATTTTTGATTTAGGGTATACTAAATGTGATGAAATATCTATAAAGGTACCAGAAAATGATTATGATTTATACATTATAAAAGGTCAGAGTCTAAATTTAATATCTAAAGAGTTTAGAAAACTTGTAGGAAGTAGCTATATCCCCCCTAAATGGGCTTTTGGGTATCAACAAAGTAGATGGGGATATAAAAGTAAAGATGATATTTTAGATATAGTAAAGAATTTTAAGAAAAATAATATACCTCTAGATGGAATTTGTCTAGACATAGATTACATGGAAAGCTTTAAAGATTTTACTATAAACAAAGATACTTTTGGTGGTTTTAAAGACTTTGTAGAGAGTTTAAAGAAAGAAGGAATAAGATTAATACCTATTATTGATGCAGGAGTGAAGATAGAAGATGGCTATGATGTATATGAAGAAGGTGTGGAGAAAGGGTATTTTTGTGTAGATAAAAATAATAAACCTTTTGTAGCAGCAGTGTGGCCGGGTAAAGTCCACTTCCCAGATTTTTTAAATGAAGAAACTAGAAAATGGTTTGGAAAGAAATATAAAATGCTAATTAATAATGGGATAGAAGGTTTTTGGAATGACATGAATGAACCGGCAATTTTTTATTCAGAAGAATCTTTAAGAGAAGCTTTAGATAAGGCTGAAAAATCAAAAGGAAAAAACTTAGATGTGTATAGTTTTTTTAATCTTAAAGATAGTTTTTTACAGATTAGTAATAATATAAAAGACTATAAAAGATTTTATCATAATTTAGATGGAAAACTTATAAGACATGATAAAGTTCATAATATCTATGGTTATAATATGACTAAGGCTGCAGCTAAGGCTTTTAATGTAATAAAGCCCAGTAAAAGATTTTTATTATTTTCAAGAGCCTCTTGTATAGGTATGCACAGATATTCTGGAATATGGACAGGAGATAATAAATCATGGTGGCAACATTTAGAAATGAATATAAAGATGATGCCAAATTTAAATATTTGTGGTTTTCTATATTCAGGTGCAGATACCGGTGGATTTGGAAGTGATACCACATCGGATTTATTAATTAGATGGAATCAGTTTAGTATGTTTACTCCACTTTTTAGGAATCATTCTTCAAAAGGTACGAGACAACAAGAACCTTATAAATTTGATGAAGATACTATAGATACTTTAAAAAATGTTATAGAAAATAGATATGCGTTCATACCATATATTTACAGTGAATATATGAAAGCAGCAAAAAATGATGATTGTTATTTTAAAGCTATTACTTTTGAATATGAAAATGAAGACTTAATAGAGGATCAATTGTTGGTAGGTGATTCCTTAATGATTGCTCCAATATATAAACAAAATGTTAAAGGAAGATATGTTTATTTGCCGGAAGATATGTTATTTTGGAATATGGAATCATACAAAAACAAGAAGTTACAAATATTAAATAAAGGACATCATTATATAAATGTACCATTAAAATCCACTCCTATATTTATAAGAAAAAATAAAGCTTTAATATTAGGAGAACATAATAGCTGTGTAGATAAATTAAAAAATCAGAGCTTAGATGTTATAGCTTTTATGGATAAGGAAGCTAGTTATATTTATTATGATGATGATGGAATTACAAAAGAATATAAGCATAAGGATTATGAATTAAAAATATATATAAAAAAGGTTGAAGATGATTATAAAATTGATATTTTACAAACATCAGACAGTTCTATTAAAAAAATAAACTTTAACATAATAGATATTAATAGTAATAAAATAACAAAGCAAGTGTTTCTTAAATAATTAACTTAATTATTTATTATTAGAAATTGAAACCTGCATTTTTATACTAAATAAAAATGTAGGTTTATTAATATTATAGTTAGATTAATAATTAATATATTATGAGAAAAAATATTAATTATTATTTTTTATTTTAACGATTTTATATATTAAAAAGGGCAATATACCTAAAGCGAAAGCATATTTTTTATGAATAAACCCATCTGCAATTCCAGAGGATGTAAAGTGAATGGGAACTTTATCTGGTAAAAAAGGTGTAAGGAAAATCATTATAGCTATAGGTACTATCAATATTAAAATGTATTTTTGAGTAGTATTCATATTTATAGTTCCTTTCTCAAGTGTCTAGTACTAAGAGATATAAAATACATTGTAATGATAATTTATTGATAATACTATATATTATAACATATTTTAGTATTTAAACAATTTAGTTGAAATTATTTAAATGTTTCTAAGATCAATAGTATTTTTAATATAACACCATTAAAGATTTAAATACTTAATAGGGGTTAATTTTTATAATATATTTAGAATAGCACTCTTAAGTTCTCTATTTATTTTATTTGAGTCCCATAGTATTAATTCGTGCAATTTATATTGTTTACTTGGATAGGCTATTATTTTATAGCCAACCACGTAACCGATACGTTGAGGAATATTATAATTCCATTGATTTTTAGTACAGAAGTATTTAGCTAAATAGAAATCCTCAGTAACGGAATTGTCCGACCATGATAATAAAATTTAGTTTTATATTATCTATGATAAACAGTTCACTGCACTTTTTACAAATTATATATTTTTCTTTTTTTATAAGTTTACTTAGGATTTTTATATTATTATACTGAGTAGTATATTTTTTAAAAGAATTTTCAAAATATTTATCGATATTATTATTTTCTTCCACTGATTTGTATATATAATTTAAATGAATAAAAATATCCTTATTTGGCTATACATATAGTTTTTCCAACAGTGATTTTTGTTGTTGAAAGTTTATTTTACTAGATTTATCCTAGAAATTACAAAAATCATTTGAAAGATCTTTTATTTTTATATCCATGTTTTTATCCTTCTTTAAATTATAAAAACTAATTATTACTTTACTAAATGTATATATTAAAGGCTATTTTTATAAGATTATTTATAAAATGAATTTTAAAAAATAAAGATATATTTTAATTTAGAATTTTTTATAGGATATTTTTATTTTATAAATTCAATAAATATAATATTAATTATATACAATAAACTCCATAAAGTATTGTTACTATAATTATAGTAATTGCCCATATTAGGGTATTAATAAGTCCTAAAATTATAAAGTTTTTTATATTTAGTAATAAGGTTAATAAAAATACTACAATTCCTGATGATATAGAAAATAGTAGATTTTTAACAAAGAGATTTCTAGATTTTTTTTAAGTTCAATCACAAACTTTTTTAAAAAAATACTTAATGATATCATATTATTAAGGTTACCATCCAAATAAATCTTACTGGTTGTGGGAAGTCTGCACCAAGAAGGGAAATTATTAACCAACAAAAAAACAATTTCGTTAATATAAATGATTTTTTTAACTTAAAAGAGTTCATCTTGTTAATTTCTTTCATATATTTATCATAAAAATATATATTTAATATAAATGGTATGTATTTTTTATAATATAATATTTCAAATGCATGATTATAATAGTTTTTTTAAATTGTTGATAATAAAGTAAAGTCATAATAGAGTTATACTAAAATTTGTATATTAAATAACTATACCGTAAAATTCACTTATATGAAAACTACGGTATAAAATAATTATTATTTTTTTATTTGGAAAGTATATATTTAGTAAAATCTTTTAAAGTGTAATTATGAATTTGTGATAAAATTTTATTTTTTAATATTAAAGATAAAATTAGGAGACTTAAAAAAATATTAATATATAAATCTTTTAAATCAAAAGTAAAAAAGCCTTTTACCAGAATATAATCCAAACTACCATCCCAAAAAATCTTATTAATTAAAGAGCAAAAAGCACCTTAGAATATAAAAACATACATTATATTAATAATTTTGTTAGTTCCAAATTTATTATTTACATATCCATACAAAAGATATATCAAAATAATTAAAACCGTTACTACTAAAATATGTATATATTTACTAATTTCTAATTGTAGCATAGAATTAAACCATGAATAGTCCCTATTATACATGGGCTCAAAGTATAAAAAATGAGATATTATATGGAAGCGTTTATAAAAAAAATTGTTGTTAATGACTATTTTAATAAACTGGTCTAATGCTATTAAAGAAATTATTGCAACATATGTGATTTCATTTTTAATTTTCATGAACCCTTTGCAACTCCTAATGTATTTATCAAAACATGTTCTAGTTAACTTGAGAGGTTTGTATAGTTCAAAATATTACTAATAAGCAAATTATACCATAACAATTACATGTTAACTAGAAATTAATTTATAAAATAGTAATACTTTGGCACTAAATTTAAATAGTAATGTTCATGTTTTGTTTTTGAACAAAGTGCAAATTAATAAAGTAACTGATAGGAAAATACTAATTTTTTTAGACAATCATCTGTATTAATTAATTCTTCTGGGGCTCAGTGGACAGTAGATTTAGTTGCAGAGTATTATAGTATTTGAGAGAGGGCTAAGGTTGTATATGAGTAATTATATTGCAAAATCAATGCTAGAGAAGTAGATGTGTTTAATATTATTTATAATAAAACTTAGAATTTGTCATCAAAATTAATTAAATTTTCTAACAATTGACAGGAATATCATGATAAATGTAGAAGTTATTAATGGAATACGGTTTCAAGTGTGGGGGTGTTAGTAGTGGTCTACTGTAATAAGTGTAAAGAGGGATTTGAAGTTTCGTCTAAAACACAATTTTATAAAGGATACCCAGAAGGAATAGAAGAAACGTATTTCAAGTGCCCTAATTGTGGTGAAAGATATTCTTTGTATTTTACAGATATTAATATTAGACATAAACAAGAAAGAATAAAGAGATTGTATAGAGAAGCAATGGTTTCTACAGATATTAATTATATAAGTAGGATAATAAGTAAAATAGAATGCATAAAAAAAGGAATTAATTTGGATTATGATAATTTAGTAAATAAATATTGTAAAAAGCAAATAGAGTATGTTTTTATATCTAAGGAAGATAATAGTTCAATGGAGTTGAAGCTAGAAAAAGGTTTGTTTCAAATTAATAAACATAAAGGGAGTGAACAACATGCCTGAAAGTATCGAAGTTAAACCTACACCTATACAAAGGAACCCTCATGATGTAGCAATAGAACTATTAAATATATATTTAAAAAATAATTTGTACAAAGATAAATTTTCAAATGTAGATGATTTAAGAAAGTTGTATTTAGAGTTTTATTCAACAGTGAAAATGGCAGATTCAATACACTTTGAATATTTAAAAGAATATTTACCAGAGGAATTAAAGAAAGTTGTAGGGGAATTTGAAGAGATTACTTAATAAACGGATTTTTATTTATATTAGAATATTTTTGCTTGATATGAAAATAATAAAAAATAATCTTGTTTAAAACACCATATTTTTTATTTTAGAATTCTATGGTGTTTATATGTTTTTTCTAAATGAAAGTATATTTAAGTAGTAGAAACATTTTCATGACCTAATATATGTTAAAGAATTATAATTTGTATATTACCGCATTAATACATATGAGTAATAGATTTTAATTATAATTATTGTAGTTTGCTGTAACGATCATCAGTATGCCCTACGAAAAGACCGGACTTTTCACCGGCACAAAATAGGTTATCAAGACCTTTTACTTTCATATCATCGTTTCTCGGAGCAACTGAAAGATATCTGATGGAGTTTGTTTTCCCTCCTGCATATGGATCTATGAATCTTGCATTCTCTAAGCCATGAATTTTTCTAAGTTTATCTAAGGGGTAAAATGGGGTCATAAGTTTTATATGACCTGTATCTAATAAAACTATATTTTCTGCAAATTCCCTTAAAGCATATTGTTGACATACCTTTAGTTTTAATTTATCAATATTTATATCTTCAGGGGGAACTTTTAAAACTACAGAACCCTTTTCTTCTATTTCTTTTAATAGCCCTTTGTCAAGACTTTCTTTACATAATTTACAAGAACCACTAAATGCACCATACACATCATCCTCTCGTTCACCTTGTAAATCTTCAACTCCTGCTCTTGCACTTATACTTACTCTAGGTCCAAAGGCAGGACATCTTAAGATGCACATGGAACATCCATTTCCATATCTTAAACAATTACCCATAGGTCCTGTGGAACCTGTGGTTTCAATAAAAACATCCCCTTTTATATAAGTCTCATCCGATAGATATATGCCAATAATTTCATTATTTTGTTTTTCTACGTCAACTACTCTTGTCATAAAATGCAATTCAATACCCATACTTTGCAGATGGTTTCTGACACTGGGTTCAACTAAATTCACATCATAAAGCCATGCATGTTCATGTCCAGGAAAATTTATGTTTTTGTGTCTAGTATGGGAATCTGTTATTTTTATTAGATCTCCAGCACCTAGATTTATTAGTTCTTCTGCTGCAGTGTATCTTCCATTATTTCGCATTATGCCTCCCACATTTCCTAATCCGATAAGCATATCAGTCTTTTCATAAAGTATAACTTGTGCACCAGCTTTTTTAGCAGTAATTGCAGCTGCACAACCTGCCCAACCACCACCAATAATTATAACCTTCATAGTAATTTTCGTCCCTCCAAAATATTTCTAGGATCAATTTGTAACTTACATGATCTTTCTATATTAAAGTATTTATTTTTTACGCTACAACTTCCACAAACTCCTTCACCACAACACATTTTTGCATTGTTACAACAAGAAAAATCTATAGATTCCCCAATTAGATTTAATACATTGTAGTTTATAATATCTGCGGCGGAGGAATGCACTAAATTTACATTTTTATTTTTTATAATAGAGAGTAAAATATTTTTAAATTCTGCTGGAATTTCACCTTTATCATTTATAACACTTGTAGTTATTAATTCGCAATTGCAACTATCAATAATTTTTTTTATAAATGTATTTTCATAAGGACTTTTATCTAGTATTATATATATTTTATTTCCATTACCATAAAGTTTTTTAATCACAGGAACTATAGGTGCTTGACCTATTCCTCTTGCAACTACTATAGAAGAAGCATCTTTACTTTTATAAATATTTTTCAGCCCAAAAATTCCATTCCAGAATGGACCTTTTACAAGTATTTTATCTCCTTCATTAATTAAATTTAAATTTTTCGTTTTTATTCCTTTTATTTCTAAAGCTAAAACTATTCTATTTTCTTCTACATCTACTTCCATAATAGAAATGGGAGTGGCGAAAAAATGCTGGCTATCTGGATGTCTCAAAAAAACAAAACTACCAGGAGAGGTTAGCTCTTTCGCAAGTTTATGAGGTACAGATATAGTAAATAAGGCTAATTCATTATATATAAATTCTTTTTTTAATAATATACATTCTATTTCCTTTCTACCCTCTTTAGCTTTTTTACCGTTCCATACAAACTCTTGATATATGCAGACTCCTTTCCAGTTTATACAATCACAAAATTTTTTCTCTCTTAACTGAGAACAAAGTATACATTCACCACTTTCAGCTAAATGGCAAGGACAATACTCTGTTCCTGCATCAATGCAGTCTCTAACCTCATAGTTCATATATAATCCCCCCGTTAATTACTAAACCTATACTAACAATTTATTTATATAGTTGATTTTTGTTACTAAGAAATTTTTCTAGTGGGTATTAAAAAAAAGACAGTGTCAGTGATATGATATAATGGGATATTACAAAGTAAATAAAAAATTTTGTAATTAATCCACTGTAAATTTGAATAAAGGAGTGATTTAGGAAATACATTTTGTATCTAGTAATTTAATAGAACAGTTTTTAAAATTATATTATATTTATTTTTAGTGTGATTTATAGTGTAAATATTTTGATTGTATACTTATCAGTTAATAAAAAACTCATAATCTATCTGTATCCTGACCAATTTGTAGTAGCACCAGCATGCCAACTAACAGTAACTATGTCTGGGCCAAAATAAGTCCAATCATCATATGCTTTTGCACTTATATTTGAAGCTAGTTCATTATCTATATATAATTTGTTAGAAGCATTATCAGATACTATAGTATGATTTTCTGCACCACTGATTTCTATAACATTTTCACCATCTTTTATAGAATGAGTGAATGTATAATTTTTTTCGTAAATAGCTAATTTTTCAATTAAGTAGACTCCATTATTTTCATCCGGATTCATATATTTGATTGATTCTACATTGCTTAAAGTATGTGCAGAAACCGGATTTACGTTTGTCATTAAAAACATTGTGAAAAGTAAAATAAATGAGCATATTTTTTTTAGTTTAGAATTCTTATTCATAGTAACGCCCTCCACCTCGCTTTTTCACCTTTTTTTGTATTATAGATAAATTATACAAAAAAATGGAATCGTTAACAAGTAGATAGTCTGTAAATTAAAGTTTAACTAGGTACTTTAAATAACACTTTTTAATAATTATTTTATAGCTTTAGGGCCCTGATATGGTTATATTAAGAAATGGAGTAAGAAAACAAACTAAAAATAAAAACTTTTTTTGTTTATTATTACACATTTATAAGAATAGCTAGTAATAGTAAAAGAAATAAATTGTAATTAAAATTATTTAAGCCTAATTTTAGAGAGTTGTATCCTATGAAATTTTTCTATTATGTATTAAAAAAAAGACAATGTCAGTGATATACTATAATGGGATATTACAAAATAAATAAAAAATTTTGTAATTAATCCATTGTAAATTTGAATAAAGGAGTGATTTTGGGAAAATATTTTTGCATATAGTAATTTAATAAAACAGTTTTTTATAATTATATTTATTTTTAGTGTAATTTGAAGTGTGAATATTTGGATTATATATTAAGAATTCAAAATATCGTAAGTAGAAAATAAAAACACAGTGACTTTAGAAAGGATTAATTTTATATGGAAAAATGTATTTTAAATAATGAAAAATATTATAAGGGTGTAATAATTTTAGGGATGCTTTTATCAGTATTATGGGTATTTTTAGTGGATACAAAGCCGTTCTCTGATTTTAATTACTATTACAAATTAGCAGGAAATATTGCAAATGGTAAGTCCTGGGGTAGTACATATACTTCTGTAGGATATTGTATTATTTTAGGGGCAATATTTAAAATTTTTGGGATAAGTTTATTAAATGCTAAAATATTTAATTTGTTTTTAACGTTAGGAAATTATATATTGTTTTATAATATTTTAAAGAGAGTTAACTTAAAAGAAAGAGATAGAAAAATAATTTTTACATTATTTGTACTAATTCCTTCTAATATATTTTATAATAGCATTTTAGCTACGGAACCATTGTTTACTAATATACTTATATATATTACATTTGTATATTTTAGTGATATGAAATGTAAGTATGTATATTTAGGGATACTAGTAGGATTGAATACTATGATAAAACCTTATTTTATAATTTATTTCTTTGTTATATTTTTATTGGAATTATTAATTAATAAAAACATTTTAAATTCTATAAAAAATTCTCTTCTGATTCTACTGATCTGTGCTATTACTATATCCCCTTTTATATACAGAAATACTAAATTAATGGGTCAATTTACTTATGTGTCTAATAATGGGGGCATAGTATTATATATAAATAACAATTCCCAAAACAAAACAGGCAGATGGATGGCAGCTAAAGATGTAGAAAATTCAATTGTAAAAACAGAAGAATATAAATTAGCTAACCAAACAGTAAAAAATAAGATGCTAAATAAGGCTGCAAAAGAATGGATAAAATCTCATCCTATTCAGTTTATTAAATTAGGATTTAAAAGGTTATTTAATGTATATTTTTTAGCGGATGATGTTTTTTATGGTTTTTATGGAACACAAGTAAGTGATAATAATAAAATTAATGTATTTATAAGAGTAACTATAATTAAAAATATAATTTTTATACCAGCTATAATCTTTATTTTAATTTATAGTATAGTTGTTTTAAAGCATATATGGAGAGGAGAAACTCATCTTTTAAATAAATATACATTATACAATGTAATATTATTTTATATGTTTACCTCTGTGTATTTTATAACGGAAGGACAGGGAAGGTATTCTTTCCCACAAATTTTTACAATGATATATTGTTTTTGTGGTTTCATAAATTTTGTTGTTAAGAAAAAAAGTACAAAAGAATATTTTATTAGAGATGGAGTACCTTTTTTGAAAAGTGAAAAAATCAAAAGATAGTTTAGGATATTCTCCGCAGTAATGTGGACTTTATATTGAACCGACACTTTGGTAATTTATTGATTATATGTCTGCAATTAAAGTAATAAAAAAGTAATTAGTGAAGTTTACAATTTTAAAATAGAATAAATCTTATTGTGTAAAAGTGTGTATATAAATTACACACTTTTTTGTTGGAAACGCTTGGTTTTACACATAAATTAATGGCATGAAATTTGCTTTTAAATATTAATAAGGTTTTATATGGTTGGCTATTTAAAGTAAGTTTAAGTATATAGATTCTTTAGGCACTTTGTTTTAAAATTTTATCCTGAAAACTAGAATGCTCATTAGTATGCCAATATTTTATATTATGTTAAATTTATGATTTGTTCATTGTTTTCTTTGGTATACAAACTTATTATTATGTATGACTAATTCAGTTTACTATATTAAAGGAGAACAATGTACATAAAACTTTACAAAATGTAAAGATAAATTAGGAGGATGAGAAAATGAAGAAGACGCATTTAACGAAGTTGGTAGCAGGTTTCATTGCTGCTACATTTTCCCTATCTCTTTTAACAACAACAGTAAAGGCAAGAGCTACTGAGGATAAGGGCAATTTAAATCATGTAAAAAAGACTGTTAATAAGGATTTACAAAGAAAGCTAATTGGATATTTTCCGGAGTGGGCCTATAATAATGAAGCACAAGGTTTTTTTAATGTTACCGATTTACAGTGGGACTCATTAACCCATATTCAATATTCTTTTGCTATGGTAGATGAAAATACAAATAAAATTACATTGGGAGATGAAAATGCGGCATTAAGAGAAGAATTTAAGAATTATGATTTATCATATAAAGGGAAAAAAATAGAATTGGATTCTACTCTTCCATATAAAGGACATTTTAATTTGCTTCAAACTATGAAAAAGCAATTCCCTAATGTTAATTTACTTATATCAGTAGGTGGATGGGCAGGGAGCAGAGGATTTTATACTATGCTTGATACAGATGCAGGAATTAATACATTTGCAGATTCTTGTATTGATTTTATAAAAAAATATAATTTTGATGGTGTTGATATTGATTTTGAATACCCATCTTCAACAAGCCAATCGGGTAATCCAGCTGATTTCGATTTATCTGAACCGAGAAGAGCTAAGCTAAATGAAAGATATAATTTACTTATGAAAACGTTAAGAGAAAAAATAGATATAGCCTCCGATAAGGATAATAAAGACTATGTATTATCAGCAGCAGTAACCGCATCTCCTTGGGTACTTGGTGGTGTAAAGGATAACACATATGCTAAGTATCTAGATTTTTTAAGTGTTATGTCTTATGACTATCATGGGGGATGGAATGAATACGTGGAAAATTTAGCAGGTATTTATCCTGATCCAGCAGATAGAGAAACAATTAATCAAATTATGCCTACACTTTGTATGGATTGGGCCTATAGATACTACAGAGGAGTATTACCTGCTGAAAAAATTTTAATGGGGATACCATATTATACTAGAGGATGGGAAAATGTACAAGGAGGAAAAAATGGTCTTCATGGATCAAGTAAGACTCCTGCCACTGGTAAATATAATATTTGGGGAGATGACTTAGACAATGATGGAATATTAGATCCAGCAGGAGCTAATCCTCTATGGCATGTATTAAATCTTATGGAAAAAGATCCAAATTTGAAAGTGCATTGGGACGATGTAGAGAAAGTACCATATGTTTGGCAAGATACAGAGAAGGTTTTTTTATCATTTGAAAATGAAAAATCTATTGATGAGAGGTTAACATATATTAAAAATAAAAACTTAGGTGGAGCTCTAATTTGGGTTATGAACGGTGATTATGGATTAAATCCTAATTATAAAGAAGGGTCAGACAGTGTTAATGAAGGGAAGTATACTTTTGGAGATACTTTAACTAAGAAATTGAGTAATGGTTTACGCAATATGGGAGAATGTAGTGTAACTCCAGAGGATAATAATATGAATTTAAAACCAATTAATGTTTCAGTAGATTTATCTGGAACCTACGATCATCCAAATTATACTTACGATATAAAAATTACTAATTTTACAGGGAAAGAGATTAAAGGTGGCTGGGAAGTTTCGTTTGATCTTCCTAAATCAGCATTATATAAATCTTCTTGGGGAGGAGCATATACATTAAAAGATAATGGTGACTTTACAACGGTAACAATAAAGTCTAGTGGGTGGCAAAGTATCAGTGCTAATGGAACTGAGCATATACAGGGAATGATAGGGCTGTGTTTTTCAGGTGTTAGAAACATTACCTTTAATGGTATGAATCCAGTGAGAGATAAAAAATAACTAAACAAAAATACTTAAGGGGAGTTTTAACTTCCCTTAAGTATTTTAATAATAAATATATTATTAAATGTTTTAAACTATAAAGTTGAATAAAAATTTACTTTAGGAATATAATAAAAACTATAAGATGATAAAATAGAAATAAGGCCATAAAGGCCTTAGGATAATACTGAAATTATATATACTATTATTAAAAATATTATTATATAAAGAAATACTATGTTTTTTTGGAGGAATGATACTGTATAAGATAAAATATATGGCAAAATAATCAAAAGGGCACTGGATAAAGTAGTAGTAAACCTTTGAAGATTACGCCTTTTCATACGTTATCGCCTCCTTATATTTTATCTTTAAATTACCCATAATTTCAAAAATTATACTTGTTTTTTTGCATAGGACAAGCATTTTTATAAAATTTACAAAAAATTAAGGAGGTAAAAGATTTGACAGAAAAAGAAAAGATGATTTGTGGGGAGTATTATAGTGCAAATAATCAAGAACTTATACATGCCAGAAACAGGGCTAGAAGGCTTATAAAAAAATTTAATAATACTTTGCCTGAGGAAGAAGAAGTAAGAAACAAAATTATTAAAGAGTTATTTAAAAGCACAGGGGAAAAGTTTTATATAGAACCTCCTTTTAGATGTGACTATGGTATGAATATTAAATGGGGGGAAAATTCTTATGCGAATTTTGATTGTGTAATATTAGATTGTGCCACTGTGAACATAGGGAACAATGTATTAATAGCACCTAATGTAAAAATTTTTACTGCCACCCATCCAATAGATCCAAATTTAAGAAAGAAAGGATTAGAATATGCTGAATCTATAACCATAGGTAATAATGTATGGATAGGAGGTGGTAGTATTATAAATCCAGGAGTTTCAATTGGTGAAAATAGTATAATTGGATCTGGGAGTATAGTAACTAAGGATATACCTTCTAATGTGATTGCTGTAGGAAATCCATGTAAAGTGATAAAAACACTAACAAAATAGTATTTATGTATTATAACTAAGAATTAGGTATTAATCTTATAAAAATTTTTGGATACCCTTTAAATAGGATATTGATAAAGATATATGAAGTTTGAGGAGATGATAATTATTTGGTAGTATTAACCTAAGGAGGGATTACAATGAATATATTAGATATACTTAATAAGTTCAATATGAATGATTGCAGTGGAACTAAAATGAAGGTGCATTTTTTAATAGGTGGGTTTGAAGTTAAAGAGCTACAAGATATGGCAATAAATAGTGCTAAAGCATTGCTTGGAGATCAGGAATTTGTTTGTAATGAAAAAGGGTTTAGTACATATCTTGCAGTACATGAAATACCCAATGTAATAAATACACTTGTAAAAGATATGATAGCTGTATATGGAGTTATTCCAGAAGTAGAATAAAAATTTTAAAGTAAGAAAGAGCTTTTTAATAGCTCTTTTTTATTTTAAAATTATTTGTTAATTAAAGTAATAACTTCAACATATATATTATTAAGTATATATTAGATTTATTTAGTAGGGGTGATTTTATGGTGTTTGAGGATTTTCTTACAATAGATTATGTTGCTACATTTATGGGAACAGTAGTTGTTACTATGCTCACGGTACAATTTTTAAAGGAATTACCGGGCATAAAGAAAATACCAACTAAATACTTTACATTTATCATAGCTTTTTTTAATATTCTTATTTGTAGTATTGTTAAAAAAAATCTTTCTTTAAGTGGGTTATATTTAATTTCTATAAACTCTATGATGGTAACATTCACTGCTACGGGAGGGTATGATTTTACTATAAAAACGATAAAGTTCGATAAAGAGAAAAATGTAGATAATTAATTTCAAAGGTTAGTGGTACTAACCTTTTTTAGTATCTAAATATTATCATTTTTCAACCTTATTTTTATTAAAATTATGCTATTCTTTAATTCGTGTTTAATATTTAATTGGACTATCATATTTAGCAGTAAATATAAATTCTGCTTTTCTTGTGTTATATATATAAATACATTTTTCCCCCTTTATTTCTGATTTAACTCTAAAATTAAATTTATTGTCTAGAGATTAAAAAATATGTTTTATTTATTTAGGAAAGAATTAAAATTTATTTCAAATGTAATTCACATTTTTTTTTTACTCACATATAATAAATTTGATTTGAAAAATGAAGGAATATTTACAATTTTAAAGAATGATTAACAATCATTAACTTAATGTTAACAAATGTTAATAAATGTTAATATTATGAAATTGTTCTTTATTTTATGAGTTGATATAATAAATATTGTAAATTCCAATTAACCATAAATTTATTAGGGGGTAACAATTTATGAAAAGTAAAAAATTATTAGCTACAGTCTTAAGTGCTGTAATCACATTATCAACGGTCTCCGTAGTTTCTGCTGCACCTATAGGTAAAGAAAGTAGAAAAGAACCAAAAACTACAACAATATATTGGGAAAAGAGTAAACAAAACACTAAAAGAGCTACTACAGGTATAACACAAAAAAAATTTAAAAATTCTGATGAAATAAGAAAATTTTTTGAGAAAAATATTTCAAAATTTGGTGTAAAAAAAGGATCTCTTAAAAACACCAAAGCTGTAAAAGATGATAAAGGTAATACTCATTATCATATGCTCCATGAAATAGAGGGTATACCTGTTTATTATGGAAGAATCGTTTTCACAACTGGAAAAGACTCATCTATGAATTCTATAAATGGTAGAATAGATACAGCTTTTGAAAATGGAAATTGGAAAAATAAAGTCAAATTATCAAAGGATATTGCTATAGAAAAAGCTAAAGACAGTGTAAAATATGATAATTTATCTAAATCAAATGCAGATTTATATTTGTACAATTTTGAAGGTGAACCATATGTAGTTTATTTAGTAAATTTGGTTACTAATGATGGTGATTGGAATATTTTTGTTGACTCTGAAAATGGTTCTATAGTAAATAAATTCAATAACACCCCTACTCTAATTAATAATAAAGATGAAAAATTACCCAATGCTGAAGAAATTAAAAAAGGTTCTGAAAAATATACTAATATAAATAGTGTGACTAATGTTAATGGAGAAAAAACTAAAGGAAAAGGGAAAACTAGTTTAAATGGTATAGTAGATATTGATTTAACTTATAAAGATGGAAAATATTATTTGAAAGATAGCACTAAAAATATTTATTGTTATGATATAAATAATAGCTGGGCATGTTTGTATAATTTTTCTAAATCTTATATACTAAGACGTTCAAATCTTGTAGAAAATAATAATTCTAATTTCACAGATGACAGTTTAGTTACAGCTGTAGATGCCTATGTAAACCTATCTAAAACTTATGATTATTATAAAGAAAAGTTTAATCGTGATAGTATTGATAATAATGGTATGAACGTTGAAGGATTTATTCATGCAGGAGAAAAATATAATAATGCTTTTTGGAGAGATGACCTTGGAGCTATGTTTTTTGGTGATGGTGATGGCAAATTATTTTCATCTCTTTCAAAATCCTTAGATGTAGTAGGTCATGAAGTAAGTCATGGTATAACTAGTAAAGAATCCAAACTAAAATATGAAAATGAATCTGGTGCTTTAAATGAAGCATTTTCTGATATTATAGGAGTGGCTATTGATGGTAAAAACTTTGAAATAGGAGAAGAATGCTATACTCCCAATATTCCTGGAGATACAATGAGAGATATGAAGGATCCATCTAGAGGAAATCAACCAGCTCATATGAAAGATTTTAAATATCTTCCTAATGATAAAGATAACGATTGGGGTGGAGTTCATACAAATTCAGGTATTATAAATCATGCTGCTTATCTAATTGCAGATGGGATAGAAAAATCTGGTGAGTCAAATGGCAAAGATATAATGGCAAAATTATTTTATAGAGCTAATTGTTATAAATGGGATGAAACAACAAATTTTGCTAAATGCAGAAATGATGTAGTTCAAATTACAAAAGAACTTTATGGTGATAATAGTAAAGAGTTAAAAATTGTTGAAGATGCATTTGATAAAGTTGGAATAACTGCAACACCTCAGTTACCATTATAATAACAACCCTATAAAATCTATAAAAATATTTATATAAAAAAGTAAATTTAAATAAATAAGATGATCTCTTACTTGTATAGAGATCATCTTATTTATATATAATAATTATATGCTTTATTAGTTTAAACTATAGAATAACTATATAAATAATGTATATTATATTAGGGGATGATAATTTATGAAAATGAACAAAATATTAACTATATTTTTGAGCACTATTCTGACAATGTTACCAGCCTCCACAGTTTATGGGGAAGGATCTGTGGAGGAAAAAAATAAAAAACAGTTTAAAATTATAACAATATTTTGGGAAAAAAGTAAACATAACAATAATAAAGCAACTACTAATATAGCTTTAAAAAAATTTAATAGTTTTGAAGAAATAAATGAATTTTTTATAGAAAATATTTCGAAGTTCGGTTTAAAAAAAGGATCTCTTAAAAGTACAAAGACATTAAAAGATGAAAAAGATAGAACTTTCTATCACACAATTTATCAGATAGATAATATACCTGTTTACTATGGAAGAATAGTTTTTACTACTGAAAAAGATTGTACTATGAGCTCTATAAGCGGTAGAGTAGACACTTCATTTGAAAATGGAAATTGGGGAGACAAAATTAAGGTTTCAAAAAATATTGTTATAAAAAAAGCTAAAGACTGTGTGGAATATGAAAATATCTATAAATCAAAGGCGGACTTATTTTTATATAATTTTCAAGGAAATCCCTATGTAGTTTATTTAGTTGATTTAATTACAAATACTGGGGAGTGGAATGTTTTTGTTAATGCTGAAAATGGATCTATAATAAATAAATTTAATAATACTCCTACTATAACTAAAATTAACAAAGAAAGTTAGTTAATACTAAAAGTGAATATCATAATATTAACAAATTTTTATGATGTATAATTATAAAAAGATTAGCAATATAAAGATATTTTATCTAGCTAATCTTTTTGATTTTATATTTTTAGCTATAAGTATAATGATTAATGAGAATAGTCCTGTTAATAAACCACAAACTAAAAATCCAATAGTAACGCCTAAAGAGTTTGTTACACTGCCTGCGAAAAGATTTCCTATTGGGGTTGTACCAGCATTTAAAAGGGTATAAAAACTCATTACCCTACCTCTATATTCATCACTAGAATTTAATTGTATAGTTGAATTGGCGGTATTTAAAAATCTTAAATTGAAAAATCCTAAAAAGCAAAGTAAAATCATATCAATATAGTAGTTATTTGCGATACCTAATAGTATTAAAAATATACTTGAAAGTAAGGCACTATAAATTATTACAGATTTTTTGGGGCTATTTTTACTGTTTTTTGCTGTGGTAATAGCTCCTAATAATGAACCTAACCCCATGGCGGATAAGAGGAAGCTATAACCTTTTTCAGACTGATTAAGTACGGTTTTCGCTAAAACGGGAATCATTATGTCATTGTTCATGGCAAATGTACAAACGGCTCCCATAATTAGCATAACTGTAAATATATTCTTATTATTTATTACATATAAATAGCCTGTTTTTATATTATTAAATATGTTCATATTTTTTATATTAGTGCTAGGTAGACCTTCCTCCGTTATTTTTAATAGTCCCATAATTACAGCTAAAAAGCTTATAGTGTTTATAAGAAAGCATATATTCATACCTAAAGTATACATAATAAAACCAGATATAGCGGGACCAATTATTCTTGCTAAATTAAATATCATAGAATTTAGCCCTATAGCATTTATTAAGTGATTCTTTCCTACTAAGGATATAAAGAAGGATTGTCTAGCTGGCATATCAAATGTATTGGCTATACCTGAAATTAAAGCTAGTATTAAAACATGCCAGTATTCTATTTTATTACTCCAGACTAATATAGTGAGAAGTAAGGATTGAAACATCAATATCATTTGAGCGGTTATTATTATTTTCTTTTTAGGTAACTTGTCTATTAATACACCAGCAAATAATGATAATAGTAACATAGGCGTAAACTGAAATACTCCTACTAAACCAAGTAAAAAAGAAGATTTAGTTAAAGAATATACTAACCATGCTTGGGCAGTTTTTTGCATCCAAGTACCTATTAATGATATGCATTGGCCAAACCAAAAATATCTAAAATTTTTGTGGGTTAATGCAGGAAAAGTATTTTTAAAATAGCTATGCATATTATATCTACCTCACTAACGATTCAATACAAACATTGTAACATAATTTTTATAGTATAAAAAATACTAGACCAGCTATATTACTGGTCTAGCATCTATTATAGATTTCTTTCGTAAGCTTCTACCATTCTTCTAACCATTTCTCCACCTACTGAACCATTCTGACGAGAAGTTAAATTTCCTTTATCTACGGTGTCGTAATTTGTTATTCCTAATTCGTTAGCTACCTCCATTTTAAATCTGTTCAAACCATTTTTTGCTTCTGGAACTATTAATTTATTTGAACTATAATTTGCCATAATGCATTCCTCCTAATTATAATTTATTTGAATTTTGTTTCACTATAAGTATTTGCATATATCAACTTTTATATGATATTAAATTGGAGGAAAAAAAGTATATTAAATGTTTAATTATAATTTATTTACATTTTATAAATATTTAGTAAATAAAAGTGTTATGGATATAAAGGTATCTAAATAAAGCTTTTATTGTTTACATAAAAGAACATTTCTCTATTTATATAAAAAGTAGAATTATAGGTTTTAAAACAAAGAAGATGATATGCTTTTAGGCTTATTTTTAAAATTAGGATATAAAACCCAAATAATTAATATTGTCAGTTATTCGGGTTTTTACATTAATAAAATTAAATTTTACATAAAAGAAAGAAAGAGCCCTCCTTTTGTTGTAGTAAAAAAACGAAAGGAGGGATAGTATGGAGGAACTAATAAAGAAAATAGAAGAAGTTAGACAGGCTATGTATAAGCTTTTGGAAGAAAAAGATATATTAGATCCAGAAGTAGTAGCTTTAAGTCAATTTCTTGATGACATTTTAAACGAATACAACAATCTCTTAAAAAAATCTTATAAAGAGTAGGTATAGCAAGAATGGGAGAATAGATATATTCTCCCTATTTTTCAACTAATTATTTAATATACTAATGAATAAAACTTTTTTCTAAGGGAAAAATGTTTTTAGAAAGGAGTGTTTAAAATGGATAATGATGAAAAAAAATTATTGCAAGAGATTAAAAATGAGTTAATTGAAATGAGGGAAGTTCTTGATGAAGTAAATCGAAAAGCAGCCAATGGAGACTATACTTATAGAGAAGAGGATTAAAAAAATCTGTTTATGGGAGTGTATTATGAAAAATATAAGTTTTAAGAGGTTACCTAAACATATAGGGATAATTCCTGATGGAAATAGAAGATGGGCACAGAAACAAGGATTTGAAAAGAAAAATGGATATAAATATGGTATTGAGCCAGGGGTACAATTATTTGATACTTGTTCAAAGCTTGGAATAGATGAATTGACATTTTATGGGTTTACAAAAGACAACTGTAAAAGACCTTCGGAACAAACGGAGGAATTTAGGAAAGCTTGTGTTGAATCTGTAATGAAATTAACAGAAAAAAATTGTGAGATTTTAGTCGTGGGAGATACAAGCTCTCCTTTATTTCCAAAAGAGCTAGTTCCTTTTACCACTAGAAAAATTTTTGGAAAAGGAGGAACAAAAGCAAATTTTTTAATTAATTATGGATGGCAGTGGGATATATTTAAATATAAAAAAAATCAAGTAGATAATAAAAAACTAACCAATAATATAGCTTCCGCCGATATATCTAGAATTGATTTAATAATAAGATGGGGTAGTAGAAGAAGATTAAGTGGTTTTTTACCAATTCAATCAGTATATTCGGATTTTTACATAGTAAAAGAATTGTGGCCAGAGTTTAATATGGAACAATTATACGAGGCATTAAAGTGGTATGATAATCAAGATGTTACGTTGGGTGGGTGATGTACAGAGGAGTGTACTAGATTGTATAAAAGAATACTAAAGAGTTTAATAATAATAAATCTTGTATTAATAACAATTATATTTTTAAATAAAATAACTTTTACAAAAAAATTATTGAATTTTATATTAAAGGATTTTTTAGTGCCAATTTTAATATCTATTTTTTTTGCATATATAATAAAACCCATTAATAAAGTATTTAAAAGTAAGGGGTTTACAAATGGTAAAGCTGCGGTTTTATCATTAATTTTTTTTATATTTATAATAACAGGTATATTTTCATGGCTAGGAAAATATATAGTTGAACAATTTAATGGAATAATTACTGAATTTATAAATATAATAGGAAATCAAAATTCTGTGGACGAAATATTAAAGGAAATAGGACAATATACTAATTTAAATGTAAAAGAGATATATGTATATATTGTAGATATTATTAAAAATCATATGTATAAAATTGGTCAGGGGGTTATATTGGGTGTAACATATATACTAGACATATTTTCAAAATTACTTTTAATAGTTATAACAATTTTTTATATATTAAAAGACGGAGATAAATTCAATGAAAAAGTTGTAAATATATTTCCTATAAGATATAAAAAGGTTATAAAAAATATATTTGATCAAAGTGATGAAGTTTTATCTTGTTATGTTACTGGTCAGGCAAAAGTTGCTGTTTCATTGGCTATTATGATTTTTATTGGATATAAAACAATTAAAATGCCTAATGCATTATTTTTCTCTTTTATAACTTTTATATTAGCATTCATACCATTTATGGGCTTCTTTATTTCTATGATAATACCTGTTGTTATTGCAATTAGTATAGGATGGATTATACTTTTAAGACTTATAGCTGTATTTATGATAGTACAAACTTTAAAAGGTAGGATAGTAGTTCCTGCAATTATGGGATATACTATGGATATACATCCTATTACAGATATATTTTTAGTCATAGGGGCGGTAGCATTAGGAGGACCTGTAGCAGCTTTTGTGGTAGTTCCAATATACTCCATAGTGAAGGTTATAATTAAAAATATTAATATATCTAGTTAATTTATATTAATAATGAAAAAAGGTGGTTTAACCACCTTTTTAAAATGCTTTTTTGAATATAGCCAATACATCTTCTTTGTATAGTTTTTTAAAATTACCAATAGGACCTCTGCTAACAGCTTTAGAGGCCATTTCTTCTAGTTTATTTTTGGTGATTGAAACCTGATATAAATTTTTAGGTATACCTAAAGACACAAAGAAGTCACTTGTCTTTTTTATAGATTCCTTTGCCATAGATAGTTTATTTTCAATATCAGCAATGCCCCAAACATGTTTTCCATATTCAGCAAATTTCCATGCGTTTTTTTCATCAAGTACATACTCCATCCAATGAGGAATAAGTATTCCAAGTCCTATACCATGAGTGATATCAAAAATAGCGCTTAGTTCATGCTCCATAGCGTGGGTTGCCCAATCAGTAACTTTGCCATAAGATAAAAGCTCATTTAGTGCAAGAGAAGAAGCCCACATTAAATTAGCACGAGCATCATAGTTATTTCCGTTTTCCATAGCTATAGGTGCATTATGAATACAGGTTTTTATAATTGCCTCTGAGATTCTATCTGTTATATATGTTCCTTCTGTGTTTGAAAAATATTGTTCAAATACATGACTAATTATATCTACTGTACCAGCTGCAGTTTGTTTAGCAGGTAGTGTCATAGTGTATGTTGGGTCTAATATAGAGAATTTAGGTTTCACATAAGGACTTGATAAGGAAAGTTTTTCTTTTGTACTCCAATTACTTATAACTGCATTTCCATTCATTTCTGATCCAGTAGCTGATAAAGTAAGGATTGTACCTATAGGAAGTGCCTTTTTAATTATAGCTTTTCCTATACAAAAATCCCATGGACTACCATCATAATATACTCCTGCTGCTATTGCTTTACAACAATCTATAACACTTCCCCCACCTACAGCAAGTATTATATCTACATTATTGTTTCGGCAAAGGTCTACTCCTTTTATAACGCTAGTAAGCTTAGGGTTAGGTTCTATTCCATTTAATTCAATAAATTTTATATTATTATCACTAAAAATCTTAATTATTTCATCATAAATACCATTCTTTTTTATACTTCCTCCACCATAGGCTAAAAGGACTGTTGAACCAAATTTTTTAATACCAGATGATAAATTTTTTATCTGTCTTTTTCCAAAGTAAATTTCTGTAGGTATTGAGTATTTAAAATTTAACATTAAATCACCTCTATGATTATTATTTTATAGAATATATTCACCTTACATTATAACTTATATATACAAAATATAAACTAAAAAATTATAAAATACTAAAATTTTAATGGTTACTTTCAGTTAATTATCATAGTATATATAAAGGACTATTTAGGAGTGGTAATTATGAATGAATATAGAAGTCTAATATATGGAGTAAATATGCCTGTGAAGATTGCTTGTGGAAATTATGTTATATATACAAATTTTGATAATGCAGCCACCACTCCACCTTTTGTAACAGTTGCTGAAGATGTGATGGAATTTTTGCCTTACTATTCTTCTATTCATAGGGGCATGGGGTATAAATCACAATTTTCAACAAAGGTTTATGAAGAGGGGAGAAAAGCGGTAGCTGATTTTATTGGTGTAGATAGAGAAAAAAATACTATAATATTTGTAAAAAATACCACGGAAGCTATAAATAAATTATCAAATATGTTATATGAAAAATATGATGATTCCATAATTTTATCAACGGAAATGGAACACCATTCTAATGATTTACCTTGGCGAAAATTTGATATTGATTATATAAAAGTAGATGATAATGGAGTATTATTATTATCGGATTTAGAAAATAAATTAAAAAAATATGAAGGTAAGGTTAAGTTGGTTGCGGTTACAGGTGCATCAAATGTTACAGGATATAAAAACAATATTTATGAAATAGCTAAGCTTACCCACTATTATGGAGCACAGATATTTGTAGATGGTGCCCAACTAGTACCCCACAGTAAAGTAATTATGAAAGGGCATAAAGAAAATGATCATATAGACTATTTAGCATTTTCAGCTCATAAGATGTATGCGCCATTTGGTATTGGAGTGTTAATTGCTCCTAAAGATGAATTTGATGATATAGAACCAGATTATAAAGGTGGGGGTACTGTAGATGTAGTTACTCACAATAGTATAAAGTGGAATAATACACCTGAAAAAGATGAGGCAGGATCACCAAATGTAGTAGGGGTTTTAGCTTTACAATCATCTATTAACACATTAAGAACTTTAAGAATGGACAACATTAGGTTGTATGAAGAACAAATATTTAGATATGCATTTAGTAGACTCAGAAGGATTTCTGAAATCACAATCTATACCGGATACCATAAATCATCTGTAGCTATAATACCATTTAACATTAAAGGAATATATCATGAAACATTGGCTAAAATTCTTTCTTACGAATTTGGAATTGCAGTACGAAGTGGATGTTTTTGTGCTCAACCATATATTCAAAAACTGTTAAATATATCCGAGGAAGAAACAAAAATGATAGTAGAAAATGGTGGAAAAAGACCTGGTATGGTTAGACTGAGTTTTTCTTTATACAATACTTTTGAAGAAATAGATTATTTAATTTATGCACTTGAAACAATAATATCAAATAAAGGTTGGTATTTGAATATCTATAATAGATAATATTAAAACTGTCTCAAATATTTTGAGACAGTTTTTTTATGATAAATAGATTATCTATAAATTTAAAGTAAATTTAAGGTTTGCATAAGAATTACATAAGATGCGTCTAGTATAATCAAAATTAAGTTAAGTATTATGCAAACTTGCTTATATTTAACAATAATAGTATAATTAATATTAAGTTTTAAAAAATTTAAATAGGTCTTATATGTAATTATCTATAGTTTAGTAAATTTATTTATGAAAGGAAGATAAAAATGTCTAGGTTTAAAAGTTCGATACCAAATATATTTACCTTTGGTAATTTAGCTTGTGGAGTTATGTCTCTTTTAATGACTTTTGAAGAAAATTATATGTTGGCAAGCATATTTATAATTTGTGCGGCACTTGCAGATAGATATGATGGAAGGGTAGCTAGATTTTTAAACGTGTCTAGTGAAATAGGAAAAGAATTGGATTCTTTAGCAGATTTAGTGTCCTTTGGAGTAGCACCGTCCATATTGATCTATAATATGTACAGTTTAAGTGAAAAAGGACTTTTAGGATATTTGTTATTGTTAATTTTCCCACTTGCAGGAGCATATAGACTTGCTAGGTATAATGTTACTAGTTTTGATGGAGTTTTTACTGGGATTCCTATAACCATAGCAGGTATGATTTTAGCAGTATTTTGTTTAACTTCAACTTATAGATTAGCAAATTTAAGTGTAACTTTAATATTAGTTGTACTTTTATCATATCTTATGGTTAGTAAATTAAGTTTCAAAAAGGTATAAATTTAGATATAACATACGTTGAGTAAAAAATCATATAAGAAAAGCTTAAGGACAAGTTTCACCTTAAGCTTTTTTTAATTATGTTCATTCAATATTTTAGGTAGCATTGTATACTATTCTTTAAATGATATAATAAAACTGGTAATAAAAATTGTTTTTATGAAACTAAGAGCTATTAGGAAAAATGTATAAATATAAAAGTAGGTGTTAACATGAAAACTATATTGTGTTATGGTGATTCTAATACTTGGGGGTATAACCCACTAGATGGCAGTAGATATAAAAAGAAAATCAGATGGACAAATATTTTGCAAGAGGAGCTTGGAAGTGAGTATGATATAATATCAGAAGGATTAAATGGGAGAACTACTGTTTGGGATGATCCTATAGAAGGTGAGTTTAAAAATGGGAAGAAGCATATACTCACTTGTTTAAATTCCCATAAACCTATAGATTTAGTTATTATTTTTTTAGGAACTAATGATTTGAAATATAAATTTTCATTAACTACCTATGACATAGGAAAATCTGTTGAAGTTATGGTAAATATAGTAAATAAAAGCGAGTGTGGTATAAATTGTAACTCACCGGAAGTTTTAGTTATAATTCCTCCAATGCTAGGAAAAAGAAGTGAGGAAACATTACTTTTCAAAGATGCTTATAGTAAAAGTTTAGAGTTTTCAAAACAGTTTAATAATATTTTAAAAGGTAAGTGTTATTTGTTAAATGCATCCGATTTTATTATATGTAGTAGTATAGACGGGATACATTTAGAAAAAGAGGCTCATTTTATATTAGGAAAAGCTGTTGCTAATAATGTAAAAAATATTTGTAAATAGATTAAAAATTAGGAGGGGTAATATGTATTTTAAAAATCAAGGAGTAGAAAATACTGAAAACACTATTAAATTAGCTGTAGATACAGCTAAAAAAAGAGGAATTAAGTATATTGTAGTGGCTTCTCATGAAGGAGATACAGCTAAATTATTAAAAAATTGTGGATTAAATATAGTGGTAATTACTCATGCGTTTGGTCATAAAATCTTAGGTGAAAATGAAATGAGAGAAGATGTAAAAAAAGAATTACAATCTTTCGGCTTTAAGGTGTATACTTCTTCACATGTGCTTTCAGGAGCAGAGAGAGCTATTTCTATAAAGTTTGGAGGGGTATCTCCTGTAGAAATTGTAGCTTATACATTAAGAATGTTTGGCCAAGGGACAAAAGTGGCGGTTGAAATTTCAACTATGGCTTTAGATGCAGGATTAGTTCCTTTTGATGAAGACATAATAGCTATAGGTGGGTCAGGAAAAGGTGCAGATACTGCAGTTATAATTCGTCCGGCGAATGCTATGGATATATTTAATACAAGGATTAAAGAAATTATCTGTAAACCACTATAACATAAAAATAAATGGTACAAGTTTATACTTGCACCATCTATTTTTGAAATTTTAATATACTAAAATCTATATTACCATGACGAGTTTATTTTTCCTTTTAGTGCTTTCATACGTCCATTTACATAATTAAGAAGATCTTGTTTATTATTTTTAACATGAGATGGAGCATTGGACACTATAGAAATAATATCTAGTTTATTCCCTTTTACAGTTTGGGATATTTCATAGGCTAGATATCTATTTTTTACCTTCCAATAAGTGGTGTTAAATTCATCCGCTTGTCTTTTATTATAGTATCCTTTTTCGATACCAAATTGAAATAAATCTGCTGCTGCTTCTAACTCCTCTATATCTGCAGCTGTTAAAGTTTCATCGATTAGAACTTGAAATGTCTTCATTCTAGCACCCCTTCTTAGTAATATAATATAGTTTAAGCGTATATGGTGTTTCATATACTGGAACATTTTAGACAAAATACAACGCAAAAATATTTATTGTTATATATAATTGAAGAAACTGACCAAGAGTAATTATAATATAATTTTTTAAAAATATAAATATATTATTTGTATTTTTTTTAATATATACATATTTTTTATTAAATAAAAGAATGCATGTAGGAAATTATTTAAAATAAAATATAAAAGCAAATAGAAATATATCTATTTGTTTTTATTTAATATGAATTTAAAATTGTAATTCATTGAATAGTTATATTATATTTTACAAGCTAAATTTAATGAGGAGTAAATGTTTTAGAGAAATTTTTATATTTAATATCTTAATAATATAAATATATATAACAAAGATGTGTTTGAAAGTTTTAAGTAGGATAATAAAAACATATGTATTTCATAGATAAAGATAATATATCCAAAAGTGATTTTAATCTTATTATCTTTGATATAAATTAATTTATTTAGCAAAGATAAAAAACTATTAAATATAATGAAACTATGTTAGGCTTTAATACAGTATTAAAATATATGGAGTTTATTAAGAGGTATAGTGCAATAATATATAAATATAAAGTTAAAATTGCCATAGTCATTAAATATTAAAGTAAATATTGTGATATAATTATAAAAAATAAGGAGGACTAACATGAGGATATTAAATTCTTTAGAAGATATTGATATGTTTATTAAAGACAATAGTGTAACAATCTTGTATTTTTCTTCATTAAAATGTGGTGTGTGCACTACTGTTTTATTGAAAATTAAAGAGATAATTAATGAATATTCTAATTTGAAAATTGGGAAAATAGAAATTGATGAAGTTAAAGAAGCAATTGGAAGGTTTAATGTTTTTACTATACCATGTATTCTTGTATTTTTTCAAGAAAAAGAAATTATACGACAAGCAAGATTTATAAATATTAAAGAATTTAAAGAAAAACTAAATAGATTCTATAAATTAATTGTTAGTAATGGAGGTATTAAATATGAATCATAATACCATATTTTATGTATTAGCTTTTATATTTGCAGTAAGTATTATATTGTGTATACTTAAAAAAGTAGCAAAACTTATAATATTTATTTTGTTAATATTCTTTGTTTATACTTCTGTTAAGGGACTTATGGCAGGAAAGACCCCTATTGATATATTTAATTCAACAAAATCTGATGCTATTTATACAAAGGATTTATTCAACTACAGCGGCAAGGTAAAACAAGCAGTTCAAAATAGTATTAATGCTATAGACAATAGATCCATAACTGTTCTTAAACAGGAAAATAAAAATTTACACAAGTATTTAAATGAGGTGGTTAATTTATCATATGAAGATGAAATGAGAGCAATTCACCATAAGTATTGTGGGTATTTAAAGGGAATAGTTTCTTCTTCTGATATGGCAGTTAATACAGGAAATTTTACTGAGAATACAGCAACTAGTATTCAGCAAGCTAATGATAGATTAGGCGAATATTTAAAAACTCTTAAGGGTTTTTAAGATAAAAAAAGAAAATATTGACTAAAAAAATTTTCTCTGATATAATCAATACAATGTAATTTGGAATTTAAAACTGAATATATAAACAGTGTGATATAGAGGCCGCAACTGCCATTAGTACTTTTATTTAAGGAAAGGGGTAATTGCCGAAGTATACAACCGTATATTGGGACTATGCTAAATAAGTATAGTACTGTCTTCAAAGAATAGCCCAATTTTTTGAAGGGGTGCTTATCACATTGGGGCAAAAGGTTTAAAATAAACAGTTATGAGTAGTACCTTTTGCTTATAACTGTTTTTTTATAATATTTTATAAATTGAATATCAGGATTAAAGTATGATATAGAGGCTGCAGTCGTCATTAGTACTTTTAACTAAGGAAAGGGATAACTGCCGAAATATACAAACTGTATATTGGGATTATGCTAAATAAGCATAGTACTGTCTTTAAAAAATTGCCCAGTTTTTAATGAAGTGCTTATCATACTTGGGCAAAAGGCATTGATTTTAAACAGTAATGAACCCTTTTGCTCATTGCTGTTTTTTATATTTTAAATTTAAAGGGGGAATTCATTTGGCTTTAGTAGTTCAAAAGTATGGAGGTAGTTCTGTTGCTACCATTGATAAGATGAAAGATGTTGCTAAGAGAATAATTAAAGAAAAGGATAAAGGCAATGATGTAATTGTAGTGGTTTCAGCAATGGGAAAAAGTACAGATCGACTTATAGAAATGTCAAGACAAGCTTCTTCAAATCCAAGTAAGAGAGAGATGGATATGCTTATGTCTACAGGAGAACAAGTATCTATATCATTACTGTCAATGGTACTTTCAGACTATGGATATGATGCAGTTTCTCTTACGGGATTTCAAGCTGGAATAAAGACACAAGGGGTACACACTAAAAACCATATTTCAGATATAGATGTTAAAAAGATTAAAAAGTATTTAGAAGCGGGTAAAATAATAGTGGTAGCTGGATTTCAAGGTATGAATAATCAAGGTGATATAACGACTTTAGGAAGAGGTGGATCAGATACAACCGCAGTAGCTTTGGCAGCAAAATTAAATTGTCTTTGTAAAATATATACAGATGTAGATGGAATATATGATGTGGATCCAAGGTTATATCCTGAAGCTAAAAAACTTGATAGCATAAGTTATGAGGAAATGATGGAAATGGCTAGTTTAGGAGCAGGAGTTATGGAAACTAGGGCAGTAGAAATCGCATGTAAATATAATATACCGATTTATGTGGCGTCAAGTAAAGAAAATAAAATGGGAACTTATATAAAGGAGTATGATGAAAGTATGGAAGGAAAAGCTATTACAGGACTTACAGTTAGTGATGATGTACTTATGGTTACTATTAATAATGTATCATATAAGGCTAAAAATATAGCCTTAATATTTGAAAAATTGGCAAAATACAATGTTAATATTGATATGATAAGTCAAACAGCACCTATTAACGGATATGTTAATGTCTCTTTTACTACATCTAAAGAAGAAATACAATATATAAATGAAATAACAAAAGAGTTAAAAGAATGTATAGGTGACATTGAAGTGTCTAAAGATATAGATATAACTAAGGTATCAGTTATAGGTATAGGTATGATGAAACAATCAGGAGTTGCAGCCAATGTGTTTAAAATATTTGCAGATAATAATATTGAATTTAAACAGGTAACTACTTCTGAAATAAGTATTTCTTATACAATTGAGTCAGAGGATAAAGAAAAGGCTGTAACAATTTTAGCTAGAGAATTAAATTTATAGGAGGTATTTAATAATGAATTATAATGTTGCTGTGGTAGGTTGTACAGGAATGGTAGGCAGAAAATTTTTAGAGATTTTAGAAGAGAGAGCGTTTCCCATAGAAAATTTATATCTTTTTGCTTCTTCTAGATCAGCTGGAAAGATTATAAAGTTTAAAAATTATAAATATACTGTAGAAGAATTGAATGAGAATAATATAAAAAGTAAGAAGATAGATTTTGCACTATTTTCTGCAGGAGGTAGTGTTAGTTTAAAATTTGCACCTATCTTCGTTAATTATGGAGCTACTGTTATAGATAATAGTAGTGCTTGGAGAATGGATCCTAATGTACCTTTGATAGTTCCAGAAGTGAATCCAGAGGATATAAAATTAAGTAAGGGGATCATTGCTAACCCTAATTGCTCTACAATACAAGCTGTTGTTGCTTTAAAACCATTGAATGATAAATATAAACTTAAAAGAATAATTTATTCTACATATCAAGCAGTTTCTGGTGCAGGAGTTGCTGGATATACAGATTTGAAAGAAGGGTATCATGGACAAACACCTAAAAAATTTCCATATGCTATAGCAGGAAATGTACTTCCTCATATTGATTCTTTTTTAGAAGATGGGTATACGAAAGAGGAAATGAAAATGATAAATGAGACAAAAAAAATATTTCATAATGACAATTTAAAAGTAACTGCAACTACTGTTAGAGTGCCTGTATTCAATTCACATAGCGAAAGTATAAATATTGAATTAGAAAACGAATTTCAGATAGAAGAAATTTTAAATTTATATAAGAATTTTAATGGAATTAAGTTAAAGGATAATGTGAAAAATTTAGAATATCCTATGCCTATAGATGCATCAGGGAATGATGAGGTCTATGTAGGAAGGATAAGACGTGATTTTAGTATAAATAATGGGTTGAATTTATGGGTAGTAGCTGATAATATAAGAAAAGGAGCGGCACTTAATGCAATTCAAATTGCAGAATGCATAATAAATAATTAATATAAAATAAAAACAGGATAAATATTTATCCTGTTTTTATTTATGGGAAAGAGGTTAATAAAATTATTATATTTACATAATGTACGTATATTTGGTATAATTAAATAGAATTTTTTAACAGGGGAGGAGATTCAATGAAAGAACAAAAGAAAAAAAATTATAAAAAGTGGTGGTTTTGGTTACTAATAATTGTTATAGTAGGAGGAATTGTTGTTAATTTAGGTGGTGAAAATGATAAGGTGAAAAATAAATCTTCCAAAAGTCAAAGTTCTAAAAATAAAAAAGAGGATATAAAAGTTAACTATGATAACTTTATTAAGATTAAAATGGGATCAACTTTACAGGAGGCAATTGCTATATTAGGAGAAGGAAAAGAACAAAGTTCTTCAGAAATTTCCGGAATAAAAACTGTAATGTATAATTGGAATGGTATTGGTATAAGTAATATGAATATAACAATACAAAATGGAAAAGTAACAGGGAAATCTCAGGTTGGTCTTAAAAAGATGGATGCAAATGTATCATTAGAAAAGTATAATAAACTTAAAAATGGCATGTCCTATGATGAAGTAAAAGCTATATTAGGAGAGGGACAAATATTATCTCAAAGTAAAGTAATGAATTCAGAATCCATTATTTATAGTTGGATGAATAAAAATGGCTCTAATTTAAATTGTACTTTTTCTAATGGGAAATTACTGTCAAAAGCACAATTTAATCTAAAATAAAAGAAAACTATACCTTAAAGTGGATATATATTTTAGGGTATAGTTATTTAATTATATATAGAGTTTATCAATTGAAATCATTAAGAATAATTGTAAGTTTGATAATTTAATAAGATATAGTAATTAATTAAAGAAAAATATATAATATAAATATAAGGGAGGAATATAATGATATCTACAACAACAAATTCAATAGAAGGAAAAAGAGTACTTGAATATAAAGGGATAGTTTTTGGTGAAGTGGTATCCGGAATAAATGTAATTAAAGATTTTGCAGCAGGATTAACTAATTTTTTTGGGGGACGTTCAAAATCCTATGAGGGAGAGCTAATTGAAGCTAGAGAAAATGCATTAAGAGAAATGGAAAAAAGGGCTTTATCTATTGGAGCCAATGCAGTGGTTGGAGTGAAAATTGATTATGAGGTATTAGGAGCACAAGGAGATATGCTTATGGTTACTGCATCTGGTACAGCGGTACTGGTAGCATAGATAAATAAACTCTTAAAAAAGTGTAGTTATTTTTATGCTTTTATTAAGAGTTTATAATAATTTTAAAAGTAAAATATTTAAAGGGTAATAGAGAAGATTTATATTTTCAATTATATATTCTTGTATAAAGATATATGGATATACTTTGGATATTCACTAATGAAAAATGAGAGAATGTAAATGAATTTCAATTAGTATAAATGTTAACTGGATTTGTCTAGACAAAATAAAGATAGCAAGTATATTTGGGAAATAATTAAAAGAAATTTAAATGTTAATTGATGATAAATAATAATATATTAGATTTTTATAGAATAGAGGGTTAATATGAAGATAATTTCGCTTATGGATAATTTAAAAGGGAATTATAATAATTTATATAATGAACATGGGTTATCATTATATATAGAAAAGGACAATAAAAAGATTCTTTTTGATACGGGAAGATCGGATAAATTTATTTATAATGCAAGTATATTAGGAGTCTCTCTAAAAGATATTGATGCTGTAATAATTTCTCATGGACATTGTGATCATGGAGGTGGGCTTAATAGTTTTTTAAAGTTAAATAGTAAAGCAAAGATTTATATTAAAAGGGAGTGTCTAAAGGAGTATTATTTTAAAGTAGGACTTTTTAGAAATAATATAAGTATTAGTAAAAAAGTTTTTCAGGAATATTCAGATAGAATTATATATATAGATAATTTAACACAGATATTAAATGGGGTATATATTATCACAGATATTCAAAAATATTATGATATTCCCAGGGGAAATAAATATCTTAAAGTTAAAGAAAAAGGTAAATTAATACAAGATGATTTTAATCATGAGTTGATTATGGTCATTAAAGAGAAAAGTAAAGCATGTGTATTTACAGGGTGTTCTCATAACGGAGTTATTAATATGGTGAGGACAGTTAAAGAGAATTTTAGACAGGTGGAAATTAAGGTGCTCATAGGAGGATTTCATTTGGTAAAATTACCTGCAATAAATTTTTACTTTTCTTTTGAAAAAAGTATTATATATATTATAAATATGATAATCGATCAGGAAATAGAAAAAATTTATACCGCGCATTGTACAGGCGAAAAATCCTATAAAAGGTTTAAGAGTATACTTAAGGATAAAATTGAATATATAAAATTAGGAGAAGAAATTAATATTAGATTATAAAATAGAAATAATTTGTGCTTAGGGTATGGTTAATTAATTGTAAGAACATACCTTTGTATTTTATAAGATTCTATTTGCTATTAATAGTAATTTTTTTTCTCTAGTAAATTTTTTTATTGCATATTCTCTTTTCTGAGCAGAAATTTTATTTTCGTATTTTTCATAATAAACAAGTTTTATTGGCAGTCTGCATCTAGTATATTTTGCACCTTTACCTTTAGAGTGAGTTTCTATCCTTTTATTTAGGTTGTTTGTCCATCCAGTATAAAGGGTACTATCTGAACACTGGAGTATATAAACATAACACATAAGGTACTCCTTTCAAATCGTTTTAATTTCTAAATATAATATATAGTGAAATTGTTAATATTTCAACACTTAAATCACAAAGTTAGTTTGAGAAAATAGAATATAATATAAGTAATAAAAATAATTTAGGGTTTATTATAACATGTTTACAAATTAGTTATATGCATTTAAAATAAACAATGTAGTTCTGAATTGTACTACATTATTGAACAATAATAAAGGGGGACATGAAGTATGAAAAATAAAATAAAGGAATACTTATTAATAAATTTTGGTTTACTTTTGGTTGCAGTACCTATATATTTTATATTAGCCCCTAATTCTTTAGCCCCAGGTGGAATCAGTGGTCTTGCAATTATAATTAATCATTTTTTACCTAAAGTGCCTGTAGGAGCTTTAATGATGGCTATTGATTTAGTGTTATTTATTATAGGGGTAATTTTTATAGGGTTTGGTTTTGGGGCAAAAACGATATATTCTAGTTTTACTTTATCAGGAATGGTTATTATTTTGCAAAAAATTAATCCTGTACCGAAACCTTTTTCTCATGATATACTTACTCAACTTATATTTGGAACTTGTATGTCTGCCGTAGGAATGGCTATTGTATTTCAACAAAATGCTTGTACGGGAGGAACAGATATTATTGCCAAAATATTAAATAAATATTTTCATATTAATCTTGGGAAAGGGGTATTAATTTGTGATATAGGTATAGCTATATTTTCAGGAGTTATTTTTGGAATTGAAAGTGCTATGTATGGAGTTTTAGGAGTATTATTTAGTGGAATAACAATTGATAAGGTTATCCAAAGTTTAACTATAAATAAAGAAGTAGTAATCATAAGTAATAGAAGTGTACAAATTAAACAATATGTAGTAAGTGAAATTGAAAGAGGGGCAACTATCTATGTAGCTAAAGGAGCTTTTACAAATGAGGAAAAGGAGGTTATAAGAACAATCGTAACTAAAAAGGAATTTTCTAAATTAAGGAAGTATATAAAAACAGTAGATGAGAATGCCTTTATTACAGTGAATCATATTCATGAAACCTTCGGAGAAGGATTTTTAAATATAAGATAAGGTGGTTTATTTTTAAAAAGGAGAGAGTTTTAATGGAAAACAAACCTAAAAAATCTATGGAGCAGGTAGTTTATGAAACTTTAAAAGAGGCAATTTTAAATAGGACATTAGCTCCTGGGATTCAACTTGTTGAAAGTACAATATCAGATAGGATGAAAGTTAGTAGGACTCCAATAAGAAATGCCATTAAAAGATTATATATAGATGGTTTTGTAACGATAATTCCTAATAAAGGTGCTTTTATTATACAGCCATCAGTAGATGAAATTATACAAGCATATAAAATAAGGGGAGAATTAGAATGTATAGCATTAAGATTTGGTATAGATAAATTAGAAAAAAGGGATGTTAATACACTAAAGGGGCTTGTAAAAAAAGAAGTTGAACAATTAAAAAAACAAGACATATTTAAATATTTCACTATTAATAAGGAATTTCATATGATGTTAGCTAGGAAGAGTGGGAATAAATATTTAATTGAGTTCATGGAAAAAATAATTAATCAGATTATTATTTATCTACTATTGTATGATGCATTTTATAATAGTAGTTTGCAATTTCCTAGCATAAATGATCATAAACAGATGATTGAACTTATTGATAAAAAAGACGTTAAATCTTTAGAAGTTTTGATTAAGGATCATATAATTAGCAGTTTAAATGACCTTCAAATTGATAAAATTAAATATAAGTCCTTAAATGAAATATTTTAGCAATAGAAATATGGAAGTATTTCTCAGGAAATAAAAATAGGGTAATAGTAATATAGTAATATAGGGACGGTTAACAAATAAAATAATTAATTAGTTTACTTGTTATATTTCTTAGGAAATATGTGATAAAAGAAGAAAAGCTAAATTTTAAATAAAAGGAGAATTAAATGGATACTGCATTGATAAAGGGCATAATAATAGGGTTTTCTATAGCTGCTCCCGTTGGGGCAATAGGTGTACTATGTATAAGACGAACTTTGGCATATGGATGGGAATGTGGATTTTTTTCAGGATTAGGAGCAGCAACGGCAGATGCTATATACGGAAGTATTGCCGCGTTGGGGATTACAGTTATATCTGATTTTTTAATTAAACAAGTATTTTGGCTTCAATTTATAGGGGGAATATTTTTATTATATTTAGGTATAAAGACTTTTTTATCCAAGCCTAGAGAAGATCATAATAGTGAAGTTCCTAAGGTTACTAATGTATACGTATCTACCCTATTTCTTACAATTACGAATCCAATGACTATAGTTAGTTTTACAGGGATTTTTGCAGGTGTGGGAATAGCAAGTACTAATAATTATAAACATTCTATGTTGTTAGTACTTGGAGTGTTTTTAGGTTCTGTATTATGGTGGGTTATATTAAGTACAAGTATTTCTATTTTTAGAAATAAAATTGGATTTAGAATATTGAATTTAATTAATAAGATATCTGGAATTATAATTATAGTTTTTGCAATGGTGTGTTTTACAAAAATTATTTAATTATACGTTTTAATACTCAACAAATAAACAACTTTATATAAAATATATAATTTTATAAGATGAATACTAGATAAATTGGATTATTTTCATAAATGTTTTAGTAGTATTACCTAATTAATATTAAAAGAATGAAAGGTATATCTTGGATGGGTTTATTTCATCATAAATTAACAACAAAACATACTTTAATATAAAAATGACTACATTATATATTAAAAAATATATGATTACTTTTTGTATGCAAATATAAAATCATTTATTAATTTTATATATGAGTTGTCTTGGTCAATAATTTTGATAGCTTTATTACATAGAGAAGATACCCTTGATTGTGTTATATTTCCAAGAATTTTGCAAATGTCTTTACAACGAAAATTACATAGCCCTCTCATCATAAGAACAGCAATGGCTCGTGCTTTTGTAGAATTGGGATTATTTTTTATATAGATTTCTATTTTCTCAATATTTAATTTTATAGCTAGATATTCTATTATATCCTCTGAGGTGAAGTTTCTTGTAAGAATTTTTCTTTCACTTAAATAACAAGTTTTTTCATCCTTAAATTCAATATATTCTTTTAATTTTTTATCATCATAAATATATACTAAATTTATATATCTTTTTCTGGATTGCTTAATGTTGGTATTAAATAATTGCATTATAAAGTTATCATCAAGTATTCCATAAATATCTTTTTTTTATACCTAAATAAACACCTAGACTAGAGTAGTTATATTTTTCAGGGCTGTTAGCATATTTTTTAATATCCACTGGATTTCTATGTATATACGCAGAAGCTTTAATTAAATAATTTTCGTTATTTATAATTTTGCTTTTAAATCTATCTTGGAATAAATGGCCATGTCTATGGTATTTATTATTATAGTTAATAGCGTATCTAAAATCTAAACTGTGCATTATTCTTGATATATCTGCACCATTGCTATCTATTATAAAATGTGCATGATTATTCATAAGGCAGTAAGCGTAGACTTTAAAATTATATATTTTTGATAGTGTTTCATAAAAGATAAATACGTATCTTTATCGTTATTATTTTTGAAAAGTAATAGTTCACTGATACTTCTTATCATTATATGAAATATAGAATCGTTTGATTTCATTCTTGCACATCTTGGCATATAAAGAACACCTCACTAATTACAAGAGTTATGCATAATTATAACCATTTAACTTAAGAATATTCTTTATATTTATTAAAGGGACGGTTAATATATGATTTAGTTGTATTTGTTAACCGTCCCTCAGTTTGGTTTAGTTAAACTAACATTTTTCTTCCCACCAACCAAAGGCGATATCACCTTTTCTTAGCTCTTCATCTATAGAAGGAAGAAAGATTACAAAAGATCCTCCGGGTGGAATTATGAATTTCCCATTTTTATCATCGGCAATTGATGAAAAAGCTGGTACTATTCTATTAAATGCATTTACTCCGTTACAGAGATTTTCAGAGGTGTTCTCATTATATGCTAATCTTATTTTTGGTTTGGGAAGTGGACAAAGTACAGTATTACCTGGAGTAACCATTTTCGAGGTAACACCTGGATGGTTTATTAAAGGATTAAACCATATTTGGGCAAGAAAAGGTGTTTCAGAAGCATTAGTAACAGCGAAGGTACTAACAAATAGATTTACTCCTGATTTTTTAGGGTTAAATAAACCTCCCCAAGCATTGCAACCATCCCCGAAGGTTAAAAATCTTGTTTGACCTAAGAAATATTTTCCTTGAAATGATTTCTTAACAGGGTTTTCTATATTAACCACTTTTATCGGGTTAATACAGGTTATATTTGTATGGCATTTTTCAATCATAAAAAAACCTCCATTATTTATAGAACACATGCATTTCATAATTAATAATCATGTTCAATATATTTTATGAGATATTTATGATTTATGTGATTATAGGCTATAGGTCTTTGCTACAGATCTTACAGGTGAACCATCACCACATTGAATTTTAAGTGGGAATAAAAATAGTTCAAAAGATTTATTTACTAAAAAATTTAAATTAGCAAGGTTTTCTATAATTAATTTATTATTTTTTAATAGTTTATTATGGTTATTTAAGGTTATATTACTTTCACTATCTATAGAGATAGTATCTATACCGACCCCTTTAATATCAAGGCTTGACATATAGTAGCATAATTTATTTGACATATACTTATATTTGGATAAGTAGTTAACCGTCCCCCAATATCTATCATGCCCTGTGTAAAATAAAATGAAATCTTTATTAGATAAGTTGTAGTTATTTAGAATATCTATATCAATACATTGGGATTTAATATTCCTGCAGTCTATAATAATACCTTGTCCGTAAAAGTTATCTAATGGTATTTTATCAATAGTTAGTCCATTTTCTATTATATGATTTGGGGCATCTACATGTGTTGAGGTATGGGTAGTAATGGAAAGTTTTTTTACATTGTAACCTTCCGTATTAATAGAGGATAAATTATATATATTAGTTCTTTCTTTTTCACAATAAGTTATCATATCAGAATCGATGGGGTAGGATAAGTCTATAAAAGCCATAGTTACATCTCCTTTTTAAACTGTTTATCACTTATATTATCATAAAGTTTAGGCTATTCATAGAATTAAGCATAACTATATGTTAGAATTATTTATAAATAGGACAATGCCTATGAATACTTTAAAGATATTGATAAATTAGGAGATGATGCTATGTGCAAGACTCTTTTAAGTATTGATTGGGATTATTTTATTAGAATAAAACCTAAATGGTGTGGTTCCTATATAGAAAATACACATAACTTAAATTATCTTTGGTATAAAAGATATATAGAGGAAAAGAGTAAAGGTATTGATATACAGAAAAAAGTAACAGTAGAAAAGACAATATGTAAGTTTTGGAGAAAAATTTTAAAGCATTTCTATATAACTAAAAAAATTCCTTTATACATTTCAGATTCACACAAGTTTTCATATATGATAGCTAAAAGGCATAATTGTAAACAGGTATATTTATTTGATGCCCATGCCGACTTAGGGTATGGTGGAATAACTTCTTTACAATTTGAAGTGAATTGTGCCAATTGGCTTGGAAAATTATTCTCTGATAAGTTAATAGGTAATGCCAATATAATATATGCCATGCATACCTTTGAAAATCCAGAAGATTTTAAGGAAATAAATCATTTATTTCAAATAAAGTATAGGAAATTCAATGAAATTAGGGGTAATATTCCTGTAGATGCTATTCATGTATGTAGATCTGGGGCATGGACTCCACCTTGGTTAGACAAAGATTTCTATAAGTTTGTTAATGAGTTAAAATTGCCATATATAAGTCTAGAAAGTATGGATAGGGAGTGGAATTTAGATAAAATGACTCTATCAGATGAGATAATGTATTTAATTAGTTAATGGATATTTGATAGAAACAGCCAAAGAATTTTTAAAATTTATTATCAATGAGAAAGTTCATTGCTGTGTTTTAAATAATATTAAAAATTATTTTAGTGTAATATTTATTTTTTAAAATTATATTAATAATGAGGAACTACATGAAATGTAATCAAAATTCTATTTATACTAACCATGTTTGAAAACAAAATAGTAGATTGATTAATTAAAATAAAGTATTAGTTGATTGTAATAAAATATATTGTCTATTATTAAAGAGACGGAAACAAATATAGTGTATTGTCCTATTAGTAATTTTTGAGTAGATACCTAAATTGTAGATATAAGCAAGTTGATTAAAAAATGATGTAATAGGAATGTAACATAAAACAGAACAAAATTTTAAACTCTATATAAGAACATGGGTATTAAAACATATAATTATAATAATACAGTGACTAAATTAATAAATTTATATAATAAAAAGGGGAGAACAGATTTGGAAAAAAAATTTATTGAAATATTAAATGTAGTAGAACAAGAGTTATCCTGTTCTGCACATAGTATGGATCATATTTTAAGAGTGCATAAATTATGTTTGTATCTATCTAAATATGAAGAGAATGTGGATAAAGAAATATTATCACTATCTGCATTGCTTCACGATATAGCTAGATTTAAAGAAGATTCAGATTCTACAAGAAGTATTAAACATGAAGTACTTGGGGGAGTCATGGCTGAAAAGATATTATATGAAAGAAATTATGATAGGGAAAAGATTGATAAAGTAAAGCACTGTATACTATGTCATAGGTATAGAAGCGATAATAAACCGGAAACGGTAGAAGCAAAAATATTGTTTGATGCAGATAAATTAGATGCTATAGGTGCAATTGGTATAGCTAGAGCATATATGTTAGCAGGAGAATTTGGACAAAGTATATATTTAAATATATCTCCAGAACAATATAAATTAAATAATATAATGGAAAATGGTAGAATTAAAGACTTTGGTAAACATTCTGTTAATATGGAATATGAATTAAAACTAAAAAATATAAATAAAAGGTTACACACGGAAAAGGCTAAAGAAGTATCAAGGAAAAGACTTATATTTATGGAAAATTTTTTTGATGAGCTTAGAAATGAAGTAATTAAATAATAAATTATTATGGATAAAAAGAACTAAAATAGCTATTAATAAATAGTAGTTTTTTTTATAATACATAAAAGCTGTCTTAAAGTTTTATTTTAAGACAGCTAAAAGAAAATTATAAAGTAATTTTTTATTTGATTTTATTGTATAAAATTGTTTCTTTTTAAGTTTCAATTAAATATTTTTGGTGTTTATACATGGGTTCTAGTTAAGTATAATTATTATTTTTAAATTTTATTATTTACATGTACGGTTTATTTCTCAACTTTTGTAGATACAATGCTCACTTGTCAATATTATTTAAATACTGGTAAATACCACATTTTAATTTATATATTATTTAGATTAGGATTAAGTATCTAAATCCATACAATATTAAAATAATTTAAAAAATGTTCAAAAATTAATAGGCCACTTTTATAAAGTGTACTTTATAGGCGGACCAGCTATTGAAGTATGGAATATTACGTGCTTCAAAGGAGTGTTGTGAAATAAGAGGTATATTACCCATAAAAGAAGTTATTATGGCACTGTGAAAAATTTTTTTATTATAATCCTCAAAAAAAACTAAATCACCAAGTTGTAGTGAACTAAAGTCGAATACTTCATAGCCTTTTAAACCATTGAAATTTGAATTATAATTTATTTTCAAAGTCCAAAATAAAGAATGTGCTACGGCCCATGAAACCGACCAAGTTGGTGGAGTGGTTTTGCTATAAAACCATTGGTGATCATTTATAAAATTCATAGGTATTTTACCAGCATATAAACTTTGGGAAACAAAATTAGCACAGTCACCTCCAGTATTTTTGTCTAGAGGGAAATATTTGTAAACGGGATTAGGGGATAAAGCGTAAGTAAGAGCATAGTTTACAGCATCAATTCTAGAGTAAAACATATATATCTCCATTTTAAAGTAATCTACAATAATTAAATATGATAATATTATATTTTTGTTACAAAATTTTATAAATATTTAAGAAGTTATCTATAAGTAGCAATTGATATAATGTCACATATAATAAAATAGTATATAAAATTTATGGAGGAATGAAGTTGAAGTGTTGTAAAGATGAAAATCTAAAACCATATAATAGGCGCATTCAATATGGAATGGATTTTTCATATGATGGTTTGAATCAGTCCCTATGCTTAATTAAGGAAGTTGTGCAGGGAGAAAAAAATGAAATTTTAAAATATAATCATTTATTATCTTTATCACCAAATAGAGAGCAAAAGGAAATTATAAGAACAATAAAAAATGATGAGATAAATCATGGGAAGTGCTTTAGACAAATTTATTATTCATATACTTATGAATGTGTTGAAAGTTTAGATAAAGGAAAATATATCAAACAAAAAACTTATATAGAGGGTTTAAAGGAAGCAATGTTTGGTAAATTAAAAGCTATGGAAAAATATAGACTAATAAGAGATGGTGTACCAAGTAGATATTATAGAGATATTATATTTTGTATACTAACGGATGAGATGAAGCATGCATTATTATATAATTATATTTTAACTTTAAGTTTGAGTAATAAAAGGGAAAAAACAAGAAACGAAGAAAATATTCAAAGAGATATGAATTATAAATCTACTCAATATATGGAGTATATAAAACCTATAATTAGTAGGGCCATTGATGAAAAAAATATGGGTGTTGACATAGAGTATTTGATGTCTAAATGTATATTGTCTGGTACGTTACTTGGGAAAGGCATAAATCCACAAGATACTATAGAAGAAGTAAAACGTTTTGAAGGTAATGGAGAAATTAATTTTAACATATAGTTAGTATATTATTTAAGGTATATAGTGCTATTGCATTATATACCTTTTTGTTTATGCAAGTAACTCATATAATCCAAGTAATATTATAATTATGGCAGATACTACATTTGAATATTTAGCAAGGTTGTCTGATAAAAATTGTTCCCCTATAATAACACCTAATTGTATGAATATTATGCTAAACAAGAATGACGATATAGAGGTTATATAAATATTAAGTCCTGTTATACTAGCGCCTATACCTAGACCGATATTGTTTAAGCATAATATAAATCCAAGCATCAATGCTTCCTTGGTTTCAATATTTTTGGATCCATTAATATCTATTATTTCAGGATTTTTTAGTACATTTTCATAATCTGTATCTTTAATAGATTTTTGTTTGGTATTCAATGCAGTAAATAACATGTATAATCCAAAAATCATTAAAATTACACTACCAATTACATTAGCTATATTAGGGGATATAATATTTAGAAGCAATTTACCACAAAGCATAGAAAGGAAAGTACCCATGCCAGCTATAAAGGCTATTATAAAATTACTTCTATTATTTATTTTAATTTTATTTATTCCATAACTTAAACCTACAACAAAACCATCTCCACTTGAGGATATGGCAAAAAATAAAGCTGAAAGTATATGCATAATCTCCTCCTATATATTAATGGTACATAATTATGTTATGAAGGATTTATGCTATTGTTACAGCAAATCTATTATATTATAATAATATAAACAAAGATACTAAATTTCAATAATAAGGAGTTGACATAATGGATAAATTTCATATAAAAAGGTTATCTGATAATATTTTATATCTTCCTGCAGATCATGAAACAGACAGGCCCATATTAGCAGCTATATATGGTAAAAAAAGTACTTTGATAGTTGATTGTGGGAACTCATCTAATCATGCTGAATTATTTTTAAATCAGCTTAAAGAGTATGATTTACCACCTATTAAATTTGCAACTTTAACACATTGGCATTGGGATCACATATTTGGAATGGAAAAAATGAATGTACCTATAATATCTCATATTAAAACAAAAGAAGCTATAGAGAAAATGATTTATTATAAATGGGATGACGAGGAACTAGACAAAAGAGTAAAAGAAGGAATAGAGATTCCTTTTTGTGCTGATATGATAAAAAAAGAATTTAAAAATTGTAGAGAAGATATAAAAATTATTTTACCGGATATAACATTTGAAGATAAGTTGGAAATAGATTTAGGCGATATCAATTGTTGTATTGAAAATGTAGGTGGAGACCATTCAGAAGATTCTACTGTAGTTTTTGTAAAAGAAAGTAAAACGGTTTTTTTAGGAGATGCTTTAGCAGCTCAACTATATGCACCTAATTGGTATTATTCAAAAGAAGGATTAAAAAATCTTCTTAAAAAAATACAAGAGTATGATGCTAATATGTATGTAGAATCCCATTGTAGTCCTGTAGGTAGAAACGAGTTTAATGAGTATATTAATAAGCTTAGAAAGTATTCATGTATAGCGTATAAAAATGGTTATAATTTAGATAAATCTTGTAAAGAATTAAAAGAAATGTATCCTCTTGAGGTAGGTATAGAAGACATAGAGCTTATGGAGTACTTTGTTAATGAAAAATATATAAAATAAATAAAGGCATGTAGTATAATATGTTTAAAAATACTACATGCGTTACTTGACAGTAAAAGAAAATAGTATTATAATCATATCAAACATATAGGAATTATATACATGAGGTGCAAAAAATGAAGATTTCTACTAAAGGAAGATATGGTTTAAAAGCAATGATAGATATAGCTGTATATTCCATCTATGAAAATGTTACTTTGAAGAGCATATCTGAAAGAGAAAGTATTTCGGAAAAATATTTAGAACAAATTTTTTCAGCTCTAAGAAAAAATGGGTTAGTTATTAGTAAAAAAGGTGCTCAAGGAGGGTATATGTTAGCCGATAGCATGTCTAAAATTACTGTAGGCCATATACTAAGAGCTTTAGAAGGAGATTTAAATGTTGTAACTAACGATGGGGAACAACTAGTTGATACTATGGATAAATGCATTCAAGAAAATGTCTGGGGAAAACTAAATAATAGTATAAATTCTATAGTAGATTCAATTACGTTGGAGGAGTTAGTATTTCAATATAATAAATATAAAAATCCGAATTATATGTATTACATATAATTTTTACACTAAAACCTACTAAACCTATATGATTAATATAAAAGGAGTATATGAGATGAAGGTATATAAAAATTTAATAGAAACCGTAGGCAATACGCCCCTGGTTACTCTAGAAAAAATTAAAATAAAATATCATTTGAAGGCTAATATTATAGTAAAAATAGAGTATTTTAATCCTGGCGGAAGTGTTAAAGATAGAATAGCTAAGGAAATGATAGAAGAGGCTGAAAAGCGTAATATTATAAACAAAAGCACAGTAATAATAGAACCAACTAGTGGTAATACTGGTATAGGACTTGCGATTGTATCAGCAGTTAAGGGTTATAGACTTATTTTAACAATGCCTGAATCTATGAGTATAGAGAGAAGAAAACTAATAAAGGCTTATGGTGCGAAAATTGTTCTAACTCCTAAAGATGAAGGTATGAAAGGTGCAGTAAAAATGGCAGAACAACTTTTAGAGAAGTATCCTAATTCATTTATGCCACAACAATTTAAGAATTTGTCAAATCCATCAATACATGAGAAAACTACGGGAAAAGAGATTCTTGAGGATACTGATAATAATGTTGATATCTTTGTTGCAGGAGTAGGTACAGGTGGAACGATTACAGGTGTAGGAAAGGTGCTTAAACATAAAAATCCTAAAATAAAAATTGTAGCTGTAGAACCTAAGGAATCACAAGTACTATCAGGTGGAGAAGCGGCGCCACATAAAATACAAGGTATTGGAGCGGGATTTATTCCAGAAGTTTTAAAAAAAGAAATAATTGATGAAATTATTAAAGTGTCAAATGAGGAGGCTTTTGATATTACTGCAAAAGTTGCACAAAAAGAAGGTTTATTGGTTGGAATTTCATCTGGAGCGGCTATATTTGCGGCTATAGAATTAGCAAAAAGAGATGAAAATGCGGGTAAAAACATAGTGGTATTATTGCCTGATACAGGAACTAGATATTTATCAATGGATGTATTTGACTAAAATTATAAGGTGATGAATTATGAAAGATAAAATATATATGGATTATGCAGCCACTACTTATTTAAAAGAAAAAGTAATTGAGAATATGATGCCTTTTATTACCACGAATTTTGGGAACCCTTCATCTCAGTATTCAGTTTCTACAGAAAGCAAGATGGCTATAGATATAAATAGATTTAAGATTGCAAAAGCTATAAAAGCCAATAGAGAAGAGGTTTTTTTTACAAGTGGAGCTACTGAAGCCGATAATTGGGCCATAAAAGGATTTGCTCTGAAGAATAAAAACAAGGGAAATCATATAATTACCAGCCAAATTGAACATGAGGCTGTATTAAAGAGTTGTAAGTATCTTGAAACTTTAGGATTCCAAATAACTTATCTTAGTGTAAATAAGAAAGGATTTATAGATATTAATGAACTAAGAAAAGCTATTAAAAAAGAAACTATTTTAGTATCTATTATATTTGCTAATAATGAAATTGGCACTATACAACCTATAAAAGAGATAGGAGATATTTGTTATGAAAATAATATAGTATTTCATACAGATGCAGTCCAAGCACTAGGTAAGATATCTATAGATGTATTAGCTATGCACATAGATATGATATCTTTATCTGCTCATAAAATTTATGGACCTAAAGGAATTGGTGGACTTTATATAAGAAAAGGAATTAAAATACAGAATTTAATACATGGTGGTTCACAAGAAAGAGGTAGAAGGGCAGGTACAGAAAACATACCTTTTATAGTTGGGTTTGGCACAGCAGTGGAACTTGCTATACAAAATATGAAATGTGAGAATAAGAGACTAACTAGTTTAAGAGATATGTTTATAGAAAAACTTTTAAATATTCCTAATGCCTATCTAAATGGAGATTATAAAAATAGATTACCTAATAATATAAATGTAACTTTTGATGGAATACAAGGAGAAGATTTAGTATTCATATTAGACAGAGAAGGTATATGTGTGTCTAGTGGCAGTGCTTGTCAATCTACATCTATAAATCCATCCCATGTGTTATTGGCATTAGGTTTAAATAAAAATTTGGCGAAATCTTCATTAAGATTTAGTATTGGAGATAAAACCACTAAAGAGGAAATAAATTATGTTGTAAATATAATTTCTCAGATCATAGAAAAACTAAGAAAAAATAATATCTAAAGCTATTAAAGGATGTGATAAGGATTAGTAAAAAGGTTGTTTTAGGAATGAGTGGGGGAGTAGATAGTTCGGTAGCAGCGTATTTATTACAAAAGCAGGGATATGAAGTTATTGGAGTTACAATGAAAGTATGGGAAGATAGTAAAAATTATGAGCAAAACCAAGGGGGATGTTGTAGTTTATTTTCAGTTGAGGATGCAAGAAGAGTTGCATATAAACTGAAAATACCATTTTATGTAATGGATTTCAAAGATGAATTTAAAGACAAAATTATAGGGAAATTTATAAAAGAATATGTTAAAGGAAGAACGCCTAATCCTTGTATAGATTGTAATAAATATATAAAATTCCATTCATTTTTAAATAGAGCATTAAATTTAGGTGCAGATTATATGGCTACAGGGCATTATGCAAGGATTGAAAAAGAAGATGGAAGATATATTATTAAAAAAGGAATTGATAATAAGAAAGATCAAAGTTATGTATTATACAATTTTACACAACATCAGCTTAAACACACACTTCTTCCATGTGGAGGCTATACTAAAGATAATATAAGAAAGATTGCTAAGACAATTGGTTTAGAAGTATATGATAAAAAAGATAGTGAAGAAATATGTTTTATACCAGATAATAATCATGGAAAATTTATTGAAAAAGAGATAAAAAAGGATATTAAAGCAGGTTATTTTATAAATAAACAGGGTAAAGTGCTAGGTAAACATAAAGGGATAGTTTATTATACGATAGGACAAAGAAAAGGCCTTGGAATTTCTACAGGGAAGCCCTTATATGTTTTAAAAATAAATCCAAAGACTAACCAGATTGTTCTAGGAGAAAATGAGGAGTTATTTAAAAATCAACTTATAGCCAAGGATTTGAACTTTATTCCTTTTGAAAAATTGAGTAAATCTATGGAAGTGGATATAAAGATTAGATATACAAGTAAAATTTCTAGAGGGATAATTATACCAATAAAGAATAATGCAGTAATTGTAAAATTATTTGAAGATGAAAGAGCTATTACTAAAGGTCAGTCAGTGGTGTTTTATTCTAATGATATGTTGATTGGAGGAGGAGTAATTCATAAAGTTATAGATAGTGTGAAAAATGAATAATTTCCAGCTGATTTATTCTGAAATTTGAATTGATTAACTTTATAAAGAGGATTTTTAAAGATAGTTAAAATAGTACTTTATTTTATAAATAGAGTACTATTTTTGTTTTGAATTAGTCAATATGATTATATAAATATTTTTAATGTATAAATATACTAGTCTTTTAAAAAGAAAAATAATATATATTTAAAATTATGAATATTTTTTATATTTTTAAATTTGAATAATGATAAAAAAACTATAGACGGATGGCTATGAAATTTGATAATATAATATAGAAAGATGAAATACTAGAAGAAAGGAGACATAAATTCATGAAAAATTGGGTTATTTGCCTGTATATTGTGTTTTGGATTATTTTATCGGAAATCCTAAATATGGAAAGGATTATAATTGGAAGTGTGCTTTGTTTAGGTATATTTTTATTTAATAAAAAAATAATTCTAAATGACACAAAGAGTAAAGGAGTAAAAGGTAAAAAAGTAATTTACGGTATTTATTATATATTATTTCTGATTAGAGAAATATTTAAATCGAATTTTCATGTGGCGAAGTTAGTATTAAGTCCTAAAATGAAAATCTCACCTCAAATCTTTAGTATAAGCACAAAGCTTAAATCTGATTTCTATAAAACTATATTAGCAAATTCCATAACTTTAACACCAGGAACTTTAACTTTAGAATTGAATAATGATAAGCTTATTATACACTGTTTGGAAAAAGAAAATGTAAAGGTTTTAATAGATTCGGATTTTGAGAAAATTCTTTTGAAAGCAGAGGGGTATAAACAGTGATAACTATATTAACTTTTTCAATAATTTTTTTATCTATAACTATTTTGGGATGTATGTATAGGGCAATTAAAGGACCAAGTGCAGCGGATAGACTTATAGCAATAAATGTAATAAGCACTAAAACCATAGTTTTGATACTTATGGTATCCTTTATACTTCATGAAACCTACTTTGTGGATGTAGCTTTAGTTTATGCATTAATAAGTTTTATCGCAACTGTTGTTATATCAAATTGTATAGGTGTTAGGGAGGGAAAAAAGTGATAAAAATTTTATCTGGAAGTTTATTTTTAATTGGAGGATTGTTCTTTTTTTTAGTAGGTACAGTAGGTATATTAAGATTTCCAGATGTATTTACTAGAGTGCATAGTGCTGCTAAGTGTGATACTTTAGGTTTATTTTTAAGTCTTATAGGTCTTATTATATTTAATGGATTTAATGTTATAAGCTTAAAAATTATTCTTGTTATTATTTTTGTATGGATAACAAACCCTACGGCAACACATTTAATAGGAAAAGCAGAATTTTTAAGGAAGAACTTAGACAAGCAGGGTGAGGTGGATGTAGATAATGAAAATATTTAGTATAATAATGCTTTTAACTCTAATAGGATCATCTATAGCTGTATCAATGATAAAGAGCTTACTTGGATCTATAATTGTATTTACAGTATACAGTCTTGTAATGGCTATATTATGGCAGCAACTTAATGCGCCAGATATTGCAGTTACTGAAGCATCAGTAGGCGCAGGAATTACAACAGTACTTTTTATTATTACCTTAAAGAAAATTAAAGGAGCAAAATAATGAATAAAGTTATAGGGGTACTAATTACAGTGCTAATCACAATAACTCTTCTTCTGGGAGTAATGGATTTGCCCCAGTTTGGAAACGATAATAATCCTACCCATAATGAAGTATCAAAATATTATATAGATAACTCAATTAAGGATACAGGAGCTACTAATATAGTAACAGGTGTCATACTAGATTATAGAGCTTTTGATACTTTTGTAGAAGCTAGTGTATTGTTTACTTCAACAATTACAGTAATGATACTTTTAAAAAAGGGAATAAAAGGATAGAGGAGATATTTAATGAAGGACAGTATTTTAATTCAAGTAAGTAAAATTATAATTCCGTTCATACAAATATTCGGATTGTATGTGGTTTTTAATGGACATTTAAGTCCAGGAGGAGGATTTGCAGGAGGCACTATTTTTGGAGTAAGCCTTATATTATATAGAATTGTTTTTGGTAAAGATGAGGCTAAAAAAAAATTCGCGTATAAAAAATTAATGGGAATTGTATCATTTGGACTGTTACTTTATGGGACAATGAAAGGGTATAGTTTTATAACTGGAGGAAATCATATAAATTTACCCAAACCTCCACTTGGAACAGCTGGAAATATATTAAGTGGCGGTTTTATATTACCTTTAAATATAATTGTAGGACTTTTAGTAGGAATTTCAATGTATTTTTTTTATAGCTTATTCGAAGAAGGAGAAATTTAAAAATGGAAAAACTTATAATAAACTATTATGAAACAGCATCTATTATATTATTTGGGGTTGGGTTTTCAATACTACTGCTTAATAATAATCTGATAAAAAAAATCATTGGTATGAATATTATGGATACTGCTGTATTTCTATTTTTTATAGCTAAGGGATATATAAAGGGTAAAGAGGCTCCAATTATTACAGGAATGTACAAGGGAGTAGATAAATATATAAATCCTATTCCAACATCTCTTATGCTTACAGGAATAGTAGTAGCTGTTAGTACTACTGCTTTTGCTTTGGCTCTAACTATAAAAATAAATGAGAAATATGGAACTATACAATTAGATCAAATATTAGAAAAAAGGGGAGAATGATATTGAGTGTAGTACAAGCATTTCCACTTATAACGGTTTTAATATTGTTTATAACGTCATTTATAATGCCACTTATAAAAAATAAAAATATTGTAAAAGCAATATCATTAATTACTTTTATATTGTGTTTAATAATGCACATTATAAATTTAAAATATGTGATAGATTATGGCAGATATTTTTATAGAATAGGACACTTTAATGCACCCTATGGGATAGAATTTCACGTAGGAATAATAGAAAGTATTATAGGCACATTGTTTATGTTTGTATCTGTAATGATTACATGGTATTCAATTTACAATATTCATTATGATATAAAAGAAGAGAAAATATCATTTTATTATCTATTAGTTAATATACTTTTAGGAGCTTTATTAGGCATAGTATTTTCTAATGATATGTTTAATGTTTTTGTGTTTATAGAAATAGGAAATTTAGCCTCTTGTGGTATTGTTATAGTGAAAGACAAAAAGGAAAATATTAAAGCGGGAATGAAATATTTAATAATGAGTTGCCTTGGATCTGGTTTAGTTCTTATGGGAATTGCATTTCTATATTCAATCACTGGATATCTTAATATGAGTTATATACATAAAAGTTTAGTTACAGTACATGAAAATTATTCTAATATAATTCTTATAACTTTGGGGCTATTTACTGTAGGAATAGGAGTTAAGAGTGCTATGTTCCCATTACACATATGGCTTCCGGATGCACATTCAAGTGCGCCAACATCTTCAAGCGCAATTCTTTCATCTCTTGTATTAAAAGGATATATAATATTCTTTATTAAGATACTTTATAGGGTTTTTGGAAGGGGTATTATTAGTAATTTCCCAATATTTAATATCATTTTAATTTTGGGATGTTTAGGAATGATATTTGGCTCTGTGTTTGCGATAATGCAGAGAAATTTGAAAAAGATTATAGCTTATTCAAGTGTCGCACAAATAGGATATATTTTTTTTGCCATAGGTCTTGGAACAGAATTGGGTATCATAATAGCAATTTTTCATATAATATCTCATGCAATAACCAAAGCAGCATTATTTTTATGTGCAGGAGATATTATACATGCAACTGGTTATAAGGAAATATCAAATTTTAAGGGGTTAGGTAAAGAAATGCCTTATATTCTAACATTGTTTTTTATAGCTTCTTTATCTATGATTGGTATACCATTACTTCCAGGGTTTATAAGTAAATGGTATTTAGCACTTGGGAGTATGCAGGTAAACAAAGGTTTTTTTATAGTAGTAATACTTGTTAGTAGTCTATTAAATGCGATATATTATTTTCCTATTTCAATAAATGCTTTCTTTGGAGAGGAAAATCTAAAGGGAAAAGTATTTAAAGGGAAAAGCAAACCTTTAAAACAAATTTTGCCAATAGGTATATTAGTATTTGCAATGATTGGAATAGGTTTTGGATCAAGTATAATTATTGATTTAATTAAGACAGGTTTTAGTATGGGAGGATTTTAATTTGAATAACGCATTAATATTACTACCAATATTTTTTCCTTTTTTATCAGCAATTTTATTATTATTTAGTAATTTTTCTGAAAAAATAAGAAATATATTTGTAGGCGTGACAGTTTTCATTAATTTATTATTAGTAATAGGTATTACAAATTATTTTGGAGAAAGCAGTTTTCATTTATTAAGAGTAAATGAGTTTTTAGATATATATTTTAAAGTAGATAAGATAAGTATACTGTTTTCAGTATTGGTTTCTATACTATGGTTTTTCACTTCAATATATTCTATGGAGTATATGAAACATGAGGGAAAAGAAAAGAAATTTTTTATTTATTTTATTATTACTTTAGGCATTACTTTAGGTATAGCTTTTTCAGGTAACTTAATTACTTTATATTTTTTCTATGAATTTTTAACATTAGCTACATTTCCTCTAGTAATACATTCAGGTAGCAAAGAAGCTTTAGCTAGCGGGAAAAAGTATTTAATATATTCCTTTACAGGAGCAACTTTTATATTGTTTGGAATGATACTTTTATTTAGTGTTACAAATAACTTAAACTTTATTCCAGGGGGAATTTTAAAAGGATTAGATAATTATAACAGTATGTATAGTATAAGTTATATTCTTATGTTTATTGGATTTGGTGTTAAAGCGGCTTTAGTTCCTTTTCATTCATGGCTTCCTAATGCTATGGTGGCACCGACTCCAGTAAGTGCACTACTTCATGCAGTTGCGGTAGTTAAGTCTGGTGTGTTTTCCCTCATTAGAATTACTTTTTATGTTTTTGGTACGGAAGCTGTTAAGGAAGTAAATGGAACTAAATATTTAATTGTATTTGTTATTATATCTATTCTTATGGGATCTTTTTTAGCATTACATCAAGAAAACTTAAAAAAAAGACTGGCTTATTCTACTATAAGTCAATTAGGATATATTCTATTAGGAATACTTTTATTAAATAAAGATTCATTTATTGGAGGTATGATGCATTTAATAAACCATGCTGTGATTAAAATAACTTTATTCTTTTGTGTAGGGGCTATAATGTATACTACTCATAAAACTGAAATTAACGAAATAAAAGGAATAGGAAAACAAATGCCAATAATCATGTGGTGCTTTACTATTTCTGCTATTTCATTGATAGGAATACCACCTACCAATGGGTTTGTTAGTAAGTGGTTTTTAGCTCAAGGAGGGTTAACAGAAGGGAAAGCTGCTTTTCCTGCTATACTTCTTTTAAGTGCATTACTTACTGCTATGTATTTATTACCTGTAGTTACAGCAGCCTTTTTTAAAAAGGGTGATGATAAAGTAGTTGTTTTAAAGAAAGAGGCCCCCAAAAAAATGCTTATACCAATAATAAGTATTACTGTAATAACAGTAATTTTAGGATTATTTCCAAATCCAATACTTGCTTTTGTAAGTAAAATTGCTGAAGAGTTAATATAATTTTTAAAAGGGATGGTGAAGCTAGTGAATCCAAAACTAATATTGTTACTTATAATTATTATACCTTTACTTGGAGCTTTTATTGGATTCATCTTAGGTAGAATAAAAGAAAAAATTAGGGATTTATTTAATATATTTATTACTGGTGTAATCTTAGCATTGGTAACATACTTATACCCAATAGTTAGTTATGAAACTATAAATTTGTCTATTTCAGATATTATGGGGGTAGGGTTACATTTAAAACTTGATATGTTTAGATATATATTTGTATGGCTAACATGTTTTATTTGGTTTTTAGTTACTATTTATTCTACTCAATATTTAGTTAGTTATAAAAATAGAAATAGATACTATTTGTTTTTTATGCTTACTTTATGGAGTACTATAGGTGTATTTATATCTGAAGATTTGATAAATTTATTTACATTCTTTGAAATCATGTCTTTAGCATCCTATCCACTTATAATACATGATGAGGATGCATATTCTCATGAAGCAGGGCAAACTTATTTAATAATGGCAGTTACTGGGGGACTAGTACTTTTAATGGGATTATTCTTACTATATGATTATACACAAACTTTAAGAATATCTGAGCTTAAAGTTGCATTACTAAACATAGGATGGATAAAGTATGTAATAACCTCATTAATAATATTTGGGTTTGGTGTAAAGGCAGGTATGGTCCCCTTGCATATATGGTTACCTAAGGCACACCCAGCGGCGCCTGCACCTGCCAGTGCTATTCTTTCCGGTATATTGCTTAAAACGGGTATATTTGGCATACTAATTACATCACAGCTAATAGTTTCAGAGGACGAAAAAGTGGCTATAGTTATTTTAATTTTAGGTTTTATTACTATGGTTTCAGGTGGATTTTTAGCTATGTTCCAAAGAAATATAAAAAGAATATTAGCTTATAGTAGTATGAGTCAGATGGGTTATATTATTGTAGGAATAGGGCTTATGGGAATTCTTAAAGAGCACAAAGCAATAGCTTTATATGGAACTTTATATCATATAATTAATCATGTGTTTTTTAAAGTACTCTTATTTATGTTGGCGGGTATAATATATATGGTTTTACATGAACTAAGTATAAATTCTATAGGAGGATTTGGGAAAGGTAGGAAACTAATAACGGTAATGTTTTTTATAGGATTTTGTGCCATAATAGGAATGCCCGGATTTAATGGCTTTATAAGTAAAAATTTGCTTCATCATGCTTTAACTGAGGCTATGATTGTTTATCCAATTTATTGGAGAATAATATGTGAAAGTATATTTACACTAAGTGGTGCGTTTACAACTGCCTATTTATTAAAGATATTTATAGCAGTTTTTATGGAGGATAATAATGATGCTGATAGAAAAATAAAAACTAATATAACTAATATTGCAATTTTCCCTATAATAATATTATCTATATTAATTATATTTATAGGAATAAAACCTAGTTTTATAATAGACATATTAGATATGGCTGTAACTACATTTAATGTTTCTGGTGGTTTAGATGTAAAATTTTATACTTTATCTAATATTAAATCTTCATTTGTTTCTATTATAATAGGAACTTTAATATATACATTCTTTATAAGAAAAGTTTTAAGAAAAGAAAAAGATAATAAATGGTGGTATGAAAATATTGCTTTAAACTGGTTTAGTGTAGAAAGAAATGTATACAGTCCTACAATAAACTTTATATTTAAAATAAGTTCCGTTATTTTGAAATTATGTGATGAAGGATTAATACATATGATTAATTTTATTAATAATAGTTTTGCTTCATTAGGAGAAATTCAATTAGAATTTAGGAAAAATATTAAAAAAAAGGTTCCAAAAAAAGTTATTAATATAAGTGATATAAAAAGATCATCTGTTAATTTTGATAAGACATTAGTTAAGAAAACAATCAATGATGAGATAGATAAAATGGGTTATAAAATGAATAGTATTACTTATTCTATATACATATTTGCAATTGTACTTGCAATATTTCTTGTTGTATTGTTAGGGATATAAAAAATAATGATAACCTTATTAGTAGATATAAAATCTATTAATAAGGTTTTTTTATATTAAACTTTAAAATATAATTATTTTACAAGAAGTAGTATGAAAAGCATAAAATAATAATTATTATTGTTTAATTATAAAATTCCATAGATTTATAATTTATGTTAATATATAATAGTACATTAAAATTTAGGTGGTGATTTATATTGAATAAAGATGAAATTATAAGTCGGATAGAAAAGAATCCATATTATATTAAATTAATAAAAAATCCAACAGAGGATATGGCAATACTAGCTATAAAATCTAATGGAATGCTTTTAAAGTACATAAAAAATCCAAGTGAAAAGATAGCATGGGAGGCACTTAAAAATAATGTATGGTGTATAGAATATATACCAAATCCTACAGAACAGATGTGTTTGTTTGCAGTGAAAAAGGCTTGGAATACGTTAAAATTTATAAAAAAACCTAGTAAACCTGTTATATATGAGGCAATAGCAAATAAAGGTTGGGCTATCCAATATGTACAAAATCCTTCCGTAGAGATTCAAAAATTGGCAGTAGAGAAGGACTTTGATTCTATAAAATATATAGAAAACCCAAATGAGGAAATACAATTTGTGGCCGTAAAAAAGGATTGGAGTGCTATAAAATACATAAAAGAGCCAACCTTAAAGGTTGAAAGATTATGTATAATGCAAAATGAAGAAACAATGAAATATTTAAATAATATTACTATAGAAAAAATTCAACTTTTTATCTTAGATAATGTGAATATAGTTAAATATTTGGATAAAGATGACATAATAAATATAGAGCCAATATTGATAGAAAAAATTAAAAATAATAATGTAGAAGATAAATATGTTATTGATTTTATTAGATGCAGTTCTTTTGAATTTGATAAAGTAAAGTTTATATATAAGTACGGCAGTATGAAAGCTAAAAGAATACTATTAGATTATAAATTAAGTATATAAGGAGAGATATATATGAATTTTAATGAAGCAATACTTGCGGTGGATTTAGTTATAAAAAGTGGAGCAGTTCCATTACTTATAGGAGAGAGTGGCGTTGGGAAAACAGCTTTAGTGAGAGAATATGCTAAGAGAGAAGGATATTATTTCATAAATATAGATGGAAATCTTCTAAAAGAAGGTGAGATTGGAGGACTACCTACTGTTGAGGAAGATATAAGAAGTATAGATGGTATTGTTACTACAAAAAAGAAAACAGTGTATGCGGTATATACAAAATTAGTAGAGATTGATAAAGTTTTAGAAAATGATAGTAGTAAGAAAATATTATTATTTATAGATGAGATTAATAGATGTGAACATAGTGTACAACAGGAATTGATGAATATAGTATTAAATAGAGAGATAAATGGATACGTTCTTTCAGAAAGAGTATATGTAATTGCGGCTATGAATCCATCAAATAAATACGATAATTATGTACAAAGTGATTATCAGGTTGTAGATATGGATCCTGCACAGGAAGATAGGTTTGTCTGGATTGAATTAGATTCGGATGTATTAGCTTGGTTAGAGTGGGGAAAGGATGAAAGGGTTAATATACATGAAGATATCTTAGAGTTTATTTCCAATTTTCCTGAGTACCTTCATACGCCATACTCACAAGAACCTATAAAAGCTACTCCAAGAAGTTGGGAGAGAGTTTCTAATATATATAAAGTTTATTTAAAAGAAAAGGCAAAATATTCTTCTAACATATTTTATAATGTGGTCAAAGGGAATGTTTCAAGTAGTATAGCACAGGATTTTATGAATTTTTTGGAAGAAAATAAGAATCCTATCATTAAACCTGAGGAAATATTTTGCAATTATGATTTAGATAAAAATTTAGTAGTTAGGGTAAAGAATGAGAGCCATTCAAAACTTTATTTAGCTTGTAAGAATGCTCTTTTATATTTAAAAAATAATGAACATACGGAAAAAGAAATAAATATATTCTCTAAGTTTTTACAAATATATCCTGTTGATTTGAAAATGGGTATTATGCAGGAAGTTAAAATTAATTATGAAGAAACGCTATATAAAGAGTTTATGAAGGATGAAGTTTTCATAGAAGGATATTTTTCTATGTACAATGAAGTTGAAGATTAGGAGAGAATCTTATGGGAAATTATAGATTTGAAAAATTAAGAGGAAATTTACTAAAAGAGCTATATAAATGTGATGATAACTTAATTTTATCAGAGCATTTTGTTAAAAATTTTTATGATTTAATAGAAATATGTAATTTTTCTCTTATGAAGGGGGAAAATAATTTTTTCGGTTTTTTTATTATACAAATGAAGAGAAACATAGATGTATTTATGCCTACAGCAATAGGCACTATTTTTTCAGTTTCTCATTTTACATTGAATTTTAATCCAAGAATGTTTTTAAAATATAGCTTAGAAGAAATGCAGGCACTTTTGAAACATGAAATATACCATATAATGTTTTCACATTTTATAAGGAGAAAGCAACTTGCAAAAAGATATAATGACTACATAGTTGATACTGCACTGGATATATCCATAAATCAATATATTGAGGGGTTGCCTAAGTGGTTACCCACCATAGAAAGCGTTAAGTTATCATTTAATGTGGATTTAGAATATAATAAAACTGTAGAGTATTATGCCCATGAAATATATAAGGCTATGGATAAATTAAAAGGACAAAAAGGTTTGGAGTTATTAAATAATAATTATAAAGAGAATTCTTTGGATAAAATTCATGAAACTTGGGTTAAATTTAAAGAAAAATTGCATTCTGAGCAATTAAAAGAACTTATAAAGAAAACAGCTAATAATGCATGTAAAGGGAAAACTCCAAAATCAGTGGAAAAAGCATTAAAAAAATTAAATGAAAAACCAGAAGTATCTTGGAGTAATTATTTGAAAAAAATAATAGGGACGTTACCTGTTGGGTACAAGAAAACTATTACAAGAAAAAACAGAAGACAACCGAATAGATTAGATTTAAGAGGAAAACTAACAAATCATATAACAAAAATTATAGTTGCTATAGATATAAGCGGAAGCATTACAGATATGGAAATAGAAAAAATAATGGTAGAAATTTTTAGTATATTAAAAAATCACCCTTCTACTGTTACAATAATAGAATGTGATGATAGGATAAGAAGGGTGTATGATGTAAAAACACTAAAGGATCTTAAAAGAAAAATAGATACAAAAGGTGGAACTGCTTTTTCACCCGTTTTTCAGTATATATATGATCAAAAGTTAAGAGATTATCTTTTGATATATTTTACGGATGGGGAAGGAGAAAAACAATTGTCTATAAAACCTATAAATTTTAAGACATTGTGGGTTTTAACTGGAAGAGAACAAGAGTTGTCTTTAAAAGATTATTTTGGTGAAGTTAAGAAACTTTCAAATAAAAAAATAGAAAAAAATGATGTAAGGATAGCTATAGAAGATATGGGGGAAATCACAAAAGACTGGGCGTGTGCTGCAAACCAATATATATAATTTTTAAGCTGTGAGCTCTATAAATGCCCACAGCTTTTAAAATAAAAGTATTTAAAATTTAATGTAACTATTACCATCTAGAGGAACTAACAGTTGAAGAGGAGGATTGCTGTTTGACAGACCAACTAAATATATGGTATAAAAATTATTCCCTTTCAATATTATGTTAGGTGATAATAATAATACATCGTCAGTATTAGAACCTCTTACTTGTATACCATATATACCCGGGTCTATTGCTTCGTATTGGGTGACCTCACTAAATGATATATCAGTAAATATTATCCCACTATTAGCTATGGATACATTTACTGAACGGGTATTTGGAGATAAATGAGCAAATCTTAACATTACTTTATCTTTTATAGGAGACATAACAGTATCTTCTATAGGTTTAAAATATAATTCTTTCAAGAAATTTAGTATAGCTCCTGTTAGTATTTGGTTATTTGAGATGAATATATTTGTATCTATTACTGGTACGGAAGTACTTCCAGATGGATATACTTTTAGTACATAATATCCAGGTTGCATTGCAAAGTAATCTGTGAAATCTTTATATTCAAGATTTTTAACTAAAATTTTATTATTTAAATATACGTCTACTTTTGGAGCATCTGGAGAAGCATGAAGAAGTCTTAAATAAGATATTTGTGGATTTTGTCTGAACAAATTATTTTGAAAAAATGGACAAATAAACATATTTTACCTTTCTACTTTATACAATAATTACAATATTAATATATGTAATTATTAATTTAATGGTACGTTTATTTTATAATTTACTTATTCTAAGAAATGTAATATTATTTACATAGGGTTATATTATAAGGGGGAAAAATAAGTGGAATTAAAAGAGTATATTAATAAAAAAAGTTTTAAAAATATAATTTTCATAATATTAGGACCTTTAGTTTCTGCTATAGGCATAAATATGTTTATAATTAATGCTAAATTATTAAGTGGAGGAGTATCTGGAGTAGCTTTAATTGTGGAGTATCTATTTAACATACCTTCAGGATATATAGTACTGATAATGAATATACCATTATTATATTTAAGTTATAAAAAGATGAGTCCAAGGTTTACAATATACACATTAATAGGGAGTATTTCTCTTTCTGTTATGCTTATATTAACTAGACCACTTAAACAATATACAGCTATTGATGATCCACTTCTTCTATGTTTATATGGAGGGATTTTAAATGGAGCAGGTGTAGGAATATGTTTTAGTAATCATGGTTCTACAGGAGGACTTGATATAGTCTCATCTGTTATAAAAAAAAAGTATGATAATTTGGACATAGGTAAAATATCTTTTATAGTAAATGTATTGATTGTAACTGCGGGAGCGTTTATATTTGATATTAGAAAAGCTTTGTATACATTAGTTTCTATGTATCTTACTGCATATATGATAGATAAAGTAGTTAAGGGATTTGATCGAGATAAATTAATTCTTATAATTACTGAAGAGGAACAACTTGTAAGTGAAGCTATTATGAGTAATTTGAGAAGGGGAGTTACATTTTTATATGGAGAGGGAGCGTACACCAATAAAAGTAGAAGAGTATTATATTGTGTGGTGCCGTTAGCTCAATTGCCTCAATTAAAGCAAATAGTAAAAGAAATAGATGAAAAATCTTTTATATCTATATTAGATGTATCAGAAGTAGAAGGAAAAGGCTTTAGAAAATAGGCATTAATTAAGCCTATTTTCTAAATTTATAATAATATTCTTTGGTATTACCATTTATTGCTCTAAAATCACAACCTAGTTCTTTATAGTATTCAATAATTTTTGGAAGAGCCTTTACTGTATTTTTATTATTAAAATTACAATGCATTAATATAATGAATCTATCAGGATTACCTCTATATTTTTTTGAATTACTAACTAGTTGTTCGGAAGTTAGATTTGGGTACATACCGTCTTTTAAATCTATATTCCAATCATATACTAATAGGTTATTATCATGTAGCTTATTTAAAAAATTAGTGTTTAGATGGGGCACACTTCCTCCAGGAAAACGTATTATATTAGAGTGAAATCCTGTAATATCTTTTATATATTTTTGTGTGCTCAACATTTCATCAACGAATATTTCTTCATTAGAATATACTTTTTTATAATTATGAGAATAAGTATGAAGTCCTATTCCATGACCTTCTTTATATATTCTAAGAAGAATATCTTCTTTGTCTTCAATTTCTTTACCTACTACAAAAAATGTAGCTTTTACATTATATTCTTTTAATACATCCAATAGTTGATTTGTTATTACATGGGTGGGTCCATCATCAAAAGTTAAATATACAACTTTCCTATTTTCATCTGGAGAGATAACATTTTCAGAATCTTTTATATGGTAATTGTATATATAAAAATTAAAAGCAAAGATACCTATTATTAATAATGAGCATAATTTAAATTTTTTATTTCTCAATTTATCTCATCTACTTTCTGCAATAGTACTTTATCTTATATGAATAAGGTGAAAAAAAATATTTTTATCTCCCCACCCTAAATCCCAAGGCACATGGTACCTATCTGTAGTATGGGAGTTTATTAAAGGATATCCTCTAGAATCCCAAGAAGTTACTATAGCGAAGTGATCTATATCATGACCTTTTGCGTAACATATAAGATCTCCAGGTTCTAATTTTTGTACCGAACCACAAGGATAGCCCTCTATTGGAGTTATTAATTGTTTAAAATCTCCTCTTTTTATTAATTTACCTTTTCCACTATAGAGAAGATAGTTTCTAAAAGCATCAGCATTAACAAAGGCTTTACTTCCTTCAGCCATACCATATTTAGGATAGTTACAATGCCATGAACCATCAAATTTTAGACCACCAGCATCTTTGTCTCCTAAAACTTGAGATGCAAAGTTTGTGCAATCTCCACCAATGCCATTGTAGTCCTTATATTTTTTATTATATTTATAATCTGTATTATAATCTAAAGAAGCTCCACAATACTTATCTGCATATTTTATGGCTTTTAATCTGTCGTAGCGGCCTTCATAGTTTTCATTTATTACTTTAGGACAATTTTCTATTGAAAATACTTCATCTTTTGAAAAATCCCAGGGAGTAATGTCTCCAGTGTAAGATTTTAAAGCATCTTCAAAGCAATCTGTGTACCAATCACTAAAGATAACCCATTTATCATTCTTTTTAGTTAAATCTACTGTATGTTTTATTCCAACTCCAAAAGAATTTATAGTAGGGTTTGAGTCATTTTTATAAAAATAGTTAAATTTGTATAATTCTTTTAAAGCAAGGCGTACACCTTTTTTTGTATTATAAACTTTATATAAAATAACAGAGGATTTAACATCTTTAAATTCTATGTTTCTTTGGTATGCCCAATGTTTTAAATACTTTACTCTTTTTATTTCATGTTCAAGAGCCCATTCACCGTATTTATGTGATGTATCAAAATAACTTTGAAGAGCACTCAAATCTCCATTTATAAATACTTTAGAACGATTATTATATAGGTTTTCAATTTCTATTTTTAATTCTTCTTTATTTACTTTAGTTTGGGCTGAAGCATAACTTCCAAATAAAGTACAAATTATTATTAAAGCCAAAATTTTTAGTGCTCTTTTCATATATTTGTTAGGCACCTCCTAAATGGTTTAATTAATTAAATTTATTAAGGGCTAAATATAGTGTTACCCAAATTTAAAAATTTTACTTAATTTTATATATGGAAATTAATAAAAAAAATTAAAAGTTATTTTATTGAAATGTTTTAAATAAGTATATTAATGAATCAACTTAAGAAAGGTAAATTATATGAAAAAAAATAATGTTTTATCAGAGGTTATAGATTTATCTTTGCCAGTAATAGGTGAAATGGTTGTATATAACTTTATGAACATTTTTGATGCTATGATGATAGGTAATTTTGGTGGAAATAAGGCAGTTAGTGCTGTAACTTTAAGTACGGAAATAGTTAATACTTCTTTTAATATTATAATATATATAGGGCTTGCCATTTCAATAACTTCATTAGTTGCAAGAAGTATTGGTGCAAGAAGTATAAAAGAGGCACAATTATATTCTTATACTGGTATTAGGATAGGATTTTTATTAGCCATATTAATGTTTGTAATATTATTTAATTTTAGTAAGGAAATACTTTCATTGTTTAAAGCTAAAGATGAAGTTTTATACTATGCAAATATATATATTAAAGTTATTTCTATAGCACTAGTGCCTAACATACTTATAACTATAATAAACGCAATTCTTAGAGGAATAGGAAATACGGTTATACCTTTTAAAATATCATTGATTGTAGCTTTAAATAAGATATTTTTTGATTTTATATTTATATTTGGAATAGGGACAAAATCTTTGGGGATAATAGGTTCAGCAATAGCTACTGTAATATCCCAAACTATAGGATTTATAGTAGTTTTTTTCTATATTTTAAAAAAATATTTTTTGAAATTTAACATTAAATATTTAGTGAAAAGTAATTTTTTTGCAATAAAGCAGGTGTTAAAGCTAAGTATACCCTCTTGTTTAGAAGAAGGTGCGTATGGAATAACAAGACTATTTTGTACTGGTATGATTATGAGTTTAGGATCAATATCTTTTGCATCAAATGAGATAGCAAATATAATAGAGGGAATATCGGTAATGCCAGGAGTTGGTATATCTGTAGCAGCTACTGCTTTAGTAGGAATGAGAGCCGGGGAAAAGGATTATAAAATGGCAAAAAAATATGCAAACTATTGTTGTTTATTAGCAGTAGGAATGATGATGACTTTTTCTGTTTTTTTTGTTATTATGCCAGACTTTTTGGCGGATTTATTTGTTAAAGACAATGAAAGGCAGCTAATTAAACTTACAGCCCTTTGTTTGTCTATAGGAGCTTTAGAACAACCATTTATAGCTATCTCTAATGTGTTTTCGGGAGCATTAAAAGGTCTTGGTGATGCAAAAACACCCCTTTATATTTCATTATTTACAGGGATTTGTATTAGGCTTCCTTTAATATATATTTTTATTTATAAACTTAGATGGTCTGTTATTAATGTATGGTGGATTACTACTGTGCAGTGGGCCTTTGATGGTATACTTATGTATATAATATTTAATAGAAAATGTACAAAAAGAATAAAAAATTTAGAATAAAATTAAATTTAAATATGATAAAATATATAAGTAAGAAGAGTATTTTATAAGAAGGGTGATAGAAGATGAAAATTGATAGTATAGAAGTAGCAAAAAGTTCTATAAAAATGGCTATTTCCTCTAGGGATAGTGAAAAAGAACTTGAAAGTAGGTTTAAGGATAAAGGCATTATAACTGCAGCTGTGGACATTGGTGGGAATTTAAATAATTCTATACCTAAAATAGTAGAAAGAGCTTTAGTTGCGTCTAAGAGATGTGGTGTTATAAAGGATTGTCATCTTCATGATGGAGCTGTAGCAGGAGCAACTAGAGAAGCTATTATGCAAGTGTCAACTAAGGCAAATGGTCTTAACGTGGGTGGTAAAATTGGTATTGCTAGGGGAAAGGAACATTTAAGTGTCTGTATATTTTTAAGTATAGGGTTACTTCACTTAAATGAGGTGGTAGTAGGAATTGGACATCGATCAATCCCGGAAATGGCCTAGATTAATATACTCAATTTATAGAAAATTTGAAAGTAAACTATTATATTTATACTAATATAGTTGACATATAAATTTTAAAAAAATATAATATATACATATCCCTTTTATTGGTGATTTCTGATAAAAGAGATTTTAAAAAGTTTTATCTAATTGTAAAGAATTTATCTGAGCAAGAGGAAAGGAAACAAATATATTCTGTAATCACTACTTTATTAAGTATAGATAAGGGTGTTTTTTATATGGAGTATGTGACCTTCTAGTTTTGCTAGAGGGTTTTTTTATTTTAATATTGGGAGGGAAAAATTTATGGACAAAAGAGTAGGTGTGGTTGGAATAGTTATAGAAGAATTTGAATGTGCTAATAAGGTAAATAGCATACTTCATGATTTTGCTCATGTGATAGTTGGAAGGATGGGAGTTCCATATAGAGAGAGGAACTTAAGTGTCATTTCTCTTATTGTGGATGGTACTTCAGATGAAATTAGTGCTATAACAGGTAAACTTGGAAGAATAAGTGGAGTAAATGTTAAATCGGCTATAACTAAAAAGTGATTATAAGGAGTTATTTATGCAAACTAAAGAGCTAATAAATAAAATATCTTTGGGGTACCAACCAAATAAAAATGAAATCATAAAAATATTAAGATTAGATAAAGAAGATGAGAATTTAAGTTATTTATTTTATAAGGCTGAACAAGTTACATTAAAATATTGTAAAGATGAAATACAAATAAGGGCCATAATAGAATTTTCTAATTATTGTAGATGTAAATGTGCTTATTGTGGATTAAATTGTAATAATAAATTAATAAAAAGATATAGAATGACAATTGATGAAATTGTAAACACAGCGTTTGAAGCTTATGAAGCTGGATATAAAACTATTGTTCTTCAATCAGGAGAAGATTTATGGTACAGTAAAGAAAAAATATGTGAAATTTTAAAAAGAATAAAAGGAATAGGGGATTTGGCCATAACCTTAAGTATAGGAGAGAGAGAAATTGAAGAATATAAAGAGTTTAAAAAGACTGGAGCAGATAGATTTTTAATTAAACATGAAACTGCAGATGAACTTTTATACAATAAATTACATCCTCACTCTAATTTTAAAAGTAGATTTCAATGCTTAAAAGAGCTGAAAAAATTAGGTTATCAAATAGGGAGTGGATTTATGGTGGGATTACCATGGCAAGGTTATGATACTTTGGCTAAAGATTTAATCTTTTTAAAATCTTTAGAAGTGGATATGGCAGGAATAGGTCCTTTTATTCCTCATCCTGAAACAGAACTTAAAAATCAGGTAAAAGGGAGTACATTTTTAACTTTAAAGGTAGTAGCTCTTGCTAGGCTTATGTTAAAGTATACACATTTACCTGCCACAACTTCTCTTGGGGTGTTAAATGAACTAGATAAAATAGCTGCTTTTAGCTCTGGAGCAAATGTTATTATGCAAAAAGTTGAGCCACATAAATATAGAAGACTTTATGAAATATATCCATCTAAATTAAAAGTGCATAAAAGCATACTAGAAGAAAGAAAGGATATAGAAAAATATATATTGAAGGCTGGGAAAAAGATTTCCTTTACTAAAGGAGATAGTTTTAAAATAAAGTAAGGAGTTGTTTAATATGAAAGAATACAAAGCTGAAGATTTTATAATTAATTCAGAGATTTTAGAGAGCATAAAGGAAGGTAACGTAAAAAGCAAAAATTTAATATATGTAAGGGAAATATTAAAAAAGGCAAGTAGTTGTAAAGGCCTTTCACATAAAGAGGCAGCAGTGCTTTTGGCTGTAGATAATAAAGAAATTTTAGAAGAAATATATAAAGTAGCTAAAGAAATTAAAGAGAAAATATATGGTAAAAGGATTGTTTTATTTGCACCTTTATATATAAGCAATTACTGTGTGAACAATTGTAAATATTGTGGGTACCAACAATGTAATAAGGAATTTGAAAGAAAAAAACTAAACATGAATGAGCTTGAGGAAGAAGTAAGAATATTAGAAGGATTAGGTCATAAAAGATTAGCACTAGAAGCTGGTGAAGATGATGTGAATTGTTCATTAGATTATGTAATACAATGTATAGAAAAAATATATTCATTAAAATTTAAAAATGGTAGTATTAGAAGAATTAATGTAAATATAGCGGCTACTTCTGTTAAAAATTATAAAAGATTAAAAGAAGCCGAAATAGGGACTTATATATTATTTCAAGAAACCTATAATAAAAAAGTATATGAAAACATGCATCCTCAAGGTCCCAAACATGACTATAATTATCATACCACTGCTATGGATAGGGCTAGAGAAGCTGGAATAGATGATGTAGGAATAGGTGTACTTTATGGTTTATATGATTATAAATATGAAACAATAGCTATGCTTATGCATGCAGAACATTTAGAGAAGGCCACAGGCGTAGGACCTCATACTATTTCTGTACCAAGGATTAGGGAAGCAGAAGGAGTTACCCTTGAAAACTATCCTTATATTGTTACAGATAATGAATTTAAAAGAATAGTTGCCATATTAAGACTTTCAGTACCTTATACAGGCATGATTTTATCTACAAGAGAAGAGTCTAAATTTAGAGATGAAGTTATAGAAGTTGGAATATCTCAGATAAGTGCAGGATCTTGTACAGGGGTTGGAGGATACGCAAAGGAGAATTCAAAAGATATTAATGATGAAAAGCCTCAGTTTCAGGTTGGAGATCGTAGATCACCAATTGAAATAATAAAAAATCTTTGTAAAGGAGGATATATTCCTAGTTATTGTACAGCTTGTTATAGAGAAGGAAGAACAGGAGAAAGATTTATGAGTCTTGCAAAGTCAGGACAGATACATAATGTATGTCAACCAAATGCAATATTAACATTTAAAGAATTTTTGCTTGATTATGGAAATGATGAAGTTAAATCTATAGGAGAAGAAACTATAAAAAAGGCATTACTAGAAATACCAAGGGAGAATGTTAAAAAATCCACATTAGAAAAACTGAAACGAATAGAGCAGGGGGAAAGAGATTTAAGATTTTAACTTAGGAGGTGGATACTATGAATGACACTACTAAAGGAAATAGATTACATATAGCTATATTTGGTAGAAGAAATGTTGGTAAATCTAGTATTATAAATGCATTGACAAATCAAAGGGTTTCAATAGTGTCGGATAAGGCTGGAACTACCACTGATCCTGTTTATAAAGCCATGGAGTTATTACCGTTAGGTCCGGTAATGATAATAGACACTGCAGGTGTTGATGATGATGAGGGAGAAATAGGATTATTAAGATTAAAGAAGACTGAGCAAATTATTGAAAAAACTGATTTAGCAATCTTGGTGTTTAATTTTAATGTAGATGATTTATATTATGAAAAAGCTTGGTACAAACAATTAAGGAAAAAAAAGATACCTATAATAGGTGTTATTAACAAAGTTGATAATATAAATACAGAAGTAGATATTTACAAATATAACAGAGAATTTCAAATTCCTTTTATAAAAGTAAGTGCATTAAAAAATATTAATATCGATAAATTAAAGGAAAAAATAATCGAAAATTCTCCAGTTGATTTTGAAATGCCTGCTCTAGTAGGAGACATAATAAATAAGGGTGATATTATTTTATTAGTGGCACCTCAAGATATTCAAGCACCTAAGGGCAGACTAATACTACCACAAGTACAAACTATAAGAGATCTTTTAGATAATGATGCTATAGTGATTACTATTAAAGATTCACAATTGGAATACGTTATAAAACAAATGAAAATTAAACCAAATTTAGTAATAACAGATTCCCAAATATTTAATAAAGTAAATAAATTATTACCTGAGGATGTTAATTTCACATCTTTTTCAATACTTATGGCTAGATTCAAAGGGGATTTAGAGACCTTTATTCAGGGTGCCATGGCAATAGAAAAATTAAAGCCTTTAGATAAGGTACTTATTTCAGAGTCCTGTACTCACCATGCATTAAAGGGAGATATAGCAAGGGAAAAAATTCCTAATTGGCTTAGGGAAAAGGTGGGAGCAAATCTTCAGATTACTTTCAGTTCAGGTGTAGATTTCCCAGAAAATATTAGGGAATATAAACTTATAATACATTGTGGAGGATGTATGTTTAATAGGAAGCAAATGATGGAGAGAATATGCAAAGCTAAAAGTTACGGAATACCGATAACTAATTATGGTACAGCTATAGCATATATGAATGGAATTCTTAATAGAGCTACAGAAATTTTCAATAATATAAAAAAGGGGCAGTGATTGTGAAAGATCTAAGAAAATTAGTTAAAACAGCCTTATTTTTGGCTCTAGCTATAATAATACAATCTATTGGAAGAAGTATTCCTCAAATAAGTCAAATATTTGTAGGGTCTATGGTTAATTGTATTTTAATAATAACTACATTAATTTGTGGAACATTTTGGGGTGCTTTAATAGGTATTATGACTCCATTACTTGCATGGATCATAGGTCAACTACCCTCACCGATGGCACCATTTTTACCTTTTATAATTATTAGTAATATAATATTTATTATTATTTTTTCTATGATTTATAAATTAAAAGGAAGTATTTTAAAATATATTTCTATAATAGTAGCTTCATTAGTTAAATTTATTTTTTTATATTTATCTGCAAGTAAATTCGTATATTTATTGCATATAGATATGACTAAAAAAATTTTAAATAAACTTGTAATAATGATGGGTTTACCTCAATTTATAACTGCTTTCATAGGAGGAGTGTTAGCTTTACTTATATTTAATATTCTTTGTAAAAGAAAAATTATATAGTAAAATTTACATCACATATAAAAAATAAAATAGTGCAATATATATATTGAAAAGAGAGATTAAAATGATATAAAATATATTTAAATATGTTCTTAATGTATTTTATAACACTATAAATCGTTAAAAGAAATTTATAGTGGTGGGGATAATTATTATATATACAATACGTTTATGATAGTATATTAAATGTACAAAACATCTATGTAAATATATATTTTAATTATATAATTCATTTTAAACTCTCTTTTTAAACTAGGTGTAAACCTAGTTTTTTATTTTGAAAATATTTTTAATTGCAACTATTTATAAATAGTTGCAAATATTTTGTATTATTAACAATGAAAGATTTAATTCTAAATTATCACATTTATAAAATTAATTAATGCATTTTAAATATTATTGAAATAAGTTAATGCATATGTTAAAATATTAATAAAATATTCATAAAATTTAAAAATAATACACTAATGTAAATATAATCATTTAATTATATAAAAGATAGTGTGTTATGACTTTATTTTAAAGGGAGGAACTATATTATGGGGGAAATAAAGAGAAGTCCGGTGAAAAAAGAGAAAAGAAAAGGGGGATTTTCGTCATTTTTGGATTGGGTTGAAAGAGTTGGTAATAAAATGCCTCATCCAGCTGCAATTTTTGTTATTTTAAGTCTTATTATCATTATAATTTCTGATATTTGTGCAAGATGTGGAGTTCATGCAGAATTTACTATGGTAGATAAAGTGAAAGGAGGCACAAAACTTGAAGATGTAAAAGCTATTAGTTTACTTACAGCAGACGGATTAAGATATATGGTTACTAGTGCTGTAGAAAATTTTACTGGTTTTGCTCCTTTAGGAACTGTTCTTGTGGCCATGCTAGGAGTAGGTATGGCAGAGGAATCAGGTCTTATACAAGCACTACTTAGAAAAGTTGTAATGAATACACCAAAAAAACTTGTTACAATAGTAGTTGTATTATTAGGTGTAATGTCAAATATTGCATCCGATGCAGGATATATAGTTTTAATTCCACTAGGAGCTATGGTGTTTTTAAGCTTTGGTAGACATCCTCTTGCAGGTTTAGCAGCTGCATTTGCAGGTGTATCTGGTGGATTTAGTGCAAACCTTTTAATAGGAACTACAGATCCATTACTTGGAGGTATAAGTACAGAGGCGGCTAAATTACTTGATGCAAATTATTCAGTTGCAGCAACAGGAAATTATTATTTTATGTTGGTATCTACATTTTTAATTACAATAATAGGTACTCTTGTTACAGAAAAAATAGTTGAACCAAGACTTGGTACTTACGATAAAGCACCTACTGAGGATATGACTCAATTATCTATAGAAGAAAAAAAAGGATTAAGATCTGCAAGAATAGCATTTTTGATATTTATGATACTATTGTTAGCTACGCTTATACCATATAATGGAATATTAAGAGATCCTAAGACTCATAAGATAATAGGACATACTCCTTTTATGGATGGAATAGTTCCGATAATAGCTCTGTTTTTCTTTATTCCAGGAGTAGCTTATGGTATTTCTTCAGGGAAAATAAAAAACAATAAGGATGTAGCTAACTCACTTGGGAAAAGCATGGGAAGAATGGGAGGATATCTTGTTTTAGTATTTGTTGCATCTCAATTTGTTGCTTATTTTGGTCATACTAATTTAGGAACAATTTTAGCAGCAAAAGGCGCAGAGTTTTTAAAAGCTACAGGACTTACAGGAATACCTTTAATAATACTATTTGTTATAGTGGCAGCATTTATAAATCTTTTTATGGGATCTGCTTCAGCAAAATGGGCTATAATGGCACCAGTGTTCGTACCAATGTTTATGAGAATAGGATATTCACCAGAGTTTACACAAGCTGCATACAGAGTAGGAGATTCTTGTACTAATATAATTACGCCTTTAATGTCCTACTTTGCACTTATAGTAACCTTTGCGGAAAAGTATGATGAAGATAGTGGAATAGGAACATTAATATCAACTATGCTTCCATACTCAATGTTGTTTTTACTAGGATGGAGTCTACTTTTAATTGGATGGTTTTCTTTGGAATTACCAATGGGACCTAACGCTCCAATTCATTATTTGCTGACTATGTAATATTTTAATCAAAAACACGCAGTAAATTTACTGCGTGTTTTTAGCATATTTTTGATGTGCATTTTATATAATTATTACGGTTCTGTTTTAAAGCTTTTAAAAGAGCTTTAGAGATTGTGTCTGCCATTGTGTATACATAAAATAATCTAGTTTGTTGTAAAATGTATAGATTAGAACATTTGAAACTGGATAGCTTATTAACTACTGCTTTAATTGAAATGTCTCCTATGCATATTTGATTAGAAGTTAAAGCTGAAGCAGCAGTTATACCTTCATTTTCTACGAATATTTTTCCAATATCCTTTGTTTCTCCTAAACATGCATCTATTGCTATAATAAAGTATTCTTTAAGGTTTTTATTTATGTGAGAATAAGTAGCTTTTAAATTATTATATGCTACTATATTTTCTAAATCTCCTATTATAGTACATGGGCAATTGCTTTTTTTTAGTAGTGTACCTGTAAGAGGTCCAAGTGAATCCCCTGTACAATTATCTGCTCCTATACATAGTATAAGAATTTTATTTTTCCCTTTAATTTTATCCAGTAGATATTTTGAAAGATTTTCTACTGAATTATCCTCTAATGCATAAAAATAATTATAGCTTTCCATAATCACATCCCCCTTTAGAGAACCTGTCTTAATTATAGCATGAATTTTTATAATGTTAATAACTAATAATTCAGTTAATTCTCTATTTTTCTACAATATAAAAGATATGCAAATAAAATATATCTAAAATATAATTGGAATTTGTATATTGGATACAATTATATTTATATTTCCCAATAATATGAAGAAAATTTTAAATAAAAGGGGCAGCTTAGTAAAGCTGTCCCTAATTTATTACCATCTATTGCAACATAAAGCTATAAGAATCCATGGCCATATAGAACCATTATTACATGAAGATCCACAATTTCCTAATCCAAAGAAATTACAGCCAGAATTTCTGCAGCAATTACAACCACAACCACATTTTTTATAGTATTCGTACTCACAACAGTTTTTATGCTTGTGTCCCATATAAATCCCTCCTTACCCTTTAAAGGCATAATGTATCATGAAAAAAAGAGGATTGTCTACTTTTATTATATTCAATTATTTTGTATAGGTGCAATAAATTTATCTTAATACTAATGTATTTATATTTACATAAAAAATATTATGTAAATATAAATTAATGTAAACTAAATTAATTAAATTAATATATAAAATATTTTACTCATAAAATAAACATATTAACTATTATTTGTGTTTGTTACATATTTTTGTATAATATTATTATATGTCTACATGAAATGTTATTAATTTATCCAATTCAATTACATAAATATAGTTTTTATAATTCTATTAAGTAAACTTATAATAAAAGGAAATAATATATTGGATACTAAGGAGGTAAGTATGTATATAATTTGTTCTATAGGCCCTAAGATTAATGATGAAAATTCAATTAAAGATATGGCATCAGAAGGAATGAATGTAGCAAGATTTAATTTTTCCCATATAGATTATAATAATACAGAGAGACTTATTAAATTTATTGTAAATAATTTTAAAAACATAAAAGTATTACAAGATTTACAAGGAAATAAAATAAGAGTAAGTCATAAGTTTATAAGGGAAGAAAGAGTTTATACAGGGGACATAGTATTTTTTTGTATAGAGGAAAATTATAATTTAAAATTTAAAAATAAAAAGGTTGTACCTTTAACAATATTAAAAAATTTGGATTCATTAGCTAATTTAAAAACAATATATATGAAAGATGCTACAATGGAATTTGAAATAATTGATATATGTGGTAAGTTGGTTAAAACTAGAGTTAAAAAGGGTGGAATTATTAGAAAAGAAAAGGGGGTGAATATACCAAATATTTTTAGAGGTGATATGAATCTTAATGAAAAAGACAAAAAAGATATAGTTTGGGGATTAAGTAAAGGTGTGGATATAATATGTTTATCTTATGTTACTTGTAAAGAGGATATAATAGAATTAAAAGGCTGTATAAGTAAAACATTAAAAAGATTTGGTAAAGGTAATTTTCCTAAAATATGGGCAAAAATTGAGACTAAAGAGGCAGTGGAAAATATAGATTCAATTTTAGAGGAAGTAGATGGTATAGTGATAGGAAGAGGAGACCTAATACCAGAAACAAATATATTTAAAGTACCATTAATACAGGAGGAAATTCTAAATAAAACTAAACTAAAAAATAAAGAATATATATTAGGAACTTATTTATTAAACAGTATGAAAAGAAAAGAAACACCATCCTTACCAGAAGTTGAGGCTTTATACAATCATATAAAGGATGGAATCAATGGTTTTATGTTAGCTGGGGAGGTTTCTACAGGTAGGTATCCTTCAATGTGTGTAAGGACGTTAAAAGATATAATACTAAAATATAGCTAATATATTTTGGTATTAAAAAAGTAAATAAAAGACTTTAAATAAAAAATAAATATTATATAATATAAATATAAACAAAGGAGGGTATACTATGGAAAAAGTAGAAAGTTTTGAATTAGATCATAGATACGTTAAGGCACCTTATGTTAGAAAGTGCTGTACTTTATCAGGAAAAAATGGTGATAAAATAACTAAGTTTGATTTAAGATTTGTACAACCAAATACAAGTGAAATGCCAACTGGAGCAATGCATACCATAGAACATTTATTAGCTAATTATTTAAGAGAATTTTTAGATGAGGTTATAGATCTTTCGCCTATGGGATGTAGAACAGGTTTTTATTTGACATTATGGAATGATAGAAATGAAAATGAAGTTAGAATAGCTTTAGAAAAGTCTTTAAAAAAGGTAATTACTACTGAATGTGTACCAGCAACTAATGAGATACAATGTGGTAATTTTAGAGATCATTCTTTGTTCGCAGCTAAGGAATATGCAAAATTAGTTTTGAAAAATGGCATAAATGAAAATTATATAATAAAAAATAGTAAATAAAAGATAAAATAAAATGGTCATTTTATATGGCCATTTATTTTATAACAAAGAATATACATACAATTATATACATGATATAAAAATGTTGTAAAGTAAGTATCTATTTAGTATTATTGTATAGGGCAATTAAATTTTAGATAGGAGGAGAACAAATGTTTAAATTTAATTCCAATTTTAAAGATATAGTTTCTATTGTAAAATGTTTTAAAGCAGATGATATGTCAGGAATGGAGGAGATATTAAAAAAATCTAATAGTACTACAGTAAGATTCATATACTCTATTTTTTCTTCAACAAAAAATGCAGTGCCTTTTATAAGAAAAATAATAAAAAATGTATTAAAACTTACTACTAAAATAAGTAATTTTAATTTAAAACTTTCTCATGCTTCAAAAGATCTTGAAAGACATTCTAATAAATTAAGACAAGCTTCTGAAAATCTTTTATCAGCAGTAGAAGAAACTTCTGTAAATATGAACCAAGTAAATCAAGCTATAAGTGAGAATTCTATAGAAATAAATAATGTATCAGAAAATACAGATATAATTTCTAAGGAAATTGAAAATAATGATAATGTTCTAAAAGATATATTGAACGTAAATAAAGATGTTTCAGATAAATCTAAAAACATGGAAGAAAATATTGGTAATTTACTTAATATAGTTAATAATATGAAAGAAATTATTACAGGTATTGATCAAATAGCAGCTCAAACAAATTTATTAGCATTAAATGCTAGTATAGAAGCAGCTAGGGCAGGAGATAATGGAAAGGGATTTGTTGTTGTAGCTGAAGAAGTTAGAAAATTAGCAGAGGATACTAAAGATCAGCTTAAGTTTATGGAAGAATTAATGAATCATATAGAAAGTGCATCTAATAAAAGTGCTGATAGTGTTAAATATACTATTGAATCTATAGGAAAGATGGATGAAAAAATAGATGATATGACAAGTTCATTTATGAAAACTAAAAACTCTATTAGTACTGTTACATTAAGTATTCAAAGCATTTCTTCTAATATGGAAGAAATAAATGCATCTACCAGTGAAGTAACAGCTGTAATGGATTCCATAACTACTAATACAGAGGATTTAACTCAATTATCTGAAGAAATATTTAAGGAAGCTGATAATTTAGATCACTTATCTAAGTCTATTAATAATATCGATGATGAAATTTCAAATTTAGCAAAAATATGTGGTGATGTCTCAAAAGAAAAATTATTTACTATTTCTAATGAAGAATTTGTGGAAACTATAGAAACCGCCATATTTACTCATAAAAAATGGTTAAATGATTTAAAACAAATGGTGGATACAATGGAAATAACACCTATACAAGTTGATGGACATAAGTGTGCATTTGGACACTTTTATTATGCTGTAACCCCTAAAAATCAAGAAATTAAAAGTATATGGGAAAATGTAGGGAAAATACACTTAGATTTTCATGATATTGGTCACTATATTATACAAGATATAAAAAATAATAATAAAGATGGTGCTATGAATAATTACAATAAAGCTGACAAATTATCTTCTAAAATAATATCTATGTTTGAAGAAATCAAAGCTAAATCAAAAGAACTAACTTTTAATAATGAATACATATTTTAATAGGAGTTTTAATAATAATTAATTAATATACATATAAGACATTTTACACAAAAGTAAGATGTCTTTTCTATAAGATTATTAAAAAATTATTACAAATATATATCATAGTAGATAATATTATAAATTTATGTTATTATTAAGAACGGTTGTATAAAACATATGAGGTGGAAGTGATTTTTATGAAAGAATTCTTTTATTATTTTACAGCGATATTTCAATTAGCAGTTTTTTCAATAACAATGTATTATTTAATTTTGTCTTTATTTGGATTATACAAAAAAGATGATAAACTTTCACAAAAATATTTACCAACAAAAAAATTTGCATTGCTTGTAGCAGCTCATAATGAAGAAACTGTTATAAGCAATATAATAGAAAGTTTACAATCCTTAGATTATCCTAAAGAACTCTATGAAATTTTTGTAATAGCAGATAATTGTACAGACAATACAGCTAAAATAGCTAGAAAATGTGGGGCTAATGTATTTGAAAGAAATGTTCCAGATAAAAGAGGTAAAGGTTATGCTTTAGAATGGATGTTTAGTAATATATTCAATATGGAAGGGAAATATGATTCTATAGCTATATTCGACGCAGATAATTTAGTATCAAAAAATTTTTTAAACGAAATGAATGCTAAACTTTGTGAAGGTTATAAAGTTGTACAAGGATATATTGATAGTAAAAATCCAAATGATTCATGGATTACACAATCTTATTCTATTTCATTTTGGACTGCTAATAGATTATTTCAATTAGCAAGAGCCAATCTTGGTTTATCTAACCAGATTGGTGGCACAGGTTTTTGTATGGATACAGAAATTTTAAAACAATTGGGTTGGGGTGCTACCTGTCTAACAGAAGATTTAGAATTTACTTGTAAACTTGTTTTAAATGGTCATAAGGTAGGTTGGGCACATCATGCTATTGTTTATGATGAAAAACCATTAACACTTAAACAATCATGGAAACAACGTAAGAGATGGATGCAGGGATTTTCAGATGTTGCATCTAGGTTCTTTTTTAAATTACTTAAAAAAGCAATAAAAACTAGAAATTTTACTACTTTAGATTGTGCATTATACACTGTTCAACCATTTGTTACACTATTACTAGGTGTATCTGCGGTACTTACTTTAATTCAAAATAATAGTAGGCATGGATTAAATATATTTGTTATAAATTATTTATTTGCTCCAGCAATTTGGAAAATATTTAGCATATTACAGTTTTTATTTACTCCATTTATTATGGTAATTGAAAGAAAGCTTTCCAAAAAGTTATTTTCATTATTTACAATTTATTCATTAAATATTGTTGTTCTTAGCTATATTTTTGGAGATACACCTAAATTTAAAGAAATATTATTTGGGAACATTATATATATTTCAATATTCCTTTTATTTTTATTAATCGTTGATAGAAAGCATTCATTTAAAATATTTATATGGTATTTACTATACGGATTATATACATTAACATGGATTCCAATAACAGTACAAGGAATAATTGATAAAAACAAAAAAGAATGGAGTCATACAAAACATACTCGAAAGATAAGTATACAGGAAGTTGAATAATAAGAGTCAACATTTGATTTTTTTTACCAATAAAATTCAAATGTTGACTTTTTTCTTTCATAATGATAATATTTACTCTGATATATTTTAAATTTAATATGTAAATTACATCCATATAATTCTGAGAATATGGCTCAGAAGTTTCTACGAGAAACCGTAAAATTTCTCACTATGGGTGAATCTATATTTAATAGAATTGGAATAAAATTCTGTTGCTGGATTTACTCAAAAATTTAGTAACAGAATTTTTATATTTCAAAGTTTATAAGGAGGGAAATATGACTAATAATCAATTAAAAAATAAAAAGCAATCATTTTTAGAATCATTTTTCAAACTTAATGAAAATCAAACTTGTGTTAAGACAGAAGTATTAGCTGGTTTTACAACTTTTATAACTATGGCATATGCATTACTTGTAATTCCAAATATACTTAAATTTTCAGGAATGAATTCTTTAGGAATAAGAGGAGACGAAGCAGCTTCTCTGTCTGCTCTGAACGATCATGTAGTTGCTTCTGTATTTGCAGGAATGTGTCTCACTTCAGCTATTGGAACTATTATAATGGGAATTTATGCGAATTTACCTTTTGCAGTGGCACCAGGTATAGGACTTACAGCGTTTTTTACATATAGTGTATGTTTAACATTAGGATATAGTTGGCAACAAGCTTTAGCAGCTGTATTTATTTCTGGAATATTGTTTATAATTATAACAATAACATCTATAAGAGAAAAAATAGTTGAGGCATTACCACAAAATTTGAAAGTTGCTATTACAGGAGGAATCGGACTTTTTATAGCACTTATAGGGTTAAAAAGTGGTAGTATAATTGTACCTAATCCTTCAACTTTAATTGGTTTTGGTAGTTTTACTAATTCTAATGCAGCTCTTACGTTAATTGGTTTAGTTATTATGATAGTGTTAATGGCAAAAAAAATTAAGGGAGCTATGCTTATATCTATAATTTTAACTACTTTAATAGGTATTCCTATGGGAATAACAAATATAAGTGGTATAAAACTCTTTAGTATTCCATCTAATATATCACCTACATTTTTTGCATTTGATTTTAAAGGTTTACTATCTCATAATGGAACTGGAATTGTAGGAGCATTAACTAGTGTATTTATGGTTGTTTTAACATTTAGTCTTGTAGATTTATTTGATACCATAGGTACATTAGTAGGAACTGCTCAAAAGGCAAATATGATACAATCAGATGGTAAAATTAAAAATATGAAAAAAGCACTATTAGCTGATGCAATAGCAACAACTATAAGTTCATTATTTGGCACGACTACAACAGCCACTTATATAGAATCAACAGCTGGTATAGCTGAAGGCGGAAGAACTGGCCTTTCAGTAGTAGTAGTTGGAAGTTTATTTGCGCTATCATTATTTCTTGGAGATTTAGTTGGAATAGTTCCTGCAGAAGCTACTGCTCCAGCACTTGTAATAATTGGATCTCTTATGATGGGTTCCATTAAAAACATTGATTTTGATGATTTTAGTGAATCTGTTCCAGCATTTTTTACAATAGCTATAATGCCATTTAGTTATAGTATAGCTAATGGAATAGCTGCAGGTATTATATTTTATCCAATAATAAAAATTGCTACTGGAAAGTATAAGATGGTTCATCCTATTATATACATTTTAGCAATACTGTTTATTTTAAGATTTATTTTATTACCTCAATAAATGTATTAATTAAAGCATATAGTATCAGATACTATGTACTTTTTATTTACTGGTATACATAATTACACTGTATTATAATATAAATTATAGCTAAAAATTATAAAAAGGAGTAGATAATATGACTACGGCCATAGAAAAAATAGGTTATGATAAATGCACTGGCTGTTTTGGATGCTATAATGTGTGTGACTTTAATGCTATAGAAATGAAATTGGATAAGTTAGGGTTTTATTATCCTAAGATATATAAAAGTAAATGTACTAATTGTAATAAATGTTACAATGTATGCCCTATTATTATATGTAATAAAGAAAATAGGGATATTAACAAATTAAAAGTATATGGAGCGCATAGTTTAGATGAAAATATACGAAAGATAAGCTCCTCTGGAGGAATATCTACAGAACTTGGTAGGTATATTTTAAGAGATAATGGGGTGGTATTTGGTGTTGCCTGGAATAAAGATTTTTTAGTACATCATATAGAAATAAGAGAAGAAAAAGATATTTTTAAAATAATAGGCTCTAAATATATACAAAGTAATGTTTTGGACACTTATGAAAAAATATATAAAATCACTAATGAGGAGAAGAAAAAAGTATTGTTTATTGGATTGCCCTGTCAGGTAGCTGCTTTAAAAAATATTGTAAATAATAATAATCTGATTACAGTAGACTTGATTTGTCATGGGGTACCTTAAAGTAGTTAAACACAAAAAGAGGGTGGCAGAATTATAACTGCCACTTTCTTAATGTAGCGTTTAAATTTTCACCATCCCAAACTATTTTAGAAAATATATTTTTTATAAGTCTTTGCTTTTCTTCAACCTCTAATATGTCTATGTTTTTTATTAAATATTTTATATAATCCTTTATAGTTTCTAAATTAATATTTTTATATTTTATGTTCTGTATTTTTATTTCATAAATTCTTAATTTTTTTTCTTCTTCTGTTATTTTATTGCCAAGCTTGTCTATTTTTTCTATTATATATTTACTAGCTAATGTATTTTCAGTAAATATTAGTTTTTCAGTAAGCTTGTCTATATCGTTTTTATATTTACTTATTTTTTGTTTAATGTCATTACAAGATTTAATATCGTTATTTTCTTCTATTTCATTTCTGTTTTTATTATATAAAGAATTAAGCAATTCTGTGTTTGTATTTAATTCTTTTATATAGTCCATAATTAATTTATCTGCTTTTTTACCATTTATATTTTTGATTGTACATTTAGCACCATACGAATAAGATTTTCCGGAACAAACATAATAATGTCTTATTCTTTCTCCGTTTTTATAAGCGTGTGAGATAATAAAATTAGATTTACATTTAGCACATTTAATAATACCTCCGTTTAGTAGTGCTGTTGTTGATGACCTTGATTTAAATTTTTTCTGAGAATTTTCTTGTATTTTATTATTTACATATACCCATTCTTTTCCGTTTATAATTCCCTCGTGGCTTCCAATTGCTATAATCCACTTATCTGTATTGTTAGCCTTCTTTCTACCAACAGCAGGACAGCTAAAACGGTTGTACACCATTACGCCTAAGTTTCTACTATTATTTTCCCAAACATTATCATCTCCAAAAACTTGCATATTCTTTTCAATTGCATATTCTTTAAAAAAATTATCTGCTATACAATAATTAGGGTTTGTAAGAATATCTCGTATTGCAGTGATATAATAAAGATTTCCATTTGACTTTCTTATATTATTATCATTTAAAAATTTGCTTAAAGGGCCTAATGCTCCTTTTTCTATAAATTTTTTATACATTAATTTAACTAACTTAATCTTTTCTTTATCTTGTTTCAAACACGACTCACCATTAGGATGTTTTTTAAAAACGTATCCAAGAGGAGTATTACCACCTAACCATTTACCTGTCTTTGCTTCTTCTAACATATTATCTCTAACACGTTCGGATATAGTTTCTCTTTCTAATTGTGCAAATACAGAAGATATATACATCATGGCACGACCCATGGGTGTGCTAGTGTCAAATTGTTCTTTTATAGATATAAAACTTATATTGTAACTTTCCAATAGTGTTATTATGCTAGAAAAATCAGCAACATTACGACTAATTCTATCTAATCTATAACATATTAGAATGTCAAATGTTTTATTTTTAGCATCCTTAATCAGTTGTTTAAATCTTGGTCTATCTATATTTTTACCAGAAAAACCATCATCTTCATAAGTAATTATTTCAACTTTATTTGTATTGAAATTATTTAAAATGTAATTTTTGCATATTTGAACTTGGTTTTCAACCGAGTCAGATTGTTCTACAAATTTACTTTTTCTACTGTAAATTGCTATCCTTTTTAAACTCATCTACAACACCCTCTATTTCTATATCTACATCAAACAATTCACACAGTTCGTCCCAATTTACGAATATAGTCTCTCCGTTTCTTTGTACCATTAAAACACCATCCATTTTTTATCCCCCTCGATTATTATTTATCAGAAGATTTTTTATTTAAATTTTCTTCTAATAATTTAATCTTACCGCACATCTGTTCGTATGTCAAACCATTTGGAAACTTGTGTTTATTTAAAAAAATCTTATACAATATACCATTTTCTTCTACAGTTGTTATTAAAGAATCTTCCTTTATTTCATCTTCTCCTATCAAGTAAGATATAGAACAATGTAATTGCTCTGAAATTTGTTGTAGTGTATCTAGACGTGGTTTGTTAGTTCCATTTTCTAAATAATATATGCTAGATTTAGAAACTCCTATTTTAACAGCTAAATCTTCCATAGTTAATCCTAATTCTTCTCTTCTCTTTTTTATTCTTTCTCCCAATATATTGTTTGTATTTTCAATTTTACCTCTATTCATATTAAACAGCTCCTTAATTTTATCTTTTATTTTTATAACAATAATTATTAACATTTATAATTATTATATTCATAACACGCACAAAAATGAAGTATTTTAGATTAAAAATATGTATTGTTAATCTAAAGTTAACAGAATGTAAAATATAGTTAATTAGAGATTAACAAACGTAAATTTGGACATTGTGGGTTGTACAAAGTTAAGCTATAATTAACTTACAGTCAATTAGTAATTAACTAAATGTTAATTCACAATTAACTAAATCACTTCAATTTCTATTCCACTTCACATCTTTATAGTGGAAAAAGGGGGTACAATGAAAATTATAATTACAAATGAACAAAATAGAAATAATGCTTCTAATGCATTAACCAGGATACTATTCGATATTGCGGTCGAACAGTTAAAAGATAAAAAGATAAGTTTAAAACAAAATGTTAACTGCTAATTAACTCAACGGTTTCAATATTAGCATAATAGTTTATTATTGTCAATGTTTTTTTAAAAGGAGGTATAATATGAAGCTATACGAGTTAACATCTAACTATAGAAATCTTATGGAGTTGTTAGATGTTGGAGAAGTTCCAAAAGACTTGCTTTCTAACAGCATGAATGAAATTGAAGAAGATATAAAAACTAAAGTTGAAAATATAGCGAAAATAATTAAAACAAAAGAATTAGAAAAAGAAGCTATAAAAAAAGAAGAAAATAGATTAATAGCTAAAAGAAAAGCAACTGAGAACAATATTAAAAGTTTAAAAGAATATATAGAAGAAAGTTTTAGGTCAACTGGTAAAACAAAAATAAAAACTAATTTATTTACAATATATCTACAAAAAAATACAACAACAGTTGAAGTTGTAGATATAAAAAAGATACCTAAGCTGTACAAAACAGAAGATACAATTATAAAAGTAGATAAAAATAGAATAAAAGAAATTATTAAAAATGGTGGAAATGTTGAAGGTATAGAAATTAAACAAACAGAAAGCTTAAGAATTAGATAGGAGTGTAAAAATGGCTAATATATTTGAAAAATTACAAACCACAAGAGTTAAATTACAAAATTCTAATCTAAAGAAGAGTGGCAAGAATGCCTATGCCGGGTTTGATTACTTTGAATTGAGCGACATAATGCCAAAACTAAATGAAATATTACAAGAAGAAAAATTGACCTTTATAATAGATTTTAAAACTGATTTAGCAACAATAAAACTAATTAACTGTGAAGAACCTAACGAGTTTCTAGAAGCTTCAACACAATACGCAGAAGCTAACTTAAAAGGTTGTCAACCTATTCAATGCTTAGGAGGTCAACAAACTTATCTAAGAAGATATTTAATAGTTAATATGTTTAATATTACAGAACCAGACTTATTTGACAGTGCTTTAGGAAAAAATAAAAAAACAACTAATTCTACTGGTAACAATGCATATAGGTGTGCAAAGTGTGGTGTACATGTAAATGAAAATGTTGCAAAATTTAGTTATTCTAAATTTAAAAAAATTCTATGTATAGAACATCAAAAAGAGGGTGTTTAAATGTCTTTTAAGATATTATTAGAAATAATAAACGCAATATATTTTATATTAAACAAAAATGAATATAAAATATATGATGATGAAAATGAAGGGTTCTATTTAAAAGAAATATATTATAACAAAGATAAGAATAAAATATATTTTCATTGTAGAGAGGAAAGTGAAGAAAAATGAATGTTTCAAACTTAAAGGTAAAAATAACTAAGATAGTATCTGATATGTGGACTGAAGAAAACTTTTATAAAAGAAGTATACTGTTTGAACAATATATAGCACTAAACTCAATATTAATAAAAAAAATGTGTTCTGCCCAAAACAGAATTAAAATTTTAAAGAGGGATTAAAATGAGTAATAAAGAGATTATGATACTTATAGCAGAGTTTTTTACGTTTATTCTTATAGTAGCGTGTACAATTGTTGCATATATTTTTTTAGCTTAAAGTTAATTACAGATTAACAAATTGCTCTAAAAATTAATTATAGATTAACAGGAGGTTATATATGTTAATAAAAAATCTAAAAAATAGAATATTCAATGTTGGATTTGAAGAGTTATATATAAAACCATTTTACAGTTTAGAAAAAATAGATTGTTACGCAATATGTGTTAATAAAAAAAATTTTGAAGAAGTAATTGTTATTTACAAAGATAAAACAATAACAAAACATATGCTACACTTATTGTCTTTGTACCAAGATTATAATTTAGAAACTATAATTTTAACAGAAGTACAACTTGCACAAGACCTGTTACTACAATCTAAAATGCGTTTAGAAAAAGCACAAGAGGAGGAGGAAAATGAAAGTAACAAAACAAGACATTATAAGAAATAGAGTTATTAATGTTGCTAATTATATAATAAAAAACGGATGCACTGTAAGGGGTGCATCCAAGAAGTTTGGATGTAGTAAAAGTACAATACAGAAAGATATAACTGAAAGATTAAAAAAAATAGATTACAACTTATATGGTCGAGTAAGAAAAGTAACAGAGAAAAATATAAGGGAAAGGTCTTTTAGAGGGGGTGAATCTACTAAAAGGTTATATCAAGGTATAAGATACAGGAAGTAAAGAAAGGAGTAAATGGGGTGTGTGGATTTTACAAGTTAAACAATAAAGTATTAACTTTTTCTTTAGATAAAGATAAAGAAGAAATAATCTTTAACCATTATTTGGTGGTTAAAGAAAACTTACAAAGAACTAAGGGTGATTTAAAAAAGGGACAATTTTATATTACTATAAGAACGGCTGCCTTAGATTTAAATGTAAGTACAAGTGTTATAAGAAGACTTTTAAAAAAATTTATATCTCTTAATATAATAACCAATATATACACACCGCCAAAAGGTAGTACAAAACCATCTATTTATTGCTATAACGCTGTAATAGAAACAGAACATAAAAACAAAAACAATCACAAATATAATGATGACGTGTTAGAAATCTGGAACTATTATATGACTAAAATGAAAAAATTAGGCAATGAAAGAAAAGCAACGGATAGTAAATTAAGACATATTAACGCACGTCTTAAAGATTACACAAAGGAACAAATTAAAAACGTTATAGACAATGTGTTTGAAAATAAATGGATGTTAGGAGAAAATCCGCAAGGAAAACAATATTTAGAAATACAAAATTTTTTAAACAGTATAGAAAAAGTGGAAAAATGGAACTATGTAAACAAAAATAAAAAAGAGATAAAGGATTTTAAATTTGATGATATATGGGGGTGATTAAATGACAATAAAACAACCTCCAAACAATATTCCGGCAGAACAAGAACTACTCGGACAAATAATAAACAGTGAAAAAAACTTGCTAGACGTAATTGATATAGTTGACGAGGATTGTTTTTACAATACTAAACACAAAATAATATTTTGTGCAATAAAAGAACTTTTTGAATCTGGAAAACAAATTACAATTAACAGTTTAGTTCATATGCTAGGAAGTTCGATACAGCAAATTACTATAACGTATATTGCTTCACTTGCTACCTCGGCATTTACAGACACAACAGCTATTACAAATGCAAATATATTAAAGGATTTAGGATATAGAAGAAAAATAATAAAAGAAACCTATACACTCTTAGATGTTGCACACAATACGAATGCAAATATATTAAAAGGTTTAGGTGAATTTGAAAATAATACAATATTACAGGAAGATAAAAAAAATATATGGACAATGGAAGATGTTATGTATTCAACAGTAGAAACGGTTGAACAAAATTACAAAAATGGTGGAAAAGTAGTTGGTATGGAAACTGGACTAACTAGCTTGGACAGGGCTTTGAATGGATTCAGAAAAGGAGATTTGTTTATAATAGCTGCTAGACCGTCTATGGGTAAAACTGTTTTTGCTTTAAACTTAGCAGAAAGACTAAGCAGAAAACACAGTGTATATTTTGCTAGTCTAGAAATGCTAAAGGAAAAACTAGGCATGAGACTATTAGCTGCTAAAACACACATAAATTCTCTGAAAATAGGAACAGGTAATATAGGCACAAAAGATTGGGATAAGGTAGCTTTAGACAGTTCAATGCTGTCTAGAAATAAGTTGTTCATAGATGACAGTAGTGAGTTATCTATGTTAGATATTAAAAACAGATGTAAAAAAATTAAAAATAAAAATGGGTTAGATATTATATTTATAGACCATATTGGATTGCTAAAAGCACACACAAAACGAGAAAGTAGAAATCTAGAAATAGGAGATATTAGCAGGATGGGAAAAATAATTGCAAAAGAGTTAAATTGTACTGTAATTTTTCTATCTCAATTATCCCGAGCACCCGAGCAGAGAACAGACCATCGACCTATATTGTCAGATTTAAGAGAGTCTGGAAATATAGAACAGGATGCAGATTCTATTATGTTTTTATATAGAGACGAATATTATAATGACCAGACACAAGACAAGGGGATAATAGAAGCAATAATAAGAAAAAATAGAGACGGTCAAATTGGTACGCTTAAATTTGCGTATTTAGAGCAGTATCAATTGATAGGAGAGTTAAACACTGTTTATAATTAAGGGGGTAAAAATGCAAGATATAGATACAATAAAGCAATGTAAGGGTTGTATATATCTTACACATAATTGCATACACAACAAAACCAAACTGGAAAATAAAAAATATATATGTATTATTAATAAAAATATAATTAAAAATTGTAAATATAAAAGAAAGGATAAACAAATATGAAATTTAATGCTTGTTGTACAAAGGAGACAAACTGGAAGAGGGCCTATAAAACAGGAAAATATAAATCTATGGGAGAGATAAAAGAAGCATATTATACATGGAAAAAAGAATACTTACAAGATAATTATCTAAACGGTATAGGTGCTGGTAATAAACGCATGGTTATAAACCTTACGTCTGGAAAAGTATACAATAGCATAAAAGAAGCCGCACAAAAAAATAATATAAAACAACAAGGAATAAGTAAGTGTTGTAATGGAATATTGAAAACTTATAAAAATTCTAAATGGGAATTTATAAATATTTAAAAGGAGATATTTAAGTGAAAAAATTATTAATAATAAAGCAAGGAAATAACAAAGATACAGATATATATATTAAAACTATTTTAAGAAAAAGCAAAACAAATAATTGTAAAACTTTTATATTAGATATAGAAAACTTTGATAAAAACATTATTAAAATAGATAGATTGATTAAAATTTCTAATGGAATAATAGTAGCACAACCATTTAAACTAGAAGAAGAAAAAAAAATTTATAAAAAAATACTAATGAACCTTACAAAAGATATAGATAATTTTACTGGTTTTTCTCCTTATTTAAACTGTACATTGGAAGCTATTATACAAATGTTAAAAAGATACAATATAAATATCAAAAGTAAAAAGGTAACTGTAATAGGAAGACATTTAGGAAAGATAATAGGAGATTATTTTGAAAATAAAAATGCTACAGTAACTATTTGTCACTCAAAAACTAAAAATCTAACAGAACATACGAGTATGTCAGATATAGTTATATGTTGTACAGGGAAGAAAATATTAACTAAAAACATGGTAAACGAAAGTTCTTTAATAATAGACGTTGGAGGAGATTTAGATGGATATTTTAAAAATAAGATATTTACATTTAAAGAAATAGCAGAGAGGAATATAGGAAATATTTTTTTACATTTAAGTTAATTACAGGTTAACAAATTGCTCTAAAAATTAATTATAGATTAACAGGAGTTAAAAAAATGAATGATTTAGAAAAAATAAGGTTTGTTAGAAAAAAGATGGTAGAAATAAACTTACAGTTAATGTTAACTAGAGACAATAAAGAAAAAGAAAGACTTTATATTTTCAAAAAGGACATAAAAAGAACTTACATGTATTTAACAAATACAAAAATATTATACAAAGATAATTAAAGGAGAATTAAATATGATATTAAAAGAAATGTTTGAAACTCAAAAAAAACTAGATGAACACATAAATAAGAATCACAAAATCAAAAATAATACAATTATCAAAAAAACTGTATCACTAATAGTAGAACTGTCTGAATGTGCTAATGAAATTAGATTTTTTAAATTTTGGAGCAATAAAGGTCCATCCTCTAAAGAGGTTATTTTAGAGGAATATGTAGACGTTATTCATTTTGCGTTAAGCATTGCTAATTCATTAAATAGTGAGTATATATTTAACAGAGATTATGTTAATAGGTTAGATTACTTATCTTTAGAACTTATATTTTTAGATATTATAAACACTACAACAGAACTTTATAATATTAAAGAAAAAGGATTAATAGAAAATAAGTTTATAGAATTATTAGAAAAAATTTTAGGATTTGGTTCAATATGGTTTTCTTTTAAAGAAATTGAAACAGCTTATTATAAAAAAAATGCAATAAATCATAACAGACAAAATAATGGATATTAAATGTTAGGAGGACATAATGGCTAAAATAAATAGCAAGCAAAAAGGAGCAAGAGGAGAAAGAGAACTTTCTTCTAAACTAAAAGAATACGGATATAGCACTAGAAGAAGTCAGCAATACTGCGGATATAACGGAAGTGCTGACGTAGTAGGATTAAAAGGTATTCATATAGAGTGCAAACGAGTAGAAAAGTTAAATATATATAATGCAGTTGAACAATCTAAAAGAGATTGCAAGAATGGATTACCTGCTGTTTTTCACAGAAAAAATAGCAAATACTGGCTAGTTACCATGACACTCGAAGACTGGATTATCTTATACAAAAATTCTGGTTTATCTACATCTGGTAAAAAATAATTCGCAAAATGAAATTAATGCGACGAAATAAAATTAAAAGAAAGGAGATAATGAAGTAATTCTAGATAATATGTGACCGGTCATCTTCTGACGAGAAGATATGAATGTATTAAGTTTATGTGATGGAATGAGTGGA
>NZ_UYZZ01000018.1 GCF_900626095.1 Clostridium rectalis
ATATGACTCCTAATGAATTTTACCACCTCTATTCTGGAGAACAGCTAACTGATATTGAGGTAAGGGTGTAATTATAAGAAAAGGCGAGAATTAATTAGATATTGTCCAAAATAAAGGGGTTAATCCGATTCCTTTGCAATAACTGGCGCTTGTGCCTGAACAGTTAATGGTACAGAATTAAGTACTAATAATGTACTTAATGTTAAAATAGTTAATTTACTTTTTATATCATATCCCTCTTATTTTTCTTGTAACTATATAGAATTATACCACTTTTTTTAAAAAATGTAAAAAATATTCATGAGTATGTTTAAATTTAAAAATTTATATTCATATTTTGTATTTTAATATATCTTTATTTTGAATATTATATTTCTATTTTGAATATTATATTTCTTTATTTTCTTATCTACTCTCACATATTTTATTTTTATATTAAATTATTACTAAATTTTTTAAACTTATGTTTGACTTCGAATGTAAATACTGCAAAATCGGTGTAAAATCTTGCACCTTCGTTTTAATCCCCTTCTTATTTACTGCTAATACAATATAACTTTTAACTTATAATGTCTGTCGTATAAACTTCTATATGGAATGGTAGTATCATCTATCCTTTAGGATAACAATATGGGGCTGGAAAAAGTACTTTGCTTTCTATAATGAGTAGACTTACAGATGAATACGAAGGACAGGTTATTATAGATGGCTTAGAGATTTTAAAATAGGATAGTTTTGATCTTTCAAAAAAATCTCTATACTAAAATTTTAGAAAATGATTTAATTAAAAGCACAAAAACCTATAAAAATAATAAGATTCTTTCACTTACCCTAGAGCTTTGGTATATAGCTCCATGAGGAATATCTTCTACTACAGAAATGTTAAGGGTAACAAAAAATTTATTAAATGATTAAAACTCTCCTGCTTAGCACAATACCTTATTATATACTATGAGCTAACATGCATCTTTTAATTTTTCTTCACAAATAATCACCTATCATATACTATAAGCATATGATAGGTTATAATGGGAAATTTCTATATTGGATTTAGAAATTTTTCACTGCATTAAGGAGTGAATTTTATGGGATTTGTAGAAAATATAGAAAAAATTCCTAATTCCGATTTGTATATTGCAAAGCTTTTTCCTAATACTAATTTTAATGGATCACACTTTCTAAATTGTGGTAGAAATGATACTGACTTAAATTCATATAGAACTTTAATGTATTTTGATCTTTCTAATCTTCCTGAAAATATAATGATTTGTGAGGCATCTTTAAATCTTTATATAAACTTAAATCAAAATACTTCAGTTACAAAACCATTAATAATCCACAAACTTTTAGAACCATTTAATGAAAATTTAGTAACTTACTCTACGGAACCTAAGTTTAAAGATACACCTTATACATCTTTAAATATAAGTAATGAAATTAATAAATTCATTAAAATTAATATAACAAGTTTAGTTGGAGAATGGTACTGTAACCCTAGTTTAAATTATGGAATAGTCATAAAATCATTTGAAGATAAATCTAGCTTTGTTAGTTTTTCCAGCACATTTAGTGATGATGAAACAAAATTCCCTCAGTTAGAACTACGTTTTAAATATTGCCCTGGATTAAGCTCCTATCCCATGGAAACAATTAATTTATTATCTTCAGATGATTCTGCTACCTGTACTCCTGTATATTTAGGTCCTAATATAGGCACTTTTGCCATGGAGAATAAAGGTAATGGAGCAATTACCGTATTAATTCAACTTAGCTCTGATAATATAAATTGGATAGACAATAAGTTACCTTATGCAAGTGACTATATCCTTTTAAAAGATGACAATATAATCCTAACTACAACTGCATATATGAACTATGCTAGAGTTTTTATTACCCATGCTAATAATCACCCAATTGAAGATGCAACAATTATATTATATAAAACTATTAAAGTTTAGTAATTTTTCAGATAAAAAATTATATATTTTAATAAAAAAAGACTATCTCCCAAGGTATAAAAATACCTTAGGAGATAGTCTTTTTCTGTTAAAAATTATATATGAGATTGAACAATGATTTCTAAGGAGGTGCCTAAATCTGATTTATATGCCATTCTTACATACCTTGAAAAAATCATGGGGACTATTGTTACTATTTCTCCTGGAGCTACATTTTTTATAGTAACACTATCATCCGTATATCCATAGTCCACTTCATTTTGTTTAGGGCTTATTTGAAGTTTCACATTTGCGCTATTTAACCCAGTGTTTTTTACAAAAAAGGTAACCATAGATTGTTGTATTGTTTCAACAGAAGGACTATATTCATAATCAATTGCAGCAACTACATTAAAAATATTTTCACTAAATTTTCTACCAACTAAATTTACATTATTAGCTAATGGTGGTGGAGTATAGCTTTCAAGCCATTGTAAAATTTCTTCTCCTATTAAAATAAGTTCCTCATCTTTGGTAAATATATTAGTAGGCTCAGTAAGCATTTTCATCACTCCTAATTGTAAAAAGGGTCTTGAAACCTTTAAATCAACCTAAATAATTATAAAAGACATTCTAATATTTTTGCTCCTTCTTTATCAATTATTTCAAATAATTTTATAGACCTAATAATTTCCTTTTTAGCCATTTCATTATATCCATATCTAAAATACAACTTACCTAAGTGTAATAAAACAGATTTGTCACTTACTAAGTTTAGCAAATTTAAAGCTTTTTCAAACTTATAAAATTCTTTATTTATAAGCATTATTTCACATATCTGAAATATTACCGGAGTAAATTCTATCATATTTTTATCTTCTGATAAAATATTTGTATTCTTATTTGTAAATAAATTCATAAGCTCTTTATATACTTTTAAAGTGGTGTTATTATAATCTGATAAATTACTTTTATTAAAATAATTTATTGAAACAATAGCTAAATCATATTTATCTTTAATAATAAAACATAAAGCCTTATACATCATTATTTGAAAGTAATATAAATTATTTCTATCTATTGAATCAATATATTTTATACATTCGTCAATTCTACATGAATATATTAAAGATTTAACTTTAAATATTTTTAAATCCTCTGAAAGAGTTTTGGTTTCTTCACTTTTATTTATATATTCTAATGCTGTTTCATAATCCCCTTCCATATAAAATAAATCTGCTATTATAGGATACTCTCTAGGAAAATCGGTAAAGAAGTTTTCTAGTATTGTTTTCCTATCATCTATATTAATGTTTTTCTCCTTTAATATATGGCATATATTATAAAGAGGTGCTAAAAAATCCGGCTTTGTTTTAATAGTATCAACAGAATATTTATATGCATTATCATAATCCTTTAGATCCATGTAAATTTTTGATAATTCATAATTAGGTCTAAAACCTCCTACTCCATAAATAGATTTTAATACAGAAGGAGGTTCCCCAATATCTATACATTTTTTAAAGGATTTTATAGCTAATAAAGGGCTGTTTTTTTCTTCAAGTACTAGTCCCTTTAGATAATATAAATCTGTAAAATCAGGATAATAATTTATTCCAGTTTCAATAAACTCTAAAGCCTTATCATAATCTTTTAAAGTATAATTTGATATAACTATTCTTTCTATCAATCTAGAAGCATATCCAGTACTAGGATCAAAATTATCATAAGATTTATAATAGTTATCCAATGCTGATCTTTTATCATCTAAAGCAAAATACTCATTTCCTAAATTAAAATATGCAAACTTTTTATCTACACCTTTTTTTATCTGTTCTTTTAAAAGACTAATGTTTCTATTTCTTTTATCTTTAGATACAATATTTTTATTTAAATAACCATAGTGATATATTCGTATATCGTAGGTTTCTCCTACCACATCTTTTTCGTTATTAACTAATTGATTATGAACCTTACCTTCATAATGAAATCCATAATTATTTTTAAAAAGTCGTGGATTTAAATTTATACTTATATCTGTAGTATTTACACTATACCCAGAAAAATTTAAAGTTTCAAAGAAATATATTGTATTGTCAACTAAATCTTTTTCTATAAGATTTCTAAATTTTACTTTATCTCCACTACAAAACTCGTCGTCTCCATCCATTATTAATATCCAGTCTTTTGATGCATGTTTTAAGGATTCATTTCTAGCAGCACTAAAATCGTTACACCATTTAAAATTGAAAATTTTCGCATTATATTTCTCTGCTATTTCTATTGTTTTATCTGTAGATCCAGTATCTACTACTATTATTTCATCTACTAAATCCTCTACACTTTTCAAACATCTTTCTAAATTATCCTCTTCATTTTTAACAATCATGCATAAACTTATTTCATGACCCATTATATATAACCACCTCTATTTCAAAGAAGCTAAGAAGTACAAGAAAGTACCTCTTAGCTAATGTGTTAGTACCTACCGTTGAAAAATACTTGTACACTTTGGTTGGTAGTTGCAGCTGTTGTACAATAAACTTTTGTATAATGCATATAATAAGAACTACTTAATGCTTTTGCACTGCCAACTGCTCCTACAGTAGCAGTTTCTCCAACTAATACATAGGTTCCGTTTTGTTCTGGACATACTGCAATTCTAACTGTTACTGGCATAGTTCCACCAGCAACCTTTTTAACATACCAAGTAATATCCTGCATCTTTGAAGTATCCACTGCAGTACTATATTGTGGTGTAGCCAAAGCTATAGGGGAAACAGTTTCAGAAGTTTGCTGGAAAAATCTATCTGTAATGTTTACATTTACAGAACCATTAGTAATAGAAGTTATCTTAGCTATAGTTCCACTTGTTAGTGAATTAAGTTGTGTTACATCCACTGTACCGTTAGTTATTGAACTTAATTTCGTTATTGTTCCATTTGTTATTGAACTTACCTTTGCCAAAGTTCCGCTAGTTAATGAACTAACCTGAGTTACATCCACTGTACCATTAGTTATTGAACTTAATTTTGTTATTGTTCCATTTGTTATTGAACTTACCTTTGCCAAAGTTCCGCTAGTTAATGAACTAACCTGAGTTACATCCACTGTACCGTTAGTTATTGAACTTAATTTTGTTATTGTTCCATTTGTTATTGAACTTAATTTTGCTACGGTTCCACTAGTTAGCGAACTTACCTTTGCCAAAGTTCCACTGGTTAATGAACTAACCTGAGTTACATCCACTGTACCGTTAGTTATTGAACTTAATTTTGTTATTGTTCCATTTGTTATTGAACTTACCTTTGCCAAAGTTCCGCTAGTTAATGAACTAACCTGAGTTACATCCACTGTACCGTTAGTTATTGAACTTAATTTTGTTATTGTTCCATTTGTTATTGAACTTAATTTTGCTACGGTTCCACTAGTTAGCGAACTTACCTTTGCCAAAGTTCCACTGGTTAATGAACTAACCTGAGTTACATCCACTGTACCGTTAGTTATTGAACCAAGCTTTGTTATTGTACCACTAGATATTGAATCTATTGAATTTATGGTTCCTACATTTATTTCTAATGCCCCAGCATCATTTACTTTAATTGGCATATAATTTGTACCGTCATATCCATATATCGAAGTTTTTAATTCTTCAGCTGAATTTGAAAAAACAATACTATTAGCCATATAAAATTCACTTCCTCTATGAAAATGAAGCCTGAAAAGCTTCAATATATACTATGCAATCTTTATAATAAATGCTACACTAAACTACTTTTATCTGTATATTTTACGAATCTGCTGGCTATACCAAATAAAAAAAAGAAGCTTTAGCAATAAAGTACTTTCTGTACTAATGCTATAGCTCCTTTATTATTTTTCTTATTTAAAATAATCAATTATTTTTTCATTAATAAATTCCTCTGGTATACTTAATTTTTTTAAATAATATTCTATTTTTTCACTTAAAATAGAGTATTTAATAGAAGGTTCTTCTGATACTAATTCATATTTTAGATTATAGTTTTTAGAAATAATATTTAAAATATCTTTTAGTTTTAATTTTCTTATAGATGTTAAATTAATAATCTCACTTTCTGGGAAAATATTGATATTTTTACTCGTCTCTATTATAGTCTTAGCTATAAATTCAGCTGATAGTGGATTTAAATAATTATTATATCCTGTAGCCTTTAAAACTTTATTTTCTTTAATACAATTTTTAATTAGTGGCATTAATCTATTATTTCTCTCAAATTTTCCATAGCCATAGGTCAGCCTATAAATAATCAACTTCTTATTTTTAATATTTTGCATAATATATTTTAATGCCATCTCAGAGTTGTATTTGCATATTCCATATAAGCTATAGGGATAAATTCTTTCATCTTCTTTCATATAACCTAAATTACCATCATACACAGCTGCACTAGATAAAAAAATAATATTACAATTTATTTTGTCTTTCATTTGTAGTATATACTTTGTATCTCTTATTAAGAATTTATAAAGGCTCTCTTCTTCAATGTGAGTATTGCTATTTCCACAGCATATTATTAGAGTATCAACACTATCTAAAAATTTTCTATTTTTTATAAATTCATCAAAACTTATTTTATTAAATTCCTTTAAAATATTTTTAGAATTATTAAAATATATCATTAAAACATTATTACATGCCTTAGTATAATCCTTAATTAAAACTTCTTGAATATTTTGACCTATAAACCCACTAGCTCCTAAAACAGCTATCATTTTAAAGACTCATCTTTAACTTTTTTATACCAATCAATCATTTCTTTTATACCATCGTTAATTGTGACTTTCGGAACAAATCCTAAACTTTCTAATTTATCTATCTTAAAATATTTACTTTGAGATTTAAATTTTCCATTAAATCTTTGTATATTAATTAAACTTGTATCTTTTGATAATTCCTTTCTAATAAATTCTGCACTTTCTTCTATAGTCTTATACTCCTTATTATTTCCTACATTGTAAGCTGTATATTCTTTGTTATGAAAATTATGCTTTTTGATTATTAATAGTATTCCATCTATAAAATCATTTATATGACACCAAGAACGGACACAATTTTCATCTACATTAATCTCTTCTTCATTTAATAGTTTCCATGCAAAAATGTCCAAAGCAGATTTATACTTTGAGGAGTAAACCCCTGGACCATATACCATAAAAGGTCTTATACCAACTGCTTTTAACCCATAATTTTTAACATAATGTCTAACTAAACTTTCTCCGAATAATTTGCTTATAGCATATACATTATTCAGTGTTAAAGGACTAACATTTAACATATCCTCTTCCACAACTTCTTTATCATCAAAAATGTCTCCATATACTTCTGAAGTGCTAAAATATACCAGTTTAGCATCATATTCTAATGCTATATTTATCAAATTCAAAGTTCCCTTTACTGCAGAATCAATCATTTTCCAAGGATGTTCCTCACCATTTATCCTACCAACTTCACTTGCTGCATGAATTATATATTTTATATTCCCATTTATTCTTTTTACATTAGTATAAATTTCACCAAAATCAGTAATATCAGACCTTATATAATCATCATAATCTCTAATATATTGATCAAGTACAACTATTTTATAATCACTATACTCATCTTTTAACTTTTGAACTAGTTTTTTCCCTATAAACCCTAGTCCCCCTGTAACCAATATGACATCTTTCAAAATTTCCAACCCCTTTATAAATCTATATTTTTATAAAAATCACTAAAAGATTTACTATCCATTAGTTCTATTGATTTGTTAAAAATATCTTGTAAATCTTTTTTATTAAAGGTATTTTCTGTTCTGTATACAAAATTATCTTCTACATTTTTTAATGTATTTTTATTTAACAAAACCAAATGATAACTAAATATAGGCCTTATACTTAAATATCTATCATTAAGCCATCCAAATTCATTTAAAATATTTAAAAAGCTCTTCATATTACCTTTTCTTTCTAATAAATTTAAAATTCTAAGTCTAGTTATTGTAGATCCAACTATCATTTTAGTTGTATTTTTAGATGTTTGATTTGTATGAGAAGTATTAAAAACGGTTTTGTCATCATGAGTAAATTTTAAATTTAGTAGAGCAGATTTACTTAGTAAATCCCAATCCCCATCTACACTTACTAAACTTGTATCAAAGCCACCACATTTTTTATATGCTTCCTTTGAAAACACAAGACTACTCCCATTTATAGGGTTACTATAAGATAAATAAGCTATTTTTTTCATTCTATTATCTGATTTAAGTAGCTTAAGGATATTATCGTCTATATTATATAATGCACCTTGTGTAATATTAGTTCCAAGGATCATTTTATTAGAAAAAGTAATATCATAGTTTTCATTTTTTAATAAATTCAGATCTACTTCTAATTTATCATTATCCACATAGGCATCATCTACACTTATCCATCCTATATAATTAGTTTTAGCCTTATTAAAACCAAATTTAAGAGCATAAATAGCTCCGGAATTTTCATCTAAAGAATAAATTTTTATAGTTCCTATTTTGTCTTTATTATTCTTGGCAAGTTCTATACATTTGTTTAAACTGTCATCTGTAGATTTATCATCTACTAAAATCCACTCCAATTTATTATTTATTGTTTGTTTAGAAATGCTTTCAAAAATATTTTCAATAAAATTCTCTCCATTATAAATAGGAGTAACTATAGTAATCTCCTTTTCTTTATTATTATGACTGTAAATTAGCTTTCCTTTAGTATTTATAGTCCTGTTATAATATAAATCAATTTCAGATTTTAAGCTTATTAAATTAGGATTTCCCTTATTTTTTATGGTTTCACCTTCTATTATCTCATCTATAATTCTTTTATTAGTATATTCTATAGAATAATTATCCTTTATATAATTTCTGAAATCTATTGAAGAATATTCTTCATCAGAAAGCATATTTACTAAATCCTCTAAAGAACTCCATACACATTTCTTAGGATAAATTTCTTTTGCCCCTACAAAATTATGAATAAGTGGTCTAATTCCCTTGGACATAGCTTCCATAATACCAAGTCCTTGACTTTCTAATACGCTAGTACAAATAAGGTAATTTTTATCTTCCAGCCATTTATCTATATCTTTTTGCCAGCCATAAAAAATAACATTATTTTCCAAGTTAAACTCCTTTATCATTTGATTAAAATACAATCTATATCTGTCATCATCGAAAGTTCCCGCAATATGGAGAATATATCTACTATCACTATCAAAAATTTTCTTAAAAGCATGCATTAATAACATAGGCCCTTTTTTAAAATTTATATATCCTACATAGGCTATGTTAAAACCCTTTTCTCTTTCTTTATATTCATGCATACTTAGATTAATGCCGTTAGGAATAACAGAAACCTTATGTTCTGGTATAAAAATTTTACTTAACACTAACCTTTTTATATGCTCAGCTACAAATATAATTTTATCAACATTTTCAAAGTTAACCCCGTATATATAATTTGTAAAGGCTTCATAACTATGAAGACGACATACTATTTTTTTATCTTTTGCTATAGGAAGTTTACTACCATATACAATAAGAGAGTCACACCATTCAAACCAACAAATATCAGCACTTTCCATTTCTGTATTAATTTGATTATAGTTATTTACAATTACTTTTTTAGTATGGTATATATGAGATAAAGATTCTATAATACTGTCTATAAAGCTATCCAGCCCGGGTAAGACAAAAAAAACTATTCTCTTTTTGCTCTGCACTATATTCATCTCCTATATAATATTTAATTTCCATACAATTAATTTATTCCTAAAACTTAAATATGCTAATGAATTTATTGTTTGTAATAAAGTTTATTTCTTTTAACTATTTAATAAACATATAAAAAACTCCTAATAAAAAATTAATTTTGATAAAGCTTAATTTTTATATTAGGAGTATGTGCTTTTCCTACCAAGCCTATATATTTTTTTCACGCTCTAATTCACCATATAAATAATTAATACCTTCATACTATAATTTTGTATCTTCCTCTTCTAGATTTGCATAAGTTTATAAATTATAAAACTTTAACAAATGAAAGAATTCTTAATCCACCTTTTCGATGGGATAGACAAAACTACCTATATTGTATTAACATTTAATTTGTTTAATAATGTCATTAACAATTTTTTGGGTTTTTAATCCTTCAACACCATCAACTAACAAATTAGTATTTCCTACAATTGAATTTATGAAATGGAGTATAGCGGATTAACCCCTTTATTTTGGACAATATCTAATTAATTCTCGCCTTTTCTTATAATTACACCCTTACCTCAATATCAGTTAGCTGTTCTCCAGAATAGAGGTGGTAAAATTCATTAGGAGTCATAT
>NZ_UYZZ01000011.1 GCF_900626095.1 Clostridium rectalis
CTATAGAAGAAAAATATGCTCGTCTTCAAGTTCAAAACAAACTATTAAAAGCTGAAAATGAATTACTAAAAAAGCTAGGAATGTTAGAAAGGAAGGTGTTAAAGAAGAAATAATTATACAATCTAAAGATAAATTCAATATTATTAGGAATGTTCTTAAAAAATATAAACTTAACCGAATGCTATCGCATTTATGTAAGTTAGCTAATGTTTCACAATCAGGATATTATAGATATTTTTCTAAAAACTCTAAATCTATTAGAGCGAAAAAAATTTAACTGATAATCTTGTGAAAGAAAATATCTTAAAGGCATTTAACTTTAAAGGGCGTAAAAAAGGTGCTAGGCAAATTAAAATGGTTTTAGAAAATGAATTTAACATAGTTTATAACTTAAAGCGTATTAGGCGAATAATGAAAAAGTATAATATTTTTTGCCCTATTAGAAAAGCAAATCCTTATAGACGAATGGTGAAAGCAACGAAGGAACATTCTGCTATGCCTAATCTACTAAATCGTAGATTTAAACAAGCTACACCTGGAAAAATTTTATTAACGGATATCACATATTTAACTTATAAAAACAGAAAAAGAGCTTATTTATCAACTATTAAAGATGGATCAACTAATGAAATTTTAGCGTATGCTGTCTCCGACAGTTTAAAACTCGATATAGCTAAAGATACTATGGAAAATCTTAAGAATAATAATTCTGTTAAATTACATAGTAATGCACTTATTCATTCAGACCAAGGATTTCATTACACAAGTCCAGTGTTTCAAAAATTAGTTAAAGAAATGGGGTTAATCCAATCTATGTCCGGATTCGGTAATTTTTGGGATAACGCGCCTCAAGAATCATTTTTTGGACATTTTAAAGATGAGTTAGATATTAAAAAGTGTAATACACTTGAGGAAGTAAAATCAGCAATAGATAGCTATATAGGATATTATAACAATTATAGATACCAATGGAATCTAAACAAGATGACTCCTGCACAATACAGAGATCATCTTGTTTAGAGTTAGTTTTTTTTTAATATGTCCTTGACAAAGGGTACATTTTAATTATCAACAGCTTTTTTATAATTTATAATCTTATAATTGTTTTTATATAATTATCTAAATAAACTTCCACCTATAATCATTTTTTGTATTTCATTTGTTCCTTCATATATTTGAGTTATCTTTGCATCTCTCATCATTCTTTCTACATTATATTCTCTCATATAACCATAACCTCCAAGCATCTGTACCGCATCAACAGTAACTCTCATAGCTAAGTCCGTACATGCAAGTTTAGCTTTAGCAGCAGAAACAGAATAAGGTTTGCCTAATTCTTTATCCATAGCAGCTTTATACAATATATATTTTGCCTCCTCTATTTCTAAATCTAGCTCTGCCATCTTAAAACTCAAATATTGATTTTTATATAAAGGTTTTCCAAATTGATTTCTCTCTTTCATATAATTTTTAGCTATTTCGAAAGCTCCCTCTGCTATTCCAAGACCTTGAGCCGCAACTCCTATTCTTCCAGCATCTAAAGTATTAAAAGCAATTTTTAGTCCATCTCCTTCTCTGCCAATTAAATTTTCCACTGGCACTTTACAGTTTTCAAAAATAAGTTCGGATACCTGTGCTGCTCTTATACCACATTTATTTTCAAGTTTTCCAATGGAAAACCCGGGGTATGTTTTTTCTACTATAAATGCAGATACACCTTTAGATCCTTTTGTTTTATCTGTTATAGCAAAAACCACAAAAACGTCCGCTAAAGGTGCATTTGTTATAAAACATTTTGATCCGTTTAATACATAATAATCACCTTCCTTTACTGCTGTAGTTTTGGCATTTCCTGCATCTGATCCTGCATCAGGCTCTGTTAATCCAAAAGATCCTAACTTTTTCCCTGAAAATATATCTGGAAGATATTTCTTTTTCTGTTCTTCAGAAGCATAACAATATATTGCTCCTGAACAAAGTGATGTATTTACTGAATAAGAAATTCCCATAGCTCCATGTACCTTTGAAATTTCTTCAACTGCTAGAATATAAGATAAATAATCTCCTCCTTGTCCACCATAATCTTTAGCATAAGGCAACCCAATAAGACCCATTTGTCCCATTTTTTTATATGATTCTATAGGGAATTCGGCACTCTCATCGTTTTCAATAGCTATAGGTTTTAGTTCCTTTTCTACAAATTTTTTTACCATATCTATTACCATTTCCTGCTGTTTTGTTAAATTAAAATCCATATATAACTCCCCCTTATTTTAAAAGAATTTTATTTAGGCTAGCCTTTATGGCTACCCAATTCTTTTTCCTTTATTTGGTATTCATTACCATTATATTACCCTTCCAATAAAATATGAATAAAAAAACTATTGATGAATTAAGTTCATCAATAGTTTTTTTTATAAATCTAAACTAGATAAATACCTTCATAAATGAAGTTATAGCCATTGCTATAACCACACATACAGGAATAGTTATAACCCAAGCTTTTACTATATTACTAGCTATATTCCATCTAACAGAGGAAAACCTTTTAGATGCCGATACTCCCATTATAGATGTAGATATAATGTGTGTTGTACTTACAGGTGCATTAAACATAGTAGCCGTAAAAATTACTGCAGCAGCTCCTGTTTCTGCTGCAAAACCATTTACTGGAGTTAATTTTGCTATATTATGTCCCATTGTTTTTATAATTTTTTCTCCCCCTACTGTTATACCTAATGCCATAGCCGTAGCACAACTAATTTTTACCCAAAGAGGAATGTGAAATTCATTAATAATTCCCCCACTCATAAGAGCCATAGTTATAACTCCCATGGATTTTTGTGCATCATTAGATCCATGATTTAAAGCCATCATCATAGCAGAAACCACCTGTGCCTTAGAAAAAATCTTTGTAACCGTTGCAGGTCTTTGTTTTCTCAAAATTATATTTAAAATACTCATGAATATATAGCCTGCTATAAATCCTATAATTGGTGATAAAAATAACCATAATACCACTTTCCAAAAAAAATTAGACCAATTTATTATACATAAAGATTTTGAAAAAGCAATGGCAGATCCTATAAGTCCACCTATTAATGCATGAGAAGAACTGCTAGGAAGTCCAAAATACCAAGTAAATACATTCCATATTATAGCAGAAACTAATCCCACTATAACAACATTTTGGGATATACTTTCTGGATTTATAAGACCTTTACCAATAGTTTGTGCAACCTTTACATTAGTAAAAGCCCCTATAAAATCAAATATGGCTGACATTAAAACAGCTTGTCTCATAGAAAGAACACGTGTGGATACACATGTAGCAATTGCATTTGCACTATCATGAAATCCATTAATAAAGTCAAATGTTAACGCTAAAATTACTATTATTATAGTTAATGTAAAAGTTCCACTAAGCATTTTTCATTACTACTCCTTCTATTACATTAGCTACGTCCTCACAAGCATCTAATGTATCTTCTAAAAACTGATATATCTCTCTCCATTTAATAATTTCTAAAACTTCCATATCCTTTGAAATAAAAATATTCCTTATAGCATTTCTTGATACCTTATCCCCTTCTTCTTCTATTCTGTTTATCTCAATAATTCCTTTTGCTATATTATTATTATTTTTCATATGTTTAAATTCTTTCATTAAATCAATTAATTCTTCACATGCTTTAAATATCATATTTCCTAAAAGTCTAGCTTCCTCTGTAGAATAATTTACATCAAGCATTACAAATCTACTAGCTGTAGATTCTATGTAATCTATAATATCATCCATATCCTTTGCTATCATATATATATCTTCTCTATCAAAGGGTGTTAAAAATGTTTTGTTTAGTTGTTCTATTATTTTATGTTGAAGATTATCTCCTTCGTGCTCCACTTCCTTTAACTTCTGTAATTTTTTTTCTGAATCCCTTAAATCACCTAAAAACTCTTCTAACATACCTGCTGCTTTAAAGGCAGTTTGGGCAATTTCCTCAAATAATGTAAAAAATTCATCTTCCTTTGCAGCTTTTTTAAACATTTTATGCCTCCTAATGTACTTTATTGTAATATTTACGCTTCTTAAAGTATATCACATTTCAATATATTATTAAACATAAGATATAATAAAAAGGTCGGTAAATTTACCAACCCTTGCCTTATAATTATTCATTTAAATCCTTTTGTTCTCCAGTAACCATATAAATTGTCCATTCACATACATTAGTAACATGATCCGCTACTCTCTCTAAATATTTACATACAAACAAAAATTGGGTAGCTTGATTGACAGTGTTATTATCCTTAGCCATCATAGGTAGCATTTCATTAAATACTCCTTTATATATATCGTCTATTTTATCATCCTCTTCACAAACTTTATAAGCTTTTTCAACATCACTTTCTACATAGGCATCTAAAGACTCCCTTATCATTTCCTTTACTATATCGGACATTCTAGGTATATCTACTACTGGTTTTATAAAATTTTCATTCTTTAATCTAATAGCAATTTTGGCTATATCCACTGCATGATCTGCCATTCTTTCTAAATCCGTTACAATCTTTGTTGTAGTAAATATCCTCCTTAAATCTGTTGCTAATGGTTGCTCCTTTGCTATAAGTTTTATACACTTATCTTCTATTTCCCTTTGCATATTATCTACTATATCATCATCATTTATTATATTCCTTGCTAAACTTACATCGTGATGTATTAAAGCTTCAATACATTCATGTATTTGTTTCTCAACTACACTTCCCATTCTAAGTATATCATTATGCAATTCATAAAGTTCTCTATCAAATGTACTTCTTGACAAAATTATCACCTCTCATAATATCACTTTAAACAATTAACCAAATCTCCCAGTAATATAATCCTCTGTCCTTTTATCTTTAGGCTTATAAAATATATCAGAAGTTTTACTAAATTCAATTAATTCCCCTGTTAGAAAAAAAGCTGTATAATCAGATATTCTAGCTGCCTGCTGCATATTATGTGTTACAATTATAACTGTATATTCCTTTTTTAAAGTGTCCATAAGCTCCTCTATCTTCAATGTTGAAATTGGATCTAATGCAGATGTTGGTTCATCCATCAAAAGTACCTCTGGTTCAACTGCAAGAGTTCTAGCTATACATAATCTTTGTTGCTGACCTCCTGACAGCCCTAATGCATTTTTCTTCATTCTATCTTTAACTTCCTCCCATAAGGCCGCTTTATTTAAACTTTCTTCCACTATTTCATCTAAATCATTTTTATCAGTTATACCATGTAATCTAGGACCATATGCAACATTATCATATATTGACATCGGGAATGGATTTGCCTTTTGAAATACCATACCTACCCTTTTTCTTAAATCTATCTCATCATAATCTTTGTATATATCTTTTCCCTTAAAAATAACTTTTCCCTCTATTTTCACACCATCTATCAAATCATTCATTCTATTTAATGTTCTAAGAAACGTAGATTTTCCACAACCCGAAGGACCTATAAGAGCCGTAACTAAATTTTTCCCTATATTTATATTAATATTGTTTAATGCCTTCGTTTCACCATAAAATAAATTTAAATTATTAGTCTCTATAATATGCATACAATATCCCCCCTATTTTTTCCCAGTATATGATTGATATACTTTTTTTCCTATAAACCTGGCAAATAAATTAAAAAATAAAACCATTAATATAAGCACTGCTGAAGAGCCATCTCCTATTCTACTGGCATCTGGTACCATGCCTTCAGAATTTATTTGCCATATATATACTGATAAAGTTTCCGCTGGCCTAAATAAACTAAATGGTGAGTTGCTACTAAATAATTTATCTGGTGAAAATGACAGCATAGGTGCGCTCATACCGGCAGTATATATTAATGCCGCTGCTTCTCCAAATATTCTTCCAGAGGCTAATATAACTCCTGTTAATATTTGTGGCATCGCAGAAGGCAAGATAACTTTAAAAATTGTTTGAAATCTAGTAGCACCTAATCCTAAACTAGCCTCTTTTACTCCAACAGAGGCCGATTTTAGAGCACTTTCACTAACCCTTGTAAACGCAGGTAAATTAATTATAGAAACAGCCAAGGCTCCTGATAGTAAAGTAAATCCCCATCCAGTAAGTTTTACAAATACTAAAAGTCCAAATAATCCAACCACAATTGATGGAAGAGAAGCCATAGTGTCTATACAAAGTCTTATAAAATTTAATAATTTACCTTCTTTAGCGTACTCAAAAAGATATATTGAAGCTCCTATCCCAAGTGGAATAGTTATTAGCAACGCAATTATTAACATATAAAAAGAATTAAATAATTGGGGTCCTATTCCCCCACCTGCTTCTCCTATCTTAGGACTCCCAAATAAAAATTCTAAAGTCAAGTATCTAATTCCTTTTACAAAAATATATCCAATTAAAGACATTAATAAAACCACTACAAATAAAGATATTATATATAAAATCCCTGTCCACACTTTATCTTTAATTTTTTCATCCATTTACCTTGCCTCCCCCCTTTTTGCTATAATCCTTATCATAAATATAAATATAAATGAAACAATTAAAAGTATCAAAGCCAATGCCCATAAAGCATCATTCCAAGGAGTACCTGTAACAGTATTTGCCATATCCATAGTTAAAATAGAAGTTAGTGTACTTGTAGGATCTAATAGCCCTTCTGGCATTTTTATAGCATTTCCTATAACCATTTGTACTGCAAGAGCTTCCCCAAAAGCTCTAGCAAGTCCTAATACTATAGCAGTTAATATACCACTTTTCCCAGCAGGAATTATTACATTCCTAATAGTTTGCCATCTAGTCCCTCCTAATGCATAAGAGGCTTCTAAATAATATTTAGGTATTGATTTTAATGTATCATAGGACAGACTTGCTATAGTTGGCATTACCATTATACTTAATACTAAAATACCTGCAATTAAACTAAAACCTATACCTGAAAAATTTAATTTTATAAAGGGAATCAATACTTTTATTCCAATCCATCCGTAAACTACAGAGGGAATACCTACAAAGAGTTCTAAAGCTGGTTGTAATATATTTTTACCTACTTTAGGAGAAATGTAATTCATAAATATGGCTATTGCTAAGCCAATAGGAGTACTTATAATCACAGCTCCAATTGACACTAGAATAGATCCAGTTATAAAAATTGCGGCTCCAAATTGTGGATTAGTAGAATCTGGGTTCCATTTTGTTGAAAGTAAAAAATCCTTAATAGTATAATTTCCTTTAATAAAAAGACTTGATCCTTTAACTCCGATAAAAAATATAATACTCAAAGTTAAAATAATAATAACCATAGCGCAGATTAGTGCATATAACTTTCCTATATACTCTGTTTTTATTTTTTTATATTTTTCACTTTTAAACATATATCCTCAACCTTTATAAAAATTTTTAAATCATAATTATTTATTTAAATCCGAAATAGGAATATACCCTAATTTTTCAACTGTATGATTATTTTCCTCTCCCTTTACATACTCAATAAAAGATTTTACTGCACCTTTAGCCTCTCCTTTAGTGTACATATGTTCATAGGACCAAAATGGATACTTTTTAGACACTATATTATCTTTAGAAGGCACTATGCCGTTAATTTTTAAAATTTTAACATTGTTATCTGTATCAAGGTTCAGATAAGATAAGGCCAAATAACTTATTGCTCCTTCAGTTGTTTTTATTGTTTCCTTTACGCTACCATTAGAATCCTGGATAGTTCCAAGTCCTTCTAGCTCATCTTTATTATCCATTATTGTATTTCTAAATGTAGCCCTTGTACCAGAGGATTTAGGTCTATTTATTATATTTATAGCTAAATTTTCTCCCCCAACTTCTCTCCAATTCTTTATTTTACCTGTAAAAATATCTTGTAATTCTGCTTTAGTTAAAGAATCAATTTTCACATCTTTGTTTACAACTATTGCAAACCCTACACCACATACTTTATAATCAACTAGTTCTCTTGCTCTTTCTTTTATCTTTGATTCTGCTAATACATCTGAATTTCCAATATCAATTGATCCTTCTAGTACTTGATTTATACCAACTCCACTACCGCCCCCTTGTATACTTATATTTAAATCTGTATACCTATTCTTAAAACCTTTATAAGTTTCTTCTACTAAAGGTTTTAAGGCTGTAGACCCTGCTATAGTAATCATGCCAACCGTATCAGTCGTATTTTTACTTTCTTTTCCGCAGGCCATGAGATTACAAGATATTATTATCATAGCAAGAGATCTTGTTAATATTTTCAATAATTTCTTTTTCATATACAAAAACCTCCATTTAATAAATTTAATAATTTATATTACATAAATTAGATTACTACACAGAAGTTAAGTATTGATTATCCCTGTGTTAAATATTATTTTATTTTGTTAATTAAAATTTAACAAAAAAATTTAAATTGTAGTTTCTTCCTACAATTTAAATTCTCCATTAATATAGTAATTATTCATATTTCTATCTAGTTAAAGTCCTTTAGTGGTATTACTACTGTAAATATACTTCCTTCTCCAATGTCACTTTTAACATTAATACTTCCCTTAAAGCCTAATACTATATGTTTTACTATGGCAAGACCTAATCCTGTTCCACCTTGAGCTCTACTTCTAGCTTTATCAACCCTATAAAATCTTTCAAAAACTCTATCTACATGTTCCTCTGGTATACCAACCCCTGTGTCCTTCACTCTTATTATACAATTGTTATCCTTTTTAGAAACATTAATAAATACTTCCCCATTATCATTATTATATTTTATAGCATTGTCTACTAAATTTATTATCATTTGTTTAAATCTATCTTTATCCCCTAATATCATTACATTTTTATTATAATTTGTATGTAACTTTACATTTTTTTTATCAGCATAGTTTTTTACAAGGTAACATATATTATTTATGGTCTCATTTACATCTATAATTTCTTCTTTTTTATCTTTAATTGTTTCTATATCCGATAAAGTTAAAATATCATTAATAAGTCTTGTAAGCCGTTCTGCCTCATCATTTATAATTTCTAAAAATTTATCTCTATTACCTTTATCATCTACATATCTTAAAGTTTCCGCAAATCCTTTAATTGATGTCAACGGAGTTTTTAATTCATGAGATACATTAGCAACAAATTGTGACCTCATATTCTCTAATTTTTTTATATCTGTTACATCCTGTACTACAGCTACAGTGCCTATAAGTTGTTTACCATTATTTATATCTGCGGTTTTGATTCTAAGCTCCCTCTCCTTGGGCCAAAGTATCTTCATTTGTCTGTAATCATCACATATATTTCTAAACAAATTCTCCAACTCAAAATTTCTTATATTATCTAATAGATTTTTTCCTATTATATCCCTATCTATTCCAAATATCTCTTTTGCATAAGGATTAATCATTATAACCTTAAAATTAGTATCAACAGCTATAACTCCACCATCCATACTTTTTAAAATAGCCTCTAACTTATTTTGCTTATCTAATGCATCGTTTAATGTCAATTGTAATTTTTCAGCCATATTATTAAATGTATCTCCCAATTGTCCAATTTCATCTTGAGAATTTATATTGACCCTTCTGTCAAGTTCTCCAGTTGCTATTCTAGTAGTTATAAATTCCAAATCTTTTATCGGCTTAACAATCCCTATAGATAATTTAGATGAAAATACAAAGGACATTAATATAACAAGTACAGCTACAAAAATATAATATTTAATAAATTGGCCCTCAAAACCCGTAAGAATATTCATTTGAACAGAACTTCTTATAATATAACCTTCTTTAAAAACCGTAGCAAAGTACATAGTATCACTATTAGTTGATTCACTATGCCTTATTTTATATCCATATCCTTTTTTTCTTGCTTCTTTAATTTCCTCTCTATTGTTATGGTTTTTCATTTCCTTTTTATCAATAATAGAATCACTTATTACATTACCATTTTTATCTATAAAAGTAACCCTAATTTCATTATTTAAAAATACATCCTTTGCAAATTTGTCCATTTCATTTACTTTTTGAGTATTAATTATATTAATAACTAATTCATTGTTTGATTTTAAAACCTTTTTAGTGTTTTCAACGTACTGATAATTAGCAATTATTATAAACAAAGTTATAACTATAGCTAAACTCAACATTAATGTAGTTAACATATACATCATTAATTTTTTCTTCATTTATCATCACCTAACGTTATTCAAAAATATTGAATCTATATCCAACTCCTCTAATAGTATCAATAAATTTGGGCTTTTTATCATCTTCTTCAATTTTTTGTCTTAAATGTCTTATATGTACATCCACAGTTCTAGTTTCTCCTATATATTCATACCCCCATATCTTATCTAATAAAAAATCTCTAGTTAAAACTCTTCCTTTGTTTTTTACCAATATTTCCAGTAATTCAAACTCTTTTAAAGTTAAATCTATCCTTTTATTATTCTTTATTACTTCATGCCTATCAAAATCAATTACTATATTTCCAAATTTATATCCTCTTTCAATAACTTGAAAACTAGTTCTTCTAAGCACAGCCTTAACCCTAGCAATAAGCTCTCTTACAGAAAAAGGTTTAGTAATATAATCGTCCGCTCCTAATTCTAAACCCAATACCTTATCTAATTCCTCCCCCTTTGCTGTTATCATAATTATAGGTGTAGTGGATATAACATCATCTTTTCTTATTTCCTTGCACACATCATATCCATCCATTTCAGGAAGCATTAAATCTAACAAAATAAGTTGTGGCTGCTCCTGCTTAGTTATTTTTAATGCATCTATACCATTATCCGCATATAACACAGTATATCCTGATTTTTCTAAATTAAACTTTAATAATTCTATTATATGTTCTTCATCATCCACAATTAAAACTTTTTCTTTGGCCATAATTTACCTCCTACTTATTACTATTTATACTTATCTATATTCTAACATTTTTTTATTACAATATAATATATATTTTAAAACTTTACTTTATTAACTGTATCTTAACATTAAATTAAATAACAATAAGCTTTATGTTTACCATAAAGCTTATGTAAAAAATTATGTAATTTTATTTATCTGACATTAGTCTTTTAATTTCTTCCATAAAAGTATTCACATCTTTAAACTGCCTATACACAGATGCAAATCTTACATAAGACACTTCATCAATTTTTTTTAAATTGTCCATTATCATTTCGCCAATACACTCTGATCTAACTTCAGTCAACATCTGATTATTAATCTTTTTCTCAACATCATCTGCTATAACTTCTATTTGTTTTCTGGAAACCGGTCTTTTTTGGCAAGCCTTTATAAGCCCATTTATTATTTTAGACCTATCAAAATACTCTCTACTCATATTTTTTTTTATAACTAATATTGGGACATTCTCTATTTTTTCATAGGTGGTATATCTTTTGGTACATTTAAAACATTCTCTCCTTCTTCTTATAGACATATCATCTTCCGTTGATCTTGAATCTACAACTTTACTTTCATTATATCCACAATATGGACATTTCATACATCTCCCGCCTTCTCAATTTAAGCTTAATTAAAATATGTTTATACTATATTATTATACACTTTTTTAACTTTATTTCTACTCTGATTTATCAATTAAGTATTCATTTCCATCAACTAAAATAACATCTATTCCAACTTTTCTAACCTTTGACCAAGGTATTTCCATATCATTATTCTTTCCAAACCATGATATTTTTTGAGAAGGCAATATTATTGCTAGTATTTTGCATACACTAGCATCTATCTTTAGGTCTTTAATACAACCCATCTTTGCTCCTGAATTCACATCTATAACTTCCATAGTTCTCAAACTATTTAATGAATAAAAAGCTCCTTCCATCTAAAACCCCTCCTATACACTTATATATATATCTATGAAAAAAAATTTATTATAATGACTAATAAAAACCCATATCATAAATTTTATGATATGGGTTTTTATATAATCAAACATATTTTCTCATGTGCTTTAATGCAGTTTTTTCTAGTCTTGATACCTGTGCTTGAGATATACCTATTTCATCTGCAACTTCCATCTGAGTTCTCCCATCGAAAAATCTTAAGGTAAGTATTAATTTTTCTCTGTCATTTAATTTTTTCATTGCCTCCTTTATAGATATATTTTCTAACCAGCTATCATCTACATTCTTATTATCACTTATTTGGTCCATAACATATATTGCATCCCCACCATCGTGATAAATTGGCTCAAATAGCGATACAGGATCTTGTATTGCATCTAATGCAAACACCACTTCTTCTCTTGGTAAATCTAATTCTTTAGCTATTTGTGATACTGTAGGCTCTTTATTATCTTTAGCAATTAGCCTATCCCTTACCTGTAAAGCCCTATAAGCGATATCTCTAAGTGATCTACTAACTCTTATAGAATTGTTATCCCTAAGATATCTTCTTATTTCTCCAATTATCATGGGAACTGCATATGTAGAGAATTTTACATTCTGACTTAAATCAAAATTATCAATTGACTTAATAAGTCCAATGCATCCTACTTGAAATAAGTCATCTATATTTTCTCCTCTATTATTGAATCTTTGAATTACACTTAAAACAAGTCTTAAATTCCCCTTAATAAATTTTTCTCTACACCCAGCCTCTCCATTTCTTATTCTAATTAATAAATCATGCATTTCCTTCTCTTTTAATACAGGTAATTTAGAAGTATTTACACCACAAATTTCAACCTTATTAATCATCATCAGTAATCAGTCCCTTCTGAGTGATTGCATTTTAATTATTTCCAGAGAAACTGATTTTTATTCAAAGGACAAGTTTTATAACATTTTATTTATTTCTTTTTTTAATCTTTTAATTATTCTTTTTTCCAACCTTGATATATAAGATTGTGATATACCAAGCATATCCGCCACTTCTTTTTGAGTTTTTTCTATTTTACCACCTAATCCAAATCTTAAATTAACAATTTCTTTTTCCCTGTTATTTAACTTGTCCATAGCAATAAATAAGAGTTGCTTGTCTACTTCATCCTCAATTAGATTATATACCACGTCATTATCTGTTCCTAAAATGTCTGAAAGTAGTAACTCATTTCCATCCCAATCTACATTTAGTGGTTCATAAAATGAGATTTCAGCCTTAACTTTACTATTTCTTCTTAAATACATTAATATCTCGTTTTCAATACATCTAGATGCATAAGTTGCAAGTTTTATTTTCTTTTCAGGGTTAAAAGTATTAACTGCCTTAATTAATCCTATAGTTCCAACTGATACTAAATCTTCAACATTTACTCCGGTATTTTCAAATTTTCTTGCTATATATACTACTAGTCTCAGATTCCTTTCTATAAGTGTAGCTCTTATGCTTTCATCACCACATACAAGTTTATATACTAGCTCCTCTTCTTCTTGTTTTGTAAGTGGTGGAGGAAGTGCATCATTACCACCTATGTAATATATCTTTCTAGTAAATATTTTTAATTTAGAAAGTATATTATTTAATAGAATTTTTAACTTTAGCATCACATTTCCCCCTATTTTTTATAATATTCCTCTTGATAACAATGCTTGGTAATCTCCAGTATCACTAAGCTTTTCATTACTAAATGCTATTAAAGCATCTTTTTCTTCTATCTGCTCCTCCTTATATATTTTTATACATTCTGGTTTAATAGCCCTTAATCTTCCCCCTGCCCCATTAACTACTTTATAAGGTATGTAAAAATTACTATAATCTTTTATATCTATATCTTTAAATATATCCTCTTGTACAACTATTACTGGTAAATTCGTCACAGGTTCCACTAATTCATTTCCTGTATCCAAAAAAGCCTTTACCTTTGTTTTAGAACTTCTTAGTACTATATCCACATCATACAAATAACAATTACTATCTCTTCTATCCTTTATGAATGCTAATAATCTATTTATAACTAAATAAATAATCATTAAAGATAGCATAAGTTTTTTATATGAAAAATTATATATAACTGCTGTACCTTCTATTGGATTATTATTTTTATTCATTTCTATAAATACACAAAGCCCAGCTAGTAACATAGTATAAAGTATAAAAATAATTGTTGTTTTTATATTAAATAATAAATTTTTTTTTCTAAATGTTATATAAGTCATAACCAATGCTAAAAGTATTTTAAAATAAATGCTAATAAAGTAACCTTTTTTATCATAAAACATTACTAGAATATATAGGCTACCAATAAAAGCAGATAGGGTTATATCAAACTGTTTTATTTTAACTTTTACAGTTTGGGCTGTTAGGTAAAGTAAAAATTTATTTACAATAAAATTTTCTAAAATTAATAAATCCATGTAAATGATCACACTCTTCACCTCTAAAATTATTATATACCTATTCTCTTCAAAATTTTGTCAAATTATAATATTAATTCCTTTTTTTATTTTTTAAAATACGCCAATAAAATAAAAAAATCTGACCTTATTTTCAAGATCAGATTTTTTACAATCTTTAAATTATCTTCTTTGTCTTCTTAAGAATGTTGGGATTTCCAAATCATTCTCATTATAACTCTCTACCTCTTCTTTAGATGCAGCAGCTTCATTATTAGATTGTTCCTTTGATGAATTATCTGGAATATTTATATTAAACTTTTCTTTTCCCTTTTCCTTTTCACATTCAAATCCAGTAGCTATTACAGTTATTCTTATTTCATCTTTCAAGTTTTCATCTATTACAGCACCAAAAATAATATTCGCATCTGGATCAGCAGCATCCTGAACAATTTCCGCTGCTTCATTGATCTCAAGCAATCCTAAATCTGCACCACCGGTTATATTTAATAGTACACCTGTAGCTCCTACTATTGATGTTTCAAGTAATGGACTAGATATAGCCTGCTTAGCTGCCTCTTGGGCTCTATTATCGCCTGAACCTCTACCAACGCCCATATGTGCAAGTCCTCTATCTGTCATTATAGTTCTTACATCCGCAAAGTCTAAGTTTACTAGTCCAGGTATAGTAATTAAATCAGAAATACCTTGTACACCCTGTCTTAAAACATCATCAGCCAACTTAAAAGAATCCATAAGTGTAGTTTTCTTATCAACTATGCTTAATAACCTTTCATTAGGTATAGTTACTAATGTATCTACACTCTCCTTTAACTTATTAACCCCCATCTCTGCATGCAACATTCTTTTTCTTCCTTCAAATGGGAATGGTTTTGTAACAACTCCTACAGTAAGTATTCCCATAGACTTAGCTATGTTTGCTATTACAGGGGCAGCACCTGTACCTGTTCCACCACCCATTCCGGCAGTAATAAATACCATATCTGCTCCTTTAATTGCTTGTGAAATTTCCTCTTTACTTTCTTCTGCTGCTTTTTCTCCAATCTCAGGGTTCGCACCTGCTCCCAAACCTTTGGTAAGTTTATCCCCTATCTGTATTTTTTGAGAAGCCTGAGACAACATTAACGCTTGTTTATCTGTATTTATAGCAATAAATTCAACATTCTTTAATCCCTCTTTAATCATTCTATTTACTGCGTTATTACCTCCGCCACCACAACCAATTACCTTTATCTGAGCAAATTGTTTTACATCTACATCAAAATCTAGCACAATAATACCTCCTCATTAGAAAAAATCTGTGAAAAATTCTTTTATTTTTGTTAATATCCCATTGCCTTTTTCTTCATCAGAATAATCTTCATTTCTTATATCCCATGTAGATTTATAATCATCTTCATGATCATCTGTTGAAACATTCCCTTTAGACAACTTTACCTTTCCTGAATATATAACATCTTTAACTATTCCAACTGCAGAAACATATACTGGACTAGCAGCACCTACATATTCAGGATATCCTATTCTCACTGGTTTATTTAATATATTTTTACATAAATCGCTACTTCCTTTTATTAAAGCTATACCTCCTCCTACTATGACTACTCCTGATACTTCATCAATTTGTCCACATGTTATCAATTTCTTTTTTATAAGGTATAAGATTTCCTCCACTCTAGCTTTTATAATTTGTGACAATATACTATATTCTACTTCTATTATATTATCATAGTTTGTGTCTATTTTTATTTTGAAATCTTCTCCTGAAGTTTTATTATTAACATTTCCGTATTTAGTTTTTAACTTTTCTGCATCTGAAAATGGTATTTTCAAACATACAGATATGTCATTAGTTATAGTATTTCCTCCTAATGCTATTACATCAGTAAACAATAACCTTCCATCTTTGAAAACTGTAATATTAGTACACTCTGCGCCAACATCTAAAAGAACAGTCCCCATTTTTATTTCTTCATCTTTTAACACAACATTTGCACTAGCTAATGGTTGAAAAACCATACCCTTAACATTTATTTCTGACTTCTTTATACTTTTAAATATATTACTTATTACAGTAGACTGAGATAATATTATCTGTGCATCAACTTCTAACCTCACTCCACTCATGCCTATAGGGTCCATAATATTATCGTAACCATCTACAATAAATTGTTCCGGAATTACCCCTATAATTTCTTTATCGGATGATATAGTTATAATTTTAGCTGCTTTTAAAACTCTTTCTACATCATTTTCCCTTATTTCTCTATCTTCTGACGATACCGCTACTACTCCTCTATTTAGGGTTAACTCACAAATTTCTGATGGAATTGCTATATAGGCATCTGTAATTTTATAATCTATCATTCTTTCCAACTGCTCTATACAGTTTTTAATAGATTCAGCTGTATTATCTATATCAACTACAATACCTTTTTTCATTCCATTACAGCTAACTGAAGTAATCCCTGTAACTTGAATTTTCCCAAACCTGTCAAGCTTACCAGCTGCAGCACATATTTTAGAAGATCCTATATCGATTCCTACTACATATTCATTCATCAGTCTTTCCCCCCTTAAAGAGAACCATTACAAAGTATATATTCAACAAAAAAATTTATTTTCCTCTAACAGTATTAAAAATTTTAATTTTATATACCATCCATTGTATTTATGATTTAAAAAAAGAAAGATTCACTAATCTTTCTTTTTTTATTAGTTGGCTTTTTCTAACTCCTGTATATCCACATTTCTAGTATGTAATGTGTGGCTCCATTCTTTGTCATTTTTGCGCAGTATACCCTGAATGGATATCGGTAACCAAGTTATAGAATATATAGGATATAATATATAGTACCAGAATATTTTAAAATCCAACTTCTTATCAAGAACTAGTATAAATGGAGTATATATAAACTGCAATATTGTAATCAGCACACCTGCTATAGTAATCATTCCAAAATTCATAGAATATAACGATCCCAAAGCATTAATATTAGATACAAAATCAAAAGCCTTCATAATATAATTTGTTCCACCAACAATCATAGAAAAACCAAAAAGAATTATTATTATAGGTTGAATACTATATAAAGCACAATCTAGAGCTGTAAAACTAAAGCTTTTTATAGATTTTTTTAAAAGTCTAAAAAAATATCTCCCAGCTACATCTGCAAATCCTTGCATCCACCTTCTTCTTTGAAACCAGGATTGTGTCAATGTCAATGGCTTCTCATCATATATTATAGCATCATGAGCCCATCCTACTCTATAGCCGTTTAAAACTAATTTACAAGTAAACTCTAAGTCCTCTGTAAGGCAGGTTGCGCCCCAACCTAATTCTTTTAATATATCAGTGTCTATACAAAATCCTGTTCCACCTAATTGACTTGAAAGCCCAAGGTTACTTCTAGATAATTGAAACATTCTATTTGATGTCCAAAATGATATAGAGTAGCTTCCTGTTATCCATGTGTCATCAGGATTTTTACTATCTAAATATCCTTGAACAACTTTATACCCATCACACATTTTCTTATTCATTTCTCTTAAAAAATTTTTATGAACTAAATTATCTGCATCAAAAACAGCTACAGCATCATATTTTTCATCATCCATATCAAAAATATTTTTAAACATCCATTCTAATGCATAGCCTTTGCCTCTTTTATCTTTATTAAATCTTTCGTATACAATGGCACCTTTTTCTTTTGCCTTACTAGCTGTTTTATCCGTGCAATTATCTGCAATAACATATACATCATATAGTTCCTTGGGGTAATCTAAATTGTTTAAACTATCTACTATATTTCCGATAACTATTTCTTCATTATGAGCTGCTACAATTAATGCAAATTTTTTTTCTGGTTCTACCTTTCTATTGTCCTTTTTTCTCCATATTCCAAAAAAGGATATACATAAATAATACATGGAAACTATAAATACAGTAATAGTAATAATACGTGATACATCATGTATTATATTATAAAAGATTTCCACTAAAAATCCCCCCTAATTCACAGTTATTTTAGCATAAATATGCTACAATTACTATAGACTAAGCATAAATATTTAAAATAATTTATATCAAATTATAAATTTGATTAATATAAAGCTATATAAAGAATTATTAATTTATTTAAAATGTATTCTATATTATTATGATAAAATACTGAAATTTAATGCTTTTTATGACTTGAATTTATTTCCAGTATATATTATAATATATACTATCAAAATATTAGCTGTAATATATTCACAGCAAAAGGGGGTAGAGCCTTATGAGGCGCTACGAACTTATATTTTATGTAGATTTAAGTAAGCTTCATAAAAAAGACGAATCTTTCTGGTAAATCCTTAATTTAATTTATGATAAATTAAATTAAGGAGGTTAAAATATGGAGTCTGAAAAATCCAAAAATCCTTCTAATGTTGAAAATAACAATATTAACCATAAGAAACAAATAAAAAAAGATAATTCTTTTTCCTCAATTGAATTTTGTATAAAAATTTACGATTACACTATATTTTAGTTAGAATAATAAAAGGGATCTTTAAAGATCCCTTTTATTTATATAGGGCTATTATTTTTTCAAGCATTTCCCTATCAACTGAATATGTAAGCGCATCTTCATAAGATATAGAACCCTTTTTATACATTTCTGCTAAACACATATCCATAGTCTTCATTCCATATTTTGAGCCTGTTTGTATTGAAGACTCAATTTGATGAGTTTTTCCTTCTCTTATCATATTCTGTATAGCTGAGGTTGTAGTCATAATTTCAAATGCAGCAACTCTTCCATCCCCATCCTTTTTAGGTAGTAATTGCTGTGATATTACTCCTTTTAAGACTGCTGATAATTGTACTTTTACTTGTTGCTGTTGATATGGTGGAAAAACATCTATTATTCTATCTATAGTTTTAGCTGCTCCAATTGTATGAAGTGTTGAAAAAACTAAGTGTCCTGTCTCTGCAGCTGTAAGAGCCACTGAAATAGTCTCTAAATCTCTCATCTCTCCTACCAAAATCACATCTGGATCCTCTCTAAGTACAGATTTAAGTGCATCTGCATATCCCTTTGTATCTTTTCCTATTTCTCTTTGATTTATTATAGATTTATTATGTTTGTGTAAATATTCAATAGGATCCTCTAAAGTTATAATATGTGCTGCTCTTGTTGCATTTATTTCATTTATCATAGCTGCTAAAGTTGTACTTTTCCCACAGCCTGTAGGTCCAGTTACTAATACTAAACCTCTTTGTTTAGATGTGATAGTCCTAATTATATTAGGAAATTGTAGTTCATTTAATGTTGGGACCTTTAAACCAACTACTCTAATAGCTGCTGCATCACTGCCTCTTTGTTTAAAAACATTTACTCTAAATCTTCCAAGTCCTGATACTGAGTAAGATGTATCCATTTCTCCTTTCTCAGAATATTCTTTGTATAAATCACCTAATATCTCCTTAACATACTTTTCTGTATCTATTGGTGTAAGTTTCTCATTTCCCAATCTTGCAAGTTCCCCATTTACTCTGATTGTAGGAGCAACCCCTACTGTTAAATGTAAATCTGATGCCTTTTCTTTTATTGTAGTTTCTAATAAACTGTTTAATGAAATCAACTCTTTTTTCTCCTCTCTTATATGTATACTCTCCAAATTTCTATGGCTTTATATGCTTGAAGCTTTAGCATAAGTTCTCCATTCATTACATTTGCACCTAAATTCTCAGCTTCCTTTAATAGTCTAGACTTTTTAGGTGAATAATTTAAGTCATATACTAAAAGCCCCTTTTTTGTATTTTTCAGTGTTATTAAAGAATCATTTTTATAGTTTTCTCCTCCTATTGGGGTGCAGTTAATAATTAAATCATAATTGGATAAATCATTTTCCCCTTTTGTAGATAAAATTTTATCTACTTTATCAAATTCATATTCTATATTAGAAACATTTCTAACTAAAATATCTATGCTCTGTATTTTTAAATCTAATAAAGCGTAATAAATACTTCTAGCAGCCCCACCACTACCAATTATTAAGGCCCTGTTATTTTTAATACTTACTTTATTATATCTTAAACTTTGTATAAATCCATAATAATCTGTATTAAATCCTATTAACTTATCCTTACCAACTACTACAGTATTAACTGATTTGATTTTATTTGCTGGATATTCTATTTCATTTAAAAACTCTATAATTTGCCTTTTGTATGGTATAGTTACATTAAACCCCACTATATTATATAATCGTACATTTTTTATAAAGTTTAACAATTCATCCTTTTTAAGGTCAATTATTTTATAATAAAGAGGAATATTATATTTCTCATAATAACTATTATGAATCTCAGGAGATCTAGAATATTGTATATCATTGCCTATAAGTCCAGTGTACTTCATTTCTACACCCCTTAATTTTATAAATTATATGGTATGTTTTTCTTACGTTTATTTTACAATAAAATTCTAATAATATCAAAAAATATATTATTTTAGACTTTGCTACTATTCATCTCCTTATATAATTTTTTTAGTGCCCTTTTCTCTATCCTAGAAACATAAGATCTGGAAATGCCCAGAATAGTTGCTATTTCTCTTTGAGTTTTAGGTTTCCCATCCACTAACCCATATCTCATTTCTATAACAGATTTTTCTCTCTCTAGAAGACAAGTACCTATTTTACCATATAATTTTTTTATTTGTATTTTATTTTCAACTATTTCAATTATTGAGTCCTCCTCACTACTTAACACATCCATTAAGGAAATCTCATTTCCTTCTTTATCAACCCCTATAGGATCTTGTAGATATACCTCTCCTTTAGTTTTCTTATTGTTTCTTATAAGCATTAAAATCTCGTTTTCTATACATTTTGCTGCATATGTTGCAAGCCTAGTCCCTTTATTAGTATTAAATGAATCTATGGCTTTTATTAGTCCAACCGTACCAATGGATATTAAATCATCCACATCTTTTCCTGGGTATGAATATTTTTTTACTATGTGCGCAACTAGTCTTAAATTCCTCTCCACTAAAACACTTTTAGCTAGAATATCCCCTTCCTTTAATTTTTTCAAATAATACTCTTCCTCTTTCTCATCCAAAGGTTGAGGAAATGAATTATTTCCCGTAACATAAGCAGTTAAGAAAAAATTCTCACTAAATAGATTAACTAAACAATCTATAAATAACACAGCCGCTCCTCCAAATAGTGCTTATTAATATAATATTCAGTTAGCTTGTACTAGTTGCATATTTAAGACTATATTTTTCATTAAAAATCAATATTTAATATTTTAAAATAAAAAAGAATCTCCTAGAAGATTCCTTAATATTTCTTTGCTTCCTGTGTATTTGTTTTTGTAAATTTATTATTATTATCTTTAGTTACTTTATTAAGTTCCTTTATTATGCCACCTACACCTTATATATAAGTATGTTACTTTTTAATGTTTCTGTAACTTTTTCCTTTACCCTATTTTGCCTTACTAGAAAATATGTCTAACTGCTCTTAATAAATTCTTCCACTACATCTCTAAAAATAGGTGCAGCAGTATTTCCTCCGCTTTCAGTATTTTTATTTATATTTTGTACAAATACTACCATAGAATAATACTTATTATTAAAATAAAAGTATCCAATAAACCACCCATCTGATAGTTCTCTTTTCTTGTTTTCACTATCTTCTTTAAACACTTCTATCCTCTCTGTTGTCCCAGTTTTCCCTCCTGTAATTGCTTTAGATGTAAAAGCCATTTTGCCAGTACCTCTTTTTACAACCCCCTCCATTGCATCCTTTATTATATCTGCATTCTTTTTTGAAATTATTTTCTTTTTTATTATTTTAGTTTTATCAATTATTTCTCCCTCACTATTAATATATGAATCTATAATATATGGTTTTACATAGTATCCATTATTTGCTATGCTATTTACTATACTAATAGCTTCTATTGGTGTTATCCTTAGGTTTTGACCTATAGACATACTTCCTAAACTACCATCCTCTGCAATAGGTTTTGTAACTTCTAATTTTCCATGTTGCTCCTTTTCAAATCCCAAAACTTTATTAAACAGTCCCTGTTCTTCGCATAATTCATTTATTTTATTAAACCCAGCATTAATTCCTATACGCGAATAAATATCATTACATGAAACTATAAATGCATCTATCATATTTAAGCTACCGTGATTATGTCCTATACTCTCAAACTCTCCACTACAAGAAATTTTTTTATTTATAGGAATTTTATTTTCTTCTAAAGCAGCTTCAAGCACTATAGATTTAAATATGGATCCTGGGAAAAAACCATTTAAAGTTTCTGCACCTATATTTACATTAGGAAGAGTATCATCCTTTTGTACTAAAGCCTTTATTTTACCAGTATTCCCTTCCATAAGAACTATTCCTATTTGATCATACTTTTTATACTTAGAGTTTATTAATTTCTTTATACGTTGTTGTAGGCTACCATCTAAGGTTAATAAAACATCTTTATTATCTTTTCCGTACTCTATACCTGCCTCAGTTATATTACCATTCATATCTATATTAAAAACTACTTTAGGCTTTTTGTTATTCTTCACATTATTATATAGTTTCATCTCTAAGGAATCATTATTTTTTAAGGAGCTGTCACTGGTATTTCTTGTATTTATTAATAAATTTTCTATTTTCCATCCTTCTTTATTGTCCAACTCAAGATAAGAATAGGTATAAAAGCCCTTAATATTTTTTAATTTTCTTAATTTGTTATAAGTTATATCATCTATATCAAAATAGATTTTCTCACTTTTGTTACTTCCTATAGTTGTGGATAAATCATATTCATCATTATAACTTTTTAATATATATAAAAGTTTTAAAAACTCTTCATTTCCCTTATCATAATTATTTTTTGAAAAAGCTGAAGGTATAATTACTGCTTTATACTTTTTATTATAATTTAAAAGTTCTTTCTTATTACAATCAATTAAATTATAATTTAATTCTTTGTAATTTTCAGTATATTTATATTGAGAATCTGCTATAACACTTAATTGGTCTGCATTCTTATACTGAATTTTTATAATTCTTATATATACCAAAAGAAACCCTGTTAAAAAAAACAATAATAGGATAAAACACCTTCTTTTATGCATAAAAATACCTCACTTTCAACTTTAATTATAGCCAAAATGAGGTATTTTATTCTCTATTCATTTGATTGTAACATTTGTTTTATATTACCCACTATTACATCAATCGCTACTTTATTATGTCCACCCTCTGGAATTATTATATCTGCATACCTTTTACTTGGTTCAATAAACTGCAAATGCATAGGTCTTACCACATTTAAATATTGATTTATTACAGAATCTACACTTCTTCCTCTTTCCTTTATGTCTCTTAAAAGCCTTCTAATAATCCTTACATCAGCATCAGTATCTACATATATCTTAATATCTAAAATATCTCTTAATAATTTATCTTCTAAAACTAATATCCCCTCAACTATTATAATATCTCTTGCTTCAACCTTAATAGTTTCCTTTTTTCTATTATGCTTTTCAAAATCATATATAGGTTTTTCCACATTTTTCCCTTCCAAAAGCATTTGTAAATGTTTTACTAAAAGCTCATTATCAAAAGCATCAGGATGATCATAATTAGTTTTTATTCTGTCATCAAATGATAGGTGACTTTGATCCTTATAATAAGAATCCTGTTCTATCATTGCTATACAATTTTCATGAAATTTTGTATATATTTCCTTAGCAATAGTACTTTTACCTGAACCTGTTCCTCCACTTATTCCTATTAAAACTGGACGTTTCATAATAAATTTTCCTTTCCCCCCCTTAAGCTTTTTTATATTGTCTTTTTATCTTTACTTTTAATTATCATATCGTTTTCTCTTAACTCTTTATCAACAAAAGCATTATAAATCATTTGAGCTGATGGAGTAGAGGATATTTGATTACCATTTGAATCCTTTAATTGTGTCAATTTAATTTCAAAATTATCTCCAATAGGTCTTAATACTTCTACAATATCCCCCTGAAATATCTTGTTTCTTTGTTCTATTGTAGCAATCTTATTATGGCTATCATATTTTTTTACAATACCCACTATATCAAAATCTCTTATGTATGAAGAATTTTCATATATTTGACTATCTTTATCTTTAAAATAAAAGCCTGTATAATAATTTCTATGACTTGTTTTTAATAAGTTACTCATCCATTCTTGTTTAAATATATACTCTTTTGGGTTAGATAAATAACTATCTAAAGCTTCTCTATAAGACTTAACTACAGCAGCTACATAGTAAGAACTTTTCATTCTTCCCTCAATTTTTAATGAGTTAATACCCGCTTCAACAAGATCAGGAATATATTTTATCATACATAAATCCTTGGAATTAAAAATATATGTTCCTTTATCATCTTCATTTACTTTAAAAAATTCATTAGGTCTTTTTTCTTCCATTAAATAATATTTATATCTACAAGGTTGAGCACACTCTCCTCTATTAGAATCCCTTCCAGTCATATAATTGGAAAGAAGGCATCGTCCTGAATAAGACATACACATAGAACCATGTACAAATGCCTCTATATCACAATCACTTGGGATATTTGTCCTAATTTCTTGTATTTCTTCTAATGACATTTCCCTGGCTAAAACTATTCTTTTAATACCTTGTTTGTACCAAAACAAAGCAGATTTCCAATTAACATTATTAGCCTGAGTACTTAAATGTAATTCTAAATCTGGAACTACTTCTCTTGCAGTCATGATTATACCAGGATCTGATACAATTATTGCATCTACCTTTAAGTTATATAAATTAATAAGATATTCTTCTAAGCCATATAAATCTTTATTATGTGGAAATACATTTAAAGTTACATATACTCTCTTACCTCTAGCATGGGCAAATTCTATACCTTCTTTTAACTGGTCATCACTAAAGTTATCCGCAAAAGCCCTTAGATTTAATTTGCTTCCACCTAAATACACTGCATCTGCACCAAAATTTATAGCAGTTTTAAGTTTCTCTAAATTTCCAGCAGGAGCTAGTATTTCTGGTTTATTCATAATCCTTCCTCCTTGTTATTACTGCTATTCCATCTCCCATAGGAATTACAGAAGTTATAAATTCTTGTTGGGATACCAAATCTAGAAATTCTCTCATACGTTTTACTATAGTTATTTTTCTCCTTTTAACAAGTTCGTCACTTGCAACCATACCTCTAAACAAAACATTATCCGCAATGATTACACCATTTTTATTCAATAGTCTTAAACAATTAGGGAGGAAATGATTATAGTGCCCTTTTCCGGCATCCATAAATATTAAATCATATTTTTCCTCTAGGTCTTCTAATACTTCCAAACAATCCCCTTCAATTACTTTTATCTTATGAGAAAACCCAAATTTTTTTATATTTCCTTTTGCTATAGAAACCATATGATTATCTCTTTCAATTGTTACTATTTCACATTTATTATTTGAAGCTATCTCCATTAATATAGCAGAGTAACCTATGGCAGTGCCAAGTTCAAGTATTTTTGATGGTTTTTTTAAATTTATCATTAATTCTAAAAATTTAGCTACTTCTTTGTGTATTATAGGAACTTTATTTTCCTTGGCATATTTTTCAATTTCATCTATAATGGGACGTTCATCCTTTATTAATCCTCTTATGTATTTCTCTATATAATCATAAGTAATTGCGCTCATTACATCCTCCTAAATATACATAAACTAATTTTCTTGAGTAGCTGCTTTTACTTTTAAAAACTCGTTATAATTATCAGTAAAAAAATGTGTTCCATCATTATAGGATACAAAAAATAGGTAACTAGTTTTATCTGGTTTCAACGCAGCCACAATAGAAGGCATACCAGGACTACATATAGGACCCGGTGGTAACCCTTTTGCTAAATAAGTATTGTAAGGAGATTTAACCTTTAAATCATTATAGTATAACTTGTCTTTGTGTTTCCCTAAGGCATATAGCACTGTAGCACAAGACTCTAATTTCATTTCATTTTGTATTCTATTATAAAAAACCGAAGCAACTTTTCCTCTTTCATTATCATTTTCTGCTTCCTTCTCTATAATAGAAGCTATAGTAATTATATTATCAATATTATCCTTCTCAATATTATACTTAGATGATATTTCATTAATAGCCTTGTTAAATCTATCAACCATAGTATCGATAATATAGCTACCCTTTGAACCTTTTAGAAATTCATAGGTATCAGGATACAAATACCCTTCTAATTCATATTTTTTATTACTAGTATTTTTTTTATTATAGGGTAAATTATCATACACACTTAAACTATATAAAAAGTCTTTTTTACTAATAACGCCTTTTTCTTGTAATAATGTAGCTATATTATCTACATTATACCCCTCTGGTACAGTAATCTTTACTAAGTTTTTATTATGTTCCCCTGTATTTAAGCTTTTTACTAACTGTTGCAAATCAACTTCTGAGCTAAACTCATAACTACCCTTTTTTATATTAGTATCTAAGTTTTTATTTTTTATATAAAACTTAATAAAAAATAAATTATTTATTTTTTTATCCTTATGTAAAGAATCCAAAACTTTATATAAACTATCGCCATCTTTTACTGTAACTTCTATTTTTAAATTTTTCTGTTTAAACGGATGATTTACAACGTTATTAAAGTATAGATATGCTAAACTGCTTACACATACTAAAGTTATTATAATAAACATAAGCATTTTAACTCTTTTTTTCATAGCCCCTCCACTTTGAACCTAATTTATAATCCAAATTAATACTATAAGATTATTCCTAATACCATTACTCTTTTATAGTGATGGTATTAGGAATATTATGCATATACTAAAAGTCCAAAATTTATTTTCTTCTAGAAGCTTTCTTTCTTGTTTCGGTATTTAATATTCTTTTTCTCATTCTTATATTTTTAGGTGTAACTTCTACTAATTCATCTGATGCTATAAATTCCAAACACTGCTCTAATGACATTACTGTTATAGGTGTTAATTTTAATGCATCATCAGAACCTGATGATCTTGTATTAGACAAATGCTTTTTCTTACATACATTTACATCTATATCATCTGCTCTTGAACATTCTCCTGCAACCATTCCCTCGTAAACCTCTGTACCAGGTCCTATAAACAGAATACCTCTTTCCTGAGCATTAAATAGTCCATAGGTTATTGCTGTTCCTGTTTCAAATACTACAAGTGAACCTCTACTTCTTTCAGGTATTTCTCCTTTAAATGCTTCATATCCTTCAAAAATGTGATTCATTATTCCATTTCCTTTTGTATCCGTCATAAATTCATTTCTGAATCCTATAAGTCCTCTTGCAGGGATTCTAAATTCAAGTCTTGTATAACCATTAACTGCTGAAGTCATATTTACCATTTCAGCCTTTCTTGGTCCTAACTTCTCCATTACAACTCCCATAAACTCTTCTGGAACATCTATAGTCAAATACTCAATTGGTTCTAATTTTTTACCATCTTCAGTCTCTCTAAAAATTACACTAGGTTTTGAAACTTGAAATTCATATCCTTCTCTTCTCATAGTTTCTATAAGTACTGATAAATGAAGTTCTCCTCTTCCACTAACTTTAAAACAGTCAGCTGAATCTGTTTCTTCTACTTTTAAACTTACATTTGTTTCAATCTCTTTCATGAGTCTGTCTCTTAAATGTCTTGAAGTAACAAATTCTCCTTCTTTTCCAGCAAAAGGTGAATCATTTACCATAAAGTACATACTTAATGTTGGTTCATCTATTTCTACAAAAGGAAGTGCTTCTGGATTACTTGAATCTGCTATAGTTTCTCCTATATTAATATCTGAAATACCTGCAACAGCAATTACATCTCCAAGTTTAGCTTCCTCTGTTTCTTCTCTTTTAAGACCATTAAAAACATAAAGACTACTTATTTTAACATTCTCAACCTTACCATCTTTTCTTATAATAGATAACTGTTGATTTTTCTTTACAGAGCCTCTTTCTATTTTACCTATACCGATTCTTCCTACATACTCACTTGAATCTATAGTAGTAACAAGCATCTGGAAAGGCTTATCAATGTATCCTTCAGGAGCCTTAACATTTTTAATTATCGTATCAAATAATGGATCCATATTGTTACTTTCTTCGTCCATTTCTTTTTTTGCCATACCAGCCTTAGCAGAACAATATACCACTGGGAAATCTAACTGTTCATCAGATGCTCCAAGTTCAATAAATAAATCAAATACTTCATCTAATACTTCAGCAGCTCTTTGATCTGGTTTATCTATTTTATTTATAACAACTATTGGTTTTAAATTTAATTCTAACGCCTTTTTTAGTACAAATTTTGTTTGTGGCATTGGTCCTTCATAAGAGTCAACTAAAAGTAAAACACTATCTACCATTTTTAATACACGTTCTACTTCCCCACCAAAATCAGCATGTCCTGGAGTATCTACAATATTAATTTTAACGCCATTATGCATTACTGATGTGGTTTTAGAGAGTATTGTTATTCCTCTTTCTCTTTCAAGAGCATTTGAATCCATAACCCTTTCTTGCACCTTTTCATTTTCTCTAAATACATGACTTTGTTTTAGCATGGCATCTACTAATGTAGTCTTACCATGATCAACGTGAGCTATTATAGCTATATTTCTTATATCATTTCTTGTAAATAAATTCATATTTATTTCCCCCATTTGTGAATTTTCTCTCAAAAAAATTGGATACTTCAAGTATCCAATTAAGTCATTACATCCATTCTAATATTATGCTCGTAAAAAGTCAACTTATGTAAAATTATTTTCCTATTTTGAAAGTTAAATCAATATCTATAGCTTCATTCAATATTTCCATAATATCTTCCGATATTACAGCAAATTTAGCTTCTGCTTGAAGATACGAGGTTATCTCATCATTCATAGATATAATCCCACCTAAGTTACTCAATTTACATTCCGTTTCTTTTGATAACTTACCTTTTTGTACTTGTTCAGAACATGCTTCATACTGCAATTTTCTGAAATCATTTAAGATTTTTTTATTTTTCATCATTATTTATTTTTTTGCATTTTCTTAATTTTATTACCTTTGATACTTTCCTAGTTCTCTACCTAATTTATGGATTATATCATATGCACTCATGACAATCCCTCTGATTTTACTTTTAGGTAGGAAATTTTTGGAATAATTTTCTACCTAAAATTATATTTCCATTATAATCGGAAGTATCATAGGTTTTCTTTTCGTTCTTTCATATAAAAATGTTCTCAAAGCATCTTTTATATTTGATTTAATAGTAGCCCACTCTGTTATATGTTTTTCTTCGCATTCTTTTAATGCTTCTCTTACAATATTACGAGCTTCTTCCATCAAATCTTCTGATTCTCTTACATACACAAAACCTCTAGATATTATATCTGGTCCTGCAATTACTACTCCTGATTCTTTTTCTATTGTAACAACAACAGTTAATATTCCATCCTGCGATAGATGTTTTCTATCCCTTAATACTATATTTCCTACATCTCCTACACCAAGTCCATCTACAAACACTTGCCCTGAAGTAACTACTCCAGCTTTTCTAATAAAGTCTCTATTTACCTCAATTATATCTCCATTATCTGCTACAATAACATTTCTTTGACGCAATCCTAGTTTTACTGCAAGCTCTGCATGTTGTTTTAAATGTCTATATTCACCATGAACGGGTATAAAAAATCTTGGTTTTACTAATGTATGAATTAACTTTAACTCCTCTTGACAAGCATGTCCGGAAACATGTACATCTGCCAAAGCTTCATATATAACCTCTGCACCTTTCTTGAATAATTGATTTATAACTCTTGAAACCAATTTCTCATTTCCAGGAATAGGTGTTGCAGAAATTATAACCATGTCCCCTGGTAAAATATTAACTTTTTTATGTTCTGAAGCTGCCATTCTTGAAAGCGCTGACATTGGTTCTCCTTGACTACCCGTTGTTATAATAACAACTTTTTCCTCTGGATATTTTCCTATTAAATCGATGTCTATAAACATTTCATTTGAAGCATCAATATACCCAAGTTCCTTTGCCACCTCAACTATATTTTCCATGCTTCTTCCAGAAAAGGCAACTTTTCTATTATATTTTTCTGCTGCGGAAATGATTTGTTGTATTCTGTGTATATGTGACGCAAACGTAGCTACAATTATTCTTCCTTTTGCTGTAGCAAATATATCCTCAAATGCTTCTCCCACAGTACTTTCTGACATAGTATAACCTGGTCTTTCCACGTTAGTACTATCTGCCATCATTAATACTACTCCTTTTCTACCTAACTCAGCAAATCTAGCTAAATCCGCTACATATCCGTCTATAGGTGTATAGTCAATTTTAAAGTCACCAGTGTGCAGTACTACTCCTAAAGGAGTGTGTATTGCTATAGCTACTGAATCTGCGATACTATGATTAGTCCTTATAAACTCTACAGATACATTTTCTAACTTTATCATATCTCTAGGTTTTATATAGACTAAATTTACAGAACTCAAAAGATTATGTTCTTTTAATTTTGTTTCCAAGATACCTAATGTAAGTTTTGTACCATATACAGGGACATTCAATTCCTTTAATATATATGGAAGCGCTCCTATATGATCTTCATGACCATGGGTTAAAAATATACCCTTAACTCTTTCTCTATTTTTTATTAAATAGCTTATATCTGGTATTACTACATCTATCCCCAGCATCTCTTCGTCTGGAAATTTCAGCCCGCAATCAATAACTATTATATCATTTTTAAATTCTATAACTGTTAAATTTTTTCCAATCTCATTTAATCCACCTAATGAAATAACTTTGATTTTATCCCTTTCCTTACGCATTTTCTCCCCTCCTTTTTATTTTTTATATTAGGTATCTTTATTTTAATTAATTCTTAGAACATTCACTACATATACCATAAAATTTTACACTGTGATCTTTAATTTTGAAATCATATTTAGATTCTATATTATGCTCCAACACCTCTAAAAGGTCGCCTTCTACTTCAAGTACTTTCCCACAATTAGTACATATAAGATGATGATGCTGATGATTTTCATCCTCATGAACAAGTTCATATCTACTACATCCATCATTTAAATCTAACCTTGTAACAATCCCCATCTCTTCTAAGAGCAAAACTGTCCTATATACTGTAGCTAATCCTATTTCTGGGCATTCCTCTTTAACAAGATTATATAGTTCCTCTGTGGTTAAATGACTTCCTTCGTTTTTGATAATTATATCTACAATAGCTCTTCTTTGAGGTGTTAGCTTATAACCCTTTTCTTTTAATGTGTTTTTTAGTCTTTCTACTTCCTCATATGAAACCTTAGCCATATTAGTCCCTCATTTCATATTTATTTCTCTATAGAAATCTTACACTTAATTATAACTACAATAATTAATTATTGTCAATTGATAATCATTATATGAAACAAACTTTATTTTTAAATAATAAAAGCTATGTAGTGAAAACATAGCTTTTATTAATTCATTAATTTAGCTCACTATCCTCTTCTGCAAATAAACTTTCGTATGCTTCTGCAACAATAGCAAATTCATCATCATCATCTACTGTAACAAGAATATCTTTCCCACTTTCATTACTAATAATCTTTAAAGCTATAGCTTCATCTGTCTCCTCATCCTTTGGTACCACAATTACATACTCTTTATCCTGTATATCCAATTTAGTAACAACATCAAATTCTATATTTTCTCCATTTTCATCCGTCAATGTAATTGATTCTACAGTATTATCCATGTATTATCCTCCCTTATATTTTTAATAAATACTATCCAAATAGCCCTGCAGTATATATACAGCAGCAATTTTATCTACTATTTTTTTTCTCTTAGAACGTGACAAATCTGCTTCTAACATAGCTTTATGTGCCGCCACAGTAGTAAGTCTCTCATCCCAAAAGATTATTTCCTTATCTATCTTATTATGTAAAACATCACAAAAATCTCTTACTTTTTCGCTTTGTGGCCCTAAAGTACCATTCATGTTTTTAGGTAATCCTGATACTATCTTTTCTACTCCATATTGAGCACATATCTTTTTCAATTCATCTATATCATTATCTATCCCTTTTCTTCTTATTGTTGTTATACCTTGGGCAGTTAATCCTAATGGGTCACTTACAGCTACCCCTATAGTTCTATCTCCCACATCTAGTCCTAATATTCTCATGACAATCTCCTTTATTATGCTCAATTTTAAAAATAAAAATGCCCTTAAAGGGCACTTTTATTTTATCCCTAAATAAATTTTTAAAACTTCCTCTAGTATCTCATCTCTTTCTAATTTTCTAACAAGCGCTCTAGCACCATTATAATTAGTTATATATGTAGGATCTCCTGAAATTAAATATCCTACCATTTGGTTTACTGGATTATATCCCTTTTCTTTTAAGGCATCATAAACCTGGGTTAAGATTTCCTTTGTTAGATCTTTTTTATTCTGCACTAGATCAAACTGTATAGTATTATCGTTCCCCATTTTACCTTCACCCCACTCGCGTTAATATCATATGTTATTAAATTTATATAAGTTAAATATATTGGTATTTCCTTTAAATATATTATAAAACATATTTTATGAATTGTACACTACTTTACTAAAGTTACCATTATAGATTCCACTTTAGAAATTGCCTCCTCTAACTTTTCAGGTAATTTACCACCTGCTTGAGCCATGTCTGGTCTTCCACCACCACCGCCTCCAGCTATAGTTGCCACCTCTTTTATTATTTTACCACAATGAACACCTTTTAATACAGCATCTTTTGATGCCATAGCAACAAATTGTACCTTTCCTTCATTATTGCTTCCTAAAACAACTAATCCTTCTGATATTTTATTCCTTATTTTATCAGCTAGTTCTCTTAATGAATTTCCATCTATATCATTTAATACTCCTGTTACTAACTTTACCCCATTTATTTCCTTAGCATTATTTAATAGGTCATCTTCACAACCGTTAGCAAGCTTAGATTTTAATTCGTTGATTTCTTTTTCTTTTATCTTCATTTCTACAATTTGTGAATTTACTTTGTTTATTATATCCTTTTCTCCACATTTTAAAACATCTGAAATGTTTTTTAATATGTTTTCCTTTGTTTCCATATAAGCTATAGCACCAAAGCCAGTAACAGCTTCTATTCGTCTTACCCCTGCTGCAACTCCCGATTCTGAAACAATTTTAAATAACCCAATTTCTCCAGAATTCTTAACATGTGTTCCACCACAAAGCTCCTTACTAAATTCACCTACAGATACAACTCTTACTTCTTTTTCATATTTATCATCAAATAGTGCAGTAGCACCACCATTTTTTGCTTCTTCTATGGACATTAATTCTGTTTTTGTATTATATACTTTCATTATTTCTGTATTAACTATTTTTTCTACTTTATATAATTCTTCTTCTGTTAATCCCTGAAAATGATTAAAATCGAATCTCAGTTTTTCAGCATCCACAAAAGAACCTGCCTGTTGAATATGTTGACCTAAAACCCCTCTTAAGGCTGCATGTAATATATGTGTAGCAGTATGATTCTTACTTATATTATTTCTTCTAGTCTCATCAACCCTTAAAGTAACAAATTCTCCTTTTAATAATTTTCCCTCTGTTACTTTTACAAAATGAAGTATTTTACCTGCTATGTTCTTCTTACAATCAACTACCGTTGCCTTAACTTGTTCTGATATTATAACTCCAGTATCTCCTATTTGCCCTCCCATTTCTGCATAAAAAGGAGTTTTTTCAAAAATAATTACTCCTTCTTCTCCTTCATTTAAAGATTCCAAGATTTCTTTATTATTAGCTACTAAGGTTATTTTAGTATTACATTCAATAGAATCATACCCAACAAACTCTGTTAAAATTTCGTTTGGTAATTTATTTAATATTGTATCTTCTGCTCCCATATAATTGGACTCGCCTCTTGCTGCCCTAGCTCTTTGTCTTTGATTTTCCATTTCATTATTAAATCCTTCTATATCTACATCCATAGATTTTTCTTCCAATATTTCCTGTGTTAATTCTATTGGGAATCCGTAGGTATCGTATAGTTTAAAAGCTTTCTCTCCTGGTAGAATTTTTTTATCTTCTTTTTCCAACTTATTTATGTACTCATTTAGAATTTCAATTCCACCATCTATAGTTTCTGCAAATCTCTCCTCTTCCAATTTTATAACTTTCTTTATATATCCTTCTTTTTCTTTTAATTCTGGATAAGCATCACATGAATTCTTAATAACAACATTACATATTTTGTATAAAAAATTATTTTTTATTCCTAAAATTCTACCATGTCTTGCCGCTCTTCTAAGCAATCTTCTAAGTACATAACCCCTACCTTCATTTGATGGCAATATGCCGTCTGAAATCATAAATGTTACACTTCTTATATGATCTGTTATAACTCTTAAAGATATATCTATTAATTCATTTTTACCATAAGATACATTTGCATATTCACCTACTGTATCTAAAATAGCTCTTATTGTATCAACCTCAAAAATACTATTTTTACCTTGCATAATAGTAGCCATTCTTTCAAGTCCCATACCTGTATCAATATTAGGATTAGCAAGTTTATTATATTTACCAAACTCATCTTTATCAAATTGAGTAAACACTAAATTCCAAAACTCAACTATCCTATCATTATCAGATTCTTTTAAAAATTCTTCTACTGTAGTTACTTTTCCTTCACCTCTATCAAAATGTATTTCTGAACATGGACCACAAGGACCTTGCCCTATTTCCCAAAAATTATCTTCTTTTCCCAATCTAAATATTCTCGTTGAATCTATATCTGTACTTTTAGTCCAAATTTCATAAGCTTCATCATCATCTAAATAAATAGTTACATATAATTTCTCTTTTGGAATTTGTAATACTGATGTAACAAATTCCCATGCCCATGGAATAACTTCCCCCTTAAAATAATCTCCAAAAGAAAAATTTCCCATCATTTCAAAGAAAGTACCATGCCTAGATGTTTTACCAACATTTTCTATATCCCCAGTTCTAATGCACTTTTGACAAGTAGTTACTCTGTTTCTCGGCGGTGTTTGAACACCAGTAAAATAAGGCTTTAAAGGAGCCATTCCTGCATTTATTAAAAGCAAACTTTTATCATTTTTAGGTACTAATGAAAAGCTTGGTAATCTTAGATGCCCTTTACTTTCAAAAAATTTTAAATAAGCCTCTCTTACTTCGTTTAAACTCATATTTTTCATAATAATTTCCTCCATTATATATTAATTATTTTCTATTAGTTTTTAACAACAAAAAAAGCCTTCGTTTTTTAAGGGACGAAAGCTTTTCCGTGGTACCACCCTAATTATATAGCTAGTTTAATTAAACTATATCTCTCAAAACTATAGTTAGCTCCAAAACAGCTTCGACATTTCTATTAAGAAGTTTACACCTACCACTTCCTCTCTAAATAACAAAAAAATATCTACTAGTTTTCTTCATCACTAAAATATTCATTTTGATAAAGATTATAAATAAAAAAATATAATATGTCAATATTTAGCTACATTTTCTATAGATATAAAAAAACATATTTTATATTTTTATTATGGTTTTACCTTTATATTACTGTTTGCAACATATTTTTTTATATTTTTCAAAATTTATTTTACATACAAATTCAATAGCTTAATTTTGAAATTTTATAAATATTTAAAAAATATAATAATTTAGATCTTCGTATACTACTTTTATAGCTACTCCTATTGGTACTGCCAATACCATGCCAACAAAACCTCCTATTTTACCTCCGATTAATAATAAAAGTATTACAATTAAGGGATGCATACTTATATTATCCCCTATGAATTTAGGTGATATTATATTTCCTTCTATTTGTTGTATTGCATATAACCAAATCGCTGTCCAAAATGCTATTTCAGGAGACTTTAACAACGCTATTAAAATAGCTGGCAAAGCACCAAATAACGGTCCAAAATAAGGTATTATATTAAAAAAAGCATTAAGAAGTGATAATACAAGTGGAAAGTCAACCTTAAGTAAAATTAATACTAAAAAAGTAAACCCACCAACTACCATAGAAAGTATAATCTGCGTAACTATGTATCTACCTAACATTTTGTCTATATCTTCTACTATAGTATAAACCAGCTTTCTACTTTTCACTGGAAACATATTAATAAGCCTATTACTTATATCCTTACCATCAGATAAAAAATAATAAGTTATTATAGGAACTATAGCAAAAGCTAATATATTTTCTCCAAGTTTTAAAGCACCTTCAAACGCGCTATTAAATGCTTTGTTAAATCTAATATTTATTTTCCCATAAACTGTTCCTAATATATTTTCAAATATTTTATTGTTTTTTATAAGTTTTATTCTTTGATATAAATCAGTTATAATATTTTCTATATTAGAAATAGTTTCACCAATATTTAAACTTTCCTTAAATAAATAAGGGATAAAGAAAGCGATACTCATAGCAAAGATAACTATCAATAATACTATAATACATACAGATGATATAGTTTTATTTACACCCTTACTTATTAAATAATTATTTAATGGTTTTAAAACATATGCAACTATAAAGGAAATAAATATTAATTTAAAAATATCTCTTATTATAGGTACTTTTAAAATCAATATTACTAGTACAAACATAAAAATTAAAAATACTATAAGTTTTTTATTCTGTTTAATTTTTTCTTTCATCTGTATCATCTTCCATTAATATTTTATTAGGCACATTGGATAACATTACTTTATTTTTATCTTCATAATACAACAAATTTTCTTCCCCTAATATTAAATCTTTTATTAGAAAAACTTTCTTTCCATGTAAAAAATTAGTTATATATCCTGTTGTAACCACAATACCACTTATTAAAAAAGAATCTTTACTAAAAATTATATCTTCCACCATCCCTATTATATTACCATTTAGATCAATAATGTTCATACCACACAATTCTTTAAGTTCAAGTAACTTTCCCCTTCTATACTCGGTAACAATCATACTATTACAAAAGGATAGTATATCTTTTGTTAACACATATGTAGATTTTTGAAAAACTTTATAGGAGGATATAGAAAAGCCCTTTACAATTCCAAAATTAAAATCTATTAAGATATCTTTGATAAATCCTATTTTATTTCCATTTATGCTATTTACTTTCATAAATAAAAAATCCTTTTTCCTATACATATTATCACTCCAATTAAAATCCAACATATAAATTATATTTTTTCCTCAACATAAAAAAATATGCTAAAAAAAAAGAACTTACCCTGGTAAGTTCTTCAAAGAATTTATTATTAAATAATACTTTCTATTACTCCTCCACCTACTAGTAAATTTTCCAAGTAAAATACTACAGACTGTCCCTTAGTTATGGCCCTTTGTTTCTCATGGAAAACCACCTTTACTTTTCCTGAGCTTACAGGCTCTATAGTAGCTAGTGCAGGTCTTGCAGAGTATCTAATTTTAGCAGTAACTCTCATTTTATTTTCTAATTTATCAAAAGGTATAAAATTTACTTCTTTAGCAATAAGTTCTGTTTTAAATATTTCCTTTTCTTCCCCTAATACAATTTCATTTTTATTTGGAATTATGTCTGTAACAAACACAGGTTTACCTAATGCTATTCCTAATCCTTTTCTTTGACCAATAGTATAATATATAATGCCTTTATGTTTTCCTAACACCTTCCCATATTTATCAACAAAATTACCTGGTAATATTCTTTTATCTGTATTACTTAAGATATATTTTCCATGATTATTATCAGGTATAAAGCAAATTTCTTCACTATCTTTTTTATTGTGTACTTCTAACCCAATCTCTTTTGCAAATTCCCTTATTTTATCCTTAGTATAATTGCCACAGGGCATTAATAAATACTTTAATTGCTGTTGTTTCATATTATAAAACATATATGTTTGATCTTTTTTATCATCTTCAGCTTTAAAAATTAAGTATCTATCATCACATTTTTTTACTCTAGAATAATGCCCTGTAGCTATATAATCAGCGCCTAAATTTAAGGCCTCTTTTAAAAATGCATCAAATTTTATATACTTATTACATGCAATACAAGGATTAGGTGTTCTTCCATTAATATATTCATTAATAAAATTATTCACTACCTTATCTCTAAATTCATCAATTAAGTCTATTTTCACAAAAGGTATTTCTAAATCCTCACAAACCTTTTTTGCATTTTCTATTATAATATCAGATTCAGTTAAATTTCCACACACCTTATTTCCTGGGAAAACTTTCATAGTCATTCCTATAACATCATATCCTTGTTCTTTTAATAGATACGCAGCTACTGAACTATCAACGCCTCCACTCATACCTACAACAACTTTTTTTTTCATATCTTCACCCTATCCTTTTAAAATAAGCAAAGAGTTAATAGTAATTATATATAATTTAAACTATTAACTCTAATTTGCATCGCTTTTACCTGCTATACATTATTCTCCATGCACCTCTTTATGAACATGATCTGAATGTGTTTTTATTTCTAATACTTCTAATCCTGCACGTTGTCTATAATCATTTATAGCCTTATGTATAGCTTCTTCTGCTAGTACAGAGCAATGCATCTTAACTGGTGGTAAACCATCTAACGCTTCTGCCACTGCTTTATTTGTGAGGTCCCATGCTTCTTCTATACTTTTTCCTTTTATAAGTTCTGTAGCCATACTTGATGATGCAATAGCTGATCCACAACCAAAAGTTTTAAACTTTACATCTTTTATTATATTGTCTTCTACTTTTAAATAAATTTTCATTATATCTCCACACTGTGGATTACCAACTTCACCTACTCCATTAGCATCCTTTATTTCACCTACGTTTCTAGGATTTTTAAAATGCTCCATAACTTTTTCGCTATATATCATAATTATCTGTCTCCCTTCTTCATAAAGTCTTCCCACAATGGTGACATATCTCTTAACCTCTTAACAATTGGAGGTAACTTTTCTAATATATAATCCACATCTTCTTCACTACTACTTTTACCTAATGAAAGCCTTAAAGATCCATGGGCAAGTTCATGTGGAAGACCCATCGCTAATAAAACATGGGATGGGTCCAATGACCCAGAAGCACAAGCACTTCCTGTAGATGCACAAATTCCTTCAAAGTCTAACATTAAAAGTAGAGCTTCTCCTTCTATACCAATAAAACTAAAGTTCGCATTCCCAGGCAACCTATTTTCACCTATAGGTCCATTTAACTTAGTATAAGGTATTCTCTCTTTTATTCCATTTATTAATCTATTCCTTAAATAATTTAATCTTTTTACTTCCTCATGTATTTCTTCTACAGCAAGTTCTATTGCTTTACCTATACCAACAATACCAGGTACATTTTCTGTACTTGCTCTCTTGCCTTTTTCTTGTCCTCCTCCATGAATTAAATTATCTAATCTTATTCCTTTTCTTATATAAAGCACTCCTACCCCTTTAGGTCCATAAAATTTATGTCCAGCCATAGAAAGTAAATCTATATTCATATTTTTCACATCTACATGCACATGTCCTATAGCTTGAACTGCATCTGTATGAAAAAATATTTTATTTTCCTTGCAGATTTCCCCAATTTCTTTTATTGGTTGTATAGATCCAACTTCATTGTTAGCAAACATAATTGTTACTAATATTGTAGTCTCCTTAATTGCTTTTTTAAATTCATCTATTTTAATTAAGCCATTCTCATCTACAGGTAAATACGTAACTTCAAAACCATTTTTTTCTAAAAACTTACAAGTATTAATTACTGCATGATGCTCTATTTGTGAAGTAATAATATGATTTCCCTTATTTTTATGTGCTAAAGCTATTCCTTTAATAGCCCAATTATCCGCTTCTGATCCTCCGCCTGTAAAATATATTTCACTTTTTTCAGCATTTATAGCTTTTGCTATTCTTTCCCTTGCTGTATCTATAGCTATTCTTGGTTTTTCTGATATAGCATAAAATTTTGATGAAGGGTTTGCGAAGTTTTCTGTAAAATACGGAATCATTTCTTCTAATACTTCTGGTCTTGTATAAGTTGTTGCTGAATAATCCATATAAACGTATTTTCTTTCCATTTATATTTTCTCCTTTCGGTTTATGTCTTTTAATTTATTATAATCCTGTGCTAAGTGCTGTAAAGTTGTTGATTTTGTTACCTTCTCTATACTCTCTTTTATTTTTACCCATAATAACCTAGTTGAACAAGAATCCATATTACTACATGTCCCTTCAAGTATACATTCCGACAAATCTAAGGGGCCTTCTAAAACTTCCATTATATCAGATACCGTAATTTCATCTGGTGTTTTACTTAATATGTATCCTCCTTGGGCTCCCCTTATACTTTTTATTAAGTCAGCCCTTCTTAAAGATGAGAATAGCTGTTCTAAATAATATTCCGATATATTTTGTCTTTCAGCTATACTTTTTATAGAGACTGGCTCTTTGCCATAATTGATAGCTAAATCAACCATAGCTCTAACTCCATATCTCCCCTTGGTTGATAACTTCATACATACACCTCTTAAGTATTTTTAAATGTTGACCATTTTACTAAACTTTCAAATTTATAATATCAAATCAGAGTAAAGTTGTCAACATTAAGCATCAAAAAAAACATCCTATTTAAAGTTTTATTTATATAAAATTTTTAATACTAATTTATAAAAAATTAAAAGAAACCTTTTTAAAATATCTATATATAATATTTCCAAAAGGTTTCTTTTATATTATTCTTTTATAAACTTCATATATGCTCTTATTTTATCCTCCATTTTATTTTTACATGGCACATAATATATTACATCTTCTATATTTTTAGGCAAATAATCTTGGTTAACATAGTGCTTTTTATAATCATGGGGATATCTATATTCAATTCCCCTACCAAGTTTATCTGCTCCTTTATAATGGGAATCCCTTAAATGACTTGGAATTTCTCCCACATCTTTATTCTTTATATCATCTAAAGCTTTATCTATAGCGTTAATAACAGAATTAGATTTTGGAGATGTGGCCAAAAGTATTACTGCCTCAGCCAATGGTATCCTTCCTTCTGGAAGTCCCAACTGCATAGCAGAATCTACACAATTTTTGACTATAGATATGGCACTGGGATAAGCAAGTCCGATATCCTCACATGCTATTACCAATAACCGTCTACATATAGAAATTAAATCTCCTGCCTCTATAAGCCTGGCTAAATAATGTATGGATGCGTCCACATCACTGCCACGTATTGATTTTTGAAAAGCACTTAAAATATCATAATGACTATCCCCAAATTTATCATAATTAAGAATTTTTACTTGAGTACACTCTTTAGCTGTTTCTACATTTATATATACTATTCCATCCTCTTTAGGCATAGTGGAATACGCACATAGTTCTAAAGAGTTTAAAGCTTTTCTTAAATCTCCTGCACTAACCTCTCCTATATAATTTATTGCCTCATTAGAAAAATTAAGATTTACATCTTTAAATTCACTTTGAAGAATTTTAATTCCCCTATTTATTCCATCTATGATATCTTCTTTAGTTAAAGGTTTAAACTCAAATACAGTAGCCCTGCTTAAGATTGCTTTATATATATAATGATAAGGATTCTCTGTTGTACTAGAAATAAGTGTTATCTTTCCATTCTCCATAAATTCTAGTAAAGATTGCTGTTGTTTTTTATTAAAATTTTGTATCTCATCTAAATAAAGTAATATTCCATTCATTCCCATAAAGCTATCTAACTGAGATGTTATTTCTTTTATATCGTTTAAAGACGCGTTAGTGGCATTTAGTTTATAAAACGTCTTTCCTGAAGATTTAGCTATTATATTAGCCAATGTTGTTTTACCAGTACCAGGAGGTCCATAAAATATCATATTAGTTATTTTTCCTGAATTAATTATTCTATTTAAAATTTTATTATTTCCCAGTAAATGTTTTTGACCTACCATTTCCTCTAACTTAGTAGGTCTAATTCTTTCTGCCAAGGGTTTACTTTCCATATATAAATTAAAATTTCCTTTCTATAATTTTACTCATCCTTTAAAAATTTATCTATACTATTGTCTAATATTCTTTCACTTGTATTTTTTAGCTTTCTACTTTGATTAACTAAAGCATTTACACTGCCATTTAAAGTAGCTTTTAATATACTTTTATTAAGCCCATATTTGAATTTTTTTATATTCTTACCCTCTACTCTGTCCAAGTAAAACAATATTTCATCTCTATTCTCTATAGAACAAATTTTTAAAGCCTTATTTAAGTATTTTTCTTTTAATACTGTTAGGTTTTCCTTTTCTAATGGCTCAAAACAGCTTTCTGATAAAAGTTTTGCACTTTTTCCTATACAAACTAATGTCTTTTCATCCTCTAAATTACTTTTAACAGCTAAATTTAAACATTTAAGTAAACATCTTTTATATGTCCATTTATCTTTATCAATACTAGATTCTAAGAAATCCGAGCCAAATTCAATTCCTAAATCCATTAAACTCCCCATTAAATCTATAGGGGCTTTAGCTAAATTAATCCATAAAAAAGTTTCTTTATAATACTGAAGAGCCTCCGCTAAAATAATCCAGTTTAAAGGTTCCTCTGGATTATCTTCAACAACTCTCTTTAATTTTTCAATGCCTGATGCTCCCTCAACTATATCATCCACCACGGTAATTATAGGTATTTGTTTAAATTCTTTTTCTATTCTATTTACAAAGTTTAACTTTTTATTCTCCTTAACTCTCTCTTCCTGGGAGTCTTTTACTATACCTTTTAAATTTTTTATAATATTTTTTCTTTTTAAGCTTTCCTTTTCTCTAATTTTTTCAATTTTGTTATTTAGGATATCTTTTTTTGCTAAAACACATTTTTTATTTTTTTTATCTGTACTTCTTATTTTCCTTTCTAAATACATACAATGTATATTTTCTTTTAATTTACTTTTACCTATAGAACCTAATTTGCTAATTTTTTTTATAAATGTCATCTAAAAACCTTTTCTTATTTATTGGTTAATATAACAATCCAATATTTCACCATAATAAAATACATGATAATCTCCATTTTTATAACAAGATTCTTTTATTTCATCGTATAAAAACTCACTATCCATTTCTTGTTTATATAATATTTTGCATTCAAAATGCATATCACAATTACCAATTACAGGAGTTACAACTTTATTACTAGGTTGAACTTTCAGATTACATTCTTTAAATTTATTTATATCCCTATAAGATTTAGTTCCACAAGTAATTAATTCTTGCTTTACATCCACATTTAAAGGTATGCTAACCGTAAACTCCTTAGAATTTTCTATAATATCATAAGTATATCTTGACTTTCTAACCATTACTGTTAAGATAGGTTTTTTCCACTGATATCCTATATTAGCCCACCCTATAGTCATAGTATTCAGCCTTTCCTTGTCTTTAACAGTTAAAAAAGCTCCTTTGTTTTTTATAGCTTCTATCGCTTTCCCCATATAAATTTCAAAATTCATATTTAACCCTCCTAAAAATAATATCTTTAAATTAAGTATTCTATTTTAAATATTGAACTTTTCTATTTTTAAAATACACAATATTTAAATTACATTGATCTGCAATTTCTTTGGCTTCCTTATAATAATTTCCTATATTTTTATTTATATGTGCATCAGATCCTATGGTAACAAATTTACCTCCTAGTTCTTTAAATCTTTTAAAAATTTTAATCATATTTTCTAAAACCTTTTTTTGAGTAAACCTTCTAGTGTTAATTTCTATAGCTTTTCCACTATCTGCTAATAATTTCAGTGTTGGATCTATATATTCTCTATACTCTTCATAATATATTTCTTTATCATGGAATTTAGCATATCTAGCAATATAATCTATATGTGCCAAGGAGTCAATATAGTTATGTTCCTTTATGCATCTAAATATATAATTAAAATAATATATAAAAATATCTGTTTTACTGCCATTATAATAAAGCTCTTTATTATAAATATCATAATATATATTATTCATTTTTACCACATGCACAGAACCTAATACAAAATCAAAAGGGTATTCTTTACTTATCTTTCTGTTCTCCTCAATACAATCTGGTCTCATTCCCATTTCTATTCCTAAAAGTAATTTTGAATTTCTATACTTACTGTATTCTTTAAAATATTTATCTATATTAAATATAAACTCTCCTGGTCTCATAAAGTTCAAGTCTAAATGTTCGGTTATCACTATTCCAATATCATTTTTCTCACTTACATCCAATACTTGTTTTATATCCATTTTACTATCTGTAGAAAATTTTGTATGTATATGACTATCAAACATATTTTCCTCCTATAGTTTAATCTATTCTATACAATTATAATTTTTATAAAATAATTCTTTTGTATTAAAAAACTGTAATAAAACTTTTTCATTTTGGGCTGTGTCTATTCCAAATCTTGCACAAGTAAAATTAGGATCATTTTTCAGTGCTAAAATAGAATCTTCATAGCCTTTCCCTCTATAATTTAGTATACTCATAAAATCTTTAAGTGAAATATTATCACCCTTCTTTTCAATAGATTTTTTTAATAATTGTGAAGCTTTTTCCAATCTAAAAAAAGATGTACTTTCCTTTGGTACTTCTTTATGATTATATTCTATATTTTTATGTACAAAATGATTAGTATGTACATAAAAATCGTTTAACTCTTTTACACTTATATTCTTGTAATCACATTCCACTGAAATAGCCTTATTTTCATGTACATCTAAAGCAATGGCGTGAAAACCAGATGCTCTATTATCTATATTACATCTATTTATAAAATCATTTAAGGATTTTGCTTCACTTATATGTCTTTGTACAAAATATCTTGGAACTCCCTCTTCTCTAATTGTATTATTGTAACAAAAATTTATAGTCTTAACTATCCCATGACTATTAAAACTAAATGCATTTCCAAAAGGCATATTAATATAATCATAAGTTATAAACCACTCTTTTTCTAACATACATTTTGTAATACATGCGCTATTAACCTTATAAGTATCATCTTCATTATGTGCTAATACTAATGTACCATCTTTTCTTTTATATAATATGGTAGTACACCCAACCCCTTCATTCAATATTTCCGCACACATTGTTAATAAATATAACTTTTCATTTACTAAAGCCCCTTGTGCCCTTCCATAAATTTCTTTTAAATATTTTGGAAATATTTTTTCTAAATTTTTTTGTATCTTTTCTAGTTTGCACAAAATAGCATTATCATTTAATAGATGTTTATATTTATTCACATGTAAATTTATTTCCCTTTTAAATTGAATTCCTATAGTTTTTCCCAATTCTATAGCACTTCCAGATGCCTTTATAAACTTAAGTTTTTCCTGCATTTATATATCACCTCATATAAAAATATTATATCAGAACCTAATAACTATTCCTAATATAGTATTTGCTTATTTTAATGGTTTAAATTTTTAACCTTTTATGAGATAATTAAATAAAAAAGTTTTTGGGGGCGTTGTATATGATTGATAATAAAAGACTTAATTATATAAAAAATGTGCAAAATATCGTAGTAAAGGTTGGATCATCTACCCTGACTTATAGTAATGGATTGCCTAACTTATCTCATATAGAACATCTAGTTAGACAACTAGCTGATTTACATAATAAAGGATATGGTATTATACTTGTTAGCTCTGGTGCTATTGGTGCAGGCATGGGTAAGCTTGGTTTAACTGAAAAACCAAAAAGCATTCCAGAAAAACAAGCTACCGCTGCTGTAGGTCAGGGAATATTATTACACATGTACGAAAAATTTTTTTCTGAATATGGTAAAACAGTAGGACAATTACTTCTAACAAAAGAAGATATGACTGATGTTACTAGAAGTTTAAATGCCCATAATACTTTTACCTCTCTTTTAAATAAAAGAGTTATTCCTATAATAAATGAAAATGATGCCGTTGTTGTTGATGAAATAAAGGTTGGAGATAATGATACTTTATCTGCTCTTGTAGCTAAGCTTATTGGTGCGGATTTATTGATATTAATGTCTGATATAGATGGTCTATATAACTCAGATCCTAAAAAAGATAAAGATGCAAAACTTATAAGCTTTGTAGAAAATATAACAAAAGAGATCGAATCTTGCGCCGGAGGTGCTGGTTCAAATCTAGGTACTGGTGGAATGACAACTAAAATAAACGCTGCAAAAATTGTTAACTCAGCAGGTATTTCAATGGTGATAGTAAATGGTGATAATGCAGAACTTCTTTCTGAAATTCTTGATGGTAAAAATGTAGGAACTTGGTTTAACGCTAATAACTAAAACACAGGAGGTTTTTTTAATGGAAGACTTAAAAGAATATATTAATGAAAAAGGAATTAAAGCTAAAAAAGCCGCTAGAATACTCTCAACTTTAGATACTAATTCTAAAAATAAAGTTTTATTAAATATGGCAAATGAATTAAAAAACAATATAGATTTAATAATTGAAGAAAATTCTAAAGATATGAAAATTGGAGAGAAAAAAGGGCTTTCTAAAGCTCTTTTAGATAGACTTTTAATAAATAAAAAAAGAATACTTGATATGGCAGAAGGATTAAAACAAGTATCAGAACTACCCGATCCAATAGGAGAAATTACAAAAATGTGGAAAAGACCAAATGGTCTAACTATTGGGAAAAAAAGAGTTCCTCTTGGAGTTATAGGTATAATTTATGAATCCAGGCCTAATGTAACTGTGGATGCCGCTGCACTTTGTTTGAAATCTGGAAATGCAGTGATACTTAGAGGAGGATCAGAAGCTATAAATACCAACAAAATTGTATCTAAAATTCTTTCAAAAGCCTGTGAATCTTGTGATCTTCCAGAAGGAACAATACAACTTATTGAAACCACCAATAGAGAAGCTGTAAATTTAATGCTTAAATTAAATGAATATATTGACGTATTAATTCCAAGAGGTGGAAAAGGCTTAATACAAGCTGTAGTTAGTAATGCTACTATACCAGTTATTGAAACTGGTGTAGGTAATTGTCATATATTTGTAGATGAAAGTGCAGATTTAAAAAATGCTGAAGAAATAGTTTTAAATGCTAAAGTTCAAAGACCTGCTGTATGTAATGCAACAGAAACCTTACTCGTTCATGAAAATGTAGCTGAAAAGTTTTTACCTTCTTTAGCAAATTCACTTGCGGAATTAAATGTTGAGATGAGAGTTTGTAAAAAAAGTAAAAATTTATTATTAAATTCACTTAAAAAAGACAAAATTATTCATCACATTAAAAACGCTACTAAGGAGGATTGGGACAAAGAATTCTTAGATTTAATCATTTCTATTAAGATAGTTAAATCCTTAGATGCTGCCTTAGAACATATTTATATGCATAGTAGTAAACATTCGGAATCTATAATCACAAATAATTATTCTAATTCTCAAAGATTTTTAAATGAAGTAGATGCTGCTGCTGTATATGTAAATGCTTCTACAAGATTTACTGATGGTTTTGAATACGGCTTCGGGGCTGAAATTGGTATAAGCACCCAAAAACTTCATGCCAGAGGTCCTATGGGGCTTGAACAACTTACTACCAATAAATATATAGTTTACGGTAATGGTCAAATTAGAAAATAATAAGAATAATTAATTATAATACCTTTTAAAAAATAAAAAGTCTGTGAAAACCCTAACATTTAGACATAAAGAAATATCTAAAATAGGACACAGACTTTTATATGTCATTATTATTCTATTTAAACATAGGAAACCTGCTTATCTATATCACATACTATATCTATATCCTTGCCATTTAATGTAGTTTTAAGTATAATTTTATGCTTCCATAAATCTACTAAATATTTCAAAGTTTCCATAGTATAACTCATTTCTAATTCTCTTCCATCAAATTTGTGTTCAAGGGTTAATATTTTATTATTCGTGTTCATATCTGCAATAACTATATGAGGTATCATACCTATACCACAACTTTCGCATAAAGTATTTTTTATTTCCTTAAATCCTCTTTCATCAGAAACCTCTTCAATTGTATAATCCTTACCATGCTTCCCATATTGAAACAAATTCATTTCATAACAAAGTTCTTCTGTTAAATACCTTCTTATAAATGATTCATCTCTTTCTAGTAGCCTAACTTGGAATATTTTATCCCAACCATAGGTATGATATAAATTTTCATAAATTTTAAATCCCATATAGTAAGGATTTACTCTTCCTTCTAACGGAGTTATAACATCATTATGTCTTTTCATAAATTCTAAATGTAATCCTTGAGGTAATTTCAATTCTTTTAAAATATTATAATGCCAAAAACTGGCCCAACCCTCATTCATTATTTTAGTTTCAATTTGAGGGATAAAATATTTAGTCTCTTCTTTTACTATCTGAACAATATCTTTTTGCCATTCATATAATTCACCATAATTTATTATAAATCCTAGTATATCTTCTTCTGGTTCCAATGGAACTTTATTTATATCTTTTATAGGTTTTTTAACGTTTCCTTTTAATAAATCATTATGACTATTATCATTTTTATATTCTCGTATAATTTTATCTTTTAATTGGGTAATACTTAATTTCTTCACTCCAATGGCCCTATCTGTTTGAAGTTTTATAGCATGAGCCGCATCAAGTATTTTTTCCACCTCTTCATAACCAATACTTGGATCATTTATATACTGCCTAATTCTATCTCCATTACTCTTAAACATTTCTATGGTGTAATTTGCATCAGTAGCTTCTGCAAATAGTCTATTATTTTTAAAAAAATCATTATGTCCATAAACATGAGCAATAGTAAGTATTTGTAAAAGCAATGTATTATCCTTCATTAAATAAGCTATACATGGATTAGAATTTATAACCATTTCATATGGTAATCCTACAAAGTTATATTGATACAATGTTTTTAACCTATCATATGCCTTTCCAAAACTCCAATGAGGATATCTTGCAGGCATGCCTAAATATACTTCATATGCAAGCATATCACTATAATCTATTATTTCAAATTCTTGAGGATAATAATCCAAGCCAAAATTTTTAGCTATTTCTTCTATTCTATAATTCCATTTTTCCAAATCTTTTATATTATAATCCAAATTATGCTTCACCTCCCTTTTGTTAATTAGCAATAATAGAATATTTTAAAACATAGTCTCGTAAGTTTTAGGTAGAGTAAAATAAACTCTACCTAAATAAAAAGTATATTTACTTAGCTATTTACTCTAATCTCAGCTCTAAACATCTCTTTTAATGCACCCCATAAATCCTCCTTGGTTTGCATAGTAACAGATACAAAATTATCATTTTTTACTTCTTTAGAAAATCTTTTCTTTATACTACTAGCATAGCCATATGTCATTATTTCTGTATATCCAAATAAATTACATACATTACTTAATTCATTAGCAGCTTTTACTGCTCTTTCATTATCTTCACTCCAGTTATCTCCATCACTTGCATGAAACGCATATATATTATAATTTTCTGGATTATATTTATCATTTATTATCTCTAAAGCCTTATAATATCCACTAGATATATAAGTTCCACCAGACTCAACTTTATGAAAAAATTCATCTTCTGTAACAGACTTTGCAGTGGTAGAGTGAGCTATAAACACAATATCAGCACTTTCATACTTCATTTTTATAAAACTATATATCATAAAGAAAAATGATCGGGCCAAATATTTTTTACTTTGATCCATAGAGGCCGAAGTATCCATAATGCATATAACTACAGCATTATATTCTTTCCTTTTTTGTGGTTTAACTCTAAAATATCTTATATCATCTTTTTTGAAAGGAAATCTTCCTATATCTATTTCGTTAATTTCTTTATTAATTTCTTTTGCCCTTTCTTTAAGTACACGTTTCATTCCCTGCTTTCTTTTAAGTTTTTCAACCACAGTCCTTTTCTTTGCCAATCTTGGTGGAATACCATTTTTTTGATATCCACACTTCTTTTTAGAACCTTCTTTTAATATTTCAGAAAACTTTTTTTTCTTTAAATTAGGTAATTCTAAATCATCAAACATATATTCGAATATTTCTTCTAAAGTAATTTCCGTTTCAAATATATCTTCTCCTTCTTCATTACCTGCTTTATTTTTTCCTTTCCCAGAAGTAGATTCATCGGTACCTATTTTATCTCCCCTTTTTTCACTACCATCACCACTTCCTACTCCTGAAGCATTCTTCCCAAATATGAATTGATATTCTTTTATACCTCTTATAGGTATTTTTATTTTTTTATTTTTATTCTGCCCTATTAAACTCTCTTCTGATAAAATGTCCACTAAATTTTTTTTTATAGAATCCTCTACTAACTTTTGGTGTCTTCTTCTATCTTCTGCTGATCTATCATGAGGAATAGGATTAAATTCTCTAAAAACTGCCATATTATCAATCCTTCCAAAGATTATTAGCAGCATATTTTAATATTACGTCACAACATTCATTACAATACCCATTCCTTTTCATTTCTTCAACCATAGCATTATATTTTTCATTCTGTTCTTTATCCCTTACCCTAGATTTAGTAATGATTCTAGACATTTCTCTTACAGAATAAGTTAGTTTCTTTTCAATAGCCTCTTTTAATGGTTCATAGGATGTATAGTCAATTTTTGTTCCTTTTCTAATTAAGTAAAACATATAAGATGTAACATCTGCTCTAAATCCCTTTGAAGAACTCTCTGATATTCCTATTTGTTCTTCAATGGATCTCATAAACCTTTCATCAGGTTCTAGTTGCTCTCCAGTTGCCCTATCTTTTATTTTAGTTTTATTAACAAAAGCTTCCGCATGATCTAAATAATTATTAAACAAACTTTCTGCCTGCTCTTTAAAACTTTCAATAAAAGCTTTTGTAATTTCTTTTTCTAATATCTTATTATATTCTTTTCTAACAGTGTCTTGTAAAAATACCAAATTTCTTTTTCTTTCATCATCAGATATGTCTAAATCTTTAATGGATTTAATTAAACTTTCCATAACACTTAAAGGATTAATACATCCTGATTTTGAATCAGACAATGCATTATCTATAGCTTTTATAATAAACCTTGTAGAGATTCCAGACATTCCTTCTTTAAGCCCAGCTTCCTCCCTTAATTCTATAATATCTATCTTCTTAGTAGTTCCCTTTTCTACTATTTCTTCTCCATTATATATTTTAAGTTTTGTTAAAGAGTCTACTTTGTTAGATGGAGTTAATCTAGTAAGTATTGCAAACATTGCAGCTACATCTAATGTATGTGGGGAAATATGCGCTTTAAAATTACTCCTTTTTAAAATCTTTTCATATATTTTCTTTTCTTCACTTAATTCAAGACAATAGGGAACTTCTATTTTTACTATTCTATCTAATATGGCTTCATTTGTATGATCTGATTTGAATTTATTCCATTCAGCCTCATTAGAATGCGCAACTATTACACCGTCAAAATATATCATAGCTCCCTTCCCTGGAGAAGGTATTGATTTTTCTTGGGTAGCTGTAATTATAGTGTGTAGATATTCCACATCATTTTTAAATACCTCTATAAATTCAACCAATCCTCTATTGCCTACATTAAATGCACCATTTAATGAAAAAATTCTAGGATCATCCTCAGAATATAAATCCATTTTAGATATATCTACAGAGCCTATAAGCACAGAAGTGTCTTGATTATTAGGATCAACTGGTGGAACAACTCCTATACCTTTTCTTGACCTAATAGAAAAATCCATCTTTTCTATTGGAAACTTTTCATATTCACCCTTAAACTCATTTTTAAGTTTATATCTACAAACTGGACATAAATCCCCTTCTATTTTTATTCCTAATTCTTTTTCAAAAGTCCTTCTTAAATGTTTAGGAACTAAATGTAAGGGTTCTTCATGCATTGGACAGCCCTTCAAAGCATATATGTCTTGGCTACTCTCTAAAGCCTTTTTTAAAGCTTCAACTATAGATGATTTTCCTGATCCAACAGGTCCTACTAAATATAATACTTGCCTTGATTCTTCTCCCTTCATAGATGCTGAGTAAAAATAATTAACTAATTTCATTAAAGTTTTGTCTATTCCAAAAAAATCATCCTTAAAAAATTTATAACTCTTTATAGTCTCATTTCCATATATCTTTCTTACTCTTATGTTTTCCTCTGGATTTAAAACTTCCATCCCTTTTTCCATTATAATATTATACATTCTCTCATGAGCCAATCCATATAATGTAGGATCTTTCTTAATAATTTCTAAATAATCTAAAAAATTACCCTTGAAATTTACCTTTTTTCTTGTTTCTCTATCCTTCTCTATTAATTCCTTAAAATTCATAAATACCTCCTGATAATTCATGCTATATGAGGATATATCTTTGTTGTATTTATATTAATTGAATGTTTATTTTAGAACATGAACTATATATCATAATTAAAGTAGTTCTATTATTTATAAATCAAAGTTTATTATTTTAGAAATTTCCATTATAATATAGTTTAAGAATATTTTATTTAAATTCATATAAGGGGGATTTTTTTATGAACTTTATAGATTTAAGAAGTGATACTGTTACTGAACCTACTAAAACTATGAGAGATGCTATGTATAATGCAAAAGTTGGTGATGATGTCTATGGAGACGACCCAACAGTTAATGAATTAGAAAATTTTGCTGCAAAACTAGTGGGAAAAGAGTCTGCTTTATTTGTTCCAAGTGGTACATTCGGCAATCAATTATCTTTATTTACCCATTGCAAAAGGGGAGATGAGGTAATTTTAGGAGAAGATTCTCATATATTAATGCATGAAGTTGGTGCCCCTGCTATTATTGCTGGAGTGCAATTACGTGCTCTTAAAACTAATAAAGGAATATTAAACCCTATAGATATAAAAAACACTATAAGAGGAGAAGACATACATTTCCCAGATACAGGTCTAATATGCGTAGAAAATGCTTATTCTAATGGAAAAGTTATTCCACTATCAAATATGAAAGATATTTATAATTTAGCCAAAAACAATAATCTACCTGTACATTTAGATGGCGCACGATTATTTAATGCCGCCTCCTATCTAAAAGTGCCTGCTAAAGAAATAACAAAATACTGCGATTCAGTAATGTTTTGCCTATCTAAGGGTCTTTGCGCTCCCGTAGGTTCTATTCTAGCAGGAAATAAAGACTTTATAAAAAAAGCCAGAAAAAAAAGAAAAATAATGGGTGGTGGTTTAAGACAAGCTGGTATATTAGCTGCCGCAGGATTAATAGCTTTACAGGATATGCCAAAACATTTAGAAGATGATCATAATAAAGCTCTATTACTTGGCAAAAAGTTATGTGAAATACCTGGTATAAATGTAAAACTTGACGACATTGATATAAATATGGTATTCTTTAAAATAAATAATACAAATTATGACATGAATAGCCTATCAAAACATCTTTATGATAGAGGTATTAAAATTAATGGTCCAGAAAATGGGTTTATGCGTTTTGTTACACATTATTGGATTACAATAGAACATATAGATTATATTACTGCCTGTATAAAAGAAGCTTTAGGTTAAGCATAAAAAATTGAGGATAAGATTCTATGCTTATTCCTCAATTTTTATTATAATTTTTATAATTAAGGAGGAGTGTAAATGAAAAAATTAGTAATATTATGTATACTACCATTTTTATTATTAACATCCTGCAGTAAATCTAACAAACCAGCAAAAAATGAAAATACTAGTATAGTTTCCGAAAGTGATTCTAAATCCTCTAATAGGACTACATCTAAATATACAATAAAAGATTATTTTCCATTTAATGAAAATTCAAAATTAACATACAAAGGATCTGGTAGCGAATATGCACAAAAAAACGTTTTTGTGGATTATATAAAAAATAATAAAATACAATTAAGAATTGTAAATCCTGGAACTACCGCTGGTGAAATACTTGAAATTTCTAATGGAGAATTACGTCTTTTAGATACTAAAGAAGAATTTTACTATAGAGATGATTTAACTTCTATTGATAATTCTAAATATGAAATCTTATTAAAAGAACCTTTAATTAAAGGAACCTCTTGGACTTTAGCTAATGGGAGTAAGAGATATATCTCTGATTTAAACAAAGAAATATTTACCCCTTATGCTAAATATAATGCTATAGAAGTTACTACAGAATCTACTGAGTCAAAATCCTATGATTATTATGTTTTAAATGTAGGTTTAGTTAAATCTTTATATAAATCAAAAAATATGGAAGTGTCTACATCCCTAGAAAAAATTGAAAAAAATGTTCCTGTATCTCAAACTATAAAATTTTATTATCCTGATTATATAAATAATAAAATAATATATACTAAAAAAACCCTGAATTTTAATACCAATGATAAAATAAACCCTTACTTTGAAAAATATTTTAAGGAGACTCCTAATAACAATATATCCCAACTAATAAATTCTAATGTAAAAATAAATAAAGTTAGTTTAAATTTAAAAACCAATACAGTCGAAATAGATTTTTCAGATAACTTACTTAATGAAAAAAATTCTAGTAGTGGACTTGAAAGCTCAATTTTACAATGTATAACTAATACACTAGCAGACTATTATAATGTAGATAAGGTGTATTTAACCATAAATAATAAGCCATATACTTCAGGCCATATTTCGCTAAAAGAAAATGAACCTTTGAAAATAAACCTAAATAATACTATAGAGTATAAATAAATAAAATATCTGTTGAGCAACCTCAACAGATATTTTTCTTTTCCTTATCTATAATTAAGTTTATTTCAACTAAAGAATCTATTATATAGTCAGGACTATAAGTCATAAGTTCATTCATACACAGAGCAGTATATTTTACTAAACATGTCTTTGCTCCTGCATTCTTTCCACATAATATATCATTATGACTATCTCCCACCATTAATGCGTCTTCTGGTAGTATTTTTAATATCTCACAAGCTTTTAGTACAGGTTCTGCCTCAGGTTTATGTCTTTTAGTATCTTCTGGGCACACTACTATATCCATATACTTGTCTAGATTAAAAAGCTTAAGTCCTCTCAAAGCCACCTGTCTTCTTTTGGATGTTACCACTGCTAATTTTATTCCCTTTTCTTTAAGGAGTACAAGTCCCTCTTCTACTCCTTCTATTTTTTTAGTCAACTCATCATGTTTTATTCTATTATACTCTAAATAAGTTTTTACTAAATCCTTTGCCTTATCTTCACTAAATAACTCCATAGCTTCTAAAAGGGGCTGTCCAAAAGTATTAATAATCTCCATATCTTTTACACCTTCTATAGAAAACTCTCTAAGTGTATACCTGAAGGACTGTAAAATTAAATTGTTAGTGTTTATTAGTGTCCCATCTAAATCAAATAGTATAGCCTTAAACATAGATTCCCTCCAATTATATATATTATTACTAGTAGTTTTTGCAAGACTTCAAATAAAAAAATGCCATTATAGTTTTATCATCTATTATTTTTTCTTCTTTTATCATGTCCCCTAACTTAGAAATCTTTACCCAAAGACCTGATAAAACATCCTCATCATTTATGTTCTCACTAATAAAATCCATTTTATTAATTTTAACTTTAAACATATGCATACTACTTGAACTAAAACCTAAAATAGGCTTATATGAAACAACTTTTTCCACCTGATTCTCTTTTATATTTAACGCAGCCTCTTCTTTTAATTCTCTAATTAAGCAACTTTTTATATCTTCACCTTTAATATCTAAAAGTCCCGCTGGGATTTCTAATGTTTCTTTCATAACTGCAGGTCTAAATTGCTTTATCAATAATATTTCATCAAATTCATTTAATACTATGGCTGAAACTGCACTATGATTTTTCACTATTTCATACTCTCTTTCATTGACCTTCTTTTTGAATAATTTTAGCCATCCATCATATATTAATTTATCCTCCATTTTACCCCCTCCTTAGTTTTTAAAACTATGAATCGGCGCAGGTATTCTTCCTCCCCTATTTACAAAATCTTTACTAGAAAATTTACTAACTGCCATAATAGGGGCTTTACCAAGCAACCCTCCAAATTCAACACTATCCCCTACACCTTTCCCAGGAACAGGAATTATTCTCACTGCTGTAGTTTTATTATTTATAACACCAATAGCTGCCTCATCTGCAATAATGGCTGATATAGTTTCAGGAGTTATATTTCCTGGGATAGCTATCATATCCAATCCTACTGAACACACACATGTCATTGCTTCAAGCTTTTCAATATTAAGTGCTCCCCTCTCTACAGCATCAATCATACCTATATCTTCACTAACTGGTATAAATGCTCCACTTAAACCACCTACATGACTGCAGGCCATAACTCCTCCCTTTTTAACTGCATCATTTAAAAGAGCTAATGCAGCAGTAGTTCCTGGTGCTCCACAACATTCTAATCCTATTTCCTCTAATATATGTGCTACACTGTCTCCAACAAATGGAGTCGGAGCTAAAGATAAATCAACTATTCCAAAAGGTACATTTAATCTTCTAGAAGCTTCTTTAGCTACCAACTGCCCCATTCTAGTTATTTTAAACGCAGTGTTTTTTATTGTATCTGACACTATATCAAAACTCTTACCCCTTACTGTCTCTAAAGCAGATTTTACTACTCCTGGTCCACTTACACCTACATTTATTATACATTCATTTTCCCCTACACCGTGAAAAGCTCCTGCCATAAATGGGTTATCTTCAACTGCATTTGCAAATACCACAAGTTTAGCACTCCCTATACCATCTTGACTTTTGGTAAGATCTGCTGTATCTTTTATTATTTTTCCCATTTGTTTTACCGCATCCATATTAATACCTGTACGGGTAGAACCTACATTAACAGAAGAACATACCTTTTCTGTCCTGCTAAGCGCTTCTGGGATTGAATTAATTAATATTTCATCTCCCTTTGTATATCCTTTTTGTACCAGTGCAGAGAATCCTCCTATAAAATTTACTCCTACATTATTTGCTGCCTTATCTAAAATTTCAGCAAACTTTACATAGTTTGTATCCTCAGAAGCTCCAGCAACTATGGAAATAGGTGTTACGGATATTCTTTTATGTATTATAGGAATTCCATATTCCTTTTCTATATTCTCTCCTACCTTAACTAAATTTTCAGCATTTTTAGTTATTTTATCATATATCTTTTGTCTTGCTGTCTCCCCACTCGAGTGTATACAATCCAAAAGAGATATCCCCATTGTAATAGTACGTATATCTAGCTTTTCTTTTTCTATCATTCTTATAGTTTCTAATATATCATATGAATTTAACATAAGTTTCCCCCCCTTATATACGATGCATTGAATTAAATATGTCTTCGTGCTGAATTCTAATTGAAACCTGAAGTTCTTTTCCTCTTTCGTTTAATGCTTCTTTTAAACCATTAAATTCTAAGCTAGATTCTTTTAAATCAACTAACATAATCATAGTAAAATACTGTTGAAGTATAGTTTGACTTATATCTAATATATTTACTCCCATTTTAGCCAATTCATTACTCACCCCAGCAATAATTCCTACTTTATCTTTCCCAATAACAGTTATTATAGCCTTCATTTACTATATCCCCCTTTTAAATTATTTATATTTAATCCCCAAAACTTAAATTAAATTTTGGGGAAATTTTCTGTTTAAAAATCATGTTGTATATTATTTTCTTTTAAAAACTTAATTTTTCTATTATAAATCATCTGTCTTTCTTTAATTATAGCATTTAAAGGACTATCCTTGCATATATCATTATAGGCCAGTTGCCATGCTCTTAAATATTCTAAAGACTTTATAATAGCTGAACCTTGAGTATAAAATTTCTGTCCATTCATAGAAATGGTTAATTTATTACAAAAATCAAATAATAATTCCTTCTCCATCTTTCCACCACCTGCCCAAACAAGTTTAGGAGAGAGAGAACTCCACATATCTGACTTTAAATCTTTCCATTCTGTAATTGTATCATTGTTATTTTTGTGCTTACTAATTATCTTTTTTAATTGTAAATCCATACTTTCTTTCATTTCCCCATAAAATAAATTAAGTACCCCTCCTGATTTTTTATATACAGATTGATATAAAAAATCTATCTTATTTATAGATAACGCTTTTTTATACTCTTCTAAAATAGGAGAATTTTTCAGTTCCGGTGCAATCTTTAAAATTCCTGTATAATCCTTATTTAATAGCGTATATTCATATAAAGTTTTTCCACCTAAAACTTGATACTGCTCATTTATAGAACATTCTATCTGAACTAAAAATAATTTTACTACAGAAATCTCATTTGGAAGCCATACATTATTAGCATTAATTGAATTTTGCATATTATATATCTCCCTTCATTCTTCTAAGTGTATTAATTGCCTTAGTATAATTTGAATCTTCCTTTAATATCTCTTCTAGAATCTCTTCTGCTTTTTCTACATCATCATCTACAGTTATATAATATATAGCTATATTATATAACGCATTGGATTTTAATTCTTTCTGGTTTATAGCATTATCGCTATAGTATATTGCCTTATTAAAGTATTCCAAAGACTTTTCAAAACTCCCTAATAAATTGTATATAAATCCTAAGTTATAATAAGAATTGGCGTCGTTTTCCTTAAGAATTATAGCTTTAAGAAATCTATCTCTACTATGAAATATTCTCCCATAATACATTAAATCAATATCCCCTAAAATATATTCTACAAAATAATTATCTGGATATTTATTTAACAATCTAATATATTCTTCTATGGCTGTAACATTTTTTTCTTCAGAAGCTTTAATAAACAAAAACATTAAAACTCCCCAGGTCAGATCTAACTTTTTAGAATTCTTGCTTATATATCTCTGAAAATATTTTTTTAAAAATTTTCTATCTGAAAATTCATTTAATATACATTCTTTGTAGTTATCTTCACTTATTTGGCACTTATATTTTTCTTTCATAAAATCTTGGTATTTTTTAATACTACCTTTACTCATACTTTTCACTCCTCATATTATGCTTAACATTTTATATTATATAACTTATTCTATAATAAAATCTACCTTTAAGCAAAATTTCAATAAAAATGAACTTTTTTAGCTAATACCATAGAAAATTGTAATCCTACGAACTTTAATTAGATTATTAAAATATAAAAAATAAAGATTAGCACAAGCTAACCTTTATTTTTAGATACAAATATATTATCTTCAATATAAAATCTCCATAAAAAATCCTTTGCTTCCTCTGCATAATCAATACCAATTCTTTTGGTTTCTACTATATTAAAATCCACTTTTTCCTTATGTTCTTCAATATATAAACTACCATTGCATAAATCTTTAGTATTATTTAATTTAGTTATATCTAGTGCTATACAAAGTTTACCTGGACCAGATGTTAAATTTTTTATTTGAGTTTTAGTTAATTCACTTAGTTTTTTATTAAATCTAAAATTAGCCATTTCATCTAAACCTTCTATAGGCTCCACAGCCCTTATAAGCACCCCTTCTGGTACACCTTCTTTTTTAGTTATAATATTGAAACAATGATACATTCCATATATTATATAAACATAGGCTATACCTGGTTTACCATATAAAGGCTCTATCTTAGGGGTTCTTCTACCTCCATAAGCATGACAAGCTTTGTCTATCCCGCCTATATACGCTTCTGTTTCTACAATTCTACCCTTAATTTTAACTCCATTAATCTCATGAACTAAAACTTTTCCTAAAAGCTCTTTAGCCACTTTTAAAGTATCTCTTTCGTAAAAACCCCTGCGTAATTTCATATTCATTACATCCCCCAAACACATACAAATCTTTAACACATTATAACAATAACAATTGTTTTAGTAAATATCATTTATTTGAAGTATTTTATGCCGGATTCAAATATCTTTTGATCCATAGTACCAGGTACGTTTACACAAATATTATTCCCAATCCTTTCTGAATGAGCCATTTTTCCTAATATTCTCCCATCAGGACTAGTTACTCCCTCTACAGCATAGTATGATCCATTTGGATTAAATTTTATATCATAAGATGCATTTTTATTAAAATCCACATATTGAGTTGCTATTTGACCATTTTTTATAAGGTTTTCCATAACATTATCCTTTGCTATAAATCTACCCTCACCATGAGATACTGGAATTGTAAATGTATCGCCTAACGATACGTTACTAAACCATGGAGATAAGTTAGATACTACCTTAGTATTTGTCATACAAGAAACATGTCTACCTATTTTATTATAGGTTAATGTTGGACTCTTGCAACTAAGCTCTGTTATCTCACCATAAGGTATAAGTCCTAATTTAATTAATGCTTGGAATCCATTGCATATACCTAAAATCAATCCATCTCTATTTTTTATAAGCTCCATTACTGCCTCTTTTAATTTTTCATTTCTAAATACTGTTGCAATAAATTTACCTGATCCATCTGGCTCATCTCCTGCGCTAAAACCACCTGGTAACATTAATATATTGCATTTATTTATAGCATAAGCCATAGCATCTATAGATTCTTTTATATCCATTAATGTATTATTTTTGAATACTAGTAGGTTAGTTTTTCCTCCAGCATCTTGAAAGCGCTTTGAAACATCATATTCACAATTGGTTCCTGGAAATACTGGAATAAACACTTCTGGTTTATTATTTTTCATAATAGAAATTTTTTTTATACCCTTATCATAACACAAGTCATAGATCTCTTTATTGGATTTAGGCACCTTAGTATTAAATATATTCTCCAATGGCAATTCCCAATAATCTATGATTTTATCTAAATCTATTACTTCATCTTTAATATAAATAGCCTTTTCTTTTATAGTATGTCCTAATAATTTATAATTTGTTCCATCTAATAAGCTGAACAAATCTTCATCATCTTTTAATTCTAATATTATAGCGCCATAATCTTTAGAAATTAATTTTTCTATATTTGCCATTTCCTCATTAAATTTAATTCCTATCTTATTGCCAAAACTCATTTTACTAACAGCTTCTATTATTCCACCAGATTTTACAGTATACGCTGAAGCCACCTTATTATTATTTATTAGATAATGAATTTTCTCATAGTTTTTCCTTAATATTTGAAAATCAGGAATTTCATATTTATCCCTTGGTGCATTAAAAATAACTACTTTACTATTAGTATTTTTAAATTCTTGTGAAATCACATTATTTACATCAACAGTACCTACTGCGAAAGATATTAATGTAGGAGGTACATCTATATGATTAAAACTTCCTGACATACTATCTTTACCACCTATAGCTGCAATATTAAATTCCATTTGTACCTTTAATGCACCAAGTAAGGCTGAAAATGGTTTCCCCCATCTTTCCTTTTCATCTCCTAATTTTTCAAAATATTCTTGAAAACTCAAATAAATTTTTTTATAATCTCCTCCTATTGCCACAACCTTTGCTATAGATTCTATGACTGCAAATAACGCTCCATGAAATGGACTCCATTCACTTATATAGGGATCAAAACCATAACTCATAATAGTACCTGTTTCTGTATCACCACTTATTACTGGTAATTTAGCTACCATGGCTTCTGTAGGCGTTAGTTGATATTTTCCTCCTAGGGGCATAAGTACCGTTCCTGACCCTATAGTACTATCAAATCTTTCTACCAATCCCTTCTTACTACAAACATTTAAATTCTTTAAAGTATTAACCCATGCTTCACTAAAAGATTTATAGCTATGTCCATAATTATTAAAATAATTTCCATCTATAATAGGAGCTTTAACATAAACATTTTGATATTTACTTACTCCATTACAATTTAAAAATTCTCTTTTAATATCTACTATTAATTCACCTTGCCAAAACATCTTAAGAGTTTCATCAGATGTTACTTCTGCAATTTTAGTAGCCTCTAAGTTTTCTCTCTTTGATAGTTCTATAAATCTATCAACATTTTCTTTGTCAACTACAACTGCCATTCTCTCTTGTGACTCTGAAATAGCTAATTCAGTTCCATTAATTCCTTCATATTTTTTAGGAATAGAGTCTAAATCTATTAAAATACCATCAGTTAACTCTCCTACAGCAACCGACACTCCTCCTGCTCCAAAATCATTACACCTTTTTATCATTCTTATTACTTCTTCATCTCTAAATAATCTTTGAATCTTTCTTTCTGTTGGAGCATTACCTTTTTGAACTTCAGAGCTACACTTTACAATTGAAGTCTCAGTATGTTCCTTTGAAGACCCTGTAGCACCGCCACATCCATCTCTCCCTGTTCTTCCTCCCAAAAGTATTATTGCATCTCCTTTTTTTGGTATCTCTCTAATTACATTATCTTTCTTTACTGCTCCTATTACCGCCCCAACTTCCATTCTCTTTGCAATATATCCTTTATGGTATATTTCCGATACATTACCTGTAGCTAATCCAATCTGATTCCCATAAGAGCTGTACCCCTCCGCTGCTGCTAGTGTTATTTTTCTTTGAGGCAATTTACCTTTTATTGTTCTTGCTATACTTTCTCTAGGATCCCCACAGCCTGTTACTCTCATAGCTTGATACACATATGATCTACCTGATAAAGGATCTCTTATAGCTCCACCAAGACATGTTGCTGCCCCACCAAAAGGTTCTATTTCTGTAGGATGATTATGAGTTTCATTTTTAAACATGACAAGCCATTCTTCATTTTTGCCATTAACTTTAGCGTCTACACAAATACTGCAGGCATTTATCTCATCACTCTCATCTAAATTATTTAAAAATCCTTTATTTTTCAACTCTTTAGCTCCAATAGTTGCTATGTCCATTAAGCATTTGGATTTTCCCTTATTTTTATATAAATTTTTTCTTATATTTAAATACTCATTATAAGACTTTTTAATAGGAATACTATAATTCTCTTCTTCAAAATTAACATCTTTTATTATAGTGTTAAATGTTGTGTGTCTGCAGTGATCAGACCAATATGTATCTATAACTTTAATTTCAGTAATGGTAGGGTTTCTTCCCTCATCTTTAAAATACTGTTGGCAAAAAAGTAAATCATTTAAATCCATAGCTAAGCCATTATCATTTGAAAATTTTATTAAATCATCTTTATTGAATAATATAAAGTTATCTATGATATGAACTTTTTCTACAGAATCAGTTACCAATTTGCATGATTGAGGTTTATCTATAGATGCTTCTCTTGAATCCACTTTATTTATACAATACTCCTTTATTCTTTTAAAATCCTTGTCCTCTATATTTCCTTCTAAAATATACACTTTTGCTGTTCTTATAATTACACTATTACTTCCAGTTAAAAGTTGTACACACTGCATTGCTGAATCTGCCCTCTGATCATATTGTCCAGGTAAATACTCTACTGCAAATATTTTTTCCCCATCTTTTATAGGAATTACTTCTTCATAAATATTATCTATTGGTGGCTCAGAAAAAATTATATTTTTACCATTTCTAAACTCTTCCAATGTAATACCTTCTATATCATATCTATTAATTATTCTTAAATTCTTTAATGCAACTATTCCTAAAGTTAAATTTATATCTTTCATTAAATTATCCGCTTCAATATTAAACCCCATTTTTTTTTCTACATATACCCTTATAACACTGTTAATCAATTTAATTCCCCCTTAAATACGAATGTTATTAATTAATTTATTTTTTTAGTTCGTTTATATTATAACATATATTATTAAATAAGGGTATATTAATCGTGTTTTGTTTTTATGAATTAACTGATAATTAATATCATTGTTTATATTTTTTTAATATGTTATTCTATCTTAGTACATAAAATTTTATTATAATTAATAACTAGTTTAAATCAATATTAGGAGGTTTTTTATGTATTTTAAACTTAAAAAATATATGTTTTCTTACTTAGATTTACTATTATTTTTAATATTAATGATTATAAAATCAGTTTTTATTTCAAAAGAAATTTCACCCTACTATCTAAATTTTAATAATGCCCTTAAAATAAGTTCTCTATGTGTATTAATCATAATTTCAATTTCTTTTGTGTTTAAACAAAAATTAAGATTTTACATTTTATACATATTAAATGTATTTATAAGCCTTACATTCTTGATTGATTTAATATATTACAGAACAAATGGTGATTTGCTTTCCTTAGTATCAGCTAAAAATGGTTTTTTAAAAGATATATTGCATAATTCTATCAATGTAATAAATCCCAAAGATTTACTATGTTTATTAGATTTAATCTTAATTCCTTTTATATTTAGATTCATAAAAGAATATAATTATAATTTAAATATTAAACTTCGTTTACCTATAGGAGTATTTTTATTAACTATATGTTTTATACTAAATCTAAGTTATGTTAATAAATTAAATAAAGAACAGCCTGGGCTATTGAAGAATATGTCAAATAAAGTTTACGTAGCTCGAACAATAACAACTTTAAATTATCATGCTTTGGATTTTCGCAATTATCTTAGCAATATGAAAGACTGTGTTAAAACTCCCTATAATGTAGATGAAATTAAAAATTATATACCCTCTAATTCTATAAAGGATGAAAATTCTAAAAGAATACTTACTGGATATGGAAGTAAGAAAAATTTAATAATGATTCAATTTGAATCATTACAAAGTTTTGTCATAGACAAAAAAGTAAATGGTAAAGAAATAACTCCAAATTTAAATAAATTAATTAAAGACAGTGCATACTTTAATAACTGTTTTTATCAAGTTATGGATGGTAATACTTCTGATGCAGAATTTATAGTAAACAATTCAATATATCCTCTTTCTTCAGGTGCCGTTTATTATAAATTTGCAGGGAATACTTTTAATTCACTTCCTAAAATGTTAAATAATAAGGGATATGATTCTATGGTATTTCATGGTAATAATGAAGGCTTTTGGAATAGAAGTGTGATGTATAAAGCTGAAAACTTTAAAGAATTTTTTGGCTATCACAGCTTTAATCCTATAGAAGAAATAGGAATGGGAATTAGCGATAAAGAATTTTATACCCAAAGTCTTGAGGAAATAAGCAAAATAAATAAGCCTTTTTATTCCTTCTTAGTTACATTAACTAGTCACGCCCCTTTTAAAATTGATAATTATAAGGAAATAAATTATGAGGAAGATGAATATATGGAAAATTATCTTAACTCTATACACTATGCAGATGCTGAATTAGGTAAATTTTTAGATAACATTAATTCAAAAGGATTAAAAGATAACTCTATAATTGTTGTATACGGAGATCACAATGGTATTCCTAAGAACCAAATAAATTCAATCTATAAACTAGAAAACTCAAATTCTAAAAACGAGTTTAATGATTTTATGTACCAAAAAATTCCTCTTATTATGCATTTCCCTAAAAATGAAAATAAAGGAGTTTATAAAACATATGTTGGTCAAATGGATATCTATCCAACTATAGCAAATTTATTTAATATAGATAATAAATTTATGTTTGGTAAAGACATGTTTAATTCATCAAATAATAAAGTAATTTTTAGAAACGGTTCCTTTATAAAAGATAACATATTATATTTATCTTCTTCAAATATTTTTTATGATATTGACTCAGGAAATAAAGTTCCAGTATCTAATGAATTAAATAATATAAAAGATTCTTTAATAAAAGAATTAGATGCCTCAGAAGCCATACTAAAAAAGAATCTTATAAAAAACAAATAATATATATAATTTTTAATAATTACTTTATATGATATAATTAATTTGTCAAAATTTCTTATATTCTTACATGAACGTAAATATTACTAGATAGGTGGGAACTATTATGAAAAAAAAATTTGTTTGTTTTTTAGTAGTTATTCTTATATTCAGTTTACTACTTTCCTCTTGTAAAACAAAAGAAGAACCTGTGATAAGCAAAGAAAATTATTTATTAGGCACCATAGTTCAATTAAAAGTCTATGGTAAAAATGCAGAATCTGCGTCAAATAAAGCTATGGACATTATTTCAGACATTGATAATAAAATGTCTCCAAGTAAAGCTAATAGTGAAATATCAAATATAAATAAAAATGCTGGGAAGTCATTTGTTAAGGTCAGTGATGACACTTTTATTGTAATAAAAAAGGCCCTGGAATATTCAAAATTAAGCAGTGGGTATTTTGATATTACTATAGGACCTTTAGTTAACCTGTGGGGTATTGGTACTGATAAGGCTATAGTTCCTTCAGTAAATGAAATAAACAAAAAAAAATCTTTTATAAATTATAATGATATAATATTAGATGATAAAAGCAAATCAGTGAAATTAAAAAAGGTTAATGAATCTATCGATCTTGGTGGTATCGCTAAAGGATATACTGCAGATAAAGTAAAAGAGTGTCTTTTAAAAGAGGGAATCAAAACAGCTTTTATTAACCTTGGAGGAAATATTGTTACAGTAGGTAATAAATCTGATAATTCACTATGGAGTATAGGGATACAAGACCCTCTAAAAACTAGGGGTGAATATTTTTCAGTAGTAAAAGTTTCTGAAAAATCTATAGTTAGTTCCGGTAACTATGAAAGATTTTTTATAAAGGACGGGAAAAAATATCATCATATATTAGATCCTAAAACAGGATATCCTTCTGAAAATGGACTTATTGCTACTACAATAATTTCTGACAAATCAATTGATGGAGATGCTATTTCAACCTCCACATACATACTTGGTTTAGAGAAAGGTTTGAAACTAGTAGAATCATTGGAAGGTGTAGAGGCTATATTCGTAACTTCTGATAAAAAAGTTTATATTACTTCTGGTTTAAAAGATTCATTTAATTTAACAAATAAGGAGTATACTTATGAAGAAAGGTGATAAAATTTTACTTATCTCTTTAACAATATCAATAGTTTTTGGGTTTTTAAGCATACATTTATACAAATATTATAAAAAATCAAATACTAAAATTGCTATAATAAAACATGATGGGAAAATAGTAAAAGAAATAAATTTGTCAACAGTTAAAGAGAATACAGATTTTACTTTAAAAGCATCAAACGGTCATTTCAATAAAATATCTATAAAGAAAAATGCTATAAGAGTGGAAGAGGCCGATTGCCCTGATAAAGTATGTATTAAAACAGGTTGGATATCCGAACAAGGTGACACTATAGTGTGTCTTCCAAACAAACTTATAATAAAAATAAAGGGAGTATCTAAAAATATAAATAATGTGGATGCTACTACTTATTAACTACAAGATTAAGGTGATTTTATGAAAAAAACAAAAAAATTAATTTTTTTAAGCTTACTTATTAGCATAGCCTCAGTTATTTATATTATAGAAGCACAAATACCAGTATTGGTTCCTGGTATTCCAGGAATAAAATTAGGTCTTGCTAATGCAATTTCCTTATTCGCTCTAATAACCATGGGAGCTAAAGAAGCGCTAATAATAATGCTTTTAAGAACATTAATTGGTTCTTTTTTTGGAGGAACTATGTCCTCCTTTATTTATAGTATAGCAGGAGGTTTATTAAGTAATTTAATTATGATCTTACTTTATAAAAGATTTAATAAATATTTAAGCATTTGGAGCATAAGTTTATGCGGTGCTATATTTCATAATATAGGTCAATTATTAGTGGCTTCTTTAATAATTCAAGATTTTCGAGTATATATTTACCTACCTGTACTATTACTTGCAGGAATTATTACCGGATATTTTATAGGTTTATTAACTAATTTTTTATATAAACATATAAAAAAAACTCCCTTCTTTACCATTTTAAAAACGCTTAAATAAAAATAAGAACACTTTTAGTGTTCTTATTTTTATTTCCCTGACTTTATTAATAATAAAAAATAAAGAGTGCAAAAATTTGCACCCTATATCTTTATACTACTTTAAATTTGCAATAGCTTTTGTAGGACATTTTCCTACACAAACTCCACACTGTGTACATTTAGCATAATCTATTACTGGTAAATTATCTACCATAGTAATAGCTTCACTTGGACAATTTCTTACACATAATCCACAAGAAAGACATCCAACTGCACAAGCCTTTTTAACTTCTATTCCTTTATCATGTGAATTACATGATATACGTACTTTCTTTGATACTGGTGTTAATTCAATAACATTTTTAGGACATATATCTACGCATGCTCCACAACCAGTACAAGCTTCCTCATCAACTGTTGCTATTCCATTTTCAACATGTATAGCATCAAAAGCACATACTTGTACACAACTTCCTAACCCTAAACAGCCAAATGTGCAAGTCTTTGAACCTGCTCCTGGAATATTAGCTGCATCTACACAAGTCATAGATCCATAATATTCGTATTTCTCTTTTGCTTTATCACAAGTTCCTTGACATTTTACATATGCCTTTTTAGGTTCAGATGTATCAACTTCTACGCCCATAATTTCTGCTATTTTCTCTGCAGCAGCAGCTCCACCAACTGGACACCCATTTGGCTTAGCTCCTTCATTAACTACAGCATCCGCATAAGCGTCACATCCAGCAAATCCACATCCCCCACAATTTGCACCGGGTAATGCTTCTCTTACTTGAGGAACTCTAGGGTCAACTTCTACGGCAAACTTCTTTGATGCATATCCTAAAAGAAGACCGAATACTATACCAAGTCCGCCTAAACTTAGTACAGGAAATAATAAACTTCCCATGGTGACACCTCCTTAAATTAATCCCTGGAAGCCTAAGAAAGCTATAGCCATTAATCCTGCTGTTATTAATGTTATTGGTAAGCCTTTTAATGCTTCTGGAATGTATTCATTAGTTTCCATTTTTTCTCTAATACCTGCTAATAAAACAAGAGCAAGCGTAAATCCAAGCGCTGCACCTACAGAGTTTACAACACCTTGTATAAGATTATATTTTTCATTACTGTTAATAACTGCCACACCAAGAACTGCACAGTTAGTTGTTATAAGTGGTAAATATATACCTAATGCTTTATAAAGATCAGGACTTACCTTTTTTATAACCATTTCAACAAACTGCACTAGTGATGCAATAACAAGTATAAATGCTAATGTTGATAAATACTGAATGTCTAATGGTTGTAAAATACATCTTTCAACTAAATAAGTCATTATTGATGCCAATGCCATAACGAAAGTAACAGCTGCTCCCATGCCTGTAGCTGTTTCTACCTTCTTTGAAACTCCTAAGAATGGACATATTCCTAAGAATCTAGATAAAACGAAGTTATTAACCAATAAGGCACTTACAAATATAGTAAAAATACTCATTTTTCTATTTATCCACCTTTCCTATAAAACTAAGGCATCTTAAAATTTAATTAGCTTTAGCTTTTTTTGATTTTCTATGATTTAAAATAGCCATTAAGATACCTAGTGTGAAAAATCCACCTGGTGCAAGAATCATAATTAATGCGGGTTGGAAAGCATCTGGAGTAATTTGAGCACCGAATACTTTACCTGTTCCTAATAACTCTCTTATTATTCCTAATACTGTTAATGATAAAGTAAATCCAAGACCCATTCCAAGTCCATCAAACAAGGATGCTACCACATTGCTTTTATTAGCATAAGCTTCCGCTCTACCAAGAATTATACAGTTAACAACTATAAGTGGTATAAATATACCAAGTGATTTATTTAAATCAGGTAAATACGCCTGTAATAAAAACTGTAAAGCTGTAACAAGTGTTGCAATAACAGTTATATACGCAGGTATACGTATTTCATCTGGAATAACTTTTTTAAGTAATGATATTACAACATTTGATCCAATCAAAATAACAGTGGCTGAAAGTCCCATACCAATACCATTACTAGCACTAGTAGTTACTGCTAACGTTGGACACATACCAAGTACCTGTACGAAAGTAGCATTTTCTTTTATTATACCATTATATAATCTTTCTGAAACTACTCCCATTATTATTTTCCTCCCTTCAATTTGGAGTCGTAAAATTGAATTGCTTCATTTACTCCATTAGTAACCGCTTTTGAAGTTATTGTAGCACCAGTTATTGCTTCGATTTGATTATCTGCTGATGCACTTCCTTTTACAACTTCTAATTGTTTTGCTTCTTTATCCTTATATTGTCCTGAGAATTTTGGTTCTGGAGCATTTGCACCAAGACCTGGAGTTTCTGAATGATTTAATATTTTAATTCCTGTAACTTTTCCTTCAGTTGATATACCAACCATCATTTCTATAGCACCAGCATATCCTTTTGGCGCAACTTTTATAGTATATCCTTTTAAATCGGACCCATCTTTTCCTTCAGTTACCCCAAGTACAATCCCTTCTGGTGAAAAACCTTTACTTTCTTCAAAAGTTTTAGCTGAAGGTAATATTTCTGCATTTGCTTCATCTAAAGTTTTCTTATTTTGAACTGCTATAGGTTCTTTAGTTACTTCACTAACACCACCAAGTATTAATCCGCATATAGCAGCTATTATTAACAAAACTAGACCTAATTTAAAACTGCTCGCCTTCTTCATTTTACTTCACCTTCCCAAATATTTTTGGAGTTGTCCATCTTTCAATAAGTGGTACAAATAGGTTCATAATAAGTATTGAGTAAGATACTCCTTCTGGATATCCTCCAAATATACGAACTAAAGAAGTAATTACTCCACACCCAACTCCAAATATGATTCTTCCAAGTGGAGTGATTGGTGACGTTGCATAATCAGTTGCCATAAATATAGCACCAAGCATTAAACCACCTGCAAACAATTCATAAACTGGACTTGAAGCTCTTCCTGCAATAGCAGTAAATACAAATGTTGTCGCTATAAATGACACAGGTATTCTCCAGTCAATAACATGTTTATATAAAAGGTATGCTCCCCCTACTAAAAGAGCTAAAGCTGAAGTTTCACCTATGCAGCCTCCAACATGTCCTATAAATACACTCATTAAATCTGGAGCTGCTCCAGTTGCTTCACTTCCTTTTAATATTGCAAGTGGAGTTGCTGTAGTAACTCCATCTAATGTCCAAGTAGTCATTTGTACTGGCCATGAAGCAAGTAAAAATGCTCTTGCAGCTAAAGCTGGGTTTACAATATTTTGTCCTAATCCACCAAAAAATTGTTTTACTATTATTATTGCAAAAAATCCACCTATTACAGGTAGCCAAAGTGGTACGGACGCTGGTAAGTTAAAGGCTAAAAGTAACCCTGTTACTACTGCACTTAAGTCACTTATAGTAACTTTTCTTTTAGTAGCTTTTTGCCAAATCCATTCTGCTACTACACAAGAAAGTACAGAAGCCAATATTACTAAAAATCCCTGAAGTTTAAAAAAATAAATTCCTGCAATAGTTGCTGGAAGTAACGCTATAACAACATCTCTCATTATAGATTTAGTGGTATCTTTTGCACGTATATGTGGAGATGATGATACAGTATACATTGTTGTTTCAGACATTTAACATTCACCTCTTCATTCTTTTGAACTTAAATTATTTTTTTCTCTTAGCAAGTGCTTTTTTTCCTGAACGAATTCTCTGTAATAAATGACGTCTTGCTGGACATACAAATGAACAACATCCACACTCAATACAGTCTCTTCCACTAAATTGATCAAACATATCATTATTCATAACTGTTGCCGCTGTAGCAAGTTTTGTTGGCATCAAATTCATTGGACAAACCTGTACACACTTTCCGCAATTTATACAGTTTGATTCATCCTCTATTTCCGCAGTTTTCTTAGTTAAGCAAAGAACTCCTGATGTTCCTTTTGTTGCAGGTACATCTAATGAAGACATAGCCATTCCCATCATAGGACCACCGGATATAACTTTTAATGGCTCTTCTGCAAAACCACCGGCTGCTTCAACCAATTCACTTACTGAAGTACCAATTTTAAATCTTATATTCTTAGGTTCTTTTATAGCATCACCTGTTACGGTAACTACTCTTGAAGTAAGCGGCTTACCATTTGCAACTGCATTATAAATTTCATATATTGTATCTACATTTTGTACGATACATCCTGCATCTGCTGGAAGTCCACCTGAAGGTACTTCTCTCTTTGTTATAGCAAAAATTAATTGTTTTTCTGCTCCCTGTGGATACTTAGTTTTAACAGCTTTAACTTCTATATTTGGTATATTCTTTGTTGCTTCTTCCATAGCTTTAATTGCATTGATTTTATTATCTTCTATACCAATGTATCCCTTTGCAGTTGGGAATAATTTTAATACTATTTTTAGACCCTCAACGATTTCATTAGTAAACTCAAGCATCATTCTATGATCACATGTTAAATAAGGTTCACATTCTGCAGCATTTACTACAATAGAGTCTATTTTCTTATCTGGTGGTGGTGCAAGTTTTACATTAGTTGGGAATGTAGCCCCACCCATACCTACTATACCTGCTTCTTTAATGATGTTAATTACTTCCTCATTTGACAACTTTGAATAATCTTTTTTTTCTGTCTCAACTTCTTCATACTGTCCATCATTTTCTATAATAACAGCAGTTGATTTAACTCCATTAAATAATGTTACTGATGCTACATTTTTAACAGTACCAGAAACACTAGCATGTACATTAGCTGATATGAATCCTTTAGCTTCACCTATTTTTTGTCCTACTAATACTCTATCACCCTTTTTAACTATTGGCTCAGCTGGTGCACCAATATGTTGTGACATAGGAATAACTACGTCTCCCTTTGGTAAATACTGTTCTATAGGCTTATTTTCAGTATAATGTTTACCATGAGGAGGATGTACTCCGTTTTTAAAAGTTAATAATTCCATAAAGACCCTCCTATCTATTAATTTATCAAGATAAATTACTAATAAGTAATTGGCTGATTAATAATAATGCCCATCATCAATATTAAATTGTTATGCGAACTGTGTCAAGAGTTTTTGGATAATTTTAAAATATATTCTTGATTATAGGCCCAGATATTTTCTATATTCTATCCTTTTTCTACAAAAATATTGAGTATATTTTATTTTTCATTACCGAAATAATACTTTTTTATGCATTTATTTAATATTGTATAAAATTATTTATAACAACTTCAAATATTGATGCTTTTAAATATCAAATTAATTGTTTTTAAAAGTGTTTGCATTTAGAAAATAAATCAATTCTATAAACCTTATTATAGACGGTTAATTTATTTTTGTAAATGGTTTCAATTAGTAACCATTTTTTTGTAATTTTAAAATTAACTAGCTTTAATATTTTAAACTATAATTCACTTATATTGCTAAATATGTGTTATAATACGTTATGAATTAAAATTATATTCATTAGAATGGAGAATACAAATGGATATTAATAGAATACTTCAATTAGCTACCTTAGCAGGTGAAATAATGCTTGAAAGCGGTGCCGAAATTTATAGAGTAGAGGAAACCGTGGAACGTATTTGTCATGCCTATGGGGTTTTTAATACAGATAGTTTTATTACTCCAACCGGCTTAGTAGTTTCCGTTACTAACAGTTTTGGAATAACGTCTTCTAAAGTAAAACGTATTAAATCTAGGACTGTAGATTTAGATAAAATAGCACTAGTAAATGACCTTTCTAGAAAAATCTGTTCAGAAAAATTAACCTTAGATTTTATTGAGCAAAGTTTAAAAGATATAAAGTCAAATAAAACCTATAGTAAAAAAATAATTATATTAGCATCTTGCATAGCTGCAGGATTTTTTACTCTTCTATATGGTGGAAGTAAAAAAGATTTTATTACCTCTTTATTTATTGGTGGATTAATTCAAATTGTAAATTTAAAATTAAATTCTATACAAACCAATGCTTTTTTTATAAATGCCATAGGAGGAGCCTTAGCTTCATTTATAGCTTTAATTAGTACTTCTCTTAATTTAGCTGATAACACAGATAAAATAGTAATTGGCTCTTTAATGTTACTTGTACCAGGACTTGTTATAACAAATGCAATAAGAGATACTTTAGCTGGGGACTTAATGGCTGGAAATTGTCGTGCCGTAGAAGCCTTTTTAATAGCTATAGCCATTGCTGTAGGTAGTGGAATTACTTTTTCCTTATGGTTTAATTATTTTGGAGGGGTGTTTAAATGAGTATAAGTGCAAATATGAATATATTTTTATATTCTTTTTATGCCTTTATAGCAACCTTAGCATTTTCTATAATATTTAATATTAAAGGCAAAAAAGTTTTTTTTGCAGCTCTTGGTGGTGGACTAGGATGGTTTACTTATTTATTATTTTTAAAACTTAATTTTTCAAATACTTTGTCTTTCTTTTATGCCTCCACTGTGGCTGCAATATATTCAGAAATAATGGCAAGAATATTAAAAACTCCAGTAACAAGTTTTATAATATGCTCTATACTTCCACTAGTACCGGGAGGTGGAATGTATTACACCATGTTAGAGTCAATTAGCGGTGACATAAATAAGTTTTTAAGTACTGGATTAAGTACATTAACTATTGCAGGCGCAATAGCTATAAGTTTAGTATTAGTTTCATCTATGACTAAACTTATAACCTACAAGAAAAAAACAAAATAATTTTTTTTTATTTAATAAATAGTTTTAGCGTACTTAATAATTCCTCTACCTCTAAAGTTAATTTATCATCTACAGTATTAACACAATTTTGAGCATAGTTTTCAAAAACTAATGTACCAACTTTGTTTATAGCGGATCTTATTGCTGCAATCTGAATTAAAACTTCTTTGCATGAGGCTTCATTTTCTATCATTCTTTGAATACCCTTTACCTGACCTTCTATTCTCTTCAATCTGTTCAATGTATCTTTTTTCATTTCTAACTTTCCACTCATAATATCACTCCTATTAAAATACCCTGTATAGGTATAAGCATTATATCATTTATTTAATAACAAATCAACATATCAAACTTATTGTTTGTCTAATATGAATATTATCTATAAATATTACATATTCATGTTATATAAATATTTTTTAGGTGATATATATGAAAAAAAAGTATACTTATATTTTTATAATCCTTATTTCAATTGCATTGTTATTTGCCTCTTGTAATTTACCAATTAATAAAAAAACTAAACAAAATAATTTTTATTATACGGATGAATTATATAAAAATATAAACTCTGAAACTTCTTATAAGTGTAGTATTGTAGATACCAATTTTTATAAAGAAAAGAATATTGACAGTAATGATTTTTCTATTATAAATAATTTTATGAAAAATCTTGATATTAAATATTTTACATCTAAACCTAAAAATTTACCAAGTAAGCCCTCATATAAAATTTTTTTAACATTTAAAAATGAAACATTTGTAATCAATATATACGATAAAAAATATGTTTCTGTCCATCCCTGGGATGGTTATTTTGATATGGATTATATAGATATGTCCTTTATTCCTGAATCCTATAATTTATATGAATTATGTAACTATGTAATTCCTAGATAAATTATATTAAATAGTTGAATTTGTTATATTTTCAACTATTTTTTTTATAGCAGTAATGATAAAATATAAATCAAATACACTATTATTAAAGGAAGTGGCTTATAGATGTTTTTAAAAGGTGATTTTCACATACATAGCAATGCCTCCGATGGCAAATATTCTCCCTCTCAAATCATAAATATGGCTGTAAAAGAAAATGTAGATATTCTATCATTAACGGATCATGATACTACAGATGGATTAGATATAGCCATAGAATCAGGTCGTAATTTAAATTTAAAAGTAATTCCAGGAATTGAACTTTCTACAACGTATAAAGGTGAAAAGATACATCTACTTGGTTATTTTAAGAATAATGAATTTAATGATCCAACTTTTCAAAAATTCTTAAAAAATATAAAAGATTATAGAATATATAGAGGTGAAAAAATAATACATAATTTACAAAAATACTTCAATATAAATCTTAATTATAATAAAATTTTAAGGGAAAGTAAGGGTATAATTGCAAGGCCCGTTATAGCTAAAGCAATACATGACTCTTATAATTATGACTGGAATTATATTTTCGATAAATTTATAGGGGACAGTAGCCCCGCTTATATACCAAATAAACATATTTCATTACAAGATGGCATATCTATGTTAAGTTCCATAAACAGTTTGATAGTTTTAGCTCACCCTATACTTATAAAAAAAGTTTCTATAGATGAAATTTTAAAATTTAGTATACATGGGATTGAATGTATATATCCTTTAAACACAACAAAAAATACTGAGTATTTTATAAATAAAGCTAATCAATATAATAAGATTATTTCTGCTGGTTCTGACTTTCATGGTATGTGTAAAAAGGATAATTCTCATGGAAATTATATAGGGGAAGTATTTCTAAATAATAAGTATATCGATATTTTTCTTAAAAAAATAAAAGAACTATCTAATTATAAAATGTATCCTATGGAGTAGACGATTTAAAAAAATTCTATTCCATAGGATTTTTTATGTATAATAAAATAAATAGAAAATTAAATGTGAGGTTATTATCAATGAGCAATAAATTATTCACTAAAGAAGAAATTAATATATTATCTAAAAACAAGTATGTGAAAAAAGTAACTTCAAAAGGAATTACTTATACTGATGAATTCAAAAAAAATTTTATAACCGAAAATAAAACTGGCAAACTTCCTAGACAAATATTCGAAGAATGTTGTTTTGATATAGAAATTTTAGGTATAAAAAGAGTAAGCTCATCTGG
>NZ_UYZZ01000012.1 GCF_900626095.1 Clostridium rectalis
ACTCCCGAAGGAGCTTCATCGCTCGACTTGCATGTGTTAGGCACGCCGCCAGCGTTCGTCCTGAGCCAGGATCAAACTCTCAATTTAAAAGTTTAATCTTTTTTAGCTCATCGCTATTTTAACACTTTGTGTTAAGAATTAACTGGTTTCATTCTTCTCTGTTTAATTTTCAAAGATCAACCATCGCCCTTAAGCGACTTCTTAATGTTATCATTTTTTTCCTTGTTTGTCAACAACTTTTTTAACTTATTTTGTTGAAGTTTTGTTGTTGTTTGCCGCATCTCTTGGCGACAAGTGTTATTCTATCACAGCATTATATATATACTTTATGTATTAATACCTTTTATATAAATATATCTTCTTTTTTATATTATTTTCTCCTTTTTTCTCTCTTTTTTACACAATGACACGCCAGAATAGGTTTACTATATCTAATTATTCCAATCAGCTTTATTACCCTAGATTCTGCAATACTTCCATAAATATTTTATAGAACCAACAAATCTATATTCTTAACAAATAAAACCCTATGTAATCCTGTGTAATATTAATATTTATTTTGATTTTTTATTTAATAGAGAAAATTGTTTATTTTTGTAGAATTTTATATAAGATATTATTTAAAATAAGGAGGATATTTAAATGATTAAATTAATAGGTGTACTTATAATTGTTATTGGTTTTATTTTAAAACTTGATACTATAGCAGTAGTTGTTATAGCTGGATTATCTACTGGACTAGTATCTGGTTTATCATTTAATGAAGTTGTAGAAATACTTGGGAAAGCCTTTGTGGAAAATAGATATATGTCTATATTTATAATTTCGCTACCATTAATAGGCTTACTTGAACGATATGGTTTAAAAGAAAGAGCTGCCTATTTAATTGGTAAAATTAAATCAGCTACAGTAGGTAAATTAACCTCCATGTATTTAGCCATTAGAGCTCTATCTGCAGCAGCAAATATTAGAATTGGTGGACATGTTCAATTCATTAGGCCACTAATTCTTCCTATGGCTAAAGGCGCTGCAGAAAATAAATATGGAAAATTAGATGAAGAAGATGAAGAACACATAAAAGGTTTAGAAGCTGCCGTGGAGAACTATGGTAACTTTTTTGCTCAAAATGTATTTCCCGGGGCAGGGGGAGTTTTGTTAATTGTTGGTTCTTTAAAAGAATTAAATTACAAAGTAGAAGCCTTAGATGTAGCTAAAGCATCCATACCCGTTGCAATTATTATAGTTATAATAGGTTCTATACAATTTTTCTATTATGATAAAAAGTTTAATCATAAGTATAAAAATGTTATAAAAGAAAAAAATTCTTTAAAATCTTAATGGTGGTGAATAGTAATGTTAAAAGATAGTTTATTAGAAATTTTATATATACTGTGTGGACTAGTTTCCCTTTATTCGGCTTTCTGTACTTTTAAAGATAAAAATCATCAATCTAGAATCCCTACTACACTATTTTGGGCTATATTAGCATTTATTTTTATGTTTAGTAGAATAGGGCTTGTATGGGGTAATAAAGATATTTTTGTTAGCGATTTAACTATAGGATATTTAGTAATCATACTAGCACTTCTATCTGCCTTAAAAGTTGTGAAATTTCCTAAATTCAATGAGTCATCTGAGGAATTTAAAAATAAAATGTCTCAAGTCATAGGAAATAAAATATTTATTCCCGCAATTACTTTAGCATTATTTACAGTAGTTATTGCTCAAATATGGTCAAAACAAATAGGTACAATTGTGCCAATAGGTATTTCTTCTATTGTTTCCATAATTTTAGCTCTATCAATTACCAAAGGTAGTTCAAAAGAAATGATGGATGATGGAAGAAGATTACTTGAAGTAGTGGGACCTGTAAACATTCTTCCCCAATTACTTGCAGCTCTAGGATCTGTTTTTACTGCTGCAGGAGTAGGAAATGTAATAGCCGGTGGAATAGAAAATGTTATTCCTAAAGAAAATATTCTGCTAGGTGTAATAGCTTATTGTGTAGGCATGGCAGTATTTACAATAATTATGGGAAATGGTTTTGCAGCATTTTCTGTTATAACGGCAGGAATTGGAGTTCCCTTTGTAATAGCCCAAGGCGGAAACCCTGTAATTGTTGGCGCCCTTGGATTAACTGCTGGATATTGTGGAACACTACTTACTCCAATGGCTGCAAACTTCAATATAGTCCCTACTGCAATACTTGAAATAAAAGATAAAAAATATGGTGTTATAAAATATCAAGCACCTATAGCTATAGCTATGCTTGTTATTCATATATTACTTATGTACTTTTGGGCTTTTTAGCCTTATTTTAAAAGGAGAGTGACTTTAAAATGAAAATATTAGTAACAGGTTTTGATCCCTTCGGAGGTGAAAAAGTTAATCCAGCCTTTGAAGTAATAAAAAAACTAGAAAACACTATTGGTTCTATAGAAATAATAAAACTTGAAGTTCCAACTGCCTTCAATGCTTCTATAGAAAAAGCATGTGAGAAAATTAAAGAAATAAATCCAGATGCAGTTATATGTATAGGACAAGCTGGTGGAAGATCTGATATTACGGTAGAAAGAGTAGCTATAAATATTAATGATGCACGAATTGCTGACAATTTAAAACAACAACCTATAGATACTTTAATAGATGAAGAAGGAAAAAATGCATACTTTGCTACAATTCCAATTAAAGCTATTGTTAATGAAATAAGAAAAGAAGGAATCCCAGCATCAGTATCAAATACTGCTGGAACTTACGTATGCAATCATTTAATGTATGGAGTTTTAAACTATATTCATAAAAATAGTTTAAATACCAAAGCAGGTTTTATACATATTCCTTATCTTACACAACAAGTAATAGATAAAGCTAACACTCCTTCCATGTCCTTAGAAAATATGGTAGTAGCGATTAAAACTGCACTTAAAACTATTGGTAAAAAAGAAAATACCAAGTAGGATAAATGATTTTAAAATTAATACCATTTATTAACAAACTAGTTTTCTATAATAAAAATAAAAAATGATTTATATAAATAATTCCACATACAAATTTTAGTATGTGGATTTTCCTTATGTATTAACTTTATACTATTTAAAACTTTTCTGCTTTAATTGATAAATTTCAACTTTTTTATATATTTTTTTAAATAGTATTGACTTGCTTAAAATATGGTAATATAATAATATTTGTCCATTGGACAAAGTTACCTAATATGCCGAAGTGGCGGAACTGGCAGACGCACAGGACTTAAAATCCTGCGGTGCTAAAACACCGTACCGGTTCGATTCCGGTCTTCGGCACCAAAAGAGAAGTTTTAAACTTCTCTTTTTTTATTTTAATCCAAATTCTTTTCTTAAATACTCCGTAGCTTCTTTATCAATACTTGTTTTATTAAACTTTTCAGAATTTCCATGTAGTTGTGCAAAAAATCCATCCTCTTTTCTAATACTCCTATTTCTTCTAATTTATAAGTAACATCCTCTTTAAATACAGTATCCCATTCCTTTTTCGAAAAAACATTGTGGAACTTTTCATATTCTTCATATTTCAAATCTTCGCAGTACTCTCCATCATAAAATACAACTATTTGGTTATTTGATATTATAATATCCTCTACTTTAGAATATATAGGTTTTTTTATATTATTAGAAATAATAAGTATAAATAGTTTTTCTTTAACTGATATTAATTTTAAAAATTGCACCTTCCCTAGTCCCATATCATTTCTTACCCATTTTTTGTTTATTAATCCAATTAGTCTTTCAGAATAATTCATATCTACACTCCCTTATTAAAAAGCTTATTAATACTTATTTGTATTATTCCAATTGCCATGCTTTTATATACTTTTTTAAAGACTAAAATATTTTAGTATAAACTGTTTATAATAATAGCAAAATATTAATATACAAAAGTATTATATAATGTACAAACTCAAATTCTATGTTTCTTTTTATTTAATAACATAGTATAATTAAGTTGTAAACTTTTCCAAAAGGGAGGAAAATTTATGCGAAAAACAATTATTTTCAAGAAATTAACTCCTTATGGTTTACCAGACGATTATAAAATATATCTAGATTCATTTTTATGTAATTGCATTAGAAATAGTGATTGCAGATTATCTAATCTTATATCCAACTATACTAAAAATTATAATCCAGTAAGTAGACCATATAATATCTCTGACATGTATATGGATTGCTCAGATGAATGCTACAATTACTCTTCAGAACCAGATATTATAAAAATCACATTTTCATCAGATTCTCCAGAAGTAATTCAAGCTTTATTAAATGGAATTAGAGGAAAAGTTTTTCAAGTACACGATACAAGGTTAGAAATTTTAGATGTAGTAGATGCTCAAAATGAATACGTTGAAGAGTTATACAGTTTTTCTTAAAGAATTTAACTAATAATAAGTAATGGGTGAAGAATAAGGGACTGTTTCAAAAGAACTATATTTCTTTTATGAAGCTATACTCCCTCCTCTTCACTCCTTAACTTTTTTGTAATTATTATTTTTCACAACTGAATGTATTTCACCTAAATAGCTTTTTTTAATATTAATTACTTGTTTATAGAAAAATAAAACTTACTTTTTCTTAAACTTAATAAATTTCCCCTCTTCTACTTAAAATCATTTCAATACATAATCAATAACTATTAAAAAACCCTTAATATATTATTTTAAATACCTATAAATTTAATTAAAAAATCTTATAGATAATCTATTAATATAATTTCTCTCTTTATGATTTTTACAAAAGATTTATTTTAATTACATAATGATTTTATAGATAAGTTTGTTTTTATTTTATTTAAAATTCTATATTGAAATGTTTTTTCCAAAAATAGTAACTGTATTTTTTAAAAAAATTGTTGTAATATTTATATTAAATAATAAATACTCTTTAATTAAAATTTTGAAAGGACGTGCCCAAATGCTAACCTTGATAAAAGGTGGACAAGTATATTCTCCAGAGTATATTGGCAAAAAAGATATTTTAATATGTGGAGATAAAATAGAACGTATAGATGATTTAATTAACATACATACTAATAGTTTATCTATTAAAACCATAAATGCTGATGATTGTTTGATATTCCCTGGATTTATAGATTCTCATGTTCATATTATAGGTGGTGGTGGAGAAGGAGGTTTTAAAACAAGAACCCCTGAAATCCAACTATCAAACTTAACTCTATCTGGAATAACAACTGTAATAGGATGCTTAGGTACAGATAGTTTATCAAGAAATATAAAGTCTTTATTTGCTAAATCTAAAGCATTAGAAGAGGAAGGAATTTCCAGTTATATGTATACTGGATCTTACAAAATACCTGTAGTTCCACTTTTAAACAATATAGAAGAGGATATTATGCTTATAGATAAAATTATAGGTGTAGGTGAAGTTGCATTATCAGACCATCGTTCAAGTCAGCCCTCCTTTAAAGAGTTTAAAAATTTAGTTGCCCAAGCTAGAATAGCAGGTATGTTAGCTTCAAAAGCAGGTATAGTAAACATTCATATAGGTGATAGCAAAACTGGTATAAATTATCTACAAAAGCTTTACGAAGAAACCGATATACCAATAACTCAAGTTATTCCTACTCATGTAAATAGGAGTAAAAATTTATTTAAAGAATGTATAAAGTATTGCAAAAATGGAGGATATATTGATCTTACCACAAGTACTACAAAAAAGTTTTTGCAAGAAGGGGAAATTAAATGTAGTAGTGGACTTAAAATGGCACTTTTAAATAATGTGCCCATAGAAAATATATCTTTTTCCTCAGATGCTCAAGGAAGTCTACCTTATTTTGATGATGATGGTAAATTTTTAGGACTTAAAATTGGAAAATGCAGTTCACTTTACAAAGAAGTTAGAGATGCAATACTCTATGAAAACATTAATATAGAAGATGCTATTAAAGTTATAACCTGTAATCCAGCCAAACATTTAAAACTTAATTATAAAGGTTTTTTAAATGAAGGTTACGATGCAGATATAGTCATGGTTAATAAAAAAGATTTACTTATTAAAAATGTAATAGCTAAAGGAAAACTTATGGTTAAAAATTATGAAGCCTTAGCTAAAGGATTATTTGAAGATTAATATAAAAGAGCTGCTAATAAATTATATATTAGCAGCTTAAACATTAAAAAACATATTTCTTTTTTTGAAAATTAAATATTATATATTCAAAAATTATCCCCACTCCAATTCCAAGGGTATAAGCAACCAAATCATTCCACGTGAAAACATTTCCTAATATTAATGCTCCTAAAGTTGTCAATCTTATATTATCTATCCACGGGGCATGATATAGCTGAGTTATTTCAATAATATAGCAAAATAATAATGAAACTTTTGCAACCTTTTTCAACTCCATATTTTTAAAAATAAATCCACAGATTATAAAAATCATTAATGCCCAGAGTGCATCCCCTAAATATATATTTAAAAACTCTGGAATAATATATTTAAACTTTCTGCTACCCAAACCTAAAAACATTACCATAATAGCACAAAATCCATAGAGTAACCTATTACGTATATACTTCATATTTAAAACCCCATTTTTGATTTTTTTCTTACAATTTAACTTACTACATATTTATAAATATTTGTATACCTTATTTGAATTTTACTTCTTATAATTTAAGTTACTATATATTTATAAATTTTCACAAAACAATTTTAATTTTATTTCTTATAATTCAATTTATTATTTATATTTAATTCAGTAAAATAAATATTTATATTATATAATAAAATTAAAGGATTTCCCTTAAAGGAAACCCTAATAATAAGTTAACTTTTTCAAGTTATCATTTAAGTACTCCAAATAAAGCCAAAATTAGTATTATAGCTCCTATAAAAATTCTATATATAGCAAATATTCTCATAGGCTTTTTTTGAAGAAATTTTATAAACTTTTCAATAACTACAAGTGAAACAATAAAAGCCACTACAAATCCAACTATTAAAGCTATAGCCTCAACTGTACTCATAGTGATACCGTGTTTTATTAATTTAAGCCCTGAAGCCCCAAACATCATTGGTATAGCTAAAAAAAATGAAAATTCTGCAGCTACTACTGTAGATAAACCAGCAATCCAACCACCCATTATAGTTGAAGCTGATCTAGACATTCCTGGCCATAATGCAAGACACTGAAACACTCCTACTACAAAAGACTGTCTCATATTCATATTATCTACTTCTCTAGTCTTTCCTCTTTTTCTTCTGAATTTGTTTTCAATGGCTATCATCAGTATACCACCTACAACTAATGCCGCTGCCACTGTAATAGGGTTCATAAGTTTAGCATCTATTATATCATCAAATAAAAATCCTAGTATTACAGCAGGTATTGCTGCTACTACTATATTTATCCAAAATTTTAATCCTCTTCTATCCGGTGCAAAAATATCTTTTACACTGTTTATAAGCCTGTCCCAATATAAAACTATAACCGCAAGTATTGCTCCTAGCTGAATTACTATTTCAAATAAATTAGCAAAAGAACCTTTAAAATCTATTAAATGTCCTACCAATATCATATGGCCCGTAGAGGACACTGGAATAAATTCAGTTAGACCTTCTATTATAGCAATAATAATAGCCTTAAATATAAGTAACATTAAATCACGCTCACTCTCCATTTAATTTGTAACATCCCTAATTCTAAATAAACCATGTTTAATTATACTATTTTTTTACCATTTAACCAATAGTAAATTTATATATTACTTTTTATATTCTATTATTATTTCTCTTGAAACTTTCTTTCCATCTTCAGAAAACTTTACTTTATTACTGCCTTCTTTTAATGTAACAGTAAAATATCTATTTATTTTAGCAAAGGATGAATCGTCTACACTTATAAAGAATCCTTCAAGCATACCGCTATCTTTAAAAACCGCTCCATTTAATGTTACTGTTTTTTCTTTACTGTTTTCATCTTGTTTCTTTTGTGAAAAAATTAGTGTGGATTTTTTATCTGTGGATTTATTTTCATTAACTATTCTAGGTGATTTATTAAATAATCTATCTTCCTTAACAAAAATATTAGGTTTTATTAAATCTCTCCCACCTATGGATGCGTTTTTATTTATATAAGTAATATAAGAATTACTTTTTACTACTCCATAAATATTATTATCTATCTCTATTGTATATGTATATAAATAGGGTTTTATTTTTCTTATATATTTATTAATATTCTTTACTCCCTTAGTTGTAACAGTTTCTAATCCACTATTTAATACCTCTATACCGCTTAATAGTTTCCCATTTGATTCCATATAACAGTTATTCACAACATCTAAAAGTATCCATTTATTATATTTATCACTCCATATTTCACAGACATAATAATAATTATTTTTGTTTTTTTCTTCTACGGAATCTGGTTTAAATTGTCCTCGTCTTACATACATCCCTAAAGAAGAAGCTGCTTGACTATATACAATTGCAAAGTCTTTATCTGAAAGTGTATTATTTTCTCCTTCCTTTAATATGCCCAAAGCGTCTTCTTTTGTAGTAACACTGGTTTTATTAAACTTAATCTTACCATTTAACCATTCCATTAGTTTTAACGCTTTATCAAAATCATCCTTGCTATCCTTTACCACTTCATCTAAGTTATATTCTTTTTTTAGTTTCTGCAAATTTGGTTCCTTAGGATCTTCATAATAAAATTTAATATTATCCCCCTCATAAAAATTATCCCACTTTACAATTAAAGCCCCCTTACTTTCTTCATTATTACTACATCCAGTAAAAATACTTATAATTACTATAAGGAGCACCAAAAGAATCCTATTCTTTTTAGATTTTATCTTACTTTTTTTCATAAAATTCACCACCAAATATATTCTTACATTAATCTTATCGAAAAACAAGGAGCTAGACTTTATAAAATCTAACTCCTATAATTTAATTCATTATATTATTGGACCTGCTTTTCTTATATCATCAGGTACATTTTTAAACTTTTTAAAGTTTTCTATAAATCTATTAGCCAAGCCCATTGCCATCTTTTTATAATCAACTTTATTTTCCCAAGTATTTTCTGGATTTAAAATTTCTTTTGGCACTCCTTCACATTCATTAGGCATAAGTATCTTAAAAATTGGGTGCTCATTAAATTCTACCCTTTCAAGTTTCCCTTCCAAAGCAGCAGTTATCATAGCTCTTGTATAGGAAAGCTTTATTCTATCTCCCTTTCCATATCCACCATATAACCATCCCGTATTAACCAAAAATACATTGGTACCGTATTTTTCTATCTTCTCCCCTAAAAGTTGTGCATATATAGAAGGATTCATTGGCATAAAAGGTTCTCCAAAACAAGCTGAAAATGTAGCTTTAGGCTCTGTTATGCCTCTCTCTGTTCCTGCTACTTTACTAGTATAACCTGACATAAAGTGATACATGGCTTGTTCCTTAGTAAGTTTTGAAATAGGCGGCATAACTCCAAACGCATCTGCAGTTAAAAATATTATAGTACTTGGTATAGAACCTGTCCCAGTTAATTCTGCATTATCTATATAATTTATTGGATAGGCTGCTCTAGTATTTTCTGTACGTGAACCATCATCATAATTTGGTTTTTTATGTTCATCCAATACTACATTTTCTAGTAACGTACCAAATTTTATAGCATCAAAAATTTCCTTTTCATTTTCCCTTGAAAGTTTAATTGTTTTAGCATAGCATCCCCCTTCAAAGTTAAATACTCCATCTTGACACCACCCATGTTCATCATCCCCTATTAGTTTTCTAAAAGGATCTGCGGACAAAGTAGTTTTGCCTGTACCTGATAATCCAAAAAAAATAGCTGTATCTCCTTTTTTACCTATATTAGAAGAAGCATGCATAGGGAATACCCCTTGCTCTGGCAAAAGGAAGTTCATAACTGTAAACATAGACTTTTTTATTTCCCCTGCATATTTAGTTCCACCTATTAAAACAACCTTTTTATCAAAATTTATTAATACAAAAGCCTCTGAATTAACCCCATCTTCTTTTCCTTTTGACTTAAACCCCGGTGCTGCAATTACTGAAAATTCCGGTATAAAATTCTCCAATTCTTCTTTACTAGGTCTTACAAATAGCTGATGCACAAATAAGGACTGATAAGCATATTCGCATACTATCCTCGTGGGTAGATTATGTTCCCGCATGGTGCCTACAAACCCATCAAATATAAATAAGTCTTTATCCTCTAAATATTTTATAACTTCATCATATAATTTATTAAAAACTTCTTCTGTTGTTGGCTTATTCACTTTTCCCCAATTAATTTTTTCTTCAGTGCTTTTTTGCTTAACTATAAATCTATCCTCTGGCGATCTTCCTGTATATTTCCCAGTGTCAACAACTAAAGCCCCATTTTCACAAAGAACTCCCTCACCCTTATTTACTGACATTTCAATAAGTGTTGATACAGGGAGATTCCTAAAAAGATTCTTACACTTCTTTATCCCCAAATATTCTAGACTTATACCCATAAAACATACCCCCATGATAAATTTTCAAAATATTCATTTTATTATATTGTATACTAAAATTTTGTAAATTTAAAGTTCCTATTTTCATAATTTTAATGTATTTATACTTTATGTGCTTTAAAACACTTATTTATATGTTAAATTTAAAATTTATTTTTATATAAAGATAGTTATAAAACCATTGATATTATAGGATTATAAAAAATAATATTTGTAAAATCATGGATTTTTTTCTAATATTGTAAAAAGTTTGTTAATATTTTATCTAACTATACTTTAGGTTTTATATTTTAAAGCACAAACTATTTATTTATATATAAATAAACATTTTAAGATTATTTTAAAAATGCTGTTGACAAATTATATTTATCAACAGCATAAGAACTATTACTTTAATAGTCTGTAAATATAAATTAATAAAATAAAGTTAATTCTGGTACCGGAAGTTTTTCATTTCCCTTAGCATTATTATATGCATCAAGTAGCTTTTTTGCTTTTTCATAATTTTCAGTTATAGTTTTTCTAGTATATTCCCCTGTATTTTTATCTATTTTGTCATAAGCAGATTTTAAATTTTCTACCCCTTTTTCAAGTTCTGAAGACACCATGACATAATAACATCCTGCATTATTAAGCGTTAACATATCATCTTTGTCTGCATCATAGGCATCTTTAATCTCCGCTAAAGCATTTTCATATTTACCATGTAAAAAATAAACCGTTCCTAAAGTTCTATGGTATTTAGGTACATCATTTTGAATATCTATAGCTTTTTTAAGAATTTTAATTGCTTCATCATCCTTTTTATTTGATAAATGTATAAGAGCTATATTATATTTTATTTCTGTATCAAGGGGTCTTATTATTTCAGCTAACTTAAAATATTCTAAAGCCTTATTACTATTATTAGCAGTACTTAAATAATACTCTGCTATATATAAAATAATATTATAATTGTAGGGTTCCTTAAGTAAAGCAATTCTAAAATAAGGTTCACCCTCTACACCCTTGTTTTCAGCTTTTAAAATATCTGGCATTAAAAAAGCATAATTATCTACATAATTCTGATTTTCATATATGGATTTTTCAGCAAACTCTCTTGCCTTTCCCAAATCCTTTTTGTGTAAATAATACCATGCTACAGTGTGTAGCACTCTATAGTCATCTTTATTATCACTTACGAGTTTACTTATTATAGCCTCCGCTTTATCTTTTTCATTGGTTCCTTCATATATATAATATTCTATTACATACTTTTCAATTTTACCTAAATCTTTATCTTTAATTTCACCTAAGATTTTGTCTGCCTGAGAAATAGTATCTACACTCATTGAATATATTTTAGCTAACCACATCTTATATGCTACATCCTGTGGATTTTTCTTAGATAAAACTGAGATATCTTCTAAAAGTTTGTTCTTATCATATAGGGACATCTGTACTAAAGAATCATATATTTTATACTCATCTTTATCTAAGTCCCATGCCTTTCTAAGTTTTTCGTAGCCATTAACATTATCTCCAATTAAAATAAGCATCCTTCCATACTCTGCCATATCATAAGCAGATCCTTCATCTACAGGATAAGTTTGAATAAGTTTTTTTGCTTGTTCATACTGAGAATTAGCCATATATACAGCAAACATTGTTTTTACCAAGCTTTTATCCTTGGGATATATCTTTAACGCCTCATTTCCATCCTTTAAAGCAGTAGCATAATCCTTATTCATATATTCTGTAAACACTATATAATTTAGAACCTCAGAATTTTTGTCTTTTGATTTTTTAATTTCTTCTATATATTTTTTAGAGTTTTCTATATCACCTTTTACAGAATAAATCTGAGCGATTTTAGCTTTCCATAATAAGGATTTGTCTTCACTATATAATTTTTCGAATTCCTCTATGGATTTATTAAAATCGGATTTTAAAAAATACTGTTCCCCTTTATTTTTTTCTATATTATATTTTTTATTTTTATTTGTCTTTGTATATATAAAGCCTGCCAATAAAATTATAATAACTATTCCAATAATTATAGGAAACTTATATTTAGCTATGTCTAACCTTTTTGGTTTATTCATGTCTAAACTCCTTTCAAAATTTTATGTTTATTTTATTTTATACTTTAATGGCTACTACTATACAATTAAAAATAAAGTTGAATTATAAAAATTATTGTGAAATCACACCTATTAATAGAATTTATTACAGATTTATACGCAAATTTTGTTAAGGTAGGTATGATTTTATCAAAAATAGGATGAAAAAACTATAGGATTTATTTGTATTTTCTAGTGATATATGCTGTAAAATACTTTACTATTATAGGTAAATATCTTACAATTTTATATAGTATTAGTAATTAGTTGTATTAAAAAAAATGGAGGTTATCATGGGAAACAAAACTAACAAAAAACCATTTATTTTTATTTTCATTGGCCTACTTATTATGTTAGGAACAGTTTATTATGTTATTTATTACTCTGTTAATAATATGAAAAAGGCCGACAACCACAAAAATGTATCCGCTACTAAAGAAGTAACTGCTAAGGTTTCAAAAGAAAAGGCCAAAAAAGACACTTATTCACAGGTCCTAATATCATTTTCAGGAGATTCAACTATAGGACATGACTCAAATTTTAATTTTGCTAATAGCTTACCTGATGTTTTAGGCAAAAATAACAATGATCTTTCTTATTTTTATAAAAATGTATTGCCTATTTTTAAAAAAGATGATATTACAATAACAAATTTAGAAACAACTTTTACTAATTCAAAAGAAAAGGCCAAAAAAGACTTCAACTTTAAAGCTGATCCCTCTTATGCTGAAGCATTATCCTTAGGATCAATCGAAGGGGTGAATTTATCAAATAATCATATATACGATTACAAAAAAAAAGGTTTTGAAGATACTATAAAAGCTTTAAAACATAATAATATAAACTTTTTTGGTCAGGGAAATATATGGGTAAAACAAATTAAGGGAATTAAATTTGGTTTTTTAGGTTATTTAGCCTTTAATGATACATCCGAATTTAGGGCTAAAATAAAAGAAGATATTAAAAAGTTAAAAAATGATGGATGTATGGCTATAATAAATTTTCATTGGGGAATTGAGAGTAATTACTATCCTATCGAAATGCAAACTAATCTTGCGCATTTTGCTATAGATAATGGTGCCGATCTGATAATTGGTCATCATCCTCATGTTATACAGGGTATTGAAAAATATAAAAATAAATTTATATGTTATAGTTTGGGTAATTTTTGTTTTGGAGGAAACTTTAATCCTAAAGATAAAGACACATTCATATTTCAAATAAAATACAAATTCAAAGACAATAAAGCTATTTCCTATGGCGTAAAAGCTATTCCTTGCAGTATATCTTCTGTTGATTATATCAATGATTATTGCCCAACCCCTTTAAAAGGTGATAATAAAGCTAGAGTTTTAAAGAAAATAAATAAGCTTTCTCCTAATTGTAATTTTAAAATATCTGATGAATTTTACAATATAGATGTAAAAAACTAATCTTTTGTATTATAATTATAGAATGTAATTAGTTAATTTTTTTACAAAGGATGTGTTGAAAATTAGTATAAAGTCTTACTTTAGTATAGCAATATCAAAAGTCGTTCTAAAACTTTCTAAAACTTTATTTAAAGGAGGTACTAATTTCCCAGGAAGAGTTGCTCTTAAATTAGATAAAAATATATTAAAAACAGTAGCAAAAAATTATAAAATTATACTTATTACAGGTACTAATGGTAAAACCACTACTACAAATATGATATATAATATGTTAAAAGATAGTGGAATAAATGTAATAACTAATAATACTGGAGCTAATATGCTACCTGGTATAGTTTCTTGTTTTATTGACCACTTTAAGTTTGGGAAAAAGCAGCTTGAACAAAAATTTGCTGTAATAGAAACAGATGAAGCAAATGTATCCCTTGTTACTAAATTCGTTACTCCTGAATATATTACTGTTACCAACTTATTTAGAGATCAACTTGATAGATACGGAGAAGTTTATACTACATTAAACAAAATCTTAGAGGGTCTTAAAAAAGTTCCTTTTTCCACTCTAGTTTTAAATGGGGATGAATCTTTACTTGGAGATTTAGATCTTCCTAATAAAAGTGTATATTATGGATTTAATTGTTCTTTAAATAATGAAACAAAAATAGATTTAAATGCAGACGCTAAGTTCTGTAAAAAATGCAAAACCCCTTATAAATATAATTATTTAACTTATAATCATTTGGGAAGCTTTTACTGTGAAGGTTGTGGTTATAAAAGACCTAATTTAAAATATTCTGTAGAGGAAATAAAAGAACTTACAGCAGAAGGTTCTTATGTTGTAATTGATTCTAAAGAATATTATATAAATCAGCCTGGAACTTACAATATATATAATGCACTATGTGCTTATTCTATATCAAGGGAATTAGACTTAGATAAAGATATTATTTTTAATTCTTTAAAAAGTCAAAAAAGTAGTTTTGGTAGACAAGAATCTATCAATATAGATGGTAAAGAAGTAAAAATTATATTAGTTAAAAATCCTGCTGGTTATGATCAAGCTATAGATACTATTAGTCTAGATAAGAGAAACATAAATTTAGCCGTTCTTTTAAATGACAACTATGCAGATGGAAGAGATGTTTCTTGGATATGGGATGTTAAATTTGAGAACCTTACTTCTCTTAATGTGGATAAGGTAATGGTAGGTGGTATAAGACAATTTGATATGGCTGTTAGACTAAAAATTGCCGGTCTACCATATAAAGAATTTACTGTATGTGAAAATTATGATTGCTTACTAAATGAAATCCAAAGTTGTCATAGTGAAATTGTGTATATTCTGGCTACATATACTTCTATGATTGAATTTAGAAAATACTTATTTAGTAAAAATTATATAAACAAATTTTGGTAAAATTCTACAAACTTAAGAGGAGAGTGAAAATTTATGGAGCTTAATATATGTCACTTATATCCTGACTTGTTAAATGTATATGGTGATATAGGTAATATACTTATTTTGAAATATAGAGCTGAACAAAGAGGAATAAAGGTAAATATTTTTGATGTATCTTTAAAGGATAGCTTTGATGGGGAAAATTATGATATTGTATTCTTTGGTGGGGGACAGGATTATGAACAATCTATAGTTTCCTCAGACTTAATAGATAATAAAAAATTTGCTATATCCGAGTACATAGAAAATGAAAAAGTATTTTTAGCTATTTGTGGAGGATACCAACTTCTTGGCAAATATTACACCACATCTGAAGGAGAAAAATTGGATGGACTTAATATTTTAGATATATATACTGAATCTGGTGAAAAAAGATTTATTGGTAATACTATTATCACCAACGAAAATTTAAAAGAAACCTATGTTGGTTTTGAAAATCATTCTGGAAAAACTTATTTAGGTGAAAAATTAAAGCCATTAGGAAAAGTTTTAAAAGGCTTTGGAAACAATGGTGAAGACGGCTTTGAAGGTTGCATATACAAAAATACCTATGGTACATATTTTCATGGATCATTGCTTTCAAAAAATCCAGAATTAGCAGATAGACTACTAAAGACAGCACTTAAAAATAAATACAGTGAAGATATAGACTTACAACCTTTAGACGATGGATTAGAATTTAAAGCAAAAGAATTTATAATAAACAAATTAAGTGAAAAAAAATAAGTTTTATAGAATCTTAATATTTTATATTAGGATTCTTAATTTTTCCTTAATAAAAACTAAATTTTTCTTTTTTGTTAACTTTATCGCCTTTTTTTATGTTATATTGATTATGGAATATCCTATTATTTTAATTTTTAAAATAATTTAGGATTAAAAATACTTAACATAGAAAGGAATATTAATTAATGGAAAATATTCAGTCAAATACCAAATTAAATACTTCTCTAGATAAGCCATCTGACAAAATTAAAAGAATTATAAAAAATAATTGGCTATTTGTTATAACCCTTTTAGCTATATTTATTAAATCTTTAATTTTTGTATCTTATATTGCCTCATCTTCAGGCAAAAGTTTAAATATAAGCAACTTTCCAATATATCTAATAAATCCAATATTATATTTTAGTATAATTACAGCTTTTATAAGTTTTCCATACTTATTTAAAGGGAAAATACAATTTATAGCTTTTATTTTTATTAATTGTATTATTTCTTTATTTATGTTATGCGATATAGTGTATTATAGAGGATTTCAAAGTCTTATTTCCATATATAATCTATCCCAAAGTGGTAATTTATCAAACTTATGGGATACTATTTTTTCATTATTAAAGTTTACGGATATATATTTTTTTATTGATATACCTATCTTAATATATATTCTAGTAAAGAATAAAGAAATATGTACCTCAATTAAAAGAAAAGTTATTTTATCTATTACTCTTTTAATAGCAGGCAGTGGACTAGCTTTTTACTATCACTATCGCTATGACATTTTAGAGGATGGAGCTAATAAAAGATACTTTCACATGTATTGGTCACCATATTACAGTGTTTCTAATATGTCACCAATAGGCTATCATATATATGATAGTTACTTATATTTTAAAAACTCAAAAAGATTAGTTCTTAAAGCTGAAGATAAAAAAGCCATTAATAATTGGTATAAGAAAAATAATGAACATCTTCCTGATAATTCTTATAAAGGGCTACTTAAAGGTAAAAATCTAATAGTTATACAAGTAGAATCTCTTGAAGATTTTGTTGTAGGAAAAAAAATTCAGGGCCAAGAAATCACACCTAATATTAATAAATTGCTAAAAAATAGTTTGTATTTCCCTGAAATATATGAACAGGTTTCCGGTGGTAATAGTTCTGATGCGGATTTAATGACTAACACCTCCACCCATCCTGTAAGAAGCGGTGCTACATTCTTCCGTTTTCCAGATAATAAATATAATTCTCTACCTTTAATGCTAAAAAATTTAGGTTATTATACATCCGCTTTCCATCCAGATGGAGGAGGATATTGGAATTGGATGCCTGCTTTAACTTCTATAGGATTTGATAAATGTACTGATGTTACGGAATTTAATAAAGATGAGATTATTGGATTAGGTTTAAGTGATGGAACCTATTTAAACCAACTTCAAAATAAAATTGGTAAGCAAAAACAACCTTTTTATTCTTTTTTTGTTACATTAACTAGTCATATGCCTTTTAATTTACCTAAAAAATATAGGGAATTGAATCTATCTAAAAATATTGATAAAACTGTTTTAGGAGATTATTTCCAAAGCATTAATTACACAGATAAACATATAGGAAAGTTTATAGAGGGGTTAGATAAACAAGGAATCTTAAAAAACTCTGTAATAGTTATATATGGAGATCATACAGGTGTTCATAAATATTATAAAGATAAGCTTAAAGATGTAACCCCAAGAGAAGATTGGTGGTTTAAAGATAGTTTACGTATTCCTTTTATTGTTTATAACAAAGATGTTCAAGGAAAGAAGTTTGACACAATTGGTGGGCAAGTAGACTTCTTACCAACTATTAGTTATCTTATGGGTGTTAACGAAAAAATTTATATAAATACAGCCATGGGTAAAAATTTACTTAAGACGAAAAAAAATTTTACAATACTAAGTAATGGTGTGGTTAAAGGTAATCCTAATAATGATGACGATAAAAACCATGCAATTAATGCACTTTATATATCGGATAAAATGCTTAGAAGCAACTATTTTAAAGACAAATAAATAAAATAAAAATAACGCTGTTCATCACAGTGTTATTTTTATTTTAAGGGACAGAGCCTTCTATATTTAAATTTATCTTCTATTTATTACTCCCATTTTTATCATTTTGGTTCTTTCACCTGGTGTTAAATCATCAAAAGTTTTAAATGTAAACCCCTGACTTTTTAACGATTTTATTGTTTCAGGTAATGCCTCTACAGTGGTAGTCTTATAATATCCATCATGCATAAGAACCACAGCTGTTTTGCTATTCCCCACTTGAGACACTATGTTGCTTTTTATAGTACTTGTAGGTACAGAATTTCCTGTAGCATCTCCTGAGGATACATTCCAGTCCACATAATCAATACCTTTTGCGTTTAATCTGTTTCTAATGCTCCTTAAATTTTCAGCTTTACAAACTAAATTATCCGACCCACCTGGTAGTCTTGTATAAAACTCTGGGCTTTTACCTGTGATTTTTCTAATTACATTCTTACATTTTTCTAAATCCTTAAAATAATTTTCTACACTACTATAAATAATTTTATAATCATGGCAATAAGTATGTGGTAATATACACATTCCACTGTTGTTTAATTCTTTTAAAACTTGTGGGTTTCTTTCCGCTTCTTTTCCAATTACAAAAAATGTAGCTTTAATATTGTTTTGTTTTAATATATTAAGTATCTTTGGAGTATTGTTCCCTGAAGGTCCATCATCAAAAGTTAAAAATGCAACTTTTTTACTAACAGAAGCACTTACCATTTGTTCTTGTGACTTCCCATTAAATCCTTCAATATACTCTTTATCTATATTGTTATCCATAGCAAACACTTCTCTAGTTTCCAAAGGAGACATTATTAATACTGATGATATAAAAAATAAACTAATAATTATAGTTTTACAAACCTTAGATAAAATTTTTTTCCCCATGAATTACACCTTCTTTTTATTAATTTCCCTATATTTATAGAGTAACCTTTATACAACTATTAATGCTTACATTTCACAGGGAATTAATGGGCACTAATATAAGGGACAGAACTTTAATTTTTATCTTATTTTTAAAATTTTTATAGAAACAAATCTAATTCTAAGTATTTTAGGGATAGAGCATTATTTAAACTGATTTTTAAAAAATTTTATTGTGACATATCTTTTATTTTTTTAATTTAAGATTAATAAACGCTTCAAAAAAAGAGCCTATAGTTTAAAACTTTCAAATTATAAGCTCTTTTTTACTTTTAATCAATATTTTATTTTACTCTTTCTATTTTGATATTTTCTCCATCTGCATCCACACCTACAGTTGTTTCTTCAAATATTTCTCCCTTTATTATCTTTTTAGCAATATCCGTTTCCAAGGTATTTTCTATATATCTTTTTAAAGGTCTTGCTCCATAAACTGGGTCATATCCTTCTTTAGCCATAAGCTCTTTGGCACTTTCTGTTACTATAAGTGAAATATTTTTTTCTTTCAATCTATTTTCTATATCTTTTAAGAATATATCTATTATCTTAGTTATCTCATTATTTGTTAATGGCTTAAACATAATAATATCATCTAATCTATTCAAAAACTCTGGTTTAAATCTAGATTTTAATTCATTCATAACCCTATTTCTTATGTTTTCCTCTATTCCATTTTCATATGTGTTATCTAATAGATAATTACTTCCTATATTTGATGTCATTATTATTATACAATTTTTAAAATCTACAGTCTTTCCTTTATTATCAGTAAGTCTGCCGTCATCTAATATCTGAAGGAATATATTAAAAACATCATCGTGAGCTTTTTCAATTTCATCAAATAAAATAACAGAATAAGGCTTTCTTCTAACAGCTTCTGTAAGTTGCCCTCCCTCTTCATAACCAACATATCCTGGAGGGGCTCCAATAAGTCTAGAAACAGAATATTTTTCCATATACTCAGACATATCTATTCTTATTATATTTTCTTCACTATCAAATAGATTTCTTGCTAATGTTTTTGCAAGTTCAGTTTTTCCTACTCCTGTGGGGCCTAAAAATATAAATGAACCAATAGGCCTTCTCGGATCTTTCATACCTGCCCTAGCTCTTATTACTGCGTTTGAAACAGCCTTTACTGCTTCCTCTTGCCCTATTACCCTACTTCTAAGCTCATCTTCAAGTCTTAATAATTTCTTTTTCTCGCCCTCTATAAGATTAGATACTGGTATACCAGTCCAATTTGATATTATTTGAGAAATCTCCTCTTCTGTGACTTCTTCCTTTAGCATATTTCCTTGTTGCTTTTCACTAATTTCATGCTCTTTTTCCTTAATTTGATTTTCCACTGTAGGTATTACACCATATTTTAACTCTGCAACTTTGTTTAAATCATACTCTCTTTCTGCCTTCTCAAGCATACCTCTTGCTTCATCTAACTGAGCCTTTAAATTTCTAATAGAAACTATTTGTTCTTTTTCTTTTTCGTATTTTGAAGTTAACTCATTATCCTTATCCTTTAGTTCACTTAATTCTTTTTCTAAAACCTTAAGTCTTTCTTGTGACTTAGTATCTTTCTCTTTTGATAAGGCCTCTTTTTCAATTTCCATTTGAAATATTTTTCTTTTTATAATATCCATATCTGTAGGCATGCTATCTATTTCTGATCTTATCATAGCACCTGCTTCATCTATTAAATCTATTGCTTTATCTGGAAGATATCTATCTGTTATATATCTACTAGACAATTTTGCCGCAGCAACTATAGCTGAATCATGTATTCTAACTCCATGATGTATTTCAAATCTTTCTTTTAACCCTCTAAGTATAGATATAGTATCTTCTACAGAAGGCTCATCTATAATTACTGGTTGGAATCTTCTCTCTAAGGCCTTATCCTTTTCTATATATTGTCTATACTCATCAAAAGTTGTTGCACCTATACAATGAAGTTCACCTCTTGCAAGCATTGGTTTTATAAGATTTCCAGCATCCATGGCTCCTTCAGTTTTTCCCGCTCCAACTATTGTATGAATTTCATCTATAAATAATATTATCTTTCCTTCACTTTTTTCAACTTCTTTTAAAACGGCTTTTAATCTCTCCTCAAATTCTCCTCTAAATTTAGCACCTGCAATTAATGCACCCATATCAAGTGAAAAGATTATTTTATCTTTAAGCCCTTCTGGTATATCACCTCTTACAATCCTTTCTGCCAATCCTTCTATAATTGCTGTTTTACCAACACCAGGTTCTCCTATGAGTACAGGGTTATTTTTCGTCCTTCTAGAAAGTATTCTAACAACCCTTCTTATTTCTTCATCTCTTCCTATTACTGGATCTAATTTATGCTTCTTAGCTTCTTCAATTAAGTTTGTTCCATATTTAACCAATGCCTCATATGTGCCTTCTGGATCGTTATTATCAACCCTTTGATTTCCTCTTACTTGAGCTAATATATTCATAAAATTATCTTTATTAATGCTAAACATATTAATTAATCTTCCAACTGCGCCTTTTTTATCTACATCCATCATTGCAAGCATTACATGTTCTACACTAATATAAGAATCTTTAAAATCCTTAGCAATTTTTTCTGCTTTAACAAAAATTTCTTCAAACCTTCTAGTAGCATAAACATTAGAGCTTTGAGCCCCTTCTCCCAAAACCTTAGGCATTTTATCTAATTCTTTATTTGTTTCTTCATTTAACTGCTTTAAATTAACACCCATTTTCTCAAAAATATTTGGTATCAATCCATCCTCTTGAGAAATAAGTGCTGAGAAAAGATGAATTGCATCTAATTGTTGGTGATTGTATTTAACAGCTACAGCATGTGCCTCATTAATAGATTGCTGAACTTTTAATGTCAATTTCTCTATATCCATAACTATTATTCCTCCTTTTACTAGAAAACTCCTTATATATTATTTTCTCTTAAGATAATAATATTAATCATAATTTTTCTATCTTTTATTTTAACCCAATATTTAGGTATGGAGCATTATTTCAGCTTAGAATATACATGAAAAATTATAAACTACTTACTTAAGTATAAATAATTAAACAATAATACATTTAATCTTTATGCTCTGTCCCTTATTTCTATAAGTAAATATTATTATATTGGTCAAAGAAAGTCAAAGTCTATTTTCCGTTAGAATTCTTAGAAAACCCGATTATATTGAAGAAATTCTTAAATAATCTTAAAATGTAAAAAAATAAGAAGGTACTGCAGTTTTTTTTGCAATATCTCCTTATTTTTTTTATATAAGTATTTCTATATTTTTTTATGTAAATTAATTGCTAAGTTAAAATACTTTATAGCTTCCGATGTATTATTCATCTTATAGTACATAGTCCCCATCTCCATATATCTTTTATATATATCTTTTTTGCTTCCAAATTTAAGCAATGCATCTAAAGATAAATTCATATACATTTCTTCAGAAACTAATTCATCTTTCTTACCTAGCAAAAGAGCTTTATAGTGATATGCCTTTTCTATATATATCATGTTATCTAAATTTATAGCATAATTTATAACTTCATCATTTACTTTCTCTGCTTCATCAATTATATTATTTTTTAGAAGTTCTTCAACACACATAAGCATAAAACTAACTATTTTATTTTGTTTTTCTCTTGGATGACACTTTAAAGCTTTGTTTATATATTCAATTCCTTTTTCCTTCATTTTTACAGTAAACATAGCAGTAGCATAGTTAAATATTGCCTTAGATTTATGAATATCATTATCCCCATACAAATCGTAGGATTTCTTTTCAAATTTACTAAACTCTACTATATTACCTCTTATAGCTAAAACAGCCATCATATGATAGGCATCAGCTTTTTTTATGTCATCTTGAAAATATTCTATATAATTATCAAGAACCTTGCAAACTTTATAAGCCTTTTCATAATCTTCTAGCATTAAATAACAAGCACATTCATTAAATGTAGCTTTAGCTAATATATTGTTTTTATCTTTTTTTATAGCCTCAGTTCTTATTGTATTATAATAACCTGCTGCTTGTACAAATTCTTGAGAATTGTATAAATATCTAGCAATATCCATGTAATAAGTCATTTGGTTATCATCTGATTTAGATTTTAAGCACAAGTCATAATACTTGGGAATTAACACCTGAAGTTTTTCACAATTTCCACTATCTATATTAAAGCTAAAAATCATATGCATTATTGAAAAAGCTTCTTTATAGTATTTATATTCCTCTGCATAGGATAGATTATACTCTAATTGTTGTTCATAATCTGATTTCTTATTACTTTTTATTATTCCTATGTTCTTTTTTATTTGGCTTTTTACATCATCTTTTAAATAATTCACATCTAAATCTAATTTTTCAGCCACAAGCTCTAATATCCAATCCTCTGGTATAACTTTATTATTTTCTATACAACTCATTTTTGAAACGGATATTTTGTCCCCACAAATATACTTTAAAGTATATCCTTTGTAAATTCTAGCTCTTCTAATTTTTTCTCCAGTAGACAATATTTCCATAATTATTCACCTATCCATTAAGACTCCTTTAATATGCCTAATTTCTTAAATAACTCTACGCCATTGTTAAGATATTGTGCCGCTTCTTGGTCTTTGCCATTATCTATATAGAATTTACCTATCATTATAGATATTTCAGCAGCTTCTTTTAAGTAGTCCATATTTTTAACAAAGTTTAACGCCAATAACAATGTATTTTCAGCTTCCTTTAAGTTACCTTCTAGCATTTCAACTCTGTATTTTAACAAATAGTACTGAATTAACGCATCATGATCTCCATCCTCAAGATTTTCTACTACTTCTTCAAGTATTTTTTTAGAATTTTCTATGTCTTTTAATTTTATATAATTTTCGCAAATATTTACTAAGGTTTCTATTATTTTAGAATCCTTTATAGTCTTTCTAAGTTCCCTAGCTTTATTTAAATGCACAAAAGACTCCTCTAAATTTTCGAATTCATAAAATAATTTACCTAGATTATTTTCTATTTCAGCTACATATAACTGATCATCTATTTCATTAAATAAATCTAATGTCTTCCTAGAATACTTAATAGCACTATCTATATCTCCTTTTTTGTTATACTGTTCTGCTAACATAAGAAGTGTATTTGCATATTCATTTTTGTTATTAAGTTGTTTAAACTTTTCTTTAGCAAGAAATGAATAATTTATAGCTTTTTCTGTATTCTCTAGTTTAAAATTAGTGTAAGCCATATAATAATAGATTTCTCCTAATAAAAAATCGTTACCTATATCATTGTCCTTATACACCTTTTCTCCTTGTTGAAAATAACTACATGAAGAATGATAAGCTTTAAGTTCTAGAGTTATTTTACCTAAATTCATAAATGTATTTATAATTTCTTCTGATTTATTATTTTTTATAAAAATCACATTCGCTGATAAGAAGAATTGTTGGGCTAATGCCATTTCTCCTTTTGCCATGTATATTTTTCCTCTTAAATATAAATTTTTAGCTTTTCTATATTCTAAACTATACTTTTCGGCATAGTATAAAGCTTTTTCAACATATTGCTCACCTAGTGAAAGATCATTATTAAAAACATATGATTCAGCTATATTTTCAAAGTATGTACATATTTTTTCCGCTTGGGTTTCCTCAGACTCCATTAAATATTCTACTGAAGTATTTAATGAATCTGCTAAATATTCTAACAAATCCATGCTTGGATTAGACTTTCCAGATTCTACAAGGCTTATTTGTCCTGGAGTTATTCTATCTCCCGCTAAATCTTTTAAAGTCATGTTTAATTCTTTTCTTCTTCTTTTAATTTTTTCACCTAGAGACAATATTTCCATAGTCCACTCTTCCTTTACCTCATAATTACAAAGAATAAATTTAACCATATTTAATTATCCTTCAAATTCTGTTTATATTATAACATATTTTTGATAAGTATATTAAAATTTTCAAAAAATATCTTATTTTTTAGTACTTCTAGATAAATAATATAAAAAAAGGACAGATCCTTTAGAATCCATCCTTTATTACTAATTTACATGTACATTTTACTTTACCATTTTAACCATATTATCATATGCTTCATTAGCTGCACTTCTCATATTTCTTTTAGCTCTTCTTATTCTTCTTTTTGTACTTTTATCAAATTGTGGTGCAAATAACATAGCTGCAGTAGCTCCTAATACCATTCCTGTTAATAATTTCTTTTGCATAGTCTCTCACCTCTTATTTATATTTGTTTTATGATTAGATTATGCATTTTTACGTTTTTTACTCAAGGAACTTTTATGAAACTTTTTTTATCTGCATTTTATAATATTTAGTAATAATTCATCTTTAACTTCAGGATCCAATGTATTTATATATTGTCGAGCACTCTCTTCGCTCTCTTGTATTAAATTTTTTATTATATTTGTTATTTTAATAAAACTTTTATCATTTATTATTATGTTATCACCCTCACCGTGGTTTTGGCAATGGTTAGTAATTTGTATATTTTGATGATATTCTGGGCAAATTTTCATTATTTTTTCTTTTACTTCATTATTAAGAACTTTTATAATTTCCCTTTTTAATAATTTTTTCACTACACCTGGTACAGTTACTCCCGCAGCTAACTTGGCTAATTCATCCACTATTTCATTATATATATCGCCTGTATGACTATCTACCTTTACAAAAATTATATTTAAATTTTTATTTTTCATAAAGTCATTCATTATATTAAAATATTTTTCTGAAGATTTCTCTCTTCTTTCCCATTGTCCTGTAGCATGATGACAGATTCCTTCATAGTCATGAAATAATACAAGTTTTCTTTCTTTTTTGTCAACTGCATACTCTGCAGATTTAACTGCTGCCTTTAATTCACCAGCAATTTGCCTTAAATCTTTCTTACTATTATCTTCTGCCACACCGTTTTCAGCATATAATATCACATCGTTTTTTACTATAACATAAGCATAAGAATACTTTTCTGTGGCTGCATTAAAGCTTCCATCAACATAAGCATGCATAATATCTAACGGATACTCATCTACGCCTTTTTTTAATAGCTTATTTTTAGAATTTAAAAACTTTTCTGCCTCTTCCCTACTGAAAAAACTTTTATATGCGGCACCTTTTACTCCCTTAACATACTTTAAGCATTCATTCCAAGAACTTACTATAATATTTTCAATTTTTTTATTATTTTCAAAATCAAATCCTAATTTTATTGCATACACTTTTTTTCCCACAATAAAAACCTCATTTCTTCTGCTTATATGTGTGTAATTCCCTAATAAACTAATTTTTCATATAATTATTAAACTTATTAGGACACTTTTCTTCATTAAATATAAAGATGAATTTTTTAAATAAATCTTAAGTAGAATTAATAATTTTGAATAACAACTTTTCTTTCATTATATTTTTTCTTTTTTCCCATATTTGTTTCTTCAACCTGGTCATCTTTCTTTAATTTTTTGCTTCCTTCAAGTATTCCTTTTATAGCATATATAAGTTTTGCTATATTTTCTGACCCTACTACTTCAGATATATATTTTACTCCTTCTTTAATTATAATTATTATATCTTCTTCTCCAGCCCAATTTTCCAGTATAACTTCTTGTGATACCTCACTCATAATCATATTTAATCCATAAAAAGCTACAGCTATATCATCTATCCTTCCTATAAAAGGTATAAAATCTGGTAATATATCAAAAGGCATTGCCAAATATCCTATAACTGCCATAGCCTTAATCTTAGTTTTAATCCCCACTCTTTTATCTTTAAATATTCTCCATAGTAAAGCTACTATGTCTGGTACAACCATTGCATACTTCATTACATTTTCATATTTATTTGATACTTTTTTATTTAATTCATTTCTAAAATTATAATAACTATCTTTACACATTCCTTGGTTACTTCTTTTTTCTGTATCTTTATTTACTTTTTTCTTATTTTCTGAATACATTAAGTCCTCAACTTCAGCTTCTATAAATCCATTCATAATTTTTATGCTACGTAATTTAAAATACACATACGGTATAAACTTTGATACTAAGCTTAAATCTAGTTTTATATTATCTTTGTCAACTTGTATTCCATATTCACTGAATTCCTTTAACACCTTTTTTAAAGTAAAATTTTTAATTCTCTTTAGTATTCCAATTTTAGCTACACTAATATTTAATATTTTTATATTTACTATATTTCCCCTTATACTACCTATACCAAGCCTTACTTTGAAAGGTATATTTATTCCCTTTTTATAAGTTCCCTCCAGAATTATAAGTTCACTAATTTTTATTTTTTCAAAAGAAAGTCCTTCTATTTTTATGTACTCTTTCATTATATTTATTATATCTTTTTCTGTTAAAACAGCCTTAACTGTAGATATCTTCATAAAACCCCTCCCATTTTATCACAAATCTCCTATGCTTTTTAAAAGGTTATATATAAAGTATACATTAAATTATAATTTCTGCAATAGTTGGGGACAGAGCCTTTCCATCTTACCTGTCAATGATTTATTAAGGGACAGAGCTTCATTTAATATTTAAAATTATAGGGGACAGAGCCTACAAACTATACCTACCATTTTTTAGGTACAGAGCTTATATTTTATTATAAAAATCATAGATTGGGATCTAGTAAAAAAAATTCATTGCTAATTGTAGTAATGATTTTTATGGATATATATCAAGAAATTACTATAGAAAATTTTATGATTTTCATTGGACTTAAATAAAAAATTGATATAACATTATTCACATAAATTAAATATTTAAAATAAAGTTAATGGGGGTTTTTATGAAAAATAAAATAAAGAAAAAACATATAATTTTTCCAATAATTACTGCCGTGCTCTCTTTAACTCTAATGTTATTGGTTAACTATAACTTTAATTCATTAAAAAATAAGAACTATGTTGATTTCTTATCTGATTTATCTAGTAAAAAAGTTTCCACTGTATATTTCACAAATACGCCTAAAATAAAGGTTAAATTATCTGACGGCAAAATTTATGAGACAGATAATCCTAGAATAGATAACTTTAAAGAAAATCTTTTAAAACAAGGTGTACAAGTTTTAGAGAATTCTCCTTCTGACATATCTCACTTAATATTTATGACAGCATTTATTATTTCTATAGTTTCCATAATGGGTATTTTGATAAAATCTTCAAGTATACGTTCTAAAGGTATGTTATCTGTAGACTCATTAGATACTGCTGCTATTAGTGACCTTCCATTCACTTTTAATGATGTAGCAGGAAACGAAGAAGCTAAAGAAAGTGTACAAGATATCGTAGACTTTCTTAAAAATCCAGAAAAATATAATTCCTATGGTGCTCGAATGCCTAAAGGGGTTATTTTATATGGTGAACCTGGAACTGGTAAAACTCTTTTAGCCAAAGCAGTTGCTGGAGAAGCTAATGTTCCATTTTATGCAATGTCTGGTTCGGATTTTATACAAGTTTATGTTGGTGTAGGAGCTAGTAGAATTAGACAATTATTCAAAAAAGCAAAATCTCATGGAAAGGCTGTAATATTTATTGATGAAATAGATGCTATTGGTAAAAAAAGAGATAGTGGTAAAACTGGCGGTTCTGATGAAAGAGATCAAACCTTAAATGCTTTACTTACTGAAATGTCAGGATTTAATGAAAAAGACGGCATTGTGGTTATGGCTGCTACTAATAGATTAGATATGCTTGATGAAGCATTATTGAGGCCAGGTAGATTTGATAGACATATAGAAGTATCATTACCAGATTTATCTGCAAGAGAGAAAATTTTATACTTGCATTTAAAAAACAAACCAATAAATGAAATTTCAATAAATGAATGGGCTCAAAAAACTGCATATTTTTCTGGTGCTAAACTTGAAAATTTAATAAATGAAGCAGCTATTATTGCTTGCAAAGAAGAAAGTAAGTACATCGAAAATTCTCACATAGATAAAGCCTTTTCAATCGTCATGGCTGGATATGAGAAACAAAATAGGGATTATATAAAAGAAAAAGATAGGAAAATTACAGCATATCATGAAATTGGCCATGCTTTAGTTTCCTTAAAGGCTTTACCTGAAGATAAAGTTTCAAAGGTTACTATAATTCCAAGCACCAAGGGGGCCGGAGGATATACTTTAAGTATACCCGAAGATAATTTATACACAAATAAAAACTATTTGAAAAAGAGAATTATGGTCTTACTTGGTGGAAGGGCTGCAGAAGAAATTATCTTTGGATCAGAATATATAACCACTGGTGCTCATAATGATTTAAAACATTGTACCAGTATTGCTTTTAATATGATAACTCAATACGGGATGGGTGAAACTTTAGGTCTATTGAATATGGAAGAGCTTATTAATTTAAATATAAACAAAAATAGCATAGTAATTGAATGCAAAAAACTAGTAGATAAATTATATAATGATACTAAAGCATTGCTTTTAAATGAAAGCTGTTTATTGGAAGCAATGACAAATGAGCTTCTGGAAAAAGAAACCCTCCATGCAGAAGATATTAAAAAGTATAGGGACAAAGCATTAAATTTTTAAGCATAATATTAGGGACGGAGCTTAACTATGACCTATTTTTAAGCTCCGTCCCTTAATTTTTACAGCTTTACTTTTTTCCATAATATCATGCTGGATATTAATCCACCTATTAAACCTCCTATATGTCCAAAATTATCAACATTAGAAATTGATATCCCTACTACAAGATTAACAACTATTACAGACATTATATTACTTACAAATTCTTTTCCTATTCTTTCTTTCATTTTTATTGCAAATATTAGAGCTGCACCTAAAAGTCCAAATATAGCTCCAGACGCTCCTATTGAAACACTCTCTGACATCCAATAACTTAATAATGAAGACGTAGTTGCAGATAAAATATATATACAAATATACTTTATTTTCCCATAAATCCTCTCAACTAATGGTCCTAATGTATAAAGCATGTACATGTTTAATCCTAAATGAACTATTCCCCCATGTAAAAATGCACAGGTTATTAACCTATAATATTCTCCTTTTGCTATTAAAAAATTAACTTTTGCTCCTAAAAATATTAGTACATTTATATCACTATCTATTATATTACCAGATAATATAGCAGTAATTATATACATTAATATATTAATTCCTATAATTGTATAAGTTACTTTACTACTATCTTTTAATTTTTCCTTCTTTTTATTTTCACTTTCTATTGTGTAGTTAACATAATATTCAATAATATTAACTATATTCTCATTTCCATTGGTGTATCCAAGAACTCTATTATTTAGATTATTAACTAAAACATAACTTCTCTCACTTATATAATCTAATTTATTTTTTATACTCACTAAATTATTTTCATTAACAAAAATAATTTTTGTTACAAATATATCGGGACGAAGCTTTAATTGATCTATATGCCTTTTTATTAATTCGTCAATAATTTTACTATTATAGTTTTCATTGCAAAACACTATAAGTTCATCATTACTTTCGCCTCCCAGTAACGCCCACGGACTTATAAGTCCCTCATATGCATCATTAATTTCTACTAAATTATAACCTAACCTATTTATAACATTTTGCACTATAAAATTTATTAACTTTTTCATTTAAAATTCTCCTTTAATTCTAATTCAAATCCTCTGTCCCTATAAGTTTTTAAGTTTTTATTACAAAAGGGCTTGACCAAAATTTGGTAAGCCCTTTTAAGTTTTAGTTCATAACATTGTAAATATGAGTTAAAAATAAGAAATATTATCAAGTTTTTAAAATTTCAAACAATAGCTCTTATAACCAAACTAGTATTCTTGAGTAAATCTATTTCATAAAATGGCATACTAGATTTAGTTTCCGCATCATATAATACCCTAATTATAGGTCTATCTGGAAATCCCCTATTTTGTTTTACAACATATCCTTCCTCCCCATTAGATAACCTAACGCAACATCCTAGAGGATATATTGCAAAAGTCTCTTTAAATTTTTTCACTAACTTTTGATCAAAGTTTGTTCCTGAACCTGCTAATATCAACTCATATGCATCATTTGGATTAAATTTCTTTCTATAGCACCTATCATTACTTACGGCATCGTATACATCACAAATGCATACAACCTTAGCAAATTTAGATATGGAGTTTCCCTTTAACCCATATGGATAGCCTAACCCATCAAATCTTTCATGATGTTGTTCAACTATATCAATTATTGAGTTAGGAATAGAAGGATTTTTTCTTAATATTTGCCCCCCATATATGGTATGTTTTTTTATTTCATTAAACTCTTCTTCTGTAAGCTTTCCCTGCTTATTCAAAATTCTATTGGGAATCATAGTTTTCCCGATGTCATGAAGAATAGCTCCCACACCAAGCTCTTTTAATTCTTTCTTGTTAAACTCTGAAGATAATCCTAAAAAAGATGTCATAATACAGGTATCCAATGAATGCATATATGTATAATTATCATAAGTCTTTATATCACTTAAACTTTTATTTACATCACCAAGATCTATTATATATGATACTAATTCCTCCACCGCCCCTAAAGACTGCTTTAATTCTTTTCCATTGCAACTGTGTACATTTTTTATTATATGAGACATACTTTTCATTGTAAACTGCTTTAATTCTGCTAATTGTTCATCCTCTAACTCTACATCCTCTAACCTTACATCCTCCAAATAAATATAAAATACCCCTATATTTTTTAACTTTTTCAAGTAGTTTTTTGTAAGTCTCATACCAGCCCTTAGAAGAATTTTTCCATCACTACTTAAAATATTTTTACCTAAAATTTCCCCTTCTTCAACCCTATTTATAAATTCAAGTCTCATAGTACTACTCCTTAAATATTGTTTGAATTCCTAGCACCAATTGCATATCTAAGTATGATGATATCATAATGATTACAAAAATTAAATACTTAATATATAAGTTTTGAATATAACTACATAGGGAGAAAGTTTATTACATATATTCCTCTTCTTTGTCCTTTATACTTAAAAATACTATATCCATTTCTTTTTTAATAAGACTACAAATTTTTTTCAGCGTATTTTCCATAATCTGATGTTCATGAATAAATCCAAATTCTACTTTCCAAGTTGGATTATATTCATCGTCTACCTCCTCTATTATATAACCATTTTCTTTAAAAACATTTTCATTAAATAAATCAAATATAGCACTGTACTCCCATTCCTCTACGTCCTTATAAGTATTAAAAAACAAATTTATTTTTTCTCCGTCATAATACATTTTACTTATATACTCAGCACCATCCGTTGCCTTATAACTACCAAGTTCTTTTATAAAAAGTCCAGTTTCTTTATCTATTTCCATTAATACTAATGAAGAAAAATCCATTTTAATCCTCCTGTTCTTTTTTTCCAGTTATTTACTAATTACCTTTTTTTGTTTATAATAATAAGTGAGATAATAATTTAATCTTAATTAAGGGGGTATTATGAAAAAATCCAAAAACAAAATTTTTTTAATTTTATTAATAATAATTTTGTCATTAATAAGTTTTATAAAATATAGAGTGGTAACTTATAAATGCAAAGAAGTAACATATGCAGTGGAACGTTATCTTACTGCTGGATTGTTTAACTCCCACAAACTTCATTCAATAAATAATTTTCACCTTAGTTTTTCAGATGGTAACATTGCAGTAGTTAAGGTTATGGGAGTTGAAAAAAAATCACCTCATAAAAAAATAACTTATAATATATTCTTGGAAAAAAATTCAAAAGGAATCTGGAAAGTAAAAAAACTTTACCAGGTTCCTTAAACCTGCTACATATAAACTAATTTTTATTAATACATTCCCTACATATACCCTCTAATTTAAAATTTAAATTATCATCTAATATAGTAAACCCAGTTTTATTTTTTATCATCTGCTCGACTTGCTGCATAGGACAATCTATCTCAACCTCTTTATGGCATATGGTACATTCTAATATATGCTTATGCCTATTATTATTTATAATATAATTATATTTTCCATGTCCTAAATCAAATTTATCTACTATTTTTTTATTTTTAAATAACTCTAATGTTCTATAAACCGTTGATAAATCAATATTTATACTTTTAATTTTACACTCTTCATAAATATATTCTACTGTTAATGCATCTTTACTTTTAGTAAGAATATTAAATATGCTTACTCTTCCTTTAGTTATCTTTATGTTATTTGCTCTTAGGTACTCTTCCGTATTCATCTATATCACCTTACATTTATATTAATATAATTATATCATAAAAGTTGAATATATGTTATTCTTCTGCTAGAAAAACATCATTTTAAATCCGAATAGTATTAAAATAATCCCACCTATGTAATCAGCATATTTACTTATAATTTGAATTCGTTTTAAATATTTTGAGATAATAAAAGCTAAACTAGTTATTACCAATGTAGTGAATCCTATAAACAAAGTATCTTTTAAAATGATTAGATTATTGGGTATATTGTTTAAAGCTGTAAACCCCACTACCATTGCATCAATACTTACGGATATTCCTAATATAAACCACATTCCTGGCTTTAAAAATGTAAGCTCCTCTTTATTATCAATCCCCTCTTTTAACATCAATGCTCCAACTAATATTATTATTATTCCACCAATTATTTCAGGGACAGAGGCTATATATTTATTAAATAAAAAACCGGAATATGCTCCTATAAATGAGAACAAAAACTGAAATGCAGCAAAGGATATTATACAACATATTTTAAAACCTTTAGTTGCAGATTTATTCAATCCTATTGAAATTGCAATCCCAAACGCATCTAGTGACAGAGCTAATGCAATTAATAATAACGAATATAAATCCAACTATTTTCACCTCCATTATAGGGACAGAGTCTTAATTATAATTTATCCTACAGTTAATATATACAAAAGTAATTATTTATATGTTATAAAACTTAAGGTTATTAAAATAAGAATACATTTCTATATTATGGATATAATCATTAATAAAATATAGTAAAGGATGATTTGAGTGCCTAGAATTGCTAGAATAAAAGTTAAAAATGGAATTTATCATGTTAGTATGAGAAGTGTTAGTGATATTAAGCTGTTTAAAAACAACTACGATAAAGATAGATTTTTACATATTCTACATAAATATAAATTAATATTTAAATTTAAAGTATTTTCATATTGTCTAATGAATACACATGCTCACATACTAATACATTCAAATAATTGTGACATAAGTGATATTATGCGTTGTATAAACCAAAGCTATGCCCAGTATTATAATAAAAAATACAATAGAATTGGTCATGTATTTGCAGATAGATTTACAAGTTCTTTAGCTAAAACAGATTTGGATGTGATACTTATGTCCGCATATATTCATAATAATCCTAAAGACATATATGGTTATAAAAATTGTGTTGAGAATTATCCTTATTCCAGTTTTTCAATATTTCTTGGTGAAAAAACTAACAAACTAAACTTAGTAGATTATACATATGTATTAGATTATTTTGATAAAGATTTGATACTTTCCCGTAGTAAATACTATAATCTGGTACAAAATAGACTAATCAGCAATGAAAACGTAAAAAATATTAACCATATTTATGTCAATAAAATACTATTTAAAACAAACCTTATAAAAGCCACTTTTGGAACTAAACGCATACACCCAAAACATATTTTTTCCTATATATATTCTGTAATAAAAAAAGATAATAAATTTCTTATAAATTCAAACAAAAAATCATATAATTATAAGCCCTTATTTGCATTGCTAATAAGGTGTTTTGCAACCTATGAGGATATAGAATTTTTTAAAATAAAATTAAATTCACCCTCATTTTCACAGCTATGTTCCGAAGGATATAATCTTATTTTAAATAATTTTCATTATAAAGAACTCTTTAAAAACTTCTGTTTAAAACATTCCTTAAACTTTGCTAATAATTCTTATTTTTAAAACATTTATTATGGGAATTTACCTTTTATTAAATTTTTGTACAAGCTTAAAACTTTCTGTAAATTATTAAAAAGGCTAACCATTTATGATAATCAGCCTTTAAAATATCTCTCATTAAACTATTCTTTTGAAAATAATACCTTACTTGTAGTTAAATCAAAATCACTTATCTTCATAATTTCTTTTTTAAATACTAAACTTAATATTTTAGCTTTATATGCACCTGTATTACAATTAGGCAATTCAAAGGCACCTGATAACACCGTTTCTTCATCTGCTGTTTTTATAGTTATAGGTAATTTTTTCATTTGGATAGATTGATTTGTAGCATTTCTCATAACAAGAGTCATAAGCAAGCTGCCATCCTTATATTGAGTCATTGTAAATACTGATAGACTTACTTGTCCATCTTCTAATTTAGGCAATGTACTTAGAAATTCATTGAAAGTATTAATTTCTTTACTATCCATTCCTTCCGGAATTCCTTCCAACTCTATATCAACATACTTAACTGCAGTAGCGTCTCCTTCAAATACAACTTTCCAATCATTTTGAGGTATTTCCTCAACAAAAACATTTTCCTTATTAAAATAAAATTTCCAAGGTCTTGCTGAATGCTCAGGAATATCACCCATTTTTCTTAAGTCAAAAATCTGATATGCTAGCCTTTCACCTTTAGAATTAATTATATATAAAGGTACTTCCTCAAAATTTATAGTTCTAGATAACCCATTAACAATATAAACTTTAACTTCTAAACTCTGTCCCTGATCAAAAGCATATACTCCTGATATATTAATCTGTCCCTCTTTTATTTCAGGTAATACTTCCTTCATTTCTTCTTCTAAATACTCCACCTGTACATCGGATATTTTGTCCTTTTCATCTGAGGTTAAGTATAAATCTATATCAATTTTTTCTAAATCTTTGTGTATTGTAGTTACTATATCCTTGCTATTATTAACCATAATTTTCCTCCGATTTCTACTGAATATCTATAATTTCAAGTTCATCTTGTGATATCTCTTCAGCTAACTTATTAAAATCTGCTTCAATTGTTTCCGATAAAACTCCTGTACTTCCAACTAAAATAATATTTGTATTCTTACTCATATTATTTTTAACAAAGTTCTTTGAATTTAATATATCTTCCGATTTAGCTCCAAGTCCACTTAATACAACTGGAGATCCATCTTTTGCTGCTGCTGCAGAAGCTACTAATGCATCAGCGAAATTTTTTGAACTATCATTTCCACCGGCTGCTACATACACTTTATCAAAAGAAAGACTTGGCTTAAAATAGCTAAGAACATTTATATTAGTTGCAAATCTATCTTTCCCTTGGGCTATTCTAGTTGCCCCAACTAATTTTATAACTGAGTCTTTTAAAACCCCTGTCCCTCCTACTGCCATTATTTTTAATCCATTATTATCAATAACTTTTTTTACTGCTGGATCTATTGAATTTGAACTTGAGATTAAAACAGGAATCTCTAACTTTGCGGCAATAGACGCTACACTCAAAGCATCTGAATAACCGTCTTGTCCATTAACTAATATAGCTTGTTTAGATCCAGTTCTTTTAATTACTTCTTCTGCCACAACTGCATTTGTATCAAATCTATTTCCTCCGTCTTTAGCATAACGTACAACATTTAGTCCATTTGCTTTCAACTTAGCATATATTGTTGGCGTAACTACCCCTTCACCACCTACTATATATACATTCTTTGCTCCTAATTTTTGTATACTAGACAAAACTCCATCACTTAACATATTTGATTCTGTTAATAAAATAGGTGCCCCTAATTTTTTAGCAAGTGGAGTTGCACTAACCGCATCTGCATATCCTTGTCCATTAACTAAAATTACATTTTCTGCTGTCTTAAAGACACTTTCTGCCAAAATTTTAGCTGTAGCATACCTACTTTGTCCACCTATCCTATTTACAGAAGCAGCCTTAACATTTGTAAAACTTGCTCCTGATACTAATACTAATGACATGGCAATAGCACTACATAGCTTAATATATCTTTTCTTTAACATAATTATACCTCCCTTTATATACAACCAATTTTTATTCATTATATAATATAATTGTTTAATAGATATTTCTTATTTTCCAAAAAATAAAATGCATCAAAAACTATTTCAATTCAAACTGCCTAATTTACACAAACCAACAGGTATCATTATTGGCTTATGATTTATTTATAATATATAAATTTAAGATTTTATATATTAGTGTATTGGTATATTCGCTACATTATCACTTTTAAACTAAAATTTACAAATCATACACTTCTATTGTAACAAATTATGATAAATATTAAAATACTATATTTAAATATTTAATAATTTTATATCTTATTTTGTAAATATTAACAGACCTGTCCCTAATTATTCTATTCTAATACTTACATTTTTACTACTAGAACTAACATTTAACCTTCCCATTCCTATCAATAATTTTCCATCTATACCATAAAAATATATATTAGTATTTTCTTTATCTATAATAGTTATAGCTGAGTTTCCTACATCAATTAATGTATTACTATTTTCAACCTTATACTTTTTTATATTTTTATTATTAGTAGACTTTATTGTTATAGATTTAAGAATAGAAATTACTGGTGATACATTTACCTCACACTCTGCTAAATAATTTTTGTTATTTTCCTCATTATTACTCTCTTCATTAATAATATGAAATTTAATTTTTCCTTTCTGCTTCAACTTAACCCCATTAATAGCTCTTAACCCATCATTTATAGTTAACGTATAATCTTCACCTAGCTTATACCCTTCTTTAGGAGGTCTTATCTCTAAACTCTCTTTATCAGTTAATAAGGCTATTTTAACACCAATCTTATCTCCACTTTCATCTTGAACTAATATAGAATCTTCAATAGTGCTTTTGTCTAACTCATCATTAAAGGTTATTGTCCAAACCTTATTTTCTCCTACATTTTTTTCAGGAAATGTTTTTATATCATCTAAAGCATATGCATTTGGAATGAAATAGATAAACACACTAAAAGCAAAAATTCCTATTAAGTATATCCTTTTATATCTACTACTTCTCAAATTAAGTACCCCCTTTAATTCTATTTCTATATTGATTTTTAAAGAAAACTAATATACTTTTATTAATTTAATATAAGCCCTGTCCCTAAAAATATAAGCAGTTGACACTACTATTTAAACAGTATCATCTAAATTATTAAAATTAAAAATTTAATTTTATAAAAAAGAAATATTATTTATTTTTGATATAGTTATCTGTAACAATTTTGTCTAAAAATTTTATAATTTGACCCTTAGAATTCACTTCACATAAACCTATATGTTGCCCTGTCCCCGAATTTACTATAATATCTTTACCAGATTCATAATCGTAAACAACATATTTATCATAAGTACTTCCTATTTTTTGTTTATTTATAGGAACTTTTATTTTATTAATTTTATCTCCTATTATTATCTTTAATGAATTTCCTTTACCTGGAGAATAATTTATTTTTGTACTGCCAATCTCTTTACCTGGTTTAAATGTATATCCCGTTACAGTTTTTGGCGCCTTAATATCCACAGTACATATTGTTCCAGGTAAATACATACCTTTTGCTCTATATCTAACCAATATATTATTGGTTGGATTTACTTTATACACCGACAACTGTAATTGCTTAGAATTAGTAGGGACCTTTGTCCATCTATTACCTTTATCTAAACTATACTCCATATCACCATTTACTCCTTTCAAAATTAAGTTATTACCTGAAAGAGTAAATGAAACTTCCTTTGGAGTATTTTTATTAGATTTAAAAGGTATTTTTACAGATTCAGAAGGTGTATAAATAATCTTATTATTAATATAAGATTTTTTTCTCACAAGAATATATTTGTATTTACTTAATACTTTTCCGTCTACATCTTGTACTGCATTTGTGTTAATCCAATGATTTCCTCCATCTATACTATACTCACACTTACCTAAATTACCTCCTTTAAATACTATTCCTATCTTATTTTCATTATTATTTTGGGATTTTAAGTAAATTTTAATTTCTGTAGGTTTATTTCCTTGACTTTTTAACTTTATAACCTTTGTCTCGGACTTTGGATTCTCTGAGGTTGCTGGCACTCTTATACTTATTTTCTTCTTGTTAAACATTTCTTTTATATATTGATCTGGTAAAATAAATCTTTTATTATCATCACTTTTAATACTTTTCCATCCACTACCAACATTATATTGCATAATATTAATATTATAGTTTCCACCCGCAACTAATTGAAACTTTCCCTTTACAATTTCTAGACTAACACTTGGAGCATTACATATATCTCTAATGTCATCCTTTGTAATAACTAAATCCACAAATTTTATTACCTGTCCCTTAGAATCCACCTCAAACAAACCCACATGTCTTCCAGCTTCTAAAACATTAATATCCTTTCCTGATTTATAATCTATAACATCATATCCATTATAATTGCCATTTATTATCTGTTTATGTAAAGGAACTTTTATAGCTTCACTTTTATCTCCTATCACAATTTTTAATCTATTTCCTACCTCTGGGCAATAAATTATTTTAGATGTTCCAATGCTCTGTCCCTTATTTATACTATACCCTTCTATAGAATTAGCAGCTTTAATATCTATTACATAAGGTTTACTTGGCATATATATACCATGGGCCTTGTACCTCACAAATATATCATTATCTGAACTAACCTTATTTAAGTCTAATTGCACATCATCAGTTTCCCAAACTCCTATCCAGCTTTCCCCTTTATCTAAACTATACTCCATAGCATTACTTAATCCACGTAAACTACCATTTGCAATGTCAAACTTAACTTCTGATGGAATATTATCATTACTTCTAATTCCCATTTTTATTTTCTCTGAAGGAGCATAGATTACATCATTATTTACATATGCCCTTTTTCTAGCCAAAATATCTCCACATTCTATTAGTTTTTTAGCATCAACGCTTTCTATTGTGCTTGAATCGAGCCATCCATCTCCTCCATCCACACTATATTCATAGTTTTCTAAATTACTACCTGTAATTTCAACTGTTATTTTATCATCTTTAATATTTTCTGATTTTAAATTCACTTTTAAACCCTTTGGTTTATCCAATTGTTCTTTTAATTTTATTACCTTAACTTGAGAAGCAGGGTTTCCTCCCATCTCGGGTATTCTTACACTTATTCCTTTATTAACATACATTTGTTCTGCATACTTATCTGGTAATACAAACCTAGTTTTATCAGCAGTTATTATATTTTCCCATTCTATTCCAACATTAAACTGTACTACCGTTATATCATTATCATCACCTGAAACTAATTGAAACTTATTATCTACAAGTTTTAAATTAACATTAGGCAAATTGCCAATATCAGTATCATGTTTAACATTAAATATTAGAGTGTTCTTGTCTTCATCAACAGCTCCATTTAATAAATTGATAACTGTAAATTTTAATGTATAAGTTCCATTGATATCAATTTTAGATCCCTTATAATATTTGTTATTAATGTCTGAATCTAATTTTACTTCCTCTAATGGCATATGAACATATTCTCCATCATTAGTCTTAATTTGTGCAGAAATGTTAACCTTTTGATTTCCTTCAATAAATGGAGTAACCTCTTTGTATATACCTTCATTAGCTAAAATGCCCCCATCTTTTCCTAACTCATCAATGGTGTGAATTGGTATATTAATACTTTCGGTTCTATCAACAATAAAATATTTAACATTAGGTACAAAAACACCTGTATCCTTATTTTTAATTCTAACAGTTAATTTATATAAACCCTCTTGATTAATGCTCTGTCCCTCATTTATCTGAACTTTTGATGAGTTTTCAAATCCATCTTTAAACTTAAAGGGATCATCATTAGTGGAATTATTATCTCCAAGCATTCCCATGTTCCACTTATTAGACAAGTCATATTGCCTTGCTGCATTAACCCTCCCTTCACTCCAACCATTCTTTAAATCCAAAATCTCTTTAGGTAGTTCAAGCCTTTGGAGTATCATTTCTAGCTCTGTCCCAGATGTTTTATTACAAACAGGTGTAGCTTTATAGTATATATCTATATTTTTATTTAAGTCTCCTTTATCTTCTTTAATAAAAATATCTATTGGTGATGGCATCTCATTATTAACTTTAAATTTAACTACAGTTACACCAGTACCCGTTCTTCCGTTCACTGTCATAGTTTCCGTTAATACTACAGCATAAATCTTATCAATTTCAAAAATATATTTATCTTCCTTGTCTTTCTTATCCACCTCTAATTCCTGTCCATTACTTATACTTATTTCCGAAACATTTTCCCACTCTCTTGGATCTTCATTATCATCATATAATTTAACTTCTGCCCTAATATTTTTATTAATTGAATCCCAACTAGGTTTAGGTTTTTTATCCTTGGAGTAGACTTCCCCATCGTTTATCCCAGTTAAGACCGGGGGCTGAAATAATGAATAAGCTCTTGGTTTACTACTTAAAGTTGGTCCATTATCTTTAGTCCTTATCCAAACCTGCATATAACTATTTATCATTATAGAGGTTGATCCATCACTACAATTTTTCCACTGATCTATACTAGTTGGAGGAGTCATCCCATCCCCTGTATCGTAAGCATATTGCATATCTTTAGTAGTACCTAGTATAGTGCCGGATTTATAATCGATAGCAACATATTGAGAAATTTTTCCTCTACTTATTACCACTCTCTCTGATAAATCACTATTGCTACTCTCTAACTCTGAGGCTTTAACTATTCTAAATGCTAAGTCCTTCCCCTCATTTGCATCAATCTTTTCGCCAAACTTAACATCATTTTCAAATTTTACAACCCCACCATCTTTTACAGTAATACCAAACTTTATAGGACAAACCTTTCCAGACTCTGATATCTTACCATCTCCAGGATTATTCCATTCTACATTCTCGTCATCAATTATAGAAGCATCATATAAATACCCAATATATTTACCCTCATTCAAGCCATCTATATCATTATTTTCCGCATCTATTTTAAAACCCACTGGTGCCTCTGCTTGGTATGATACAACTAATTTTTCACTCTCACATTTATCCTGTTTGGTTAAAGTTACATATAATCTACCCCCATCTTTTTTCAAATCCAATCCCTTTATTAAAACGGTTCCATCCTCTGAAGCTTTTCCTAATATACCCTTAGAATTCTCTTCCTTATATACTTTTACAATATCTCCTTTATCTAAATTATATACCTTTACGTAGTCTGATTTTCCAGGTAAATTCCTAACTTCAACATCTTTAGTACTAACCCCCTTAGAACCCAATTCTATTTGTAAAGATACTTTATTCCCATATCCTAAAATACATCCCGTATAAGTATAAATTCCATTTTTTATTATAGGTTTATCTTTATTCCAATTTACTACTAACTCTCTGATAGATCCATCATTCATTATAGCGGAAATCCTTTCTGGGAAATTAAAATTTTCTAAATTATCCACCGTAATTTTAGGGAAATTCTGTATTTTAGAAACTTTTCCATCTAATTTTGGTTTTTTAACAGCCTCGCTTTTTGAAGCTCCGTCCCTTTCTAAAGCTATTCTACTTAGCTTGTTTGATTTCATATAATAGACAAATCCTTTGCTCATATCCACATTAGATTCGTCTGTATTTATTAAGTTTATAAAATCCACTGTTCCATTGCATATTTTATATCCATTCCCATAAATATCAGATTTATATAGCTTCCCTCCATCTACATAACTTTTATAATATATATTTCCACCTTCATCTACTAAAAAATTTGACATCTTTTCTTTAATAGATATTATATTATTTTCATTTCCATTTTTAGGGACATTGCTTATTACATCAATAGAGTGATTTGTTTCTGGGTTGTTTTTGTTATTATATAACTTACCATCTGAGGATACATAATATATGTTCGTTTCAGAAACAGCATTTATACAACTAGCTGAAATACCACTTAATTTAACGGGTTTTTCGGAAGCATTATCTAATTTTAATGAATACAACTTGTTTCCATCTGAAACATTGCTATAAATTATGGATTTCCCTGCTAAACTTAACTCCTTAACGGAATGTGTGGTCAATGCCTTCTTCTCTTTATTATTTATTACATAAACCTTTGCCCCATCGGAATGATTTATATAATAAATACTTTCACCCACTACATTTATACAAGATACCATATCCTTTGTAATTCTCTGTCTCCCAGTTCCATCAAATCTAACTTTATACATAGCTCCATTATCATCATAATTACTATAATAAACCCAATCTCCCACTACATTTATATATTTAGCACTATCCTCACATATAATATAATCCTCTATTCCAGATACACTTTTTTTATATAACTTATTCTTGTCTGCTGAATTAGAATAATAAATCCATTTTTTGTCTTTGTCTACAGTAACAAATCCGTTATTTACAATATTTCCAGCTAAATTACCCGTTAAAAACATATCTTCTCCAAAATTAGATTCTGTAGATTTAAGTTCTACAGACTGCTCTTTAATGCCTGATTTGTTATCTATATCAAAGTAAAATGTTCCAAACATCACAGCTTTTTTATTTTTATCGTATATAGTTATTCTTTTCAGTGTTTCAGTAGAATTTAAATAGGTCAAAGTATCATTTATAGCTATAATACTATTAATATCTGACTCACCTTCTGAAACTGTATAATATGCTGCGTTATTTATTCCAGTTATATTTTTAATTTTTACTTGGATCAAATTAATACCTTTAAACTCTGTAAAATCATTATAGTTTATACTTAAAACAACATTTCCCACTTTAGTATCTTCAGATACGTTAGTGTTAATATATTTATTATCTTCTCCTGCAACATATATAGTGGAATTACCATCCTTATCAAAATTTGTTAAAACATTTCCCGCTTTTAATATTAAGTCTCTTTCCGAAATATTATCTCCTGTAAACATATCCTGTGCATTGCCTTCTTTGTCTATAAAAAACATTGCCTCCAAATTATTCATCAAGCGTTGATTTATTAAATCAATATGAGATTTGATATAATCCATACTAAACACTTGATTCCCTGCCATAATTGAACCATTGGTATTTCTAGGTAACTCCGCATATACAGTAGTTCCTATTCCTAGAACAATAGCTGCAGTTGCAACTAACATCTTTGTTTTTTTCATATATTCCCCTCCAAGTTTTATAGTAAACATTGCATCTTTAAACAATTTATTCTTATATTCGAGTATTTTTAACAAATCACTAGGAAAATTAAGTAAATTTTTCGCATTTTTCTAATAAATATTAGTTTTTATTTTACCTATATTAATTTTTTTACAATATAAACGCCCAAAATTAGGTTAAAATACAAAAAACTGTATGGATATTTAATCCATACAGTTTTTTACTTAATATTTAATACAATATGATTCATGGTCTTATCTACATTCAAGTCTGCACTTCCAAGCTTACTATATCCTGTGGAATCATAAAACTCTACTTTAACAAGAGATTTGTTTTGTATCATATTAATAGAAGTCTCTCCTATATCAAATATAGCATCATTACCTTCTATTTTATATTTTTTCACATCCGCTCTAGTAGTATCACTTATTGTTATACATTTAAACTCTGGTAAAACTGGGGAAACAACTACATCAGATACAAATGTATTTATATCTTCTATAGAAAATCTCATTATATTATCTTTTAGTAGACTTTTGCCTTTTACATTTCTAACTGTACCTTTTTTAACTGTAATCTGATACAACTGACCTTTTTTATATCCACCTGGAGGGGGACTTATATTTAATGAGTTCATATTTCCCTTTGATATATTTACAGGGACAGAGCCTAATAATGATTCATTATTAACTTCATTAACTTGTATTGCATCACTAATAGAATTATAATCTATTTCCGAATTAAAATTTATATTCCAACTTTTATTAAAATCTGTTGATATTTTTTGTCTAATCACATTTACATTACTCTGTTCATAAATGTAGTTAGGTACGTTTTCTGCATGCACTGTCCCTATACCTACATTAGAAATTTGAATAGCAGAAACCACTAAAATGGATGCTGCAATGAATTTAATTCTGCTTTTAATTGATTTCAAAATTTTTTCTCCTTCCTAAATATCCACAATTTTTTCCCTAAAATTAGATAAGAATTTAAAGCTCTGTCCCTAAATCTTAGTTTACATCAGCAATTGCTTTTGAGCATTTTAATACTTTTCCATTATATGTTTGAACAATATACACCTTATCTCCGTTATTAGCATTTATAATAGGATTAGCTTGGTCACCTATTAAAGTCCAACTACTATCAACGCTATCCCCAAGTACAGGTATGGAAGCCCCTACCTTATAGTAATACTGATATTTATCTGGCGTATAAGCTTCTGATGGAATCTGTGGCAATCCAAACACCATAACATTTCCAGATGAACCATTTACAACAAATGATCCTAATGGTAAAGCAATTCCTCTTTCAAATGAAGTAACAATATCATTACTCTCAGCAAATTGTGTACTTCTTGTTATATAAAGCTTATTATTTGCACTATTTTCTTCATCATATTCTAGTGCTCCAGGTGGAAGTATAATATTACATTTAAACTTCTTTTCTGCAAAAGGATCTGAATCCGGAACTAACTCTACTATATTTGAACCTATTCTTGTTTTCATACCATCTTCTAGTTTATAAACATTTACTACATCCCCTTCTTTAAGCTCAGTAGTAGGATCAATCTCAACAATATCACTTTCAGTTAATCCATTTGGAAGCTTACCATAATTAGTAACTTTAATAGTAACATTGCTTGCATCAAATGTTGGTCTTCCCACAACATCTCCATTTATTTCAACTGGTATAACTTCACTTTCTAAAGTATTAGGTGAAGTTCTAGTAATATAAACTTTCCTAGCATCATCAGTCAATGTCTTATTTCTTCTTAAAATAATAGTACAACTCATAGGCTTCCCAGTTACAGGCTCCATAACTGTCTCTTGACCTAATAATTCTGCCTTTAATGGATCTCTATAAACTTTTATAACATCCCCTGGTTTTATATTTGCTTGTATAGGGAGTCTATCTCCTCTTTCATCTATATTTACAAAAATTTTATCATCCTGCATTCCCGCATTATTAATAACTTTTACAGAATCTGCTGGTATTCCTTCACTTGCCATAGATAATTTTAAGGTAACCTTAGCTCCATATCCAACTATTGTTCCTGTGTAATTAATAATTGCTCCCTTATTATTTTTATTAGGATTTAAATTCCAGTTAACTAATAATTCACGTACACTATTATCACTCATTACAGCAGTAACTTTATCTGGCAAGTACTCTTCTAAATTATCAAGGTCCGCTCCAACAGCATTCTTAGTTGGTACTGCCTCCTTATCATAAGAAACTATTTTCAATCCTTGCTTTGGTTTTGTAATAGGTGTTGATGAATACTCATATACCACTCTTCCAACTGTATCTCTATTTGGAGAAATCTTAGGCTCATTAGCTATTAGCATGCTATTTCCTCTAGTAAAATAAACCTTGTCTTCAATAATATTTATAAAATTTGCACTATCATTAGAATATTTATCACCAGATATTCTTAAATAATCAACTAAAGGTGCTCTATAAATTCTATTTCCATCACTTGCATCTGCATAATACATCCACTTACCATCATCTGTAATATTCATACTAGTAATAATAGCATTTGTACCTGTATTTCCATTACTTACAGAAATGCTTCCAAAGCTTCCTCCGCTTTTATTTATCCACTTTAACTGACCTGCGTCTGTTAAATAATATATTTTACCTTCAACTAAAGTTATAAATTTAGAACTGTCCCCAATTAACTTACTTCTATATGTGCCATCTGTATGAACGGAATAAATAGCATTTCCTTCATATTTATTAGTAAAATATATAACATCCCCTGAAACTGTTAAGAATTCAGCCTCATCATTAGTTATATTAGTACCAATATCTTTATTAGCATTTCTACTAACCTTTCTAATATTACCAACCCCATTACCAGAGTGATAACTATAATAAATATATTCTCCTGATGCCACTACAAAAGATGCTTGATCTACGCAAACTATTCTTCTTCCAGTACCATCTTTTCTTATTTTATATATCCTTTGTCCATCTGAATAATTACTATAATAAATATATTCTCCTGATACATTTATATATTTTGCATTGTCATTACATATCTTTTCGTTAATTACTCCATTGGTTTTATAAATTCCCCCACCATCTGCTGAATTACTATAATAAGTCCACTCTCCATCCTGTACTGCTAGTCCATTATTATTTAAATTCCCTAATCCATTATAATTATCTATATTTGCTGTAGGGGGTCTAAAGTAATCATCTAGACTAAAAGTCACAGTGTTTTTACCTTGCTGTAGACTCTTTCGTTCTGTAGTAGCTATTATGGATTTATCTGTTGCTAATATCTGCAATCTAATATAAGGATCCGTAGTTATTAAATTTAATATATAATCATCCTCATTTTCAGTCATCCCAACTTTACCTATTTTCTTTATCATATCACTGCTATTATTGTTGTATGCTTTAAAATACTTTGGTTCTAAATTATGAGGTTTAATATTTACCTTTGCTTCATTAGGTATTTTTATACTTACAAACTTCATAATTCCACCTAAATCAGTAACAGTTATTTCTGCCTCCACTGTAGAACTATTTTTATCCTTATCAAAATCTTTACTTTCCTTATCATATTTATACATTGACCTATTTCCATTTGAATCATAATAAACTATGTTTTCAGGTAAAATTCCCAAATCTTCGAGTTTACTTCCAGTAAATAAAGATTTCACTTCTGACCCATTATTATAATAAATATCTTTAAACTGGGTTGAATTATTTATTATATCATTAAGTTTGCTAGCATTTTTAGCTATGTAATTTATATCATATGCCTTATCTCCTATAATAAGAGCATTACTAGGCAAAGCTGCAAAAACGCTGCTAGTTATCATAGTAGCCATTGCTATTGCTGCTACTAAAATTTTTGTCTTTTTCACTTTAAACCACCTCTCCTAAAATAATTAATATTGTCTCTTCAACTTAATCTACTAAAATTTAAGCTCTGTCCCTTATATTTCGTCTAAAAATTATATTGTTAGTTAGAAGCTTTAAATTAAGTATTTGTCTTTCAACTTTAAATTTACCTATAATTTAAAGCTCCGTCCCTAAATTTAATACTTAGCTACAACCTTCAAAACTAGTAACACAGGCTTATTGTAATGTTTTACTTTACCTTTGATGTAGTATGTTTGAGGAGTACCAAGATCCACAAAAGGATTCTCCCATTCTACATCTACCATTATGCTCTTTCCATCTGAAGTCTTTGCTTCAACTCTCTTTGGAAGAGTATAATGAGTACCCTGAAGAACTGTTTCTCTGATTTCTGGTATATCCTCAATTTTTGGTAACACTATAAGTGTTAAATAAGCTTTATTATAAGAACCCAAAACAGTACCCTCAAGCTTTACAATTCCAGTTTTACTTGTATCTATACTCTTTGTATTCCAAGTTACTTTCATATTTTTATTTGTTATCTTATCTAAAACTGTCTTAGGTAATTTATATGTTTCCCCCTGAACTATCTCAATAACAATATCATCAAACTGATTGTTTGAACCTGATCCATTATTATCTCTTATAGCCAATGTTAACTTAACTTTTTTCTTATATTTATCCACCCTTCCATAAAACTCATATATTCCATTTTCTTTTTGTTTTTCACTACTATAATCCCAAATTACTGGTAAATCACTAGTGGTTCCATCACTCATAGTGGCTAACACCTTTTCAGGTAACACAAAACTTGACCTTGAAGGTGCCTCCTTATAAATATCCCCTATTTTTACTGGTATAGGAGTTACCACAAGTCTTAAAATTACACTTCTATAATATCCTTTAACAGTACCATAATAAGTAAACATACCTGGCTTTGACGTGTCCACCTTTTTAAGATTCCACTCCACTAAAGCTTCCTTTTTATTTCCTCCAGTAGTATTTACTATAAGAGATCTAGGAGGAGAATAAGGATCATTTTGGTTTATAACATTATAAATATCTGGCACATAAACTATATCCTGTGGTAAATATTTAGCAACATTTTCAAGATCATAACTTACCATAGTTGGCCCACCTAAAATAGTTACATTATTAATTACCTCTGAAGATAAAAATCTATTGGTTGGCGTTGGTAGTGGCGTATCCCCAAGTAATATAAACCCTTGATTTTTAGCTGCCAGTGTTGACCCTGCCAATGCATCTGCGTATGCTCTCCCAGAAGCCAAATATAAATTATTTATATTTAGTTCATTTCTAAAAGAATTTATTATCTCAATATTTCTTTGATACTTGTCCCCATATCCTATTCTTTTCCCATTTGGTATAGAATTAAATACTTTTTTACTTATAATATTTTCTCCACCAATCACATAAACTTGTTCTGATTTTTTAAAAGAGTTTAGATACTTTCCCACATCACTTTTTATAGTGTTTTTTTCAACCATAATTATAGGAATGCTCTTATTGGCTGCAATAGGCGCCATGGAAACCGCATCTTCAAACCCGCTTCCATTAACCACTACAGCTTGCTTTGATCGTCCTAACTTTTTGGCAATTTGTAGTGCTGTATCATATCTAGTCTGTCCACCTAGTCTAGTAGTTTTAATTCCCATGGTTTTTATGCCATCTTCTACATTTTGTGATATAACTCCTTTGCCCCCTATAATAAACGCATTTTTTACATTTAATCTCTTTAACTCCACTGAAGTATACATATTTAGTGTACCTTTGTTGGTCAAAAGTATAGGTGCGTTGAATTTTTTAGCCAACGGTGCTGAACAAACTGCATCAGGAAAATTTTCTCCGCACACTACAACAGCATAATCGGACCTTTCCTTCCAACCTTCCTGACATATCTTAGCAGCCGTTTCATATCTATTTTCCCCATATATTCTTTTAACAGATGGTGAAGCAGAAGCCCTACTCCCTACAATACATAATGAAACCACTATAGCTGCTATTAATTTATTTTTTAACATTAAACATCACCTTTTATTTATTTTTTATAAAATATTTAAATTTAAACTCATCTTTATTTATCGTATATAAACACGATAAGTTTATTTAAAATTTTTATATATTTTACAATATATTTTATTTACTAAAATATATATTAATATTCCAAAAATACTTCCTACAAAATCAATTAATACATCCTTTACAGAAGAGGACCTTCCTGGTACAAAACATTGGTGAAATTCATCTAATACTGCATATAAAATACATATAAACATTACATATATTATTCCCTGATTTAAACTTATTTTATATTTACACAAAACATTACAAATTAATATGGCTAATACAAAAAATTCAAATGCATGGGCATTTTTTCTAATTAATACATTGAATTTTTGTTTTTTTATATCCACTTCTTTTTCTTTAATTTCTATATAGTTACCATTCCCTCTTTGTTTTTCATTTATCTTATACTCTTTTAAATTTTCCTGACTTTTATCTTTTGATGCTCCGTCCCTAAATTTTCTATGACTTTCTTCAACTGGATTATTATGAAAGTTCTGGATTAAATTTAATATAGAATAACTTGCTTTATTAGATTTATCAGCATTTTTTGAAGAATTATAAAATATAAATCCCATCCATAGAAGTGTCAACATTATTGCGACTACTTTTCTCAAATTTACCACCCTTTACTATAATCTATGGATATTTTAACCTATAAATAACTATTTGTATATAATACCCATAATAATCACTAGTATAATTGCTATATTATTGTAATTTAACATACCATTTTCCTTTATATAGTAAAAACATTGAAAAACTTGTTGTAATCAGCTAATAAAGCATATATAATTGTAGTTATAATAGTTTTTATAATAAAGTTAAAGTTGAAATTAAAAATAAATTTATGATTCCTTCTTACTATTTTTAGACAGAGGTGATTTATTAATGCAACAACTTAATCCTATAGAAGCCAGAAAAAAGCATATTAAAAAAATTACTTGGCTTGTGGCTATTTTAACTATAATTTTAGTTGCTGGTATAATTACCGCAATATCTTACATGTAAGAATCAGTGTACTGATTCTTTTTTTGTTTTAATGGTTTTCTTTACTAAAAAAACATAGGAATCTTCCTAAAGAAAATTCCTATGTTTTTTGATCTGTCCTTAGATTTTAAAATCACAATTTAAATTTATAAACATACTTCATCATATCCTTAGTCATATTACTTAAATTATTTGCAGATTCAGAAACCTCTTGTGAAGAAGCACTGACCTGCTGAGAAGAAGCGGCTATTTCTTGTGACGATGCAGAAACTTCCTCCGCTGTGGACGAAACTGCTTCTATTCTATCTAAAATTAAATTCTTCTTTCCATCTATAAACACCGCTTCTTTATTTACGGATTCCATCTTAGGAATAACCTGATTTACAGAATCTACTATATTATTAAATCCATCAATAGCATTATTAATAGCATTAAGGGAATTTTTTAATTCCGAATTAACATTACCACTAGAATGCACAATTTCCTCTGTTTCTTGTGATATACTTAGAATTAATTGTCTTACATTATCAGAAGCATCTTTGGTTTGTTGTGAAAGTTTTTTAACTTCCTCTGCCACTACAGCAAAACCCTTACCTGCTTCTCCAGCTCTTGCCGCCTCTATAGCCGCATTGAGAGCTAAAAGATTAGTCTGCTCTGCTATTTCATTTATAAGTGTAGTAATATCATTTACTTTTACCACATTTTCACCTAACACATTTATCTTATTAATAAAACTTTCAAAAGACTTAGATATATTAATAGAAGAATTATTAAGTTTTTCCATCTTTAAATTACTACTTGTAGCTACATTTTCTATTTCCTTTGAACTTACATTTACATTTTCTATTTCTTCCATCATCTTTCCAAGTAATATTCTAAACTCATTAAGTAAGCTAGTTATATTTACCAAATCTTCAGCTTGAGCCTCTGTTCCTTTTGCAACATCTTGTATAGTATCTGATATATTCTCTGCAGATGATGCCATTTCCTCTGAAACTGCTCCTAAATTCTCTGACTGAGTTTCAATTTGTAAAGAACTGTCCCTAACTAAAACTAACATAGCCTTAACATTTTTCTGCATATTATTAAATGATTCTGCAAGTCTTCCTATCTCATCTTGCTCCTTTAAAAATTTCTCAGGAAATTTTATAGTATAATCACCTTTAGAAACCTTGTCCAAGTGATGCACTACTTCCTTTATAGGCTTAGCTATAGAATTACCTATGAATCCTGAAGCCAATAACCCTACTATTAAAAAACCTAATGAAACTAAAGTTAAAAATATCATTAATTTTTCTACACCAGATAATATCTCACTTTTAGGTGCAAATATAGATAAAAACCAATTTGTTCCTTCTATAGGTGCGTATCCTAAATATTTATTAGTACCAGCAAAGGTATACTCTCCTGCTCCTGTTTTACCTTGTATCATTGTTTCATGTAACTTAGCTAAGCTCTTAAAACCTTCATCTTTCTTAGCATTATTCATAACATTATCTCTTTTTGAAACTAAAGAATAATCTGATTCAGCTACAGTATAACCTTCTTTGTTAATAACAGTAACACCGCTATTTTCGCCATATTTAACATCTTGCACAATATTAGTTAACTCACTACCATTTTTTACTCCTCCAATAACTCCCTGTACTTCACCATTAATTTTTATAGGTACTGCATAAACTACCAACAACACATTATTTTCTTTATCCATAATAGGGTCAGAAACAACCTCTTCTCCCTTTAGTGCCCTTTGAAAATACTCTCTTTCATTGTAGTTATCATCTTTTTGGTCACTGCTTATGCTGTTGCCGTTTTTGTCTGCAACATATATAAATGAATATCCATAATTATCTGCTTGCTCCTTTAATATTTTTCTTTTCTCATCTGGTTTCACATTTACATCCTTAAGCTCATGAATATTAGAAATTACATTTAAAATATTTAATTGTGAATCTACTCTCGCCTTTAAAATTTTAGCACCTTGATTGGCAACCTGTGGCAAAACCGTTTCTACATTATCTATTAATATTTTAGATGCTACTGTATAAGTTATAACTCCAATTCCTATACAAATAACTGAAATAAGTATGCCAAAACTCAAAAGTAATTTTCCTCTTAAACTTTTCATAGCCCATCCCCCTAATACTTCACCATAATCAACTTTTCTGTAGTTACTATTATTTTAATTTATACTATAATTTTACAGTGTATTAAGAAATATTTCAATATAATCAGTTATTTTCTTTACATATAATGCTAATAATTACTTATTCTAAAAAAAATCCTGATTAAAAAGACATTTCTCATCTTTTTAATCAGGAAAATTTCATTTAATTTTTATTGTACTTTTATAGTATATGCATCTAATTTCTGATTCTCCATGTATCTATAAATTGGTATTTCATCGTTAATCTCTGCAGGAATAATATTAAACTTAACAAAACTATCCACTGCATCTGGCTCCAAAGTCATTGCAATTATATTAGCATTTGGTTGATCCATGGAAAACACATAGCTTCCCTTATTAAACTTTATAAATTCTTTACTTATCTTTACAGTAACTGTATTTCTTAAATGCCCCTCATAATAGTTTGTATCAATTACTTTGTTAGTAATTTTAAATGCTTCTACGGGTAACTCAACATCCTTACTTAATTTTTTTATACTAACCCCAGAATATGATAATTTTTTAGCTACTTCATGGTAAGTTGGTGGTAATATATATGCATTAGGTCTCACTCTTTCAACTAAAGGTTTTTCTTTGGTTGAACTAAACACATCTACATCCAATTTAACTTTTTTACCTGTTTCTACGTCTATAATATCTAAGGTAGATTTTGGCATATTTACACTTTCACTAGTAATAACAATCTTATCTAAAGGATCTACTTTTTTTCCTAACATAGTTATTTTCCTTCTAGCAGAATCTACAGTATCCTTAATAAACTTTGCGTTATCTGCTGTAGTTTTTATTATATTTTCAGAAGTAATAATATGACTCATAACTCTTCTTTCAAAATTTTCTTTTCCTATACCAATTCCTCTAGTCTCTACTAAAAATGAAATAGAAGGCTGCAAACCATAAGCATTTCTTCCTATTTTAGCATCAGTACCAGCCTCATAAATAGTAAACTTATTTCCATTTCTAGAGGTAGTGTAATACATATGACTTGTATAATCTTGACTAGCTAAGTCCTTCTGTACATTATTTACAAATAAACTATCTGAAACACTTCTTACCTCCTTTGGTATATTTAAATTTTTTGCAGAAGATATTAAAACATCATAAGCTGTTAATGATCCTTTTTTACCTACACTTTTAAAAGCAGAAAAAACTCCATATTCATGAGCATCTACCACAACTTCAGGCATAAACTGATTAAAAGTTTTGTGTACTATTATAGTTTCTAAATTGTCAAACTTTAAATGGTCTCTATTTGAATCTAATTTATTAACCATTTTTCTATCGAAATAATAAGCTCCGTCCCCATTAAATCTTGGTAAAATTACTACTGAAACATTATCTAAAACCTTTTCACCAAACTTACCTGTCCCTAAATTTCTAGCAACTGCTAACATAGCTTCTCCTCCTGCAGGTTCATTCCCATGTATTTGCCCCTGAAGCCATACTACAGGCTTGTTTAATTTTAAAACATCTGCTGCTTTAGCATAGGAAGGTTTACTAAATATTAAAATTGGAATAGGTCTACCCTCTTGACTATATCCTATTATAGACACTTTCATATACTTACTATCTCTTTGCAATCCATAAATAAACTCCATCATTTCCTCATGAGAAGTAAAATCCTCTTTCCCCTCAGTAAAAGCTGGTGTACAAATAGGATTTTTAGGTTTTGGAAAGTAATTTTGTATTATTTTTTCACTCTGTTTATAATAAGAACCTGGTGCATAAGGCGCAGCTAAAACATGTGAAAAAGCTGATGTTATTAATACCAAAGATAAAATTATACTAGTGGAAACTTGCTTAAAGGTTTTTTTACTTTTCATATATATCCCCCTTTTATACAGTGGTATTTGTAAGTTTTTTACAAATATCCTTATTATAATTTTATCCTCACTTCTATTTATTGTCAATTCAACTTTACTGATTAATAAAATTTTCCTATAATATTAAAAATTTAAGCTCTGCCCCTTAAAAATACTTTGAATATATACACTAAAATAGAAGCTCTGTCCCTTAATCATATAAAAAAAAATAGAACTAAAATTAAAAATTTTAGTTCTATTTTATAAAATTTATACTTAAAATTTAATTATTTAACTCTAAATATTCGTCATAGGTCATTTTCTTATCAACTATAGTACCATCTTCTTTAATGTCTATAACCCTATTTGCAACAGTTTGAACAAACTGATGGTCATGAGAAGTAAATAGGACTGTCCCCGGAAAATTCATAAGACCATTATTAACTGCTGTTATAGATTCAAGATCAAGGTGGTTTGTTGGTTCATCTAAAATAAGTACATTAGATCCACTAAGCATCATTCTAGATAGCATGCATCTAACCTTTTCTCCCCCTGATAAAACCTTAGCACTTTTTAAAGCTTCCTCTCCTGAGAAAAGCATTCTACCAAGGAAACCTCTTATAAATGTTTCACTTTTTTCTTCTGAAAACTGACGTAGCCAATCAACTAAATTTAAATCAACTCCATCAAAATACTTTGAATTATCCTTTGGAAAATATGATTGTGATGTAGTAACTCCCCATTTATATTCCCCACTATCCGCTTTTTCTTCTCCCATAATTATTTCGAAAAGAGTAGTTTTCGCAATTTCATTGGTTCCTATAAAGGCTATTTTATCTCCTTTATTAACCATAAAACTTACATTATTAAGTACCTTAACTCCCTCTATGGTTTTATTTAACCCCTCAACAAATAAAAGATCATTTCCCGCTTCTCTTTCTGGTTTAAACCCAACAAAAGGATATCTTCTTGAAGAAGGTTTTATGTCATCTAAATTTATCTTATCAAGCATTTTCTTACGTGAAGTAGCCTGCTTTGACTTAGAAGCATTAGCACTAAATCTCGCAATAAACTCCTGAAGTTGTTTAACTTTCTCTTCCTTTTTCTTATTCTGATCCTTAGCCATTTGAAGAGCAAGTTGACTTGATTCATACCAAAAATCATAGTTACCTACATAAAGCTGTATCTTTCCAAAATCAAGATCCGCAATATGTGTACAAACTTTATTTAAAAAGTGTCTATCATGAGATACAACTATTACCGTATTTTCAAAATCCATAAGGAAATTTTCAAGCCAGTTAATAGACTTTATATCTAAATGGTTTGTAGGCTCATCTAAAAGTAAAATATCTGGTTTTCCAAATAATGCTTGAGCTAAAAGTACTCTGACCTTTTGAGCACCATCTAAATCCTTCATATTTTTCTCATGAAGATCTGTACCTATCCCAAGTCCAATAAGAAGCATAGAAGCCTCTGCTTCAGCCTCCCAACCATTAAGCTCTGCAAATTCGCCTTCAAGTTCGGAAGCTTTTATTCCATCTTCATCTGTAAAATCCGGCTTTGCGTATATAGCTTCCTTTTCTTTCATAATAGAATAAAGCTTTTCGTGACCCATTATTACTGTCTCTAGCACTTGATGCTCATCAAATTCAAAATGGTTCTGTTTTAAAACTGCCATTCTTTCACCTGGATCTATACTAATATCACCTGTATTGGCTTCTATTTCTCCTGAAAGTATCTTTAAAAAAGTTGATTTACCCGCACCATTTGCTCCAATTAGTCCATAACAATTTCCTTTTGTAAATTTTGCATTAACATCTTCAAATAGTACACGAGCACCATATCTTAAACTAACATTATTTACTGTTAACATTGCTCATACCCCTCCATAGTTTTAGTTGTATTCGATTATTTTATTTATTACTCGACATATACCGCAATATTGTATCATAATAGCTTTAAAATAACAATTATAAGATAATTTTTATATGCTGAATTCCCTTGTAAAATAAATTCTTTCTTATACTATAAATTATAGCTTTTATAAATTTAAATTATAAATAGATTTATACTATGTAATATAACTTTATAAATTCATTAATTTTGAAATTAAAGAGGTAATAAAATTTTAAATTTATGACCTGTTTAATAGCATAAATAAAAGCCTCCATAAACTGAAGGCTTTTAACATTTTTTATTTAATACTTAAATTTTGATATTATTTCTTGCATATTCTCTGCTAGTTTTGCTAAAGATTCACTCTCACTTGCTAGCTCCGAAATTGAAGAAGTTTGTTCTTCTACTGCAGCTACTGCCTCCTCTGTACCTGCCGCATTTTGCTGTGAAATTGCAGATATATTTTCTATTAAAGATATAATTTCATCTTTTTTACCTTCCATTTCGTCACTAGATTTATTTAATGTTTCTAAAACATTTTGCATTTCATCAATTGCTACAGAAATTCCCTCAAACTTTTTATTTGTATCCTCAACACTTTTAGTCTGTTCCTTTGAAATGCCACTTACTACTTCCATTGTGTCAACTGCTTTCTCTGTTTGTGCTGCAAGCTCATTGATAATTAAAGCAATTTCATCTGTAAATGAATTAGATTGTTCCGCTAAATTCCTAATTTCATCTGCAACAACTGCAAATCCTTTCCCAGATTCCCCTGCTCTAGCTGCTTCAATAGCTGCATTCAAAGCTAAAAGATTAGTTTGAGAAGCAATGCTTTTGATCATTTCACTAGCCTTTTCAATTTGCTCTGCACTTTTATTGCTATCCATAATAACTTTATGAACTTCTTTTGCTGCCCCTTCACTATCTATTGTCTTCTTAACTAGTTTCTCCAAAGTATTTATTCCTTCATTCTTTAAAAGCTCCACTTCTTCTATGGCTCTATTTAAATTTTCCATAACACTCTGATTTTTTGAAATTAAATCTCCAAGCATATTTACGTTCATAGCACCACTTTCTGTTTGTCTTGCCTGTTCTTCTGCAGAATTTGATATTTCTTCTATGTTTTTTGAAATCTCATTTGCAGCTTCTGAAGTTTGCTCACTAGTACATGTTAATTCCTCAGAAGACTGAGCTACATGCTGTGCGCTCTCTGAAGTCTTCTTAGCAAATTCTCTTAAATTTACAGTAACATTTTCAAAGGCTTTAGAAAGCTCCCCAATTTCATCTTCCTTTTCCACAAGCTCCTTAGGTATATCCTCTGTAAAATCTAGTTTGGCCATTTTCATACCATATTTTTTAAGTCCAATAATTGGTTTTACTATAGCTTTTCCTAATACAAAAATTAATATTCCTATAATAATGGCCCCCACTACAAAAGACATAATTAATAATTTTCTTACTGCATAAATATCCCTATTAAACTCACTTTGATCTATTACTGCTGCAACAGACCATCCATTAGCTGAAATAGGATAATATCCAACATGCTTTTTTGATCCTTTATAAGAATATTGTCCTGTACCCTCCTTTTGAGATCTCATATTTTTAAATATATTACTTAAACTATCATTTTCCCTTTCTATATTATTTTTAAGTATCATTTCCTTATCAGGATGATATACTAACTTTCCACTTTTACTTAATAAAAATACAAAACCTGTTTCACCAATTTTATACTTATTCATTATTTTAGGTATCTCGTCTATAAATAAGTCTACAGCTACTACCCCCAAACTGTTTCCTTTTTCATCATATACCATTTTTATAACACTAAGAACCATCTTACCTGTTACACTATCAATATATGGCTCTGTATAAAGTAACTGATCAGGTTCTAACTTTGAAACTTCATCATACCAAGGTTTATCTTTAATTTTCCAACTTATAGGGCTATCCCATTGATTATGTGACACTAAATAACTAGCATCTTTTAATCCAATCCACACCATGGCAAGATTTTCATCTGTTTTTTGTATTGACTTTAAAGTTTCTACCACATCTTTATATTGTGGATGGGTTTTAACTTTATCTCTAGTTTTTACCCCTTTCATAAATTTTATAATATCTTGATTTGTAGTCATTTGTCTTACTAAAACTTCATTTTCTTTAAAAAACTCATTACTTTGATTAGAAGCCGCCTTTGCCTCTGTTAAAAGATGGCCATAACTCATTTTTGAAACGATTATTTTTGTTCTTAACTCTAAAAACAAACCCGAAAATAAAAACACCACTAAAACTGTTGTTAAAATATAAACCATCATTTTAACAAAAATACTTTTCCGAATAATTTTTTTCAATTTCATTTTTGTTCCCCCTTCCATATTTCAAAACTACTATTGTCCTTTTATGACATAATTTTGTATATTTATATTATATATTACAAAATATAATTTTTAAATAGTTATATTATAAAATTTTGTTAAAACTATTTAAATTTTTCATTTAAAAAATATAATTTCATTAGTGGTAATTTATTTATTTATTTTTAATATTTAACTTAAGGAAGCTAAAATATTAGTTTATAATATTTAACATTAGATAATTTTTGCAGAAACTTTAAATATATATCTTTAAAATTATAATATTATTTACTTCTTACTTTTCTTTAATTTTTGCTCATAATTTATAACCAGTCTATTTTTGCTTGTATTAATTTCACTTTAAGCTTATAGTAAAAGAATTTAGCACTATTTTATTTTTAAAAATAAATAGTTTCATAAATATTTAAATGATACATCCCTAAATAAAAACCCTAAAATGAAAATTAAAAAATTGTGGCATCAGTGTATTTTTTACACTAATGCCACAACCTTTGATTTTTTCTTAACTTCTATTACTAATAAAAAGAAATATTTTTTCATTGCCTCATAAATTTAAAAAATTGTTGTTTTTTATTATTCACCATATTTAAAACCTTCAACCAAATTTATGATAAATTATAAATTTATAGTAACAAATATTCTTCATTCCTATACTTAGCATATTATTCAAACTAAAAAATTAGTTTGAAAACTACTATTCAATCTTAAATTTTTTAACTAAATCGTCTAATTTAGAGGATATTTCGCTTTGTTTTTCTGCCACTTGTACTATTTTACCCATATTATTTGTTGTCTCATTTATACTAGTTAGTATTTCAGTAGAGCTTTCATTGCTACTATTTAATGATTTTGATATATTTAAAATAACCTTAGATATTTCATCAATAGTAGCATTAATTTCTTCAGACATAGAAGCAATATTTTGAGACATGTCACTTAAAAATTTTGCATCCTTTTCGTAATTAACTCCTATTTCTAAAAATAAATCATAATCTTTTTTAACATTTGTATTAATAAAATCTATAACTTCTTTAGAATTATCAGATAAATTTTCAAAAGCATGCTCTACCTCTTCAATAACCTTTTGAATATTAGACACATTTGAGTTTGATTGTTCTGCTAATTTTCTTATTTCATCTGCCACCACAGCAAAACCTTTTCCAGCCTCTCCAGCTCTTGCTGCCTCTATGGCTGCATTTAATGCTAAAAGATTAGTTTGATCTGCTATATTTGCAATGGCATCTGCCATTATCTTAACTTCTTTAACCACTTTCCCATCTTCTATAGCTTCCAATATATTTTTCTCTTTTTCTTTACATAACTTATTAGTGTTTATTTTAGATACCTCACCAGACTTTTTAATCTCCACAGCCTTCTCTTTTATTTTAATAGACTCATTATTTCCATCCATAGATTTTTGGGATAATTCATTAACTGCTGCATTAACCTCCTCAATTGATGCTGTTATTTCCTCGGTAATGGCATTATTATCTGATATTTCATCTACAATCTTTTGGGTATATATATCTATATTTTTAATCTTCTTAGTTATATTCTCTATGCTGTTTAATAAAACTTCACTTTGAGTATTGCCTTCATTAGATTGCTTAATTATATTATCTACTAAATTTTTAACTTTTTTCTCTGCCACATCTAATTCTCTTCCTAATTCACCTAATTCATCTTGAGAATTTAAATTGATTTCATAGGTTAAATCCCCTTCACCTATTGCTTTTGCAAATTTTAATCCTTCCTTTATAGAATTATCTATATATCTTGATATTAAGATAGACAATAAAACTGAAACAGCTACACCTAAAACCATAACTCCTATCATTGTATTTATAATTTTATTGTATACTGCGTTATTTGCTTCATTATTATTTTGAGCCATTTTATCATTTAAAACTATTAACTTATTCAATAAATTTAGCATTTCCTCTCTAGTTTTTTGAACTGTAGGAAAATATGCTTCTGTTTCTTTAAATTTAAGATTTTTCATTAAAATTATAGTATTATCCTGAGCTTTTCTATATTCAGAAAGCTTGTCTTTAAAATCAGTCCAAAGTGCTTTAGCCTCATTTGATAATGGATATTTTTCATAGTTATTAATAAGCTGTACATTATCTTTTTTTATATCATTTAAACTTTCAATATTATTTTCTATTTCTACTTTGTCCCTAGAAAAAACCATACCCTGTAATTCGGATCTACCATTTAAAATATTTTCTTTTATAATATGCAAATTATCTATACTTTTTAAATTATATGAATATATAGTATCCGTATTTCTATCGATAGTTTTTATACTAATTATGCCCATAACACCAACTAACGCGATGATTATAAGCATGGATAAAAAAGATAACATTAATTTAGTTCGAATTTTCATATTACTAATAAATTTCATATAAATCATCTCCTACTTTCCTACTATATAATATTAAGAAAGTGGAAGCTGTGTTCTTATTTTTCACACTTTATAAAAAACTACCATAATTATTTTTATCTAAAATTTTAAAATAAAGCTGTACTATTATTTCTTTCATACTTAAATAGATTTATACACACTTTAAAAAATTCCAAAATAAAAAAGCCGCTAATTAACATATTTAAAGCGACTTAAAATCCTAAACATAGTCTTTTAATTTAATAATCCTTAGTATTTTTTTTATTCTTTAGATATAAATTAAGTTTTTTAATCTTTTCTTTAGCATTTATATTATTTTTACTACAAAATGAATTCATCCAAGCTTTTTCACTTTCTGTATAAGGATCAATCCAAAAACGTCTTATAAAGATTTTTAATTTTAAATTTAAATTCATATTTAGATTAGATACATCACATATATCTTTAAATTGCTTTTCAAGTTCTTCTTCTGTTATTAAATCTTCTAAATATCCTAGAAATAATATCTCATAAAACGCAAAAGGTATAACATCAGAATCAGGTATTCTCATTAACATGTAATGAGGACCCTGTTCTTTAATATCATCAGTTACCAAACTTATGCACCCTAAAACTTTTGCCATAGCTATAGCATAAACCTCTCCTAAATCTCCTCTTTCAAAAAGTATGCGTATATCTTCTACATGATGTTTAAACACATTATACATCCCTATACTTTTTAAATAATCCTTTGTAATCAATTCTATCTTACCTGCTTGTACATCTTTATCAAATAAATCAATAACCTCTGAAGTAGCATGATTTACCATTTCATGATTACGAATAAATTCATATACCTTCACTTTTTTAAACCTATTAAATAATATAGATTGATAATTAGCATTATAAAGATGGATAATAACATTTGTATCTAAAGATGCCTCCATTAATCCATCCTCCCAATTAAATCATCTAAGCTTTCGTCCTCCTCAAGCTCATCCTCTGGTAGATTTTCTAAATCTTCAGCATTTAAATCTACATATTTTAATACCTTTTCTAGACTATTAACTGGTATCAATTTTTCAGTATAATTTGAAATAACCCACTCTAAATAATCAGCTGGTACTTTTTTCACCTCTGCTGGCTTACATAAATCAACATTTCCATTGATAGCGTTTAATAATCTTGAAATTTTTTTTTCTATTTTTTCTAACTTCAATTCATTACCTACTGTATTATTAAATATTCTCAGTTCTTTTAACCTAATAATTGCCATATCATAACTAACATTAAACTCTGTTTGTATTCTAGCAATGTCTAAACCACTCCACCTATTAATATCCTTATCATCTAATTCCAATCTAATAAATTTTTCAACCTTTTCTCTTGGCATTAGCAAACATGCTGCAAAATAATTTGCTTCAATCTCAAACTCATCTCTATCATTAAAGTCATCATCTTTAATGATTTTTAATCCTTGATCTTTCAAATGTAATTTTTGATGACCAATTTCATGAGCAATAGAAAAAATTTCTCTAGATAATATCAAGGATGAGTTTGAAAAAATTATTCTTTCTGTATCCTTTATTAATGCAAATCCTAAAAATGCATCACTTCCAATAGGATATCTTATAACCCTATATCCTATTTTCCCAGCAGCTTCAAATATATTCTGAAAACCATACCCTGTCATACTGCACTCATCTCTAACACTATCAGCTATTTTTTCAATGGCAAGTTTTCTTATTTTATTCATCCATATCTACCTGCCTTACACTTTTATATAGATTTCTATGAGCATAAAAAGTGTTAATCATTTCAATTATATACTCAAATTTATCCTCACAAACATCACCATTAATTTTTCTAAACATAGTTTCTTTTTCTTCAATATTATTTACAGCAGAAGTTATTTCTTCAGCTTTTATTCCTAAAATTTCAGCAATAATTGTAATACTTGCATATGAGATGTCTATCAAACCTTTCTCAATCCTAGCATACTTTTGTCTAGTGCAATTCATTTTTTCTGCAACTTGCTCCTGTGTCAAACCTTTAGCTTCTCTCAAAGCTCTAATTCTTGCTCCCAAAATTGCATTCATGAGCACACTCCCTTTCATCTTCATTATATACTCTATTATATGCAAGGGTCAATAATAATGTTCTGTTTTTATAACATCTTTAATTATTTTAACCTTATATAACTATATTATACATTTAAATGTTATGCTTTTAAAACATTTAAAAAATAAAAAAGCCACTAATAAATTTAGCGGCAATAAATCCTAAACATAATTTTAATAATCCTTAGTATTTTTTTTCTTATAAATCCTCCATAATATAAAGCATAAAACTGCCAATACTCCTCCAAAACTATCTATTAAAACATCTGTGAATTTTCCACTTCTTCCTGGCACATAAAGCTGATGAAATTCATCACTACAAGCATATATAAATACAGTTAATACAGCCAATATATAACTTGTTTTTATTTTAAAATTTTCCTTAAATGCATTTATACAAAGAAGGGCCAATATGAAGTATTCAGTTAAATGTCCCATTTTTCTTACTACAAAATTTGTAAGTTCTCCAAAATAACTATTAACATTTATTCCAATAGAAGTTAAAGTATCAATTACAATACCGCTTTTACTATTGGATATATCTGCTGGATCTTGAGAAAATTTAAAAATTATAATCATCCATACTAGTATAAATACATATTTAAAAAACTTCTTATACTGTCTATTTTTCATATCACTACCTCATCTTTAGTAAAAAGCTTATGTTTTAACCCTTTACCTTAAAATTATTTACTGTCTAAATAATATTATATATTAAATTTTCCTCATTATCCATTTATATATCCTTTAAAAAGTTACTCTTTTCCTTAATATTATTTATCAATTATTACAAATAAAATTTTAAAATCTATTTAACTTATCAAGCATCCCATAGCTTAATGTTTTAAAAACCTCACAATAATTTTTAAATCCATCCTGCCCTATAATATAAATGTTTGGCATATAGCTCATTCTTGTTTTTGAATACATAATACGTTCCAATCCGTTATCTATAGCCGTATGATTACTTAAAGCCACATCAACTTTCTTTTCAATTGCTTCACTATTAATTCACAATGTGAAAGTAAATAGTATTTTATATTAAATTTGTATCTATTTTGTACTTATAATAAGCCACTAATAAATTAAAATTTATTTCTTTTCACTTTTTTTATTATTAACCATAAAACAACAAAAAAAGGTAACACCTACTGCAATCCAAAGTGTAGTATTCAAATAAATCACCATTCCTTTACTTTTACTATATACTTATTTATCTTAACTTTATTATTCCATGCTTTTTTTAGCTGCGCTTTACACTTACTATATACTTATGTATCCCCTGTTATTTTTATTTACTTTATGCATTGTTCACAAATAACCTATATAGCTTAAAAATGCTTCCATATTTATAAATAATATGTCTGTATACCTCTATTTATTTTTTTTATAAATAAAAAATTGATGGTAAAAAAATATATATTATTCTATGAATTATATTTTTTCCCAACTAGTATATCCCATAGTATATCACAAAATTACACTTCAATATAATATATATTAGTATCATCTTACATTTTAATCTTTTTCTTATCTTCAAATCAGATAAATATACTTATTCAAACAGATAATAAATCATAATTTATCTTAAATAATTTTTGTAAATTAAACAATAAAAAAACAGTAGAAATCTTTATTAAATAAAAATTCCTACTACTGTATGTCTATACTATTTATAAATTTATATTTTAAACATGGTTGCAAACTCTATTTTAGTATCCCCATCTAAATTAGAATAAATTATTTTTTTAGTCTCCTCTTTTTCTTCATCTGTTAGCTTGTTCCAAAGAATCTTTATTTCTTGGATATCTTTTTCATAATTGTAGTCTTTAGTCGCTGTAATTTTATTTATAGTTGCTAACATTAAACCTGTAATTTCTTGTCCTCCACTGGACTGAATATTTAATATGGAATCCGTTAATTGTTTACTCATTTTAGATAAAAGCAGGGGCTTACCTTTAGTATAATCCACATATCCATTTGATACAGTTTTCATCTCTTCTTTAGAATTTTTTGAAATGTTAGTACCTTTCTTAGGTGAAGCCTCATTTTCTTTAATTTTCTCTTTAATCTCTTCTTTACTTAAATCCATAAAAGGAATTTGTTTATCTACACTAATAGTTAAAATTCCATCATCCACAACTATATTTTTTATGGCCACAGGAATAATCACTCTATTTAACTTTATATCATGATTGCTTATGGTCACCTTTTCCCCGGAAAACTTCTTTAGATTATCAAAAACAAATTTTTTAGAAACTCTAAATCTTCCTAATTTAAAGTACTGTGGTGTGTAAATTATTTCTCCATTTATGCTTTTTATATCACCTTTAGTTGAAATAACAAAATTCAGCCCTTTTATACTGATTGGAATCTTTACTCCCATATAGTTTCCCTCTAAGAAACCCTCTGGTGTTTTTATTCTTAAATCTTCCTTGGTTATTTCCTTAGTAAAAATAGCAGCCAATAGATTATTTAGGTCTTGTGAATTTAAAGTTATGGTATCACCAGTTCTCAATATCTCTAACAACTTATTATTTAAATCCAACTTTGCACCTTCTCCTTTTTTATAACCATTTTTACTAAAAACAAGTAAAGCTCCAACCACTAGAATTAAAACTACTATAAATGTAAAAATGATTCCTCTCTTCTTTTTATTCATATAATAACTTCACCCCCTATATACCTATTTATTGTATTTCTTTTTGCAAATTTTAAAATTACATATATTTTATCATGTAATTTAGTTTTTTTCCATTTTTTACTACAATTAAAGGCACCAGATTTTACACTGATGCCTTCATTATTTCAAGAACTTTTATTTTGTAATATTAGCTAGGTTCTTTCCATTTTGAACTGCTTGTACATTAACTTTCTTATTTTTATATTTTGCTTTTAATTCATTTGCATATTTCTCTGCTAATTTCTTTACCTCTTCTTGACTTATACTATTTTCCTTAATAAGCATAGTACCACATACATAGTCTCCCTGAGTATACACTTGACCATCCAGTATTCCATTTTCTTTTTTTACCTTCTCAGTAAAGTTTTTATCCTGGTTAACTTTATTTGCCTCTTCTTGTTTTCTTTTCTCTTCTTCTTTCTTCTTCTTTTCTTCCTCTACTTTTTTATTTTCTCTTTCTGTTTTTCCTGTTAAGTTGTCAATAGTTCTTACAACAATGTTTTTGTCGGCCTGAGGTATCTTACTATTTCTTCCTGTAAAATACATTGTGCCTATAACACCTATAATGACAACTACTATGATTGCAGTAATACTTTTCTTGTTTAGTTGCTTCATTTAAATCTCCTCCTTATATTTTTTCCTTTCTGCGATCCTATTTACATTTTACCCTTAATTTTCTTTCACTTCAATTAGTTTATATTACTTTTAAAAGAAAGTTCACTTACTAAGAATTTCTAATTAAAACTGTATCCATACATTTGAACAATTCCTACAATTATGAAACAATTTAATTATATTAATTTAAGATAAAAATTTGCAAATAAAGAAAGGAGGCTTTAATGGTAGTTTCATATTTAAATGATTTCTACCCTTAAAGATAAATTATGGATGAATTCAAATATATATACGGACCTATTCCTTCTAGAAGATTAGGACTTTCTCTTGGAATAAGTACTATACCTAAAAAATTCTGTAACTACTCCTGCGTATATTGTCAACTAGGTAGAACCAATAATCTTACAAATAAAAGACAAGAGTTTTTTCCTATAAAAGATATTTTAAATGAATTTACTTTATATTTAAAATCAAACCCTAAATTTGATGTGGTAAGCCTTGTAGGAGAAGGTGAACCTACTCTTTACTCAAAAATGGGTGAGCTTATAAAAGAAATTAAAAAATTAACTTCAAAACCTGTATGTGTTATAACCAACGGTGGCCTTATAAATGATATAAATGTTTCAAAAGAACTATTAAATGCAGATATTGTTTTGCCATCATTAAATGCCTTTGATGAAAATTCCTTTAGAAAAATAAATAGAGCCTATGGTAAAATAAAATTCCAAGAATGTTATAACGGACTTGTAGCATTTTCAAAAATTTACAAAGGAGAGCTTTGGCTTGAAATCATGCTAGTAGATGGTTTTAATGATGATGAAACTTCTTTATTAAAACTAAAATCTTTGGCTGATAAAATAAATTACTCTAGAATTTATATAAATACTTGTGTTAGACCTCCTGCAGAATCTTTTATAAAACCTTCTTCAAAAGAAGCTATAAATCTTGCCTGTGATATTTTAAAAGGAATATCCATAGACAGATTTGTGCAAGGAGAATTTTTTAGTGAAATATTGGACAATTATCATGCCATATTAAGTATAATTAAAAGACATCCTATGAACCATCATGAGATAAGTTGTTTTTTAGAGTCTAGAAACTGTAACTTAGATGAAATAGACTCCCTGTTTAAAAAGCTAAACAATGATAAAACTATAGAGGTAATTAATTATAAAGGATACCATATATACAGATTAAACTTAGCTAGTTAAAATAATAATATAAATCCTTTTTAACGAACTTTACTAATAAAGGGAGGAAAATTAATGATAAACCCTGTAAAAAAAGTTGCTGCAATACACGATCTTTCCGGATTTGGCAGATCATCACTAACAGCAATAATTCCTATACTATCTACCATGGGAGTACAAGTATGTCCTATTCCTACTGCTATACTTTCTACTCACACAGGAGATTTTGAAGGTTATAGTTTTGTAGACCTTACAGATTCCATGAATGATTTTATAGATCATTGGCATAAGCTTAATCTAAAATTTGACTGCATCTACAGCGGGTTTTTAGGTTCTGTCGATCAGATAAATATAGTTTCTAAATGTATGGATTGGTTCTCTACAGAAAATACCTTAAAGGTTATTGACCCTGTTATGGGAGATAACGGAAAATTATATGCTACTATGGGACTAGATATGGTAGAAAATATGAGAAAACTCATATCTAAGGCCAATATAATAACCCCTAATTTTACTGAAGCCGCTCTACTTTTAGGGGAAGATACTACAAATGATTTAACACTTGAAAAAATTAAATCTTGGATGGTTAGACTTTCTAATATGGGGCCTAATATAGTAATTATAACTAGTGTAAAAGATTTAGATAATGATAAAAAGACTAGCGTAATAGCTTATAATAAAGAAGATGATGTATTTTGGAAAGTTAGTTCTGATTATATTCCTACCTTCTATCCTGGTACTGGGGATTCCTTTACAAGTGTACTTGTGGGAAGTCTTTTACAAGGAGATAGTCTTCCTATAGCTTTAGACAGAGGGGTTTCTTTTATAACCGCCTGTATAAAGGCAAGTTATGGTTTCAAATACCCTAATAGAGAAGGGGTGCTTTTAGAAAGGGTTTTAGAAAACTTAAAACTTCCTGTAATAGTAAGTAGTTATAAATTAATTTAAAAAACTCCTTCATATAATATATTGGGCTGTGGCAATAAAAAATTCATATAAAATTTAATGCCACAGTCCCATTTAATATATTTTTTTACCTATATAAAATCTTTTGGAACTTGTGATATCTTGTCAGGATTTTGAGAATCTAATGTTTCACCATTTTTTATTTTATTAACAAGTTTTTCTATAGTTGTTGGTTTTACTCCATCTTTTAAAAATTGTTCACGTATTATCTATAGTCCACATTAAATTACAAATTTGTTAATAGTAATTAAGTATATTTTATATAATCTTTTTCTTTTTCATAGTTTTAACAGCGCTTATAATTGAATATTTAATTGTAAAAAATAATGCTATGAATAACACTACGGGCACTATACAGAAATCAAATATTTGTTTAATCACAATTAATATATAATTCATATTATCAACCTACTTTAATTATTTTTAGAATTAATTACGTCGTATTAGTTCCATAGTATAATAGTGTTCGTATACTTTAAATTCACAAGAAAAAACCATAGTTTTAGATAAATCTCCCATACCTGTTGTCTGAGTACAAGTAGCTACTGCAAATGCAGGCATTGAGCCGTTCTGAGTACTACGTATCAATTGAGGTTCTCCATAAGTCCAAGAACCAAGTCCCCATCCAGTAGTTCCGTAGACATTATTTATAACTGACCTACTTTGATTAAGCATTCTAAATATACAGTAAAATACAACTTTGCTTGAACCATACGTTGTTTTTATAAATTCATCAGTATATATTGCTCCATAATGACTATATTCTACTGATCTTGTTAATGGTTCTATTATCTTTATTCTTTTTGTCGGTATAGATTCAACTTTTATATATGAACCATCTTCAAATGTATATGTTTTTTCTTGAATAGATTTTTCAGTACTGTCTTTAAGTTCAAATTTAAAAAAGCCTTTTGGAACCTGTGCTATTTTATCAGGATTTTCAGCATCTAATGTTTCACCATTTTTTATTTTATTAATAAGTTTTTCTATGGTTGCTGGTTTTACTCCATCTTCTAAAAATTGTTTACGTATAATCACTTCTTCTTTAGAAGTAATATATGCTTGTCTTTCATTACAATTACTAGTAATTGATTCCTCTTAAGCCCCTAAAAACACTTGGACAATTGCTTATGCATTAGATATAATGAAGAAAAGTAATTGGAGGTAACTTGTGAGAGGTAGAAGTTATACAAAAGAATTAAAAGAATCAATACTAAATGAGGTTAAAGAAGTAGGCAATGT
>NZ_UYZZ01000014.1 GCF_900626095.1 Clostridium rectalis
ACTCCCGAAGGAGCTTCATCGCTCGACTTGCATGTGTTAGGCACGCCGCCAGCGTTCGTCCTGAGCCAGGATCAAACTCTCAATTTAAAAGTTTAATCTTTTTTAGCTCATCGCTATTTTAACACTTTGTGTTAAGAATTAACTGGTTTCATTCTTCTCTGTTTAATTTTCAAAGATCAACCGCCGCACTTAAGCGACTTCTTTATTTTATCATCCTAAATCTTTCTTGTCAACAACTTTTTTCAACATTTTTGTTGAATTGTTGTTTGTTGTTGTGTTGTTTGTCACATCTCTCAGCGACATGTGTTATTGTATCACAAATTATTATGCCAACTTTCAAGTATTCAACAATTTTAAAAAAATATTTGTTTTTTTCTCTATTATTCTTCCATTTTCTCCTGTATATATATATGGACACGCGTGAACAAGTTGTTTTAATTTTTATTTAATATATAAAAAGTTATATGATCCCTCCACTTCCCATTAATATATAAGTAACCTTCATTTAAACCCAATTCTTTAAATCCACATCTCTTTAATACGTTTTGAGATTTATCATTATTTAATAAAGTAGATGCCTCAATCCTATTTATCTCTAATTCTTTAAAAGCATAATCTACCACAAGTTTTAACGTTTCTGTCATATATCCCTTTCCTTGTTCATCCTGATCTATAGAGTATCCAACAAAACAACTTCTAAATACTCCCATAACTATGTTAGACAATTGTATTTTACCTATGAACTTGTCATTATTATATATTCCAAAATTTATTGAAGTTCCATTCAAAAACTGTTTGTAACTTTCTATAAGTGTTCTCCTTTGAACATCTATAGTATAAAAATTCTCTTCCCTTGTAGGTTCAAAAGGTTCTAAATAATGTTTGTTTTTTATATAATATTCTAATACTTCTTCAGAATTTTCAGGTGTTAATACTTTTAAGTTTATATAGTCACCATGTAATATAATTTTTTTCATTATATTCTTTCCAAAGGTATCTTTATCTATACCAAATATAAGTTCATCTTTGTATATATTATTTTTTATACAAGTATTAGACAAAACTCCTTCTAATTGGAAACCTATATCTGTAAACGCAGCAAGGTTTATATCTTCTTCTGCCAATACATTAATTTTAAATATACACATATTATTAAATAATGAAATAATAAGTTTATTTAATGTATCCCTTAAATATTTATATGTATCTTTATTATTTTTATAAAACTTTATCCTAAACGAACAATACTTATTTTCCTTAGATAATTCTATAATAAATATTCTTCCTAGTGTAATACCTATGTAATCTTTTATTATATATTCATTTATACTTCCATTTACTAAATTGATACTTATTTCCTTTGAGTTTATCATTTTATCTCCCCTATCTCCCAAGTATTAACTCGTAACTATTTAATTTAAATAGAATGTTAATGAAATAAATACCTGTAATTAAAATTAATATCTAAAATAATCTTACTATTATACATATAACTATAATTTTGTTAAGACATATTATATCATACAGCATATTCTTACTAAAAAACATATAAATAATAAATATATATAATTTATTAGTATAAACTCCCCTTATATTAATAATAAATAATTAAAGAGGTGGTGAACTCTAAAGTTTTATAAAACTTTAAGATATATAATGAATAAAAAATCACAAAATAAATTTTTATTAATTATTATTGGTTTTATTATATTCTATACCATACTTATTAAATCTGATTCAACTTCATTACCTGGTATATCAAAAGAAGTAAACTCCATATCTAAACGTACAATAACAAGTGAGGCAATTATTAATAAAATTCATGAGAAGGAAGACTTAATAACTATGGAAATAGAACTATCAGATAAAGTTATGTTGAATGATAGCTGGGGAGAGTTTAACATATTTAGGAAAATAACCTATATAAATTTCTATAGTAAATCTATATATTCCATAGACTTATCTAAAGTACAAAAGAAAAATATTTCCATTGATAACAAGGATAAAACTATTAAAATTACTGTTCCTAAACCTAATATTAAATCCATTAATATAGATGAGAAAAAAACCTCCTATGAAACAAAAATGGGGGCATTAAGATTTGGTGAAATAAAATTAACCCCTGCTGAAAATCAAATATTAATCACAAAAGTTAAAGAAAGAATGTATGAAAAGTTAAATGAACCCTCCATATTAAATAAGGCTTTGTATAATACAGAAAAATCACTGAAAAATCTAGTACAATTATTACTAAATAATAATAATTGCTGTAATTATTCTATATCTGTGCATTTTAATTAGTAATAAATTAAAGGCAACCCAAATAGGGTTGCCTTTGACTTATCCTTTAATACCATATTTTTAATATAAATCCCCGTTCAAGTATTATATAACCTTAATTCTATTAAAAATTTTTATAAGAACAAGCCAATCTAATATTAACAGAATACCAAGACATATAGACTTTACTTTTTCCAGAGAAATACCCTTTCCAAATGATAAACCACAAGTCTTCACTATAATTAACCCGTAGATATGACCTGGGTACAAGCCTATAAATTTAATTCTTGATTCATAAGTATACTATTTTTTCCCGTATCACATATACATATAAATAGAAAAAAATCCACTTCTTTAATATTCTGTCATTTTCAAAATTACTCTACGTTGGGTAAAAACTATTTATTATATAAATATATATTAACTTAATAACATTTTATATAATTACTTCTTATATATAATATTATATCATAATTTTTTGAATTTTATATATTTTTTAAAACACTAATTCTTATTTAATACTATAAATAAACACAAAAAAAGACAGCAATTTATAGCTGCCTTTTTAAACTAACTTTGATCCAAGCTTGCTGCCACTGTATCATAATAATCAATATTGCATACACCTTCACTATAATTTGAGCAATTTATACAACTTTTATTTTCAGGTTCTCCTGTAGAAGATTGAAATCCATCATACACTGGCATATATTTAGGACATAAACATGCCACTGCCATCATTTCATAAGCATTAGACATAATAAATTGCCTCCTCAATTTCTATATATTTTTTCTTTAATAGGGTCAAAAAGATTCTTTATACATTTACCATCCTTAAAATTGTAGCAGTTCTCACAACTATCGGTTATATTACTACCAATGTCTGAAATAAATACAGATGCCATAGGTTCATATCCTTCACAATTTTCTGCTACTATCATCTTTAACTCAGCTAACCTCACATACAACACCTTCTTTTATATTTTTAATAACATTTGTATATATTGTTCCCACTAAACAAAAAAAAATTCTAATATAAAAACACATTTTAACTTTTAAAGCTAAAATGTGTTTTTATTTAATAATTAAGTACAGATTCAGTTTCAGTACAATATTTAGTTGTCAAACATTTGCCTAAATTTCTAGGACATCTTTTACACATACAATTATCCACTTTCCCGTCACACTGTCCCTTTATCAACTCGGGACACTGCTTACAGTTATCTCCTCCTACTGCCAATACAAATCACCTCTTAGTTTTATTTAATATGTAGACATTTAATTATTTCTTTTTGAGTTTGTTCTATAGTTTTATCTTTATATGTAATAGCATTTACAGGACACAAATGAATACATCTTAAACACAACATACAATTACTATGAAACACAGTAACACCGTTTTCAAAAATTATATTCCCTTTAGGGCAATTTCTTAAGCATAAACCACAATTTATACATTTATCAGTGGCTTTTAAATTTTTAGACATAGATGGTAAAAATTTAATAAATACTTTTGCTGTAACTTGAGCAAAACCAGTTCTTATAGCTGTTATACCCGATTTAACCTCTATATTATTTAAAAAGTCTTCTACAATATTTTCTACCTGATACTTTGCTTTGTCAATAATATTTTTAATTTCATCTTTATCAGGTTTTTTTCCAAATGCAAAATAATAATTATTACCCATTTGAAACATAGTTTCTATTACCACATTATAACCCTTTTTTTGTAGATTCCTTTTCAATATGCCTACTGCTGATGCTGTTTTCGCCCCTTGAGTTGAATAAACTATTACCTTTAACTTATTATTTGAATTAGGTAGCCTATTAATAAAATCATCCACTAATTTAGGCTCTGTCCCTGCATAAATTGCCGTACCAATTATCATAAATTCATATCCCTCTATAGATATATCATCTTTGTTTTCTATATTTAACAAATCTAATCTTATATTTTTATACTTAAAATTTTCCTCAAATCTATCTGCTACCCATTTAGTATTTCCAGTACCACTAAAATAATATAATACACCTTTCATATTTTCCTCCTTATTTGTATACTCTTCAATCCTTATCTATTCTTTAAATAATGAATAAATTCCTCTTATTTATAGGGATAATAAAAATGTTATCTATATATAATACTTATATCACCTATTATATTTTATATTATAAATTGGGAGGTTTACATGGAAAATAAAACATTTTTAAATTATTTTCTTATAATAGTCTACTTTTCTTTCTTTATTATCTTTGGTCTATGTAATGATAGTTTATCTAATATACTTTCCGGTTTAAAAACTATATTTTTGGAATCTGATATTTTAATAACAGATTATTTACAAATAGGTGGTATAGGTGCTTCATTTATAAATTCAGGATTACTATGTCTTATATGTATATTCATATTAATTAAATTAAAAGTTAAACCTAACGGCTCAACCTTTGCCGCTCTATTTACAATGGGTGGTTTCGCCTTCTTTGGTAAAAATCTTCTTAATGTATGGCCTATATTCTTAGGAACTTGGCTTTATTCAAAATATCAAAAAGAACCTTTTCTAAATTATATATTAATTGCCTTGTTCGGTAGTACTTTATCCCCCACAGTTAACCAGCTTAGTTTTTCTGGTTATTTTTCTTGGTGGCAGGGAATATTGCTAGGTATTATCATAGGAACTTTACTTGGATTTATCCTGCCACCTGTAGCATCATATTCTATAAAAGTTCACCAAGGATATAATTTATATAATTCTGGATTTGCAGCTGGCTTAATAGCTACTTTAACTATGTCAATATTTAGATTAATAGGGATAGATTTTGAACAAAGATTTTTATGGTCTACAGAATATACTAATATACTTGCTATATTTTTAATGACACTTTTTACATCAATGTTAGTGATAGGTTATATATTAAACAATAAAAGTTTTATAAACTTAAAAAATTTATATAAACAATCTGGAAGGCTGGTATCAGATTATTATATTTTATTTGGCCAGGGATGTTGTCTTATAAATATGGGCATATTAGGTATATTATTTACCTCTTATGTACTTATTATAGGTGGCGCTATAAACGGTCCAGTTATGGCTGGTATATTTACAATAGTAGGCTTTGGTGCTTTTGGAAAACACATAAAAAATACTATACCAATAGTTTTAGGTACCATACTAGCAGGATTTTTTAATATATGGAATATAAATTCCCCTGGCATACTTCTTTCATCACTATTTAGTACGACTTTAGCTCCTATATCAGGTCAATTTGGATACATTTATGGTTTATTAGCTGGTTTTCTTCATACTTGCATTGTCATGAATATAGGTTATCTTCATGCAGGTCTTAATTTATATAATAACGGTTTTGCAGGAGGATTTGTTGCTATAATACTAATTCCCATAATTAATGGGCTTAAAAAGGAGTATAGATAATATGAAAAATGAAAATAATAAAGTTTTAAAAATGGTAAGTGAGTTAATGGGCTTTTGTTACCGTATATCATCTCATAAATTTAATATGGATGTAGACAATTTTGAAAATAAAACTATCCTAACATTAGTTGCTTATGTAAACAATTTAGATACTACAACATTAGATAAAGCTAAGGATTTACTAACATCACCTAGATTACACGAGCTAGAAGAATACTACTGGAACTTACCAGGAGATGACTTATATACCTCAGAATTAAATTTAGTAGGAATGATGTGTGATAAAGCAGATATAAAATACGAAGATAATAAATTTTTAACCATAACACTTATTAGATATAGATAAAGATACTAGGAATCTTCTAGTATCTTTATTTCACATTTATCAGTTTTTTTCTAAGTCATAATTTATTTCCTTTAAAACTTTTCTAACAACATTTTTTCCTATCTCATCCTCATGCATCTCACATAACGCACTTTTCAGTTCTCCCCATTCTACCCACTCTACTTCTTCTGATTTTCTAATTTCTCCACTTTTATATTTTGCCATAAAAGTAAGCATTAATATTTCCTTTGAAAATAGATATTCACTTCCCAAATATTTTATATTTTCTACACTTATACCTGTTTCTTCTTTCACTTCTCTATATACAGTTTGCTCTACTGTTTCTCCATTATTAACATATCCAGAAACCAAAACTTTAGAGTCTTTAAAAATATAACTTTGTTTTAAAAGTAAAATCTCATTTTCTTTTATTACAGCTACTACAACACATGGCTTTGGAGTATCAAAATACATAATATCATCTATAGGACAATAAGGTACTCCACCTTCATCCCAACTATACTTTTCTATTAACCTTTCACCACATTTTGGACAATATTTAAACCTCATAAACTTATATTCTAAGTAACCCTTAGAATTTCCCCCTCCTTCTTATGAAATAACTATTTAATTAATCATAATCTTATTTCAACCTCATCTTTTAAAGTTATAAAATTTTCCCCTACACAGCACTTATACGCAAATACATCTACTCCATTTTTATTTGCTATTCTCACTGCCTCTCCAAATTTTTCATCCATAGTATCATTGGGAGTAAAATAATAAACATCATCCATTTGTATAAGAAAAAGAACTCCTGCTCCTTTACCACTCTTTTTAACTTCAACAAGCTCTAGTAAATGTTTCCTTCCACGTTCTGTTGGTGCATCTGGGAATCTAGTTTCACCGTTTTCTTCAAGAGTTACTCCTTTTACCTCTAAAAAATACTCTTTTCCTAAGTTATTAGAAAGTTTAAAATCAAACCTACTGTTTCCAAAGGTTTTTTCCCTTTCTATTATAGAATATTCTTTAAGCTTATTTATTTTTCCTTCTAACAAAGCTTCTTCTACCACTTTATTAGGTATTTGTGAATCTATATTAATAAATTTTTCTCCCTTATATCCACCTATTAAATCAAATTTTGTTTTTCTAAGAGGATTATCCTCTTTTCTAAGAACCACTAAAGAACCTGGTACTAAAATTTCTTTACACCTCCCCGTATTGGGGACATGTACCATTATCTCTTCACCAAATAAATAAACATAAGCCTGAAATCTATTTGGCCTTCTTATAAATTTAGCTTTAACTATATCTTTAGTTATAAACATACTAATATCTCCTATCTTTATATTGCATTATCCACATTTATTAAGAAAAATATCCACATTGCACACAAAATAACTCACATATATGTAAACTATTATATATATTTTAACATTATAATATTGCTATAACTAAATAAATTTTATATAATAAATAATTTAATTATAACAATATTAAGTCCACTTAACTTTATAAAAAAGGTTATATTTTTAAATTAATTCTAAGAAATTTAAAAATATAACCTTTTAAAGTATATCCTCTTTATTTTATTCTTATAACTTCCCCTGTTAGTTCCTTTTCTCTAATATTATTGTTTAAAATAATTTTACCATTGATTATAACAGTATTTATGCCCTCTGGATACTGTATAGGATCTATAAAGGTTGATTTATCCTTTACAGTTTTCCTATTGAAAATTACTATGTCAGCTTTCTTACCCTCTTTTAAAGCTCCTCTATCTTCAAATCTAAATACAGTGGCTGGTTTTAATGTCATTTTATATATAGCTTCCTCTAATCTTAAAGCCTTTTCTTCTCTAACAAACTTCCCAAGCAATCTTGGAAACGCACCATACACCCTAGGATGAGGCTTACCACCTAAAAGTCCATCTGTACAAAGATTTTGTTCTGGCCTTTTCATTATTTTTATTATATGCTCTTTCTTTCCATAATAATCATACATACCTACAGCATTTTTCTCTTCATATAATAAATCGAAAGTAGAATTATAAGGGTCCGTTCGTCGCATATTAGCTATTTCTAATAAATTTTTACCTATACAATCTTTATTCTTCTCAGTTTTAACACTAGTTACATATATTCCATCAAATCCTGCAAAATCAATAAAATTATCCCATCCAGATATTCCATTTTCAATATCTTCTATTATTCTTTTTCTTAAATCTTTATCCTCAAGTCTCTTTAATAATTTATCAGTTCCCCCATCGTGAACCCATGGAGGAAGAATAACTCCTAACATTGTACTTCCTGCTACATATGGATACTGATCAAATGATACTTGTATACCTAAATCCTTTACTCTATCTAAAATTTCTAACACTTTATCTACTTTATCATAGTTCTTCTTACCACATACTTTAAAATGAGAAAAATGTATCTTTACACCACTAGCCTCTCCTATCTGAATTATTTCTTCCATAGATTCTAATATTGTATCCGCTTCGCTTCTTTGATGAACAACAAGAGGTTTATCAAATTCTGCTGCAACTTTACAAATTTCAATAATCTCCTCTGTATTGCTATAAGCACATGGCATATATATTAATCCTGTAGACACTCCTGCGGCCCCAGATTCTAATTCTCTTCTAGTTATTTCTTTCATTTTTAATAAATCCTCTTTTGTAGCTCTTCTATTTTCTAATCCCATAGCCTCCATTCTAATATTTCCATGAGGAACTAAATAAGTAACATTAGGACCAACCCCATTTTTCTCTAATAATTTATAATACCCCTCAGTAGTTTCCCATTCCCAGTTTAGCTCATCACTATCTCCATCTAACCCTGCTAAATTCATCCTCCAAGGTTTTATATACTTTCTAGGAAGAGGTGCCATAGATATACCATCTTGTCCCAATATTTCAGTAGTTATACCTTGTCTAATTTTAGGCTCTACATAAGGATCTATTAATATTTTTAAATCCGAATGGCTGTGTGTATCTATAAAACCTGGACATACAATATTCCCATTGGCATCTATAACTTTATCAAAATCCATATCATGAATCTTACCTATTTTAAATATTGTTTTGTCTTTAATTGCTAAATCCCCAATAAACCCTTCTTTTCCGGTACCATCTACTATTAATCCATTCTTAATTAACAAGCTACTCATAGTATTTCTCCTTCCCCAAATTTAGTTTATTTAAAACTACATTTTCATCTGTTCTTCAGAAAGCATATCTAAATGTTTTTTTGTTATTGCTGGTGGAGCTGCTGGTACTCCCTTGCTTCTTTCAAATAAACTAACCGTAAAAAATACAACTGTACTTACTATAGATCCAAAAACAACAGACATTACCCCATAGGGTTCATTTAAATATTGCCAAATAAATGAAGCTATGCTTCCACATATTAGTGAATAAAAACCGCCATTTACAGTAGCTTTTTTATATAATAAACCAAAAACAAAAGCCGCAAAAGGTCCAGCTGACCTAATAGTAAAAGCAAAAACAAGTAATGGTATTATCTGAGTATTAGACAATGCAATAATTAATGAAACACAACCTACAAATATTATAACCGACTTACTCATAATCATTAGTTGATCATCTGTTGCATTCTTATTTATATATCTTTCATAAACATCCTTAGTAAATAAAGTTGAAACAGCTATCATATTTCCTGATGCACTAGACATTGTAGCTGCACATACCGAAGCCAATACAAGCCCTGCTACTATTGTAGGAGCAAAATTAATTGCTGCAGTTGCCATAGCATTATTAGCATCAATTCCTGGAAACTTTGATAAAGCTACTAATCCAATTATAGCGGGAACAAAACCATATAAAGCCATTATTAGTGCACATAAAAAAGAACCCATCTTAGCTATTTTGGCATTTCTAGCTGCAAAATATCTTTGAACTGCCTCTTGCCCCGTTGAAAATGTCATAAAATACATTAATATTAAACCGATAATTGTTTTCCATCCTACTTTTGTAAATCCTAATTGACCTGGTGGTAATGTAGCTTTTACTTCTGACCATCCACCTGCATTTTTCACAATTATAGGCATAGCTATAGTCATACCAACAGTTATAAAAATAATATGTATTATATCTGTAGCTGCAACGGAAACAAGTCCCCCAAGCATTGTATATATAGTTATTACCACTGCTGCTATAATTATAGTTTTCTTTAAAGGTGTTTTTGTTACTACACTTATAATAGTTGATGTTGCTATTATTTGAACAGCTGTAGCCACAAACAAAGCCACAATTGACAAAATGGTAGTAATTATATGTGAAGGTTTACCATATCTTCTCTCCATAATTTCTGGGATAGTTGTTGCCATTGCTTTTCTTAATGTTGGGGCAATAAAAGAAACTAAAAATATTCCTACTCCACAACATACAACATACCAACCTGCTGAAAGCCCCCATTCTCCATAAGCTTTTGCTGCAACTCCCACAGTACTTCCTCCTCCAATTTCAGTTGCAGCCAAAGTTCCCGCTAAAGCAAAAGGTCCTAAGTTTCTCCCTGCTAATAAGAAATCCTTTGAATTTTTGACTTTCTTTTTCGAAGAAATAACTGCCACACCCATTATAATAACCATATATAAAATTATAATAATTAACGTTATAGGCATATAACCTTCCCCCTTATTTTTAAACAGTAAAACATTAGATTTTCAATGACAAGCTATGATATCGTAAAAAATTATTTATCCCCCTACTCTTCTAGCAATGATTTAGCCATAGCCTCATACCCTTTAGTAGCCTTAACTAATTGTTCTATTTCTATATATTCATCTATAGTATGAGCTAAATTTTCTGCAGATGGTCCGAAACCTATTGTTTTAATTCCTTTTTCACCAGCATAATGGCTACCATTTGTACAAAAAGAATAATATGTTATTTCACAATCTATCCCTACATCTTTTAATGCCTTAAAGGATTTTTCTATAAATTCTTCTTCACTGGTAAATTTCCAAGCTGGGAAAAACCTCTCATCAGATATTATTTCTCCTGTATAACATCTTTCTTCACCCTTTGCATAATATGCTTTAGCATTAAACCCTTTATCTTCTTTTTTTATTTTATTTATAATATTTAAAATAGGTTCAATTACCTCACTTTTTGTTTCACCAACTAATAGTCTTCTATCATAAGTAGCTTTACAATAATCAGGCACTACTGAAGCACCTGGATATGGTGAAGATTTAATATCAACTAACTCTAATATTCCACCTCCTAACTCTTCATCATGTGTCATTTCCATATCTTTTATTTCATTTATTAACTTTGACATTTTATATACTGCATTTATTCCTTCATCAGGATTTGCTGAATGAGCAGGTTTCCCATAAGTTTCTACTACTATTTCTGCTCTTCCTCTTTGTCCTATCTTTAAATTACACTGAGATGCCTCGCCAATTATCACATAATCCGGATTCAATCTTTCACTAATTTTTCTTGAAGCCACCCCTTCAAAACACTCTTCATGAACTACTCCTGCCACATAAATATCCCCAGCAAATTCTTTGTTAGTTGCCTGTGCAAAATTTGATGCTCCACAAATCATTGCACTTAAAGCACCTTTCATATCAGAAGTTCCTCTACCATATATCCTTTCACCTTCTATATCTGCAGAAAATGGATTATGTTTCCATTTTGCTTCATCAATCACCGGAACTGTGTCAATGTGCGCATCCATTAAAATTTTTTTTCCTTTCTTATTTCCTCTAATATGCCCAATTATATTACCGTAATTATCTACAAAAATATTATCAAAATTATTCTCTTTAAAAATCTGTTTTAATGCATTAACAATTTTACTTTCACAACCTGAATAACTTTTAACTTTCACCAATTCCCTACAAACCTTTATAACTTTTTCTTTTTTTTCATCATTAAACATTTTATTTCCCCCTTAAACAATATATTTTATATAGAAGCATTATCACCGTCCCATACAATATCTTTATATTTATAAGGATCTGTATTCCCTTCTGTACTAATTACTAATACACTTGAATTTTTATCTATTCCTAATTTTTCTTTTAACTCCCTATAACTTTGTTTTTTAAGTAAACTTACTACTCCAGCTCCAACAGCTCCTGATTCTCCTGATATAATTTGTGGATCTCCTTTTAATGGACTTGCTAATACCCTCATTCCTCTAGCAGAAACATAATCTGGACATGATAAATATACATCTGAATAATCCCTTAGTATATCCCAACCTATTGTATTAGGCTCTCCACAAGCTAACCCGGCCATTATTGTTGGCATTTCACCAGTTACTGCATGTGATTTTCCATCATTTATACAAGCTGATTTATATATACAAGCTGCATTATCAGGCTCTATTATTATAGTTTTAGGTCTATTTTCTCCAAATTTAGAAACCAAATATCCTTGAACTGATGCGGCAAAAGATCCCACCCCTGCTTGTAAAAACACATGAGTTGGTCTTTCTATTCCCTTTTCATTTAGTTGCTCTATTGCTTCATGAATTAATGTTCCATATCCTTGCATTATCCAAACAGGGATATCATGATACCCTTCCCAAGCTGTATCTTGTACCATTATCCATCCATAATTTTGGGCATTTTTATTTGCTAATCTTACAGCATCATCATAATTTAAATCTGTAATGCTTGCCTCTGCCCCCTCATTTTCTATGTTATCTAGTCTTGTTTTTGATGAACCTTTAGGCATATATACAACAGATTTTTGACCCAATCTATTTGCTGCCCATGCTACTCCTCTTCCGTGATTTCCATCTGTAGCTGTTACAAAAGTGATATCACCGATCTTTTCTCTTATTTCCCTTGATTTTAACAAATCAAAAGAGATTTCCGATATATCCACGTTTAACCTATTTGCCAAATATTTTCCAATAGCATAAGAGCCGCCTAATACTTTAAATGCATTCAGTCCAAATCTATAGGATTCATCCTTTAAAAATAAATTTTTTATTCCTAGATAATCCGCCAAATTGTCTAAACTATGTAATGGAGTAATCTCGTATTCATTAAAAGTATTGTGAAATTTTCTTACCTTACTTATAATTTCTTCTGAAATAAAATCAGTGCTTATCTTATCCTCTGATAATTTCCTAGATTTTTTATTAATAATATATTTAATATGATTTGAATTTTCCATTATTTTCCCTCCTATATTTATCTATAATATAAAATATTTATATGTTAATTAATACTTTTATAAAAACTCATATTATAATTAAAAGCAATATCTGTGCCAACACTCAAACCTTATATAAGCACACATATTAGGAAAATTATAAAAAAAGCTATTATCAAAACAATAATTTTATCATTTTGATAATAACTTCTAATTTCTTTATTTCTCAGTGCTTTATTCATACTATATATATATATAATTTATCATTTTGATAAATTATATTCCTCTATCTTTCTATATAATGTAGCTATACCTATTCCCAATTTTGCAGCAGCCATTTTTTTACCATCAGTACTTCTACCAAATCTATTCAAAGCCCTGATTATAGTTGTTTTCTCTAAATCCTTTAAATTATATATTTCATCATCTTTATTTATTTTAGTTTCCACAATATTTTCCACAATATTTTTAGGCAATATTTTTGAACTTAATATCCCATCTGTACCTACCATATTTATCATAAACTCTATAGTATTTTCTAGCTCTCTTATATTACCTGGCCAGGAATAAGAATAAAATATATGCCAAACATCATCTAAAACCTGAACTGATAAAAATTCTTTGTTAAATAAATTCAAGTATTTATTTATAAAATGTTGTGTTAAAATTTTCATATCTTCTATTCTATTTCTAAGTGGTGGCACCTCTATAGGAATAACATTTAGTCTATAAAACAAATCTTCTCTAAATTTATTTTCATTTATCATTTTTATAAGATTTTTATTTGTAGCCGCCACTACTCTAACATCTATATCTATATTTTTATTTGACCCAATTTTAGTTATTCTTCTTTCCTGCAATACCCTTAATAATTTAGTTTGTAAAAATAAAGGCATGTCTCCTATTTCATCTAAAAATATAGTTCCCTTATTAGCTAATTGAAATTTCCCTATTTTACCTAAGGGATTAGCTCCAGTAAATGCTCCTTTTTCATACCCAAAAAGTTCACTTTCAAGCAATGAGTCCGGAATTGCAGCACAATTTATTGGCACAAAAGGTTGCTCCTTTCTATTACTTTCATTATGTATAGATTTAGCTACTAATTCTTTTCCTGTTCCACTTTCTCCTGTAATCAATACCGTAGATCTAGAAGAAGCAACTTTTTTTATAGTGTTTTTAAGTTTCTTTACTTTAACACTATTACCTAATATATCATCATAAGTTATATTTTTTTCTAATGCCTTCATTTTATTAATCTTATTTTCAAATTCTTTTAAATCTCGGAAAAAAAACATTTTATTATATTTACTATCATCTAAATATATAGGATACATATTGCCTAATAAATTAAACTTTTCATTATCTATTATTACCTTATATTCTTTAAAATCTAAAATTTCTTCTCCGCTTGCCTCTATATAAATTTTATGCTTCAAATAATCATTATTTAAATTGAAATATCTTAAAGCATTTTTATTTATATGAGTAATATAATTATCCGAACTTATTATTACAACTCCTTGGTCTACTTTATCTATTATTATGTTAAATAGCTCCATTAATGTTTGAATTCTTACTTTCTCTTTCTTTTCATAGGCTGTTATACTTATAAATTCTGATATTTGTTTTAAAAACTCCATATTTACATCAAATCTATTAAGTAAATATTCTCTTTCATCATCTTTAGTACATACTAACCCTATTACCCCTATAATTTGATTATTTAACTTTATAGGAGTACTCATTTCAAATTTTTCTTTACAATTCTCCCTATTAGGACAGGGAATACATAATTTATCTTGTCCTGGTTTATATATAATTTGAGGACTCTCACTTTGTAATACTTTTTTATATACGTACCCTTCAACTTCCATATTTTCATTTATTTTATTTTGAAAAATACCTGTACCAGCAATTCTATTCAAACTTTCATCTACTATCTCTAATTCTACTTCTAAAACTTTGGATATAATATTTGCATATTTTATAACAGAATCCTGTATATCCTTCAAGTAAGAAGCCATATCACTTCACCTTCCAATATATAACTTATCTATAGTAACGTTTTAAAAACTATTAGAAAAATTACTCCAGGGATTCCAAAAAAACCCGATATTAACGCTGTGACTGCGTTAATCCCTATGTAGAAATTGAAAAGTGTTCCAACAGAGTTTATTAGAAATAACAATATTACTCCCAATACTCCATTAACTATTAATTTAAATAAAATTGTTAATGGCCAAGCAAATAATTTTACTAGTACTACAAGACCTAATATAGCAATTAAAAAATATCCGATATACTCCATAATATCCCCCTCTTTTAATTAATACTCTATATTATAAATATTATAAGTTTATTAAAATTATACAGCATTAATTTCTTTTAACATATAGCAATACTTAATCTTTATATTTTTATTTTTAGCTATGTTTAACAAATACATATATTTAGCTCTAGCTGCCTGCTCAGTATATATAGCATAATCTACTAACATAGGATCATTAACTATTTCAAAATACTTTCTAGCCCTTACCATTTCTTCCCTTGCCTCTACAATACTCATTATTATTTTTTTTTCTTCCTCATTGTAATTTCCATCTTTTTTAAGTTTAACTTTAATATAATTATACATATAAAAACCTCCTGTTTCATGCTATGTTATAATTTTTGACATGAAACAGAAGGTTTATTCACTAAGTTTATTAGATCTCTTTTCTTCCTTCTAAAGCTTTAGACAAAGTAACTTCATCCGCATACTCAAGATCTCCACCTACTGGAATACCATGAGCTATTCGTGTTACTTTTGTACCTAGAGGTTTTAAAATTTTAGCTATATACATAGCTGTAGCCTCCCCTTCAACATTGGGATTAGTTGCAACTATAACCTCTTTAACTTCTCCATTTATCCTTCTTATAAGTTCTTTAAGCTTTATATCATCTGGACCTCTTCCTGCCATAGGGGATATAGTTCCATGAAGTACATGGTAATGTCCATTATACTCCCTAACCTTTTCCATGGCGATTATGTCCTTTGGTTGTTCAACAACACATATTAATTTTTTATTTCTACTAGGATTACTACATATAGCGCAAGGATCTTTATCAGTAAAATTTCCACATACAGAACAATATTTAATAGTTCCTCTTGCTCTAATAAGAGCATTAGCAAATCCATCTACTTCATCCTTAGGCAAATTTAATACATGTAAAGTTAATCTTTGTGCTGTTTTATGTCCTATACCAGGAAGCTTAGCAAACTCTTCAATAAGTTTTTCAATGGCTACAGGATAAAATTCCAATTCATTCACCTCTATCGTATATTAGCAACTAAAACATTCCAGGTAAGTTTAATCCTCCAGTAATCTTTTTCATTTCATTAGCAGTTTCATTTTCTGCTTTTTTTAAGGCTTCATTACATGCTGATATTATTAAATCTTGAAGCATTTCAACATCATCTGGATCTACTACTTCTGGTTTTATTTGTATATCTAATAATTCCTTCTTACCATTTGCAACCGCTGTTACAGCTCCTCCACCTACGCTTACTTTAAACTTCTTATCTTCTAAATCCTTCTGCATAGTTTCCATCTGTTTTTGAAACTTTTGAGCCTGTTTCATTAAATTATTTATATTTCCACCACCAAAATTAGGCATACCGTTTTTTGCCATAATTAATTCCTCCTTTAATATTTAATTATTAAAATATAAAATTAAGCTATACAAATATTAATTGTATACCATGAATTATAAACTGTAAATTGGTTTTAATTCACTCATCTAATACTTCTACTATATCTTTACCAAAAGTTTTTTTCAACATTTCTTCAGGATTTTCTTCTGTTACTTGTTCTTCATCTATAATATATTTTATTCTAACTTTTTCTTTTAGTACCTCTGAAAAAATATTTTCTACAATTTTTCTATTCTCATCTTTTTCAAGACGCTGCTTATTAAACGCATATTCTTTTTCATATCTTATTATTATGATACCATCCTTACAATCTATTGGGTAAGAAGTCATTAGAGATGCATATAATACCATATGCCTTTTAGCTTTAAATGTTTCTAATATATCTCTCCAATATTTTTTTACTATATCTATATCAATATTAGAATGGGCATTAAATTGTTTTTCTGGTTCTATTTTATTTTGACTTTTTTCTGATAAAACCTGTGATTTTTTAACTGGTTTTGGTATTATAGTTTCACAATTTAATTTTATTTCACCATTTTTTATAGCCTCTTCTAATTTATTCAATCTAGAAAGTATTATTTCTTTAGATGTATCATACTCAACTTTACACATTTTTATTACAGCTAATTCTAGATATATCCTACTTTGTTTTGTCCATTTAGACTGTTCCTCTGCATCCTGAAGAATTCTTATATCTCTCATTATTTCTTCTACTCTTATCTTATCTGATTGCTGTTTTATTAGATTTATATTTTCCTCAGACATATCAAGAATATCCTCTGGATTTTGGCTAACTCTTACCATTAATAAATTTCTCATATGAGTAATCATATCTTTTATAAAATAATTTATATCTTTTCCACTTAAAACTATTTCATCTATAGTCTTCATAGAATTCTCGATATTTTTATCTATTATACTATCTGTTAATTTAATTAAATTTTCGTTAGTAACTAATCCTAACATATTTACAACCTGATTATAATCAATCTTTTCTGATCCCATAGCTATAGCTTGATCCAAAACGCTTAAAGCATCTCTCATTGCACCATCAGACATTCGTGATATTAGATTTAAACTTCTATCATCAGCAAAAATACCTTGATCTTCTACAATTAGCCTTAATCTTTTAAAAATATCATCATTTTTTATTCTTTTAAAATCAAAACGCTGACATCTAGAAAGTATAGTTATTGGAAGTTTTTGCGGATCTGTAGTTGCCAATATAAATATTACATTTGCTGGCGGCTCTTCTAAAGTCTTTAGAAAAGCATTTACCGCACCTTGAGAAAGCATATGTACCTCATCCATTATATATACTTTGTACTTAGCTTCTCTTGGAGGATAGTTTACCTCCTCTGTAATCTCTCTAATTTTATCTACACCATTATTAGATGCAGCATCAAGTTCTACAACATCCATTAATATACCAGCATTTATTTTTTTACACATTTCACACTGATTGCACGGTTCACCCTCCTGTATATTTACACAATTTACTGCTTTAGCAAGTATTTTAGCCGTTGATGTTTTTCCTGTTCCTCTAGTACCACAAAACAAATATGCATGTGCTATTCTATTATTTTTTATTTGATTTTTTAAAGTTACTGTGATGTGTTGTTGCCCTACAACATCATCAAAAATTTTAGGTCTCCATTCTCTATACAAAGCGGTATATGCCATTTACATCACCCCTTAAAATAACAAAATACTTTATTCTATTATATAATACAAAACGCACAATAAACTACTGTTTATTGTGCGCAAAATTCAAGGTATTAAACCGTGCACCTCGCTTTGGCTTGTAACCTATGAGCGTTACCTATATAGTTAACTCAAACTAGGTTAATCCACGGCACACGAAAATGATCACTTACCGCTGCTTCCTTCCGGACCTGACGGAGTTCATGAGTTTCCGTTGCGTGGGACCCAGTTCTCAACGCCACTTTTATAGGTCAGACCCCACAGACTACAGCCTAAGCGAGGAATTCAACCCTGCTATAGCGGATTGCAGGTTATAGGGCACCGCTAACTCCCCGTCTAGCACGGCAAAGTTTAACTGGCGGAGAGAAGGAGATTCGAACTCCTGGTAGAGTTGCCCCTACACACGCTTTCCAGGCGTGCTCCTTCAGCCACTCGGACATCTCTCCTCGGATTGCTCATGAATTTTAAAACTATTAAATTCATTTAGTCCATAAAGACAATACTTATTATACTATTGATCTTAAATAACTTCAATAGTTTTTTATAAAAAGTTTAATTTTTTGAATATTATTTATTGCTAATAATACTAGTATATTCATTTAATAACTTGTCCATATATTGACTAACCTTCAATATTTGTTCGCTTTTTTCTCTATCATCTATATCACAAGTAACTTCATTTAACAATTGCCTAGTACATTCAATCTCTTTTTCTATATCTAATAAACCATCATTATTACCTATCTGTTTTTCTACTAAAACATCCATTTCATTTATATCAATATATGAAGACATTAGATTTCTACACATTTAAAAATCCTCCTTTATTATATCCGGTGGATATTTTAAATTCACAATTTTAATACTATTTTCTATAAAATAAGAAATAATATTAATCTTATTACATCTATGTTAAAACACTAGGGTTACACGCTTTTCTTGTATTGATTATAACATTATTACAAAAATTAGTAAACATTGAGATAATATACATATTTTTTTCTTTATTTACTATAAACATTTATTCTTAATATTTTTTTTTATTTTTCTACACTATCTATTAATGTAATATACATCTATAAGCATATATTTGTAATATTTTGTTATACGATTATCCTATCATTGTTTAATCTAACTATCTATAACTTCTACTTTTAGTAAGAATCCTGGATACTGGTTTAAAATTCTTCTTATTTCCTTCGAAAACTTTATATTTTTATCTATTATAATTTCAATTTTATTATCCTTACAATCACATTGTAAACTAATAAATCCTACTTTTTTCTTATTATACATGCTTCTGTATTTAATACAGTTATCTTTATTGTATTCCTTATATTTTTCAATTATTATGTTCTCTATATCCTTACATAATTGATTAGGAATTTCATTCTTTATAGAATCATATAGCTGAAAATTATATTCTTTTATTTTCCCCTCTTGTATTTCTATAACTTCATATGAAATATTATTGTCTTCCACAATATTTTTTATTGAGAAAATTATTCCCTTATAATTAGAAGGCATATTATATCTATTATATATTAGCTCCTTTAAATCTAATCCTAAATCATCAAACTCTTTCTTATAAAAACATTCATATGATACTTTTCCATAACACTGTCCATTTTTATCATAAACTACGATAGTATCACTTTTAGGGATATATTGTACCAAATCTTCTTTACAAGCATCTACCACTTTAACTGTCCCTCCCATAATTTTTATAAAATAATATTCTATTTTTTTAAATTAAACTCCTCTTTATTTGTTGTTAACCTTTTGTTAATGAATATAAAAAATACACCTAATTTCTAAATTAAGTGTATTTTTATGATATGGTATTGGCGGAGAGAGAGGGATTCGAACCCTCGGTAGAAATTTCCTTCTACAATTGATTTCGAGTCAATCACCTTCGGCCTCTCGGACATCTCTCCATAATTATTTTTTCCCTTTTCTTTTTTCTTTGAAAAACTCTTCTAAAATTAATCCACATTTCCTATTATACATCCAGCTTACTTCTATATCACTATTTAAATATTTATTTTGCAATAAATTTAGTATACTTCCACAACATCCTGATTTTTCATCAAAAGTTCCTATATATATTTTACTTATCCTAGACTGAACGATTGCACCTGCACACATTGGGCATGGTTCCAATGTAACATACATATGGCAACCGTTTAATCTCCAATTTTCTAGAACTTTAGCCGCCGTTTTTATAACCATAATTTCTGCATGTGCAGTTGGATCTTTTAATTTTTCTCTCATATTATAAGCTCTAGCAATTACAATATCATCTTTTACAATTACTGCGCCTACTGGCACCTCTCCTAATTTATAGGCTTTCTTAGCTTCAATTATAGCTTCATTCATAAAATCTAACATATTTATCTTTCCTTAATTATAAAATAAAAGCCACCAGTACATACTGAGGGCTCTTGGTGCGCCCGAGAGGAATCGAACCCCCGGCACGCGGTTTAGGAAACCGCTGCTCTATCCTGCTGAGCTACGAGCGCATATATTAAATTTAATCCCACTATAGCTTTCTATAATAGTTTATTACAATTCATTTTTATTGTCAATACGAGTAAAAACTTATCCCTAAATTTTACTAAAATATAGTATATTCAAAATTTTTAGTTTTTTTAATCTCTTTTCATATTTATTATGATACAATATATCTATGAGTAAAATTTTTACAATGGGAGTGGTATTATGAATTCTCTACATATTACCGAAACAATATTACGAGATGCTAATCAATCCTTAGTAGCCACAAGACTATCTTTTGATCAATTCGCACCTATACTGGATAAATTAGATAAGGTAGGTTATTATTCCCTGGAATGTTGGGGCGGTGCAACTTTTGATTCTTGCATAAGATATTTAAATGAAGATCCATGGGATAGATTAAAAAAAATTAAATTAGTTGTAAAAAATACTCCTCTACAAATGCTTTTAAGAGGCCAAAACATTTTAGGATATAAACATTATCCAGATGATTGCGTTAAAGAATTTATTAAAGCCTCAGTATACCATGGTATTGATATAATAAGAATATTTGATGCATTAAATGATTACAGAAATATAAAAGTTGCCTTAGAAGAAACTAAAAAGCAAGGGGCACATGCCCAAGGTACTATAGTTTATACTGTAAGTCCTATTCATAACATAGAAAACTATGTGAAATTAGCTAAACAACTAGAGGATATGGGATCAGACTCCATATGTATAAAAGATATGGCAGGTCTATTGATGCCTAAAACATCTTTTGATCTTATTAAAAATATAAAAGAAAATGTTAAAATTCCTGTTTATCTTCATTCCCATAGTACAAATGGACTAGCTGAAATGTCTTATTTAAAAGCTGTGGAAGCTGGTATAAATGGAATAGACTGTGCTATCTCCTCCTTTGCAGGAGGAACTTCTCAACCTGCTACAGAAACATTACATTATGCCTTAACAAAATCAGGTTATACTACTAATTTAAATGGAACCTTATTAAAAGAAACCAATGATTTCTTTAAGCCTATAAGAGAAGATTTTATAAAATCTGGAATATTAAATCCAAAAGTGTTGTCTCCTCAACCAGAAGGTCTTATATATCAGATACCCGGTGGGATGCTTTCAAATATGATTTCTCAACTAAAAGAACAAAACTCTTTAAACAAATTAGAGGAAGTATTAGAGGAAGTTCCTAAAGTTAGAAAGGACCTTGGTTATCCACCACTTGTAACTCCAATGAGTCAAATGGTTGGAACCCAAGCTACTATAAATATTCTTACTGGTGAAAAATATAAGATGCTATTAAAAGAAGTAAAATCTTATTGTAAAGGTGAATATGGAAGAGCCCCTGGAGAAATAAATCAGACATTATTAAAAAAAGCCTTGGGAAATGAAAAACCTATAACATCTAGATATGCAGACACCTTAAAACCAATTTTTGAAAAAACCAAAAATGATATAAAAAATATAACTACAAATAATGAGGACATACTAACTTATTTATCATTTCCTGAAATCGGTGAACAGTTTCTAAGAAAAAAATTATACTCTCCATCACCAGAACAGTTAAGAGAAAAAACTAAAACTGGTGTAGTTTAACTAAAGGAAAAATGATATTTGCATATGCAAATATCATTTTATTTTCTTTTTTCTTATTACCCTTCTAGTATTATTAAGGTATTTTATTACCTCATCAAACCTATAACTAGCAACTCCAGCAAATAACATATCTACAACATTTAATTGAGCAATCCTAGATGACATAGCACCACTTCTTATAGTTATTTCAGGAGCAGAAACAAATAAATTTATATCACATAATTCACTTATAGAATTTTGTCCGTATTTTGTTATACTTATTGTAGTAGCACCACATTCTTTTGCAACCCTTATAGAATCATAAGTATCCTTAGTCTCTCCAGAATATGATATTGCTATTGCCACATCTCCATACTTCATATTAGAAGCAGATGCTATTTGCATATGAGTATCTGGATATGCACTAACTACCTTATTTATTCTTGAAAACTTCTGAAGAGCATCTAATGCTATTATATATGAAGCACCTATTCCATAAAAATCTATTCTTTCAGCTGTAATTATAGCTTTAACTGATTTTTTTATTTGATCTTCAGATAGTATTTCTAAAGTATTATCAATTGATTTTTTATTATTATAACTAATATTTTCCATTATAATATCTAGTGGGTCTCCTGGTTCTACATCAGTATATTGTTCCTCGTCTATATCCTCACCCATATTAGCTACGTCTTTTATTATACTTACCTTAAAATCTTTATAACCATTAAACCCTAATATTTTACAAAATCTTACCACAGTTGCTTCACTTGACCCACTCATTTGCGCTAATTCTCCTATGGATAGTTGAGAAATCATTTTAGGATTTTCTAAAATAAACTTTCCTATTTTTTTTTCAGATGGACTTAAGTCCTTTAAAATTTCATTAATTTTTATTAAACTTCCAGTCATATCAACTTACCTTTCTATACCATCATTGATTATTCCTAGAAATATTATATCAGTGTTTAACGCATTTTTGTATATCCATAATCCCTAAATTTTAAGAATAATCAATAAATTCAATATAAGACAATATAATAAACCTCAAGTTTTTATTAGAGGTTTATTATTAGATTACGCTTCTATGCCTTTTAATATATAATTCATAAGATTATCTACAACTTCATCTATGTTATTTTTATCTTCATTTATTAGTTCATAAATTGCTGCTGAACATAGAATTCCAAAGATAGTATATGCCATAAAAGATTTTTTCCCTTTTTTTACAAATCCATCTTTTATAGCCTCCTCTAAATAATTTTCTATATTATTAATATATTCTTCAATACTTTCTCTTAATTCTAATTGCCTTAATTCTTGACCCCATAATTGACTCATTATAACTTTAAAAAAATCTCTATTCTCATAAACCATACTAATCTGAATTTTACACAACAACCTAAGTTTATCTATAGAATTACTTTCCTCTTTAGATACTTCATTTATTCTTTCACTCATTAAATTAGTACCCTCTTTAATTATATACTTAAATAGCTCTTCCTTACTTTTAAAATGATAATATAAAGTTCCCTTAGCTACCCCAGCCTCTGAAGCTACTACGTCCATAGTGGCTCCATCAAAACCATATATAGAAAATACTTTTATTGCCGCCTCAAATATTAACCTCTTAGTTTTATTCATTTTTACCCTCTCCGATTTTTTTTATTGACCAGTCAGTACAATTTCTAAATCCATTATACTATTTTTCAAATATAACTCAATACATTTTGATTGATAAATATATTTTATCATTTATAATATTTATATAAAACATAATAAAAAAACCTTTATTAATTAGGAGGATCTTATGATTAAAATATATAATAGAAATACTAAAGAATATACAATAGAGAAGGTTTCTGGGGAAAAATATCTAAACTGGATATATTCTTCACCAGTGGGTATGTGTCTTTTAGAGCTTATGATTAAAAAAAAGTTTACTTCTTTTCTCTATGGCAAGTATTGTGATTCGAAATTAAGTTCTAAAAAAATACAAAGATTCGTAAATGAATTTGATATTAATATAGAAGAATCTTTAAAATCATCAAAAGAATTTCAGTCCTTTAATGACTTTTTTACAAGAAAATTAAAATCCACAGCAAGACCAATAAACTTAGATGAAAATATATTTATCTCTCCTGGTGATGGTAGACTTTTAGCCTATAATAATATAGATTTAAATAGCATAGTACAAATAAAGGGATTTAATTATAGCTTGATTGAATTAATAAACTCCAAAGATATAGCTGAAAAATTTAATAACGGTATATGTTTAATTTTAAGATTATGCCCTACTGACTACCACAGGTTTCATTTTGTAGACTCCGGTTTATGCGGAATAACAGAAAAAATTAATGGAGCTTATTATTCTGTTAATCCAGTAGCTCTAAATAAAATAGAAAACTTATTTTGTAAAAATAAAAGAGAATGGAGCTTATTTCATTCTGAGAATTTTAAAGATATTTTATATGTAGAGGTTGGCGCAACCTGCGTAGGGTCAATAATTCAAAGCTATACACCAAACAAAAAAGTAGAGAAAGGTTCTGAAAAAGGTTTTTTCAAATTTGGCGGTTCAACAGTAGTATTATTTTTAGAAAAAGATTCTGTAGAAATAGACAAAGACATTATAGATCAAACTAAACTTGGTTACGAAACAAAGGTACTTGTAGGAGAACGAATAGGATTAAAAAAATAAAAATATATGCTTTAAAGCATATATTTTTATTTTTAAAATTTCCCCTACCAGCCTTATCTAAATTTATTTTAAATTGAACATTTATTTTAGAATCACTAATAATTTCATCCCAATCTGCACCAGTTCTTCTCCAATATTTAACTGCTGCCACCTTACCTAATTGAAGTAAGTCTAGTTTATATTCATTTTGCATTTTTTCTATAAACTTGTCACTACTATTTCCCAATATAGTTCTCATATTATTTATAAATTTTCCCTCATTTTCTTTGTTGTGAAATACTGGATTTTTAGACTGATCATAATTTATATCAACATATATGTTAAATTTATTGCTATTTTTCTCACATTTTACTCTTCTGTTATACTCTCTTTATATTCTATATCTTGTAAATTTTCTTTTAAATATATCATAAGTGGTTTTTAAAATATCTTTCTCTACCATGCATCTATATAAATTGCAGCACCATTAGCGTAATAAATAATAAGTTATCATATATATATAAAACCTAGAAAGTATTTACTTTCTAGGTTTTGGTGCGTCGGGCAGGATTCGAACCCGCGGCCAACTGGTTCGTAGCCAGCTACTCTATCCAACTGAGCTACCGACGCATATTTAATATTAATATTTTAACATAAAATAAAATCAAAATCAATTGATAAATTATAAACATAAACTATTTATATAAATAAAAAAACATCCAGCTCAACTAGATGTTCTATGGCGGAGAAAGAGGGATTTGAACCCTCGTGCCGGTTACCCGACCTACGCCCTTAGCAGGGGCGCCTCTTCAGCCACTTGAGTATTTCTCCATGCCCTACAAATATATTATTATATAAAAAGTGGCGGAAAGAGTGGGATTCGAACCCACGGTACGGTCACCCGTACGCCGGTTTTCAAGACCGGTGCCTTAAACCAACTCGACCATCTTTCCATGCCTCATGACATGATTAATTATATCAAGCATTTAATTTCATGTCAACACTATTTTTTATTTTTTTATGTTTTTTTTATATTTTGTAGTAAGTTAAGGAAAAAAACAATTAATGTTTTATTTCCTTAACTTTATATTAATATATATCTTACTTTAAAACTTCTTTACCACCTAAATAAGGTCTTAAAACCTTAGGAACAACTATGCTTCCATCCTCTTGTTGGAAATTTTCAAGTATAGCTGCTACTGTTCTTCCAACTGCCACACCTGATCCGTTCAATGTATGCACAAATTGTGGCTTATCTTTTGGAGTATTTTTAAATTTAATATTAGCACGTCTTGCTTGAAAATCTTCAAAATTACTACAACTTGAGATCTCCACATATCTATTATAACTTGGCATCCAAACTTCAATATCATACTTTAACGCAGCAGTAAAGCCTAAATCTCCTTTACATATTCTAACTACTCTGTAAGGTAATTGAAGTCCTTGTAATACCTCCTCAGCATCATTTGTTAATTTTTCTAATTCTTCATAAGATTGTTCTGGTTTAGCAAACTTAACAAGTTCTACTTTATTGAACTGATGTTGCCTAACAAGTCCTCTAGTATCTCTTCCCGCTGAACCAGCTTCTGATCTAAAACAGGCACTGTATGCTACATGCTTTAGTGGAAGTTCTTCCCCATTGAGTATTTCATCTCTGTATAGATTTGTTACTGGTACTTCTGCTGTTGGAATTAAAAAGTAATCACAGTTAGCTACCTTAAAAGCATCTTCCTCAAATTTAGGAAGTTGACCTGTTCCTGTCATACTCTTTCTATTTACCATATAAGGAGGTAATATTTCAGTATAACCATGTTTATCTACATGAGTATCTAAAAAATAATTTATAACTGCTCTCTCAATTCTGGCCCCTAATCCTTTATAAAAAGTAAATCTTGATCCTGTAACCTTTCCCGCTCTTTCAAAATCCAAAATATTTAAATTTGTACCTAAATCCCAATGAGCTTTAGGATCAAATGTAAATTTAGTTGGTTCTGACCATTTTCTTATCTCAACATTATCCTCATCTGTCTCGCCATCTGGTACAGCTGGATTCGGTATATTAGGAATTCTTAACATAATATATTCAATTTCTTCATCTACTTTATTTAACTTTTCATCAAATTGTCTTATTTGCTCTGAAAGCTTTTTCATATCCCCCATAATTTGATCAACACTTTCACCAGCTTTTTTCAACTTTGGTATTTGTGATGATTCCTGATTTCTTTTATTTTTTAAATTCTCAACTTCTACTAAAATTTTTCTTCTATTTTCATCTAACTCTAATATTTTGTCAATAATTTTTACATCAAAATCTTCTCCTCTGTTTGCAAGAGCTGCCTTTATTTCTTCAGGATTGTTTCTTATTCTTTTTAAATCTAACATATATACCCTCCTAGTTTTAAAATTCATCTAATTTTTTATAAAAAAATAAAGAGCCTTTACTTCCCCTTAAAGGGACGAAAGACTCCGCGTTGCCACCCTAATTGATTAACTTAAGTTAATCCTCTTTATAAATTTAACGGTAATACCGTACTGCTCATCACAGTCCCTCCAAGGTGGATTCACAAAATAACCGGTATCAGCTTCCACCACCCACTGACTCTCTTTAACCTTTATCTTGTTACTGGCCTCTTCAACAGTTTATTTACAATATTAAATAATTAATATTAATTATATATACAATAATTAATAATGTCAACTTTATATATATTATATAATTTAAAGTATTATAATTATATTTTGTCTATATTTTTTACACATATAATATCCACACCGGTATTTAATAAATTATGACAAACTATATCCCCTATTTTTATTGGTGCTCCCACATGAAGCATGCTTAAAGCCTTTGAACATTCTACCCATAAACCTTTGTCTATAGGTTCGCTACTCTTCACAGGTATTACATTACAATTAGCACCCTTTATTCTTATTAATGTAGTAAAAATACCTTTATTATTTATTCTTTCCTCTTTTGCATAATCTAACCCATCTTCGCATTCATGTCCCTTAACTTCAAAATAATCATTATCCCAATCCATTGATATAATGCACTCTTTTTTACACCCTTTACATACAAATTCTTTAATCACCTGATAAAAAACCTCCATAAATTAATTGAATTCCTTAATTCTACTTCCTATTATTTTAGAATTCTTAGAGTCTTTTACTATATCTGTGAACTTCTTATTAGTTTCCCTAGCCAATATAGATACAATACTAGCAAAGCAATCAGAACCTTTGCAACCACCAAAAGTTACTCCAGTTCTCCTTTTAACTCCTTCTACAGTTCTAGCACCTAAAGGTCTTCTTATAGCATCTACTATTTCACCCTCTGTTACCTTTTGGCACCTGCATATAATACGTCCATATCTGTTATCCATTTTTATTATTTTATTTCTTTGTTCATTAGTTAAATCTCTAAATCTATAAAATTCTCTCCTTTTATTAATAAATTCTTTTTTAGGTAGACAACTTGTATTACTTACAATTGTTTCACATACTATTCTTGCAATGGATGGTGTCATAGTAATTTGTCCGTAATGCTTTCCTACAACTTTAATGTATCCCTTATCAATAAGACTTTCATCGATAATAATAGTATCTTTGTAAGAGGGCCATTTATAAAAAGCATTTATTTTATTTTCATCAATATTTCCTATTACTTTTGATATTTTTTTTAAAGTATCTGAATAACCTATATCATTGCTAGAATTTACTGCTGCAATCATGTTTCCCTGTACTGTGGGAACAGTATATATAAACTCATTATCCTCATTAAAAGTATTTAAAATATTATTAAATTCTACATTAAAGTCATTCTCTAATAAAAAATAACTTATATTACTCTTTTCAGTATATACTTTTTCTTTTGAATCTATAGTATAATTTTGACCTGGAGTAGTATTAATAACTATTTTACAGGTAAACTTATTCTTATTTGTAACTACCCTAAATCCCTTTGAAATTTGTTGTATATCAATTACTTCCTCTTCTAATTTAAATTTAACCCCATTATCAAAAGCTATTTCTCCATAAGCTATAGCTAAATCATATGGACATACAATTCCTGTATTTTTAGAATAAAGCGCTTTAGTAAGTTTTATATTCAAATTTGGCTCTAATTCATATATATCCTCACTATTTAAAATTTCTATATTATTTATTCCCCTATCTATAGCTCTATTATAAATTTTATATAAAACTTCCTCTTGCTTAACATTCTGTGCAATAAATAGTGAACCACATCTTTTAAAAGGCACATTAATTTGAGATGAAATATCATCAAACATTTTATTTCCCATCATTTCTAATTTTGACATTAATGTATTTTCACATTCTATTCCATCGTAAACAATTGAGGAATTAACTAAAGCAACATCATCTGCAATATCATAATCTTTTTCTATAAGAGCTATATTTAAACTGTACTTAGACAATTCATAAGCTACAGCACAGCCTATTATACCACCACCTAATATAAGTACATCATAATCCATATTATTCATTCCCTCCGGCAGTTAGTTTTTGTAATCTAGCATCCATCTATATTATAGTATCTTTTATGGTAGCGGTATATGTTATTAAAGATAATTTTCAAAAAATTTAATTTCTAGAATTGATTAAGTTCTTATAATTTACAAACATTTCCTCCAATTTTCCCTTATTTATTGGTTTATTAAGTATAAAATCTATATTTTTAACCATTTCTTTGCTAAAATTTCCTATCCAGCCTGTCATTAAACAGAAAAAAACCTTGTTATTAATTTTTTTAGCTATATCACAAACTTGTATACCATTCATGCCTGGCATTGAAAAATCACAAAGTATAATATCATAATTTCTTCTATTTAGTTCTTGCTCAATATTATTATTACCACAACTTTTAATTTTGCATTTAACAATAGATTTTATCATATCAGAAATTACACTTCTTATTTGTTGTTGGTCATCTATAATTAAAATGTTTCCATTAAATTCTATTTTGCCATAATGTATATTTTTCTTTACTTCAATAATATCATTACAAATAGGTAATTCTATATAAAAACTTGTCCCACTATTCTCCTCACTTTTAATACTTATTGTGCCTCCATGATATTGTATAATTTTATAAGATACACTTAGTCCTAAACCAGACCCTTTATTACCTTTTGTTGTAAAAAAAGGTTCGAAAGCTCTTTTTACTACATCTTCATTCATGCCGCTTCCATTGTCCTTTATTTCGATAACTACAGTCTTATCTTTATTTTTGGTATTTATCTCTATATTCCCTCCCTTAGTCATAGAGTCTATAGCGTTTCTCACTATATTTATAAATACCTCTCTTAATTCTGTAGCATTACCCTTAACTTTGGCTTGAGATTTTAATATAGAAATCATATTTATATTTATTCCTTTTAATGCACTTTCAGTAAGCCATTTATTTTTAGTCAAATCTATAGTATCTAATAATATATCATCTATATTAAAAATTTCTAACTTATTTTTATCATTATATTGCTTCGTAAATCTTTTAACTTTATTGGCTATATTCATACCATCATAAGCACATATCTCAATTATTTTAAGTTGTTTTATCATATTTTTATCTTGAATATCACTATCTTTTAAAAGTTGTATGGAACCTATTATTGGTGTAAGTATATTATTTATATCATGAGCAATTCCTGCAGCCATCTCACCCATAGCTCTAAGTTTTTCATTTTCTATTAGCTTATTATGTAGATTTAAAAATTTATTTTGTTCTTGAATTAAATAAAATGCAGTTCTACAAATAGATTCTATATATTCTACATCCTCTTTACTTATTTTTTTATTTTCTTCATATCGCCCAACCCATATAACACCTTTTATATTGCTATAATAGTCCACAGATACTCCAATGCAAGTATCAATTTTCAAACTTAAAAATATATCCCTTATATCCTGATTTTGTATATATTCAGGGTTTATAAACATACTAGAGCATTTTTCTAATATCTCTTTATTTATTAATTGTTGATACATTACCATTTTTTTATTATTCTTTATATAATATTTATGTTTTTTAGTTATTCCAAAACAACTGTTTAATCCTAATACATTTTCCTTATAATTTTCAGTACTATAAATTATACAAAAATCAACATCGCAAATATCCTTTATTTTATTTATTATAATGTTTTTAAAACCATCATTATCAATAGTTTTTGAAACATTAGAAAACATTTCATTGAATAAGACTAAATTACTATTTTGATACTTTAATTGATAGTTTGAGTTTAAAATCCAAAGAATATTACTTATTGATTCATTACACTTATAACATAACTCTTTATTTCTATCAAATATAACTAAATATTCAAATTTACTACAAAATATTTCTAGTAAATTAAAATTATAATCATGGTTATTAATATATATTAAATTAGTAACTTTGTAATTTGAATAAGAAAAAATATTTTCTACATATCTTATTAAATTTCTTAATTTACCGGTTTTTCTAGCTAAATTTTTAAAATCCCATAATATATTTATTTTTTCATCAGTTTTAGCCGTATGATTTAGTATTTCTAATAGTTCCTCTGAATTTAAATTAAAATTTACAGGATCATAAAGTTTTATTTGAAGTGTATTATTTTTTAATCCGGTTACAATTATATTTGAAGAGTGATTATATAATTTTTGTAAATCTTTATATAAGATATCGTCTGTGAAAATTATTAACTTCTCATTTTTATGTAAAGATTTAGATATATATTCTTTTATAAAGTTAGGAAAATTATTAAAATTTAACAGTTCTGTACTTATACATAATATTTTTTTAGCCTTATCGCATTCTATTACCCTTTTATATGTATAGTCCATAACATACCTCACACACATGAATTATAAAAATAACATTCGACATACTTTTTTAAATTCCTTTTATTGTTTATAAAAAATTCAAAAAAATAAGTATTATGTGAAATACTTATTTTTTTTCATTTTAATAACTAACATACTAATTAGTTACTGTATTGTGAATCTATAAATCAGTTTACAGATTCACTTTTATTATTTATTAATACTATTTAATATTTCACCTAATTTTTTAATATACTCTCCGTATTTTGACCAATCCCCAGATTTTTGAGACTCTATAGCTTTATTGTACAAATCTCTTGCATCCTTTAAAAATTTATTTGTCTCTTCATCCTTAGTAGAGTTTACAGAAGAATTTTTATTATTTTCTTTACCATTGTAACTAAACAACTGTTTTAACGCTCCATCTATATTTTCTGATAATATTATTTTATCTCCATAAGATAATACTATTCTTTTTACTTCTGGAGCACTACTTTTACCGCTGGCTCTTAAGTACATAGACTCTATATATAATAGTGAATTATTTATAGGTACTATTATAGTATCTCCAAACTTAACTTCAGAACCTCCTGTATTCCAAAGTGAAAGTTCTTTAGATATAATAGGGTCCTGTTTTAATTTTTGTTTGAAAAAATACGGGCTATATATAGTTTTATAAGATGGCAATTTGTACATTATCAACTTACCATAATTTTTCCCATCCATTCTAGCACCTAGTATAGACGACATGGTATTTCTTTCTTTCATATTGAAATACTCTAAAACCACCATTTCCTCTTTATTTTCACCTTGCATTTTCATAACTACATAAGGTGCCTCATCAATAGATTTATCTGTATTAACAGATTTTTGATTTTTAGATACTTCCCATAAATCGTCCCCATTTAAAAATGCCATTGGATCTATCATATGATATTTTTCTAGAACTTTACATTGTAATTTAAAAATATCTTCTGGGTATTTAAAATGTTCTTTTATACCTGGCGGTACATCACTTGAATCTTTAAATAATTTCGGATATATCTTTGAATAACTTAGTATTATTGGATCATTTTTATCAACTATATAAAAATCTATATCACCATCGACAGCATCTATAACAACTTTTACTGAATTTCTTATATAATTAACATCATTATACTTTTCAGCATAAGGATATTTATCAGTAGTTGTGTACCCATCAATAATCCAATATAATCTATCATTATCTATAACAACATATGGATCTTCATCATAAGTTAAAAATGGTGCTACTTTTTTTGCTCTATCAACTATATTTCTATTTATAAGAATTCTACTATCCTTAGTTATATCTCTAGATAATAGGAAGTTTAAATTATTCTCTTTAATTGAAAATAATACTTTATTTATAAAACTCATTTTTATACCGGATTTTCCATCATATTCATTTATCTTGTTGTCTCCACCTTTTGGATAATCAAACTCTTTTAAAGCAGTATTAACTATAGCATAATTATTTGTTTTTTCTCCAAAATAAATTCTAGGATTTTTTAATGATATATCAATATTGTTTTCTGATGGTATATCCTTTATAACAAAATCAGGTTGACCTTCTTGCGTTACAGAGTTTACTTTACTTACAGCAACTCCATATCCATGTGTATATATTAAATGTCTATTTTGCCATGTATCAGGTTCTATATTTTCTAAATTCAATTCTCTTGGTGATATAAACACCTGATTATATTTGCCTTTTATTTTATATCTGTCTATATCCATATCATTAAATATATAATAAGGTCTAATTGTTTGATATTGATTATAAAATTCCAATGCTGGTTCAAAAGCATTAATTCTTATATTATTTATGGTTTCTTTATTATTTTTTATATCCTCTAATTTAAGATCATTTTTGACATCAAAATTTATTTCTTTTATATTGTCTATATTAAAAGCTTTACGAGTATAATCTATATTATACTTTATATACTCTTCTTCTAATTTCTTTTGATTAGATTTAACCACAAAGTTTTCAACCAATAGCGAAGCTACATTTTCTCCTACTATAAGTATTGCTATTAATGAAATTGATATTATTATAGGTTTTACTTTTGACTTTATAACACTTATAAATACAATGATGGATGAAACTATTGATATTAAAATAATTATTTTATAAAAAATTATACTAACATGTATATCTGTATAACTTGCTCCAAATGCCACTCCTCTAGGACTATATACAAGATTCCATGCCTTAATTAAAAAACCTAATGATAACATTAATAGTATCATCGCTGATATTATTGCTAATTGCTTACCTGCAAACTTACTAATATCACTTCTTATTTCTTTAACATCAGTAAAAACTCCTTTAAATCCTGCATAATCAATTTTATCCTTAGCTATAAATATAAAATACATTACAATAGTTATAATTATTAAAAAACCTAATAATGTCATAATGCCACTATATATTGACTCTATAAGTGGTAGCTTAAAAACATAAAATGAAATATCTTTATAAAAAATAGGGTCTTTAATATTAAAAGGAACTGAATTGTTAAACTTAAGTATATTATACCAGTAACTGTATGAAAAAACACATGATAAAATTAAAGACATTACAGTATTAGCTACAAAAAATATTTTTTTACCCTTATCATATTTTATAAACCTATCGTTTTTATTACTTCTATAATTATAAATACTTTTTTTAAGACTATTATAATATAGTAATATGCATATAAAACAGATAAAAAACGTTGGAATAAATAATTTTATAATAGCAATCATCTTTGTAAAATATATTGACAAGTAAGAAACTTCTTTAAACCATTGTACATTTATTATAAAATTAGATATTTTACTTAAAGAAATAATTATTAATAATATTAATGATGCTATAATAAATATTGGCCATTTTTTTTTCAAAGAAAATTCACCTCTTTTTTAATATTTAAATATATTTATGAATAATTATAATATTTAATCAATTCATTGAATAATACTGTATAAAATTATTCCTCAATCAAATAACCCTTTGTTTTTAACTCACTTATTATATTTTCCATATCTTCCTTTCTTTCAGTAAGTATTGTATGCAAATGAACACCATTGGTTAGTACTAATAATGGTTCAGCCTTATCTTTGTGTATTTTCATTATAAAATTCTCAATATCATATAAAGTTTTTATCATCAACATAGCTTTAATTTCACCATATATCACATGTTCTACTATTACATCCTCTATAACTCCACCATATTTTACTATAGTTTTTAATTCATCCTCTATTCTATTAGAATTATGAGTTACAGCAATAATTTTTGAATTTAAATTATTTTTATTTATCATATACCCATCGGGAGTTGCTATTATATTTTCACCCTTTGCCCTTAATATTGCTATGTCCTTTACTATAACTTGTCTAGTAATATTAAATTTTTTAGCAAATTCTTGACCTTTTAGTGGTTTATCACTTTCCTGTAACATTTTTATTATATAATTTCTTCTATCTATAGAGTTCACTTTTCTCATCCCCTTTTACCTAGTTTATATTATCACACATTCTTAGTATATTTAACTCTATATTATCTTCTATATCTAAATTATGATGATTTCTAACAAGATATAAAAATTCAGGGTCATATCCTTTTCCTTTTAATAAATTATATCCCCTTTCAGCATGATTATAATAAATATTAATTTTTTTTATACCATCTAATTTTTTCAATCTTCCTTTAGATAAAATATCAAATATAACTAAAACTGATTTATCTATAGCATTAAGTTTACAATAAATTTTACCTATATCATGTAAAAGTGATACTTTTACCAATCTATTAAGGTTAATTTTACCTTTGTATTTATTTAAATAAATACTTTGAACACCATAAGCTACCCTCACACTATGCTTTTGTTCATGATCAGATAATTTCTTGAATAGTTTAAGTTCAGTTTTATTCAAATATTTTTCTATAAAAATTTTATCATGTATATCCATTTTATCAGTTATACATAAATAAAACTGTTTTACTCTATAATTAGGTTTTAACATACTTATCTTCTCCCAATATATGTTTCTTTCTTCCATTTTAATATATTAGTTTGTTAATGTGTATTAATAATTTGTAAACGAAAAAAAGTTCATGGTTATTTCCATGAACTTTGTATGGTGGAGATAAGGAGATTCGAACTCCTGACCCCCTGCTTGCAAGGCAGGTGCTCTCCCAACTGAGCTATACCCCCATATATGGTGGACCTTCAGGGACTCGAACCCCGGACCTACCGGTTATGAGCCGGTTGCTCTAACCAACTGAGCTAAAGATCCATGACTTACCTGGCGACGACCTACTCTCCCACAAGGCCTCCCTTGCAGTACCATCGGCGCTTTGAAGCTTAACCTTCGTGTTCGGTATGGGAACGGGTGTTACCTTCAAGCCATAATCACCAGATACTGATTTACAGAAATCTTCGATTTCACTTTAAATCATTACTCCTCAGTTTCCTGAGTGAGTTATCTTTGAAAGAACTTATTCTTTCAAAATTGCACAAAGTAATATTTATTAGATCAAGCCCTCGACCTATTAGTATCAGTCAGCTGAATACATTGCTGTACTT
>NZ_UYZZ01000006.1 GCF_900626095.1 Clostridium rectalis
TGATTTAAAGTGAAATCGAAGATTTCTGTAAATCAGTATCTGGTGATTATGGCTTGAAGGTAACACCCGTTCCCATACCGAACACGAAGGTTAAGCTTCAAAGCGCCGATGGTACTGCAAGGGAGGCCTTGTGGGAGAGTAGGTCGTCGCCAGGTCAAAATGTTCCGTGGTAGCTCAATGGTGGAGCATTCGGCTGTTAACCGAAGGGCTGAAGGTTCAAATCCTTTCCACGGAGCCATTTTTTATTTTTTGACACTTTTTTATTTATTATTATATAAAAGTAATTTAACTTAATTTTAAGTTAAATTACTTTTTTTTTCACATAAAGTGAGTAATTAATTGTGGATAATGTGTATATATTTAAATGTATAAAGAGGTTTAATATTTACAAATATTAAATTCTAATAATTTTGAAAATTGTTTTTATTTAAAAGGATTTTTTAAACAGGGAATAGAATATATTATGGTAGGGACAAAAGTATGTTAGGGGGAATTGCTTATGAAAGAATATAAAACTAAAAACTTAAGAAATTTGGGAATTATAGGACACAGTGGTTCCGGAAAGACAACATTGGCAGAAGCAATACTTTATCGTACGAAGGCAATAGATAGATTTGGGAAAGTGGATGAAGAAAATAGTATATTAGACTATGATTTAGAAGAGAAGAAAAAGAAGATATCTATATCTACAGCTACAGCACAATGTGAATGGAAAGATGTAAAGATAAATTTAGTTGACATGCCAGGATATTTTGATTTTGTAGGAGAGATGATTCAGGGTTTAAGAGCCATGGATGTAGCTCTTATAGTACTTTCAGCTACTTCAGGTGTTCAAGTGGGTACTGAAAAATCTTGGAAATATGTTAATGAAAATGATTTCCCAAGAGCTTTCTATATAAATAAATTAGATAGAGAAAATAGTAATTATGAAAAAACTTTAGTTAGTTTGAAAGATAAGTTTGGAATATCAGTGGTTCCTATCCAATATCCTATAGGAGAAGAAGAAGGTTTCCAGGGAGTTATAGATCTTGTTTTAAACAAAGCTATGATTTATAATTCAAAAACAGATGATATAGAGGAAGTAGAAATTCCAGAAAATTTAAGGGATAAAGTAGAAGAGTATAAAAATATGATAATGGAAGCCGTAGCAGAGACTGATGAGGAGTTGTTAGATAAGTATTTTAGTGAAGGTACCTTAAGTGAGGAAGAGTTATTTAAGGGATTAGTAGAAGGATGTGCCACAGGAGAAATAGCCCCCGTAATGTGCGGATCGGCTTTAACTGGGAAAGGAATAAAGACTCTATTAGATGACATAATTCAATGTTTCCCATGTCCCGAAGATATATTAGCTTTAAAAGCTAAAGAGATAAGTTCTGGTAAAGAAATAGATGTAAAAATTGATGAAAATGGAGAATTTTCGGCCTTTGTATTTAAAACTATAGCGGATCCCTTTATAGGTAAGTTGTCTATGTTTAGAGTTATTACTGGAAAAGCAAAACAAGATATAATTGCCTATAATCCTAATAAAGATAAGCAAGAGAAATTTGGTGCCATATACTTCATGAAGGGTAAACAACAAGTTACTACACAAGAGATAATAGCTGGAGATATTGGTGCCGTAACTAAATTACAACATACTTGTACAGGAGATACATTATGCAATCCTAAATTTAAAATTATTTATAAAGAAATAAAATTCCCAGAGCCTTCAATGGCAATGGCAGTGATTCCTAAATCTAAAAACGATGAAGACAAGATATCATCAGGACTTTCAAAGTTACTAGATGAAGATCCAACTTTTAAAATATCTAGAGATGTAGAAAACGCTGAAACTATTATTTCTGGTATGGGGGAAACACATTTAGAGATAATAGCAAGTAAATTAAAAAATAAATTTGGGGTAGAAGTAGAATTACAATTACCTAAAGTTCCATATAGAGAGACTATAAGAAAAGTCTCAGATGTTCAGGGAAAACATAAGAAACAATCTGGTGGACATGGTCAGTATGGAGATGTTAAAATAAAATTTGAACCTAGAGTAGATGGTGACGAGTTAGAATTTGTTGATAAAATAGTAGGAGGAGTGGTACCAAGACAATACATTCCTGCAGTTGAAAAGGGATTAAAAGAATGTATAAATAAAGGAGTTTTAGCAGGATATCCTGTTATAAGATTAAAGGCAACATTGCATGATGGATCATATCATCCGGTGGATTCATCAGAAATGGCCTTTAAAATGGCAGCTTCTATAGCATATAAAAAGGGTATGAGAGAGGCAGAGCCTATTTTATTAGAGCCAATAATGCATGTTGAAATAATTGTACCAGATGAATATATGGGAGATATAATAGGAGACATAAATAAAAAGAGAGGTAGAGTTCTTGGTATGGAACAGTCATCCAATCTTCAGAAAGTAATCGCTGAAGTACCACAATCTGAAATGTTTAAGTATGCTACAGATTTAAGATCATTAACTCAAGCTAAAGGTAGTTTTACTATGAAATTTGAAAGATACGAGGAAGTGCCATTTACAGAGGCATCTAAAATTATAGATGAGAAAAAAGAAGAGACCTTATAAAATAAACCCCTGTTGATTCAGGGGTTTTTAACTTTAATTAATAATTTTCACAAAATACTTCAAAATAACTTTGGGGGTGAGAGCAGGCAGGACAAATTTCTGGAGCAGCATCTCCTTCATAAATATATCCACAGTTTCCACACTTCCACAATACTTTTGTATCCTTTTTAAATACTAGTTTTTTATTTAAGTTGTCTAATAGTTTTCTATATCTATTTTCATGCTTTTGTTCTACTTCAGCTATTTTTCTAAATGTATTTGCTATATTATGAAACCCTTCATCATCTGCTACTTTAGCAAACTCTGGGTAGAGCTTATTCCACTCCTCATTTTCACCATTAGCTGCATATTCTAAATTTGTCTTTGTATCACTTAATCCTACAGGATAGTCAGCATTTATTTGTAAAGCTTGTCCATTCAAATCCTCTGTTAAATATTTAAAAAATACTTTAGCATGTTCCTTTTCATTTTCTGCTGTTTCAAGAAATATGTTTGAAATTTGAACAAATCCTTCTTTTTTAGCTTTAGATGCATAGTAGGTGTATCTGTTTCTAGCCTGTGATTCACCAGCAAAGGCTTTCATTAAATTCTCTCTAGTTTTTGTATCTTTTAGTGACTTCATATATTTATACCTCCCTTTTTATACTTGTATAGATTATAGCATTATTAATTATAAGTTTAAAGTATATAAAAATCATATAGTTTTAGATTTTATGCTGTATATGAATATTATATATATATATAGAAAAAATATAGTTAACTAATAATAAAGTTTGATTATTAGGCATAGATTTAAATACGTAAGGGGGAGTTTATATGTCATATTATAAATTAGATATAAATGGTAATATTGATTTGTCAGATTATAGTAATATAAATGATTATATGGATGTTGTATCAGAGGAGGATAGTCTGCTTATTAATCTAATTGATGATAATAAAGAGAATTTTGATATTATATGTAGTATGTTAATAGATAAAGGATTTAATATTATAGATAGAGAACAACAAATGTATAAATATAAGATATTAGCTAATAAGAAACCAAAGGATTTTTGAAGCTATGGTATAATGTAAATAATAAATTTTGTATTGTGAGGGATTATTTATGGGGGGGAAATACGTTATAGGAATTGATTTAGGGGGAACTAAAATAAATTGTGCCCTTTCGGACTTTAAAGGAGATATAATTAGTCAATCAATAATATCTACAAAGGCTTATAAAGGAGAAGAGGGTGTGGTAAATAGAATAATAGGTTGTATAGATAATATTATATTTGATGCAAAAGTAGATATTTATGATATAGTATCTATAGGTATTGGTTCGCCAGGACCATTAGATTATAAAAAAGGTGTAATAATTACTACACCTAATCTACCTTTCAAAAATTTTAATATAGTACAACCTATAAGTAATAAATATAATATACCTACATATTTAGATAATGACGCCAATGTGGCTGCATTAGGAGAATATGTATTTGGTGCTGGGAAAAATACAAACAATATGGTTTATGTAACAGTAAGTACAGGAATAGGTGGAGGAGCAATAATTAATGGAAATGTATATAGAGGAAATACTTCTAATGCACTAGAAGTTGGACATATGACTATTAATCCTAATGGGCCAAAATGTAACTGTGGAAACTATGGATGTGCTGAAGCTTTAGCATCTGGGACAGCAATATCTAAAAATGCTAAAAAAATTGTAGAACAAGGTAAAAAAACTACATTGGTGAAATATGATAAAATAACCTCATATGAAGTATTTAAGGAGGCGAAAAAAGGGGATTATGAATCTTTAAAAATAGTGAATGAAAGTTTAAACTATTTAGGTATATGTATAGCTAATATAGTATCATGTTTTGACCCAGAACTAATTTTGATTGGGGGAGGAGTTTCAAAAGCTGGAGATATTGTTTTTGATAAAGTAAGAGAGGTAGTTAATAAAAGGTGTTTTAAGACTTTATCTAAATCTTGCAGAATTGATAAAGCAGGGTTAGAAACTGATGCAGGAGTAAAAGGGGCAATAGCATTAGCATTAATAGAAAAGGGGATAGAAATATGAAAACTATTATATATATAACTAGACATGGGCAAACATTATGGAATACTGAAAAGAGAATGCAAGGGTGGAAGGATTCACCTTTAACTGAAACAGGACTTGAGCAAGCGAAAGCTTTAAGAAAGAGATTAAACCATATTAATATAGATATAATTTATTCCAGCCCTATAGGAAGAGCATTTAAAACAGCAGAGATAATTAAAGCAGGAAGAGATATACCTATATTTGTGGATAATAGAATAAAAGAATTAAATATGGGAATATGGGAAGGAATGAACCAAGAAGAAATAAAAGAACTATACGATAAAGAACTGTATTATTTCTGGAATGAACCCCATAAATATAAGCCCTATGGAGGTGAAACTTTTTACCAGGTGAGAGATAGGGTAGGTGATTTTATAGATGAAATTTTAAAGAATAATCTGGGCAAAAGTATATTGGTGGTTACGCACACTATAGCTTTAAAATCTATAATGAGTTGCCTTAAAAGTATACCTATGGAAAATTTCTGGGAACCACCTTACATTCATCCAACTAGTTTAACTAAAATAGAGGTAGAAAGTAAAAATATAAAAGTAGTTCTTAATGCAGATGCATCTCACTTAGAAGATGTTAAGGAGATTACAGCAGTCTAATTATTATAAAAGTAGTTTTAACAAAATAAGTTAAGGCTACTTTTTTTAATTGATGCAATAATCCTTAGAGTTATTAAACAATTAAAAGATATATTTAGGTAATTAAGGAGAGTTATTATACATGAAAAAAAATCATTGTTGAATAATAATGTAATTGATATTAATATAATAATAAGATAAAAGTCAAAGAAAGGCAAAGTCAAGAGGGTGTTAGTATGGCAAGATTATCAGATATTATTGAAGAATTTATAAAAGAAATGCTACAAAATAATGAGGAAAAAGAATTGCAAATACAAAGAAATGAGTTAGCAAACTATTTTAGTTGTGCACCATCGCAGATAAATTATGTTCTTACTACTAGATTTACTACTGATAAAGGTTATTATGTGGAAAGTAAACGAGGTGGTGGAGGTTGTATAATAATAAAACATATACAACTTAATCATAATGAATCATTATTTCAAATCTTAAATGAGGAAATAGGAGATAGTATAACTTTTGACAAAGGGGTAAGAATTGTTAATAGCTTGATGGAGTCAAATATGATAGAGGATAATCAGGCAAAACTAATAAAAGTAGCTATAAATGATAGAACTTTATATCTTGCATTGGAAAATAGAAATAAGATAAGGGCAGAAATATTAAAAAATATGATATATGTATCTTTATTGTAATATGATATAATTATGTTAAATAAAGGGAAAATATTACTAATTTCTAAAATGGAGGAATTGATATGTTATGTGAAATGTGTAAAAAAAATAAAGCTAATGTTCATATAACTAGGATAATAAATGGAACGACAAAACAAGCTAATGTATGTGAGGAATGTGCTAAACAAATGAGTGGATTTAACATATCTGCAGATATGAATGTAAATTCTCCATTTACTTTTCAAAACATATTAGGTGGCATTATGGATTATATAAATCAACCGACTCAAGATAATATAGATTCTATTTCTATATGTGAAAACTGTAAAACAACCTATAAGGATTTTAGAGAAACAGGATTAGTAGGGTGTAGTGAATGTTATGAAAAATTTAATAATATGATTATGCCGGTGGTTAGAAGAGTACAGGGGAGTATAGAGCATTCTGGGAAAATTCCAAAAAAATTTGGTAAGGATATTTTATATAAAAAGAAAGTTAATAAGTTAAAAGAAGAATTACAAAAGGCTATAGCAGTTGAGGAATATGAAAGAGCTGCTGAAATAAGGGATATGATAAAAAGTATTACTAATAATGAGAACAGGGGGGATAAGCTTGAATAATTGGGTTAATAATACAGGTTCCAATGAAGATATAGTATTAAGTAGCAGAATAAGATTAGCACGAAACCTAAAAGATATAGCTTTTCCTCATAAACTTAGTAAAGAGGATGGAAAAAAGGTAATTGATAGATTAGAAAATGTTTTTGTAAAATATCCTATAAAAGGACAGAATTTCAAAACGTATAGATTGTGGGAATTAGACTCTTTAGAGAGTAAAGTATGTATTGATAGGCATTTAATAAGTAATAAACTTTTAATTAACAATGATAAGGCAGCATTTATATTAAATGATGATGAAACTATAAGTATAATGATAAATGAAGAGGATCATTTAAGAGTACAATGTATAACTGCTGGTATTCAGTTAGATGAAGCCTATAATTGGGCCACAAAAATTGATGATATTTTAGAAAATCAGGAGGAATTTGCTTTTAATGAAAAATTGGGGTATTTAACTGCATGTCCTACTAATATAGGAACAGGACTTAGAGCCTCGATAATGATTCATTTACCGGCAGTGACTATGACTAATAAAATCAATAGTGTATTAAATGTTATAACTCAAATAGGTATGACTATAAGAGGATTATTTGGAGAAGGGTCTAAAACTGTGGGAAACATTTATCAAATATCTAATCAAGTTACTTTAGGATTAAATGAAAATGAAATTATAACTAACTTAAAAGGGGTAGTTAACAAAATAATATCTCAGGAAAAATTAGAGAGACAAAGATTGATAGGTAATTATAAATATGAACTAGAGGATAAAATATATAGAGCATTGGGTATCTTAAAAAGTGCTATACTTTTAGGAGGCATAGAATGTTTAAATCTTTTATCAGACGTAAGACTTGGTATAGAAATGGGGTTAATTGAGGATGTAAACAAACAGGATATAAATGGACTTATAGTAGATGTGCAACCTGCTATGATACAGAAAAATTATGGTGGAGAATTATCTGATAGAGAAATAAGCATAAAAAGGGCTCAATTAGTTAGAGAAAAACTGAATTTTATTCAATAGCATAAACTGTTTAAAGGATGGTGAACAATATGATGTTTGGTAGATTTACCGAAAGATCACAGAAGGTTTTAATGTATGCACAACAAGAAGCACAATCTTTAAAGCATGGATATGTTGGAACAGAACATATACTTTTAGGTATATTAGAAGAAGATGGTGAGGCCAAAAATTTGTTGAGTAATGTGGGTATTGATATAGAGGACGTTAGGAATTTAATAGAGCAATATGAGGGAAAGGGAGAAATAGAAATATACAGTAATGAGATTCCTTTGACACCAAGAACTAAACGCTTGTTAGAATTAAGTTTACTTGAGGCTAGGAATTTAAATCATAACTTTATAAGTCCAGAGCATATATTACTTGCACTTATAAAGGAGTCGGAGGGAGTGGCTTTCACTATACTGAGCAATCTAGAGGTGGATTTTGAAAAACTAAGAAATGAAATTTTGCAGAGTTTATCTGGTGAACAAACTATAGTAAATAAAGGTTATAATAAAAGTACAAACCGAAATACTCCATCTCTAAACCAGTTTGGAAGAGATTTAACTGATATGGCTAGAGAGGGAAAGTTGGATCCTGTTATAGGAAGGGATAAGGAAACTCAAAGGGTATTAGAGATATTGTGTAGACGTACAAAGAATAATCCTTGTCTTATAGGTGATCCTGGAGTAGGAAAAACAGCTATAGCTGAAGGATTAGCACAAAAAATTATGGAGGGGAATATACCAGAAATTTTGAAGGATAAAAGAGTAGTAACTTTAGATTTATCATCTATGATTGCTGGTGCAAAATATAGAGGAGAGTTTGAAGACAGATTAAAAAAAGTAATGGAAGAGATAAGGAATGCAGGTAATATAATATTATTTATAGATGAAATACACACTATAATAGGTGCAGGAGCAGCGGAAGGTGCTATAGATGCATCAAATATTTTAAAACCAGCTTTAGCTAGAGGAGAAATACAATGTATAGGAGCGACAACTATAGATGAATATAGAAAATATATCGAAAAAGATGCTGCTTTAGAGAGAAGGTTTCAACCAATAACAGTTGGAGAACCTACAAAAGAGGAAGCAATATTAATATTAAAAGGGTTAAGAGATAAATACGAAGCACATCATAGAGTAAAGATAACAGATGATGCTATAGATGCGGCAGTTAATTTATCAGATAGATATATTACAGAAAGATATTTACCAGATAAGGCCATTGATTTAATTGATGAGGCTGCATCAAAAATTAGAATAGAGAATATGATAGCTCCTTCAGATGTAAAAGATTTAGAAGTTAAATTAACAAAAATAACCAATGAAAAAGAGGATGCTATAAGAGTTCAAGATTTTGAAAAAGCTGCTCAGTTAAGAGATAAGGAGAAATCATTAAAAGATAAACTTGAAAACATAAAATCAGATTGGAAGACTCAAAAACAGGTATCAACTCTAACCGTAGGAGAGGAACAAGTAGCTGCAGTGGTTTCCAAATGGACTAATATACCTGTTGAAAGATTAACAGAAAAAGAAGCTGAAAAATTATTAAAACTAGAGGAAATTTTGCATAGTAGAGTAATAGGTCAAAGTGAGGCTGTGAAGTCTGTATCAAGGGCAGTTAGAAGAGCTAGAGTTGGACTTAAAGATCCTAATAGACCTATAGGGTCATTTATATTCTTAGGACCAACAGGCGTAGGGAAAACTGAATTAACTAAAGCATTAGCGGAGGCTATGTTTGGTGATGAAAATAGTATGATTAGGGTAGATATGTCTGAATATATGGAAAAACATACTGTATCTAGATTAATAGGGTCTCCCCCTGGATATGTGGGTTATGATGAAGGAGGTCAATTAACAGAGAAGGTAAGAATGAAACCTTATTCTGTAGTTTTATTTGATGAAATAGAAAAGGCCCATCCCGATGTATTTAATATACTGCTTCAAATATTAGAAGATGGGCGATTAACAGATGGGAAAGGAAAGACTGTTAATTTTAAAAATACTATTGTAATCATGACTTCCAACGTAGGAGCATCTACAATCAAAAAGCAAAATTCAATGGGATTTAATATGATAACAAATGAAAGTGAAGATGAGTATGAGAGAATGAAAGAAAATGTAATGGAAGAATTGAGGCATTCATTTAGACCAGAATTTTTAAACAGAATTGATGATATAATTGTATTCCATAGTTTAGATGAAAAAGACTTACAAAAGATTGTAGGTTTGATGTTGAGTTCTGTAAATAAAAGATTAGAAGAACAAAATATAAATATAAGTTTCGATAAAAAGGCTGAGGAGATATTAGCAGAGAAAGGGTTTGATCCGGTTTATGGGGCAAGACCATTGAGAAGAGCTATAACCAAAATAGTGGAAGATAGATTATCAGAGGAGATTTTGAAAGGGAATATAAGTAAGGGAGATAAAGTTCAGGTTAGTGCCCAGGGAAAAGAACTACTATTTCATAAGGAATAAGGAATAAAAAATAGTGATATATTAAATATATCACTATTTTTTTACATTACTGGTATAGACATCTATAAGTGTATATATTATAATATTAATGGGTGATAAAGATGGGAATAGATAAAGATAGCCCAATACCAGTATATTATCAATTAAAAGAAAAAATAAAAAAGAAGATAAATAATGAGGTATGGAAAGTTGGGCAATGTATAGATAGCGAGAGAGAATTATCAGATCATTATCAGGTAAGTAGAATGACAGTAAGACAAGCATTAGGTGAATTAGTGCAAGAGGGAATTTTAGTAAGAGAAAAAGGCAAAGGAACTTTTGTATGTGAACCTAGAGTAAAGCAAAGAGATATTATGAGTTTTTCTGAAATAGCTAAGAGGAATGGATTTGAAGTTAAAACTAAGGTGTTAGAGTTTTATAAGATGAAAACACCAGAATATTTATCTGACATTTTGCCTTTTGAGTATGTGTATCATATAAGAAGATTAAGAAAAATAAAGGATGATAATATTGCAGTGGAAACTGTGAATATTCCTTGTGATTATTGTGGATATATAGATGAAGATTTGCTTAAAGGATCATTATACAAACTATTAAATGAATATGGGTACATAATAGACCATTCAGAGTCTTATATACAAGCCATACTTATAGATGGTGAATATAAAAGGATGCTAGATATTAAAGAGGACATACCATTACTTAAAATATATAGTGAAAATTTTACAGAAGATGGTAAGGTGCTTTTTACAGAAGAATCGGTTTATAGAGGAGATAAATATTTGTTAGAGGTTAATATTTTTAGAAGAGAGGGAAAGATAAAATGAGAATTTTGGTAAAGGAAGATTATGAAAATATGAGTTTAGAGGCTGCGCTGGAAATAAAAAAACTAATTAATGAAAAACCTAATTGTGTATTAGGGTTAGCAACAGGAGGAACACCAGTTGGTACTTATAAAAAACTTATAGAGTTTAATAATGAAAACAAAGTAGATTTTTCAAAAGTTACAACATTTAATTTAGATGAATATGTGGGCTTAGGGGAAGAACATAAGCAAAGTTATAGATATTTTATGAATGATACATTATTTAATCATATAAATATAGATAAAAGGAATACTTATGTACCTAATGGAGTAGCTAGAGATGTTATAGGTGAGTGTAAAAGATACGATGAAGCTTTAGAAGATATAAATGGAGTAGATTTACAGATACTTGGTATAGGTACAAATGGACATATAGGTTTTAATGAACCACATAATTTTTTACAAATAAATACACATTTAACTGATTTATCAGAAGAAACTATTAAATCTAATTGTAGATTCTTTAGTACCATAGAGGAGGTACCAGTAAAGGCGATAACTATGGGTATAGGCAGCATAATGAAAGCAAAAAAAATAATACTTTTAGCTAATGGAAAGAATAAGGCAGGTATAATTAAAAAGATGCTAGATAATAAAATATCTACTGATTTACCAGCATCAATATTAAGGGTTCATCCAAATTGTTTAGTAATATTAGATAAGGATGCAGCCTCAGATTTAGATGGTGAATAATAAAATAAATATGTTATATTATAGGAAGTTTTAAATTTTTAAAACTTCCTTGTTTATTCTTAACAAAACATTGCAATAATATTGTATAATAATAATTTGGATAGGAATAGTAGGAGTTGATGTAATGGCTAAGATAAAAACATGTTTTATATGTCAAGAATGTGGATATGAATTTCCTAAATGGGCAGGGAAATGTACTAATTGTGGTGAATGGAATACCTTAGTGGAAGAACAGAAGGTTTCATCTAAAGCTTTAAGTACTTCTTTTGTAAATACTAATAATGTTAATAAACCACAAAGTATAGTTGACATAAAGTCTATTGCATATGATAGATTGGATACAGGTATTTCAGAATTAAATAGAGTATTAGGTGGGGGAATTGTAAAGGGCTCATTAACATTAATATCGGGTGATCCTGGTATAGGTAAGTCCACTTTACTTTTACAGGCTGCAAATAACTTATCTAAAAGATATGGTAAGGTTTTATATGTATCAGGAGAAGAGTCTGAAGAGCAAATAAAGATACGAGGAGATAGACTTGGAACATTATCTAAAGATCTTTATATTCTTTCCGAAATAAATATGCAAAATATAGAAAGTCATATACAAAACACTAAGCCTATATTTGTGATAATTGATTCAATACAGACATTATATAATTCTGAAATTTCTTCAGCACCAGGTAGTGTGTCTCAAGTAAGGGAAAGTTCAAACGACATTATGCGTATAGGAAAAACAAACAATATACCATTTTTTATAGTGGCCCATGTTACTAAGCAAGGTGTATTAGCGGGACCAAAAGTTTTAGAACATATGGTAGACACAGTATTATCTTTTGAGGGAGAAAGAACAGAAGAATTTAGGGTGCTTAGAACTATAAAAAATCGTTTTGGAACTACTAGTGAAATAGGAGTTTTTGAAATGATGGAGAATGGGTTAGAAGAAGTTGCTAATCCTTCGGCTGTATTTTTAGAAGATGCAGATTTTCAAAAGGAAGGGTCTGCTATAATTGGTCTAATGGAGGGAACAAGACCTATATTAGTAGAAGTTCAGGCTCTTGTAAGTGAAACAAAAGCAGTTATGCCTAGAAGGACAGCAGTGGGAATTGATACAGCTAGATTAAATCTTATATTGGCGGTTTTAGAAAAAAAATTGAGAATACCTTTTTATAATTGTGATGTATATGTAAATGTGGTAGGAGGATTAAATATAGAAGGGACATTTGGAGATTTAGGAATAGCACTGGCGTTAATATCTAGCATAAAGAGTTGTGAGATTAAATTGGAAAAAATGATTGTAGTTGGGGAAATAGGATTAACTGGAGAAGTGAGACCTGTAACATTTTGTGATAGAATTGTAAATGAAGGAAGTAAAATGGGATTTAAAAATTTTGTTATACCAAATAGGAACTTAGATAAAATTAATTATAAGGATTCAAAAATTATAGGAGTTTCAACTTTAAAAGAAGTGGTGAATAAAGTATTTTAGTATAGGGTGAGTAAAAGTGAGATTAGAAAAAGATAAAGAATTAATTAATATTCTAAAAATAATGGCACCAGGTACATCTTTAAGGGATGGACTTGAAAATATTTTGAGAGCGAAAACAGGTGGACTTATAGTTTTAGGGGATAATGAACAGGTAATAAATTTAGTTGATGGTGGCTTTACTATTAATTCAGAATATAGTCCATCATATGTATATGAATTAGCAAAGATGGATGGTGCTATTGTTATAAGTAGCGATCTTAAAAGAATAATACGGGCTAATGCCCAACTTATGCCGGATTCTTCTATACCAACATTTGAAACTGGAACAAGGCATAGAACAGCGGATAGAATGGCTAAACAAACTAATATAGTAGTGATAGCTATCTCTCAAAGAAGAAATATTATAACTATTTATAAAGGTAATATAAAATACGTTTTAAGAGATAGTAGTATTATTTTAGGAAGAGCAAATCAGGCACTGCAGACATTGGAAAAATATGTTGTAGTTTTGGACAGAGTTGTGAATAATCTAAATGTGCTTGAATTCCAGGATTTAGTAACTTTGTTTGATGTAATGACAGCTATACAGAGAACTGAAATGGTTATGAGAATTGTATCTGAAATTGAGATGTATATATGTGAGTTAGGAAATGAAGGTAGGCTTATATCAATGCAATTAAATGAACTTATAAAATCCGTAGAGCAAGATGGGATACTTTTAATAAGAGATTATTGTGAAACTTATATGGATTATGAGGAAGTTTATAAGCAAATACAAAACATGTCTTCAGAAGAATTATTGAACTTAGATAGTATATCTAAAAATTTAGGATATGCAGGAGTACCATTGGTTGATACACTTATTTCTCCTAGAGGTTATAGGATGTTAAATAAAATACCTAGAATTCCTACTAACGTTATTGAAAATTTAGTTAAAAACTTTCAAGAATTAAAGGCTGTTATGGAAGCTTCATATGAGCAGTTGGATAAGGTAGAGGGAATAGGGGAGGCTAGAGCAAAGGCTATTAAGAATGGTTTAAGAAGGCTTAGAGAACAAATTATGATAGATAAACATCAAATATATAAATAAAATAGAATAAGTAACCCTGTTACTTATTCTATTTTAAATAATCATCTAAGTGTATATTTCCCTAACATATTAATTCTATCGTATTCTTTTAAAAGAGCATCATATAGATTTAAATCTAAAGTACTACATAGGGAAGATAAATAGAATAAATGATTACCTATTTCACGTTCAATTACCTCTCTGCAATTTTCACAAAGATCTCCTTTCAAATGGGTTTTAAGATTTTTAGTTAGTTCATTTATATCATCACTATCTTGTGAGATTTGCTGTTTTCTTGCATCTATTTTAATGCAGCCACAGTTAGTAACAGATTTAGCGATTGCCCTGTTTATTCTCGCTTGAGATTCTTGAAGTTTTGTAACTATATCTAAAATACTTTTATGTCTTAACAAAGATTCATCCACTGAGTTTTGAAAGTTGTCAAATATTATATCTTTCATTTGCTTCAACTCCTTATTTTAAATGTTACTTCTAAACCTAATTATAGGTTTTTTCAGACAATTTTGTCAACTGAATTATGTAACTAAACTATATCGTTAATCTAAACTACAGCTATATAATATGGTATATTTAGAAAAAATCATAGGGGGATTATAGATAGTAAATTAAATTTTAGTGAATAAATGATTAAATAATTTTATCACTTATTGAAAATTATGCGCTAGTAATATATATTAAGTATTAACAGAATTGAAAATAGAAAAAGTGTCAATAATTATATTAGGAGGTGAAATAAGGATGTTAAAGAAGATATTAAGAGGATTATTTACTATTGCAGGTTTTACATTTGGGTATTTAATAGGTGAGGAAATTCTTACTTCAAACATCAGTCAATTACAGTATCTTCATGGGAATCCTATAAAAGGAGCGTTATTTTTAATTTTATGTGTTTTATTATCTGGACTTATATTATATTTAGTATCTCCTTGGATTATTTTTGTCATTATAAAGGTTATGGACTATGTTGAAAAAAATATTCAAAGGTTACCGGCTAATGAGGTTTTAATTGGTACAGTAGGTGCTATTTTAGGTCTGGCTATTTCAGCATTATTTGTAAATTTATTAGCTCGGTTACCCGTAGTAGGTGTAGTACTAGCTGTAGTTATAGCCGTAGTTATGGCGGCATTAGGAGCTAATATAGCTTTAAGAAAAAGAGAAGATATAATGACCTTATTTGCAAATTTAAAGAGAACTGGAGGTTCATCAACAAAGGAAAAAAAACATAAAGGACATAAAGCGGAACCAAAGGTTTTAGATACTTCTGTTATTATAGATGGAAGAATATTTGATATATGCCAAACAGGGTTTATAGAGGGAAGTTTGATAATACCAAATTTTGTATTAGAAGAGCTTAGACATATAGCTGATTCATCAGATGGATTGAAAAGAAATAGGGGCAGAAGAGGATTAGATATATTAAATAAAATTCAAAAAGAATTAAATATAGATGTACAGATATATGAAAAAGATTTTCCAGATATAGCGGAAGTTGATAGTAAACTTTTAAAACTTGCCCAAGTATTAAGTGGTAAGGTTATAACTAATGATTACAATTTAAATAAGGTAGCTGAATTTCAAGGAGTACCTGTACTTAATATTAATGAATTGGCCAATGCTGTTAAGCCTGTAGTTTTACCAGGAGAGGAAATGAATATTCAAATAATCAAGGATGGAAAAGAATCGGGACAAGGGATTGCATATTTAGATGATGGAACAATGATTGTAGTTGAAGGTGGTAGGAGACATATAGGCGAAATAGTTGATGTAATTGTAACGTCTGTATTACAGACTGCAGCAGGTAGAATGATATTTGCAAGGCAAAAAAATGCTAATGAGTAAACCTGTAATATTAAGAGGAGATATATATGAATAAAAATTATGCTATCATTGTTGCTGCAGGCAAGGGTAGCAGAATGAAAGCAGATATTAATAAGCAATTTATAAATATTAAAGATAAGCCTATTTTATACTATACTTTAAAAGCTTTTGATAACCATAAAGATATAGAGGCAATAATATTAGTAGCGGCAAAAAATGAAATAGAATATTGCAAGGAAAATATAGTAGACAAATATGGAATAAAGAAAGTGATTACTATAGTAGAAGGGGGAAAAAATAGACAGGAGTCTGTATTTAATGGATTAAAGGCTGTTGAAAATTGTGATATAATTTTAATTCATGATGGTGCAAGACCCTTTGTTAGTAAAAAAATAATATCAGATGGAATAAACTATGCAAAAATATATGGAGCTTGTGCTTGTGGAGTTAAGCCTAAGGATACTATAAAAGTTAAGAGTAATGACGGATTTTCTATAGAAACTTTAGATAGGAATAGACTAATTAATATACAAACTCCACAATGTTTTAAATATGAATTAATTTATAGCTGCCACAGTAATATTATAAGAAAACATATAGAGTCTACAGATGATACGACGGTGGTAGAATATTTTGGGCATAGAGTATATATATATAATGGTGAATATGAAAATATTAAAATAACAACTCCAGAGGATTTATTTTTAGCTACAAAACTTATAGATAATAGATAAAAAATACTTTATAATCTTGACAGTATTTTAAATCTTAATATAGTATATATATAGTTAAAATTTTATAGATAGCTATGATAAAGAATAGTAAAAGCAATTTTACAGAGAGAAAATTCTATGGTGAAAGATTTTCAACTGCTTTGAACCCACTTTGGAGCTGTAGGAAAAACCTACCGGCGTAGACCGTTATTTGAAATAAGCACAAAATTAGGTGGTACCGCGAGAAAACTCGCCCTAAATTATTAGGGCGAGTTTTATTTATATTATTTTAAGAAAAATGTAATTTAATATAATTAAGATTTGTAAGGAGGAAAACATCTATGAAATTATCTAATATGTTAATAAGTACATTAAGAGAAACACCAGCAGAGGCGGAAATAGTGAGTCATCAATTAATGTTAAGATCAGGTATGATGAGAAAAATGGCATCGGGTATTTACAATTTTATGCCTTTAGGGTTAAGAGTTATAAAGAAAATTGAAGATATAGTAAGGGATGAAATGAATAAAGCTGGAGCTCAAGAGTTTTTAGCATCGGCTGTTATACCAGCAGAGTTATGGAAAGAGTCTGGAAGATGGGACGTATTTGGACCAGAGATGTTTAAATTAAAGGATCGAAATGAAAGAGAATTTTGTTTAGGACCAACACATGAAGAGGTATTTACTGATATAGCTAGAAATGAAATAAAATCTTACAAGCAATTACCTTTGAATCTATATCAAATACAAACTAAATATAGGGATGAAAGAAGAGCAAGATTTGGGGTTATGAGATCAAGAGAATTTATAATGAAGGATGCTTATAGTTTTGATAAAAATCAGGAAGGATTAGATACTACATATAATAAAATGTACGAAGCTTATCATAATATATTTAAAAGGTGCGGATTAGAGTGTAAATGTGTAGAGGCTGACTCAGGGGCTATGGGGGGGTCAGGATCAGCAGAGTTTATGGTTAAATCAGAGATAGGTGAGGATGAGATAGTATTTTGTACATCTTGTGATTATGCGGCAAATGTTGAAAAAGCTCCTGCTGCAGTTGAAAAACAAGCGGAAGAAGAAAAGTTAGAATTAGAAAAGGTGTCAACACCAGATGTAAGAACTATTGAGGAATTAATAAACTTTTTCAATATAGCCCCAGAAAAATTTGCTAAAACTCTTATATATAAAGCTGATGATAAAACTATAGCAGTTGTGGTAAGAGGGGATAGAGAAGTAAATGAAGTAAAAGTAATAAATAGTTTGGGTGGAGTAGTAAGTTTTGAGATGGCTAGTGCATTTTTAGTTAAAAGTGTGACTTCTGCGGAAGTTGGATTTGCAGGACCAATAGGAATAAAAACGGATTTATTATTTGTTGATGAAGAAGTAGCTAATATGTATAATTTTATTATAGGAGCTAATGAAACAGGTTATCATTATAAAAATGTTAACTATGGAAGAGATTTTGAAGGCCGAATTGGTGATTTTAGAAAAGTTGTTGAGGGGGATACATGTCCTAAGTGTAAAAAACAGTTAACAATAGCAAGAGGAATAGAGGTAGGGCACATATTTAAACTAGGTACTAAATACTCAAAAGCCATGAATGGCGTATTTTTAGATGAAAATGGTGAATCTAAGCCACTTATAATGGGATGTTATGGAATAGGTATCAATAGAACAATGGCTACTGTAATTGAACAAAATCATGATGAGAATGGCATTATATGGCCACTAGCAATAGCACCTTATCAAGTAATAATCGTACCTGCTGTAATGAAAAATGAACAACAGGTAGAAATTGCAAAGGATATTTATAGTAAATTAGATAACATGGGTGTAGAAGTTTTGTTAGATGATAGAAATGAAAGAACAGGGGTAAAATTTAAAGATGCGGATTTAATAGGAATACCTATGAGAATTACAGTGGGGAAGAAAGTAAACGAGGGAAAAGTAGAATTTAAATTAAGAAATTCATCAGATATAGAAAATATAGATATAAATGAAATTTATAATAGAATAAAGAAGGAATTTATAGAAAATAATTTAAAACTATAGTAGGGTAAAATAATTTTATATCAAGGGGATTGAAAATATGGAGATGAATTTAAGCTTAAAAATTATTGAAAAGGCACAAGAAAATATAAAGGATGTTATTAGAAGGACTCCTTTATTTTATTCAGGAACATTTTCAAGGGAAAGCGACAATAATATATACTTAAAGTGTGAAAATAAACAAAAGACTGGAGCTTTTAAATTAAGAGGGGCATATAATAAAATAGTAAATTTATCAGAGGAAGAGAGAAAAAAAGGTGTTATAGCATCTTCAGCAGGTAATCATGCACAAGGGGTAGCTTTAGCTGCTACTAAAATGGGGATAAAGTCAACTATAGTAATGCCAGTTACGGCACCCCAAGCCAAAGTTCATGCTACAAAAGGATATGGAGCTGAGGTGATACAATATGGGGAAGTTTACGATGAGTGTTATTCTAAAGCTTTAGAGGTTCAAAATGAAACTGGAGCTACATTTATACATCCATTTAATGATGAAGATGTTATTGCAGGGCAAGGAACAATAGCTCTTGAAATATTAGAGGATTTACCTAATGTGGATGCTATAGTAGTTCCAATAGGCGGTGGAGGACTTATATCCGGTATTGCTTTGGCGGCTAAATTATCTAAACCTGATATAAAAATTATAGGAGTTCAACCATCTATAATAGCTTCATCTAAGGCATCACTAGAAAAAGATAAAGTAGTGACTTTACCTGGGGTTAAATCTTTAGCAGATGGAATATCTGTAAGTACTCCTGGGTCATTAACATTTCAATACATGAGAAAGTATGTAGATCAGATAGTGACAGTTTCAGAAGATGAAATAGCTTATGGGATATTTTGTTTAATGGAGAGAGGGAAACTTATAGCTGAGGGAGCTGGAGCTTCAACTATTGCAGCTATTTTAAGTGGAAAAATAAATTTGAAAGATAAAAATATAGTAGCCGTAGTAAGTGGAGGAAATATAGATATAGCATCTGTGTCCAAAATTATAGATAGACAGCTTATAATCTTAAGAAGAAGAATAAGGTTTGTTGTTGAATTACAAGACAAAGTAGGACAATTAGGTCAAATAGTTACAAATGTAGTGTCTATGGGAGCCAATGTTGTAAAGGTAAGACAGGATACTAATTGGAATGAAAAAGGATTAGATTATGCGAATGTTTTATTTGAGATAGAAGTTCAAACAAGGCAACATGCAAATCAAGTTATAGATACTTTAAGAAAAAAAGGATATAATTTAGAAATAGTAGGTTGATAAGAAGGAGGCTAATACATGAAAGTTTTTAATACTTTAACTAGAAAAAAGGAAGAATTTATCCCATTAAAAGAAAATGAAGTTAGTATGTATGTGTGTGGTCCAACTGTGTATAATTTTTTCCATATTGGGAATGGAAGAACGTTTATAGTATTTGATACTGTTAGAAGATATTTAGAATATAGAGGATATAAAGTTACTTTTATACAAAATTTTACAGATATAGATGATAAGATGATAAAAAAGGCAAATGAAGAGAAAATTACAGTAAAGCAGCTTGGAGATAGATTTATTGAGGAATATTACAAAGATGCTGACGCATTAAATATAGAAAGAGCTTCTACAAATCCGAGGGCTACTGAATTTATAGAGGAAATAGTAAATTTTGTAAAAGACCTTATAGATAAAGGATATGCATATGAGGTAGATGGAGATGTGTATTTTGAGACAAAGAAATTTAATAATTATGGTAAGCTTTCAGGACAAAATTTAGAAGATTTGCAGGCGGGGGCAAGAATAAACATAGATGAAAGAAAAAAGGATCCTATGGATTTTGCCATATGGAAAAAGCAGAAACCAGGTGAACCAGCATGGGAAAGTCCGTGGGGTATGGGAAGACCAGGATGGCATATAGAATGTTCTTGCATGGCACATAAACTTTTAGGGGAAACAATTGACATACATGCAGGCGGATATGATTTGATTTTTCCACATCATGAAAATGAGATTGCTCAAAGTGAATGTAGAACAGGGAAAGCTTTTTCAAAATATTGGATGCACTCTGCTTTCTTAAATATAAATAACCAGAAGATGTCAAAATCTCTTAATAACTTCTTTACGGCAAGGGAAGTACTAGAAGAATTTGAGCCCGATGTAGTAAGATTATTTATGTTATCTGGACACTATAGAACTCAATTAAATTTCAGTAAAGAACTACTTGAATCTGCAAAATCTGGTTTGGAGAGATTGTACAATGCCATAGGAAATTTAGAAAATCTTATGGAAGAAGTAAAAAAAGATAAAATTATGGAAAAGGAAAAACAATATTTAAAACATCTAGAGGGATATAAAGATAAATATATAGAAAAAATGGATGATGATTTCAATACAGCGGATGCTATAGCTGTTATATATGATATGGTAAGAGATATAAATAGTAATATAGATGGAAAATCATCAAAAGAACTAATTAAATTTTCGTTAGACTTAATTAGAGAATTAGGGAAGCCTTTAGGCATACTACAAAAGTCTATTAAACAAGAATTAGATGGGGAAATAGAAAAGCTAGTAGAAGAAAGACAACAGGCAAGAAGGAATAAAAATTGGGCTTTAGCGGATAAAATTAGAGATGATTTAAAGTCTAGAGGAATAGTTCTTGAGGATACATCACAGGGTGTTAGATGGAAGCAGATTGAACAATAAAGTTTTAAATATTGGATTGGAGAATATTAATGGAAATTGATTTACTAAAAGGGAAATTCAATATGCAAGATGCAAATGCATTGAATCCACTGGTATTAGCCTTTGTAGGAGATGCTGTATATGAAGTTTTTGTTAGAACATTTTTAGTGTCTAACAATAGAGAAAGGTGTGTGCATAAACTTCACAAGAATGCAGTAGAGTTTGTAAAGGCACATGCCCAAAGTGAATTTATGAAGAATATACAACAGTACCTAAATGAAAAAGAAGTATCTATATATAAAAGAGGCAGAAATGCAAAATCAGGTACTGTTCCCAAAAATGCTAATGTTCAGGAGTATAGAATGGCTACCGGTTTTGAAGCGGTAATTGGATTTTTATACTTGACAGAAGAGACAGAGAGATTAAACTATATATTTAAAAAAATAGTAGAAATATATGATAAACAGGAGGTAAAAGATGAGTTTAAAAGTTAAATTATTAGAATACACACCAAACCCAGAAAAAGTTATAGCATCTGCTGCAAAATTATGTTATAGCCCTGTAGGAATAGATGAAATTCAAGAGGGTTTAGATGAAGAAAGAGTAAATAAATTTTTAAACACTCTTATGTCTTATGGGCATGAATCGCCTATAGAGCATGTAAGTTTTACATTTGCTGCAGAAGGAGTATCTAGAAGTTTAACCCACCAATTAGTTAGACATAGAATAGCTTCTTACTCTCAGCAAAGTCAAAGATATGTTAAGTTAGATCAATTTCAGTATGTTATGCCTCCTGCCATTTATGAAGATGAAAAAGCTAAAAAGTTATTTATTAAAGCTATGAATGATAGTCAAGAAAGTTATAATATTTTAGTAAATATGCTTAATAAAAAATATTTAAATGAGGGTATGACTAAAAATTCAGCAGAAAAGAAAGCTATAGAAGATGCTAGATATGTATTCCCTAATGCTTGCGAAACAAAAATAGTTTATACTATGAATGCAAGAAGTTTGATGAACTTTTTTAGGCATAGATGTTGTAGTAGAGCACAGTGGGAAATAAGACAGTTAGCAGATGAAATGCTAAAAGAAGTAAGAAAAGTTGCTCCAATTTTATTTAAATATACTGGTCCATCCTGTGTAAATGGAGATTGTCCAGAGGGAAGAATGAGTTGTGGTAAAATAAATGAAATGAAAGAAAAATATAGATAAAAAAATAATAAACGAGGTTTTAACATGAAGGAAAATATTATAGAAGGTAGAAATGCAGTGACGGAAGCACTTCGTTCAGATAGAACTATAGAACAAGTATTAGTAGCTAAAGGTGACGTTAAGGGCTCAATAAATGTGATTTTTGCATTGGCAAGGGAAAAGGGTATTGTAGTAAAAGAAGTTGATAGAAAAAAATTAGATCAACTATCAGAAAGTGGGAATCATCAAGGTGTTATAGCATATGTAACTCCCTACAATTATGTTGAAGTGGAAGATATACTTAAATATGCTAAGGGGAAAAATGAAGACCCTTTTATCGTAATTTTAGATGAGTTAGAGGATCCTCATAATTTTGGAGCTATTATACGAACTGCAGAAATATGTGGAGTACATGGTATAGTAATTCCTAAAAGAAGAAATGTGGGAGTAACTCCAACAGTATACAAATCTTCTGCGGGTGCTATTGAGTATATGAAAATTGCTAAAGTTTCAAATATAAATTCTGCAATAGATGATTTGAAAAAAAGAGGATTGTGGGTATATGGTGCAGATATGTGCACAGATAGTTATTGTTATGAATCCGATCTTACAGGTCCTATTGTATTAGTAATAGGTAGTGAAGGAAGAGGAATATCAAAACTTACCAAGGAAAAATGTGATGTAATTGTTAAAATACCTATGATAGGGCAGATAACATCTTTAAATGCATCTGTTGCAGGTGGAATACTTATGTATGAAATATTAAAACAAAGGATATGTAGAGGTAAAAAGTGAGACACATATTCATTGATGGCTATAACGTTGTAAATAGTTGGCCTGAATTGAGTGAAATTAAGAATTATAGTTTGGAATCTTCAAGACAAAAACTTATAGAGGTTTTACAAAATTATGCCTCTTATAAGGGATATAAAATTTTTCTTGTATTTGATGCTCATATGGTGCCTAAAAGTATGGAGAAAAGGGAAAGATATGGTGATAGTTTAGTTGTTATTTTTACAAAGGAAGGAGAAACAGCGGATAGTTTTATTGAAAGAAAAGTGAATAATTCTGGAAGGAAAATGGAAATATGCGTTGTTACTTCTGACGCATTGGAACAACAATTAGTTTTTCAAAGAGGGGCCATAAGAATGTCCTCTCTGGAATTTTATTATGAGGTAATTTCCACAAATCAAAGAATAAATACAAAAATAGAAAAAAATGAAGTGAAAAAGAGAAATACAATTGAGGATAGAATAACAGGTGAAATTTTGGAAAAACTTGAAAAAATTCGCAAAAGTAACTGAAATACCTTGACTATGAAAATGATTGTAGAGTATAATTTAACTTGTAGCATAGATATTTAGGGGGGAATATTGTGGGAAAAGGGGTTAATCAGCAAGAAATAACGCAAGAAGTTTCCTTTAAAAACATGTTAGATGAAGAAGTGGTGATAGAGGCTAAAAAAGGAAATGTTAGGGCACAGGAATATTTGATAAGTAAGTATGAAAATTTTGTTAAATCAAAGGCGAAATCCTATTTTTTAATAGGGGCAGATAAAGAGGATATATATCAAGAGGGAATGATTGGTTTATATAAAGCCATAAGAGATTTTAAAGCTGACAAATTATCTTCATTTAAGGCCTTTGCTGAATTGTGTGTAACTAGACAAATAATAACAGCTATAAAAACTGCTACAAGGCAAAAACATATACCTTTAAATACTTATGTTTCACTAAATAAACCTATATATGATGAAGAATCTGATAGAACATTGATGGATGTTTTGTCAGAGGCTAAAGTGGCTGATCCAGAAGAACTAATAATTAGTAGAGAGGAAATGGGACATATACAAAATGAAATAGGAGAGGTACTATCTAATTTAGAAATGGAAGTACTTATGTCGTACATAGATGGAAAGTCTTATCAAGAAATTGCTTGTGATTTAGATAGGCATGCTAAATCGATAGATAATGCTCTTCAGAGAGTAAAAAGAAAGCTTGAAAAATGTTTGAATATAAAATGAATTAAATATTGACAAAAAGGTACTATTGTATTAAAATTAGTAATCGGTATACACTGATTCAATTTTATGGGCGGGAGTAGTTCAGTGGTAGAACACTAGCTTCCCAAGCTAGTTGCCGCGGGTTCGATCCCCGTTTCCCGCTCCAGTATATGAAAAATTGCCCATATAGCTCAGTAGGCAGAGCGTCACCTTGGTAAGGTGGAGGTCACCGGTTCGATCCCGGTTATGGGCTCCAAAATTATATATATAATAATTACAACACACCAGGGTAAGTTTACTTACGTAATATGTATAAATAAAGGAGGAAACAAAAATGTCAAAAGAAAAGTTTGAAAGAAGTAAGCCACACGTAAATATAGGAACAATAGGACACGTAGACCATGGTAAGACAACATTAACAGCAGCAATCACAACAGTATTAGCAAACAAAGGATTTGCAGAAGCATTTAAATATGACCAGATAGATAAAGCACCAGAGGAAAAAGAAAGAGGAATCACAATCAACACATCACACGTAGAATATGAAACAGACAACAGACACTACGCACACGTTGACTGCCCAGGACATGCTGACTACGTAAAGAACATGATCACAGGAGCAGCGCAGATGGATGGAGCTATCTTAGTAGTAAGTGCAGCAGATGGTCCAATGCCACAGACAAGAGAACATATATTACTAGCATCAAGAGTTGGAGTTGAGCATATAGTAGTGTTCTTAAATAAAGCAGATATGGTAGATGATCCAGAACTAATCGAATTAGTAGAAATGGAAGTAAGAGAGCTATTAAATGAATATGGATTTCCAGGAGATGATGCTCCAATAATAGTAGGATCAGCATTAAAAGCATTAGAAAACCCAACAGATCCAGAATCAATAAAATGCATAGATGACTTAATGGCAGAAGTAGATACCTACATACCAACACCAGAAAGAGCAACTGATAAACCATTCTTAATGCCAGTAGAAGATATCTTCACAATAACAGGAAGAGGAACAGTTGCAACAGGAAGAGTGGAAAGAGGTATCCTAAAAGTAGGAGACGAAGTAGAAATAGTTGGATTAAGTGATGAAAACAAGAAGACTGTAATCACAGGAGTAGAAATGTTCAGAAAGCTTCTTGACCAGGCAATGGCAGGAGATAATATCGGAGCATTATTAAGAGGAGTACAGAGAGATGACATCGAAAGAGGTCAAGTACTAGCAGCAATAGGATCAGTACATCCACATAAGAAATTTGTAGGTCAAGTATATGTATTAAAGAAAGAAGAAGGTGGAAGACATACACCATTCTTTAACGGATACAGACCACAGTTCTACTTCAGAACAACAGACGTTACAGGTTCAATCAAATTACCAGATGGAGTAGAAATGGTAATGCCTGGAGATCACATTGACATGGATGTAGAATTAATCACTTCAATTGCAATGGATGAAGGATTAAGATTTGCAATCAGAGAAGGTGGAAGAACAGTAGGTTCAGGAGTTGTTACTACAATAAAAGAATAATAATATCTTAAATTAGGACTGGGTTTCTAGACCTAGTCCTTTTAAGGATTTTAAAAATATAAAAACATAGAAATATAAAACATTGACATATAAAATGAATTATGTTAAATTATTTAAGTAATGCTTAAATTAAAATAGAGTATCTCCCTGCGTTTTATATAAATACCAGGATAAGTACCAGGAGGTGTAAACAATGAGAGTAAAAGTTACATTAGCTTGTACTGAATGTAAGCAAAGAAATTACGATTCAATGAAAAACAAGAAAAATGATCCAGATAGATTAGAAATGAGAAAATATTGTAAATTCTGCCGTAAGCATACTATTCACAAAGAAACAAAATAGGTTTAATACATAGAGGCATTATTATATTCCGGGGATGTGAAAAAAATGAGTGCAGAACCAAAAATGAAAAAAAATAATAAGGTAGCTCCAGAAAAAAGAGGAGTTATCCAATTCTTCAAAGGTATAAAAAGTGAGATTAAAAGAATTACTTGGGCCTCTAAGACGGATGTTAAAAAGGCAATAGCTACTGTGTTTACATTTTGTTTAGTGTATATGGTGGCTATAGGGATAATAGACTTTGGATTTAACAAAATATCTACAATGTTATTAAAATAAAATGTTAAAGGAGGTAGGGGGTCGAGATAGGATTCCCGTCCCTTAGAATATGGCAGAGAGAACTAGATGGTATGTTGTTCATACGTATTCTGGTTATGAAAATAAGGTGAAGGCAAATCTTGAAAAGACTATAGAAAATAGAAACCTTCATGACTGGATATGTGATGTTCAGGTTCCCATGGAAGAACAGGTTGAAGTAAAAGATGGGAAAAAGAAAGTAACACTTAAAAAAATATTTCCAGGTTATGTTCTTGTAAAGATGGTTATGACTGACGACTCATGGTATGTAGTAAGAAATACTAGGGGAGTTACTGGATTTGTTGGTCCAGGATCAAAACCAGTTCCATTAACTGATGAGGAAGTTATGTCTATGGGTATAGTTGATAAACCAATAGATATGGATATTGAAATAGGTGAAAGTGTAAAAGTTGTTTCAGGTCCATTAGAAAATTTCCCAGCGGTTATACAAGAGATTAACGTTGAAAGACAAAAGATTAAAGTGCTAGTTAACATGTTTGGCAGGGAAACACCTGTTGAACTTGATTTTAATCAGATAGAAAAGCTAGACTAAGCAAAAGACAAAAAAGTCTTAAATAAGTGGGAGGATTCTAATCCGTATTACCACATTATAGGAGGTGTAATTTATGGCTAAAAAAGTTACAGGAATGATAAAACTTCAACTTCCTGCAGGAAAAGCAACTCCAGCACCACCAGTAGGACCTGCATTAGGTCAGCATGGTGTAAATATTATGGCATTCTGTAAAGAATTTAATGCTAAGACTGCTAATCAGGCTGGATTAATAATACCAGTTGTAATTACAGTTTATCAGGACAGATCTTTCAGTTTTATACTAAAGACTCCACCAGCAGCAGTTCTTATAAAGAAGGCAGCTGGAATAGAAAGTGGTTCTGGTGTTCCAAACAAAACAAAAGTTGCTAAATTAACTAAAGATCAGTTGAAGCAAATAGCTGAAACTAAGATGCCAGACTTAAATGCTGCATCAATTGAAGCTGCTATGAGAATGGTGGCTGGTACAGCAAGAAGCATGGGCGTAACTGTAGAAGAATAGTTACATGTTTAAAATGGTGGGAGGTAAAAACCGCTAAAACCACAAAGGAGGAACAGTATGGGAAAGAATTATATTGAAAGTTCAAAATTAGTTGATAAGAACGCTTTATATACACCATCAGAAACAATGGATCTTGTTGTAAAGACTTCTAAAGCTAAATTTGATGAAACTATAGAATTAGCTGTTAGACTTGGAGTAGATCCAAGACATGCAGATCAGCAGGTAAGAGGAGCAATTGTACTTCCTCATGGAACTGGTAAAACAGTTAAAGTTTTAGTATTCGCAAAAGGCGAAAAGGCTAAAGAGGCAGAAGAAGCAGGAGCAGATTACGTTGGTGCTGAAGAATACATGGAAAAAATTCAAAAAGAAAATTGGTTTGATTTTGATGTAGTTGTTGCTACCCCTGATATGATGGGATTAGTAGGTAGACTAGGTAGAGTGTTAGGACCTAAGGGTTTGATGCCAAATCCAAAATCAGGCACTGTTACATTTGATGTAGCTAAAGCTTTATCAGATATTAAAGCTGGTAAAGTTGAATACAGAGTTGATAAAACTTCTATAATCCATGTTCCAATGGGTAAAAAATCATTTGGCTGTGAAAAATTAGCTGATAACTTTCACACTTTAATGGAAGCGATAGTAAAGGCTAAACCAGCAGCTGCTAAAGGACAGTATATTAAGTCAGTATCTGTTTCAAGCACAATGGGACCTGGAATAAAAGTTAACCCAACAAAAGTATTAGAATAGTATTGACATAATTAAAAAAGTTTGATATTATTTTAAAGGTTGAATAAGTAAATATACCGTAGACAGTAGGTGCGTAAGCGTAACGGGCAACCAACCTACCGAGGGTTCCAATATATAACGAGATATATTTGGTTTCTCCACGTCTACGGAGAAACCTTTAATTATATACAGTAAAACTGTGAGGAGGTGGACACACAGTGAATAACAATAGACAGATAAAAGAAGCAAAAGTAGCTGAAATAAAAGAAAAAATGGAAAAAGCTCAAGGTATTATATTAGCTCAGTATCAGGGATTAACAGTTGAAGAGGATACTGAATTAAGAACAAAACTTAGAGAAGCAGGAGTAGAATATAAGGTATATAAAAATACTTTAAGTATTCTAGCAGCTAAAGAATTAGGATATGTTGGATTAGAAGAATTCTTAACAGGACCTATTTCAATAGCTTTTGGATACGATGATCCAACTGCACCAGCTAGAGTTCTTAATGATTTTGCAAAAAATCATAAGAAACTAGAATTAAAAGGTGGAATAGTTCAAGGTGAATTATTTGATGCAGAAAAGACAAAGCAGCTTGCTGCAATACCACCAAAAGATGTACTTATTGCAAAATTACTTGGAAGCTTCAAAGCTCCATTGTCAAATCTTGCATACTTATTGAATGCTATAAAAGAAAAGAAAGAATCAGAAGAAGTTTAATATTATTAGGAAGAAAAAATTTGGAGGTGCTTAATAATGACTAGAGAAGATATAATTCAAGCTATAAAAGAAATGAGCGTTTTAGAATTAAATGAATTAGTAGAAGCATGTGAAGAAGAATTTGGTGTAAGTGCAGCAGCACCAGTTGCTGCAGCAGGAGCAGCAGGAGCAGCAGGAGCTGTAGAAGAAAAGAGTGAATTTGATGTGGTACTAGCAAGTGCTGGATCAGAGAAGATAAAAGTTATAAAGGCTGTTAGAGAAATCACTGGATTAGGACTTAAAGAAGCTAAAGGAATAGTTGATGGAGCTCCTAAGACATTAAAAGAAGGAGTTGCTAAAGAAGAAGCTGAAGCTATGAAAGCTAAATTAGCAGAAGTTGGAGCAACTGTAGAATTAAAATAGTTTTAATGACATAAGAAGAGGTACTTTTTTAAGTGCCTCTTTTTTAAATAAAAGCTATTATGTACATAATCATTATTGACAAGAGTAAGTTGTTATGGTAATATAGTAAATTGCATTGATTATATAAACATAATATAGTATAATAAATTTTATTTCATAAAGGTGAATTTATTATACAAAAGTGGATATACTAATATGATGCAATATGTTAATCCAGAGACACCAGGGAGTGTTTTTGGTTATTTTTAGTTTATGCAAGGGGTGAAAGTTAATGGTACATCCTGTCCAGGTTGGTAAAAGAACTAGAATGAGCTTTTCTAAACTTAAAGAAGTCGGTGATATGCCTAATTTAATTGAAGTACAATTAGATTCTTATCAGTGGTTTTTAAAGGAAGGTTTGCAGGAAGTTTTCGATGATATTAATCCAATACAAGATTATACTGGTAACTTAAATCTAGAATTTATAGGTTATAAGTTAGACATGGATAATATCAAATATTTAGTTGAAGAGTGCAAGGAAAGAGATTCAACTTATGCAGCACCTTTAAAGGTAAGCGTTAGACTTATAAATAAGGAAACAGGAGAAGTTAAAGAACAGGAAGTGTTCATGGGAGATTTTCCGCTTATGACAGAGCAGGGAACTTTCATTATAAATGGAGCTGAAAGAGTAATTGTAAGCCAGCTTGTTAGATCTCCAGGTGTATATTATAATATGGCCTTAGATAAAACAGGTAAACAATTATTTTCATCCACTGTTATACCTAACAGAGGAGCTTGGCTTGAGTATGAAACGGATTCAAATGATATTATATATGTAAGAATAGACAAGACTAGAAAATTGCCTATTTCTATTCTTATAAGAGCATTAGGATATGGTACAGACGCAGAAATATTAGATTTATTTAGTGAAGATGAAAGATTGAAGGCAACAATTGAAAAAGATAATACAAAAACAAAAGAAGAAGCTTTACTAGAAATATATAAAAGATTAAGACCAGGTGAACCACCTACTGTTGATAGTGCTATTGCACTTATTGAATCTTTATTTTTTGATGCAAAGAGATATGATCTTTCTAGAGTTGGAAGATATAAGTTCAATAAAAAATTGGCACTAAATTTAAGAATAGCAAATCAAATTGCACATGAGGACGTAATAAACCCAGAAACTGGGGAAATATTAGTTGAAAAGGGCGAAAAAATAGAGAGAGAAAAGGCTATTGAGATACAGAACTCTGGAATTAATGCAGTTGATATAGAGGTAGAAGATAAAGTAGTCAGAGTAATAGGCAACCATTTTGTAGATATACATAAATTTTTAGATTTTAATATAGAGGAATTAAATATTAAAGAGCTTGTTCATTACCCAGTGTTAAGAGAAATTCTTGATAACTATAGTGATGAAGATAGTATTAAAGATCAAATAAAAAAGAATATTCATAGGTTAATACCTAAACATATTATTAGAGATGATATCTATGCAACAATAAGTTATGAATTAGGGTTACCATATGCAATAGGGTATATTGATGACATAGATCATTTAGGAAATAGAAGATTAAGATCTGTAGGAGAACTTCTACAGAACCAGTTTAGAATTGGTCTTTCAAGAATGGAAAGAGTAGTAAAAGAAAGAATGACTATTCAAGATCAGGATTCTATTACTCCTCAGGCTTTAATAAATATAAGGCCAGTTGCGGCTTCTATAAAAGAATTCTTTGGAAGTTCACAGCTTTCACAGTTCATGGATCAGACAAATCCGTTATCAGAATTAACACATAAGAGAAGATTATCCGCGTTAGGACCAGGTGGACTTTCAAGAGAAAGAGCTGGATTTGAAGTTAGAGACGTTCATTATTCTCATTATGGAAGAATGTGTCCTATAGAAACACCTGAAGGACCCAATATAGGGCTTATAAATTCGCTTGCTACTTATGCAAGAGTTAATGAATATGGTTTTATAGAGGCACCTTATAGAAAGATTGACAAAAAAGAAGGAAGGGTTACTAGTAATATTATATATATGACTGCTGATGAAGAGGATCAGTATTTAGTAGCTCAGGCTAATGAACCACTTGATGAGAATGGTTATTTTGTGGACGATAAAATAATAGTAAGGGATAAGGAAGATGTATTAGTAGTTCCAAAGTCAGAAGTTGATTTTATGGATGTATCTCCAAGACAGATAGTTTCTGTAGCTACTGCCATGATACCATTCCTTGAAAATGATGATGCCAGCCGTGCTCTTATGGGATCAAACATGCAACGTCAAGCGGTGCCATTATTAAAAGCTCAGGCACCAATTGTAGGAACTGGTATAGAGTTTAAAGCGGCTGTAGATTCAGGGGTTCTCCCTAAGGCGAAGAATCCAGGAACAGTAGTATATGTAAGCGCCAATGAGGTTAAGGTAAAAAGAGATTCTGATGGAGGCTTGGATACATACAGACTTCTTAAATTTAAAAGATCCAACCAAGGTACATGTATAAATCAAAGACCTATTGTTAGTAAGGGTGATAAAGTTGATAAGGGCACAGTTCTTGCAGATGGACCTTCAACTGATTTAGGAGAAATAGCTTTAGGTAAAAATATAAGAATAGGATTTATAACTTGGGAAGGATATAACTATGAGGATGCTATGCTTATATCAGAAGAACTTGTAAGAGAAGATGTATTTACATCCATCCACATAGAAGAGTATGAAGCTGAAGCAAGAGATACTAAGCTTGGCCCAGAAGAAATAACAAGAGATATACCAAATGTTGGTGAAGATGCTCTTAAAGATATAGATGAAAGAGGAATAATTAGAATAGGTGCAGAGGTAAGATCAGGAGATATACTAGTTGGTAAAGTAACACCAAAGGGAGAAACTGAACTTACTGCTGAAGAAAGATTATTAAGAGCTATTTTCGGGGAAAAGGCCAGAGAAGTTAGAGATACATCACTAAGGGTTCCTCATGGAGAAGCAGGAATAATTGTTGATGTTAAAATATTTACAAGAGAAAACGGTGATGAACTTCCACCAGGAGTTAACAAGCTAGTAAGATGTTATATAGCTCAGAAGAGAAAAATATCCGTTGGAGATAAAATGGCAGGTAGACATGGTAATAAAGGTGTTATTTCTAGAGTGTTACCAGAAGAGGATATGCCATTCTTACCAGATGGAAGACCTCTTCAAATATGTTTAAATCCACTAGGAGTTCCTTCACGTATGAATATAGGTCAGGTGTTAGAAGTTCACTTAGGATTAGCTGCGTCTAAATTAGGTTGGCATATAGCTACCCCTGTATTTGATGGTGCAACTGAACCAGAAATAGTTGAATGTTTAAAACAGGCAGGATATTCTGAAGATGGTAAAACTGTACTATATGATGGAAGAACAGGTCAACCTTTTGATAATAGAGTAACTGTAGGATATATGTATATATTAAAGCTTGCTCACTTAGTTGATGATAAGATTCATGCAAGATCTACAGGACCATATTCATTAGTAACTCAACAGCCATTAGGCGGTAAGGCACAATTTGGTGGTCAGAGATTCGGAGAAATGGAAGTTTGGGCACTAGAAGCTTATGGTGCGGCTCATACATTACAAGAAATACTTACAGTAAAATCTGACGATGTAGTTGGTAGAGTTAAAACTTATGAAGCTATAGTAAAAGGAGAAAACATACCAGAACCTGGAGTTCCAGAGTCGTTTAAGGTATTAATTAAAGAATTACAGGCGCTTTGTTTAGACGTAAAAGTTTTAAATGATGACAATCAAGAGATAAGACTTAAAGAGTCTGTTGAGGATGAATTAGAGGATTTAGATGTTAATATAGAAGGAACAGAAGATTACGTTCCACCTACTTCATCTGATAGCGCTGATAGTTCTGATAGCTATGTTGATGAGGAAGACAAAGAAGAAAATGTAGATGAAGAACTAGATTATGATGATTTGCCATTAGATGAATTTAAAAGTGAATTAGAACTTGATGATTTTAATGACGAACACTAATTTGAAGGGAGGATGTACCCTTGTTTGAGTTAAATAATTTTGATGCTTTACAAATAGGTTTAGCTTCACCTGAGCAGATTAGAGAGTGGTCAAGAGGAGAAGTTAAAAAGCCTGAAACTATAAATTACAGAACGTTAAAACCAGAAAGAGATGGATTATTCTGTGAAAGAATATTTGGACCAACAAAGGATTGGGAATGTCATTGTGGAAAATATAAGAGAGTAAGATATAAGGGAATAGTTTGTGATAGGTGTGGAGTAGAAGTCACTAAATCAAAGGTAAGACGTGAGAGAATGGGGCATATTGAACTTGCAGCCCCTGTATCTCATATATGGTATTTTAAAGGAATACCATCCCGTATGGGGCTTATACTAGATATGTCTCCTAGATCTTTAGAAAAAGTATTATATTTTGCTTCATATATAGTACTTGATCCTAAAGAAACTCCTTTATTAAAAAAACAGTTATTAAACGAAAAAGAATATAGAGAAGCTGTTGATAAATATGGTGAAGAGAGTTTCTCCGCTGGTATGGGTGCTGAATCAATAAAAGAACTTTTAAGGGGAATCGATTTAGAACAATTATCCAAAGAGTTAAAAGAAGGATTAAAGACCAGTACCGGTCAGAAGAAGGTAAGAATAATAAGAAGACTTGAGGTTGTAGAATCATTTAGAAAGTCAGGAAACAGACCTGACTGGATGATTATAGATGTAATCCCAGTAATCCCACCAGATTTAAGACCTATGGTTCAACTAGATGGTGGAAGATTTGCAACATCTGACTTAAATGATTTATACAGAAGAGTTATAAATAGAAATAATAGATTAAAAAAATTATTAGACTTAGGTGCACCAGACATTATAGTTAGAAATGAAAAGAGAATGCTTCAGGAAGCTGTAGACGCACTTATTGATAATGGTAGAAGAGGAAGACCCGTAACAGGACCAGGAAATAGACCTTTAAAATCGTTATCAGATATGTTAAAAGGTAAGCAAGGAAGATTTAGACAAAACTTACTTGGAAAGCGTGTAGACTACTCTGGACGTTCAGTTATAGTTGTTGGTCCTGAACTTAAAATGTATCAATGTGGTTTACCTAAGGAAATGGCACTAGAGTTATTTAAACCATTTGTAATGAAGAAATTAGTAGAAGGTGGTTTAGCACATAACATTAAAAGTGCGAAGAGAATGGTTGAAAGAGTTCAGCCACAAGTATGGGATGTATTAGAGGAAGTAATTTCAGATCATCCTGTATTATTAAACCGTGCTCCTACTCTACATAGATTAGGAATTCAGGCTTTCCAACCTGTATTAGTGGAAGGAAGGGCCATAAAGCTTCATCCATTAGCTTGTACTGCGTATAATGCAGACTTTGATGGTGACCAGATGGCAGTCCACGTTCCATTATCAGTTGAAGCCCAAGCGGAAGCAAGATTTTTAATGCTTGCAGCACATAATATATTAAAACCTTCAGATGGTAAACCAGTAGTAGTACCGACTCAGGATATGGTATTGGGTTCATACTATTTAACAATAGACAAAAATGGTGTAGAAGGAGAAGGAAGAGTCTTTTCATCACCAGATGAGGCTATAATGGCTTATCAAATAGGCGATATAAACATTCATGCTAAAATAAAGGTTAAATTAGAAAAGGAAAAAGATGGCGAGATAATATTTGGAATAATAGAAACTACTCCTGGTAAATTAATGTTTAATGAGTCCATTCCTCAGGATTTAGGATTTGTTGATAGAAGTAGACCAGAGAATGAGTTCAAGTTAGAAGTAGATTTTCTTGTAAATAAATCATCTTTAGGAAAAATAATTAATAAATGCTATATGAAGCATGGCCCAACAAAAACTTCAATTATGTTAGATAAAATAAAGGCAAAGGGATATCATTATTCGAGTATAGGAGCTATAACAGTTTCAACTTCGGATATGGTAGTACCAGAAGCTAAACAAACATTATTAGCAGAAGCTGATGAGGCTGTTAATAAGATTGAAAAGATGTATAGAAGAGGCTTTATATCAGAAGATGAGAGATATGAAAGAGTAATAGAAAAATGGACTAAAACTACAGATGATATTGCAGATGCTTTAATGGATAACTTGGATAATTTTAATCCAATATTTATGATGGCTGATTCTGGAGCCAGAGGTTCTAAAAGTCAGATTAAACAGTTAGCTGGTATGAGAGGACTTATGGCAAATCCATCAGGTAGAATTATAGAAATGCCTATAAGAGCATCCTTCAGAGAGGGGCTTGATGTTTTAGAATACTTTATTTCTACACATGGAGCTAGAAAAGGTAATGCAGATACAGCCTTGAAAACAGCTGACTCAGGGTATTTAACAAGAAGACTTGTTGATGTAAGCCAGGATGTTATAGTAAGAGAAGAAGATTGTGGAACTACTGAAGGATTTGAAGTATCCGAAATAAGAGAAGGTAATGAAATAATAGAAAGCTTAGCAGAAAGACTTAGCGGAAGATATCCAGCTGAAGATATAATAAGTCCTTTAACTGGTGAATTATTAGTTGCTAAGAATGAATATATAGATCCAAAATTAGCTGAAACTATTGAAGAGTCTGGGATAAAGAAGATTAAAATAAGGTCAGTGTTTACATGCAGATCTAAACATGGTGTATGCTCAAAGTGTTATGGAATGAACATGGCTACAGCTGAAAAAATCAATATAGGAGAATCTGTAGGAATTGTAGCAGCTCAGAGTATAGGAGAGCCTGGAACACAGCTTACAATGAGAACATTCCATACAGGTGGTGTTGCTGGATCAGATATAACTCAAGGTCTTCCAAGAGTTGAGGAATTGTTTGAGGCAAGAAAACCTAAAGGATTAGCTATAGTTTCTGAAATATCAGGTACAACTAGATTAGAAGAAACTAAAAAGAAGAGAATTGTTAATGTTACAAGTGATTCAGGAGAAGAAGTAAGTTATGATATACCATTTGGTTCAAGACTTAAAGTTTCAAATGGAGATGTAATAGAAGCTGGAGATGAAATAACAGAAGGGTCAATTAACCCTCACGACATAATAAGAATAAAAGGTGTTAAAGGAGTTAAAAACTATCTTTTATCTGAAGTTCAAAAAGTTTATAGGTTGCAGGGTGTTGATATAAATGATAAACATCTAGAGGTAGTAATCAGACAGATGACAAGAAAAGTTAAGATAGAGGATTCTGGAGATACTGAACTATTACCAGGTACTATGATAGATATTTTCGACTTTGAAGAAGAAAATAATAGAGTAGAAGCTTTAGGTGGAGAAACAGCTAAAGGAAGAATAGCCTTACTTGGTATTACAAAAGCAGCATTGGCTACAGAATCATTTTTATCTGCAGCATCATTCCAGGAAACAACTAGAGTGTTAACTGATGCGGCAATTAAAGGAAAAGTTGATCCATTATTAGGATTAAAAGAAAATGTTATAATTGGTAAATTAATTCCCGCAGGTACTGGAATGACAAGATATAGGTCTATAAAAATTAATACAGAAGATGAAGTTAAAATAGATAATGTTGACAGTGAGGGCACAGAATTAGCAAATGAAGTTCATGCTTAATTTTAAATTTATTGACAGGATAGATTTAAGGTGATAAAATACTTCTGTGTGTTTGTACAATGAGACAAAGCGCACTATGCTTTGTCTCAGAAACATCATATTATAGGGGGGGATCAAGGATGATCGACAGACTTGTAGGGAAAAAAGTTGTCGGTTTCAAACAGTCTTTTAAAGCTATTAAAAGTGGTAAGGCTAAGACTGTGTATGTAGCCAAAGATTCTGATGACAAAATACATAAGCAGGTGGAAGAAGCTGCCCAAGAGAACTCCTTTGATATAGTATACATAGGTACCATGAAGGAGTTAGGAAAGCTTTGTGGCATCGATGTTGGAGCAGCGATAGCTGTTTTGATAAATGAATAAGCTTACAACTAAATTTATTTTATAGATTTTAAATTCATTGAGGAGGTGTAAGTATGCCAACAATAAGCCAATTGGTAAGAAAAGGTAGAAAGACAATTAAATCTCAGTCAACAGCACCAGCATTAAAAGAATGTCCTCAGAAAAGAGGCGTTTGTACTGTAGTTAAAACTAGTACACCAAAGAAGCCTAACTCAGCGTTAAGAAAAATTGCTAGAGTTAGACTTACAAATGGTTATGAAGTATCTGCGTACATTCCAGGTGTTGGACACAACTTACAGGAGCACAGCGTTGTTCTTATAAGAGGTGGAAGAGTAAAGGACCTTCCAGGTGTTAGATATCACATTGTTAGAGGTGCCTTAGACTCAGCTGGAGTAGCTAACAGAATGCAGTCAAGATCAAAATACGGTGCTAAAAAGCCAAAACAAAAATAGTAAATTAGTTAAGTAAGATGGTGCTGTGTCTTCGAAATTTATATATAGATGCTTTTTTATTATAGATTTACAGAAGTCAAAGCACTTTGCGGTTAGAATTTAACCGAGTACCGATGAACTTAAATTATGAAATGTTAAGGAGGGAAGAAAAGTGCCAAGAAAAGGACATATAGCAAAGAGAGATGTATTACCAGATCCAATGTACAATAGTAAGGTTGTAACAAAATTAATAAACAACATAATGGAAGATGGAAAAAAAGGTGTAGCTCAGAAAATATGCTACGATGCTTTTGAAATAGTTGCTCAGAAAACTGGTAAAGAAGCAATAGAAGCTTTTGAAGAGGCTATGAACAACATAATGCCATTACTTGAAGTAAAGGCTAGAAGAATCGGTGGTGCTACATACCAGGTTCCAATAGAAGTTAGACCAGAAAGAAGACAGACATTAGGATTAAGATGGCTTCTTGATGCAGCAAGAAAAAGAGGCGAAAAGTACATGAGCGAAAGACTTGCTGGAGAATTAGTAGATGCATCAAACAATACTGGTGCAGCTGTTAAGAAAAGAGAAGATACTCATAAGATGGCTGAAGCAAATAAAGCTTTTGCGCATTACAGATATTAATATTAAAACTGTTTTGGCTTATAGCCAAAACAGTTTTCTCAAATTTATAAATCAGATTTATAAATATTAAATTACTTATAGTTCGAGAGGAGGAAACAAAAGTGGCAAGAGAATATCCATTAGAAAAGTTACGTAATATAGGAATAATGGCACATATTGATGCTGGTAAAACAACTACAACAGAACGTATTTTATTTTATACAGGTAAGACTCACAAAATAGGAGAAGTTCACGAAGGAGCTGCTACAATGGACTGGATGGTTCAGGAGCAGGAAAGAGGTATAACAATTACTTCTGCAGCAACAACATGTATGTGGAAAGATCATGTAATCAATATTATAGATACACCAGGACACGTAGACTTCACAGTAGAGGTTGAAAGATCACTAAGAGTTCTAGATGGAGCTGTAACAGTTTTAACAGCAAAAGGTGGAGTTGAACCACAGACTGAAACTGTTTGGAGACAGGCGGATAAGTATAAGGTTCCAAGAATGGCTTATGTAAATAAGATGGATATCATGGGAGCAGATTTCTTTAGAGTTGTTAACATGATGAGAGAAAGACTTCATGCTAATGCAGTTCCAATACAATTACCAATAGGAAAAGAAGATTCATTTAAAGGGTTCGTGGATTTAATAAAAAATGAAGCTGTTATATATGAAGATGATTTAGGAAGAACTATGGATACTGCAGAAATTCCAGAAGATATGAAAGAATTAACAGAAGAATACAGAGCTGCTATGATGGAAGCTGTAGTTGAATTAGATGAAGATTTAATGATGAAGTATCTTGAAGGAGAAGAAATAACAGTAGAAGAATTAGAAGTAGCACTTAGAAAAGGTGTTATAGCTAATAAAATAGTTCCTGTTATATGTGGTTCCTCATATAAGAACAAAGGTGTTCAGCCAATGATTGATGCTATAATTAAATTTATGCCATCACCATTAGATATTCCACCAATTAAAGCTCATCACCCTGAAACTGAAGTAGAAATGGAAAGAAAAGCATCTGATGACGAAGCAATGTCAACTTTAGCTTTTAAAATAGCAACTGATCCATTTATTGGAAAATTAGCTTTCGTAAGGGTTTACTCAGGTATATTGAAGAATGGTACATATGTATACAATTCCTCAAAGGGTAAAAGAGAAAGAATTGGAAGATTGGTTAAAATGCATGCTAATCATAGGGAAGAAGTTGAAGAATTATATGCTGGAGATTTAGGTGCAGTAGTTGGTTTGAAAGATACTACTACTGGAGATACACTTTGTGATGAAAAAGATCCAGTAATTCTTGAAAAAATGGAATTTCCAGAACCAGTTATTTCTATAGCTATTGAACCTAAGACAAAAGCTGGTCAGGAAAAAATGGGTATTGCTTTAGCAAAACTTGCAGAAGAGGATCCAACATTTAGAACATTTACAAACCAAGAAACGGGTCAGACTATTATAGAAGGTATGGGAGAACTACATCTTGAAATAATAGTTGATAGACTTCAAAGAGAGTTTAAGGTTGAATGTAATGTAGGCGCTCCACAGGTTGCTTATAAGGAAACTATTAGAAAAGCTGTTAAGGCTGAAGGTAAGTTTGTAAGACAGTCAGGTGGACGTGGACAGTATGGTCACTGTTGGATAGAAATGATTCCAAGCGAAGGAGAATATGAATTTGAAAACGCTATTGTTGGAGGAGCTATTCCAAGAGAATATGTACCAGCAGTTGATAATGGAATTAAAGAAGCTTCTGATAGTGGTATAATTGCAGGATATCCAGTTATAAACTTTAAGGTAAAATTATTTGATGGATCATATCATGATGTTGACTCATCAGAAATGGCATTTAAGATTGCCGGATCTATGGCATTTAAAAATGCTATGGCAAAAGCAGACCCAGTATTACTTGAGCCTGTAGAGAAGGTTGAAGTAGTTGTACCTGAAGAGTACATGGGAGATGTTATGGGAGATTTAAACTCAAGAAGAGGTATAATAGAAGGAATGGAAGCTTCTTCAGGGGCTCAAACTATAAAAGCATTTGTACCACTTTCTGAAATGTTTGGTTATGCTACTGTATTGAGATCAAGAACTCAAGGTAGGGGTAACTACTCAATGGAATTTGATCATTATGACGAAGTTCCTAAGAGCATACAGGAAAAGGTTATAGGAGAAAAGTAATTTCCAAAATAAATATGTATAAATAAAGGAGGAAACAAAAATGTCAAAAGAAAAGTTTGAAAGAAGTAAGCCACACGTAAATATAGGAACAATAGGACACGTAGACCATGGTAAGACAACATTAACAGCAGCAATCACAACAGTATTAGCAAACAAAGGATTTGCAGAAGCATTTAAATATGACCAGATAGATAAAGCACCAGAGGAAAAAGAAAGAGGAATCACAATCAACACATCACACGTAGAATATGAAACAGACAACAGACACTACGCACACGTTGACTGCCCAGGACATGCTGACTACGTAAAGAACATGATCACAGGAGCAGCGCAGATGGATGGAGCTATCTTAGTAGTAAGTGCAGCAGATGGTCCAATGCCACAGACAAGAGAACATATATTACTAGCATCAAGAGTTGGAGTTGAGCATATAGTAGTGTTCTTAAATAAAGCAGATATGGTAGATGATCCAGAACTAATCGAATTAGTAGAAATGGAAGTAAGAGAGCTATTAAATGAATATGGATTTCCAGGAGATGATGCTCCAATAATAGTAGGATCAGCATTAAAAGCATTAGAAAACCCAACAGATCCAGAATCAATAAAATGCATAGATGACTTAATGGCAGAAGTAGATACCTACATACCAACACCAGAAAGAGCAACTGATAAACCATTCTTAATGCCAGTAGAAGATATCTTCACAATAACAGGAAGAGGAACAGTTGCAACAGGAAGAGTGGAAAGAGGTATCCTAAAAGTAGGAGACGAAGTAGAAATAGTTGGATTAAGTGATGAAAACAAGAAGACTGTAATCACAGGAGTAGAAATGTTCAGAAAGCTTCTTGACCAGGCAATGGCAGGAGATAATATCGGAGCATTATTAAGAGGAGTACAGAGAGATGACATCGAAAGAGGTCAAGTACTAGCAGCAATAGGATCAGTACATCCACATAAGAAATTTGTAGGTCAAGTATATGTATTAAAGAAAGAAGAAGGTGGAAGACATACACCATTCTTTAACGGATACAGACCACAGTTCTACTTCAGAACAACAGACGTTACAGGTTCAATCAAATTACCAGATGGAGTAGAAATGGTAATGCCTGGAGATCACATTGACATGGATGTAGAATTAATCACTTCAATTGCAATGGATGAAGGATTAAGATTTGCAATCAGAGAAGGTGGAAGAACAGTAGGTTCAGGAGTTGTTACTACAATAAAAGAATAATTAATAGATAGTTTTAAGTATTATATTATCTTTTTTAATATAACTATGTATAATGTTGTGTGATATGTAAAAAGAAGAGTGAGTATCACTCTTCTTTTTATAACTAAAAAAAACTACTTGTCAAATTTAAAAAAATATTGTATACTATAGAAGTTGTAATGTGATAACAGCGATGAGGCAAGAGGTTGCCGGGCTTCCGGGTAATTCTTAGCTGAGTTAGTTTTGGTCTTGAACCAAGCGACGGTTATTCTGTGGAGTGTTTTTGTCACTTATAAGATGCAACACCCGGAACAGTTTACAGAATATATCCGCTGTTGTACGTATGAAGTAAAGCGTGCAGGAAAAAAGGAGGGAAATTAAAATGGCAAAACAGAAAATAAGAATAAGACTTAAGGCGTTTGATCATACGATACTTGATCAGTCAGCTGAAAAAATTGTAGAAACTGCAAAAGCATCAGGAGCAAAGGTAGCAGGACCAGTTCCACTACCAACAGAAAAAGATGTAGTAACTATACTAAGAGCTCCACATAAATATAAAGATGCAAGAGAGCAGTTCGAAATAAGAACACATAAGAGATTAATTGACATAATAAGTCCATCACCAAAGACTGTTGATTCTTTAATGAGATTAGATTTACCAGCTGGTGTAGATATTGAAATAAAATTATAATTGTAATAGATAGTACCTATTACGAACTATTATGATCACGAAGTGATCCGCTAATATGTTGAGGAGGTGTAAGGTAGTGAAAAAAGCTATAATTGGAAGAAAGCTTGGTATGACACAAATATTTGACGAAAATAATAAAGTTGTTCCTGTTACTGTAATTGAAGCAGGTCCATGTGTGGTTATTCAAAAGAAAACTACTGAAAAAGATGGTTATGATGCTGTACAAATTGGATATGGAACAATAAAAGATAAATTAGTTAACAAACCTTTAAAGGGACATTTTGCAAAAGCAGGTGTTGAAAATAAGAAGGTTATAAAAGAGTTTAAATTTGAGAATTCAAATGAATTTCAAGTTGGACAGGAAATAAAAGCAGATGTGTTCCAGGCAGGAGAAAAAGTTGATGTATCAGGAGTTTCAAAAGGTAAGGGGTTCCAGGGTACAATTAAGAGATGGAATGGTCATAGAGGTCCAATGACTCATGGTTCTAAATTCCATAGAGCAGTTGGTTCAATGGGTGCTTCATCAGATCCATCAAGAACATTTAAAAACAAGAAAATGCCAGGACATATGGGTAATGTGAATACAACTGTTTTAAACTTACAGGTTGTAAAAACAATGCCTGAAAAGAACATAATCTTAATCAAAGGCGGAGTACCAGGACCAAATAAAGGTTTTGTGGTAATAAGAAATACAGTTAAAGCTTAATTATCTGTAGAAAGGAGGATGCAGGATGCCTACAGTAGGATTATTTAATAAAGAAGGTCAAAAAGTTGGAGATATCCAGTTAGCAGAGGGTGTATTTGGCATAGAAGTAAATCAGTACGCTTTACATCAAGTTGTTGTTGCTCAGCTAGCTAATAAAAGACAGGGAACTCAGTCAGCAAAGACTAGATCTGAAGTTTCTGGAGGTGGAATAAAGCCTTGGAGACAAAAAGGAACTGGTAGAGCAAGACAAGGTTCAATTAGAGCTCCACAGTGGATACATGGTGGTGTAGTATTTGCACCAAAGCCAAGAGATTACAGGGTTTCAATACCAAAATCAATGAGAAGAGTTGCTATGAAATCAGCACTTACATCAAAAGTTTTGGATAACCAGATGGTTGTTTTAGAAAACCTTGAATTAGAAAGCCCAAAAACAAAAGAAATGGTTAAAATATTAAATGCATTTGATGCAAAGAAAACATTAATTGTTACAGCTGAATCAAATGAAAATATTTATAAATCAGCAAGAAATTTAGGAGAAGTAGCAGTACTTCCTGTAAATAACTTAAATGTTTACGATATATTAAAATACGATAAATTTATCGTAACTAAGGATGCTGTATCTAAGATTGAGGAGGTGTATGCATAATGAAGCTAACAAATTATGATATTATAAGAAGACCTATTATAACAGAAAAAAGCATGGCTTCTATGGCAGAAAAGAAATACACCTTTATCGTAGATAAGCATGTAAACAAATCCCAAATCAAATATGCAATAGAAGATGTATTTGGAGTTGAAGTTGCTGAAGTAAAAACTGCTAACTACTTAGGAAAAAATAAGAGAGTTGGAGTTCACTTTGGTAAGAGAGCAGACTACAAAAAAGCTATAGTTAAGCTAACAGAAGGAAGCAAGGCTATAGAATTCTTTGAAGGAATGCAATAGTAATTATATAGATATAGAATAAAGCGTTATTGGCGTTGGAGCCAGAGAAGCTCAAGATAAGGAGGTACTGAAATGGCAGTTAAAGGTTTTAGACCTACTACCCCTGCTAGAAGACATATGACTGTTTGTACATATACTGAAATTACAACAGATTCACCAGAAAAATCTCTTCTAGTGGCGCTAAAAAGAACTGGTGGTAGAAATAATAATGGTAAGATAACTGTTCGTCATCGTGGTGGCGGAGCAAAGAGAAAATATAGAATAATAGATTTCAAGAGAGATAAGGATGGTATACCAGCAAAGGTTGCTAGTGTTGAATATGATCCAAATAGAACTGCATTTATAGCTCTTGTTGTTTATACAGATGGTGAAAAGAGATACATCATAGCACCAGATGGTTTAAAAGTTGGAGATGTAATTATGTCAGGTGTAGACTCTGATATAAAGACAGGAAACTGTCTTCCAATAAAGAATATTCCTGTTGGTACATTTATACACAATATAGAGTTATCAAGAGGAAAAGGAGCTCAGCTTGTAAGATCAGCTGGAAGCTCAGCTCAGTTAATGGCAAAGGAAGGAGACTATTCAATAGTAAGACTTCCAAGTGGTGAGATGAGATATGTAAGAGTAGAATGTAGAGCAACTATAGGAACAGTTTCAAACTTAACAAATGAGATTGTCAGTATAGGTAAAGCTGGTAGAAAGAGACATATGGGATTCAGACCTACAGTTAGAGGTTCTGTAATGAACCCTAATGACCATCCACACGGTGGTGGTGAAGGTAGATCACCTATTGGACACCCAAGTCCACTTACTCCATGGGGTAAACCAGCTCTTGGATACAAGACAAGAAAGACTAAAAAGTACTCAGATAAATTCATTATTAAGAGAAGAAATAACTAATTTGAAGAGAATATATATATTCTCTTCAAAAGTTGTTAATAAGGTTTATATGAAGGGAGGCCAATAATTTGAGTAGATCTATTAAAAAAGGACCTTTTATTCATGAAGGACTTTTAAAGAAAATAAACGAAATGAATAAAAATGGTGAAAAGAAAGTAATAAAGACATGGTCAAGAAGTTCAACTATTTTTCCACAGATGATAGGTCACACTATAGCAGTTCATGATGGAAGAAAACATGTTCCTGTATATATTTCAGAAGATATGGTTGGACATAAGTTAGGAGAATTTGTTTTAACAAGAACATTCAAAGGCCACATAGATAAGTCAGAAAAGTCAAGTGGCGCGAGATAGTGCGGGAAGGAGGTAATATTTCATGGAAGCTAAAGCAATAGCTAAGTATGTAAGAATGTCCCCAAGAAAAGTAGCAGTAGTTCTTGATTTAATAAGAGATAAAAATGTAAATGAAGCTTTTGCAATTTTACAATATACTCCAAGGGATGCAGCTGTTTTGGTTAATAAGGTATTAAAATCAGCTGTAGCTAATGCTGAAAATAACTTTAATTTAGATTTAAATAGATTGTATGTTTCTGAAGCATATGCTTGCGGAGGTCCAATATTAAAGAGATTTCAACCACATGCTCAGGGAAGAGCATTTAGAATAAATAAAAGAACTAGCCACGTTACTTTAGTTGTTAAAGAGAGAGCTTAAAAGAAGGAGGGAAATAGATGGGACAGAAAGTACATCCACACGGCTTAAGAGTTGGAGTTATAAAAGATTGGGATGCTAAGTGGTATGCAGATAGTAAAAATTTTGCTGATTACTTAGTAGAAGATAATACTATAAGAGAATATGTTAAAAAAAGAACTTATTCAGCTGGAATTTCAAAAATAGAAATTGAAAGAGCAGCAAAGAGAGTTAAATTAAACATATATACAGCTAAGCCAGGTATGGTAATTGGAAAAGGTGGTCAAGGAATTGACGCTTTAAGAAAAGAAATCAAAACTTTAGTTAAAGAAGATAAAAATGTTTTAATAAATATAGTAGAAGTAAAGACACCAGAAGCTAATGCTCAGTTAGTTGCTGAAAACATCGCTCAACAGCTTGAAAGAAGAATTTCATTTAGAAGAGCAATGAAACAGACAATCCAAAGAGCTATGAGAACAGGTATTAAAGGTATTAAAACATCTTGTTCAGGAAGACTTGGAGGAGCGGATATTGCTAGAACAGAACAGTATCATGAAGGAACAATTCCTTTACAGACATTAAGAGCTGATATTGATTATGGGTTCGCTGAAGCAGATACTACATATGGAAAAATTGGTGTAAAGGTATGGCTTTATAGAGGCGAAGTTCTTCCTGTTAAGAAAGAATTAAAGAAGGAAGTTAATGCATAGGAAAGGAGGAATATGACATGTTAATGCCTAAAAGAGTTAAACATCGTAAGGTACAGCGTGGCAGAATGAAAGGTAAAGCTACAAGAGGTAACTTTATAGCATATGGTGATTTTGGTATTCAAGCCACTGAATGTGGTTGGATAACAAGCAACCAGATTGAAGCTGCCAGAATAGCTATAAATAGATATATAAAAAGAGGTGGAAAACTTTGGATAAAGATTTTCCCAGATAAACCAGTTACAGAAAAACCTGCTGAAACACGTATGGGTTCAGGTAAAGGTTCACCAGAATACTGGGTTGCAGTTGTAAAACCAGGTAGAGTTTTATTTGAATTAACAGGTGTTGATGAGAAAGTTGCAAGAGAAGCTATGAGACTTGCTGCACACAAACTTCCAGTATCAACTAAGTTTGTTAAGAGATCAGATTTTGAAGAAGTGGGTGGTGAAATCAATGAAGGCTAGAGAATTGCAAGAATTAAGACAGAGTAGTCCTCAAGATTTAAAAGTAAAATTAAATGATCTTAAGGGTGAATTATTCAACCTTAGATTTCAGTTAGCTACTGGTCAGTTAGAAAACCCAATGAGAATAAGAGAAGTAAAAAAATCTATAGCCCAGATTAAGACCATCCTTAGAGAAGAAGAGTTAAGGGCCTTTGAGCAGTAAAAGTGAAAGGAGGTTTGTCCTGTGGAACGAACAAATAGAAAATCAAGATTAGGAAAAGTAATTTCAGATAAAATGGATAAAACTGTAGTAGTTGCAGTTGAGACAAAGGTACGTCATCCACTATACGGAAAGACAATCAACAGAACTACTAAGTTTAAAGCTCACAATGAAAATAATGAAGCTAGAATGAATGATAAAGTTTTAATAATGGAAACAAGACCTTTATCTAAAGATAAAAGATGGAGAGTTGTAGAAATAGTTGAAAAGGCTAAATAGCTTTATGAACCTGAAAGGAGGGTATTTGAATGATTCAGCAGCAAACTATATTAAGAGTTGCAGATAATTCTGGTGCTAAAGAAATTATGTGTATAAGAGTTCTTGGTGGTTCCAAGAGAAAATGGGGCAACATCGGAGACGTAATAGTTGCTAGCGTTAAAAGTGCAACACCAGGCGGGGTTGTTAAAAAAGGTGAAGTTGTTAAAGCAGTAATTGTAAGATCTGTAAAAGGTTTAAGAAGAGCGGATGGCTCATACATCAGATTTGATGAAAATGCAGCTGTTATAATAAAAGATGATAAACAACCAAAAGGAACTCGTATCTTTGGACCTGTTGCTAGGGAGCTAAGAGATAAGGAATTTATAAAAATACTATCATTAGCACCTGAAGTTCTATAGGATAGGGAGGTGGCTTATATGCAGAACAAGATACATGTTAGAAAAAATGATACAGTTATGGTTATATCTGGAAAAGACAAGGGAAAGATAGGCGAAGTTCTAAGTGTGTTCCCTAAACATAATAAAGTATTAGTTAAAGATGTTAATGTAGTTACAAAACATCAGAAACCAAGTAAAGAAAATATGCAGGGCGGACTTATTCAAAAGGAAGCACCTATATATAGTGCAAAAGTTATGTTATATTGTACAAAATGCAAATCAGTGACTAGAATCAGTCATAAGTTGTTAGATGACGGTACTAAAGTTAGAATTTGTAAAAAGTGCGGAGAAACATTTTAATCTTGAAAGGAGGTTCAACTAATGATTCCAAGATTACAGGAAAAGTATGAAAAAGAAGTAGTATCAGCTTTAATGGAAAAGTTCGGATATAAGAATATAATGGAAGTTCCAAAGCTTGAAAAAATAGTTATCAACATGGGTGTTGGAGAAGCTAAGGAAAACCAAAAAGTATTAGAATCAGCAGTTAGTGATTTAACAATAATCGCAGGACAGAAGCCTGTTTTAACAAGAGCTAAAAAATCAGTAGCTAATTTCAAAATAAGAGAGAATATGCCAATCGGATGTAAAGTTACTTTAAGAAAGCAGAACATGTATGAATTTGCAGATAAGTTAATGAATGTTGCTTTACCAAGAGTTAGAGACTTTAGAGGTATATCTGATAAGGCATTTGATGGAAGAGGTAACTATTCATTAGGTGTTAAAGAACAGCTTATATTCCCTGAAATTGAATATGATAAAATTGATAAAGTAAGAGGTATGGATATAATATTCGTTACTACTGCAAAGACTGACGAGGAAGCAAGAGAATTATTAAGATTCCTTGGAATGCCATTTGCTCAATAATAAGGAGGGAAAATTGTGGCACGTAAGGCTTTAATAGAAAAATGGAAAAAAGAACCTAAATATTCAACAAGAGCTTACACAAGATGCAGAATTTGTGGAAGACCACATTCTGTTTTAAAGAAGTTTGGTATATGCCGTATTTGTTTTAGAGAGCTTGCATATAAAGGTCAAATACCTGGATGCAAAAAAGCAAGTTGGTAATTTTGTTTTAGGAAAGGAGGCACATTAAATATGGTAATGACTGACCCAATCGCAGATTTACTAACACGTATTAGAAATGCTAATATAGTTAGACATGCAACAGTAGAAGTTCCTTCATCAAACGTAAAGAAGGCTATCGCAAATATAATGATTCAAGAAGGTTATTTAAAGGAAATTGAGGAATATAATGATGGTTCAGTTCCAATGTTAAAATTGACAATGAAATATGGTCAGAATAAGGAAAGAGTTATAACTGGACTAAAGAGAATATCAAAGCCAGGTTTAAGAGTATATTGTAGAAAAGAAGAAACTCCTAAGGTTTTAAATGGTTTAGGAGTAGCTATAATATCTACATCAAGAGGAATAGTAACAGATAAGGAAGCAAGAAAGCTATCAGTAGGTGGAGAAGTACTTTGCTACATCTGGTAGTTAATGAACAGGAGGTGTAATCATGTCAAGAATAGGAAAACTTCCAGTAGCTATCCCAAACGGTGTAACAGTTACAGCAACACCAGATAACGTTGTTACTGTAAAAGGACCAAAGGGACAATTGACAAGAACAATGCATTCTAAAATTAATATAGCTATTGAAGATAATTCTATAGTAGTTACAAGAAATGATGATCATAAACAAAGCAGAGCTCTTCATGGATTAACAAGAGCATTAATCAATAACATGGTTATAGGAGTAACTGAAGGATACCAAAAAACATTAGAATTAGTTGGCGTAGGTTATAGAGCTCAGTTACAAGGTAAAAAATTAGTATTAAATCTAGGATTCTCACATCCAGTTGAAATAGATGCAGTTGAAGGTGTAGATTACCAGTTAGATGGAGCTAACAAGATAATTGTTAAAGGTATAGACAAAGAATTAGTAGGTAGAGTAGCTGCTAATATCAGAACATGGAGAAAACCTGAGCCTTACAAAGGAAAAGGTATTAAGTATGATAATGAAATTATCAGACGTAAGGAAGGTAAGACTGGTAAGAAATAAAAATATGAAAGGAGTGAGTCTCTATGTTTAAGAAAGATGACAGAAAACAATCAAGAGTAAAACGTCATTTAAGAGTTCGTAAAAAGATTTTTGGAACTCCCGAAATGCCAAGACTTTCAGTATATAGAAGTGAAAAAAATATATATGCTCAAGTTATAGATGATGTTAACGGATTAACACTAGTAGCAGCATCAAGCTTAGACAAAGGTGTTGATGTTGTTGGAAGCAACAAAGAAGGTGCTAAATTAGTAGGAGAAGTTGTGGCTAAGAAGGCACTTGAAAAGGGAATCAATAAAGTTGTTTTTGATAGAGGCGGATATATTTATCACGGAAGAGTAAAGGAACTTGCAGAAGGTGCGAGAGAAGCAGGTTTACAGTTCTAGAGAAGGAGGGAAATAAATGAGAATAGATCCTAGCACTTTGGAGTTAAAAGAAAAAGTTGTATTTATTAATAGAGTTGCTAAGGTTGTTAAAGGTGGTAGAAACTTCAGATTCAGTGCTCTTGTAGTTGTTGGAGATGAAAATGGCCATGTAGGTGTTGGAATGGGAAAATCTATCGAAATACCTGAAGCTATAAGAAAAGGCATAGAAGATGCTAAGAAAAACTTAATCGAAGTTTCAATCGTTGGAACAACAATACCACATGATATTCAAGGAGAATTTGGAACAGGAAGAGTTCTTCTTAAGACTGGTAAAGAAGGTACAGGAGTTATTGCTGGAGGTCCAGTAAGAGCGGTACTTGAACTTGCAGGATTAAAAGATGTTAGAGCTAAATCTTTAGGTTCTAATAATCCAAGAAACATGGTTAACGCTACTATTAACGGTTTATCAAGACTTAGAACAGTTGAAGATATTGCTAAGCTAAGAGGCAAAACCGTTGAAGAGATTTTAGGTTAGGAGGGATAGCCTTGGCTAAACTTAAAATAACTTTAAAAAAGAGTGTAATTGGTAGAAAGAAAGATCATATAGCTACAGTTAATGCTCTTGGATTAAAGAAAACAGGTAAGTCAGTTGAACAAAACGATACTCCTCAAATAAGAGGTATGATAAACAAAGTAAGCTATCTTTTAGAAGTAGAAGAAATACATTAGAAGAGGAGGTGTAACTTTTATGAAACTTCATGAATTAAAACCAGCAGTAGGAGCTAGAAAGGCTCCAAAGAGAGTAGGTAGAGGTACTGGTTCAGGTCTTGGAAGAAATGCAGGAAAAGGTGAAAAGGGACAGAACTCTAGATCCGGTGGTGGAGTAAGACCAGGATTTGAAGGTGGCCAGATGCCATTATATAGAAGATTACCTAAAAGAGGTTTCAAAAATATATTTGCCAAAAGATATGAAGCTATTAATGTTGATAGATTAAACATGTTTGAAGATGGAACTGTTGTTACTCCTGAGTTATTGGTACAAAAAGGAGTAATAGGCAAAATATATGATGGAGTTAAAATTTTAGGAAATGGCGAAATCGAAAAGAAATTAACAGTTAAAGCTACTAAGTTTTCTAAAGCAGCGGCTGAAAAGATTGAAGCAGCTGGAGGAAAAGTTGAGGTGATATAAGGTGTTATCAACCCTACGTAATGCCTGGAAAGTTCCCGACTTGAGAAAAAGGTTAATATTTACCTTTTTCATGTTGGTTATGTTCAGAATGGGAAATTTTATTCTCGTTCCTGGGATTGACCAAAGTAAGTTGAAAGCAATGACAGAAGGCGCAAGCTTACTTGGATTTTATGATTTAATATCTGGTGGTGCTTTTAGTAATTTTAGTATTTTTGCAATAGGAATAACTCCCTATATTAACTCATCTATAATTTTTCAATTATTAACAATAGCGTTACCTTCATTAGAACAACTTTCTAAAGAGGGAGAAGAGGGGAGAAAAAAGATACAGCAATATACTAGATATGCAGCGGTATTATTTGGAGTTTTTCAAGCCTTTGGTACATATTTTATAATTACTAGAGCAGGAGCACTTCAGGATATGTCAAAGTTAAATATGTTTTTAATAATACTTACTTTGACGACAGCCTCAACATTTTTGATGTGGTTTGGTGATAAGATAACTGAAAATGGAATAGGAAATGGTATTTCTCTACTTATTTTTATAAATATAGTATCAAGATTTCCGAAAACATTTGCTCAAGTAGTATTACTTCCTCAACAAAGCTCAGATGGCATAAATATTGTTCAAGTAGTAATGTTCTTTGCAATAGTAGCTGCACTTTTTGTTGCAACAGTTATTATGAGTCTTGCTGAAAGAAGAATTCCTGTACAATATGCAGGTAAAACAGTTGGTGGAAAGATGTATAAAGGACAGTCAACACATATTCCAGTTGGTGTTACGGCATCAGGTGTAATAGGAATTATATTTGCAATGTCAGTTATGCAATTCCCAGGAATTTTAGGTCAAATTTGGCCTAATTCAAAATTCTACTTGTTTATTTCAGGAAGTAAATATAGTGTATTTAGAGATGGTACTTGGCCATATACTATATGCTACTTTTTACTAATAATATTCTTTACTTGGTTCTATACTGAGGTTACATTTAAACCGGATGAAATGGCTGAAAACATGCATAAATCATCAGGATTTATACCAGGTATAAGACCAGGGGAACCTACTGCAGATTATATAGAAAAAGTTTTAACAAGAATATCAATATTTGGTGGTGTTTTTGCTGGGTTAATAGCAATAATACCAATGATAGTTGCAACAAGTACTACTTTCAAAGGAATTTATTTTGGAGGTACTAGTTTACTAATATTAGTTGGAGTTGCACTTGAATCTGTAAGACAAATTGAATCTCAATTGGTGATGAGACATTATCAAGGATTCTTAAAGTAATAAATAGTTGGAGATGGTTTAGTTGAAGATAATTTTACTAGGTCCTCCAGGAGCTGGAAAAGGGACACAGGCAAAATTAATAAGTGATAAATATTCCATACCACATATATCAACAGGGGATATATTTAGAAAGAATATATCAGAAAAAACGCCCCTTGGAGTTAAGGCCAAGAGTTATATTGATAAGGGCCAGTTAGTTCCAGATGAATTAACTATAGATATAGTTAATGATAGATTAAAGAATGATGATTGTAAAAAAGGATTTTTACTAGATGGTTTCCCAAGAACGGTGAAACAAGCTGAAGCATTAGATGATTTTTTAAATAATAATGGTAGTAAAATAGATACTGCCTTATTGATAGATGTTCCTGAGAAATTCATATTAGATAGGATGACAGGAAGAAGAGTGTGTACAGCATGTGGAGCTAGTTACCATATAAGATTTAATCCACCAAAAGTTGAATCCAAATGTGATGCTTGTGGAGGAGAACTTATTCAAAGAAAAGATGATACGGAAGAAACTGTTAAAGAAAGATTAACTGTTTATTCAAATCAAACACAGCCACTAGTTGAATACTATAAGAACAATGATTCACTTTCTATCGTTGATGGTACTCGCGAAATAAATGATGTTTTTAAAAACATCTCTAATATTCTAGGGAGCGATAAATAAATGATAATTATTAAAAACGACACAGAAATTGAATACATGAGACGTGCAGGTAAAGTTGTAGGAGATACCCTTGCAAAACTTGAAGAGATAGTGAAGCCAGGAATAACCACTAGAGAATTGGATAGAATAGCAGAAGAACTTATATTAAAGGAAAATGCTAAACCTTCTTTTAAGGGTTATTATGGATTTCCAGCTTCAATATGTGCATCTGTCAATAATGAAGTTGTTCATGGAATTCCAAATGATGATATTGTTTTACAAGAAGGCGATATAATTAGTGTTGATTGTGGAGCAATGTTAAATGGATATCATGGAGATGCAGCAAGGACTTTTGCTGTTGGAAATATTTCTAGTGAGGCTGAAAAGCTTATTGAAGTAACAAAACAAAGTTTCTTTAATGGTGTTGAAAAAGCAATAATTGGAAATAGATTGACAGATATATCTTCTTCAATTCAGCAATATGTTGAAAAATTTGGCTATTCTGTTGTTCGAGACTATGTTGGTCATGGTATTGGAAGAGATATGCATGAAGATCCTGAAGTTCCTAACTTCGGTAGGCCTGGTAGAGGCCCTAAATTAATCAAAGGTATGGTTATAGCTATCGAACCTATGGTTAATATAGGAGCTTATCATGTTGAAGTTAAACCAAATGGATGGACAGTTGTAACAAAAGACAATAGTTTATCGGCACATTATGAAAATACTGTTGCCATTCTAGAAAACGGACCTGAAATACTAACATTGAGTTAACAGGGGTGAATTGCTTGGAAGAAAATAGCCATATAGGTAAATTGGTCTTTTCTAAAACTGGAAGAGATAAAAATAAATTTTTTATTATTGTAGGAACACTAAATGAAGAATATGTTTATCTTTCTGATGGAAAGTTAAGACTTGTAGAAAAACCTAAAAAGAAAAAGGTTAAACATCTAGGCTTTACTAATGTAGTGGCTGATGAAATAAAAAATATGCTATTGTCAAATAATAAAGTTAGTAATTCATTAATCAGGGAATTTTTGCAGTCTCACGACATGAATAAGGAGGTTTGAGACCTTATGTCAAAAGAGGATGTTATAGAAATGCAGGGTACTGTTTTAGAAGCTTTACCTAATGCGATGTTTGAAGTAGAATTAGAAAGTGGGCATAAAATATTGGCTCATATTTCAGGAAAATTAAGAATGAATTTTATCAGGATATTACCAGGTGATAAAGTTACTGTGGAGCTTTCTCCATATGATTTAACTCGTGGAAGAATAACTTGGAGAGCAAAGTAATAAGGAGGGTTAGCTATGAAAGTAAGACCATCAGTTAAGCCTATATGTGAAAAATGTAAAGTTATAAAAAGAAAAGGACGATTAATGGTTATTTGTGAAAATCCAAAACATAAACAGAAACAAGGCTAATAACGTTTTAGGGGCGGCTGACATTTAGATTTGAATTTCTAATGGCCTAAAACTTTATATATATTTATGGATATAGGTGTAAGTATAAGATGAACCTTTTATTAAGACAATCAGGAGGTGTAAATTTTAATGGCAAGAATAGCAGGTGTTGATCTACCTAAAGAAAAAAGAGTAGAAATAGGTCTAACCTACATTTTAGGTATAGGATTATCAAGTTCACATAAAGTTCTTAGCGAAACAGGAGTAAATCCTGATACAAGAGTTAAGGATTTAACTGAAGAAGAAGTAAATGCATTAAGAGACTATATAAATAAGAACCTAAAGGTTGAAGGTGACTTAAGAAGAGAAGTAGCTCTTGATATAAAGAGATTAATGGAAATTGGATGCTATAGAGGCATAAGACATAGAAGAGGACTTCCAGTTAGAGGTCAGAAAACTAAGACTAATGCAAGAACTAGAAAAGGACCAAAGAAACTTGTTGGTGCTAAGAAGAAAAAATAGTTCTAAGATTAAACTAGATTAAGGAGGGAAAAAGATGGCAGCTGGATCAAAAGTTAAAAAGACAAGAAGAAGAAAAGAAAGAAAAAATATAGAAAATGGCTGTGCACATATTAAATCAACTTTCAATAACTCAATTGTTACATTAACTGATACTGTTGGTAACACACTATCATGGGCTAGTGCCGGTGGATTAGGATTTAGGGGTTCAAGAAAGAGTACTCCATTTGCTGCTCAAATGGCAGCTGAAACAGCAGCTAAAGCAGCTATGGAACACGGATTAAGAACTGTTGAGGTTTTTGTAAAAGGACCTGGAGCGGGCAGAGAAGCTGCTATAAGATCTTTACAGGCTGCGGGATTAGAAGTAACTTTAATAAAAGATGTTACTCCAATTCCACACAATGGTTGCAGACCACCAAAGAGAAGAAGAGTCTAATATTTAGTATAGGAGGTGTAGTTTTTAAATGGCAAGATACACTGGAGCAACTTGCAGATTATGCAGAAGAGAAGGATTAAAGTTATTCCTTAAAGGAGATAGATGTCATTCAGATAAGTGTGCATTCTCAAGAAGAGGATATGCACCTGGACAGCACGGACAGAGTAGAAAGAAGATTTCTAACTATGGTGTGCAGTTAAGAGAAAAACAGAAAGCTAAGAGAATATACGGAGTTTTAGAAAGTCAGTTTAGAACTTACTATGAAAAGGCTGAAAGAATGAGAGGAATAACAGGTGAAAACTTGTTAAAACTTTTAGAATTGAGACTTGATAATATAGTATATAGATTAGGATACGGTAATTCAAGAAAAGAAGCTAGACAGTTATTAACACATGGTCACTTCTTAGTAAATGGTAAAAAGGTTGATATTCCTTCATATATCGTTTCAGCTGATGATGTTGTTTCTGTTTGCGAAAAGAGCAGAGCTACAGAAAAGTTTAAAGTATTTGCTGAAAACCCAAAAACATTACCAAGTTGGTTAACTGCTAATCCAGAAAATTTTGAAGGAAAAGTTGTTAGTGAACCAACTAGAGCTGACATAGATGTTCCTGTTAACGAGACATTAATAGTTGAGTTATACAGCAAATAATAATTAGTATAAGAATCAGTTGCCCTCAATGTAGACTAATAGATTATAAATAAGGAGGGTTAGTAATGTTAGAAATTGAAAAGCCTAAAATAGAATGTGTAGAGATGGCTGAAGACGGTTCTTATGGCAGATTTGTAGTAGAACCACTAGAGAGAGGATATGGAATTACTCTAGGCAATGCATTAAGGAGGATACTCCTTTCTTCATTACCTGGAGTTGCTGTTAATTATGTAAAGATTGAAAATGTATTACACGAATTCTCTACAGTTAAGGGTGTTAAAGAAGATGTCACTCAATTAATTTTAAATCTTAAGGTATTAGCTCTTAAGATGACTGGAGAGGGCCCAAAGACTATATATATAGATGCTAATGGACCTGGAGAGGTTAAAGCTAGTGATATTAAAACTGATGGAGATGTTGAGGTAATAAATAAGGATTTACATATAGCAACTCTAGACGATGAGGGAAAGCTTTATGTAGAAATGGTTGTAAATAGAGGAAGAGGATACGTATCACAAAACAAAAACAAAGTAGAGGGTATGCCAATAGGAACCATCCCTGTAGATTCTATTTACACTCCTGTTAAAAGAGTTAACTTTAGTGTAGAAAATACAAGAGTTGGTCAAATTACTGATTATGATAAATTGACTCTTGAAGTATGGACTAATGGAACAATAATGCCTGATGAAGCGGTAAGTTTATCAGCTAAAATCTTAATAGAACACTTTAAGCTATTTATGACGTTAACTGACCATGCTAATAATGTAGAGATTATGGTCGAAAAGGAAGAAGATAAGAAAGAAAAAGTTCTTGAAATGACTATCGAAGAACTAGATCTTTCAGTTAGAAGTTATAATTGTTTAAAGAGAGCAGGTATAAATACTGTTCAGGAGTTAACTGAAAGAACTATGGATGATATGATGAAAGTTAGAAACTTAGGTAAGAAGTCATTAGAAGAAGTTGAACAAAAACTTGCAGCTTTAGGATTAGGCTTAAAGCAAAATGAGGAATAATTACACAAATACAAAAGGTGATAGATGGAACGTAAGGAGGTATAGAGATGGCAGGATATCGTAAGTTAGGTCGTCCAACTGACCAAAGAAAAGCGATGCTTAGAAGTCTTGTTACTAGTTTCTTAAAGCATGGTAAAATAGAAACTACAGAAACTAGAGCAAAGGAAACAAGAAATTTAGCTGAAAAAATGATCACTCTTGGAAAAAGAGGAGACTTACATGCAAGAAGACAAGCGCTTGCATTTATAACTGAAGAAGATGTTGTTAAAAAGTTATTCAGTGATATAGCCCCTAAATATGCAGAAAGAAATGGTGGATATACTAGAATGTATAAAGTAGGTCCAAGAAGAGGCGATGGGGCAGAAGTAGTTATACTAGAATTAGTATAATGTTTAGGGGATTAAGTAAAAATATAGCTTAGTCCCCGTTTTAATATATAGTCAATCATTATGAGGTGTTTAAATGAGTAAAAAAATGATTGAATGTAGGAATGTAGTGTATAAGTATGAAGATAGTAATGAAAATAAACTTAGGTTTGCAGTAGACAATGTGTCATTAGATATTTATAGTGGAGAATTTGTAGTAGTTTTAGGAAGAAATGGATCAGGTAAATCAACAATAGCTAAGCATATGAATGCATTATTAATTCCTGCAGAAGGAAAAGTATACGTAGATGAGATGGATACATCACTTCCAGAAAATACATGGAATATTAGAAATAAAGCAGGAATGGTATTCCAAAATCCAGACAATCAAATAGTTGCAACTATAGTAGAAGAAGATGTAGCCTTTGGACCTGAAAACCTTGGTATAGATCCAAAAGAAATACGACAAAGGGTGGATAATTCTTTAAAAAGAGTAAACATGTATGAGTATAGAAAGCACGCACCTCACTTGCTATCCGGTGGACAGAAACAACGAGTAGCTATAGCAGGGGTTTTGGCTATGAGACCAGATTGTATAATTTTTGATGAGCCTACAGCCATGCTTGATCCATCAGGTAGAAAAGAAGTGGTAAAAACCATAAAGGAATTGAACAAAAAATATGGAATTACCATTATACTAATAACTCATTATATGGAAGAAGCTGTAGAAGCAGATAGAATAGTTGTAATGGATTCGGGAAAGAAAATTATAGAAGGATCACCAAGAAAAATTTTTAGCAATGTAGAAACTATGAAAAAAATAGGTCTTGATGTGCCTCAGGTTACTGAGCTTTCGTATGAGTTGCAAAAAGAGGGAATAGATATAAATTCAGATATATTAACTATTGATGAGATGGTGAATGCATTATGTCAATTAAAATAGAAAATTTAGTTCATATATATATGCAAGGAACTCCTTTTGAAAAGAAAGCTATAGATAATGTATCTTTAGAAATAAATGACGGTGAATTTATAGCTTTGATTGGACATACGGGTTCTGGAAAATCCACATTAATACAACATATAAATGGACTTTTAAAGCCTCATTCAGGTAAAATAATAGTTGATGAAGTTGATATAACAGATAAACATACTAAACTTTCAGATATAAGAAAAAAAGTTGGTTTAGTATTTCAGTATCCAGAGTATCAATTATTCGAAGAAACTATAGAAAAAGACATTGCATTTGGACCTAGGAATTTAGGCCTAAATGATGAAGAGATATCTCTAAGAATAAAAAGGGCTATGAATATAGTTGGATTGGATTATAATACTTATAAAGATAAATCTCCATTTGAACTAAGTGGAGGGCAGAAAAGAAGAGTGGCAATAGCTGGAGTAGTGGCTATGGAGCCAGAAGTATTAATATTAGATGAACCTACCGCGGGACTAGATCCTAAAGGAAGAGATGATATATTAGGTAATATAAAGGATCTTCATAAAGAATACAATATGACTATTATTTTAGTCTCACATAGTATGGAAGATGTTGCTAAACTAGCTACTAGAATTTTAGTTATGCATAAAGGCAAATGTATTTTAGATGGAGAACCTGCAAAAATTTTCAGAGAAATTGATACTTTAGAAAGTGTGGGTTTGGCTGCCCCTCAAGTTACCTATCTAATTAAAAAGTTAAATGAGAAAGGATTTAATATATCTGAAAATGTGTTTACCATAGAACAAGCAAAATCTGAGATCATAAAGACTTTAAAAGAAAGACTATAGATTTTACATCTTTAGTTAATATAAACTAAATGTGTTAGGAGAGCTATAGATGATTAAAGATATTACATTAGGGCAATATATACCGGGTGATTCCTTTGTACATAAATTAGATCCAAGAATAAAAATATTAATATCTTTAATATATATAATAAATTTGTTTATAGTTAATAATTTAAAAGGATATATATTTGTTATAATATTTACATTGGCTGCGATACTTATATCTAAAGTTCCATTTAAGTTTATATATAGAGGATTAAAGCCAATATTTGTACTGATATTAATAACTGCTGTTCTTAATGTGTTTATGACTAGTGGTGGAAGGGTATTATTTAAATGGCGTTTTATTACTATATATGAAGAGGGACTAAAATTAGCAATTTTTATGGTTGTAAGATTAGTTTTCTTGATTATAGGAACATCACTGTTGACACTTACTACTTCACCTATAGAGTTGACAGATGGAATAGAAAAATTATTAAATCCATTAAAGAGAATAGGGGTTCCCGCTCATGAATTGGCTATGATGATGACAATAGCTTTAAGATTTATTCCTACATTAATGGATGAAACTGATAAAATTATGAAAGCTCAAATGGCAAGGGGAGCAGATTTTGAGTCTGGTAACCTATTGCAAAGAGCTAAAAGCTTGATTCCTTTATTAGTACCACTATTTATAAGTTCCTTTAGAAGAGCGGAGGAACTTGCAATGGCTATGGAAGCTAGATGCTATAGAGGTGGGGAAGGGCGTACAAGAATGAAGCAATTAAAGTTTGAGGGTAAAGATTTAGTTGCATCATTGTGTACAGTGGCTTTAGTTTCTTTATCTATATGGAGCAGAGCTTTTGTATGATTAGAAATATAAAACTACTGATTGAATATGATGGAACAAATTATTATGGATGGCAAAGGCAAAAGAATGTTAACAATACAATACAGCAAGCTATAGAGGATAGTATATGGAATCTAACTAAAGAAAATATAGATGTTATTGGGTGTAGTAGAACTGATACCGGAGTTCATGCTAATGGGTTTATCGCAAATTTTACTACCACAAGTAAAGTACCAGGGGAAAAATTCCAGTTTGCTTTAAATAATAGATTGCCTGAAGACATAATAATATTGAATTCAGAAGAAGTTTCATTAAATTTTCATTCGAGATTTAACTCTATAGGGAAAAGATATATATATAAAGTTTTAAATAGAAAATGGTGTTCTGCAATAATGAGGAACTATACTTATCATGTTAAAAATCACTTAGATTTGCAGAAAATGAATGAAGCAGCTAGTTATTTAATAGGAAGGCATGATTTTACTTCTTTTAGAAATTTAGGTAGCAGTGTCAAGTCTTCTATTAGAACTATTACAGATATTAGTGTTTTTAGAGAGGGAGACATTATAAATATAAGTGTCTCTGGAGATGGTTTTTTATATAATATGGTAAGAATTATAGTTGGTACATTATTAGACGTGGGAATGGGTAAAAAAATGCCAAAGGATATAAAAGATATATTAAATTCTTTAAATAGAGTTAATGCTGGTAAAACAGCACCAGCAAAGGGATTATATCTTGATGAAGTATTTTACTAAAGTATTAAAATTCATTGACACGCCAGGGACATTGTATTATAATATAAATGTTTGTATTGTAAAGTATAAGAGATCCACTAGCCCCGGATCTTTATATAGAACGAATGTTTTTATGTAAATATTTAAGGAGGGAAAAAGATGAAATCATACATCGCAAAACCACAAGAAGTTGATAGAAAATGGTATGTTATAGATGCTGCTGGAAAGCCGCTAGGAAGAGTAGCTAGCCAAGTTGCAACAATCTTAAGAGGAAAGCACAAGCCAACATTTACTCCAAATGTTGATACAGGAGATAATGTTATAGTAATAAATGCTGAACAGGTAGTTTTAACAGGAAAGAAATTAGATCAGAAAATGTTAAGACATCACTCATTATATCCAGGTGGATTAAAAGAAGTGCCTTACAGAGAGGCTTTAGCGAAGAAACCTGAATTTGTATTTGAAGAAGCTGTAAGAAGAATGCTTCCAAAAGGAGTACTTGGGAGAAAAATGTTAAAGAAACTAAAAGTATATAGAGACTCAGAACATAATCACGATGCTCAGAAACCAGAAGTATTAGAATTAAGATACTAATTTAGAAGAGCTGGGAGAAGGAGGAATAAAAATGGCAAAAGTTCAGTATAATGGAACTGGAAGAAGAAAGAAAGCTATTGCAAGAGTAAGACTTGTACCAGGAGAAGGTAAAGTAATTGTAAATAAAAGAGACATAGAAAATTATTTTGGATTAGAAACTTTAAGAGTTATAGTAAATCAGCCATTAGTTTTAACAGGAACTAAAGAAAAATTTGATGTATTAGTAAATGTTCATGGTGGTGGATTTACTGGTCAGGCGGGAGCTATAAGACATGGTATTTCAAGAGCTTTATTAAAAGCTGATGAAAGCTTAAGAGGAGACCTTAAAAAATCAGGATTTTTAACAAGAGACCCAAGAATGACAGAGAGAAAGAAATATGGTCTTAAAAAAGCAAGAAGAGCTCCACAGTTCTCAAAGAGATAGTTTGGAAGTTGCAAAGAGAGGAATTTTCCTCTCTTTTTTTTATTTTAAATATTATCATTTTTTACCATTATAAAAAAAAAATTAATGCAAACACTATTAAATGCAATGAAAGAGAGGTGTTTTTATATATGAGTAAAAAGGATAAATTTATGATTTCCTGCGTTGCACTATTTTTATTTTCAAGCATTTTATTTATAAGTAGAAGTATATTAGCTAAGAATAGCACATCAGAAAAGTATGAGAGAAAAGTAATTCTTATAGATCCAGGGCATGGAGGAATGGATGGAGGAGCAGTATCAAAAAATGGTACTGTTGAGAAAAATATAAATTTAAATATAAGTTTAAAATTAAAAAAACAACTTGAGAGTTGTGGAATGAAAGTTATTATGACAAGAGAAGAGGATAAAGGTCTTTATAGTGATAATGGTACTGTGAGACAAAAAAAGGTAGAAGATTTGAAAAATAGATGTAATATGAAAAAGGAATCAAAATGCGATATGTTTATAAGTATTCATTTAAATATGTTTCCGCAAAGTCAGTATTATGGAGCACAGGTGTGGTATTCTAATAGGGAAGATAGTAAAAAATTAGCCAATATAATACAATCCAATATGAAAATGGATTTAGATGAGAAAAATAAGAGAGTAGAAAAACCTGCAAAAAATGATTATAGAATATTTAGAGAGAATAATGATATGCCATCAGTTCTAGTGGAGTGTGGTTTCTTATCTAATGCTACAGAAGAAGCAAAATTAAAAGACAGTGAGTATCAAGAAAAGGTTGCTAAAAGTATTTCAAAGTCTGTAAAGCAGTATTTTAAAGATAAGTAAAAATCAGGGGTAAAATAATTTATTTTATTACTTTTTACAACAAATAAAAATAAAATAAAAGAGGAAATTTATCAAATAATTATAAAATTTATAATATGAGCTTATAAATTTAGAGAGACAACAGGTCCCAAAGTTATATTTTGCAGAAGAAATGACAAAAACTTAAAAAATATTTATGTTTTTTGAAAAAGATATTGATGTTGTACAATGGTTATGTTATTATTAATTTGGTTAATGGATTAGTCCATTAGTCAATTTAACTTTGGGAGTGATTTATATACAAATTGTAATTGATAAAGGGAATAAAGTACCTTTGTATTTGCAAGTTAAAAAGCAAATAATGGATTTGATAAAGAATGGATCTCTCAAGGTAGGATTTAAAATGCCAACAGAAAGAGATTTATCAGAACGACTTCGAGTGAGCAGAAATACTGTTAGTATGGCTTATAGGGAATTAGAACAAGATGGAGTTCTTAAATCTTATCAAGGCAGAGGTACTTTCGTAGCGGAAGAAGTAAAGTTATGGAAACACGAAGATATAAGAGAAAAAATAACAAAATTCGTGGATTTCGCTTTTGAAGAAGCAATAGAAGTAGGTATAGACGCAGATGAATTTTTAGAAATTGTTACTCAAAGAATAGAAGAAAAGAAAAAATTAATTCATGAAATAAGAGGCGTATATATTGAATGTAATATAGAACAATCAAAAATCTTTTCAGCCCAGTTAAGTGAAAGAACCGATATGGAGTTTAGACCAATAACGGTAAACGATTTAAATGGAATGAAAGAGGATACAAGAAAGCTTGTAGAAGAATCTCAGATTATAGTTACTACCTTCAATCATGTAAATGAAGTGAGAAGACTGACTAGAGGTTTTAACAAAAAGGTTTTAGGGGTTGCAATTACTCCTGATTTAGAAACTATAGTTAGAATTGCCAGATTTCCTATAGAAACAAAGTTTATTTTTGTATGTATCTCTGAGGAATTTATGTTTAAAGTTAGAGATGCATTGGAAAGTGCAGGATTGGGCAATATTAATATGAAATACACTAATAGTTATGATGTTAATGAACTGAAACAACATATAGATGAATGCGAAGTGATAATAACTTCACCAGGTAGATATAACGATTTAAATGATTTAATTGCTAACTTGGACATACAGGATAAGCAAATAGTAAATTTTTTATATAGCTTAGATGATGGATCTGTTAAAGCATTGAAATCAAAGTTATTGGAAATAAAGTATCAAAAGTAAATCAGGTTAAATATATAAATTTATTTATATATATAAAATATCTAGGAGGTTTTGAAAAATGGAGAAAAAGACTATAGTGCTTGGAGTTATTGGCGCAGATTGTCATGCAGTAGGAAATAAAATACTAGACCATGCATTTACAAATGCAGGCTTCAATGTTATCAACATAGGAGTTCTATCATCACAGGAAGATTTTATAAATGCAGCTATAGAAACTAAAGCAGAACTTATATGTGTTTCTTCACTTTATGGACAGGGAGAAATTGACTGTAGAGGATTAAGAGAAAAATGTGATGAAGCAGGACTTAAAGGAATAAAATTATTTGTTGGTGGAAACATCGTTGTTGGTAAACAGAACTGGCCAGATGTTGAACAGAGATTTAAAGCAATGGGATTTGATAGAGTATACCCACCAGGAACTGCTCCTGAAGTTACAATTGAAGATATGAAGGAAGTTTTAGGAGTAAAATAATAATTGGAAAAGTAATTAATTTCCATGAATTAGGAGTTGATTAGGGTGGATGCTTATTTACTTTTAGATTTTGGAAGCACCTATACAAAACTTACAGCAGTAGATATAGAAAATGAAGAAATATTAGCAACAGCAAAGGATATTACAACTGTAGAGGAAGATATAATGATAGGTTTTAATAAAGCTTATGAAAAACTTACAGAACAGTTGAAAGACAAGGATGTAAACTTTATTAAAAAATTAGCATGTTCTTCAGCTGCTGGCGGATTAAAAATGATTGCTATAGGGCTTGTGCCAGAACTTACAGCGGAAGCCGCTAAGAGAGCCGCACTTGGTGCAGGTGCTAGGGTGTTAAATGTATACAGTTATGATTTAACAACTAAAGAAATTGAGGAAATAAAGAATTCAAATTTAGATATAATACTTTTAGCAGGCGGTACAGATGGCGGAAACAAAGAATGTATGATACACAATGCTAAAATGCTTGCAGATCATGGTGTTAAACTTCCTGTAGTCGTAGCAGGAAATAAAGTAGCTAGTGATTCTGTATCAGATATATTTGATGAAGCTGGTATATTTTATAGAGTTACTGAGAATGTAATGCCAAAATTGAATATGTTAAACGTAGAACCTGCAAGAGAAGAAATAAGACAGATATTTATGAAAAGAATAGTAGAAGCAAAAGGAATGAAAGATGCTGAAAGTTTTATCAGTGGAATTCTTATGCCTACTCCAGCGGCGGTATTAAAAGCGGCTAGAGTATTGTCAGAAGGAACTGATAAGGAAGATGGTATTGGAGATTTAGTAGTAGTTGATATCGGTGGGGCAACTACAGATATACATTCTATTGCAGACGGAGAACCATCTAAACCAGGGGTTACATTAAGAGGACTTCAAGAGCCTTTTGCAAAAAGAACAGTTGAAGGTGATCTTGGAATGAGATACTCAGCTATATCTTTATGGGAAGCATCTGGAACAAGAAAGCTTCAAGGATATTTGCAGGATAAATCTGTAGATGTAGAAGCATCTTGTAAATACAGAGCTGATAACATAAAGATGGTACCTAAAACAGATGAAGAAATTAAGTTTGATGAGGCTATGGCTAAAGTGGCAACTGACATGGCTATGGAAAGACATGTAGGTGTCATAGAAAGCATGTATACCCCAATGGGAGTTGTTTATAGCCAAGTAGGAAAAGATCTATTAGATGTTAAATGTTTAATAGGAACCGGTGGTGTATTAGTACACAGTAAAAATCCTGGGGAAATATTAAAAGCAGGAGCATTTAATAAAGAAGATCCTACGCATCTAAAACCACAGCATCCAGAGTTCTACTTAGATAAATCATATATATTGTCAGCAATGGGTCTTTTAGCAGAAGATCTACCTGATGAAGCGGTTAGAATAATGAAAAAATATTTGGTTAAAGTTTGATAGGAGGGAATTTCATTGGAACTTAAAAATAAAAAATGGACAGATGAAGAGTTTTTTAAAATAAGAGAAGAAGTATTAAATCAGTGGCCAACAGGTAAGGAAGTAGATTTAAAGGAAGCTGTAGATTTCTTAAAGAAAATACCAGCAGAAAAGAATTTCGCAGATAAATTAGTTGCGGCTAAAAAAGCAGGTAAGACTTTAGCACAGCCAAGAGCAGGTGTTGCATTACTTGATGAACATATTGAATTATTAACTTTCTTACAAAATGAAGGAGGAGCAGATTTACTACCTTCAACAATAGATTCATATACAAGACAAAATAGATACGAAGAATGTGAAATTGGTATTCAGGAAAGTTTAAAAGCTGGAAGATCATTATTAAACGGTTTCCCAGGAGTTAACCATGGTGTTCAGGGATGTAGAAAAGTTTACAATGCTGTAAACCTACCATTACAGGCTAGACACGGTACACCAGATGGAAGATTACTTGCTGAAATAACTCATGCAGGTGGATATACTTCAAATGAAGGTGGCGGAATTTCTTATAATGTTCCTTATGCTAAATCTGTTACTTTAGAAAAAACACTTTTAGATTGGCAGTACTGTGACAGACTTGTTGGATTCTATGAAGAACAAGGAGTTCACATTAATAGAGAGCCATTTGGACCTTTAACAGGAACACTTGTACCACCATCAATGTCAAATGCTGTTGCTATAACAGAAGCTTTACTTGCAGCAGAACAGGGTGTTAAAAACATAACTGTTGGATATGGTGAATGTGGTAACATGATTCAGGATATAGCTGCTTTAAGATCATTAGAAGAACAAACTAATGAATATTTAAAAGCTTATGGATATAATGATGTATTTATAACTACAGTATTCCATCAGTGGATGGGTGGATTCCCACAGGATGAATCAAAAGCATTTGGAGTTATAGTTACTGCTACAACTATTGCATCTTTAGCTGGAGCAACTAAAGTTATAGTTAAGACTCCACACGAGGCTATTGGTATACCAACAAAAGAAGCTAATGCTTGTGGTATAAAGGCTACAAAGATGGCATTAAACATGTTAGAAGGACAGAGAATGCCAATGTCAAAAGAATTAGAAACTGAAATAGCTGTAATAAAAGCTGAAACTAAATGTATACTTGACAAAATGTTTGAATTAGGAAAAGGTGATTTAGCAGTTGGTACTGTTAAAGCATTTGAAACTGGTGTTATGGATATACCATTTGCACCAAGTAAGTATAATGCAGGTAAGATGTTACCAGTAAGAGATAACTTAGGTTGTGTAAGATACTTAGAATTAGGAAATGTTCCTCTAAGCGAAGAATTAAAAACATTTAATAGGGAAAGACTTCAAGAAAGAGGAAAATTCGAAGGAAGAGATATATCATTCCAGATGGTTATCGATGACATCTTCGCAGTAGGTAAGGGTAGACTTATCGGAAGACCTGAAGTTAAATAATTAATTTAATAAATTGTTATTTACCACATTTGTTGTTAACAGTATTCTGATAGCAACAAATGTGGATAAAAATATATGAAAATAAATTAAATTTAAAAAGGACAGGTGAATATTTATGAAAATTGTTGACGTACTTTGTACACCAGGATTAACTGGATTCTACTTTGATGACCAGAGAGCAATAAAAAAGGGAGCAGGACATGATGGATTTACATATACAGGTGAAACTGTTACAGAAGGATTCAATCAGGTAAGACAAAAAGGTGAATCAATATCAGTTATGCTAATACTTGAAGATGGTCAGGTTGCTCATGGAGATTGTGCAGCAGTTCAATACTCAGGAGCAGGCGGAAGAGATCCATTATTCTTAGCTAAAGATTTCATACCTGTTATAGAAAAAGAAATAGCACCAAAGCTAATTGGAAGAGAATTAACTGAATTCAAAGCATTAGCTGAAGAATTTGACGGAATGACTGTAAACGGTAAAAGATTACACACTGCTATTAGATACGGTATAACTCAGGCTATACTTGATGCAGTAGCTAAAACTAGAAAAGTAACTATGGCTGAAGTAATTAGAGATGAATACAATAAGGGAGCAGAAATCAATGCTGTACCTGTATTTGCTCAGTCAGGTGATAATAGATATGATAACGTTGATAAAATGATTATTAAAGAAGCTGATGTATTACCACATGCTTTAATCAACAACGTTTCAGAAAAATTAGGTAATAAAGGTGAAAAACTTCTTGAATATGTTAAATGGTTAAGAGATAGAATAATCAAATTAAGAGTAAGAGAAGACTATGCGCCAATATTCCACATTGATGTATATGGAACAATCGGAGCTGCTTTTGATGTTAATATCAAGGCTATGGCTGATTACATTCAGACTTTAGCAGAAGCTGCTAATCCATTCCACTTAAGAATCGAAGGACCAATGGACGTTGAAGATAGACAGAAACAGATGGAAGCTATGAGAGACTTAAGAGCAGAATTAGATAAAAGAGGAGTAAACGCAGAATTAGTTGCTGATGAATGGTGTAACACAGTTGATGATGTTAAATTCTTCACTGACAACAAAGCTGGACACATGGTTCAGATAAAGACTCCTGACCTTGGTGGAGTTAACAATATAGCAGATGCTATAATGTACTGTAAAGCAAATGGAATGGGAGCTTACTGTGGAGGAACTTGTAACGAAACTAACAGATCAGCTGAAGTTACAACTAACATAGGCATGGCTTGCGGAGCTAGACAGGTTCTTGCTAAACCAGGTATGGGTGTTGACGAAGGAATGATGATCGTTAAAAATGAAATGAACAGAGTATTAGCTCTTGTTAATAGAAGAAAGTAATTAAATACAACTAAGGCATTGGAAAGGCGGTTTACTTTTAAACTGCCTTTTCCACTATTAGATTCTAATTTATTATATTTTGAAAGGAGGCATTTATTAAACAAGTAATTAGAGGATTACTTATTTAATAAAGAAATGTATATGAAAGAAGTACAGATTTCAGATATAACAAAAGCTGTAAGAGAGCTATGTATAGAGGCAAATTATAGACTTCCTGCAGATGTAAAAGCAAAGCTTGAGGAGTATAAAGATAAAGAAAATTGGCCAATGGCTAAGGGGATCATTGAAAAAATATTACTGAATGTTGATATATCAGACAAAGAGGATAGACCAGCTTGTCAGGATACAGGAATGGCATGCGTGTTTGTTGAAATTGGTCAAGATGTACACGTTGTAGGTGGAAATCTTGAAGATGCAATCAACGAAGGAGTAAGACAAGGTTATATTGACGGATATTTAAGAAAATCAGTTGTCAATGATCCAATAGAAAGAGTAAATACAAAGGATAATACTCCAGCAGTTATATATTATGATATAGTTTCAGGAGATAAATTGAAAATAACTGTAGCACCTAAAGGATTTGGTTCAGAAAATATGAGCCAACAAAAAATGTTAAAACCTGCTGATGGGCTTAAAGGTGTTAAAGATTTTATAATTAAGGTTGTAAAAGAAGCAGGTCCAAATCCTTGCCCACCAATAGTTGTAGGTGTAGGTATAGGTGGAACTTTTGATAGATCTTGTAATTTAGCTAAAAAAGCTTTAATGAGACCACTAGATGAAAGAAATTCAAATCCGTTTTATGCTGATCTTGAAAAAGAATTATTGGAAACAATAAATTCTTTAGGAATAGGACCTCAAGGATTTGGAGGACTTACAACAGCAATAGCTGTTAATATAGAAACTTATGCAACTCATATAGCAGGACTTCCAGTAGCAGTAAATATAAACTGCCATGTAACAAGACATAAGAGTGTAGAATTTTAGGGGGGTGCTAATAATGGAAAAGAGAATAACTACTCCATTAACAGCAGAAAAAGTTAAGGACTTAAAAGCTGGAGACTCAGTACTTATATCAGGAGTTATATATACTTCCAGAGATGCTGGACATAAAAGATTAGTTGATTTACTAGATAAGGGAGAAAAACTTCCTATAGATGTTAAAGATCAGATTATATACTATGTGGGACCAACACCTGCAAAGCCAGGTCAGCCAATTGGCTCAGCAGGACCAACAACTAGTTATAGAATGGATCCTTATGCTCCAAGACTTTTGGATGTAGGATTAAAAGGAATGATTGGAAAAGGATTAAGATCAAAAGAAGTTATTGAGGCTATAAAGAAAAATACTGGTGTTTATTTTGCAGCTATAGGTGGTGCTGCTGCTTTAATGGGTAGAGCAGTTAAAAAAGCAGAAATCGTATGCTATGAAGATTTAGGAGCAGAAGCTTTAAGAAGATTAGAAGTTGAAGATTTACCAGTAGTTGTTGTTATAGATAGTGAAGGAAATAATCTTTATGAAATAGGACAGAAAAACTATCTTGATAGCTTAAAGTAATTTAAATCTATAATTGAAGCTGAGGATTATATATCTTCAGTTTTCAATTATTGGTTTTAGAAGGGAAGGGAAAAAGAAATGAAAATAAATAAGGTAGCTAAGGCTGGAACTTTAGAATCAAATGATGTTTTAATAATGGTTATGCCTAGTGATAAAGCTGGCGTAGAAGTTGAAATTGAAAGCATTGTTATGAAGCAATTCGGAGAACAAATCCATAAAGTATTAGTTGAAAAAGCTAAGGAATTAGGACTTGATGGAGTAAAAATTCAAGCTCAAGATAAAGGAGCTCTTGACTATACATTAAAAGCAAGATTAGAAACTGCTGTAATGAGAGCACAGTAATAAGTAATAATATTTATCTAAAATGTAAAATTGAGGTGAAATTATCCATGAAAACATTAAGAAGAACTATGTTATTTATGCCTGGTAATAACCCAGGAATGCTTCAGAATGCACCAATACTTGGAGCAGATGCTGTAATACTTGATTTAGAGGATGCTGTTAGTTTAACAGAAAAAGATGCTGCTAGAGAGTTAGTTAGTGGTGCTATAAAAACTTTAGATTATTCAAAAGTTGAATTAGTAGTAAGAATAAATCCATTAGATACTGAATTTGGTCACAAAGATTTAGAAAGAATGGCTAGAGTAAAACCAGATACTATTTTAGTACCAAAGGCAACAAAAGAACAGTTACAGGAAGCTGATGAAATAGTTACTAGAGTAGAAGAAGAAGAAGGATTTGAAAAAGGAAGCATAAACTTATTTGGACTTATTGAAACAGCTTATGGTTTAGAAACAGTTTATGATGTTGCTACTTCAACTAAGAGATTAGTTGGATTACTTCTTGGAGCAGAAGATTTAACTTCTGATTTTGGAATAAAGAGAACAAAAGAAAGTAATGAAATTTACTATGCAAGATGTAGATTTGCAGCAGCTTGTAGAGCAGCAAAAATTGATGCTATAGACACACCTTTTACTGATACAAATGATTATGAAGGTTTAAAAATTGATACTGAAAAAGCCAAATCTTTAGGATTTACTGGGAAAGCTTCAATAAATCCAAGACAAATCGATACAATTCATTCAGTTTATAATCCAACTGAAGCTGAAATTAAGCATGCTGTAAGAGTTCTTGAAGCAAGGGATGAGGCTTTCGCAAAGGGACTTGGAGTATTTTCTTTAGATGGAAAAATGATAGATGCTCCTGTAATCAACAGAGCAATTTCAACAGTAGAATTAGCTAAGAGATTAGGTCTTTTAAGATAATCTCAATATATTAAAATTGGAATATAAATTATAAAGCGAGGGATTAACATGAAAAACGTGCTTGGCAGAGAACTACCAGAAGTTATAGAAGGTTATGGTAAAGTAAAGCCATTTGAAGGTGCTTTTGCAAATTGTGGAGCTGCTGAAATAAAAGCAGTTAAAGTAAAAAGTGTAGTACCAGGTGAAAATAAAGTTTTAAATAGCATAGAAGAAGCTTTAGATAAAGTAGAAATAAAAGATGGAATGACAATATCCTTTCACCATCATTTAAGAAATGGTGATTATGTACTTAACATGGTTATGGAAGCTATAGCTAAAAGAGGAATAAAAGACATTACAATAGCTGCAAGTTCAATATTCCCAATTCATGAACCACTTGTTGAATATATGAAAAAGGGTATAGTTACAGGAGTATATGCAAACTATATGTCAGGTCCTGTTGCTGAAGCAATTTCAAAAGGTTATTTAAAGAAACCAGCAGTAATGATGACTCATGGTGGAAGACCAAGAGCAATTGAAAGTGGAGATTTACACATAGATGTAGCTTTTGTAGCTGCTCCAACAGCAGATACATATGGTAATTTAAATGGAGTTCAGGGTCCATCTGCATGTGGTACTTTAGGTTACGCGGTTCCAGATGCTGAATATGGTGATAAAGTTGTTGCTGTTACAGATAACTTAGTACCATATCCAGCATCACCAATAGACATTAGTCAGATACACATAGATTATGTTTTAAAGGTTGATTCTATAGGTAATCCAGCAGGTATTGTTTCTGGTACAACAAAAATAACTAAAGATCCTGTAGGATTAAAAATAGCTAAAATGGCAGCTGAAGTTATAAATGCTTCAGGACTAGTAAAGGATGGAATTTCATTTCAGACTGGAGCTGGTGGAACATCACTAGCTGTTGCAGCAGAACTAAAAGAAATAATGAAGAAAAAAGAAGTAGTGGGAAGTTTCGCAGCAGGTGGAGTTACTGGTTATATTGTAGATATGTTTGAAGAAGGGTTATTCAGAAGTATATTTGATGTACAGTGCTTTGACTTAAAGGCTATTGAATCATACAAGAAAAATGGAGCTCATATGCCAATGTCATCATCAATGTATGGTAACCCACATAATAAAGGATCAGTTGTTAATAATCTTGACGTTATGATATTAGGTGCAACAGAAATAGACACTAACTTTAATGTTAATGTTACAACTGGTTCAGATGGAGTAATTATGGGTGGATCTGGTGGACATAGTGATACTGCAGCAGGATCTAAACTTGCTATAATAGTTACTAATCTTGTAAAAGCAAGACTCCCTATAATAAAGGATACGGTAACTACAGTTACTACACCTGGAGAAAGCATAGATGTTTTAGTAACTGAAAGAGGTATTGCTGTAAATCCGAGAAGAACAGATTTAATCGAGAAACTAAAGGAAACAAATCTTCCAGTTATGACTATAAATGAATTGAAAGAAATTGCTGAAAAAATGACTGGAAAACCAGAACCAATAAGAACATCAGACGAAATAGTTGCTGTAATTGAATACAGAGATGGTACTATTATAGATGTAGTTAAAAAACCATTAGAATAATACACAAAAGATATGGACTGTAATTTATACAGTCCATATTTTTATAGTAACAAAACAATTAAATTATTGTTTTGTTAAATGTATTTAAGTAGGTTATAATAATATTTGATAAAAATTGTAGATAATAATAAAAAGTAGGTGTTATATTATGTATGGTTTACAGGTTAAGACAGTAAATTTAAAAAGAGAAGAAGAAAAACTAAGAGTACATAAGTTTTTAGAAAATTTTGATTTAAAATTAGATGATGATGTTGATTATACCTTAATTATAGAAAATCAGGGTGAAATAAAGGCAACTTGCTCTAAAGCTAAAAACATATTTAAATGTTTTGCTATTTCTGATGAGTTAAGAGGGGAAAATGTTACATCAACCTTAATATCTGCATTAGTGGATAAACTTTTTGAGGAGGGAATGTACCATAGTTTTGTTTTTACTAAACCTGATAAAATAAAGGTGTTTACTTCATTGAATTTTAAACCTATATACGAAGCAGAAAAAGCTGTATTTTTAGAATATGGAATATATGACATAAATAAATCATTGAATGATATGGTTAAAAAATATAATATTAATGATAAGTGTGAAAAAGGGGCATTGGTTATGAATTGTAATCCTTTCACACAAGGTCATAGATATCTTATAGAAAAGGCTTCAAAACAATGTGAAGAAGTATTGGTATTTATTGTACAAGAGGACAAATCATTGTTTCCATTTGAAGAAAGATATAAATTAGTTTTGGAGGGAACAAAAGATTTAAGAAATGTAAAAGTTATACCTGGAGGAGAGTATATAATTTCTTCAGCAACTTTCCCCACATATTTTATTAGGCAAGAAGATGTTAGATTAAAAGCGTATGCGGAAATTGATGCAGGGATTTTTGGTAAATACTTTGGTGAAAAATTCAATATAAAGAAAAGGTTTGTTGGAGAAGAACCTTATTGTAAAGTTACAAAGACTTATAATGAAACATTAAAGGAAGTACTACCTGAATATGATATGGAACTTATAGAAATTAAGAGAAAAGAGTTCCAAGGAAATTTTATAAGTGCTTCTCAGGTTAGAGAATTAATAAAAGAAAATAATATAAATGAAGTTAAAAATATAGTACCAGAAGTTACATGGAAGTTTTTAAATACAGAGAATGGAAAGGAGATAATGGAGAAAATAAAATTAAGCAATTCTCCACACTAATTATGAAAGAGATTACACCAGAAGACATATTAATAGCCAGAGAAAAACGAGTATTTTTTCAAGATGAATTAAGAAATAAGTATAATGTCCCTATGATTTCTATGAGGGTTAATTATCCAGGAGTAAATAAAAATAACTGTACAACTGAAGCTATAGGGAAAATAATTCATCAGGAAATAAAAAATAGATTTCAAGAAAATATTGTCTATGAGAATTTTGAATATACAGCAGAAGGACCTGTTTTGACAATGTTTATAAAAGATATTGCCGAGGAAATAAAAAATAAAACTGTAGATGTAGAAGAAAAACACATATTAGGTAGATGTGTTGACATAGATGTATATGATACTGATGGTAATGGAATAAGTAGAAGAGATTTAAGATTACCTTCAAGAAAATGTTTTATATGTGCAGATTATGCTCAAAATTGTGTTAGATCTAGGAAACATAGTTTTAAAGAAGTCACTAAATTTGTAGAAAGTAAATATAATGAGTACTTAAAAAATAATAAATAGTTTGGAGAGATTTTATGAAAAAATTATATGAAATATCAGATATTGCCTTTGATATAAGTAGTTTTGCAGTACAATCTATGTTATACGAAGTAGCATGCAATCCATCTCCAGGACTTGTGTCTATAGTTTCTATGGGTGCTCATAATGATATGGATCATTATACTTTTATTGATAGCACTTGTTCTTTATTAAAATATTTAACTTTATGCTGTGAAAAGGGTTTTTCTAATAAAACACCTAAAGAAATTTTAAAGGATGCTCGAAGCTTAGGAATTGATGCAGAAAACCGTATGTTTAAAAAGACTAATGGAGTTAATACCCATAAAGGAATGTTGTTTTTAATGGGAGTGGTATGTATTGCAACAGCAAAAGCTATACATGATAAAAAAGACTTTAAACACATCAAAAGTATAATAAAAGACATGTGTGAGGGATTAGTTGAAAAAGAGTTATGCATTTTAAAAGATAAATTAAATACATTTAATTCTTTGGAGGAAATGTGTAAAGAAATAAAGCTATCCTATGGAGAAAAATTATATTTGCTTTATGGTATAGAAGGAATAAGAGGAGAGGTTGAAAAGGGTCTGCCTATAATTTTTGATTTTGCTTTAAATTTTTATAAAGAAAATAATGACTTAAAACAAAACGATAGATTAGTACAAACACTTTTAGGTATTATGCAGCATTCAGAGGATTCCAATATTTTGCATAAACATTCTGTTAAAACCTTAAATGAAATGCAAGAAAAATCTAAAAATATTTTAAGTATAGGTGGAGTTAGAACTAAAAAAGGACGAAATGAAATTAATAATTTTGATAAGGAATTTAGTTTAAGGAAAATAAGCCCTGGTGGAAGTGCAGACTTATTAGCAATTACTGTATTTTTTTATTTGGTAGAAGAGTATATGGAAACATTAAATTAAAATTATGGAGGGATTTATGTTTAAAAAACTTCCTGTTAAAACAAAGGTTATTATTTTTATATGTTTAAGTGTAATTGGTATATATAGTATACTTAGAAATGAAATTAATAATAAAAATAAATATAATTTACCCAATACTTCTATGAAAAGTGTGGAAGAAGATAAAAAAGATAATATAGAAGATAAAAAAATTAAGAAGTTGGATGACATATATAGCAAAGCTTATAAAGCTTTTTTTGACAATAAGTATAATGAAGCTATAAAGTATGCACAAGAGAGTATAAAAATAGATAATAATTTTTATAAAGGTTATAACATTAAAGGAATAGCTATGTGCTTTAATGGAGATTTTGATGAAGGTATGAAAAATATTGATAAATCTTTAAGTATAAAGCCTGATTATGGGTATGCTAGGTTTAATAAAGCTTTGGCTTATGAATTATATGAGAAGTTTGATGAAGCATTAAAATGGTATGATAAAAATTTAGAAATCGAAAATTATATATGGAGTTATTATGGTAAAGCAAGCATATATGGAAGAAGAGGGGATGCTGTGAATGCTGTAAAATATTTAAAAACAGCTATAAACATGGATAAAACTGTAAAGGAAGAGGCGAAAAAAGAGAAAGATTTCGATCCTATTAGACAGAATAAGGCCTTTCAAGAACTAATAAAAAACTGAACCTAAAGTTCAGTTTTTTAATTTAACTAACTTAGTATTTGCAGTTTCGTATTAATATATAGAATTAAATATTTTTACAAAGGAGGGATAGAACGTAGTGGATGATGATTCAAAACTTATAGATGAAGTATTGGATGGAAATATAGATGGTTTTAATATATTAGTAAATAAATATGAAATGTCTATACTAAAATTTGTTTATAATATGGTAAATAATAAGGAGACTGCAGAAGATATAACACAGGAAGTATTTATAACTATTTATAATAAGCTTTATTTATATAAGAAACAATATAAATTTTCTAATTGGATATTTCAAATAGCCAAAAATAAATGTATAGATTATATAAGAAAGTATAAAAGAGTGTATGAGTCTAACATAGAGGATATGAATAATATGATATCTAAAGAACCAGGGCCAGAGCAATCTATAGAGTTTAAAGAGATAAAAGAAACTTTAGAAAAGTTTATAAATTCATTAGAAGAAGTAGATAAACAAATTATTTCACTAAGATACTCTAAAGATAATTTAACATTTTCAGATATATCTAACATAATGAATATGAGTGAGTCCTCTGTAAAAAGAAGATATTATAAAGCTAGGGAGAAGTTTAAAGAAGAAATTTCTTTTAAAGAAAAGAGGTGTACAATTTGAAATGCAGTACATTTAAAAAGAAACTAAATGATTTTATAGAAAATAATATTTCTAGTGATATAAAGAATGCTATGAATAAGCATTTAAGTAAGTGTAGTAATTGCAAAAAGGATTACGATGAAGAAATAAAGATAAATGAATTATTAAAAGGAGCGTTTAATGTAGACAATATACAATTTAATAGTTCTAGAATGGATATAATAAAAAATATAGATAAAAAAAGATATAGTAAAAATCCAATAAATAAATTATATTATAATCTGAAGAAATATAAAGTTCAATATATTTCTTCAATGGTTATAATAATGTTAATTATATTTTGTGCACCTTTTACTAATGGTAGAGTTTATCTTGGAAATATTAATGAAGAAAATAAGTTAGAAACTTCTCAAGACAATATAAAAAAAAATGAAGCATCAGATATACAAAAAAATGAAAGTGACAATAAAGCACATAAAAATCAAATAGATAAAAAAAATGAAACTGATGAAAATTTCAATGACAAAGTCAACGAACCAGTTAATGATAAAAAATATAATAAAGAAGTAAATAATATAGATAAAAATAGTATAAAAAAAGATAGTAAAGAAAGATCAATTGCTAATCAGTTAAAAGGAAAAGAGAATTTTGAAAATAAAGTTGAAAATAATGCAGAATCTGCAAAATTATTTCAATGGATTGATAATAAAAATATTTTATTAGTGATAGAAAATAATGAAGGGAATATTAATATAGGGGATAGTGTCTATTTATTGAATTTAGATACGGGAAAAAATATTTTGATTTATAATACAAAGGACAAAAAGAAAAAAATAATGAAATTGGAAAAAGTTAAAAAAGGGAATAATAATATTAATTTTAAACTATATATAAATATTTATGAAGATAATAGTTTTACCAAATCACATGTGAAAATAAAAACTATATCAAACATAAATGGTATTTTGAATAGAGATCGTAAAAAGTAGGGGCTTAAGAAGAAAGCTCCTTTTTCTTTGAGAAAATAGAAAATTGGGCATATAACATGTATAATTTATAATGATATATAGATAATTGAGGGATAAGGAGAATAATATGGATAAATCTAAAAAACTGTATAATAAAGCTTTAAAAAAGTATAACAATGGTTATATTGATGAAGCCATTAATATATGTGAGAAAAGTATATCTTTAAATATTAAAAATTCTGCTTCTATAAATTTAAAAGGATTGTTACTTTATCTAAAAGGAGACTTAGATTCATCAAGGAAATTATGGAAAATGAATTGGCATTTAAATAAAGATAGAGTAGCTGAGAAATACATATACGATAGTAAATATGATATTAAAAAATTACAAATGTATAATATAGCAGTTAAACTTATAAAAGAGATAAAAATTAATGAGGCATTAAAAATATTAAATAAATGTAAGGAAAGTGATTTTAATAGTATAAATGTTAACAATTATTTATCTGCGTGTTATATAAAAAAAGGAGAATACGAAAGAGCATTAGAACATATTAATAAAGTATTGAATATAAATAAAAAGAATAAAGTTGCTTTATTAAATAAAAAAACTCTTTTTAAATATGGCAGTAGTAATAATATAAAAATAAAAGTAGTTCCGGTTATGGGTATAATTATAACATCATTTATAATTATATTATTAATAATATATAAGCCTTTTATTTATAAAAAATCTACACCAGAATTAAGTTATGAGAGTAAAGAATTAACTACAGTGAATAAAACTAAGGAAAAAAACAAAAATAATAATGATATTATTAGCAAGAAGGAATTGTTCCCATATAATGAGATTAGAAAGGAAATTGATAGTAAAAATTTTAATTCTATATATAATTATGTGTTTAAATGGAAAGATAAACAATTGAGTATAAATGAAAGATCACTTTTAGGTAAGGCAATTGATATACTAAAATTAGAAAGTGGTGAATATTTCTATAGTAGTGGCTGCGAAAATATTAATAATAAAAATTATAGTGATGCTATAAAGGAATTGCAAAGGGCATGTGAATATGGTGAAAATCAGTGGTATTATCCTCATGCTGTATATATGTTAGCAATAGCCTATGAAAATACTTCAGATGTAGAAAGTGCAATTAGGTATTATAGCATGTATGAAAGTAATTTTAAAAACGATATTAAAGATTATGAAGAAACTGCTTTGTATAAATTATCTCTTTTGTATAAGAATATAAATATAGATAAATCAAAATTTTATGCAAAAAAACTTGTTTCAAATTTTCCAGAATCAATATATAATAATTCTAATATAGGAATAATAATAAATAACTAATAATTATTATTAAAAACTATTGACTTAATTTAAAATTTAATATAAAATTAAATCATGGATTATACCCTATAAGGGTATTTATGGAGGGATGAAATCATGATAAAAGAAATAAATGATTCTAATTTTAGCCAGGAAGTTTTAAATTCTCAAAAGGCTACAGTTGTGGATTTTTGGGCTTCATGGTGTGGACCATGTAAGATGTTATCACCGGTTATAGATGAAATAGCACAAGAGCTTAATGGGAAAGTTGAATTTGCAAAGGTTAATGTAGATGAGAATCCAATGATATCTACTCAGCTTAGAATAGCGAGCATACCTACATTATTGGTGTTTAAAGATGGGAAAATAGTAGATACTTTGGTTGGTTTTAGACCAAAACAGGCATTGAAAACAGCTATAGAAAAACATATTTAGTATATATAATAAGTTAACACCTATTGTGTTAACTTATTGTTTTATTTAAGTCATATGAAAGAATATAATAAATAATTTTAGAGAGGTGAAAAAATTGGAAACAAGATTTGATATAGCTATAATTGGTAGTGGTCCGTCTGGTTTGTCAGCTGCTGTTAATGCTAAAATAAGAAATAAAAATATAATTTTATTTGGAAATAAAAATTTAAGTAATAAGCTTCTTAAAGCTCCTCAAATAAATAATTATTTAGGTTTTTCAAGTATAACTGGGGCAGAGTTGAAAGATAAATTTTCGAATCATATAAAAAGTATGGGATTAAATATAACTGAAGAAAAAGTTAATTCAATATATGCTATGGGTGACTATTTTTCAATTATGGTGAATGAAAAAGTTTATGAGGCTAAGGCACTTATTTTAGCAACAGGTATGGAATATACTAAACCTCTAAAAGGAGAAGAAGAGTTTTTAGGAAGAGGAGTAGGGTATTGTGCTACTTGCGATGCGCCACTTTACAAAGGGAAAAAGGTAGCAATAATAGGATATAACAAAGAGGCAGAAAAAGATGCTAACTTTGTAAGTGAAGTTGCCTCCAAAGTATATTATGTACCAATGTATAAAAATGATGTTGAATTAAAGGAAACAATTAGTATTATAGAAGATATGCCTATAGAAATATCAGGAGATATTATGGCAAGAAAACTTATACTAAAGGGAAATGAAATTGAAGCTGATGGTATATTTGTGCTTAAGGATAGCGTTTCACCTGAACAATTAGTTCCTGGTTTAGAAGTAGAAAATGGACATATTAAGGTTGATAGAAATATGAAAACAAACATAGAGGGGTGTTATGCGGCAGGAGACTGCATAGGGAAACCGTATCAATATTTAAAAGCTGCAGGAGAAGGTCAAGTAGCCGCTTTAAATGCTGTAGCTTATATAGACTCAATGAAATTATAATACTAAAAGCCACGCTAATATGTATTGCGTGGCTTTTAGTATTATATTATTAGGTATAATGAGGAGGTCTTTAATATAATTACCTAATTATAAAAAAAACATGGTTACCTATAGATTTTATATTCTTTTTATCTATATTTTTCATCCATTTGGACGTAGCAATCTTAGGATTATAAAAGAATACAGATTTATTAGTTGGATCTTTACCATTTAAAGCATCTACAACGGCTTTATAACAAGCATCGTCAGGATTAGCTTTAATTTCACCATTTATTACGCAAGAAAAAGCATTACGTTGTTTTACAACGCCTTCTATAGATTTAGGAAAAGAGGGGTCTTTAACTCTGTTAAGAATTACTGATGCCACAGCTACTTTTCCTTCATAAGGTTCTCCACAGCTTTCTGCGTATACAACTTTGGCCATTAAATTTACATCTTTATCTGTAATATAAACTTTACCATTAGAATGGCTTAACACTTGTACGGTTTTAGGATCTGAATTAAATAAATCTGAATCTACATCTAGAGAAACACCAGCCTTTACAGTAAATCCATTAAGCAATACAAACAGAAAAATAAAAAAACAAAGTAAATTTTTTTTAGTCATAAAATCCTCTCCTTTTACCAACGGGGTTAGCTGACGGGTTCGGCAAAGGTTAGCCTACGTATATAAACGATTCACCCCAAATACATTGGTTCCCCCGCGTTATATTAAACTTAGGTTAATGGTAGTGTTCCCTAAAACTAATAAAAAATACACATTTAATTGTCAACTAAAGTTTTGAAGTTAGAGTATGAAGTAAGAAACTTATTGTAATTTGTGTCCATAATTTTATAGTTTAAGTTAGTTTCATTATATAATGCATCCACTGTTTTAGATTTGTTAGAACTAGAGTTTTTTTCTGTAGTGATGGCATATCTAAAATTTTGTATATAAGAATTATAATTATCAAGTGTTTTAGAAAAAAGAGTATAGCAGGATATTGCTTCAGAAGGAACAGTTATTTTTGAAAATTTATATAAGATATCTTCAAATTCGGTTTTCATATTATCTACCTTTGATAATATGTTATCATAACTAATACTGTTATTTTTTATATTGCATTTAGTTTCATTCATATCAATTTTTATTTCTAGAAAACAACTTAAGACTTCATCCATATTATCTATGAAAGTTCTATATTGACTTTGTTTAATTTCACCACTTTTTTGTGTGTTTTCCAATTCACCACTATATTTAATACATGTATTTAAATAATTTAAGTAGTCTTCTTTAAAATTAATCTTTACATTATTTATTTTACATAATGAATAATAATTTATACAGTGTTTATTATACATTTTGAGATTTTTACAGGAGTTTGAAATATCTTTAGCTTGAGGATTATTTACAATACCAAGTATTTGCTCGTATATATGTATATTGTTATCTAAACCTAAAAGAAAATTCTCCTGAGTTAGAGCATATTTTTCTGGAGCTTTTGTTTTGTTTAAATCATTTTTTATTGCGATTAATGATGAAATTTTTTTAGGAATATTTTTTTTGCAGTTATCAGTATCTATAGTTTGTCCTTTTATTAGAGGACTAATGTCATTATTAATACTATTAACTTTACGAATACTAGTTTTTAGATTGTATTCATATTTTTTTATAGGTGAGTTACAAAACCAAAAATACAGTAAAAATAAAGGTACTATAACTATAAAAATTATTCCCATATGAATAAAAATTTTTTTATTTTTCATATAAAATCCCCCCTATAAATATAACTATTCTTTTTTAAAACTTTAAATTACTATTTATAATAATTTATTAATATTTTTTGAAATAAAGTAAATTATGTTTTATAAAATATTGGAGTATAGTGTATAATTGATAATATATAGTGTATATAATCCTTAGAGGGGGTGAATATATGGAAATATTGAAAGTACTTATAAATTCTACAAAAAATATTAATTTTTTATCAATATTAGATATTTTAGCGGTATCATATATATTTTATAAAGGCTATAGTCTAATAAAGGAGACTAGAGCAGAACAGCTTTTAAAAGGGCTTATTTTTATTGTTATACTTATTCCTATTAGTAAATTATTAAACTTAGATATGCTAAATTGGATACTTAGTAATACTATAACTATAGGAGTTTTGTCTTTTATAATTATATTTCAACCGGAAATTCGTAGAGCATTAGAACATATTGGTAGGAGCACTTTTAGTGACAAACATATTTTAGAAGATGAAGAAATAATGGAAAAAGTAATAGGGGAAATAACAGATGCTGTAGAGAGTTTATCTAAATCTAAGACAGGCGCTTTAATTGTGGTAGAAAGATTAACTGGACTTGGTGAAACTATAAATACGGGAGTTAAACTTGATGCATTAGTGTCATCTTCTTTATTAGAAAATATATTTGTAGTTAATACCCCTCTTCATGATGGGGCTACAATAATTAGAAATGATAGGATAATTTCTGCAGGGTGTTTTTTGCCTTTGACTAGTAATAATAATTTAAATAAATCCTTAGGAACAAGACACAGAGCCGCCATAGGTATTTCAGAAACATCTGATGCTATGATAATAGTAGTATCAGAGGAAACAGGTATTGTATCACTAGCTGTAAACGGAATTTTAACTAGAAATTATGATAAAGAAAAATTAACTAATGTACTAATTAAATTAATTAAAAATAGAAAGAATAGGAAGTTAAATTTTAGAGAGCAGGTGATAACATGGATGAGAAAAATAAAAGACAGGATATAATGGTTAAAATTTGTTGTGTTATTACTGCTTTTGGATTATGGCTTTATACTACAAGTGTAGTAAATCCAATTAGAACATATAAAAAGAGTATTCCAGTAACTATAATAAATGAGGAAGCTTTATCTAAATATAATCTTGCATTAGTTCCTAATCAAAATTTTTATATAACATTGAATTTAAAGGGAACTGCTACGGATATTTATTCAGTAAAGGAAAATGATTTTAAAATTATTATAGATTTAGGAGCATATGTACTTCAAAAGGGAGAGAATAATATACCAGTAAAGATTGTAAAAAGTCCAAATAATATTGATATAGTTAATAAGGATAATTTATGGGTAAAGGTTCAATTAGATGATTTAATTGAAAAAACTGTGCCTTTAAAAGTGAAGTTAACTGGTAAAACTAAAGATGGCTATAATGCTACAACACCAACAACAAAATTATCCACTGTTACAGTAAGAGGGGCTTCTAATTTTGTTAAAAAAGTAGATAGAGCTGAAGCAACATACGATATAAGCAATGCATATAAAGATATAGATGCTAATGTACCCATTGTGGCTGTAGATGTAAATGGTAATAAAGTGGATCAAATAAAAGTTAAGCCTACTTTTGTAACAATGAATATTCCTATAAGAAGAGTAAAAAGTGTAGGAGTTAATATAAAAACCACTGGCACATTGAGTGGGAATAAGGTATTAAAATCTTTAGTATCATATCCAGAAAAGTTAGAAATAGCAGGAGATGAAAGAGTAATAGATAATATAACTGCATTGGATACAGAATTTATTGATTTAAATAGTATATCATCTGATGAAGTAAATGTTAGATTAGTTATACCTAAAGGTGTAACATTGATAAATAATAATGGATATGTGAAAGTTAAGATATCTTCTGATTCTAACTCAAATAATAATGAAAACAATATTATAAAAAAAGATTTTATAGTAAATGTAACAGCTTTAAATGAAAATAGTGAGTATACTACATCACTTGATGTTAATCAAGTTTCTATTACTGTATCCGGTGATAATAATATTATAGAAAACTTAAAAGCTGAGGATATAAAATGTAATGTAGATGTCGCAGGGTTAGGAGAAGGTAGCCATAGTGTTATTGTAAAAGTTATTGTCTCAGATGGAGTTAAAGTAGTTTCTACATCTCCACAGAGTATAACAGTGGATATAAAAAAGAAAGTAGTTTCGGAGGGTGAAAATGCCAATTAGAATAAATAATTTAATCTTAAACATAGATGAAGATATGGATTTTTTAAAAGAAAAGGTAACAAAAAAACTTAAAATATCTTCAGATTCTATAAAAGATTTTAAAATATTAAAGGAATCTATTGATGCAAGAAAAAAAAATTCTATAAAATTTAATTACACAGTAGAAGTTGCATGTGATAATGAGACAAAAATAGTAGCTAAGGCCAATAATAAGGATGTTTTAATAGAGCAGGTGAAGTATAATAAGGAATTAAAACTTGGTAATAAAAAAATGACTCATAGACCAATTATAGTTGGTATGGGACCGGCAGGTATGTTTGCCGGTCTTTTGATGGCAAAGAAGGGGTATAAACCTATAATATTTGAAAGAGGAGAAGATGTAGAAAATAGAACTATAAGTGTGAATGAATTTTGGCGTGAAGGCAAATTTAATAAAAATTCTAATGTACAATTTGGGGAAGGGGGAGCAGGTACTTTTTCAGATGGAAAACTTACTACAAGAATAAAGGATAGTAGGTGCGATTTTATATTAGAAGAATTTGTTAAATCAGGAGCCCCAGAAGAAATTTTATATATGGGAAAACCACATATAGGGACAGATATACTAAAGGAAGTAGTAAAAAATATTAGAAATAAAATAATTGGGCTAGGAGGGCATGTTTATTTCAATAGCAGATTGGAAGATATTGTTATAAAAGATAATAAGTTAAAATCTATTATCGTAAATAATAATGAAGTCCCCTGTGAGTCTTTAATAATGTCTATAGGGCACAGTGCAAGAGATACATATGAGATGTTATTTAAGAGAGGAATATTTATGGAATCAAAGCCTTTTGCCATAGGGGTTAGGGTTGAACATGACCAAAGTATGATAAATGAGAACCAATATGGGAAATATGCAATTCATCCAAGATTAAGAGCTGCAGATTATAGATTAGCATGTAAAACTAGTAACAATAGGTCAGTTTATAGCTTTTGTATGTGTCCTGGTGGGCAGGTAGTGGCTGCAGCTTCGGAAGATGGCATGCTTGTTACTAATGGTATGAGTTATCATAATAGAGATGGCAAAAATGCCAATGCGGCTATAGTTGTGGCCGTTGGAGGGGAAGATTTTCAAGGGGATTCTCCATTAAAAGGTATGGAGTTTCAAAGATATTATGAAAATTTAGCATATAAATTAGGAGGAAATAATTATTTTGCTCCAATACAGTTATTAGGAGATTTTCTAATAGATGAGAAAAGCAAAAAAATTGGTAAGATACAACCAACATATAAACCTGGCTATGAACTTACAGATCTTAGAAAGTGCTTGCCTAAATACGTAGTGCAATCATTAAAAGATGGTTTTGTAAATTTTGATAGGAAAATAAAGGGGTTTGGAGATAAAAATGCTATATTATCAGGTATAGAAACAAGGACTTCCGCACCTGTAAGAATTGTAAGAGGAGAAAATTTACAAAGTATTAGTGCACAAGGACTATACCCAGCAGGGGAGGGGGCAGGATATGCAGGTGGAATAATGTCTGCTGCAGTAGATGGATTAAAGGTAGCTGAAAGCATTATGAAACAATGGTCACCTCTTTGAATTTAAATAATTTAAGTTATTAATAATTTACAGAATTAGTAAGATAGAGAATACATAGTAATTTAATATTCTGAAAACGTGCACTTTTTAGCGAAAATTTGCTAAAATAGAATAGGGTATTTATAAAAATTTAAAATAGTTAAAAATTTATCAATATATAAATAAAATTTTAAGAAGAGGTGTATTTTAATGATTAAGAGTTTTGACGAAATACTACAAAAAGTTCAAAGCCAGGAAATTAAAAAAGTAGCAGTTGCAGTAGCACAAGATAAGCCAGTTTTAGAGGCTGTTAGAGACGCCAAAGAAAAAAATATAGCAGATGCAATACTTGTTGGAAATAAGGATGAAATAGAATCCATTGCAAAAGAAATAGAAATGGATATAAATAAATTTGAAATAGTGCATGAACCTAATCTTAAGAAGGCTGCATTAAAAGCAGTGGAGCTTGTATCAACAGGAAAAGCTGATATGGTTATGAAAGGATTAGTTGATACAGCGAACTTTTTAAGGGCTGTATTAAATAAAGAAGTAGGTTTAAGAACAGGTAAGCTAATGTCACACGTAGCTGTTTTCCAAACAGAAAAGTTTGATAGACTACTTTTCTTAACAGATGTTGCTTTTAATATGTATCCAGAATTAAAGGATAAGGTTGATATGATAAATAATGCAGTTTCAGTGGCTCATGCAATAGGAATAGATTGTCCAAAAGTTGCACCTGTATGCGCAGTTGAAGTTGTAAATCCAAACATGCCAGAAACTATAGATGCTTCAATTCTTTCTAAAATGAGTGATAGGGGACAGATTAAAGGTTGTGTAGTTGATGGTCCTTTAGCTTTAGATAATGCTTTATCACAAGAAGCAGCAAAACATAAAAAAGTAACAGGGGAAGTAGCGGGTAACGCTGATGTATTGTTACTTCCAAATATTCAGGCAGGAAATATTATGTATAAAACACTAACTTATACAACTGATTCTAAAAATGGTTGTTTACTTGTAGGTACCGCAGCACCAGTTGTTTTAACTTCAAGAAATGATAGCCATGAAACAAAAATGTATTCAATTGCTTTAGCAGCATTAGTTGCTGAAAGTATGAGAAAGTAAATAATTAATTTAAACGGAGGGGAAAGATATGTCACATAAGTTATTAATAATTAATCCAGGTTCTACATCAACAAAGATTGGTGTATTTGAAGACGAGACATTGTTATTAGAGGAAACTTTAAGACACTCAGCAGAAGAAATAGGAAGATATGCTACTATTTATGATCAGTTTGAATTTAGAAAAGAAGTTATATTAAATGTATTAAATGAAAAGGGTTTTGATATAAAAACTCTAAGTGCAATAGTAGGTAGAGGTGGGCTTTTAAAACCTGTTGAAGGTGGTACATATGCTGTAAACGATGCTATGCTTGAAGATTTAAAAGTAAGTGTAAGAGGACAGCATGCTTCAAATCTAGGTGGAATTATAGCAAATGAGATAGGAAAATCATTAGGAATTCCTGCATTTATAGTTGATCCTGTTGTTGTTGATGAACTTCAGGATGTAGCAAGAATTTCCGGTATGCCTGAAGTAGAAAGAAAAAGTATATTTCATGCATTAAACCAAAAAGCTGTAGCTAGAAGATATGCTAAAGAAAATGGAAAAGCATATACAGATGTAAATGTTATTGTAGGACACATGGGTGGTGGAGCATCAGTAGGTGCACATAAAAATGGAAGAATTGTAGATGTAAATAATGCATTAGATGGAGAAGGACCATTTTCACCAGAAAGAACCGGTGGGGTTCCAATAGGGGATTTAGCAAGACTTTGTTTTTCAGGGAAATACACTTTAGAAGAAATGATAAAGAAAATAAACGGAAAAGGTGGAGCAGTTGCTTATCTTGGAACTAATGACTTTAGAGATGTTGAAAACAAGGCATTAGAAGGTGATGAAAAGCACAAATTAATATTGGATGCATTTATATATCAGATGGCCAAAGAAATTGGTAAATGTGCAGTAGTACTAGAAGGAAAGATAGATGCTATAATTTTGACAGGTGGAATAGCTTATAGTAAGTACGTAACTAAAGAAATTAAGGAGAAGGTTGGATTCTTAGCTCCTGTAGTGATTTATGCTGGAGAAGATGAACTTTTAGCATTAACTCAAGGTGGACTAAGAGTGTTAAAAGGTGAAGAAAAAGCAAAAGAATATAAATAATTATTTATATGACCAGTATTAATTTACTGGTCATTTTTATTATATAGTATTACAGAATAAAATTTTAAACAACAATACTTACTGTGTATATAATATTAAATAAAATGCTATCTATTTTAATATTTTAATAAAAAATATGGAAAAACTTAAGAAACTGTTAATACTTACATTGAATTGATGTATTGTTCCCATAGGCAAAATATATTATAATTATTTAGTAAAGAGTAAAATGGATTTAAATATCTAAACGTTATGTAATAAGCAAAAAGAGAGGTATTTACTTATGAGTAGGATGTTTGGAACAGATGGTGTTAGAGGAATTGCTAATAGTGAACTAACATCAGATTTGGCATATAGTCTTGGAAAGGCAGGAGCTCATGTTTTAACAGAAGGGGCACATAAGCCTAAAATTTTAGTTGGCATGGATACAAGAATATCTGGACATATGCTTGAAAGTGCATTAGTAGCTGGAATACTTTCTGTAGGAGCAGAGGCCGTATGTCTAGGGGTTATACCCACTCCAGCTATAGCGTATTTAACAAGAAAGTATAAGGCAGATGCTGGAGTAATGATATCAGCTTCACACAATCCAGTAGAGTACAATGGCATAAAATTCTTTAATTCACAGGGATATAAATTATCAGATGAATTAGAAGATAGAATTCAAAGTATTATAGAAAATAATTTTGAAGGAGTACCTTGTCCTATAGGTGAAGATATAGGAAGAAAAGTAATAGCAGAAGGTGCACTAGAGGAATATATAGAATTTGCTAAATCAACTATAGATATTGATTTAAAGGGAATGAAAGTGGCATTAGACTGTGCAAATGGAGCAGCATATGAAGTTGCAGTAGAAACTTTTAAACAGTTAGGAGCAAAAGTTTCTGTAATAAATAATGATCCAGATGGTATTAATATAAATAAAAATTGTGGATCAACTCATCCAGAGGAACTTATGGAGTATGTGGTTAAAAAAGGATGCGATTTAGGATTAGCATTTGATGGAGATGCAGATAGGTGTTTAGCTGTTGATGAAAAAGGTAATTTAATCAACGGTGATTTTATAATGGGTATTTGCGGAAAGTATATGAAAGAAAAAAATAAGTTACATAAAAATACGGTAGTAGTAACAGTAATGAGCAATATGGGATTATTTATTGCCATGGATAAAGAGAATATAAATCTTATAAAAACAAAAGTTGGGGATAGGTATGTACTTGAAGAAATGCTTAAAGAGGATTATAAAATAGGTGGAGAACAATCAGGACATATTATTTTTTTAGATTATAATACGACTGGTGATGGATTGATAACTGGGCTTCAAATTTCATCAATAATTAAAAATACAGGTAATAAGTTATCACAATTGGCTTCAATAGTAAAGGAGTTACCTCAAGTATTAGTTAATGCAAAGATACCTAACCACAAGAAGGATATATATAAAACAGATAGTGAAATTATAGAAGAAATAAAAAAGATAGAGGAAAAAATGGCTGGAAGAGGAAGAGTTCTTATAAGACCATCAGGTACAGAACCATTAGTGAGAGTTATGCTTGAAGGTGAAGATCAGATGGAAATAGACAATTTGGCTCATTCATTAGCTAAATTGATAGAGAAGAAAACTAAATAAACAATAGAATTTAAATGGGAAGCACTGCTGTTCCATTATAGGTGGAATAGCAGTTTTTTAATAAATTATTGACCAATTTAGTTATAATAAATATAATAATTATATATTTATTTAAGGGGAGTGATGTTTATAGGAAAGAAGAATTAATATTTAAAAGCGCCAGGGCTTAAGTGATGATACATTAAATTGAGTAAGCTTGACTTTCTAAATCAAAGATTTAGAGTTTCACTTAAGTTGACGAGGATGGGGAGTATCGAATCTTCGGCGGGTGCCCCACGGTATCGCACTACCGTTAAAGGTTGATAAATCCAGAAAGTGATTTTTGGGACAAAATCAATCAGGTGTTAAAACCTTAAAAATATGGTTAAAGTAATAAAAATAAGTATAGTTATCTTTTGGGATAAATATACGTAAAAATTGAGAGGAAGATTAATATGTGCGGAATAGTAGGATATATAGGCAAAAGGCAGGCATCGGCTATACTAGTTGAGGGTCTTTCAAAACTTGAATATAGAGGATATGATTCAGCGGGAGTTGCTATTATAGATAATAATAGTATTGACGTAATGAAATGTAAGGGTAGGTTAGCTAATTTAGAAGAGAAGTTAAAAGAAACTCCAATAGAAGGAACAATAGGTATTGGGCATACAAGATGGGCTACTCATGGAGAGCCATCAGACTTAAATTCACATCCTCATAGTAATGAAGATGGAACTATAAGTGTTGTTCACAATGGAATAATTGAAAATTATATTCATTTAAGAGAATGGTTAACATCTAAAGGCTATAAGTTTAAATCGGAAACTGATACAGAAGTTATTCCTCATTTAGTAGATTACTTTTATAATGGAGATTTATTAGATGCTGTTATGAAGGCAGTAGGTAAAATGGAAGGAAGCTATGCCATTGGAGTAATATGCAATAGTGACCCAGATAAGATTGTAGCTGTAAGAAAAGATAGTCCAATGATAGTTGGTCTTGGAGAAAATGAATTTTTTATAGCTTCTGATATACCAGCAGTATTAAATCATACAAGAGATGTATATCTTCTTAATGATAAAGAATTTGTTGTATTGACAAAGGATGGAGTAAAATTATTTACTGAAGAAAAAGAAGAAATTAGAAGGGATATATATCATGTAACTTGGAATGCAGATGCAGCTGAAAAGGGTGGATATGAAGATTTCATGTTAAAGGAAATACATGAGCAACCAAAGGCTATTAAAGACACTATGACTTCTAGAATAATGCCGGGTAAACCAATAACTCTTGATGAGATAAAGATAACAAGGGAAGAATTAGAAAATATAAATAAAATATACGTTGTTGCATGCGGAACTGCTTATCATGCGGGAATAGTTGGTAAGTATGTTATAGAAAAATTATCTAGAATACCAGTTGAAGTAGATATAGCATCAGAATTTAGATATAGAAACCCTATAATAGATAAAAACACCTTAATGATAGTAATAAGCCAAAGTGGAGAAACGGCAGATACTTTAGCAGCTTTAAGAGAGGCTAAAAATCATGGTGCTAGGGTAATTGCAGTAACTAATGTTGTTGGAAGCTCTGTTTCAAGGGAAGCAGATGATGTATTATACACTTGGGCAGGACCAGAAATAGCTGTTGCTTCTACAAAAGCTTATGAAACTCAACTTGTAGCAATGTATATAATAGCACTATTTTTCGCAGAAAATAAGAAAACTTTAAGTAAAGAGGAATTAGAAGATTTAAAAAAAGAAATGCTTCTTTTACCTGAAAAGGCAGAAGAATGTTTAAAAAATAAAGAAATAATACAAAGATATGCAGCTCAGACTTATACTCATAAAGATATGTTCTTTTTAGGAAGAGGTTTAGACTATGCAGTAGCTATGGAAGGATCATTAAAGCTTAAAGAAATTTCTTATATTCATTCAGAAGCATATGCTGGTGGAGAACTTAAGCATGGTCCAATAGCTTTAATAGAAAAGGGAACAGTAGTAGTGGCTTTAGCTACACAGGATGAACTATTCGAGAAAATGGTAAGTAATGTAAAAGAAGTTACAACTAGGGGTGCTCATGTTTTGGGGGTTACTTTTGAAGGCAATGAAAGTATAGAAAAAACAGTGGATTCAGCAATATATTTGCCCAGAATTAATCCTTTCTTTTCACCATTACTTTCAGTTATACCTTTGCAGTTATTTTCGTACTATGTTGCAGTACAAAAGGGCTGCGATGTGGATAAACCAAGAAATCTTGCAAAGTCAGTTACAGTTGAGTAATATAAACTATTAGATTATTAGATATAAAAGATGGTTTAAAGAAAAATAAACTTGTTTATATAGAAAAAATTTTAAAATGGAGAAAAAATCAGGCTCTAATCTTGATTTTTTCTCCATTTTTCATGAGAAGAAATTAGGAAGAAAGAACCTTATATAGAGCAGTTATTTATTCAACCAATAAAAGTAAGCCAATATTTTTTAATATTGGCTTACTTTTATATGAATGTTTTAGGTAGTAAATGTTTATTAAACGTAAAAATGTATATCTACATATAAGTTTTGTTTGATATTGAAAAGTGATATAAAAATAATAATTGAATAGTTATAGGGGAAAATAAAGAAAGGTAGACAATTTTTTTATTATTTAAATAGCAAAAATGCCTTAAAGTTATTTTAAAATTGAATAAGTATTCTTATTTGATGCTTGTAAGGAGTATAAATCTTAAGAAATCTGTTATAAGGCTTAATGGAAATAGAAACTCCTTATAAATGAAGGGAATCTTTAAAGCAAAGGAGGAAAGAGGAGTGTAAATGAGTATGTGGAAAAATAGAAATGAGAAAAGGGTTGAAAATAAGGGAAGTTATAATGAAACTAAAAAGCTTATGAATGAAGTTGCAACAAAAGAGGTAGAGGTGCTTTTAAGAGATATGGGCACAAATGAGGACGGCTTATCTATTGAGAAGGTAGAAGAAAATCGTCAGATATATGGTATAAATAAAATTACACAACAGAAAAAGGAATCATTTTGGAAAAGATTAATTGATGCATTCATTAATCCTTTTACATGTGTATTAATATTTTTAGCAATAATATCTGCGTATATGGATATTATTCTTGCTGAGCCTGAGGACAAAAATCCAGCTACTGTAATTATAATATCTTCTATGATATTTATAAGTGGAGTTTTGCGTTTTGTACAGGAAACGCGTTCTGGTAATGCCGCAGAAAGCTTGTTAAAGCTTATAAGAACAACGTGTACAGTGAAACGAGTAGGAAAACAACAAGAGATTTTACTAGATGATGTTGTGGTTGGAGATATAGTATATCTTTCAGCAGGTGATATGGTACCTGCTGATATGAGAATACTTTATTCTAAGGATTTATTTATAAGTGAGGCATCATTAACAGGAGAAAGTGAACCTGTGGAAAAAACCTCTATTGCATCCACCAAAAAAGATTCTACTATAAATTACAATTGTCTTGCATTTATGGGAAGTAACGTTATTAGTGGTTCTGCTACAGGAATAGTAATTTCAGTGGGGGACCATACAATTTTTGGTGCCATGGCAAAAGATATTCAACAAAAGCCTACAGTTACTAGTTTTCAAAAAGGGGTTAATGCTGTATCATGGGTTCTTATTCGTTTTATGCTTATTATGGTTCCAATTGTTTTCTTTATAAATGGTATTACAAAGGGGAATTGGGTAGATGCATTTACATTTGCAGTGTCTGTTGCTGTTGGATTAACACCAGAAATGTTACCCATGATTGTTACTACGTGCCTTGCAAAGGGAGCAGTAGCTATGTCTAAGGAAAAAACAGTGGTAAAAAATTTAAATTCTATTCAAAACTTTGGAGCTATTGATATATTATGCACAGATAAAACAGGAACTTTAACTCAAGATAAAGTTATATTAGAGTACCATATGGATGTTTCAGGAAATGAAAATCTAAGGGTTTTAAAACATGCTTTTTTAAATAGCTATTTTCAGACTGGTTTAAAAAATTTAATGGATATTGCTGTTATTGATAGTGTAAAATCAACAAGTAGTGAGAAAAAATTTTTGTATGATATAGAGCACAATTATAGAAAAGTAGATGAAATTCCCTTTGACTTTAATCGCAGAAGGATGAGTGTTGTTGTGCAAGATCAATTAGGGAAAACTCAAATGATTACTAAAGGGGCAGTAGAAGAAATGTTATCTATTTGTACTTATGTAGATTATGAGGGAAGGGTAATTGAGCTTACAAGTGAAATTAAAAAAACTGTACTTAAAACAGTGGATGATTTAAATGATGATGGCATGCGTGTTATTGCAGTAGCGCAAAAGACTAATCCTTCTCCTGTAGGAACTTTTTCTATTAGGGATGAAAGTGAAATGGTTCTAATAGGCTATTTAGCATTTCTTGATCCTCCTAAAGAGTCTACAAAGGTAGCTATTGAAGCTTTAGCTGAGTATGGTGTAGGGGTAAAAATTCTTACTGGAGATAATCAGCGAGTGACACGATGTATATGCAAAATGGTAGGATTAAAAGTGGATAATTTATTAACTGGTTCTGATATTGAGAATATGAGTGAAGATATATTAAAAAAGGAAATAGAAAAAACAACGGTATTTGCAAAACTATCCCCCTCTCAGAAATCTAGAATTGTTACTTTATTACGTAACAATGGCCATACCGTTGGATTTATGGGAGATGGTATTAATGATGCTGCTGCTATGAAGTCAGCAGATGTTGGTATTTCTGTAGATACAGCAGTGGATATCGCAAAAGAATCGGCGGATGTTATTCTCTTAGAAAAGGATTTAATGGTATTAGAAAAGGGAATAATTGAAGGTAGAAAGACTTACGCTAATATGATTAAATATATTAAGATGACGGCAAGTTCCAACTTTGGTAATATGTTTTCTGTGCTTATTGCTAGCGCCTTTATTCCATATACACCTATGGCTAGTATACATCTTATTTTATTAAATCTTATTTATGATATTTCTTGCACTGCTATACCTTGGGATAATGTGGATAAGGAATTTATAGAAAAACCCAAAAAATGGGATGCCTCAAGTATTGGTAGTTTTATGATTTGGATTGGGCCAACTAGTTCCGTTTTTGATGTTACCACATACTTATTATCTTATTTTTTAATTTGTCCGTTTTTCGTACCAGGTGCATTAGGAAGAACATTTAACAAAATTCCAGCGTCTGAGGAAATGGTAAGAGATATATATGTTATGATGGCACAGGCTATTTGGTTTGTAGAATCAATGTGGACACAAACCCTGGTTATTCATATGATTCGTACTGCAAAGGTACCTTTTGTACAAAGTAGAGCCTCATTTCAAGTGATTACTCTAACATTTACTGGTATTGTGGCCCTTACAGTTATACCTTTTACGAGTTTTGGAAGGGTGTTAGGATTATATCCATTCCCTAGCATTTTCTTTTTATGGCTTGCTATAACTATTATTTTTTATATGATTTTGGTTACTATAATGAAAAAAATTTATATTAAAAGATATGGCGAATTATTATAAAATAATAAATATTTTTACTGTTCTTTTTGTCATTGGATTATATTTCAAAGAGAGCAGTTTTTCTTATATAGACAAATACATAATTCATAGTAATAATTCATCTATAACTTGTATTAATACTTGTTTAGTTTTATATCTAAAAGCATATAAAATAGGGGAATGTAGATGAGTTTGAAGAATAATTGATGGAGTAGTATTTATTGGAGGAAGATAAAATGAAAAGATAAGTAAGTCAAACTGAAGCTTATATATCTATATTATTAATAATCTTTTTTTATAATAAGTATTAATAAAAGTTTCAAAAAATTATTAAGATATTAGAACATAGAAAATGATATCTCATTAAGTCAGTAACTAAGGTTACGGATATTATTCATATACGGGGTTAATATATAAATATAATTTAAAATAGTTTTTAAATAAATAACAACCTAATTAAATTAAGGAGGATAATTATGAAAAGTATAAATTTAATAAAAAATATTGACTTTTCAAAAGTTTTAGTATTGGGGGATTTAGTAGAATATAGAGGAGGGCAAGTAGTAAGTAGAACTTTATCCCAGGGGAAAAATCTTAGTGTTACATTATTTGCCTTTGATAAGAATGAAGAGATAAGTTCACATTCATCCCAAGGTGATGCACTGGTATATATATTGGATGGGGAAGCGGAAATAATGGTTGGTGAAGAGAAATTTAGTTTAAAAAAGGGAGAAACTATAGTTATGCCATCAGGCATAGCACATGCACTATACGCAATAGAGAAATTTAAAATGTTGTTAGTAGTTGTATTTAAATTGAATTAAAGTGTTATACAAATGGTAGAAAAAATGATAATCTACCGTTTTTTTTATAAAAATTAATTTATTGTTAATATATGTCTGTAAAAGAAGTTATTATATGTTAAAATATGGGTAGGAGCATAAGTTTATTAAAGAGGGATGAATATGAGAAAGATTGATGAGGTATATGAAGCACTAATAAAGTTGGAAGGAGAAAATGAAAAAAATATATCTGCTATAGAATTAAGTGAATATTTAAATATAGATAGATCTAATGTAAGCAGATATTTAAATAAACTTCATAAAGAAGGAAAAGTCAAAAAAATTGATGGTAGACCAGTATTGTATCATTCTTTAGAATTTAGAAATACAAAAGAGAAAAACAATACAAATAAACTTAATAGTTTAGATAAAATTATAGGTGCACAACTAAGCCTAAGAGTACCCATACAACAGGCTAAAGCTGCTATTTTATACCCACCTAGGGGACTACATACGCTTATTTTAGGAAAAACTGGTGTTGGAAAATCAATGTTTGCAGAATTAATGTATCAGTTTGCTAAAGAGGCAAAAGTAATAAGTGAAAAAGCACCATTTATCACTTTCAACTGTGCAGATTATGCGGATAATCCACAGCTTGTAGTTTCACAAATTTTTGGTGTGAAAAAGGGAGCATACACTGGAGCAGATAGTGATAAGGAGGGGTTATTAAAGAAAGCTAATGGAGGTATATTGTTTTTAGATGAAATTCATAGATTATCCCCTCAAGGTCAGGAAATGTTATTTACCTATATAGATAAAGGCTTTTTTAGGTTATTAGGAGATACGGAAAAAGTGACTAAGTCAGAAGTGCAAATTATTGCTGCTACTACAGAAGATCCTCAGTCTTATTTATTAAAAACATTTACACGTAGAATACCGATGATGATAAAGTTACCATGCTTAAAAGAAAGAACTTTGCAGGAAAAGTATAATCTATTAAAAGAATTTATTACAACGGAGTCTAAGAGATTATCAAAAAACATATATATGGATAAGAATGCATTAGTATCCTTTCTTTTGTATGATTGCACAAATAATATAGGTCAACTTAAAAGTGATATTCAATTGTCTTGTGCCAAGGCATTTCTAGATTTTAAAACTAAAAATTTGGATTATATATTTATAGAACAAGGAGATTTACCTAAAAGCACAAAAAAAGGGTTTATGAAGATACAAACTTATAGAGAAGAAATAAATAAATTACTAAAAAATAAAGGGGATATTTTAGTATTTTATCATGATATAAATGAAAACGATGGACAAGATTTAGATGAAGAGGATGAGAACGAGGATAAATACTTTTATGACTGTATAGAAAAAAAGTTAATTATTTTAAAAAATCAAGGAATGAATGAAAATGAAATAAACGATATATTGAATATAGATATAGAAAGTCATTTTAGAAAATATATGAGTGATTTGCCAGAGTTTTTTCAAAAAGAAGAGATAACTAAAATAGTAAATGTAGAAATAATGACTATAGTTGATAAGATATTATCTATTGCAAAAGAAAAACTTGATAGGGAATTTGACAAAAAAATATATTTAGGTTTAGCACTTCATTTACAAGGAAGTATCGATAGAATAAAGCAGGGAAACAGCATATACAATCCAAAACTGAATTTTATTAGGGCACAATATGCAGAAGAATTTATGGTTGCTATTGAAATAGCACGAGTTATTGATAAAAATTTTAACATTGAAACTCCCTTAGATGAGATTGGATATTTAACCATGTTTTTAGCATCTAACCAATATGAAAGTGATATGAAATATAAGGAAACGGTGAGTATATTAGTAATAATGCATGGAAAGTCTACTGCTAGTAGTATGGTACAAGTGGCTAATGAATTATTAGGAGAAGAGTGTGCTGAAGCGTTAGATATGCCTCTAAATATGAAGGCAGAAACCATGTATGATATAGCCAAAAGAAAGGTTTTGGAAATGAATCGCGGTAAAGGTATATTAATTTTAGTAGATATGGGGTCTTTAACAAACTTTGCCAATATGATATATGAGGAAACTGGTATTAGTACCAAAACTATAGATATGGCTAGTACTCCAATGGTAATTGAAGCTTGTAGAAAAGCTATGTTAGGACATGATTTAGATGCGGTTTATAATTCTTGTAAAGAATTAGATAGGTATGGTATACAGGTTAACGTAACAGATAATCAATATAAAAAATTTTTGATAATAACTGCTTGCTTTACAGGGGAGGGGGCTTCGGAAAAGCTTAGAGATATTATAACTAAGAGTTTAGGAGAGAATTCACAACTTGATATAGTATCACTAAATATATTAGATAAAGGAGATTTCTTATATCATGTAGAAATCTTAAATAGAAAATATAATATACTAGCTGTTGTAGGGACAATTAATATATTTATTAAAAATGTACCATTTATTTCTGCATCGGATATTTTATCTGGTACTGGATTAAATAAACTAAGAAACTTAATAAAAAGGGAAGAGCAATATAGAAGTATAAAGACTTCACTTAAACCACATATAAATATAGAAAATATTGAAGGCATGGTAGATGAGATAAGAAATATAGTAGAAGAAATAGAGAGTAAATTAAATATCTCTTTATCTCATGATGTAAAGGTTGGTATTTTACTTCATATTGGTTTTGTTATAGATAGAGCTAAGAACGGTGGAAAGGGAATTATATTCAATGATGTAGACAACTATATAAATAAATATATTAAAGAGTTTAATATTATAAAACAATGTCTTAAATCCTTGGAAAAAATTTATGATATTAATATTTCTAAAGATGAGGAAGCATATATACTTAAAATGTTTATAGAAAATAGTAAGAGTGTGTAGAATCATAGTTTAGTGTAAAAGTGTGTAAGTAATATTACACACTTTTATTGCTATATATCAATGTTTTAACAGGATGTTTATGGCATGTAAATTGCTTTTATAATAAATATACATACAATTTAAAGTTTTGCAAAATAGGACTAAGGGGGAATTATTATGAAAAATATTCTACTAGTTTGTTCAGCAGGGATGTCTACAAGTTTATTGGTTACTAAAATGAATACAGCGGCTATAAAGCTTGATGCAAATGTAAAAATAAAAGCTATCCCAGAAGCTGAGTTAAAGACAAATATGGATAGTGCCAATGTAATTTTATTAGGACCTCAAGTTAGATATCTTTTAAAGAAAATAAAACTTGATGCAGAACCTAAAGGAATAAGAGTAGATGTTATAAATAGTATGGATTATGGAACTATGAATGGAGAAAAGGTTTTAAAATACGCATTAAGTTTAATGGAAAAATAAATAGATTTACTAAAAGTTAAAAAAAGGAGAGCGTATTAGTATGGAGGAAATTATACTAAATATTATTACTTATAGTGGAGAGGCTAGAAGTTCTGCAATGGAAGCAATACAATTTGCAAAGAGTGGTAATTTTGATAAAGCTATAGGATTAATGGAAGAGGCTAATAGACAGTTGAGTTTAGCCCATAAGCATCAAACTACATTAATTCAAGAGGAGGCTCAAGGTAAGAAAAAAGAAGTCTCATTACTATTAATACATGCTCAAGATCATCTAATGAATACTTTAACATTAAGGGATCTTGCAAGTGAGCTAATAGACATATATAAAAGACTATAATATTATATATTAGGCTCTAACAGAGATTAAAACTGTTAGAGTTTAATCATTGGTATATAAGGAGTGGTTAAATGAGAAACTTAGGAATATCAATATATCCATCTAATTCTAGTAAAGAAAGAATAAAAGATTATATAAGTACAGCATCTATTTATGGTTATAAAAGAATATTTACATGCTTGATTTCTTCTCAGGAAAACACTGTAGAAGAGACAATAGAAAATTTTAAAGAGATAGTTGAATTTGCTAATAGTAAAAATATGGAAGTGGTTGCAGACGTTGAACCTGATGTATTTAAGAGATTAGGGATATCCTTTAATGATTTGTATATTTTTAAGGAAATGGGATTACATGGTATAAGATTAGATATAGGATTTAGCGGTTTAGAAGAGTCTATAATGTCTTTTAATAAATATGGTATAAAAATTGAATTAAATATGAGTAATGGAACTAAATATATTGATAATATTTTATCTTATAAGGCTAACACGGAAAATATATTAGGGTGTCATAATTTTTATCCTCATGTTTATACAGGGTTAGGTTATGAGCATTTTATTAAGTGTAGCAAACAATTTAAGGACCTAGGAATAAGAACAGCGGCTTTTGTTAATTCTAAAGAAGCTAAATTTGGACCATGGCCTGTAAATGAAGGACTTTGTACTTTAGAAATACATAGAGATTTACCTATAGATGTACAAGCTAAACACTTATTTGCCACTGGTTTAATAGATGATGTTATTATAGCTAATCAGTTTGCATCTGAGGAAGAATTGAAAACTTTAAGTAAAATTAATAAAAATATGCTGGAGTTTAAAGTAGAACTTAATGAAGATATACCAGAACTTGAGAGAAAAATAGTTTTAGAAGAACCCCATTTTAATAGAGGAGATGTATCAGACTATCTTGTAAGATCAACTCAAAGTAGAGTGAAATATAAAGATAGTAAATTTAACCCATTTAATATAGTGGACATAAAAAGAGGGGATATTCTAATAGAATCATCATTATATAAAAGATATGCAGGAGAACTTCAGATTGCTTTAAAGGATATGAAAAATACTGGAAAAACCAATGTTGTGGGAAGAATAGCGGAAGATGAATTATTTTTATTAGATTATATAGAACCTTGGATGAAATTTAGTTTTCTGATATAGTATGCTAATACTAGGAAGATTTATAAACCTTTTAAAATGGTTTATAAATCTTTTTTATTATAACTAATTATTTCGAAGGGTTAAAAATAGACTTAGTTTTCATTATCAAAATAAAAAATGAATATTTTATCTTTTCAGATAATATGGTATAATAATTAAGGGTTACGAAAACTCTTTATTTTATTAAAATTATATAGAATTTGAATTAAAGCCACGAAGGTAGAGTAATACTCTATCTTTTATTTTTTGGGGAGGGGACTATATGAATACCAAATCATTAGTAAAAGCATCTTTATTTTTAGCACTAGGATTAATAGTGCCTTATATTTTTCACATATCTGGTATACCAGGGCAGATATTTTTACCTATGCATATACCAGTTTTGCTATGTGGTTTTATTGTAGGCAAAAGGGAAGGATTAATAGTAGGATTTATAACTCCAGTAATAAGTTCTTTGTTAACAGGTATGCCTCCAATATATCCCGTAGGAATTTCGATGGCTTTTGAGTTAGCTGCTTATGGATGGGTAGCTGGATACATGTACAATAATAAAGAACATAACATTTACTTAGCATTGATAGTAGCTATGCTTTTAGGAAGAGCTGTATCTGGTTTATTGAATTTTTTACTGCTAACTTCTGGAGGAAAGGCATTTGTTTTGTATATGTTTATGGCAAATTCCTTTGTGAAAGCATTTTTAGGAATTTTACTACAACTTATTATAGTACCTTTAATAGTAAAATTAGTTGCAAGAAATAGTAAAGGGGTTAGTATAAATGGATAATAAAGAATTTTTTAATGAACTTGCACCAAGATGGGATAAGATTTCTATTCACGATGAAGATAAGTTAAGAAAAATCATGAGTATGTCTAAAGTTAGAAGTAATTCAAATATCTTAGATGTAGGAACAGGTACAGGTGTTTTGATAAAATATTTTATAGAGACTAGTCCCAAAAAAATAGTTGCTTTAGATATTTCCGAAAATATGTTAGAAATAGCAAAGAAAAAATTTAAAGATAAAAGAATAGAATTTATTATGGATGATATAATGAATTTTAAAGGTGAAAATTTTGATTATATATTTTTGTATTCTGTTTATCCTCATATAGAAAATAAAGATAGATTATTTAATCATTTGTATAATATATTAAGACAAAAAGGAAAAGTTATAATAGCTCATTCTGATAGTAAAGATAAAATAAATGCGATACATTCATCTAATGAAACTGTAAAAAAACATAGATTGGCATCGGCTAAGGATACTTCAAAGTTAATGAGTAATTATTTTTATGTTAATGAAATTATTGATAATAATGAAATGTATTATATATCAGGAATTAAAAAATAGTTTTAGCATTAGGATTACCTAATGCTATTTGTTTTTTCTATGTGGTATATTATTTCATTGATTATCTGTTTGATTTGTAAATTTCTAGTACCAGGTATAAATATTCCATGTTTTTGCAAAGGAATTATGTATTTTGTACATTTTATATCAAAAATACATTTTGATATAGATGAGCTTATTTCTCCGTTTATTCCTCCGTTACATAGTATACCGATAGGACCTATTATTGCATCAATAGTTTTATTTAAAAAAAATGAACATATTGATTCTTCACCAGTTATACCTTCATCTGCACCAGATTTTAGCATATTATTTGTAGCAGTGGAATTAGTACCTAATGCTATTATGTAGATATTATCTTTAAAAGATTTTTTTAATTTCTTTATAATGGTCTGACCAATGCCGGCACCACGACCATCAATAACCGCTATATTCATATAATACCCCCTAAGTCATACATAGTATGTTTAATAATATTATATAATTCTTCATTTATTCTTACTACTCCTTTTTAAAAATAATAAATTAAATACATTATGGTATAATTGACTATAATAAAATGTAGGTTATTTTGAAAAAAGGAGGTGTAAATTATGAATATACAAAATAAGAGATTTTTTTGTTCATGGAGTGGAGGAAAGGATTCCTGCTTGGCATTATATAAGGCTATAAAAGAAGGAGGGAGGCTAGTAGCATTATTTACTATGTTTACAGAGGAGGGAGTACGATCAAGATCACATGGGTTAGATAAAAAAATAATAGAGCAGCAAGCAAAAGTTTTAAAAATTAATTTAATAACTGCGTCTGCATCTTGGAATGATTATGAAGAAGTTTTTTTAAAGGAGCTACTTAATATGAAAGATAAGGGAATAGAAGTAGGAGTATTTGGAGATATAGATTTAGAAAGTAGTAAACAGTGGGTAAATATGATCTGTGATAAGGCTTGTATTAAATCGATGCTCCCATTATGGCAGGAGAAAAGAGAAGAATTAGTAAAAGAATTTATAGACTTAGGCTTTAAAGCTAAAATAGTTTCTTTAAAAAGTAGTGTAATGGATAAAAGTTATCTTGGACAAATTTTGGATAAAAAACTTATGAATGAGTTGAAAGATATAGGTGTTGATCCTTGTGGGGAAAATGGGGAATTTCATACAGTAGTTATAGATGGTCCAATATTTAATAATCCTTTAAATCTAGTGATTAAGGATACTGTTTTAAAAGATGGTTATTGGTTTTTAGATATGGATATTCAGTAGCTTTATGTATTAATATTTAATTATTAATATATACTAGTTAGTACTCTGTATATTATAAGGAGGGAAATAGTGAAAAAACAATTAATTAATCTTATAAAGAGAATTATGGATGATGAAGTGGCAGCATTGGCATCACAATTATCTTATAGTTTATTAATGGCTTTCTTTCCTTTCTTGATATTTTTAATGACTTTGATTGGTTTTAGTTCTATTGACGCAGAGTATATATTAATAGAATTGAAAAGGATATTACCAAACCAAGCATATGAATTAGTATATAATACAGTAATAGAAATATTTGAGACAAAAAATAGTAATCTATTGTCTTTTGGTCTTATATTAGCTATATGGACTTCATCTACAGGATTTAGAAGTGTTATAAAAGGGTTAAATAAAGCTTATGATGAAAAGGAAAAAAGGTCTTATATACGAGTAGTAACTATATCCATAATAAGCACTTTAGGATTAGGTTTTCTGATAATAATAACATTGTTATTACTGGTATTTGGGCAGATATTTGGAGAGTTTATAGTAAAGAAAACTGGTGTTAATATATATTTTTTTAATATTACTTGGAATATTTTAAGATATGCTATTATATTGTTTTCTATGATATTTATTTTTGCTTTAATTTATAGATATACTCCCAGTAAAAAACTTCAATGGGATGAAGTTTTGCCAGGTGCTATATTTACAACTGTAGGATGGATTGTAGCATCCTTAGGATTTGCTTTTTATGTAAATAATTTTGGGAACTATTCTAGATTTTATGGAAGTATAGGGGCTGTGATAGTTCTATTGACTTGGATTTATTTAACTTCCATTATAATCATAACTGGGGGAGAGATAAATGCTTGGTGGGCTCTAGATAGATTATAATAATGTAATGTTTTATTTATACCATATAAAAGTTAATGTACAATGTTTATTATAAATTAAAATCCTTATTGACTACAGACTTTGGTTATGATAAAATTGACTTAAAATTGAATATGCGTTTCTTATCAAGAGCGGTGGAGGGACTGGCCCAATGAAACCCGGCAACCCAAAAGCTATTATAGCTTTTATGGTGCTAAATCCAGCAGGTGGATTACCTGACAGATAAGAATAGAAGGTTACTTCTTGTATTATCTGCAAGAAGTTTTTTATTTTATGTAAAAATATTTATGGGAGGATAGATTGAATGAATAAGAACAAAAATGGGAAAGCAATAGCTTTATTGCCTTTATTAATATTTATAGGACTTTATCTGGGTGTAGCTCTAATTTCAAATGACTTCTATGCTATGCCAGTTAGCGTACCATTTTTAATTTCGGCTATTATTGCATTACTAATGAATAGAAAAGAAACTATAACAAAAAAGGTTAATATATTTTGCAAAGGTGCAGGGGATTCTAATATTATATTAATGTGTATAATTTTTATATTAGCAGGAGCCTTTGCGCAGGTGGCAAAGGATATGGGGGCAGTTGAATCTACAGTGAATTTAGGGCTAACTATATTACCAAGTAACATATTAGTATCTGGAATTTTTATTATAGGCTGTTTTATATCAATATCTATAGGCACTTCTGTAGGAACAATTGTTGCATTATCTCCTATGGCTGTAGGAGTTGCAGAAAAAGTAGGACTACCAGTAGCTCTAGTTATAGGTGCAGTAATTGGAGGAGCTATGTTTGGGGATAATCTTTCAATGATATCAGATACAACTATAGCAGCTACAAGAACCCAAGGGTGTGATTTAAAGGATAAGTTTAAAACCAACTTCTATATAGTAGTTCCGGCAGCAATAATTACCGCTATTATATTTGCAATTATAACTTCAGGTTCTGGTACTATTTTAGAGGGAGAATATAGTTATAATATTGTAAAGGTAATGCCTTATGTTTCAGTACTTATAGCGGCCCTTCTTGGAGTAAATGTTTTGATTGTATTAATTGGAGGTACTGTATTTTCTGGAATAATAGGGATAGCATATGGGTCATTTAGCTTTATAGGTTTTCTTCAATCCATAGCTAAAGGGATAAATGGTATGTCAGAATTAGTTATTATATCCTTGATTGTAGGGGGAACGGTAGAGGTAATTAAATTTAATGGAGGTATAAATTTCTTATTAAATTTTATTACAAGTAGAGTAAAAACAAGAAAAGGTGCTGAATTTGGTATAGCATTACTAGTAGGATTAGTTGACATATGTACTGCAAATAATACTATAGCTATAGTTATGACGGGACCATTAGCAAAGAATATATCAGATCAGTATGGAATAGAACCAGAGAAAACATCTAGTTTATTAGATACATTTTCATGCTTTTCACAAGGAATAATTCCTTATGGAGCACAGTTATTAGCAGCAGCAGGGCTGGCTAATATATCACCATTTGCAATTATGAGGTATTTGTATTATCCATATCTAATGGCTTTATGTGCTATCATAGCTATATTTTTAGGATTACCTAAAATAAAAAAAAGAGTAGATAAAGAAAAACTGGTAAAAGGAGCATAGATTATAAAACCAAATGTGTAAATAATATTTATATATTTGGTTTTTTATTGTGTTATTATTTAAAGGATTTATATGTAATGTGATTTAAGTTATATTAGATTCAATTATTATAACTATAATATGTATGATTTTGGGAAGTTTTCTATCAGTATAGCTTATAGAATAAATATATAGGTTAAATATAAATTTTTTTTATATTTATATATAAATATATAGTCAAATTGGTTAAACTTTCGACAGTGATAAACTTTTTTAATAACATATATTGCCATAAGTGTAATATATGATTAATGAATATTAATATTTAAAGAACTTAATGTCATATTTACAGGAGAATTTCTAAATTCCAATTATCATGAAGTGACACCTTTTTTTAATAATAAGTGTTAAGATAATACTAAAGTTAAGTGTATGGGGGGATAAAGTTATGGTAGTTGTTGAAAATTTGACACGTTATGTAAAAGAGGGAGAAGTCGAATACATTTATTCTTATAGATTGCTTAAAGGCAAGATATCTTTAAATTATGGCGCAGATTCAATAGATGTACAAGCTTACGGCATTGAAATAGAAAGACAGGATAAATTAAATGGCAATGTTTTTAATATTGAAAGAGATAGGGTTAAAAGCATAAGTCCTCAGCGTCATAAGGTACATAATTTATTAAGGCTTATGTATGATAACTCGGTGTCTCCTATCCATTTAATAGAGATACTGGGTGATTATATTGATGAATATATAATAGATTTTGATAATGTAGTAAAAGATATAGCTATAGCGAATAATTAATGAAATAATATTATGGTAAAATAGAGGTGAGAGCCTCTTTTTCTTTTTTATTATATATTTTATTGGAGGTGTGTACATGATAGCAGGAATAGGGACTGATATAGTTGAAATCGAAAGAATAAGAAAAGCTATAAAACGAAATCCTAATTTCATTAAAAAATTATTTACTTTAAAAGAAATAGAATATTTTAAAAGTAGAAATTTTAGTAATGAATTTATTGCAGGAAGATTTGCTGCAAAAGAAGCAGTATCAAAAGCTTTAGGTACCGGTTTTAGAGGTTTTTCAATTAAAGATATTGAAATAGACAGGGATGAATTGGGAAAACCATTAGTAAATTTAGATGAAAACATTGAGAATAGATTTTTTTCAGGGGAATATTACCGTATACATGTAAGTATTTCTCATAGTAGAGATAATGCTATTGCATATGCAATATTGGAGGTAGATAAGGATGAAAATAGGAACTTGTCAGGTGTCTAAAAATATAGATAAATACTGCATAGAAGATTTAAGTATTCCAAGTATTGTATTAATGGAGAATGCAGCCATAAAGATAATTAAAAATATAGATTTGAGCAAATTTAATTCATTTGTGATTATATGCGGCAAGGGAAATAATGGAGGAGATGGATTTGCTGTAGCAAGACATCTACATATTTTAAACAAAAACATAGAAGTTTTTTTAATTGGCGGGGATAATGGGTTAAGTAAGGACTGTGAAATAAATTATAGAATATTAAAAAACATGGGAATAGGGGTAAATAGCATAAGTAATATAGAAGATATATTTAATTTGAGAGAAACTTTAGAAAAGAGTGATATAAGTATTGATGCTTTATTTGGCACAGGACTTACAAGAAAAATAGAGGGAATATATAATGATGTAATATCTGTAATAAATGAAAATAGTAAATATATTATATCTATTGATGTTCCATCTGGTTTTCAGAGTAATACTGGAAAAATATTAGGAAATTGTATTAGGGCAAATAAAACAATTTCATTTGAATTATATAAAAAAGGTTTTTTAGAGTATGGTTCTGACAAATTGTTAGGAGATATTATGATAGAAAAAATAGGGGTACCTGAATTTGTTATTAATAAATTTCATGAAAGAGAATTTATGTTAGATAAGGAACTTGTGAAGAAAAGTATAAGAAGAAGAGATGTATATGGTCATAAGGGTGATTATGGAAGAGTACTAATTATAGCAGGTTCTTGTGGTCTTTCAGGAGCAGCTTATATTTCAACCCAGGCAGCAGTTAGAAGTGGAGCAGGTTTGGTTACATTATGTAGTTATGAAGAAATACAAAATATATTAAGTAATAAACTAATAGAAGCTATGACAATATCATTTAAAGATGGAGATAAACTATTTAATTTATTTAACAATAGTAATGCCATTGCTATAGGACCGGGCTTGGGTAATAATGAAACTACCTTTCAATTAGTTAAGGACACTATACTTAATTCTAATTGCCCTATAATTTTAGATGCAGATGGAATAAATGTATTAAAAAATAATACTGATTTACTTATGAAAAAAAGTAGTGAAATCATTCTAACTCCTCATATAGGAGAAATGTCAAAAATTACAGGGATATCTATAGAATATATAAAAGAACATAGATTAGAAGTGGCAAAAAAATTTGCTAAAAAATATAGTGTTATTGTATTACTTAAAGGGTATAATACAATAATAACTGACGGCGATGAAATGGTTATTAATCCCACTGGGAATAGCTCTATGGCTTCTGGTGGAATGGGAGATTGTTTAACTGGAATTATAGCTTCTTTTATAGCTCAAGGATATACCCCTATGATAGCAGCGTGTATATCTGCATTTATTCATGGATATACCGGAGAAAAGCTGTCTAAAAGAATGTTTTGTGTAAATGCTAGTCATGTATTGGAGGAATTACCTTTCATTATAAAACAAATCCAAAATTTATAAATCTTTATCAGAATATTAATTTTATAACAGGAATAGTATTAATAATAAGCTTATTTTATAGGGGGATTTTTATGAAAAAGAGATTATTAATACTAGCTGTTATTTTTTTTGTGTTTTCGCCTATGTTATATTCTTGCAAACAGGATAATAATAATAGTGAAAAATGTATAGATTTTATAAAAAATATAAAGAGTTATAAGTGCGATGCAGTTATTACTTTATTAAATGATAGACAAAATTTAGAATATAATTGTAAACAGTTTTTTAAAAAAGATCTTGGAGGAAGAATAGATTTAGAAAAGGATAGAATCTTACTATATAAAGATGATAAAATATATATAAACGATAAGAATTCCGGTTTTAAATATACTATAGATAGAGATTTTGATACTATATTTAGGATGAGCCTTGTAGGAGAATATATTCATTTGATGTATACTAATGAAGAGATAAAAAAATCTTTAAAAAATATTGATGGATTAGAATATCAAATAGTGGAACTAGATATACCCGGTATGAATAGAAATATAAGTAGGGGGAAGATGTATATCAATACAAAGGATTGTTTACCTGAAAAATTAATATTATATGATGGTAGTAATAAAGAAAAAGCTACAATTAAGTATAAACAATTCACTGCCAATTTAGAATTGGAAGATAAACTATTTGATGTTGGCAAGAAAGGTGGAGAATAGCTTGTTTAGACATCTAAGACCTGTTTGGGCAGAAATAAATTTAGATAATTTAGCTTATAATATGCAACAAATTAGAAAACTATCTAGAAGTAAGGATATAATAGCAGTAGTAAAAGCTGACGCTTATGGCCACGGGGCTTTAGATATAGTGCCAACACTTTTGGAGAATGGAGCTACACGTCTTGCCGTAGCTGTTATAAATGAAGCAGTGGAGTTAAGAAGAGGAGGAATAACATGTCCTATAATGATTTTAGGATTTACTCCTGAAAGTCTAATAGATAATCTTATAAGATATGATATAGAACAGACTGTTTTTAACTATGATCTAGCTAAAAAAATTTCAGACATGGCAGTAGAAAAACACAAGAGAGCTAAGATACACATAGCATTAGATACTGGCATGGGAAGAATAGGTTTTGCTTCGGATAAAAGAGGGATAGATGAAGTATACAAAATAAGTAAATTGCCCAATATAGTAATAGAGGGATTATTTTCCCATTTTTCTACTGCAGATGAATCGGATAAGGATTATACAATTAAACAATTTGACAAGTTTAATTGGTTTTATAATGAACTGCAAAAAAAGGATGTAAAAGTAAATATCAGACATATTGCTAATAGTGCGGCAATTATAGATTTACCTGAAACTCATTTAGATGCAGTTCGTCCGGGAATAATACTTTATGGATATTATCCATCAAAAGAAGTATGCAAAGATAATCTGGATTTAAAACCAGTAATGACATTAAAAACTAATATTGTACACATAAAAAAATTGCAAAAGGATAATTATATAAGTTATGGTAGGAAATTTAGAACAGATAAAGAAAGTTTGATAGCTACTTTACCAGTAGGATATGCAGATGGATACATTAGAGCTTTATTCAATAAAGCTAAAGTTATTGTAAATGGGAGGTTTGCTCCGGTAGTAGGCAAAGTATGTATGGATCAATGTATGATAGATATTACAGAAATAGGGGAGACAAATATCGGAGATGAGGTTATAATAATGGGGGAGTATAATAATATAAAAATGACAGCAAACGAAATAGCAGATATTTTAGGAACAATAAACTATGAAATTTTGTGTATGATAAGTAAAAGAGTTCCTAGAGTTTATATAAATAAACAAGAAATAATCAAAATAAGAAATTATGTATAAATTTTCAATAAAGTATAGTAATTAACACGGTAAAACCCTTTGACATTATTATAAGAATAGGATTATAATTGTTCTGTATACATATCTTTTGCAAAGGTTAATAGGAGGTATTAATTTTTAATGTCAGATTCAAAAAGATTAGTTGTAAACCTCTCAGAAACACTAAATAATGAATTTAATAAAGCACTAAAAGAAGATTCTAAAAAAAGAAGTGAATTTATTCGTGAAGTTATAATACTATATATTGAGGAGAAAAAAAGGTTAAAAGAATTAGAACAAATGAAAAAAGGTTATATGGAAATGAGCAAAATTAATTTAGAAATTGCAGAGATAGGCTTTGCAAATGACATTAAAGAATTAAAAGAATATGAAGCGAAGCTTTCGGAGTGTGATTGGTCCGATGACAACAATAGTGAAAAGAGGAGATATATTTTATGCTGATTTGAGCCCAGTTGTTGGCTCAGAGCAGGGAGGAATAAGGCCTGTTATTATTATACAGAACGATGTAGGCAATAAATACAGTCCAACTGTTATTGTTGCAGCGATTACTTCCCAGATAAATAAAGCAAAATTGCCAACTCATGTAGAAATATCATCAGAAGAATATGGGCTAAATAAAGATTCAGTAGTTTTACTTGAACAAATAAGAACTTTAGATAAAAGAAGACTAAAAGAGAAAATCGGTCATATGACAAACAGTGATATGAAAAAAGTAGATGATGCACTTTTAATAAGTATAGGATTAAAACAGTAAGGGCTTCTAGCCCTTACTTTTGTATATACTATATATTTAAACTTTATTTAGGAGGGGAAAATATGATAAATAATACAGAAGAACTAAAGAGCATAGCGAAACAAGTAAGAAAAGATATTGTAACTATGCTTACAGAGTCACATTCAGGACATCCTGGTGGATCATTATCAGCAGTGGAAATTTTAGTTACGTTATATTTCCATGAGATGAATGTGAACCCTGAAAATCCTAAGGATTTAAACAGGGATAGATTTGTTCTTTCAAAGGGACATGCGGCACCTGTTTTATACAGTACATTAGCAAGGAAAGGTTTTTTTAATGTAGAGGAGTTAAATACCCTTAGAAAAATAGGTTCAATATTACAAGGACATCCAAATATGAATGAGGTTCCAGGAGTAGACATGTCTACTGGATCATTAGGACAGGGTATATCTGCTGCAGTAGGCATGGCATTAGCAGGAAAAATAGATAAAAAAGATTATAAAGTGTATGCTCTACTTGGAGATGGTGAATTAGAAGAAGGTCAAGTATGGGAAGCGTCTATGGCAGCTGCTCATTATGGGTTAGATAACTTAGTTGCTTTTGTAGACCATAATGGATTACAAATAGATGGGGAATGTAAAAACGTTATGTCACCAGAGCCTGTTTCAGACAAATTTAGAGCATTTAGATGGAATGTTATAGATGTTGATGGTCATGATTTTCAACAATTAATAGATGCTTTACAAGAAGCTAAAAAAGTTAAAAATAAACCTACAGTTATAGTTTGTAAAACTATAAAAGGAAAAGGTGTATCATTTATGGAAAATGAAGCTGGATGGCATGGTACTGCCCCTACCTTAGAACAGTGCGAACAAGCATTAACAGAGATAGGAGGGGAAGAATAATGTCAAATAAGATTGCAACAAGAGAAGCTTATGGAAAGACTTTAGCAAAGATAGGAAAAGAAAACAATAAGATTGTAGTTTTGGATGCGGATTTATCAAAATCAACTAAAACTGCTGATTTTAAAAAAGTATGTCCAGAAAGATTTATAAATATGGGTATAGCTGAAGGAAATATGATGGCTGTAGCGGCAGGAATGGCATCATGTGGGAAAATACCTTTTACTAGTACATTTGCTATTTTTGCAACAGGAAGAGCCTATGAACAAATAAGAAATTCCATATGTTATCCAAAACTAAATGTAAAAGTATGTGCAACCCATGCGGGAATAACTGTGGGAGAGGATGGTGCATCTCATCAGTCAATAGAAGATATTTCTTTAATGAGAAGCATACCAAACATGGTAGTAATTTCACCATCTGATGCAATAGAAACTGAAGCTGCTATAAAAGCAGTTGCAGAATATGATGGACCTTGTTATGTTAGATTAGGTAGATCAAAAGTATCATCAGTAAATGATTTTAGTGATTATAAATTTGAAATAGGAAAAGCAGTTAAACATAGAGAAGGAAAAGATGCTACTATTATTGCTACGGGTATAATGGTTGATGCAGCATTAGAGGCATACAATATACTAGCTGAAGAAGGAATAAAAGTAAAAGTTATAAATATACACACTATAAAACCAATAGACGAAAAGGCTATTGTAGATGCTGCAAGAGAGACTGGGCTTATAATAACGGCAGAGGAACATAGTATAATTGGTGGACTTGGCTCTGCTGTATGCGAGGTAGTATCTGAAAATCATCCTGTACATGTAATTAGAGTAGGAATAAGAGATACTTTTGGTGAGAGTGGGAAACCAGATGAACTTATAAAAGCTTATAAGTTAACTGCTGAAGATATAGTTAAAGAAGTTAAAAGAGGATTGAATTTAAAATAATAATTTTTATATTGCTTTAGAGGTTTTACTTCTAAGGCAATATTTATATACTTATATAAATATAATAGAAGAGAGGAACATAATGAAAAAATATTTTATGGATATACTATATTGTATAAAAATAGCAGTATATATTTTTATAGCAGTATTTTTAATTGGAGCAATGATTGGTTTTATAGTTTCAAAAGGCAATATTTTTAATGCCATAAATTTAGGTTCAAAGTTAAATATGTATTTGTCTTTGTTTGGTTTATTTATATCTGCCATATCTTTTACAAATGAAAAATTTATGAGACCTTTAAACTATGAGGAAACATGGAAAAATTATTTTCATAGATTAAATTTAGCTTTTGTTATATTTATAATATGTATAGTTTTATTGATTTCGTCAGTAATTTTACAAGATATAATATGGGCTTATCTTAATAAATAAATCGAGAGTAAGGTGTTAAAGTGAAGAGATATAAAGAGTATCTGGTTATTACATTTGGAGTACTTTTAGTAGCATTAGCCACTGCAATATTTTTGGCACCAAATAAAATAGCATCTGGTGGAATTGTAGGGTTAGCTATAATAATAAATGATTTTATCCCGGCTTTAAATATAGGAATGCTGTCACTTATTATGAATGCCATATTATTTATTGTAGCATTTATGTTTATAAGTAGTAAATTTGGTGGAAAAACTATTTATGCTAGCTTAATGCTATCTGTATTTTTATGGATATTTGAAAAAGTTATTCCTACTAATTTACTAGTGACTCATGATTTATTTTTGGCATCTTCTTTTGGTACACTTGTATCAGGAATAGGTATGGGGATTGTATTTAACAACAATGCTTCTACTGGTGGTACAGATATATTGGCTAAAATATTTAGTAAATTAACACATGTTGCAATTGGAAAATCTCTTTTAATAGTTGATTTTGCCATAACAGTCTTTTCAGCTATATCTTTTGGCATAGAGATAGGGATGTATTCACTGTTATCTGTTATTTTCACCGGTTTTGTCATAGATGTTATTATAGAAGGAATAAATGTATGTAAGCAAGTTATAGTAGTAAGTGAACAGAATAGTAAAATAAATGATTATGTTATAAATACATTAGAAAGAGGATGTACTATTGTGGAAGGTAAAGGTGGATACACTAAAAATAATGTAGATATATTATATATGGTGTTAAATAGAAGAGAATTTATTAAATTAAAGGAATACATAAGGAAGATAGATAGTAAGGCTTTTATAACTGTTTCAGATGTACATGAAGTTTTAGGAGAAGGATTTAAAAATATAGTAGATGAGGATTAAATAATATAATGATTGAAGTTTGTCGATGTAGTTATACATTGACATTTTTTATATTTAAATTTACATTTAATTGTTATAAAGACACTAATTAATAAGAATTTTATATAAATTAGTTTTCAATTTTTTTATTTGTTATGTTATAATATCAATATCGAATATGTAAATATCAGATAGTAAAGTGGTAATAATTGTATAATAGAGGAGAGGTTCTAATGATAGAATTTAAGAATGTAAGCAAAATTTATAATCATAATATATTTGCATTATCTAATATAAATCTAACAATTGATAGAGGAGAATTTGTATTTTTGGTTGGACCTAGTGGAGCGGGTAAATCTACGTTTATAAAAAGTCTTTTAAAAGAAGTGGACCCCACTAGCGGTAATATTGTTGTAAATGGTACAGATATAACTCAATTAAAACGAAAGGACATACCTTATTATAGAAGAAAAATAGGGGTTGTTTTTCAGGATTTTAGATTAATTCCTAACTTAAATGTTTATGAAAATGTAGCTTTTGCGATGAGAGTGGTACAAGCTCCTATTAAAGAAATAAGAAAAAAAGTACCAATGTTCTTGTCTATGGTAGGATTATCTACAAAATATAAGGCATTTCCTCATGAATTATCTGGAGGAGAGCAACAAAGAGTAGCTTTGGCTAGAGCTATAGTTAACAACCCATCTTTATTAATTGCAGACGAGCCTACAGGTAACTTAGATCCAGAAACATCTATGGAAATAATGGACATATTAAATGATATAAATCATGCTGGAACTACTATACTTATGGCTACTCATGCAAGGAATATAGTGGATAGTATGAGAAAAAGAGTTATAGCTATTGAAAAAGGGGTAGTTGTAAGAGACGAACAAAGGGGTGTTTACGGATATGAAGATTAGTACCATTAAATATTTTATATTAGATTCATTGAAGAGTTTAAAAAGAAATAGGACAATAAGTTTAGCATCAGTTGCAACTGTTGCAGCGACTTTGTTTATTTTAGGTGTATTTTTACTAGCTATGTTGGATGTTAAAGTATTGGTAAAAGATGTAGAATCAAGAGTAGAAATAAGAGTATTTTTAAATAATGATATAACTATAGCCCAAGAAAAAGATTTAGGTAAAAAACTTAAGGGTATGAATGAAGTACAAAGTGTTACATATGAAACTAAAAATCAGGCTATGGATAAATTTAAAGATCAAATAGGAGAAAATAATAAAGCATTAGTGGAGGGTTTAGACAAAGATAACCCACTACCAAACGCATTTGTGGTTAAGGTTAAAACACCAGAAATGGTTGCAAGTGTTGTAAATAACATTAAGGACGCTAAAGGAATTTATGAGATTCAGGACGGAAGAAAAATAGTAGATAAAATTATTGCTATAACTAAAACTATAAAATGGGTAGGTATGGTATTGTTTGCTATCCTTATAGGAGTATCTTTATTCTTAATAGGAAATACTATAAAGATTACTGTTTATTCAAGGAGAAAAGAAATAGGTATAATGAAATATATAGGTGCAACAGATTGGTTTATAAGGTGGCCTTTTATAATTGAAGGTATGATAATTGGTATAGCAGGGTCTATAATAGGATGCATTGCATTATACTATTCATACAATATAGTTTATACTAAGGCGGCATCAAGTTTATTTTTAGGGCAGTTAATCTCCCCGAAATATGTGCTTACAACTATATCATGGGAATTTTTATTGGTAGGACTTTTAATAGGTTCAATAGGTAGTATATTATCCATGAGAAAGTTCCTTGCAGTTTAATAAAAATTTAATATAAATAACAATTTAAGGTGGTTTTATACCACCTTAAATTAATATTAGAACAATTTTATTTTTTAATTAATTATTAACTACACAAATATTTTTTAAATTTATTTTTTTTAATGTTATAATTATCTATGATTTATATAAACATATATATAGAGCTTATATTAAAATAATTACTGATTTATATAAAGGAGTGAAATAAATGGAGAGTGGTAAGAAGAAATGGATTGGTATTACTATATGTATAGTATTAATTACTAATATGCTCACTTTTTTTGGTAGTAATCTTATTTCTTTAAGTGTTCCTAATGGAAAGGTTATAGTAAGTAAACAGGATTATAATAGATTATTAGATTTTTCTAAAATGTTTCAAATAAGAGATGTGCTATATAAAAGTTATGATGGTAAGATAGATGATGCTGCATTGGAAGAGGGAGCAATTAAAGGAATGACAGCAGCATTGAATGATCCATATACTGTATTTATGAATAAAGAAGAATTTGGAGAATTTAATTCCCAAACAGAGGGAAATTATAGTGGAGTAGGATTACAAATACAAGTTAAAGACAATAAAATAGTAGTAGTGGACGTTTTTGAAAACTCTCCTGCTAAAAATGCAGGAATAATACCTAAAGATATAGTAGAGAAGGTTAATGGAACTACAGTAACTGGAAAAGATTCTGAAAAAGCTGTAACTATGATGAAAGGGCAAGAAGGTACTGAGGTTACTGTTACTTTTTTTAGAGAAGGCAAGGGTAGTTTTGATACGATACTAAAAAGGTCTAAGATAGATATGGTTACGGTAAAGGGAGAAATGATAGATAGCAATGTGGCATATATTCAAGTAAGTATGTTTGATGAAAATACATCTAAAAACTTTAAGAAAAAACTAGATAGTTTAAAAACTGAAGGAATGAAGGGATTGATTGTGGATTTAAGAGGAAATCCAGGTGGTGTATTAGATGAATGTGTAAAAATGGCATCTAACTTTATTCCTAAAGGCAAAGTAGTAGTTTCAACTATAGATAAATACAAGTCAGAAAAAAAGTATAAATCAAAAGGTGGAGATTTTATAGGATTACCATTAGTTATATTAACTAATGAGGGATCTGCCAGTGCCTCGGAGGTTTTTTCTGGAGCTTTAAGAGATTACAAATCTGCTACATTAGTGGGAGAAAAAACTTTTGGAAAAGGAGTTGTTCAAACGTTATTTGATACAGGAAGTGGAACAGCTTTAAAGGTTACTATATCAAAATACTATACTCCTAATGGTGAGAACATACATGGAATTGGAATAAAGCCTGATGTGGCAATTGAATATCCAAAAGAATTATTGAAACTACCATATAATAGAAGTACAGATCCTCAATTTATAAAAGCTCTAGGAGTAATAAGAGAAAATATAGAGAGAGGAAAGAAATAAGCATGAATATTATAATTCATACACTTAGGGTTATAGCCTTTGCGTTAACGGAGCCTTATTTTGTTTTATTTTTATTTATACTGGCTGTTATACTTTATAAACAAAATAGAAAAACTTCCGCAATGCAGAGGATGATTATTGGGGAGCAAGTAAACTCCCCTTTTGAATTAACTGTGTCTCAAGTAGTTATGGGGATTTTTGCAGGTGTTATAGCTAGCGTTATCATGACATGTTTAGGAGTAGTATTTTACGAAAATTCTATGATAGAAATTCTTTTTTTAACTTCTATACTTTTAATGGTTTGGAGTCCTAGATTCATGTGTTTTTCTTATTCTGCTGCCATTTTGGGGGGAATAAGTATAATAAATTCATTTATATCAGGAATTTACGGCACCACTGAGGTAGCGTATTTAAAGTTCAATATAACATCACTTATGACTATGGTAGCAGTATTACATTTTGTAGAAGGATTATTAGTAATATTTGATGGAAATAGAGGGTCGGTACCTGTATTTACCAAAAGAGAAGATAAAATAATTGGTGGATTTATAATGAAAAGATATTGGGCGTTGCCTATAGCTATAATTATGCTATATAATATGTCTTCATTAGGAGGAGATGTTACGGGAACAACACCAACACCAAATTGGTGGCCTATTCTAAATGGCACCATATCTACAGATATGCTAAAAAATACTGTACTTTTATTGGTTCCATTTTACGGAGTATTAGGTTATAATAGCGTCACTTTTACTAGAGATAAAACTGGAAAGGTAGTTAATTCAGGTTTATTTATAATTTTATATAGTATTATATTATTTATATTGGCCCAGTTGGCTAACTTGAATATATTCTTTAAAATACTTGTAGTATTGTTTGCACCTATAGGTCATGAAATAATGTTATATATTCAAAGGGTTATGGAAATAAAAAGGAAGCCTAAATATGTAAGCGATGAAGGAATAATGATATTAGATACAGCACCTAGTTCCTATGCTTATGAATTGGGAATTAGAAGTGGAGATTCTATAATACAAATAAATGATGAAGATATAGACACAGATTCCGATGCCATTAATATACTAACTAAAATACATTCTAATATTAAAATAAAATTAAAGAAAAAAAATGGGGAAATCAAAGAAATTATATACAAGTATAGTTGTGATAAACGTAAACTTGGAATGGTTTTTGTGCCTAAGTCCGTTCCAGAAGATAAAACAGTATTAAAATTTACTGAAAATACATTTACTGAAATTTTAAATAAAGTAAAAAATAGGAATAAAGATGGTGAGGAATAAGTTATGAATGATTTTAAAATTCATTCTAAATTTAAGCCTATGGGTGATCAGCCTAAGGCTATAGAGGATATTGTTAAAGGAATAAATAAGGGACAGAAGTTTCAGACTCTCTTAGGAGTAACAGGATCGGGAAAAACATTTACTATGGCAAATATTATAGAGAGAGTAAAGAAACCTACGTTGGTATTGGCTCATAATAAAACACTAGCAGCTCAGTTGTGTTCAGAATTTAGAGAGTTTTTTCCTGAAAGTTGTGTTGAGTATTTTGTTTCATATTATGATTATTATCAACCAGAGGCATATGTACCTCAAACAGATACTTATATTGAAAAAGATGCGTCAATAAACGACGAAATAGATAAATTAAGGCATTCAGCCACATCAGCTTTATTCGAGAGAAGAGATGTAATAATTGTTGCTTCAGTATCCTGTATTTATGGATTAGGAAATCCAGAAGAATACAGAAAACTTACCATATCGTTAAGAGAAGGTATGGGAAAGGACAGGGATGAAGTAATAAAAAAGTTAGTTGAAATACAATATGAAAGAAATGATATAAACTTTGTTAGAGGTACTTTTAGAGTTAGAGGGGATGTTTTAGATATATTCCCTGCTTCTTCAAGTAATAAAGGTATAAGAATAGAGTTTTTTGGAGATGAAATAGATAGAATAAAAGAATTTGATGTATTAACTGGTGAGATAATAGCAACTAGAAAGCATGTAGCTATTTTCCCAGCATCCCATTTTGCCACCTCTTATGAAAGGTTACAGGGGGCTATAGGTAAAATAGAAGGTGAGTTAGAACTAAGGGTTAAAGAATTAACTATGGAAGATAAAATTTTAGAAGCTCAAAGATTAAAGCAAAGAACTAATTTTGATATAGAGATGATGAGGGAGGTTGGATATTGTAGTGGTATAGAAAATTATTCTAGAATTCTAGATGGAAGGGATCCGGAAACTCCACCTAAAACTCTCATGGACTACTTTCCGGATGACTTTTTATTATTTATAGATGAAAGCCATGTTACTTTGCCACAAGTTAGAGCTATGTATGCTGGAGATAGATCTAGAAAAACCACTTTGATAGATTATGGGTTTAGACTAACTTCTGCATTTGACAATAGACCATTAAAATTTAATGAATTTGAATCTAAACTTAACCAGGTTGTATTTGTTAGTGCTACTCCAGGTCAGTATGAATTAGAACATTCTGAAAATGTTGTAGAACAAATAATAAGACCTACTGGGTTGTTAGATCCAGAAATTGTAATTAGTCCTGTTAAGGGCCAAATTGATGATTTATATTCCAGAATACGAAAAACTATAGATAAAGGTTTTAGAATACTTGTTACTACACTTACAAAAAAAATGGCAGAAGATTTAACACAGTATTTTAAAGAAATGGGTATAAAAACAAATTATTTACATTCGGACATTGATACAATAGAAAGAATGAAAATAATTAGAGACTTAAGAAAAGGTGAATATGATGTATTAGTTGGAATTAACCTTTTAAGAGAAGGTCTTGATATACCAGAAGTAGCACTAGTTGCTATTTTGGATGCAGATAAGGAAGGATTTCTAAGATCCGATAGGTCTTTAATCCAAATAATAGGAAGAGCAGCAAGAAATTCTGAGAGTAAAGTAATTATGTATGCAGATAATATAACCAAATCTATGGATAGAGCCATGAAGGAAACTAATAGAAGAAGAAGTATACAAATGGAATATAACAAGAAAAATAATGTGGTTCCAACAACTATAATTAAAGATATAAGGGATGTTATAGAAATAACTAATGTTGCAGAAGAAAAGGTAGATTATAATAGTTTAGAAGAGGCTATTAAGGCTAATAATGATAACATAGAATTATTAATAAAAAATTATGAAGAGGAAATGAAACAAGCAGCATCCAGCTTGCAGTTTGAGAGGGCGGCAGAAATTAGAGATATAATTTTTAAGTTGAAAAAGAAAAAGAAAGGCTATTAGTATTGATAAACTAAGGAGAGTGTGGTAAATAAACTATGATAGATAAAATAGTGATAAAAGGAGCTAAAGTACATAATTTAAAAAATGTAGATCTTGAAATACCAAGAGAAAAGTTTATAGTCTTCACAGGATTATCAGGATCTGGTAAATCATCTTTAGCATTTGATACCTTATATGCGGAAGGACAAAGAAGATATGTAGAATCTCTTTCTGCATATGCAAGGCAATTCTTGGGACAAATGAATAAACCTGACGTAGAGTATATAGAAGGACTATCTCCTGCTATATCTATCGACCAAAAAACCACTAGTAGAAACCCACGTTCAACAGTAGGAACGGTAACAGAAATTTATGATTATCTAAGGCTTTTATACTCAAAGATTGGTAAGCCTCATTGTCCTAAATGCGGAAAGGAAATACGACAACAAACTGTAGATGAAATGGTAGATAAAATTTTAGAATTACCTGAAAGAAATAGGATCCAAGTGTTAGCGCCTATAATAAGAGGAAGAAAAGGTGAACATGTAAAGGTATTAGAAAGTATTAAAAAGAGTGGGTATATAAGAGCGAGAATTGATGGAGTTACAATAGATTTAGAAGAAGAATATATAAAATTAGAAAAAAATAAAAAGCACGCTATTGAAGCGGTAATTGATAGACTGATAATTAAACCTGATATAAAAAGTAGATTAGCTGATTCTATAGAAACAGCCTTAAAATTATCTGATGGTATAGTTATTATTAATATATTAGATAAAGAGGATATATTATTTAGTGAAAATTTTGCATGTCCTGATTGTAATGTAAGTCTAAGTGAAATTTCTGCTAGAATGTTCTCTTTTAATTCACCATTTGGGAAATGTGATAAATGTGATGGTCTGGGAACCTTACTTGAAATAGATGAAAATTTATTAATACCAGATAAGAGTAAAAGTATATTACAGGGTGCAATATTACCCTGGGCTAATGCTGTGTTAAAAGAAGATTCTTGGACATATAGTATACTTAAATCTTTATCAAAACAATTTCATTTTGATTTATCTTCCCCAGTAGAAAATTTAGATAAAGACATAGTAAAAATATTATTATATGGACTTAATGGGGAAAAAATTAAGGTAAAATATGAAAAAGATAATGGAGTTATGGAGTTTAATCATGCTTTCGAAGGAATAATAAATAGTTTAAGACGAAGATATTTTGAAACCAACTCTGATTATATAAAAGATGATATAGAAAGGTATATGAGTAATAATTCTTGTCCAAAATGCAAAGGTGCTAGATTAAAAGAGGAGGCTTTAGCTGTAACTGTTGGAGGTAAGAGTATATTTGATTTTTGCACTTTATCCATAAAAGATGAATTGAAATTTTTAAATGAATTAATTTTATCAGAAAAGGATAGCATAATTAGCAATCAAATTCTCAAAGAAATTAAAAGTAGATTAAATTTTTTAATAGATGTGGGGTTAGATTATCTAAACTTAGCTAGGACTGCAGGCACTCTATCTGGAGGAGAAGCACAAAGAATAAGACTTGCTACTCAAATAGGTTCAAGTCTTGTTGGAGTATTATACATACTAGATGAGCCTAGCATAGGCTTACATCAAAGGGACAATGATAGGTTAATAGAGACATTAAAGCATTTAAGAGATTTAGGAAATACACTAATTGTAGTAGAACATGATGAGGATACGATAAAATCAGCAGATTTTGTTGTAGATATAGGTCCTGGTGCGGGAGAACATGGAGGAGAAATAGTTGCATCTGGTACTTTAGAGAAAATAGTTAAAAATAAAAAATCAATAACAGCGCAATATTTGTGTGGTATAAAGAGGGTAGAAATACCAGAGAAAAGAAGAACTTCTACGGATAAGATTATAAAGGTAAAGGGGGCTAGGGAAAATAACTTAAAAAATATAGATGTTGATTTTCCTATAGGATTATTTACATGTGTTACAGGAGTCTCTGGGTCAGGTAAAAGTACCTTAGTTAATGAAATATTATATAAAGGTTTAAATAAAAAGCTAAATAATGTTAAAGATAATCCAGGAGTGCATAAAGTCATATTAGGAGTAGAACATATAGAAAAAATTATAAATATAGATCAAAGTCCAATAGGAAGAACTCCAAGATCTAATCCAGCTACTTACACAGGAGTATTTGATATAATAAGAGAGGTCTTTACAAATACTTCTGAATCAAAAATGAGGGGATATAAACCTGGAAGATTTAGCTTTAATGTAAAGGGTGGAAGATGTGAGGCCTGTAAAGGCGATGGAATAATAAAGATAGAAATGCAATTTTTATCTGACGTTTATGTACCTTGTGAAGTATGTAAAGGTAAAAGGTATAATAGAGAAACTTTAGAAGTAAAATATAAAGGTAAAACTATAGATGATGTCCTTAATATGACTGTGGAGGAAGCATTGATTTTTTTTGAAAATATACCTAGGATAAAAAATAAACTTCAAACTTTAATGGATGTTGGACTAAGTTATATAAAATTAGGGCAACCATCAACCCAATTATCCGGAGGAGAGGCACAAAGAATAAAACTTGCATATGAACTATCCAAAAGGAGTAATGGTAAAACTTTATATATCTTAGATGAACCAACAACAGGTCTTCATGTTGATGATGTTAATAGACTAATATCTATAATACAAAGGCTTGTGCATCAGGGGAATACAGCCGTTGTTATTGAACATAATTTAGATGTTATAAAGTGTGCAGATTATATTATAGATTTAGGGCCCGAAGGTGGAGAGAAGGGTGGAACAGTAATAGCAAAAGGAACCCCAGAAGAAATAGGTAATAATGGAAATTCATATACAGGACATTATTTAAAAAAGATGTTATAATTTATCTTGGACTAGCATGGAAAAGCGATAAATGCTAGTCCTTTAATATAAGTATTGTTAATGTTAATTTTTGTATGGCTTCTATTATATAAAGATAGAGAAGGTGATTTTTATGTTAAATAAATTAAGCCCAATATTCACAGTTATGATAATAGCAATAGTTTATGTAATAATATTTACTGCACTTAGAATCATGAATAAGGATATTAAGTCCGGTACTAAAAGAAGGAATAAGAGAAGATTAGTGGGGTTAGAAATAGTGGAACCTGGTAATAGTATAAATTTGAAAAGAGGGGGAGTTATTCCTATTCAAGGGGAAATAACAATAGGAAGAAGAAATGGGAATACATTTGTACTTGATGACCCATATGTTTCAGGACATCATGCACGGGTGTATATAAGAAATAATGAATATATATTAGAAGACTTAGGTAGTACCAATGGAACTTTAGTTAATCAGGTAAAAATACATGGGAAAAAACATCTAAAAAGTGGTGAAATAATTAAAATAGGGAATACGGTTTTAAAATTTATAGGATAATTATGTTAGAAAATATTTATAAAAAGTTAGGTGGTGACTAGGCAGTGGACACTAGTAGAGATGAAAAAAAACTCTTAAGATATACTTATTTATTGTGCATAATAGGATTTCTCAATTTAGCAATACTAAAAGATCCTTTTGATAAAGGTGCAATGATTATGTGTTTAATTACTTGTGTACTTATAGGATATTCTTATTTTGTTATAAGAAAGTTTTTTTCAGATGGGGATAAATTTATATTTATTTTCTCTAGTATATTAGCGGTAATTGGGATAATTGTTTTATATAGAATAGACACGGCTATAGCTGTAAAACAGATTATATGGTTTGCAATAGGAGTAACTGGTTTTATATTAATTGTAGTGTTATTCCCTGATTTTAAAAAATTTTGTAAATTTAAATATTTATTATTAGGTTGTACAATAGTTCTTATGAGTTTAGGAACATTATTTGCACCTAAAATATATGGATCTAGAAACTGGATTAGCATAGGAGGGTTTTTATTCCAGCCTTCGGAGTTTGGGAAGCTATTTTTTGTTATATATTTAGCAGCAGCTCTTAAGGACTATAAGACTTTCAAGGATCTTATTGAACCAGGCGTAGTTGTTATGATTTCTTTAGGATTCATGGTATTACAAAAAGATTTAGGAAGTGCCCTTATTTTCTTTGGTATATCAATTACCATGTTATACATAGCAACATCTAAATTTAAATACATAATAGTATGTTTTTTATTATTTGGAGTAGGAGCTGCAATTAGTTACAAGTTATTTGATCACGTAAGGTTGAGGGTTTTAATATGGCAGAATCCATGGCCTTATGCTACGGATAAAAGCTATCAGGTTGTACAATCATTATTAGCAATTGCATCTGGTGGTCTTACAGGTAGTGGTTTGGGAAAAGGGTATCCTTCATATATACCAGCAAGAACTACAGATTTTATTTTTTCTGTAATATGTGAGGAATTAGGAATATTAATGGGATTTGCTATAATTTTATTGTACTTTCTGTTGTTTTATAGATGTATGAGGGCAGCAATATATGCAGAAGATAATTTTTTAAGGTTAATTACAGTTGGATACAGTGCTATGATAGCTTGTCAGGTTTTGGTAATAATTGGGGGAATTATTAATGTAATTCCTTTAACAGGTATAACTCTTCCAATGGTAAGTCAAGGTGGAAGTTCTATGCTTAGTACATTTTTTGCTCTTGGAGTAATTCAGAAAATATCAGAAGAGGGTAGATAAAATGAAAGATATATCAGGTAATATAAAAAAAGTTATGATTATATTTTTAGTATGTTTCATAGGTTTAATATCATATATGACTTATTTTGAAATAGCTGTTGCTCCCAAAATAGTTTCAAGTCAATATAACCAAAGACTATGGGCAAAAAGGAATGAGACCCTCAGAGGAACTATATATGATAGAAATATGAAGTCTTTAAGTAAAAGTATTAGAATCAGTGGAGGAAATCAAAAAAGAGAATATGAGGGGCCGGAATTTGCACACGCGTTAGGATATTTAAGTACTAAATACGGTATAACTGGATTAGAAAAAAAGTATGATGAAGAACTTTCTTCAAATAATATAAAGGATACTTTAAGTAGTCTTATAAAGTTTGGCGAAAAGGAAGAGGAAAAGTATGGTAATAATTTAAAAACTACTTTAGATTACAATATACAGAAAAAAGCCTATGAATTATTAGGAGATAATAAAGGTGCTGTGGTGGTATTAAATCCTAAGACTGGAGAGATATTAGGATTAGTTTCTAAGCCTTCTTTTAATCCTAACAAATTAGAGGAAAGTTGGTCAGATATAAATAAGAATAATGGGAGGCCATTACTTAATAGAGCTACTTCAGGTTTATATCCACCGGGATCTACATTTAAGGTAGTAACATCTGTAAGTGCTATGGAAAATTTAAATAATGTAGTAAATAGAAGATTTGACGATAATGGGGTGTTAGAATTTAATTCAAAAGAATCTTTACATAATTTTGGTGGGGCATCCTATGGAAATATAAGTTTTAGAGAAGCTTTTGTTCATTCAAGTAATGTGGTGTTTGGACAACTAGGATTGGATTTAAAAAATGATAAGCTTAAGCAAACAGCAGAAAAATTTTATTTTAATAAAAATATCCCTTCAGATGGAGTTGTCATAGAAAATAGCAGTTTCCCTTCATTAAAAAATTATGAAAAGGGTAATATAGCACAAAGTGCTATAGGCCAGAGCTCAATATTATCCACTCCTATGGAGATGGCATTGGTTGCTAGTACAATTGCTAATGATGGTATTATGATGAAACCATATATAGTCAATGAAGTTATTTCACATAATGAAGATTCATTAAAGAGGATTAAGCCAGAATCTATAGGTCAAATAACCACAAGAGAAATTGCAGGAACTATAAAGGGATATATGAGAGGTGTCGTAACAGAGGGCTCAGGTTCAGCAGCAGATGTTGAAGGATTAAAAGTTTGTGGTAAAACTGGTACTGCAGATCATAAAAAAGAGGGAAGTGGAGCAAAACCACACTCATGGTTTATTGGATTTGCACCATATGAAAATCCCCAAGTAGCATTAGCAGTAATAGTAGAAGATGGGGGTCAGGGCGGAATTGCTGCTGCTAGTATAGCATCAGGGATATTTAGAACAGCTTTAGTTAAGTAGATATTAATTTCTTAGAAGGTGGGGAGTATATTGAAGATTAAAGAAATAGAGGAATTAAGAAATGGGGAAAAGGTTCAATTTAATGCATTAGTAAGTGATAAGAGAACTGGTTGGAAAAAGGATGGTAGCCCATACTTATTGTTAATAATGCAGGATAATACAAGTACTATAGCTTTTCCTGTTTGGGATAATTATGAAAAACTAAATTCTATATTAGAGGTTAATTCCATTATAGAGGTTAAGGGGATCGTGGCAAGATTTAATGGAAGCATTCAAATAAGAAATCCTATAATTAAAACCTTAGATGAAGCAATAGATTACTCACAGTATGTACCAGTTTATAATATACCAGAAAGTTTGATAAACTATTTTAATAATGTTGTAAATGGATTGGAAGAAAAGTATAAAAAAATAGCTATAGCTGCTACAGGCGCATTAGGTTATGATGAAGAAAGATGGAATAATTTTATTAGCTGTGTAGCTGCTGAAAAATTTCATGGTAATAAAATAGGAGGACTATTTTTACATACTGTAGGTGTTATGAAAACTATGGAAAATATTATAGAGGATTATATAAATAATCCATTTTATATGAGTGCTAAAAATGTAATAAATAAGGATAGACTTATGTTAAAAGCTATAGTACACGATATTATGAAAACAGAGGAGTATGAATACCATGGCATAATAAGAAGGAAAGATCAAAAATTAGACCATTTAATATTAGGAGCAGCATACATAAGAGAGATAAATAAAGAAGTTGGTAATATAATATCCAATGATGAATTAGATGATATTTGCTATTCAATATTGGCTCACCATGGGGAATTTGGAAATTTTCAACCTAAAGGCATAGAAGATATTCTTTTAAATGTGGCTGATATAGTGGATAGTCAAATAGTAAATGCCATAGAAAATAAAATATAGTAGTGAAAATGGAGGATTCCTTTGATAATCCTCCATTTTTGTTTTATTTTACTGTATAATATATTAAAAAGTCATATAAATATATAAAGGAGAAGTTATGAAAGGGAAAACTCATGCTGGAATAGGTGTTTTGACATTTATAGCAATTTGCAACAGTATATCAGCAAGATTGAATTTTTCGGGATTGATTATAGTGACTATAGCTTCACTTTTACCGGATATTGATCACCCTAAAAGTATAATTAATAGGTATATACTACCATTTAGGAATAAAAGTACGAAAACTGTTTTTTATACCTGTGTAGGAATAGTATTTTTATGGTATAGTTTTTTACATAATGGTGAATCTTATTTACAATCTTTAGGTATTACCTTTGTACTAATAGCAATATCTTCACATAGGAAAGGTTTAACTCATAGTTTAACAGGTCTTATATTATTTTCATTTATTGCTGGATATACAGGTAATATATATAATATAGATAACGTTATATATTATTTTATGCTAGGATACGGGTTGCACTTAGTATGTGATATGGGAACAAATAGGGGCATACCGCTTTTTTATCCTTTTAGGAATAAAAATTTTAAGTTACCCATAACTTTTAGAACTAATTCAAAAGTAGGAAACATAATAGAAGAATTTATCATGATATTAGGTTTACTATATGTAGTATATCAGTTGCCTAGTATAATTTATAGATAATAAGAGGAATGGAGAGATTTTATGTTTGATTTTGAATATCAACTAAAAATACTTCCAGATAAGCCGGGAGTATATATTATGAAAAATTCTCTTGGTGAAATTATATATGTTGGAAAGGCGAAAATACTAAAAAATAGAGTAAGACAATATTTTCAAAACTCTAGAAATCATTCTGATAAAGTTAGAGCCATGGTTTTGAACATAGCGGAGTTTGAATATATAGTTACGGATTCAGAAATTGAAGCATTAATTTTAGAGTGTAATCTTATTAAAAAATATAGACCAAGATACAATATTTTGTTAAAGGATGATAAGGGATATCCATTTATAAAAATAACTGTTAATGAGGAATTTCCAAGGGTATTTATTACGAGAAATGTAATTAAAGATGGTTCTAAATATTTTGGACCTTATACTAATGCTGGTGCAGTTCATGAGACCATTGAATTAGTAAAAAAAATTTTCCCTATTAGAACCTGTAAAAAGTTGATAAAGGAGCATTTAACTAAGGGCAGACCATGTTTAAATTATCATATTGGGTTATGTAAGGCACCTTGTGCTGGATATGTATCAAAAGATGAATACAAAAGTATTATAAATTATGTAATAGAATTATTATCTGGAAAGGATAAAAATATTATAGAAAAATTAAAAAGTGAAATGAAAGATGCCTCAGAAAGGTTAGAATTTGAAAGAGCAGCATCCTTAAGAGATAAAATATTATCTATAAATGAAATAACTGAAAAACAAAAAATAATTACTGGTAATTTTGCAAATGAAGATTTTATTAATATATATAATGATGAGAAGGATAGTTGTATACAAATTTTTTTCTTAAGAGATGGAAAAATTGTAGGAAGAGATCATTTTATTATAGAAAATACTTCTGGTATGAAGGATAGCAGTATAGTTTGTGATTTTATAAAAAGTTTTTATGGAGGAACAGCCTTTATACCAAAAAGTATATATGTACCACAGATTGATGAACAGGAACTTTTAGAAAAGTGTCTAGCCATGAAGAAAGAATCTAAAGTGTTGATAAAAATACCTAAAAAAGGATATAAAAAAGATACCATAGAAATGGTTAAGAAGAATGCACAAATAACTTTAGAACAATTTAAATTGAAAATTTTGCAAGACAAGCAAATACATGAAACGGCACTTAAGGAGTTAAGTGAGGTATTAAATCTTAACCAAATTGCAGAGAGAATAGAAGCTTATGATATTTCTAATATTCAAGGAGTAGATTCTGTGGGTAGTATGGTAGTATTTGAAAATGGAAAAGCAAGATATAGTGATTATAGAAGGTTTAAAATTAATTCAGTCTATGGTGCTAATGATTATGATAGTATGAGAGAAGTACTAACAAGAAGATTTCAACATGGATTAGATGAGATAAAAAAGATTCAGGAAAATAATTTGGCTTTTAGTTCAGGAAAATTTTGCGTATTTCCAGATCTTATATTAATGGATGGTGGAAAAGGTCAAGTTAATGTAGCACTGGAAGTACTAAAAAGATTTTCAATAGATATACCCGTTTGTGGTATGGTTAAGGATGATAGGCATAATACTAGGGGCATTATATATAATAATAATGAGATAAAAATAGATAGAAATTCTAATGTCATGAGATTAATAACTAGAGTACAAGATGAGGTTCATAGATTTGCTATAAGTTATCACAGAAGTTTAAGGGATAAGAGAATATTGCACTCTATATTAGATGATATACCTAATGTAGGAGAAAAAAGAAGAAAAGAACTATTAAAAAAATTTGGAAGTGTGGAGAAAGTGAAATCAGCTACTTATGAAGAATTATTAGATACAACTTCCATAGATAAAAAATCTGCTTTAAGTATTATCGAATTTTTTAAAAATAAATCCGTATAAATTAGTGTAAGAAAGATTAAAATATAATACATAGGAAATAATGGTATAATTTCCTACTATAAAAATGAGAAAAAGTTACTTTGTATAATATTGATTAACAAAGATTTATACATTATACTTATTAATGATACATAATTTTAAGTTCAAGGAGATAAAGAAAGATATGAATCAGTATAAAGATTTTGCTACAGAATTAGTTGAAATGTTAGGCAATGAAAATGTAAAAATAGATGAACCAATGAAAAAGCATACGTCTTTTAGAGTTGGAGGTCCAGTGGATATACTAATTACTCCACAATCCTTTGAACAAGTTAAAGGAGCTATCAAGTTTTGTAGAAAAAATTTGATCCCATATTTTATTATGGGAAATGGTTCTAATCTATTAGTTAAAGATGGTGGAGTACGTGGTGTTATAATTAAGTTATGTAATTTGGATAAAATAGAAACAAAGGAAGAAAGAATAACTGCTCAGGGAGGAGTATTATTATCTAGAGTATCCAATGAAGCAGTTAAGAATTGTCTTACAGGTTTTGAATTTGCAAGTGGAATACCTGGTAGTGTGGGTGGGGCACTTACTATGAACGCAGGAGCATATAATGGGGAAGTTTCTCAAGTTATAGAAAATGCTTTAGTAATCGATAAAGAAGGAAATTTAATAACTCTTAATAAAGAGCAATTAGAATTAGGGTACAGAATAAGTTCAATAATGAAAAAAAATTATACTGTACTTGAGGCAACCTTTAAATTTAACAAAGGCGATTATGAAAAGATTATTGGAAGAATAAATGATCTTACTAGAAGAAGAAGGGAAAAGCAACCCTTAGAATATCCATCTGCAGGAAGTACTTTTAAAAGACCAGAAGGTTATTTTGCAGCAAAACTTATAGAAGATAGCGGGCTAAAGGGAGTTCATGTAGGAGATGCAGAAGTATCCAAAAAACATTCAGGATTTATAATCAATAAAGGAAATGCGGCAGCAAAGGATATATTAGATTTAATACAGATTGTTAAAGATACAGTAAAAGAAAAGTTTAATGTGGATCTTCATACAGAAGTAATGATAATAGGTGAAGATATTTAATCAAACATTTAATAAAAGTTAGGGATATTGTTTATAAAACATCCTTAACTTTTATTTTTATAAAAATAATTTATATATTATAACAGCCTATAAGTTAGGGTTAGTAAGCTATTTACTATAAATAGATAATTTAATATGATATAATAAAAACATTAAATATAAGGAATTTTGCAATAGGTATAAGGAGGGGCAAATATGAGGTTTGTAATAGTGACAGGATTATCTGGAGCAGGTAAAACCCAGGCAATAAGGAGTTTGGAAGATTTAGGATATTTTTGTGTAGACAATTTACCCCCCACATTGATACCTAAATTTGCTGAAGCTTGTTATCAGACTGATGGAAGAATAGATAAAATAGCTTTGGTTATTGACATAAGAGGTGGGGAGTTTTTTGACGATTTATTTGAAAGCTTAAAGTACTTAAAAGAGCAAGGATATAAGTATGAAATTTTATTTTTAGATGCATCAGACGAAGTGCTTGTGAAAAGATTTAAAGAATCTAGAAGAAAGCATCCACTAGCACCAGATGGGAGAATATTAAATGGAATAGTTCTTGAAAGAAATAGATTACGAGAGGTAAGAGATAGAGCAAGTAATCTTATAGATACATCCAATTTTTCTAATATGAAATTAAGAGAAGAAATAACTAAAATCTATGGTGAAAAGGGTCAAATAGAAACAGAGCTTATGATAACAATAGTTTCATTTGGATTCAAATATGGTATTCCTTTAGATTCCGACTTAGTTTTTGATGTAAGATTTTTACCTAACCCTTACTATATTCAAGAACTAAAGTATTTTTCAGGTAATGATAAACCTGTAAGAGATTATGTTATGAGTTATGGGGAAACTATACAATTTATAGATAAGTTGGAGGATATGTTAGTATTTTTAATACCAAACTATTTAAAAGAAGGTAAAAGACAGTTAATTGTATCTATTGGATGTACTGGCGGTCGACACCGTTCCGTAGCCATAGCTAACGCCCTATTTAGCAGGTTAAATAAATCTGGAAATAAGGTAAATATAGACCATAGAGATATAGATGAAGATGCAAATAAAGGTGGTAAAAAGCTATGAAGATAATAGATTGGCTGAGACCAGGGATAAAAGTTAAGCGATGGGTATTGCTTGCTGCTATGGGTATACTTTTTATCGCATTTGCTCTGCTAGAATTTGTAAAACACCGTTTGTATAGTTCTTATTATATGGCTTTTTATATATTCTTAATAATAGTAGGATTATTTGCTATATACATATCTGTAACTCAAGGTATGAAATCTATTATAGCACTTATTAATAGAGGTTATATAAATGTTTCCTTGGATTCTAAGAAGTTGGAAACACTTATATATGAAAAAAGACTACTGGTGAAAGGGCCCAAAATTGTAGCTATAGGTGGAGGCACAGGACTGTCTACCATGCTTAGAGGACTAAAATATTATACTTCTAATATCACAGCTATAGTAACTGTTGCAGATGATGGTGGAGGATCTGGGGATTTAAGAGAAGATTTAGGAATGCTTCCTCCAGGTGATATAAGAAACTGTATTTTGGCTTTATCAGATACAGAACCACTAATGGAAGAACTATTACAGTATAGGTTTAAAGATGGAAGGTTAAAAAATCAAAGTTTTGGTAACTTATTTTTAGCGGCTATGGATGGAGTATCAAATAATTTTGAAGAGGCTGTGCAAAAGATGAGTTCCGTATTAGCAGTAACTGGAAAAGTTATACCAGTTACTTTAGACCATGTTGTCCTAAAGGCTAAGCTTAATAATGGCAATATAGTAAAAGGTGAATCTAATATCCCTAAGCAAGCAATAGAACAAAATAGCCCTATAGAAAAGATATTTTTAGATCCTAAAGATGCAAAGGCACTATCGGAAGCTGTAAGTGCTATTTTAGAAGCGGATGCTATAATACTAGGTCCAGGAAGCTTGTATACTAGCATTATACCAAATTTACTGGTAGAGGATATAAGATCTGCAATACAAAAGAGTGAAGCGTTGAAGATATATGTATCTAATATCATGACTCAACCAGGAGAAACAGATAATTTTACTGTGGCAGATCATGTAAAAACTATAGTGAGTCATTCTGGGAATAGAATTTTGGATTATGTTGTTGTAAATGTGGGGAAAATTGGGGATGAATTAGAAGAGAAGTATAAAGGTCAAGCTTCACATTTAGTAGATATAGATAGAGAAAATATAAAAGATTTAGGTATAAAGCTTATAGAGGGAGACTTTGTAAGTATAAAAGAGGACCTTATAAGACATAATTCAGAGAAATTAGCAGCAATACTTATAGAAACTATAATGGACAAAAAATTATTATGCGATAGAAAGAAGATAATAGAATACTTCTACCTATCTGAAAGATTAAAGGAAAAAAATAAGAAATAGGAGAAGAGGTTATGTCATTTTCAGCTAAAGTGAAAAATGAAGTTTGTAGATATATAAATTTAACTAAAGATGAGGCATTAGCAGAACTATCAGCTATAATGAGAGTGAGTGGTACTCTAACATTTTGTGGAGGAAGACAGATAAGTTTTAGAATAACTACTGAAAATCCTGCAATAGCTAGGCTAATATTTAAACTTTTAAAAGAATATTTTAATATTCATACGAAGATTATGGTAAAGAAGGGCAATTCATTTAAGAAGAATAATGTTTACATGATTATAATAAACGAAGATATGAAAGTTAAAGAGCTTTTAAAGCAAACAGAAGTATTAAAAGGTGAAGAGGGAATATTAACTCTTAATTACTCTATATCTAAAAATATAGTAAAAGATGATAAGACTAAAAGAGCATATATAAGAGGAGCTTTTTTAGGGGGGGGTAGTATAAGTAACCCAGAAAAAACTTATCATCTTGAGTTTGTTACTCATAATAGCGAATATGCTATGAATTTTAGTAAGATAATAAATGACTATGGTTTGAATTCAAAAGTGATTCAAAGAAAAAGTAGTTATATAGTATATTTAAAAGAGGGAGAGCAAATTATTGATTTGCTAAATATTATAGGTGCACATACATCTCTTCTTGAATTAGAAAATGTTAGAATCATGAAAGAGATGAGAAATAATGTAAATAGGTTAGTTAATTGTGAAACTGCAAATTTGAGTAAAACTGTAAATGCAGCTGTAAGGCAGGTTGAAAGTATAAAACTTATAGAAAGAGAAATAGGATTAAAAAGACTTCCACAAAATCTTAGAGAAATTGCAGAACTAAGATTAAAATATCCAGATGAGTCTTTAAAAGAATTAGGAGAGATGTTAAAACCACCAGTAGGCAAATCTGGAGCAAACCATAGATTAAGAAGAATAGAAAAAATAGCAGATGAATTGAGAAAGGAAGGCAGGTAGAAGGGTATATGTCAAAACACGAAGATGTTGTTAAATATATTACTTCTCTAGATGTAGGGACTAAAATCTCTGTTAGGTCTATGGCAAATATTCTTAAAATCAGTGAAGGAACAGTTTACAAAGCTATAAAACATTGTGATGAACTAGGTATTGTAAGTACAATACCTAGAATAGGTACTATTAGAATTGAAAAACTTGAGAAGAAGAAAAAGGAAGTAGTAACCTTTGCTGAGATTGTAAATATAGTAGATGGCAATATAGTAGCAGGTAAAGCAGGAATTTATAAAACATTAAATAAACTTGTTATTGGTGCTATGACACCAGAAGCTATTGAAGAGTATATAGAACCTGGAGGATTACTTATAGTAGGAAATAGAGAAGAGGTTCAAAAATTAGCTTTATTAAATGAATGTGGGATAATAATAACAGGGGGATTTAAGTGTAGTGATCATATAAAAAGATTAGCTAATTTAAGACAAGTACCTGTGATTTGTTCCTTATATGATTCATTTACTGTTGCTACAATGATAAATAAAATTATATCAGAAACTTTAGTTAAAAAAGATATATTATTAGTAGAAGATATTATGAATAGTGAGTACCCTTATTTAACCACTAAGGACACAGTAGCAAAATGGAAAGCATTAATACAAAGCACTTCAGAAGTAAAGTTTCCAGTAATAAATGATGAAAGAAAAGTTGTAGGGATTCTTACATTAAAAGAAATGACATCATCAGTAAAAGATGATGATATTATAGAAAAAGTTATGAAGAAAACTTTTAGAGTTTTGGAGCCTAAGGTAACAGTAGCTTATGCCAGTCATATCATGGATAGTCTAGGTATTCAGTTTTGTCCAGTAATTCACAATAAAAAATTTATTGGAGGTATAAAAAGAAAAGATATTGTTAGAGCACTGCAGTATGCCGGAATGCAGCCTAAAGCTGGAGAAAATCTTGAAAGTATAGTTTTAAAACGATTAAAATATCAAGAAGAAGGGGAAAAACTTCATTTTTATGGAAGAATAGCTCCAGAAATGTTAGATCCTATAGGAACAGCTTCATGGAGTTCACTTAATATGCTAATGTCAACTATGGCTATAACTTATTTAAAAAAGAAGAATAGCATAAGTGTTTTTATAGATAATGTATCTACATATTTTATGAAACCTGTACAAATTGATACAGATATAGACGCATATGTTGAAATAATAGATAGGGGAAGAACATTTTGTAAGGTAATGGGAAGAAGTTACTACAAGTTAGAAATAAGTATGTATAATGATAAAAAAGATTTAGTAGCTAGATCGATAATATCAGCTAGGGTAATAAGAAAATAACTAAAAAGAAGGGAAGGAATGTATGGAGGACAAGAAAGATACTGGATATGAATGGGTAAGTTTACATCAACATACGGAGTACTCACTACTAGATTCATCTGCTAAAATTCCTGAACTTATAAAAAAGGCAAAAGAATTAGGAATGAAAAGTATTGCCATTACAGATCATGGAGTTATGTATGGATGCGTTGAATTTTATAAAGAAGCGGTTGAACAAGGAATAAAACCTATAATAGGCTGTGAAGTATATGTGGTGCCAAAATCTATGAGTCTTAAGGTAAATGATAAAGATAATCAAACATATCATCTTGTTTTACTAGTTAAAAACGAAGTTGGATATAAAAATCTAATGGAAATTGTAAGTAAGGCTTCTACTGAGGGCTTTTATTATAAGCCAAGAATAGATCATGATTTTTTAAGTGGTCATAGCCATGGACTAATTGCACTTAGTGCTTGCTTAGGTGGAGAAATTCAATCCTACATATTAAATGGGAATTTAAAAAAGGCTGAAGAAACAGCCTTATTTTATAAGGCAATATTTAAAGAAGGATTTTACTTGGAACTTCAATATCATGGTATGCAAGAGCAACTAAAGGTTAATAAGGAGCTTATTGATATGTCTAAAAGACTTGATATACCTTTGGTAGCCACTAATGATGTTCACTATATAAATAAAGATGATTATAAACCCCATGACGTACTTTTATGTATACAAACGGCTAAAACTATTGATGAAGAAAATAGGATGAAATATCCTTCTGATGAGTTTTATCTTAAATCTAAGGAAGAGATGTATAGCTTATTTTCTCATGTTCCAGAAGCTTTAGAAAATACAATAAAAATTGCAGATCAATGTAACTTTAATTATAAATTTCATGAATCTAAACTGCCCAATTTCCCTTTGCCCGAAGGCACAGATCATTATAATTATATTAAAGAACTATGCTATGATGGATTAAAGGAAAGATATAAAAAAATAACTAAGGAATTAGAGGATAGGTTATTATATGAACTAAAAATAATTAAAGATATGGGATATGTAGATTATTTCCTTATAGTGTGGGATTTTATAAGATTTGCAAGGGAGAGTAATATAATAACAGGTCCAGGAAGAGGTAGTGGAGCAGGGTCTATAGTAGCATATACACTTGGAATTACTAAAATAGATCCTATTAAATATAATTTAATATTTGAAAGATTTTTAAATCCAGAAAGAGTTTCTATGCCAGATATAGATAGTGATTTTTGCTATGAAAGAAGACAAGAAGTTATAGATTATGTGGTAGAAAAGTATGGAGAAAATAATGTGTCACAAATAATAACCTTTGGAACTATGGCTGCTAGGGCATGTATAAGAGATGTGGGAAGAGCTATGAACTATAGCTATGCGGAAGTGGATAGGATCGCTAAAATGATCCCTACTGTACCAAATATCACTATAGATACAGCATTAGATTTAAACCCTGAATTTAAAACTTCATATGATGAAGAAGAAAGAGTAAAAGATTTAGTAAATATAGCTAAAAGGCTTGAGGGTCTACCAAGACATACTTCTACCCATGCTGCAGGAGTTGTAATAGCATCAAAGCCACTTGTTAATTATGTCCCATTACAAAAAAATGAAGAAAATGTAGTTACGCAGTTTACTATGGGCACATTAGAAGAATTGGGACTTTTAAAGATGGATTTTTTAGGTCTTAGAACTCTCACTGTTATGAGAGATGCAATAACAATGATTAGAGAAAATAGAGGGGTAAAAATAAATTTAGATGATATAAATTTTGATGATAAAGAAGTATACAAGATGATAAGCGAAGGGAAGACCGTTGGGGTATTCCAGCTTGAATCTCCTGGTATGACAAGTTTTATGAAGGAATTAAAGCCAGATTCATTGGAGGATATTATAGCAGGAATAAGCCTTTACAGACCTGGTCCCATGGCAGAGATACCTAAATATATTTCTAATAAGAAAAACCCTGATAAGATTCAATATTTAACTTGTGAACTGGAAGATATACTATCTGTAACATATGGATGTATGGTATATCAAGAACAGGTAATGGAAATTGTAAGGAAATTAGCAGGTTACTCAATGGGAAGAAGTGATCTTGTAAGACGTGCTATGTCAAAAAAGAAGCATAAGGTAATGGAAGAAGAGAGAAAAAATTTTATATATGGTATAGTAGATGATGAAGGGGTAAAAGTACCTGGATGTATTAGAAATGGGATAAGTGAGGTTGTAGCAAATAAAATATTCGATCAGATGATGGATTTTGCTTCTTATGCATTTAATAAATCCCATGCAGCAGCATATGCAGTTGTTGGATTTCAAACAGCGTATTTAATGAAATACTACCCTACGGAATTTACAGCGGCTATGTTAAATAGTGTTATAGGAAACAATGAAAAAATTGCTCACTATATAAGATTCGCAAGTGACAATAATATAGAAGTTTTACCACCAGATATTAATGAAAGTTTTACTAAGTTCACTGTTAATGGAAATAAGATAAGGTTTGGAATGGCTGCTATAAAGAATGTAGGAGTAAATGTTATCGAAAATATGGTGAAAAGCAGAGAAGAAAAAGGAAAGTTTGAAGATTTAATAGATTTTTGCAATAAAATGGATTTGAGTTGTATAAATAAAAGGGCTTTAGAAAGTTTGATAAAAGCAGGAGCCTTTGATTGCTTAAAAATATATCGTTCTAAGCTTTTAGCTGTATATGAAAAAGTATTGGATGGGATAAATAAAGATAGAAGAAAAAATATAGCAGGTCAGATTGATTTATTTGAATCTTTTAAAGAGGAAAGCAATATTGAAGTAGAATATCCTAAAATAAAAGAATTTGATAAAAAATATAGGTTAGCTATGGAAAAGGAAATGACAGGTCTATATTTATCAGGACATCCTTTAGATGAGTATAAAGATGTATTGATAAATAAAGTAAGTACCAATATATCAGACATAGTTTCTGTGGAAACCTTAGAAGATGATTTAGTAGACATAGAGAAGCAAATTAGAGATGGAGAAAAAGTAAAAATAGGTGGAATTATTACAAATGTAAATAAAAAAATTACTAAGAATAATGATATGATGGCATTTACTACATTGGAGGATTTATACGGTTCAATAGAAATAATAGTTTTTCCTAAGGTATTTAACCAATATAAAAATTTACTTAATGAGGATAAAATGATTTTAGTAACAGGTAGGGTAAATATAAGAGAAGAGGAAAAACCTAAAGTATTGTGTGAAAAAATAGAACCATTAATAAATACGTCCTATAATGAAATATATATAAAATGTTTAAAAGAAGAAGACTTAAATGATACTTTAAGTATAATAAAACCAGTGTGTTTACAATATAAAGGATGTATTCCTATATATATTGTAATAGAGAAAACAAGAAAAAAATATATAATAAACAAAGAACTATGGGTAAATGAGGATTCAGTGTTTTTAGATTTCTTGAAAAATAGATTTGGATCAGAAAATATTAAAGCTATTTAATTTTGAAGTATATTTTTAATGAAAATAAGCAAAATATTAGGGAAACACATAATAATAAAATTAAACCTAATATTTTGTTTATTTTTGTAATATATTTTGTTTAAATCATTGCATATTTGCTATACTTTTATTAGAATTAATAATATAAAGATAAATTATATCTTTTTATTTATAAGGCTAGTGGGACTAAAAATGTCCAAGCGGTCGCGGAGGAGGTATTTCTATGAAAAAAATAGCTGTTTTAACAAGTGGTGGAGATGCTCCAGGTATGAATGCTGCTATAAGAGCAGTGGTTAGAACAAGTTTAGATAAAGATTTAACGGTAATGGGTATTCAAAGAGGATTTAGCGGATTAATAAATGGCGAAATATTTGAAATGAATAGAAGAAGTGTGGCAGACATTATTCATAGAGGAGGAACTGTGTTAAGAACTGCTAGAAGTCATGAATTTAAAACTGAAGCTGGACAAAAAAAAGCTGCAGCTATATTGAATGCTTTTGGCATAGATGGTCTTGTTGTAATTGGAGGAGATGGTTCATTTCATGGAGCTCAGGCTCTGTCTAAGTATGGTATAAAAACAATAGGAATTCCAGGAACAATAGATAATGATTTATCTTATACAGATTATACTATAGGTTTTGATACAGCAGTAAATACCGTTTTAGATGCCATAAATAAATTAAGGGACACTTCGACTTCTCATGAAAGGGTAAGTATAGTGGAAGTCATGGGAAGGGACTGTGGCGATTTAGCCCTATATGCAGGATTAGCTGGTGGGGCAGAAAGCATAATAGTTCCTGAGAAAGGCTACGATATAAACATATTATGTAAAACTATCCTTGAAGGAAAATTAAGAGGAAAGATGCACAATTTGATAATAGTAGCAGAAGGTGTTGGTGGTGCTAATGAGATAGCCCAGAAAGTGGAAGAGGTTACGGGTATTGGAGCTAGGGCTACTATACTTGGTCATATACAAAGAGGAGGAAGTCCTACTGCTAATGATAGAATACTAGCCTCTAGATTAGGTTTTAGAGCTGTTGAACTATTGTTAGAAGGTAAGTCTGCTAGAGTACTTGGTGTAAGGGGAGGAAAGGTAATAGATTTAGATATAGATGAAGCTTTGGCTATTGATAGAAAATTTGATAAACAATTATATGATATAGCTACAGCATTATCATATTAACAAAGATAAAAGAGGAGGAACATATTATGCAAAAAACAAAAATGGTATTTACTATAGGACCGGCAAGTGATAAAGAAGAAACATTAAGTGAATTAATTAAAGCGGGAATGAATGCGTCTAGACACAATTTCTCACATGGAACTCATGAAGAACATAAAATAAGAATAGATTTAGTAAGAGAATTAAGTCAAAAGTTTAATAAACAAATAGCAATAATTTTGGATACAAAGGGTCCAGAAATAAGAACTGGAAATTTTAATGGAGATAAGGTTTTATTAAAAGAAGGAAATAATTTTACAATTTACTGTGGGGAAGATGTAATTGGGGATAACACAAAATGTTCAATAACCTACGACGATTTATGGAAAGATGTAAAAAAGGGAGATATGATTCTTATTGATGATGGTTTGGTTGGATTACAAGTAAAAGAATCTGAGAAAAATAAGATTCATTGTATAGTTAAAAACAGTGGAATGGTTGCTAATCATAAAGGTGTAAATGTACCAGGGGTAGTAACATCACTACCCTCGTTAACGGATAAAGATAAAGATGATTTAAAATTTGGATGTAGTATAGGAGTAGATATCGTAGCGGCATCTTTTATAAGAAGAGGTTCTGATGTTTTAGCTATAAGAAAGCTTTTAGAAGAAAATGGTGGAAGCGAAATACAAATCTTTTCTAAAATAGAAAATCATCAGGGTGTGGATAATATAGATGAGATAATAAGATTATCCGATGGTATTATGATTGCAAGAGGAGATATGGGAGTAGAGATTCCAATTGAACAAGTACCTATTGTACAAAAAATGATTATAGAAAAGTGTAATAGGGCTGGTAAAGCAGTAATAACAGCTACTCAGATGTTGGATTCTATGATTAGAAACCCTAGACCAACAAGGGCAGAAGCATCTGATATAGCAAATGCTATATTAGATGGAACAGATGCTATTATGCTAAGTGGAGAAACTGCAGGGGGAAAATATCCTATTGAAGCAGCAAGAACAATGGCTAGAATTGCAGTGGCTGCTGAGTCTAAGATAGATTATAATATTAATTTTACTAAAAGAAAAGAGAGTCATGTTTTAAATGTGGCTAATGCTATAAGTATAGCAACTTGCACTACTGCAGAGGAATTGAATGCATCTGCTATAATAACAGCAACTCAGAGTGGTCATACTGCAAAGATGGTGTCAAAGTATAGACCAGGGTGTTCAATTATTGCAGTAACACCTAACAAGAGTGTAGCAAGGAAATTAGCTTTAAATTGGGGCGTATTCCCTATACTAACTAAAAAAGTAGAATCTACAGATGAACTTATTGAAACATCTGTAGAAATGGCATTAGATACTGGGTATGTTTGTAAAGGTGATCTAGTAGTTATTGCGGCAGGAATTCCTGTAAGCTATTCAGGAACTACAAATATGCTTAAAGTACATGTAGTAGGGGATATATTAGTACAGGGAAGAGGAGCTGGAACTTTTAACGGATCAGGTCCTGTAAAATTAGTTAATAGCTCTAAGGAAGCAGAAGAAATAATAGAAAAAGGAGATATTCTTGTAATAAAAGATTCAGATATAGAATATATTAGAGTAATGGATAGAGTAGCTGGAGTAATATCACAAACAGGTGGATTGACATCTCACTTGGCTATTGAATGTATTACTAATGAAATACCATTTATATGCTCAGCTGGTGGAGCTATGGAAGTATTAAAGAATGGTTCTTATGTAACAATGGATGTAAAAAGAGGAATAGTATATAACGGAAAAGTATCCATTTCTTAATAAAAAAAAGGACCTATATAAATTATTATATAGGTTTCTTTAAAATTATTTAATTTTTATTATAAAAATGCATACAAAGTTTAAATTTTGATGTATAATAAAAAGATATCTGGTCAAAATAAAATGATAATGAGAATAAGGACAACTGATTCTATACTAAGCACCTATTAGTCTAAGGTGCTATTTTTTTATTTAAAAATATTTTTGTTTTAATCAGTTATTAAATGTGATTTATTTATATTGAAATTCAGATATATTTACTATAGTATATTAATTGTATTTATGTAGAAAAAATATGAATTTAAAGGTGATTATTAGTATGAACAGACTTCCAGTAGAAAAAAATAAAGATTATAAAATAAAAATTACAGGTATGGGATATTCCGGTGAAGGTGTAGGTAAAATAGATGAGTTTACTATATTTGTTCCGGGAGCTATTAAGAATGAGTATGTAGAAATTAAAATAGTTAAAGTAAATAAAAGGTTTGCTTTTGGTAAGTTAATAAAAATTATAGAGCCATCTGAATTTAGAGAAAAACCTATCTGTCCTATATATAATAGATGTGGTGGATGCCAAATACAACATATGAAATATGAGGAACAGTTAGATTTTAAAACTAAAAGAGTAGAAGATTCTATTAGAAGAATAGGCACTTTAGATATAAAAGTTAATAAAACAATGGGAATGAAGGATCCTTATAGATATAGAAATAAAGTTCAATTGCCAATAGGTAAAGAAAATACAGAAATAGTTATTGGATTTTATGCTAAAAAAAGTCATAAAATAATAAATATAGAAGAATGTTTTATTCAAGACAAAATATCAGATAAGGTTCTGGAAATAACAAAACAGTGGATAAAAAAATATAAGATATCTATATATAATGAAGAGAATCACTCAGGAATCCTAAGGCATTTAATGATAAGAAAGGCATTTAAAACAGGGCAATTAATGATAGTTTTAGTTACTAATGGACAAAAACTTCCCTTTAAAAATGAATTTGTAAATACTATAAAAGATAATATAAAAGAAGTAAAAAGCATAATACATAATATAAATTCTAAAAAAACTAATGTTATATTAGGAGATGATTGTTTTACTCTTTGGGGTAAAGATTTCATAACTGATTATATAGGAAAGTTTAAGTTTAATATATCTCCATTATCATTTTTTCAAGTTAATCCTATGCAGACAGAAATATTATATAATAAGGTATTAGAATTTGCTGACTTAAAAGGAGAAGAAACAGTTTTCGATGCTTACTGTGGAACAGGCACCATTTCATTATTTCTTTCACAAAATGCTAAAAAAGTTTACGGGGTAGAAATAGTTGCTGAAGCCATTGAAAATGCAATAATAAATGCAGAAGAAAACAATATAAAAAATGCAGAATTTTTTGTAGGTAAAGCTGAAAATGTTATTCCTGAATTAATAAGTAAGGGAATTTATGCAGATGTAGTAGTAGTGGACCCTCCAAGAAAAGGATGCGAAACATCTCTTCTAGAAGCAATTGCAACTATGAAACCGAATAAAATAGTATATGTATCTTGCGATCCAGGCACATTAGCTAGGGATTTGAAAATTTTAAATGAATTAAATTATAAAACTATAAAGGTTCAGCCTGTAGACATGTTTCCTCAAACTAGCCATGTGGAGACGGTAGTATTGATTTCCCACAAAAAATCCTGATAGTCATTTCAACGTAAGAGTAGAGTTTGCCGAGGGTGGTGATAGTATATAAGTATGGGTACAGAAAGTTGAATATCCTATTGATATAGAGTTGTCAATAAAATCCCCGGCTTTGCTCCTTGACTTTATCAATCAAGGAGGAAGCTTGCATATGAAATATATCAATGCAAATGTAATTCTCCCTGATGCGTTGGTCGAGTAACTGCAAAAATATTTGCAAGCAGGTTATATCTGTGTTCCTGGGAAAGATGAGGAGCGTAAATCTTGGGGAGAACTGTCAGGCTATGGGGAACTGCTGTATAACGACAGCTCTCTTTTTTATTGTTTATGTATTAAGTATAGAGTTTTCTGTGCGTAAACTAATAATGTATTACAAATAAACAAGGAGAATGAGAAAGTGGGAGAGTACACAAAAATATATTCACGGAAGGACGATATGCAAACGGTTTATTTAAAAAATATGGTTTTCAATCTCAATATAGTGGTTGGTGATTATACAATGTATAATGACTTTGTTGATGACCCGAAAAATTTTAAAAAAAACAATGTGCTTTATTAATATCCAATCAACCACGATAAACTCAAAATCGGTAAATTCTGCTCTATTGCCTACGGAGTAAAGTTTCTTTTTAACAGTTAAAACCGTACGATGGCATCATTATGTACATATCCCTTCTCTTTGTTTTTTCAAGAATAGGGACTTGAAAAAAAACGATGTTACTGAAGCGTAGGATAATAAGGATAATATTATCATCGGCAATGATGTGTGGATTGGATATGAAGCTGTTGTATTAGCAGGCGTTACGATTGGCGATGGTGCTATTATAGGCACTCGTGTTGTTTTTACAAAAAAGGAAAAAGGATTGTAGACCCAGGCACTTGACTTTTACTATTAATAATAGTACTCTTAGGGATAGTGAAAATGGAGGTGGAGACAATAGATTTAGTAATACTCAGTATGGTGATTAGCATGGTTAGTGTGCTTTTTATCGTGTTCATAACAATGTTGTATGCTATTAGTAAAATAAAAAGAGAAAATATTATTGATGCACTTCCAGAGGATATGACTTGATAAAATCAAAATACATTTAGTAAAGAACCCCACAATTTTTCAAAAATATGATTTAGTTTTTGAAAAGAAGGAGTGCTACTTTGTAGGAACAAAAAAAATTGGTTGTGGCAAAGGATGTTTTGTTCACAAATATATCAACATGGTGGTTTTGAAAGAAGAATCAAAACCGCCATGTTATTTAATTTTATCTTGTTAATTCCAGTACTATAGAGATTTATGGGGTTAGATAAATTTTTTGTAATTTAAATTTATTAGTAATATAAGCTTTTAGTTTTAAGTATTATAAGAAAGCAGTTTATTTAAAAAAAGCTAAATAAACCAACACTAGCAGCTCCCATGATTAGTCCTGCTGTCAAAACTCCAAGCATAACGGCTAAAATGCTAGTTTTAAAATCCATATCAAGTAAGCTGGCTGCTAAAGTGCCTGTCCATGCACCAGTACCAGGCGCTGGGATTGCAACAAATAATAACAATCCCCAAAATAAACCTTTTTTACCGGTCTTGCTTTGTAATTTTTTCCCTGCTTTTTCCCCTTTGTCTAGACACCAGGTAAAGAATTTAGAAGTAATAGGTTTATCAGCACCCCAAATAAGAACTTTTCTTGCGAATAAGTATATAAAAGGTACAGGTAACATATTGCCTATTATTGCAATAATATAAGATTGAAGTAAAGGTAAATCTAGCATTTGAGAATAGGGTATAGCTCCACGTAATTCTATAATTGGAACCATAGATATAAAAAACACCATTGCATATTTTATCATTATATAAACTCCACCTTTGTTTAAATAAGTAATTTTAGAAATAATATATCATAAAACATAAATAACCACAAATAGTTTATTTATAATAAAAAATATATAAATTAATTATGGTATTGACAATGAGAAAATTAAAGTATAACATATAAACAATAAATAATTGAAAAATAAAATAAGTTCTATGAAGAGAAAAAGTAAGCATTATTTTGTTCCAAAGAGAGTTGGTGTTTTGCTGTAAACCAATGTTCAAAATATAGCCCAAAATCATCTCTGAGAAGTAAAACTGAAGGTAGTTTTAGTAAGTTTTACCGGAGTCTTTCACCGTTAAGAGATAAGCGTATTGATTGATACGTAACTAAGAGCTATAAAAATTTACTAGTATAGATTTTTATAGAATTAGGGTGGTAACGCGATTTAACTCGTCCCTTATTTAAGGGATGAGTTTTTGTTTTATAAAAATTTATAAGGGGGGCGATTATATGGAGATAGGTGATGGCATTATCAATTATAAAATCAAAATATTATTAATTGAGGGGGAAACTATAAATGAAAAATTTATCAAAGGAAGGTTTATCAAATAAAGACCTGTTACTTGTAGGACTAATGCTTTTTTCACTATTTTTTGGGGCTGGGAATTTAATATTTCCTCCATTTTTAGGTCAATTGGCAGGAGGAAACACTTGGATATCTATGACTGCATTTTTTATTACTGCAGTAGGTTTCCCAATTTTAGGAGTCATATCTGTTGCTAAAGCTGGGGGCTTAAATAAACTTGCTAAAAGGGTTAATCCAATCTTTGCAATGATTTTTACAATATTAATATATTTATCAATAGGTCCTTGTTTGGGCATTCCAAGAGCAGGGAGTCTACCTTTTGATATGGTGGTAGCTCCATATTTACCAGAAAATATGTCAAAAGAATTGGCTTTGTTAGTATATACATTTGCATTTTTTTCAGTAGCTTACTGGCTTTCATTATCGCCGGCTAAGTTAGTAGATAGAATGGGTAAGATATTAACACCTACATTGTTAATATTAATTTTGATTATATTTTTAGGGTCTTTATTTAAACCCTTAGGAGGCTATGGGTATGCTACAAAAGATTATATGACATCTCCTTTTGTTAAAGGTTTTTTAGATGGATATCTAACTATGGATACTATAGCAGCTTTGAATTTTGGGATAGTAATTTCATTAGCAATAAAATCTAAAGGGGTAAAGGATAAAAAGATTGTAATTTCATCTTCAATTAAGGCAGGAGTTATAGCTGGTATTTTATTAGTTGTTATTTACTCAATGCTTGCACATTTGGGAGCCAGTAGTGCCATGAAATTTGGAGGGACTGAAAATGGGGCGCAAACATTAACTAATGTTACAACTTATATATTTGGTAAATCAGGAGCAGTGCTTTTAGCAGCGGTATTTACATTAGCTTGCTTAACTACAAGTATTGGACTTATAAGTTCATGCAGTCAGTATTTTCAAACTGTAAATAGTAAAATATCCTATCAAAATTGGGTTAGAATATTAAGTGTTTCTAGTATGCTTCTTGCAAATATGGGATTAACTAAAATACTATCAATTTCAGTACCAGTACTAAATGCTATATATCCAATAGCGTTAATGCTTATAGTACTTTCAATGCTAGACTGGATAATTAAAGAAAGTTATATAGTATATACTTTGACAATACTATTTACTGGAGTTATAAGTGTGGTTGATTCTTTACAGCAAGTAGGAATACAACTAGGCATAATAACAAAATTATGTAATGATTTGCCTCTTTACTCCAAGGGATTAGGATGGATAACTCCAGCAGTATTTGGAATGATTACAGGATTAGTGGTTAAAATTATGAAAGAAAAGTCATTGATAACGGTAAAATAATTTTCAGTAATACTTTAAAGTAAGGGTTCAGGTACTATGACTTAGAGTTAACTCTCTTTTGCAAAATAATTAAATTTATTTATCATTATATGCGAGCTCTCTTTAAATTAATGTAAAAAGAATCATAAGACTTTATATGGATACAATAAGGTTTATATGGGAAAAATAATATGGAAAATTTTAAGAAGGGAGCCAGGTATATGTCAAAGATAACTAAAAAGGTTGTATCATTAGGTATTCTAGCTACTGGAATCATAGGTACTGCATCATATAGAAAGCATATTGAAAAAGTGAAAAGTATGTCTAAGGAGGCCTCTATTAAAGAAAGAGATTATGGGAATATGCAAGTTTATTTTGTTGGTGGTGGTCTTGCTAGTTTAGCAGGTGCTGCATATTTAATTAGAGATTGCAGATTTAGAGGTGAAAATATTCATATATTTGAAGGGATGCAAATGCTAGGTGGAAGTAATGATGGAATTGGAACACCTAATAATGGATTTGTTTGTAGAGGTGGAAGAATGTTAAATGAAGAAACTTACGAGAATTTTTGGGAATTATTTTCATCTATACCATCTATTGAAAATCCTAAAATCAGTGTAACTGAAGAAATTCTAAATTTTGATCATTCACACCCAACCCACTCTAAAGCACGTTTAGTAGATAGGGACGGTAATATTTTAGATGTAAGTAGCATGGGTTTTAATAATAAGGATCGTATGGCTCTTGCTAAGCTAATGATTACTCCAGAAAAGGAACTTGACAATTTGACAATAAATGATTGGTTTAAACATACACCTCATTTTTTTGAAACTAATTTTTGGTATATGTGGCAGACCACTTTTGCATTTCAGAAATGGAGTAGTTTGTTTGAATTAAAGCGTTATATGAATAGAATGATATTTGAGTTTAGTCGTATTGAAACACTGGAGGGAGTAACTAGAACAAAATTTAATCAATATGATAGTGTGATCATGCCCATTAGGGAATATTTGAAAAAATTCTCTGTGGATTTTAAAACAAATTGTACTGTAAATGATTTAGATTTTAAAGAAGGTGAAAGTATAACAGTATCATCAATACTTGTAAATGAAAATGGAGATGATAAAGTTATTAAGTTAGGGAAAAATGATCTTTGCTTTATGACTAATGGATGTATGACTGATAGCAGCACATTCGGTAATTTAAAAAATCCACCTTCTAGAACTAACAAAGAATCTATTTCCGCTAAACTTTGGTCAAAGGTGGCAGAAAAGAAACCAGGACTTGGGAATCCAAAGCCTTTTTTTGGAAATATATCAGAGACCAATTGGGAAAGTTTTACTGTAACGCTAAGAGGGAATAGATTATTAGAATTAATTGAAAATTTTTCAGGAAATGTTCCAGGAAGTGGGGCACTTATGACGTTTAAAGATTCAAATTGGCTCATGAGTATTGTAGTGGCTGCACAACCTCATTTTAAAGGTCAAGATACTAATACTACAATATTTTGGGGGTATGGTTTATATACAGATAAGATAGGAGACTATGTTAAAAAACCTATGAAAGAATGTTCGGGAGAGGAAATTTTATATGAACTTATCCATCATTTACACATGGAAGAGTATTGGGATGAAATATTAGATACTGTGGTGAATGTAATACCTTGTATGATGCCATACATTGATGCCCAATTCCAGCCTCGTAAAATCAGTGACAGGCCATGGGTGGTACCTAAAAATTCAACAAATTTTGCTATGATAAGTCAATTCGTAGAGATACCTGAGGATATGGTATTCACAGAGGAGTACTCAGTACGTGCTGCACGTATTGCTGTATATAAATTAATGGGAATAAAAAAAACTGTTTGTCCTGTTACTCCTTATAACAAAAAACCATCTGTATTATTAAAAGCTTTAAAAACATCTTTTAGATAAAATATTATAAGGTTTTGTTTATATAATTTATATTTATAGTTGCCTTATATATTTTAGTTTCCTATAGAATATATGAAAAGATTTTGAAAAAGTGTGAATGAACAAGAAATTAAATTAGAGGCAGTAAGCTTTAAACAACTTGTGGTTAGCTATAATATGAGTGTATTTATATATTAAAAAATAAAACACATCTATAGTATAAAAGGTTATAGATGTGTTTTATTACTATGGACTTTTAATAAATCTTTTGATAGAATTTATAGAAATATTTGAATAGAATTAGATTAACATTATAGTAAATCATATAATAAAGAGGTAGAAAATATGAAAAATAAACTTATAAAAGAAGAGTTTTTTAAAAAATATCCTTTTACAGAGAAAGAAGTTACTAAAAATAAAATAATATGGAGTAATTTAAATGATATATATAATGATTTTAATAGGTATAAGGATACTTATGAAACTCAATGTGATTTTATATCAGATATATTAAGGACTCATGACAAAATACATTCTGTTAAATCTAGAGTTAAAGATGGTGAAAGATTAATTGAAAAAATTATAAGAAAAACCCCTAGTAGAAAAGCTAAGTATGGAGATGAATTTCAGTTTACTCTTCATAATTACAAAGAAGAAATAAATGATTTAATAGGTATTAGGGCGATTCATATCTTTAAACAGGACTGGGAAGATATACATGAATTTATTTTGAAAACATGGAAAGTTATAGAAATAACTGCAAATGTAAGAGAAGGAGATGATACAAGAAGATTTGAAGAATTAAACATTCAGATTCAATCTAGAAAATCGGGATATAGGTCTGTTCATTATCTTATAGAATTTTTCCCTACTAATCAAAGAGTTATAGCTGAAATTCAAGTAAGAACAATATTTGAAGAAGGTTATGGGGAAATTGATCATCAACTAAGATATTCTCATAGAGAAATCCCCGAGGTTTTAGCGTTAAATCTTCTTTTATTTAACCGTATATCAGGAAGTGCTGATGAAATGGCGTCATTTATAAATCTACTTAATGAAAATTGGTGTGAGATGGAGGATAAGTATAAGAGAGTAATAGAATATAAAAATAAAGAGATAGAAAAATTGAATAATCAAATAGAAAGTTTAAAGAAGTATAAATAAAGTTAAGATTTACTTTATCTGAACTTAATAAAATATTAATATATTTATAAGTTTTTCCCAACTTTTATAAAGGATAATAGGATTAACAAATAAAGTTGGGGGAACAAAAGTATATGAAAATTTTATTAACTAGTGATACATATTTACCATCTATAAATGGAGTTGTTACATCTGTAAATACTTTATATAAAGAACTTAAAAAAAGAGGTAACGATGTAAGGATATTAACTTTATCACCTAATGGAAAGGAATATGTTAATGGAGATATTTATTATATAAAATCTTTTAATGTAAAATTATATCCAGGAGTGAAAGGTAGTTTTTCCTTTAATAGTAAATGTTTTAAAAAGTTATTATTGTGGAGCCCTGAAGTGGTTCATTCTCATACGGAGTTTATCACTATGCACTATGCAAATAAAATAGGAAGGTTATTAAAAATACCTCATGTTCATACTTACCATACTATGTATGAAGATTACGTAGAGTATATCTGCAAAAAGATAAGAATAAGTAAAAGGACCGTAGGTTTTTTATCAAAATGGGCAGTTAGGTATGTTGATAGAATAATAGTACCAACTAAAAAAGTGCAAAATGTTTTAAAAAGTTACGGTATAAAACAACCTATAAGTATAATACCAACAGGAATAGATTTGAAAAAATTCAATATAGAATTTAATGAGTATGAAAAAGAGCTATTGAAAAAAAAGTTAGGAATAACAAAAGATGAAAAGGTATTATTATATTTAGGAAGAATAGGTAAAGAAAAAAATATAGAAGAAATTATTAAAAATTTTAGTATGTGTACTATAGGAAAAAAGCTAATTATAGTTGGTGATGGACCTTATATAAATAATTTAATAAAACAAGTAGAAAGTTTTTCTTTGGAAGATAAGGTTGTCTTTACTGGGATGGTTAGTCCTGATGAAGTGGTTAAATTTTATAAGATAAGCCATGTGTTTTTAACTGCATCTATTACTGAAACTCAAGGACTTACTTATGTAGAGGCTTTAGCAAGTGGTGTGCCTATAATATGCAGAAAAGATGAAGCAAATGAAGATTTAATTAAGGATAATTTTAATGGATTTAAGTACTATAACAAAGAAGGGTTTAAAAGTGCGTTAAGTGAAGTTTTAAATAATAATGATTCATTTAAAGAAAATGCAAATAAAAGTGTATATAATTATTCAAAAAATATATATGCAGAAAAAGTAACAGCGATATACTATTCATTAACACATTATAAAGATATATATGGTTTTATTAATAATAAAAAGGAAAATTTAAAAAACACCTGTGTATAAAATTATGAAATTATGGGTAGGTAGTATTATATGGAATATATAGTTGTATTTTTTATAATTTTCATTATTCTTCTAGAATTTTTTTCTATATATATTGTAAAAAAGTTTAGTTATCCTAAAGTAAGAAACATAAAAAATTTACCCACAGATTATGGTATGAGCATATATGAAGAAGTTGTGTTTAAAAGCTATGGGGATGATTTAAAACTTACTGGCTATTTAATTAAGAAGGTTAATAGTAAAAAAAGTATTATAATTTGTCATGGATACGGAGATAATAAATTTATTGTAGGTGGGAAAGGATGTAAACAAAAGGTAGATAATTTAAAATTAGCAAAATTATTTTTACAACAAGATTACAATGTTTTATTATTTGATTTTAGAGGACATGGTGATAGTTATAAAAATGCTGCTGTAACAATAGGATATAATGAGCAAAGAGATCTTTTGGGGGCAATAGAGTTCATACAATCTTTGAAACTAAATGAAAAGATTGGGATTATAGGATTTTCTATGGGAGCTGGCACAGCATTAAGTATATTAGATAAAGTGGGGAACATTGACTTTGTTATTGCAGACTCGCCTTTTAGTGATTTGAAAGATTATTTAATGAATAACATTAAAATTTGGACTGGATTACCTAAAATCCCTTTTGCGCCATTAATAGTTTTAAATTTTAAATTATTATATAAAGTTAAGTTTTATAAAGTTAGTCCCATAAGTAGTGTGAGAACATCAAAAGTACCTATTTTATTAATCCATGGCAAAAAGGACATTACCATACCATATAAGGAAAGTGTAAAATTAAAGAGAAATTGTAAATCAAGTAAGAGCAAGTTGGTATTATTTCAAAATTCAGCTCATATAGGTTCATTTTATTTGTATCATATAGAGTATGAAAAGGTTATAAAGGATTTTTTGAAAGAAATATAGGACAATTATAAAGGGATTATAGAATATATGTGAAAAATTAATTGAAAAATAATGAATTATGTAATATAATGAAAAATAATTATATTTAGCGGATATAAGATTAAAATAAAAAAGCTTTACTATATAGTAAAGCTATTTTTTATTAAAGGGGGGTTAGTTAATGGAAGAATTAAGTAATATCATAAGTAAAATAGACAATTTTTTATGGAACTGGCCGTTGCTTATTTTATTATTGGGTACACATATATTTTTAACCATTAGGTTAAAATTTATTCAAAGATATATAGGAAAAGCTATAAAACTTTCAGTAACTAAAGATGAGGATGCTAAAGGTGATGTAAGTCAATTTAGTGCATTGACTACGGCATTAGCGGGAACTATTGGTACAGGAAATATAGTTGGAGTTGCTACTGCTATATCTTTGGGAGGTCCAGGAGCTGTGTTTTGGACTTGGCTTACAGGAGTTTTTGGTATTTCTACTAAGTATGCGGAAAGTTTATTAGCTACTAAATATAGAGTAAAAACTAAAGATGGAACTATGGCTGGAGGGCCAATGTACGTATTAGAAAATGGACTTAATAAGAAATGGTTAGGAGTTTTATTCGCCGCATTTACTAGCATAGCTGCTATCGGTACGGGCGGTATGGTGCAATCTAATGCAATATCAACTATGGTAAATGATACATTTAAAATTCCTACACAAGTAATAGGTATAATTATTGCTATTCTTACTGCTGTAGTTATTTTGGGAGGAATAAAGAGTATTTCAAAGGTTTGTCAAGTATTTGTACCATTTATGGCAGGCTTTTATATTATAGGATGTATTATAATTCTTGTAATAGGGTATAAACAAATTCCTAATTCCTTACATACTATAATTACATCGGCTTTTACAGGACAAGCAGCTGTAGGTGGATTTGCAGGTTCAAGTGTTATTATGGCTATGAGATATGGAGTTTCAAGAGGATTGTTTTCTAATGAATCCGGTTTAGGTAGTGCACCAATAGTATCAGCTGCTGCTCAAACTAGAAATCCTGTAAGACAAGCATTAGTAGCGTGCACAGGTACATTTTGGGATACAGTTGTAGTTTGTGCTATGACTGGATTAGTATTAACAAATACAGGTGTGTGGAATAAAGGACTTCAAGGAGGTCAATTGACTAAAGAAGCATTTTCATCCATACCTGTAATAGGGTCTACAGTTTTAACTATAGGACTTATGGCTTTTGCATTTTCAACTATATTAGGATGGTCTTATTATGGAGAAAAGTCTATTGAATATCTTTTTGGAAAGAAAGCAATTTTGCCTTACAAAATTGTATGGATAATAATGGTTTATATTGGTGCTATTTTTTCATTAGATTTTGTATGGAATTTTGCAGATTTAGCTAATGGTCTAATGGCTATACCTAATTTGATATCATTGATTGCTTTAAGTGGTGTTATAGTAAAAGAGACTAAAAAATACTTATGGGAAAATAATTTAGATCAGGTTGCTATAGAAGAAGATAAGGTGGCAAATTTATAATAAAAACGGCTGCATAATTTTAATAGGGTTATGCAGCCGTTGAATTAATTTTTAGTATGTTTTAAAAAGGGTAATATTATATTATAATATAGTTGTATGAATTTTAGCAAAAATAAAATATGTTTCTTTAATAAAAATATATTTTATATCTATTGTTAATAATATCTTAAAGGGTAGAATTATTTAATATAATTATATTAATATTTAGAAACAAAATGGAGGAGACGAATGTTCAAGGATAATAAAAAACCTGAGGATAATAATAAGTTTAACAAAAACAAATTTAAGTACATGATATATTATGCAATTGCTGTAATTCTTGTTGTATATTTAATAAATGATTATATTGTTAATACAGGAAGCAAACAAATAAAATACACTAACTTTATCAATATGGTGTCTCAAAAGCAAGTAAAAGAAGTAAAGTTTACAAAGGATAAAATAATTATTTATCCAAACAAGGATACTGAATATGGAGATAAAATACTTTATACAGGAAGGTTAGAAGAAGATAAGGAAGTATTAGATAGATTAAATAAATCTAATGTTGCTTATGATCAGGTTATACCAAAACAGGATGGACCTATTAGAAGTTTTATTTTTAATGGATTATTACCATTTTTATTGCTTATGATGATAGGGAGATTTTTCTTTGGGAGAATAGATAAAAAACTTGGTAGTGGAGTTATGTCTTTTGGGAAAAATACCGCTAAAATTTATGCGGAAAACGAGACCGGTGTTACTTTTAAAGATGTAGCAGGGCAGGAAGAAGCGAAGGAGTCCTTAGTTGAGATAGTGGATTTTCTTCATAATCCTCAAAAGTATTCACAAATTGGTGCAAAATTACCTAAAGGAGCGTTATTAGTAGGTCCTCCAGGTACAGGAAAAACTTTACTTGCTAAAGCTGTTGCTGGAGAAGCAAAGGTCCCATTTTTCTCCTTATCTGGTTCTAGTTTTGTAGAGATGTTTGTAGGTATGGGTGCCGCAAGAGTTAGGGACTTATTTAAACAAGCTCAGGAAAAAGCTCCATGTATAATATTTATAGACGAGATTGATGCTATAGGAAAGAGTAGGGAAGGAAATATATCAGGTAATGATGAAAGGGAACAGACTCTCAACCAATTGTTAGCAGAAATGGATGGGTTTGATTCTTCTAAAGGAGTTGTTATACTAGCAGCTACTAATCGACCAGAAATTTTGGATAAAGCATTACTTAGACCAGGTAGATTTGACAGAAGGGTTATAGTAGATAGACCAGATTTAAAAGGAAGAGAAGAAATACTTAAAGTTCATTCAAAGGGAGTTAAAATTTCAGATACTGTAGATTTAAATTCTATAGCTAAATCAACACCTGGTGCAGTAGGTGCAGATCTTGCAAACATAATTAATGAGGGTGCATTAAGAGCAGTCAAAAATAATAGAGAGGAAGTTATTCAAGAAGATTTGGAAGAGGCAGTGGAAATAATAATAGCAGGAAAAGAGAAAAAGGATAGAATACTATCAGGTAAGGAAAAGAGGGCTGTTGCCTTTCATGAAGTAGGTCACGCATTAGTAGCAGCACTTTTAACTCATACAGATCCAGTACATAAAATAACTATAGTACCAAGAACTATGGGTGCACTAGGATATACTATGCAACTTCCAACAGAGGAAAAATATTTAACTACTAAAGAGGAAATGTTTGATCAAATTTGTGTTATGCTTGGAGGAAGAGCGGCAGAAGAGGTAGAATTTAAAAGTATATCAACTGGAGCTTCAAATGATATAGAAAAAGCAACTGAGACTGCTAGAAGCATGGTAACTATATATGGAATGACAGATAGATTTGATATGATGGGTCTAGAATCAATGTCAAATAGGTATCTTGATGGAAGGCGTGCTACAAATTGTAGTGAACAAACAGTAGCTGAAATAGATGAGGAAACTTTAAAGATAATAAAGGCTGCTCATAAAAAATCCATACAGGTTTTGGAAGAAAATAAAGATTTATTAACTAAGATAGCAGTAAGATTATTAGAGAAAGAAACTATTATGGGGGAAGAATTTATGTCCCTTGTAAAAGGTGAGGAAAATGATTCAATGGAGTCTATAGAGGAATTTGACACAAATAAATAATTTAGGCTGGTGAAAAAGTATGTATAATTCTGAATTAGAAAAAGATATACAGAGGGAAATTCAGGTAAATTTAGAGAAAGAAAAATTAGATAGTACCATATCTATTATAAATAAAGAAATAACTAGTTATTTAGAAAAGAGAAGACAAATATCTGATTATATAATGGATTATAGAAAAAAAGTCTTAGATGAGTATGAGGATGATGAAGATAAGGTAACAGAATATTTTGATCACGAAAGATTTGTTATAGAAGAGCAGTTTAGACACATTGATAAAAAATTAAAGGAACTTACTATATTATCTACATCACCTTATTTCGGTAAGGTAGATTTTACCGAAGAGGATATGAATGAATTATATAGTATTTATATTGGAAGATTTGGTATTACTCTAGATGATACATATGAGCCATTAGTAATAGATTGGAGGGCCCCTGTTGCATCTTTATTTTACACTGGGAAGTTAGGAGATAATAGTTATAAGTCTCCAGTTGGAGAGATAAAAACTGATATATTAAATAAAAGACAATTTATAATCAAAAAAAGTAAACTTTTGGGAATGTTTGACTCTGCTATAGATGTTAAGGATGAAATACTACAAATGGTTTTAAGTAGCAATTCTTCTGATAAATTAAAGGATATAGTAATGACAATTCAGAGTGAACAGGATAATTTGATAAGGCAATCTAGAAATAAAACTATAGTAGTTGATGGAGTTGCAGGTAGTGGAAAGACTACTATTGCATTACATAGAATAGCTTATTTATTATATAACTATAGAAAAGTATTAGGGGATAAAGTACTTATTTTAGGTCCTAATAATATATTCATTGAGTATATTTCATCAGTGCTACCAAGTTTAGGTGAAGTGGGTGTAAAACAATCAACTTTTAGAGAATTTGCTTTGGATTTAATAGATTTAGATTGTATTATGAATTTTAAAGAATATATGGAAAGCATTATTAATGGAGAGGAAGATTTTATAGAAAATGTATTAAAAAAGACCTCTATAGAGTTTATTGGGGAATTAGATAACCTTATAAGAAATTTAGAGTATAGCTATTTTAATATAAGAGATGTAAAGTTTTTAGATGAAACAATAGTAGAATCTAAAGAGATAGATAAGATGTTTGGTGAATATTTTAAACAGATGCCTTTATTTAGAAGAAGCAAAAAAATAAAAAGAATATTATACTCTAAAATAAAGGATTATAGGGATAAAATAGTAAGAAGAATACAAAAAGAGTATAGGGATAAATTAGATAGACTCTCTAAAGAAGAAGTGAATTTATATGGAAATGATTTAGAGTTTAAAAGGAAGTTGGAAATAAGAAGTGTTATTAAAGAAATAATGAAGACTAAGCAAAAATTAACATGGATCGACAATCCAGATATTTTAGAAATATATAATAAATTTAATAATAACAATACCTTAATATATGATGACTTAGCGCCAATATTATATTTGAAAATAAAATTAGAAGGAATAACTAGTAAAGATGAGATAAAACATATTGTAATAGATGAGGCTCAGGATTATAGTATGCTTCAGTTTATGGTTATAAAAGAAATAACTAAGTGTCAACACTATACTATTGTTGGAGACAGCAATCAAAGGATTATCCCTACAAAAGAAAACATATCGATGGAAGAATTAAATACCTATATAGAGTTTAAGGATATAGAATATTTTAAGCTTCTTAAGAGTTATAGATCTACACAAGAAATTATGAATTATGCCAATAGGTATATTAATAGCAATGATATAGTACCATTAGTTAGAAGCGGTAAAGAGGTAGTTCAGGAGAATATAAGCTCTAAAAAGGAGTTAGAAGATAGGTTAGTTTGTATACTTAAGGATTTAAAAAACAAAGAATACGAAAATATTGCTGTAATATGTAAAGATGCAAAACAAACTAATTATATAGGGAAAATTTTAAAGAAAAGTATGTATATAAAAATAATTGATAAAGAAGAAAATTTGTATACATCAGGTGAATTAGTAATCCCATCATATCTTGCTAAAGGATTAGAATTTGATGCTGTAATAGTATTAGATGAGGGGTATAATAGGGTAAATTATGAAAAAATGATGTATGTTATGTCAACAAGAGCATTACATGAATTATACGTATTAAAAACAAAATAAAAATTGTCTCAAAGTATAATATACTTTGAGACAATTTTTATTTTCCATCACTTTTTTTCACAGGATAGAAGATTTGATATAAGGTTTTCTGAAAGCATATCCACCTTTTGGAAATCTATATTTGAGACATAATATTTTTCAAGTTCATCATGAAGTTTTTTACAATTATTAAGGTGTTTTATAGCTTCATCTACTAAACTATTAAAAGTTTCTGTATTTTTTTCTATAGAATCTTTTTTGGTAGCAAGATACCTTTTATCCATTATATTACTCATATAAACTTGAGTTCCATGGAAGGTACGATTATTTATTTCATTTGATGTTAAAACTGCAGTATCTAAATCCGGAATAATTATATGCTCTAATCTATCAGGAATAAACGGATCATGATATATTTGCACGTCATAGCCGCTATTTATAGCCTCATTTTTTATTGTGTTTAAAATATTAGTCTTGCCAGTACCAGCACCACCATTTAAGGTATATATATTTTTACATTTAACATATAATGTATCTATATAAGAAATTATACCATTTGGGGTAAAAGCAGTAGCAAAAAGATGTCTTTCATTTCCAGAACCTATTCGTGGATTCTTAAATATACTTTTGATGAGAGATTGTTTTATTGTATTTAATTTAATTATATCTAGTGAATTATGATTATAGTAAGACAAATTCTCGTGTAATGATTTAGCACTTGCTAAGTAAGAGTAAGCTTCTTTAAATGAATCACTAATATCAGAGGAAATCTTAATTATTTCTTCTTTATAATTAGATAAATTTTTTTCATCTAAACATTCTCCTAAATTTAAAATGCCATCCATTGCTCCTGGGACTTTAGGATCATTTATATGAGGTGCAGTTCCATCAATTAGAGCAAAATTTAATCCTTTAATTACCACTCCATCTAAGGATTCATTATCAGATGAACAATGAAAAAATTCGATTTCATAGCCCTTATCATTAAATATAGATCCTATTTTTTTCATAAGAGATGATTTTCCTGTTCCAGGACCACCTTTTATATAAATAACTTTTTTAGCATTTTCGTTAGGTAATATATATTGAAAAAATGAATAAAATCCTTGCGAAGTATTGCTACCTGGAAAGATATGATATATGTTTTTACTCATAAAAATTCACACTCCATAATAATATAAAATCAATATATAATATGCTAGAGTGTGATGAATGTGTTAATTATATTTAAGTAAAATCTCTATCGATAGTTATTATAGCATTATATTTAGGATGAATTTTTTTAATTTCATTATCTAAGTCTCTTTTGATTTTATCCTCAAATTCATTTGTAAGGTTTTGGCTATAATCTATAACAATATCAAATATCAGATTTTTAGATTCTCCTTGACCTACAATTCTAAAATCATGAATTGATTTTATCATAGGATAGGGTTCAATTAATTTTTCTAGTTCATTTCTTGCAAAGGTAACTTCTTTATTATTTGTATTAATAGGGTCCATATGTATTACCAAAATTATATTTAAATCATCAGAAAGTTGTCTTTCTGCCATATCTATTATTTCATGTATTTTTACTATAGATATTGTATCTGGAACTTCTGCGTGTACGGTAGCCATACATTTACTTGGTCCATAATTATGAATTATTAAGTCATGAACACCAGTTATATGTTTATAACTTAATATCCCGTTAATGATTTTATTTACTAACTGTGGATCAGGAGATTCACCTAAAAGTGGATTTAAAGTATCTTTTATTAAAGAATATCCTGAGTATATTATAAACAAAGAAATTAAAATACCAATATAACCATCAATGGGTATAGAAGTCCATTTGGATATTATAAATGACAATGCAACACAACTAGAAGTTATTACATCACTTAATGCATCAAAGGATGAAGCCTGTAATGCAGAAGAGTTTATTGTTTTACCTATATATTTGTTGAATCTACTTAACCACACCTTTATAAGTATGGATAATAGAATTAGAATAAATGGAAGAAGTTGAAACTTAACGTTTACTGGGTTTGTTATTCTCGAATAAGAAGATTTAATAAATTCAAATCCTACTAGTATAACCATAAAAGAAACAAATAAGCCAGATATATATTCTATTCGTCCATGTCCAAAAGGATGTTCTTCATCTGGAGGCTTAGATGCTAATTTAAATCCTAACATAGTAATCAAGGATGAAGTTGCATCAGAAAGATTATTGAATGCATCAGCAGTTACTGAAATACTATGAGATATTATTCCAATAAACAATTTAACAGCAAAAAGAAGAGAATTTGATATTATTCCTATAATACTTGCTAAAAAACCATAAGCATTTCTAACACTTGATTTATCTGTATCCTGATAATTCTTAATAAATTTTTTGACTAAGAATTTAGATAACATATTATACACCTCTTATTTTAATATAAATACAGTTAACCATTATATCATATTATTGTTAATACTAAAATAAATATATTTTATTTTCTGAAATATACTTATATTGCTTAATTTGAAACCGAATTATAAGTATGTTATTCTAATAATAAAGAAAATTTAGGAAGTAGGAGGAATATGTTTATGGAAGAAAAACTTAAATTATCTGAAGAATTAATAGATTTTATTTATGAAAGTCCAACAGCATTTCATGCTGTGAAAAGTATAGAGAATATATTAAAGAAATATAATTTTATAGAGTTAAAAGAAAGTGATAAATGGGCATTAAGTAAAAATGCAAGGTATTATGTAAAGAAGAATAATTCAGCTATAACTGCATTTATAACTGGCAACTGTAGTGTGGTTGAAAATGGATTTAAAATTATAGGGGCACACACGGATTCCCCTACTTTTAGAATAAAACCTTCATCAGAGATGATTTGTGAGGATAGATATATAAAGTTAAATACGGAGGTATATGGAGGTCCAATATTAAGTACCTGGATGGATAGGCCGTTATCAATTGCTGGTAGAGTTATACTTAAAAGCGAAGATATAATGAAACCTAAAGAAGAATTTATTAATATAAATAAACCTATCTTAATTATTCCTAATCTAGCTATACATATGAATAGAGATGTAAATAAAGGATTAGAACTAAATCCACAGAAACATACACTTCCTTTAATGGGGATTATTAATGAGACCATGGAAAAGGATGATTATTTATTAAATATATTATCTGAGGAATTGAATGTAAACAAATATGATATAGTAGATTTTGATTTATTCCTATATGAATATGAAAAAGGATGCATAATAGGATTGAATAAGGAATTTATATCTAGTCCAAGGTTAGATGATTTGGCTATGGTACATGCAGCACTTAATGCATTACTTCAGTCAGAAGAAAGCAATTCTACTAAAGTTTTAGCATGTTTTGATAATGAAGAGGTTGGAAGTTCTACTAAGCAGGGAGCTGATTCTATTATGCTTTCAAGCATTTTAGAGAGAATAGTTGAAAATGAACAAGTTGGTAAAGAGGCATATTATAGGGCATTAGCTAAATCATTTTTAATATCATCAGATTTAGCTCATGCAGTACATCCTAATTGGCCTGAAAAATCAGATCCTGTAAATAGGCCTATGTTAAATGGGGGACCAGTTGTAAAAATAAGTGCAAAGCAAAGTTATACATCGGATGGTTTTTCTACGGCAGTATATGAACAGATATGTAACAAGGCTAAAGTTCCAATACAAAAATTTGTTAATCGCTCTGATGAAAGAGGCGGATCTACCATTGGTCCAATTTCTTCAACTCATATAAACATACCATCTGTAGATATGGGGACTCCAATACTTGCTATGCATTCTATCAGAGAGCTTGGTGGAGTAGATGATCATCTATATGTTACAAAGTCTTTTAGACAATTTTATGGGATATAAATTTAAATGTTGAAATTTAAAGAATATTATGTTAAACTAATTTAAAACTTAATAGGACTTATTTTACCTTTAGTAGAGGTGCTATAATTAAGAGTATTTATCTAGAGTTGCCAAACTGGGAAGGATAGAGAAAGGAATTATAGCCGAAGGAAATAACCAGGCAGGTTATTTATCTGGCTTTGCATAGAATATATGTAAGGTTGTCACTAATATGTGGAGAGCTACTAAGGTCACAATAGATGTTTAAATACAGCTATAGGTGTACCTTTGCTGTATTTTTTTTATTTAAAATAAAGGGGGAATTCATTTTGAAATTATTTGGAACAATGGAGATATTAAATAATACTTTGCATATAGGAGGGAACAATACAGTAGATTTAGCTAAAAAGTATGGCACACCTTTATATGTTATGGATGAGGAACTAATAAGAAAAAATTGTAAAGATTATTATAAGAATTTTAAAGTAGAGGAAATGAATAATAAAGTAGCATATGCAGGAAAGGCTTTTTTAACACTTGCAATGTGTCAGATAATTAATGAAGAAGGGTTATATTTAGATGTAGTTTCTGGAGGAGAATTATATACTGCGTTTAAAGCAAATTTCCCTATGGAAAGAGTATATTTTCATGGGAACAATAAGACTTTAGAGGAAATAGAGATGGGAATACAATTAGGTGTGGAAAGATTTGTAGTCGATAACTTTTATGAAATCAATACAATAAATGAAATAGCTAAAAGGTTAAATAAAGTTCAAAAAATACTTTTAAGAATTACTCCTGGAATAGAGGCGCATACTCATGAATATATAAAAACTGGACAGATTGATTCAAAATTTGGATTTACGCTTTTAAATAATCAAACTTTGAATGCAGTAGAAAGAGCAATTAAATTATCTAATATTGATTTAATAGGGCTTCATTGTCATATAGGTTCTCAAATTTTTGAAATAACTCCTTATGAAGATGAGGTAGATATAATGATGAACCTTATAAAAAATATAAAGAAAAAGTTAAACTATGATATATTAGAGTTAGATTTAGGAGGTGGATTTGGTATATATTATACAGAAGGTGATACTCCTAAAACTACTGAGAACTACTGTGAATCCATATTAAATAAAGCCATAAGTAAGGCTAAAGAATTGAATATAGATTTACCAAGCTTAGTTATTGAACCAGGAAGATCTATAGTTGGAAATGCAGGAACAACTTTATACACAATAGGAGCTATAAAAGAAATACCAAAGGTAAGAAAGTATGTTGCTGTAGATGGTGGAATGACTGATAATATTAGACCTGCATTATATAGTGCGGAATATGAGTGTATGATTGCAGATAAAATAGATAGTAGTACAAAAGAAGTTGTAACTATATCTGGCAAGTGTTGTGAATCAGGGGATATATTATTAAACCATGTTACTTTAGCAAAGTGTAAAAGTGGAGATGTTTTATCCGTGTTATCAACTGGTGCATATGGATATTCTATGTCTAGCAATTATAATAAGATACCTACTGCAGCAGTAGTTATGGTTAGTAATGGGGAGGATAAACTTATATGTAGAAGGCAAAGTTATCACGAGCTAATTTCAAATGAACTATTTTTATAAAAGTATTATGGAGAAACTTTTAAATGTTTCTCCATAATATTTTTTTGATTTATTGGAAATAATAAGCTAAGCAATTGATTTAAATAGCATAGAAGGGGTGTATTATTATGTACTATTATGGAATTGCTTCTGTTTTGTTCATAATTTCTTTGATTATAGTATTTTATTTTATTTGGGATAACAAATATTTAGATAATGAAGATATAGAATTTGATTGGATAGATGTTAAAGAGTTTCATAGTGATGAGGTGGAAGAAAGTCCATACAATTCCTATAGAAACAGCATAAAATCTAAAATTAAACTTCTGAAAAGTTTGGATAGAAGTTACAAAATTATAATAAATGGTCATGATTATATTAATAAGGAATCAAAGGCCCAAAAAGAAATATTACCCGCTGCAGAATGGCTTTTAGATAATTTATATATAATTCAAAGAGAGTATAAAGAAATAAAAGTAAGCATGCCTAAAAATTACTATAATAACCTTCCAATAATTCAAAGTGGGGCTATGAAGGGTTATCCTAGGATATACTATATTGCTAAAAGATTAGTATATAGTACAGATGGAAAAATAAATAAAGAAAATATAAATGTATTTATAGAAGAATATCAGAAAAATGTGATATTGTCCAGTGGAGAACTATGGGCGCTTCCTATTATGATTAAAATAGCTTTAATACAAAATATAGGTAAGATTACATCTAAAATTTTGTATGCTCAAAAGGAAAAAAATAAAGGGGAAGACTTAGCAGATAAATTGATAAAATCTATGGATAATGAAAAAGAATTAGATGATATTTATGCTAATAAATATAGTTTTAATATTTATTTTACTGAAAAATTATTAAGAGTTTTAAGAGAAAATGGAGTAGATAACCCTAGGATTTATAAGTGGATAGATGAAAATCTGTCTAAGGAGGAAACTGATTCGGAAAGAATAATTATTTTAGAACATAAAAAACAAGCTTTTTTTAGATTAATTATAGGTAATAGTATTACAGGAATAAGGGAGATATCTTTATTAAATTGGAAGGAATGTTTCGAAAGTTTGAGTCATTTGGAAAAGATTTTAATAAATGATCCTGCAAAAGTATATGAAAATATGGATTTTCAATCTAGGGATTATTATAGACATATGGTAGAAAAAATAGCTAGACATATGAAATTAGGAGAAACTTTTGTAGCAAAAAAAATTATTGAATGTGCTAAAGAAAATATAGAAAGTCAAGATAAAGCCTATCTTTCACACGTGGGGTATTATTTATTAGACCAGGGTATAGAGTGTTTAAAAAGAAAAATAGGGTTTAAGGATAAGTCATTTTTAAAATTAAGATATAAAAATATAAAAAAGAGAATTAATTATTATATAAATTTTGTATTATTTTTAACAATTATAATATCGTTGGGTATTGTAGTGGTAATTTTATCTAAAAATAATAATGTTAATATTGGGGAATACATTTTGGCCTATTTAGCTGTAATTATACCTGTAAGTCAGATAGTAGTTTCAATAATTAACTGGAGTATAAACCATTTAGTAAGACCAACTTTTATACCTAAGTTGGAATTTAAAGGTGATATACCAGAGAAATTTAGTACAATGGTTGTAATACCTACACTATTAGATAGTGAAAAAAGGGTAGAGGAATTAGTTAAAGACTTAGAGGTATATTATCTTGCTAATAGGAGTAAGAATATTTTTTATGCTATATTAGGAGATTTTAAAGATAGTAAACATGAAAAAGAGGAAAATGATGAAAAAATTTTAAGTTGTGCTTTAAAAAATATAAAAAAATTAAATGAAAAATATGCTAAAGAACAGGAGATTTTTTATTTTTTTAATAGATATAGACAATTTAATGATAAAGAGAACTTATGGATTGGCTGGGAAAGAAAAAGAGGAAAGCTTGTGGAGTTTAATAAACTTATAAGGGGGGAAAAGAACACAAGTTATAATACAATAAGTTCTGATATAAATAATCTATCTAAGGTTAAATATATAATAACTTTAGATGCTGATACAAAACTTCCTAGAGAATCAGCAAAGAAACTTATCGGGGCTATGGCACATGTATTGAATGAACCATATATAGATAAAAACAGTAAAAAAATCTTTAGAGGACATGGGTTAATGCAACCAAGGATAAGCGTAAGTATTGAGAATGCTACAAAGACTATGTTTTCTAAGGTATTCTCTGGAGAAACAGGTATTGACTTGTATACTACGGCTATATCTGATGTATATCAGGATTTATTTGATGAGGGAATTTTTACTGGAAAGGGTATATATGATATAGATGCATTTAATTATATGTTAAAAAATGAAATTCCTGAGAATACTGTGCTTAGTCATGACTTATTAGAGGGATCGTATTTAAGGACAGCACTAATTACAGATGTAGAATTAATAGATGGGTATCCTGCATACTATAATTCTAGTGCTAAAAGACTTCATAGATGGGTTAGAGGAGATTGGCAGTTAATATTGTGGTTATTTAAAAAATCTCCTTTAAATAAATTATCTAAATGGAAAATATTTGATAATTTAAGGAGGAGCTTATTAGCACCATCTATAATTATACTAATTATTTTAGCATTAAGTCTACTAAATGGCAGTGAAAAATGGATTATGGTGGCTATTATATCTTTATTAGCACCTATTTTGTTTAATGTATCAGATGTGGTAGTAGCCCCTATAAAAGGGATAAATCTATCTGGTAAGATAAAAAGCTGGAATGTGGCTATTGAACAGTTCTTTCTTATATTTTGCTTTTTGCCTTATCAATGCTATTTAATGTTAGATGCAGTAATAAGAACATTGTATAGAGTATTCATTAGTAAAAAACATCTATTGGAATGGCAGACTGCTGCAGATGTAGAGGCTACATCAGGTAGGAAAATAAAAGATTATATAAGTTCAATGTGGATGGGCAGTTTAATAAGCATTATTATTGTAGTATTAGCATTTAATGCATCATTAAATATAGGTATGATAATGCTTCCATCATGTGTTATATGGTTTATAAGTCCATACATAGCTTATTTTATAAGTAAAGATAAGTTAAAAGAAAGTGAGTATTTTACACAAGAACAGATTAATTTGTTAAGAAGAATAAGTAGAAAAACCTGGGCTTATTTTGAAGACTTTATAAATGAAGAAAATAATTATTTAGCTCCTGATAATTTTCAGCAAGACCCTTATAAAGGCATTGCACATAGAACATCACCAACTAATATGGGTATGGGATTAACCTCTAATTTAGCAGCATTCGACCTAGGATATATTGATATTATAGAGTGTATTAACAGAATTGATAATATAGTTAAGAGCATGAATAAATTAGAAATATATAAGGGCCATTTTTATAATTGGTATGATACTAAAACAAAAGAACCTCTTTATCCAAGATATATATCTACAGTAGATAGTGGAAATTTAGTAGGTTATCTATGGGTAGTCATAGAAGCTTTAAATGAATTTATTAACTCACCAATAATAAATAATGGATTTAATAAAGGATTATTGGATCTGATTTATTTATGTGATATGGAATTAGTATATAATGGGATGAATAATTTTTATGATGAGATAATATATGAATTAGAAAAATGGGATTCAAACATAAATAAGCTAAAGGATATACTTCAAAATATACAGAAAAAAGTTAAGGAATTAGATAAAATTAAAGAAAAAGATAAATTATACTGGAATGTAAAACTTAAAAATGAAACAGATAAATATTTAGAAAATATATTTAAATTATTCCCATGGGTAAACTTATTAACAAATAAAGAGTTTGTAAATAAATTAAATTTTAATGTGGATAATGTAAGTAGAGTAGATATATTAGAGGATTTAGAAAAGGTTACAGGAACTTATACATTGCACGATGTTATAGAGAAATTGGGAGAGGTAAGTGAAAAATTATCAGAGATTAATAAAAATGAATATATGAATAAATTGTATGAGGATATTATTGATGGAAGAGCTGAAGTATATTCATTATATGCAAAAATAATAGGTTTAAAAAACAAACTACAATCTATATGTAATAATACTGATTTTAGTATATTATTTAGTAAATCTAAGGGATTATTTTCTATAGGTTACGATGTAGATAGAGAGAAGATGGATAATTGTTATTATGATTTGCTTGCATCTGAAGCAAGGCAGGCAAGTTTTATTGCTATAGCAAAAGGAGAAGTTGATCAAAGTCATTGGTTTAGACTAGGGAGGGCTTTAACAAAGGTAAACAAAAGAAAAGGTTTGGTTTCTTGGAGTGGAACTATGTTTGAATATCTCATGCCATTATTAATAATGAAGAGATACTCTAATACACTACTAGATGAAACATATGAGTTTTTAGTAGAAGGACAAAAGTATTATTCCGGTATTAAAAAAATACCTTGGGGGATTTCAGAATCAGCTTTTTATAACTTTGATGTTAATTTAAATTATCAGTATAAAGCATTTGGGATTCCAAAGATAGGATTAAAGAGAGGACTTGGAAATGAATTAGTAGTATCCCCATATTCTACTGTAATGGCTTTACAGGTTAATAAGAAGGATGCTTACGATAATATTAAAAATTTAATTGAGTTTGGTCTTGAGGGTAGATACGGCTTATTTGAAGCGATAGATTTTACTAAGGAAAGACTTCCCAAAGGAAAAGATTTTGCACTGATAAAATGCTTTATGGTTCATCATCAGGGTATGAGTTTAATGGCTTTAGATAATGTATTAAATAATAATATATTTCAAGACAGATTTCATAATGTACCACAAGTAAAGGCTACAGAACTATTATTGCAGGAGAAAGTCTCTACTTCGGTTGTATATGATAGAGAAGAAAATTATAATTACAAAGTGGTAATGAGTGATAAGGATGTAAGTATATTAAGAAGATATAATAATCCTCTTTCTACTTATCCTGATACTCATATATTATCTAATGGTAGCTATTCTGTAATGGTAACTAGTACTGGGAGTGGGTATAGTAAAAATGACAATATTATGCTTTATAGATGGCGTGAAGATATAACAAATGATAACACAGGAATGTTTTTTTATATAAAGAATTTAAATTCTAATGAGTATTGGAGTAATACTTATGAACCATGCAAATATAAGGGAGAATATTACGAAGCAATATTTTCATTAGATAAGGCAGAATTTAAAAGAAAAGACGGGAATATAGACACCACTACAGAAATAACTGTATCCCAAGAGGATAATGCAGAAGTAAGGAAATTAACTATAAGTAATAAAAGTAATAGTAGTAGGATTATAGAAATAACAAGTTATTGTGAAATCACATTATCACATTACAGGGCGGATTTAGTTCATCCTGCTTTTGGAAACTTATTTGTAAATACTGAATTTTTAGAGGACCCATTATGTGTTTTAGCTAATAGAAGAAAAAGAGGAGAAGATGAAAAAGAATATTGGGTTATGCAAACAGTAATATCAGATAGAGACATAGTGGGCAACATACAGTATGAAACAGATAGATCTAAGTTTATAGGAAGAGGTAATGATATATATAAACCCAAAATTATGGAAAACAATGAACCCTTATCCAATACCATTGGAGCTGTTTTAGATCCTATTATTAGTTTAAGAGTAAGGATAAAACTACCACCTAAATCTAGTACTAAAGTAGCTTATGTAATGGGGATGGCTGATTCAAAAGAAGAAGTTATAAAATTAAGCGAAAAATATAGAGAGTGGGGAAATATAAACAGAACATTTGAACTAGGACTAACTCAAAGCATTTTAGAAACAAGATACTTAGGTATTAAGTCTTCAATGGCTAATTTATACCAGAAGATGGCAAGTAATATAATTTTTTTAAATAGCTCTATGAGAAAAAGAGAAATGTATATTCAATCTATCAAAAAGGGTCAGTCTGCTTTATGGTCCTATGGAATATCTGGTGATTTGCCAATAGTACTTTTATTTATTAGGAAGGAACAAAATATAGATATAATCACACAAATGTTAAAAGCACATGAATATTGGAGACTAAAAGGTTTAAAGGTCGATCTTGTGATTTTTAATTTGCAAGAAAGCTCATATGTACAAAATTTACAAGACATGGTCAGAGATATTGTTAGTTCAAGTCATGCAAGGGATAAACAAAATTTATCTGGAGGAGTATATTTGTATAACAAATCTACAATGACTAAGGAAGATATAGATTTTATAATTGCCATAGCAAGAGTAGTTATTGATTCGGATAAAGGGCCATTAAAAAACCAAATTGAAAATGAAGAATCAAATGTTTTTCAGGACAATTTACTACAAACTAATGTTATAAATTATGATGATTATTCTAGTGAATTGGAAAAACCGAAGTTGAAATATTTCAATGATATAGGTGGATTTGATATGGAAAGCAGTAACTATGTTATTGTTTTGGATAAAGGCAAGAATACTCCGGCACCTTGGATAAATGTAATATCTAATAAAAAATTTGGCTTCCATATATCTGAAAGTGGTGTAGCATATACTTGGTATAAAAATAGTAGGGAAAATAAAATTACCACTTGGTCTAATGACCCTGTAAAAGATGGTGAGTCTGAAGCATTATATATAAGAGATGAGGAAAGTGGAAATATATGGAGCTTAACTCCTAAACCTATTAGAGATAATAATAGATATATAATAGAACATGGATTTGGTTATTCAAGTTTTAAACACAATATCCATGGGGTAAATGGAGTATACACAACTTTTGCATCTAAAGATAATAGTGTTAAGTTCGGATTAGTAAAACTTAAAAATAATACCAATATAGATAGAAGTTTATCTATAACTTATTATGCTCAGTTAGTTTTAGGAGTAACGCCTCAGCAAACTGCACAGTATATAACTACTTATTTTAATGATAATAAAAAATATTTATATGCTAAAAATCCATATAATAATAGTTTTGGAGAATATATAACCTTCTTAAGTATAAATGGAGTAGAAAATATATGTTATACAGGGGATAGAAAAGAGTTCATAGGAAAAGGTGGAAATATAGAACATCCCAATGCCCTAAAAAGAAAAACTTTTTCAAATACTACTGGCTCCGGATTAGATCCTTGTATGGCTATAAATGGTAAAATAAATCTAAAACCTAATGAAGAAAAGTATATAGCTATTCTTTTGGGGGAAGATGAAAACTTAGATGAAGTAAATAATTTGATAGATAAATATAATAATATAGATATAATAGTTGAGGAGTTAAAATTAATTAAGGAACATTGGAGTGAAATATTGTCAAATATACAAGTAAAAACACCAGACACTACAATGGATTTAATGATAAATGGTTGGCTAATGTATCAGGTTATATCCTGTAGATTTTGGGCAAGGACTGCTTTTTATCAATCTGGAGGAGCTTATGGATTTAGAGATCAGTTGCAAGATTCCATAGCAATTTCGTATATTTATCCTGAGTACACAAGAGAACATATACTATATAGTGCATCAAGACAGTTTAATGAGGGAGATGTTCAACATTGGTGGCATCCTATAGTTGACAGTGGTATAAGAACTAGATTTTCTGATGATCTATTATGGTTACCTTATGTAACAATAGCTTATATAGAAAATACAGGAGATTATACAATACTAGATGAAATAGCACCATACTTAGAGGATGAGCCATTAAAAGAAGGTGAAGATGAGAGATATAAAATTTCAGCTAAATCTAGTAAAGTGGGAACAATATATGAACATTGTATAAAGGCAATAGATAAGGCTTTAAAATTTGGTCAGCATAATATTCCACTAATGGGCTCAGGAGATTGGAATGATGGTATGAGTACAGTTGGTAATAAGGGGAAAGGAGAAAGTGTATGGCTAGGATGGTTTTTATATAGTATATTAGATAAATTTGTTCAATTATGCAATAAAAAGGATGATAATTTAAAAGGAAATGAGTATGAAAAATTAAAAGAATTTATAAAGGAAAGTTTAGAAGAGAATGCATGGGATGGAAACTGGTATAGAAGGGCTTATTTTGATGACGGTACTCCTTTAGGATCATCAGAAAATGATGAATGTCAAATAGATTCATTATCACAATCTTGGGCAGTAATATCCAAAGCAGCTAAAAATAGCAGGGCTAAGGAAGCTATGTTATCTGCAGAAAAATATTTGGTTAAATATGATAAAGGGTTAGTAATGCTATTAACTCCTGCTTTTAATAAATCTTCATTAGAACCTGGATACATAAAAGGTTATGTACCAGGAGTAAGAGAAAACGGCGGACAATATACACATGCGGCTATTTGGTATATATTAGCACTCACTAAAATAGGACTCAACGATAAGGCTTGGAAAATATTTAATATGATAAATCCTATAAATCATACAAGATCTTATTTAGATTGTGAAAGATACAAAGTAGAACCATATGTAATCACGGCGGATATATATGCTGTTGAACCTCATGTGGGAAGAGGAGGGTGGAGTTGGTATACTGGTGCAGCTGGTTGGATGTATACTACGGCAGTAAACGGAATACTAGGATTAAACTTAAAAGAGGAGAAAGGATTTACTATAGAGCCTAATTTGCCTAAAGACTGGAATGGATACTCAATGAAGTATAAGAGAGGAAAGTGTGTATATAATATTGAAGTAATTAAGGGAAATGAGGATAGTGTATATTTAGATGGGAAAAAGATAGAAGATAATACAATTCCATTTTTAAAAGAGGGTCTACATGAGGTAAAGATTGTAATAAAATAAAAATGAAAAGCCCCTAGAAGGGCTTTTCATTTACTATTCAAATAGATTGTTTTCTTCCATATCCTTTGAAGTATTATCAAATTCCCAAGTAGCTATATTATTAACTACTACTGGGTCACGGACGTTATCTGGAAGTTTTGTATAATCTTTTTTTGAAAAGGATTTTATTATCTTTTGTTTTGCCTCTAAATAATCTCTTTCTTCAGGAGCATAAACTTTTTTTGAATCCATAATAAAGCCTCCTTATATAAATAATTATTTAATATACAAAATTAGTATTCCACTAAAACTTAAAAAAATTAGTGGAATATTTATTAGTACTTTATATTATTATGAAATAAAAGAAGGAAAAAAGAGATTTGTGTAGAATTCATTATTAACAAATAGTAAATGTTCATGGAGGGATAAAAAATGACGGAGCTAAAGCAAGTTTATAAGTGTCTAGTATGTGGAAATATAGTAGAAATAGTTCATAGTGGAGTAGGAACTTTAATATGTTGTAATAAGCCTATGATGCATAGAAATGAGAATACAGAAGATGGAGCAAAAGAGAAACATGTTCCTGTAGTAGAAAAGATAGAAGAAGGGTTAAAGGTGAAAATTGGAGAGGTAGAACATCCAATGTTAGAGGAACATTATATAGATTGGATAGAAGTTAATACTGAAAATAAAACATATAGGAAATATCTAAAACCTGGTGAAAAGCCAGAAGCTAAATTTAAAATAGAGGATGAGATTATTTCCGTTAGAGAGTATTGTAATTTACATGGTTTATGGAAGAAATAATAGTCATAAAAAATATTGACAAAAAAAATATTATGTAATATCATAACTTTTAAAGTAAAAAATTTTTCTATGAATGGAAGCAAGTAAAACTAAAAACAGATTTAAAGAGAATTGTATATGGTGGAAATACAATAATTATGATTAGTTTGAATGGGTCCTGGAGAATCAAGATGAAATTTTAAGTAGTCTTCGACGATGGTCTTACGTTATAAAGACAGGATATATTTATCTAATGAGATAAGAGACTAAAAGTCTTTTAAATTTAGGTGGTACCGCGTACAATACGCCCTATAGAATATACTTCTATAGGGTTTTTTTAATATAAAACTTAATAAAATTTTAGGGAGGATATATATAATGAGTGAAGATAAAAAAGTTATTTTTAGTGGAATACAGCCATCAGGAAATTTAACCATAGGGAATTATTTTGGGGCTATAAAAAACTGGGTAAAATTACAGGATAAATATGATTGTTATTATTGTGTAGTTGATTTACATGCTATAACAGTAAGACAAGAACCCAAAGATATAAGAAGAAGAACTTTAGAGGTTTTAGCAACATATATTGCTTCAGGTGTTGATCCAGAAAAGAATACTTTATTTATTCAGTCACACGTTTCCGCACATGCTGAAGCGGGATGGCTTTTAAATTGCAATACTTATATAGGTGAATTAAATAGAATGACTCAGTTTAAGGATAAGTCCCAAAGATATGGGGAATCAGTTAGTGCAGGACTTCTAACTTATCCTGTATTAATGGCAGCGGATATATTACTATATAATGCAGATCTTGTCCCTGTTGGAAATGATCAAAAACAACATTTAGAACTCACCAGAGATATAGCAAATAGATTTAATAATACATATAGTCCAACTTTTAAGATACCAGATCCATATATCCCTAAAGAAGGGGCTAGGATAATGGATTTACAAAATCCTAGCAAAAAAATGTCTAAATCATCAGATAATCCAAATAGTTATATATTAATTATGGATACACCTGATATAATTAGAAAAAAAATTAATAGAGCTGTTACGGACAGCTTAGGGGTAGTAAAGTATAGTGATGATCAACCAGGAGTTAAAAATTTAATGAATATTTTAAGCGTAGCTACTGGTAGAAATGTAAATGATATAGAAAAAGAGTATGAAAAATTAGGATATGCTGAATTTAAAAAGGATGTAGCAGAGGCAATAATTAGGGAAATTGAACCTGTACAAAATAAAGTAAAAGATTTATTAAACAACAAAGAATATTTAGAATCTATATATAAAAATGGAGCAGAAAAAGCTAATTACGTGGCAAGAAAAATGCTTTCAAAAATGCAAAGAAAAATTGGTTTTGTTGCAAGTAGATAAAATAATAAGCAGTTTAGATGTTTTCTCTAAACTGCTGTTTCATTATTTAAAATAAATTTATTTATTACATGGGCTACACCATCATTATCATTGGTTAAAGTTATATAGTCTGCTATATTTTTTACTTCGGGGAAGGCATTACCCATAGCTACACCTAAACCAGCATATTTAATCATGTGGATATCATTGCCTGCATCACCTACACATATTATATTATGTTTAGGTATATGTAAATTTTTTGCAAGTAATTGCACTCCTGTACCTTTATTTACATCTTTATTTAAAAATTCTAAAAAATAAGGTGCACTTCTTACTATAGTAAATTTTTTAAATAATTCTTTAGGTAATTTTTCTATAGATTTAGTTATAGTATCAGGCTCATCTGCAAAAATAACTTTAACAACTTCTAAATTTTTATCTAGTTTATTAAAGTCTTTTATTTGTAAAGGAATATGGTTTAAATCGGACTCTAACTGTGTATATTTTCCTATTTTAGGAGTAATACAGGAATCTAATGTAAGTAGATGTAAGTGAATATTTAAATCCTTACTTATATCATATATATTTTTAACGTCATTTATAGTTAAAAGTTTTTTACACAGTATTTCTTCTGTTTTAACATTTTGAACCACAGCACCATTAAATACTACACAATAATCCTCAGTATTAATGAGATCTAGTTCTTTTAAATATTTTTTTATGCCTTTTAATGGTCTACCTGTCGCTAATACAACTTTAGAACCGATTTTTTTTGCATTTTTTATAGCTGTTAAATTTGAATTTGAAATATTTTTTTTTGAATTTAATAAGGTTCCATCCATATCTAAGGCAATTAGTTTATACATTGTATCTCTCCAATCTAATAATTAATCATAATTCATTATAGCATTCTATATTTAAAAATAAAGATAATATTGAAAGTTGGAATAAATTAATAATATTTGTTTCAAAAGGTGGAAAAATAAATAATATAGGCATATTTAATTGACATGAATTTATATAAAAGTTAAAATCATTGATGTATAGAAATAGAAAAGAGGAGAGAGTAGAGTGCAGGATTTAGTAAAGGAAATTGATAGAAGAAGAACATTTGCTATAATATCACACCCTGATGCTGGTAAAACCACATTAACGGAAAAACTGTTATTGTATGGAGGGGCCATAAGACTTGCAGGGTCAGTAAAGTCAAGAAAATCTTCCAAACATGCAGTGTCGGATTGGATGGAGATAGAAAAACAAAGAGGTATTTCCGTAACTTCATCAGTTATGCAATTTGGTTATAATGGATATTGTATAAATATTTTAGATACTCCTGGACATCAAGATTTTAGTGAAGATACATACAGAACTTTAATGGCGGCAGATAGTGCAGTTATGGTTATTGATGGAGCTAAAGGTGTAGAGGAGCAAACAAAGAAATTATTTCATGTATGTAGTTTAAGAGGCATACCAGTTTTTACCTTTATAAATAAAATGGATAGAGAAAGCAGAGATCCTTTTGAGCTTATGGAAGAAATAGAAAATGTATTAGGTATAAGATCATATCCTATGAATTGGCCAATAGGAGCAGGAAAAGATTTTAAAGGTGTTTATGATAGAAATAAAAATGTTATAGGTGTGTTTAATGGAGGAAATCATGGACAGACAACTGTAGAAGCTGTAGAAGGTCAGGTGGATGATCCTGTATTTAAAGATTTATTGGGAGAAGAACTGCATGACAAATTAGTAGAAGATATAGAACTTTTAGATATTGCAGGAGATGACTTTGATTTAAAAAAAGTTAGAAACGGTGAACTCACACCAGTATTTTTTGGAAGTGCATTAACTAATTTTGGAGTTGAACCATTTTTAGCAGAGTTTTTAAAATTAAGCACAGCTCCTTTGGGTAGAAATTCAAACATAGGAGAAATAGATGCTTTTTCAGAAAAATTTTCGGCTTTTGTATTTAAGATACAGGCAAATATGAATCCTGCTCATAGGGATAGAATAGCTTTTATGAGAGTATGTTCGGGAAAATTTAAAAAAGGAATGGAAGTTTTTCATGTACAAGGAAATAATAAAGTAAAACTTGCTCAACCTCAACAGTTTTTAGCTCAGGATAGAGAAATTGTAGAGGAAGCTTATGCAGGGGACATTATTGGAGTATTCGATCCAGGTATTTTTAGAATAGGAGATACTTTATGTATGAGTAATGAAAAGTTTAAATTTGATGGAATACCTACATTTGCTCCAGAACATTTTGCTAGAGTAAGAACAGTTGATACTATGAAAAGAAAGCAATTTATAAAAGGAATTACTGAAATTTCACAAGAAGGTGCTATTCAAGTATTTAAGGAGATAAATATTGGAATAGAAGAAATAATAGTGGGTGTGGTTGGAGTACTACAATTTGAAGTATTACAATATAGAATGAAAAATGAATATAATGTGGATATTAAGATGGAAAGACTTCCATTTAAATATGTAAGATGGATAGAAAGTTATGATGGAGATGTTGAAGAGCTAAGTATTACTAGTGATACTAAAATAGTAAAAGATTTAAAAGAAAGACAATTATTATTATTCCAGAGTGATTGGTCAATAAGTTGGTCATTAGAACATAATAAGGGATTAATATTATCAGATATAGGTAAAAGTGAAGAATAAAAATAAGCAGTGCTATTTGGTACTGCTTATTTAACTAGAATATTTTTTATTTTCTACTAATATATCTATTGTAAAAATAATAACTGCTAATAACAAGAACAGATTTACTAGATTCCCACCAATTTTAAATATAATTGTCATTAACCAGAAGAGCACTAAAAGTCCACCTAACCATTTTAAAAATATCATAATTTAAACCTCCATATATATTAGTTATGTATTTATTATTTCCTATATAAAGATAATTTATATTATGAATAAAATGGAATAAAAATAAAAGAGAGGATTCACCTCTCTTATTATTATCTCATGTGGTTATTTCTTGCTGCTTTTCTAGCTTTTCTGCATTCAGGACATCTTACTGGATCATTTTCAAATCCTTTTTCTTTGTAGAATTCCTGTTCTCCTTCAGTGAATACAAATTCATTTCCGCAGTCTTTACAAACTATAGTCTTATCTGCCATTAAAAAAACCTCCTTGTAATCATAGGGTAATTTTTCATGGATAATGCTCCTATGATTAAGGAGTTAGATCACCAGAACAAATTAACCTATCAAAATATATAAGCTAAAGCTTAAATTTTATATAGAATATTATATCATAATTAAACTAATAATACAATAAAAAACAAAAACTCTACTTATGCTTTATGAAAAAAATTACAAATAATATGAAGGGAACAATTAGAAAATTTATTAAACATATATATGAATAAATATTTAAATATAACATAAACCTAAATAGATTATTTGCTATATATATAGTAATAATTATAACTGGAATAGTTAGTATATATATTAAGTATTTATTTTTTATATTAAAGCTTTTTAGGGATTTAATTAAAATATCAAAAATAATTATATATTTTATGTACCATCCCCCTAAAGTTTGAAGCATAACAAAGAATTCACCACTTTCTAGAAATCTCCAATAACTAATTAACTGAGTTTGAATTAGTTTAGGATAGATTAAATTTTCTGCACGTTCTAATTGGAAAGTGGTTAATACTCCAATGGTGGACACAATTTCCATCTGTATTACAAATAGTAAAGCCCATATTCCCGATTTTAATAATTTATTTTTATTTGTTATAGATTTAATATAAACAAAGCATATAGTTATATGGGAATATAGCCCCAGTACTTTAAGTAAGCATGTTAAACTACTTTTATTTATACCATTTTCTAATATAGGGAACAGATATTTATAATTTTTGTATTTAGCAGTTAATATGCCTAAATTTATTCCAGCTATAATCATTAAAACTAATCCAATAATTGTTGTTATTAAAATAGAATTATCTCCATTTTTTACTGAGAATATAGCTGGGATGGTAAAAAATAGTACTAAATACCATATAGGTGTTTCTAATAATAAATTTGTATGCATAGAACTAGATTCTATACCAGAACATTCTATTAAGGTCAAAAATAGTGTAAACAAAAAAAAACCATATAATATATTTCCGGCTATTTTACCAACGGATTTACAGTAAATAGTATATAGATCATAGCACTTAGTTTTTCTGAAAACTTTAATAGTAAAAATAAAATATAAAAATATAATTATTGATGCAAGTATTACTATTAGCCAAGTATCTCTTTTACCGTCATGAATAAATATGGTGGGATAAGTTTTTAAAGATACAATGGTTACTGCCCAAATTATAAAAACAAACTGTTTTGAAGTTAATTTTTTCATTAATTCACCTTTCTACAATTAATAATTTTTACTATTTATTGATATTTATAGTATTTACCATTAAATGAATAATATTCGCAATAATACAAACAATAAAGTGGGTGAAGTTTATGAATGGATATATAAGATCTATAAAAGAAAAATTAAATAAAAATTTTGATGTTAATTATAGAATATTGGAGGTACATAACAAAAGTATATATATTATATTTATAGATAATATGTGTGATTCTAAATTTATTAGTGATTATATAGTGTCTCCAATAGCAAAAAATAATTTAGATGATATTACAGTAGATAATATTAAAAGTAAGATATTAGAAGGAAATTCTGTAGGAGACATAAATGATATAAATGAAGCTTTAATGCATATATTATCAGGTGATGTATTGATAACAATAGATGGATATAGTGAAGCTATATATTGTGAGGCAAAGGGTTTTAGTAAAAGAGGTATTTCATATCCGATGACAGAAGAGGTAATAAAAGGACCAAGGGAAGGATTTGATGAGTCTTTTAATGATAATATTTCATTAATAAGAAAAAGGATTAAAAACCCTGATCTTAAATTTGAAAATTTTTATATAGGAAAAGAATCTAATACTGTGGTTGTAATGTCTTACATTGAGCATATTGCTAAAAAGGAATTGGTAGATAAAATAAGGAAAAAATTAAAAGGCATAGATATAGATTTTGTATTAGAAAGTAATTATATAGAAGAACAGTTTCAAGAGAAACGTTCACTTTTTGATACAGTGGAGACTACTGAAAAACCTGATGTTGTAGCATCTAAAATATTAGAAGGAAGAATTGCTATAATAGTTGATGGAACTCCATTTGTTATAACCGTACCGCACTTTTTTATAGAAAATTTTAATATGGCAGATGATTACTATGTAAATAAATATTATTCAAGTATAGCAAGAATGCTTAGATATGTAGCTTTTATGATTTCTGTATTTTTGCCAGGGCTTTATATAGCAATAACTACATATCATTTTTCATTAATACCTTCTGTATTTGTGTTTAGATTAGCTGTATCAAGAGCTGGAGTGCCTTTTCCACAAATAGTAGAATTATATCTGATGATGTTATTTTTTCAGATTTTAAGGGAAGCTGGACTTAGGTTACCAAATCCTGTAGGGCAGGCTATGAGTATTGTTGGAGCATTAATACTTGGAGATGCAGCAGTAGGAGCTGGATTAACATCTCAAACAGGAGTAATAATAGTTGCACTTTCTTCTATTTGTTCTTTTTTAGTACCTAAGTTATATTCAGTAGTTACAGTATGGGGAATATTTATTGTACTCATATCATCTTTGCTTGGATTGCCAGGGTTTTATGTGGGAATGCTTTCACTTTTTTCTCATGCTGCTAGTTTAAATTCAGTAGGATATCCTTATCTCTATCCTTTAGGTACTATTAAAGAATTTAAATCAAGGGATACTTTATTGAGGGAAGATTTAAAAAGAATTTCTAAAAGCATATACGAGGATGATAAAAATGAAGAAAAAAATTATTAGTATTTTTATTTGTTTATGCATGTTTTTAAATGGTTGTTATAACTATAATGATATAAATAAGGTTCTTTTCGTCACAACTGTGGCTCTAGATGTGGACGCAAATAATGAGCCTATAATGTATGTTGAGACTTTTAAACCATATAGAAGTTCTACAGCGGGCTCAGAAAAAGGAGAAAAGATAATTTATAAAGGAGAAGCAAAAACCCTCCTTGAAAATTTTAGAAGTATGGGTCAATCGGCAAGTTATAAGCTTAATGGTACACAAAATAAAGCTATTATTTTTAGTGAAAAGGCAGCGGAGTATGGAATCGATAATTTTATAGATTTATTTGATAGAGATCAAGAATTTTTAGTTAGAGAGTATGTGGCGGTTTATGAAGGAGACATAGAGAATTTATTTAAATTAAAAATAAAATCAGAAGAATATATAGGCATATTTTTAGTGGATTTATTAGATAATATAGGAACGGCATCTAGATCTATTAGACTTAGTATGAATGATTATTTAAATAAAAGAATTGAACCGGGTAAAACTTGTGTTATGACGGTAATAAACTCTGATTGTACACAAATGGAGGATATGATTAGAATAAATGGTGGTGCAATTATAAAAAATAGTAAAATGGTTGATAGGTTACCTGAATTAGATAGCCAAGGATATAATTTTTTAATGAATAATGTAGAAAGCGGTACATTAGAAGTAACAAACCCAGAGGATGATAATAAATTTGTCACATTAGAGATATTGAAGAGTAAAACCAAATCAAAACTTTATTTTGATGAGGACGTATTAAAATTAAAAAAAATAATAAATGTAAAAGCAACTTTTGCAGAGGCACAAAAAAGTATTACATTAACAAACAAACAAGAAGTAGAGAAAATATCACAAGGTGCTGAAAAAAATATAGTTATATCATGTAAAGATGTGTTTGATAAATATAAAAATAAAAATTTAGATATATTCGAGGTTGAGAGTGAGTTTAACAGAAAATATCCTCATAAAAGTTATAAAAACATATTAAAAAATACGGAACTAGAGATAGAGGTTAATGTGAGTGTAGAAGGGTCGTCTAATAAATTTAATTTTACTGAATAGTAACTTTATTAAATTTATGTTGTTATAATAATTATAGGAACGAACATATAATATAATTGAGTATGTATGAGGGTATAAAAATATGGATAAAAAGAAACTTATGGGTTTAATAAAAAAAGGTGAGGGAACCAAGGTTGATTTTAAACAAAAATTAGAATTAGATACAGAGAGTGGTAGAAAGGAATTAGCTAAGGATATATGTGCCATAGGTAATTCAAAAGGTGGAAGAGGATATATTATAATTGGAATAGAAGATAAAACAAAAAAGATACTAGGAATAGAAAATGATAAATATTTTGAAGAGCAAATACAACAAATAGTAAGTTCAAGATGTGAGCCACCTATACCAGTCTGTTTAGAACATTTATATTACCAAAATAAACAGTTGATTATTATTAATATATATGATGGACCTCAAAAACCATATCAACTAAGGGAAAATGGTTCATTTTATATAAGAAGAGGATCAACTACTGATACTATGAGGAAAGAAGAAATAGTATCTTCACTACAAGAAAGCTTAAGTTTAAATTTAGAGCTTTGTCCTATTATAAATAGTTCAGTAGAATGTATTAATATGGATATAGTTAATGATTATTTTAATTTAAAAGGTTTGGAACTTAACGAAGAAAACACAGTTAATTTCATGGAAAATGCATCAATAATACACTTTGATAAAGAGTCAAATAAACATGCAGTGACTTTAGGGGGATTATTAGTTTTTTCAGACATAAATAATATATATATTCCCCATAATATGATAAAAATTATTAACAATATAAATAAAAATTATGATAGTAGTTTTATTATTCAAGGCAATTTATTAACCATGCTTGATGAATGTGAAATAATATTAAAGAAAGTTTTACCTAAATATTATCCTATACAGCCTATATATGAGGGAATAAGTAATGCTATTCTTTATAGAGATTACACCTTGTATTATAAGGAAATTGAAGTTGTTTTAGGTTATAATAGTATTTTAGTTATAAGTCCAGGAATACTAGTGAATAGTAAGGAAGTGAATTCAGAAAAATATCTTAAAAGAAATATGTGGATATACGAAAAGTTAATAACTTTAGATAATAGAAAAAGATTTTCAACTTCAGGAAGAGGATTTAAAAGAATGAGGAGGTATTTTAAAAATACGGAAGATATAAAGTTTATAAATTCAATAAAAGAAGATAGCTTCAAAATTATTTATCCTGGAGTAAAATATGTAAAACAACTTTTGTAGATTATTGTTTTAAAATAATAGAAAATAGTTTACAATTACTGCCTCTTTCATATTGCAAAAAAATTCAGAATATTATATAATTTAAGTAATAGGCAAATATGAAAAAAATGTTAGGGGTGGTAACATGATTCAAGTATTTTGCGACCAAAGAGGATCAGGAAAGACCAAAGCATTAATAGAAATGGCTAATGATAAAGTTGACACTAGTAAAGGGCACATAGTTTATATTGACGATGATAAAAGAATAATGTTTGAGTTACACAGGGAAATTAGATTTATTTCCACTTGTGATTATACCCTTAGAAGTTATGAGGGATTTCATGGATTTTTGTGCGGTATTCTAGCATCAGATTATGATATTGATACCATTTTTATAGATGGTTTATTTAATGTTGTAAATTTAGATATGCAGAATGCGGCACATTTGTTTTATGGTTTAGAAAGACTTAATGAGGAATACAATGTAGATTTTTATATAAGTGTGAATGAAGAGGAAGAAATACCAGAATGTATGAAGAAATACATGGATTTAGTTTGTGTTTGATGAAATAGTTTGTTAGATTAGAAAATAATTAATTATTTATATAGATGATTAAGGCTGTATAAAATTTTTATACAGCCTTTTGGTATGGTATTTTATAATGGTGTTAAGTATATAATGTTGCTAAAAAAATAGTTTATTTATATACTATAAACAGTAAATAGATATTTCACTTTAAATGTTGAAATAAATCAGCTAAATTTAATATTTATATAATTTTTTATTTTATGGAGGTATTCTTAATGAGCAATGTATTTGATATATTAAAGGAAAGAGGTTATATAAAACAGTTAACTCATGAAGATGAGATAAAAAAAATATTAGAAGATGAGAAGATTACATTTTACATAGGATTTGACCCTACTGCAGATAGTTTGCATATAGGTCATTTCTTACCTCTTATGATGATGGCTCATATGCAAAGAGCAGGACATAGACCTATAGCCTTAGTTGGTGGGGGAACTGTTATGGTTGGTGACCCAAGTGGTAAAACAGATATGAGAAAGATGTTATCAAAAGAAATAATTGAAAGTAATGTAGCTAGTATAAAAGGACAGCTTTCTAAATTTATAGATTTTGATAAGGAAAAGGCTATACTTGTTAATAATGCGGAGTGGCTATCAAAACTTAATTATATTGAATTTTTAAGAGACATAGGGGTACATTTTTCGGTTAATAGAATGCTTACGGCAGAATGTTTTAAGCAGAGATTAGAAAAGGGTTTATCCTTTTTGGAATTTAATTACATGTTAATGCAGGGATATGATTTTTTAGAACTTAATAGAAGATATGGTTGTGTAATGGAACTTGGTGGAGATGATCAGTGGTCTAATATGTTAGCTGGGGCTGATCTTATTAGAAGAAAAGAAAGTAAACCTGCCTTCGCTATGACATGTACATTACTTACTAATAGTGAAGGTAAAAAGATGGGTAAAACTGAAAAAGGAGCATTATGGTTAGATAAAAACAAAACTACACCTTATGAATTCTATCAGTATTGGAGAAATGTATATGATGCTGATGTAGAGAAATGCTTAGCACTTTTAACTTTTTTACCTATGGATGAGGTGAAAAGGTTAGGTTCTCTTGAAGGGGCAGAAATAAATGAAGCTAAAAAGGTTTTAGCTTATGAGGTAACAAAACTTATACATGGAGAAGAAGAGGCTAAAAAAGCTAAGGAAGCCTCAGAAACATTATTTAGTGGTGGATGTAATATGGATAATGTTCCAACTTGTACAATTAGTAAAGATAAAATTAATTTACCTGTTTTAGATTTATTAGTAGAAGCTAAAGTTATTCCTTCAAAAGGAGAAGGAAGAAGATTAATCCAGCAAGGTGGATTGAATATAAATGATAATAAAGTAACTGATGTAAAATTAATAGTTACTGAAGAATTTTTTGAACATGGTAGTATGTTAGTAAGAAGAGGTAAGAAGAATTATAATAGAATAGTAATTGAATAAAATAAAAGATAAATTTTCTCCTAATAAAGGGGAAAATTTATCTTTTTATATATTATGATTCCACATAATAAGTGCATCTTCATAATTGTCTGAATAGTAATTTTTCCTTATTCCTTCTTCTATAAAATTAAACTTTTTATATAATTTTTGGGCATATATATTAGATGATCTAACTTCCAGAGTCATATGTTTTACATCATTATTTTTACACAAATTAATTAAAGAATCTAAAAGGGCAGAGCCAACTTTAAGATTTCTATATTCAGGATGTACAGCTATATTAGTAATATGGGCTTCATCTAATATTATCCAGGTTCCGATATATCCTATAACAAGATTATTTTTAAAAGCTACTAAATACTTAGCCTTAGGGTTATGAATTATTTCATTGTTTATAGATTCTTTACTCCAGGAAGTAGGAAAGCTTAAACAACTTATTTTAAATATATCATTTATATGTTTTGAGGAGGCTTTTAGTATTAATAGATCATTCATATATACTTACTCCATGTTTTTTTTCATATTCTCTTTCTGCTTGAGATTTTCTAATATATATAGGTGAAAAGGAAAAGATGTCATCTTGTATTCCGTTACGAAGTAGATTTAATCCTATTTCGCCTAAAGCAGAGGCTTTAACTAAATTTAGATGGGTAGGGGCGAAATTTGCATTTGGTATAGATTCTTTTAATATATCTTTAAATTTAAAAAGAGCATCTCCTATAAAGCATACTGGAGCGTTTTTATTTATAATTATTTGGATAAGTTCTTCAATAGAGATAACAGCATAATCACCTATTTTTTCTAAATTTCCATTAGAAAATTTATATAAACAAGTATAAACATTACCTCTTAGAGCATCTAAAATAGGACATATTAATCCACTAGTATAAGCCATATTATACGCTAGTGCATCTAAGGATGAAACAGAAACAAAGGGTTTTTTACAACCTTGACTTAAGCCTTTTATAGTAGCGGCTCCTATTCTAAGTCCAGTGAAAGATCCTGGTCCCTTAGATACAATATAACCATCAATATCATTAATTTTTAAATTTAAATTCTTAAGAAGAGAATCTATTATATTCATAAGAATAACTGAATGTTGTTTTTTATAATTAAAAGTTATTTCGCCTAATAATTTATTACCATCTAAAATGGCACAACTGGCGGATTCGGTAGCTGAATCCAAGCTTAAAATTTTCATAGTTTAATCTCCTTTATGTATTCATATCTTTTTCCAGAAAAATTTATAGTTATTTTTCGTGAGTCTGAATTGTCTATTTTTTCTATGTGAATTTTTATATGTTCCTCTGGAATTAATTCATCAATATAGTTTGCCCATTCTATTACACTAACTCCCTGGCTAAAAATATATTCGTCAAAACCTATGGCAGCTATTTCATCAGGATCACTTACTCTATATACATCAAAATGATAAAATTTTAAGCGCCCCATGTATTCATTAACAATATTAAAGGTTGGGCTGGTTATATGATCATTAATGTTTAATCCTTTAGCTATACCTTTAGTTAGATGAGTTTTACCTGTACCTAAATCTCCTACTAAGCAAATTATGTCTCCCGGGTTTGACAATTGTCCAATTTGTTTACCTATACATATAGTTTCATCTACATTATTAACTAAAAACTCCATTTAGTAAACCTACTTTCTAATTAAATATTTCTATAAACATATTTTATACAAAAAAACAAAAAAAGCAAAGGTAGCTATAAATACCTTGACTTTTTAATTGGATTTTATGGCTTTTTCTAAATAATTAACGCATTTGCCACAAATAAGATTTTTGTTAACCATATCTCTCAATATGGAAAATGCCTCCTGTTTATTTAAACCATCTCTATAGGGACGATCTTCCGTTAATGCTTGATATATATCACAAACTGCCATGATTCTACATTCTTCGGATAAATCACTTCCCTGTAATCCATGGGGATAACCTGTACCATTTAACTTCTCATGATGATTAGATGCCCAATTACTTATATCATTAATATCGCCAATTCTATCTAGTATTATTTTTGTGTAGTATACATGGGATTTAATTAATGAATACTCTTCCTCTGATAAAGAACCATTTTTATCTAAAATATTTGAAGGAATAGCTAGCTTACCTATATCATGCAATAAACCTGATATCCTCATTTTTTTGCATTTTTCCTCATTATAATTTATAAATTTAGATACTCTATAAGCAAGTTGAGAAATATTTTTTGAATGCATTGCAGTAAACCTACTTTTTGTATCTATTATTTTTGCAAAAATATTTGATATTTCCTCAAACTCATTAAGATTTAGAAAAATATTTAGTTTAGGAGAAATACTATCTAATATCAAATCCATAAGATTGATATTTTCTATATTAAACCAAAAACTATCTTTTTTTGAACAATTTAAAAATACCTGTACTAAATCATTGGAGAAAATAATATGAGTATGGTCTTTTACCCAATTTATTATTTTAGACTTTTGTTTATAGCATGGAATATTTTCGTTGTAGAGTAGTTCTACTATATCTGATAATCGTATTATTTGGCTTTCTATTGGAATATCATCAAAAGATTTTTCATTTGGTCCACTACCGTTAATATTTTCATGATGATTTAATATAATTTTTGATATATTTGAAAAGTATGGTAAGTCCTTAGTTATTTCAAATCCAAGTCTACAATGTTCTGAGATAAATTTGCTTGATGAATGACTTAAAGTTAAGAAATTAGCGGCCCCTATATCATGCAATAAAGAAGAAATATATAAAGATTTTTTTATTTCTGTGCTAAGTTTCATATAGTTTGCTAATTCTAGAGATATATATGCAGTTCTTTCTGAATGATGCATAAATTTATGCTTAGAATAATTTATATTAGTTATATTTTCTACTATGTTTTTTCCTTCCATAGAACTCATCTCAGCTAAATCTAAAGCAATTGACATAGCACGTATGATTTTATCCATACTAATTTCCATTATTATACCTCATTTCTTAAAAATTAGTAATTATATTTTATCATATATGGTAATATTAATAAATAATTGTTTGCATTACTAAACTACATTATATAAAATAATATTAAATGTATTTGATTTAAGAGGTGAAGTATTTGAAAAACAAAATATGTATATTAGCACTATGTTTTATAATGTTATTTACTGGGTGTGGAAATAAGCATAGTAGTGATATAGAAAATAAGATAGATATAAATGTAAAAAAGAATGATAATATAAATATAAATATTTTAACTACAGATAAGTTACTATATTTTATGACTAAAGATATAGTTAAAGAAAAGCATTTTGTGGAGTATATGTTTAAAAACAGACAAGATGAAATTAATTTTACATATTCAAAGGACAGCTTAAATAATGTAGCAAAACAAGACTTGTTTTTTTATAATGGTGCAGGATTAGAACCCTGGGCTAATGAATTTTTAGATAAATTAAATAAGAGCAGAGTTGGCGTAATTAATGTATCTAGGGGAATAAATTTATTAGGTTATACTAAACAAGTTAAATATAAAGACTCCATTTTAAAAGATAATCCTTATTATTGGCTTAATATTGATAATTATAAAATAGCATTACTAAATATCAAAAATTCACTTCAAGATAAGGATCCTAAAAATGGGAATTATTATGAAGAAAATTTTTCAAATCAGTTAAAACAAATTCAAAAGTATGAAAAGGAAATAAGAGAAATTTCAACAAAGTTAAAGGATTATGCTATACTTTATAATGAAGATGAATTAGATTATTTTATTAAGTATTCAAACTTTAATGCGTTAAGAGCTGAAGAAGAGGAAAAGAATAATTTTAAGGATATAGAAGCTCAGTTAAAAGAAAAGAAAGTTATATTTCTATATAACGATAAGAAACAGTTGGAAGAAAATAAGGAGACAATAAAAAAATATAATATAAAATATACGAATTTATTATTATATAAAGAAAATGAAAACTATATTAAGTTATTGGAGTATAATATCCATAATTTAAATGCATTAATAGAAAAATTATAAGGAGTGTGTATATGAAAAATAAAATATTTATAGTGATATTAGCAATATTTTTAGTCATTATTCCTTATTCTAAAGCAGAGGCTAAAATGTTACCTAAAGTTTTGGGTAGCATAATAAGGTTTAATGAAAATATTTATATACAACTTGATGAGGTGGAGGACTCCAGTGTTATATGTTTTGGAGCTGATGTATATGTAAATGGCAAAGTAGAAGGAAATGTGCTTGTAGTAGGTGGAAATGCATATATAAATGGTAAAGTAAATAAAAATGTAACTGTAATTGGAGGAAATATAAATATAGCCCCTAATGGAAAAGTAGAAGGAAGAACTAAAGAAATTATAAAAGACATAAACATACCTTTTAAAGGGAAGTTTAATAGTATATTAGGCAATAATAAAGCAAATCATAATTACAAAATAATAAGTTCTTTTATTTTTTTAACTATATTTTCTATTATTGCATATAACATAACACCTGGTTATGTGTCTGTAATTAAATATTCTATAAAAAATAATATTGGAAAAGGTTTATTATACGGATATATAACTTTTTTAGCTGGAATACTTTTAGGTATGCTTTTACTGATTTCAATTGTGGGAATTTTTGCTGTTCCTATATTAATTATATTTTATTATATTATTTTTATTTTAGGATTTTCTGCTTTAGCTATAAACGTAGGAGAATTTGTTAGAAGTAGCTTTAATAGAGGAGTTATATCTGTAAATAAAGATATATTAATAGGAGTTCTAACTATAGAGATTTTAAGGAGTGTAGTTGTTTTTCATATTGGAAGTCTAGTTTGGAATTTATTTATTGTCCCACTATGTATTGGTATAGCTGTGCTGAGTAAATTTTTTAAAAATAGAGTTATTTATTAGGGAGGATATATGTTTTTTATTGGTATATTAGGGATAGAAGATAGGAGAAAAACTGTTAAGGTTATACAAAATAGTGTTTGTAAAGCATGTAATAGGTTATCGTCTTATGAATTAATAAAAGAAAACACTGTTTTTCATTTGTTTTTTATCCCCATATTTAAATGGAATAAGAGATATTATTTGGTTTCAAGATGTTGTAATTCTATATTTCAGATTCCTATAGAAATAGGAGAGGAGATAGAAAATAGCAAAAGACAAACTATACAGGATGATGATTTGGAAGATGTGCATATAAATTCTAGTGAAGTTTGTATAAATTGCGGACTAAATATAGAAAAGTCTTTTCAATATTGTCCAAGATGCGGGAGTAGATTAAAATAGAAAAACTAGTTGACGATATATATATCCTATGCTATAATAACTCTTGTCCGAAGGGGTATGGCTCAATTGGTAGAGTAGTGGTCTCCAAAACCATTGGTTGTGGGTTCGAGTCCTACTGCCCCTGCCAAAGTCTGTAATCAGTTGATTACAGACTTTTATTTTTTTGAAATAGGAGGAATTATGGAATTTATCTTAAAGAGATTTGATGAATTAAGTAATTTAGAACTTTATAATATTATAAAAGAAAGAGTAAATGTATTTATAGTAGAGCAAAATTGTTGTTATGAGGAACTAGATGACAAAGACTTATTGAGTATACATCTTTTTAGGAAAGATGAATTTAATAATATAATAGCCTATTTAAGAATAATACCTATAAGTGAACAAGATAAACACACATATATAGGAAGAGTATTGGTTAAGAAAGAATATAGAAATAAAGGCATTTTTTTATCAATGATGAAAGCTGCCCAAGAATTTATTTTTAAGGAATTAGGGGAGAAAGAGATAAACTTATCAGCTCAAAATTATTTAAGAAACGGATATGAAAAATTAGGGTTTAAAGCGATTTCTAATGTGTATTTAGAGGATGATATTCCACATATAAAAATGGTGAAAAGTCTTAGATTATAAATCTAAGACTTAATTATTTATTTTGGATTATACCCCAACAGTTTAATTTAATGTTATTTCCAATCCAGACTGAAGTTCCAATTGGAATGTAGTTATATAAATCTTCAACTTCGTTATTAAACATACGGACACAACCTAGGGAAGCATTTGTCCCTATAGAATAAGGGTTAGAATTTCCATGTATCCCATAAGTACCACCCCCATCAAGTGAAAGTCCAAGCCAACGTTTACCTAATGGATTTTCAGGTGTTCCACCAGCTATACTGGTATTGTTTTTAGGATTTATCCAAGTGGGATTAACTATTTTTGTAGCTATTGTAAATTTACCTTCAGGAGTAGAAGATGGATTAAATCCAGCGGCAATAGGATATTTTTTATATATTTTTTTATCCTTATATACAGTTAATATTCTAGTATCTTTATTTATAACAATTGAATAATCATTAGTAAAGTTATTAGGCAAAGTGTCTTTAGCTAAGGTTTCTCTTTTAATTAAATAATCCACAGTTTCAGGTCCAATAATTCCATCTGCATTAATATTTCTAGAACTTTGAAATCTTAAAATTGATTTTCTTAAGTTCAGTTCTTTATCACTAAATTCATTTGTATAAAAATTTAATTCTTTTAATATTTTTATATAATCTTCTTTAGTATATTTTACTTTAGATTTGGCTTGTTGTTTTGTTTTTTTAGAAGTGGCAAGTTCTTTTCTAGTAATTTTATTAGATTCTTTTGAGGGTTTTTTAATTTTTCCTGATAACAGTTTATCTGTAGATGTAGTGAAATTATTTTTAGATTCATAATCAGAGTCTTTTATAAAAATGCTATAGCTTATTTTAAATGATGTATAAAAACATATGAATGATAATAAAAGTATTATTGCCATAAAGGAATTTCGTTTCTTAAACATTTACCAATCTCCTTTATAATTGTTTATTAATAAATTTAAATTAATTTATAAGAATTCGTATTAATATAAAAATATTACAGTAATATAAAATTATTACTATAGTAGGCAATATTAAATAAATGTAATTCTATATAATATTTATACGGGAAACTATACATATAAGTACCAAAAATATGAAATTAAATAAAAAGCTTCAAGAAATTTTATACAAATATGGTTTATATATTGTAATATGGAAAATAAAATGATAAAATATAAATATAATTTAATAAAAAATAGGCGGAGTACAAGAGAGCCAAATTTTAAGGTATTTTTTACCTTAAGTTTGTGCTCTTTTTTTTATTTTTAAAAGGGAGGTTTATTTATGTATGATGTAATAATTGTTGGGGCTGGCGTTACTGGATGTGCTATTGCTAGAGAATTATCAAAATATAAATTAAACATTTGTGTATTAGAAAAGTGTAATGATGTGGGAATGGGAACATCAAAAGCCAATAGTGCAATTGTACATGCTGGAGAAGATCCAGTTCCAGGATCATTAAAAGCTAAACTTAATATTAGAGGAAATCAATTATATGAAAAATTTTCACAGGAATTGAATTTTCCATTTAAAAGAAATGGATCATTAGTTTTATGCTTTGATGAAAACGATATGGAGAAACTTTTAAACTTAAAGGAACAGGGAGAAAAAAATGGTGTTCCGGGTATGGAAATATTAAATAGAGAAGAAGTATTAAAAATGGAACCTAATCTTTCAGATAAAGTAGTAGCAGCGTTGTATTTGCCTACAGGAGGAATAACATGTCCTTTTAATGTAACAATTGCCCTGGCAGAAAACGCATATACAAATGGTGTTAAATTCAACCTAAATACAGAGGTCTCAGGGATAGTTAAAGTAGAAGACAGATACATTATAAAAACCAACAAGGGAGAATTTCAGACTAACGTTGTTGTAAATGCAGCAGGACTTTTTTCTGATGATTTAAATAATATGATTAGCAATGACAAGATAAATATTATTCCTAGAAAAGGTGAATATTGCTTATTTGATAAAGAAGTAGGCAACTACGTAACAAAAACTTTATTTCAACTTCCCACTAAATTAGGCAAAGGGGTTTTGGTTACACCAACAGTACATGGTAATTTATTAGTTGGACCTGATGCACAGGATTTAGAAGACAAATATGATTTAAATACAAAACAAGAGGCATTAGATTTTATATTAAATAAGGCGAAACTTAGTGTACAGGATGTACCTATGTCAAAAATTATCACATCATTTTCAGGGCTTAGAGCGCATGGAAGTACTGGAGATTTTATAATTGGTGAGGTAAAGGATGCTAAAAATTTCATAAATGCTGCAGCTATAGAATCACCAGGTCTTACCAGTGCACCGGCTATAGGTGAAATGATAGCTGAAATTATCGTGGATAAGTTATCCCCAAAGAAAAATGTGAATTTTAATCCATATAGAAAAGGTATAGTTAAATTTGATGAATTAAACAATAGGGAAAGAGAGAATCTAATAAAACAAAATCCTTCCTATGGTAAAATTATATGTAGATGTGAAACTGTAACTGAGGCAGAAATTATAGATTCTATAAAAAGACCTTTAGGAGCGAGAGATATGGATGGAGTTAAAAGAAGAACCAGAGCAGGAATGGGTAGATGTCAATCAGGTTTTTGTACTCCAAAAATAGTTGATATTCTTTCAAGAGAGTTAAAGCAAATGCCAAATGAAGTTACTAAGTTTGGTAATGAATCTAGACTGCTAATTGGTGGAAAGAATAAGGAAAATATTTAATGGTGTGGAGGGATTTAAATGATGGAATATGATATGGTCATAATTGGTGGTGGACCTGCAGGACTTGCAGCTGCAATTTCTGCAAAAGAAGAAGGGATAGAAGATATATTAATATTGGAGAGGGATAGTCAATTAGGTGGAATATTAAATCAATGTATTCATAATGGATTTGGTCTTCATACGTTTAAGGAAGAATTAACGGGACCTGAATATTCTCATAGATATATAAAAAAAGTATTAGATATGAAAATTTCGTACAAATTAAATACTATGGTAATAGGTCTTGATAGTGATAAAATTATTACTGCAGTTAATGGAGAGGATGGAATACTAGAAATTAAGGCAAAGGCAATAATACTTGCTATGGGTTGTAGGGAGAGACCAAGAGGAGCATTAAATATACCTGGAAGTAGATGTGCAGGTATATTTACAGCAGGTACTGCTCAAAAATTTGTAAATGTAGAAGGGTATATGCCAGGGAAAGAGGTAATTGTGCTTGGTTCAGGAGATATAGGACTTATAATGGCAAGAAGAATGACTTTAGAGGGTGCAAAAGTAAAGGCTGTAGTTGAACTTATGCCATATTCTAGTGGACTTAAAAGAAACATAGTACAATGTTTAGATGATTTTGATATACCACTAAAGTTAAGTCATACAGTTATAGATATAAAAGGAAAAGATAGATTAGAGGGAGTAACAATAGCTAAAGTTGATAAAAATAGAAAGCCTGTAAAAGGAACTGAAGAGTATATTTCTTGTGATACGCTATTATTATCAGTTGGTCTTATACCGGAGAATGAATTATCAAGAAATGCTGATGTTAAATTATCTAAAGTTACTAATGGACCGGTTGTAAATGAAAGTCTTGAAACAAATATAGAAGGAATATTTGCTTGTGGAAATGTATTGCATGTGCATGATTTAGTAGACAATGTAAGTATAGAAAGTCATATGGCTGGTAAAAATGCAGCTAAATATATCAAGGGTATGAATTTTAAAAATAAAAAAGATGCTATTATTGTAGAGGCTGTGGATGGTGCAAGATACACTGTGCCTAAATTTATTAACCCGGACAATATAGACAAGTTTGTAGAAATTAGATTTAGAGTTGGGAATGTATTTAAGAATAAAGCAATTGCAATATATTTTGATGATTCTAGGGAACTAAAATTAAAGAAGAGAATACTTACTCCAGGTGAAATGGAACAAGTTAGAATCACTAGGGCAATGCTTGATAAGTATCCTCGATGTAAGAAAATTACTATTAAAGTAGAGGAGGAGTAAAGAGTATGAAAACTAGATCATTAACTTGTATAGGATGTCCTATGGGGTGTCCGCTAAAAGTGGAGTTGAATAATGGAAAGGTTTTAAAAGTTACAGGTAATAGTTGCCCTATAGGTATAGAGTATGCAAAAAAAGAGTGTACAAATCCAAAGAGAATAGTTACTTCTTCAGTATTTGTTGAGGAAGGAGAGGTAGACATACTACCTGTAAAGACTAAAGAAGATATACCTAAAAATAAGATTTTTGATTGCATAAAAAGTTTAAAGGGAATTGTAGTTAAAGCTCCGGTGGAAATAGGGGATATAATAGTAAAGGATGTACTAGGTACTGGAGTGGATATTATAGCTACAAGAAGCATCCATAAAAAATGATTAATTTATGCTATTTGTAAAGAGTGTTTAAAATAGTTTTTTAAAACACTCTTTACAGATATGTAAAGTACCTTTATTTGCAGAGATAGCCTGTTCCTTTTTAATAGATTTATCACATATATCACAGCAAAATTTATTAGAATTTTTTTGTGATGGAATTAATGTTTTTGCATTATTTTTTTTATTGGCAGGTGGTTCATATTCTATTGGATCATCTGCAACTTTTTTGCTTTTAATGGAATAACTTACTTCGTAAGTACTTTCACCGAATAGTTCTAATTCAAATCTAGGATTTTCCTTGTCATAAAACTCTTCTATTACAATTTTTCGTATCTGTGCATCATTAACTATTAATCCACTTTTTTCGATACCGTCAAATATACTTTTAGTTATATTATTCGTATCCGGATGACGTTTCGAACTTTTGTAATATACTTTTAATATGGCGATCAAGGCTTCTGAAAGTACTATATTAGGATTTTGCAATCTTGCACAATAAGCTATTTCTTCTTCATATATTGCATATCTATCATGGTATTTACCAGAGTTATATGGTAAAATAGCTCGTCCATTTAAATTAAATAGTTTAAAGTTTGATTTAGATATAGGAGAGCCTTTTACAATTACTTTTGCATAATTTTTCATTAAAATCACCTTAATTATTAGTTAATATATTTATAATTACTTATTACCTTATATGTTATCATTTTATATTAAGGTATTTCAATGGAAACATTGATAATAACACTTTAATAAAGTATAATGTTGTTTATTAAAACTTTAAAATTGTTGATAATGTTCATAAGATAGATTTAATATGTGGATAAAATAAGTGAGGTAGAGATATGGAAAAGGATATAAAAATACTTGCTATAGAAAGTAGTTGTGATGAAACTTCTGCTGCAGTAGTGGTAAACGGAAGGGAAGTTTTATCTAATGTAATATCATCACAAATAGATATACATAAAAAATTTGGAGGGGTTGTTCCAGAAGTTGCTTCAAGAAAACATATAGAAGTTATAAGCGCAGTGGTACAAGAGTCCTTAGATATTGCGAAGGTTTCCTTAGAAGATATAGATGCAGTAGGTGTTACTTATGGTCCAGGACTTGTAGGAGCACTTCTTGTGGGATTACAATATGCAAAAGGCCTTTCATATGCTATAGATAAACCTTTAATAGGAGTTAACCATATTGAGGGACATATTAGTGCTAATTTTATTGAATATAAAGAATTAAAGCCACCTTTTGTTTGTCTTGTAGTATCAGGAGGACATACTTTTATAGTTTATATGAAGGATTTTGGTGAATTTGAAGTAATGGGGGAAACCAGAGATGATGCTGCAGGAGAAGCGTATGATAAAGTAGCTAGAGCAATAGGGCTTGGATATCCAGGAGGTCCAAAGATAGATAAATTAGCTAAAGAAGGAAATGAAAAAGCTATAAAATTTCCTAGAGCTAATTTTCATGATGATAATTCTTTGGATTTTTCTTTTAGTGGAGTTAAATCTTCAGTTCTTAACTATATAAATAATATGAAAATGAAAGAGGTAGAGGTTAATAAGGCAGATGTAGCAGCATCCTTTCAAAAGTCTGTGGTAGATTTTTTAGTGGATAATGCTATGAAGGCTTGTGAAATAAAAAAGGTAGATAAGATTGCTATGGCAGGAGGAGTAGCTTCTAATTCTTGTCTTAGATATTCACTTGTAAAAGAGGGAGAGAAAAGAGGAATAAAAGTACTTTTCCCTGAACCTATATTATGTACAGATAATGCTGCTATGATAGGCAGTGCTGCTTATTTTGAGTTGCAAAGAGGAAGAGCAGCTGACTTAAATTTAAATGCTATACCTAATTTAAAACTAGGGGAAAGATAAGGATTCACTTTGGTGAGTCCTTATTTTTATTCATTGCAATTTAATGATTTACTATGTAAAAGTAAGTAAGAAGTACTTACAGTTAAAAAAATAAATATGAAATAGGTTACATTAATTCTGAAAAATGAATTTTAGGAAAATATAAATTGCAAAAAAATTATTGCCCATTTATAATGAATAATAATTAACAATACTTAATTAAATATTTCTAATGCATGCAAATCTTATAACATATCTAATTTTTTTATAAATTACGTAAATCAACAATATTATAATAGTAACTTTAAAATGGGGCTTTAAAGTTGCATATTATATTTATATATTGCAAAACTATAAATTTAGGGGGGGTACAATGAAAAGAAAAGTTCTTGCGTTAATAATAACTACGGCAGTTGTTTTTACAGTATTTTTATCAGCATGTGGAAAGAGTAAAAAAGTTAAAACTGATGATATATCCAGAGGAAAGACTCTTATATATGCTCAGGGGGCTGATCCTAGAGGATTAGATCCAGCATATGTAGATGATGGTGAATCTGCTAAAATTATAGCAAATATTTATGAAGGACTAGTTAAATACAAAGAAAACTCTACTGAGTTAGAACCATGCTTGGCTAAAGAATGGACAGTAAGCAAGGATGGTAAAGAATATACTTTTAAATTAAGAGAGGGAGTAAAGTTTCATGATGGTACTGACTTTAATGCAGATGCTGTAAAATACAATATAGAAAGACAGCTTCCACCAAAAGTCAAGGAAGATATGCCATATGCATCCTTTACTTTTGGAGAAGTAAAAAAAGTTGAAAAGGTTGATGACTTTACAATAAAAATTATATTAAAGGAACCATATACACCATTTTTAGCTAATTTAGCAATGTGTCTTGCAGCTCCAATTTGTAGTCCTGATGCCATAGAAAAAAACAAAGGAAATATTAATGAATATCCTATAGGAACAGGCCCATTTAAATTCATGGAGTGGAAAAAGGGGGAAGTTATAACATTAGAAAAAAATAAAAATTATTGGGGAGATAAGGCTAAGTTAGATAAGGTAATATTTAAATTCACAAAGGAAAATTCAGTACGTGCCAGTGAACTTATGACAGGTTCTATAGATATAATGGATGGAGTAGACCCAAATGATGTAGGAAAAATTAAGGAAAGTAAAATGAATATATTAAACGAAAAGGGTATGAATATAAACTATATGGCATTTAATTGTGCTAGACCTCCTTTTAATGATGTTAGATTAAGGCAAGCAGTAAATTATTCTATAAACAAGGAGGAATTGGTTAAGTATTTGTATCAAGGTTTTGCGGATGTGGCATATACCTCTTTGCCATCTTTTATTCCAGGTTTTAATGATAAAATCAAATCTTATGAATATAGTCCTGACAAGGCAAAGCGAATTTTGAAGGAAAAAGGAAAGGAAAATTTACAAATCAAAATTGTGACATACTCAAATCCAAGACCCTATAATCCTGTGAATGGTCAAAAGTTGGCAGAAGCTGTTCAAAATTATTTATCTAAAGTAGGTATAAAGGCTAACATTGATGTTTATCCTTGGAAGGAATACAAAGAAAAGGTGGAGCAGGGTGAAGGAGATATACTATTTTATGGATGGACAGGTGATAATGGAGATGCGGATAATTTTTTATCTTTATTTGATTCAAAAGAAATTAAATCATCTCTAAATTCAGCTAAGTATATTAATAAAAAGGTAGATCAGTTACTTGCCAAGGCTAGAAAAACTCCTAATGGGGAAGAAAGAAATAACATATATAAAGAGATACAAAATTTAACTAATAAAGATGCACCTTGGTTTCCTATATCTTATGCAAAAGACATGGCAGCATATTCTCCAAAGGTGAAAAATTTTAAGATGCATCCTACTGGAGTAGTATTTTTGAAAAATGTAGATAAAGATTATTAAAGGAATATACCCCGTTTAATACGGGGTTTCTATATAAGTAGTTATAGGGGGTAGGGGTATGATGAAATATATAATAAAAAGGGTAGTGCAGTTAATACCGGTAATTATTGGGGTGTCTATTTTGGTATTTCTTGTAATGCATGTTTTTACAACAGACCCTGCTAGCATTATATTAGGTCAACATGCAACGGCAGAACAAGTAGAGAAATTAAGAGAAGAATTAGGTTTAAATAAACCTTTATATATTCAATATTTTATATTTATTAAAGGAGTATTTAAAGGTGATTTAGGAACATCTCTTATATCCAAAACTCCTGTTACAAGAGAAATATTGTCTAGATTTCCAGCTACTCTTGAATTAGCTTTAATATCTATTATAATAGCATCTGTTTTTGGAATATTTATGGGAATATTATCTGCTGTTAAACAGAATTCTATAGTTGATTATTTTAGTATGTTTGTATCATTAATAGGAGTATCCATGCCTATATTTTGGCTTGGACTAATGCTTATAGTTGTATTTTCTGTTAAGCTACAGTTATTACCAGTATCAGGAAGGATTACTATAGGTATGGAACCTACTCATATAACAGGAATGTTTCTTTTAGATAGTTTGATAACTGGAAATATGGGGGCTTTTAAAGATTCATTAAAACATTTGGTATTACCTGCAATAGCTTTAGCTTCTTATTCTACAGCTATTATAGCTCGTATGACAAGATCAACTATGCTTGAAGTCATAAGACAGGATTATATAAGAACTGCTAGAGCTAAAGGATTATTTGAAAAAGTAGTTATATTAAAACATGCTTTAAGGAATGCATTAATTCCTATAACTACTGTAGTTGGATTACAGTTAGGTTCATTGCTTGGAGGAGCGGTATTAACAGAGACAGTTTTTGCATGGCCAGGTGTTGGAAGTTATACTATTGATGCTATTTTAAAGGCTGATTATCCAGTAGTACAGGGAACTGTAATGATACTTGCAACAGTATTTGTTATGATAAATTTGGTAGTAGATTTATTATATTCATATTTAGATCCTAGGATAAAGTATTCATAGGTATTTTCATAAGGAGGTGTATTTATGGAAACAAATGTAGAATCAAATACAGCCATTAACAAAAAAATAGGAAGAAGGAGTAGGACTAAAGAGTGTTTGCAATTAGTTATAAGAAATAAGGCTGCATTGATAGGATTAATAATTATAATACTATTAATTTTAATAGCTATATTAGGTAAACTTTTCATGCCGTATAACCCATATGTAGGAGATTTATCTCAAAGTTTACAAGGGCCTTCTTATAATCATATTTTAGGAACGGATGAGCAGGGGAGGGATATACTAAGTAGAATTATAGATGGTACTAAAATATCGTTAAGAGTAGGAGTTACTTCTGTAGCAATTGCGCTTAGTATTGGTACTGTAGTGGGATCTATAGCAGGATACTATGGTGGCAAAATAGATACAATTTTAATGAGGATAATGGATATAGTTTTAGCGTTTCCATCCTTGCTTTTAGCTATAGCCTTTATGAGTGCATTAGGAAAAGGAATAGATAAAGCTGTAATAGCTATAAGTATTGTAACAATACCGGAATATGCAAGAATAGTGAGAGGATGTATATTTTCTGTTAAAGAAAATGAATATGTTCAAGCTGCAAAGGTTATAGGGAATAGTGATATAAAAATAATATTTAAGCATATTTTACCTAATATAATGTCTCCTATAGTAGTTCGTGCTACATTAGGTATTTCAACTGCTATTTTAGAGACTTCAGCATTAGGTTTTTTAGGTCTAGGAGTTCAACCACCTTTGGCAGAATGGGGTAGTATGTTAGGGGCTGGAAGAGGTTATTTTTATAATGCACCCCATATAGTTTTATTTCCAGGTATAGCAATTACTATTACTGTTCTAGCTTTTAATCTTTTTGGTGATGGGCTTAGGGATGCATTAGATCCTAAATTAAAAAATAGGGGGTAATAATTATGTTATTAGAAGTTAAAAATTTAGTAACCCAATTTACTACTAAAGATGGAATAGTAAATGCAGTAAATGGTGTGGATTTTAATATAAAGGAGGGAGAAGTAGTTGCAGTTGTAGGAGAATCAGGCAGTGGAAAAAGTGTTACTTCCTTATCAATTATGGGCCTTATTCCAGATCCTCCTGGAAGGATTGTAAATGGTGAGATTTTATTTAAAGGTGAGAATTTATTGAATAAGGGTAGAAAGGAAATGCAGGATATAAGAGGGAATGATATTTCTATGATATTTCAAGAACCTATGACATCTTTGAACCCAGTATTTACTATAGGAAAACAAATAATAGAAGTTATTTTAAGACATGAGAATATATCAAAAAAAGAAGCTAAAAAAAGAGCTGTAGAAATTCTTCAGGTAGTTGGGATACCTTCACCAGAAACTCGATTGGATGATTATCCTCATCATATGAGTGGAGGAATGAGGCAGCGAGTAATGATAGCTATGGCTTTAGTATGTAGTCCTAATTTATTAATAGCAGATGAACCTACTACAGCTTTGGATGTAACTATTCAGGCAGAAATATTGGATTTAATGTTAAATCTAAAAGAAAAGATGGGGACTTCAATTTTGCTTATAACTCATGATTTAGGTGTGGTAGCACAAATTGCTGATAGAGTAGTTGTTATGTATGGTGGAAAGGTAGTAGAGACAGGAAAAGTAGGGCAAATATTTAAAAACCCACGCCACCCATATACTAAGGGCTTACTAAAGTCAATACCCAGAATGGATGAAGAATCAGAAACATTATTTATGATTCCAGGCATAGTACCAAATCCTTTAAATATGCCTAAGGGGTGTGCTTTTAGCGATAGATGTAGTTATTGTAATGAGGAATGTATTAATGAAGAACCATCTTTATTAATTGATGAGGGTAATGGGGTAAGGTGCTTTTTGTATTCCAAGCTTCATGAGAGGAAGATGTAGGTATGGAGCCTTTAATGAGCATTAAAAATTTAAAAAAGTATTTCACTATACAATCAGGATTATTCAATAATTCTACTAACTATGTAAGGGCTGTGGACGATATTAGTTTTAATATCTATAAAGGGGAGACCTTAGGATTAGTAGGTGAATCGGGATGTGGGAAATCTACTACAGGTAAAATACTTGTGAATCTATTAAAGCCAACTGAGGGAGAAATATTATTTTGTGGTAAAAATATAAAAGAACTAACAAAAAAAGATAGAAGGAAATTAAGCAAAAATATACAAATTATATTTCAAGATCCCTATGCATCACTTAATCCAAGAATGACAATAGGGGATATAATAGCAGAACCTATGAGGGTGAACAAAATTGATAATAAAGATAATTTAAATAAAAAAGTGTTAAACTTATTAGAATGCGTAGGACTTGCAAGTTATCATAAAGATAGATATCCCCATGAGTTTAGCGGTGGACAAAGACAAAGGGTGGGTATAGCAAGGGCTATATCTGTAAGTCCTAAGCTAATAGTTTGTGATGAACCCGTGTCTGCTTTAGATGTGTCTATTCAAGCCCAAGTATTAAATCTTCTTTATGATTTACAAAGAGAATTTCATTTAACCTATTTATTTATTGCTCATGGATTAAATGTGGTTAAGCATATAAGTAACAGGGTGGGGGTTATGTATTTGGGGAAAATTGTGGAAATAGCAGATAGTGATATTTTATATAAGAGTTGTAAGCATCCATATACTCAAGCATTGCTGTCTGCTATACCAATTCCAGATCCCAATATGAAAGGGAAAAGAATATTATTGAAAGGTGATATTCCAAGCCCAATAAATCCTCCATCAGGGTGTAGATTTCATACAAGGTGTCCTAAGTGTATGAATATATGTAAAGAGAAACAGCCTAATATGATAAACCTAAGTAAAAATCATGTAGTGGCTTGTCATTTATATGATTATTAAAACAATAATATGTTTTTTATGTGATTATTTTATTAAAATATATACAAAATTAATGAAATCAGCATTAAGTTATATGTATAATTTTTTATTAAATATTATAATTTTATGATATTATATTACTAATAATACACTAAGTTATGGAGGGACACGTATGAATAAAAATATAGGTTTTATAGGTTGTGGAAATATGGCACAGGCTATGTTATCAGGAATTATAAATTCTGAAATTGTAGGGTGTAAAAATGTTTATGTAAGTGATCCAGATGAAAATAAATTAATACAAATAGAAGATCAATATGGGGTAAATATTAATACAAATAATGAAAAAATAGTTGAAAACTCAGATATATTAGTTTTAGCAATCAAACCTAATAAGCATACAGAAGTTATAAATGAAATAAAAAAAAGTGTTAAAGAGAATGTAGTTATAGTAATTATTGGTGCAGGAATAACTATAAATTATGTAGAGAATACTTTTGGTAAACAGATTAAAGTTGTTAGAACTATGCCTAATACTCCTGCATTAGTAGGGGAGGGTATGAGTGCAATATGTGCTAGTAGTTTAGTTACAAAAGAAGAATTAAATGATGTAATTACTATTTTTAAAAGTTTTGGGAAAGTGGAAGTCATAGAGGAGAAACTTATGAATGTTGTGCCAGCTATAAGTGGGTCATCTCCAGCGTATGTATACATGTTTATAGAAGCTTTAGCTGATGGAGCTGTATTGGATGGAATACCAAGAAATAAAGCATATAAAATGGCGGCACAAGCTGTTTTAGGATCAGCTAAGATGGTATTAGAAACAGGTGAACATCCTGGAAGTTTGAAAGATAAAGTGTGTTCTCCAGGAGGCACTACAATAGAGGCTGTTTATTCTTTAGAAAAAAATAACTTTAGAGGATCAGTTATTGAAGCTATGAGAATGTGTACGAATAAAACAATTGACATGGGACAAGAAAAGAAATAAGTAATAAAAATACCTGCTATATTTTGCAGGTATTTTTATTAATATAAAAAAGCATTTTATAGAATGAAAAATTATGAAAAAAGTCGCATTTCTATGGTAAAATTAAGTTAAAATGTGGTATTATAGTAATAGATTCAAAAAAACATTAATTTAATTAAATAATATAAAAATAAAACCATATAGTGAGGGGAACTCATGAGTAAAATATTAATTGTGAATGACTGTAAATTTGAAAGCATGATTCTAAAGGATATATTAAAAAAATTTGGACATGATATTAAAGTATCTAATGAGATTTCTGCACTTAATGACGTTAAAAAGTTTATGCCAGATGTAGTCATATGTAATCTAATAATGAAAGGAATTACGGGAGCAGAAGTCATACAAAAAATTAAGGAAGATAACAAAAATATTATATGTATATTATCTTCTTCTAATGACCTTAAAATGAAAGATTTTATAAAAAATAATGTTGATGAAATAATTAAGACCCCTATAGTAAGAGGTGAACTAAAGAAAATTTTGGATAAATTCATAAAATTAGATACTAATATTAAATATTTATTTTGTCCTTATTGTGGTAATCAACTCAACAATAGTAAGTTTTTATTTTGTCCATACTGTGGTAAAGACTTAAAATAAAAAACTCCATCTTATGATGGAGTTTTTACATATAACTTTCCCATTTGGAATAAAGAATTTCTAACTCCGATTCTAAATTTAATATTTTTTTATTAATTTCTTCACTTTTTTGTGGATTAGAATATATTTCTTCGAAACACAATTTGTTTTGAAGTTCTACTAATGAATTTTCCTTATTGGATATATTCTCTTCTAAATCTTTTACTATTTTCTTCTTTTCTCTTTCTAATTTTTCAATTTCTCTTTTTTTCTTTTTTTCCTGTTGGATTTTTGTTTTTGTTTTTCCTATATTTTCTTCTATGTTGTTAAATCGAAGAGGATTTTTTTTCTTCTCCATATAGTAATTATAATTACCTAAATATTCTTTTAAACAATTTTCCTTTAATTCATAGATTTTATGTATTACTTTGTTTAAAAAATATCTATCATGAGATATAACCATTACAGTACCATCATAATTTAATATAGCATCTTCTAAAGCTTCTCGAGACATTATATCTAAATGATTAGTAGGTTCGTCTAAAAGTAAAAAATTCGATTTAGAAAGCATTAGTTTTAATAAATTTATTCTACATTTCTCACCGCCGCTTAATTTAGAAATATGTTTAAATACATCATCCCCTGTAAATAAAAATGCCGCTAATGCTGATCTAACTTCTGTGGTGGTCATACGGGGGAAATCATCCCACACTTCATCTATAATGGTCTTATTTTCATTTAAATTTGATTGTTCTTGATCATAGTATCCTATAAAAACATTTTTCCCTAGAACATTAATACCTTGGTCTGCTTTAATTGAATCCATTATTATCCTAAATAAGGTGGTCTTTCCCCTACCATTCTCTCCTATTAAAGCGATTTTTTCACTGCGTTTAATATCTAAGTTTATATTGCTAAATAAGTGCTTTTCTCCATAACTTTTACTTAGGTTTTCTATATGCAGTACATCATTACCACTAGTAATTAGTGTTTTGAAACTAATTTTGGCACCTTTAGGATCTTTCAATGGGGCATCTATACGTTCAATCTTATCTAAAGCTTTTTGTCTACTTTCAGCAGCTTTTATACTTTTTTCTCTATTAAAGGAGCGATATTTTTCAATAATATCCTCTTGTCTTTTTATTTCCGCTTGCTGAAGATTAAAAGCTTTCAATTTTGTCTCGAAATCCTTTTTCTTAAAATCTATAAATTTTGTATAATTTCCATCAAAGGAATTTATACTACATCCTAAAAGTTCCATAGTTTTATTGGTAACTGCATCTAAAAAATATCTATCATGAGATATAATCATAATGGTTCCTTTATATGTTTTTAAATATTCTTCAAGCCATTCTACTGCGTCTAGGTCTAAATGATTTGTAGGTTCATCTAGAAGTAATATATCAGGAGTGGTAAGTAGTAATTTACATAATGCAACTCTAGTTTTTTGTCCACCACTTAATATACTTATTTCTTTTGTATAGTCTTCTTCTAAAAATCCTAATCCTTTAAGTACTTTACTTATTTCTCCTTTGTAAGTATATCCACCTCTATTGTTATATAACTCTGTTGCTAAAGTATAATCTTTAATTATTTTATTATGATAATCAGCTTTAGATGGATCATAAGGTTCATTCATTTTTAGTTCTAAATTTTTAATTTTATTTTCAAGATTTAGTATTTCTCCAAATACACAAAGCATTTCTTCATATATGGTATTATTACTGTTGAGGGATAAATGTTGAGCAAGATAACCAATTTTCTTATTTTTATCTAAAAATAAATCTCCACTGTCATATTCTAATTGGGAAGTTAAAATTTTAAAAAGTGTGGATTTACCAGCACCATTAGGTCCAATAAGACCCACCTTATCTCCTTCATTTATATTAAAAGTTATATTACTTAATATAATATCTATACCATAGCTTTTACATAAATCTTTACAACTTAAAATAATCATTTTATATTTCACCTCTTTACTTTTACTATTTTACTATGTATAAGTATAATTTTGTAGTGAAAATTAATTAATACTTTAAATTCTAAATAAATTAGTTTTTATATGTATTATGAATGTGGTATGATAAGTAATATTATGGTACAATATAGAATTGATATCAATTATAAAAAATAACTTAAGAGGTGTAGCAATGGACAAGAAAAAAAATATTTCAATGGCTGTCATAAAGAGATTACCCAAATACCACAGATATCTAGAAGAATTGCTAAAAAATGATGTTGACAGAATCTCTTCAAAGGAACTAAGTAAAAAAATAGGTTTTACTGCATCACAGATAAGACAGGATTTTAATTGTTTTGGTGATTTTGGACAGCAGGGTTATGGATATAATGTAAAGGAACTATACATGCAAATACAACATATTTTAGGCCTTACAAGAGAATATAAGACTATAATAGTGGGAGCAGGTAATATAGGGCAAGCAGTGGCTAATTATACTAATTTTGATAAACTTGGGTTCAAATTGAAGGCTATTTTTGATATAAATCCTAAACTAGTAGGTATAAAAATAAGAGATATTGAAATAAGGGATATTGATACATTAAATGAATATTTAAAGGAGAACCAAATAGATGTAGGAACTATATGTGTACCTAGTAGGAGTGCTCAAAGAGTTTGTGATATTTTAACACGTAATGGTGTTAGAAGTATATGGAATTTTGCTCCTGTGGATTTAGTAGTGCCGGAAAAAGTTTTTACAGAAAATGTACATTTAAGTGAGAGTTTACTTACTTTAAGTTATTTAATGCATCAAGAGGATTAATTACATTATGACGACTTTATATTATATAACATCAAAACATATTGACTTTAGAGTGTATTAATTTATAATTGCGCTTTAAAGTCAAATTTTTTGTAGTATAAAGTCACTTTTTATTCCTTTTCATTATAAGGATTAAACTAAATTTAACAAAACTATGTAAGTTTATTGTTGAAAAATAAATCATTAGAGTATATAATAAATTATGGGTGTAGATAAATTTTTCTTATATTGTTTGTTATAATATTAACAAAATAATATGAGAATTTTGTAGGGAGGCATATTTTGTTATGGAATTAAAAAACGTTATCCTTGAAAAAGATGGGAAAATTGCCATCGTAACAATCAATAGACCTAACGCATTAAATGCATTAAATTCAGAAACTTTAAAAGAATTAGATTTAGTAGTAGATAATTTAGAAAAAGATGATGAAGTTTTAGCAGTAGTGCTTACAGGAGCAGGAAAAGCTTTTGTTGCAGGTGCTGATATAACTGAAATGAAAGATCTTAACACAATAGAAGGAAGAAATTTTGGTATACTTGGAAACAAAGTATTCAGAAAGTTAGAAACTTTAGAAAAACCTGTAATAGCAGCCGTTAATGGATTCGCTTTAGGTGGCGGATGTGAAATTTCAATGGCTTGTGATATCAGATTAGCTTCAGTAAAAGCTAAATTTGGACAACCAGAGGTTGGACTAGGAATTACTCCAGGATTTGGAGGAACTCAAAGACTTGCAAGACATGTTGGAATGGGAATGGCTAAACAGTTAATATATACTGGAGACATAATAAATGCTGAGGAAGCCTTAAGAATAGGACTTGTAAATAAAGTAATTGAACCAGAAAAATTACTAGATGAAGCTAAAGAAATGGCAAAAAAAATATCTGCCAATGCACCAATAGCAGTAAAACTTTGTAAAGCAGCTATAAATAAAGGAATGCAATGTGATATAGATACAGGAATATCATATGAAGCTGAAGTATTTGGTGCATGTTTTGCTACAGAAGACCAAAAAGAAGGTATGACAGCATTTGTTGAAAAAAGAGATAAATGCTTCAAAAATAGATAGGAGGTAAGAGTAAATGAATTTTGCATTAACTAGAGAACAAGAATTTGTAAAACAAATGGTAAAAGAATTTGCTGAAAATGAAGTAAAGCCAATAGCAGCAGAAATTGATGAAACTGAAAGATTCC
>NZ_UYZZ01000016.1 GCF_900626095.1 Clostridium rectalis
ATATGACTCCTAATGAATTTTACCACCTCTATTCTGGAGAACAGCTAACTGATATTGAGGTAAGGGTGTAATTATAAGAAAAGGCGAGAATTAATTAGATATTGTCCAAAATAAAGGGGTTAATCCGATTAATTATAACTAACTTTATATCTGTTATTATTTTAATTTTTATAAACCATATACTAAGGATAAATTTAAACAAATTCCTAATTATTAAATCTATTATACCGTCATTTATTATTTCTATTTCTATGTTTTTAATGACTTTTATAATATTCAATTTCTATATAAAAAGAAAAAATATTATTGATTTAATAAGGGGGAATTAAATTTGAGTTATATACAATTAAAAGATATTGTAAAACAGTATGGTACTAAAGAAGATACTGTACATGCTTTAAATAAAATTAATCTTAATATAGAAAAGGGTGAAATGATTGCCGTTTTAGGTACATCGGGTTCAGGAAAATCAACATTATTAAACTTAATTGGATGTTTAGATAAAAGTACTAGCGGTAAGTACATATATGATGGCAAAGATATTACAAAGTGTGAAGATAAGGAACTAGCTATAATAAGAAATACCAAAATAGGGTTTATATTTCAAACATTTTCTTTAATTACAGATTATAATGTTATAGAAAATGTTGAGATGCCTTTAGTGTATAGAAAGTTGCTTTTAGGAAATACAAAAAAGTTAGATAAATATGAAATTAAAAGTTTAGCATTAAAATATTTAAAAAAGGTTGATATGGATAAATTTGCAAATAAAAAAGTTACTGAGTTATCCGGTGGACAACAACAAAGAGTTGCAGTAGCAAGAGCATTAGTCAATAGTCCGGATATAATCTTAGCAGATGAACCAACCGGATCTTTAGATAAAGAAAACAGTTTTAACATTATTAAAATATTAAAAGATATTAATAAAACTACTAATACTACTGTAATATTAGTCACCCATGATGAGGAAATAGCTAAAGTTTGTGAAAAAATTATAAGAATAGAGGATGGATGTATTGTTCAATCAGTTTCATTATAGAATCTTAAATTTTAATAGATTAATAGTAAAAAATGTTCTTTAAAGCTTTAAAGAACATTTTTTATTTTATTTAAATTATTAACATGAACTCATATTATATACACCTTTAGGATTTGATATTATACTTTCCTCAATTCGGTCTATTTCCTCTATTGCTTTTTCATTTGTAGGGTACATTCCTAAAAGCACTTTATTTGATGAAAAAAGTCCAGCTGGTGCAAACTGCCCCCAAATATTTACTTTGTTTTTTTTATCTCCCAAGATAGGTCCTATTTGTACTTTTATTATTTTTACTAATTGTTTTTTGTCTTGAGTTCTTATCCACATAAATTCCAGCTCCTTAATATTTTATTTGTTATGCAATTAAAATTTGAATTTACTATGTTTTATACACATTAATTACTAGGTAATGTATTACCAGTTTATATTTTATTATATATAAATTTAAACATATATTCCATAAAGTATTGAAAATCAACTTTATTTATAAGTATGAATGAAAGTATAATAATAACGCTCCATTTATAAATATGAATGCAATTATAATAAATAACGTTAAGTATAAATGGAAAGCATAATAAACTAACACTATTTATAAATATAAAGGAAAAATATAATATATATATCCTTTTTCAAAATATTTATTATCTGATGAAAATAAGGTCTAGTACTGCTTTTTTCTCGAAAAAGACAATAATAATTTTCTCTAATTAAAGAGTTTTTCTATAAAAACTAAAAAGTTAAATTTTAAAGCAATTTTATTAAATGACATTACACTTAGTAAATGATATACTGCAATTAAATTAAATAACTCAATTAAATAAAGGGGGGATAACATGTCTAATGTAACATCAACTAAGGAGTTAAAGAGGGTGTTAGGTAGAAAAGAGTTATTATCTATAGCTGTGGGACAGACTATAGGATCTGGAGTTTTTGCACTTACAGGAGTTGCCATAGCAATGACAGGTAGATCCACCAATTTGGCCATGCTTATAGCAGCATTTTTCACTCTTGCTATGACCATTCCTATGATATTTGTAAGTGGTACAATAAGAATGAGGGGTGGATTTTATACCCAATTAGCATTACTATCTCGAAGAACCTATTCTGGGTTTTTTATAATTATTCACATCATAGCTTGGTCTGCATTATCAATGTATGCAATTAGTTTCGCCGATTATTTATTTGCATTAGTTCCTGTAATTAATAAAACATTAGTAGCCTTTATAGTTTTAACGGTGGTTTATTTACTAAATATTTTTGGAATGGAAAGCACTTCAAAAGTTCAGAATATTATGACCTTTATAATGACAATGGCTATAATGGCATTTTCATTGTTTGGAATAACGAAAATCCAACCAAATTTTTTTAGCCCACCAGATTTTATGACTAATGGAGTTTCAGGATTACTATCTGCTGCTGCATTATTAACATGGGCTATTGGTGGAGCAAATGTTGTAATACATCTTGGAGCGGAAGCTAAAAATCCTACCAGAGATATTCCTTTTGCTGTTATTTTTGGTACTTTAATTGTAGCTATTTTATATGCTTTTATGTCAACAGTAGCTTCAGGAGTTTTACCTGTATCAGAGGTGGCTGGTAAGTCATTGGCTGTTGTGGCACAAGAGGTACTACCTAAATCTTTATATGTATTTTTCATAGTTGGGGGAGCTATGTTTGCATTAATTACTACTTTGAATGCTTGTTTTGGTTGGGTTACAAAACCTATACTTCAAGCCAGTGTAGATGGGTGGTTACCTAAAAAACTTGGTGCATTAAATAGATATAAAACTCCATATGTTATATTAACTTTATTTTATGTGGAAAGTTTAATTCCAATATTCTTTAAATTTAATATATCAACTATTGGAAATATGGCAGTAATATTAAATAATTTATTCTTTGCAATAGTATGTTATTCTGCTATAAATCTTCCCAAAGTGGTACCAGATTTATGGGAAAAATCAAAATATCATGTATCTTATAAGGTATTAGTTTTTTTTAGTGTATTAGGAGCAGTATCCACAATTCTTCAAATAGGATTGTTACTTAAGGATCTTAAACCATCAGAATTTATTGGAAATTTGGCGGTAGCAATATTTGCTATTAGTTACTCAGTATTAAGAAATAAATCAGGAAAAGTAAATATGGAAATAAGTTATGAAGAAGCTTAGAAAAATATAATAAGAAAAGTGAGGGAAGAATATGTTGGAATATAAAAATGTATTAAGTCCTATAAAAATAGGAGCTTTAACATTAAGAAATAGAATTGAATCAGCTCCAAGTAATACTGGAAATGGAACTTTTGAGGGTTTTTTTACCCAGGAGAGTATTGGGTATTTTGAGTTAAAAGCAAGAGGGGGGGCATCTATCGTAACCATTGGAGAAAGTAATGTTCATACTAAAACTGGTGTTGCTCATGGTAGAATGCCTTGTTTAGATAATCCGGATATTTTACCATCATTAATAAGAACTACAGATGCAATTCATAGACATGGGGCATTGGCTTCCATACAATTAATTCATCCAGGAAGAAGGGCAAATAAGGATTATTATAATGGTACAGTATACGGTCCTAGTTCAGGGGAGCCACTATTTGCAGGACCTATTGTGGAAATGGATGAAAAAGTAATTGAAGAAGTAGTTAATGCTTTTGGAGATGCAGCTGAAATGGCAAAGCTTGGTGGGTGTGATATGGTTATGGTTCATGGAGCTCACGGATGGCTTTTACATCAGTTTTTATCACCACTTAATAATAATCGTAGAGATAAATTTGGTGGAAGTTTAGAAAACAGGGCTAGAATTTCTCTAATGGTCATTGATAATATTAGAAAAAAATGTGGAAAAGATTTTCCTATTGAGTTTCGATTAAGTGGTTCTGAGTATGTGGAGGGTGGATTAACAATAGATGATATGGTGGAATTTGCGAAAATAATTGATGGGAAAGTTGATATTATCCATGTCTCAAGTTGTACTTTTCATAATCCTGCAACCAATACACATATGTTTCCATCAGCTTTTCATGAAAAGGGAATAAATGTACCTTTAGCTGAAAAAATAAAAAAGGCTGTAAAAACTCCAGTGGCTGTAGTTGGAGGAATAAATGACCCTGATTTAATGGAGCACATAATCTCCAGTGGAAAAGCAGATATAGTATCTCTAGGAAGACCATTACTTGCGGATCCATTTTTGCCTAAAAAACTTATGGAAAGAAAGGCAGAGGATATAAGTCCATGTTTACGTTGTTTAGTTTGTTTAAGTGGAGATTTTGTTCCATATATAAAATATCCAATTAGAAGTTTAAAGTGTTCTGTTAATCCAATTATAGGAAGAGAACAGGAGGCTACAAGAAAAATACAGCCAGAAAGAAAAAAGAAGGTACTTATTATTGGAGGTGGTCCTGCAGGTATGCAGGCTGCAATTACTGCTTCAGATAGAGGGCATCAAGTTATTCTTTGTGAGAAAAGTGATAGTTTAGGTGGTGCAATAAATCTTATAGAGAATATATCCTTTAAATCAGACCTTAAAAAGTTTAAAAATGTGCTTATTAAAAGAGTTTTAAAAAGAGATATTAAAGTTATGTTAAATACCTGTGTAAATAATGAATTAATAGACTATTTAAATCCAGATGCAGTGGTAGCAGCAATGGGAGCAGAACCTATTAAACCTAATATAGAAGGAATTGAAAACAAAAATGTAATACTTGCTACAGAGATTATAAAAAGAAGTGAGGAAATAGGAAAAAAGGTTATAATAATTGGCGGTGGATTAATAGGCTGTGAGGAAGCATTGAATTTGTCATCACAAGGTAAAAAACTTACTGTTATAGAAATGAGACCAGATGTTGTTATAGATGGGGCATATCTATATAGGGAAGCACTTATGATAAATTTAGCAAAACACCCAGTAAATATTGTTACCAATACTAAATGTAAAAAGATAGTTGAAACGGGAGTATTGGCTATAGATAAAGAAGGTAGAGAAGTTTTATTTAAGGGGGATACTGTAATAGTAGCAGCAGGTTTAAAATCAAAAATACAACAGGTGGATTCTTTAAGAAAATATAATATGGAATTTTACAATATTGGGGATAGCTTTAAACCTAGAAAAGTATTAGATGCAATAAGAAGTGGATACGATATCGGTACAACTTTATAGTTTTTTTAGCCGGGTATAATATTAAATTATACTCGGTTTTTAATATAGGTATAAGTTTAAAATATATTTTAAGAAATCTTTAAAGTTCATAATTTTAAAATATATATGATATAATAGTTTTAACTAAGTTTAAAAAAACTGTAGTGGGGTGGCGGTTGTGGAGAATAAAAGTAATATAAGTATAAGAAAGGAACTTGATATTCCAAATACTTTTAGACGTTATAATGGTTACTCTAAAAAAGGCAATTATGAATTTTATTGTCAAGAATTTGCCTATAGTGCTATATACGGTAACTTAAAATTAAGCAATTTAAGTTATATATTAAAGTTACTTAAATTAAATAAACCTCCTGAAATTTTATTTTTAGTGAGAGTGGATGATTGTAATGATATTTATAATTCCTTTCCAAGATTTTCAATTTACCCACAAAAAGTAAACGTTATCAATAGATTAGAGATGTGTCTAGAAGAACTGGCAATAAAGGGTGTAGTAGCTTCTTTTCTTGGTAGAGATACTATTGGAGTATTTTTATGCTTTTCAGAGGATACTATAACAAAAATACAATTGGGAAAAATAGCTAAATATTTAATTAATAAGGTTAAAAAGTTTACTAAAGAAAGCATATCTATTGGAATTAGTGATTTTTGTAAGAATATTAATGAATTTCCTAGAGGGTATATTCAGTGTCAAAAAGCTTTTGAAAATAATTTTAGTAAGGGAAGAGAAAACTATACTTTTTATGACGAGGTTCAAGAGGAGCGTATTTTATTATGTAAAGAAGATATGGATAGTTTTGCTGCTAAGATAATTTTTTATATTGATAGTGTAAATTTTAAAGGATATATTGAAGAAATTCAAAAAATGATTAAGCATATATCTAATACCAACACTTCTTCTGTGGATGTTCGCATGCAAATGGTAAAGTTAGTAGATAGTATATCTAGCTTTTATATAAAGGAAGGGATAGAAAAAGAAAAAATTGATCACATAAGTATAGTAGCAATGAAAGAAGTGCTTAATAGTAATTTTATTGGATCTATAGAAAAGATAATAATTGAATTTTGTCAAGAAGTTATGAAAAACAGTATAATAATACATCAAAATATAGATGAAAAGATGAAACTATTTATTGAAGAATGTATAAAAAAATATTATAAACATAGTAATTTTAATTTAGAAAAGGCAGCTAGATTATGTAATTATAGTCCCTATTATTTTGGTAGAAGATTTAAAGATATATTTGGCATTTCATTTAATAAATATTTAACTAACTATAGAATAGATAAATCAATAGAGCTTTTAAAACAAAGTCAATTATCATTAGAAGATATTGCCTTTCAATTAGGATTTTGTAGTGTAAGTTATTTTTGCACTGTCTTTAAAAGGGTAACAGGATTATCCCCAAGGCATTATATAAAAGAAAATCTTTAGAAAAATTCTAATAATTAATATAATCAAATAAGCCTATAATTAAATAAAATTTTTTTATAATCTTATTTAATCATTTTATTTTAAAACCTCTCTGATATATTCTTTGTTATTTTGAAACTTTTCATAGTTTATATAAATAGGAAATTTTATAATTAATATGTAAAAATACTGCCTTACAATAAAAATTTAAGTAGGGCAGTATTTTATATAAAATAGTTTGTTTAAGATAATAGTTATATATTAATTGTTTAAATGATTATTGTGGTTCAATTAAAATTCCACCACTAACTATAGGATAACCTGGAAATTGATAAGGGGAGTCGCTTGTACTGGTAACTAACCCAATACAGATAGACACTTGGGTCCCAAGTGGTAATGGGACGTTTAAATTAGTTGATAAGCCTGTAATAGCTTCAAATCCATTATATAATACAGACTGTAAAAAAGTTTGATTTGTATAGGTTAGTGAGCTAGCTTCAAAAGTAAAAGTATTGCTATTTTCAGGTGCTGTTGCAATAACCGCATAAGGAGTAATATTCCTATCTGGTGTATTGTCAGATTCAAAAGCAAATCCAAAGGTAAGTGTTTTTAAAACACCATCAAAAGGCATCTTAAATGCTAACCATTGAGTTCTAGAAGATGGTACAAATACATTTGAATTAGGTGCAGTTAAATCAACACCTACTGTATTTGAACCGTATCCAAAAAGTATAATACTCAATGTCTCTCCAGCCTCATTATTAGATAAAGAAATTGCAGAACCAATGTTTAAAGGTGTAGTGGAAAAAGGTATAAATGTTCCTACACTTGCACCAGTAACACCTGTAGCACCAGTCGCTCCTTGAGGTCCAGTAGGTCCTGTTATTCCCCTAATGCCAGTGGGACCAGTAATTCCTTGAGCACCAGTAATGCCTGTTACGCCTTGAGGTCCAGTAGGTCCTGTTACTCCCCTAATGCCAGTGGGACCAGTAATTCCTTGAGCACCAGTAATGCCTGTTATACCTTGTGGACCAGTTGCTCCGGTTACACCACGTGGGCAAGTACATCTACCATATGAAGGTATACATATAACTTTATTACATTTACTACTCAAATTATCACCTTCTAAGTTTAATAATATAATTTAATTAATTTTCAGTATTGCTTTCTTCTAATAATCTATACTAATATATAGTATGAAGAGTGTTAATTATATGTTATTGAAATGTTGGCAGCATATGAATAATTAATATTTAAAATAACTTTAATATAAATCACATTTTAGTGTGATTATGATACTTGAATTTATACTAAGAGTTGGGTTAATTATTAAATAAATTAGAAAGGGGTAATGTTATGTGGAAAGAATTAGGTATTGGTAGTGGTACTGTATGTATTCTTTTGATTATATTATATTTTGTTATAAAATGGGCAGTTAGAAATGGAATAAAAGAGGCATTGAAAGATTTAATAGCTATTGAATCTTGTGAAGAGAAAAAAAATAACGGGGCAATGAATAGCTTTTTAGATAAAACTACTAAAACAGATATATAAACCGGAATAAAACAGTTGTTCATTTAATTATATTTTAGTATTATAAAAGAAGTATTTTAAAAATAATTTATAAAAATATAAAAGATTAAGTATTTAGGAGGGAACATATGGGATTATTTAGTGGATTGATGGGGAATGCTTCTGAGGTTAGTATAGCTGAGGTTCAGGAAGAGTATAGTAAAATATTAGCACAAAATGAAAGGGTGGAAAAAGCTTATAAACTTATCCGTGACATGTTTATTTTTACAAATAAAAGATTGATTTTAGTTGATAAGCAAGGTATGACAGCAAAGAAAACAGAGTATCATTCTATTTTATATAAATCTATAACGCATTTTAGCATAGAAACTGCAGGGCATTTTGATTTAGATGCAGAACTAAAAATCTGGATTGCAGGAACAGAGTTACCTATAGAAAAGCAATTTAACCAAAGTTTAAACATCTATGAGCTTCAAAGTGTATTAGCTGAATATGTTTTAAGATAAGGTTTTAATATGGAGAGAAAAAAACTACTAATTATAGTAAGATATATGGCTATAATGTTTCTTGTTTTTAGTATTATTTCCCTGGAAAAGAGTGATGTTTCACCCTATGGGGTTATTTTGATATTATTATTTATTATCAATAATAATATTAGATTTTTTATTTATAATAAAAATTATAAATTTGTTTTCATGTCTATAGTATTAGAATGTACTTTAGCTTATATTGGGTATAGAAATTATTCTGGCATATTGTTTTTTTATTTTTTTACAGATGTTTTAGATTCTGCTCTTTTTCTTAAAGGAAAGTTATCTTATTTTACATTTTGTATGATATTAACCATAGTAGTATCTCTTGGATGGGGTTTAAATTTAACAGATAAATTGTCCTTGGTCACTTCTTTTGTTATGCTATTTATTTTGGCAACTTATATAAAAGAAGAAAATAGTGCAAAATTAAGAGCACAAGATTTATATGATAAACTTAGAATTTCAGAGGGAAAATTAAAAAAAGCTAATAGAGATTTAGAAAGCTATGCAAGTTCTATAGAGGAACTTACATCTCTTCGTGAGAGAAATAGAATATCTAGAGAAATTCATGATAGTGTAGGGCATAGTTTATCTACAATGATTATACAATTAGGAGCAATAGAAAAAATTTCTGTTAAGGATAGTAAACTCACATGTGAAATGGCAAAAAATCTAGGTAAGTTTACAAAAAATAGTTTAGAGGAAGTAAGATGTGCTGTAAGAGCTTTAAAGCCTAGAGAATTTGAAAAATACGAAGGAATTTTGGCTGTAGAAGAACTAACAAAGAATTTTGAAAAGCTTACTGGAATAAAGATAAAACTTAACTTTTCAAAGGAAAAATGGAGCCTTAATTCGGATCAATGTTTTGTTTTATATAGGATAGTTCAGGAATTTTTATCAAATTCTTTAAGGCATGGAAAAGCCACAAGAATAGACATTTTTATGGGATATAATAAAGAAAACCTAATTATAACTCTTAAAGATAATGGACAAGGTACGGATAAAATAGAAAAAGGCGTTGGACTTAGAGGCATATGGGAAAGAGTTAATGAATTAGGTGGTACCGCAGCTTATAATAGTAAAAAAGGTGAAGGATTTTTATTAAAAGTAGTATTGTATCCACGGCTAAATGAAATTTAAGCAAATTTTATTATAAAGTTTATTAAGCATATAGTGATTGTGTAAATAATTAGATAACCATTTTTAGAATTCACAATTCGTAAGAGAAAGGATTATAAAATGGATAAAACCAATATTATTATAATTGATGATGAAAAATTAATAAGAGAAGGATTAAAAATAATTCTTTCTACCTATGAGGACATTGAAGTTGTAGGTGTTGCTGGTGATGGTATACAGGGGCTTGAAATATGTAAACATCAGGATGTAAATGTAGTCTTAATGGACATAAGAATGCCAAATTGTGATGGAGTATTGGGTACAAGAATTATAAAAGAAAAGTTTCCTCATATAAAAATATTAATATTAACCACATTTAATGATAAAGAATATATTCATGAGGCATTAAAATTTGGAGCATCTGGTTATTTACTAAAGGATAGTTCAAATGATTTAATTTATGAGGGCATAAAAGCCTGTTTAAAGGGAAATGTTGTGGTTCATCCAGATGTGGCAAATAATATTATACTTAATACTAATTATGATAAAGCATTAAATGATAATGATATTAATCTAAAATATAATCTTACAAAAAGAGAAATTAATATTATAAGAGAAATTGCTAGTGGACTTTCAAACAAAGAGATAGCAGATAGAATATATCTATCAGAAGGAACTATAAAAAACAATATAAGTAATATACTCTCCAAATTAGACTTAAGAGATAGAACCCAAATAGCTATATTTGCTTTTAAAAATAATATAATAAATTAAACATTTAGTGACTTAAGTCATTTGTATTAGTTACTTTAGACAATAGTAAAACCTCCTTAAATTTTCTATTATATACTTAGAAAGTTTAAGGAGGTTTTTTAAATGAGCATAATTGAGGTAAATAATGTTACAAAAAGGTTTAATGATAAATTAGTTTTAGATAATATAAACTTTAAAATTGAGGAAGGGGAAATATTTGGACTTATAGGGCCTAATGGAGCGGGAAAGTCTACATTAATAAATATAATGACTAGTATTTTAAAATCAACTTCAGGAGATATAAAAATTGGGGGACATTCTATAACAAGTGAGGCTTTAAAGGCTAAAGAATATATAGGATTAGTACCACAGGAAATAGCATTAATAGAAACTGTATCCGCCCTTGATAATCTCGAGTTTTTTGGAAGTTTATATAACCTTAAAGGGAAGCTTTTAAAAGAGAGAATAGATGAGGCATTAGAAGTTATAGGACTTAAAGAAAAAAGACGTGAAAAGGTTAAAAAATTTTCTGGGGGTATGAAAAGAAGGTTAAATATAGCTGCAGCCATAATGCATCATCCTAAAATACTTATAATGGACGAGCCTACAGTAGGTATAGATCCTCAGTCGAGAAATCATATATTTGAGTTTACAAAAAAAATAAACAGAGATGAAAATACTACTGTAATTTATACATCTCACTATATGGAAGAGGTTGAAATGCTTTGTAATAATTTATTTATTATGGATTTAGGAAAAGAAGTAGCCTATGGAAATAAGAATTATATAAAATCCATGGTAAGGGATAAAAATAGGGTGATATTAAAATTGGAGAACTATAATGGGGAGACTATATTAAATATTAAATCATTAAAAGGTGTTTTACAGTGTGAAGAGAAAACGGGAATTATAAAACTTTTAGTTCATGAAAATGATTTTAAATTAAATTCTTTATTTAAAATACTTGAAAAAGAAGATGTATTAGTAAAGGGCATAAATTTTGAAGAGCCTACGTTAGAGGAGGTATTCCTCGCACTGACAGGTAAAAAGCTTAGGGATTAATTATTTTATTAATTTATCTTACAATTAATTAAAGATTAAATTTTACCAAATAAAAAGGAAACTATAATACACAGTGAAATTAAATAGATAGATTAATTTTATTAGGAGTAAAAATTAAATTAAGACAATGAAATTAGGTAAATAGGTTGATTTTATTAGTAGTAAAAATTAGATTAAGACAATGAAATTAAGTAAATAGATTGAATTTACTAGTAGTTACAATATTAAATTTTGTATAGGGAGGAAAAAGTGTGAGGTTAAGAGCATTTATAAAACTAACATTAAAATCTTTATTGAAAGAATTGCCTATTATGATTTTTACTTTTGCAGTATTTCCAATAGTTTTAAGTTCATTATATGGATATTTTCAAAAGGATATGTTTAATCCTAAAAATGAAATAGAGAAAATTTCAATATATGTAGAGGATCATGATAATTCAAAATTGTCTAAGGGATTTACTCATTTTTTAGAAAGTAATCAGTTAAAAGAATTTATAGATATTAAAAAGTATAGGGAAAAGGCAGGACAAGAATTAATAATTCCAAAGGGATATGAAAAAGCTATTATGGAAGATAAATTAGCTGTAGTAAAAATAAATGAAAGAGAAAAAGATAGGGAAATATCTTCTAAAATATTAAAGGACTTAACAGATAACTACATGAAAGAAGTGAAAAATAATTTTATAATAGAAAACAACATAAATAAAATGGATATTTCTAAAGATAAAAAGGATTTATTAATTAAAGAAACCTCAAATGAAATTACCAATATATATATAAAGGATTCTATAAAAAATTCCATAGTAAAAGACACAAGAAATTTAACATCTTATGAATACTATTCAGTGTCTATATTAAGTTTTATGTTTATAGTAACTATAATGTCACTTTGCAATGGATATTATGATGAAAAGAAAAAAGGTATTTTCCAAAGGATGTTATCTACAACCATAAGTAAAGTTGAATATTTTAATTATTCCTTAGTTTCCTGGTATATTTTTGCGATTTTATTTAATTTAATATATGTATTAGCCTATAGACTTTTAGGACTATCTTTTAGTGGAAATTTTGGACTTTTAATTTTAATAATACTAAGTAAAAGCTTGCTTGAGGTAGCGGTATCTTCACTTGTAATAGCTTTTTTTAAGAATAAAAAGATGGCAATGATATTTTTAAATACAATTATTATAGTTAGTGTAAGTTTAGGTGGTGTATTTTTTCCACTTGATAAGGTGATTAATAATTTTAATAAGATATTTAAAATTTTAAGTGATTTTTCACCTAATGTACTTATTATAAAAACCTATAAAAGCTTTTTTATTTATAATTCCTTTGAATCTATTAAGTATTTTTTAATGACATTTGTTAGTATATCAATAGTTTTATATTGCATTAGTCTTATAAAGATTAATGTGAAATGGGGGGAGTAACATGAAAATATTAAGATATGGAATTATACAATTTAAAAGAATGATAAAAGATATTAAAGTTATAGGTTTTATGTTTATTATGCCCCTTATAGTTATAAGTATAGTTAATTTTGGGATAAAAAATAGTGGTGGACACACTATTATGGTAGATGTAGCCTTTAATGTAGAAGACTTAGGTAAATGTGGAAAAGAACTTTTAGAAGAACTTAAAATACCAGATAAATCTATTTATAATAATAATAAGGATAAGGCTATGGAATCATTAAATAAAAATGATATAGTAGCGGTATATGAAATACCTAAGGATTTTTCTGAAAGCATTAAAAATGGAAAAAAACCAGAGATAAAAGCATATAAAAAAGAAATAGGTAATGGAACACTACCTATAGAAAAGTGGATAAACGATAATATAAATAAAAAAGTTAGAGAAAATTTATTAATGAGTAAAAACATTATAAAAAGTAAAGATGAGTTAGATAAAAAGAGTGTAAATACGGTTATAGAAAATACTAAAGATTTGGAGGAAGAAATATTTTTGGTATTAGTTTTAATAATTAATTTTGTAATTTTTTCAGCTAATAATGTGGTATCAGAAATATTGGCTTTTAAGAGACAAAATATATTAAAAAGGGCTATAACTACATCCAATAGAGGTTTTGAAATAATAGGTGGAATATATTTGGGCATGGTTTTTATTCAAAGTTTTGTGTATATGTTGGTTTATATATGTGGAAAGTTTATAATTGGGTATTCTTTTAACAATATTTTACTTATATTTATAAATATAATACTTGCAAGCATATTTTCAGTAAGTTTAGGTGTGTTTGTAACTAGATTACTTCAAAATGAAGCGGTGGCAGCTCTTGTGGTTAATATAGTAGGTATAAGCACAACATTTTTAAGTTTAAATTCTATAGGACTATATACAAATAAACCTTCTTGTATATTATTGAATATAGGAAAATTTACTCCTCAATATTGGGTATTTGATAGCATAAAACATTTTAGATTATTTCCTAATATTTTTATTATAGTTTTAATGTCTTTAGTACTATTTACAGCAGGAAACATTAAAGTAAGAAATTTTATAGAGAATTAAGATACCACTTATAAAGGAAAACTCACCACTTGCCCAATATATATTTACAAGGGTAAATGCAGTTAATATAATAACAGTGTAAGGAGTGAAAATATGAGATTACGAATTGAAGTAGACAATAAAATTAAAGAAAATGAAGTTATTATTAGATGTAATGAATTAAATGATGATGTTAAAAATATTCAAAGTTTGCTTCAGGAAATTGTATCTCATAAAAAACAGATTACTTTTTATAAAGGGGATACTGAGTATTATCTAAGTTTAGAGGATATTTTATTTTTCGAAACAGAAGCAAAAGGTATTTGTGCACATACTAAAGATAATATATATAGTGTGAAATATAAGCTTTACGAACTTGAAGAGGTTTTGCCAGGATATTTCATGAGGGTGTCAAAGTCAACAATTTTAAATACTAATCATATTTACTCCATAACACGTAGTATATCTTCATCAAGTAAGGTTGAGTTTTTAAATACTCATAAGCAAGTATATGTTTCAAGATACTACTATAAGCCATTAAAAATAAAATTATTAGAAAAGAGGAAATGAGATGAAAGGAAAGAGAATATTTTGGGGTGTTTTTCTTGTATTATCAGGTATTTTTATGATTATAAGCAAGCTTGGATTCTTTCCAGATGTAAATGCATTTAGTTTATTAATCACAGTTTTTTTAGTTATAGTTATTGTAAAGAGTCTATTACGTATTAATTTTTTTGGTGTTTTATTCCCTATTGCATTTCTATGCATAATATATGACAAGCAACTAGGGCTTACAAGCATTACACCAGGGCCTGTATTATTTGCAGCATTTCTTTTAAGCATTGGTCTTTCTATGATTTTTCATAAAAATAGTAAATGGTTCCAAGGCAGAGAAAAGCATGATGATTATAGTTTTCAGGATATTAATATAGAAGATGAGGATCATGTTAGGTTCAAAAATTCCTTCAGTGGTAGCATAAAATATATAAACTCAAATAAATTTGAAAGGGCAGATATTAGTTGTACTTTTTCAGGTATCAAGGTTTATTTTGATAATGCTTCTATGAAAAGTGAAAATGCTGTGGTTAGAATTGATGCCTCTTTTTCAGGAGTAGAGCTTTATGTACCAAAAAATTGGAGAATTGAAGATAAAACTGATGTGTTTTTAGGTGGAATTAGTGAAAAAAATAAAAGTGATTCCGTCATAACAAATACCTTAACACTGGTTGGCAATATAAGTTTTGCAGGAGTAGAGATAATTTATATTTAATAGACAAAGTTTTATTAGAGGGGAGTTTTTACTCCCTTTAAATTTTATATTTATTTAAAAGATAAGAGATGTTTTAAATAAAAAGTTAAGTTTTAAGTCATATAAATCTCTTTTTATACTTAAAACTTTATCTTATAGTTACAGTTTGTAACCATCTATCTTCTTTAGTGGAAGATAACCGTTAAAATTCCTCTTTATAAGTTTTTTAAAATTTTAAATGAATATAGGGATTATATAAGTAACATGCCATTGAGTTGAAGCACTTAATCTAAATTTTAGGCTAAATTATAAGAAAAAAAGATGTAACAGTGTGTTTCTAATAATCATTTATAATTATTTTACTCTTTAGTAATAAAGATAGCAAAATAGGAACAGAAAAATATACTATGTTGTTATATCATAATAATAGCTTTAAAAAGTAGGTGAGTACTTTATGAATTATAGAAAAGATATAGAAAAGTGTATTGATTATATAGAAGAGCATATTAATAGGCCTCTTACCCTTAAGGAAATTACACAGGAAATAGGATACTCAACATATCATTTCTGTAGAGTTTTCTCCTTTTTAAAGGGGGTGCCATTAATGGAATATGTAAGAAAAAGAAGACTTTCTTTATCTACTATAGATTTATTGGAAGGTGAAAAAATAATAGATATTGCTTTAAAGTGGGGGTTTGAAACACCAAGCAGTTTTGCAAAGGCATTTAAAAAAGAGTTCCAATGTAGCCCAAGTGAGTATATTAAAAAAATGAAGAGTAATGACAAAATTAAAAATAATTTATTGGGAGCGACGGCTATAAATAAGCCAATTATAGTTGAAAAAAGTGGATTTAAAGTTGCAGGGTATGGAATTAAAACTAATGTGGCACAGGGTAAATATACAAAAGATGTAGCTTCTTTTTGGAGTAATTACAATGGAGAAAATTTGGAAAGTAAATTATATAAAGTTTTATCACCATTAAAACATGGAGAAATTGGACTTTGTATACCCTGTTTTAGTAGCGGGGATGTAATATATTTATTAGGGGTTATTGTAGAGGATTTTTCCAAGACAACTTCAGATATGATAACTGTGGAAATACCAAAGGCACAGTATGCAGTATTTACTACAAACCCTGTAAATACACTGGAAGATCAAGATCAAAAGGAATTTGCTAAAGTTATAAAAGAAACATGGAAATATATATTTGATACATGGTTTAAAAATAATGAATACGTATATGATGAAGAAAAATTAGACTTTGAATTTTATGATGAGAGATGCCATTTAAGACCAGATACTGTTATGGATATTTATGTACCAATTAAAAAAGTGAAAGGGGATATTTATGATTAATTATTATGGAAGCTTATGTACTACAATGTATGAGCTATTGCATCCTAAGGCACCGGAGGATGAATTAAATTTCTATTTACAATATGCAAAAAAAGAAATGAAAATATTAGAGCCACTTTGTGGCACAGGAAGATTTTTAATACCTTTTTTAGAAAGAGGCTTTAATATTACGGGTTTTGATATGTCTAAAGATATGCTAAAAAAGCTTTTTAAAAAGTCCCCTAATGCAAAGGTATTTCAAAGTTCTATTGAAAATTTTTCTCCAAATGAAAAATACCACTATATTTTTATTACCTCTGGCTCATTTTCTTTATTTTTAAAGGAAGAAACTGCATTTAATGTTTTGGTAAAAATGAGAGAATCACTAAAGCCCCATGGAAAGTTTGTTTTTGCTGCTGAAACTTTAGCAAACATAACTTGTGATAGAGATTATTATATTGAAAACTCTAGTGTAACCACCAAAGAAGGATATGATTTAATATTAAAAACCAAAAGCTTTTATCACAAGGAAAGCAAAATATTATTAACACCAAGTTTATATGAATTATACAAAGGTGAAAATTTAATTAAAAAAGAGAAAATGGATTTTAGAGTGAAACTTTACGACTATAAATATCTTCAAAATCTTATTTTACAGGCAGGCTTTATAGGAAGTTATGTCTACAATGATTTTAATAAAAATCAAGCCCTAGACAAATCCACCCAAACACTCATATATGAATGCTATATTTAAAAGAAAAGTATTATTTAAAACCTACATATTTTCAAGTTAAAACTTGCAATGCTACGGGTTTACCTGATGACTACTATCTTTAATATTCCCATCTTTTTTAGTGCCGGTAAAGATTTAGTACGTCATAAAATAAGGATTTCTAAAATTTAAATGAAAGCTACTAAAAAAAGAGAACTTTTAAGAAAGTTATTATAAAATTAATGGGAGTAAAACTTTCCTTAAAATTCAGGGATATGTTTATGGCAATGTTAGTATAAAAAATATCTAAATTATATTTTCCAAGTAAATCAAAATTATAAACCTATCCTAGCTATTGAAATACAAGGCTTAGGGTAGGGTTTTGTTTTTAGCTTTTTTAAAAAATGAAATCACTTGGAAAACTTTTAGTGAAACCTTGAAATATCAATGGTTAGATGATACCCTTAATATTAAGGAATGCCTATTTTATGATGGTTGAACATTAACATAAGATGTATTTAAATTAACGAAAAATGGGAATGTAGGTGCGATTGTGGGGGTTGAACATTAACATAAGATGTATTTAAATAGTCAAAAGACCGATGAACAGACCCCATTGTAGTCCGGTTGAACATTAACATAATATGTATTTAAATCAAAGATATGGAACAAATATAAATACTTTAAAAAGGTTGAACATTAACATAAGATGTATTTAGGTAGGGAAACAAAATCTATGATTTTTATAAGAACTACACTGATTTAAATAGAAGCAGAAGGAGTTAGGGATGAAGTTTAAAATAATATTTTTCTAGTGAATCAAATTTTATGATATTTTCAGGTATTATAGGAGGCGCAATAATGGGGTGCATGTGTGCTTTTATAGGATTTTCAATGGCAAATAATAAAAGAAATTAATAAGCTTTAGTAGCTGTTTTATCCATTATCATTTTAAATTTATCATAATTAACTGTCCATCCAACAGTTCTGTATGTTATTTTTGATTTAGAGGGTATACTTTGAGGTAAAGTATCAATATTTAAACCATTTAAAGCAACTTCTGGTTTTGCTGCTGCTCTAACAGATATATAACAAAAGAGGATTGGTAATGAATTTTTAGCTCAAGCAGTACCTCAAATGTTGCCATGGCGTGAAAATGGATATTATTTCATAATTAATAAAGAAGTAAATGATTTTTTAAAGGAACCAATAAAACCAATTCCATTATGGATGCAAGGAATAAATAAGACTAATGCATATAGATTATTAAAAAATATACAAGCACAATTAAATAAAAATATAGATTTTAATCAATTTAATTTATTTGATTTTTATAGTGTAATATCTTTGACAAATAAGCTATGTACATGTATAAAAAATAATTAATCTTTGAAATATTTTAATGTTAAAATGGGGGGATTTGTATATGATTTCCATAAAAAATATATATAAAACCTATGGAAGTGGAACTGGGAAAGTACAAGTTTTAAACGGAATAAATCTAACTGTAAATAAAGGAGAATTTTTATCAATTATGGGACCCAGTGGTTCGGGTAAAAGTACTCTTCTTCATATTATGGCTGGTTTAGATAAACCAACGGAAGGAGAAATAATATTTAAAGGAAAAAATATATATGATATTAATGAAAATGCTTTATCAGATTTAAGAAGAAAAGAATTTGGTTTTATATTTCAATCATTTAATTTAATTCCTGTATTAACAGCTGAGGAAAATATAAAACTTCCACTAATGGTAGACAAGGGTAGATTTGATATTGAATATTTTAATTATCTTGTAGAATATCTAAATATAAAAGATAGACTACACTATTATCCAAGTCAATTATCCGGAGGGCAACAACAAAGGGTGGCTATAGCAAGAGCTCTTGTAACCAAACCTAATATAGTATTTGCAGATGAGCCTACTGGAAATTTAGATAGTAATTCAACTAATGAAGTTTTAGATATACTATGTAGTTCAATAAAAAAGTTCAATCAAACACTTATAATGATAACACATGATCTAAATGTAGCCTCTTATGCAGATAGAATTTTAAAATTAAAAGATGGCTCCATAATGAAAAATTTAAGTTAGAGGATAATATTATGAGTAATTTTAAATTAATTATAAAATATATGAAAAATCAACCTAAAAGAACATTATCAATAATCTTTAGTATTCGGATTAACCCCTTTATTTTGGACAATATCTAATTAATTCTCGCCTTTTCTTATAATTACACCCTTACCTCAATATCAGTTAGCTGTTCTCCAGAATAGAGGTGGTAAAATTCATTAGGAGTCATAT
>NZ_UYZZ01000027.1 GCF_900626095.1 Clostridium rectalis
TGAAATTAATGCGACGAAATAAAATTAAAAGAAAGGAGATAATGAAGTAATTCTAGATAATATGTGACCGGTCATCTTCTGACGAGAAGATATGAATGTATTAAGTTTATGTGATGGAATGAGTGGAGGACAGCAAGCTTTTGAATTAAACGGGATAACATTTGATGGTGTAAATAATAAATATTATTCCAGTGAAATTGAGCCAAGCAGTATAAAAGTTACTCAATATAACTATCCGAATACAATTCAAATAGGAGATATGACTAAAATTAAAGATTTAGATAAATATAAAGGAATTGATGCATTGCTTTCAGGAACACCTTGCAAAAGTTTATCAAGAACTAATACTGAACAGTATAAAAAAGGCTTAGACGGTTCTTCTAAACTATTCTATGATTTTGTAGATATAAAAAAATATATAAAACCAAAATATTTTTTATTTGAAAATGTTGAAAGTATGAGTGTTGAAAGTAAAGATATTATAAGTGAACTATTAGAGGTTGAACCAATAATGATTGATAGCGCATTGTTTTCAGCACAAAATAGAAAAAGATTATATTGGACTAACATACCTATAAATAAATTACCAAAAGAAAATAACTTAGTAATAAAGGATATTTTATTACCTATTGATGAGGTGGAAGAAAAATATTGGTATAAAAATAGAACCTTTACCTTCCATGGAGAAGACAAAAGTGTAGCAGCAACTCTTGATATAAAAGGACATGATATTTTAAAAAGAGTTTCTAGTAAGTATTACAAATCACCAACATTAACAGCGTGTAGAGGTGGAAACTTACAAAAGAAAGTGTATCAAGATGGCAAATGTAGAAAACTAACACCTTTAGAATATGAAAGATTACAAACTGTAAAAGAAAGGTATACAGCATGTGTATCTGATACTAATAGATATAACATGTTGGGTGATGGTTGGACAATTAATGTGATAGCGCACATTTTAAAAGGATTATGTTAGTGTTACAATTCAAAAA
>NZ_UYZZ01000009.1 GCF_900626095.1 Clostridium rectalis
ACTGTAAAAGAAAGGTATACAGCATGTGTATCTGATACTAATAGATATAACATGTTGGGTGATGGTTGGACAATTAATGTGATAGCGCACATTTTAAAAGGATTATGTTAGTGTTACAATTCAAAAAAAGTCTACATTTAAGAAAGAGGGTAATAGATTGGATAAAGAAGTAGAATATGATTTAAATATGTATAGGAAATGGAAGAATAACGTTGAGTATGCTTGTAAAGAAGCGAATATAACATTTGAACAAGCAGTAAAATTTATGGATGCACTGAGAGTAAACGAAATTAACGATAAGTCATAATCACAAATATATTAATATAAAAGTTCAATTTTATAACATAAAACAATTTAAAGAGATAGTTTTAAAAAGGAAGGCGTTGAAATAATGAAAAACAAAATTTTTTCAGATGCATTGTTAGAAGTTGAAAAACAAGGTTTTAAAATTATAAAACAACCTAATGGAGAATATCATTGTATTTCACGTTGTAATTGTTGTCAGCAACTATTTCTATATGAAGTAGACATTAAAGAAACTTGTGGGGAAGTAGAAATTGATAGGCTTCATTGGTACTGCGATGCTTGCGTAAATGAAACAATTCAAAGTTATGAAGGTGATTTAAATGTGTAAACATGAAAACAGAAAACCAATTATTGAATATAATAAAAAAGGCGACAAAGTTGTATATTCAACAGTTTGTCAGGATTGTTTTCAAGAATTTGTTATAAGTCCAATGTTATATAGTGAATACATAAGAATAATAAGGAGATAAAGATTTTCTAAAACAATTACAACATGAAATGTTAACTCAAGATACTGTTGGTCAAGCTAATCCTAGATTTTGGGTTATTAAGCAAGATGTAAAAATATATGGAATTGAAGATAGTTTCGATATTACAGGGCAAACAATTATTTATGATAATGAAGAAATAGGAGACTCTTTAGTAGAAGTTTATGATTTTTTGATAGATTGTATTTATGATAACTGTTTATAATATACAATTAAATTTTTAAATGGATCAATATTCATTGATGGATTTAAACCAATGAATACAATAGGAGATGTTTTTCATTTTATGAATGATGAATTGCATTTAGAAAATATAAGTTTAGTTAATTATAGAATTGAGAGACAAGTTGCTTCAGATACAATGTTTTTAACTTTAAGAGAATGCAAAGAACATATTAAGTCAAATAATTATCATTATAAAAACCCTCGTCCATATGCTATGACTGCATGGAGAAGCCCACAGGTAGCAAGACTTTATGAAATACTTATGTATACAGATTGGGAAAAATGTTTAATTACAATATAAACAGAAGGGGGAAATAATATGTAAGTTAAATATGAAGCTACAATTAAACTTACTGCAATAGGTGAAATTTATAGTAGAGATAATCTAATAGATAATCCTAAAGAAAAATTTGATAAAAATATTAAACAAGTTTTAGAAGATGAAATTGGTGGAAAGGTAGATGTTAATATAGATTCAACATTTAATATAGAAGAATAGAGAGGGAGAGATATGAAAACAAAGATAGGATGTTTAATATTTATGATTGTATTAATTATAAATATTACTATAGGAGCATGGTCAATAATCGAAATATTATCTTGGTTTGGAAAATCAATTCCTTTATGGAGTAGTATTTTATTAGGTTTGTTTACAGGAGAATTTTTGATCCCTATAGCTATAATAGGGAAAATATTAAGAATATGTGGGGTATTTTAATAAATGAACATTAACGACAAAGAAGAATTGCAAAAGTTATTGAATTTTACTTTTTATATAAGTGGAGAATGTCCTAATGAAATTCTAGGTTGCGATATAAGTTGTAAAACGATAGAAAATTGTGTGATGTGCTGGAGAAAAGCATTAAGTGAAAGAATTAATGTATTAAAAGAAGGTGAATAATATAGAAAATATTAAAACAATATGTACAAACTGTAATAAAAAAGCAGACATTATATCTTGTAGAAGAATTGAAAAAAATGAAGTTTTAATTACCTATATTTGTCCATATTGCGGTAATGGAGATGAAGGAATCCATTATTTATATGAAAATTTATTAAATGAAAGAGAAAAACAACTTTTGCACGAAGGAATTGCTTTACTAATAGAAGAGATAGAATTAGAGTTTGTCATGCTATCTGCCAAGCTTTAGCTTGTGATGAGGTTCAGTATCAAGTTGATAAAGGGACAGAAAGTTTGAAAGAATGTAGAGGAGATAAGCTTAAAGAAATTATTCAATTAAGGAACAAAATATTATAAAATTTTAGTTTTAATAAAATTTAATTTTGGAGGGATTTATTAATGAAAAATCAATTACAAGAAGTTAAGAATCATTTTGCAAAGGAATTATTTGAAATGATGAAAATTGAAGCAAAGTGCAATAATAATATTTTATTTGATTATTATAATCTAATTATAGCAAATATAGACAAGCATAATAATATGTTTAAAAATATATTAGAAAGTGGATTTGAGAAATTGGATTATAATATAGATAGTTGGGGCTATGATGATGGAGAAATTAGTATTTATTTAAATAACAATACATACTTTAATATAAAATTAATAAGTGAATATGACAATGTTTTTGATATTTATAGAAAAAGCTATAGTATTACAAAAACATCTAATATTATAGAAATTTCAGAAGAAGATACCAATGCAAATATATTACATCAAATTAAAATAGAAACAGAAAATAAACTACAACAATTCAGATTACAACAAAAACAAGATAAGCTAAATAAGCTAAACCAAATGTTAGAAGATAGAAAACAATTAAATTTAGATATAGAAGAATTACAGAAAGAATTAGCATTTGTATCTTAATTATAAACAATTCAATAAACAAAGGAGAAAAATATGTTAGAATTACTATTGCTATTTATTTTAAAGATACTAGATAGTGGTATTTCAGTTGCGAAAACATTATTATTAATAAGAAATAAAGACTTTGCCTCAAGTATGTGTATGGCAATATCTCAGTTTCTATATTTGACTATACTTGTTAAAATAGCTAAAAATGATACAACATTAGGAATATTAGTGGTCTGTCTGGGAGCTTTTGTTGGTTCATATATACCCAAATTTATTATAAGAAAAACAGATAAAGATAAAACATGGGTTTATGAAATATTACCTCAATCAACTCAACAAAGCCAAGAAATAGCAGATATACTAAGAAATAATGAATTAGAAGTTTTTACAATAAAAGGATATAATTTTGATATGGACAAGATATTGACTATCAAAGCATTTTCAAATAATAAAGAAGAAAGCAATTTAATAGAAAATCTAATACCAAGAGGCGTATCTTTTCATGTAATAGAAATTAAAAAACAATTAAACTTATATTAATATAAAACAATTTAAAAAATATTAAAGGGGGCGATTAGATGATTGATGTTTTAAAAATATTCAATGAAATTAAATCTATATCAAGTAGAGGTATAAAAGAAGAAATCTTGAAAAAAAATAAAAATAATCAATTATTAGAAAATGTATTAAAATTTGTTTTTAACCCATATATAGTTACAGGGGTTAGCAAGAAGAAAATTAATAAAAAAGTCAACAATACATCAAACCTATCTATTCCTATAATAAGCAATATCGTAAAAATGATGGATTATTTAAAAGAAAACAATACAGGAAAATATTTAGATATATTGGCAATTCAAAACTTTATTAAATTAGCTCCAAAAGAATTACAAGAATTATACACTCAAATAGCAACTAAATCCTTAAAAATAGGAATTACTGCAAAGACATTAAATAAAATATATGGAAAAGGATTTATACCTGAATTTAATGTAATGTTGGCAAATAAATATTTTGACAGAATAGAAAAAGTAAAAGGAGAATTTATAATTACTACAAAATTAGATGGAGGAAGAAGTGTAATTATAAAAGATAATGGCAAAATTAAAATATTCACTAGACAAGGACAATCTATTGAGGACTTAGTTGAAATTGAAGAAGAAGCAAAGTTATTGCCTGACAATATGGTATATGATGGCGAACTATTACTAAGAAATGATAAAGGATTAAAAAGTAAAGACTTATATAGGGCAACAATGAAAGAAACTAGAAAAGACGGAATAAAGAAAAATTTAATATTCAATTGTTTTGATATACTGCCATTGGAGGATTTTAAAAATGGAATATGTAAAAAACCTTGTAAAGATAGAAAATCTGAATTGCATGAAATAATGAAAAATCTAAAACTAAAACATATTATAGAAGTTCCTATATTATACATAGGCAAAGATCAAAATACAGTTTCAGAATTATTAGAGAAAGCAAGAAATAATGATGAAGAAGGCGTAATGGTCAATATATCAAATGCACCGTATGAATGTAAAAGAAGTAATAATTTGTTAAAAGTTAAAGTAATGCAAAGTGCAGATTTAAAAATAATAGGATTTGAAAAAGGAGATGGTAAATTTTCTAATACATTAGGTAAAATTATAGTGAATTATAAAGGATATAAAGTAGGTTGTGGAAGTGGTTTTACTGATGAAGATAGAGAATATATATGGAATAATCAAGATAAGTTATTAGGCAGAATAGCAGAAATACAATATTTTGAAGAAACTAAAAATCAAAATGGTGGAATATCAATAAGATTCCCTGTTTTTAAATCTATAAGAGAAGAAGGAAAAGAAGTTAGTTATAAATAATTAAATATTTAAAGATAATATAGTAACAGCTCTATTGATGTTATAAATTTATAGAAAGGATTGTTTTAAATGAGTCTTAATAAAGTAGCTAAGGAAATGACTAGAGAAGAATTTTTAAATAGCAAATATGTCAAAGAAGTAGATGAAGAAGGTGATATAACGTATAAATGCATTGAAGATTATATTTTCTCTATAGATGATTGTTGTTCTAACTGTAATGGTTGTTGGGAAAATGCTATTAAAGATATTAAATTTAAAGGGGAAGATAATATGAAATTTGATTGGGAAGGATTTAAAAATAATGATTTTGTGGTATTATGCGATACAGAAGAAAAAGCAAAGGATTTTTTAAAACAATGCGATAAAAGAGCATTAAGTTGGTGTGGTGGTGAATCAGCAGAAAATTATATATACTATAAAGGTTGCGATACTTGTTATAGTTATAATTTTAATAATCATGAACATCTTCAATATAGCAGCAAGAGTTTTTATTTAGATAACGGATGTAAGGTCGTAGAATGGGGAACAGAAAATAAAATAGATTATGATAGAGAATATAATATTATGGAGATTATGGAGTTCCCCGAAGAAACAATATTTAATACTGAAGGTTATGATTTTAAAGTTACAAATGGTGAGTTGAGATTAAAAGATAACACAGGTGTTTGGATACTGGAACATCTAAGAAAAGGAATAATAACTTCTAAGTTTAAATTAGCTAAGAAAGATAAAAAAGTAAGTTTTAAAGAAGCTATACAATCTTATGGAAATCATATTTACTGTATTTGGGAAGATTGCAACGGACTAAAAAAGAGAACTTATTATTTTATAAAAAATAAATATGTTCAAATAGAAGGTGATTTTATACACTCCATGTGTCCTGAACAAATACTAAATGGTGAATGGTATATAAAACAGAATTAATTACATAAATAAGGTGATAAAACCATTCTTTTATAAATAAAATAATTTAATAAAGACAACAGAAAAATATTGGAGGTAATAAAATGAAATGTAGTTTATGCAATGAAGAGATACAGAACTCAAAAATAATTTGTGACAAATGTGGTGAAGAACAGAGAATTATGAACAATGATTTAGTTGATTATTTAATAGAAAAATATAAAGAATACAATAATAGAATTATTCAATATAGCAAAGATGAATACTATGATACTTATGAAACTAGAGCAGCAAAGCAAACTCAAATTAAAATTTATAAAGAGATTGTTACAATATTAAAGATGGCATTAAAAGGTTATACGAATATTGATATAGAAAACGTAGAAATTGAAGAATATCCTATTTCAAAACCTAGAATGTGCGATATGTATAAAGGTAAGATATGTGATGGGTGTGGAGACTGTTAAAGAATATAATAAATTAATCAATATTAATAAAATAAATGATTTATTATAATCTGAAATCATTGTGAAAAAAGGGGAAAATTAAATGATAATAGTAAATGGAAAGCTTTTAGAAGCAGATGAACCAAGATTTTATTTAGATGATGATAATATATGTTATGGCTGTCAATATTATGGCGAAAATGGTTGTGAAACTAAAGATATTTGTATAGAAGGACAATTAAATGATTATAGACTAGATGGCTAGTATAGGAGGAAATATGAGCATAAAAAATAAATTAAAAGAAAGACTTTTAGAAATTCCAATAAATCATAGTGCATTTAGAGAAAAACATAGATTAGTAAATGATTTAGAAATTGACTTCAAAAAAGTTGAATTTTATCTAACTGAATTAGTTGAATTAGGTATTTTAATAAAGAAAACTCAATATATATGTCCTAATTGTGGTGATACAACGACTATGGATAATAAATTGTTAAATGAAGTAGTTGAAGATGGGTATTTTGAGTGTGATAACTGCATGGATTTTATAAACCCTAATAAAAATATTACAGGATATGTTTATTATGATATAAAAGACAAAGCATTATTAGAAACTTGGTAATTCGCAATTCAAATATATTATAAAGGAGTAATAACTATGAAAGTAACAAAAGTATATGAAGTTGGAGATGTTTTCGATAATTTCGGAGACAAAGAAATTTTAGTATGGATAGAAGATGATAAATATACTATTAGAATATGTTATCCAGACGGAATAGAGCATTATACTGTTAATAAAAAATATCTTGATAAATTAAAATACGTTGAAACTATTGAATTAAAATAAGGAAGTGGTTATTATGAAAGAAAATAGAATTTATTTAGATGGTAGATTAATTAATATTTGTTATAACGAATTTGCTTTAATGAATAACTTTACTAGCTATGTCAACAAATATGGAAAAGATAGAATTACATTAAAAAGATTAGATGAAACTGTAATGGATAAAGAAAAGAAAGAATGGTTAGATAGTTTATAAAATTTAGATTTTAACTTAAAATAATTTATTAAATGGAGGGACTATATGAAATATATAAGTGTAGAAAAATTTTTAAAACAATCCAAAGAAATCCAAAAGGCATTTATAGATTGGTGGCAACCTGAATTTGGAGATTTGTTTTTAGAAAATTATTTTGATATGGATAGTATCATAAATGTAGTAGGTTGTGTACCTATTAATAAAAAACATTTTGAAGATTATGATGGAAATATACATTATAAAACAGATTTAGTAATATCACTATTAACAGAAGGACAATTAAGACAATTTATAGAAGACAAAACAAAATGTAAAATAGAGTTAGATATTAGTAGTGATATAGGCTATAAGGGGTATAATTTATACTTACGAAAGAATTGGGGAAACGACGATTATGAATATCCTTACAAACCATTTGAAAATCTTAGTAACAATTTACTTGAAGCATATTGGCAAGTAGCTTGTCAAATAGCAGAAAAAGAAACTAATAATCAAAAACAAAGTATAATATCAACAAATAAACAAGGTTTACCTATTATTAAAGGTGGAGGTAAGACTATGAGGGAGATGTATAATGAAGGATACAAATAATAATTTAAAAGATAAGGTTAAAATGGATTTAACAAATTTCTTAGCTTTTATAGGTATTTTTAGTTTAATAGAAATTATAGCAGTATTATCAGAGTTATTTATACATAAAAATATTCAATTTAATCCTATAAACAATGTTTTAATTTCTTTTTTATCAATATCTTTATATTACAATTATAAAAATTGGATTAAAGAAAGGTAGTGATTTTATGGTTGATAAGAGGTTAAATATGGATCTACTAGACGAATTTGATGTAAGTATAGACAGAATCGTCACTTTATTAAATGGTCTTAAGGATAACAAACTATTAAATGAATTAGAGAAATTATCTAAAGAATTATCTAAAAACAGTTCGTGGAAGAAAATATCATAAAAAGTTAATTTTATATACAATAATTTGCTAAAGGAGAAAATAAAAATGAATATCATATTTAGCTTAATGTTACTGTTACTGGGATGCTTCTTGTTAATAATAATCATGGGTATAACCGCACTTGTAGAAGGGTTTAAAGATAGAAGTATATTCTCTATCTCAATTGGATTAATAGCTATATTAATAGGAATTGGGCTACCTTTAGGTAAGTTTTATGACTATAATCAAGATTCAAAAGCAACAAAAGATACAATACCAGTTGCTTTAAAAATTGAAAATAAAGAGCATAAAAATGCATATACTCAAGTTATTTCTAATGGTAAAACTACTTCTTGTATATATCATGCTGAACAAAACAATATAATCGTAACAGATGGAGAAAATGAAGAAACCATAGATAATATAACATTATATAATGCACTTAATAAAGGTGATAAAGTAAAGGGTTATAAAATTTTATATAAGAAAAAGAATGGCGAAATATATAAGATTAAATTAAAAGTTAAAGAAGATAATAAGTAATAATTTAATAAAGGAGATTGATATAGTGGGAGAAGATATATTCTTAGATAACTGGACGGTATATATTGATGGACAACCTTTTAATGCGACAATAACAGAAATAGATTATAAAAAAAATATCAGAAAGTCAACCAAATAACATTCAATCAATCAAGCTATTTAATACTTCTATACCTATAAAGCTAACAGATAGTAATATTAAAAAATTAATAAATATCTATAGTAAGACTAAAAAGTTTAGAATTAAAAAGAAATTAACAAAAAGAATAAATGATTTTATTAGCTAAACTTTAAGAAAAAAGAGAAAAACTAAGGAGGTTTTAAAAATGAATAAATATCAAAAACAATTAAGCAAAAGAATAAAACGATGCTCTCGGATACTAAAAGAGGATTATAAAACAGTGAGAAATTACTACATAAAAGGAAAAAGTAAAAGACTGGTATTAATATAAATAATAATGATAATACATATAAGCCTTTAAAAGAAATTTTAGAAGAAATATCTGATAAGTGGAATGAATTAATAAATTAGCTAATAAAATATTGCTTTTATATTAATGTAAAATAATTTGATAAATTATAAAGGAGATGGTTAATATAGAATTTAAAAAATTCAACCCCTTAAATGTAAGTAGTAAATTTGCAATTTGTGGTCTTCCACTAAGAGTAGACACATATAAAACTTGTTCTTTTAATTGTAAATATTGTTTTTCAAATTATAGAGAAATAATGAAATTTAAAAAAGAATTACAAATAGCAAATTTATTTATGTTAGAAAGAAAATTAAAAAAAATAAAGGAAGAGCATCAAATTAAAGAAAATAATTTTTTAGATACTTTGATATCACAAGATATTACATGGCATTGTGGAGGCATGTCAGATCCTTTTCAGCCAATTGAAGAAGAATTACATATTACAAAACAAATGATAGATATAACAAATAAATATAATATACATATTTTATTCTCAACAAAAACAGATAATCTGTATAAATGTAATGTAATGCAGAATTTACATACTTTTCAATTTAGTGTTACTAATTTAGAAAATAAAAAAGATATTGAACCTAACGTACCAGATATAAATAAAAGAATAAAGCTATATAAAGACTTGAAAAAAGATGGATTTAAAGTTGGAATTAGAGTACAACCGTTTATTCCTAATATAACAAAAGATAATATTGTTGATGAATTTAGAGATGCGGATTATTTCACTATAGAAGGATTGAAATTAGTTCCACAAAACAAAGAACAAAAAGAATATTTGTTAAAGTTATTAAATTTGAACAAAGAAGATTTTACTCAAATGGGACTACTAAATCTAAAGCCAGAAATCAGATTGCAAATGTATAAAAATTTTATAAATAAATTAAAGTCTTATAATATACCATTTAGTATTGCTGACAATGATATGCATTACATATCTTCAGGGAATTGTTGTTGTGGAGACCCCTTAATACATAAATCTACGTCATTTAATAATACTTCTTTAATACAAAAATATGGAACGAATTATTCATTGGAAAATGTTTTAAAAGAAGTAGATGCTTGTGGGGGCTGTAAAGCAAATCAATTGTTTACATCAAATAGACAAGAAGGATGTGTAAGTGTAAACGACTTTTTTATAAAAAGATTTGACAGAAAAACGTCTCCTTTTTCTCCTAAGTTTTTATATTGCAACAAAAGCTAATATCAATTAGAAACAATTTAATAATAGAAAGGAATAAAGACAATGACCGATGAAGAAACAATAATATTTTGTGCATATATGTTTTTATCTGCACCTTTTACGGTAAGTTTAATGATACATACATTTTTCAACTTAATGTTTAGATGGATTAATGATAGAAATACTATATTAGAAGATACGAAAGAATTTTATTCAAATAAAAAACATTTAGTAATGGCAATTATATTTTTCCCAACAACATTAGGAGTGTACTTTATAATGAGTGTCTTTTATATATTTGGTAAATCATTTGATTTTTTAGAAAAATAATAAAAATAAAACGTTGAAATATCAAGATTTTCAATGCCTAAAATTACTATAAAAGACTTGTTTTAAACTAATTACAAAGGCGAGTAAATAATATCAATTCATATAATTTAGATGATTATTATATAAAAAGGAGATAAACATATGAAGTTTCAACCAGTAATTAAATGGAGTGGTAGTAAAAGAAGTCAATCAGAAGAAATCATAAAGAGAATACCTAAACAAGAGTATAATACATATCATGAAAAATTTTGTGGAGGATGTTCTATTTTGTATCAACTATTACATAGTAATATTAAATTTAAACAATACATATGTAGTGATATTAATAGAGGTTTAATTGATTTATGGAATGAAATTAAACAGAATCCTAACACCGTTTATGAAGAATATAAAAAAAAATGGGAGGAGCTAAATATAGATGATGATAAGGAACGTAAAAAACAATATTTTTACACAGTCAGAGAAAGATATAATAAGGAACATAACCCATATGATTTTATGTTTATTATGCGTACTACTACTAATGGTATGCCTAGATACAATAATAAAGGTAATTTTAATAACTCTTTTCATGTAACAAGAAATGGAATTAAACCTAAAACTTTAGAAAAAATTATATTAAAGTGGTCGAACTTATTAAATAAATATGATGTGAAATTTATACATAGTGATTATTGCAATATAAAACCTGATAAAAATGATTTATTATATCTTGATCCACCATACTCAGGAACTAAAGGAATGTATTATGGAACAATAGATTATAATAATCTATGGGATTATCTTAAAGATTGTAAATGTGATTATTTATTAAGTTTTGATGGTAAAATTACATCAGAAGATAAAACATATGAAGTGCCTAAAGAAATATATGATAAACATGAATATATATATAGTGGTAATAGTAGTTTTAGAAGAGTTATAGGGAAGTCAAATAAAGAATATGTTGAAGAAAGTTTATATATAAAAAGTAATATAAAATAATTTAATAATAACTTGACAAAATATAGGAAGGAGGATATAATTAGAGTTGTAATTTGTTCTTATTCCTATATTTTATAATTTAAAACAATTTAATGATAAAAATATTAAAGGAGGCAACTTGATGTCAAAACGAATTAACTTTTTTGATGATAGAAGTAAAGCAAGGAATAAAATTGGTGTTTGGTTGGGTTCAAATACACATCAAGCAGTAATACATACTATAAAAGAATTAACTTCTAATTCTGGAGATATACTTATGGAAGGGTTTGGAGATAAAATCATATGGACTATCTATGATAACAAAACAGTAGAAATATATGACAATGCTATAGGATTGCCTATAGAGGGGAAAACAACAATAGAAAAAAAAGATGCAAGGGGGAATGAAGTAACTGAAGAAAAATCCAACTATGAATTGTTATTATTAACACTTTTTGCAGGGACAAAACATAACGGATTAGAAACAGGTGAGGCTAATACTGGAACTAACGGTTTGTTTAATACGGTTTTAACCTATACATCTGCGTATATTGAATATGAAATAGGTAGACCTGATGGCAATATATATTTCTGCTCTTTTAAAGAAGGATTTATTGACAAAGAGTTACAGGTGATAGGAAAAACAAATAAGACATTTACTAGAATAAAATATACGTTATCTGACCAAGTATATACCGATAACTATTTTACATTTGAAGAAATATGTGATATTTGTCAGAAACAATCTGCGTTAATACAAAAACCTATTCAAATAATTGATAAAGTAAATAATCAAGAAAAAACTTATTGTCTCTCAAATGGTTTACAAGAATTATTTAATGTTTTTGTAAACAAAGAAGAAAATACTTGTAAAGACATAATAATAAAAGACAGTTTTAGTAAGAATGTAAAATTCGATAATAAAAATTATATTGATAATATGGAGTACAATCTTATATTAAATTATAGTAAAAATGAAAACACTATGAATATGGATTTTTTAAATAGGAGTGAATTAATACATCATGGAACAATCTATGAAGGGCTAGTAGATGGTTTAAGAAAAAGCATTCATAATTTTATATATAAAGAAGGAATGTACAATAAAAAAGAATCTAACATAAACAAAGATGATATATTATGTGGATTAAATTTTATAATTGATTTTAAATCATTGCATCCAAATATGTATAGCAATCAAACAAAATTTGAAACACAAATTAAATATTTTAAACCACTTGTTACTCAATCTATCATTGATTTTTTTGAAGTATACTCAATTGAAAATAAAAATGAAATGATGAAAATAGCCGATAAATTATTAATTAATAAAAGAAGTCGTGAAAAAGCTGAAACAAATAGAAAAGAAGCAAAGAAAAAACTAGAACAAGATGTAAATAAATCTACAAGTAGACCTAATAAGTTTGTACCTTGTACATCTAAAAACAAGAATGAGAAAGAATTGATATTAATAGAAGGGGATTCAAGCTTAAATTCAGTTAAACTATCACGTGACAAGTACATCCACTCTATATATCCATTGAAAGGAAAACCTTTAAACGCTTTAAAGAAATCATTAGATGAAATATTGAAAAATGAAGAAATTATGGATATATTTCAAATTCTACAATGTGGTATGCAATATAAGGGGAAGCCAATTAAAGGAATTAAACAATTCAATATAGGTGATTTAGGTGTATCTAAAATAATTGCATTTTGTGATGAAGATGAAGATGGCTTACATATTCGTTCATTATTGATATGTATTTTTTATGTGTTAGCACCTGAAATAATAGAAAAGGGATATTTTTATGTTTTAGATTCTCCTTTATATAAAATAGATACAAAAAATAAAACATATTTAGCTTATAGTGAAAAAGAAAAAAATGATATAATTAAAAATTTAAATACAGACAACATAAAATTCACAGAATCAAGATTTAAAGGTTTAGGAGGTTTGTCTGTAGATTTATTATCAGAAACAGCTATGAATATAGAAAATAGAAAATTGACACAAATAACTATAAATGACGTTGAAAAAGCAAAAAATACATTAGAAATGTTTATGGATGATGATTCTACAGATAGAAAGAAATATATAGAAGAGTTTGGTGAAAATTATTTCGATTATTCAATATATGAAGATTAAGGAGAGATATGAATGATAGTACAATCAGATTTAGACAAAGCGTTAACGGAATACTATATGCCTTATGCAATGAAAGTAATAACAGATAGGGCATTACCCGATGTAAAAGACGGGTTAAAACCTATAGCAAGACGTATTTTATGGACACTATGGAAAAATGGTTCAAAATATAATACACCCAAGGACAAATGCGGAAAGATAGTTGGTGATGTGCTTAAAATACATAATCATGGAGATATTAGTGCATACTTAGCTTTAGCACTTCTAACAGAACAAAATGAAAGTTTGATTTGTCCTTTTATAGATGGAGGAGGGGCTTTTGGAAAGATATACTCTAAAGACAAACCTTCTGCTATGAGATATACATCAGCTAGATTAAATGAATTTTCAGAAGAAATGTTTAAAGATATAAACAAAAATATAGTTAAATTTATAGGTGAAGATAAGGATCATATGCAACCTTTATTTTTAAGTAATACATTCCCTAATATCTTAATTAAACCTAATAGTGGTGTTGCGGTAGGAGAAGCTTGTAATTGGTGTAGTTTTAATCTAATAGAAGTATGTAATTTAACTCAAGCATATATAAAAAATAAGGATATTAAAGTTATAGATTATTTACCCTCACCTGATTTTACTACAGGTAGTTACATAATAACTAATTCTAATAATTTAGAAAAAATATATTCTACAGGAAAAGGGAGCTTTAAACTCCAAGCGAAATATGAATATAATAAAAAAGATAATACAATAGAAGTTTATGAAGTACCTTATAACTCCACTGTTGAGGATATTATTAAAGATGTAAATGGATTGATTTCTTCTGGTAAAATGAAAGACGTAAGCGATATTAAAGACACTACAGGATATGATAAAAAAAATAAAAAAGAAGTAGTAGGTATAACAATAGAATTAAAAAGAAATGCTAATCCTGATAAAGTAATGAAAATTTTATATAAAAAAACAAGACTTATGACTTCTTTTAACTGTAATTTTAATTGTTTGGTTGACTATAAACCAAAAGTGTTGGGAGTTAAGGAAGTTTTAGATGAATGGTTAAAATTTAGGGTTGATTGCATTGAAAAGTCATTACAATATGATATATCTGAAAAAGAAAAAAATCTTCATTTTTTAAAAGGATTAGAAAGAGTATTGTTAAACATAGACAAAGCTATTGGAATAATAAGACATTCCGAAAGTGATGAATTGATTATTGATAATCTTATTACGGAATTTAACATTGATGGGAAACAAGCTAATGATATATCTAATATGAAACTAAGAAATATAAATCAACAATATATAATAAAAAGAACAAAAGCAATAAATAAAATAGAGCAGGAAATAATTAAGTTAAAAAATACACTAGATTCTAAAAAAGCTGTTAACAATATAATAATTCAAGACTTAGAAAAAGTTAAAATAAAATATGGGAAACCACGTAAAACAGAAATATTGGATACTTCTGATTTTCAAGATATAACCACTGAAGATTTAATAGAAGACAATACTGTGACATTAGTATTGACCAAAGAGGGTTATTTAAAAAAGAATCTTAAATATTCAGAATCACAAAAACTAAAAGAACAAGATGAAATTATACAAATGTTCCAAACTACAAATAAAACAGATATTCTTTTATTCACTGATAAGGGGAATGTATTATTACGTAAAACTTATGAATTAGATGAATGTTTACCATCATCATATGGTATATTTATATCTAATTGGTTAGGTGAATATTTACAAGAAGGTGAAAAAATTATCTATATGGCAACTACAAAAGACTACAAAGGGCAAGTTCTTACTGTATTTGAGAATGGAAATGTTGCTTGTACAGACTTAAAAAAATATAAAACAAAAACTAATAGACAAGTACCTATGGATGCTTATAATACAGCAAGTAAGCTAATAGATATTAAAGTAACTACAAATGATGTTGATATATTTTTATTAACTGATGAAGGCAAAGCATTAATAGTTAATACTAAAAAGTCTGAAATAAGACCAACTAAATCAAGGGATACAAAAGGTGTAGTAGGTATCAGATTAAAAGGAGATAATAAGGTCATAGGTGCTATTATTGATTGTAAAGAAGATAATTTCACTATATATACTAAGAAAGGCAAGAAAATTGATTATATGCTTGACGACGTAGCCAATAACATAGAAAAATCATGGAAAGATTATTTAACTATGAAAAGAGGAAATCAAGGGAACTTCATGTACAATACCAGGCAGAAAAAAGATAAAATAATTAAAATGGAATTAAGAGAATAGTTGTTTATTTCATTAATGTAAAATAATTTCATTTTAATTTATAAAAACAAAGGAGATGTTGGCTTGATTAATAAAAAACATAAGAAGTGTGTGTTATGTGATGGAGATGCTGTAATGAAGTGTAGTAAGTGTAATAAGGACATTTGTTTAAAACATGGCTATTGCTATATTGACGAGTCCAATATAGCAATAACTCAAAACGCACCTATGTTATGTGGACAGTGTTATATTAAAACTTATAGAATAAAGAAGTTTTGAGTTTGTTGAAAAACATGTTCAAAGTGATATAAAAATTAGAGTGTTTAACCATAAAACAAAGCAAGGAAAGGTGATTTGAATGGCAATACTACAATGTAATCCTATAGCAAATAAAATTACATTAGAATTACAAGAATATATAAAAAATAACAGAGTTATTAAAAGGTTAGCTATAATTTATGAGGGTAAGGAAAATGGACAACAATCGTACATAAAAAATATTATACGATATTGCAATATCTATAATATTAAATATGATTTGTGGAACGTCAAAGAAAGTAATTTAAATAAAGATGATATTTTTGCAATAAATCAATTATATGATTCTATAATGTGTGTAAAACCATTTAATAAAGTAACCGCAAAATTATTAAAGGATAGTATATCAATAAAGAAAGATATAGATGATTTTACAGATCAATCAGATTTTATGTCTTGTACAGCAGAAGGAGTGCTAAGTATATTAAAACATTATAATATCTCTACCGTACAAAATCATATTGTAATTATAGGAAGAGGGGAGGGTGATAAGGTATGTAATTTATTATCAAATAAAATACATAATGCAACAGTAAGTAAAATACACTCAAAAACATCTAAAACAATGGTAAGTAAATTATTAAGTATTGCAGATGTAATTATATCAGCAACTGGATGTAAAGACACACTGAATATTAACAATATACCTTCCAATAGTAAAAAAATAATTATTGATATAGGTAGAGGTGATGTTGGGAATAAATTATATAACTATGATAATTTAAAGATAACTCCTAAAATAAATGGAACAGGATTAATTACTACACAAATATTAATGAAGCATATAATCAAAGGGCAATAATATTTGCACAAAACATCAAAATATTTATAATAAAACATAGTTGAGAGGGGTATATTTATGAACTCAATTTTAGGAGCAAGAATTAGAGCTTTAAGAGAAGCTAAAGGTTTGACACAGGAGCAAGTTGCAGAAAAAATGAATTGTACTATACAAAAATATGTTAGAATTGAGAAAGGTTTAGTGGATATCTCATATGCAAGTATTACAACTATTGCTACAATTTTAGGAATAAAGACCAAACAAATAACTTCTGCTGTAAATGAAACTATATTTGTAAAAAATAACAATACTGCTTGTCAGGATAAATTTGAGTATATAATTGAAATGATTAATACTTTTTATGCTCATAGAAACCTATATCAAAGTGTAAGGCGTGGGAAATTTAAACCATATTAATGATTTTAAAAAAGAATTGAAAATACATAAAATATTTAATGGAGGTGTTCATTATGAGTGAAATAAATCACCTATTTACAAATGAGATTGTGTGTCCATTTTGTGGGTACGAATTTGTGGATAGTTGGGAATATGGCGATAATTATGAAGATGAATTGGGATTAATAGAGTGTAATGAATGTGGGAAACAGTTTTATACTAACAAGGATGTTTCAATAACTTATTGTACATATAAGGCTGATTATGGGACTTGTAAACACTGCAAAAAAGATAATGTAGTTATTCAAGATTATCATTCAACAATAGGTAGATATGATAGTTTATGCATTAAATGTGGTAATTTAGAAAAGCAACGATTGCAGAAGAACTATATTAATTGTATCTGTAACAAGAAAGATTACTAAATATAATTCAAAACAATATATAAAGGAGTATAAATAATGGATATTGAGAATACGGTTGATAAAGTACAATTAATCTCAGAATTAAAAAATATTCATAGTGAATTATTTAAAGTATATAGAAAACTATTTGATTTTAAATATAAGTATGATGAGAATTTTAAATTATTTATAGAGAAGGAATATAAAGAAAAGGGTATAACAAGCAAAGGAAAGAAAGCATGGAATGATAACTTCTGCCATAGAGCCTCGTATACTTTATTAAATAAAATATTATTTGTAAGAATATGTAAAGATAAAGGTTTTATACAATGTACAAGTGACTATATATGCAATTTAGTTAGCAATTATACATTAGGTGAACTAATTAAATTTGCTTTTGATGATATGAAAAAATCTTATAAAAACATAAATCTATATAAGAAAGATGATTATGAAATACTTAATTTTAAAGATGAAGTATTTAATTTAATGTATATAGAGGGAGATAAGGGTACTAAAGAATTAGTTTTAGAATTTGAAAAGTTATTAAATAGTATTATAGAAAAACTAGATACCAATAAATTTAATTTTAAGTATACAGATGGAAATATTTTAGGGGATGTTTATGAAAAGTTCATGGATAAAGAGACACGAAAAGCAATAGGTCAATTTTATACTCCAGAATTTGTAATAAAATACATACTAAAAAATACAGTAGAAGAAGCAGATGTTGTAGAAAAGCCTTTTGTAACTGTTGCAGATATATCTTGTGGTTCTGGACATTTTTTAATAATGGCTTATGATATTTTAAGAGAAAAATTCTTAGGAAATCTTGATGTATTAAAAGAAAAATATGCAGATGAAATTTATACAATAAAAAAAGACGGAAAAGAAATAGAATTAACAGGAAAAGAATATTGGGTAAAAGAATATATTCATTACCATATATTAAAACACTGTATCTATGGTGCGGATATAGATAGTTTTGCTGTGCAATTAACTACTATAAATCTACTTCTTAAGGATTTGGACAATTTTACTGATGAACTAAACATTATTGAATGTGATAGTTTGATAAAATGGGAAGAAGATTATGATTGGAAAGATTTAAAGAAGCAGTTAAAAGATAAATATGTAACTAAGACTTGTGTAAGTGAAGATTTCTTTGGTAATAAAGAAGAATTTTTAAGAACAGAAGAAAATCAGGAAAATTTTAATTTAAAGTATAAAGATATATCAGGAGTACAAAAAGAAAAAGGAATTAATAGGGAAGAAGCAAAAGAAATATTGCAACTATGTAAGTTTTGGAGTAATAGATTTGATTATATAGTTGGGAATCCTCCGTATATAGGATTTGGCAATAAGATAGATAAAAAATATATCGAGAATAAATATGAATGTTTTATGGGAAAATCAGATATTTTTATTGCGTTTATTGAGTTGGCTTACAATAAATTGAAATTAAAAGGAGATTGTGGATTAATATTTCCAGTTACTTTTTTAAACCATCCAAATAATGAAAATATACGCAAAAAGATAATAGAAGATACTAAGATTAAGAATATAGTAAATTTAGGTGAAAAAGTATTTGAAGATGTAAGAAAAAATACAATGTTACTTATATTTAAAAAGGAAAGAATAGATGAAAATTATTTATGTACAACACAAGACATTTCAAAAATAAAGAGAATAAATGATAAAGAAAGTGATTTATTCAGTAATAATGGATGTAAGAAAGTGCAACAATCTATATTTAAACAAATGCCTCTAATGATTTTAGATACTTTTTTAGAAGAATCATTAATTATACTATTTTTAGATATTTACAAAAATAATAGTAAGATAGTTGATATTGGAAAGGCTTTAGATGCAGGAATTGATTATAATAAGAAATCAGTTTCAGAAAAGGTATTTTATAAAGGTGAAAAAAGTAATATTAATGATCATGAAATTTTAAGTGGAAAGAATATAAACAAATTTGTAACTTACAGTGCTGATAAGTATTTATTAGAAAATTATAAGGAAGAAATTCAAAAGGGTGAATATATAAAAGTTAACGAAGATGTTTATGAATTAGAGTCTAAAATTATATATAGACAAACAGCAGATAGAATTATAGCAACAATTGATGATGGTAGAAGATATTTTGACAAAAGTGTTCATGCAATTAGAATTAATGATATAACACTTAATAATAAGTATATAGCATGTTTATTAAATAGTTCTTTGTTCAAGTTTTTTTATGATATTTTTGCCGGTGGGGAAATTAGGTGTCATTCTGATTTCCCACAAGTTAAAACTATATTTGTTGATAATTTGCCAATTAAACTAAATATATCTAAAAAAACAGTTAAGTTAATTGATCAATTAATTAACAAAATTTTTGAGGAACAAAATAATTTAATAAACTTGAAACTACAGGACTTTTATATAAGTAATTATATAGAATTTGAAGAAAATAAACTGGATATTGAATTAAATATATTATATTTGACCATTATCTCAGATTTAATTGTATATGATATATATGAAGTAGATTGTTCGGTAAGATTAAAAATATTAAAAAGCATAGATAAAGAAGAAAGCACGAAAATGGTAGAAGATATAATTAAAAGAAAAAGTATAAAAATTAATTATGATAACTATTTTGAAAGTTTAAAGGAATCTGTGGATTATCAAATAAAAGAAAGCATAGATGAGGTTATGGAAATAATTACACCTGAAAAACTAATTTATGAACATATCCAAAACAGAAAAGATATTGACAAAATTTCTCAAGAGTATGGAATTAATTCAACTATATTGAAATTAGTAAGAAAGAAATACTCTCAAGAGCAGTTTTCTAATTATCCTTTGAAGTTTTATAGTTTAAAAGAATTCTGTAATGTGATTAATAATTATTTAAGAAAAATTATAATTATAGAATTAAAAAAGAAAAAAAGTGTTAATGATCTAGATGATATAAAGAATTTTCTTGAGAATAATAATGAAACATTCACTCTATTAGTGGATGTTTATAGACAATACAAAGAAACGATAAAGACGAAAGATATAGTAAAAGAAGCACTAAACCCAGATGCTTATACTTGGAATGCTTATAGAAAAGATAAGGCTAAAGATAAAGTAAGTAAAACTTTTGTAAAATACTATGATAGCAAATATTATGGATTGTCAGAATGGTCAGATGAAATTCATAAGCAATACTTTTTGGATGCTATAGATGAATACACAGTAAATAGTCCTAATGAAAAGAAGGCAAAGGATATATTAAAGCTGTTTAAAGATTTAGATATAGAAGATAAGGAAGACTATATAGATGTTATTGAAGACAAGATAATATCTACCCAAAATCACTAAATTATATAATTTTGAAACCTCTGCAAATGGCTTAAATTAAGTAATATGATTGTCAATAATGGAGGAAAATACTTTAAAAATTAAAAAGAAGTTGCAAATTTATCTAAACAACAATAAATAAAATGATAATATTATAAGAAAGTGAGGAATATATATGGAGTGTTTGTATTGTAATGCTGAATTAGAATGGCAAGATAGTTATGGGAATTATGATTATATATGTCATGGAGATATAAATGGAAAAGCAGGAGATATTTATAGATGTCCTAATTGTGAAGGATTCGACGATAAAGAAACGGCTATTCAATATGCAAAAGACAATGACATAGGGTATCAAGATTGGGAAGAAATTTGTTGTGATAGTAACTATCATAGTGTATGTGGTGGTTTTTATACTGATAAACAAGAAAATCTATATGAAGGCTATCTATGTTAAAATGTTAGATAATAAAAAATAATCTAATAGTAAAATATAAGGAGTGACTATATTATGAATATAAATAAATACATAAAGATTATAAAAAAACATATACCAAAAATAAGTGATGTACAAGCTATGGAACTTATAGAAAAAACTAATTACAAATATGATATAGATAAAGAAATTATAGAACAATTAAAACATAATATAAAACAATTTAAGAAAGGTGGTAAATAATTAAATGAAAAAAATATTTATTATAAGTGGCAAAGCAAGAAATGGAAAAGATTCTACGTATGAAATCATGAAAAAACACTTAGAGTATTACAATGAAAAATGTTTAAGAGTGGCTTATGGAGATTGTGTAAAATTCATAGCAAAACAATATTTTGGATGGGGTGGTACGAAAAATGAAAAGGGAAGACAGCTTTTACAATATATTGGGACTGACTTAGTTAGACAAAAACTAAATAAACCTAACTATTGGGTAGATAGAGTTATAGATACTATAAGAATAGTAGGGGATGAATATAATTATATATTTATTACAGATGCCAGATTCCCTAATGAAATAGAATTAGTCAAACAAGCATTCCCTACCATGGTAGAAACAATAAGAGTAAGTAGAAAAAACTTCATTAGTCCTTTAACTAAAAAACAGCAAATGCATATATCTGAAATTGCTTTGGATGATTATACGTTCGACCATTACATAGAATCTGAAAATGGATTAAATAATTTAGAAACCAAAATATTAGATACTTTTAAATTTATTAAACCTATGAAAAACTATGAAATAGGGGATTTATAAAATAAAACAAATTAATGATCCTAAGAAGGCTAACCACTTAATAGAGTGCATAGGGCAAACAACTGAAATAAGAAAAAAGGTAATAGCTGATTTACCAGAATTAGAAAAATACTTAGTTCCACATTGTAAATACCTATTATGGTGTCCTGAAGATAAGTTATTTGAATAATTAATAATATAAAATAATTTAATAATATTCCAACAAAGGAGTGATATATATCGGTAACGCTAAGCAAGTATTAAAATTGATATGTAAAGATTTTATAAGTGTAAATCATTATATGTCATATAGATCGGTTAAGAAGGGCAAGTTTAATATGGTTATGGCATATAAACCTAAAACAACTAAGGACTTTGAAAAATCTTTTGGTGAATATGTCAAGCAAGAAATTAAAAAACAAGGATGGATTAAACCACCTAAAGATAAATTTATAAATTTAGATACTGTTTTTTATTTTCCTAGAGTAGATATGGATGCACAGAACTTTTTCAAATCGTTAAGTGATATTTTAACATCTAGTGGTGTTTGGGAAGACGATAATATTGTCTTAGAAAAAGTACATAGAATTTATTATGATAGTGAAAACCCTAGAATAGAATTAAATGTAACCGTATCAGATCACATAGGTATATTTGATAATCAAGAAGATTATAAAAATTTCATAAATACATATTGCAACAATTGTAAAAAAGGAAATAAAATAGGACAAAAGGGTGGCTGTTCTATATATAAAAAAATATTAGAAAGTAGAATTATTGATGACATAGAAATTAATTTTAACACCGGAGAAAAGAAGTGCTTAAAATTTAAACAAAAATAAATGAATTACATATTTAATATTTAAAAATGACTATGTTTTGGTTATAATGACTAATATATGGTCATTTTTAAATATTAAAAGAAAGGATTTTTTAAAATGGAAATTAACTTGATACCGTTTGTTGCTGAAGCACTAAGTGTAAATAAAAGAATATATAAAGATATCGATAAGATTTATAATAACGATAAATTAAAATTTATTAAATTAGCTAAGCATAACGAGTTTTACAATCACGTTATGAGTCAAGAAGGTAATGTTGAGCAAGAATATTATTTTAAAAAAGTATTAGGTATATTAGAAGGTACAAATTTTGATGAAGATGTATTAGAGGGTGTGTTATTGATATTAAAAAAAGGCTGGAGATATACTTATACTTATGTTTGTAATCATAGTCAAGTAAACGTCAGTATTTTCTTAAATAGATTGATTAAAAAATATAAAGGCATCGATAATTTATCTGATGATGAACTTAACTCTAATGTGATAGTATTATTGATATTATCTACATATTTTGAAAAAGAAATCAACAGAGAAGATGAGATGTATAATACTTATATTAATTCTTGTGCTATGAGATTAGAACATTATAAAAATTTTAATAGAATTAATTTAAATAATATTACTAAAGAGCAAAAGGAATTGATTAATAAATTAGAATTAAAATTAAAAGCACATGAAAAAATTTCTCCTATTACACCTTCTTCACACAGATTAGATATAGACAAACAAAAAGGACTACTAGTAGATATCTCTAAATTAACAAAAGATGATAAGAATTTTTTACCTTTTGAGTATATTGGAGAACTGGAAAATATTTCATTGATAAGCATTATAGGCGATGATTACTTTAAACAAAGAGATATTCAAGAATTAATTTATACTTATAGTCAATTTCAAAATGAAGAAACTATAAACTATGATGACTTTTTTAGATATATATATCCGGCTATTGAACTAAGGTATTTATATAGAGAATATAGAAATGCCAAAAAATATTTTTTTGAAAACTTTGATGAAGAATTATATAATGAAATAAGTAACAAAGAAATTGAAAATAAAGAAATTAAAAAGAATAATATTATATTACAAGATGAAAACGAAAAATTGAAATTAGAATTGGAAAAATTAGAAAAAGAAAATAAAAAACTAAAATTAGAAATTAATAAAAGAGAAGATTATAAATCTGAAATAATACCTTTAAGGGAATTTATTTTTAACTTAGATGATATCGAAGACTATAAAACAGAAATGTTAGACTATAATAAGTTGAAATCACTAAACGCAATAATTGTAGGAGGACATCCTAAGTGGCAAAATAAAATGAAAGAATATTTGCCTAATTGTAAATTTATAAGCATCGATATGCTTCAATTCGATACAAAAATAATTAATAGTGTAGATGTAGTATTTATATATACTAATTATTTAAATCATGCAATGTATTATAAAATTATAAATATAATCAGAGAGAAGGGATTACGATTAGAGTATTTGAAAAGTAATATTAATATTGAAATTATTTTAAATCAAATTTATAATTTTATAAAAGAATAATATTGGTTATATTTTGACATTTTACTAAAGATATTGTATAATTAAGGGACTAATTATATTATATTGTATATAATACCAAAACTATAAAAAGTAATATTTTCAACCCCATTGGACTTATTCTTCTTTTCTATAGTTTTGGTTTATATAATTTATTTTTATTAAGTATATAATTATTTTGTTTTATCTAATAGTTGCAACAATGATTCTATTTTTCTTATAGTATCTTCTTTTCCCTTTATATATCCTTTAGAAAAATCAAAAGTATGTGTATTATGGAATTCTGTATGTGTGTCTTGTAAATCTTTATATAGTATTTGCATAACTTGAGTTTTAGTTATATGGGTATTAGGAAGATTAATTTTCTCAATATTTATTTTATTATTGTCCATTAAATTCACCCTCTTTTGTAAACGTTTAATTTTGCTGTTGGTTTAGAATAAAAAAAATGAATAAGTTAAATATTCTACTATAAATTTATTTATTTGTTCTTAAATATTTAAATATAGTGAAATTTATTTTATGTTAGATAAATTCTTAATTTGATTTTTGATCTCGTCTCTAATTTCTGTAGAAGATTTCGGCTTTTGGTAAAATGATAAAGTCGTTGAAATATCTTTATGATTTAAGTATCGGCTAACTAGGCTAGGGTCTATTCCAGTATCTAGCAAACTATTACTTTTTGTTTTGCGGATACAATGTGCATGAAAGTCATCTAATCCTATTATAGTACCAATCTTTTTTATTCTTCTTTGTAGAGTTCCTTTAGTCATTTTATTATATTTCCCATCATATCTTGATATAAACAATGCATCTATTTCAAGATTATCCATATGTTCTTTTCTATATTCTAACCATTTTAAAATTAATTCTTTTGTATTTTCATTGAAACTTACATCTACTATATAACCTTCTTTTTCACGAATATTTTTAAAGCAACAATTGTCTAAATCTAATTGAGATAAAGTCAATCTATTTAATGCTCCAATTCTATTAGCACTATCTAAAGCTACATTCCATAATACCAAGTCTAATAAATCAAATTTATTACCTTTATTTTCTATTAATCCTTTATTGATTTGTCTTACCTGTTCTTCTGTTAAGAAATAAGCATTTATAATTTTTTCTTCCCTTGCTCCTTTCATTCTTTCTAATCTTTTGTCAAACGGATGAAATTCTATATGTCTTCTTCTCATACTCCATAAATAAAAACTAGAAACAGCAGATATTTTTGTATTTATTACTTTTTTATTGTTTTTTAAAGTATCTTGACAAAATAATATAAAACCTTCCATTATGTCTATTGCATTTTCCATAAAATCTGCATCATATAAATCAACATTATCCCATTCTTCTGCTAGATACACTAAAAAATGTTGCATATAATTTTTGTATACCTTGTATGTAGTATTTTTAACATCTTTATTTTTGATTATATTGCTTCTTAAATACTTTTCATATTTATCCCAATTACTTTTACTAATTAAATCTAATTTTTCTTTGGTAAAATATTTAATTCTTTTAACTTTAGCCATATATTTTCCTCCTTGTAAAATAACATAATTATTAAATTGTTTTTAAATTAAAATCGTACTAATAAATTCCCAATCTAAAGTATCTTGTCCATTCTTCTAAAGCATTTTCTAATTTGCCATTTTCATCAAATATAAATATTGCATTTTATCATCACTTTTATTAAAAATACAAAATAAAAAAAAGAGTAGGCATTACCTACTCAAAATCATTAAGTTTTATATTAAACTTTAAATATTATTAATTATATCTAATAATTCTTTTTTTGTTTTACGAGTATAAATTCGTGTGGTATTAATATTCTCGTGTCCCACAATATCAGCAATAGAATCTAAAGGAATATCTTTGTCAACTAAATCCTTACAAAATTTATGTCTTAAATTATGTGCATGTCCTTTTGATTTTTTTACTCTTGCTTGTCCAGTATAGTATTTTATAATTTTATCTACTGTCTGTCTTGTAATAGCTCCCTTTTGACCTGTAAAGAGCATTTCACTTTTATCAATCCTAACTGCAACATATTGTTGCCAGACTAATTTTAATTTTTCTGATATAAAAACATTTCTATATTTATTGCCTTTACCACATATAATAATAGTATCCTTGTCAATATCATGTTTTGTCAATTGTAGCATTTCACTAACTCTCATTCCAGTTAGACGCAATGTCATGATTATTGCTTTTGCACGCAAATCATTTTTCTTATTAATAGCCCTTAAAATTCTTTCTAAATCAGAAGATGAGAATATATCATCTAAAAAGTTTTGACTCTGAACCTTTTCTTGTTTTATATCTACCGCAATACCATTAAATTTTAAATATTGATTAATTGCTACTAACTTTTTATTAAGTGTTTTTATACTTAATTCTAATTCTTTAATTATAAATACTTTATAATTATCTATATCATCATTTGTAATATCTTTTAATTGCTTATCTTTAAAATAAAATAAGAAGTGTTTGATATCTCTAATGTATACTTCTATAGTTTTTTCACTTTTTCTATTTTTCAATAAATGTTTTTTAAACTGATTTAATTGATAATCCATAAATATCACCCTAAGTATTTTATTTTGACAACATATGTACAAGGCTTGATATTATTATATCATAGAGTATTAAAAAAAACACTACAAAATATACATTCTGTCACATATTTGTTTGTTGACAAAGTCGATTTGCAACTTTTTAGAAGATTTCAATAAAACACTATTTTTATTAAATTATTGTGCTGGTTTAAATCTAAAACTAAATTTTAATACAATATACCAATATAAAAACATGATTGAATAAATTTTAAAATTATATTTTTTAACAGAATCGATATATTATTTTTACTTATATTTTTTAGTTTTTGATTCACTTATAAATAAATGAATATTAAAATGTAAATAATAATTAAACATTCATTTCATAAAACAGATAGGGGGTATACCTATCCATTTTATACTTTATAGAAACCCGATAACTATGTGTGGTGCTTTAATCAAATTCTTTAGTATCTGAGGCTATATTTGATTTTTCTACTATTGGTGTATTATAGAAATTGTTTATAGTTTGTATATCATCATCTTTCTTTTTATTGTTATTTAACATATTAGGAAAATCGTGTGATGCAATTGCACTTAATCCAACAAATATACCATTCATAAACATTATGTATAAATCTTTCACCATAAAGCAATCATTTACTAAATGTCCAAAAATAACAGTTAATATACCTACTATAATTGCTATAAATTTAGTAGGTATATTTTTTACAAACTTAATTTCTTTAATTAACTGAGTTAATGTGAAACAAATCATAATGCAACACATAGGTTGAATTAACATTTCCCTAGTAATAAAACCATTCATTATATCCATATAAACATCTCCTTAATTAAATTATTTTATATTATGATAATTTACTTTATTTTTTTAATATAATCAACCACAGCTTGTGCAGTATCAAATCTACCACCGTTGGAAATTAAAATAGTATTAGATATAGGCTTTTCACTTCCACCTACCATATAAATTTTTCCCACATTTTTCTTTAAATTTGAATTGACTTTAAAATCTGCCAAACTTAAAACTGGTAGCTTTAATTTGTCTCTTAATAAATTAGCACCATACTCATCAACTGAACCAAAATATAATATTAAATCCATTTTCTTTTCCTCCTTTTTTATCGGCTTATTAAGTTTTTGAACTATATTATCAGATATGTTATATAAATTTACATATTTTTTACTAATAAAACCTCCATGTGGCGGGTAATAGATGTGAATCCAATCTCCTTCAACTTTATATACTTCAACTGATTTATTATTAGGCAATACACCTAAAATTTTAGAAGAAGTAGACTTTTTCTCTCTAACATTTAATGCACTAGCTGTAACCACTGCTGTTGGCTTAGATGGTGATGGATTTGGACTGGAAACGCTACTACCTAGTTGTGATTTAAACCAATTCCATTTTGCCCAATTATTCGAACTCATACTGCCAGGACATTTTTTTCTACTTGCATCATAGTGCCTTACCACTTTATTGATAGGAATACCAAATTGTTTCATCTTATATTTAACTAAATCTATTGTATTAGAAATAGTCTTATTATAATCACCATCAGAATTTATACAAATTTCAATTCCAATTGAGTTTCCGTTGGAGATACCATACATTCCGCCTCCATCACCGCAATGCCAACTTTTATTCCAATCTTCTATGATTTGTATAATATTGTTACCATCTACAAAATAATGTGCAGAAGATTGTCTATCTCCTCCATTAAAATAATTATAATGTGCATTTGCATTAGCTCCTCTATCTGTATTACCTGTGTCATGTATAACAATATACTTGACATTATTACCACTGGAATAATTGTACTTAATTAGTTTTTTTTTAATCGGTAACATTTAATCATATCCTTCCTACACTATATTCCTATAAATTATTTAAGCAATCCATACTGAACCATATAAAAAAAGAACCCAAGCAAACCTGATGCTCCAAGTCCTATTAACCATTTGATAGCACTTGTTAATCCTTTTATATTCTCACATAAGTTTTTAATCTCTATTCTAAATTCTCTACCATCCTGTTCTATTTTATCTAATCTTTTATCATGTTCTTTTAATGTATCTGTATGCTCGTTGATTTTCATTTCCATTACTTCAGATTTCATATTAATCACCACCATATATTTATTATAATTTTGTACAAAACAAAAACTCCTAATCTTTACCTAATTAGAAGTTTTTAAATAACACTATTAAAATACTCTTCTGAAACTTGCAACTGTTTCCTAAGTATTTCTTTCCACATATGATATTTTATTTCACCTGTACCTCTTGATACTTTTGTTTTTAATATTTTACCTTTGTTACTTTTTTTTCTGTAATAATAATGGTCAGTACTTTTATATAATTCCCAACCGTCCTTATCACAAAATCTTTTTAATTCTCTCCATTTTGGCATCTTATTATATCTCTAATTTCATCATCATTAAATTTTTTAAACAGCTTATATAAAAAATCTACTTCCTGCTTTCTTTCTTTATCTCTACACCAATATTCAGATTCGTTCATATAATCTTCTACATATTCTTTTAATTCATTAATTATAGATTTAATTGCATTCTCAAAATTATCTTCATTCACTACAATATCAAAATCTTGTAATGATAAAGTTGTACTTCCGTCATTTTCTAAATATTTAATACAATTTAAAGAACAGTTCTTAATACATGAATTAAAATTTTTTATATGCAATTTATTAGAGAACTTAGGTATATTAATTCTTTTAGATATAGCTGATTCCATATTCTCTCCCCCATTTTGTTTTAATTTATACAATTTTACTTTTATAGGTTTATCTAAATTAATATTTTTCCATTTCTTTAAGTTCATTTTATCACCCCATATGGCAGAATACAATAATTTGTCGAACGATTACTATCAATATCTATAAATAATATTAATAATAATAGTTGACCACACTTTATATTTTACCATATTTTGTAATTAGATTAACTATAAATCGTATCAAAAATATAGACAATATAAATGAATAAAACTATAGATTATATACCAAAATACACAGTTTTATTGACAATTTTATTTGTTTTTATATGTCCTTAAACTAAACGAATAAAAAATTCTAAAGTTAATTTTGTGAAATATTTTACTTATATTTTTTTTAACGACATAACGTCAAATCCCTCATCTAATAAGGCATATATATTATATCTTTCACAATCATATTTTATTAGTTTTTTATTATCATCAATATCCATCGAAATAATATTATCTTTTATATCGTTTGAATTTAATTCAAAATCCGTTTTCCATATTTCATTTTCATCTTTTGTCATAGGAAATTCTTTGCTGTTTAAGTATTGAGTTAAGATATTTATTTCATCTACACCGTATTTAAAATACCAGTTTTTTAATTGATTTTTATCTATAGGCTTCCCAAGAGTAATAAAGTTATTTTTTATTGAGTAATAACTATTATTTTGTTTTATTAAATGTTTAAAATTTTTACACCTTACCCATTGCACTTGTCCATTACCATCTAATGCATTTCTATCCCATTGTATCCCGTAAATCATAAAACCATCTCCATTTATTTATATAAATTATTATTTTTATTATTTTAAATTTTTTCACCTTATTTAATTTTTGTTATTGAATTCTTATATAAACAAAATAATCACAAAAACTAAAAAGAAACCGAAGCAGTAGTATCATTCATACTACTAGCCCCACCATTAATATCAAACTGGAAAACGCCCGAATTATCTTTATGGCACCAACACCCACCGCCTATAGCAAAGCCACTACAAGTGAAAACTCCGTAATCATATAAATTACCTGGATCAGATTTGTTGTTTTTAGACGGAATAAACCCACAATTTTTATTAATTTGTATGTTTCTAATATAACCGACAAAGGTACCAATTACCCCAAAATTTTTATATCCACTTCCTGTGTTATTAAATCCTTTATTGCTTATTAATATATTATTATAACCCCTAAAAAAACCATCCATCCAATACGCACAATTACCCCAAAAATCTTCTATTCCTCTATAAGACATTTGCTTTTTACCTGTAGTTTCTCCATAACTATGATTACCATATTGTAAAGTTCCGCCAGTATTTATTTTTCCAGTTTCTAAATTTCCATCAACATATCCTCTACCTAATGCGGTCTGACTATCATAATCTCCATATTCTATAGAGTACAATAGCTGGATTGCAAAATATAAATTATAATCTAATATACTCCAACCATTACCATTAGCTTTGGCATAATCTCTTGATTGACTTATAGTTATTTCCACCTTTGGATTTTTATTAGGTAAACTTCTTAAATTGCCATTTATAAAACTACCTAAAAAAGCAGGAGCGTATCTATATTCTACTTTCTTTACTTCACCTGTGGGGTCATCACATAATTTATCTCTGCACCTCATAAATGCAGGGTGTAATTCAAACCCATCATCAGGGATACTGCTGATATACCAAGCATGACCATTTTCAAAATCTGTGTCATTTTCATTAAATCCTACTTTTTTAAAATAAAACTTAGGTATTTCTACCATACAATTCAATCCACTTTTTTCATAATCAAGCCAATCAACCTTTGTCCCGTCTTCCCATAAATTTGTATTATCCTTATTATGATACTTGAAAACTGTCCCTGATTTTGTTAACGCACATCTTCTCATCCCTTTCCAAGGATAGCATTCATCGGGATTAAACGGTCTTTTATCTAATAATTTTATGCTCATTATCACCACACTCCTCTGTGAACTTAAAAACTATTTTAATATAAAATAGTTTTCATTAATACTTCAAATCTACCATTGTTATTTTCTTTAATTTTATCTATTATTTTATACTTACCACAATCATATTGAATAAACTTTTTATTATATTCTTCTGTAATATTTATGTTGCTTCCTAAATCATTTAAATTAACATCCAATGAAGTATAATAACCATCTTTTAATACTACAGGTATTCTTTTGCTATTTAGTTCGTTAGTGAGTATAGATAAGTCATTATAACCATAAGTATTAATTAAGTCATTTAATTCTTCATTATTATTTATATTTCCTAAATTTAAATAATTGTTGTTAATTGAATAGTAATTATTCTTCTGTTTTATTAGAAATTTGTCTAATACGTTTAGTTCTAAAACTGGTCTCCAACCAAAATTATCATTAGCAGAATCATATCTCTTATCAAAGGTTACGTAACTACAAAATTTAGCCGAATAACGTCCTCTAAAAAAACATATTTGATTATCTCCATCACGCTTATCTACATTATACCAAGAACCATTTCCCCACCAATTCCATAGGTGGTTATGTTCGCTATCAAAAGATTTATATGTGTTATCTATCCTTTTTAAATCATAGTCTTGTGGCTTAGGTAAACCTAATATATTATCTTCATTTGCTATAAATCTATCCCACTCATTATTTGTTGGAAATCCTCCAGCGTATGCATCATCATTTCTTCTATCACTTCCACCATTAATTAATCTACACAAGTATTTATTTCCATCTATTACAATCTCTTTTCCATTTACATATCCTGCGTTATTTAAATCATTCCATGAAAGCCTATTTAAAATATTTCTATCACAAATATATATAATTTTATTTCCATCTTTAATTTTTATCCATTTCAATTTATTTTCTTCTTTTTCAGAAGTATCTCCTATAACCCATTTATTCATATCTTTCATATCTGTAAATATAGGAGTGTTTCCCGTTCCTTTTTTAGGAAGCTTGTAAGGATGACCTCCAGAACGCCAAGGTTTAGTAGGTAAAGGTAACTCTTCACCATTTTTATAAAAAGTTCCTAGTTTCACAACTCCTAAAAATTTAACCATAACATCACCCTCTATACTTTCTTAAATAATATATTACAAGTAGCACTATTCTTTTTTAACTTATCTATTGGTCTAAAACGTTCACAATTATAAATCATTTCGCATTCTTTTTTTTCTAAATTATCTGTATATACAAGTAGCTTAATTCCTTCTAAACTTTGAAATTTACTCAATAATAAATCTCTAGTTACTAAATCAATATCTGTAAACCCATTATTTATAAAGTTATTTTCATCTAATATTTGCGATGGAGATTGTAATAAATTATTTTCATTTAGTGTATATAAAATATTGGTTTTATCTTGAATTAAATATTTTTCTATTTTTTCAAACCATAACCTAGGATATTCACCATCTTGTAATTTCCAAACAGAAGTACCATCTTCAAGTTTTTCTTTATCCCAATCAGCGTCTATGAAGGTTTGTTTTATTTTTAATTCTTTTTCTGTTATACCCTTCCCCTTATCTGAATTTTGATTAGATAAATCCTTATTCCAAAAGCAATTAACTATTGACTTATTTCCATTAATATTACTTGTTAATATTCCTACTGTATTAGTTCCATTACAAAAGCAATTTTTTATCACACCTCCTCTACCATCTGCTAAACCAATTAATCCGCCTATTGGTTTAGAAGTGATTAAATCGCAGATGGCAAAACAATTTATAATATTACAATCGAAACCTATAGAACCTATTAAAGTAGACACCTGTTTTTCTTGACTAAATTGTATAGTTCCCTTCTTTAAATAGCAATTCTTTATATTACAGGAATAACCCACGCCACCACATATTCCTCCTGCGCTTAATTTACTAAATCTGGCATTTATTTTTGATACAGAACAATTTAGTATATTTGTATAACATGTGGATTCGCCCACAATTGTGCCACTGAGATTGGATGCACAAATATCAACATTTACTATGTTTAAATTTAAAATTGTTGAATTACTAGTCCTTCCAAATAAGCCTTGAAATGTATTTGGTGGTCTATTTATATATAAATTTTTAATAATTTTGTTATTCCCATTAATATTTCCATTAAAAGGATTTTCATAGCCACCAATAGGATTCCATCCTTCGCCTTCATTAAAAGGTTTTATATCTAAATCAATATCATCAATTAATTTATAACATTTATCTAATCCATTTCTAATTGCATCTAAATCAAAAACATCTTCTATTAAATATGGATTATTTGCACTTCCATCTCCGCCTGCAAAATTTCCGTTTGCCATATTATCTCACCTCACTCATACTCATAAAATCATTATTTAAATTAAATTCAAAGTATTTACCTTCTCCCAGTTCTCCTTTTTTAATACCTTTAACACTTCTAGTGTTAATAGTCTCAAATATTGTATTTATATTATTCACGCCATAATTTTTAAAATCATTTTGAGTAAGTATATCTTTATCTCTTAACTCTTTAATAGGAACGTAATTGCCATTTTTATAAAATTCTGATTTAATTGAATAGTAATCACTCTTCTGTTTTATTAGAAATTTATTTAAATCAGGATTATATGGTTTTAATTCTCCATCTTCATTTATATCTATAGCATCAATATAAAAACTTTCTGAACCCAATCTACAAAGTTGAATAAAATGTTCTCTGAATGGTAAATTATTTAATTCATAGTTTAAAACTTGGTATATTGTACTATTGTTATATTGACCAAAATTGCCTATATGTTTGCCATCTAAAATAACTTCTATATTTCCTGCTCCACATAACCTAGATAACACACCAATAATTCTTATTTTATCGCCAATAAAATTAAATCTAACAATGCTATTAATATCTTTATCTTCTTCATGATGATAACCACCTTTATACGCAGAGGATTCTTTTGGTTTTTTCATATTTATATATTCTATATTACTATTAGTATCATCATATCGCATCCAACCTAATTCTGGTTGTAATAATTGTTCGCCTAATTTTGCCATATTATCTCACCTCATTCATACCTTTAAAAATTACCACCTCTTGTTAAGTTAACAAATAGAATTAGTAGTCATAATATTAAATATGACTACTATAATAATTTTTTATATCTTTTAAAATTTTCACCTTTTCTATTAGACTTTACTATTTCTTTCCTAAGACAAAATTCACACACCCTATCATATACAAAAATCATTTTATCTTTTTTAACCATCATTTTGTTGACTGGATTACAACACCACTTGTGATTACAACCCAAATCACCCTCTACTTCTATATTAATTATTTTTATAATTTTATCCATTTTTTCACCTCTTATTACATTATAAAAGCATAGATATAGCCAGTTTCTATATTTGAATTTTCACCAATTATAATTAAACCATTCAAATCATCTATGTCCATAGCTTGTACTTTCATGCATCCATCTAAATCATTTTTAATATTAGTCTTAATATTCCCATACAGTTCACTTAAAGCATTTACGTTTATTTTACATTTTAAATCATTTACAGCATTAACGTTTACTAAACCATTGAATCCAACAGGATTAACTCTTATACTTCCTTGAAGGTCATATCTTAATATTGTATTTATCAAACTTTCCATTTCTGATATATCTTTATAAGTTGGTCGTATATATCCTTCTAAATCATTTACATACATTACTTTTAATTGTCCATTTAAGTCTTGTTTATATTTAACTTCTAATCTTCCTAATATATCATTTTTGTCACTAACTTGGATAAAACTCTGTAAATCTTTTCTTTTCATAGGAACAACATTTATATCACCTAATATATTAGATTTATATTTAACTTTCAATCTTCCTGACATATCATTTTTGTCACTAACTTGGATTTTAGAATTTATATTTTGTTCCATTAAAGGTCTTATTTTATTTATACTGCCATATAGTTGTGATTTATATTTTACATCTATCAATCCATCTATATTAGAATTAGGCATAGTTTGTATATAGCCATACAAGTCTTTACAAGCACTAGAGCAAATAGTTCCATGTAATTTTTCTTTACTAGAGAATATTTCACCTTTAACATCACTTCTCAATCTTTGTGTTTTTATAACTCCATTCATATTTTTGAACTGTGCTACATTTACTTTACTTTCTAACATATTCATATTATGAACATGAATGTTACCATCTATCAAACTTTCTCCCGAATGTCTAAATACTGATATGCCACCATATAAATCGGCATTTCCTGTTCTTTGCACTTTTACGCTACCACCTATTATTGAGCCTGTAGTTAAAAATAAATCTTTATCAAAATATTCAATTTCTAATTTAGGAGGATTTTCACTTTCCATAGTCCCAAAGTTTTTAACTTGTTTAATTGTTTCATCTTTAGATTTTAATATTAATCCCTGATTCTCATATGGATATAATACCCATATATCTTTTACTAATTCAGTGATATCTATAATATGCTCATATTTACCTTCTGGTAAATCAGATATTTTTACAACTCTTTTTCTTGAGGGTTGTCCATACCAAACTACATTGTATTCCCCCCAAGCCTTACTGGGTACTGATATTTCCAAATCTTTAAAACTATTAATATCGTCTGAATAAAGTTTTAATTTGGTTTTTGTTATATACATTGTCTGTAAGTCTTTAGGGATTTTAAATTCTAACAAACCTCTATAAACATAATTGTTTTTATCTGTACCAACTTTCATGATACTGCTTTTTCCATAATTCAAGCTAGGTTTTAACTCTGTAACATATGTATCCTTTATAGTTTTTAACTCCACAGTGTTTCTTTCTGGTAATACCGAACTCAACTCGGCTTCCATTTTATTTTTAGGTTGTTTATATATTTCTATATTCCCTTTGAAGATATCGCTTTGTTCACTCGTATTAATCACACCATTTATTTCAGTGTCTTCGTGCCAAGTTACATTAAAATCTGACTCCATTGTACTTGAAAAGGTTTTTTTTGTTTCTATAACCCCCGTAAGGCTATCTTCTTGATTAGTAACCTCTAAATTTCCATCTATTCCATCATTCCTATACCAAGTCATTTCAAACTCAGCTTCCATCGTACTTATATCCATTAAAGCAACCTCCTTATGTTACGGGATGTGCTTCTGCTTTTATTTCAAATTTAGCTCTTCTATACTCAAATTCTACATCTGGGTATATCCTTAAGAATAATTCTACCTTATCTTTATTCTTTATTATATTATTATTTGTTAATTCTTCATCACTTTCTATCAATGTATAACTTTCAAAACCATAAAATACTGTTAGTTTTTCTGGTTTCTTTTCTGGTGTTATGCTTATTTTTAAATTTTTTATATCTACTCCTGTATTATTTTCAATCATAACCTTTTTTATATCACTTAAATGTCCAGCAACAATTTGTCCAAAATTTAATCTTTTTAGAATTTCTCCTATATCTGTTGAATAGTAATCTCCTTTTTCATCAGTGAATAACAACCCTATATGTTCTCCTATAAATTCATATATAAACGTGTTTTTTTCGCCCCAATTATCGATTGCGTTAATCTCAATTTTATTTCTTTCTCTAATTATTATATCTTTTGATTTCAATTTGATAATATTATTTAAAGGAGGCTCATAACCTGTGTATTCAGAATCTTTTGGGAATATTTTATTGTTGTTTAAAAATACATTATATTTAACTAAGTCATTTGCTTCATCTCCTATTTGTACAAATAATTTATCTCCGTTTACTTTTCCAATTATAGTAGGAGCTTGATTATATAATATTACTTCTTTTGAAAAACTTTGTATTTGATGGTTTTCAAAAGATACAGTGATTATAATATTATATGAGTTAGTAGAAGTAGTAATTAGATTAATTGGTACTAAGACTTTTTCTGTTAATTTTTGTTCAATACTTATATACTTTGATTGACACTCTTTTATTGTTTTAATAACCTCTCCTTTTATATTTAATAACTCTACTTTGTATTTTAACTTTGCTTTAGGAATACCTGTAATACTTAAATAGCCATCTTGTTCATTTTGAATTTTATCTACTCTTATCCAATCTTTCTTAAATAATGAAGTTTTATAGACTTCATTATTTTGCAAATCCTCATAGAAATCTAATTTATATTTTTTAGTTGTCAAATCATCTTCTGATTCCACTGGTGGCTCTAGTTCAAATGTAAAATCAAAATCTATTCCTTTATAGACTAGCAAACTTCCCTTTCCTACATTTATATTTACATTTGCCAATTGTCTCCACCTCCTTATATTCTAATAAACCATGTTAATTCTCCGCCAATATTTTTCTCTAGTGGTGCATGGATATTGTATGTTTTTAGATTATTTACTTTTATAACTATTTCGCCATCCAAGTCTACGTTTGAAACTAACCATATTTTAAAATTAGTAGGTTGTCCCATAGGTATATTTATAATTGGTTTAAAATAAAAAAAAGTTCCATCTTCAAATGAAACTTTAGCTTTATATCCATAATTATATCCACAAAAATTAGTATTACTCATTCCACCATATCTAATTTGAGAATAAGCATTTTTAAAATAAATAATATCATTATAATAAGTATCATTACTCATTAAATTATATTCTTTTTCTTTTGTTTTATAAAATACTTCTATTTTATTTTTATCAAACGTAAAAACACCTGTTAATGCATTAAAATATGTTCTTAATCCGTTGCCTACCAATCCAAATCTAATTAATTTATTCTTATCTATTTCTTTTACTGAATTATATATCTTTTTTTCAGGATTAAATTCAAAAAGGAAAGTATTATTTAAATACTCTCCTACAAACATATAGTCCATTTCTCTACTAAAGGAATAAGGATGGACTTTTTCATATTTGTTTAACATCATTATTTACCACCTCATTGCATTGAGTTTTTGCTTTATACGTTGTAATATACTCTAACTATAAATTTGTTTTTTTCTGCATCAGCAGAAGGCGGAACTTTTACTTGTGCTTTTATTTTTGCAAAATTATTTTTAGAACTTTCTGTTTTGAATTTACCATCATTCATTTGCCCACTTATTGTTCCAGTTGACACTCCCGTACCATCTGTACTCCCCATAGCTGTAATCTGAATATCTTTCTGTGTTAATACACCATTTTTAAAAGTAGAACCTATTGGTATATATATTTCAGAATCTGATGAGTCGCTTGATAAGACATTATTAATCCTTACCCATTGCTCTATAACCAAAGGTGACTTCATTTCTCCTGCCATATAGTCTTCAAAACTTCCGTCTTTAGTTGTAACTCTACAATTAACCATATCTGGAACATTGTTATATTCAGATGTGCTAGATGGTTTTTTATTATTCCATATATAAAATGTATGCGTTGTTAAATCTGGGTTATTATCCGCATCTACTACTCCTAAATCCCATAAGTTATTTGGTACAGGTCTTTGTTTCAACTGCCCATCATTAGCATCTATATAATCTTCCCACCATGTTATTATCGGTTTTAATGCTGTTGACATAATACTATCACTCCTTTTATTATCTTCATTATCAAGTATCTTTTCCCTGATAATGTATTTGTTGTTATACTTTAATTAAATTAATATATTTACATTTATAGTTATATTTTCTATACCAAAGCCGACATGTTTAACATTTAATCTAAATACGTCATTAGCTTGGACTTTAAGATGTACTATATTTCCTACATTAGCTTGATACTCACCATAATCAAATATGATTTCTTTATTTTCTTCACACACACCTGTCCAAGTATCTATACCATGTTGAAAATCCAATTCAGATATTTTTTCTAATTGTATAGATGTGTGTTCTGTGCCAGTGGTTTGGCAAATTCCTTCAATAGTATTTATTACCCCTTCGTTAGGAAATGTAATTAATACATTTTGAACACCTTGTTTTAGTTTATCTGTTGATAATACAAATACCATTGTCTTTGTATGAACATAATCGGGTAATGCGTTTTTAGCATCCTCTCCTACATAGTTCTTCTGTGCTTTATCTTCTATTTGATTTAATTTTACATAATCATCTTTTCTCATGAGTCCATCCATATCTTTTTTTACTAATGGTATTCCACCTTTCATGTTACCTATGTATTTCCATGATACATTATCCCATCTATATAAGTTTCCATTGTCCATAGTCATCACTAACCATCCAATATCTGGATTAGGATGTTTAATATCAATCTCCGCAAAGGAATTTACAGGCTCTTTCCATATCAGTCTAGTATTGAGTCTATCTATCTTAATATTTTCAGTTTCCTCTTTCGCCCTATCTGTTGCATCAATACATTCTTTTGTTTTTTCTATAGACAATTGAGTTGCTTGATTTGCTTTATCTGTGACGTTAATTGCGTTTTTAGTTGTTATTTCGGTTTTTTCTTTTGCTATAAGTGTTTCATTCTTTACTTTAATAGTTTCATCAGTAATCTTCTTACATTCATTAGTTTGCTTCCTCGACAATTCAATATGAACATCAACTTCTCTAATTTTTGACTCTGCTTTTTCAATAAAAGTATTTACATAAGCAACAAATTCATCAGTCTTCTGTTGAACAAAAATAGTAAATTCATTTGTCTTTTGTTCAATAAATGTTATTGCTTTTGCCACAGATTCTTTTAATTCTTGCTCTTTTTGATAAATAAAATCTATTAATTCTTGTAAATTGTCAACTGCCCATGGGTTAGGACTATGTACATAAATTCTTCCAGCTGGATATTGAATAATGCCCTTCCCTTTATATTCAATAGTAACCGTCTTCCCATTTTGATTAGGACTAAAAGTTATTTCCCCGTTTGAATAATCCACATAAAACTCATTTTCAGCCAATACTTTTCTACAATCATATTTCTCTCTGGGAACTTCCACATATTCTTTAATCCTAACCTTATAAGTTATGTCAGGAACTTCATCTAAGCCTGTCCTTCCATTAATTATTGTATACTGACCTGTTTTTAAAACATAAGGATCATCATCTGTCCCTTTTCTCAATTTAAATCTTACAGCGTCAAAATAATATTTTAAATTTTTCATCTTGTCACCTCCTTTTAATGGAGTATATTTTATTCATCTTGAATAGTTTTTAAAGAGTTGACTACATCTACAAACAGTGGAACTTCCTTCCCCTCTAAAGGAACTCTATTTAAAAACATTTGTAAGTATTGTAAAACTTCTTCGCTTATCTCAATTTTATAATTCATTTAACTCAGCTCCTTCTTTATTTAAACCAATTTTTGATAATAAATTCTTTATTAAAGAATTGTACTTGAACATTACAATTACATATTAAATTACATTCACAATTTGAGTTGCAATTACAACCACAATAATTTAACAAATACCTTTCTTTAATTTCTTTTATTCTTTCTTGCAAATCGTTGTTTAGCTCTAATATCCCTTCCATGCTCTCACCTCTTTTAGTTTGAAGACGGATGATAATTACAATTGCAACTACAATAATTACAATTACAGCGACATACATCACAATTACAAAAACAATTTGTGTTACAACCACAATCTTCTATTTTTACTGCTACACATCTACATACTCTCGCAGGTTTTACATAATCTAATAACTCTCCTAAAGAAACTGTTGATTTAGAGTAATATGATGTAAGAGTATTACTTGCACAGGTAGTTTTTCTATAACCGTTATGTAGTTCATTTCCATGGCAATTGCAACCATATACTTTTGAAATCCCTTTTCTTGTGTCAACCAATTCATTTAGTAAATTTCTTAAATCATTTAAATCTCTGCTTAAATGAGGTTTAGGCTTACTTAAGCTACCTTTTTCTTCTTCTATATATTTTCTAACCCCACCTAAACTAACATCATTTGTAGGCATAATTGACCACCTACCCTTTTATTATTTTTAACATCTCATTTTGATTTTTTATTATTTGTTTTTGATTTGTTTTCATTTCATCTACTTCAATAAATAAAACCTTCATAGCTTGTGCTAAAACATCTAAACTTTCGTCTATAGTAAAAGAAGCTACCGAATTTTTATCTTGATAAAGACTTAATTCAGTAGCTTTCTCTTTCATATATTCACATATTTCATGTTCAACGTGAGCCATTTCACAATAATGTCCTCTTATCTGTTTCTTTATATCACCATTTACCATATAATTAGCTCCCAAACACCTATAACAGTTATAACACTCACATTGTCCGCAACCTTCCATCTCTTCATTCTTTAACTTTAAGAATGGTTTTCTTTTTTCATCGTCTATACCTTCATATAAACTACCTATCCTCATTTCACCTTTAAAATCATTAAAGTAAAAATGATGACATGGGTATATGTCTCCATTAGGAATTATCGATATATAAGTTTTACCTGCATTGCAAGGAGGATTTACCCAACTTCTACCTTCTAATAGCTTACTTAATGGACTAAAGTTTTTTAATTCATCTATTCTTTTATTTTTTATCATATCATCTAATATGTAATCTGATATTTTTTTTAATTGTTCTCTATATATTCCTACATCATTTATATCCCATTGTTCCTCATGCACAGGCATAAACCATATTCTTTCGATTCCACAACCTTCTCTAAAGAATTTGTAATTTTCAAATAAATGTGGCAAAGATTGTTTATTTAAACAACCATGAACACTGAATTGTTGCGGACTATCTTTAAAAAGTTCTTTATATATCTTTATATTTTTTTCTACATATTTAAAACTACCCTCCCCATTTTCTCTAACCCTATACATATCATGTGTTTCTCTATTTCCATCACATGATAACTGTACCCCAAAATTTAATTTGTCTTTGTATTTAATTATTAATTTCTTAAGTTTCTCACTTACATATACACCATTTGTAATTAATCCTATCTGACATTGGATACCTGTTTCATTTTGTCTTTTAAAAGCATGAGTTAATAAAATATCAATTTTTTCAGGAACTAAAGTTGGTTCACCACCAAAAATACTAATATTAATTGATTTTTTTCCTGCCTTTTTAGCATTATTTAGCAAATAATCTATCCCATCTGTTATTACTTCGTCTTTTATTACCTCATGTCCAAACTTGTGTACAAAACAATACTTACACCTATTATTGCAATTTGTTGTCATTATAAAACTTGCATCTGTTGGTAAAACGTTCACTTTATCAATCCCTTTCTTTACTTTAAAATAATACAATCAAATTGGGGGTTAGAACCACCAGAATTATATATCGTAACTGAATTTGAACTTTTTTCTATGCTTATTTCTCCTACGTATGTCAAAGAACTTTTGCCTATAGGAGTTACAGAAACAACATAGTCTAATGTTCCTAAATTATGTGTTATTGTTGTTCCATTCATTCCTGAAAATCTAGACGTTGCTTTAAATAAAGCAGGGAGTCTGTATGTGTAATCTGCTTCTCCTTGAATTTTACCTTTTTTAAACCATGCAATTCTAAGATTTCCTAAATCTGTCACATTTAAGGTTATTCCACCTTTGCCTAAACTCACACTACTAAGCCTTCTATTTGACATAATAGTAGACCCTGTACTTTGATTTAACTCAAAAGCACTACCATTCTTATCATACATACCAAAATTATTCTCGTTATTGGCTGTTATAAAAAATTGTTGTGAATTATCGTAAGAATTAAACTGCAACAACCCACCTGTTTTTCTATCTCCTGATACTACATCTGACATATTATCTGTTGAAGATTTTGCTTTAATCATTATTTTTACATTATTATCTTCCCCATATAATTTAACCACTCCTTGATTCAACTCCGCATCTTGAGAAGACATAAACAATTTAGGCTGTTCCAACTTATTATTTAACCTAATAGTCCCCCCTGTATCATCACTTCCAGTTAATTCAACTATTTTTTTACTTTCATTATTTTTAATCCTTATTATCCCCATATCATTCAAGGATTGAGTCCCCATCTCAATCCTTTCTTTTGTCATATCACCATTATATAGTTTCAGAAATCCGCCCGTATATTTATAATCAGGAGCAGAGCCTAAAAAAGCATTTATATTTCCATCCCAATCATTTAATAATAATTTTCCACCATTACCTTCATCTTTATATAAATCTGCTAACCAGATTTTATTTTTAGAATTATTATATCTAAATACTCTAAACCTTCCATTAGCATCAACTTCACCATCTATATTAACATTAAATACATCGTCTCCATTTTGATTATTTATCCATATACATCCATTATCTATTCTCAATCCCTTGTTATCTAGAACCGAATGTGTATTTAAAATATGAAATGATTTAGCCCATACAGAACCATCATTTCCGTCTAAAAAAATCACATCCTCCCAAGGATATCCTTTCCCATTTCTTTTTTGAAGTTTAATGCCAACTTTAGGATTTAAAAAAATTCTATTTTTATCTTTGTTGCCTTCTAAAGATAAATCCATATTTATAGCTTTCATATGATTTTTATCAACTAAAAAAGAAGATTCTCCTTCATCGTTCATATTTGTTATAATAAGTTTATTTGAGCCTACCAACTTGCCATAAATTTGTTCAGCTACGTTTCCATATGGTGTGACAGCTGTTGAAACTGTTTTCCAATTATCTTTAGTCATAACAAGGCAATTATTTACAATTCTTAATTGTTCGTCATCAGAAAACATATCTTTCATATGTATTCCTCTTTCGTCTATCCTTATATTTTGATTCCTAGCACTTAATATCCTATTTTTCGCACTATCTAATACATTACTCATTATTTGACTTACTAAATCAGTGTTTCTCTCACTTAAGTTCCATATAGGTTTATACATATCAACTGTATTAGCCACATCATTTACGTTTTTCATTAAGTCTGCTAAGTAACCTGCTGTATTATCTGCATCTTCCTTATTGCTAATTGTAATGTTTAAACTATTTTTATCTATTTCATGTGTTATATTTATAATCCTTACTTTATATTCGGTATTCATTCTATCTGAATATATATGAATAAAATCTCCTAATTTCAATTTATTCCAATCGTGTTGACATTCAACTAAATTCAAAAAATTCACTATATCTAAGCTTAATTCTATAATTGGCTGAGACAAATTATCTAATGCGTTTTTACCTGCTGATAGTAAATCTTTATTATCATAATAATTTTCATTTTTCCACGTATCTTCTTTTATAAAATCATCTAACACATTCAATTGTGATGTAGTAAAATTATTGCTTTTTTTAAGGCTTTCACCTAATTGTTTTATACTATTATTATTTTGATTTATGTCTAAAACAACATTCTTAATCTCTTCTTCTTTTTTTTTCATTTTATTTTTTATGTCATCTCTTATTTTATTTAATTCTGTTAAATCTTTAGCTTTATCAAAATCAGATAAATTTACTTTTAATTCCTCTGATATATCTAAAGTACCGTCATTTACTTTTGATATAGGCTCATCTTTATTTTTTTTGTTAAATTGTATTACGTTATCTATATTATCTTGTGCAATCTCATATTTCACCTTTAAATCAACTAAATCATTTTCTAATTTTGCAACTCTTGAATCTAAAGTATGTCTTTGTTTTAATAAATTATAAAATATAGGTGTTTTTTCTTCTATTAACACATCATATTTATTCAAAGCATCTAATAAATCTTGTGGCATGTATTTTAATGTTCTATAATATGAAAAGTTTTCTATATAAGGCATACCAGTAGGATTTATATCTGTTATGTTTAAGTTATCTTTTCCATATATATTTAACCTTGTTATTAAATCATCATCTTTCACATGCCTACTTATTTTTCTTGCATAATTTTGTTTTGAAATATATAATCCCTTATCCTCAGTTATATTATCTATATGATAAATATTTATAATTTTACTTAAACTATCAAATTGTAAAACACAGTCAAAGGATTTCTGGATGTCTTCTCTAAGAAAGCTTAGCCAATCTTGTTCAGATATATTAAATACTCTATACTTACGATGATTTTGCCCATCGCTTCTATCTTCCCTTACTTCAGGATCAACATATCCTATTTCCCATGATGTTTCATTTTCTAATATATTTAATATTCCATCACCTGTTTCCGATATTATCTTTATACTCACTTCTATTTTATAGTTAATACTATCAGTTACTTTATAAATTACATCTATATTTTCTAATTCGTGTAATTTATCTTTTGAGTTCCATTTATATGTATTAATTTCTGTATCGTTATGGTCATAAACTTTAATAAATAAGTTTTTGCCTTCCTCCATAATAAATGAATTTGTATAAGTTACATAATTAATATCGTCAAAAGAATACTTTATTTTGTTTACTAATGTCTCTGAACCATCTCTGTATAATTGTCTTGTCCCTACAAAATTAACTAATTTTCTTTTAGATAGGTTTATTTCTCTACTATAACAATGAATACTTTTTACATATTTCTCATCGTCATCATCTTCGTACTCATTGATTTTGAACATATATTTATTATTTACTTTAACTAACATTCCATCTTTAATAGCATCAATGTTGGGGTTTTTTATTTGCTCATGTTGCCTTTTGATATAATATGGTATTTTAAAACTTAGTTCATAAGTATCTTTAAAAGGAGTTGTAAAAGATATATCATAGGCATCTTTTAACATAGATATTTCAGTATCATCTTGTCTACATAAAATTAATTGAAAATCTTCTTTTGCGGTTTTTAAATCTCTATTTATTTTCCCTAATTCAAATTTATTTTTTACTAGACATTCATCTACCCTTTCGCCATTTAGATATACATAACTCATAAAAAACACCTCCTTTTTATATTGCTATAGGATAACAACATCTAATTGATACTCTTACATCCCCTCTAATTTCTAGTAAATTATATCCTCTTACTAACCTAATCCAGTTTTTATTAAAATTATCTAATCTATACGTATTAGGTAGGTTACTTTTAATTCTTTGCATATTATTGTCAACATATATAATTTCATTTTTTATTAAATTGTCAATCTTAAAGATTTCACCAGCATTACTTAAATTTTCTATTTCTATACTTGTATCTCCAACCATTTCTATTTCTATTTCAGGATAATAATATTTTTTAACATTACTTAAATTTTCTATTTCTAATATATTTGAATTAGAAATAGAAAAATCCCATGTATATATATATGTTGGAGAATAAGCATAAGGGCTGTTACATTCCATTGTTAATGTTATATAACCCTGCATTGCTCCAGTATCAAATCTTCTTGCATCCCCGATTAATTTACAATAATAAATAACTTCTGGATTGTCTAGTGATATAAATGGCTTATAGTCATCTTGAAATAACCATTTAACTACATCTTTTCTAGTTTTATAATCCCACAATAAATCATCATCAGTTATTTTTGCTAAAGTAATTTTGAACTTTAATGGGTCTGTATTAAAACCATAGGAGTATATGTTATCATTAATTTTGTCTATTCTATTCTCTCTTTTGTATCCAAAAATAGATTCTATCATATCTGTATTTGTATCTACCAATGTTAATCCCATATCAGAACCTTTTATCCCATCGTACATAAATTGTGTACTTATAAACATTTATCTCAAATCACCACCTTAAATTAAAATACTCTATTATTTATATATACCTCTTTTGTTGTATGCTTTTCTTAATTCCTTTAATACGTCATTTTTAAGAACACTTTTTAATTTTGGAAATATATTCTCGTCAACATTTCCTTCAACATTTAATAAATTCCTTATTTTTATAACTCCATTACCATTTTCTGGCATAGAGTTTGTATTAATTTTAGGAAACATACACGCTAAATTATCTCCATTAGGTAAATTCTTAACTACGCTGTATAACTTCTTTGCTTGACTACTATTAAAAATTACTTCTGAATTTGATTGACTGCCATGAACCATTGCTAATCCAGAATAGTCCATTACTCCACCTTCACTAAATTGTGGTACTCCTCCATGACTAGCCCATGCGATAATCCTCTCCAAAGTTTCTTTTGAAGTTACACCACCTAATCTAATCACCCCTATTGCTCTCAATATATCATCTGAAACAGGAGATACTCCTTTTTCACCTAAAACAATATCCCCCTCTCTTAAAATTTTTTCTAATTCTTCCGAAGATAAATGTTGCGTATTAACAAATTTATACCCCATAGCAGATAACCACTTTTGAGCATTTTTTAAATCTTCGCCCCAACCATAAACAGTATTTTTTATTTCCTTAACATCTCCTGCGATCATTTTTTTTTCATAATCAGCATATCCAGAAACTATTTTATCAGTCTCATATCTATCATTTCCTTTTAACCTTCCTGCTCCATTTAAATTTTTATTATTTAATGCATTTCCAATAACTAAATCATTTTTATCTAATTTTATTTTGTCTAATTCATTTTTAGATAGTTTAGTTATATCAATTACTTCATACCCTAATTCTGATAAATATTTTTGTGCAATTATATAATCGTTTATTTTATTATTTCCATCAGACTGAGCATATACTTTTTTATCTTCACTTTTTGTAATAGAATTGTTTTTTTTAGGCTTTTCTATCTCTTTAATCTTACTTAAAATATTATCTAAATTCTGTGCAGTATCTATCGCCTTTTGTAAATTATCAATTAAGTTGGATTTAATTTTTGTTCCAATTAAACTTAATCCTTCTCCCCATTCATCTTCATATTTTAATATAGCATCTGTTAAATTCATCATTTCTCCATTTATATATTTAATTTGATTTCTAAATATAGCTTTTCTTGCTTCTGAATATAAATTTTCTTTCTGCATTAGTTTTTTATAATACTCTTCAGTATTTTTTAATTCTTTATCAAGTCTCTCTTTTGTATCCTCATATTTTTTATTTTCTGCTTTATTCTTTTCTTCATATTCTTTTTGTATATCTTCTAATTTATCATTAAGATTCTCTTTTCTTAAATCTATTTCTCTTTTATGTCTAAAATCATCTATTTCTTCTTGTTTTTTATCTATTTGTTCTTTTAAACTATTCTTTTTTACTTTACCCTCAAGTGTGTCTACAAGCATCCAAGAATTGTATTCATATTGCAATTTTAACTTTTCACTTATTAAAGTATTTAATTGTTTTTCATAATTGTCTGTTTTTTCATTTTTATCGAATTCTTTTAATTGTGATTTTATTATTTCTTCTCTTACTTTCTTTTCTTCATTTAAATTATCAATTGATTTTTTATGTCTTTTCTCTTCTAAATCTTTTTTTTCATTGTATTGTTTTTTATATTCATCTAATTCAGTCTCATATCTTTTCTTAATTATTTCTATTATTTTTTGTTCTAAACTCTTTAAATTATCCAATTCGCTTTGTAAATTATTTTTTAATTCTTCGTTGTTTTGTTTCATAGATTTTGCAATATCTCTTATTTTTTCATTATATTCTTTGGCTTTATCATTAAGGAAATTCCATTCATAAGTATTCTCTTTTAACAAATCTCTTTCTGCTAATAGTTCTATTTTCGCCTTTTGAATATAAATAATATATTTTTGTTGTTCGTCAACCTTTTTCGATAAAAATCTTGTCTTGTCTTTCTCATAGAATATGTCTTTTACATTTAAAAGGTCTATTTTATCTTGCATTTCAGTTATTTCACTATCAAATTCTTTAAAATATCTATCATCAAATTTAATTTTAAATTCCCATTTAGTTTGAAACGCATCTTGTAAAGCCTTTGTCATCTTCTCAATTTCACCTACAGTATCTTGTAGGTCAAATCTCATTTTAACAATTTGGTCTGAAGTATGTCCACCATACCATATTTGTTTTTGCATGTACTTTTGTTTTTCTAATAATACTCTATTTTTTTCTTTAATTTCATTTGTGTAATTATCAAAATTCTTAAAACTATCAACAACACTTGTAGACCATTGTTCAGCTCTGTCCTTATAGATAGATGCATTTACATTAGTTCTTTTTATTTTATCATCAAAAATTCCGATTGTTGATTCATATTTATCCACTTTTAATTGGTTAAATTGGTCTTTTAATCCAATTAATTGTTGCTTTAAATCCTCTGCTTTATTCCATGCTCTATCTGCCCTTTCTTCTGGTGACACGTCTTTTACAGAGTTTTTATTTTGATAAGATATCTTACCAGAAGAATAACCTCCACCTGATAATTCATTATAAATAGATTTTACAGTAGGTATCCAATTTTTATTCAATCCATTTGGGTCATTACTTGCACCTATTGGAGCATATTTTGCACCTATTTGCTCTATTGTTGTTAATCCTTGATTAAAATAAAGATTCTTTAAATTTCTTGCTGAAAATTCTATTCCCTCAGCAATAGAATTAAAATGTTTTATTGTTTTCCAATTATTTTCCCAATCCATAATACCCGATGGATTATTATGATTTCTAATCGCTGGAGAAGTACCTCTGCCAGATTCAAACATAGAAATTGATGCCAGTAAATATGGGTCTATTTCATATTTACTTCCTGCATTAACAAAGTCTTGTCCATGACCTCTTAAAACTCCTTGTAACTTATTATCTAAATGTGTATTGCTATAACTACTTGAAGCCACACCCGACCTAGCACCCTCAACATTTTTATAACTACTTGCTAATTGATTATTCTTTTTAATTTCTTGTTCAGTCAATTTAATTTGTTGCTTGATTAGATTGCCTTTTTTGTCTAACGCCTTTATATAGTCCCATGAATTTTTATATAATTTACTATTAGAAGAATTTAACTTATCTAACTCGGTTTTTAAAGCTTTTATAGAATTGGCATATTCATCTGTAGCATATTTAGCTTTCTCAGTGGATTTTGTAGTATCATCTAACGAAGGTATGTATTCATTATTATTTGTTGATATTATTTTGTCTAAATTTTTTAAAGCTTTTTCATAAGATAAGTCAATTTTATCTATTTCATCTTTTAGTTCATTTTCTTTCCCTTTTTTTTTATTAGCTATATCCGTAAATATACTCGCAGAAGTAGGACCGCCAATTAACTTCGACCCTATATCTATCACTGAAGGGTTTTTTTCTGCTTCTTTAGCTTTATCCATATAAAAATTATATTTTTCTTGTAACACTTCAATTTGTTTTTTAGCTTGTACATATGTCATTTTGGTTATGCCCTTTTGAATCATTGCATCTTGTTTAGACGCTTCTAACTTTGCCTTCGTTAAATCTTGAACTGTTAATTTTTTATTACCTAGTATTTTTATCTCATTTTTAATTAAATTCATATTTTGTATACTAGAAAGCCCAGCCTCGTCCTCCACTGTAATCAAACCTGAAATAATAGGCTTTAGTTTATTTGAAATATCTGACATACGTTCTTTTTCTTCTATATTTTTATTTTTTATATCATTTAATTCTAAATACTCATTTCCAAGTTCTTTAATTGTATCCTTATATTGCAATTCAACTTCGTTAGTATTTTGTATACCTTCAATAATTTCATGATTTTGCAAATTGTTTGTAGCTTCTGTCACCTTGTATATCTCACCAGTATATTCGTTAAAAGCTACTCCTGCGTCAGTTAGAATTTTTTTTTGGTCATCTATCTTTTTATTAAAGTTGTTTAAATCGCTTTCTGCCATTTTGAATATCATCCAATTGGAGACATTCCATGAATCTCCTTTATCCCAGTTACTCTTTTTTTCATTTATTTCTTTTTCTAATTTTTTTCTTTCTTTAAGTAATTCTTTATATTCATTTTGCTTTTCTTTTAATTCATCTACAGTTGATCCAATTTCAATTTTATCGCCATCTTTTAATGCCTGATTTAATTTATCATAGCTTCTTTTAACCGAATCAGTTGATTCTTTTAATTCTTTTTGATACTGTATATGTTTGTGTAATTTATATGTAGCTACACCTAAAATTGCTATAAACCATGTTAAAGGATTTTTCAAAAGAGCTATAGTTACTCCAGTTATACCTTTACGTAATGCAATAAATGTTTGTGTCAAAGCTGTTATTATACCATTTTGTTTGGCTGTATACAGAAAACCTTTTAAAACCCCTTTTAATTTGTTTAATCCTTTAGTGATATAAGACGTGTGCTTAAATAAAGTTACCCATGCAAATCCCAACCCAAGTACAGCAACACCTGATTTTTTTGATGTAGACGTTATTACATTAAAAGTATTAATAATTTCAGTACCAGCTTTAATAAAATTATTTATAGTATCGGATTGAATTAAATTTCTCCATAAATTTTCTAATGCTCTTTTGAAATCATTAATTTTTGCTTCATTTGATTGACTGTAAAAACTTTCAAACTTCTGCTTAGCAGAACCACTAGCGTCTCCAACTTTTTCTTGTAACTCAGCAACTTTATCAAGATTTTGCATCAATACTAAAAAGTTTTCTCTTTGCCTTGTACCTGCGAGACTTTTAGCTATATCACTTTTTTGTAAATCGTTTAAATTACCCCATTTATTTCCTAAATCTTCAATTACTGTTGAAAAACTTTTAAAATGAGTAGCATCTTTTCTAATTGCAACACCAATTTTATTAAGAGACCTTTCAACATTTGAAAGAGGCTGATTTTCAGCATCAAATTTTTTTCCTTGCTTAATATCCTGATATCTTGCAAAAATACTTTTAAAAGACTCTCCAATACTTTCCGCAGATTTCCTAGTTGTAGAACTAACTACTCCTATATATTCTGAAAGCCCTTCCATTGACACTCCTGCCATTTGTGCGGAACTCGAAGAACGTTTCATTCCTTCTGCTAATTCTGCAAAACTAGTAGCCGCATTGTTATCAATCGTACTTAGAGTATCTACTACTTTCATTGTTTCTTTGGCTTCCATACGAAATCCATTAGTAATAGCAATCAGTTGTTCAGACACATCTTTTGTACTTTGTCCAGACAGTTTTGCTCCTATTGTAGAACTTTCCAATAGTTTTCCTGTTTCCTCTACATTTCTTCCAGCTCTAAAAAATTCAACTGAGCCTTCCATTATTTCTTTAGTAGTAGTATGCAATACATCCGCCAACTTACTGTATTTATCGGTTAGTTCCTCTATCTCAGCCTTGTTCATATTTGTCACCATACCAACATCAGTTTCTACTTTATTTAAGTCATTTATAAAAGAAACCCCTTCTTTTAATTTTCTTAAAACCCCAAATAAAGCTGTTCCTGCTATAGTAAACCTTACCAAACGCTCAATACTAGTTTTCATTCTCTCTGCAAACGTAGTCTGTTTTTTGTTTATATTCTCAATTCCTGTAGCCATGGAATAAGTTGACTTAGTAGTATTATCTATAGTCATCTTATATTTACTTAATCTTTTTCCGCCTTCATTTATATTCACATTAACTTGTTTTATTTTGTTACCCATACTATCTACACTATTAGCTATATTCGAAATACTAGCATTTAGTCCATATGTTTTTTTTACAAATTTTTCAATATCTTTAAATGAAGAATTTATATTAATTTTTCCATTTACTTTATTACCTAATTTAATAATTCTTTGTTGTTCTTTTAATTTTGATTCATATGCATCTAATTGCTTATTAATTTCATTAAAATCTTTAACTATATTTGAAGATTTAGGGTCTAGCGAACCTATTGATAACCTTAATTTATTAACATCAGTTTGATTTGCTATACCATTATATTTCTTAGATATTATATCTAATTGTTTTTCATACTTTTTAATATTATTATTTATCAATATATATTCTGAAATCAATCTCTTTAAATCATTAATCTTACTATTAGTATTATGTTTTTCTTCTAATGTTAGTTCATTACTTTTCTTTTTATAATTATCTAATTGTTTTATAATTAAATTATATTGACTATTTAGTTGTTTATAAAAATTACTATTTGTATCAAATCTTTTATTATAATTAGATTTCATATTTTTTAATTTTTCTTCTTGTGTAAAAACATAATTCAATGTTTTACTTTGTTCTTCAAATACATTTTTAGTGCTATTAATTCTATTTATACTTGCTTCTTTTAATTTTTTTTCTTCTTGAATTAATTTTTCATATTGTATAACTAAATCTTCTAATTGTTTTTTAGATTCATCTCCATTTAATAAATTTATCTTAGATTCAAAATTTTTAATTTTATTTTCTGGTAAGATATTATTCTTATATAAATTAGTAATTTTATCATTATATTTAGAAACAAAATTCACTGTATCTTCCAGAATTCCTTCTTGTAATTTTTTATTTTTCTTCTTAATTTTATCTGTGTTGTCAATAATACCCCTATTTACTAAAGTATATTCATCATTTAAAACCTTAAAATGTCCATTTCTTAAACTCATTGGATTTTTAGCAGTATAATCAAACTTTTCAATTATACCGTTAGCTTGTTTTACTGTTGCTGTAAATTTTAAGATATCATTTGTTAATGTATCAATTTGATTTGAAGTTATTTTTACCTCACCAATATTAGATAAATCATTTTTTACTTTTTTTATAGAACTGCAATAATTTTCAACATTTTTTATAACACTATCAAAACCTTTATTACTATTATTTGAAAATTGTTTTATTTGACTATCTAAAATAGACACATCTAAATTGTTCATTATGTTTTCTATTTTGTTAAGTTGTGTAAATAATTTATCCAACCCATCAATATTTGTATTAATATCAATTTTTTTATTTTTCAAATTGTTTATAATTGTATTTAATTTATTTTGGTTTTTATTTAAACTACCAAAATCTAATTCCAACTCTATTTTATATGGATTTAAGGACATAAAAATCCTCCTTTCTTTATTTTGATAAAATAAAAAGACAGGCATTGATACCTGTCTTAAAGATTATAAATCATTTAATTTTTCATAATTAAACTTTTTCTTAGCCTCATGTCCGTTAGGGTATATAATAATTACTTCTAATTCTTTAGGGTTTAAATTCATTATTTCATCTGCTGTAAATGCCCCAAGTATAGTTGCCTGATATTTAGGTGATTCTGGGAAAAATTTTGTTACTTTAATATCATAATATTTGTCTTTATGAACATTTTTAGGCTGTATAATTTTTTCTGTATTATCTTTAGTATATACTTTTAAAACTATATGAACATCTTCTATAAAATCATCCTCATCTCCCCCAACATCACTGTATGCTATAAAATTATTAAGTCCATCATAATGTTTTTTTAAATGTTCTATGACATTATTACTATTTGGTTCAAGATATTTTCTTGAAATTTTTTCAGATACTTCTGCTACAACAGTGAATGGCGTGTCAAAAGAGAAAACAAACGCTTTTGTTTTCTGTATGTCATCATTCGAGTTAAAACTAAACCTCTTTTTACTTACTCCACCTTTAATATCTTTATACTTCTTCCCAATCTCTATTGCTTTATAGAATTCTTCTTTAGTTAAAGGCGTTATATCGTAACCATCTATAAGCGTTTTATTATCTTCTTTTTCTTTTGACACAACTTTTTTTTCTTTTTTATCCATATCTGTTGTTTCACCTTGTGTAGATGAAGCAATAGCCTTTTTTTGTTTGTTATTTTTTAAATAATATACTCCAAAACAAATACATGTTATGACTACTATTGAAACTATAGTTACAAAAGTTTTCTTTCTTTTCATAAAATCTAGCTCCCTTCTTTTGAGTTCAATATAGCCATTGTATCATAGAAAACTTACCTTTTTCAACTAATTTTACCAATTAACATCTACAATATGAAACATCTGTATCTTTGCTAATTCGTGAAATTACCTCAAAAAGACAAGCCATTATGAAAGCTAAAGTCTCTAGTACTACTTTATTTTATCCCATTTTTTCTAAAATTCTTTTCTTTTGACTCTCTAATTCTATTTCTTTTATCTCTATCTGCTCTTGAACGTTTTCTTTGATAAATAATATATTTATCATCCTATCTATGTTGACACAATAATTATATCTTGTTCCATTGGCATAATTAGTCAAATATGCTTGTGCTTCCTTTATTATAATTTTTACATTTTTAGTTATTTTATTAATATCTGCTTGATTTTCTATGTTATTTTTATAATAAGAACTAATATATTCCTTTTTTATTGGAAACATTTTAATATAATGTAACCCATGTTTTCTATGTTTATGAGTTGTTTTTCTTGGTGGCAATGGATAAAACTCTTTCCTACTTGCTTTGCCATTTATATTTGACCTAAAAGGTATCGCAAAATCATATTTTTTATCTTTATATTTTAATTTTAATATTATTAAACAAGGTCTTTTTTTATTTTTTTCTAACTCAATAGAATCATCAAACATATCATAAAAAATTTGTTTAATAGAACATACTCTTACCTTCAATGTACCCATCTACCTTTAACATAGAAATAACCTCTTTAAAACTAAAGAGGTTATTGTGTTATATTCTAAATTAATGTCCCGTAACACTTCGGAGACCAAACGAAATATTAATGATATTCTACATTTTTACATCCCCGTCATTGCGGAGGATAAACACGCATAAGCGTTATATTCTAAATTAATGTCCCGTAACACTTCGGAGACCAAACGAAATATTTTATTGTATATAGTATATATTATTTATTACATAATGTCAATAATTTTCATATTTATCTTCAATTTTATCCCACACCTCATTGGAATATTTAATGTTTCTTTAGCTTTTTTTTATATAATTAGTAGCTTAATATTAATTCTTTATTATAGTTTTTACAAATTAAAGTTAATACATCATCTAAACTTTTGTTAAATTTAATTAAATTGTTTTTTTTTATTTTAATTTTATAATTATGTACTACATCAAATTCAGTCTCAACATCGCCTTTAATAGTAATAAAATTATCATTATCTTGAATTTTAATATTATACATTGTAGGTACATCATCGTTTGTGACCCAGCTTATAAAGCTAGTTTTTCTTAATACATTTAATAAGTTTTTTATCATATTAAACACATCCCTATTATAATATTTGTAAGGTTTAGATTAATTGGTTTGTTTTATCTTACAAATATTATAATACACCTTATAGTTGCGTGTGTCAATACTTATTTATTAATATTTTAGTAAAATTATATAAAAATACTAATTTTATTTTTCATAATAAAATATATCAGTAAATTCTACTCCTAAAACATCTGCAATTTTAAACCCAAGTTCAATAGTAGTTTTATATCTATTATTAATTATATTAGATATAGTAGATTTATTAACTCCTACTTCTTTAGCTAACCATACTTGTTTTATACCTTTACTATCTATTATTTTCTTTAATCTATTTTTGACTGCCATAATTATCCTCCAAATTAATAAAATGATATTATAATTATAACATAATAGTGCTATCCATCCCATGCCTTCAGGTGTGGGATTTTCGCATCTTTTTATAATTATATATTATCAAATTATTTTGTGTTTGTCAAATGCTTTTGGGAATTCATCTCGTGATTGAAGTCACAAGAGTTCTTGGTAAAAATATATTTAAAAATAAAAAAACTAAAATCTTAAACCACTACTTTATTTTTATTCCATTTTTTCTAAAATTCTTTAATATTATCCTATCACCATTTTTATTAATTTGCTGTTGTGTTTTATCTGTAAATTTTCTTCCTTTTAGATAAGTATATTTTTCTGTATTTCTATTTTTTAATGGAAATTCATAATACTCACCTTCTTCAACAGCCTCATCCAATCTATAGTCTCTACTATAAAAGGTAGGAGTATCGTTTGTTACTTTTATGGAAATAATACTTCCACTTTCTTTTACACTATGATTCATATTCGCAACATCATCTAATCCACCAACTATTCTTCTTTTATATCTTCTTGGATTATATTTTTTTAATTCTTCTTTTATTACCTCACTTTCAATTTTTTTTAAATCTTGTGAAACATCTTTATCAATTATTTTAATACAATCCTTTTTTATCTGTGAAACTACCTCTTCTAATGATTTAGCCATCAGAAATTATCTTCCTTTTTTGCTTTAATTGTTTTAGTTGTTTTAGTCGATGTATCACTCTTCTTTTTACTAGCTTCTTTCTTTACTTTTTTATTTTTCTTAGCCTTGTCATTATCTTCATTCTCTAATTTTATTTCAAATTCATTTATCATACCTTCTAATTTATCTTGTTTTGAAAGTAGTTCTACTATTTCATCATTAGATAAATTAGATAATCCATACAATTTATCCAATACATTTAACAATCTCAAATTAACTTCTTGAATTTCCCCAATAATTTCTATTACAGAAACCATAGTCTTTTGTAATACCAAACTAGGATTAGCAAATATTTTATTAATAATCTTCTCATCTTTTGGTATTTTTATATCTGTTAATCTACTGATAATTTCCTTAATTGTCACAATTGGTGGTACTACTAACTTCTTATTTTTTACATCTGTATACTGTAATAATACTGATTGTATTTCTTTTTGTTTTTCTTCGTTAGGGTTATAAATAGTAATTGTCTGCTCTACCCCTTCATTATCTCTAAATTTTATTATTTCTTTTATAGGATTAAAACCTAAGTTTTCAAGTATAACTGACATCAAAAAACCTCCTTATATTTTAAAAATAAGGTATAGATAGTTTTATCTATACCTACATAAACTTTATTAACTATTTTGCATTACAAATTACTTGTGAGAATGTTTTTACATTTTCGTTATCTTTTAATTTTACTGTTAGCATAGATTTACCTTCTGCTAAATACTCAACCTCGCCTGAAGGTGTTATTTTTGCTATTTTATTATTGTCTAAAACTAAATCCACCTGTGAGTTGTCAACTATCATAGGAGCATAAACTCCTCCTCTAATACCATATATCTTCAACATTGCTTTTTCACTTGGATTTAAAATTATTTCAGATTCAGTGAATATTTTTTGTATAGGCTCATTCGCTTTATCAACCCTTCTAATCTTAATTTTTGCATATTTACCCTTTCCAAATGCTAACGCCTTACCTGATAGCTTAGAAGTAGACGCACCGTCATGTTGTAAACTTAATTCTATATTAGAAGTTATTTTGAATCTTGGAATTTCTATTTCTATTTCCTTGTATCCTTCATGTCCTTGTTTAGACATTTTTAGTGACATAACTAATCTAATAGTCTTACCAAACTTATTTCCATCAATAGTAATCGTATCTAGGGACTCTCTTACTTGATATGTACAAAATACAGTTTCTCCATCTTTAAACTCTGGTATATTTAAATTATTACCTATAGCTGTTTTTGTTAAAATAATTTCCCCATCTGCATTTTTTACAAATACCTCGCCACTAATTGGTGTGTCGTTTAAAGTTACTTTCCCATTTTCAATTATATGTTCTTCGTCTTTATTGTAAAAATTATCTAATTCTCTTGTTATTTCAACACCATTCGTTAAAGCAATAAAAGCTTCTTTTACCTGTGAATCTTCTATTTCTACTTCACATTTTTTATCGTAATCAAATTGATACTGAGTCAAAGACCCGTATCCTCCTTTTATCTCTTTGTTACTTGAACTAATTTTGAAATCACTTTTTATAAGTGTTTGTGCGTCGAACAACAATGCATTTGTTGTTATGTCGAACCCCATTACATCCCCGACTGAAATAAGAAATTCTTTAGTATTATCCATATTTGTTCCTCCTTTATTATTGAATTATTTTATGTTAAGAAATTTCTTTGAATTTATTCAATTCACTACCAGAAATTAATATCTCATCATATTTATTTGTTTTTGGAATATGTTGTAAGCAATTAGGTATATCCTCTATTGGAATCATCCCAGAAGCCGACATAGACCAAATTTTAAAACATTCCATCATCCAACTCATACGATTAATGTTAAAATCAAACTGATATATAGTCATCTTTTTTATTTCTTCAATTGGTGTTTTTGTTGCAACACTATAAGTGGCTATTTGTTCTTCAAGTGTAGCCATTTTACCCTTTTGTTTTTTAGCAAAATATTCAATTGCCTTTTCCATGGATTTTTTAACTTCGGGATGTAAGTTTTTAGGTTGGTCTATATACATATTATTTTGCTTTAAAATTATTTCTCTTATTTTATCAAATTCCATACCTCTAATAGTCATCACTTTGTTATTTTCTACACTAACAAATATAACAGGTCTTCCTGTTTTTAAATCTGTAGCAATTGAAAAATCCTGTTCTCTTAATGCTATTTTCAACACCGAAAATAAATCCTCTAATCCATTAGGCAATAATTTATCTCCATCTTCATTAACAGCCATACATACCAACGAATTATAGAAATCAAAATATGACATTGTTAAAATTGTAGGGTCATTAAAACTTGCAGAAAACCCTTCTTTATCTATCATAATAGAATAAGATTTGTTATAAAAAGTGTCTATATCCTTCATTAACACAGGATATATTTTGATATTTTTATAACATTTATAATCACCCCATATATCTCGCAAATCACTTTTATTTTGCATTTTAAATCACTACCTAATATTCATTATTTTAAAAGTGCAGGTGGTTTTTAGATATCTATTTTGAACCTTACCACAATCAAAACCTTGTAATTCTAAGTTATTCAATCCGATTTTCAATTGCCTTCCATCAAGTAATTTTCTAATTTTGTTTAGAATCTCGATACTTCTCGAAATTCTTTTATTGTTTATATCTATCGCTTCCATACTTTTATGGACATAAATATCTATCATAAAATAATTATCTTCTATACAATAATTATCTCTATTGATATCTCCACCCGCAATGTGTATATTTATGATATTTCTCGAATCATTTTGCACATCAAATAAATAATCATATTGAAAAATATTTTCATTATACAAATCTTCATAAACTTCTTCTTTTGCATAAGGATTGACATAAATTATATTACCATCTTTATCTGTTTCATTTCCGTAATACAAAAGCTTCTTTAAGTCTATTGAATCCTGACTATCATCCAAAAGTAATATATTAACTATTTCATAAAATATATCATTGAGATTGTTATTCCCCGTATATTTTTTCATTGTAATTTTATCCTTTGTTTTACTTTATTTTTGGCTCTATTATGAATTTAACTGGATTAGTTGTTTTTAAATCAATAGTCTCTATATTATTTTTTATATAGCCTAACATTTTTTCACCACTTAAAAGAACAGTATTGAAGATTTTTTTATTAGAACCAGTATCTATCATAGTGACATCATATAAATCATTCTCATAAGACAAATCTTCTTTCATTTCTACCACAGCCTGATATTTAGATAACTCTTCTTTAGCCTTTTCAACAGTGTCTACAGTAGCTTTATCTACTATTATCTTAATTTTCCCATCTGAACCACAACAAAACTTACCTTTGCTATTTTCATCATCTAAAGCACCGTCTTCAATTTCAGTAACTTGTACACCATCTTTAGTTAACACAATAAATCCATCAACTAATGAGGTATTTAATTTCATATTTTCATCTAATTGCTTAGACCTAATTACTGCTACATTTGTATAAGTAGTTTTGTCAAAATTATCAAATTCTAATTTATCAATTAACTTTATTGACATATCATCACCCTTTCAGTTTTTTTGCATTTTTATCTTTTATTTCCTTTCATTTACTCCATATTACTTCACTTTTCAAGTGTAATTTTGTAATAAAATATGAGCTTTATATTAATTTTTTTAAAATTATTTCTTGTTCATCAAAACTTAGCCCATCAAGAGTTTTACATTTAATAATAAATTTTTTGCCTATATTTTCTTGTTTATTATAAGCTAACAAAACTATACTGTTAGATGTTTTATTTCTAATCTTAACTAACTCGTTGGTATTCTCACTTAAAACACTCCATTCAACTACTCCATCAACCTTATTACCTTTACTATTATACAGTTCTACTGTCCATTTAGATAACTTCCCTATCTTCATAAAATCATTTCCGATAATATTACAAGTGCCACTATGTACACTTGTATCTGTAATTTGTATTGGAATATTAATAATTTGCTTATCATAACAAACCTGTATATTCGTATCACCTTTTGACAAACTTGTTATTATTCCATTTTCTATTTTTGCAATTATACCATCAACTTTATAGGTAATTTTATTTAATTCTTCTTGTGATAATATTTCTTTATTTCCCTGAAATAGTTTAGGATTTAATTGATAAGTTTTATTAATTTCTAGTTGAATAGTTTTGTTGTCTATTTGCAATTTTATAGGTTCTTCTTTTTTTAAATGAGAGTTATCTGCTAAGTTATTTTTAAAATCATCAAGATTATGTTTTTCCTGCTCTCTAATTAATGTTAATTTTAATAAACCATTTTTCTCGTTGACTTGCTTAAAAGTAAAATCATCTATTAACGAAACAGAAAATATACTATTATTATTGAACATAAGTCTTTGCTGTAATTGTATTTTTTTTGTCAAATCATTATAAGGTATTAAAATACTTCTTTGGTCATTGCTTAGTATAAATTGTTTTTCTTCTAATCCATCCGAATATAGTGTTGCATTACTTAATATACAAGGATATTGATATACTTTATTTTTATATTCAAAAATTATAACGTTATTACAAGGTTTAATTATTAAAGTCTTATGAGATGATATTGTATTTTTTTCTTCAAAAACAATCATATATAATTGTTTATTCCAAAGTATCAAATCGCCTACACTATTTGTTTCATCATGTTTACAACAAAGTATTTTACAGTCAATATTTTGTGAATCATTAAAATGATAATCCTGTATAGTACATAGAATTTTTTTGTTTAATGAAGTATTATTATCTTTATACATTTCTACTTCATATTTATTTGGTGCATTATTTAAATAATATTCAAAATTTTCTTTTTCCTGTTTTATTAATTGTTCTTGGGAGGTTATACCGGATACTATTGATTTTCTTCTATACTTATTTAAATAAGAATAATCCATATTCGTACTTTCCCCTCCCTATTTATATTTTAAGTCATTGTAGGTATAACTAATTATATAATTTTTTAAGTTTCTTCTAGTTTTTTCTTCTAAATTGTTTAATTTATCTAATGTTTGCCAATTAGAACTTAATTTAAAATCTCTATCTCCTAACGATTGCCTTATAAGTTGTAATCTTTGTACTTGTGGTTGTAACCAATGTAACACCATTCCTAAACTAAGAATATAAATCTCTTCCAAATCTAACTCTATTTCAAATTTTTGTTTTTCCTTGTTTAAATTCTTTATTAAATTTTTTTTACATTTTTTAAAATCTACTATTGAATTTTCTAAATAATTAAATAAGAAAGATTCTATGTCTTCATTTTCTAATTTCAACAAATCAGTATCATCTATCTGTGCTAAGAATTTATCATAAATTCTTTGAAATGAAGTAGCCAAATTAGCCACCTCCTTTATTCAACTACACTTAAATCTAATTGCAGTTTTTCTTCTAATAAATCTATAATTCTAATATCATATAACTCTCTATTTTCAATCATTTTCCTAGCCTTTGAAGCCAAAATATTTCTTGCTCCTAAAGGAAGCTTCTCTAATTTTTCAGATATTTTGTTTAAAGGTTGTCTAAAAAATTCTTCTAAATTTTCTATTGGAACTATTGAATTATAGAGACTTTCTAATCCTAAATATTTTATCGCAGAAGGGTTATCATCTATAACTAACCAAGGTTCAAATAGAAAAACTGGTTTAGATGCTTTCATACTTAACAATTCTCCATATTCAATATATTGTTCAGCACCATAATCATCAAAACGCCACGTTGCCCCACTTCTTTCAGATACATAAGTTAATCCACCTACGACTACACTTCTACATGTTATCATTTCATCCCTATTAGGCGGTTTTAGCTCCTTTTTCTTTGTAGTTGTATTTGTTTTTTCTTTAACATCTACGTTTACCACTTTTGCATCTGTATCTTTAACTTCTTTTTTTGTTGCCATTTAAAAATTCTCCTTTCAAAGATATTAAAATAAAAAGGCTAGATTTATTTCTAGCCCTTAAAATTGTTTTATATTATGCTATTTCAAAAGAGCCATACATAGCATTAAATACTACACCCACTCCAAATTTCTTTTGAAAAGCATATTCCATAGACATATCCATATTGGTTATTCCATCACTAACTTCCTTTATTATAGTTTGTCCCTCATTAACTAGTTTTACTGGTTTTATGTTGTTTGGTATTATTAATAACTTTTTGTCATTCAATAAGAAATCAAATGTATTTGCTTTATGTACCTGACTTATAGGCATACATTCTATACCATCCCAATGTGAGATTATACCTTTTAGATTTTTAGCTTCTTTCATTCCTTCTGAAATCCACTCACTGTTAATTGTTCCTGTCATTTTATTTAAAGCAGTTCTTGTTCCAACTATAGTTATAGGTGCATTACCACAAGAACTAGAAACATGGTCACATATTTCTAACATTCTACTTTCAGTAAAATCACCTTTTTCTCTAAACGCAGATGGTAGATAAGATGAAGCGTTCATGAACGAAGTATATATTTCACCATTAATAAAATCATCATAAGATTTCTTTACTTTATTAACAAAAGCTACCCAATCTACTCTACCAGATAAAAACCTCGCAAAATCTGCATATATTTTAGCACCGTAAAATTTAGTTGGTACATTAAAACTTTCACCAACATTTAATTTTTGTCTTCTTATATCCCAATGATTTCCACTAAATCTACTTATTGTTAATAAACTTCTATCTTCAACATAAAACTCATTTTTATCTCCAAAATCTAAATCTTTTCTTTCAACAAATCTTTCAAAGAACATATTCTGATCCCAACCTTCTACTATAAGTTGGTCTATTGTTTCTTCTATAACTTCAAATATTTCATTTTGATGCCTTCTAAATATTTTATAGTCTATTTTGTCTGTACCCACCATATCAACAAAAGCTTTTCTTATTACCTCGCTTGAATCTTTTGCTGAAAAATTTGGGACTTGTCCTCTATAAGTATCTAAACATAATTTTGCTAACTCTTTCATATTTGTTTTCCTCCTTGAATTCTGTAATTTGTTTTAAAATTATTTTATTTAAGCTTTTTTAACCTGAACTGGTATAATCTTAGTCATTCTTCCCATATGTCCTGGCATACCAATTACAGTTGTTGTTCCTATTGATTCTAACGATAATATTTTTGCTACAAACACTTCTGTTCCATCTAAAGCTTCCACTTCCTTTAACTTAAATGAACCTTCTTGTGCGACAACATAATTGCCCTTCTTTGCACCATTTGATTTATCAATAACATCTATCATATTATCACTTACAGAAAATATATCTGTTTCACTTAATTCATAAGCTCTACTTGCTTCATTTGCTGGTATTGAATAGTTTTCTAAAGCATAATCACTCATTGTTCTTTCTTCGTAATTTATTTCAGGATTGGCTACAAGAACTATCTTATCTTTTTTAATACTATCAGCCGTAGGTTTTACAAGAGAATACACTTCTCTTTCACCATCTATTAATTCACCTAAATGTCCTATAAATCCATTTTGTAACTCTTCATTTGTCTGAACAGAGTATATATGTCCTACATAACAACTTTTAACTTTATCTAATCTAACTATACCTTTCTTTTCCATATTATTTCCTCCTTAAATTTGTTAATTTATTTTACTTAATAGATGGTTTTACTTTTCAACATATTTGTTTAATAAACCACCATAACCATCATCTTGGTCTTCTGTTTTTTCCACTTGGAATTTTACAGTTTTCTTTTCTTCTGTTGAGTTTTTAGAAAACTTCCTTTGATTTTTAACATATAATAACGCTAATTCTTTTTCTAAATCCTCTAATTTCTGAAATTTATTAGAAGTGTTTTTTAGTTCACTAAATTCTTTAACATCTTCTAATTCTTCGTATTGTGAAAACAATTCATTCTCTGCTTGTTTTCTATCTTCTTTTAATCTTGAAGATTTAAATTCGGATAACTTTTTATTTTCATTTTCTAAATTAGAATATTTTACTTGTAATTCTTTATATTCTTTTGTAGGTGTTACATTACATTTTGAAATTGTTTTTTTAATTAAATTACTTGAGAAGTCTTTTACTATTTCATCAAATTCTTTCTTTAATTTTGAAAAATCAGCAGTTACATTTACATCTTCTCCAACAATTTCCTTCCAATCACCCCTCATATAAGGTTTTTTACTATCATAATCTAATTTGGCAACATCTCCTGTAATTGTATAAGGAATACCATAATAGTAACTCCAAGTTTTACAGTCCGTAACTATTGCTAAATTTTCAGAAACAATCAAGTCAGAAACACAATATTCTGCTGTTTCTATTTTATCTCCACACCAGTCTTCAATTGTAATTGTTCTCTTAGCTAATTCTTTTCTTAATATCTCATAAATTTGATCATTACTTAAAGTATATTTTGTTTTACCCACATTATCTTCCTCGCTTTCCTTCATATATTCTTTAAACATTTCTAACTTATTTTGAATTTCCTTTGCAAAATTTTTATATGAAAACTCTTGCAACTCAACTGACGCTGAACGCATCGCAGGTTGTACATCTTTTCCTAATATACAAGCACCAAAGAATTGAAATTTTGTATAATGAAATAACTCATCTTCATCAAAAAAACCATCATAGTTTTCGTGCAGTTCCATTGATTGCTGTTTTTTTACATCTCTATTCATAATGTCCTGTATATCAGTCCATTTATTCCATATAAGTCCTTCACAAGTTAAAAAAGTTCTTTCTATACCATCATCACAAACTCTACTTTCCAATTTGGCATTATTTGTTTCAGGAATAACACCTACCGCCTGTCCTAAATATTTAATTTTACATTCCCCATTTTGTACTGTTAAAACTTCTCTATGATCAGAACAATCTTTTTCTCCATCGCTATTATCTTCTATATATGTCAATATAGGCGTATTTGCTAATGATGGAATAGCTTTCTTAGTAACCTCTTCATCAAAATAACTACCATTTAAGTTTTTCCCTAGATGCATAAGCCAAATTTTAACTGTTGTAAATCGAGTATCTTTGACATCAAACTCATTTAATTTCTGAAAGATAATTGGAACATTTGTATTTAGTCTCTTTTTTTTCATTTGTTCACCTCCTCTCAGCAATATCTATCCCTATTAGAATCATTTTCTCTGGTTTGTTCCCCAGCTTCTTGTAAGTCCTCTGTATCTTTCCTCGGCTTACCAACTTTTTTTTCTTCATTAGTTTGAGTATGGCTACTATTAAGTGGTAACCAACTTTCATGTAATTTCAATACATCATTTTCTAACCATGTATTGATTTGCATATCTATAGGAGAAAGTCCTACCAACGAACCTAAAATTGTTTTTACAGGTACTCCATATTGTGCTAACTTGAAATGCTTGTCTATCATTTTTTCTTGGTTATTAATAGTAACGTCCAAAAAACTAAATTTATAGTTAAATTGGTTATTAGAAAATTTTATTTTTCTATTTATCCATCTAGTACACTGTTTTAAAATTTTAAAAACAATAGATTCATCTGTTTTTATAGATAAATCTACAACAGAACCACTATTACCTTTTGAATTAAATAAATTTCCATTTACTCCAGCACTAGACCAAAATAAGTCTTCGGCTTCAATAACTCTATCGTTATTAAGAGTATCTCTTTCAAATTTAATAGAATCAATCTTCATAGGGGTTAGTATAGCCCCTATTTGGTCAGGCAAAACATTTAACGCTTGGGTATAGAAATCCTTTGCTGTAGTAAAATCTAACATAGGGACATCAGGTTCTTTATTACTCATTGGAATATTCATTGATAACAATTGATAATTTCCTATTTCTTCTTTTGCTTTTTTAAGCAGTTTATAATCATTAATATCATATAAAGCTTCAAATACATTGGCAAAAGGAGGTATGGGATACTCTATTTCTTCATTTATTTTAATACAAATAGTTTTTTTACTATTTAATTCTTGATATCTGTTATTCTTCCTATCCTTTAAATATCTATTGTATTTTGTTTCGAATTCTTTTCCATATTCCTGTAATTTTTCTTTTTTATTATCAAAAAACGTAAAGTCAAATTGATAATTATAAACACCATCTTCTATTGAACTTATAGAGCAATAATCTGGGTCTAAATTTTTAATAAAATAAGAATCTGTCGTTTCATATTCGTATCCATAAAAAATATCTTCTTTAAATGCTATCGTTAATATCTTTGCAAACTCATGGGCAAGATTCATTTTATCAATCTTTCTACATATCGTATAATATTCTTTTAAAAACTTTTTTTTATTAATTTTTGAAAAATCTATTATCCCTGTAGGTTTAAAATCATAATAAAATAAAGACATATTAGCAAAATAGTTAATAAGTCTTTTATAATGTGCTGAATTAACATATAAAAATCTTGATATTTCTCTTAGTGCTTTTTCATATTTTTGTGGATTTTGTAAATAGTCTATAACATCTTGTTTTTTATATTTTTTAAAAAAACTATTCTTTTTATTATTTTTGTTTAAATCATGTACTACTAAAGATGCTAAACTAGAAAAGAATATTTGCATTTTTTGTTTCTCTTTTTCTTCTTCTGAAACTTCTGTTACTTTTACTTCAGGCAAACTTTCACCTTCTTTCTTTTTATACACTAAATTATTTTACATTTAAATTTTTCTTATATTTGGTGCTTTAAAACCAAACAAATCTGATATATTTAAATTAGATTTTCTTGGCTTTTGCAAATCTCTTTCTTTTTCAGTTATATAATAATTTCCATATGCAATTGATATATATCTATCTTTTGTCCCACTTCTAGGTTCTACTAATTTAATCTTACTATCTCCTGTCAATTCGTAAGATAAATTTATCATTTCATTAATTAATAAATCAGTTTGCAAATTAGGCATTTCAAAATTAGCTTGTTCTTCTGGATTTGCATTATTGTATTCTTTTTTCTTTGATAAATAATCTTTTGCTTCTATTGAATTTACTAGAAATTTAATTTTTCCTTTTTCTAAAGCGTTTTTCATAAAAGTATGTATTTGATGATTTAAAGTAGCATTTGCTTTTATACTATATATTACAGGTAAAGCTTGTTTGTTTTTGATTCTTTCTGCGACATTTTCATCATTAAAACAAGTCCATGCAGAATATTCACAGTCTCTCTTTTCATCATATAACACTTTCCCTAATTCGTCACTTATTCCAAGTCCTGCATTTTGTGTGTCTAAGCATATTATATCTGCATTAAAATCTGTAAAAATTTGTTTTATTCTAATTGCTTGTTCTGTTGTATTACCACCATTAAAAGCTTCAATGTAAACAACTTGTCTTTCATAAGAATCCTTTACAGGCAAAGCCCTTATGCAAGAAATTGCGGTATTATCATTACCTTTTCTTTTAACCATAGCTATATCGACAGAAACAACCCTTAATTCGCCATTTTGTTTTGATATATCAAATGTATTTTTTTTCTTTTCTACAAAATCTATATGTTTTCTTGGATAAAATGCTTTTTTAATTGTTTGTTGCTTACTTAATAAATTAAATTCATAATAAGCATTTTCAGCTCCACCAACCATAAGATTTTGATATTCCATAGCAAAGGACATATTGTCTAATTTCTTCTTTTCTTTAATTAATTGTTTCTTTGTTCTTATACCATGTTTTAATGTGATAGCATAATCAAATCCTATTAACAATGAATCTTTTGTTTTATACATCATATTTACAGCCATTTTCATGTGTTCCCACATCCAATGTGACTTATGCCATGCAGAAGATATATATATTTCCATAGGTTCTTCTTTTAAATGCTCATATTCTTTCTTTTTCAAGTATCGTGCTGGTCTAACAATCAAAAATGGAGAAAGTACAGAATCTATAATTTCCTTTTTTATCATTCTAAATTCTTCATAAATTATTACGGTGGCTCTTAAACCTCTAGCATTGTCAGATGCAGGACACACCGTAATAGTTGAACCATTATGAAATATGACTTCTGTTTGATTAGAACTTGTTTTTATGTCTTTGATTTCTCTAGCTAAGTTTGGACTATCAGGTATTAATTCCTTTTGTATTTTTTCCGTTACTATTAAAGATGCTTGACCTTTTGTGGCTGAAGCAATGACAATCTTGCTATTTGGAAAAAGTATACATCTAGCACAAGCAAAAATAGCTATTATAAAAGATTTTGCAGCAGCACGACAAGCTACTACTACAATTAAAGGATACAAATTCATCAAATAAATTAATATTTTTTGATACAAATGTAATTCTAATTGTAAATAATGTTCTACAAATCTATGTAAATTACGTCTATAAAAAGTTACCCAGTCTATTAATTTTTTCTCGAACTCTATTTTTTTACTTACTTTCTTAATGTGATTTTTAGGCTTTTTAGCTAAGTTTTTAACATTCATATTCTTTTTTCTTTCAGTTTGATAATTTTTGTAAGAAGCCATTATTCATCACCAGCTTCTTCATCTTCATTCCCATCTTCTACATTAAAATCTTTATCAAAATCTCTTGAGCCTGTTAATAAGTTTTTTAACGGTCTGTATATCATTCTATCTAAATATTCTAAGAATCCATCAAAATCAACATATATCTTTTTATCTTTAAAATATTCAGCAGGTTTATATTTTTCTATATCTTTAATCCATAGTCCTAAAGCACTCATATTTTCAGGGTCATTTGCGACATTAGCATCTTTAGGAGTTAACCCACCATCAGATAACAATTTTCTATACGTCTCCTCTAGCTTGTCTACATTTTCTCCTTTTTCTCTTGACTTCATAATTTCTAGTTCCTTTAAGCATAAAAATTTATATGTTTTTTCTTCTGCTAATGTATCGCATTTATATCTGGTAGTCCATTCCGTAAAAGCACTATCCAAGAATTCATAATCTTCGGGTGTGTAATCTTTTCCTCTACCCCAAAAACGTATCATTTCTTTTGTAATTTTAAAATCTGAATTAATTGTAATCTCAGGAATTCCTTCTTGTCTTTTAATATTCTTCTTTTCAATTTCTAATTTTTCTTCTGTTTCTCCATCTTTCCATGTAGCATTTTTTGCTATTCCTCTATTTAAATTTAATCTTGTAATATAATCACCTAGAGGATTCTTAGGTTTCTTCCCTAATACTTTTAAAAATATATCATTAAAAAATGGCTTATTTAAGTAATTTTTTAATACATCTTTTAATGCAGTAGCATCTATATCACCATTTACATCACAAGCTAGTATTTGTAAACACTTCTTGCAAATTGGACAAATTCCATTATATAGTTTTTCATACTGTGGTAAATTACTTGAATAAAAACCAGCTTTGGTCATTTTGCCTTCGCAATTCTTACATTTTATTTTTTGTTCACTAGCCATTTTCCATTCACTTCCTTTCTTTCCCAAATAATAAAAAGAAGCTACATAGTAGCAACCTCTCTAAAATTAATTTTCTTTTTTCAATTCGTATTTAATTTTTAAAATCATATCTAGCAATTTTTCTCTAGTCATTACAGTATTATTACAATTAGGTATTTTACTAAATTCATTTTGAAGTTTATTTAAATTTTCTTTTAAAAACATATAATTATCTATATCACCAATTTCAGGAATTGAATATATCTCAAATTCATCATAATAATTAATAAAATCATCTATTCTTAATTTTTTTAGCCAATTACAATTTGCATTTTTATTAAATTGTTTAAAATTTTCTTCTGTAGTTTCATGGATACTAACATTTGTAGGAAACATTTTTCTTGTTAAAGTTTTATATCCATTGTTAAAACTATTAAATGATATAATCTGATTTGCACTAATATTTGATATATTATAAGGTAAACTTTCATCAAATATTATTAAATCAAAATGAGGCTTTAAACTCCTTGTTTCTTCATTTTTGTACCAATATATTTCAGAAATATTTCTGTCTTCATATTCTATACTTAATGATGTATAATATCTATCATTTGTTTTGTTTGTCTTAATATTTTTTATGTTTGAATTGTTTGATAACTTTTTAATTTCATCTATTTTTGAACAAAAGTATACAAAAAAACTATTTATAGGAGCTACATATAAAACTCTCCTTGGTCTGCTTCTTAAAACTTTACACATAGCTGTAAATGTTTTTCCTAAACCTCTTGATCAATTTACTATCATTGTAGAATTTTTATCTTCTACTACTTTTCTTTGATAATCATAAAGAAAAATAAACTCATCATTGTAAAATTTACTTTCATTAAAATTGCTTGTCTCTAACATAATCCACTCTCACTCTCTTATTTTATAAATAATAAAAACACACCAATACTGATGTGCTTTATAATACTTACAAAAATATTCAATAATAAATAAAGCCACCATCATTTAGACAGTAGCTTTGTTTATTAAATTGTTATTAATTAACTTTTAATAAAATTCCTATTTTAACCTATTCCTCTGTTCTTTCTAAACAAAATTCTTCTAAAACCATACCTGCAAATTCAGTTAAAGCATGTCCCAAAACTTCCTCTTTACATTCATTATCCAATATTAAACCAACATAATCCTCTATCAAATCAGCTAACTCTAAATAACAGTCGACTGTTTCCTCCATTTCATTGTCTTCACATTCTTCACAACATTCACAGCAATCACAATTGTCTTCATCATAATCTATTATTTCTACCTGAAACTCTACCTCGTCTCGTCCAGTCTCTAAATAATTAAATAAAGTAGGATTATCCTTTAGAATTTTATTATCTATAATAAAATAATTACTACTTGTTATTTTTATTTTATTATTAGATTTTAATGGCTCGACACAGAAACATTTCTCTCCAAATTTAGTAACATAATATTCATTCACATCTGATTGTAAGTCAATTCCTTTATATTCTTTATAATCCATAATACCAAACTCATACATTAACAAATCTGCTAATTCATAGTTGCAAATTGCTTGTATCTCATCCTCTTCAGTGAACTTATCTACCACATATTTTATAAATTCATCATAATTATCTAATCTCATATTTAAAATCTCCTTTATAATTATATTTCATTAAATTATTTTATATTATTTTGTTTTTTAATTTAAAATAATATCATATGTAATTCTTCTACCTCTACCTTCTTGAAAAATATCAAATATAATTCCTGCTTTTGAACCTGTTAATAAATCATCACTATAATCATCACTTCCCATAATACTAGGAGTTATTATTATCTCACAATTATTGTTAATACCATTCATAACTGTTTTATTCATTTTGTGATGTAAATGTCCTAAGTACAAATAATCTATAAAAGTCCTATATTGCATAGATAAGTTTTGTATTGCTTTTTCTATGTTTTTTATTTTATGTTTTCCAAAAATTTTATATCCAAATATGTCTAATTTAATATTTCCATCCTCATACTCAGGAATTATTATCCTATTATTTTCAGATAACATGTCTTTTATGTACATAAACACAACTCTTTCCATATTCTCTTTAGGAAACATATCTGCTTTAGTACCTAAAGGTCTTATTTGACTATGGTTTCCTGTATAAGAGTGATGATAAGTTATTTCAATATGCTTAGATAATTCATTTAAAAAATTAACCATATATCTTGCATACCTTATTACCATATCTGTCATCCCCATTTGCAAACTCATCAATTGAGATACTCTTAAACACATTCCTTCTATGTTATCTCCTAGATTCAAAATATGTATATGATTCAATTTTTGCTCATTGCAAACATTTAATATTTCTTCTGTAATTTGATTCATCCTTTGATAAAATATATCCTCAGAATAATTATTATTTAAACTTGAAAATATTTTCCCGAAATGTTCATCGGCTAAAACAACTACTCCTTCTTTTGGTGAATTATTTTCTTTAATTATTGGTTTAAATTCTGGCACATTCACTCGTCCTATAGACTTTTGCAATTCTTCAAATAATAAATCATTTCTTGATTTTTCTCTGAGAATTTTATTATATTCTATAGATATAGTTTGTTTCTTTTTTCTCTCTTCTTCTAATTCAATCTTTTTCATTTCTATTTCATTTAAAATATCATCATCTTTTATATTATTCTTCATTTTATTTTTAAAATATTTCATTACATTGTAAGAACTGAACTCTGTTGTATTACAGGCTTTTCTCAGAGAATCTCTATGTATATTTAGATTTAAATAATCAATAATGCTTTGCCAATCTAAATCTTGTGGGTTTTCTTCGCATTTGATTTCTATAAGTCTTAACCCGTATTCAAAATCCGTTTCATTTTCTTTTTTTAAATATCTATTCGACATTACCTCTCTCCTTTTAAAATACAATTATTGAATTATTTTATATTTAATTAATCCAATAAGAACTCACATCCATTTTCACAATAAACCACTACTGTATTAACTCCAATTGCTTCTGTACTAAATTCATCTAATATTATTTCTCTACCACATTCTTTACATCTGATTTTTTGTCCATATCTTTCTTTCATATTCATCTTTTAAAAATTCTCCTTTTAAAATATGTATTATTTATATTTATTAAATTATTTATCCATTCTTAAATCACTATATTGACTTTTACAAATATTTTCTATGATTTTAGACCTTTCTTCAAAGATTACTCCTGCTGTAACCAATCCGATTATCATATTCTGTAAAAAATCTATTGCTTTATTATGTTTTATTTGTAAATGCTCTCTTGTTTCTTTATCAACATAACCTAATTTACTTCTTACTTCATTTGCTTTAAATCCTAATAAATTTTGATTTATCATATTACTTTCTCTAATCATTAAATAATTAATATCAAATTCAGTAACATTATTATGCTTACTAGAATAATCTTTTATAATTGCTTCTTTCATTAAATTATAATTTTCTTTCTCTGGTTCTCTAACTTCATTATGTTGCTGAAGTCCTCGAATTGATTTTTCAATTAATATAAAATATTGTCTAAACCTATATGAGTTTTCTGTTCTTGCCATCATAGATAAATGTTTTGCCATTTCTATAGATATAGAAAAATCTTTAGCAAAATTTCCTTCAGACCTTGATTTGTCTCCATTCGTCTTAAAGAAGAGTGACTTCCAATCAATATTTTCTTTGAAAAATTCATTGTTTAATATGTTTTTCTTACTCCATCTTGACCAGTTTGTTTCTTTTAAACCTAATTTAAGATATAGTTCTCTAGCACTGTCAATTTCTTTCGCCTCATTTATTAATAATTCTGGAAATTTTCTTTGACATTCCATTGTTAATTTAACTTCTTCTTCATTAAAACCTAAAACTTCTTTTAAAAATCTTTTACTAAATTTTTTCATACTTATGCCTCCTACAGCTTAAAAATTAGATAACTAAAAAGCTATCTTTGAAGAAGGAATTAAATCCGTTCTATCCCTTCTCCTTAGTATCTAAATCGCTGTAGGAGTGCGATAGAGTGTTTAATTCACTCTTCAAAAATAGCTTTGAAAATTCATTATTAAATTATGTAAATTTGGCATGGACTGAGGGATTCGAACCCTCACTAACAGTTTTGGAGACTGTCGTGCTACACATTACACTAAACCCATATACTTTTTCTATAAATACTAAAAATTCACCCATCATGTAAGATAAAAGATGAATTTTATGATATCTACAAATTATTTTAAATTTAATAAAGAGGCAGATATAACTATCTACCCCTAATTAGTTTAGTCTATGCTTGTACAAGTCATAGCTATATTACATTTTTAACTTTTTAAAATATTCTTTTTCAATTTTATCTCTTTTTATCCATTGCTTAATGGAATCTCCATAATTAAACCATTCGTTTTTTACTCTTTCTAAACTAAAATAATTATGCAGACTGCATTCATAATCCATATTGCAATTATCTATTTTATGTATTAATTCCAAATTACAGTTAGATGTTTCTAGTTGTTTAATTCTTCTTTTTAAATTTCTAGTAAATCCAATTTTAACTAGATCAGCAGATGTATCTAATATAAAATAGACTGTACCATTTTTATTATTCATATAATTTCCCTTTTCTTTTATTCTTCTGGAATCTCTTCAACTTTATCAGTTATTGATATTTTTACAAACTTACCATTAAATTTATTTATTAAGTATTTTAAATCTTTTTCCCCTTCGTCTTCTAATTCAGCCATCAACATTCCTTCTTGTAGACTATCTACATTTAATGTACCTTCAATATCTAATTTATGAGTTGTTATTATTTTTTCATTTATTGACTGCTTCGCCATTATAAAATCTCTCCCTTAAAAATATTATTTTATACTATTAAAAATCTGCAAATAACTTACTTGCACTAGATCTTACATCTTCATCAAGCACTACTATCCCTACTAATGGATTCCCTTTTGCATATTTTATAAATTGAATCAATCCGTTATCATGCACATATTTTGCCTCAGCTTGTTTCCAATCTCCTACAAAAGCCACACATGAGTTACTTCCTATTCTTGAACCTATTAATTTAAATATTTTCTTATTTAAATCTTCACATTCATCAACTAAAACAAATGTATCTTTTAAACTCATACCCTTCATATAATATGGTATTTCCATTTCCAATTGTCCTTTTATTACCATATCATTTAATTGAAATTCTCCACCATCTAAATTTTGTTCTATTGGTTTGTAAAATTCTCTTATTTTATCTTCCTTTGTACCTTTTAGATAACCAATTTCCTCACCTGATCCTAAAGGATTTCTTACTAACATTATCTTAGAATAATTTCCTTTATCTAAAACATGATATACTGCTGATCTAATACTGAGAACAGTTTTCCCACTCCCAAAATTACCTGCTATTATTTTAATAGGAATATTCTTATCCATTAACAAATCTAAAGCACATCGTTGTTTACTATTCCATCCCTTGATAACTTTTGATGGAGGTAGTTTTATTAAATTCAGCTTCCCATTATTAAATCTATATTCATAAACTTTATCTAAGTCTGTATTTTTCAAAATTAAATATTCATTTTCCAATAAATTCAATGAATTGTTTTTCTTTTCATATTGTAAAAATAATTTATTAACATCATCTGTATTTCCTATGAATTCTTTAAAGCCTTTATATTCATCTTCTTGTTGAATTAGTCTCATTGAGTCTAAGTGAAACATTTCCTTGGCTATTTTATAAGCTAAAATATCATTACTTATAAACTTAACTTCATTTCTCTGACTTTCTTCATAAGCAGTTGCAATAATTAAATTATCATTACTCTGCTCTAAATGCTTTTCATCACAAATCTTTCTATGTTTGTCTTCACATAATATTATTTTATACTTATCTTCGTTGTGAATTATATGTCTTAATGCGATTCTTCCTCTAAATTTAACTTCATTGTCTTTTCTGGAGTCTGTTTTTATTGATTCTAATTCTTCAATAACTATACTAGATAAATACAATTCACCATATTCCTCTAATAATATATCTAAGTTATTAGTATGTAATAAAATGTTTGTATCTATGAACACTTTGATATTTTTATCCATTATAATACTCCCTTTCTTACAGAGGTGAGAGAATCTGAGTTCTCTCACATATAAGTTTATTTATGTATAATTATACATTTGTTAAAAATTATTTTATATTTATTTTATTTATGTGCTTCTTTTACTTTTTCTTTTAATTTTTTTCCTACTTTGAATGCAGGTACTACTGATGCAGGTATAGTTATTTCTTCTCCTGTAGACGGATTCCTGCCTTGTCTCTCAGCCCTCTGTCTAGTTTCAAAAGTACCAAATCCTATTAACTGTACCTTTTCTCCGCATTCTAGTGCTTCCTCAACACTTTCTATAAATGCCTTTAAAGCTAACTCTGCATCCTTCTGTGTTAATCCTGATTTCTCACTCATTTTTATTAATAAACCTTTTTTATTCATAATTGTACTCTCCTTTTTATAATTATATTTTTTAAATTATTAAGTTATTTTACATAAAATAACGAATTTATTACATTTATTTATTGTTAAAATATATTCCATTTTAATCCATCGCAACTTTATTTCCTTCTAATATTTTCCATTAGATATTACTTTTTAATTTTTAAATACAATATTAAATTCAATATCCTTATTAAATCTAATAGGAATATATCTACCCTTACAAATTAAATTATAATGATAAAGCCCAATTAAATCTGTATCTTGTACAAAGTCAAGTTCTAATTTGTTTATATAATTTATAAAATTAATATTCTTATCTTTACAGGAATATATATTATCTTCTTTTTTATTGTATGAATCAATTATTTCTTTAAGTGTTTCGATGTCTTTTAATTCTATATGGTCTATTTTCTTTATTTCAGAATAAAATAATTTTTTAATCTTATCTATTTGAATATTTCTAATAGATTCATACAAATCTTTGTACTCCCTTATAATATTCTCATAAGTATATATTAATTTTTTATAATTTTTTCTATTTCCATTAAACAAAGAGTTCATATTATTTTTCAAGTTATACTTAATTCTATATAATACATTTCTTCTTTTTATATAGAAATTTAAAGCATTTTCAATTGCACTATTATAATTATCTGTGTAAATACGCATTAATCTTTGGTATATCTCATACAAGTGAATAAACTCTTCTGGATAATATGTTTCCATATCAAAGGTTAATAGTTCATATTCGACTTTTTTAATATGTCTCTTTATCAAATCTAAATCACTTTTGATTTCTCTTTCTAAAAAACAGTTCATATAAAATTCTCCTTTAGTGATTGGTCACTACCCTTTATTTTTATATAAATCCTTGTAGATAACATACTTTATTTATTTTATTTTTAAGTCACTCATTAGTAAATAAGCCAACTTATTTAGTTTATTATTTGTTTGGAATTGAAATATTAATTCTTTATTCTCTTTTTTTTAATTTCCTCTTAAAAATTCCTCACCTGATACAAGTTTCATTTTCAACACTCCTTTTTAATACCTTCCCTTTTAAAATAGGAGGGAGGGATTGGGTAAATACAAATCTACCCATATCAATGAAAAAAATTATCTATTTAATTAAGTTACTTCCTATTGTCAAATTATTTTATATTATTTAATTTATTTATATTTTTATTTATAACAACATCTTCACTATTACACAAAGCTACTTTAAATGGACTGGTAATTACATTGTAGTTCATAGGTAATTTCATTTCTATTAATTCACATAATGAAATTGCATCATTTTGATTCATTAATAATTTACCATCTTTATTTCTTGGTATTTCAAATATAATAATCTTATCTTTCTTTACTTTTTCTTTTTCATGAAAAAATTTATTATATTTCTCATTAGATTCTTTTTCTTGTTGTTTTCTTTTTTCACATTCTTTTTTATATTCCTTTTCATTTTCTTCAAATTTTATATTCCATTCTTCTAATAACTCATTATATTTATTTTTTATATCTACATCGTAATCTTCTATTGTTTCTGCAACATATGTAATATTGTAAATTATATTTCCATTAGTATCTCTTGTTTTCTTTTGAATTTTTGTATACTTTTCTAATTCTTCTAAATAAATTTCTTCATTTACTTCAAATTCAAAATCCATTTCTTTTTCTAAAACTTTAACTCTTTCTAATGTTTCAGTATTTTCCACTAAGCTTGGTTTACTGTATTCGGATTCATATAAGCTCCAATATTTTCTAACCTTTCTTCCTAAGAATACACTTTTTACATTTTTCTTTTCCATAATTTAAACACTCTCTTTCTGGCTATGCCAATATATTTTTATTTTAAGAACTATGTTCTATATCAATATACCTATTGTTAAATTATTTTATACTAGCATCAGACCGTATTCTCGGCTAGACCATGCTAATTGCGTTGACTTGTACTTCGTCCACTAATACTGCACTCGGTTCGCATTGTTAAGAGGCGTAGTGGGTCAATTTTTTAAGTCGTCTATTAACGCAAGACCTCTCGTATTTTATATTTTTAAAATTGTCTTGATTAATTGGAGCTTTACTCCGTTGTTTATATTTTAGCACCAAGGGAGTCATTCATACTCCCTCATATTTGTCTTATATTACTATCTCAATCATCTGATTAAAATTTATTTGTCAAATTGTTTTATTTATAAATTCTTGATTTTATTAAAATAGTATTATTTACTACTACATTATAACAAACTGCACATTTTATTTAAAATCATGCTATAACCATTGATATAGCTATATTGTAACTATTTTTCTATTTTCTTAACACGCCATTTTTTCGTTCATTTCTTAGTCTTCTCATACTTTCTCTTGCTACATTTTTTGTTTGTTCTTTTTTATTTTTTTTAGCACAACTTAAACAATACTTAGCTTTATTATTTTTTATCCTTATCCATTTTTCACAATTTTCACCTTCACATCTTTTCCACTTCTCTCCTTTATATATTAAGTATTGATATACCACTCCATCAAAATCAATAATTATTAAATCATCTTCCCTTTTAACACTTTCTTTGTCTCCAAAATTTAATTTAATATTTGTTTTAGTATTTATATTACTTGTTGTTATGTATTCTTTTTTATATAATTCATTCATTATTCTTTTTTGTTTATCACCTCTTAATCCCACCTTAGCTTCTCTACAAATTACTGAACATGATTTATTAACCCAATAATCATTATTTTCTCGCTGCATTTGCATTTTTGAAATTTTAGCATAAACCAACATTATAAATGCTATTTTTTCTAATACTAAATTATCTAATTGCCTAATTGTTTGTAATTCATTTTGACTAATTCTTATTTCATTTATATCATTCATTTTTACTTCAAATTTATAAATTGATTTATCTCTATAAAATCTATTAACTATGCCTTTAACTGTTTTATTCCATTTAGTATAAATAAATTTATTGCCTAATGTTTTCTTTAAGTCTTCCATAATAAGTTTGTAAACTTCTTTTCTTTCTTTGTTTTGTAAGCAATAATCTTTTGTTAATAAATATATAATATCAGTAATCTTAATTTTTTCAGGTATACGATGATTTTGTTTATATTCTTTTAATATTTCTGTTTCATTTAATATCTCATCTAGCATTTATATATCATCCTCCTCAACTTGCACATTTTCTAATTCATAATATTCACCTTGCCAATATGTATTAGTTTTCTTATTTGTTACAACTGGTATATTTATTGAATGATTATTTTTCTTTAATAATCTATCAATGATTACATCCCCACACATATCCCATACAAATTGCTTATTTTGATTAGAGCCATAGCAAATATCTAATAATATATCACAAACCATATCCTCATTGTTACATACTCCAAATATTTTTCTTTGATACTTATCAATTAATACTTGTCTATTATCTTCTGTGTTTTCTTCGTTTTCATCTGAGTTTTTTTGGGACATTTTATATAGCTTGGCTTCTTTTTTATATTCATTATAAATTTCATTAATTATCTCTTTATCTTTTTTTGAATACTTAGCATTCAATTTTAAAAAATCATAATCAAAATTATTATTTTCTTGTCTAATGTTTGTTTCAATATCTTTAAATTTATCTTCTAATATCCAGCAAAGTCTGTTCATTAAACTTTTTTCTATAGATACTGGCATCATTAAATTATAATATTTAATAAATTCTTCTTGATCTTCACTTTTATTTTCTTTTTTTATTAATTCATCCAATGTTAAACCAAATTTTATTAAACAGTTTGTATTATTATTTTCTATATATTTTTTGTATTTTCTCTTTAATTTTGAGTAGTTATATATAAAAAAATATGGTTTTTTATTACTTAATAATTTTTGATTAAATTTCTTCCACTCTATAGTTTTTTCATCATCTTTTTCTTTTATAATTACACCATTTTTATCTACCTTGTATTCATAGTTTATCTTCAACTCTTTATAATTGTACCAATGTGAAGGTACTTTTTTAGGTATGATTCCTTTTATTGAGTCAATTATCTCCTGCTGATATCCTTGCATACAAGCTATTCTATATGACATTTCTTCATATTCTGGAGTATCTGCCTTAAATTTAACTAAAACATCATACATACCAGTACACTTGTTAGTTACATCACCAACATTATTACCAAATCCATTTTTATTTGCTTTTTTTAATAATGTTTTATTTATCTTTTTCTTTTCTGCTGATTTTTGTTCGCATATGATAGGTAATGTTTCTCTTGTGTTTGTTATTAATATTTCATTATCTGTAGTAATATTAGCGTCCCCGTCAAAATCCTCTCCATTCATAGTTTCAGCAGTACAATCCCAAGCATTAATTATTAAACAAGTTTTCATAAATCTATACCATTTTCTTGTATCTTCATTTTCAATTAAAGGCATTACCTTTATATTGTTATGTAATGTCATAGGAGCTCTATATGCTACAATCTTATTTACATCTCTATCCAACCACGTTCTTGAATAAAATTCATTAGCTTTTAGTATCCCTGTAATCTTCATACCATACATATACTGACATAACGCATACAAATCCCCACTTACTATTTCATATGACCCTTGTACTTCTATTACTCCTTTTTTAGAATCATTTATTTTTTTTCTAATCATTCTATATACTTTTTGCTGTATAAAAGGGTCTTTTTTCATTCTTTTATCTATCATTAATGCTTTTAGATAATCATAATCTTCTTTTAAAAAATCTTCTTTCGTTAGTTTACAACCTTTCAAAAATAAAATCATTTTTAAATAATCTTCTGATAAAGCACCTTTTATTGAATCTACTGTTGGTTGTACTAAATCTTTGATCTCATTATCAGTTAGTTTGTATGATTCTAAAAATTGATAATTCATATTTCTTGTTTTTTCTAAATATTCAGGTAGTATTTTAGCTACACAAAATTCAAAATCATTTTCCTTGCAACATTCAAGATAATGATCTATAGAATCATAAGCTTTCCAAAGTTTTAACATATTTGTTGTTAATATTATATCTACTTTTCTTATGTCTATCATATTGCCCCAAGCATCTTCTACCATGTAGTTATGTGCTACATCCTCCGCAAACTCTAGAAACGGAAAAGTAAACAACATACCTTTACAAAAGGCATTACGAATATTAAAACCACTAGGAGTATAAGTTGCTTCTTTTTCTTTTTTATCATTATATTTATAGCAACCCATATCAATCGCCCATTGCTTACTCAATTCTTCACTTATCATTCCACAACCATCAGTAAATTGCCTATTAATTTTATAATTTTCTCTCTTGTTTAAGTCAAATCCTCCTTTTTCATTGTCAGATAATAACAACACATCCCTTTCTATTTCATGTTCCCCATCTTTTATAACTAACACTCCCTTTGGTTGTGTTACTGGTGTAGAACCACTAAATGCTAATGCCTTATATGCTTCAAATTTTGCAGGTACATATTTTATTTTTTCATTTCTTCCATTATTTAACCTTTTATCTAATTCCTTATGTATATCCTCATCACAAAATAAGACTGTATCCTTTTTAACACCACCACTTGTACCTATTGTCCTAATTCTATTAGTTTTATTTAATTTAATTCCTTTTTTAGAATTTGCCCTATTCCAATCTGCTATAGATTCAAAAACAATAGAATTTAATTCTTTAACCAAAATTTTATCTTCTAATTCTTTATATTTTTGTTTAATTTTTTCTATGTTGGTTTTGGTTTTCCCCTTCTTTTTTAATTTTTTAATCTCTAGTTTTAACCTATCTATTTCTTTTTCATCAACTTCTTGTCCAGTCATTTTTCTTATCATTCTTAAAGCTATACTATCATTAATAGATACTATCTCTTTATTTTTTTTAGCTGTTTCTACATCTAATTCTAAGTCCCAATTAAAATCTTTAAATCTGCTTGAAGCGTTTTTGTAAATTTGTCTTTGATTTATAATTGCTTTAGACATATCTTGCATAATTCCCTCCTAAATTATCTTATTTATATATTTAAACAAAAGGTGCAAAAAATATTTCATTATAAATTATTTGAAATAATGCTTTATCTTTAAACATTAAAATTCCCCATACAATATCATATAAATGTATTTTTACTCGTCTTAAAGTTTTATCATCGTGAGTATTAAATTTTATATGTATATAATTATTTTTAATAACATAGTTCTTAATTATTACTGGTACTTGCACAGATGGATTATGATTTAGACTTTTCATGAACCATAATATGTTTTTAGTTACTTTTATTAATTCATTATAATAATCTATATTATCAAACATTAATTTTAAAAATTTATCTGAATTAAAATTAATACAAATAAAATCAACTTCTGATTTCCAATTTAAAAAGTCACTAAATTCCTTATTACTTTTTGCTATATCATTGGCAATCAACTCTGTAAATAAAACTATTTCTTCATTTTGTGTTTTTAATTCAAAACCTGTTAAATCTTCTGTTTGTATATCAATAGATTTAAAATACTCCTTATTTAATTTTTCGTTATCTTTATATTCAATATAATTTTTATATAACTCTTTTAGTTCTTTCAAAGTTTTTGTTTTTAAATTTTCAATATCATATTCTTCTTCATTGTCCATATCATCCATTGCACATTTAACATCATGTAAATATTGAAGTTTTCTAAATAAATCATTCCAACTACCTTCTGGAAACGTTGCTCCTTCTCCTCCGTTTGTTAAATTACATTTACATTGATTAATATTTCTATATTTTTCTATTAATTCTATTTCATAATTAAAGGCTTCTTTTTCTGTTAAATTTTCTTTTACTTTTCTTACACTACATTCGTACTTATTATAATAATTTTTAAAATATTGATTTCTTTTAGTCGTGTTTTTATATCTTTTATTTTTACCTTTTCCTACATAGAATACTTCTTTACTATCCATATTGTACCACTCATAAACATAAAAATTATTATCCATTCAGCCCCTCCTTAATTATTAAATTATTTTATCTTTGTTTTTAATCACTAGAAAAAGGTCTATTTCTATCACAAGATATTGAAATTTCATTTTCTTCAACTTTAATTTTTATATTACTCCAACCTTTGCCTTCTCTAAATATCATCATTTTGTCTAAATCATTCCTATTTACTCTTTCTAAAAAATCTTTTAAAGTCATATTACATCACTTCCTTCCTCAACGGTACTTTGGTTAAAAAAATGCTTTAAAATGAAATTAAACCATAAAATGAACAACTATAAATAAAAACACTATATCTTCATTTAAACCCATTTTTAGTAACCAATTCAAGGCGTTTGTAGAGGTTTTAATATTATATATTTTTGTGATTCTGGGATAGTTTTTGTTTTAAAAAATTATATCCGCATTAGTTTAAATAAAATACTTGATTTATTATATTTATTAAATTGTTTTATATTGTAAATTATTTATAAAAAACTTTTAATTCTTCTGCATTAATGCAATCAATCATAACAACTTCTTTTTCATATAGTTTTAATTTTATTTCTTCTTTTACTTCACTCAAATTATCATAATGATTGTCAAATTCTTGGAAACATAATATTACCATTCCCTTATTAATTATATTTAATAAATCTTTTATTTTCATTCCTATATGCCTTTCATAATAGGTTTTAAATCGTACAATATATTTGTATTATAAACTAACTTGCTAATCTTGAATTGGTAATTTCAACTGCTCTTTCATTAGCATCACATCCTATATAATTCCTTTTACCGTTTTTGGCACTTTCAATCATACTTCCACTACCACAGAAAAAATCACCGATTAAATCTTCTTCATTTGTGTATAAATCCCTTATTCTGTCCATTAATTTTAAAGGTTTCTGTGTTGCATAATCCAATCTTTCACTTGATGTTCTTCCTACCATTGGTATGTTCCAAATACATCTCATACCCACTAGCGTGTACCATCTTCCACATTTATCTTGATATTCTTCCACACCTTTAAACCTATAAGGTTTATAATCTCTGTTGTAGCTTATCTCTGTCATATAATTAAACTTTTGCTTTTTAGGATTTTTAGCATAAATTATTATTTCATCATTTTTTTGTGATAATTTATGCTTACTACTTCCACCACTTGAATATTGCCATTGAACCACATTTATACAGTTTTTATATCCAAAGTAAATATCACATATATCCCTAATCCAATGAGATATCCTATAATCCATTTGTAAAGCCAACGTTCCAGTTTCTTTTAAAAGCCTTTGTATTTCCTTTATTCTAGGTATATAAAAATTGTATACTTCATCTTTATTATAAGACAAGTCTTTATAATCTTTGAAGTTTCTGCCAGTAGCATATAAAATATCCCCATATATGAGGTCTATAGATTCATTAGATAACTGTTTCATGAAATCTAAATTATCCATACAAACTACTTTGTTTATTTCCATATAAAATCCCCCTTAATTAATATTCTGATAGGTAAGGCTTTGAAGTTATCTCCACCTTTTCCCCCAGTTAACACCGGACATGAGAGTTTCCAACTCATCCGGCGTCCCATCAATACTTACTTATTTACTATATTTCACAATTTCCAACCATTTTACGAAATCTATTTAACTTACTAATTTGGTCTTTATTAAGCTTAGCTATATTTTTATATTTTTCTATGGTTTCTGTTACTGTAGCATGTATTAGTTTGTGTATAGTATTACTAACAACTATTAAGTTTTTATATTTATCTGTTCCACCTTTCCCCTTCGGGATTTTATGGTGTATCTCTATTTCTCCATGCTCTAGTACTTTGCCTGTTATTCCACATTTCCCATTTTGACTTATATATAGTGAAATTCTATTATCATTAAACTCTGTTGTAGCACCCTTAACAGGGTTTTCGGTAATATATTTTAGTAATTTCACATTATATTTATTTAAATTTTCATGTATTTTATTTCTGCCTTCCACAGTATAATTATTTACACCCTTTGGAAAAGTGAACCTCACATGGCTGAAGCCACGTGCTTCCCTCATTACTTTAGGATTTCCTGCTTCCACGACCTCGTAACCTACTATCTCCACAGGCGTTAATTCCCGTAGTTCCTACGGTACTTTATTTATAGCTTTATATTAGCTAACTTTTTCTAATTAAGTATATTTATTCTAATTTTATATTAACATATGTCGCCACTAACTCATAACTGAAGTCACGAGTATGCGTGGCGATTCTTCAATTAAATCTATAATTATTTTTATTTCATCTATTGTATCTGTGTATGTCCACAATACATCATCTAAACATTTATCTCCTACGAATATTCTCCACAGAGAACCTCCTAAATCGTTTTTATATTCTAGTAGACCTTTGCTATTAAATATTTCTTTTCTGCCATCTAACAGTCTTATATGTACAATTTCACCCAAATTTTGATTTAATATATCTGTTATATAATAATTTTTTAAATCCTCTTTTTTAGATTCTAATATTCTGTAATTGCATAGCTTAGAATCTCCTTTAAACTCCCCTATTATTTGTCCTTTAACTTTTAATAAATTTTTCATAATTATATCCCCTTTCAAATTTTAAAGTTTTGTTTATTAATTGTTTTTAATTTACTTTTGAATGAAATATACCTTTTTTTATTTATCTTTGATTATTGCTATTAAATTTTTGCACTACCTATAAAATTTGAATATCTAAGCCTTACTTTTATATTTATTTTTTGGTTTAATATCTTTTCCTTTTATTACTGGTGGAAATATTTTTAATACCTTTTCTAAATCTTTTTCATGAAATTTTATTTGTGTCTCTAAGCTGGTGTTAAAATAATCTATTATTTTGATTCCTTTTAACTTGTCCATAGTTTTAGTCCTTTGCGTTACAAACGGAGTATACAACATCAATATTTCTTCTGTAGCCCTATAAATTTAAATTCCACGATAACATTTAATATATGTATTATCTCCATTATTAATTGCTTTGCTAGTTTCTACATCTCTTTCACATAGGACTCTGTATTTTCCAATATATTTTTTTATATCAATCTCCTCCTATTTAATCATGTTTTTATTTTACTAAATTATTTTATATTAAACTTTCTAATTTTTTAGTTAAAAATTTTCTTCTATCTTCATAGTTAAATTCATTTTGTATTTCTATTAAATCTGAATCATACTGTTCTAATATATGTACTAATTCTAACTCTTTTTCACTAAAACTATTTCTAATGGGGAAATGTTTAGCAAAACCTTTTCTTTTTCTATATTCTTTAGCTGACATTCCAATAATGACTTCATTTAATAAACAAAACTCAGCTATGAATTGATTATTATGCATATATTGGGGAATTGTTTTTATTACCTCTTTTTTATATTTTATTAAAGCACCTTTTAAAGTTTTGCATTTTATAAGAGTATTTTCTCTATCTAAATTCCATTCATATCTATTTTTAAAGGCTTTTTCTATGTATATAAAGTATTTTCTAGCAATTTTACTTTTTTCTTTTAATTCTTTACCTGTTCGTCCACCTTTTGCTCCTGCAACCATAGATATTTCTTTTGCTATTTCTATAATCATAAAATATTCTTTATTATAACCTAAAGCTACCATTCTATTGGAATTACTAGCGTCCCCTTTGAAGGTGTCGCTTCCTTTTATCCATTTTATATTATATTCTTCGTCTTCTTCTAAGTCCAAATCTTCTATCTGTTGTTTTATCCATGTTGTAAAATCTCTACCTACTCCTAACTCATTATGTATAGTTCTTGCATTGATCCAATTTTGATTTTCTCCTTGTAACACAGGTAATTTTTCTTGATACTCTAAAATCATATTTATCTCTTTATCTTCTAAAGCATATAATTTTAATTCATCTTTGGTTAGTTTACCTTTTTTTAAATTTTTGCTTGTTTTTGTTTTTTTCATTCTATCATTTCCTTTCATTCTTAAATTATTTTACGGTACTAATTCTATTATTTAATTCCCTTATCGTTGCCACGCTTATATATTATCAAATTGTTTTATATTAGTCAAGCCTTATTATGAAAAACTTTCTATTTTACAATAAAATTGTACATTTATATTCTTAAATTGTTTTAAATTCACTGTAAGTTATTAAAGTTTATCATATATTTTTTTTATTTGCCTTGCTCCAGTAGTATCTCCTACTTTCTCTAAATGATTAAATTTCTGTTTTAAACTTCTTTTTTTATTACTTTTTTTCTTTCCTGAAGTTGTTTGTGATTTTAGATTATTATCTTCTTTAAATCTTTTTGCATATTCTTTTAAACAATCTCTATCTTCATATCTACAATAGTAATTAACATCTTGTTTTACTTTACCCCTAACAATTCTGTATCCCCCATTAATATAGTCTATTAATTGTAATTCTTTTAAAATAGCATTATAAGACATTATTGCTTTTATACCTATTCCCACATCATACTCAATTTTATCAAACGAAGGATAACAAATTTTATTTTCCTTATTCATTCTCATAATTAGGTAACAAAAATATCCTATTAATTTAAATTTATCTGTGTTCTTTTTGCCTTTACAATATTCTAATATCTTTCTGATTTCATCGTCATACACTATAAAAAAACTATTATCAAATACATAATTTAATTGTACATAATATATTTCTCCTTTTTTTAATTTGCTTATGTCTGTAATTTCTTTCTCTAAATAAAAATCTTGATAATATTCAAAAATATCCATCTCTTTTAATTCAATTAAACAATTTCTTATTTTTTCTATCATTTTTGTTTGAGTTCTATTTACATATAAAATGTCTAACAATTGATTAATTGAAAAACTACAATGATTTCTTATTGTTATAGTTTGTGAAATTAATATGTATATAATCAAAGATTCATTAGATAAAATATAATTGTCCTTTGAATTTTTATTATCTAATATCATATAATTAGATATTTGTATAAACCAATCTTTATCCATTAATGCACTCCTCCTTTCTATATTTATATCTTTTAACATTTACACTCTTTCCTTTGTAACTAGGAAAAACATTACATAGATATGTTATACTTATATTGGTAAATAGAATTTTATTTACATCGTAGAGTCTGAGTAACTAAAATTTGGACACTAAAGAGAGTGAAACAATATATACTAATATAACAATATATACTAATAAGTTAATAAGATAGACTTATAAAGAAACAAAACCTTCGTACCTCAGTTTTTGTTTCTTATACTTTATTATTTTTTTATTTTTCGTTTCCTTTATGTTTTTATCTTACCAAATTATTTTATATTAGTCAACTATTATTTTTAGATTTTATTAAATTATTTTATATATTTTTAAAACTCTTTCTAAACTATTTTAAAGCATATTATCTTTTGCTAGTCTTATTATACCTATTTATTTTTATTCCTCTTTATATCCCCTCTCATAAAGTTCTAAATTTATAATTTTAGGTATAAGGAAGATTATCTTCCAAATAACCTTCCCAAAAATGATTTTTTCTTTTTTGCTTCCAATTCTTCTTGTTGCTTTTTTCTTTCCTGTAAATTATGTTTTAACATATCAATCATTTCTATATCTCTTGAAGTAGCTTGTCTCTCTTTATCATCTACATAAGATTTGAATTCTGAAATAGATTGGTCTAACTTTTCAGATATTATCTCATCTACTGTCAATGCTATAGTTTCATTAAGTTTATCGTTCATTTCTTGCTTAATTACAATTCCTTTATTTTGTTTTTCATCAATTTTACTTAATAACTCATTTGAAAAACAATTTAATTTCCTATCTATTTCTACTGATAAAGCTGAGATTATAGTCTGAATGGCTAATGGATTACTAGAATCTACTACACTTTGTTCTATTTCATTTATATCAAAACCTTTTGAACTACAATAATCTGACACTTGTTTCAAAGTTAATCCATCCTCTTTAGTTAATTTTTTTATAAATTTTAATTTTTCTATGTCTATTTTTCTATATCGTTTATTTTCTACATCTAATAAATCTTTAAACACTCTAGTCCAATATGTTATTGTTGATTTTGGTAAGCCTACCTTTTGTGCAACCTGAGAAGTTGTGTAAAAAAAAGGTTCCCCTCTAATAACTTTTGTTTTTGAATCTTTATTTTCTATTTCATCATCTACATCAAAAAATTCAGCATCAACTACTTTATCTTCACTAAAATTTTTCATGGAAAATCACTCCTTAAAGAAAAGTATAGTTAAAGTATACCATATATAAATAAAAAGATATAGGTTTGTTTTAATCCAATTAAACAGAACTTTAACTTTACTTCACTTATTATTTTAATAGCTTTTACTTAACTTTACTTTAAAATAATAAGTGTATTACATTTATTATTTTTAAATAAAAGATAAATGGTAAAAATATTTTAATTCAAAATATAAATCTTAATAACTATTGTTTTAATTATATTTTAATACCATATAAGTTCTATTTAAATACTATTATTGTTCTATTTTAAGTATAATAAATATTAGTTATTCTTACATTTCAATTCAATTTAAAGTATTTTATAATTCTATTTATATTCTATATAAGTTCTAAATTATTACCATTTTCATACTAAATAAATAATAAATAAATACTATTTTATAACACTATTGCATATACCACTATAATATAGTATTATATTGGTAAGGTTAAATAAGTTCTAAGTTATTTCCAAATAAGTTACAATTTAAGCATAAAAGCTTTCTACATTAATCAGCTTTAGTTAAAACTTTATTTTATTTTATTACTTAATTGATTAGAGGTGAGTTATAAATATGGACTCTGTCATATTTACAGAAAACGATTATAGGATATTAAAAGCTATAATTGATAGAAATGACAATAAAAAAGGTTTGTGTAAAGGCAATGGGACTACGATTAAAGAAATTATAGAAAAAACTTGTTTGTCAGATAAAAAAGTTAGACAAACATTAAAAAGATTTGAAACATTAGAATTTGTAAGTAAAGGATTAAAAATTGTAAAAGCAGATACTTTTTTACTTACAGAAAAAGGTTTTGAAGAATTAAATAGTTTAAGAGAAAATATTTTTGGGGAGGTATAATATATGGAAAAAGAGAAAAATCTAATTATAGGTTGTGGAGGAGCAGGCAATAGACTGGCAAATACTTTAATGAACTTAGATAGGCGTTATACCACTATATTTTTAAATTCTAATATGAGTGAAATGGAAAATTTAAAACACTTTGATAGCGAAAGACGTTGTTTTTATATTCCTAACGCTGATGGTTGTGGCAAAGACATGGATAAAATGGAAATGTTTTGTAAAGAAGAAGCTCCAAAATTTATGGTTATGATAAAAAAATTCACAACTCATAAGTATGTTACATTCTTAACTAGTGCAAATGGTGGAACAGGTGCTGAGGCAACTATTATGTATTCAGAGTTAATAAAAAAAGCTTGTCCAGAAAAATCTATAAATGTAATAGCAACTTATCCTTCTTTAACAGAAACAAGTATTGATTTTGATAATGCTACAAGATTTTGGAATGAAATGATAAATCTTAAAAAGAAAGGCTATATTGATTCTATAAGATATATAGATAACAATAAAGGTGATGAGGAAGAAATAAACATAAGAGCCATGAAGGAATTAAATGAAAGTTATGACATGGCAAATGGTAAACTAGACACTACTGATTCAGCAAAAGTACATTGTACAAACGGATATAAAGTATATTTAAAATTAGATAAAAATTGTTCTGATTTGGAAGAAGCCATAGATAAAGCTATAAAAGAAAGTGTTTTCTATATGCCTGATATCTTTGAATGTGATAAAATGATTGCAGACATCAACACACAAGATTTTGATTCACAATTAATTGAAGAAGAATTTGAATATTATGATTTTGGTAAATTTAACGAAAATACAAATGGAGAAACCAAAATACTTTTAGGCGGTTGCGAAATGCCAAGAGAAACTATTGAATTAGTACGTGAAGCATTAAAAGAAACTAAAAAAAGAAAAAGAAGAAGAAATATCCAAGAGGATTTAATTATAAGAACAGAAAATAACGAAGATAAGAAAGAAAATATAAAAACAAAGACAAAAACTAGATTGTCAGCAGATGATTTAAATAATATGTTTGCGGATGACAGTTTTTGGGATGATTAATAATACAATTAAATTAATATTTATACATTAAATAGGTTTTTAGTTAGCTTTAAAGGCAAGTAGGTGTTTAATTTCAGCACCTACTTAACCCTACCTGAAAAAATACCTAGTGAATTATGATACATTATTTACTTTAAACATTACTCTCTGAATTTCATTACTTTTTAATTTGAAAAGTAAAAACTTAATGTCATTTTCGTTCATCAACTCTAAATTTTTAACACTTCTTGCAACTTCAATACTGTTTTTATTAAACTTGCCTGTAGAACATATAATACCTTTATCAGCATTAAACATTTGCATTGAACCTAATAATTTAAAACAAATATCTCTACCAATACAACTGTTTTTATCATAATATTTACATTCTACATAAGTAGTTTCAATTACTCCATTCACTTTTCTTTTTAAAATAATATCTCTGCCATAATCGTGAGTAAATTTAGTTAGTTTAACATCATAATAACCTTGATATTTAAATACTTCTGCCATCATTACTTCAAACTGTCTAGGTGTTAAATAGTTTAATTTACTTATTAACTCATTTAAATTATATCCGTTATTATAGCTTATATTGAAGTTTCTAATTAATATGGGTAAATATTTAATTCCTTTATACATTTCCATACAAATATAACGAATCATTTCAAAAAATCTTATTGTAAATTTAAAAAAGTTTTTTTCAAATTTGCTTAATTTTATAATATTTAATAAATTATAATTGCTTTTATAGAATTTTGTTCTTTTTTTCATATATACCACCTCAGTTATATATATCTATATTATAGACAAGAAATAATATTATATTCTATAAATAGTAGTGTCATTTTGGGGTGTTACTGCATAGTATATATTAATAGATAAATAAAGAAAGGATGAATATATATTTTGTATACTGTAGTAATTATAGGAACAGGCTTCATTGTAGGCATAATTAGATGTTATATATATAAGAAAAATAAAAATTCTAATAAGATTCAATATTATAATTATAGTAAGTATGCAGTTAAATATAAAAGATTAAATAATAATATAAACCAACAATCAAAAAATATATTTTGATTAGATAATGTAGGTGAAATTTATGGATTTTATAAATAAAAATATTAATAAACAAAGTAGTAAAATTAAGCAAGAAAAATCAAAAGAAGATGAAATAAAAATAAATCAATTAATTTATAATTGGAAAAATACTTTTGGAAATTTAGAAAAATGGAATAAAGAATATAATGGATATACACTTTCTAATATTAAAGTAGAAACATATGGTTTTAGCTCTAGAGTATATGCTCCTTGGGGAATGAATCTTTTTGCACTTAGCAATTATACAGATATTATTGAAACAGGGTGTAAATGCGAATTTTTATATGAAATTCCTCAACATAGACAATTTGCTTTAGCTAAATTCATATATCCTGAACAAATAAAAATTAATAGTTGGGATTTTACTCCTGTTAAAGTTAAACCATATGAGTTTTGCCCAGGTTATGATATAACAGGGAAACCAATAGTTTTTAATCTAAATAACTCCCCACATATTTTAGTGGCTGGACAACAAAGAAGAGGGAAAAATGCTTCTGTAGATAACGCAATAGTTTCATGGATATATTCTTGTACTCATAGAGAAATAATGTTTTACATGTTTCAATGTGCTAAAAATGACCTTGTAAAATATAAAGAATGTAGTCAAGTTTATTGCTATGCAAGTACTTTAGGTGAAATTTTAATTGCCCTAAAACATTTAGAAAAGGAATTATTCAGAAGAACAAAGCTATTTGAATCAATGGTAAAAAAAGCTGATGGTAATGACAATATTTTTCATTATAATAAACTACATCCTTATAATAAATTACCTTATATTATAGTTATTATAGATGAATTTATAGAACTCATGCCTGATAATTCAACTGATGATAAAGATATAAAAATAATTAAAAATGAAATATTAAAAAGGCTACAAATGATAGGTCAATGGGGAGGTAGTTTAGGTATTAACTATTGCCCATTACATCAAAAACCTTCTGCTAAACTTATGCCACCTTTTATTAAAAATCAATCTAGTATTAGAATATGCTTTGGATTTGAAGACTTAGTATGTTGTGCAATTGTTTTAGGGGATGAGTTAGCAAAACATGCTTATAAACTTCCGCCTAGAAAGGCATATTTCTCAAATAATGAACAAAATGGTTACCTATACACTCCTAATTTAAAAGGTCGCATAAGAATGTTTATAAAAGATTCCATTAAACCAAATCATAGAAATTTATTCAGTGATTTAGAAAAATTAAAATCTTCTAATAAGAAATTACAGATAAATAAAACTTCATTAAGTAAAAATATTCAAAATAAAGAAGATTACTTACATAAAGATAAGGGAGTAGCACCAATTCCTAAAAATATAAATAAAAACTACACTAAAGAACTTAACTTTGATAAAGTAGACCCTTTCAAAAGTACATTCGATAATAAAAAATTAATTAATAATATTAAAAATAACATTCCTAATTTTGTTCCATATAATGCCAAAACAAATCCCGAAATAATAATAGATAAAACTAAATTTGACCCATCCAAAACTAAAAAACCCATTAAAAATAAATAAAAATTTTATAATATTGTTTATAAAAGGAGTGACTCTTATGCCTTTGAGAATATATTATACAGATGAAGATCATAAAATACTACAATTTGTTGAAGAATATGGTTCTATAACAATTAAACAATGCCAAAATATGTTCTATAATAGACAAGATAAAGGATATGAAATGGCTAGAAGACATTTAGCAAAACTAACTAATTATGGAAAACTTAAAATGGCAGTTAGAGATTTTAATTGTGGAGGTAGAAATGTTTATTATATAAACAAAAAACTTAATTTTCATAATTTATTAACCTTAGATTATTATTCAAATTTAATAAAACATGGGGCTAAAATTGTATACTTTAAGCAGGAGCAACCTTGGTTAAATAATAAGTATTTCAGCGATGCTTATTGTTGTTATATTATTGGTAATAAAGTTATATTTGATATTATAGAAGTCGTAAGAACTAAAAATATTGAAGTAGATAAATATATACAAATCTTCAATTCAAACGAAGCTCATGATTTAAGTAAATATATATATAATCAGCTTGGAGGAGAAAATTTAGAATTATTTCCCCATTTAATTGTTATAGACGATGTTAAACATAAAAAAAAATTATACATTAACGATGATATCAAAGTCATACAATTGAATTTTAACTTAGATAACTTTACAAATATCTTTATATAATTTGTAATCCATACCACAATGTATTACCCCAACATGTCATTATACAACCTCAAGACCACACTTACCTCATAAAATAACATTGATATATAATGGTTTTAAATTTCTAAATAGAGGGTTATAAGCGATAGTAAAATAACCCTCTGATAAAATGTAATACAATACATATCACAAAAGATAGATACATTCTCAAAAGTTTAAACTTTCATAATATTATTAAATACTAATAAAAACTAAAGATATATTTAGTAACTAAAATTATAATAATATATATTTATTATTGAGTATTTTATCCAATTTATTATAGTAACAAATACTTAAATAGGTAAAGGGCTGGATGCTATCTTCCTGTAAAAGTAAGTTTTATTATAATAAATTAATAAAATTTTTAATAATAAATTCTATATTGTTATTTATTTAAAGTTATATATAAATATATTATATAAGTTTTTTTAATTATAATATTTGATATTTATTAAGAAAGTTAAAAACAAATGTTAGATACATAAACAAAATTTAAATTGATTAACGAAAGAGTAAAAATTAAAAAATAAACCGATGGAGGAGTTTTTGATGAACTTAATTTATATTTTATTAGGTACTTTATTTATAAAAACATTGCACATTAAAAAAATTAAATTTAAATATTATAAAAGAAGTTTTAGTAAATTGTGTGACTTTTTATTTGAATTTATTTGCAATATTGTGCAATTAATTAACATGATATTGGCTTTTGTATTCTCAATTATTAAAAAGATTAATAAAAATATCTCTCAATACAAGAGAGTGAAGTATTCTATTAATAACAATAGTAAAGTAATTAATTTTGAGAAGTATAAGTCAAAAAAAGCAAAATAATTGTAAAATACATTTTATAAAAAGCCATAAGTTAGTAAATTAATTGGATTTATATAATAATTGTTATATTTAATAAAGGAGGTATTTTTATGTCAATGGGGATAATAATTACTATGGGTTCAATTTCAGTTGGTGGTGTAATAGTACAAAAAATATTATCTCAAATGGGTAAAATTGATGAGGCAAATATGATTGGTATTGTAGTTATTAGTATGTTAAGCTCCACAGTAATAGGTTGTATTATAAAAGTTTTTGAAGAAGTGGCTACATTAGGTCAATAAATTTAATAATATATTTAGGGAGGAAAATTTATGGATTTAATTCTATATGGAATCTTTTTAGCACATTTGTATTCATATAAAGCCTACTATATAAAAATTTTTATATTTTTCTCTATTACTTTTGTTATTAAGAGAATAATAAAACAGGGAAACGTTGATTATGCAAATTTAATTGGATTAGGAGGATATAGTTTAACATTATTAGAGTTCATAAAATTAATTAATGCTATGGCAAAAGCAGGTTTTAGAATGACCAATTAATTTTAAGTATATTAATTATTTAAGTTTTTATTAGAGATTTATCGGTACAAACTAATGTTCTCAATAAGATTGAGTTGTTTTAAGTATTTTTTAAGAAAATTTAATTTAAAATATAGCAAAATCGAACAAATGTATTAATATTAATGTTTAAACTACTTTTATTGGTAAAAACTACTTTATCGATAGAAAGGTTGTAAGTAATATAAACGTTGATATTAAAGGGTTTGTTCGATTTTGTTTTTTGTATTTTGGGTTACTGTCAAAATGTGTACAAACCTTGATATTATAAGGTTTTGTCGAGATTGAAAAATTAACTGTGTGGTGTGAATAGAAGTGTTGCGACAATTAATAATGATTATTGATTAATAATAAATGTAAATATACCCCCGTATATAGGTTTACATAATAATTCAGCTTAATATACATTAAGCTAAACTTATTATCCATTTTTTACTATTTTATATTTATATTATTACTTTTTATATATACATATAAAGCTTATATCATATTTAATAATAGGCTCTCTAAAATACTTCGAGATTGTTCTAGATAAAATGTATGAGTATTTATACCTTTGAAAAAATAAACGCTTAGAAAGGACGTAGGAAGGTTTTAAGCATATAAAATACTTTGCAAGTCTATTTTTAAAAATTGCATACTTAAAATATAAGAAAGATAGTTATTATTAAATACTATTTAATTTTATTTTTATAAATTATTTATATATAGTGTTTATATTATTATAAATGTAAAGTAAACTTTACATCGGATTTTATTGCAACAAAGTTCTTTTACACGAACACTTCTTATTATCCAAAAATATATTATACTATTTAAATATCTATACTACTTAATATATGTATCTAATAAATAATTACTATTAACTCATTATTGCTATTATTACTTTAAAACAATTTAATTAAATAACATTTAAACGTTTTATAAGTGCAAAAAACTTGGGAATAATTATATAAAATGGTAGAAAACCTTGACAAATATAAAATAATTTGATATAATAAAAGTGTAGTAAAGGAGGTGCAAAACGTGAATTTAGGTACAATAAAAGACCTTTTAGACTTCTTATGTGCTTTATTAAATGTATGGATTCTAATTTCGCAGTTAAAAGACATACATAATAAAAAACATAAGAAAAAGTCTAAAAGGTCTAAAAGAACTAAAAATCACAGGAAAGGGCGTTAAGCCTTTTCCCACCTAAATTCATTATATCATGATGGGAATAAAAAACAACAGGAAAATTTTGCTATCAACTTTAATTTTATTTTTAATTTATAGTATTTATAGTAAAAATATATTAATAATAGTCTTAACTATAATAAACTTAATATTATTATTCATTAATAAAAAAAGATAACTTAATATATATTTTTATAGTAGTTTTTAAGCTACTATATTTTTTTATTTAAATACAAAATAATTCAATAAACTAGTTGACAATATGTTGTTATAAGTGTATAATATAATTAAAGGTTAAGAGATATTTTAGGAATAGATTAATATAGAAAATAAATTTATTCATATGATGTCTTAAGATAATGAATCAAAAAAATATAAACTCATCTAATAAACTCAATTAAATCATTTCAGGTTAACAACTGCAAGTGTAAGAACATAAATCAATTAATAAAAAATAATTTAATAAATTATATGAAAGGATTTGCAAGTCAATTTGAGGAAATATTAAAAGCAATAGAAAACGAAAAAGTTATTAATTTAAATAATTATAGATAAAAAGGGAGGGTGTTAAAATGAAAAAAGTAACTAAAAAAGAAGTAAGAGAGTTTTTAAAAGAATGCAGGGAGGATAATCCTTTTGGTTGGAGGCTCTGGAGATGTGGAGCATTTATATACAATGACAAAGTTAGTTTATTCGTTGCTTATCATGGGCAAGGATTAAATGAGATAGTATACAACCAAAAATATGATGATATTGTAGAATTTGAGGATTTATGCAACACATATGAATATAATTTAAAAACTGCAACAAATATAGCACACGAACAAATAAAAAATATGATAGAAAATTATTTAGAAAAATAAAAGATATTTTAACAATAAAATAAGTTAGTATTAATGTGAAAAATAATTTAATAAAAATAAAGGGAGTTGTTTGAAAATGAAATTAAATTCTAAAAAATTCAATTTTAATTTTTTCTTAGGAGGTGTTAAAAAAGTACAGTCTTTGGAATCTGGGGCTTTAGAAAATGGTGGAGCTACAAAGTTTGAAAGTGGAATATATAGCAATATAGAAAAAGACGAGTATATAAACATAAACAAAGAAAATAATAAAATAAGTTTGTTTGTGCCAGACACAATAAATGTAAATAATAAAACAGATAATAGTAAATACATAGAATTTTGTATTAATCAATTGCAAAATTTATATAATGATGTTAATTTAAAATATTATAACACTCAAGGCAGTTGGTATTCAGAAGATCTTAAAAAAGTTGTATATGATAATATAACAATTCTAACTTTACAACTTAATACCTTAACAGAAAAGGATATAGAAAATTTTATAGATTTAGCAAATTGGATTAAAACAGAAATGCATCAAGAAGGTGTAAGCATAAATATAAATGATGCTTTAGCAATAGTATAAAAGGGCTTTAAAGCCCTTTATTTTAACTTTAACTTAACTAATGTATATGTTATAATAAAAATTATAATAAACTATAAGGAGTTTTAAAATGGATTTAAAGGAGAACAAAAAAAACGGATATGTGATTCATAAAGTAACAGATAATAATTATTGTTTATGTAAAATTTTGAATGAATATAATACAAAAGAAGAATGCAATAAAGATTTAATAAAACTACTTACAAACAAGAAAAAAGAAAAGGACGTATTAAAAGATTATAGTAAAAAAGATATATTAAAATAGAATTATAAAAATTCGATATAACAGAAAAGTTTTAATAATTCATGTAAAATAATTCTATAAAATCCATTGACATTTTATCTGATAAGAGTATAATAATAATTGTAAGATAAATATAAACAATTTAATAGACATAAAAGGAGTTGTGTTAAAATGAATAAAAATTTATTTGAAGAAATATCTAATTACATTGTAAAAACAGTACAAGAAGAAAGCACACTAGAGGGGTTTCCGTACACTATTAGCTATGCTGTCATTCAAGAAAGATTTGGGAAGGAAATAGATGAATATATAAATGATAAAATAATAGAAGCAACTTCTAAAAAAGAAGAAGTAGCAGATATATTCACAGATACAGACGGGTTTGACATTACATTATACAATGATAATAATAAATAACCTTCTGAGATGCTCCAGAATAGATTTAAATTAATTATTAATGTATTTGTATGTATAAAAATATAATAGTCTTATATCGTCTTAGAATTAATTATATACAAAATTCATGTAAATATAAAATAGTTTAATAATTTACAAAAACCTATTGCAAAATAATTTGATTATGGTATAATTATAAGTGTGATAGGGGATTAATAAATTAAATAGTAAGGAGTTGTTTTAAAATGAAAATATTTGTAAATGAAATTATAGGAAATGTATATAATAAAAGTGAATATCTTGAATTATTAAAAAGAGAAAATGAACTATGTGATAATTTAGATACTACAACACCTTTTAAAAATAATGCAGTAAAAGATATTTTAGAAAATAAAAGTATATCTTATAAAATAATAGATAGTTGGAATTTAAATGTTGAGTTTGATATAATAGAGCTAGATAAAGAAAATTTAATAGAAAGTATAATAAAAATTACTAACATAGAATTAGTATAGTAGATTTAAATCTACTATACTATGCTATAAATTACAACTTTTATATTAATAAAAAGAGGTGGGATTATATGAAGGAAATTAAAAAAGCATTTCAAAAAATGTATAAGGAATATAATAAAATTAATAATACAGAGTTAACGGGTAATTTTAGGGAAAAGAACAAAATCGCTTTAATATCTTTTGGAAAATATAGTATAGAAAACGGGATAATTCAAGATAGACACAATAATAATCATGGTGAAAATGAGCAACTATGGGAAAAACAATTACAAAGAGATAGAGATACTTTTATGCGTTCTGACCAGTTTAAAGAATTTATAAATTTTTCATGTTCAACTTATACGGAGGAAGATAATATAAATTGGAGTGTTGGATCTGGTATTATAGTAATGTCAAAGCAAATTAGATTTAAATTTTAATAAAGAGGTGTTTTAAAATGTTAAATAAATTAGAAGAAATTAAAAATATAGATTTTGGAGAAATAAAAACTGAAGAAGAATTTAAAAAAGTTCTTGAAATATCAAGTAGTGAATGGGAGAAAATAATCACATTTTCACAATGTAGTTCAGACGAAACAACTCCCGAAGGTTTAGAGGATATTAGAATAGGAATTAATGTTATAGATGAGGAAGGGTACAGTAATGTATTAAACTTTGATTTAGTATACAATATCAAAAATGAAAAAACAGAAGAAGATGGATATAGACATTATGATTTAGATAGTTTAAATCATGTTATAGTTTATTTTTAGAAGCAGACAGGGCATAATTTATAATATAGATTTTGTAAAAAACTATAAAGAAGAGTTTGTAAAAGAAATTAAAAATAAATTTGGTAATATGCTAGAAATTGCTTAAACTAGTATTAATATAAAAAATAAATTTTATCATATAATGACTTTACCAGAAGGCTTTTAAAACCATTTAAATCAATTTAAGGTGTAATTATATTTGTAAAATTAAAATCGTTTAAAAGTCCTTACATTAAGTTTTAGATTAGAATAAATATTTTTTATTAAATTAAAAATAATTTAATAAAAAGCATTGACATTACTTATAATATAGTGTAATATTATAATTGTAGTAAGGAGATAGAAAAAATAAATAATAATTCAAAACAATTTAATAATTAAATAAACGGGAGTTGTTACATAAATGAAAATATTAAATTTAAAAATAGGTCAAAAGGTATCAATTTTAAAATCACACGATTTAGTACCAACTTTATACAAAGGAGTTTTAAAAGGTTATTATTTTAGCAATTTTGCACAATATAGAAATGCATTATATATGTATATACAACGTCCAAGAGCTAAAAAAGTAGATAGAATTATTTTAATAGAAAATGAAACATTTTTCATTTTTGATAGTTATAAATTTAAAGACACACATAAAAAAGAAGTAATAAAAGATACTAAAGAAATAACACATACATTATTGAATAGATGGACATATTCAGATTTAAAAGATAACAAAGATTTAGTTTTTGCTCATAAATACAGTGAAAAATTTGAAGGTGTTGAAGATGATTTTAATACATTTGTAGACCTAACAGGAGATTATATATGTTGTAATAACATAAAGCCGAAAGAAGCTGTTAAAAGTGAAAAATATATAAATTACATTAAAGAGTTAATACAAGGCTTTAACGTAAATAATCTATTAGTTACTGCTAAAGAATTGGAGTTTTGTATATTAGAGGATTGTTTAAAACAAGCTATAAATTATAACTGGTAACTTAAAATAATTTAATGAATTCCAATTAGGAGGGTTTTATATGATATTTTGTGCAGATATTAGAGAGAAAAAAACAGGAAATACAATTAAAACGGTTTTAAAAACTGCTTCACATGATGAAGCATATCAAGCCGTTAATGAATATAATAAAGAGTATGGAACATTCGCAATACTATTACAAGAATATCCAAAGAAAAAATATTTTATAGATATTTACAAAGATGAAATAGAATAGAATAGAATAACTTAAAATGTAGATTTTAAATCAAAATATCTTATATTAACAGGAGGATTCACAATGACAAAAATAAAAGTGTTTAATTTTGAAGTTTCTAATTTTGCATATCATGCAAGTGGTGAAGATTTAATTAGAGAATGGTATAAAAAACAAGTAAAAAAATTAGTACCTTATAGTGATATTGAAAAAATATTAAATAAATTTTTAGAAAATAAAACATTGATAAGTTTAAACGTTAATACTGTAGATGCTTATTATCATAATAATGGTAGGGCAAACATAATCCAGTTAGTTTATACTATAATTTATTCTGAATAGAAATAAAATCCTAGGCTATAGACATATAACAGATTTAAGCCTATAGCCTAAATTTAAATTTTAATATGAGTTATCAAAAATAAAAATTCTATAACAGAAAAGCTTTGATAATTGATATAAAAATTTAAAGAGGAGTTGTTACATAAATGAAAAAAGATTATATAATTGAGCAAACAGCCGAAACAGTTTGGTTTTATAAATTTACAGATGTAAATGAAAAAGGTGAAAAATTAATTCTTGAATTGTCTTTATGTGAAGATTGGAAGAAAGATAAAAATTCACTACCTAAACTATGGAAAAAAGAAGGATATATTGACAGGGTTTTAGAAACGTATTGGAGCATTCAAACGTATGTCGAAGATACAGAAGGAAACAGTTATGGTATGTATAACCCACAAAGCAAAAGAGAAAATGGAAGAAATGTTATAAATTTTGATTGGATGTTTGAAGCTACAGAAGAGAATAAGGAAAAATTAATTAATGAGGTTTACAGACTATTTTCAGCAGCTAAAGGAGAAACAGCAACAGAAGAAAAGCATAGAAAAATAAGAGAATACGCAAAAGAACACAATATTGATATTTATAAGACTATTCCAAAAGGGTGGAAAGAATTAAATGGTGCTTTAACTGCTCCGATGGGTACGGTTTGGGTAAGTAACATGGAATTATTTAAAAGTGGAAATTTAAAAAGAGGTATATTACTTGCAGATTAGTAGTTGGTAAATAAAAAATCAAAGGAGTTGTTTTAAATGAATAATAATATAGAAGGTTATCACAAGGATTGGAACAAAATTCAAGAGGTTAAAAGCAATTTATTCAAAGGTATAAAAATAGATAGTTTAATAAATCTAAGAGATACAGCAGAATCAGAAGTAACAAAGAACAAAATTCAAAATATAATACATGATATAGGCAACATGATGAATGGTATTAGTGATAGTTTAGACGATTTACAATCATGTGCGGAAAGCCCACTCCTTCAGGTGTGGGATGGATAGCACACAATAATATAAAAAACATTTTTAATAATTGTGTATAAATATATTGACTACATACACAATAAGTTATATAATATACTTATGGAAAATAATTATAGAAGTACTAAAACAACAGTAAGTTTAATTAATTATCATTTTGTGTTTTGTCCAAGATATAGAAGGAAAATATTTAATATTCCTAATGTAGAAGATAGGTTTAAACATATAGTCAAATATATATGTAAGGAGTTGAATATTGAAATAATTGCTATTGAATGTGATAAAGACCATACACATATGTTTCTAAATTGTCTTCCAACATTAAGCCCCTCAGATATAATGCAAAAAATAAAAGGTGTAACAAGTAGGATATTAAGAGATGAATTTAAGGAATTATCAAAGATGCCTAGTTTATGGACTAGAAGCTATTTTGTTTCAACTGCTGGAAATGTGTGTAGTGAAACTATTAAAAGATATGTAGAAAATCAAAAAACAAGATATTAGAAAGTGAGGTGAATATTCATGAGTAAAACTCCTAAACAAAGATATGTTTTAAATTTAAAGTTAAAAACTCAATTATTTCAAGAAGATATATTAGATAAGCGTTTTGATATAGGAAGAAAAATATATAATGCTGTTTTAGGTCAAGCTTTAAAGAGATATAGAGAAATGATTAAAACTAAAAGATGGAGAGAAAATCAAAATAATATATTAAATGTATACAAAGTTCACAAAGATGGTAAAGAAAGAAATAAACTTTACAAACCATATTTTAATATTAAAAACGATATGTTGAAAGAATTTAGATTAAATGAATATTCACTTCACGCAGATGTTAAACCAATACAAAGACATTTTAAAAAGAATATAGATAGTTTCAGTGCCCAAAAGATAGCAAGTAGAGTTTGGATTTCCTTGAATGATAATTTATTTGGAAAAGGCGAAGAAGTACATTTTAAAGGTATAAACAAACCATTGAATTCCTTGGAAGGTAAATCTAATGGTACTGGTATTAGATATAATATAGAAACTAATATGTTCTCATGGAATGGGTTAGAAATACCAGTTAAATTAGATATTAATAATAAATATGAAACAGATGCTTTAAGAGATAAAATTTGTTTTTGTAGAATTAAAAGAAAATTTGTTCGTGGAAAATACAAATACATTTTACAATTAATATTAGAAGGAATTCCTCCTATTAAAATTAATAAGCAAGGTGAAGTTAAGAATGATATAGGTTTAGGCGTTTGTGGTATTGATATTGGCACTCAAACAGTTGCTTATATATCTGATTATGATTGTAAATTATTAGAATTAGTACCTAGAGTTCAAAATATAGAAAATGAAAAAAGAAAAATATTAAGATATATGGATAGAAGTAAAAGAGCAACTAATCCTAATAATTTTAATGAAAATGGTACTATCAAACGTGGTATTAAATTGGAGTGGAATTATTCAAAGAGGTATATAAAAGCAAAGAATATCCTTAAAGATTTATATAGAAAACAAGCAGATGTAAGAGAACAAGACCATAATATAATGATTAATGAAATACTAAGAAATTGTGATACTGTTTATGTAGAAGATATGAACTATAAGGGATTACAAAAACGTAGCAAAATCACAGAAAAGAATGATAAGGGTAAGTTTAAAAGAAAGAAACGTTTTGGTAAATCATTAGCAAATAAAGCACCAAGTATGTTTTTAACTATGTTACAAAATAAATTAAAAGCTAAGGGTGGTTTATATAAAGAGGTAAATACTAGAGAAGTTAAAGCATCTCAATATAATCATTTAAATCAAGAATATAATAAAAAGAAATTAAGTCAAAGATGGAATTATTTTAATTATAATGAAGAACAAATTAAAGTTCAGAGAGATATTTATAGTGCATATTTAATAAAAAATGTAAATGATGATTTAAAAAGTATAAATAATGAATTATGTATAAAAGATTTTGATAAATTTCTAAAAATGCATAACAAAGAAATATTAAGACTACAAGGATTAAGTAATTTAAGTAGTATGGGAATATAAAAAACAATAAACGTCTTAAAACGGGCGTTATACTATCGTTAATATGGTCATGGGACTGTTTGATAGTGAAAGTCTTAGGGAAAATAATTAGTGATATTATACTTTCGAGGTAATATAGAAGTTATTTAGTACCTAAGAACCCCATGCCTTTAGGCTTGGGAGTTTCAGAGGAAGATTTGCACGACTTGGAAATGAAGGAATATACAAAAGATTGGACTGCTCAAGAATGGGCAGAATATCATATGTCATGCAATAATATAGATTAAGATATAAATAATTATAGGGGTTATAGGGATTATTTTAAATCCTATACAACAGAAAAAGTCCTGTAACTCCTATAATAACAAATAATTTAAAAGGTGGTTATCGAATATGAAAAAGTATATAATTAATAACACTAATAATTTAACTTTTCAAACTAGAGACAAAGCGGACGAATATGCAGAGGAAGTTTTAAAATTAAAAAAATATATTATTACTGATAAAGTTAGTAATCAGATATGGGAATATGAACTAACAAAAACAGGATATAAGTACAGAATATCATCTCTTCAAGCAAGTTCAAGTAAATACGGCAAATGTAAATGTTGTGGTAAACATGTTAGTGAAGTATTCCTTCAAGATGAAGCAAGATATCTTAAATATGAAGAAAATGAAGAAATTGATAACGGATATACCTGTCATAGATGTAATAATTATGTTGGTCATAAAGAATGTTTAGAAGCTAAAAGAAGATAATCGTATATAATATAATTTAATAAAAGGTAGGTTTTATAAAAATGAAATGAAAAGGATGATTTATTATAAAATTTAATACAGAAAAAGAGGCTATGGAATTTGCAGGTGAATCTTATAAAAAACAAGATTGTATGACTATTATGAAACATTCACAAAATACAAATAAGTTTCTTAATGAATTTACAAGCAAATACAAAAGACAGATTGGAGAGCCTAACATACAATACGAAAACAATCAATATTTTTATGTGGAGTTTGATAAAGAGTCTTGTTTTAATTGTAAAGATTTAATATTAAGTGAAGAAGAAGTAAAATCTAAGCATCCATATCAATATTATAATATTCAATATGAAGAAATGCTTAAAGATAGTAATAATTGGGTGTTTGACGAGTATATAACAAAAAAAATGATAAAAAATAGAAATGAGATATTTAAGGGCATATGTAAAGTTTTTATGAGAATAGGTTAACCAAAATAAAAACATGTATTTTGGTTTCAGTGGGAAATTTATTATATATTTTCTTATTAATCTTTTTATGTATTCTTGCATGGGGTTAATATGATGTAATAAATGTCAAATTTTATTAAAAATAATTTTAAAATATAAATAATTACTATTGACTTATATAAAACAATTTGATAAAATATAATTAAAGATAAGGACAGAAATTAAATAAAAGGGAGTTGTTGAGAAATGAAAAAATTAATAAATAATTATAAAGAACTTAAAAAAGGTATTTATCAATTAAAACCTTTAAATAATAAAGGAGAATATGCAAATATAAATACTAATACAGGAATCATTATATATTATAAAAAAGTTACTAATATGCCTATGCCTGCGAGTAAAATTACAATTAAGGAATTTGAAAAGGAATTAAATAAAAATAATGCTAAATGGTTATTAAAAGACTATAAAGCATGGCGAGGGAAATATCCAGAAGCTTATAATAATATGATAGATAAAATTAATCAAGGAGATATTTTACAATAAAAATTTTAGGAGGTGTATTTAATGGAGCATTATAATATTAATTTTGAAAAAGCAAAATTAATGAATATATATAAATATTCAAAATATGTAAATAACATAGAAGAATATTTTAAAAATTATAAAAATCAAGATAAGGAAATTTTAGCAGATTTAGAGTTCGGAAATATTGCTATAGAATTGAATGTTGATAATGTTGACGGTGTAAAATCACTAGATTACTATGTTTGTTCCAAATGTTCTGAAGACCATTGTAGTAACGGGGGATGGTATAGTGATTATAAGCCATTAGATGATAAAGCGGATTTAGATAATTTAGAAGAAAATATGTATAATTGTTTAATGAAATATGCAAAAGAAAATAATTTAAAATGGAGCAAGTTAAATTAAAAAAGGAATATACAATAACTTCAAAAGCTGAGTAATATCAGCTTTTTTATATTATCTTACTTTACTAGAAGGGATTTAAAGGCATTTAGAATATATTATAGTATAATTACACTTATAAAATTAAAACCGTTTAAAACAGGTTAGAACAAGTTTTGTATTAAAAATAAAAGGTTTTATTAAATTAAAAATAATTTGATAAATTCTATTGACATTGTATATAATATAGTGTAATATAATAAGTGTCAGGAGGAAATGAAAACTTACATAGTAATTCAAAATAATTTAATAAAAATAAAAGGAGTTGTTCAAAAATGAATAAATTAATAGGATGTATAAATAATTCAAGTTGCAAAGTAATAAAAACTAGGTGGTTCTATTTAGATAACAAAAATAATATATGTAAAGATGTAACTAAAGAATTATTTATAATAATAGATAAATTTAATAAAAAACAAAGACAAATAAAAGATACTTATCATGTTTTCAATATACCATATGAATATAAGAATGGCTTAACAGAATATAGTCTTGGTTGTGGTTTATCTCATTATTTACAAGAGGATTTGTTTGACGAACTTAACAAAGTAGGTAAAAACATATTAACTTTTAATTTAACAGAGTGTAAATTGCAAATGTTGACTAAAAATGATATAAATAATATCCTTAACTGTAAAAATAGTTGGGATTTAAATATTGAAGAATCACTAATTGAGAATTTATAAAATAAATTAAGTTAAAATATACTAATGACTTCTATTTTTACAATACTATTAGAATTATGATAAAATAAATTATATAACAAAGCTAATATTAAAAGGAGATTATAGAGACAATGATAAAAATTGAAGTTATAAATAAAATAGGTGTAAAGATAGATGAATATATTAATAATACAGGAGCGACAAAGACATGGATTGCTAAACAATTGGGATATAAAACAAGACAGTCATTAGATGGAGCTGTAAACTCAACAAATTTAACTATAAAGACTATAGGATTATTTTCAACTTTTCTTAATTGTAAGCCAGAGGAACTATACGAGATAAAGGTAGTGAAAGAATAGAAATTTATATTTTAAATAAAGGAAAGATAAATTTTAAAATATAGCAAATTATATATTGACATTCTTAATTAATAGGTGTATTATAATATTTGTAAGGTGATTGAAGGAAATTAAGTAAAAAATAAACACCTTGCAAATATTATAATAAAGGATTGATAAATTATGATAAAAAATTTATTAAATGTATTAAAAAAGACATCTATGATAAGTTGGGTCACAAATGATGATGTGCCTACTATGTTTAATATTAAAGTTAAAAATACCAACAATGAAATTATTATGATAGGGAATGTACTCGTACAAGAAGCTACAGCAGAAATGAATATCTTACATAATTACGAATTAAAAATAAATAAAAATAATTTGACTAAATTTAATAAAAGTTTAGATGATATCTTAACAATATTTTGTAATGATTATAACAAAGAATTAATATTAAATTGTTAATATAAAATAAAAATAATTTAAAAAATATTTATTAATGAGGAGAGTGTATTAAATGAAAAAAGAACAAATGGAAACAAAATTAATTAATTTTAATGGAGATGAATTGTTAGGCATTAAAACAAAAGAAAATAATATTTATTTAGGTGTTAAAAAGGCTTGTTTAGATATTGGATTTAATGAAAGACAATCAAAATATCAAGTCGAAAAATTATCAGATGATTTAGTTTTAAATAAAGGTGTCCGAAATTTTGTACTACCTTCAAGAGGAGGAAAACAGGAAACTGTATGTTTACACGAAGATTTAGTTACTCTATGGTTAGCTAAAATAACATTAACTCCAAAAATGCAGAAAGAAAATCCAAGAGTAATAGAAAAGTTAATTAAATATCAATTACAATGTGCAAAAGTTCTTCATGATGCTTTTATGGGTACGGAAGAAAAGAAGAAAGATTTCTACAATGAAATAGGATTAAAAGGTAAAATAGTAGAACTTCAAGACAATGTACAAGGTTTAACAAATGAATTACATCAAACTAGAGAAACGTTAGATACTTTAATAGATAACTCTGTAATTAATAGTTATCAAGCACAAAAATTAAATAAATTAGCTAGAAATAGAGTTAAAGAATTATCAGGTGGAAGTATTCAAACAAAAGAATATAAAAAGAATTCAAGAATGTATTTTAAAAGATTATGGAATAATTTAAATGACACTTTAATGGTAAGTACATATAAAGATATAAATCCAATGGATTATGAAAAAGCTATTCACATAATTGAGTCATGGGAAAATACAGTATATTAAAATATATCAATAAAAAGTTGGGTATAACTAAAAATTATATCCAACTATATAAAATAATTCAACAACAAATGAAAGATTACAAAGGGTTTGATTTTAAGTATTTATAATCTTTACTGCTAGAAGATAAAAAAGATGTTATAATAAATATAAGAGGAGTTGGGAAAACATGTATAAAAATGAATATTTGGAAAAAGGCATAGAAAATGCAAAAGGGAATGAATATTTGTTGCGAGGGTATATTCATACTCAAAATAATAAGTATAATGAATTAGTAATTAATGATTTAGGTTTTATCAGTAATAACATAGATGAATTAAAAAATTTTAAAGATGAGCTTGTAAAAGCAAATATAAAGAAATTTATATTAACAGAATCAAGTTCAGGACTTATGAGTAATTTGCATTGGTTAGATAAGGTTAGCATAAAAATTAAAGGTGTGAAGAAAGTTTCATATATAGATAAATGGGAGAAGGAAGAATGTTTCAAAGAAGGGTTAGAAATGATAGTGAAATAAGTATTTATTATCGAAGTATTGAATAAGTATAAAATATAGATATTAAGGAGTGTTTTATTGTGGAAAAATATATAGTATGTGGCAAAAATAAAATACCTACAGATAAAGAATATAAAATAGGTGATAGATTTATGACTAAAAATTTAACACCTATTAAATGTACAAAAATTGAAGAAATTAATAATGAAATATTATATCATTTCATTACTAATGATGAAAATTTTAATATAGATGAAGCGTTAAATATGCCAGAAGACCCAGCAATTGATAAGCTTTTAGACTTTTTGCAAGAAAATTATAAAAACCAATTGAATAATAAATAAAGATATTCTTAAGTAGCTAATTTAAAATTAGCTACTTATTTTTGTTTTTCTACTAGAATGAATCTCACCACACTATTTGCCAAGCTTTAGCTTGTGCAAAGGTTCAGTAGGGGTATAATAACACCTATAAAATTAAAATCGTTTAAAACAGCTTAGAATAGCATTTTGTGGATACAATAAAAGATTTTCTTTAATATAAAATAATTTAATAATTTCTTGACAATATGGATAAAAGTGTTATACTTATAAGTATAGAAAGAAAATACATCAATCAAATTCAATTCAAAAAATCTATTTTGACACCTGCAAGGATTAAGACACAAAGCAATCAATAAAAAATAATTTATAATTTTAATCAGGTAGATAAATGATAAAAGAATTAAATCTAAAAGCGTATTAATCAATACAGAGGTGATAAAATTTGTTTTTTATTATATGTTTTATAATTCTAATAATATATGCATTTAGCTAACTATGTTATAATTATTGTATTATAATATTTAATTTTGGAGGATAATTATGGCAGTAAAAAATAGATTAAAAGAAATAATAGATGGCAAAGGTATAAAGCAAGTATGGTTAGCCAAACATGTAGGAGTTAATAAATCTACTATATCTAATATAATTAATAATAGATATAAAACTACTATTGAACTGGGGTTTAAAATTGCAGATGTTTTAGGGGTAGAATTTACAGATATTTTTTATTATGAAAAGGAAGATTAGTATTATTATATAATTTTACTAAAATATTCATAAATAAGTATTGACATACGCAACTATAAGGTGTATTATATATTTGTAAGGTAAAACAAACCAATTAATCCAAACCTTGCAAATATTATAATAGGGATGTGTTAAATATGATAAAAAATTTATTAAATGTATTAAGAAAAACTTCTATGATAAGTTGGAACACAAATAATGATGTGCCTACTATGTTTAATATTAAAATTCAGGATAATAATAATGTAATTCTTATTATAGCCGACTTACTTATACAAGAAGCTACGGGACAAATGGATATAATACATAATTATAAAATTAAAATAGAAAAAGGTGAATTAATTAAATTTAATAAAAGTTTAGATGGTGTCTTAACATTATTTTATAAAGATTGTAGTAAAAATTTAATCTTAAGCTACTAATATTAAATAAAAATAATTTTAAAAAATAATAATGGTATACGAAAGGTAAGGGTGATAAAATGTCTGATGTAAAAGAACAATTAAAATGGGATATAGTATGTACTGGAAATGAAGTCGAAATTTCTGATATTCCTATCAAAATTAAAGAATTGTATGGTGGTTTTGGTCAAGGTCAAAAAATATTAACAGTACCACAGATTGCAAAACTCCATTGTGACAATCCGAATGATAAAAAAGATATAACTAAAAAAGTAGCAAGAATAAATGAACTAATTAATAATAATATTATTCTAGATAGTGGAGATAAATATTTTGAAGAATCGCCACGCACTCTCGTGACTTCAGTCATGAGTTAGTGGCGACATATGTTAATATAAACTTATAATAAATACACTATAAATACTTGATTTACTAATATACATATGTTATATTATATATAGAGGTGAATAACATATGTCAGAAATGCATAAAGGCAGAGGATACGTATATTCTATAGAATACCATATAGTATGGTGTGTGAAATATAGACATAAAATATTAACTGATGAAATAGAAAATAAATTGATAGAAATATTAAATAAAATAGCAAGTGATAATAATTTTAAAATATTAGAAATCAATGGAGATTTAGACCATATACATTTATTAATAGAATGTAGTCCTCAGCATTATATTCCGAACCTTATGAGAGCATTAAAAGGTGTTAGTGCTAGATTATTAATGAAAGAATATGGCAATGAATTAAAAAAGAAACTATGGGGAGGACATTTGTGGAATCCTAGTTATTTCGTAGCTACTGTATCAGAAAATACAGAAGAACAAATAAAACAATATATTCAAAGTCAAAAACAAAAATAGAAAGGTAGGTGAATTTATCTATGAATACAGTTATAAAAGGTTTCAAATATCGTATATATCCAACTGAAAAACAAGAAATACAATTAAATAAAACATTTGGATGTGTTAGATTCGTATATAATCAAATACTAGCAAAGAAAATAGATTTATATAAGGAAGATAAAGATAATAAACAACTAAAAAATAAAACAACTTGTAATAATTATTGTAATAGAGAACTTAAAAAAGAATATCCTTGGCTTAAAGAAGTAGATAAATTCGCTTTAACTAATTCTATTTACAATTTAGATAATGCTTATAAGAAATTTTTCACTGAGCATATTGGATTTCCTAAGTTTAAATCAAAGAAAAATCATTATTATTCTTATATTACTAATTTTACAAATAATAATATAAAGGTAGATTTTAATAATAATAAAATTCAATTGCCTAAATTAAAATGGATAAAGGCTAAGTTACACAGGGAATTTAAAGGTAAAATATTATTTGCAACAGTATCTAAAACTCCTAGTGGTAAATATTTTGTTAGTTTTAATGTGGAATGTGAACATCAAGAATTAAAACAAAATAATAATAAAATAGCTATGGATTTAGGTATTAAAGATTTATTAATTACATCAAATGGTACTAAAATAGATAATAAAAAATTAACATATAAATACGAACAAAAGTTAGCAAAACTACAAAGACAAATTGCTAAAAAGAAAATAGGTAGTCAAAATTGGAAAAAACAAAGAATAAAAATTGCTAGATTACATGAAAAAATAACTAATACTAGAAAAGATAATTTACATAAGATTTCTCATAAAATGATTAAGGAAAACCAACTTATATTTAGTGAGAATCTTAATATTAAAGGTATGGTTAAAAATCATAATTTAGCTAAATCAATACATGATTGTGGATGGTATGAATTAACAAGACAATTAACTTATAAATCAGAATGGAATGGACGTAAGTATCATAAAGTAGATAGATATTATCCTAGTAGTCAATTATGTAATGTATGTGGATATAAAAATGAAGATACTAAAAATCTAAATATAAGATTTTGGGAATGTCCACAATGCAATACAAAACATGATAGGGATGAAAATGCAAGTATAAATATACTTAATCAAGGATTAAAAGAATTAGAATTAGAAAAAGTTAGTTAATATAAAACTATATAAATAAAATAGGGTAGGGACTATCCAAATTTACGCCTGTGGAGATAGTAGGTTACGAGGTCGTAGAAACAGGAAATCCTAAAGTAATGAGGGAAGCACGTGGCTTCAGCCATGTGAGGTTCACTTTGGTATTGATATAATAGATTTAAAACAAGACGTTTCAAACGTGGTGTTTTCAAATCTAAAAAAAGCTAAAATTTATACACAATCACAAATAGGTAATGCTAAAAATTTATATATTTTATCTGAACAAGGCTATTCTCTATTAATAAATTTAATGAAAGATACAAAATCTAAGATTATTTATAAAAAAGTAATTAGAGATTACTTCAGAATGAAAGAATTAATTCTAAATAAGGATGATACAGAACAATATATGCTTAGATTGTTAGGTAAAAAAGAAAGAAAGAAAACTACCGATACAATAAAATATTTTATTGAAAAAGGTGATTTTCCTTGGCATAATCCAAAAGATGTAAAAAATAATGCTTATGCTAGAGAAACTAATTATGTATATAAATTATTATTTGGAATGACAGCAAAAAAGATAGAAGATTTTTTAGGATTAAAATTAAAATCCTATGATACAGTTAGAAATTATTTATCAGTACAAGATATCGATGATATAAGAGATATTGAAGGTAGAGTTGGATATATGCAACAAGATGGTAAAAGTTATCAAGAAATTCATAAAAGATTAAAAGAATTATATCCAATTCCTAGACGTCCTAAAATGGCAGATAAGAATATTTCAATTATAAGAAGATTGATGCTAGAACAATAGAGTTATTGGGTATAATTAAATTTATACCTAATAATATAAAACAATCTAATAATTAAGGAGGATATAAAATGGAAATTTTATCACAAGAGTATAATAGTAAAAAAAATACTAAAAGTAATAAAACCCGTTTAAAAGTCACTATTTTAGGAAAGACTTGGATCGTTAAAAAAGAAGCTTACAATAGATGGAATAGGTTTATTAAACTTAAAAATTTCCTTAATTCAATTTCAGATGCTGTGAGTGTAATTTTCATAATTGTAACTGGATATGTATTATTGCTTTTGTTATAAAAAAAATTGTAGATTGGAGTTAAAAGATGCTATATTTAATATTGTTTTTAATATTATCAATTGGTATTTATTTAGGGACTTCTATTTGCTACTATCTTTGTGTTTATAATAGCATTATCCACAAAATTATAAATTATTGTCAACTGCCAACTACCCTAAATGGTAGTGGCTTTCTAGCTAGAACTTTGTAAAATAAAACAAGAAGTGCAAAGTTTACATAGTTTTCAGCAACGGTGTTTAAATGAATAAAAAATTTAAGTTAAAACAATTTAATATCAAAACAAATCTCTATAACAGAAAAAATCCTGTAACTGTGGGCAAAGAAATAAAAATTATATTTCATGATGCTATAGTTTTTTCAGGGCAAATTACAGAAAAGAATATAGATAAGATACAGAAAATGATAGGTTATTCAGATAATTATATCATAAAATAATTTATTAATATTAATCAATATAACAGCCACAGTTATAAAACTGTGGTGATGACATAAATTAATAATAAATCAAACCGTTGCGTTTAAAACGTGATGGTAAAATCAAAAATAAAGAAAGAGGGAATGTGTTTTATGAGAAATGAAGAGATAATGGAAAGAAAAGATTTAAGAGAAAAATTAATAGAAAATGTGGAGGTATTAGATAAAGTTAAGAAGGTGATGTTATTGCCTTATGGAAAATGCATGACTATGCAGATGGTTGCTGATTATTTTGAAGTGGGTGAGAAAGCTATTAATTCTTTAATGCTTAGAAATAAAGATGAATTATTAGCTAATGGGTTAAAAATTTTAAAAGGTAAAGAATTAAAAGATTTTAAAGGTAAACTTCAGGATGAAGTTACCCTTGAAAAATTAAAGTTCACCTCACAATTAGCTATATTTATTCGTAGAACTATATTAAATATAGCTATGTTGTTAACTGAAAGTGATGTAGCAAAAGAAATAAGAACAAGACTATTAGATATATCAGAAAATGAACAAATAATTAAAAATATTACAAATGAAATAGATGAAGAAAAGCAATTAATGTTGAATATAATGATGGCTAAAGATGATATGGAACAGGCTATGGCAGTAAATAAATTAAAACAATATAAGGATGAGAAAGAAAAGAAGATTAAAGAAGAAAGAGATAGAGCAGTTAAAAAAGTAATTAATTTAACTGATTCAGATGCAACATTCGGATTAAGAGAAGCTAAAAATAATCTTGGTGTAAAAGAAAAGCAGTTCAAAAACTGGTTAATACATAATAAATATATGTATAGGCAGATAAAAACAAGTGATAAGAAAAATAAGCCTACTGGTAGGTTAAAAGCATTTTCAAAATACACACAAGAAGATACTAGATATTTTACGGATATAAAAATTGTAGATAGAATAGGTAGAGAATTCAGCCAAACAGTCTTCACAATAGAAGGAATAGAATTTTTTAGAACTAAAATAGATGAAATAAATAAATTTAATAAATAAAAGTTTTTACTTTATATACATAAAACAATTTAATATAAATACATATATTTGTGAAAAAACTGAAACTTATAATATTTTATGGTATAATTGGAATATAATAATATTCATCAAATGAGGAGCTGATTTATATTGCAAAAAGTAATAGATATTATTACAAAAATGATTAAATCATCAAAAATAGTTGCTATAATAATTTTATTATTTACAAAACATGTGCGAAAAGCCCACTCCTTCAGGTGTGGGATGGATAGCACAAGATAATATAAAAAATAATTTAAATAAAAATGTATAAAGGTATTGACTACATACACAAATAATAATATAATAAAAATATGGAAAATAATTATAGAAAAACAAAAACAACAGTAAGTTTAATTAATTATCATTTTGTATTTTGTCCTAGATATAGAAGAAAAATATTTAATATTCCTAATGTAGAAGAAAGATTTAAGCATATAGTCAAATATGTATGTAAGGAGTTGGATATTGAAATAATAGCCATTGAGTGTGATAAAGACCATACGTATATGTTTTTAAATTGTTTACCTACATTAAGTCCTTCAGATATTATGCAAAAGATAAAAGGTGTGACAAGTAGAGTTTTAAGAGATGAATTTCAAGAATTATCAAAAATGCCTAGTTTGTGGACTAGAAGTTATTTTGTTTCAACTGCTGGAAATGTATGTAGTGAAACAATAAAGAAATATGTAGAAAATCAAAAAAAGAGATATTAGAAAGTGAGGTGAATATTCATGAGTAAAACTCCTAAACAAAGATATGTTTTAAATTTAAAGTTAAAAACTCAATTATTTCAAGAAGATATATTAGATAAGCGTTTTGATATAGGAAGAAAAATATATAATGCTGTTTTAGGTCAAGCTTTAAAGAGATATAGAGAAATGATTAAAACTAAAAGATGGAGAGAAAATCAAAATAATATATTAAATGTATACAAAGTTCACAAAGATGGTAAAGAAAGAAATAAACTTTACAAACCATATTTTAATATTAAAAACGATATGTTGAAAGAATTTAGATTAAATGAATATTCACTTCATACAGATGTTAAACCAATACAAAGACATTTTAAAAAGAATATAGATAGTTTCAGTGCCCAAAAGATAGCAAGTAGAGTTTGGATTTCCTTGAATGATAATTTATTTGGAAAAGGCGAAGAAGTACATTTTAAAGGTATAAACAAACCATTGAATTCCTTGGAAGGTAAATCTAATGGTACTGGTATTAGATATAATATAGAAACTAATATGTTCTCATGGAATGGGTTAGAAATACCAGTTAAATTAGATATTAATAATAAATATGAAACAGATGCTTTAAGAGATAAAATTTGTTTTTGTAGAATTAAAAGAAAATTTGTTCGTGGAAAATACAAATACATTTTACAATTAATATTAGAAGGTATTCCACCTATTAAAATTAATAAGCAAGGTGAAGTTAAGAATGATATAGGTTTAGGCGTTTGTGGTATTGATATTGGCACTCAAACAGTTGCTTATATATCTGATTATGATTGTAAATTATTAGAATTAGTACCTAGAGTTCAAAATATAGAAAATGAAAAAAGAAAAATATTAAGATATATGGATAGAAGTAAAAGAGCAACTAATCCTAATAATTTTAATGAAAATGGTACTATCAAACGTGGTATTAAATTGGAGTGGAATTATTCAAAGAGGTATATAAAAGCAAAGAATATCCTTAAAGATTTATATAGAAAACAAGCAGATGTAAGAGAACAAGACCATAATATAATGATTAATGAAATACTAAGAAATTGTGATACTGTTTATGTAGAAGATATGAACTATAAGGGATTACAAAAACGTAGCAAAATCACAGAAAAGAATGATAAGGGTAAATTTAAAAGGAAGAAAAGATTTGGTAAATCATTAGCAAATAAAGCACCAAGTATGTTTTTAACTATATTGAAAAATAAATTAAAAGCTAAAGGTGGATTGTATTATGAGATAAATACTAGAGAAGTGAAAGCATCTCAATATAATCATTTAAATCAAGAATATAATAAAAAGAAATTAAGTCAAAGATGGAATTATTTTAAATATAATGAAGAACAAATTAAAGTTCAAAGAGATTTATATTCTAGTTATTTAATTAAAAATGTAAATAATGATTTAAAAAGCATTAATAATGAATTATGTATAAAAGATTTTGATAGATTTTTAGAATTGCATAATAAAGAAATATTAAGACTACAAGGATTAAAGAATCTAAGTAGTATGGGTATATAAGTTATTAAAACGCCTTGAAATGGGCGTTATACTATTGTTAATAAATTGGTAGCAATTTTTGATAGTGAAAGTTTTAGGGAAAATAATTAGTGATATTATACTTTCGAGATAATATAGAAATTATTTAGTACCTAAGAACCCCATGCCTTTAGGCTTGGGAGTTTCAGAGGAACCAGAATTAAGTTCATTGACAAATAAAAATATTGATACAGTATCGTACTTTTAAGAGCGATAATTTAGGTTGTCGCTCTATTTATTAAAATTTGTATTAAAAAGATAGTTTTATAAAAATATTCCATTTATCTATTGACATATATAAAATAATTTCATAAACGAAAAATATGGAGAAAATGTGCTAAAGGTAATTGAATATTTTATTTAATGCTTGACAATCATAAAACAATTTGATAAAATTAAATTGTAATCAAGAGGATATATAAAAGGAGATGTTAAAAATGACTTATGCGTATATAGTAATATACAATAATTCGGTAAGTACAACAGGATTTTTCACAGTAGATAAAGCTATAAATTTCATAGAAGGCAGATATGGCAATCCAATACAAAATAAAGACAGAGGTTGGCTATGGACTAATTCAAAAGGCAATGAATACAGGATTAAGGAAATTAAAATAGAATAAAGGGTACTAGCTTAGGCTAGTATTCCTTTATAGGAGGTTTAATAATGGAAAATAAATGTTTTAATTGTAGATTTTATAATAACGGAAAATGTTATAATAAAGATTTTAGAGGAAGTTTCAATCAAAATGTTATAGAAGATAACTTTGTAGCATTAACCGAATCAGGTGTTCTTGCAGAACATATAAGAGAAAATGATGATAAGATATATAATTTAGCAAATATAATATTAGAAAACTTAAATGAATTAGAATACATAAAAAAATCTAAAAAGAAAATTAATAACTATAGAGGTATAGATAGTTATGAAGAATTTTTAATTAATTCTACAGAGATTATGGATGATTTAATAAGTAGTTTTGTAATACCTAAATTAATAAATGTAAAAATAAATTATAATGTTGATAATGAATTCTGTTGTAAATTTTGGAAATAGAAATTATAATTAAAATGAAAGGAAGATGTAAAATGGAAAATATTCAACAAATAAATAAAGGTGAAATTAAGTTTATCTATATTGACGTAGATGATATAACAGACGAAATAGAACAATTAATTAATAAAGGTTTGATAAAATATGTTTATGGAGAAGAAGCTTGTGAGCCTGAATTTATATTTCTAGCTAAAAATGAAGATGTTATAAAAAATACTTTAACATCAGATTATAGAATTTTAAATATTGTTGATAAATTATCTGAAATGTTTGATGGTGCAGATATGTCAGTAAGAAATTCAGGGAGAAATGAATTATCTATTTATCATGGAACAGTAGAAAGCTTAATAAGTGATGATTTGTACGGATATATTTCAGAGGATAAACAAAAGGAAATATTCTATGCTAAGAATCCATCAGAAAAGATTACAGAAATTTTTAATAAAATAGGAAGAGAACAATTAAAAATGCAAATAAAAGAATTATTAAAAGAAGTAGATAATGCAGAGTTTATATGACTGTAGAATAAGTATAACAGCCATAAAATCATAAGTGTGGTTGTTATACTATATATTTTAATAAATGAGGGTTTTTATTATAACTTAAAATAATTTAATGCATAATAAACACTTTAAAATAAATGGGGGATTGATAAAATGATAAGTGATGAAAGTTTAATGGTATTAGTGGAAAGTTTGGTCGCAGACGGGGATTCTGATAAGGAAACTATAAATATTTATTTAATAGATAAAACAAAAACTATTAGTGATTTTGCGAAAGAATTAAATGAAGAATTTAAAGATTCATTGTTTAATATATTATATATTGGTAATAAAAACACTGAATTTATAAATAAATTTAGTAAAGAATATATAGATAGTAGATTCAAATATTTGATAGATTTTTATAAAAACAATAAATACATATATAAACAATATAGTGAATGCAAAGTATTAGAGAAATACGATGAGCAAGGGAATTTTTATAATTTTTTTAAGAAAATTGATAAAATATATAAGATTAAAAATAAATTCACTATAGATGAAATGATAAAAAACAAAGAGTGTTTTTTTAAAACATGCTATATAGACTATAAAATTTGTAATGGAAATCATAGTTATTGGAATGATAGTGAAAGTGAATATGCAAATATTAATAGTTTTGAAGGTTTTTCTATGAATTTAGTTGGTCGTATTTTTGAATCTAAATTCGAAGAGAATAAAGAAAATTACAAAGACTATTGTAAAAAAGAGATTGAGAGTATATTAGAGGCATATTTACAAAAGAACATATATAATAAAGATACTTTTATAGAATTTAATAGATGGGGAAATATAAAAATAGAATTAGGATTTTCTTGTAATAATGATGAAGATAGTATTATTTCATTATTAGAAAGAAGTATTATTGAAAACAATATTGAGAATGATTTTGAGAGTTTATTAGATTATTAATTTCAATTAGTTAAATTGCCTATAGAATACTTAGTTAATTACACTATATTTCTATAGGCAATTTGTATAAATTCCTTCTTTTATCTTATTTTGACCACAATATATATACATTTTAAAACACCAAACCACAACATATAGTATAATTTAAGATTAATATAAAATAATTTAAAATTAATTATAAAAAGTATTGACATTATACTTATAGTATAATATACTATAGTTAATAAACAAATTAAAAATAATTTTAAAAAATAAATGGGGTTGAAAATAAATAAAATGGAAAGGAAGAATAATAAATGATAAAAAGAGGATATGTTATAGAAGTAAATTTTGGAGAAAGGTTAACAGGCGTACAAGGAGGAATAAGACCTTGTATTGTTGTTGCAAACAACTTGTGTAACAAATATAGTCCAGCCATACATGTTGTTCCACTTACATCCAAGTTGAACAAAAAAAGAATGATAACTCATATCTTTATAAAGAAAGATATGTTTAATAATTTAAAATATGATTCTCTTATTTTAACAGAACAGGTTACTCTAATTAGTACAAAGCAAATAATTGGCTACATAGGAAGAGCTTCAGGAGAAATTATGGAACAAGTAGATTCCAAACTTATAATACAGTTAGCTTTAGATAGTAACTCCAGACCATCAAATATATTAAATATTAACAAACCAGATGTAAAAAGAATAAAAAGAATGGCTGAAGCTATAAAAGAATTGGAATCTTATATTATAAGTCAAAAATACCAAAAAATAGATTTATTAAATTCTTTAAATTTACAGATAAATAATTTTAAAGATTATTGTACAGAGTATAATATAGATTATTCAAAGTATTATATTTCAAAAATAAAAGAAATTAACAATTACTTGAATAAAACAGCAGCTTAAATAACTAAAGAGGGGGATATGTCTTTTATGGATTACACGTTTTTAAAAATTAATATACGGAACTTATATAATAAGTGTAATTATGCAAAGTGTAATTTAATTCTAAAAAACCTACTAGTATGTATATTACAAGATATGCTATTAGATGGGTATGAACGAAATAGTTTAATTTGGTTTTATTATTTTTATAAATCAAACATAGAAAAAAGAAATGGCAATTATAAAGACTCATTATTATTATGTAATAAGAGTCTTGAGTTTGTAGAGGAAGATGAAAAAGATTGTTATAATTATAAATACCTATCTTCGTTATTTTTATTGGGTAAAATCCATGAAGATAAGGGTTCTATTTCTAAATCAATTAAACAATACGAAAAAATTTTAAGTATATTAAACAACAAAAAACATAAAGAAAAAATGTTACTATTATATTTGATTAATAAATTAAGTAACAATTCAAGATTTAAAGAAATAGAAGCCAATTACAATAAAATATTTAAAAATAGCATACAGGAAAGTTTGAATTTTTATTGCTATTTTTAAATATTAGTTGTAAAATAAATTTATACTAAACAAGGAGTTGTTTTAAATGAAAGATAAAAAATTAGAAACAGAAGAAAGAAAAAGGGTATCTCTGTTTCAACTCGAAGAGTATGCTAAAAATTATAATTTAACAATACAGAAAATTAACGACACTATAATAGTTATATCTTTATTCGATGAATGGTTTATAGAACCTTTTAAAAATAATTTGTTTGTATTACATCATTATAATAAAAAAAATACTAATTCAAAAGGTAAGTTTCACAAACAAGGTATTTTCTATTCTTATTTTTCTGCAATAAGACATATTGCAGAGCATGATAAAAATAAGCTTATTATCTAAAATTTTAAATAATAAGTTATTAAATTCTATATTTTTCTATAATTTGCTAACTTTAAGGGATATATAACAATGTTTTCATTGCAAATTGTTGTATATAAATGATATAATGTATTATATACTTTTAAGGGAGGATTTTAAATGTTAGAAGATAAATATAACAAATTAGTAAAGGAACTAACAGGCTGTTTAAGCCTAAAACAATTTTTAATGAAAAAGGGATTTGTAATTAAACAATTGGAAAATAAAGTAGATGAAGATATTATAAATAATTTGTATAATCAAGATATACAAATTGATATGCTTAATGAGAGGGAATTATATTTAATAACAGAAACATTTTACAAAATGTTATTAGACGAAGATTTTCTTTCTAAATTAAACGAACTACAACAACAATTACAAAAAGAGCTAAACCCTCAATTGTATTTCACAGAGGATGAAATAAGAAAATATAAAAACTCAATATTACCCATAGAAGAAGAAAAGGATTATAAAACAGTCATTTTTAAAAATGTTAGTTTTATGAAAGAAGGTGTGTATAGCACAGTTGGTGACTTTAACTATATTTTAGATTTAAGAGAGAAGGGTATTCTATATTACAATATAGATTGCCAGAGAGAGACGGAGAAATATGAGTGGAGAGGAACTTATGTTGAAAAGGCAAAAGTATTTCCAAAATCAGTGAATGAGATATCTAAAAGCATGTTTGAGGATACGTATATACCGACTTATATAGCTATAAATGTTCCTGCCAATGGAAGTGAAGATTTTCACGTAATTGAAAAAGAAGATAATTTATATGATATTGTTATAAAGATAAATAAAAATACAAGTTTAAATTTAGTAGATGGAAACCATAGAACTACTGGTGGAAGTTTAGCTAGAAATATGTGTCGTAGAAAAGGTAAAGATTTTATTCTAAATATGGGTATTCAAATCATGAATTTAGATCCATATTTGGCTAGACAATATATCTTTCAAGAAAGTAAAAAGAACCCTCTTGACGAATCTTTAACGAAATCTATGGAAATGACTATAGAGAACAAAATGGCTTACTATATGAACAGAGGTGGTGGACTATCTGGTAATCCACTTGCAAATAGGCTTGGTAAAGATTTAAAGGATGTTAAAAGATTAGATAAACTTACACCTTTATATATATTTGCAGATGGGTTAAAATATTTTAAATTAGATGAATTGGATATTATAAGAGAAGATAAAGTTAAGATTTTTTTGAAAGAATTCTTTAAATATATATTAAGCTATCATAAAAACCATTTAAGAGATATTAAATTATCAAGAGAAAATGGTTATGAGTTAAATATGCATATGTTCAGAGGATATTTATATTTAGCTTCTAAATTATTCAATGATATTAATTGGAGAGAACGATTAATTAATGTATTAAAGAAAATAGACTATAGAAAAGGTGGAATATTAGAAGATATGCACTTGCACAAAGATGAAATTAGTAAAAAAAATATAAAAAAACTAGAAGATTATTTAGATAATCTTTTAGAAGTCGAAAGTGGTGAAAAGGATAATGATAGGTAGAACAAGAGAGTTTACTAGTCTTAATAAATTATATTATAGAGAATTAGATTCTAGAAAAAAAGAATATATTGATTTTTTAAAGAACGAACAAGACTTACAGAATGTGACTATAGATAATTATGAAAATCAGATGTATAAAATTCGTACCTTTGAAGAAACAATAGACAAAAATAGAAATATAGAATATTACACTGTAGATGAAATTTCCAGGCTATTAGAAAACATGACTTTTAGTTCTGAAAGTTCAGCGATGGTTTATAAGAATAGAATTTTAGACTATTTAAAATTTTGCACAGAGCATTATGGCATTCAAAAAGATATTGGTTTACTAAATACTATATCTCAAAAATCTTATTTACAAGGACTAGTAAATAAAAGGCTAAAGTATTTAAAATATATAACAGAAAGTATGTTATATGAAGCTGTACAAGATTTAGTAAACCCTCAAGATATTGTTATATCTCTTTTAATTTTTGAAGGAATAAAAGGAACTAATAATCAAGACTTAATTAATATTAAAAAAGAACAATATAATAAAGAAACTAAAATATTAGAATATGTAAAGCAAGATACACTAGAAACAATAGAAATAAAATGCAATGAATTTCTTTCAGATGCAATAGAAAGATCATTATTATCAGATACTTATTATTTCAAGAATGGTAAGGGAATGGGATGTCACGACATGACAAAAATAGTTGATTCTCCTTATTTAATAGCTCCTACTGCTCAGTTAAACGCTAGGATAAATAATTACAGTGGTCAAAAAGTTTATGGGCAGACAATTCAATCTAGAGTACTTAAGATATTTAAGCATTTTTTAAATGTTAATTCTCAGCATGTAACTGTTCAAAGTCTCTATCATTCAGGCATTATCAACAGAATGGTAAAACTTACAGAAAATAAATATAGTGGGAATAAGTTAAGAAAGATAGATTTTGCTCGATATATTGAGCAAAACGAAAAATTAGGTATCCAAACAGGATATCGTCTTTATGATATATATGATATTTTATACAATAAATTCAAATTAGATATAATAGATTTATCATAATTTAAAATTGACTTTTTCCAATTAACCCTATATTTTATTGGGTTAATTGGAAAAAGTATTATTATATAAAATTCGACAAGTTTATATTTTTTTATACTCCTATTCAAAATAATTTTAAAACATTCTTCATTATATTATTTAATTTCAGTTATAGTATTATTAAACTTATCGTTGTAAATAAATTGTATAATAACAAATATATTTAAAAAGTATAAAAAATTGATTGTTCCAATATTTAGGTTGTGGTATAATTAAAATATATCATAATCGAACATTTGTTCGCAGTATTGAAAATTTTATAACTTTAAAAGAAAAATGGAGGTATTATTAATGAAAATAGAAATTATAGATTATTTAAATGAAAACAAAGGATATGGTATAACTATTTCCGAAATAGAAGGAAACGAAAAGGTTTTAAGTAATGTCAGATATAATTTTGATAAGAATATAACAATAGAAGGTTTAAATGAATTTAGAGAAATGGAGAAATACATAATAGACACAAAAGAAATAAAAAAAATTGAAAAAGATGTAACTAATATCATTATACATACTACTACAAAACAAATAATCATTGAAAATTGGAATTGATAATTATTTGTTGGAAATGTAAATAAAAACAATTCAATCAAAGAAATATTAATACTTATGTAATAATTAGAGTTTGTATATTATTATTAAACTGTCCAAGCATTAATAATAAATGTCTTAAAACGACTTAAAAATTTATGTATTATATAAAAATTAATAAAAAAAAGATTAAAAGAAAGGAATAGGGAAGATTAGAGTTTTTTCTTCTTATATCTATTTCTTATAATATATTCTTATAAAGTTCTTATAAAGTTCTTATTGGAATTTATAAGTGTTGGTGTTAAAAGGTTTATGCACATTTTAAGTTCATAAGAATACTCGATAAGGTTCATGAACTAACTATAGTAAGAGCATGGTTGTACTATAGTTAGTTCATGAGAATACTTGATAAGGTTCATGGTTCTACTATAGTTAAATGTTATTGTGTATAACAATACTGTTGATAATGTTAATAATTCTATGTAGCTTTGTTAAATTAACAATTGTAACTGTTGATAAGTATGTGGATAACATATATGTAAGTGAATATTTTATATTTTCTCTTACTATTCAAGGTCACTATAAAGTAAGTTTATTTTCTTGGAAGATTGCATTCATAATGTTATCATATTATATATAGTGAACTTTATAAAGGTCTGTCAACTGCCAACTACCCTTTAGGGTAGTGGCTTGTAGAAATTACGGAAAATAATTAGTGATATTATACTTTCGAGATAATATAGAAATTATTTAGTACCTAAGAACCCCATGCCTTTAGGCTTGGGAGTTTCAGATTAGTGTCTATTGATTATGGATATGAAAATAATATGGTTGATAGATTATGGAACGAAATTGAAAACTATTGCAAAGATTTATATAAATATAGAGTAAATAAAAATCAAACTAATTTTCTAGTTACTCAATAATCAATTTAGGCTATAGATATATAACAGCCTATAGCCTAACTTTAAGTTTTAATATGAGTTATCAAAATAAAACCATATAACAGAAAAATTTTGATAATTGATATTAAAACTTAAAAATCAATTAATAAGGAGTTGTTTTTAAATGTCAAATTATTATGATATGAGAGAAGCAAAAGTAAATATAGCTAATGAATTAAGAAATAGAGGTTGGGAGATATTAGACTATAAAGAGGATGAAAGCGACATGATGACAGACTATTATAGCCCTGCAAATTGGGGAGGAATAGCAAAAAAGAATGGTTTTGTTTTATGTGTAGATACTCCATATTCTGCAAAAAGTATGCCAATTGAAAAATATAACTATGGTTCATGTTTAAGTCAATCTGATTTAAATAAAATCGAAAAACTTGAAGCATTAACACAAGAAAGAGGAGCAACAGAAGGAGAAGAAACAAACGCTAAAATGTTAATAGAAAAAATTAAAAATAATAAATCAAATGCTCCAGAAGTTGAAATAATAGGTTATACTACTGCCCATATGTCAAACCCTGGTCGCTGTAAATGGCATATTGAAAAAGATAGTAGTGTTTATGATAAAGGAATTGGCATAACAAAATACAGAGATCTTCCAAATTCATGGGTATTTGATATTAATACAATGCAATTTAAAGATGGTTATAATAAATGGAATGGTAAAAAAAGAGAATTACCAGAAGAAACAAAAAAAATAATTAATGATTTTAAAAAATTAGTACTAAGATGGGAAAGAGTAGTAAACAGTATGAATGGAATAGGAGACGGTACAGAAGAAACAGAAAAAGAAGCACAAGAACAACAACAAAACGAAAAAATGGAAAGAGTTATAAAAAAGGTAACTAAAAAAGTATGGAAAATGATTGAAGTTAAAAGAGATACTTTTAAAGTAGGTGATTATATAACTTTACCATATCATGGGCACTATTGGAAAATAACAACAGAATATATGAAAACAGGAACATGGAAGGGTATAAAAGACACTAGAAAGGCTTTTATATATGAAATAGTTAGAAGTGCTTCAAGAGGATATAAAGATTTAAAAAATCCTAAAAGATATTATGATTTTGAATATAGAATGTCAAAATCACTTGAAGAAGGAAAAATAAAAATATTTGAATTAAAAGAAGTCGAAGAAGTTCAAGAAGTTGAAAAATGGGTAAGAGTTAAAGCACAAAAGAAAAATACATATAAAAAAGAAGATACTACTATAACAGAAAAAGAACCACAACAAAACTCAAAAGAGGAAAATATAACAGCAAACAAGAAGAAAAGCAAGAAAATAATATAAATGTATCTGTAAAATTTAACGAAGCTAAGCAGGGTATTGAATTACATTCGTTACAAGTAAAAATCCAATGTAATAAAAAATACTATAGTATTTTCAAGTGGATACATGAGATGTTATATGAGGAGAGAGAAGTATGAAGGAAATCGAACAGTTAGCTATTGTAGATAAAGTCAATAATATATTAGGGTTTAAAGATGACATTGAATATAGACAACCTAAAAAACCTAAAAAACAGGAGCAAACATATAAAGGAATGAAACCTTCACAAAAAGTAAAAGTTTTAAAGATTCCAGTTGACGAAAGTATACTAGAAGGGAATCTAATAGAAATTCCTTTTATAAGTTATTATAAAGAAAAAGAACCATTAACAGCTGTTGAGTATGTTTGGGTTGATAGTAAAGGTGTAGAAAAAACAATAGAAGTAAGAGGGAGTAAGTGGGGTGTTCCAGACGAATATTGTTTTGATGTATTAACTGCTTTATTTAGATTGCATATAAAGCAAAATAAATGCATTGAATTTGATATAGAAAATAAAAAATGGAATATGAATAAAACAATTAATTTTTCTCTTAGTGAGTTGGCTAGAGAAATGGGATATAAAAGTTTAGGGAAGAATGTCTTTGATAAATTAGATATAGCACTTGAAATACTGAATGATACAACCATATATAATAAGGCAGGAGGAACATTCCTAGATGTAAAAACTAATACTTATTTAACACCAGAAAAAAAAGAGTCTATAAGAATAGTCACACACTACAAAAGTTATCGATATAGTAATAAAGATAAAAATCAAAAACGTCTTAACTATAGAAAAATTAAAGATTACACGAGTGTAAAAATAGATGACTTCATATATGAAAGCTTGTGTAATTCTTATTTTAAAATCTTTAATTATGAGAGCTATAGGTTGTTAAAGATGGGAATAGCTAAAAAAATTTATTTATTACTAAGTAAGTGGAGAGCAAATAGAAGTAAAGTATTTTTAAAATGGGAAACACTATATCAAAAAATTCCACTAACTGATAAAAAACCAGAAAAATATCGTAGGAAAAGAATAAGGGATGCTTATAATAAACTTATAGAAATAGGGTTTTTAGTTAGGGTGCATGAAAATACTAAAGGGGTTGAATTTATTTTTGAAGATACAGCAAGCGATGAACTAGCGTTGGATGTTGTTGAAAGCAAAGATAAACCTAAAAAATATAATACTATTATGGAAATATTAATGGCTTTAAATGAATTAAAGATAGATAATGTTATTATACAAAATATATTAAATAGCGTAAGTATAGAAGTGATAAAGGCTACATTAGAAGAATCAGAAGGAGTAGCTTTAGAAGAAATGCAAGGCAAAATAAAATCATTACTATAGTATTTATATGAACTATTATAATTTTGAATAACACTATAGTATAACCATGAACTTTATACAGAATAATATATAAAGTTCATGGTTATACGAATAAAGTATTGTACTTATTATTTTTTAATTAATACTATAGTCGGTTCATGAATTTTATAAAAAGGATTAACAATATGAAGATAATAAATAGAAATCATTATTTTACAGATTTGAGTTTTATATACACCAATTAATCACCCGTAGTATTTTATATATCATGATGCTATAAATGAGAAATTTTATACTAATGTAAAATAATTTAATAAAAACATTGACAAAAGATAATAAAAACAATATAATAAAAATATAGGAAGAAGGAGATGAATTATTAGCAGTACAATGTAAAATAATTTGTTGTAAAATGTGTTGGTATATAAAAGGTTTTTATTTTTATCCATGAGTACAAAAATTTGTAGTTGCGACTATAAAAACCTGTGTTTGTATGATACAATAAAATGGATAAATAAGACAAGGAGGGTGAAATATGAAATGAATATAGCACAAGTTATAATGGAAACAATAAAAGATCAAAGACACGATATTAAATGGGTAGCTGAAAAAGTAGATATACCCTATACTACATTTTTATACAAATTGAAAAATGATAACTTTTTAGCAGAAGAGTTATTGAGGGTAGGGAAGTTATTAAATATTGATTTAGAAGAATTAAAAAATAAAATTTAAAGGAGACAAATATGAACAAATCAAATTTAAAAGTAATGATAGACAGCAGACTTAAAAAGAACATAGAATCGTTAATGATATATGAAAATGGTTGTTGTTCAGTAAAATTCAAAGATATAGAAGATACATTCTGGTTTGATAAGGTAGAAGATTTACAAGAATTTATGCTTATTCAAGCAAAAGAAAGATATTATGATAAATCTCTTAGAAAAGGTTATTTTCGATATATAAATGAAAACAATGAAGAAGTTATATATAAAATTAACAATGTTTCAAGAGGAAAACTAGAAGTAGAGGAAGGAGTGCGTTAATAATGGAATTTGCAAAATATTATAAAGTTACAAATAAATTAAATAAATTATTAGAACAAAAGAAAGTGTTTTCTTATACAAAAGATTACTGTAAAGACTTATTTATATGTGAAGATACACATATATTTTGGATATGTAGAATATTAGAAGGATATAATGAAGAGTATGAAAAAGAAGATGGAAAATGGTTAGTAGAACGTAATAAAATAGATAAGTATGATTTTATAAATTTTATAGAAGAAAAACACAAAGAGAAATTTATAGTTAAACATAGACAAGATAGAGACAATATTATAAGCTCTTTAGAGGATAATTTTGTCATAGAAAATGTAATTCTATTTGATGATGACCAAGGATTAGAAAATTGGGATAATTATGAATGCGAAAGCTATGAAGAAGCAATAAGTGTCATAGATGGAGGACATGGAATAATAGAAGAGTATTAAGAAGAAGGTGCTTAAATGGATAAACAGAGCTATTTATTAACATATATTGATTGTGGTGAAGAAGACTTTGGATGGTTTGAGTCAGAGGAAGATGTAAGGAAGTTTATAATTGATAGAAGAGTAGCAGTAATTGAGTGTTAGCATATCAAAGATGCTGAAAAAATTGAAATCTAATAGGGAGGATTTATAATTGGTAAAACTAATTAATTTGAATACAGGGGGATGTAATAGAAATAGATGTATTTGCTTTAAGAGAAAGAGGAATTCCAGAAAATTATAGAGTAGCTGATGATATAACTACCAATGAATGGATTGAACTTTACTGTAAACAACTTAATAAAGAGTAAAAATACTATAGGTTGTTAATAAAATCAGAAATTTATATTAAAAATGGGGGATGAATGTATGAGAGATTATTTGTTTTATAGCAAAGGAGACTTATATAATACAATTGAATGCCATAAACAAAATATAAAGAAAAATATAGAAAATCAAAAATCTGATTATATCTTAAATGTTAATCAAGATGATTATATTGAATATTTATATAATAAATATATAATCAATCCTTTAGTTTTACATGAAGAAGAAATTAGTATTATTGAACAAAAAGAAATAGATGTAGATATATCCCATGAATGGGATAGGGCGATTTCTGATAGAACTAGACCTTTTTATATAAAAGGAAATTCAATTACAATTGGAATACCTTACGAAGGAGATAGAGAATTATTTTATTTAAAACCATCCACATTTTCAACTATAATTCCTTGTGGAGTTGTAAAAGATACTGATTTATTACTCACTTTTGAGAATACAAATTTAACAAGTGAACAAATTAAGAGTGATTTAGATAAAAACATTAAATTGATAAAACAATATATAGATTGGCAAAATGAAAGCATATTACCTTTTAATGATAATTTAAAAAATTATTTAAAACAATTGTTTTTTAAAAGAAAAGATAAGTTGTTAAAAGATTTAAATTTAGTTGCATCATTAGGAATCCCATTAAGAAAAAATACTGAATATGCAAAAACTTATGTAGTTCCAACAACTAAAAAAAATGTAGAAATAGAAAAACCTATAATAAAAGAGAAAACTTTTGTTCCCGAACCAAGTATTGATATGTCAACATATGAAGATATTCTTAATACGTTAAATAATATGAGCATAGTTATGGAAAGGTGTCCTGAAGCTTTTAGTAAGATGGATGAAGAATCCTTGAGACAGCATTTTTTAGTTCAATTAAATGGTATTTATGAAGGTAATGCAACAGGAGAAACTTTTAATGCAAATGGCAAAACAGATATATTAATGAGAGAAAATGGGAAAAACGTATTTATAGGTGAATGTAAATTTTGGAAAGGCGACAAGGTGTTTACAGATACTATAGATCAAATTTTAAGTTATATGTGTTGGAGAGATACAAAAGGAGCTATACTTATATTCAATAGAAATAAAAATTTAAGTAATATAATAAAAAAAATACCTGATTTAGCACAAAAACACCCTAGTTATAAAAAAGAAATTAATATTCAGCAAGAAACATGTTTTAGATATATTTTTACTCAACCCAATGACAACAATAGAGAAATATTGTTAACTATAATGGTATTTGATATCCCTGTTAAAAAAAGTAATTAAAATAAATGGAAAAGTTTATATACTTTGTATAATAAAAAGGAGGAAAACCATGAAAAATAATACAGTATGCGAGAAAACAATTAAGGATGCAATTGTAAGTTATATGAATCCATATCATGTAAAATATATAAAAGAATATCCATATAATTCAATTTATAAATTATTCCAATCGTTAGATAGTCTTGAAGAAGAAAAGCTATATGAAATTATGGGGATAGCAGGGAGTTTTTATATAAAAGGAATAAATAAAACGTTATTTAATGATAAAGATAAATTATTCACTCAAGTAAAATCTAAATGTATAGAAATAGCTAAAACAACTTCAGAATTAGTTGCAATTAATGCTTTTGTAAGCGTTGTTGCAAATGGTTTGCTATGTGTAGGAAATCCATTAAATGTAAATGAGAAAATAATTGAGAATAAAAATATGTTGGAAAATATGAAATACAATGAAAAAGAAATAATTGGAAAAGTTAAACAAACTAATGGAAATAAAACAATAAGTGATGATAATATAAAACATGTATATAATATGTTTCAAGAATCAATAGATAAAATGAAAATCAACCAAGAAAAAAACTTAGATTTATATAACTATTTTTGCAATAATGTAATAAAAGATTTACTAAATGAAAATTATTTACAAACAAAAAAAGAATTACAAGATGATTAGTTTATTATAGATTAGCAAATAAAAAGTTGTTTTAAAATAAAGAGGTGATATAATGCTATTTACAAGAACAAAACAATATTTAGATATAATTCCACCTATAGATATTAAAAAACTCATATTTATAGCTAAAAAAACACTTCCAGATGTTATTTTTAATATGGGAAGTTTAGAGGGAAACCCTTTCACATATCCTGAAGTTCAGACATTATTAGATGGAATAACTGTAGGTGGTCATAGAGTGTCAGATGAACAACAAATTTATGACTTAAAAAATAGTTGGGAGTATTTATTTGAATTGGTTCAAAAGGATGAATTTCAACTTAGCCAAGAAATATTTAATAATATAAATAATAAAGTAGCAATTAATGAAGCATTAGTAAGTGGAAAATTTAGAGATGGTCAAGTAAGAATAGGTGGAACTGATTATATTCCTCCACAAGCAGAAGACTTAAATTCTGTATTTTTAAATGAGCTACCTGAAATTATAGATAGATGTAAAAGTAAAACTGAGTTAGCTTTTGAGATATTCTTATTTGTAGCTTTAAATCAATTCTATTATGATGGTAATAAAAGAACAGGCAGGCTACTAGCAAATGGGATTTTACTATCTAATGGTCAAGGGGTTTTGAATATAAAAGCAAAAAATAAGCTGGAATTCAATACATTAATGGTTGAATTCTATAATACACAAAAGGCTGATAGTATTTGTGATTTTTTATATAATAAATGCTTAGAGAGATAATGAGAGAAATTAAAATGATAGAAGAAGGTGAAAACTTATCAATAACGATGAATTATTAATGATATTAGATAAATTAAGTTTTAAAACTACTTTAGGTAAAAGTCTAAAAAATACTTTAAGAAAATTTAAGAAAAATGAATTAATAAATGATTTAGAAAACTATATAGATTTTCTAAATGATAATGTAGATTTATTACAAAATTATAATTATAGAATTAAATCTTTACAATCAATATTATTAAAATATGATAAATACTATCCTAGCAAAGAAGTTTATGGTTGTTTTAATGATATACTAGGAATAAGAGTTATAGTAGATAGTTATAACAATATTAATCTTGATTCAGAGCTAGTAAGGTGTGTAGATATGACAAAAGGAAAATCTAATGATGATGGATATAGAGGATATCACATTTATTATAGAAGAAGCAATTATCATTATCCAATAGAAATACAATTTTTTACCAATAAGGATTTTAAATTCAATATTTGGCTACACACATATGTATATAAGTATAAAGATAATGATATTGGAGTAAAATTAAGAAAAATGTATGATTCAGATAAAATAAATGATAAAAAAGATTTTGAGAGGTGTTTAGAATATGTGCTATTTAATAGTAAAAGATTTTAATAAAAAAGGGTCTTTAGCACTTGAATTAAATAATGGCAAAGAAGTGGCAGGATTATCAAAATTTCTTACTGCAAGACTAAAAAATACTTCAAAACAAGTAGTTACCATCAGTGATTTGGAAACTTGGGAAGAATATGCTCCGTTTAATATTGTAAATAATGCAAGTGAATTTATTGATAAAGCTGAAAAAATGTAAGAAGTGAAAATTATTTTAAAAGTAAGAAAGGAAATAGAATTAATATAAATTCACGATTTTATTTTAAACTGGGGGGGAGAACATGAAAGAATATGAAGTGAGTACAATCTCAGAATATCTCGATGTAATTCGTGATAATAATTTCGAGTCTTATATATTTAGGGGGCAAAATGAACCATATTATGGAATAGAAGCTAGTGGATTTAGACCTTATAAAGGAGGATGGGATTCTGATACTTTTTATGATTTCAATAGTATTCAAAAAGACTATTATGATAAAATCATTAGTCGTATATCTGAAGATGAAAAAAAGCATTTTACTTCTTTTTGTCAGCATCATCAATTACCAACTAATTTAGTGGATTTTACACATTCTCCGTTAATATCTCTATTTTTTGCTTGTTATGGAAAGGGTGAACAACCTTATTATTTAAGTGATTTACTTAATAATCCAAGTAAACAGCAAATAGAAGATTTGAAGAATGATAAATCTCTACAAGATACATTAATATACAATTTATGTAATAATATTTCAAAGAAATATTTTAGTAACACTGCTGAAGTATATTTAATAAATAAAAACAGGCTTGTTGATATTAGTGACATCGTTATTGAAATTAAGGGGGGTAATTTTTTTGAAGTATTAACAAAAGATTTGGATATTCAAAATGAAATTTACAAAAGAATACTTAATACTTTTTATAATAATTCAGACGAGGTTGAATCTTGGGTTTTAAATTTGGTGGGAAATTATGAATACAATAATGTAAATCTTAATGGAATTAAAGGACTATTAGATAGTGATAGCGATAATAAATTTTTAGAATTAAGAAAATTATTAAAAAATAGCAAAAAGAAATTAATAGATATGTATTATTTTTTGAAGAAAAATTTACATGATGAAGATATAATTTCCTCTAAATTTTATGAGTTTGAGGATTATATGATTTTTGGGGATGAAGATTATTCAAAAGAAGATTTTATTATTGTAGGGGCTAAAATATATTTAGCATTATTTATAAATCTTTTGAAAATATTTAAATTTTACAAAGACAGATGTTATATAAACTTAGATATATATTTTATATATCAGCCACCCAATTTATTTGATAGAATATCCAATCAAAAAGGATTGTTTATATATCAAGGTTATATGTATTATAAAGAAGATTGCTATGGATACCATTATTTAAATTATCAAAATATACTACCTGATGTAACAATTAAAATTAATAATTATGAAAAGATATTAAGTGAATTAGATTGCTTGGGGATAAATTTGGAAATGGTTTATAGTGATTTTGATAGTATTGCAAAATCTGTGAGACATAAACATGAGGTGGAAATTAGAAAAAATAAAAGTGGCAAATAAAGGAGTAATAATGAGCTTTACAAGTAATATTTATAAAATGGAACATTCAAATGTAACAAACCTAACACCAATAACGATATATAAAAGTGATGGAGAGATTAATAAGTTTATTAAAACTATTAATAAACTGAATTTAGATATAAATAATTTCTACAAAGTTGAAGGAAAGTTATATAAATATTGTTATTTAAAAGGTACTGTATTAGTAGAAATATATGATATAAATGAAGATTATTTTATTAATTTTAAAGTTAAAGAGCAAATTGAACAAAGAGAAAAAATTCATCAAAGATGTATTGAAGAATCGCCACGCACTCTCGTGACTTCAGTCATGAGTTAGTGGCGACATATGTTAATATAAAGCTTTAAAAGGTGGTACTAAAAATGCTTGAAGAAAGATATTTTAAAACAGGAGCTATTATAATATTTTGCGATGAAGAATTTGAGGTATTGGACAACTATGGTAGTTCTGGTAAGGTTAAAGAAAATAGTCCTAATGGCACTATAATTAGTAATTTTTATTGGAATTATGCTGAGCAAGATGCGAACTAAAAAAGTAATTAATATAAAAAGTTACTTTTGTCCATATTATTACAAGGAAATTTTGTAATAACCCTTGTAATTTTTTCTAATATATGTTATTATATAAATATAAAATAATTTAATAAAAATTACAAGGGGTTGTTTTTAAATGAATGAATTACCTAAAAGAGTAGAAGACTTCTTAAATTATTTAAAAGTCATAAAAAATAAAAGTCAAAATACAATAGATGGATATGAAGTAGATTTAAGAATGTTTTTTAGATTTTATAAGATAGATAAAGGTTTAGTATCTAAAGATATAAAGTTTTCGAGTGTAGATATATCAGATATTACAGATAATCATATTAAATCTATTATATTACAGGATTTATATAATTTTATGTATTTTTTACAGAATGAAAGACATAATAGCGAAAAATCAAGAGGTAGAAAAATAGCTAGTTTAAAATCATTCTTTAATTATTTAGAAACCAAAGCAAATTTAATTAAAGAGAATCCAACAAAGGAATTAGAAACTCCAGATATAAAAAGAAGAGAACCTGTATATTTAACCTTAGAAGAATGTAGTAAATTATTAAATGCAATACAAGATGGAAGTATTAACAGTAAGAGAAATTATTGTATGATAATTATCATGCTTAACCATGGACTTAGAGTAAGTGAATTATTAAATTTAAAAGTAGAAGATATAAACAATGAAAAAATAAGAGTAATAGGTAAAGGTAGTAAGATAAGATTTATGTATCTAAATAATACTACCAGAGAAGCCATAAGAAGTTACTTTTGTTTTGAAGATATAAAGAGTGGTAAGATGTTTAATATTACTAAAGAACAGGTTAATAACGTAATTAAAGGCTATTCTAAGAAAGCCAAAATAAATAAACATGTAACAGCCCATACTTTAAGGCATACATCAGCAACAATAAATTTAAAACAAACAAAAGATTTGAGATATGTTCAGGAATTTTTAGGTCATAGTAATTTATCTACTACTCAAATATATGTTCATGTGTTAGATGAAGATAAAAAGAAGTATGCAAATAAAGTTCAAATAAGATAAGCAATTACAATAAACGAAAGATAAGCATTTATTTTCTTGTTAGTTAATATAAAACAATTTGACAAATTAGTAATAAAATGATACTATAAGATTATAGGAAATATTTACTATAAAATAATACTTTTAAAGCAATATAAAATAATCTAATAAATATCAAATAAATTATGAAAGGCTATACGTAGATTTGGATGTAAATTCATGGTATGATTTAAAAATGAAAGATAAAGTTAAATTAGAAAAATAGTTTAATTATGAATATAGGAGAGTTTCTTTATGGCTAAAATAAAAAAAATTATAGTGAACTATCCAGAAGACCCTAAAGTAATGGAAGAACTGCAAGATAGAGCTATGGGCATATTAGCCAGAGCCTTAGTTAAAAAACTTCCTACGGAGGATATAGAAGAAATTATAAAAGAGTTAGAAGAGAGGTAGCAAAATTCATGGTAAGAGGTGCAGAAATTAAAAAAGTAACTATTAAAATCCCAGAAGATATAGAAAGAGAAGAAGTGGAAAGAAGTGCATGTAAAGCTTATGCAAAAATTTTATCTGAGATGTATCCCTCATAAGTTATAGAGAAAATAATAGAAAGATTAGAATCAGGAGATATAGAATTATAAATAAAGAGCTTAAGTTTGATGTAATAATAAAATATTTTTATACTATAAAATTTAAAGAGAAAATATTAAGAGAAAGAGAAGGATAGAAGTTGAATGGAAAAGATAAAATTTAATACATTAGAAAGTATAATCAATAATAATTCCTGTGCATTTTTATATGGAAATGGTTTAAGTATAAATTTTGATAGAAGTTTTGGTACAATTTTTAATCGCTTGTATGAAGCACATAAGATTTTGATTAGAAATGGAGTATTTAAAACAAAATTTAATAGTAGATTTAGAAAAAAGAATATGACTAATTATAATGAGGTATTACAATATATTAAATATAGCAAAGAAGATGAAATATTAAAAATTTTTAAAGATGCTTTAATATTTGCTCAATCTATTATAGAAAATAACAAACTAATTGAAGCTTTAGAAAATAGCAAACAATTAGTAACTACAACATTTGGTATTGGACAATTAGATTTAGTTAAACAAATTTGTGATTCAGGCAAAAGGGGAGTGCAATGTGTAAATATAGAATATTGGACAATCCTTATACACTTTTATTTTTTAATTAAAAAGCTGAATTTGGATAAAGACATATATGACTTTCCTGATAATAATATTTTTATTACATTGGTGCATATTGGAGATAAAAGCACAATTACATTGCTAAATAGTGAAGACATTAAAGAAAAACTATTAGAGAGTACATTATTTAATGGCTTTAATATATATTATAGACTATTATTTTGTATAGCTATTTTTGATAATGGTAAGGCAATTAATTATAACAAATTGGAAAATAGTAAAAATATTCATTTAAATAAATTGCAAACATCCTTAAATAAATTTAATGCAATTTTAACTTTAAATTATGATAGAATTTTAGAACTAATTTTAGATAAACAAATTCATCACTTACATGGAAAATTTGTATTAAATAAAGAGGAAGTAGTAGCAAATCAAGTTCTAGGTTTAAAATATAATAATAATTATATAAGTTTTTCAGATATTTTAATTGGAGATTACTTTTATAACAAGATTCAAAAGAGCATGGTAAACACACTAGCAGGTAAAGATTATGTAAATAAAAAAACACAATATCCTTCAAAAATTATTGGTGAAATAATACATGAAAAATATATAAATACATTTTTAATAATGGGGATGTCTATCCAGAATGACCAACATATTATAAGATTAATAATGTCAGAATTATATTTTAATAAAGCAAATAATCCTAAGATAATTTATGGTTACTACGAAGAGAAAGATATGGAAGAGTTTAATAAGATATTCTACGAAGTAATTAATTTTAGTGAGGAATTAAATAGATATGCACAAAATATAGATGTAAAGTATATAGATATTAAACCAATTATAAGTATGTATAAAAAATAATTAAGCTTTTATATAATGTAAAAAAGATATTTTACTTCATATTTTCAATTAATAGTTCATAAATTCATTTTATGTATATTATAATTATATATAAGATGAAAGAAGGTGTATTTAATGCAGGAAAATAAGAAAGAAATATTAAATACTATGATTGATTTTAAAATATCTTCAAGGCGTTTTCCGTCTGCAAAAGAACTTGGGAAATATGGATATGATGAATTAATGTTTATAGATATGTTTGGAGGATATGGTAAAGCTTTGTTATTAGCAGAAACAAGAAAAGAACAGATAATATTAGAACAAGCTGGAACGAATGTCCTACTTGTGGAAATTCAATAGGATACTATCCAAAAGATAATGAATTTAGATGTTCAAAATGCAACCAAAGAATATTATGGAAATAAGTTGTAGCATATAAAATATTCGTTTTATCGTAACATAAAACAATTAAAAAAGGAGCGATACAGATATTTAAATGGTTTAAAGAAAAACAAAAAGAAAGATACGAAAATAAAATTAAATATATGATAAATTATAATGAATACATGATAAACAAATATAAAAATATGCCTAAAATAATCAAAGATATAGTGGAAAAATATGAAGAAGAAAGTTGTATTTGTATGTGTTATCGAGAAGAATTTTTAAGTAAAATTCATGTAAAATATAATGTTGATATTAATTTAATAAAAGAGTTAATAGAATCAGATACAATTGCAATAGAAGAAAATAAAAAAGCAGATATTAGAACAAAAGAATTAGAACAAGAAAAAGAAACTAGAGAAAAAATAGATTTGTATAAAAGAGCTATATTAGAATTAAAACAAGATGATAAAATCTAAAAATAATAGCTCACTAATATAAAATAATTTAATAAAACAAAAAGAGGGGCGTTGTTTATGAGTTATAATGCGTACATAACAAGAATAAAAAATATTAGAAAACATATTAATGCAGATAGATTAAACGTAGGGGAATGCTTTGGAAATTCAGTAATAATCTCACTAGATGTAAAAGAAAATGAATTAGGTATATATTTTCCTACTGATGGGAAATTAGGAATGGAATTTTGTGAAATCAATAATTTATTAAGGGAGAAAGATGAAGATGGAAATCAAATAGGAGGATATTTAGAACCTGAAAAACGTCATGTATCCACTTTAAAGCTTAGAGGAGAAAAGTCAGATGGTTTATTTATGCCATTAAAATGTTTAGAATCATTTTGTGATATTACAACGCTAAAAGAGGGGGATATGATAACCACATTAAATGGTATTTTAATATGTGAAAAATACATTCCTAAAGGAAAAGTAAGAATACAAGGAGTATCTAAAGAAAAAAACAAGAAAATTAGTTCTGAATCATATCCACTTTTTAAAGAGCATAGTGATACAGCACAACTTGCATATAATACACATCAATTTAAAAAAGGTGATTTGTGTTATATTACTTTAAAGATGCATGGTACAAGTCAACGTAGTTCGTATACGATTAAAGAGAGGAAAAGAAAAACACCACATTTAATATATAAATTGTTAAAATTTATGAATGTTAATATAAGCCCTAAAAGAAATTGGGATAATGTCACAGGTACAAGAAGAGTTATAATAAAAGATTATGATAAAGGCTTTTATGGTAGTAATGAATTTAGAAAACAATATCATGATTTATTCGCAAATAGATTGAGAAAAGGTGAAACAGTTTATTATGAAGTTGTAGGATATACAGATAAAAATCAAACAATTATGCCTGAATGTGACAATAAGAAAATAAGAGATAAAGAATTTATAAAACAATATGGCAAAACTACTAAGTTTACATATGGATGTGATATTGGAAAAAATGATATTTATGTATATAGAATGACTATGACAAATGAAGATGGTGATATAGTAGAATATCCTTGGTATTTAGTTAAATTACGTTGCGAACAAATGGGCATTAAATATTGTCCCCAATTAGATAGTTTTACTTTTACAGATATCGAAGATTTAATGAATAGGGTAGAAAAGTTTGTAGATGGATCAGACCCAATAGGTAAAACTCATATTAGAGAAGGTGTAGTTGTAAGAATAGACAATAAAGAAAAGTTTACTGCATATAAACATAAGAATTTTACTTTTAAATTATTAGAAGGAATTATTAAAGAAAGTGATATATTAGATATGGAAGAATCAGAAAGTGAGAATAAAAATGAATAAGTTAATTATGATGGTTGGATTACCAGCTAGTGGAAAATCTTATTATGCAGATAAAATAGCTAAAAAGGAAAATGCAGTTATATTATCTTCAGATAAATTAAGAAAAGAATTATTCAATAATGAAAATGACCAAAACCATAATACAGAAGTATTTAAAGAATTATATAAAAGAGTAAAAGAAAATTTAAAACAGGCAAATAATATTATAATAGATGCTACAAATATAAATCATAAAATAAGGAAAGCGTTGTTAGATGAATTAAAGAGATTTAATTGTTTTAAAGAATGCTATTTAATAGCAACTCCATATAAAAAATGTTTAGAACAAAATAAGCGAAGAGAAAGAGAAATTCCAGAGCATGTAATAAAAAGAATGTATAAAAATATATTTATTCCACAATATTATGAAGGATGGAATAAAATTAATATAATTAAAAATTTTAATAAAGAAGATTTTAGTATTAATGAATTATTTAATGGAGAAAACGGACTTGATAAAATAAATCAAGATAATCCTCATCATACCTTAACAATAGGAAAACATTGTTTAAAATGCAGTGCCAATGTAGAAAATGATGAAAGTGCAAAGGATTTAGTAGAATTATCATTGATAAGTATTGCAGGACTACTTCACGACATAGGTAAAGCTTTTACTAAAGAATTTAAAAATACCAAAGGTGAAGTAACTGATATTGCACATTATTATGCACATCATAATGTATCTGCATATTTAAGCTTATTTTATTTAAATCTTTGTGATGAAGATATATTAAAAGTAATTAAGTATATTCAATGGCATATGCAACCATTCTTTATTAAAACAGAAAAATCTAAAAATAAATTTATTAGATTAACTGGTGAAGAATTTTATAATAATTTATTAATATTACATAGAGCTGATTTAATGGCAAAATAAACATTGACTAATATAAAATAATTTAATAATTTAATTTGACAAAACAAGAAAATGGTGGTAATATATAAATATAGTAATACAAAACAATTTAAAAATGATTTAAAATTTGAATTTTATTAAAACTGATAGATAGGAAATAGTATTTAAATATTGTTATTTACATATTAAGCTTTAGTTATGATATTATTAATTATAGGTAGTGATTAAAGTATTTTAAAATAAAGTTGAGGAGATTAGACTTAATATCAAAGAGAATTAAGAAAAATAAAATTGAAAATTTAAATAATAATAGAAAAATAAAATCATCAGATAATAAAGCAACTTACTGTAAATATTATAAAAATAATATATGTTTGTTAGATAATAAGAAGTGTCATTTAAAGGAAATAAATGAGAAGGGATTTACATTTGATTGTTATAAAATAGTATATGATAAATAGTTTAAGGGGAGGTAAAGATGAAATTAAAATGTATTAAAGAAGTCGAAGGATTTACAGTAGGAAAAACATATAAATTATTAGGTTGTGCAGGAGAATATGTTTGTTTGAAAGATGATAACAATGAACAATATACGTTATTTGAAAGTTATTTTGAAATTGTAAAATAATTTAAAAGATGGTGTGTTATATATGGAAAATTTAAAAATTCAAGCTATAAGTATATTCAAAAAATATCCAGAAAACATCAATATAGATTTGTTAAGAAGACATTTAAAAATAGGTTTGGTAAAGGCAAATAAGTTAATGGATTTACTTGAAAAAGAAGGTTTTGTTAGTGAGTATGATAAGAACGGGAAAAGAGAGCTTATAATAAAATAATTTAAAACACTTGTTTTATCAAAAAAATGATGAATAATTTGAAATTATTGTTCATTAATAAGGAGGAAGAAGATAAATGATTACTAATAATGATAACAGAAGTGATAAGTTTTATCCTATGAACCATGAATTATTTAATAAATGTGTAGCATTTACTTTAAGAAATGGAGATAGAAAGGTTTCTTATTGTAAGATAAAAGATGGAGTATTTTATGGTGGTATGGCAGATTCCCTTGAAGATGCATTTGAATGGTGCAAAGTGTTTTATGAAGAGGATAATAGTTTTGATTTATCTATTGGTGATTTTAGGGAAGAAGGTAGTATATGGAGTACAAAAGACATTTTGCATGAAATGGGGATTATTCCAAATGAAGAATATAATAAATATATTGATAATTTAAAAACTGATTAGTTGCACAATACAAAAAATGGAGGAGATAAAATGTTTAATAATAGATTTTGCTATAGAATAGCCAAAGAAGCCGAAGTTGGTTTGGATGAAGAATTGAAGGACTATTGTGAGGCTTATATCGAAACAACAATGCAAACCAAAAAAGAAATACCAGAAGAACTCAAAAGTGATATTGCAGAAAATCTAAAAATAGGATTAGCTGGTCAATTA
>NZ_UYZZ01000019.1 GCF_900626095.1 Clostridium rectalis
ACTCCCGAAGGAGCTTCATCGCTCGACTTGCATGTGTTAGGCACGCCGCCAGCGTTCGTCCTGAGCCAGGATCAAACTCTCAATTTAAAAGTTTAATCTTTTTTAGCTCATCGCTATTTTAACACTTTGTGTTAAGAATTAACTGGTTTCATTCTTCTCTGTTTAATTTTCAAAGATCAATTCATATTAATCAAGCACCATTATCTCATCTCATGCTTATCCATTTATATACCGCATCTCTCAGCGACATGTGTTATTGTATCACACATAAATATTAAAACATATACTCTATATACCGATTTTTTAAATTTATTTTATTTTTTCTTTTAAATTCTCTCTTTTTCTTGTTATAATATATATTGATACACTAGACTAAGTTGTTGAAAATTTGATTATTATAGGTATTTAAAGTATATTTTTTAGAATAATATATTTAGGAGGTGTTTATATATGTCACGACTAGTTTCTATTTTTTCTATTTTTTTTGTAGCTAATGCTATCCTGGCTACAATAGTAATAATACTGGAAAGAAAAAGACCGGAAAAAACTATTGCTTGGTTACTTATAATAGTTTTATTACCTCCTATTGGTCTATTCTTTTATATGTTTCTAGGTCGAAACTGGAAAGTTCACAAATTAAATAAAGACTTTTCTCCTCAAGTAAAGGACCTTATTGGAAAAGTTTTAAATAAAATTGAAAATCCAGATTATATACCCTTAGTTAAACTATTAGCAGAAAATAGTGAATCTCCGTTATTTATAGATAACGATATAACAATATTTAGGGATGGTGATGAAAAGTTTAAAAAATTAAAAGAAGAAATAGAAAATGCAACCCAACACATTCACCTAGAGTATTATATTGTAAAAAACGATGTAATAGGTAACGAAATAAAAAATTTACTAATAAAAAAATCATTAGAAGGTGTTAAGATAAGATTTATTATAGATAGAGTTGGTTCAATTAAGCTCGGTAGAGCTTATATAAATGAAATGGTTGAAGCTGGCATAGATGTTGTCCAATATTCCTATTTTTTAGCTCCCCTTCTAAGACACATCAACACTCAAATTAATTATAGAAATCATAGAAAAATAGTAATAATAGATGGTCATGTAGGTTTTATTGGAGGCATTAATATTGGAGATGAATATTTAGGTAAGGGTAAACTAGGTTACTGGAGAGACACTCATATAATGGTAAAAGGAGACTTTGTTTTGGGCCTACAAGGAGTATTTATAGACGACTTTTGGACTATAAAAAAAGCTAATAAAGAGTATATGAATTTGGATAATAATTTCTATAGCTATTTCCCTGAACAAAAAAAATCTAAGGGGAAAATGATGCAACTTATAAAAAGTGGTCCTGATTCTCCTTACCCCGCAATAATGCAAGGTATATTAAAAATGATTTCTATGGCCACTGACCATATATATATAACTACTCCTTATTTTGTTCCACCAGAAAGCATAATGGAGTCATTGAAAATAGCTGCTTTGAGCGGCATTGATATAAGAATAGTATTCCCGGGGAAATATGACCATTTCACTGTATATTATGCATCTAGAACTTATTTAACTGAACTTATAAAATGTGGTGTGAAAGTGTATTTTTATAATAAAAATTCATTTATTCACTCCAAGGTTATGACTATTGATGGGAAAATATGTACTATTGGTACTGCTAATATGGATATACGAAGCTATGAATTAAATTATGAAATAAATGCAGTAATATATGATGAAGAAGTTACAGAAAAATTTGACGATCTTTTCTTTGATGACTTAAAATGTAGTATACAAATTAATGAAGATGATTGTAACAATATATCTACCTTTACTAAAGCCATAGAAGCTACTGCTAGACTATTCTCATCCTTATTATAAAATATATTTGCAATGAAGGGGGACATTAATATGACGCTAGAGGATTTAAAATTTGACATAAGAGAAATATGCAATAATTATAAGAAGGATTTTATTGGCGGTTGGATTACCGGTGATGGACCAATACCTTGCCATATATTATTTATAGGAGAAGCTCCAGGAAAAACTGAAGTGGAACAGGGGAAACCTTTTGTAGGTGTAGCAGGTAAAAATTTTGAATACTATCTTAATATGATAGATGTAAAAAGAAGTTCTATTAGAATAACTAATACCTGTTACTTTAGACCCATAAAGGTAAAAGAAACCAAAAACGGTAAGAAGTCTATTAGTAATAGAACCCCTAAAGTTTCAGAAATAAACTTATTTAATGATATATTAGATAAAGAAATCTCACTTGCAGATCCTAAACTAATAGTAACTTTAGGTAATATTCCATTAAAAAGACTGACAAATTTTAAATCTATAGGTCAATGTCATGGAGAAATAATATTTAATAATTATATAAACAAATATATTTTCCCAATGTATCATCCATCAGCATTAACTTATAACAGAAACGACACATTTAAAAATATGTATTTACAAGACTGGTTAAAGCTTAAAGAAACCTTAGATAAAATCTAAGGTTTCTTTAAGCTACTCTAATATTTTTTTTAATAATTTTATACATCCATTAACATCATCAAAATTTACCATCTCTGAAGATGAGTTTTTATACCTACATGGGATGCACAATTCCCCTGTTTTGATTCCATTTCTTTCTTTATGTATAACCCCTCCTTCTGATATATCATCTAAGATTATATTTTGAGTTCTTAAATTCAATTCACTGCTAGCCATTTCAATCATAGATTTTACATCCTCGTGCATTATTAATGTTTTATCCATTATGTTTATTCCTGGACCATTTCCTAATTTAAAACTATTTTTACCACTCAATGAATCTGATGACTGTTTTACATCTAATACTATACAATAATTAGGATCTACCTCATATGCAGCTGCTCTAGCCCCCCTATTTCCCATTAACTTTTGAGAAGAAAAAACAAAATATGTTTCCTTGTTTAATGTATTTATATCCATTAATAATTTTAGTAGTACATAACATCCTATTCTATTATCTAAATTAGGACTTATTATATTATTATTTTCTACCTCTAAGCATGGACCTACTAAACAAGCAGTATCTCCTATTTTAATTTTATTATTAACTTCTTCCTTATTTTTCGCCCCAATATCTATATACATATCATCTTTATTAATTATAATTTTTCCTATAGAACCATTCTTAAATCTTATATAACTATGACTAATATTATCAGTCTTAAAATTACCCAACTTTTCAACTCTTATAAATCCATTATCTTCTATATAACTAACTATAAATCCTATCTGATCCATATGGGTACATATCATTATTTTCTTTGACCCATTTCCAACCTTTACAATCAAATTTCCCATTTTGTCTTCTTTAATATCATATTCCTTATCCTTTAATACTTCTAATATGATACTTCTTACAAATTCTTCGTTTCCACTTACTCCAAAGGTATTTATAAGCTCACTTAACAATTTATCCATAGTACCTCCCCCTAACTTATTTAATTGTCTTAATATATTCATCAATTAACTTTGCTGTATTATTATAATCCTCAATACTAGCTACTGATATATTAGTATTTTTATACCTACATGGTATTGATATGCTAGCGACTCTTGTTCCTTCATTAACCATTTGAATAGCTTCTCCTTGATTTTTAGTAATTTTGTTGTTTTCTATCTGGTAAATAATACTTTTGTCTTCTGCTACTTTTACAATGTCTGCAGATAAATTAGTATCAAAAATATTTAATTTATTTTTTATAGCTATTACAGGACCAAAACCTATTTTATTTCCTACATAATGTTCTTTTATATTAGGTATATCCATAGCACTAGTAGAATCAACTATAATATTTATATCAGGTTCTATATTAAATGTAGATATATAAGCCCCTCTGTTTCCTACTTCTTTTTGAACATTAAAGGCCACATATAAATCACAAAAATAGTTTTTCATTAGTATTTCTATTAAAATACTGCACCCTAATCTTGAAGAAAGGGCCTTTCCCTTTACAAAGTTACTTCCAAATCTACCGCATTTAGTATCAAATACTACAAAATCTCCTAAATTCACTATTTCTTTAGTTTCTTCTTTAGAGTTTGATCCTATATCTATGCAACAATCTTCTAAACTCATAATTTTGCCTCTTTCAGTTTTACCTTGTAAGTGGATAGGCTTAACTCCAATAACACCTGGTATCTTATTAATTCCTACTAATACTACTTTAGCAGGTACTATTTTTTTATCTATATCTCCTAAAGGATAAAACTTCAATGTTCCATCCTCATTATATCCTGTTATTATAAAACCATTTTCATCCATATGTGTTGTAAGCAAAACTTTATTTCCGGTGCCCTTTTTATGTGCTATTAAATTCCCTACTTTATCTATAAAAATTTCATCTACAAATTGTTCTATCTCTTCTTTAATTAGCCTCCTCACATTCCCTTCATAACCACTTGGGGATGACGCATTACTTAAAGTTTCTAAAAACACACTATCTCCTCCAATTTAGTATAATCTAATCCCTGTATAAATTTAGCTATCAATCTGCCAGTATTTTTTATATCATTTATATCTATAACCTCTACTGAGGTATGCATATATCTTATAGGTATGGATATAAGCAGTGTTGGTATCCCAGTTCTTGTTATCTGTATATCCCATGCATCAGTACCAGTATTTCCTGGCTCAACTTCTACTTGAAAAGATATATTATATTCCTTTGCAAGTTTCATAATACTATCTCTTAATTGAGGATGAATATTAGGACCTATGCATATAACAGGACCTTCTCCAAGTTTATTTTCCCTCTCACTGTCTCCAAACTTACCTGAATCAAATGTAACATCTAAAGCTATGGCCAAATCAGGCTGTATATTATAACTAGCTGTTCTAGCACCTCTATGCCCTACTTCTTCTTGAGAAGAACATACAAAGTATACGTTCATATTATGAATGGAATTCATTAACTCCTTACCACACTCATATAAAGTTGCTATTCCAGCTCTGTCATCTATAGCCTTGCAAGTAACCTTATTGTTTAATAACTCATAAAAATCTCTATTTAATGTTACATAATCTCCTATGCTTACAATATCTTTAACTACTTCATATGTAAACCCTGTATCAATAAATAAACTGTCTATATCTATATCCTTATTCTTTTCTCCACCTTTTGTTGAAAATTTAGATTTAATTGACACTATTCCATTTATTTTTTCTTTACCATGTATAAATACCTGCTGATTTATTAATGTTTTAATATCTATCCCATTACCTTTAAATTTTAGAAACCCATTTTCATCTATATCCGTTACTATAAGAAAAACCTCATCCGCATGAGCCATAAGCATAATTTTACCTGACCCACTCCCCTTTTTATGTATAAATATATTATTTAAATTATCAATTGAAATATCTCCAAAATCTTTAAATATATTTTCTATAGTATTATATAACCAATTTTCTCTTCCACTAGGAGCATGTGCAGTACATAACTCTTTTAAAACTTCTTTACATTCCATATTTTATCACCCTTCTTAAAAACTCTACATACTTATCTTACCATATATCTAAAATTGAAAATAAAAATACCTCCAACAAAAACGTTGAAGGCGAAAATATCTATACTACTCTATATAATCCTCTTCTGTATCTTCCTCATCTTTATTTTTTATTATACTTACTTTTTCTTCAAGTTTTGAATTCTCTTCATTTAATACAGATATTTCCTTACAATTATCCTCTAAATCCTTATCTATTATTTCTCCATTCTCATACTTTTTAAAAACTAATTCTCCTATATCTTTATATAAACTTTCCATTCTATTTTTATTAGAAGATATTCTTATATTAAGCTTAGAAACCTCTACTATTTCACCTGATTTTTTGGCTACAGTAGCAGCACCATCTCCAACTGTTTTAGCTATTCTAGAAATACCCACAGTTATATTATCTTTAAGAGCCATATTATTCCCTCCTATTTTTAAATAGCCTTTATTTTTCATTAATTTAATCATATACCATTACTATTGTATGGTCAATATATGTTTAAAATATTTTAAATATTATAACTATTATATTTGCACGTATTTTAATTACATAATTACACAAATTAAGTATATATAAAGGAGGTAATTAAAATGAATTGGAATAAGAACTCATTTAAAGAAGAAATGGATGAAAAATTAAACTTATTAGAAGATAAAATCTCAGATTTAAAAAAAGAATCAAGAAAAGAGTTTAATAACCAGATATACGAACTAGATTCCAAGTTTAATAATTTAAAAATTAAGTACATGAATATTAAAATTTCTAATAAAAGTAACATGGAAAAATTTAAAGATGACTTAGAAAATTCATGGAGTGATTTAAAAAATACTACTGAAAAATTAACTAATAAAATAAAAAATTAATATAAAAAAACCTATCATATTATGATAGGTTTTTTTGGTGATCCACCGGGGAATCGAACCCCGGACACCATGATTAAAAGTCATGTGCTCTACCGACTGAGCTAGTGGATCATATTTCACCTGGCGACGACCTACTCTCCCACAAGGCCTCCCTTGCAGTACCATCGGCGCTTTGAAGCTTAACCTTCGTGTTCGGTATGGGAACGGGTGTTACCTTCAAGCCATAATCACCAGATACTGATTTACAGAAATCTTCGATTTCACTTTAAATCACTACTCCTCAGTTTCCTGAGTGAGTTATCTTTGAAAGAACTTATTCTTTCAAAATTGCACAAAGTAACATTTATTAGATCAAGCCCTCGACCTATTAGTATCAGTCAGCTGAATACATTGCTGTACTT
>NZ_UYZZ01000021.1 GCF_900626095.1 Clostridium rectalis
TTTATCTGAGCTATGATTTCAGGAATAACTTTTTTGTAATCCCCTACTATTCCTAAATCAGCAATCTGCATGATTGGAGCACTTTCATCTTTATTTACAGCTACTATGTAATCAGAATCCTGCATACCAGCCAAATGCTGAATAGCTCCTGAAATACCAACTGCTATATAAAGTTTTGGTCTTACTGTTTTTCCTGTTTGTCCTACCTGTAAAGCTTTATCTAACCAAGCATTATCTATAGCTGCTCTTGATCCTGCTACGCTTCCATCAAGTAAATCAGCTAATTCTTTTAATAATTCAAAGTTTTCTTTATCACCAATTCCTCTACCACCAGCTACTAATACTTCTGCTTCTCCGATATCTGCTACTTCTTTAGCTAGTTTAACTACTTCTTCAACCTTTGTTCTAATGTCATCTTCTGATACATTAGCTTCTACCTTTATGATTTCACCTTTTTTAGCTTCATCTTTGTGTAACTTTTCAAATACACCTGGTCTTACTGTTGACATCTGTGGTCTATTTTCTGTACACATAATTGTAGCCATTAGGTTACCACCAAATGCTGGTCTTGTCATTAGAAGATGATTAGTTCCTTCTTCTACATCAAGTGATGTACAATCTGCTGTAAGTCCAGTATTTAATCTTGCTGCAACTCTTGGACCTAAATCTCTTCCTATAAAACTTGCTCCAACTAAGATTATTTCTGGTTTTTTCTCATCAGCTAATTCACATATAACCTTTGCATATCCATCAGTTGTATAGTGCTTTAATAATGGACTATGTGCACATATAACATTATCTGCACCATATGCTACTAATTCTGTAGCTATATTATCTATTTCATCTCCAAGTAAAACAGCTGTTAATTCCACTCCGATTTTATCAGCTATTTCTCTACCTTTTCCTAAAAGTTCTAATGAAACTTTCTGAAGCTCGCCATCTCTTTGCTCAGCAAATACCCATACTCCTTTGTAATCTGCTATATTCATTTTAAAATCCCTCCTATATTAGATATAGTGTTTTTCCTTTAATTTTGAAACCGCATATTCTGCTGCTTCTTTTGCAGGCTTGTTTATAACCTCGCCTTTTCCCTTAGCTTCTTTTGTTGTTGATCTCTTAACTTTTGTTGGAGATCCTGATAATCCAAGAAGGGATTTGTCCACTCCTAAAAAGTCTGCACTCCAAACTTTTACTTCTTTATCAAATGCTCCAAATATATTTGAAACGTTCATGTATCTTGGCTCATTTAATTCTTTTATAGCTGTTAAAAGAACTGGCATTTTAACCTTTGATACTTCGTATCCATCTTCCCACGCTCTCTTAACCTTTACATGGTCTCCCTCAACATCTAAACTTTCAACATAAGTTACCTGTGGAAGGTTTAAATGTTCCGCTATTTCTGGTCCAACTTGAGCTGTATCTCCATCTATAGCCTGTCTTCCTGCAAATACTATGTCATACTCTAACTTTTCTATCGCTGCTGCTAATGCTCTTGATGTTGCTAATGTATCAGCTCCTGCAAATGCTCTGTCTGATATTAATATAGCTTCATCTGCTCCCATTGCTAATGATTCTCTTAATGCAACTTCTGCCTGTGGAGGTCCCATTGATACCACTGTAACCTTTGCCCCACATTCATCTTTTAATCTTAAAGCTTCTTCTAAAGCGTTTTTATCATCTGGATTAATTATTGAAGGAACACCTTCTCTTATTAGAGTTCCTGTAACTGGATCTATTCTAACTTCGTTAGTATCTGGAACTTGTTTTAAACAAACAACTATATTCATTTACCTGAAACCTCCTTATTATCTAAATAAGTTTCCTGAAATAACCATCTGCTGAACTTGTGAAGTTCCTTCGTATATTTCAGTAATCTTAGCGTCTCTCATCATTCTTTCTACTGGATAATCCTTAGTGTATCCATATCCACCAAATAACTGTACTGCTTTTGTTGTTACATCCATAGCAACATTTGCTGCATGTAATTTTGCTCTTGCAGCATCTACAGTATAAGGCATTTTATTTTGTTTCTTCCAAGCAGCTTTATATACTAGATGCCTTGCTGTTTCTATAGCCACATCCATATCTGCCATCATCCAAGCTAATCCCTGGAATTTGAATAACTGTCTTCCAAACTGCTTTCTTTCTTTCATATAATTTTTAGCTTCTTCCAGTGCGCCTTCGGCTATTCCTAATGCCTGAGCTGCTATACCAATTCTTCCTCCATCAAGAGTTTTCATTGCTATACCAAAGCCTTTTCCTTCTTTTCCTATTAGGTTTTCCTTTGGAACTTTAACATCTTCAAATATAAGTTCTGTTGTTGATGATGCTCTTATTCCTAATTTATCCTCAACTTTTCCAATTGAGAATCCTTCCATTTCTTTTTCTAATATAAATGCTGATATTCCTTTTGTTCCTTTGCTTCTATCTGTCATAGCAAAAACTACAAAAGTATCTGCAGCTCCTCCATTTGTTATAAATATCTTTGATCCATTTAATAGATAGTATTCTCCCATATCCACAGCTATACTTTGCTGTCCTGCAGCATCTGTACCTGCGTTTGGTTCAGTTAATCCAAATGCACCTATTTTTTCACCTTTTGCAAGTGGTATTAAATATTTCTGCTTCTGCTCTTCTGTTCCATGTTCATATATTAATGAAGCACATAATGAAGTATGAGCTGATAGGATTACTCCTGTTGTACCGCAAACTTTTGATAATTCTTCTACAGCTAAAATGTATGATAATACATCTCCACCTGCTCCACCATACTCTTTAGGAAATGGAATTCCCATCATTCCTAGCTTAGCCATCTTTTGAACATTTTCCATAGGGAATCTTTCAGTTTCATCAATTTCTGCTGCTATTGGCTTTACTTCATTTTCAGCAAATTCTTTTACCATTTGTTTTACAAATTCTTGTTCTCTAGTTAATGCAAAATTCATTTACTCTTACCTCCT
>NZ_UYZZ01000010.1 GCF_900626095.1 Clostridium rectalis
TGAGATTTCCCATAGCGTAAGCTAGTAAGACCCCTTGAAGAACACAAGGTTGATAGGTCAGAGGTGTAAGTACAGCAATGTATTCAGCTGACTGATACTAATAGGTCGAGGGCTTGATCTAATAAATGTTACTTTGTGCAATTTTGAAAGAATAAGTTCTTTCAAAGATAACTCACTCAGGAAACTGAGGAGTAATGATTTAAAGTGAAATCGAAGATTTCTGTAAATCAGTATCTGGTGATTATGGCTTGAAGGTAACACCCGTTCCCATACCGAACACGAAGGTTAAGCTTCAAAGCGCCGATGGTACTGCAAGGGAGGCCTTGTGGGAGAGTAGGTCGTCGTCAGGTAATATTAAAACACTAAGTGTATACTTAGTGTTTTTTTTATTTTATAAAAATAAAAATTTTGAGAAAACTACTATTATAAAATAGAAAGGAAAACTAAAAATGCATGATTCAAAGAAAAGAGAAAAATTTTCATCAGGATTAGCTGTATTTTTTGCAACACTAGGATCTGCTGTAGGTTTGGGAAATATATGGAAGTTTCCTTATTTAGTGGGTAATAATGGGGGAGGAGGATTTTTATTTATATATTTACTTTGTGTTTTTTTTGTTGGGTTACCAATACTTATAAGTGAATTTTTTATAGGAAGAAAAGCTAGAAAAAATTTTATTGGAGCAATTGAGTATTTAAAACCTGATTCTATATGGAGAAACATGGGTTTAGTAGGTATTGTGGCAGTGCATTTTATTATATTCTTTTATACTTGTGTAGCGGGGTGGGTATATTCCTATATATTTAAATCCATAAAAGGGGATTTCAATTATACTTCTATAGAATCTACTAGAAAAATATTTTTTCATACTACGATAGGGCCTGTTGAGCCGCTTATATGGCAGGCTATAGTTATAGTAATAGTTTCTAGTATTTTATTAATGGGAGTTAAAAAAGGTATAGAAAGAGTAACTAAGATATTAATGCCTGTATTATTTATATTAATAATAGTTTGTGATATAAAAGCTTTAACTTTATCTGGGGCAAAAGAGGGAATTAAATTTTTATTTAATATAAATTTTTCAAAATTAAATACATCATCAGTATTAATGGCTTTGGGGTTGTCATTTTTTAAATTGTCTTTAGGTATGGGAGTTATGGTTACGTATGGAAGTTACTTTACAGAAGATAATAATATGCCGAGTACAGCAGTAAAAGTTATTTTGTCAGATACTTTAGTATCCTTACTTGCGGGGATTGCTGTATTTCCAGTAGTATTTTCATTTAACGTGAAACCTAGTGAAGGTCCTGGACTATTGTTTATGACTATTCCTTTAGTATTCTCTAAAATGGCTTTTGGAAAATTATTATTAAGCATTTTCTTTATACTTACGGCAATAGCTGCTACTACTGCTTTACTATCGATGATGGAAGGTATTATTATCTACTATATTGAGGAAAGAGGTTATTCAAGAAAAAAAGCTGTACTACTTAATGGAATTGTATTATTTATGTTTGGAGCATTAGCAACTTTGTCTGCAGATAAAAATAGTATTTTATCAAATATAAAGATACTACATAAAGGCTTTTTTGATTTATTTGATTATTTAGCTTCTAATATATTGGCACCATTAGGAGGGATTTTTATATCCTTATTTATTGGATATGTTTTAAAGGGAAAAGATATAAAAATGGAACTCTCAAATAATGGTAGTTTGAAAAATAAAGGAATTGTAGAATTATATTATTTTGCAATTAAGTATATAACCCCTATACTACTCATATTGGTTTTTTTATATTCTATTAGGATAATTTAAATATAATGATATAGATGAAAAATATTTTATATGATATGCTAAATATAGGGTAGGAGTATTGGAGGTGTGTTTATGAATAATACAGAAAAATTAATGAAATTAATACTAGATAGTTCCAATATTGTATTTTTCGGAGGAGCTGGAGTATCTACAGAAAGTAAAATACCAGATTTTAGATCGGATACTGGGTTATATAAGGCAAAAAATAATTTAACTTATCCACCGGAGGAAATATTAAGTCATAGTTTTTTTAAAAAACATACAGAGGATTTTTTTAGTTTTTATAAAGATAAAATGATATATAAAAATGCCCGACCTAATGATGCACATTATGCACTTGCTAAATTAGAAAAAATGGGTAAATTGAAAGCCATAATAACGCAAAACATAGATGGACTTCATCAAGTTGCAGGTTCTAAAGAGGTTATAGAATTGCATGGTAGTATTCATAGAAACTACTGTATGAAATGTAATAAGTACTTTGATTTAAAGTACATTTCAGGATATGGTGGTATACCTAAATGCAATCACTGTGGGGGTACTGTTAAACCTGATGTAGTATTATATGAAGAACCATTGGATATGGAATCAATTAATAGAGCAGTATATTTTGTGAGTAAATGTGATTTATTAATTGTTGGAGGTACTTCTTTGGTTGTATACCCAGCAGCGGGATTAGTTGATTATTATACAGGAGATAATTTAATTTTAATAAATAAATCAGCAACATCTTATGATAGTAAAGCATCCATAGTTATACAGGACAGTATTGGAAAAGTATTAAAAAGTGTAGTAGATGAAATGTCGTAAAAGTATTGAATAACATCTAAAAAACATCTAAAAGTTATTGACAAAATAATTTTTAGATGTTATTATGTATAAGTAGTTAACGCAAAATATATGGCGCTATAGCCAAGTGGTAAGGCACAGGTCTGCAACACCTTCATCCCCAGTTCAAATCTGGGTGGCGCCTCCAAAAAAATCAATCTATTTTTAGATTGATTTTTTTATTTATAATAAATAAAAATAAAGGATAAAATATCCTTAATTTTTATTAAAACATATCCTTTTTAGATAAAAATATTGTGGTAACTACTGATAATCCTAATATAATACTAAAAATTATCCAGAAACCGTAAGGATATTCTGCAAAAGGTATAGCTCTAACGTTCATTCCAAACATACCGGATATCATATTTGGTATGGACATAACTATTGTTATTGAAGCTAATAATTTCATAACTATATTTAAGTTGTTTGATATTACTGAAGCGAAAGCGTCCATTGTACCGCTTAATATATTGCTGTATATATTAGCCATTTCAATTGCCTGTTTATTTTCTATTATAACGTCTTCTAGGATATCCTGATCCTCAGGGTATTTTTGCATTATGTCTAGTTTGAGCATTTTTTCTAGCGTAATTTCATTTGACTTTAAAGAAGTAGAGAAGTATACTAGAGATTTTTCTAAAGATAAAAGTTGAATTAATTCTTTATTTTTCATTGACTTATGTAATTTTCGTTCAATTAGTAAGCTTTTTTTATCTATTTGTCTAAGATATATTAAGTAATAACTAGCAACTCTGTATAATATTTGAAGTATGAATCTAGAACGTTTAAAAGTGAAAAAAGATTTTACTTTTCCATCAATGAAGTCTGAAACAATTTTACTGTTTTTTAAGCATACGGTTATTAATAAATTATCTGTATGTATGATTCCAAGAGGATATGTATCGTAGGTTAAAGAATTATCCTCCATCTCAGTAAAGGGAATATCTAATAGAACTAACATATTTTTTTCATCATCACTATCTATACGTGATGTTTCTTCATCATCTAACGCAGCTTTTAAAAAATCTATTGGAACATTAGTTTTGCGGGATATAAATAATAATTCTTGATCTGAAGGTGCAACTATATTAATCCAACAGCCCGGTTCTATTGAGTCTATTTGTTTAAGTAATTTATGTTCATGTTCTTCTGTTGATTTATATATTGAAATCATATTAAACCTCCTATTAGTATTGTATAAACTATATTATAACTTATAAAATGATATTGTCTATAAGTTATAAAGTAAATGAAGGAAAAAAACCTTTTTGAAAATATAATAAAATAAAAAATTCGCATTAAAATTAAATTCAAGAGTAAAGTTGCGATAAATCGAGTTTAAATAAATATACTATGATAATATAACACCTATTGGTCACTAGTAAACTCTAGAAGACTATAATAGCTTATATTGGCTCTGGATTAACCATTAAAACCCTAGTATAATTTCTATATTGTAATAAATATAGGGGATTTGCCTGGAGGGTTCTTGTATGGGAAACATGTATAAGGAAACAGTGACTAGAAGGAAATTACCGTCATTAGTAAAATTTTTTGCGATACTAGTATGTACTCTATTTTTTCTTGAAATTATTGAGACATTACCTATAAGTAAAGAATATATAGGTAAAGTTATAATGGGGCTATGTAGTATACTAGTTTTAGTAGCCTTAATATTTGAAGTTTTTAGATGTAGAGTAAAGTACACTTATTCGCTCATTGCGGATCAGTTTATTATTCATAGGATAAAAGGTGAAGAAGATAAGGTAGTAGAAAATATAAAGGTTAGAAATATAGAATATATAGGTAAAAAGGATTTATCTAAATTTAGATCTAATATATCTAGTTCTAAGAGATATATATGTTCAGTATTAAATTTTAAACCTTATTGTTGCGTATATAAAGATGGAAATAAGTTGAGGAAGTTTTATTTTGAACCTAGTAACAATTTAATTGAGAAAATAAAGTTCCACAGAAAAAAAAGATTAGCTAATTTTTAATTAGCTAATCTTTTTTATTTATAATAAAATTTTTATTTGTATTTTTATATAGCTCAGATTTCATTTCTTGTAATAAATGTTCTCCTTCTATTAAATCCAAAGCCGTTATGGCTAATGCTTGAGCGGTCTTAATGACTTTATCGTGAGCATAATTTGATATAGTAGCCATAGCAAATTCCCCTGATGAATATTTAATAGATGGACTTTCTACAATAGATATATAAGGATGTATGCAGGGGACACAATGGCTTATTGTACCGATGCTAAGTCCTGAGTAAGTATCCTTTGGATCTTTTATATCAATTATGCCACTTTCTTTTAAGTTATGAGAAAATAATCTTGATAAAGTAGAGTTTGTTATAAGTTCTTCATAAGGTAATTCATATATACTTATTTCAGATTGTATTTCCATTAGATTACTAATGTTTTTTATAAATTCTCTAAGTCTTTTTTCTATATTTTCAACATAGCACATTTTTGTACCCCTTATATAAAATTTAGCTTCTGCTTCTGTGGGCATTAAGTATGGAGAGGATCCACCTTTAGCTATTACTCCATCTATGCTAGTATTATTAAGCCCCTTAGATAATAAATTTAAAGAATTAAAGGTAAATAAACAAGCATCTAAAGAGGAATAATTTATTAATTTTCTATAACTTAAACTAGCAGGACTTTTATAATTAATTTTCAAAGGAAGTAGTGCCATAGATGAACCACTTTCTGCTGTAACGATATCAGGATGAGCCATAAGTACTGCATCTATGTCATCAAATATACCCTGTTTTTTCATAGTTATTTTAGAACTGCCTACAAATTCTCCAGGGCAACCTAAAACTATTACAGTACCTTGAAATTTATCCATAACTTTTGATAAAGATATGGCGGCTGCTACAGACATGGAGGATATTAAATTGTGACCTGTAATATGGCCTTCATCTTCTATGGTATCATATTCACATATATAGCATATTTTAGGATGACCTTCCCCATATTTAGCAGAAAAAGCTGTGGGAATATTTAGTAACTTTTCTGTAACTTGAAAATTATTTTTTTTTAATATATTGGTCAAATATCGACAGGCCTTAAATTCTTTAAAGCTTGCTTCGGGATTGTCATATAAATATTTAGAAATATTAAATATGTCATTGCTTATAGAATCTAAAAAAGTAGCAATTTTTTGTTTCAAATTATCACCCCGTTATTTAGAATTAATAATATTGTACCCATAAATTATTTAATATATTTATGTGGACAAAATAAATTTGGACAACATATTGAATAAAATATATAGTAAGAGGCAAAAATTTAAGATAGCAATTATTTTTTAAGGAGGATACCTATGAAAAAAAGATGTTGTATTGTATGTGGAAAGCCTCTAAAGAATGGTATAATAGTTAATGGTAAAGGAGTATGTTTGAATTGTGAGCAAAAGATTATAAAGGTTAATATGGATACGGATTTTTATAAGTATTATAAAGATTGTATAAAAAAATTTATAATATGCCCATGGATAAGAGGAGAGGATAGAAGGTGTCAGATTTACCACTTGTAGAAGGAGTTTTAAAATACGTAAAAGAAAATAACATTTCATTTTCAATGCCTGGACACAAGAATGGCAAAGGTTTTTTTGCTACTGAGGAAGGGAAAACTTTTATAAATAATATATTAAGTTGTGATATCACCGAAGTTGAAGGTGTTGATAATCTTCATAATCCTGAAGGAATTATAAAAGAGGCCAGTGAGCTTTTAACACAACTTTATGGTAGTAAAAAATCCTATTTTTTAGTTAATGGAAGTACTAGTGGAAATTTAATAATGGTGTATTCTTCTTTTAAAGAGGGCGATAAAGTTATAATAGATAGAAGTTGTCACAAATCTATATTTAATGCAATAATTTTAAAAAAACTTAAACCTGTTTATATAAAGAATAGAGTTTGTAATAGTTTTAATGCTCCTATTTCCATAAATATGGAGCATTTTTTTCAAGTAATAAAAAATAACAGGGATGCTAAAGGAATAATATTAACTTATCCAAATTACTATGGAATATGTTGTGATTTGGAGAAAATTATTGAAGAGGCAAAAAATTATAATATGAAAGTACTAATTGATTCAGCTCATGGAGCACATTTTGGTATAAGTAATAAGTTACCTAAAAGTGCAGTTAAGTTAGGAGCTGATATGGTGGTTACAAGTTCACATAAGACTTTGGCTAGTTTTACCCAAACCGCCTTTTTACATATAAATAGTAATATAAATAAAGATAAGGTTGATTTTTATTTTAGTAGTTTTTCAAGTACAAGCCCTTCCTATTTATTGATGTGTTCTATGGATTATGGGAGGTATTATCTACAGAAATATGGTAGAAATGAATATAATAATTTAATAGAGTTGGCGGAAAAATATAAAAATAAAATAAATAACATTGATAATATGCATGTAATAGATGAACAGGATATAAACGAAAACTATAGTTACTTTATGGATAGAAGTAGGTATATAATAAACTTAAATAATAATTATAATTCAAATTTATTACTAAAATATTTAAGAGAGAATAAAATTCAGTGTGAGATGAGTGATACTCATAATATAGTACTAATATTTTCACCATTTAATACAGAAGAAGATTTTAAATATTTATATGAAGTATTAAGAAAATGCGATTTATCTAAAATGAAATTCCAATCAATAAATATACATGAATATAGTATCCCAGTTTTAAAGTTATCACCTCATGAAGCAGTAAATAAACCAAAGAAAAAAATTGATATAGAGGGTAGCTTGGGTAGGATATGTGGTGAAAATATAATACCTTATCCTCCAGGTATACCATTAATTATGATGGGAGAAATAATAGATAAAGAAACTATAATTATGTTAAAATATTATTTAAATAACGGAATAGAACTAATAGGAGTAGATAATGGCAAGGTTAAAATAATAGAATAAATTAGAAATGAAGGTTGATTATATGACTAAATCAAAAAAGGGAAAATTAATAGTTGTGGAAGCTGGAGACGGAAGCGGTAAAGCTACTCAAACTAAAAGGCTTTATGAGAGATTATTACAAGATGGATATAAAGTTTTAAAAATAGAGTATCCTAATTATAAAAGTGAATCCTCTGCACTTATAAAAATGTATCTAAATGGAGAGTTCGGAGACAAACCAGAAGATGTAAATGCATATGCAGCGTCGACATTTTATGCTGTTGACAGATATGCTTCATTTAAAAAGGAATGGAAAGATTTTTATGATAATGGAGGAATAATATTAGCTGATAGGTATACAACATCGAATATGGTGCATCAGGCGGCCAAGATAAAAGATGAAGCAGAAAAAGAAAAATTTTTAAATTGGTTGTGGGAGTTAGAGTTTAAACTAATGGGATTACCTAGACCTGATTTGGTTGTATTTTTAGATATGCCACCAGAGTATAGTAGCAAACTTATGACCAATAGAAAGAATAAATTTACTGGTGATTTACAAAAAGATATACATGAAAAAAACAAGCTATATTTGATAAATTCTTATAAGAATGCTTGTTATGTAGCTGGAAAATATAATTGGATTAAATTAAAATGTGTCTGTAATAATAAAATAAAGTCTATAGATGAAATTCATGAGGAGATATATAACAGTGTTAAAGAAAAACTAATATATTTTTATTAGAAGTTTTCAAAAATATGTTAGAATATACATGTAGGTATTATTTTATATTAAAAAGGAGATGGTGTACATGAAACTTATCATTGCTGTAGTTCAGGATGATGATTCAGGTGACTTAATAGAATTGTTAACAGATTCAGGTTTTAGAGTTACAAAACTTGCTACTACAGGTGGATTTCTAAAGTCAGGGAACACTACTCTTATGATAGGTGTTGAGGAAGACAAAATGGATAAGGTAATAAATATAATAGAGGATATATGTAAAACACGAAAGCAAGTAGTTACAACACCTTCACCAGTGGCAGGTACTACTGGGGTATATGTACCTTATCCTATTGAAGTTGAGGTAGGAGGAGCTACTATATTTGTAGTAGATGTAGATAAATTTATAAAAATTTAATGGAGGATTAAGTAGTGTTTTTAGATACTATAATAGGACACACTAATATAAAAACACAGATTATAAATTCTATAGATAATAAAAGGTTTTCACATGCTCATATATTTTCAGGAGAGGATGGCATTGGGAAGGGGCCTTTAGCTAAGGGGATAGCTATTTATTTGATGAAAGAAAAGATAAATAAGCAATATGTTGATATAATAGAATTTGGAATAGAAAAAAATAAAAAGACTATAGGGGTAGACAGGGTAAAAAGCATTATAAGAGAGATAAATATAAAGCCTTATGAGAAAGATAAAAAAGTGGTTATAATTCATAATGCTGATTGTATGACTATAGAGGCTCAAAATTCTTTTTTAAAAACTATAGAGGAACCACCACAAGGTGTATTTATTTTTATGTTGTGTGAGAATCTTGAAAACTTATTAGATACTATTAAATCTAGATGCCAAATATATAAACTTCATCATTTAACAAATAAAGAGATGATGGAGTTTTTAAAAAGAGAATATAGTTATTTAAATAATAAAGAAATAGAAACCATAGTTTCTTTCAGTGATTGTATACCTGGAAGAGCAGAGAAATTTATAAAGGATAAATCTTTTCAAAATATAAGAAATTTGACAATAGATATATTAAAAAAGTTAAAGAATCCAGAAATAGATATTTTACAATTTGAAAATGAATTAATGAAATATAAATTTATGTGGGAAGAGATTTTGACATGTTTTTTTTCATATATTAGGGATGTTTTTATATATAAAGAAACTGGTCATATAGATTTAATAATCAATGGTGATAAGATAGATGATGTAAAGGGTATTTCAGAAATGTTTTCAATCAATGAATTAAATGATATTATAGATATAATAAAATATACAAGAAAAAAGCTTGATAGGAATGTAAACTCAGCATTAGTTTTTAATTCCATGTTGTTTAAAATGCAGGAGGTATAAATATATATGGTAAAAGTTGTGGGTGTACGATTTAAAAAAGCAGGAAAAATATATTATTTTTCCCCAGGGGAATTACAAATAGAAAAGGGAAGTAGTGTTATAGTTGAAACTGCTAGAGGAGTAGAGTTTGGTGAATGTGTTATTGGTTCAAAAGAGATAGGTGAGGATGAAATAGTTACTCCTTTAAAAAGTGTTATAAGAAGGGCTTCTCAAGAGGATATTATAAAACATAGAGAAAATAAAGAAAAGGAAGAAAATGCATTTAATATATGTTTAGATAAAATTCAAGAACATAATTTGCAAATGAAACTTATAGATGTAGAATATACTTTTGATAATAATAAAGTAATTTTTTATTTTACAGCAGATGGAAGAGTAGATTTTAGAGAGCTTGTAAAAGATCTTGCTGCTATATTTAGAACAAGAATAGAATTAAGGCAAATAGGAGTTAGAGATGAGGCTAAAATGATCGGCGGACTAGGACCATGCGGGAGAGCCATGTGTTGCTCAACTTATCTAGGGGATTTTGCACCAGTTTCAATAAAAATGGCTAAGGAACAAAATTTATCCTTAAATCCTACAAAAATATCCGGCATTTGTGGAAGACTTATGTGTTGCTTGAATTTTGAACAAGAAACTTATGAAGGAATTAGAAAAAGACTTCCTAAAGTGGGATCAATAATAAAATCAGAGTACGGAGATGGGGAAGTTATCTCTAATAGTGTAGTTAAAGAAAGTGTAAAGGCTAAAATAAAACCAACAGATGGTGGAGAAGAATTTATAGAAGAAATCCCAATTGAAAAACTTAGATTAATTTCAGGATCTTATGAAGGTACTATAAATGAAGAAGATATTAAAATAGAAGTTGATGGTGAAGACGAGGATATAATTAAAGAACTGTTTAAGGAAAATTAGGGGGAAACTATGAAGTCTATTTTAAAAGTGAACAATATGAAGAATATGATTGATGTTAATAGTATTAGAAGAGCTATATCAAATAATGAAGGTGTCATAGCGTGTCAGATAGATTTAGATAAAAAAGAAGTAGATGTAGTCTATGATGGGTATTCTTTAACTGTAGACAAATTAGTTGAATCAATAGAAGACTTGGGGTACACTATTTTATAAAAATCACTTTAAAAATTGTCATAAACGTGGTAAAATATAAATCGGATATACTTGTCCAAAAATATAAGGAGGTGTATACATATGGCATACAAAATAGTAGATACATGTATAAATTGTGGAGCATGTGCTTCAGAATGTCCAGTTAATGCTATAAGCCAGGGAGACACTCAGTTTGATATAGATGCTGCAGCTTGCATCGATTGTGGAAACTGTGCTAACGTTTGCCCAGTAGGAGCACCAGTTCAAGACTAGTTAAGAGAAAAGGCCACTATATAGTGGTCTTTTTTATAAATAAATTTTAAAAAGTAAGGCTTTATGTCACAAACGACATAAAGTTTTATTTTTTTCTCAATATATATTTATAAAGTAAGTACGTTCTACTGAAATTGACAATTATATTTTCTTAATCGATAATAAGTAGTAAACAGAATAATAGAAAGGAAAATAAAATGTTAAAGAAGAGTTTAATACAAGATAATGAAACTTTAGAAGATTTGAAGTTAAAGGGACTTTATATAATACAAAAGAAGCAGGGATTTAGATTTGGAATGGATGCAGTATTACTTGGCAACTTTGCAAGAGTGAAAAAGAATGATTCAGTAATAGATTTATGTACAGGTACTGGTATAATTCCTTTTATAATATCAGGGAAAAATGAGGTTAAAAATATATTAGGTATAGATATACAACAAGAACTTATAGATATGGCTAATAGAACAGTTGAATATAACAATTTAAAAGGGCAAATTAATTTTATAAACGAGGATTTAACAAATGAAAAGGCAATTAAAGAATTAAATAGGGCAGATGTTGTTACAGTTAATCCACCTTATAAGTTAAGAAATTCTGGTGTGATTAATTTAGATGATAAAAACGCTATTTCTAGACATGAGATAAGTTGTAATTTGGATGATGTAATACGAGCGGCTAAAATCCTTTTAAAGGATAGGGGGAAATTTTATATGGTTCATAGACCGGAAAGAATGGCAGATATATTATGTACTATGAAAAAGTATAAAATAGAGCCTAAAGTTATACGTATGGTTCAACCTAATAAAGATAAATCACCTAATTTAATACTATTAGAAGGTCAAAAAAATGCAGGAGCATTTTTGAGGTGGGAAAAAACTTTGTATGTTTATGATGAAGAAGGAAACTATACGGATGAAATAAAAAGAATTTATGGAGAAATGGGGAATTAATAGTGGGTATAGGAAAACTTTTTGTAGTACCAACTCCAATAGGAAATTTAAAAGATATAACCTTAAGGGCCTTAGAAATTTTAAAAAAAGTTGATATTATAGCAGCTGAAGATACAAGGCAGACGCTAAAACTTGTAAACCATTATGAGATTAAAAAAACGTTAATAAGCTATCATAAACATAATGAACAGATTAAAAGTGATTATATAATAAATTTAATAAAGGAAGGCAAAAATATTGCTCTAGTTAGTGATGCAGGAACTCCTGGGATATCGGACCCCGGCAGTGTTATTATAAATAAATGTATAGAAGAAAGTATTTGTTTTGAAGTAATTCCAGGGGCTACAGCTTCTATAACTGCACTGGTATACTCGGGGATGGACACAACAAAATTTTTATTTAGAGGATTTTTACCAAGAGAAAATAAAGAGAGAAAAATTGTAATAGATGAAGTTAAAGATAGAAAGGAAACTTTAATATTTTACGAAGCCCCACATAGATTAATAAATACATTATCATTTTTTATGGATAACCTAGGTAATAGAAAAATATCAATTTGCAGAGAACTTACCAAAATGCATGAAGAAATATTAAGATTTTCAATGGAAGATGCAATAAAATATTATAATTATGATAACTATCCTAAAGGGGAGTACGTATTAATAGTAGAAGGCAAAAGTGAGGCTGAAATAATAGAAGAAGAAAGGGGGAAATGGGAGAATTTAACTATAGAACAACATATAATAAAATATATGGAAGAAGGCTTAAATAAAAAGGAGGCTATTAAACGAGTAGCCAAGGATAGATCTTTGCCTAAATCTGATATTTACAAATATTCGATAAATATTTAAGAAATATAAAAGAAAATTGATATAATAGAGTGTATAGTGTTATAAATACACTTTTTAACATTGAGATTTTTAACAAATTAATGTTATAATATTAAAGTAACATTAAATTAACATTAAAGAGAGAATAACGTAAAATTTTTATATTAAATGAATTAGCTTTAAAATTTTCGGGGGGTGTCTTTGTGAATAAGAAACTAGTGGCTGCTATTATGGCTCTAGGATTAGTTCTTACTACTAATGTTTCAGTATTAGCAGAACCATTGTCACAAACTATAAAATCACAAAAGCAAAAGGTTGAGCAAAATAAAAAATCTCTAAGTGAAGTTCAAAATAAAAAACAGAACTTAGAATTAGCTATAGAAAAGATGGACAATCAGTTATTAGAATTATTGGTACATATAAAGGATACTAAAAGTAAAATATCTAAGACTGAAAAAGATATTGTAAAGACAGAAAAGGATATTGAAAAAGCGGAAAAAGATCTTAAAGATCAACAAGAGTTATTTAATAAAAGAGTTAGAGCTATGTATGTAAGTGGTACAGGAAGCTATTTAGATGTAATATTAGAAGCAGATGGAATAAGTGATTTAATTTCTAGAGTAGAAAATGTTAAAAAAGTTATGGAATTAGATAAAAAAATAATTGCACAACTTAACGAGAAAAAACAAAATATACAAAATAAAAAACGGGAACTAGATAGTCAAAAAAGCAAATTAGAATCACTAAAAAAAGATAACGAAAAGAAGTTATCTGAAATAAAAAGTAAAAAACAAGAACATGAAAGTTTGGTTAATAAATTACAGCAAGAAGAAAATAAGTATACGTCAAATATTAATGAAGCTCAAGCAGCAATAGATTCTGCTATGAAAAAAATTGAAAATGCTAGAAATTCTGCGCCAAAATATGAACCATCAAGAGGCGGCGGTGGCGGTAGCTCTGCAAGTGCTTCATCAAGTAATATAGTAGCATATGCTTCTAATTTTTTAGGAACTCCATATGAATGGGGAGGAAATGGTCCGGGAACTTTTGATTGTTCAGGATTTACAAAGTATGTTTATGCTCATTTTGGGATTAGTCTTCCTAGAGTAGCGTCAGATCAACAAAATGCGGGAAGCCCAGTATCAAGAGATCAGCTTCAACCTGGTGATTTAGTGTTTTTTGGTTCACCAGCACATCATGTTGGAATTTATGTAGGAGATGGATGTTATATTCATGCACCTAGAACTGGAGATGTGGTAAAAGTATCACCTTTAAATAGAAGTGACTTTAGTGGTGGAACAAGAGTAAGATAAATATTTGAATGGAAGGGGATTTAGATATCTCTTTCCATTTATATAGCTCCTATTATGTTTTATTCAAATCTTAATATCTACATTTCATATATAAGTAGGTCATATCTAATATATTCATATGAAGAAAAATGGCATGTTTAAAGGTAAATTATATATTCCAACTTTTACTTAAGTTGGAATTTTTTTCGAAAAAAATCCCTCACATTTAAGTGAGGGATTTTAATTTTTTAAATTAAAGGTTATCTTCCTTCTTTTAATTCGCCTAAACAATTTTTACAGATGTTTTTTCCTTTATAATTGATAACATCTCTTGCATCTCCGCAGAAAATACAAGCTGGTTCATATTTCTTTAATATGATTTGCTCCCCATCAACGTAAATTTCTAAAGCATCTTTTTCAGCGATATCTAAAGTTCTTCTTAATTCTATTGGAATAACAATTCTACCAAGTTCATCTACTCTTCTTACAACTCCTGTTGATTTCATTAATAATCCTCCTCTAATTATACATTTTTCGACACACGTCTCATTAAATAGTAACAAACATTCCATTAAAAGTCAATATATAAAACATAAATTGTTTTATAATATTACAAATTTCTTATTAAATTCCATCTAATGTTACTATACTACCAATTTATTCAAATGTCAATATGTTTTTAATGTAAAGTTACATTTTTTTACTAATTCTATAACCTTGAATATATAAGGGTAGGTAATAGATATTGTATATATTGGAATTATAAAAAGTCAATAAAAGAAATGATATTAAAGAAGAATATTTTCCATATAAAATAGTAATATAATGGATAAATTAAAATCATTGTCGAATTTTTAATAGTTGCTTAGTTATAATAAGGAATAAATTCTATTTAATTAACAAGACTAACATAAAATTCAATTTACATATATAGATAAACACCTCTTTTAAATGTTAATTATTATATGATAATTATATTATGAAGGTGAATGAATGGTGAATGTAAAAAACAAGTAAATTTTTATTGTTTATTATTATCATTACTAGGAGAAAAAGTACAAGCTTAATATGTAAAAATTCACGTTAATAATTGTGATATAATAATTATATAAATTTTGAAAGGGGAGATTTTCGTGAAAATTTTTATTGATACTGCAAATGTAGAGGAAATTAAGCAGGTTGCTGCATGGGGTATTTTAGATGGAGTTACAACTAATCCTTCACTAATAGCTAAGGAAGGAAGAGATTTAAAGGAGGTTATAACAGAAATATGTTCTATTGTTGATGGTCCCATAAGTGCAGAAGTAATAAGTTTAAAGTCTGATGAAATGATTAATGAGGCCAGAGAACTTGTTAAATTGCATAAAAATATAGTAATAAAAATACCTATGTGTGAAGAGGGATTAAAAGCTGTAAGTGTATTAAGTAAAGAAGGAATAAAAACAAATGTTACATTAATTTTTTCGGCTCAACAAGCTTTACTTTCCGCTAAAGCTGGTGCTAGTTTTGTAAGCCCATTTGTAGGAAGAGTAGATGATATAGGAAATGGTGGAATGCCAATTATAGAGGATATTGTACATATATTTGATATGTATAATATGAATACAGAGGTTATAGCGGCTAGTATAAGGACTCCTATGCATGTATTGGAATGTGCAAGGGTGGGATCGCATATAGCAACTGTACCATTTAAGGTGCTAACTCAGATGTTAAAACATCCTTTAACTGATATTGGTATAGAAAAATTTCTAGCTGATTATGAAAATATGAAATAAAAAATAGTTTAAAAGGTGTTTTTATAATATTTAATTTTTAAAACAATATAATACATTAAATGGGAATAACATTGTTGTTTAAATTGCAAAATTAATAAAAAAATGAATGAAGAAATGAATATATTGTCTAAGTATTCCACAGCCCATAAAATAAGTTATCAACAGCTATTTTGTTGATAGTGTTAATAAGTTTGTGAATCTCAAGAATGGCAAGGGGTTATTTTAATGATGTTATCCACAAAAATAGTGGATAACATCATTAAAAATGTGGATAAGTATATAAATTACAAAAAATTAAATTATTTTAATAAAAAAATGTTAATAATCTAATTTTTTTTCAATTGTCAAAAATAATAAAATAAAGTATTTAGGTTATTGGAATAAAAAATAAATACACAGGATTTGTGCTTAAATTTACAAAACAGATTTTGATTTTACATTGTTTGGTTTAATTTAAATTTTTAACATAAAATCAATGTATTTTAAGTTGTATTTTAATTATAAGTAAAATTAAAACTAGTTTTAGTTAAATATTTAGAAAAAGTGTGTCTAATAATTTTAACTGTTTATTCTAATATAATAAGATTTAATTATAGTTAGTTAAATAAAAAAATGTAGTGACTTCCTTTTTTATTGCATATATTTGGTATATAGTAAATTATATATGTATAATAGAAATATATAGTAATTATATGTGGCTTTTTACATATTAATTATAAAATTAAGATTATTTTTAATACTATGGTGAAATGTAAACATATAAAATATATTTTTGGGGGAGATGCTTATGTTAAATATGAAAAATAAGAGTTTAGTAACTCTTATGGATTATTCACCTAGAGAAATAGAGTTGTTATTTAAAATGGCTTTGGATTTGAAAGCGGCTAGATATATAGGCACTGAAAAAAAACGCCTCTTAGGGAAAAATATAGTTTTATTACATGAAAAGGATTTCAAAGCAAATATTTATGAGTTTGAGGTAGCTGCTTATGATCAGGGGGCGAATATTAGCTATATTCCTGTATCGGAGCATCATATGATTAGGAAGTCATCCATAAGGGATATTTCTAAAGTAATTGGTAGAATATATGATGGAGCTGTTATTATGGGACTAAAAGAAGAGGCTTTAAATATAATCAATGAAACATCCGGTATACCTACATGGAATGCATTAAGCTATGAAGATAACCCCATTCAGGTTTTAGCTGATTTCTTAACTATTACAGAAAATTTAGATAAGCCATTAAAAAAGATTATATTATCCTTTGTGGGTAATGGTAATAATAAAATGACTAATGCTCTTATGATAGGTGCATGTAAAATGGGTATGGAATTTAGAGTAGTATCCCCAAAAGCATTATGGCCTAAGGAAGAGCTAGTCATGAAGTGTAGAAAAATTTGTGAAGATACAGGTGGAATGATTTTAATCACAGATAATATTTACAAAGGAGTTAGGGATTCAGATATTTTGTATACAGATGTGTGGGTTCCTACAAATGAAATCAAAGAAATAGATAATGAATTAATTGGTTTATTGATGCCATATCAAATTAATATGGAAATGATAAAGAGGACTGAAAATGAGAATATAAGATTTATGCATTGCTTACCAAGTTTTCGTAATTTAAATATAAATAGTTCATTATTTGAAATGGAGGTTACTGATGAGGTAATTGATAGTAACTATTCTATGATGTTTGATCAGGCAGAAAATAAAATGCATGTTATTAAATCAGTGTTGGTAGCAACATTAGCGTAGTAATAACTAAGAGACTATAATAAAAGCCTTAGTGGCTTTTATTATAGTCTCTATCTGTTATTCTTCTTATAAATTCATCTAGTTGAAAGTTACCACTTATATAAACTCTATCTAAAGTATAAATTCCATCGGTTTTATCTGACCATGTACCACTGGTAGAAAAAGCCATCTTAAATCCTGCCTCTTTAACAGCCTTTGTTGTTAGGTCTGTCCATTTACCATAAGGATATGCTATGAAAGGAACCTCTTTTTTAAGGGTTTTTTCTAAAAAAGTTTTAGATTCTTTTAAAGTTTTTAGTTGATTTTCATAAGATAGTGTTGGCAAGTCATCATGATTGGCAGTATGACTTTCTATATCTATTCCATTATTATTTAGTTCAATTAGTTGATCAGATGTAAGACAGTTATTATCTTTGTCTATATTATTTGTTACTACAAATATAGTAGCATTTATACTGAATTCTTTAAGTATAGGATAAGCATTTATATAGTTATCTTTGTATCCATCATCAAAGGTTATAACTACAGATTTTTCTGGTACAGGTTTATTATTTATAAAAAAATCATATAACTCATTTAAAGTTAATGTAGTATAATTATTCTTTTTTAAATATTCCATTTGTTCTTTAAATTTTTCTTTTGATACTCTAAGTTCATTGCCTTCTTCATAATCTATAGAATGGTACATTAGTACGGGAATTCCCTTATCGTTGTATTTAATATTATCGCCTGAGAAATTTCTATTTTTCAAAAGATTTTCAGGGGTTTTATTACCATTTTTAACCATGTTAGTTTTTTTGTTGATAACTTGTGTATTATTTTTATTATCCTCTGGTGATGGAGTTTTAGAACTTTTTCCACAAGAAGTTATAAAAACACAAAAAGTTAACATAAGTAGTAATAAATTAGCACGCAAAAATTTTTTGTTAATCATGTTAAATACCTCGTATATCTATATTTTTTTATATATTAAATAATTAAATTTTTTATAAATTAATATATTATGTTATACACTTATACACATTGTCCACATTTTGCCTGTGTATAACTTGTGAAATTAGTGTTAATTTTTAAGGTTATACACGTATTTACAATAAGGGTTATTATTTTTATTGTAAATATACATTATTCGAAGGATTCAATATTATAAAATACTAACATTATCCACAATTATGTGGATAGTTTGTGGACAAAGTTATTATTATTCCATAAATTCAATATTTATGAATTATTACAAAGTATATAAAATAATAATAACTATAATTTTATTAATTATAATTTTACCATATAAATATAGTTATTATTATATTATTTTTTAAATATGTGTAACAAAGTTTTAATAAAATACATATAATGTAATTGTGTCATTTAAAGCCTACTAATAATACTTTTCTTCTCCTTAAATATATACAAATATATTTATATAGAATTCACTTTTTAAAATATAAAGTGAATTCTTTTTTTATATATTTTATATTTTAAGAATTTTCTTAACAATTTGTTTATTTTATGATATGATAATATTATAAAATAAATATATAAAAGGGTGTGACGGATATGAAAAATAATGTGATCTATGTTGACTTTCTAAAACAACATAAGGATAGGGAAAGACATGAAAGTTTATATATACGCATTTTAAAAGGAATGAAGAGGTTATTTCATTTTAATAAGTTAAAATCCACACCTAAAAATGTAATTAAATACAGGAAAAATATATCCTAATAATGAATTTAAATTCAGAACTATATCCAAAACATTTTTTTATTTTGGATTTAGTTCTTTTTTTTATAAAATATTTTTACGTTTCAAAAAAAACAATATAATGCACAATATATAGTACATAAAGTTCAATTATTATATATAATTGTTTTAAGAGGTGATGCTATAATGAGGATAGGAATGGGTTATGATGTACATAAGTTAGGGAGAGAGAGAAAATTAATTATAGGGGGAATAGAAATTCCATACAATAAAGGGCTTTTAGGTCATTCAGATGCAGATGTTTTGATACATGCTATTATGGACAGCTTATTGGGGGCTGCTGCTCTGGGGGATATAGGAAAACATTTCCCAGATACTAATCCTGAGTACAAAGGAGCAAGCAGCATACATTTATTAGAGATAGTTGGAAGTCTTATATATGATAAAGGATTTTCAATAGGCAATATAGATGCCACTATAATAGCTGAACAACCTAAAATGGCACCATTTATAGGAAAAATGGTAAAAAATATTTCAAAAGCATTAAATATATCTAAAGATAGAATAAATATAAAAGCAACTACTGAAGAGGGTTTAGGTTTTACAGGGAGAGGGGAAGGAATAGCAGCTCAAAGTATTTGTGTTATTGAGTAATAGAATTACTATAATAAAAAAGTGCCATTGGAGGCACTTTTTTATTCATTATCTACATTTAAAATATCTAATATAAAAATAAAGAGAGGAATACCTATTAATAATCCCCATACTCCCATAAAATGTTCTGATACAATCAAAATTAAGAATACTATAAATACTGGGAGATTGGTTTTAGCGGACATAAATTTAGGATTTAACACATAACTTTCTAATGAATGTAACAAAATTATCATTATAATTATATATATAACTTTTGAAAAGCCTCCTATATTAAATGCAATTATGGAAAGTGGGATTAAAGATATAATAGTACCAGCAACAGGAATTAAACTTAATAAAAATATCATTAATCCAAGACCTAATAATTGAGGAAATTTCATTATGCTTAATGTAATAATAGATAATATAGTATTTGTAATTGCTATTAAAATTTGAGCTTGAATTACCTTGCCAAAAGAATTTAAAAAATTTACCCCAAAATATTTTGCATAGGTATAAAGCCCATTAATTTTACTGTGCTCAAATCTTTTAAGAAAAAGGCTGATGTCTTTTTTTTCTAACATAAAAAATATACTTAATATGAATGCAACTATAATATCAAATCCCCATTTACCTATATTTGCAGCAAATTTTATTAAAAAATTTGTACTTTCTTTTAGTGTACCGTGCATGTTTATCTGATTTATTATAGGGGTTAAGTATTTTTGAAGTCTAAAATCTATAGAATCTAGCTTGAATTCAGATAGTTGATTAATTATATCTATACATTGATTTATTATTATAGGTACATATTTAAAGATAAATAATAGAAATATCATTAGTAAAATAATGTATAATATTATAGTTATCAATTTCTCATTAATATTGTAAAAAGAGCTTACATTTTTTATAATAAAATTTTGCAGACTGTACACTAAATAAGTAAAAAGAAATGTAAGTAATATTAGATTAAAAAAATCTTTTAATAGAAAAAATATCAGGAGCAGGAATATGAACATTAAAAGTTTTTTTATAAATTCTTTTTCATATAGTGACTTGAAAAAATTCATTTTTATTCTCCTCTGTGTAAAATATAGTAGGAATTTGCAAAATATTTTAATACTATAAGTTATTTTATACCTTATAGTATTAAAATACTACAAATTTAATATTTATTTAAGAAAAAATCAGTAAAGTAAGATTATTTTAATAATTAAAATTTTTTATAGAAGGAGTTTTTATTGGATTATAGAATGATATAATTATAGGAAAATAATATTAAAGGAAACATTTACACATTTGATTTATAGGTCTTATTAAATATAGATACCAATAAATCATAAAATATAAATTGAGAGGAAGTGCCATATATGAAGAAGATAGTAAGTACTGATTTAGCACCGAAGGCTATAGGACCATATTCACAGGGAATAGTGATTGGAGATTTTTTATTTGCATCAGGACAAATTCCTATAGATCCTAAGACAGGACAATTAGTTACAGGTGAGGATCCTATTATAGCTCAGACACATCAATCAATGAAAAATGTGAAGAACATATTAGAATCACAAGAAATGACATTTGACAATGTTATAAAAACCACAGTATTCATAACAAATATGGACGACTTTGCTAAGGTAAATAGTATATATGGTGAATACTTTAAAGGGGATTTCCCAGCTCGTTCATGTGTACAAGTTGCTAAGCTTCCAAAAGATGCTTTAGTAGAGGTAGAAATTATTGCTCACAAATAAAAATTGAAATTATTATAACTTTAAATATGGATGTTATAAAATAATATTGTTTTATAACATCCATATTTTTTCACATTATTTTATAACTAGATTAAAACCTATTAAATAGTATATAATTTAAAAGTAATATTTACAGTAAAGCTAGTTATTATTAATGGATTATTTGTATAAAGTATATATAAGGGGGAAATTTATGAAGAAAAGAAATAGAGATCAATGGGGTTCAAGATTTGGTTTTGTAATGGCAACTGTAGGAGCTGCAGTAGGACTAGGTAATTTATGGAGATTTCCTTTCATGGCATATGAAAACGGAGGGGGAGCATTTCTTCTCCCATATTTTATAGCCTTAATTACTGCTGGTATACCACTTATGATTTTAGAGTTCGGATTTGGCAGTAAAATGAAAGGAGCTAATACCTTAGCTTATGCAAAGCTAGGGAGAAAATGGGAATGGTTAGGGTGGTGGCCTGTAATGATTCCATTAATAGTTGTAACTTTTTACTCTGTTGTAATAGCATGGGCGATAAATTATTTTGTATATGCATTTAAACCTATTTGGGGAGAGAATCCAGATAAATTTTTTAGTATGAAGTTTTTAAATGTAAGCAATGGACCATGGAATTTTGTAGCTGTTCAGTGGCATATAGCCATAGCTGTTATGCTGGTTTGGTTTTTAAATTATTATATAACTAAAAAAGGCATATCCGGCGGCATTGAAAAGACTTGCAAATTTATAACTCCAACTTTAGGTGTACTTATGATTCTTATGACTATAAGAGGATTAACATTGCCAGGTGCTTTTGAGGGGCTTAATTGGTTTTTAAAACCTAATTTTAGTAAGATATTAAGTGGGAAAGTATGGATAGCAGCTTATGCACAGGTGTTTTTCTCCACAACTTTAGCCGTAGGGGTTATGACTGCATATGCTAGTTATTTGCCTAAGGAATCTGATATAGTTAATAACGCCTGTATAACTGTATTTTCTAATGCAAGTTTTGATTTTGTGGCTGGATTATGTGTGTTTAGTATATTAGGTTATGTATCCTATACATCTAAGTTGCCTTTTGATAAAATTGTAACAGCTGGACCTGGGATAGCATTTGTTGCATTTCCCAATGCTATAAATTTAATGCCTGGAGGTCCTATTATTAAATCAATTTTTGGAGGCATGTTTTTTTTCTGTTTAATTATAGCAGGAATATCTTCTAGTATATCTATGGTAGAATCTTTTGCATCATCCGTTTTGGATAAATATGAAATAGATAGAGAAATTCTAATAAAAAGAATTTGTTTATTAGGATTTTTAGTTAGTTTGGTTTTCTCTACATCATCTGGAGTATATTTATTAGATATAGTAGATCATTTTGTATCAAATTACGGAATAGCACTAATAGGTCTAGTAGAATGTATAGTATTGGGATACGTATATAAAGCGGAAAAAATGAGACCTGAGTTAAACAAGTATTCTGATTTTAAAATAGGAGTATGGTGGGATATTTTAATAAAATATATAACGCCTATATTATTAGGGTATATGACTGTTGATAATATATATAATGAATTTAAATCTCCATATGGGGGATATCCTATAAGCTCCATTATAGTATTTGGCTTTACTATAGCAATAGGTATATTCATAATAGGTTTTTATTTAAGTAAAAGACCATGGCCGGATGAAAATGTATTAAAGATGGGAGTAGAAGAATTTTAATTATAAAAATGGGGTGAAAGCACTGGAGATAGGATCAATTTTAATGCTTTTATTTGGAACTGTACTACTATACGGGGGGTTAGTTTTTTTTATAATAAAAGCTATAAAATCAGAAAAAAGAAAGAAGTAATAAAAAGCAGGCATTTGCCTGCTTTATTTTGAAGCATCCTCTGTTTTTACTGAGTCTTTTACTAAATTATTTATTATATGCAATTCTTTGCAAGTTAGATATCTCCATCTCCCTGTAGGCAGATTAGACAAAGTCACGTTCATTATTCTAACCCTTTTTAATTTTAATACTGTGTAACCCAATGTTTCACACATTCTTCTTATTTGTCTATTTAAACCTTGAGTTAAAATTATCCTAAATACATAGGTGGATTCTTTATAAACTTTACATGGGTTTGTTATAGTATCTAATATTCTTACTCCTGATGACATTGAATCTAAAAAAAATCTATTTATGGGTTTATTTACAGTAACTATATATTCCTTTTCATGGTTATTTCCAGCCCTTAAAATTTTATTTACGATATCTCCGTCATTAGTTAAAAAAATAAGCCCCTCTGAGTCTTTATCTAGCCTACCTATAGGAAATATTCTTTGGGTATGGTTAATAAAATCCACTATATTTCCGGGAATCTTTTTTTCTGTAGTACAAGTTATGCCAACGGGTTTATTTAAGGCTAAATATATTGACCTTGGTTTTAATCCTATAGATTTATCATCAAGTTTTACATTATCGTTTGGTGTAACTTTAGAACCCATTTCTGCTATTTTACCATTTATAGTTACCCTTCCTTGTGATATTAATTTATCTGCTTCTCGTCTAGAGCAAATTCCTTTTTCACTTATAAATTTATTGATTCTTATTTCAGTTAATGATAAGTCTTTTTTCATAAATATCAAATACCTTCCTTTAACTACAATCTTTATGACTTTATACATCTAAGCCATTATTCTTAACAGATAATATTATATCATTACCAATTTATTTTGTTCAGGTATATATTTAAAGGTATTTTAGTTTTAATTGTCTATTTTTATAGTAAAATTGTAAAATATTCTATATAATGATTATTATAGAATAACTAGATAGGGGGTATAAAATTGAAAGAATGGTTTAGTAAGATAATTACATTTATATTATGTTCATTAGTTTTATTTGGGACAAGCAGTGCTTATGCAGCAGAGGAAACTTTTAAAAAATTTCAACCGAAGACTAACATATCTCAGGATAAGGAATGGTCTATTAAATTTAATTTAAGTTTAGATAAAAATACAGTGAATAATAATAATATAACTGTTACAGAGGAAAACGGAAATGTAATAAATTGTTACATAAGATTAGGAGAAGATACTAAAACTATAAAGGTTACTCCTAAGGTTGAGGGATATTTACCTAGTAAAAATTATTATCTTAATATAAGTAATAGAGTAAAATCTTTAGGAGGTAAAAATTTAGGACAATCTGTGAAAATGATGTTTACCGTAACTAATAAATATTCTGATTCATCTAATTATGAGGATGTACCTAAAATTACTCAAATGAAAATGGAGAAAGAACCTATTTGTACAAATGAGTATCAGACATTTTATTTGACCTCAAATAATCCAAAGGTAAAATATAGAATATATATTAGTAAATACTTATATGGTGGAGATAAATTTTCTGCATATGAGGAGATAACAAGTGGATATACTTATGCTGAAAATGGGAGAATAACCACTAAAAAGTATTTTGATGCTGGTACAAAAGGAGAAAAATATAAAGTATTAGTATATGTAAAAAGAGCAGGAGTATTTGGAAGTAGAAAAGATGAAAATACAGATTATGATAATTATTATATAGATTATTTTAGATGTATAGCTAGTAGTAATAATAGCGGAATTAAAAATACTAACTATGATTATACTTTAAAAGATACAATTACAAAACAAAATAGTCCATCTGTATCTGTAACAGACGAGGGACCTACTTCTTGGGTTGGTGCAAGTGGTAATCAAATAAAATATTACTTAAATCCAAGTAATTTCCTTGACGATAGCGCTAAATATATGTTTTTAAAACTAAATTATGTAGATGATAGTATTACTGTAGATGATTTAAATAATATTTTAAAAGGTAAGGGTATATTAGAAAACAAAGGGAAAGCATTTTTGCAAGGAGCTAAAGAAAATAATATAAATCCAGTATATTTAGTATCACATGCGTTACATGAGACTGGAAACGGGAAATCTAAGTTGGCAAATGGTATAGAGGTAAATGGAGCCGAAGGGAAAAAAATTGCGTACAATATGTATGGTATTCAGGCATTTGATTCTAATGCGGAAAAGTTTGGATCAGAATACGCATATAGTCAAAAGTGGTTTACTCCTGAAGCTGCTATTATAGGTGGGTCAAAATGGATAGCGAATAGATATGTAAATAACCCAAGCTGTAAAAGAGATACTTTGTATAAAATGAGATGGAATCCTTATACGCCAGGTTCGAATCAATATGCCACAGACATAGGATGGGCGTATAAACAAGTAAATAATATTAAAGCATTATTAGATAAATGTAAAAAACCTACACTAATTTTTGAGGTACCAATATATATAAAATGATAAAATAAAAGCATATAGAAGTTACTATATGCTTTTATTTTAGTTCAAATTTTTTTTGAACTTTTTATTATTTTTTTCATCAATAAAAGGAGCGTAGAACTCAAATGCTTTTTCATGTCCACAATGGGAGCAAATACAACTGCACACATCAAATGGCATATCATTTATTAAATTTACCTGTAAGTTTTCTGCTAGATAATTACCTCCACACATTTCACAAGGAGTATTTGTTATTATATTATATTCACTTTCTATATATTTCATTATGTCTTTGACAGTCATATAGATCCTCCAGTCCTTAATTTATAAGAATACAATATACATGGTAGCACTATTAAAAATTAATTGCAATACAGTGATAAATATGGACATATACATTAATATAGGCAGCAAATAATTTAGGGAGGGTATAGAAAGTAATGATAAATTACATATGGTTTATTATTTTAGTATCCGGGATACTGGTTGGTATTATTACAGGTAGAGGTGAAATTATATCTAAGGTAATAATTTCTTCGGCTAATTCTACTGTAGATTTAACAATTAAATTACTAGGAGTAATGAGTTTGTGGTGTGGTATTATGAAGGTTGCTGAAAAAAGCGGATTAACGGATAAAATAGCGAAATTATTAGAGCCTATTTTAAAATTTATATTTAAAGATGCGGGAAAGGATGAAGAAGCTTTAGGAACCATGGTTATGAATATAACAGCAAACATGATGGGATTATCAAATGCAGCAACACCATTTGGTATAAAGGCCATGGAGAATTTGCAAAGATTAAATAAAGAAAAGGATACCGCTAGTAATGATATGGCGCTATTCTTAGTTATAAATGCTGCATGTATTCAATTTGTACCAACAACTGTGATTTCCATAAGAGCAGCTGCAGGTTCCTCAAACCCAGGTGAGATAATAGTTACTGCTATTATAAGCACGGCAATAGCGGCTATAGTTGGAATTATTTGCTGTAAAGTATTACAAAATTATTTTTAAAGGAGGATAAAATGGATTTTACCAATATAATAATACCAATAATAATAATGTTTACTATTGTATATGGAATGATTAATAAAGTTAAGGTGTATGAATGTTTTATAGAAGGAGCTAAAGAAGGGGTAAGTATTTGCTTTAAAATATTTCCGTGTTTGCTAGCGATGATACTTGCAGTGTCTATTCTTAGGGAATCAAAAATTTTAGATTATTTAATAGGTTTTATAAATCCGGTAGTTAAGTATATAGGATTACCTGGGGAGGTTGTCCCTCTAGTTTTAGTAAAACCGCTATCTGGAAGTGGAGCTCTTGGTGTATTTACAGATATAATAAATCAATATGGTGCAGATAGCTATATTGGAAGAGTTGCTTCAACTATAATGGGATCTACGGAAACAATATTTTATACACTTACAGTTTATTTTGGATCAGTTGGTATAAAAAAGATTCGTCATACTTTATGGGCAGCTATATTGGCAGATCTAACAGCTATTATAATGGCTGTTATAGTAGTAAACTTTATATTATATTAATAATAAATATAAAAGCTGTTAATGTATTAACAGCTTTTATAAGTTCAATTTAATTTTTTAAATTTAATTGTATAGAAAGTTTTTTAAACTTCTTTTTAAATACAATAAACATAGTTATTCCTTCAAACATCCATTGAATTGCTGTAATCCACCATATATAAGTTACAGAGGATTTTAATATATATATAAAATAAATCATAAGAGGGAACCTAATAAGCCAACTTGATATAAAAGATATTATAAATGGAGTTTTTGTGTCACCAATACCTTTTAAAGAGCCGCCTAATATCATGGATATTCCCATAACTGGTTGTTCTATGGCTGCAATCATAAGACATGTAGAACCTAAAGATATTACTTGGAGTTCATTTTTAGTTATAAATAATGATATTAAAATCTTAGGGAATAATAGGAACATAATAGAGCAAAGAGACATTAAAAATGTTCCTATAATTGTACAAGTATAGGCGTATTCTTTTGCACCATTAATATCTTTTTCTCCTATTTTATGGCCAACTAAAGTGGTGGCTGCTACTGCAAAGCCCCAACCAGGCATGAAGGATATGGATTCAATTGTTGTGGTTATTTGGTTTGCAGCAAAAGCTATTTGTCCTAAATACATTATAAAAATAGTTCCTAATAATCTTATTAAATCAAAGGCACCTTGTTGCAGTGAAGATGGTACTGAAAGTTTTATAATTTCCTTAAATCTAGTGCGATTTAAGTTTAATAGATATTTTATATTAGGTTTTATTTTTGAATATTTTATTGTATATATGAGTATGAATAAAAACCCGCTTATATGTGCAGATGCTGTTGCTATAGCGGCACCTCTTATTCCTAGTTCAGGTAAACCAAATTTCCCAAATATTAACGTCCAATCTAAAAATATATTAATTATATTTACAATAGCGGAGGCAATTAAAGGGGTTTTAGTATCCTTTGAGCCTCTAAGTATAGAATTTAAAACATTCATTATCATATTGAAAAAAAGACCCAAGGAAGTTATTCGCATATATATAATCCCTTGAATTAATACATTATCTCTTGCTCCTGCGTAGTATAAAATTTTTGGTGAAAATATAAAAGCTACTAATGATATTATTAAGGCTAAAGTTATACCCAATAATACTCCAATAGAAGCGTATTCCTTTGCAGAGTCTTCATCATTTCCCCCAAGTTTTCTAGAAACTAAAGAAACGGTACCAACAGATATACCAACAGATATAAATACATTTACGAATGTATACATTATTTCAGAACTTAATCCTACAGTGCTTACTGCAGTCTGTCCCCCATATTTGCCTACCATCATAGTATCAAATACCCATACCATCATATATAAAATCATCTCACCTACAGCTGGTAGAGCTAATGAGAGAACATTTTTTATAACACTTTTGTTAGGCATATACCCCCCACCTTTCCTAATGGTTTTATATATACTTTCGTTGGGAAAAGTATAAAAAATAGAGTAAAATAAAAATATCAATACTATAATACACTATTTTAGTTTGGGGTGACAATAATGTTTAAGTGGAAAGAGCTTTATATGGAATGTCTAAGTTGCACTAAATGCAATTTAAGTAAAGGTAGGACCCATATGGTATTTGGGGAAGGGGCGTTAAAGGCAAAAATTATGTTTATAGGGGAAGCACCTGGTGCAGATGAGGATAGGATTGGAAGGCCTTTTGTGGGAAGAGCAGGTAAGTTGCTAACAAAAGGACTTACGGCATTAGATTTACAAAGGGAGAGAGATTATTATATATGTAATGTATGTAAATGTAGACCTAAAAATAATAGAACTCCTTATGAGGATGAGATGATGACTTGTATTCCTTATTTAAGAAATCAAGTAGCTTTAATAAAGCCTAAAATCATAGTATGTTTAGGTGCCACTTCCATGAAATGTATACTAGGTAAGGAGTGGAGGATAACCAGGGATAGAGGGAAGTGGGTGGAAAGAAAGGGGTGTTATATAACAGCGACTTTTCATCCAGCGGCACTTTTTAGGGATGAGAGCAAAAAAATCTTATTTTGGAAAGATTTAAAAAGTATAAAGACTATGTTTGAAAAATTAAAGTTGTAGTTTTAAAAAAATTTGAATATTTAAAAGACGATAAGGGAATGTTACAAAGATAAAGTAGTTGACATATAAAAAATAATATATTATCATTATGCTTGAAATGCAATGATAGGAAGAGTAGTGAATGTAGTTACTATAAAGAGAGCCGGGATAGGTGAAAGCCGGTAGTAGTGAGGTTTATGAAAATGGCCCTTGAGCATATTATTTGAAATTATAGTAGGATAATACGGTAGCAACCGTTATATTGCAAGGTGATTATTAGTCACTTACGGAGGTTTTATTTGTAAAAATGAAGCAAATTAGAGTGGTAACACGTTGAATTTACGTCTCTATACAACTAAGTTGTATAGAGACTTTTTATATTATTAAAATTCCAAGTAAAATAAAGGGAGGGATTTTCATGGAAAAGAAAACTTATTATATTACTACACCTATTTATTATCCATCAGCTAAATTGCATATAGGAAATACATATACTACAATAGCGGCTGATGCATTAGCTAGATTTAAAAGACTTACGGGATATGATGTAATGTTTTTAACAGGAACAGACGAGCATGGTCAAAAAATTCAAAGATTGGCAGAAGCTAAGGGAATTACCCCAAAAGCATATGTAGATGAAATAGTAGCAGGTATTAAAGATTTATGGAAACTTATGAACGTAAGTTATGATAAGTTTATAAGAACTACAGATGATTATCATGTGGATTCAGTGCAAAAAATATTTAAACAGTTGTATGATCAAGGTGATATTTATAAAAGTGAATATGAGGGTAAATATTGTACTCCATGTGAATCATTTTGGACAGATACACAGCTTATAGGTGGGAAATGCCCAGATTGTGGGAGAGAAGTAGAAAAAGCTAAAGAAGAGGCATACTTTTTTAAAATGTCAAAATATGCAGATAAACTTATACAGCATATAGAAGAACATCCCAACTTTATACAGCCAGAATCAAGAAAAAATGAAATGATAAATAATTTTTTAAAACCAGGTCTCCAAGATCTTTGCATATCCAGAACATCGTTTAATTGGGGAATTCCTGTAACATTTGACGAAAATCATGTTATATACGTATGGATTGACGCTTTAGCAAATTATATAACTGCTTTAGGTTATAATAGTGACAATGATGATTTGTTAAAGAGATATTGGCCAGCAGATGTACATTTAGTGGGAAAAGACATTTTAAGATTCCATACTATATATTGGCCTATTATGTTAATGGCACTAGGAATACCACTTCCTAAACAAGTGTTTGGTCATGGATGGTTACTAGTTGACGGAGGTAAAATGTCAAAATCAAAGGGCAATGTTGTAGACCCTGTTGTTCTTGTGAACCATTTTGGAACAGATGCTGTAAGATATTATTTATTAAGAGAAATACCTTTTGGTGCAGATGGAATCTTTAATAATGAAATATTTATTAAGAAGATTAATTCAGATTTAGCAAATGACTTAGGTAATCTTTTATCAAGAACAACTGCAATGATTGAAAAATATTTTGATAAAACAATGCCGTCTCCAGTGGAAAAGGAAGAGATAGATAATGATTTAATTAATATGGCTATAAATTCACATAAAAGAGTAGAATCACATATTAATAATTTAAAAATTCCAGAGGCCTTGGACGAGATTTGGACTCTAATAGGAAGAGCTAATAAATATATAGATGAGACAACACCTTGGATTTTAGCAAAAGATGAAAGTAAGAAGCATAGGTTAGGAACAGTACTTTATAATCTAGCAGAAACGTTGAGAATAGTTTCAGTTCTTATATCCTCATTTTTACCGGAAACTAGTAAAAAAATAAATATTCAAATAAATGCAGATATTACTACTTGGGATAGCATTGCATCTTTTGATGGAACTAAAGCAGGAACTAAAATATCAAAAGGAGAGGCTATATTTCCAAGGATAGATATAGATAAAAAAATACAAGAATTAAATGAGTTAAGGGAACAACAAATGAAAGCTAATAGAAAAGAGCAGGAGATGGAGCCTTTAAAGGAAGAAATAACTATCGATGAATTTGAGAAGTTAGATTTAAGGGTGGCAAAGGTTTTAGAGTGTGAAGCAGTAAAGGGTGCTAAAAAGTTATTAAAATTAAAAGTAAATTTAGGTGGAGAAATAAGGCAGGTGGTATCTGGAATTTCTAAATTTTATAAACCTGAAGAATTAATCGGAAAAAATATAATACTTGTGGCTAATTTAAAACCTGTAAAATTAAGAGGAGAAGTTTCACAAGGAATGATTTTAGCTGGGGCCACAAATGATGATAGCAAACTATTTGTTATTGATGTTCCAGAGGAGCTTCCAACAGGAAGTATAGTAAGATAAATATTTATACAAAAGACTGAAATTGTATTAATAAAAGAGATTGTAATTTATAAATACAATCTCTTTTTAATTAAAATTATATTTTATAGATTTTATTTATGTTTTTATTTTGTATAAAAGTTATTTAAGTATGGTATAATTTATAAAATATATAAAGTAAAGGGGTATAAAGACTAAAATGAAAATATTCGATTCACATGCACACTATGATGACTCATCTTTTGATGAGGATAGAAATAAGGTTATAAAAGAATTAAAACATAATGATATATTAGGAGTATTAAATTGTGGTGCATCTTTACAGGGAGCTATAGAATCAGTTAAACTTGCTGAAAAAAATGATTTTTTCTATGCTGCAGTGGGAATTCACCCTGAATATGCATATACAGTTAATAATGAAAATATATTAAAAATAAGACAACTAGCTAAAAGTGAAAAAGTTAGAGCTATTGGTGAAATAGGGTTAGATTACTACTATGAGGAAAATCCTCCTAAAGAGGTACAAAGGAGTGCATTTATAAATCAAATGGAATTAGCTAGGGATTTAAATCTACCAGTAATAATACATGATAGAGATGCTCATAAAGATACATTAGACATACTAAAGATGTTTCCACAAGTTATAGGGGTTGTGCATTGTTTTTCTGGCAGTATAGAATTTGCTAGGCAATGTCTTAATCTAGGATATTACATAGGGTTTACTGGTGTTGTAACTTTTAAAAATGCAAAAAAAATAGTTGATGTAGCCAAAGAAGTACCATTAGATAGAATGCTTGTTGAAACGGATTGTCCTTACATGGCGCCTGTACCTTATAGAGGAAAGAGAAATAGGTCAGAGTATATAGAATATATTATAGAAAAGATAGCAGAAATAAAGGAAATAAATCCAGAAGAGGTTAGTTATCAAACTATTTCAAATATAAAGAAGTTGATAAATATAAAATAATAGTGTAAAATAAGTGTATATATTTTTTAAACAATGTATGAACTGTTTAATATCATGGAATAAAATTCAATTTTTTCCATGTAAAGTATAAGTTTTTTAAAATTATTTTTAAAATTTATTTACTAAAGATATAAATAATCCACCGGAATTGTACTGTCATTAATTAGTATTAATATAGCACTCATAATTTATTATAAATATATGCACATAGCTGCATTAGACAGTAAGAATTTAAGGGAAATTTGACAAAACGTGTAGAACTAATTATAATGGTGAACTGTCATGCGTTTTGCCAAAGGAGGTTTTTGTGGTGGAAAAATTTAAAACATTTATTAAAAACTATTTTTCCAATGGTCCTAAGGCAGTGTTTATTGCGTTGCTTATTTTGATGAGTACCACAATAATTTTATGTAGTGGGAAAAAGACTTTATATATTTATATTGACGGTAAAGAAAATGAAATAACTACATTTAGATCAAATCTAAAAAGCGCTTTAGCTGCTAATAATATAGCAGTAGGACCAAAGGACAAGACAACACCTGGTCTTGACAGTAAAGTTAATAATAAAGACAAGATATACATTAAAAAGGCTGTAAATGTGGAAATTAAAATTGATGGAAAGAAACTTACAATACAATCAGCAGAAGACAATATAGAGGATATGATTAATGCTGAAGGCTTAAAATTAGGCGAATTTGATAAAGTTTCACCATCAAGAGAACAGTTATTGAAAAATGGTTTAAAGGTAGCAGTTACTAGAGTAGACACAAAAGAAATTAAAGAAGTTAAAGCTATAGATTATGCAACTGTTACAAAGCCTGATAATGAGGTTGAAGAAGGTAATAGGAAGACGTTGCAAGAAGGTAAACCTGGCGAAAAGATTATAACTACAAGAGTAGTTTATGAAAATGGTAAAGAAGTATCTAAAAAAGTTGTAAGCGAGGTTGTTACTAAAAAACCAGTTGAAAAAATTATTGCAATGGGAACAGTAGGGGTATATACTCCTTCACGTGGTGGAAGCTTACGATATTCAAAAGCTATGAAGATGAGAGCTACTGCGTATACTGCAGATTATGCATCTACAGGAAAGAGTCCTGGAGATTATGGCTTTGGAATAACGGCCACGGGTACTACTGCTAGAAGGGCCCAAGGAGGCTATAGTTCTGTAGCAGTAGATCCTAGAGTAATTCCTTTAGGAACTAAACTTTATATTGAGGGGTATGGATATGCTATTGCAGAAGATACCGGTGGAGCTATAAAGGGGAATAGGATAGACTTATTCTTTGACTCCAATAATGAAGTTGATAATTGGGGATTACGCTGGGTAAATGTTTATATATTAAGATAGTAGAGAGGAGCCATTGGCTCCTATTTTTTTCTATAAAAAAATATATTATTATATATAGTAAATATAAATTTTGGAGGATATTATGATAAAAGAAGTTATTGTAGTTGAAGGAAGAGATGATATTACTGCTGTGAAAAGGGCTGTAGATGCTGAAATCATAGCTGTTGGGGGATTTGGTATAAATGCAAAGGTCATAGAAAGGATAAAGGAGGCTCAAAAAAGACAAGGAGTTATAGTGTTAACGGATCCGGATTTTGCTGGGGAAAAGATAAGAAAGATTATATCTAAAAGAATACCGGGAATAAAACATGCTTATATATCTAAAAGTGAAGGGTTAAAGGATGGAGATATAGGTGTTGAGAATGCTTCATCAGAATCTATAAAAAATGCTCTAAATGCAGCTAAGTGTGAAGTTAAGGAAAAAAGAGAAGAGTTTAGTACAAAAGATATGATATTTTTTGGACTGTCAGGGGATTGTAAAGCAAAATATAAAAGAGACAAATTGGGAAAACTATTGAGAATAGGATATTGTAATAGTAGACAATTTGTAACCAGATTAAACAATTATGGAATAAAAAAGGAAGAGTTTATTAAGGCATTGCAATGCATAGATAAGGAGAATGAGTATGGAAAAGAATAATACTAAAGATATTGTTAATAAATATGGATTTAAGTTTAGTAAAAGTTTAGGTCAAAATTTTTTAGTTGATGATCAAGTTTTACAAGATATAATAATTGGTGCAGAAGTTAATGAGGAGGATTTTGTTATAGAAGTAGGTCCAGGTGTGGGAACCTTAACTAAGGAAATTTTAAAGGTAGCTAAAAAGGTATATTCTATTGAGTTAGATTCAGAGCTTATTCCTATATTAGAAAAAGAATTAGGTAGTAATGAAAAATTTTTATTAATGAATAAAGATGCTTTAAAAATGGATTTTAATGAATTAATAGGGGATGAAAAGTCTGTAAAGTTAGTGGCCAATCTTCCCTATTACGTAACTACGCCTATAATAGTAAAATTATTAACAGAAGGATATAAATTTAAATCTCTTACAATAATGATACAAAAGGAGGTAGCGGAAAGAATAGATGCTAAACCTGGCACAAAAGAATATAGTGCATTGTCTTTATTAGTACAGTATCATTGTTCAACAAAAATAATAAGGAAGGTTTCACCTAATTCTTTTATTCCTAGACCTAAAGTTGAATCTATAGTTATAAGATTAGACAAGTTGGAAAAACCTAAAGTAATAGTAGAGGATGAAAAACTATTTTTTAAAATTATAAGGGCATCTTTTAATATGAGAAGAAAAACATTATGGAATGGATTAAAAAGTTTAGGATTAGATAAAGAAATATTAGAAAGAGGCTTTCAAACAGCAGGTATAGACCCAAAAAGAAGGGGAGAAACTCTATCTATTGAGGAGTTTGGAAAGTTAAGTGACAGCATACATAGTTTGTTGTAGATATATAGTTTTATATAATTTAAATTAAAAACTTTTCACCTTCTTGTTCACTTTTCCGAAAGTACTTCATATATTATAATGAATAAAATATATGGAGGTACAATAATTTGGCACAAAAAAAGAGTTATAGTAGATACTTCATCATATTGCAAGAAGATGAAAAGGGATATGCTTTAGCCTCGGATAAATTGCCTACAGGTTATGTGAAGTTGGAGCTGAAAAATGAAAAATGCAAAGTTTCTTATTATGTACAAAATTTAAAGAAACAGGCAACTCCCTATCACATGATATTAATATTAGGGAAAAAAGATACAAACAAAATTGTAAGAATAGGGGAATTGAACATAGATAATTACGGGAGGGCGGATGTATCCTATGAATATTCTCCAAGTAATTTAGCAGATACAGGAATGAACATGGAAAATATTTCAGGAGCTGCTATAGTTAAATTTGTAGATAAGGATTTTACATCTGTACTAAGTGGATTTTTAACTACTGACATTCCAAAATGGAGAGATTATGAGATAATAGAATCTAAAACTAGAAAAGAAGAGATTAAGGCTAAAAAACAGAGTGCCGAGGTAGTTAAAAAGGAAAAACATACTATTAAAAATGAGCAAAAAGAAAAAAATGTATTTGATAAGTATGAAGATAGTATAGAAGAAGTTAAGGAGAGTATAGTTAAGAATGAAAGAGAAAATAGCACTTTAGAAGAGGATAAAAACAGAATTTATATAGAGGATAAAGAAGAAACTATAAATCATGATCAGATGGAATATAATGATGTATCAGAATCTATAGATAAAGATAATTTAACTGAAGATGATGTGGAAATAAATGTACAAGATGATATAGAGTTTAATTTAGATAATGACTATAGAAAAAGTAATAAATGCAGTAAATGTAATAAATATCCGAAGGGTTCTGTTGGAGAATTTTTCAAGAACATATCTGATGGTTTCGAAGAATTAGATGGTGATATAACAGAAATTAAAAGATGTAGATGGTATAAAGTAAATGTAAGTGACATAAGGGATATGTATTGTATAAATAATTATAATAAATATACAGTAGTATATTATCCTATGATAAATTACTATCCATATATAAAATCGTATGGACATTATTTAATAGGATTTAAATGTGATAAGAAAGGGAATATGAAATATTTAGTATATGCTATTCCAGGAAGTAAGTGTAAGAGTCATCAACCTTTTGGAGGTAAGTCCGGATTTGTAACATGGGTATCAAATGAAAAGTGTGACAAAAATAAAAATGATGGATATTGGTTAATGTTTTATGATTTTAGAACATCTACAATTGTAATTCCAGTTAAATAGGTATGCCTTAGGCATACCTATTTAATTTATTTGTAAAGTATTAAGCATATATATTTTTAATAAATCATATATTTATTATTATAGATTGGGGGTGGAGTTATGAAAATAGTAGTATTTAAATTAAATAAAAAAAGGATAGGAGTAACAATTATAATAATTGCCCTTATGCTTATAATGTTTGGAATGCAATCAAAGTTTAGTGAAAAGATTAAACTAACCTCTTTGGTACAAAGTAATATAAAATCTTTAAAAGAATATAAAGCATTAAATTCGTATTTGACATATAAGCTTCCAGAAGATTGGACTGCAAATGAAGAAAAATTTAGTGGAGAGGAAATACTATATCATAATAACTTTCAATCAAAGGATTTAAAAGTACATGGATTTATTGAAGTTTGGAATTTAAGAGAGGATTTAGAAAAATTTTTAAAGAGAAGTAAAGAAGTATCAAGTAAACAAAATATAATAAAAGATTACAATTTAGTTACAACTAGATTAGTTGGAAAGACAGCATATATTATAGATTACACTATAGTTAATTCTAATAATAAAGCTTTTAAAAGCTATGAATATTTTATAAAGGATGATGATAAATTCACAAGATTTTCATTTTTCGTTCAGGATAATAATTTTAAGGAAAATATGCCAACTATTTTTAAAAGTATAGTTCAAACTCTCTCCTATAATAATAAATAAATTGAATTATTATTATAATCTTTTATATGTTATAATGTTCTTAAAGATTTTTTGCTTATAATACAAGATAGCAGGAGGACATTATAATATGAAGCCAATTTTATTTGAGATATTTGGCATAAAAATTTATGGATATGGAGCAATGATAGCTTTAGGAATACTCTCAGCATTACTTTTATTAAAACATAGAATAAAAAATGAAAATTATGATGAAGACAGTGTTTTTAATATGTCAGTAATAGCTATAATTTCAGGAGTTTTGGGTGGAAAAATTTTATATATAATTACGGAACTTAAAAATATATCTGAAAATCCTAACATTTTAAGAAACATACAAGCTGGTTTTGTAATATACGGGGCAATTATTGGAGGAGCTTTATCAGTTTATTTTTATTGTAAGAAAAAATCGTGGAATTTTTTAAGAATGTTTGATATAGTTATTCCATCTATATCTTTGGCCCAAGGATTTGGAAGAATAGGATGTTTCCTTGCGGGTTGTTGCTATGGTAAACCAACCCAGCTTTCCATAGGTGTAGAGTTTATAAAATCACCATTTGCACCTAATGGTGTATTAATACATCCTACCCAAATTTATTCTGCTATTTTTGATTTCGTATTAACTATAATTTTGTTATGGTATGATAAAAAGGAAAGAAAAGATGGAAGGATATTTGCTTTATACACTATAATATATGGAGTAGGAAGAATAATAGTAGAGTATTTTAGGGATGATCCTAGAGGAAATGTGGGAATTTTTTCAACTTCACAGTTTATAAGTTTATTTATTATAATTATTGGAGTTATAGTTTTTAATTTAGATAAGCTTAAAACACTAATGAATAAAAATTAATTTTAACCTGGAGGTTAATTAAAATTGTTGAAACTAACGAAAAACTTAAATAAATATAAACTTAGTTTGTTAATTATTTTAATAATAATTTCAGCTTTTTTTAGTGGATGTAGTAAAATGGATTCAATAAAAGTAAAATTAGGTTTGAAAAATACAGATTTTGAGTACATAAAGCAAAGTAAAATAGAAAAAATAGTTATACAAAATACTAGAGACCAGGGATATAGATTTGTGGTTAAAGATCAAAAGGCTATACAAGAATTATATGATATATTATCCTCAGCTAAAGAGGTTAATGAAAAATCCACATTGAAACCTGATTACATATTTGAAATGCATGAAGCTCATGATAAAATTCATAAATTTAGTTACATAGCAGGACTGGACAAAAAAAATAGTGGTAATTTATATAGTGAGGATAAGATATACATAGTATCAAAAAGAATAGATAATGACATAATACAAAATTTTTGGAATATAAGGATTCCTAAGAATTTTACCGATATATATTATGGGTCTATTTTAAACACATTAATTGAATATGAAAAGAATAACAACTCCAAGGGTACTATAGGAATAAATCTTGATGAAGATATTGAAATGTGTAAATTTATTTTATCTGCAGATTTAGAGGAGTTTAAAAATCAGATAAAAAGTAAAACTAAAAACTCATTTTTAATTGAAAAGGATAATTCTAAAGCTGATACTATCGTGTCTGTAAAAACTCAAGGATATAAAAGGTTATTATATAAATCTGTTATAACTTTTTATAATAGGAAAGAAAAAAGTGAAGTTAAATATTATGTAAATGCAGAGTATAAAAATAGAGGGTGGGACATACAAATAACAGATAAAAAACCAAAGGATTTTTAAAAAGATATAGGTTAAACTATGGATAAATACATATTTTTATCCGTAGTTTTTTTATTGAAATTTTTACGTATATTTGGAATACTAATGGTAGATTATTTCGTTATAAAAAATAACATGCGATAGACTATAGTGGTGGAATGTTTAATATTAGCATGATTAGTGTTATAATATTTTTTAGTAATTTATTAAGACGAATAATTAAGGAGGAAAATACATGAGTAATTGTGATAGTTGTCCAAGTAAAGGTAACTGTAGTAGTGAAGGATCATCAACTTGTTCTAAATTAGTTACTAAGTATGGTAAAGTAAAACATATTATTGGAGTAATAAGTGGTAAAGGTGGAGTTGGAAAATCTACAGTAACTGGAATACTTGCTGTACAACTTAAAAATGCTGGATATAAAGTTGGGGTATTAGATGGAGATATTACCGGACCATCAATGCCAAGATTTTTTGGAATAAATAATGAAAGAGCAGAAATACTGCAAATGGGGGATACTGAGGAAGTGAAATTTAATCCAGTAGAAACATCACTGGGAATAAAGGTTATATCTCTGAATTTATTAACAGAACAAGAAGAGCAACCAGTTATATGGAGAGGTCCTGTGATTACGGGAGTATTAACTCAAATGTATACAGATACCGATTGGGGGGATTTAGATTATTTACTTATTGATATGCCACCCGGAACTGGGGATGTTGCACTTACAATAATGCAAAGTATACCAGTTGAAAGCATGGTAGTAGTATCAACTCCACAAGATATGGTTTCTATGATAGTAAAAAAAGTTGTGATAATGGCAGAAAAGTTAAATGTAAAAATTTTAGGTGTAGTGGAAAACATGGCATACATAAAATGCAATAAGTGTGGAGATAGAATAAGGGTGTTTAGTAAAAAGTCAGCGGAAGAACAGGCTAAATATTTGAACTTACCTTTATTATCAGAAATGCCTATTAATTTAGATCTAGTGGAAAATATGGAAAAAGGTAAAGCGGAAGAATATGTTAAAAGCAATGGAGAATATAATGAACTAATAGAAAATTTTAAAAAATTATCTTAGTTATATACTATAAGGCTATTTTGATATTATTTTTATTTAATATTAAAATAGCCTTTATTAAACATTAAAATTCCAACAAACTACTATCATAAAAAAATTAAATTTGGAAAAAATAATTGATATAAAAGTAATGCTTATATATATAAGGAGGCTATTGCAATGAAAGCATATGTAGATAAGGATACTTGTATAGGCTGTGGGCTATGCCCGGGAATTGCTCCAGAGGTATTTGAGATGGATGATGATGGAAAAGCCAAAACTATAGTGGATCAGGTACCAGAAAAATCACAGGATTCGTCAAAAGAGGCTGAGGAAAGTTGCCCTGTAAATGCTATAGAGGTTTCTGAATAATTTATTTAAAATAAGGAGTTATAACTCCTTATTTTAAATTGGTGAAACTATTCATACTATGATTACATAAACAAGTTAAATTAGGATTTACATTTATAGTATCTCCTATCTTTGTATTTTTTGGTAAAGAAAATTTACTTATGCCTACAGTAGTACCATTGTCCAGATTTAAAAAAGCTTCGCTATTATCCATGTCAATAATTCTTCCTATCATTTTTTATATCCTCCAATATATATAATATTTGCAAATTAGAAAAAATTATTACTGATAAATTTTATAAAATCCTCACGGAATAATATAGTTGTAAAATAAAATTTTACCATCTATAATTAAAATCAAAGTATATTTTTGAGGAGAAATTATGGATGGTAATTTGAATTTATATATATTTTTTTTATTAGTATTAATAATAGTATTTGAATATATAAAGTTGAAAAGAACAAAAAAGTATATATTAACTATTGAGAAAATAAGAGAAAATTTATATGATGTAGCTTATACTATAACTAATAATAATAGTGAAGATGAGATATACTCTATTTTGCTTAACGTATGTATAAAATTGATACCTTCTGCTAACAAAGGAAGTATATTAATTTTAGAGGAAGATGATAAGTTTTATTTTAAAACTTTAGTGGGGTATTCTCAAGAGTTAAAGATGCTAAATTTTAGTAAAGATGAATTATTTATATCAAACATAAAAACTAAAGCAAGTGTCATAATAAAGGATCCTTGTAAATTTGACAAAGCTAATTTAGATTTATATAAGAACAGTGTTTTAGATAAACATGGTGCTTTACAAATTAGCTGTACAATAAGTTCACCTCTATATATAGATAATAACCTCATAGGTTTATTAAATATAGATAGTATATATGAAGATAAAGTCTTTACACAGGAAGATAAAATATTTATGAATTACATAAAGAATGAATTAGAATTAATGTTAAAAAATCTATTAATTCAAAGAAAACTTAGATACATGGCAAACTATGATGAACTAACAGGTCTTATAAATAGAAGATACTTTAGAGATATATTTAATAATGAAATTGAAAGAGTATTAAGTAATAGAGAAAAATTTGTTATAGTTGCAATAGATATTGATGATTTTAAAAACATTAATGATACTTATGGGCATAATATAGGAGATAAGGTACTTGAAAAGTTTGGTAATATTTTAAAGGAAAATATATCTGATTACCATATTTGTGCCCGAATGTCTGGAGATGAATTTATAATAATTTTCAGGGGCTACAACGAGAAGAAAGCTCAAAATGAGATAAATAATATAAAAGAAAAAATAAAGCATATAGGAATAGATAATATAAATTTTAATTTTAGCTATGGAATGTATGCTGTAAGTAAAGAAAATGTAACTACATATGACGACATATTAATTAAGGCAGATAGAAAAATGTATAAAAATAAAAAAATAAGTCACTGTTAAAATAACAGTGACTTATTATAATTATTCTATAAAAAGGGATGTATTTTTGTCAAGTATATGCCACCATGTATTGCCTAAATTTAATGGGATTTCCTTATTATCTTTATCATATACAAGAGTTGGGGAGGAAGAGTTTTTTCTTATCCATTTCCCTTTAATAAATTTACCATTGCTTAATATATAACAATCCCCCTCTCCAGTTAGTTGTATATCTATATGAACTTTATCCTTTTGTAATTTAATATTTGTTAATTGGATTACTATATTATGTGTTGTGATTTTTTTCTGTGTATCTAAGTCTTTGCATTCTACTGAATCCATAGATTTATAGTATATGTTATCTTTGAAAGTATAACTTGTGTTATAATATTTATTTACTTTTATATGCACTTTTTTAGCAGTGTTTAAAGTTGAACTTGTCCAGTAATTTTTATCAAATTTTAAAGAACTTTGAACCGGTGATATTAATTTTTTTTCTTCAATAAGTTTTGATAGATTTTCTGAGGATGTGTAAAGACTATGCTCATTTTTTCTACTCTTATCCCTCCAATAATAGGAACCATATAAAAACTCATTAAGAGTTGGTAAAGAGTTTTTCTCTATTAGATTTTTAGCTTCTTCGCTATATCCACAATGAGCAAAGGGTAATTTAAATTGTGAAGCTATATCTAAAAAGTAAGGTCTAGCACTTCTAACGGGACCTATTTGTTTACTTAAATTTTTATGATATAGAGCCATAAATCTAGGTATTCCACCTTCTGCCATAGTTTCAAAAACTATATCTGCATCTATAAGTCCAGATTGAGGTCTAGATGCTTTAGAGTTTTCCACTATTACGAAAAAAGGATAATTACAATAGGATTTTTTACTTACATTTTCTCCGGTATAGGGTGAGAGAAACTCTACAGCGTTAGGAGACTTTACATCACTTTTAGTTGTATTGTTTGAACTTTTATTACAACTGCACGTTAATGTAAAACATATAAGGATACATAACATAAATTTCCTTTTCATATTTTTTACCTCACATTAATTTAATATTATAAAATAATTTTTACATAAAAAGTAAAATAAATCAAATATGATAAAACACCATTAGAAGTGAATGTTTTACATTTATTTACTTTTAATCAAATATAATGTGGATTATAAAGTTTTAAAAAATCAACACAATGATAAATATAAGAAAATGATTAATAGGAAGATAATTAAAACTAAATCAGTATATTATAAGATTAATGTTAATTTTAAAATTGATTAAATTAGCATGGATATAGTATAATGTCATGGTGCTATACAATATATAGTAGTTAGGGGGAAATAATAATGCTACATGTTGTAAAAAGAGATGGAAGGAAAGTTGCCTTTAATTCTAGTAAAATTACTAATGCTATAAAGGGCGCATCTGATGAGATAGGATATATATTAAAAGAAAGTGAAGTTATAGATTTAACTCAAAAGATATTAACTAAACTTGAAGATATTAATTCAGAGGAGATTTCAGTAGAGAGTATTCAAAATATAGTTCAAGATACTCTTTTATATAATGACTATAAGGAGATAGGAATAGCATATTCAAATTATAGAAATGAGAGAACAAAAATAAGAGATATTAAATCAGACTTAATGAAAGCAATAGAGAAAATAGGAGTAGAGACTGATAGGGACAATGCAAATGTAGGGAATAATTTTTCATCTAAGCTGTTAAGAATTGCAAGTGAATCAAATAAATGGCATAATCTCGGAGTGATGCCAAAACACTTAGCAAAGGCTCATGAAAATGGAGATTTATATTATCATGATTTAGATAGTTATAATTTAACCACTAATTGTTTACATATACCAACTAAGGAAATTTTAACTAATGGATTTAATACTGGATATGGCTATATAAGACCTCCAAAAAGAATAGAATCTGCATGTGAATTATCATGTATCTTACTACAATCCACTCAGAACGATATGTTTGGAGGACAATCACATCCTGATTTTGATAATGATATGGCATCTTTTGTAGAACCTACAAGAAGAGAAATTAGACATGAGTTAGAAGAGTTAGGTATAGAAGAAGAGATTGTAAAAGAGCAAGTTGAAAAGAGATTGAAAAAAAATATTAGCCAAGCTATGCAAGGAATAGTTTACAATTTAAATACAATGCATTCTAGAGCTGGATCTCAAGTGCCTTTTAGTTCAATAAATATTGGAATACCTTATACTAAAGATGCAGCATTGGTATGTGAAATATTTTTAAAGGAATATGAAAAAGGATTAGGAAAAGGAGAACAACCAATATTCCCCAATATAATATTTAGGGTAAAAGAGGGTGTAAATAAAAATCCTAAGGATCCTTATTATTATTTGTTTGATTTAGCCTGCAAAGTAGCAAGTAAAAGAATGAATCCTACATTTATGAATATAGATTCAGATTTTAATTTGGAATACTATAAAAAAGGATATATGCCAGCTACTATGGGATGTAGAACTAGAGTTCAATCTAATATAAATGGAGAACCTACTGTAAAAGGAAGAGGAAATATAGCCCCAACTACTGTAAATTTACCAAGATTAGGTATAGTAGCTAAAGGAGATATAAATAAGTTTTTCTCATTACTAGAAAATAGATTAAATTTAGCTAAAAAATCTTTGCTTCATAGATATGAAATTTTAAAAAGATTAAGAGTTAAAGATGTACCCTTTGTTGCAGGACAAAAACTTATGAAAGGTTCTGAGGGTCTTAAGGCGGAAGATACTATAGAACCAATATTAAAACAGGGTACATGGGCAATAGGATTTATAGGACTAGCAGAAACATTAATAGCCTTAACAGGGAAACATCATGGTGAGGACGAGGCCGCTAGAGAGTTAGGGTTAAAGATAATTCAATTTATAAGAGGTTTTACTGATAAGATAACGGAAGAAACTCAATTAAATTGGTCGTGTTATGCTACACCTGCAGAAGGATTAAGCGGAAAATTTATTTTACAGGATAAAAAGATATTTGGAAATATAAAAGGAGTAACAGATAAAGATTATTATACTAATAGTTATCATGTACCTGTAGGATTTCAAATATCCATAAAGGATAAAATAAATATAGAAGCTCCATATCATAAGATTTGTAATGGCGGGCATATTTCTTATATAGAATTAGACGATTATCCTACAAAGGATGTAATAATGGATATATTAAATTATGCATATACAAGTACTAATATAAATTATATAGGTATTAATTTTCATATAAAATATTGTAGAGATTGTGGAACTTATCTTCAGATGAATGAAGATTTATGTGGACATTGTGGTAGTGATAATATACAAGGTATATCAAGAGTTACAGGATATTTAAGTTTAGATGAAAGATTTGGTCCGGGTAAGTTGGCAGAAAAAAAAGATAGAATTTCTCATACAAATGCAAAAGCATTTTATGAAGTGGGATAATTTATGATGAGAAAACTTCAAATTGCTGGTTTTTTAGATAATTCTCTTGTTAATGGAAGTGGGCTAAGATCCGTAGTTTTTGTAGCAGGTTGTAGACATAATTGCAAGGGTTGTCATAACTTAGCTATGCAGGATTTTAAATATGGAGATAATGTGAATATAAAGGATGTATTTTTTAGAATTAAAAAAAATATTCCATTAATAAAGGGAGTAACATTTTCTGGTGGTGAACCTTTTGAACAAGCGAACGGGTTAAAAAATTTGGCCACTATGATAAAAGGTGAAAAGTTAAATATATGGTGTTACACAGGATATACCTTTGAATATATATTAAAGAACTTAAAAGCAAATGATGGTTGGGAAGGCCTTTTATATAGCATAGATGTTTTAGTAGATGGAAGGTTTGACATTAATAAAATGAAAGATGCTATAAAATATACCGGATCTTCGAATCAAAGGATTATAGATGTAAAAGAAAGCATTAAAAAGAATAAGGTAATTATTTTAAAAACATAGAATTAAATTAGTGTATAATTTTACTACAATATCAAAAACTTATATTTATAATGAGTTTTAGGTGGTGAAATTATGCACATTTTTTTTGCTAAATATTATGAAGGAAACAATATAAAATATAAGAAAAAGCTTGTAAAGTTGGGCTTTAAAGATAGTAATATAGGTGAAGTAGAAGAATTTATAAATAGATATCTTAAGGTTTATTCATATTTAGGTTGCGAACAAAAACTTATAGATATAGAGATTGAGGAAGGCATTATTTATGTATGGCTTACTTATGAGGATGAGGAAGTTACTAACTATATAATTTATAACTTAATAGATAAGAAAGTTAATGAAACTTTTATTTGTAAGAACATAAAAAAGTTTTATAAAGGAGGTTTTATTCATAAATTAATAAAACAAATTCGAATAAATGGTATACCATGCATAAAATTAAGTAATGATATATATCAAGTAGGATATGGTAAAAATTCTATTATTATCAGTAATGAGTATCAAAGTTATGAAAATATGGGAAAATCAATTCAATTTAGGAATAGAAGAGTTTTATTTGATTGTTTAAAATATAATAAATTTCTAACTGTAAATGCCCTATATATTTATGATTTAACTCAATTGGAAGATGTAAAATTTGAAAGTGAAACATATGTAGTAAGTAATCATAAAAGTGACAATATAAACATTATTTGTAAAAATAAAGATGAGATAAAAAGGGTATGTAAAAATGTAATACAGATGTATGGATGTGCTATAGTATATGGAGGAAAAAAGAGTTATAAAGTATTAAGTTATCGTGGAAAAAAAGTTATAGTCTATTTAAAAAATAATGATTCATATAAAAAGATAATGGATGAGAAAATACTGTATCCTATTAGAGGAATAATAGAAAAATTATATAAATCTTTTAAGATAGAATTTTTTTATATAGATATTTTTGAGGACGTAGACAAAAAATTGAGGATAATGGATATGGGAAATATTTTTGATATAAGTGGTGTTTTATTAGAATTAGAGGATGAAGCTATAAAACTTATTGGAGAAAGCTTAAAGGAAAGGATAAAATCCATACCTATAATCACAGTAACGGGAACAAATGGGAAAACTACTACTTGTAGAATTATTTATAATATTATGTGCAAGCTAGGATATAATTGTGGTTTAGCATCTACTGAGGGGATATATATTAGGAGTAAAAAAATAAAATCTGGTGATACAACTGGATTTCTTAGTGCTAGGGAGTTACTTACTAACAGTGAAGTAGATTCTTGCGTGTTAGAAACTGCTAGAGGTGGTATTTCAAGAAATGGTTTAGGCTATGAAAATTCAAAAGTTGCTGTAATTACATCTATATCTGAAGATCATATAGGTATGGAAGGAACTAAGACATTTCAGGATTTAATTAAAGTTAAAGGAGTAGTTTTAGAAGAATTAGATCAGGATGGTTTAAGGGTTATTAAAGGAGATAAAGTACTAGAAAATTTTTTTGTGAATGGTATTAAAAATACATGTATTTTTAATATTGAAAAAAACCAATTTATAAAATCTCATTTAAAAAAAGGTGGCGATGCTTTATACATTGAAAATAATTTTATAGTTTATGTGCTTAATGGTAAGAGGATTAAATTAATAGACATAAGTAAAAATGAATTTACCCATTATGGAAAATCTAAAAGTAATATAATGAATTTAATGGCAGCATTAGCGGCGGTATATAAAGTACACAAAAATTTTAAGGATATAGTTATGGCAATTGATAGTATAACTTGTGATTTAAAATATAATCCTGGCAGACAAAATATTTTTAAAATTAAAGACTATTATTTAATAATAGATTATGGGCATAATAGGGAGGCATTTATAGAGAATTTTCAAATAGCCAAAGCGTTAAAACCGGTTAAACTAACTTCTATTATAACTGGACCTGGTGATAGGATGAATAAGTATATAAAAGAGCTTGGGGAAGTGGCGGCTAATTATAGTGATTATATAATTATAAGAGAACAGAAGGATTTACGGGGAAGAAATAAAGGTGAGGTTGCAAACTTAATAAAAAAAGGGGTGATAAATAAGGGATTCAGTGAAAGAAACATAGAGGTTATATATAAAGAAGAGGAAGCTATAGTATATGCCATGAGAAAAGCTGTAAGTAACGAAGTTATAGTACTATTTACACAATGTTTAGATGTAATTATACCTGCAATAAATAAATATTTGAGGGAAATAGGGGAAGAAGAATTAGGGAAAGGCTTGGATTTTTCACATTAAATTAAGAAAGTTGAACAAATTTTTTAAAGAATATATAATAACATATAAAGATACTTTGAAACTTGAGGTGAAAAAATGAAAAAATCCCATGAAATAGAGTTGTGTAATTGTTGTGAGGTCCACGAAAATTGTGTAAATTGTGTCAAAAAAGATATGTTAGATAATGAAATTTTTACAAATCTATCTGAGCTATTTAAAGTGTTAGGTGATTATACTAGAATTAAAATAATATATGCATTATTTAAAAAAGAACTTTGTGTTTGTGATATTGCAGAGGTTTTGGAAATGAGTCAATCATCTATATCTCATCAATTGAGAATTTTGAAAGCTGCTAGATTAGTGAAATTCAGGAAAGAGGGAAAGGCTGTATTTTATTCCCTAGATGATGAACATATAAATAATATATTTAATGCTGGATTAGAACACGTAGAGCATAAATAATAGCATAGTTTTAGGCTATGTTATTATTTATAATCTAAAATTTTTACTTTGTTTGACATATCAGATATATCTCCAGTTATTTTTATATAGTTATTATTTATTTTATCAGCATTTTTTATGTATGATAAAAACATATCTAAACCATCTAAAGGGAAACTTAAGTTAGGGGTTTTATAGTGCATTGGTATAATAATATGACTATTTATAAGTTTGGATAATTGAAAGGCTTCCTTTCCATCTAAAGTGTAATTGCCGCCTACAGGTATAAATAGTATATCGATATTTCCAAGTTTTGAAACTTCTTCTTTTGATAAAACAAATCCCAAGTCCCCCAAATGGCATAGCCTATAACCATCCATATGGAAAATAAATATAATATTATCACCACGCTTTGTTCCTTGAACCTTATCGTGATAGGATGGGATACCTAATATAGGAATATCGCATATATTAAATAATCCTGCTCTACTTAATATGTTATTATCAGCTACCATTATATCCTTTGTAAAATTATGATCAAAATGATGATGGCTTATTGTAACCAAATCTACCTTCCCTTTAAAGGTTTCATATCCTATGGAGGCATTAAAGGGATCCGTTAAAATACTTTTTCCATGAGAATCTGTTATAAGGAATGAAGAATGTCCGAGCCATTTTATTTCCAAAAAATCACCTCATATAATTTTTAGTAAGATTAGTATATGCAAAAGTAGCAAGTATTATATAAAATAATGGGAAAATTTTTATTGGGAGTTTAAAAGAGAAATATGTTGACATATGTAATATCATTTGTTACAATATTCTCAAAAGAGGAGTTAAAAAATAATATTTACTGTTTGTTATATTGGTATACAAAAGGACATACTGTATTTGTATACAGAGATATAATAAAGCCGGTTTTCTTTACAAATTAGGAAAATCGGCTTATATTTTTTGTGGAGGATGATGAATATGATAACTAAAAACAGTGCTATTGGAGTATTAGATTCAGGGGTAGGTGGATTAACTACAGTTAAGGAGCTACAAAACTTATTACCAAAGGAGAATATTATATACTTTGGAGACAATAAAAATGTACCATATGGCAATAAAAGTAAGGAAGAGATTATAAAGCTAACAAGAAACATGATAGAGTTTTTAATAGACAATAATGTAAAAATTATAGCAGTAGCTTGTAATACAATATCAACAATAATAGACTATGTAAGTATGGATTATGATGTAGAAATAATCAAGGTAATAGATCCTGTGGTTTATAATATAAAAAATACTTTAAAAAAGGATAAGGTTGGTTTAATAGCAACTAACTTCACAGTTAAAAGTGGGTATTATGATAAGATGCTAGGGGATATAAAAGTATATGGCAAAGGATTAAGTAATCTAGCAGGAATGATAGATAGTGGTAGTGTAACAAGGGAGGAAGTTATTGAAGAAATAAAGCCAAGTATGGATGAAATTATAACTACAGGGGGAGTAGATACGGTAGTACTTGGATGTACCCATTATCCTATAGTAAAGCATATATTTGAGGAAATATATCCAAATACTAATTTTATAAACCCAGCATTACAACAGGCAGAAGCTATAAAAAAGTATTTGGAAAAGAATAATTTATTAAAAGATAATGATGATAAGAATTCATTTAAAATATATACTAGTGGAGATATTAATCAGTATAAGAATATAATTAATTTATTAGATCTTAAAGATCCAGATGTACTTATACAATATAATAAGTAATATTTTAAATTGTGTGAAAACAATATGAATATATGACTTTTAAAACCATCTTAGTTCAGAAAATTTTTAAAAATGAAACTTGCTGTCTCTTAAATTTAATTTTAGATTTAATTTTAAATAATAAGTATTTTGAATAAAGTAAGTAGATATTTGAAAAGGTTGTAGTGTATAATCTATATTGTAAGAGTAAAGAAATATTTAAGAGGTGGTATCGACATGCAGTACAATAAAAACACATTATATATAACCGGTATATCACGGTCTAACAGTGTTGATCCTATAACTATAATGTATAATAGTTTTTTTATAGGAATAATAATAGAGGAAGAAACAAACAAAATTGTAGATATAACATCTAACACTATTAGTAACGCAACTACGGAATTTATTAAATCTATATTAGTTGGGTACAATCTTGTAAAGGATTTAGATTCTATGATTCAAGAAATTCAGCATAGATTTTTGGGCACAGCGCAAAAGGCTTTAATCGTAGCATTAAAGGATGCCCATAACAAATACATTATTGAGTTAAAGAGAAAAGGTAGATAAAATATAGTTAATAAATAAAAGCTTTATTTATTATAGGAAAAATTTTAAAGATTAATGAAATCCATTACACTTATAAAAATTTAATATTTTAAAATGGCAATAAGGGAATTAAATTTTTATAATAAATTTAGAATTAAATAAGCTAGGCGTATAAGGGTTTACAATTAAAATATAAGTAATAATAAGAGTTATAAAAATTAATTTGACAACAAAAAATCCTTATACTATAATATAGTAAAATTAAAGGAAAATCTAATAAAAAGCGGTGAAGAGGAAAAGTATTTAAGAATAAACTTTTAAGAGAGTAGCGGGTGGTGAGAAGCTATAGGTGAATACTTAAAGAAAATCACCTCGGAGTTGAATGCTGAACTTGTAGTAAGTATATCCGTAATCCTGCGTTAAAGGATAGGGCATAATTGTGTTTGAAAAATTTTACCATAGGTGGTATAACGAAGATATGACTTCGTCCTAATAGGGCGGAGTTTTTTTATTTATAAAAAATATTTATTATAAAAAATATTTATTATAAGTAATATTTATTTTAAAAAAATGGTTATTAAATAATCTTTATGATAAAAATACTTATTAGGAGGGAGTTACATATGTATAAAAAAATAGAAAACTCAAGAAGTTTTGTGCAGATGGAAAGAGAAGTATTAAATTACTGGGAAGATAATAACATAGTAGAAAAAAACTTTGACTTGAATAAGGGTGGAAAATATTTCACTTTTTATGATGGACCCCCAACAGCAAACGGAAAACCTCATGTAGGTCATGTTCTTACAAGAGTTATAAAGGATTTAGTACCAAGATATAAGGTAATGAAAGGATATAGAGTTTTAAGAAAAGCTGGATGGGATACCCATGGTTTACCGGTGGAACTTGAAATAGAAAAGAAATTAGGTATTTCGGGAAAACAAGAAATAGAAAAATATGGGGTAGAAAAATTTATAAAAGAATGTAAAGAATCTGTATTTACCTATTCAACTATGTGGAAAGACATGTCAGAAAAATTAGGGTTTTGGGTTGATATGGATACGCCTTATGTAACTTACCATAATAATTACATAGAATCAGTATGGTGGGCATTAAAAAGTATGTGGGATAAAGAACTTTTATATAAAGGACATAAAGTAATTCCTTATTGCCCTAGATGTGGAACATCTCTTTCATCACATGAAGTTGCTCAAGGATATAAGGATGTAAAAGAAGCTACGGCTTTCGTAAAGTTTAAAGTAAAAGATGAAGAAAACAAATATATACTTGCTTGGACGACAACTCCTTGGACATTGCCAAGTAACGTAGCGTTAGCGGTAAACAAAGCGTATGATTATGTAGAAGTGGTAAGTAATGGAGAACATTTAATTCTTGCTAAGGAACTTTTAAATGTTTTAGATGGAGAATATGAAATAGCAAAGGAATTAAAAGGAGAAGACTTAATAGGATTACAGTATGAGCAGTTATTTAAATTCTATACTCCAAAAGAAAAAGCTTTCTATATAGTACATGGAGATTTTGTTACTTTATCAGACGGTACAGGAATAGTTCACTTGGCGCCAGCTTATGGTGAAGATGATAATATAGTTTGTAAAAAGCAGGGTCTGCCATTAATAAATTTAGTTGATGGAGAAGGAAAGTTTGTTGAATGTGTGGAGCCTTTTAAAGGATTGTTTGTGAAGAAAGCTGATAGTAAAATATTAGAATACATGAAAAAGGAAGGCAGTCTTTATAAATCAGAAAAGTTTACTCACTCATATCCTCATTGCTGGAGATGTGATACCCCACTTTTATATTATCCAAAGGATAGTTGGTTTGTAAAAATGACATCCTTAAGGGATAAACTTTTAGAAAATAACAATAAGGTTAATTGGTATCCTGATAATATAAGAACTGGAAGGTTCGGAAAGTTTTTAGAAAATGTTATTGACTGGGGTATTTCAAGGGATAGATATTGGGGAACACCACTTCCAATTTGGGAGTGTGATTGTGGTCATAAAGAATGTATAGGAAGTATTAAAGAACTTAAAGAAAAGGGAATAAATGTACCAGAAAATATAGAACTTCATAAACCATATATTGATAAAGTACATTTAAAATGTTCACACTGTGGAAAAGAGATGACAAGAACAGGAGAGGTTATCGATTGTTGGTTTGACTCAGGATCAATGCCTTTTGCACAGCATCACTACCCATTTGAGAATAAAGAAGTGTTTGAAGCAAATTTCCCTGCTCAATTTATTTCAGAGGCAGTGGATCAAACTAGAGGTTGGTTTTACACATTAATGGCCATATCAACATCATTATTTGATACAAACCCATTTGAAAATTGTATAGTTTTAGGTCATGTATTGGATAAACGTGGGCTTAAAATGTCAAAACATAAAGGAAATGTAGTAGATCCGTTTGAAATATTGGATAAGGTTGGGGCGGATGCTTGTAGATGGCACTTTTATACTGCTAGTGCACCATGGCTTCCAACAAGATTTTCCGTTGAGGATGTAGAAGAAACTCAAAGAAAGTTTTTAAGTACTTTATGGAATGTATATTCATTCTATGTTCTTTATGCAGAATTAGATAATTTTAATCCGTTAGATTATAAAGAATTTGTTAGCAAAAATGTAATGGATAAGTGGATTATTTCAAGATTAAATACATTAATTAAAGATGTAGAGAATCATATGGATGGATATAGAATTACTCAGGCAGCATTAGCTATAGAGGAATTTGTAGATGATTTATCTAACTGGTATGTAAGAAGAAATAGATCAAGATTTTGGAGTGAAACATTAACAGATGATAAAATTGGAGCGTATGTAACACTTTATAAAGTGTTGACTACTTTATCACTTGTAACATCACCATTTATACCATTCATGGCTGATGACATATATAGTAATTTAGTTAAATCTTTAGATGAGTCAGCTGTTGAAAGTGTTCATTTATGTAAGTGGCCTGAATACGATGAAAATTTATTTAATCCGGAATTAGAAAGAGAAATGCAAGAAGCTATTAAGATAGTTAGACTAGGTAGAAGCTCAAGAAACGGTGCAAATATAAAGAACAGACAGCCACTTTCAAAAATGCTTGTGAATTCAAAATCACTACCGGAATATTATGGAGATATTATAAAAGAAGAGCTTAATATAAAAGAAGTTATGTTTGGTGCAGATTTATCAAAATATGTTAATTTTGATATTAAACCAAATTTACCTGTATTAGGGAAAGTTTATGGTAGACATATTCCTGCTATAAGAAAAGAAATTGCATCTATGGACCAAATGGATCTTGCGCAAAAGATTCAAAGGGGAGATAGTGTAACTATTAATGTTGCAAATCAAGATATTCAATTAAATAATGAAAACTTGCTTGTGACAATGCAGGGTCTTGAGGGTTTTGCATTTGCAGGAGAAGGAGAAATTGGAGTTGTACTTGATACTGCGTTAACTAAAGAATTAAAAGAAGAAGGTCATGTAAGGGAAATATTAAGCAAGATTCAAAATATGAGAAAAGAGAATGGATTTGAAGTTGCAGATAAAATAAAATTGTTTGTTTCAGGAAACGATATGCTTGAAGGTATAGTTCGTAAATTTGAGGATACTATTAAAAAAGAAACTCTTTCTGTAGAAGTTAACTATAATGAAGAAAGAGATTATACACAGTGTAAAATTAATGGAGAAGAATTTAAAATCACTGTTGAATTAGTGTAATAAGTAGATGATGCATAGGTATATTACCTATGCATTATTTTAATAGAAAAAATGGATACATAAAATTTAATAAAATTTAATAAATTGTTAAAAAGTATAGAAATAATATACTTTTTATGAAAATATGGTTGTAATACAATGGTTTTATAAGTATAATTAATGCTAATAAAAGTGTATTAGGAGTGATAATATGGCAGCATCAATTAAAGACGTTGCAAAAGAGGCTGGAGTATCCATAGCTACTGTGTCTAGGGTACTTAATGATGTAGACGTTGTCAACGAAGAAACGAAAAAAAAGGTGTTAGCTGCAATAAAAAAATTAGGATATAGACCTAATATAGTAGCTAGAAGCTTAAAAACACAAAGGACAAGGACTGTGGGTATAATTATACCGGATATTTCAAATCAGTTTTATCCAGAGATAGTTAGAGGAGCAGAGGATGTAGCTAATATATATGACTATAATATAATATTATGTAATACAGATTTAGATGTAGAAAAAGAAACAGAATATATTAAGGTACTAAAAGAAAAAATGGTGGACGGTGTACTTTATATGAGTACATGTCTAGAAAAAACTACTATGGATCTTATTAACGAATTGGAAATGCCAACAGTATTTGCAGAAACTATTGATGAAAATAAAAGTTTCCCTAGTGTTACTATAGATAATAGTCAAGCTGCATTTGATGCAGTACAATACTTGTTAAACAAAGGTAATAAGAACATAGTCTATGTAGGACCTAAAGAGGAAATAGTTAACGCAATATCATTAAGATACAAAGGATATAAAAGGGCATTAGAAAAAAATAATATAGCTATAAACAAAAATTTAATATGTTACTCAGGAATGAAGGCTAGAGACAGTTATTCAAATATGATGGAGTTTATATCAAAGGGCGAAAGATTTGATGCAGTATTTTGTACCAGCGACGAAATGGCAATGGGTGTAATAAATGCTTTGAGGGATAAGAACATAAAAGTCCCAGAAGAAGTAGATGTTATGGGTTTTAATAATGTTTATGAAGCATCTATATTTTATCCTAGACTTACTACTATATCACAGCCAATGTATGATATGGGTTCAGTAGGTATGAGAATGCTTATAAAAATTATAAATAAGGAGCCTATAAATAAAGAACATTATGTTCTTAATTATCAATTAATAGAAAGAGATTCTTGTAAAAAATAGGAAATAATTTGGTAATGATAAAAAAACACAGTGCATACTGTGTTTTTTTTGCTTCTAAATAAAAAATACTGTCATTTGTAAAAAAATAATGTACTACGAAATTTTTGAAAGAGAATATATAGAATGGTATAATTTAACATAAAGATAATATACTAATAAGTTATAACTTTCTACAAGGTTTTAGGCATCTAGTATAAATTTATGGAGGTATGATTATGGAAGCTAGAGATAAGGTTAAAAGGGTGTTTAATTATCTTTTAAGTGTAAAAAGCATGAATGAAAAGGTAATTAATAATATTTCACATTACAATAAAGTCTATACAGAAAGTGAACTATGTAATATTACTGGATGCGTTATAAATAAGAATTTAAATGATGATTGGTGGATAAAGGTAGATAAAAGGGCTAAAAGTTTATACAATTATTTATTTAATCTATACCAGAAAATTGATAATGATGATAAAAATATAGAATTAATATATGGAAATGGTGTAATTAATTATACTAGTGATGGGGAAAATATAAATCATCCTGTATTTACTTCTCAGTTAAAAATAAACTTTAATACCAAGGATGGAAAAATATACTTAAAACAAATGGGTAATATGAATATAGAATTAAATTTTTTAGAAAATATAAATAGTGGCAGTTTCAATAAGATTTTAAAATTAAAGGATAAAGTTAAAGAGTTTAATATAAAAGAAGAAGAAAATTTAAATAAGTATTACAAAGAAATAATAGATGGAATCAATATTCCTATTATTAATAAAAATAGGATAAAAGTGAATAATAGGTGCATGATTATTGAGAGAAGAAAAGATACTAGTATGTGGAAAGAGGAAATTAAAAATACTATTAAAGAGATAGATAAAGGGATTCCTATACCCAAAACTATAGAAGCATTGGTGTCGGAGAATATAAATGTATACGAGGATGATATATGGGATGATATGAGAGATAATTTATTATTTCCATTGCCGTCTAATGGGGAACAAAGAGAAATAGGAAGAAAAATTTGTGATAATTTCGGGGTTGTTGTACAAGGTCCTCCAGGAACAGGTAAGAGTCATACTATAGCTAATTTAATATGTAATTTATTAGCTCATGGTAAGAAAGTTTTAGTAACAAGTGAAACTGATAGGGCTTTAAAGGTGTTAAATAATAAAATACCTGATGAAATCAAGTCTTTGTGTATGAGTGTAATAGGAAATGACGCGGGGGCATTTAAGAACCTGGAGGATAATGTTAGAAAAATAACAGAAAACTTATCTTTAAATCCTGAGGATTTGGAGATAGAAGTTACTCTTTTAAAAAAACAATTGGAAGACTGTAAAAATTATCAAAAGACATTATTAAAACAACTGAGGGATATAAATTATATGGAGAATAAGACTATTAACTATTGTGGACAAAGTTATAAGTTAATCCATATAGCAAAATGGCTAAGGGATAATGAGAAAGATTATTCTTGGATTGAAGACAAGATAAAGCCTAATAGTAAAGCACCCATTTCTAATGAAGAGTTTAATCAGTTAATAAATTATGTAAGATCTACAAATAAGGAGGATAAAGACAAAATAAGAAATGTAGAAGCTGTAATTGATAAGATTCCTTCTTATGAAGAAATTGCAGATAATATAAAAATATTTAAGCAATTAGAAACAAAATATAATATCAGTATTAAACAACTAGAGGGATGGAATATATATGATAATACTAGATTTCAGTATGAAAAATTAGTAAATATAGTAGAATATGCTGAGAAAAAAATAGAAGATATAAACTCTAATGGGTTTAGTAAGGTAATGCTTGACTACCATAGAAGTAATATAATAAGACAAGCTATACGCTCTTTATTATTAAAGTGGAATACTTACATAAAGAGGCTTGCTGTTATTAATAAAGAATTGAATGACCATAACTTAGATATACCTGAAAATATTAATTCAGATAAATTTGAAAGGGATTTTAGTTCTGTTTATTCGGAAATCAATAAAAATGGTAAAGTAAGTAAATTATTTACTATTTTCCATAAAGATTATGAATATATTTTTAGAGATTGTAAAATAGATTATAAACCTTTACAAAGTTTATCACAAGCAATAACTTTAAAAATTTATCTAGAGGCTAAGTCTATAGAGAGAAATATATTGGATCTTTGGAATAATACTATGAGAAACTATGAAAATCTCCTTATAGATAAAAATAAATCTAATTCTTTATTAATTATAGAAGAATATATGAAGTGTTTAGATAGTATTAGTAAATGGAATGAAGAGGTAAAAAACAAAATATGCAAAGTCTTTGGAAAAATACAGTATCCTATGGATATTAACTGGTATAGTAAAGATTCATTTGCATATATAAAAGGATGTGCGGATTCTATAAATACTGTATATAAATATAAGAATAAGAAGGCATATCTGCAATCAATAAAAAGTTTACTTTACCCTATAAAAGAACTTAGAGTTGTTTGTAATGCAATGGATAATTTTGATTTAATTAAGTTAAAAGAAAGCTTTTTAGAGGTAGACAGATTAAAGAATATGAAAAAAGAATGGGATAGAATTTTTTTAATTTTGTTTAAGCTTCAAAATTTATGTCCTAATTTAGCAGGAAAGATAGTAGAGGGTAAGGTAAATAAATTACAGAATTGGAATAGGGCGTGGAGATGGAAAGAATGGGATTGTATGCTCAAGGAACTAGAAAATGTAAATGAAGATCAATTAGAAGAAAAGCTAGAAAATGAAAAGGAGAAAGAAAAGGAACTTATTAAGCAGATAATATATAAAAAAACTTGGCATAATCAAATTTTAAAAACTTCAGAAAGCCAAAAAAGGAGTTTGTTTTCATGGCTTCAGGCAGTAAAAAGGATAGGAAAGGGCACAGGGAAATTTGTACCAGAGTATATAAAATTAGCTCAAAAAGAGTTAGAGAATTGCAAAGATTTTATTCCTGTTTGGATAATGCCTATTAATAAAGTTATAGAGAATATAAAACTTTCCGCTAATAATTTTGACGTGGTTATAATAGATGAAAGTAGCCAAAGTAATATATTTGGTATAAGTGCTTTAATGAGAGCTAAGAAAGCGATTATTGTAGGTGATGATAAACAAATTAGTCCAGAAGCTATAGGTGTCGATCAGGATTTAGTAAAAAAGTTAATTAATATGTATTTAGGGGATATACCTAATAGTGAGTGGTTTGATTTACAGACCAGTTTATATGATACGGCGTTAAGGGTATTTCCTAATAGAGTGATGTTAAAGGAACATTTTAGATGTGTACCAGAAATAATCCAGTTTAGCAATAGAATGTGCTATTCTAAAGAGATAATACCATTGAGGTATGCATATAAATTTGAAAGGTTTAATCCTTGTATTATGCCAATTAAAATTCAAGATGGAACTAGGGAAGGGGGAAGGCCCATTAATTTAAAAGAGGCTGAGGAAATAGTAGATACAATAGAGAGGTGTTGTAAAGATAAAAGGTATGATAACATGACAATGGGGGTTATATCTTTACTTGGAGAACCTCAATCAGAATGTATACTTAAGCTATTGAAGGAGAGAATTGGAGAGAGGGAAATAGTTAAAAGAAAGCTAGTTTGTGGAGATGCATATTCTTTTCAAGGTGATGAAAGAGATGTAATGTTCTTATCTATGGTGATAGCTGATAATGTAAAGTTTACAGCTCTTACTAAGGATTCAGACATTAGAAGGTTTAATGTTGCAGCCAGTAGGGCTAAGAATCAAATGTGGTTATTTTATTCTGTAGATTTAGAAAGCCTAAGTAAGGAATGCGTTAGGTATTCTTTGTTGGAATACTGTTTAAACTATAAAAATTATAATAATAAGAGTAAAAATGTAGATTATGTATTTTACTCAGATTTTCAAAGGGACGTTTATAAGGCTCTTAAGAACAATGATTTTAATCCATTACCTAATGTAAGTATAGGCAATTATAAAATTGATTTTATTGTAGAAGGTGTTAAAAACAGAGCAGCTATAATATGTGAGGAACCAAGAGAAAATCAAGTATTAAGTTTTGATGAAAGCTATAATGCACAGCTTAAATTAAAACAATCTGGTTGGGAAGTTATAAGGATTAGAGGAATAAAGTTTTATAGAGATTCGGAAGACACAATGAATAAAGTATTTTTTAAATTAAAGTGCAAAAGAGTATCTTACACTATGAAAAAGTATGGAAAATCAAATTCTAAAGGGCTAAGAGCGGTATAAAGTAAATAGGGAGTTAGATATGTAACCAAAAGAGGTAAGACTAATATTTTCTGTCATTGTAGGTGGAGCTATAGGATATGAGAGGAAATTTAAAAATAGACCAGCTGGGTTTAGAACTCATATGTTGGTTTGCTTAGGTGAACTATAGTTTCTATGATACAATTATACGATTTTTATACAACGGTTGAATTTCTTAAAAACAATCCTACCCTAAGTAATTCTATAAAAACAGATATAGGAACATTGGGATCATAGGTTATAAGTGGGGTAGGTTTTTTAGGGACAAGGACAATAATTGATGAAAGGGGAATAGTTACAGGATTAACTACAGCAGCTAGCCTTTGGGGAATAGCATGTATAGGTTTAGCTGTAGGAATGGGATATTATACACTAAGCATTTTAGTTAGTGTTCAAGTATTTATTATACTTGTTATATTAAAAAAAATTGAATGGAAATTTATTGATAGAGGCAAATTAATGCAGCTGGAAATAGAGTGTTTAAAAAGAGATAACATACTTGATAAAATATCAGAATATTTAACGGAAAGAAATACTAGGGTGAAAATCATAGAATTTACCCACATATTAGAGGAGGTGGAAATTAAAAGGCATGAAAAAAGTTTATATAGTATTATAGTACCTAGAGATTTTAGTATATTAGATGTATTAAAAGGTATGAATAGTTTTGTAAATATTATAAGGGTAAAAATTATATAGAAATAGGTGTTTTGTTAATCAAAACACCTATTTTTATATGATGAAATTATTATATAAAAATTCTGTTTTAGAAAAATTAAGAAAACAATAAAACAAATGACGATATTTGTTGACGATTGACTAATTATAGTTTAAAATTAGAAAAATAAATAATACTTAATAAAATAGTACAAATTAGAATTAAGACGAATTTATATAAAAACGTTTTGATTCATTTTTTTATTTAATTTTAATTGTTAAATATTTAATTTTGTTTGGAGGTGTTACTAGGCAAATTAAATCTATTGAAATAATAAATATAATCATATTAGGAGGAAAAAAAGATGACAACTTTTTTGGCAGAACTTTTAGGAACAATGATTCTAGTAATATTAGGTGATGGAGTAGTTGCTAATGTGGTACTTAATAAAACTAAAGGAGAAAATTCAGGGTGGATAGTTATAACAACCGGTTGGGCATTGGCTGTAAGTATCCCTGTGTTTATATTTGGAACAATTAGTGGAGCTCATTTTAACCCAGCAGTTACATTAGGTTTAGCTACTATAGGTAAGTTTCAGTGGACTAACGTGCCTGTGTATATTGCAGCACAGTTAATAGGTGGATTTTTTGGAGCGGTAATTGTTTGGATATTTTACTTACCACATTTTAAGGCGACAGAAGATAAGGGGGCAAAATTAGGAGTATTTTGTACGGGACCGGCTATTAAAAATACAGTTTCAAATTTTGTATCAGAATTTATAGGAACATTTATTTTGGTATTTGGAATTTTAGGGGTTGGAAATACTAAAATGGTAGATGGAATATCCCCAATAGTAGTGGGACTTATTGTTTGGTCAGTGGGATTAACATTAGGTGGAACCACCGGTTATGCTATAAACCCAGCTAGGGATTTTGGACCAAGATTAGCACATTATTTGTTACCTATACATGGAAAAGGAGATTCGGATTGGGGTTATGCATGGATACCAGTTGTGGCACCTATTTTGGGAGGAATAGTAGCTGCACTTGTATTCTCTACAATATTTTAGAATATACTAACTTAGTAATACTTAAAAGCATAGGGAGCCCTATGCTTTTATAGAATAATTGTAGGAGGGGAACTGTGTTGGAAGGTTTAAAGCATTTAAAGGATTATATTGATATAGAAATGTTTCAAAAAATTCAGGATGATATTGCAGCGGCTACGGGATTAGGTATTATTACATGCGATTACAAAGGAAGGCCTGTAACAAAACATAGTAAATGTGCAGAATTTTGTGAGGCTATAAGAAAAATAAAAGGTTATAAGGAATTATGTGAAAAATGTGATTCTAGAGGAGGTCTAGAGGCAGTAAGAACAGGTAATCCATATATATATAGATGCCATAAGGGATTAGTTGATTTTGCCGTGCCTATTATTATAGAAGATCAGTATTTAGGAGCAGTTATGGCGGGACAAATTTTAACAGAAGAAAAAGAACTTGAGAAGTTAGAAATAATGGTACAAAATGTTGGGAATTTAGAGTTGAAAAATGAACTCTTAACTTTATACAATAAAATACCAGTAATTCAATTTGAAAAAATAGAAGCTATAGCTCAAATGATGTTTCATATAAGTAATTATATAGTTGGAGAAGCAGCACTAAAAATGGCTCAAATGGAATTAAATGAAAAAAGCATTAAATTCATAGAATACGAAAAAACTCAGGTAGAACTTGAAAAAGAGCTGAAGGCATCACAACTAAAAACACTACAATCTCAAGTTAATCCGCATTTTTTATTTAATATATTAAATACTATTTCATCTTTAGCACTAATGGAAAATGCCCCTAAGACTCGTGAAGTGGTATGTGATTTATCAGATATGCTAAGATATACTTTAAAAAAAGTAGATCAAATAGTAACTTTTCAAGATGAGATTAGATATAGTACATCATATTTAACATTACAGAAAATTAGATTTGGAGATAGACTAGATTTTTCTTTTGATATAGGAGAAGGGTGCAAAAAAATTAAAATACCATTTATGATATTACAACCCTTTATAGAAAATTCTGTTATTCATGGATTAGAATTAAAAGAAAATGGTGGTACAGTAAAGGTTATAGCATGGGAAACTAAAGAAAATTTAGTAATAAATATTATAGATAATGGACTAGGAATACCACCATATAAGTTAAAGGACATTAACAAAGTTATGGAGTATAAAGAAATAGAAGGAATAGGAATTAATAATGTGAGACAACGAATGAGATATTATTATGGTGATAATTATTCAATTGATATAAAAAGTAGAATAAATTCAGGAACTGAAGTGAGTATTATATTACCTAAACACCTTTAAAAAGGAGGGAGTTTTTGTATAAAATATTATTAGTAGATGATGAATGGTTAGAGATAGAAGCGTTAAAGATAATTTTAAAAAATCAGGGAGAAGATATAAAAATTATTGGGGAGGCGTCTAATGGAAAGGAAGCTTGTAAGTTATCGGAAAAGTTAAAACCAGATATTATATTTATGGATTTACTGATGCCGGTAATGGATGGAATTGCTGCAGCAGAAATTATAAAAAACAAAAATGAAAGTATAAGAATAGTTATGCTTACTGCATATGAAGAGTTTGCTTTAATACATAAAGCTTTGTCTATTGGAGTAAATGATTATCTTTTAAAGCCAATTAAGGATTTGGAGCTATTAAATTCTCTTCAAGTGCAAATTAATAGCATAAAAAATGAAAAAAATAAGTTTAATAAATTAAATAAAGCGTTATTACCTGTGTTGGAATATATAAACGAAAATCATGGGGAAGACATTACCTTAGAAAAGGCAGCAAGCATATCTAATTTAAGTATATATTACTTTAGTAAATTGTTTAAAAAAGAAATGGGAATGACTTTTATAACTTATGTTACTAAATTCAAAATAGGAAGAGCAAAGGAGCTATTAAAAAATACTGATGTACCAATAGTTCAAATAGCTTCCCAGCTAGGATATTATGAATGTGGTTATTTCACAAAAGTTTTTAAAAAGATAGAAGGTATAACGCCTAGTGAGTATAGAAATCACGTTAAAAAAAATTTACCTAATTTTTAATTAAATTGGGTAAATTTTTTTTGTTAATTATGAGATTAAAAAAATAATTTAGGACAAAATAGTATAGAAGAAAAAGTGTACAAAAAAATACAACAAAAAAACACAAAAATACAACAAAATAATTTGATAATGTTTTAACAATAGTATAGTAATATTTACTCATAGACTTAAAAATAATAGAGCGAAATATAGTAATAATTAAATATAAAATACAAAGTCGAGGAGGAATAATAAGTGAGATCAAAGAGGTTCCAAGTTTTATCAGAGCGTGCAGTAAATAAAGATGGATTTATAGGAGAATGGCCAGAAGAAGGTTTAATTGCAATGGAAAGCCCTAATGATCCTAAGCCAAGTATAAAAATTGAGAAGGGTTTAGTTGTAGAACTTGATGGTAAAAAAAGAGAAGAATTTGATATGATTGATAGATTTATAGCTGATTACGGAATTAAACTTGATAATGCAGAAAAAGCTATGTCTTTAGATTCATTACAAATAAGTAAAATGTTAGTAGATGTTAATGTGGATAGAGATACTATAGTGGATATAACAACTTCAATAACACCAGCTAAAATAGTTGAAGTAGTTGGACATATGAATGTGGTAGAAATGATGATGGCACTTCAAAAAATGAGAGCAAGAAAAACTCCTTCAAATCAGTGTCATATAACAAATCTTAAAGATAACCCAGTTCAAATAGCAGCAGATGCGGCGGAAGCAGCAGTAAGAGGATTTTCTGAAATGGAGACAACGGTAGGAATAGTAAGATATGCCCCATTTAATGCATTATCATTACTTGTTGGATCGCAAGTTGGACGTGGTGGAATACTAACTCAGTGTTCTGTAGAAGAGGCTACAGAATTAGAGCTTGGAATGAGAGGACTTACAAGTTATGCGGAAACTGTTTCAGTTTATGGAACAGAGCCGGTATTTACCGACGGAGATGATACTCCATGGTCTAAAGCATTTTTAGCATCAGCATACGCTTCAAGAGGACTTAAAATGAGATTTACCTCAGGTAGTGGTTCGGAAGCATTAATGGGATATGCAGAAGGTAAATCAATGCTTTATTTAGAGGCTAGATGTATATATATTACCAAAGGTGCTGGTGTACAGGGATTACAAAATGGTGCTGTTAGTTGTATAGGTATGCCAGGTTCACTTCCATCTGGAATAAGAGCAGTGCTTGCGGAGAATTTAATTACAACTATGCTTGATATAGAAGTAGCATCAGCTAACGACCAGACATTTTCCCATTCAGATATTAGAAGAACAGCTAGAACTTTAATGCAAATGCTTCCAGGAACAGATTTTATATTCTCTGGATATAGTGCAGTTCCAAATTATGACAATATGTTTGCAGGGTCAAATTTTGATGCAGAAGATTTTGATGATTATAACGTACTTCAGAGAGACTTGATGGTAGATGGAGGTTTAAAACCAGTATCAGAAGATGAAATAATCAAAATAAGAAATAAGGCTGCAAAAGCAATACAGATAGTATTTAAGGGATTAGGGCTTCCAGCAATAACAGATGAGGAAGTTGAAGCCGCCACTTATGCACATGGAAGTAAAGATATGCCTGGAAGAAACGTGGTTGAGGACTTAAAGTCAGCAGAGGAAATGATGAAAAGAGGAGTTACTGGAATAGAAATTGTTAAAGCATTAAGTGAAGGTGGATTTGATGATGTAGCTATGAATGTTCTAAATATGTTAAAACAAAGAATTTCAGGTGATTATTTACACACATCAGCAATATTAGATAATGATTTTAATGTTATCAGTGCTGTTAATGATAGAAATGATTATATGGGACCTGGAACTGGTTATAGATTGAGTAAAGAAAGATGGGAAGAAATTAAAAATATTCCTAATGCTATGAAACCAGAAGATATAGATTAATACGGAAAAGTAGATGGGAGTGGAAATCATGAGTAATAAAGCTAATAAATTTGTTATGCCAGAGTTAAAATTAAAAGAAATTGGGAATGCTAAAGTAGGAAAAAGATCTGATGAGGTAGTTATAGGAGTTGCAGCAGCCTTTGGTAAATACCAGCATAAAACAATTGTTAATATACCTCACGGAGATGTTTTAAGAGAAATTATAGCAGGTATAGAGGAAGAAGGACTTACTACTCGTGTAATAAGGGTACTTAGAACTTCTGACGTATCTTTTATAGCAAATGATGCTGCTAAATATAGTGGTTCAGGAATTGGAATAGGAATACAGTCAAAAGGAACTACTGTTATTCATCAAAAAGATTTATTACCACTTAATAATTTGGAACTTTTCCCACAAGCACCACTTTTAACATTAGAGACCTTTAGGCTTATAGGAAAAAACGCAGCAAAATATGCAAAGGGTGAATCTCCAACACCAGTACCAGTTGAAAATGATCAAATGGCAAGACCGAAATATCAGGCAAAAGCTGCATTATTACACATAAAAGAGACTAAACATGTTGTAGAAGGTGCTAAGCCAATAGAATTAGAGGTTACTTTATAAGAAAGTGGAGGTATAAGTAAGATGAGTATAGATTCAAAAAATATAAATCCAAAAACTGATTATCCTTTAGCAACTAAAAGACCTGAGTGGGTTAAAACTCCAACAGGTAAGGATTTAAAAGATGTAACATTAGATAAGGTATTAAATGGAGAAGTTAAACCAGAAGATGTAAGAATTTCTAAAGAAACTTTGGAAATGCAAGCTAAAATAGCAGAGGCAGATCATAGATATGCTATAGCAAGAAATTTAAGAAGGGCTTCTGAACTTATAGCAATACCAGATGAAAGAATACTTGAAATATATAATGCTTTAAGACCATATCGTTCAACTAAAGAAGAACTTTTAAATATTGCAGGGGAATTAGAAACTAAATATAATGCAAAAGTTAATGCTGAATTTATAAAAGAGTCAGCACAGATTTATGAAAAGAGAAATAAGTTAAGAAAAGATAGTTAACCGTTATATACTAGGAGGATTAAAATGAAAATTGTTGCAGGAGCAGATATAGGTAATGCCACCACTGAGGTTGCTCTATCTAGAGTTAATAAGGATGGAAATATAGAGTTTTTATCTAGTGGTATAGTAAAAACCACAGGGATTAAGGGAACTAAAAGCAATATTGATGGTGTAATAGCTTCACTTAAACAGGCATTAGATAAAGTTTCAATGAATATAAAGGATTTAAATCTTTTAAGAATAAATGAGGCGGCTCCAGTTATTGGTGATGTAGCTATGGAAACTATAACTGAAACTATAATAACTGAGTCTACAATGATAGGTCATAACCCGTCTACACCAGGAGGAATAGGTCTTGGCGTAGGTACTACAATTAAAATAAAAGATTTAGAAAATGTAGATGTAAATACATTAGAAAAAGATGATGCTTTTATTGTAGTAGTGTTAAAAGATATAAATTTTTTAGAGGCAGCTGCAAGAATAAATTTTGCAATGAATAGGGGAATTCCTATTACAGGAGCTATACTTCAAAAAGATGATGGTGTTTTAATAAATAATAGATTAAAAAAAGTGATACCAATAGTTGATGAAGTTATGCTTTTAGAAAAGGTTCCTTTAAATATGAGGGCTGCAGTGGAAGTGGCTCCGCCTGGGGGTGTAGTGGAGGTATTATCTAATCCTTATGGAATTGCAACAGTTTTTACTTTAACTTGTGAAGAAATTAAATCTGTGGTTCCAATATCTAGAGCTTTAATAGGTAATAGATCTGCAGTAGTAATAAAGACTCCTAAAGGAGATGTACAAGAGAAAAGAATTCCAGCAGGAAAAATTAATATAGATGGTTCAAAAAGAAAAGAAGTTATAGATGTAGAAAATGGTGCAGAAAGTATTATGGAAACTATAAACCTTTGTGCTCCAATTGAAGATATAAAGGGAGAACCAGGAACTAATGCAGGTGGAATGCTTGAAAAGGTTAGACAGGTAATGTCAAAACTTACTTCACAAAAAATAGCAGATATAAAAATTCAAGATTTATTGGCAGTAGATACATTTATTCCACAGAAAATTAAGGGTGGATTGGCAGAAGAGTTTTCTATGGAGAATGCAGTAGGTATTGCAGCTATGGTTAAAGCAGATAAATTACAAATGCAAAGAATAGCTGATGAATTAGAAGATAAAATTAATATAGAAGTAGAGGTTGGTGGAGTTGAGGCTGACATGGCTATAAGAGGAGCATTAACTACTCCTGGGAGTAGTACACCTCTAGCCATACTTGATATGGGAGCGGGATCCACAGATGCTTCTATAATAGATAAAGATGGAACAATTACTTCTATACATCTAGCCGGAGCAGGCAATATGGTTACTATGTTAATTCAATCAGAGCTAGGATTAGAGGATTTTAATTTAGCGGAAGATATTAAGAAATATCCATTAGCTAAGGTTGAAAGTTTATTTCATATAAGACATGAAGACGGTACAGTTGAGTTTTTTAATAAACCCTTAGATCCAGAAATATTTGCAAGAGTTGTTATTCTAAAAGAGGGTAATATGCTTCCTATATATGGTGAGAATTCTTTAGAAAAAATAAAAAGAATCAGAAGAGGAGCAAAGTCTAAGGTTTTTGTTACAAATTGTATAAGAGCTTTAACTTTAGTTTCTCCAACAAATAATATAAGAGATATTGATCATGTAGTTTTGGTTGGGGGATCTTCTTTGGATTTTGAGGTTCCACAACTTGTTACAGATGCATTGGCTCAATATAAAATAGTAGCTGGAAGAGGAAATATTAGAGGGACTGAGGGCCCAAGAAATGCTGTAGCTACAGGCCTTATATTGTCATATAAAAAGGGTGAAAGTCTATGATGAAATGTGATTTAAGCAAGCCAGCTATAGTTATTTATATAAATAAAGATATAAAAGAAAATATAGATTTTAATGAACTATTCTGGGGAATAGAAGAAGAAGGTATTCCTCATGTTCTAGATATTAAAGATGAAGAATTGGCAGAAAAATTAGCATTTAAAGCAGCTCAAGACTCAAGGCTTGGAATTGGTATAGGAATAGGAAAAAATAATAAATTAGTTATAACTCACACTAAACTTAATTTTGAAGAAACTTTATTTAATGTCCATTTAGATAAAGATAGATATGTATTAAGAAATTTAGGTTCTAATGCAGCCAGAATAGTTAAAGGAATTCCTTTGAAAAATATTTAGATTAAGGGAAGTGAAACTGTGTTTAAAATATATACTAAAACTGGTGATAAAGGGGAAACAGGACTTTTTGGAGGAAGTAGAGTAGGTAAGGATGATTTAATTGTAGAAGTGTATGGAACTATAGATGAAGCAAATTCTCTAATTGGTGTTGCTTATTCGGTTATAAAAGATAAAGAGTTAAGGGAAATCCTTAGAATTATACAAAAAAAATTATTCATACTTGGCGCTGAGTTTGCAAGTGATGATAAGGGAAAGAAAATGCTTAAAAATAAAATATCAAAAGAGGATATTTTATTTTTAGAGGGTTTAATAGATAAATATATGGTTATAGTAGGACCACTGAAAGATTTTGTAATACCTGGTGACACCACTGGTTCTGCATATTTGCATGTAGCAAGGACAGTGATTAGAAGGGCAGAAAGAAATATAGTTAAATTAAGTAAAAAGATTGAAATAAGAGAAGAGACTAGACAATATGTAAATAGACTTTCAGATGTACTTTTTAGTATGGCAAGACTTGAAGTAGAAAGAGAATAAATTAAAAAGGTTAAAATTTGAAAGGAGATATTTTAATGAAGGTTAATACTATAAAACAAATAAGTTTAGAATCTGTTAAAAAAATGGCTGAAGCTGCAGAAAAAAAGGCAGCACAAATGAATGTACCAGTTGTTTTTACTGCGGTAGATGCAGGTGGAAATTTAATGTTATTACACAGAATGGAGAATGCTTTTATTACAAGTATTGATATAGCAATAAATAAAGCTTTTACAGCATTGGCCTTAAAAATTCCAACAAATGAAGTAACCCCTAACATACAGCCTGGAGCAAGTTTATATGGGTTACAGTTAACAAATAATTGTAGAATAGCTACTTTTGGTGGTGGTTTTCCAATAATTGTAGATGGAGAAATAGTAGGTGCAGTAGGAGTTAGTGGCGGAACAGTAGAAGAGGATATGAAAATAGCTGAATATGCCTTAAAGGCATGTAAATAGATTATAATAAACATTTTGATAAAATTAGGAGGAAAACAAATGAGAATGTATGATTATTTAGTGCCTGCCGTAAACTTTATGGGAGCAGGATCTATATCAGTAATAGGAGAAAGATGTAAAATACTAGGTGGAAAGAAAGCCCTAATAGTTACAGACAAATTTTTAAGAAATATGGAAGGTGGAGCAGTAGAATTAACTGTTAAATACCTAACAGAATCAGGAATAGACGTTGTATATTATGATGGGGTTGAACCAAATCCAAAAGATACAAATGTTAAAGATGGTTTAGAAATTTTCAATAAAGAAAAATGTGATATGATTATAACAGTAGGAGGAGGAAGTGCTCATGATTGTGGTAAAGGTATTGGTATAGCTGCAACTCATGAAGGAGACCTTTATGATTATGCAGGAATAGAAACTTTAACAAATCCACTTCCTCCAATAGTTGCAGTAAATACTACAGCTGGAACGGCAAGTGAAGTTACTAGACATTGTGTTATAACTAATACTAAAACAAAAGTTAAATTTGTTATAGTTAGCTGGAGAAATTTACCCCTTGTATCAATTAATGATCCAATGCTTATGATTAAAAAACCTGCAGGATTAACAGCAGCAACAGGTATGGATGCTTTAACACACGCAGTAGAAGCTTATGTTTCAAAAGATGCAAATCCTGTAACAGATGCTGCAGCTATACAGGCTATAAAATTAATAGCAAATAATTTACGTCAAGCAGTTGCACTAGGAGAAAATTTACTAGCCAGAGAAAATATGGCTTATGCTTCATTACTTGCAGGAATGGCTTTTAATAATGCTAATTTAGGTTATGTTCATGCGATGGCCCACCAATTAGGTGGATTATATGATATGCCACATGGAGTAGCTAATGCTATGTTACTACCACATGTTGAAAGATATAATTTAATATCAAATCCTAAGAAGTTTGCAGATATAGCAGAATTTATGGGAGAAAATATTGAAGGACTATCAATAATGGAAGCGGCTGAAAAGGCTATAGATGCTATGTTTAGACTTTCAAAAGACCTTGGAATCCCAACAAGCTTAAAGGATATGGGTGTAAAGGAAGAGGATATAGAATATATGGCTGAAATGGCTTTAAAAGATGGTAATGCTTTTAGTAATCCAAGAAAAGGGAATAAACAAGATATAATAGAAATATTTAAAGCAGCATTTTAATTAGTATAAAAAAACTATCTTAAAAAATTAGGATAGTTTTTTTTTCTTATATATTTTTTTTAGTTTCACAAATTTTAATATTTATTCATAGAATGGATTATAGCATTAATTGGAGTGAAATATATTGTTATATGCACTAATTCTTGCAGGTGGAAAAGGAACAAGGCTATACCCATTGTCTAGGGAAGATAATCCTAAACAGTTTTTAAGGTTAATAAATAATAAAAGTTTTTTAAGAAATACTGTAGATAGGATAAAACCACTTGTGAGCAGGGAAAATATATATGTTGTTACTAATGAAATGTATTTAGATAAAATATACGGAGAGCTTCCAGAAATAAATAAAGATAATATTTTTGTTGAGCCAGCTAATAAAGAGACCCCGTTATAGATGATATAGGTTAAATATAATTAATTTATTATGTATATAATAAACTTAAAATTTATGCTAGATAGTGGATTATGAACATGGTACAATATAATATATTTTCTAAATTTATATGAGGAGTATTACTTTCACAAGTGTGTATAATTTATATTTTATGAACAAACATTAATAAGTAAAAGGGTAATTGTTAAAAAAATAATATAAAACAAATGAGGAGGGTTTATTTTGGAAAATAAAGTAAAGGATAAAAAATATATTCCTATAATAGAGTCAAGACTTAGAAAAAGAATTGTACAGGTGCCAAAAGAAATATATGAGGCAAGTGGCATAAGTATTTTTGGGAAAAGAATAAAATCACTTATTTTTTCAACAGATGTGGCTATAATTAAAAATTCTAATGCAGATGGTGTAATTGCAGTCTATCCATTTACTCCTCAACTTTCAATAACACACGCAATTATAGAAGTATCTCCCAGTCCAGTTTTTGTTGGAGTTGGTGGAGGTATAACAACGGGACAAAGATCTTTAGATATTGCGTTGCATGCCGAATTACATGGAGCCTTTGGTGTGGTTTTAAATGCACCTACTCCAAATGATTTAATTACTGAAATGAAACAAAAAATTGATATTCCAATTGCAATTACAGTGGTATCAGAAAAAGAAAATATCGAAGAGCGAATAAAAGCTGGAGTTTCAATATTTAATGTTTCTGGTGGCGAAAAAACAGCTGAAATAGTTAGGAATATTAGATCAAGATTTCCTCAAGTACCTATAATTGCTACCGGCGGGCCTACTGTAGATAGTATTCGTGACACTATAAAGGCAGGGGCTAATGCTATTACATATACACCACCAAGCACAGGCGATTTATTTTCTGATATTATGGATAATTATAGAGAGACGTTATAGTTATGCAAATATAAATTAAATATTTTTATCAATATAAATTCACATTTTAAAAAAGCTTCTAGCATATGAATATTGTATATCAATATTTTTTGGAGGCTTTTTTTGTGTGTAAAAAAGATATTAAGGTGAGTTTTTATTATGGGGATGAGGATTTTAAAAATATTATTGAAAAAATTATTTTTAAAAAAATTTCTATGTATTCTAGTGAAAATGTAGAGAAAATATATTTTGGAAAAAAGCAAGATGAAGGTACCATTTGCCAAGGTTAAAGGGGAGGTGAATGGTTTGGGAAAAGTTTGGAATGTAGCTATATATGCCAGGGTTTCTACTGATAAAAAAGAGCAACAGGAGTCAATACCAGTTCAAGTTGAAGGTCTAGAAAGCTGGTTATTAAAGAAGAGTAGAGAAGATACTAAGGCAACATATAATCTTATACAAGTATATAAAGATGAAGGGTTTTCAGGTTCAAATTTTAAAAGAGATAGTTTTTTAAAAATGAAACATGATATTGACAATGGAAAAATTAATATGGTATTAACCCGGGATCTTTCAAGGTTTGGAAGAAACTATATAATTTCTGGTTATTATATAGAAGATTATTTTAAGGCTAAAAATATTAGGTTTATATCTGTTTTAGATAATGTTGACACTTTATACGATACAGATGATATTATACCTTTTAAAAACATCTTAAATGAAATGTATATTAAAGATTGTTCAAAAAGGACTAGAGATGCACTAAAGCAAAGGATGATAAGGGGATCTAGTATTGCAAGTAAACCTCCTTATGGATATAAAACAACAGAGTCGTATGAAGGACAAAGTAAAATAAAAAAATTAGTTTTAGCAAATGATGAAACTACTGAGGTTGTAAAAAAAATATATGATTTGTATTTACAGGGATGGGGATTTGGTAAAATTGCTACTTATCTTAATAAAAAAGGGATGCTACCACCTTCGGCTAGGTTAAATAATTTTTCTAAGCGAAAGAAAGGCACATGGACTAATAACACTATAAAGTCTATACTTACGAACCCTAAATATGCTGGATTAATGGTTCAAGGTCAATATAAAAGGGTAAGCTATAAGGTGAAAAAGGTTATTAAGGTTAATAAAGAAGAGTGGATATATGGAGGAGATTTTAAAGGGATTATAGATAGAAATACTTTTAAAAAAGTGCAAGATGAGATAAAAAGGCGATCAAAAGGGTATAGATATAAAGGGGGTAAAGACCATATATTTTCTACAGTTTTAAAGTGTAACGAATGTTCTGGTTCTATGTGTTATAAGAAACAGTATAATGGATATAAATGCACTAAAAGCCAAACTGGGGGAGGAAAATGCACTTCTCATTCAGTAAAGGAGGAATATCTTAAAGAAATCATAATTAATAATTTAGAAAAAGTTATAATAAAAAATGAAATAGATACAGATAAAATTTATATGAAGATAAAAAATGTGTTATCTAAAGATTATGAGTATATGGGTGAAATATATAAGATTGATAGAGAAATGAATATACTAAATAGACAGTATGAAAAGATGTATATAGATAAACTTAAGGAAGTTATTAGTGATAGTAATTTTTACAATATAAGTATTTGTATGAAAAAGAAAAAGGAAGCCCTTTTAAAACGTAAAGAACAATTAATAAGATTAAATAACTTGTATTCTAACCATGATAATTTGCATAAGGTATATTGTAGCAAAATAGATAATTTATTAAGTTTTAAAGAATTTGATAAAATTATTGTTGAGGCTTTAATTGATAAGATAGTGGTTTCTGAAAATAAATATACTAAAGATAAAAATATAGATATATATTATAAATTTCATATATAATTTTCACTAGACATGTATAAAGAATTTAGATAGCCAATAACGTCTATAAAGGGACCGCTACATGTATAGGGTTATCTGCTATTAAGCTTTTAAAAAAGGATAAGGATGCAGTAATGATAGTATTACCTTCTGATCATTATATTGAAAATGATAAGGTGTTTATAGATACCATAAATCAGGCAGTTGAAACCGTTGAGAGGAAAAGAGGATTAGTCACTATTGGGGTTCCTCCCACAAGGCCAGAAACAGGGTACGGATATATAGAAACAGGGGAAAGAACTATAGGAGAAATAGCATCATTTAAAGTGGAAAGATTTTTAGAAAAGCCTAATACTGAAGTAGCTAAAGACTTGATAATAAAAGGCACTTATCTTTGGAATAGTGGTATGTTTGTATGGAGAGCGGATGTATTTTTAAGAGAGATGGAGAAATATCTTCCTAAGATGTATAAAAGTATGATGAATATATATTCTCATATAGAAACAGAAGATGAGGAAAAAGTAATAAGAGAGGAATATGAATTAATTGATGGTATATCTGTAGATTTTGGAATAATGCAAAAGACAAGGAAAGCCTATGTTATAAAATGTGAATTTATATGGGATGATATAGGGAATTTTTTGTCTTTGTCTAGATTCTTAAAAAATTTCCGAGGTAATAATGTAATAGGGAATACTTTTTTGGAAGAAAGTGACGATTGCACTGTTTTTGGAGGAGATAAACTCATTATTGGATTTGGTGTAAAAGATTTGATAATAGTAGATGCAGGAGATGTAATGTTAGTAATGGATAAAAATAAGGATCAGGAAATAAAGCACCTTGTAAATAAGTTAAGAAAAAAGGATGATTTAGGTAAATATATATAAGTTTATAAAGTTGATATTTGCAAATAATAATTGTAAATATCAACTTTTGTACTTATTTTAAATTTTAAAATAATAAGTTTATATTTTAATAAGATTATGTGCTTTTTATGTAATAAAATTTTTTAAAATATGTGTGATTACATTATAGGGATCAGAGTTTATTATAGGGTCATTATTAGTCCCTACCATTATAATATTATTCGTATGTTAGAATGGAATATATATGATAAATTTTAATAATTTAATAAACTTTATATAAGCATATAGGATAATTATATATTATATATTATAGTATATTAAAAAATAATATATCTTTTTTATTCGTAATAAAATAGAATAAATTTAATATATATCAAGTAATTGAATATATTTCTTGCAAAATTATGTCTAAAATAGTCGAATGAAGATAAAAAATAGATTATACTTATAAATTTCGTAAAAAACTATTGAAATATGTTCTAAAAATAAGTATAATGTGGTTAAAAATTAAGGGAATGCTTTAGTAAAACGTTTAACAATGGGGGGAGAAAAATGAAAAAGTTTTTAACTTTAGTATTATCCTGCGTAATGTTGCTTTCATTAACGTTAACAGGTTGTGGAAGTAAGGAATCTGCAGAAGGTAATGCATCAGACAAGGAATTAAAGGTTGTGCTTGTACTTAATGGTAACCTAGGAGACAAGTCTTTCTTCGATTCGTCAAGTGAAGGGATGAAGCTTATCGAAAAGGAGTTAGGAGCAAAAACAAAGGTTATAGAATTAGGATATGATGATACAAAATGGGAACCAGCTTTAGCCGATGTATCAGAAGAGGATTGGGACATAATAGTTTGTGGTACTTGGCAGATGAAAGAGCCTCTAGAAAAAGTAGCAGCTCAGCATAAGGATAAAAAGTATATATTCTTTGATTCATCAGTTGACTATGATAAGGGCGATTTCAGTAATGTTTACTCAATACTTTATAAACAAAATGAAGGATCATTTTTAGCAGGAGCGTTAGCAGCTAAGATAACCAGTTCAAACCTACCTTTAGCAAATAAAGAAAAGGTTATAGGTTTCGTTGGTGGAGCAGAAAACCAAGTTGTAAATGATTTCTTAGTAGGGTATATAAATGGAGCTAAATATGTTGATCCGGAAATTAAAGTTGCAACTTCATATATAGGAGACTTTAAAAATAGCGCTAAGGGAAAAGAATTAGCATTAGCTCAATATAATCAAAAGGCAGATGTAATATTCCCTGTTGCTTCACAAGCTGGACTTGGAGCATTAGATGCTGCTAAGATTCAAAATAAATATGCCATTGGTGTTGATTCAGATCAGGCTATGTTATTTAAATCATCAGATTCAGCTAAAGCACAGTTAATAGCTACTTCAGTTCTAAAAAGAGTAGATAACTCACTTGTTAGAGCTATAAAGCTTGAAAAAGAAGGTGCTTTAAAGTGGGGAAAGGCTGAAGAGTTAGGAATAAAAGAAGAAGCTATTGGTATAGCGGAAAACGAATATTATGAAAAACTTATTCCAGAGGATATGAAAAAAGTAATCAAAGATCTTTCCAAAAAGATTGTAAGTGGTGAAATAAAGGTAGATTCAGCTTTTGGAATGGAGACAAGTAAATTAAGTCAGTTAAGAAACTCAGTAAAACCTTAACAGAGATACAATAGTATATGCACTGGAATTTTCCAGTGCATATAATTTCGTTAAGTATTTTTAGAAATAGAGGTGAGAAACGTGGAACAAGAAATTTTAAAAATGGATAATATAACAAAAGTATATCCTAATGGTATGGTAGCTAATAAAAACGTAAATTTCTCTATAAAAAATGGAGAAATTCATGCTCTTATGGGTGAGAATGGAGCAGGGAAAAGTACACTTATGAAAGTCCTTTTTGGACTTGAAACACCAGAAGAAGGGGAAATTTATCTAAAAGGTGAAAAAGTAAAAATTGATTCACCTACAACTGCTATAAAATATGGAATAGGAATGGTTCATCAACATTTTATGCTAGTACCATCTCTTACTGTAGCAGAAAATATGGTTCTTGGAATAGAACCAAGAAAAAAGGGATTTATAGATTTTGAAAAAGCTATAAGTATTACAGAAGAAATATCTAAAAAATATAATTTAATAGTAGATCCTAAGGCTAAGGTAGCTGATTTACCAGTGGGAATAAAGCAAAAGGTTGAAATATTAAAAGCCTTACTTAGAGGGGCTAAGATATTGATTTTAGATGAACCTACAGCAGTATTAACTCCTCAAGAGACTAAGGAGCTGTTTATTCAACTTAATACCCTTAAAGAAAATGGGCATACTATAATTTTTATATCTCATAAATTAAAAGAAATTAAAGAAATTTGTGACAGAATAACTATTATGCGAAGTGGAAGAAGTGTTGGTGTACATAATGTTAAAGATGTATCTGAGGAAGATATATCTAAACTTATGGTAGGACGTGATGTTATTTTAAAAATAGAAAAAGAAAAAAGCGTTCCTAAAGAAGCATCATTAAAAGTTAAAAATTTAAATTACCTAGATGAAACAGGAAAACAAGTATTAAAAGATATAAACTTCAACGTAAGAAAGGGAGAAATACTTGGCATAGCTGGAGTTGAAGGTAATGGACAAAGAGAACTAATAGAGATTATAACAGGTCTTAAAAATTATAATAATGGTGAAATATATATAGAAAATACAGATATAAAAAATCTAAGCATTAAACAAATAAGACAATTGGGAACATCTCATATTTCAGAGGATAGAATGATATATGGTGCAGCAGGGGATGCTAGCATAAAGGATAATATGATTTCAGATAGATTTGATAGTAAAAGTTTAAATAATAAAGGGCTACTTAACATGGGAAAAATTCATAGTATGGTTAACTCCCTTGTAAAAGATTTTAAAGTAAAGTGTGATGATTCAAGTGATCCTGTAAAGATGCTTTCAGGTGGTAATATACAAAAGGTGGTTGTAGCTAGGGAATTTTCATCAGAACCTAAATTTTTAATAGCTAATCAACCTACAAGAGGTATAGATGTAGGTGCTATAGAGTTTATACATAAAAAAATAGTTGAACTTAGAGATAATAAAACGGCGGTACTTTTAGTATCTGCAGATCTAAATGAAGTAATGGAACTTAGTGATAGTTTAATGGTAATGTATGGTGGAGAAATTGTAGCCTATTTTGAAGATAGTTCAAAAGTTACAGAAGAAGAATTAGGTACTTATATGTTAGGTATAAAGAAACAATCTCCTGAAGAGATAAGGAGGGCTATAAATGAGTAGTAAAAAGATAGAAACGCAGTTTGAGGTTGTAAGAACATTTATCGCAATATTATTAGCAATATCTTTAGCATTATTACTTATATTAGGAATAAGTAAACAACCATTAGATGCATTAGTAAAACTTTTAACAGGGCCTTTAACATCTGCTAGACGTTTTGGTAATGTGATTGAAATGGCAATTCCATTTATATTTACAGGATTATCAGTTTGTGTAATGTTTGAAGCAAAACAGTTTAATATGATATCTGAAGGAGCTTTTTTTATAGGAGGAGTAGCTGCTTCATATTGTGCAATAAAATTTATTTTACCTATTGGACTTCATCCAATCGTAGCTATATTATTTGGAGGAATAATAGGTGGTATAGCAGGATTTATACCTGGTATTTTAAAAATAAAGTGGAAAGCTAATGAACTTGTTTCCTCTTTAATGTTAAACTATGTATTTTTATATTTAGGATTATACATTATTAATTATATTTTAAGGGATCCAAAGGCTGGAATGACAGCTTCCTTTATGCTTAATAAGTCCTCAACTCTTCCTAAAATAATTCCAGGAACAAGGATACATTTAGGCTTAGTTATTGCAATAATTTTTATAGTACTTACTTATTTATTTATGTATAGATCTAAATGGGGATATGCATTAAGAATGACAGGATTAAATGAAAATTTTGCTAGATATTCAGGTATAAATACTAATAGAGTCATTATATATTCACAGGTTATAGGAGGGTTACTTGCTGGTATCGGTGGTGCTACAGAGATACTGGGTATGTATCAAAGATTTCAATGGCAGGCATTACCTGGATACGGTTTCGATGGTATTATTATTGCTATTTTATCAAGAAACAATCCTATTTTAGTACCTATATCTGCTATATTTTTAGCTTATTTAAGAGTTGGAGCAGATATAATGGCTAGAATGACGGATGTACCAAGTGAAGTTATATCTATAATACAGGCTATTATGATTATGTTAATTGCGGCCAATAGATTTATGGCAAAATGGAAACATAAAAAAGTTGTTAAACATTCACAGGAAAAATTATTAGCCAAGGAGGAAAAGTAGTATGGAACAGTTGTTTTCAATAATATTTACATCAAGTTTTGGATATGCAGTACTTAGAGTTACAACACCTATACTTTTTGCTTCTTTGGCAGCTCTTATATCAGATAGAGCTGGGGTTATAAATATAGGATTAGAAGGTATAATGTTATCTGCTGCATTAGCAGGGGTAATAGGTAGTGCCTTTACTAAAAGTGCTTTAATAGGTGTAGTATGTGCTGCAATTGCAGGCATGATTATATCTTTAGTACTTGCGTATTTTTCACTAGATCTTAAAGCAGATATTATATTAACAGGTATAGCACTTAATTTGCTTGCCAGTGGTGGTACAGTATTTATATTATTTTTAGTTGCACATGATAAGGGTATATCAGCCTCTTTAAAAAGTATGGTGGTTCCTCAGATTTCCATTCCAATTATAAGTTCAATACCTATACTGGGTAACATTTTATCAGGACATAACATATTAACATATTTTTCATTGTTATCAGTTATAGTGGTTTATTATTTCTTATATAAAACTCCATTGGGATTAAAAATAAGAGCAGTGGGAGAAAATCCTAATGCAGCTTCATCAGTAGGAATTAGTGTTAGAAAAATTCAGTATTTAGCATTGATGTTAAGTGGAGTTTTAGCCGGACTTGCTGGAGCATATATGTCAATGGGATACGTCTCATGGTTCTCTAGAGATATGACAGCTGGAAGGGGATTTATAGCATTAGCAGCAGAAGCAATGGGCAGGGGAACACCAATTGGAACATTTATAGCATCACTTATATTTGGATTTGCAGATGCACTCTCTAACACGTTACAATCTTTAAGAGTTCCATCAGAATTTGTACAGATGGTACCTTATCTTACTACAATAATAGGCCTAGTATTATATTCAATACAACAAACAAATAAGGTTAAGAAAATTAGGGGGAAAAAAGTATGATAAATAAAATTCCAGTGATAATAGATTGTGATCCGGGTCATGATGATGCCATAGCACTTCTTCTAGCTTTTGCTAGTGAAAGACTAGATGTAAAAGGAGTAACTATTGTTGGGGGCAATCAAACACTTGAGAAAACATTAAATAATGCTTTAAAGGTATTAAGTTTTGCTGATATCAATGTGCCTGTAGCAAAAGGTGCAGATAAGCCTTTAATGAGAGAACTTATAATTGCCCCAGAAGTTCATGGAGATAGTGGGTTAGATGGACCATGTCTTCCGGAATCTCATTTAAAACCATGTGATTTATCTGCGGTTGAATTTATAGCTAAGATAGTGAAAGAAAGTGAGGAAAAGATAACATTAATACCTACAGGGGCATTAACTAATATAGCGCAATTTTTAATTTGCTACCCTGAATTGAAAAATAAAATAGAGAGAATATCTTTAATGGGGGGAGCTTGCTTTGGTGGGAACTGGACTCCAGCAGCAGAATTTAATATATTAGTTGATCCAGAAGCAGCAGATATAGTATTTAAATCAGGAATTCCAATAACCATGAGTGGATTAGATGTAACTCATAGAGCTTTAATATATAAAGAAGATATAGAAAGAATTAGAGCAATAGGTGGTAAAGTTGCAGTTATGGTAGCTGAACTTTTAGATTTCTTTAGTAAGTTCCATGGACAAATGGGTTTTGAGGGAAGTCCATTACATGATCCTTGTGCAGTGGCTTGGGTTATAGATCCTACTATATTAAAAACTAAAAAATTGCATGTAGATATAGAAACAAAGGGTGAGCATACACTTGGATGTACTGTAGTTGATTACTATGATGTGTTAAAGAAAGAAAAAAACGTGGAAGTAGCATTTGATATAGATAGAGAAAGATTTGTGGACATGTTAGTTCAGGCAATGAATAATTATAAATAAAGGAGTGGGCTTTGGGTGATAAAACCTGTAATTATAGATACAGATCCAGGAATAGATGATGCATTGGCTTTATTTTTGGCCTTTTCATCCAATAAATTAGATATAAGAGCTATCACAACAGTAGCTGGGAATCAAACTATAGAAAAAACTACTAAGAACGCTTTAGACATTGTGGATTACATAGGCAAAAATGTTAAGATTACTAAAGGTGCAAACAAGCCTCTTTGCAAGGAATTAGTAACCGCAGAGTGGGTACATGGTGAAACAGGATTATGTTCAGTAGTTTTACCACCTTCCAAGCTCCATTTAGAAGAGAAAAAAGCTTGGGACATAATTTATGAAGAAGCTATTAAAGCGGAAGGAAAACTAAATGTGATAGCATTAGGACCTCTTACTAATATTGCTATTACATTAATAAAGTATCCTGAAATAAAAGATAAGATTCAAAGGATAACCTTAATGGGTGGAGCATGCTATGGTGGTAATTCTACACCAGTGGCAGAATTTAATATATACACGGATGTAGAGGCTGCAGACACAGTATTTAAATCCGGGGTTCCAATAACTATGGTAGGGTTAGATGCTACCAAAAATGCTATAGTGTATAAAGATGAAGTAGATAAGATATGTACTATGGAAAATAATTTATCTAGTATTATAAAAAAACTTTTTTATGAAAGCTTGAGAGTATGTAAAACGTTTAATTTAGAAGGTGCAGTTATGCATGATGCTTTAGCTGTGGCAGCGGTTATAGAGGAGGATATAATAGAAAGATTAAAATATTATGTAGCTATAGAAACTAAAGGAACATTTACTCGTGGTAAGACTGTGGTAGATGTGGATAAAGTAACAAAGGTAAAAGCTAATGCGGAAGTGGCTTTTAGTGTAAAGAGAGATAAATTTTTAAAGTTGCTTAAAGATATGATGAATTCATATAATAATAATTGAAAATAATTGGGGGGATTTAATTATGAAAAAAGCATGGGAAATGGAACATGAATTAACAAGTAAGGCTATACCTGTAGTACTAAGTGAGGAAGAACAAACTTGGGATTCTGCTATAGATTTTGATAAACATGAGGCAACAAAGTTAAAACTTTTATGGAAGAGTAACGTACCTGGATCATTTGCTCCTGAAAGGGTTCTTGTTGGGGGTATTCAGTCTATGGAGAATATGGGATACCATGTAGAGGGGGCTGAAAAATATATTAAAGAAGCTGTAAAAGCATTAGAAGAAAATAATTTAGTAAAATTAAACAAAGTAACTGCTAGGGTTTGTAGGGAGCTTAACAATGCAAAAAAAGATATAAAATCTCCTTATTGGAAATATAAAATGTACTCAACATGGGAACAGTATAAAAATTCTGTAAGCTTTTATAAATATGATAAAGTGAATATACATACAAAAGAATTTGAAGAGAAAACTTTTGCTGCATGGATAGCACAAATTTGTGGAGGAGCTTTAGGAACTGCTATAGAAGGCTATACTACGGAAAATATAGAAAAAACCTTTGGGGATGTAAGATATTATGTTAGAAAACCTAATACATATAATGATGATATAACTTATGAATTAGCTTTTTTAAAAGCTTTTGAATACAAGGGATATAACGTAACCTCTGATGATATAGCGGAGGAATGGGTTGGACTTATTCCAACAGGATGGTCAGCAGAAGATGTAGCTTTAAGAAATATAAAATCTGGGGTTTATCCTCCTGAAAGTGGATATTTAAACAATTATTATCGTGAATGGATTGGAGCTCAAATGAGAGGAGCTATTTGTGGCATGGTAGCTCCAGGAAATCCAGAGGAGGCAGCAAGACTTGCATGGATTGATGGTGTTATATCCCATCATAATAATGGAGTAATAGGCGAGATATTCAATGCTATATTAGTATCATTAGCATTTGTGGAAAATGATGTTAGAACAATTTTAAAGAAAACTATTGAAATGATTCCTACAGACTGTGAATACTATTCGGTTATAGACTTTGCTTACCAAAAGTGTTTAGAGACAAATGACTGGAGAAAAGCATGGAAGGAATGTGAAGAAAAATATAAAAAATATAACTGGATTCATGCTTATCCTAATGCTGCAGCGGAAGTTATAGCGCTTTATTTTGGAAAAAATGATTTTGATGAAACCATGTATATAATTTCTATGGAGGGACAGGATGTGGATTGTAATGCAGCACAAATAGCATCCATTTACGGAATAATTCATGGATTAAAAGGAATAGATAATAGATGGATTAAACCTATAGGAGATGATTTGATAACTTATGTAAGAAGCATGGAAAAATTGAAAATAAGTGAATTATCTAATTGGACCGTTGATTCAGTAAGAAAAGCAAATAAAGGTGAATAATATATGGGAATCACCATTAAAGACATTGCAAAAGAGGCTTCGGTGTCAATTGCCACTGTATCTAGAGTTATTAATAATAAGAGCCAAGGTGTAGGAAAAGAAACACGGAAAAAAATATTAAGCATTATGGAAAAGTATAATTATGTTCCTAGTAGTGTGGCAAGGGGTCTTGTAACTAAAAAAACAAACATCATAGGGCTTATTCTACCGGATATTAACAATCCATTTTTCCCCGGTATAGTTAGGGGGGCTGAAGATGCAGCTAATAAATATGGATATAATATAATATTGTGTAATACAGATGATAATGAGAAGAGAGAAAGAACTTATATACAAATACTTAAGGAAAAATGTGTGGAAGGGATTTTATATACAAGTATTCTTAATAATAAAAATAAGAATGTAAAATTATTTTACCAGCATAATATCCCATTTGTTTCCTTAGATAGAAGCGTAGATATGAAAAATGTACCTTTTGTATGTACTAATGGGGAAATAGGAATGCATAAGATAGTTGAATATTTGGTACAAAATGGACATGCCGAAATTGCATATATAAGTGGAGAAAAACAAATAGAAACTAGTTATAGTAGGCTTCAAGGTTATAAAAAGGCTTTAAATAAGTTTGGTATTCCTATAAATGAAAAAATTATAAAATATGGTGATTATAAAATAAATTCTGGAAGGGCATGTATAAGAGAACTTTTAGATAGTAATGAAACATTTACAGCTGTAGCTTGTGAAAATGATCTTATGGCTATAGGGGCTCTGGAAGTTCTTAATAATAGAAATATAAAAGTGCCACAGCAAATTTCTATAACGGGATATGACAATATATTTCTTACAAATGTAACTTTCCCAAAATTAACCACCATAGCGCAACCAACTTATGATATGGGGTACAAAGCAGTAGAATTATTAATGAGTATAATTAATAAAGAGGAAAATTATAAAAAACAAATTGTTTTAGAGCCAGATTTAGTTATAAGAGATTCGGTTTTTAAACAGAAGGATTTTCATTATATATAGTTTACATATAATTATAAACATGGAGAGTTTAATAAGCACTATTAAAAAGTATAAGTCAATATTATATCTATTCAGGGTATAGTATTGACTTTTTATTATGTAAAACGCTACTACTATTAACTTGCTTTATAAATATATATTAATATCGTATTAAATATAAAAATATTATTAAGTAAGGATAGGGAGGTAAAAACATATGAACATTAAGGAAGGAAGTTGTACATTAAAAAGTTTAAGTTTTGCATTAGAAGGTGTAAGTGATGGAATAATTATGGTAGATAATGATGACGAAATTGTAATCTTTAATAATGTAGCGGAAAAAATTTTAGGTATTAAAAAGGAAGAAATTATAGGGGAAAAGTTAGGGGCTTCTATTACAAAGTATGATCAACTCAAAATGTTAAATGATATTAAAGAAAAGGGTCATAAAGTTTTAAAAATAGGAGAAAAGAAAATCAAAGTTAGTTTTATAAAAAAGGAGAGAAATATATGTAGGATAGAAATTATTTTTATAAAAGATATAGGTAAAAATAAAAAGTTACAGGAAGAATTACAGAAGGAAAAAAATTATAACAATGTATTAAAAAATGTTTTAGATATGGCATATGATGGGTTGGTAGTAGTAGATGAAAAAGGATATATAACATTTATAAGTAAGGCCTATGCTGATTTTTTAGGAATAGACCATAAACAAGTGTTAGGGAAACATGTTAGAGAAGTAATTGAAAATACAAGATTAGATTCTATTATAAAAACGGGGAAAGAAGATGATGCGGAGCTACAAAGTATTAGAGGGAAATATATGATAGCTAATAGGAAACCTATAGTTATTAATGGTGAAATAAAGGGTGCAGTGGGAAAAGTACTTTTTAGAAATATAAGTGAGCTAGATTCTGTTTATAAAAAATTTAATAAGATACGAAAAGAACTTGAGGACTATAAAGGGGAGATACAAAAATTAAATAGTGCAAATTATTGTTTTTCAGATATTATTGGTAATAGTGATGAAATAATGGAAACAAAAAGATTAGCTCAAAAAGCTGCTGCTACACCTTCTAACGTGCTTTTAATAGGGGAAAGTGGAACGGGAAAGGAGCTTTTTGCCCATTCTATACATAAAAGTAGTAATAGAAAATATGGGCCCTTTGTAAAAGTAAATTGTGCTGCTATTCCCTCAGATTTATTAGAATCAGAGTTATTTGGCTATGAAAAGGGATCTTTTACAGGGGCAAAAAAAGAAGGTAAGATGGGAAAATTTGAATTAGCAGATGGTGGAACAATATTTTTAGATGAAATTGGGGATATGCCATTGCATATGCAAGTAAAACTTCTAAGGGTATTACAAGAAAAGGAAGTAGAGAGAATAGGATCTATATCACCTAGGAATATAGATATAAGGATTATTGCAGCTACAAATCAAAAATTAGAACATATGGTTCAAGAGGGAAAATTTAGAGCGGATTTATATTATAGATTAAATGTAGTTACTATAAAAATTCCTCCTTTAAGAGATAGAAAAGAGGATATTGTACTTCTTAGTAATTTTTTGTGTTTAAAGATATGTAAAAGACTTAACAAACAACAATGTAAAATTTCAAAGCAGGTTATGGAATATTTCAAGAACTATAAATGGAAAGGTAATATTAGACAGTTAGAAAATATTATAGAAAGGGCTATTAATATAGTGGAGGATGAAAATATTTTATTGCCTAAACATTTACCGGCAGAGATAACAGGGGTCAGAGTTAATGTAAAGGTAAAAAAACTTGAGGAAATTTTAAGGGAAGCAGAAAGAAGTTCAATAATAAATGCCATAGAGGTTTGCAATGGTAATAAATTAAAAGCTGCTAAATTATTAGGCATAAGTAGAACCACTTTGTATGAAAAAATTAATAAACACAAAATATTCTAAAAAATTTTTCTTTATAATGTACTGAATTACGGACATTTTTTAAAGAAAAATTACAAAATGTACGAAATTTCGTACATTTTTTCTCTTATATTAATGAAATGTACGGAGATATTGACATATATTAATATTCTTTATTTTTAGAATACATCTTAAATTTCGTCAAATAAGAGATTGAAAGCTAGTAAATTCAATGGTTTCATTTATTTGACAAAATTTTATTTTTAGACTTGGCATGAAAGTTGCTATATAAAATATGGTAAGAAGTTCAATGTTGGGGGAGGAGGAATTTAGTAATGAATAAAGTAAAAACTGTTGAAGAGGCAGTGAAGATGATTAAAAATGGTAGTGTTGTTGCTATAGGAGGTTTTGTTGGTACAGGACATCCAGAAGAAATAACTTCACAGATAGAAAAAAGTTACTTATCTGATGGATTACCTAAAAATTTAACAATTGTATATGCAGCAGGACAGGGTGATTCAAAAGAAAAGGGACTAAATCATTTAGGACATGAGGGTTTAGTATCTAAAATAATAGGTGGACATTGGGGTCTTGCACCTAAGTTACAAAAACTGGCCTTAGAGAATAAAGTTCAGGCCTATAATCTTCCACAGGGGGTTATATCACACCTTTTTAGGGATATTGCAGCTAAGAAGGTAGGAACTATTACTCATGTAGGGTTAAAAACTTTTGTTGATCCAAGGGTAGAGGGAGGAAAGTTAAATCCTATAACAAAGGAAGATATTGTAAAAATAGTTACTATTGAGGGGGAAGAGAGGCTATTATATAAAGCATTTCCTATAGATGTAAGCATAATTAGAGCTACCTATGCAGATGAAAAAGGTAATTTATCTTTTGAAAAAGAGGCAGCTACATTGGAGGCAATTTCTATAGCTCAAGCTGCTAAAAATTCAGGTGGGATTGTTATTGCTCAAGTAGAATGTGTAGTTAAAAATGGAACTTTAGACCCAAAATTGGTAAAAATTCCAGGAATATATGTAGATGCAATTATTACAGCTAAATCAGAAAATCATATGCAAACTTTTTCAGAACAATTTAATCCATCTTATTGTGGAATGGTAAAATCTCCACTAAATTGTATGGGTGATATGAAATTAGATGAAAGAAAGGTTATATCAAGAAGAGCGGCAATGGAACTTATTCCTAATTCTATAGTTAATTTAGGAATTGGAATGCCAGAAGGAGTAGCTGCTGTTGCCAATGAAGAAGGCATTGGGGATATGATGACTTTAACAGTTGAGGCTGGGGCAATAGGTGGTGTACCTGCTAGCGGATTAAGTTTTGGAGCATCTGTAAATCCTGAGTGTATTTTAGACCAGCCATATCAATTTGATTTTTATGATGGAGGAGGACTTGATATAGCATTTTTAGGATTAGCTCAGTGTGACAAGACAGGAAATATAAATGTTAGTAAATTTGGACCTAAAATAGCTGGATGTGGAGGTTTTATAAATATAACTCAAAATGCTAAGAAAGTTGTATATTGTGGAACTTTTACAGCAGGAGGACTAAGGGTATGTGTTGAAGAGGGAAAACTTTCAATTTCTAAAGAAGGTAGAGCAAAAAAATTCCTGAATAATGTAGAACAGATTACCTTTAGTGGTGAATATGCTAAAGAAATAGGACAACAAGTTTTATATATTACAGAGAGAGCGGTTTTTCAGTTAGAAGAAAGTGGTTTAATTTTAACAGAAATAGCTCCTGGTGTAGATTTGGATAAAGATATATTAGCTCAAATGGAATTTAAGCCACTAGTATCAGAGAATTTAAAACTAATGGATGAAAGAATATTTAAAGATGAAGTAATGGGTATAAAAATAGATTAAATATAAATTTGGAAAGGAGCCAAGCAATGTTAGGTGTTTTAGGTATTATAATTTCCCTTGTATTATTGATGTATTTAGCTTATAGAGGAATTACTGTTTTAATATTAGCCCCTTTATTGGCAATGCTTGCAGTATTTTTATCAGGAGATCTTCCGTTACTTACAAGTTATACGGAAGTATTTATGAGAGACTTTGCTGGGTATGCAAAAACATATTTCCCATTGTTCTTATTAGGTGCAATATTTGGAAAAATAATGGATGACTCTGGAGCAGCAAAATCCATAGCAAATTTTATAGCAAAAAAGCTTGGAAAGGATAAGGCTATATTGGCAGTGGTATTATCTTGTGCAATTTTAACATATGGAGGAGTTTCACTATTTGTTGTTGCATTTGCAGTGTTTCCAATAGCAGCCGAATTGTTTAGAGAAGCAGATATACCAAAGAGACTTATTCCTGGAACTATAGCGTTAGGTGCATTTACCTTTACTATGACAGCGTTACCAGGTAGTCCTCAGATACAAAATGCTATTCCTATGACTTATTTTGGAACAACAGCTTGGGCAGCTCCAATATTAGGTATTATTGCTTCAATTGTTATGTTTGGTGTAGGAATGATGTGGCTTAATAGTAGAGCTAAAAAGGCTATGAGGGCAGGGGAAGGATATGGTGAACATAAAGAAGAAATAGAAATGTTTGATGTAGCCAAATTACCTAATGTGGGAATAGCTATAACACCAATTCTGGTAGTATTAGTATTGAATTATATATTAGGAAGATTTTTTGGAAATATGAATGCAGAATATCTAAAAGATTATGGCACATCTATAGAAAAGGTCAAGGGAGTATGGAGCTTAATTGTATCATTAGCAATATCAATAATAATTGCGGTTATTTTATTAAGAAAGAACTTTAAAAGTATTATAAATACTGTAAATCAAGGAGCTATTGGTTCACTTTTAGCAATTGTTAATACATCATCAGAAGTTGGATATGGTAATGTAATAAAATCATTAGGAGCATTTGCTTTAATTAAAGGAGCCATACTTGCAATACCTGGAACACCTCTTATTTCATTGGCTGCGTCAACAAGTATATTAGCAGGTATAACTGGTTCAGCCTCAGGGGGAATGAGTATAGCCCTTGGAGCATTAGGAGAAATTTATATGCAAAAAGCTATGCTTTTAGGAATTAGCCCAGAAGCTTTTCATAGAATAGCAGCAATTGCTTGTGGAGGTTTTGATACTCTTCCACATAATGGAGCAGTAATAACATTATTAGGTATCACAGGCTTAACACATAAGGAATCATATTTAGATATTGGTATGTGTACAGTTGGTATACCAGTTTTAGCAACAATAGTTTGTATTATAGCAGCTAGTTTTGGAATTGTATAGAGGAGGCAGAATGGATGGGAAAAACTATAGAAGAAATAAAAATAGGTGATAAAGCATATATAGAAAAAACTATTAGTGAAACAGATGTATACCTTTTTGCAGGCATAACAGGAGACTTAAATCCTGCACATATAAACCAAGTACAATCAGAGAAAACTATGTTTAAGGGAAGGATTGCTCATGGGGTTTTGGTGTCTGGGTTAATATCCGCAGTATTAGGCATGCAACTTCCGGGTACAGGAACCATATATTTAGAGCAAAGTTTAAAGTTTATAGCTCCAGTTAGAATTGGTGATACAATAAAAGCTGAAGTTGAGGTAATAGAAATTTTAAAGGAAAGAAACAGGGTTAAATTAAAAACTACGTGTATTAACCAAGATGGAACTATAGTTATATCAGGACAGGCTTTAGTAATGCCCCCAAAGCATGTCTAAATAGGTTAATTATTTAACAAGAATGAGGAGGTAAGAGTAAATGAATTTTGCATTAACTAGAGAACAAGAATTTGTAAAACAAATGGTAAAAGAATTTGCTGAAAATGAAGTAAAGCCAATAGCAGCAGAAATTGATGAAACTGAAAGATTCC
>NZ_UYZZ01000022.1 GCF_900626095.1 Clostridium rectalis
CTATATTTATTATACTATCAGTTATAGCTACTACTTGACTTACTAAAAAAGATTGAACTGCTCCTGTGTTTAGTGTTATCTGTATAGTATCGGTTGGTGCCAATAAAGTTATCAACTGGTTTAATAAGTTTTCCATAGGATCTACACAGCAATCGCATTTATTAATAGCAAAACATGAAGAATCACATAAACAAATGTCACAGTTATTACAATATAAATCTTCTAATTTTCTCTGCAATTTTTTTTGATCTTTATGGCATAGCATATATCTCAACATCCTTTTTATAAATTTGACTCTAACTAAATGCTCTTTAGGTCAATATTATTATATGAGTTGAATTTAATTAATGTCATATATTTAAAAATAAATCTATCAATACATATTCATATTTTCATAAATTTGCATAGCATATAATAAGTTTAAAATTTATATTATAAAACTAAATTTATTAATTATAATAAAAAAACTATTTAACTAATAAATTTATTATGAGGTGATTTAATGATTTCTATAAGTTTATGTATGATTGTAAAAGATGAAGAGCTCACATTAGAAAGATGTTTAAATTGTGCAAAAGATTTTGTTGATGAAATTATAATAGTAGATACAGGCTCTAAAGACAAGACCAAAGAAATAGCAAAAAAATTTACAAGTAAAATTTATGATTTTCAGTGGATACAAGACTTCGCATCAGCAAGAAACTTTTCATTTAGCAAGGCCACTAAAGAATATATATTTTATTTAGACGCTGATGACATAATTTTAGAAGAAGATCAAAAAAAATTAAAAAATTTAAAAAATAATTTAGATAAGTCTATCGATTCAGTTACTATGTTTTATAGTATGAATTTAAATAAAGATGGTATACCCGCTTTAAGCTACAGGCGAAATAGACTTGTAAAACGCCAAAAAAACTTCAAATGGTATGGAAGGGTTCATAATTACTTACAAGTTTATGGTAATATATTTGATAGTGATATATCCATAGTTCATGATAAGGTAAAACCCCGTGATTCCGATAGGAATTTAAATATATATAAGAAGATGATAGAAGAAAACTATACCTTCTCACCAAGAGATATATTTTACTATGGTAATGAATTATATGATCATAAATTATATGACGAGGCTATAGCTCAGTATAAAAAACTATTAAAGATAAATGATGGTTGGTTTGAAGACAAAATAACGGCCTGCGGAAAACTAGCAGACTACTATAACTATGTAAAAGATTCTTTTAATGCTAAAAAGTATTCCTATTATTCTTTTAATTATGATAAACCACGAGCTGAATTTTGCTGTAGATTAGGTAGTTATTTTTTAGCTGAAAACAATATTAACAATGCAATATTTTGGTATGAATTAGCTACTAATTTAGAAAAAACTAACAACGGTTGGGGATTTATTAGTAATGATTGTTGGACTTGGCTTCCTCATGTTCAGCTTTGTCTTTGCTATTATAAACAAGGAAATACAGATCTCTCCTATAAACACAACGAAATTGCACTCTCTTATTCACCTAACAACAAAATTTTACTTGATAATAAAAAATTCTTTAAAAGTATTGGATTTGAATAATTATAAATTAATAAAATATAGATAAAAACCTAACTTATAGACATTTAAGCCCTACGGTCCATTAATATTATAGACCTATCAATTAGAATTGAAAAAGCACTAACTGTTTTCTTTCATTGATACGTTATGCTTATGGCTTTCTGTAATAAAATTAAATAATTAAACCCCATACTAAATCTTCACTATAAATAATTTTATTGATATAACCACCTTTTATAAATATTTAATATCAAAAATTAAAATAAATCATATTATATAATAATACTAGCTAATTTTAATAACAAAATAATTTAAATTATAATAATAGAGGGTGGATATAATTGAGTAATAGATGCAAAATATGTATGCCATGTTGTGGTAGATGTACCTGTCCTAGAGGTATTACTGGACCGACTGGACCCCGTGGAATAACCGGTCCCACTGGTATCCAAGGTGTTACTGGGCCTACTGGACTTCGTGGAGTAACTGGTCCTACTGGCATCCAAGGTGTTACTGGACCTACTGGACTTCGTGGAATAACCGGTCCCACTGGTATCCAAGGTGTTACTGGGCCTACTGGTTCAGATGTCCCTGCAGGGCTACAAGCTTATGGCGGTATATATAATATAGTTGGCGGTACTTTGGGACTACCAGCAAACACTGAAGTACAAATACCACTTACAGATCCTATGGTAAACAATAACGTAAATCCTGGAACAAACAGCTTAGAGATACAAATTCCAGGTGATTACAGAATAGATTATCTTGTTAGTTTAGGACCCATGGCCAACGGGCCGGCAATATCTACTATAGCACGTGTTAATGGATTCCCAATTTTGGATACAGATTTAGGGTTAAAAACAGGAAGCACCAATGATACAATTTTTACAGCCTTTACTATAGTAACACTAGCTGCCGGTGATTCTATAGACCTTTCAATTAGAAGTACAACAGCCTTAACTGTTTTATTTAGTAGTGCATTATGCGCATCACTTTCTGTAATGAAATTAAATAATTAACCTCTTACTATCATTTAACTATAAACAGTTTTATTTAACACTTTATTAACTAAAACACCTTATATAAATAATTTAATACCCAAAATTAGAATAGATCATATCTCTTAAGCCCCTAAAAACACTTGGACAATTGCTTATGCATTAGATATAATGAAGAAAAGTAATTGGAGGTAACTTGTGAGAGGTAGAAGTTATACAAAAGAATTAAAAGAATCAATACTAAATGAGGTTAAAGAAGTAGGCAATGT